>CAVWPK010000011.1:0-920287 GCA_963756795.1 uncultured Actinomycetota bacterium | reverse complement strand
GGATCGAGTCCCGTGGCGTGGTGGAAGTAGCGGCGCGTGGCGCTCTGCTGATGTGAACTATGCCGTGACGGCGGCGGGGGTGTCGATCACCTCCGCGCGCTGGTCGTGTTGGTGTCCGATCTGGGTGGGTGCGGGCGGGTTGAGCAGGGCCATGGAGCCTTCGGAGAGGTAGCGGCGATCAGCGACCTGCCACTCGTCGTGGGCCTCGATCAGGACGCAGGCGGTGAGCCGGTGCAGCGCGGCGGGGTTGGGGAAGATCCCGACGACCTCGGTGCGCCTCTTGACCTCGCGGTTGAGCCGCTCGAGGGGGTTGGTGGACCAGATCTTGGGCCAGTGCGCTTCGGGGAAGTCGGCGAACGCGGTGATCTCCTCACGTGCTTCGCGCAGCATCGCGGCGACGTCGGGGAGCTTGGGCTCGAGCATGGTTGCGACGACCTCGACCTGCTCGCGGACCAGCGGGCCGGTGGGTTGGGCGAAGATCGTGCGGATCGTGGTCGCGACCATCGCCGAGGACGCCTTCGGGACCCGGGTCAGCACGTTGCGCATGAAGTGCACCCGGCAGCGTTGCCAGGTCGCGCCGGCCATGACCTGGTCGACCGCGGCCATCAGCCCGCGGTGGTGGTCGCTGATCACGAGCTGGACCCCGTCCAGTCCGCGTTCGCGCAGCCCGCGGAGGAACTCGGTCCAGAACGCCTTGGACTCGCTGTCACCGACCTGGGAGCCCAGCACCTCACGCCGGCCGTCGGCGGAGACGCCGGTGGCGATCACGACGGCCTGGGACACCACTCGGCCGTTGAGGCGGGCCTTGCAGTAGGTCGCGTCGAGGAACACGTACGGGAACGCGCAGTGGTCCAAGCGGTCGGGTGTCGTAGGCGGCGACCTGCTCGTCGAGGCCGGCGCAGATCCGCGAGACCTCGGACTTGCTGATCCCGGTGTCGACACCGAGCGCAGCGACGAGGTCATCGACCTTGCGGGTCGAGACGCCGTGGACGTAGGCCTCCATGACCACCGCGTGCAACGCCACATCGACACGGCGTCGCGGTTCGAGCAGGGTCGGGAAGAACGATCCCTGGCGGAGCTTGGGGATCTTGACGCTCAGGTCGCCGGCGGTCGTGGACACCGTCTTGGACCGGGTGCCGTTGCGGTGCGTGGTGCGGTCCTCGGTGCGCTCGTGCGGAGCGGCGCCGATCACGCTGGTGGCCTCGGCATCGACGAGGGCTTGGAGCATGACGCCGAGCATCTGACGCATCAGATCACCGCCATCAGCGGTGCGCAGCATCTGGGTGAGCTCGAGCAGGGCAGACTGGTTCAGGGTCATCGCGTGAGTCCTGTTCTACGAGTTGATTAGAGCCTTCTCGCAGAGCCTCACGCGATGGCCCGCCCTCGTCTCGGACCGACACCCCGAAGGGGCTGGTCCGTGCTCAGGGCGGGCCCGCTACTTCCACCACTCCTGGGGACTCACCCTCGCCAGGAGACGAATTGTCGTCGGTTCACCAGCGAAACGCTGGCCGAACTCGGTGCTCGCCCTTTGCCTGCGGCTCCTGCCGTCACGATCCGGACAGCCCCGGTAAGTCGCCAGGTCCGGACGCCGTAGTGAGTCCCTTGGTGGGCCCTACATCCGGCCCATCCCGCGCACATGGCTTGGTCAAGGCGATTCAGGCCGCCGCGGACCGGGGCATTGAACGGGCTAGCGAGGTAGAGACCTCAATGGCAACGAGGCCAGCAAGGTCGTTAGTCGAGGCGTTGTGGGCTAAGGCCGCGAGCGCAGCGAGGCCCGCAGCGGACCTCTCAACGTCATGCGCTGTGGCCAAGTCGGTCGCCCACTTCAGCATCTGGAACGCTCGGTCTTGTTCTCCCGCGCTCTCCGTAGCAGCAGTCTGGCGCAGCTCCACCCAGTGACCGAGCACTCCAACACACGCGCCGATCAGCACAACTAGGAGCGCCAGGACTACCTGGCTCCCGCTAAGCGTGTTGAAGTCCGGCATCGTCGGTCGCTCTCACTCGTTAGTGCGGTGATTTCGGTGATGACTGCACCTCTCACTTCGAGAGTGTGAGATACCCCGGAACGGACGGCAAGAATGCCCACCTGCTGCAACACTTAGAACGAGCGGAGGGCGTGAAATGCATGTCTAGAGGCATCGGCGTAGTAGGCGGCGCCATCCTCGCGCACGCCACCTACTTGGAGCTCGGCCTGCTACGCGCAGATGTGCCGATGCTGTTGCTTAACCCCCACGCGGAAGAGATCTCGCACTGTCTCCCGCCACACGGGTTCGGCACGATGACCCGCCTGCAACTCACCGTTGAAGTTCTCCAGAGCACGGTTTCGAAGCTGCGGGCAAGCGACGACATCTGGGCTGCGATGTCGAGTCGTTTCCCGGATGCGACGGAAGACCTCTGGGCCGAACGGCCGCTCTTTCCGCTGCTGCCCCTCCGTGTCGTGACAGACCGCCTTGGGATCACGCCCTCATCCGCACGCCGGGCGCTGGCCGGCCTTGCAAGTCGCGGCCTGGTCGTCAGCCTGCTCCTCGGGTTCCAACAGGAGGGAAGCGGCCCTCGCTGCACTTCGGCATTACGCGTGAGGGGTTGAAGCACGCTATCCGCTGGGAACAGCGACTACACCATGACGCCGCTGCTCCCGATACGCATCAGACCTACCCCGCAGCATCAGCAGCGCGCCAACGGGATACCTCCAACGCGATCTCCGCCACAGTGAGCACCGCGTTCGAAGAACTCCGACGGGCAGTACTTGGCGAGGGAAGGGGCTAGGAATGGTGGCCACCCCACTTCACCTCTGAGGAAGTGGCGCTCAGGATCAGCGAAGAGTGTCGGCGAAGTCTCCTAGAGTTCGTCGTGTGAGTGACGAGCCGACGCCGGAACAACTCTCTGAGGCGTGCGCCGACCTCGTGAAGCTCTGGCACACGAGGGAACAGATCAACCCGGCAACGGCAGCTCGACGGCTACCACGAGACACGCCTCCATACCGTTAGTGGACTCGCAGCCCACGCATATCGTACGGGCGAGGCAGCAGCCCGCCGACTCCCGCGATGGGCTGTGGCTTGAGGCCTCGCCCATCATCCGCACCTCCTTCGAGTGTGCTGTCACCACACAGTGGGCCGCTCAGGTTCCTGACGGCGTGCAGGCGCTGCTCAACGAGGACTACCGCTCGCGTCGGAGCATGGTGGACACCCTCAAGCAGTCCGAAGCATGGGCGGCGTCGGGCCTTCAGGTGCCGACACACGCCGACGAGGACCACGAGTCCTTCTCCAACGCTCAGGCTCGCAACTTCAAGCAAGTGCGACGACCTCTCCCCCGGCGGCGTCGAGGCCTACTCGTACTACAAGACGCTGTGCTGGTTCAGCCACGCTACCAACTACGTCATCGACCACTACACGAACCTTTATGAGTCGGATGGCTCCTACCGGATCACCCTGCGGCGGTCTCCACGAGTCAGCGAAGACAGCGCTCACACCGTGCAGTACTTCAACGCCGCCGCCCTGGTCTGGGCGGCCTCGGCCGTGGACTTCCTGGACGCGGACAAGGCCCACGAGGCCCAGATCGCTGCGCTGGCCGAGAAGGTCCACGTCACCCCGAAGCTCATGCTCACCGACAAGGCCCGAGCCCGCGTTAGAGAAAGCGGTCCAGCGACCTCTGACGAGCCGTTGGTAATACATGCCTGCCGTGAGTGAGGGTCCTATCAGCGGATGGTTCAGGCTCCCACTCACGGGCAATCCTGTGAGCGGCGTCGACCCTGAGGGACGCTCGGATGGCGCCCGGAGGCGGCTCTCAGAGTAGGAGTCGCTGTCCGCGTCTAAGTGGGCGATGTGCAGCGCCCATAGTGGGCGCTCTGCCGCACTGCCCACGGGGCGTCGGGGCGAATCGGGACAGCTCGACCGAGCCGCCCCCGCCGCGGTTGCCCGATCGGGCAGCCGAAGGGTCCTTCCGGCTGCGCCCGGGTGTCTGGCGTCCGGCGCGGCGGGGGAGCAGCGTGGTGACACCACGACTCTGGAGGTCGGCATGCGCCACCACGACTACGACCACCCCGAACGAGAGACCGAAACCGGCCCGAGCCAGCGCGCCGACAGCCTGGATCCGGCGATCGCGATGGCTGCCGCAGCCGGTCGGACCGACGTGGTCGGCCGGTCCGGCATGGTCGGCATCCAGCGAGCCGCCGGCAACGCGGCCGCGGCGAGCGTGATGGAGGAGCGTTCGCCGGTCCACGACGTCGTCTCGAGCGGCGGCGCCCCGCTGGACGAGGAGGTGCGGACCGACATGGAGGCCCGGATGGGCCAGGACTTCAGCGACGTCCGGGTGCACACCGGGGACGCCGCGGACACCTCGGCCCGCTCGGTCAGTGCGCATGCCTACACGGTGGGCTCCAACATCGTGTTCCAGCGCGGCGTGTACGACCCGGGTTCGGCGCAGGGGCAGACCCTCCTGGCGCACGAGCTCACCCATGTCGTCCAGCAACGCAGCGGGCCGGTCGACGGTACGCCGGCCGCAGGCGGCGTACGGGTCAGCGACCCGGCGGACCGGTTCGAGGTCGAGGCGGCCTCGAATGCCGAGCGGGTGATGAGCCAACCGGCACCGGCAGTGCCGGCAGTGGCGGCTGCTCCGGTGGGGCCGGCTGCCGTGCAGGCTGCGCACGACCCCACCCTGCCCGCGGTCCAACGGGAAGGTGAGGAAGAGGAAGAGGCGCAGACCGCTCACGACGACTCCCTCGGCCCGGTGCAGCGCGAGGCGGCCGAGGAGGAAGAGGAGCAGGTCTGACCGGCATCGCCGGTTGAGCTGAGATGAGCGCCCGGGAGCACGCCGCGGGTCCGATCGGCGAACGCCTCGCCGAGGGACGGACCCGCGTCGGCACGGCTGCCCGCCGGGGCGGCGCCGCGGGCCTGTTCGCCTTGCAGCGCGCGGCCGGCAACTCCGCGGTGAGCGCGCTGATGGCCGGGAAGCTCAAGTCGTCCGGCGACGCCGTGACCGACATCGACAAGGCGCTGCGCGAGGTCCGTGGCAGCGAGCCGGACATCGGCACCGTCGAGAAGGGCCTCAAGGCGACGAAGGCAGCCGGCGTACCGGTGGATCTCGACGGTGAGGCCAACAAGCCGCCCGCCTCGGCGCTCGCGGTCGTGACCACCGGTTTCGGCCCGGGCTCGGTGGCAGCCAAAAAGCCGGTGCCACCGGCGAAGCCGGTCAAGCCGGTCTCCCCGCTCGGCAAGGCGGGCGCCAAGGCCCCGAAGACGACCGGCAAGGGCGGTGCCGCGAAGGGCGGCGGTACGGCGGGCAAGGCGCCGGCGATCGGTGGCGCCGGTGGTGGTGGCGCCGGGTCGGCCCCGACGGCGCCCGCGCCGTTGTCCAAGGACAAGCTGCTGCAGCCCCCGGTCGCGCCGCCCGGCGTGAAGCCGTCGGAGGACCCGGCGTTCGCCCAGGTGAAGGGCAACGTCAAGGGCTTCGCGAACGCCAAGAAGGCGCACCCGCCGGCCGCGTCGAAGGCGAAGGAGGCGCAGCAGGCAGCCCTCGCGCCGACCGACGACGTCTCCGGCCAGGCGAAGGCGGCCAAGGTCGACGCGATGGACGCCCAGCAGCCCGGCACGTTCGACAAGAAGGCGTTCATCGCCGCGGTGAAGGCCGCGATCGAGGCCAAGTCGCCGAAGACCCTCAAGGAGGCCGACAGCTACCGGGAGTCCGGGAAGGCGGGCGAGGTCAAGGGCGAGGTCAAGGGCATGGTGACCCAGGGCAAGGAGGGCTCCGCCAAGGACATCGAGGCCGCGACGGAGGCGGCGCCCGACCAGTCGAAGGCGGTGCCCAAGGAGGTCACCCCCCTCCAGCCGGAGGACCCGGGCAAGACCGCCCCGATCCCGGCGGCGCGGCGCCGTACCCAAGCCTGCCCCTGCCGAGCAGGTCAACCTCGAGGCCGGCAAGCACGAGGTCAACCAGGAGATGGCCGACGCCCAGGTCACCGACGAGCAGCTGGCGAAGTCGAACGAACCGGAGTTCCAGGGCGCCCTCACCGAGAAGCAGAAGGCCGCCGAGCACGCCGACAAGGCGCCGGGTGAGTACCGGGAGCAGGAGAAGGCGACGCTCGCCCAGAGCAAGGAGGAGGCGAACGCCCAGACCGTCGCCGGCGTCGCCGGCATGCAGGGCGCCAAGGGCGCCGCCATCGCGAAGCTGGTGGGCGCGAAGGGACAGACCAAGTCCAAGGACGAGACCGAGCGCGCGAAGGTCACCGCCCACATCCAGGAGCATCTTCGCCGCGACCGAGGCCGAGGTGAAGAAGATCCTCGAGGGCATCGACCCCAAGGTCGAGACCGCCTTCGAGACGGGCGAGGCGGCGGCGCGCGCCAAGTTCGAAGCGTTCGTCAGCGCCAAGATGTCGGCGTACAAGCGGGACCGGTACGGCGGCTGGCTCGGCGGACTGCGCTGGGCGAAGGACAAGCTCCTCGGGATGCCCGACAAGGTCAACGAGTTCTACACGGCCGGTCGGGAGCTCTACCTCAAGGAGATGGACGGCGTCATCTCGCGCGTCGCCGACATCGTGGGCGGCGACCTCACCGCCGCCAAGCAGCGGATCGCGAAGGGACGCGCCGACATCGCGGCGTACGTCAAGACGCTCGCGCCCGACCTGCAGAAGGTCGGGAACGAGGCGGCCAAGGACATCGGCGACAAGTTCGACCAGCTCGAGGCCGACGTCAACGACAAGCAGAACGCGGTCGTGGAGACCCTGGCGTCGAAGTACGTCGAAGCCCGCAAGGGGCTCGACGAGCGGATCGAAGCGCTGCAGGCCGAGAACAAGGGCCTGGTCGACAAGGCGATCGGCGCCATCAAGGCGGTCATCAACACCATCAAGAACCTGGTGGAGATGCTGAAGAACACGCTGGCTCGGGCGGCCGCCGCGATCGGCGACATCATCAAGGACCCGATCGGCTTCCTCGGCAACCTGATCGGTGCGGTCAAGGGCGGCATCAACAAGTTCTTCGCCAACATCGGCGCCCACCTCAAGAAGGGCCTGATGGGCTGGCTCTTCGGTCAGCTCGGCGAACGCCGGCATCGAGATCCCCGACACCTTCGACATCAAGGGCATCATCAAGCTCCTCGCCTCGATCTTCGGCCTCACCTGGGCCAACATCCGCAACCGGATCGTCAAGCAGATCGGCGAGAAGGCGATGGCGGCGGTCGAGGCGGGCGTCGACATCTTCCAGAAGATCGCCAGCGGCGGCGCTCGGTGCCGTCTGGGAGATGCTGATGGAGAAGCTCGGCGACATCAAGAACATGATCATGGAGCAGATCGAGGACTTCGTCCTCACCAAGATCATCACCGCCGGCATCACCTGGCTGATCAGCACTGCTCAACCCGGCCGCCGCGTTCATCAAGGCCTGCAAGCTGATCTACGACGTCGTCATGTTCTTCGTGACCAACGCCGAGCGGATCATGAAGTTCGTCAACACCGTCATCGACGGCGTCGTCGACATCGCCAAGGGCAACATCTCCGCGGTCGTCGACCGGATCGAGGACGCGCTCAGCCAGATGGTGCCGATCCTGATCGGCTTCATCGCCAGCGTGCTCGGCATCGGCGGCATCGGCGAGAAGATCAAGCTCGATCCTCCAGGCACTCCAGAAGCCCGTGAACAAGGCCCTCGACTTCGTGATCAAGCAGGGCCTCAAGCTCGCCGGGCCGGTCATCCGCGGGATCCAGGGGATCGGGCGGAAGGCCAAGGCGAAGGTGGCCGCGGGCAAGGCGTGGGTGAAGGGCAAGGTCGAGAAGGGCAAGGCTTGGGTGAAGGAGAGGTTCACTCCGTGGAACATTGCGAAGGGCTTTTCCGCCGCCGGTAAGTCCCACACCGTCTCGCTGGTCGAGAAAGGCAAGGGGGTGTTCGAGATCCTTGTCGCCTCCAAGAAGGCGCCTGTGGGCGAGAAGATGGGTGAGACGAAGGCGGCAGCCGCGGTGACCCACGCCGATGTGAGCACGCAGGTAGCCGAGATCGTAGAGAAGCGGAACAAGATCATCAGAGATGCCGTGAAGGCGCGCCCGGAGGGCGCGGGCCTTCCGCCCGAGGTCGTCGCCGAAGTCGGCGAGTTGGGCCGAGAGATAGCAAGACTCTGGAGCCAGTTGAAGTTCGACGGCGACAACGTCCCTGTCCCAGGCGACGGCACGGTCGACAAATCAGAGGTGAAGGCCGCGATCGCGACCGCCGGGGCCGAAAAGAAGAAGGCGGAAGCCAGGCACAAAGCCGGTGGCAAGGTGAAGGGCGAGGTCTGGGCGAGTGGGGGCGGGCAGGTCCTTAAGCAGGGCGCCGGCGATGCCCCTGAGTCCGGGACGACGCTGACGGCAAAGACGCCCTGGGTCGCGGCCGAGATGGCAAAGTTCAGCGAGCTCGGTCCGCATCACGACATTGGTGCAATGACGAGGATGACGAAGGCCGCGGCCGCGGAGAAGAAGCGACTCGAGGAACGAATAAAGAACCTGAAGTCGACCAAAGCACAGGACAAGGCGCGAGAGGACCTCGCGACCCTTTTGCGGCGGGTGGGCAGTTACGAGTACGGCGCTGGGTACGGGGGCCGTGTGAAAGCTGACCGGGAGGAACACAGCGAAGAGACGGGCCAGTGGCTGCCGCGCCGAAACTTCACAGATTCCGGCATCCCCGGGTACGCCGACCTCGTGCATGCTGAGAAGAACGTGTTCCGCCTGACCGGCGCCCAAGCCATCGGGGTATCCACCCTGCCGCAATGTCCACAGTGCCAGTTGTGGTTCAAGGAGCAGGCCATCACGACGAGGAAGTTCATCGTCGTCGCGTCCGAGACGGTGCGGGTCTTCCTGCCGGACGGCACCGTGCAGGGCGCCAAGGACTTCAAGTAGTTGGCGCCCTGCACGATCGGGCAGCCGAACCTTCCTCAGTGGCCGTCCCGGGGGACGTGTGCGGCGGCCCGCCCACCGACGAGTCTGGATAGCCCCAGTCCACTCAGCCGTTGGGAGGCACCATGCCCACGTATCTCTCGCCCGGGGTCTATGTCGAGGAGGTCCCGGCGGGTTCCCGCCCGATCGAGGGCGTCGGCACCTCGGTCGCGGCGTTCGTCGGCCTGGCCGCGAAAGGACCGATCAACGAGCCGAAGCTGGTGTCCAACTGGACCCAGTTCACGGAGGCGTTCGGCGAGTTCGTCGAGAACTCCTACCTCGCCCACGCGGTCTACGGGTGGTTCCTCAACGGCGGCGGCAACTGCTTCGTGGTGCGGATCGCGGCCGACAGCGGCAACGGCAGCAGGCCGAAGGCGATCGAGGCTCCCAAGCAGGCCAGCATCGGCGGCTACACGGCCACGTCGATCGCGAAGGGTGCGACCGCGAGCAAGAACATCCGGGTCAGCGTCGAGCAGGCCGGCGGGGAGAGCCCGCCGGACGACGAGTTCAAGCTGGTCGTCCTCGTCGACGGCAAGTCGACGGAGACCTACGACAACGTCACCACCAGGCCCGGCGACAACAACGTCGCGACCAAGGTCAATGCCGCCTCGAAGATCATCAACCTCGAGGAGACCAACCCCGGGAGCGCGCTCACGCCGATCGCCAAGGGCCAGGTCGACATGGCGGCCCCCGAGGCGACGCCGGTACCGCCCTCGACCGACAACCTCGGCACCGGCGACTACGTCGGCGACGCGGCCGAACGCACCGGCTTCGGCGGCCTGGAGGCGGTCGAGGAGGTGACCATGGTCGCCGTACCCGACCTCGCCGCGGCGCTCGAGAACGGCGCCATCGACCTCGAGCACGTTCAAGGCCGTGCAGCTGGGGATGATCGCGCACTGCGAGCTGATGGGCGACCGGATCGCGATCCTCGACACCCCTCCGGGGCTGAACGCGCAGGAGGTGCTCGAGTGGCGCACCCGGGATGCGGGCTACGACTCGAAGTTCGCCGCGCTGTACTGGCCGTGGGTCCAGGTCTTCGACCCGGTGTCGGGCACCAACAAGTACGTGCCACCGTCCGGCCACATGGCGCGGTGTCTGGGCGCGCAACGACGACACCCGCGGCGTGCACAAGGCGCCCGCCAACGAGGTGGTGCGGGGTGCGATCTCGCTGCAGACCCAGATCACCAAGGCCGAGCACGACCTGCTCAACCCGGTGGGCATCAACTGCATCCGGTCCTTCCCCGGCCGCGGAGTCCGGGTGTGGGGCGCGCGGACGTTGTCGAGTGACGCCGAGTGGCGCTACCTCAACGTGCGCCGGCTCTTCAACTACCTCGAGGAGTCGATCCTCGCCGGCACCCAGTGGGTCGTGTTCGAGCCGAACGACCACGCAGCTGTGGGCCCGGATCCGCCGCACGATCAGCGCCTTCCTCGTCAACGAGTGGCGCAAGGGCGCGCTGTTCGGCACCACGCCGGACGAGGCGTTCTTCGTGAAGTGCGACGACGAGACCAACCCGGCCGAGGGCATCGACGCCGGCCAGGTGGTCTGCCAGATCGGGGTCGCCCCGGTGAAGCCGGCCGAGTTCGTCATCTTCCAGCTGTCGCAGTTCTCCGGCGGCACCAGCCTCGTTTCCGAATAACCAGCAGAGGGAGATCCTGAGATGGCACTCGCAGACGCACTCGACACCAGCGCCGCCAACGGCTTCATCGTGACGGTCGACGGGATCCAGATCCCCAAGGTCAACGAGGTGAGCGGGCTCAAGTCCGAGGTGGACAAGATCGAGCTCAAGCAACAGACCAGCGACGGCAAGTACGTCGTACGCCAGCTGATCGGCCGCGCCAAGGCCGGCGAGTTCACGGTCACCCGCGGGCTCACCGACAGCAAGACGATCACCGACTGGCTGAAGACCGTCGCCCAGGGCGACGTCGCCGGCGCCCGGAAGACAGCCTCGGTCGCAGCTGCTCGACTTCGCCGGAGCCCCGATCAAGACCTACAACTTCGTCAACTGCTGGGTGCGCTCGGTCGAGGTCAACGCCCTCAAGGCGGGCGCCGCCGAGCAGGCGACCGAGAAGTTCACGATCTGCTACGACGAAGTGACCGTCTCCTGATGCAGCGCGGACCCTCACCCGTCATCGACCCGACCACGGCCCCGGCCGCGGTCGGGCCGGGCAGTGCCGACGGCGCCCGGGAGCGCGGCGGCGATGCGCACGGAGTTCGACTTCGAGCTGCCGCGCGGGTACGTCGACCGCGACGGCGTCGTGCACCGGCACGGCACCATGCGGCTGGCGACCGCCCGCGACGAGCTGCTCCCGCTCTACGACGAGCGGGTCCAGGAGAACCCGGCGTTCACCACCGTGGTCCTCCTCGGTCGGGTGATCACCCGGCTCGGCACCGTCGGCGTGGTGAACGCGCAGGTCGTGGAGAACATGTTCGCCAGCGACGTCGCGTTCCTCCAGGACTTCTACCGGCGGATCAACGCCGAGGGACACACCCGGGCCGCGGTGACCTGCCCCAGCTGTTCCCACCGGTTCACGATCGACCTCGCAGGTGGGCGCCTGGGGGAATCGTGACGTACGCGCCCGAGCGGCTCTACGAGGAGGTCGCGTACGTCGCCTACCACTTCCACTGGGGCTTCGAGGACATCCTCGACCTCGAGCACCCGCAGCGGCTGCGTTTCGTCAGCGAGATCGCCAGCATCAACACCCGCCTGGCCGAGGAGCGGTGAAGGCCCGTGCGCTGGCCGTGGACCCGCGAACCGGCCGACGAGCCGGCGGCGACCGGACCCGGCGCCGCGGCCGCGGCCTCTCCTGAACCGCCTGTTCCGCCCATGGGATGGGCATTCCTGCCGCCGATCCAGCGCACGCTCGACCTGCCGATCGCTCCGCTCACCCGCCCCACCGCGTTTCCGGCCGAGCTGCCCGTCTGGCGGTCGCCGGCGTTCACCAGCACCCTCAGTCACGCGGTCGTCGACACGATGCCCGGCGGGGTCGTCGACGGTGACGGAGGTGGTCTGGGAGGTGGTCTGGGAGGTGGTCTGGGAGAGCCGTCCCACCCCGGCGGGTCCGCTCCCGAGCTCACCCTGCTCCCGCCGCCCCGGCCGTCGGTGGTCCAACGGTCCGCTGCCGGGCCGGCCCCGATCGAGAGGCAGCCGACCGCTCCGGCAGCCCGCGCCGAGGACCATCCCGGGCCGAGCGAGCCCAACGTCGTACGACCTGAGGTGTCCGTCCCGGCGCTGACCCGCGCTCCCTCGGCCGGGATGCCCGTCGTCCACCGGTCGGTCGTTGCCGCCGCGCCCGCTCTCGACCCTGCCGGCCCGCCGCCGGTCGCCGAGGTCGCTCACGAGGGCCTCCCGGACCGGCCGCCACTCGGCTCGAGCGCGGCAGAGACGTTGCCGGTGTCGCCGCGCCCGGCCGACGTCGGCCCCCCAGCTGTCGTCCAGCGCAGCGTTGCGACGCCGCACCCACCCGGTTCGTCACCGGTCCCGCTGCCGGTGCAGCGAGCGATGCCGCCGACCGGAACCCCGCCGACCGGAACCCCGCCGACCGCCGAGCAGAGGATCGGCCTGGGCGCACCGCTGCCGAGCGCGCCGGCGACCGCGATCGCGGCACCGCCGGAGTCGTACGACGACGACACCGCACCGGTCGTCCCGGAACCGGCACCCCAGCCCTTGCCGCTCGACGCCCCGGTGCCGCCCGCCTCGCAGGCCCTGCCGACGGCCCCGGCATTGCCGGCGAGAGCCAGCGGTCCCGGGTTCACCGAGGTGCCGATCCAACGCGCTCTCGTCGCCGCCGGACCGCGTCCGGCGCACGAGCCGCCGGTGCAGCCGACTGTGCAGCCGCCGGTGCAGCCGCCGGTGGAGCTCCGCCCGCCCGACCTGACCCTGGCCCGCTCGATCGGCCCCGCGGCCGGGCCCCCGCCGTCCCCCGCCGACGTCAGTCCGGCAACAGCCCCGGACGCCCCCGGCCTCGCGGTGCGCGATCACGGCGCGACAGAGGAGGCAGACGGAGCGGACAAGGCGGAAGCGCCGTCGCCCGACTCCACCTCCGTCGGGCCACCGACCCTGCCACCGACCCTGCCGCGCCTCCGCCGGTCCTGCCGCCGGTCCTGCCGCCGGACCGGTTGCCGAGCACCCCGCTGCCCCTCGCCGCCGGCATCGCCACCTCGATCCAGCGAGCCGACCTGCTGCCCGGCCCGGGGCGCCCGACGCCGTCGCTCGTCGTGCGACCGGCGCCCCTCGTCCGGACCAGGTCCACCCGCGAGCGAGTGGTCCCGATCCAGCGCCTGGCAGTGGGCGAGGCAGTGCCGCCGGCGCCGGCAACCACACCGGCCGGTCCGCGGGAGCCCGGGCCGGTCGCCATCCCGACGTCGGTGCAGCGGTCGGCGGCACCGTCCGCGCTGGTGACTGACAGGTCACCCACCGCAACCGCCGCAGCAACCGCACCCCCCGCAGCCACGGTCGCCGACCCCACGGCGCCGACCATCGACTTCTCGATCGACCACCCCGAAAACAGCCCCCAGACCGGTGCCGGTGCTGCCCTCCGCGACTCCGCTGCCCTCGCCGCCCCCGTGGGCCCTGCTACGCCGTGGACGGCGCAACCGGCAGGGGTCGTACTGGCGCCGTACCCCGGACCGGTCGTCTCCCGATCCGTCCGGCCACCGGCCTCTCCGGCCACGACGTCCCCCGTCGCATCGTCGGCTCTCGCGCCGACCATGCCGCTGGCTGCGTCAGCGCCGGCACCCCCTCGGCACCCCTCTCGGTACAGGCCACGGCGGCTGAACCGTTCGAGACGCTCGGGGCCACCGAGGGTGACCCGAGCCCAGCGGGCCCGCACGCCGTCCCTGTGAGCGCCGCGGGTCCCACCACACCGGGCACGGTGACGGTGCAGACCGCCGCCGCCCCGGCGGCAGCGCCCGGCGCGGCCGGCGCGGGCGGCGGCGCAGCGAGCGCGACCGGTGACGTCGACGCCCTCGCCCAGAAGCTGTTCCCGGCGGTGCTGCGCCGGATGAAGGCCGAGCTGCTGCTCGACCGCGAGCGGCGCGGCGTACGGACCGATCCGTGGTGAGTGGGTGCTGAGCGATGGGTGATAGCCCGGACCGCAGGCCGATGCGAGAGGAGCGACAGCCGTGGGTGAGATGACGCAGGACGTCGACACCGCCGTCGGCGTGCACTTCGTGGTCAAGATCGACGACACCGAGCTCGGCGCGTTCACCAGCTGCGAAGGGATGACCTGCGAGGTGGTCATGGAGACCCGTGAGGAGGGCGGCAACAACGACTACGTGTGGCAGCTGCCCACCCGGTTGAAGTACGGCAACATCAAGCTCAGTCGACCGCTCGGCGCGAACACGACGAAGCTCGCCGCCTGGGTGTCCTCGATGGCCGCCGGCTGCGAACGCAAGACCGGCACCATCAGTGCGAAGCGGGCCGACGGCACGACGGTCGCGCAGTGGGCGATTGCCGACATGGTGCCGGTCCGCTGGACCGGTCCGAGCTTCAACACCGACTCACCGAAGGTGCTGACCGAGACGCTCGAGATCGCTCACCACGGCTTCCTGGTGAAGGGCTGAGCTGCTCGTGAGCGGGAGCCCGGTGTCCTTCGGCGCAGCGCAGTCCGGCGGCAAGAGCGGTGGCGGCGACGCGGGGTCGAGCCTCCAGCACGCCCTGCCTGGTGGTGCACGAGCCCTCCAAGGACGGTTCGCTCGCCGCGGCCGGGCCGCTGATGTTCAAGCTCGACTTCCAGTTCAACCCCAAGGAGCTCCAGCTCGCCAAGTAGGCGAGCTGGAAGCGGGAGCAGGCGAAGGGCAACAAGAAGGCCTCACCCCCGCAGTTCACGGGCGCACAGCCGGCGAAGCTGACCCTCGAGCTCTTCTTCGACGCGTCGGCCAAGCAGGACAGCAGTGTGGTGGAGAACGTGGAGAAGCTGTTCTCCCTCACCGTCCCGACCGAGTCGTCGTTGACGTCGAAGAAGGCTTCGCCGCCCTGGGTGATCTTCAAGTGGGGCGGGCTGACCGGGTTCCTCGCCTACGTCAGCCAGGTCCAGGCCAAGTACACCCTCTTCACGGCGGCGGGCCTGCCGATCCGGGCGACCTGCCAGGTCACGCTCGAGGAGCTGTCCGGCGATTCTCCGAAGCAGAACCCCACGTCGGGTGGCCTGGTGCCGCACCGGGTGCACCAGGTGATCGCGGGCGACAGCCTGCCCGCCATCGCCTACGACGAGTACGGCGTACCCGCCCTCTGGCGCGCGATCGCGGAGCTCAACCTGATCGACGACCCGATCCGGCTGCGGCCCGGGCGCCGGCTGCTGCTGCCGCCGCTCGAGGAGCTCACCGCCACGCCCGTCGTCAACGACCCGCGCCGCGTCGCCGCGCCCGACCGGAGGGTGCTCGATGCCGCACGGTGAGGAGTTCAGCAACACCATCCTGGTGAAGGTCGACGGGGCCCAGCTGCCCGATGACGTCAAGCCGCTGCTGGTCACCGGCTACGTCGACGACAGCACCCACGTGCCGGACCTGTTCCTGCTGCGGTTCTCCGACGAGAGCGGCACCGTGCTCGCCAAGGCCCGCTTCGAGATCGGCGCGAAGGTCGAGCTCAGCCTGCAGTCCACCCAGCCCGGCGGGCCCGGCGTCCTGCACGCCGGCGAGGTCACCGCGATCGAGGTCGACGTGAGCGAGGCAGGTGTGTTCACCGTCGTCCGCGGCCTCGACGCGTCCCATCGGCTGTTCCGTGGCACCCGGGTCGAGGCCTACGTCAACATGACCGCCTCCGACATCGTCAAGAAGGTCGCGCAGCGGGCCGGCCTGCCGTGCGAGGTCGAGGCGACGACCACCATGCTCGACCACACCACCCAGGACGGCATCAACGACTGGGACTTCCTGCACCGGTTGGCCGCCGAGAACGACCGGTTGCTGACGATGGCCGACGGCAAGCTCCGGTTCGTCGCCCGCCCGCCCGCTGCTGAAGCGCCGGGCGGCACCGCGGGTTCCCGCGACAACCCGCTGGTCCTCGAGCGGGGGGTCAGCCTGGTGAACCTCCGCGGCACGCTCACCTCCGACGGCCAGGTGGCCGAAGGTCGAGGTCCGCGGCTGGGACCCCCAGCAGAAGAAGGAGGTCGTCGCCGTCAAGGACGCGGTCACCGAGAGCGCGAAGCCGGAGGGCGGCATCACGCCCGGCGTCGCTGGCCGCGAAGTTCGACAGGGCGTCGTACGTCGTCGGCCTGGCGACCCTCTCCCAGCAGGACCAGGTCACCGCCGTGGCCAGCTCGCTGGCCGACCACCTCGCCGGCGGCTTCGCCGAGCTGGAGGGTACGGCGCGCGGCAACCCCGCGCTGCGCGCCGGGACCGCGGTCCAGCTGGCAGGTGTGTCGCCCCCGTTCGCCGGCAAGTACGTGCTCACGTCGACCCGGCACGAGTTCTCCCCGGACGTTCGGCTACCGCACCACCTTCACCGCCAGCAGTACGTCCGAACGCTCGCTGTTCGGCGCGGCCAACGCCACCTCGCGGCAACGGGCCGGCATCAGCGGCGTGGTGCCGGCGATCGTCACCAGCGTGCAGGACCCCGAGCACCGGGGGCGGGTCAAGATCAAGCTGCCGTGGCTGGCCGACTCCTACGAGTCGTGGTGGGCCCGCACCGTCCAGGCCGGTGCGCGGCAAGGACCGCGGCGCCGCCGTACTCCCGGAAGTGGGGGACGAGGTGCTGGTCGCGTTCGAGCAGGGTGACCTCGGACATCCCTACGTCCTCGGCGGGCTCTACAACGGCAAGGACCAGCCGCACGGCGGCTGGGCGGCCAACATCGACTCGGGCTCCGGCCAGGTGGTGCGACGAGGACTGGTGTCCCGCACGGGGATGAAGGTCGACTTCCTCGAGGCGGCCGGCTCCGAGGCGATCGAGGTCAGCTCCAACGACGGCAAGCAGAAGATCGTCCTCACCCAGACCGGTAGCAAGGGCATCGAGATCGTCTCTGAGGGACCGCTGACGGTGAAGGCGCTGCAGGCGGTGGAGGTCACGTCCGACACCGGGAACCTCAAGCTGAAGGCCGTCAGCATCGACATCGAGGCCCAGACCAACCTCAATCTCAAGGCCGGGGTCAACGCCGAGCTCAGCGGGTCCGCACTCGCCACGGTCAAGGGCGCCCTCGTGAAGATCAACTAGGCGGGAAGGAGGACGGAGCGATGCCAGCGGCAGCCAGAGTGGGGGACCTGACCCCGCACCCGGGTGTGATCACCGGGCCGGGCGTTGCCACCGTGCTGATCGGCGGGCTCCCGGCCGCAGTCGTCGGTGACCTCCACACCTGCTCGTTCCCGCCACCAGCCGGTCCGCACCCGCCCTCGCCGATTGCGAAGGGCTCGGCGACGGTGCTGATCGGCGGCCGCCCCGCCGCCCGGGTCGGCGACGTCAGCGGCTGCGGCGCCCCGATCCTGCCGCCCGGTGCCCTCACCGTGATGATCGGAGGCTGACCGTGGGCGAGGAGTTCGTCGGTTCCGGGTGGGCGTTCCCCGTCCGCGCCGACCCCACCGGGAAGGTCGCGCTGGTGACCGGCACCCGCGAGATCGAGGAGAGCATCCGGCTGATCCTGATGACCGCGCCGGGCGAGCGCCCGATGCGGCCCGAGTTCGGCTGCGCGGTCCACGACTACGTCTACGCACCGGCGGACGCTTCGACCGCGGGCGACATCGCGTACGCCGTACGCGTCGCGCTGGATCGCTGGGAGCCGCGGGTCGACCTGGAGGCGGTCACCGTCCGCTTCGACGCCGTCGACCGTGGTGTCCTCTACGTCGACATCGAGTACTCCGTCCGCGGCACCAACGACCCGCGCAACCTGGTCTTCCCGTTCTACGTCATCCCCCCGCACGAGGAGCCGGTCTGATGAGCCTGCCCATTCCCAACCTCGACGACCGCCGCTTCCAGGACCTCGTCGACGACGCCAAGCGGATGGTGCAGCAGCGCTGCCCGGAGTGGACCGACCACAACGTGTCCGATCCAGGAGTCACCCTGATCGAGACCTTTGCGTTCATGACCGACGAGCTGCTCTACCGGCTCAACCGGGTGCCCGACCGGATGTACATCACGTTCCTCGACCTGCTCGGCGTCAGCCTGCACGCCGCCGACGCCGGCCCGGGTCGACGTCACGGCGTGGCTCTCGGCGCCGCCGGAGGAGTCGGTCGTGGTGCCCGCCAAGGCCGAGGTCGCGACCATCCGCACGTCCAAGGACGACGCGGTGGTGTTCGCGACCACGCAGGACCTGGTGATGCCGCCGCGCTCGCTGCGCCATGTGTTCACCCAGGCGGCCGGCGGTCAGCCGGTGTCCCGCGACGACGAGCTGAGCCTCTCCACCGAGTTCCCGTGCTTCTCGCCGCAGCCGGCGTACGACGACGCCCTCCTGCTCGGTCTCGACGACGCCGCGCCGCGCTGCGCGATCGCGCTCCGGTTCGAGTGCGACGTGCAGGGCGTCGGCGTCGACCCGACCGCGCCACCGCTGGTGTGGGAGGCGTGGGACGGCGCGGCCTGGATCGGCTGTGACGTCGACCGCGACGAGACCGGCGGCCTCAACCGGCAGGGCGATGTCGTCCTGCACCTGCCGTCGAGCCACGCCGCGTCGCTGGTTGCAGGTCAGCGCGCCGGCTGGATGCGGTGCCGGACGGTGCCCGCCGTGGAGGGCTACCCGTTCTACAGCGCCAGCCCGACCATCACCGCCGCGTCGGCGTTCACCATCGGCGGCACCACCGAGGCGGTGCACGCCGAGATCATCGAGGACGAGGTGCTCGGTCTGTCCGAGGGCGTGCCGGGGCAGGTCTTCCGGCTCTCGCACGGACCCGTGGTGTCCGACGGCGCACCGCTCGAGGTCGAGGTAGCGGCCGGGGCCGGCTGGGAACGCTGGCAGGAGGTCGACTCGTTCGCCGGACGTGAGTTCGACGACGCCGTGTTCCGTGTCGACCGGGCGACGGGCGACGTGCACTTCGGGCCCGCGGTCCGGGAGCCCGACGGCTCGCTGCGGAACTACGGAGCCGTGCCGCCGAAGGGCGCCCCGCTGCGGGTTCCGGTCTACCGGGTGGGTGGCGGGCCGGGCGGCAACGTCTCCGCCGGGACCGTACGGGTGCTGCGGTCGACGGTGCCCGGGGTCGACCGGGTCGAGAACAGGCGGGCCGCGATCGGTGGGGTCGCCCCGGAGACGGTCGCCGAGGCCAGGCTGCGGGGGCCACTCGCGTTGCGCACCCGCGACCGGGCGGTCACCGCAGAGGACTATGACCAGCTGGCCCGGGCCGCGGCGCCGCAGGTCGCCCGGGTCCGGACGGTGCCGGCCGACAGTACGGACGAGGCCGGCGGCGTCCGGGTGCTGCTGGTGCCTGCCGCACCGACCGACGCCCAGGGAAGGCTCCGGTTCGAGGACCTGGTCCCGACCGAGGAGACCCTCCAGGCGGTCGCCGGGTACATCGACGAGCGGCGCACCGTCGGTGCCCGGGTGGTGGTCGAGCCGCCGTACTACCAGGGAGTGACCGTGGTCGCGACCCTGGTCGCGCGGCTGCGGACCGCCCCCGAGGAGCTGGAACGCGAGGCGCTGCTGGCGCTCAACCGCTACTACAGCCCACTCGAGGGTGGGCCGGACGGCACCGGTTGGCCGTTCGGCAGGCCGGTCCAGGCAGGGGAGGTGTACGCCGTACTCCAGCGCCTGGCGGGCACCGAGCTGATCGAGGACGCGGTCGTGTTCGGCGCCGACCCGGTCACCGGGAAACGGGGCAAGGCAGCGCAGCGGATCGACCTCGACCGCAACGCGCTCACGTTCTCCTACGACCACCGGATCCGGGTGGTGACCGGTGGCTGAGTCCCAGCGGGGCGTGGTCCCGGGCCTCGAGACCCCCGCGCCGGTGCTGCAACGGCTGCCTGGCGTGCTCCAGGACGACGAGTTCCTCCAGCGTTTCGTGACGGCCTTCGACGATGCCTACGCGCCGATCTTCGCCACCCTGGACTCGCTGACCTGCTACTTCGATCCGCGGCTCGCGCCGCCGGACTTCCTTGCCTACCTGGCGACCTGGGTGGGTGTCGAGCTCGACGACTCCTGGGACCTGGAGCAGCGGCGGGCGATCATCGGCCGGGCGGCGCTGGTGCACCGGCGCCGTGGCACCGCCCGCGGCATCCGCGAGGCGCTGAGTCTCGGGCTGCGCGGCGAGGTGGACGTCAAGGACTCCGGCGGCTGCACCTGGTCGCGCACGCCCGGCGGCGAGGTCCCGGGCGTCTCGCCGCCCCAGGTGGCGGTCCGGATCCGGGTTGCCGATCCCAGCACTGTCGACGAACGGCGGGTCGAGGCGTTGCTCGAGGCCACCAAGCCCACGCATGTCGCGCACAACTTCGTCGTCACCGACCCGCGGGGGCGGCGACCGGGTACGGCGTCCTCGTAGTCGGTCAGACTCCGGTGATGCCCTCGCCGCCACCGGCCTGCTCGTCGAAGGTCTCGTGCTCGAGGAGGTGCAGGACCGGGACGCCGAGCTTGCGCCGGGCGCGCGAGGTCCAGTCGACGTGGAAGAACTCGGCGACGACGTGTGGCCGGGTCAGCACGATCGCCTCCCGTCCGTCGATCTCGGTCACCTTGGCGGCGAGCGCGTCGATCGGCGGTTCGTTGACGACGGCGGCGCTGCCGACCTCGGCCCCGGCGGTGCGCAACGCGTCGGTGGTGACGGTGAGGTCGTGGTTGGCCTGGTCCTTCTGCTCGTCACGCAGCGCTGCCAGCTCGTCGGGGCTGGGCGTCATCGGCGGTGCCAGCAGGTCGGCGCCGCCGATGGCTCCCAGGGAGGCCTCGACGGCTGCGGCGGCGTCCACCAGCGGCAGGAGCACGTGGTAGACGACGTGGGCGTCGAAGTCCTCATGGAGCGAGCGCACCTGGCCGGCATCGGTGGCGGTCAGCGGCTGCTCGACGAGGAGGACGACGTCGTACCTCTCGGGTGCGGAGTCCATGGGTCAAGTAGTACACCTCTGGCGGCCCGGATTTCGAGGCGCCTCGCAGGGTCGCGGGCCGTCGACGGGCCTGGGTCGGTCGGGGAGGTCGCCCCGACGGCCGTCACGAGACCCCGAGCACGTCGGAGAGGTCGTAGGAGACGGGCTGCTCGAGCTGGTCGTAACCGCACGACTCCGGGTCGCGGTCGTCCCGCCAGCGCTTGAAGTGAGCGGTGTGCCGGAAACGGCGACCCTCCATCGCGTCGTACTTGACCTCGAGCACCCGCTCCGGCCGCAGCGGCGTGAAGGACAGGTCCTTGCCCTGGCTCCAGCGGCTCTGGGTGCCCGGCTGGCGGCCGGGGTTGGCCACGAGGAACTCCTGCCACCGTCCCCACGGGTGCTCCTCGATCGGCACCGCCAGCGCCTGCATCTCCTGCCACAGCTCGGCGCGCCGGACCGCGGTGAAGCTCGCGCTGACGCCGACGTGCTGAAGCTCCCCGTTGTCGTACAGACCGAGCAGCAGGCTGCCGAGGAGCGGCCGCTCTGGAGTGCTGGTCTTGTGTGCGCGCATGCCGGCGACCACGACATCGGCGGTCCGCTCGTGCTTGATCTTGAGCATGGTGCGGGCGTTCTCCTGGTACGGCGCTCCCATCGGTTTCGCCACCACGCCGTCCAGCCCGGCACCCTCGAACTGGTGGAACCAGCGCTCGGCGACCGCGGGATCCCGAGTGGTGCGGGTGAGGTGACAGCGACCCTCTGCTGCGGGGCCTGCGGGGCCTGCGGGGCCTGCGGGGTCGGCGAGATCGGCGAGAGCGTGCTCGAGGGCGGCGCGCCGTTCGGCGAACGGACGGTCGACGTACGACGTGTCGTCGAGCGCGAGCAGGTCGAAGGCGACGTAGCTGGCCGGTGTCTGCTCGGCCAGCAGGTCGATCCGGCTCTTCGCCGGGTGGATCCGCTCCTGCAGCACCTCGAACTCCAGCCGTCGCTTGCCGCCGTCCTTGCTGAGGGCGACGAAGATCTCGCCGTCGAGCACGCACCGCGCGGGCAGCTGTTCCCGGGCCGCCGTCACGAGCTCGGGGAAGTAGCGGGTGAGCGGTTTGGTGTTGCGGCTGGTCAGCTCGACCTCGTCGCCGTCCTTGAAGAGCAGGCAGCGGAAGCCGTCCCACTTCGGCTCCAGTTGGACCTCGGGGAGCAGGGCGAGAGCCTTCTCCAGGGTCGTGGTCTTCGCCAGCATCGGGCGGACGGGCGGCATCACGGGCAGGTCCACGAACGGTGAGACTAGTCGGCTGCCACCAGCTCATCGGGACGGTCGGGGAGCACGTTGGCGATGTAGTCGGCAGCGGAGTCGAAGATGTCGACCTCGCGGTCGGCCTGTTCGGACAGGAACCATCGGTGCACGAGCACCTCGTGGAAGAACTCCGCCGGCTCGAGCTTGCCGCGCTGATCGGCCGGCAGCATCGCGACCAGCGGCTCGTAGATGGTGGTCAGCCACTGATTGGCGACGATCGCCCGGTCCTCGCGCCCGAGGTCGTAGTGGGCCGTGTAGGAGGCGAGGTCGTTGAGGAGTCGCCGGGCCTGGGCATCCTCGACCCCGAGCCCGGTGAGTCCCTGCAGCTCGCGGCAGTAGTGGCCGGCTTCGACGACCTTCGGTTGGATCCGGACCGTGTCGCCACCGAGGTCGGTGATCATCTCCAGCTCGTCGACGTCGAACCCGAGCTCGTTGAGCCGTTCGATCCGCTGCTCGATCCTCCACATCTCCGTGGTCTCGAACTCCTCTGCCGCCGTCAACTGGCTCCACAGCGCCTCGTACCGCTCGGCCAGCAGGTCGACGATCTCGTGCGCGCGAACGTCGGGGTCGAGCTCCTCGCCGGCCTGGAGATCGAGCAGCTCGGCGAAGACGTTCTCGCGGGCCACGGTGAGGTCGTAGGCGCGCATCTGGTCCGACAGCGTCGGTCTGAGCTCGCCGGTCTCGGCGTCGACCAGGTAGGCCGCGAAGCCCCCGGCGCTGCGCCGGAACAGCACGTTCGAGAGGGACACGTCGCCCCAGAAGAAGTCGGCCAGGTGCAGTCGGACCAGCAGTACGACGAGCGCATCGACCAGCTCAGGCAGGTTCTCCGCACCAAGCCCATGGCGGAACAAGCTGCGGTAGGGGAGCGAGAAGCTCAGGTGCTGGGTCACGAGCGCAGCCGGTAGGTCGTCGCCGGCCGCGTCGGTCCGTCCGGTGACGACGCCCTGGGGTGTCACTGTCGGGAGGTCCATCCGGCGCAGGTCGCGCAGCACGCGGTACTCCTGCAACGCGATGTCCGGCTCGGTCTCCTTCACCGCGAGCGTCTGTCGGCCGGCGCGGACGATTCGGACCACGTGGCGGGAGAGGCCCTGCGGCAACGGCACGACGTGCTCCGCCGGCCAGTCGGCAAGGGGAGTCGCCCAGGGCAAGGTCAACAAGGCGGTCTTCTCAGCCGGTCCGGCTCTGCTTGCGACGACGTGCAGCGCCATGCCCGCGACCCTACGCCGCTAGGGTTCCAGCAGCACCGCGCCGGTGCCGCCCCGCTCACCGGCGACGTCGCCGGGGTTCATCAGCGTGCAGCTCCTGAGACTGAGGCATCCGCACCCGATGCAGCCGTCCAGACGCTGCTCCAGCAACCTGATCCGGCGGATCTGCTCCTCCAGCCGCGGCTTCCAGTTCCTGCTGATCCGGTGCCAGTCGGACTTCGTCGGCGTCCGGCTGTCGGGGAGGGTCGCGAGCGCTTCGGCGACCTCCTCCAGGGTCAACCCCACCCGCTGGGCTGCCCGTACGAACGCCACCCGGCGCAGCGTCGACTGCTCGTAGCGCCGCTGATTTCCGGTCGTCCGGGTCGAGCGCACCAGCCCCTTCTCCTCATAGAAGCGGATCGCGCTGGTCGCCACGCCGGCACGCTCGGCAAGCTGTCCGATGGTCAGCAGAGTCATGTCTCGATCGTTGCGCGGACGGACCTGTAGTTCAAGTGAAGTTGAGCCTGATCGGAGCCGGTGACAGGAATCGAACCCGCGACATCCTCTTTACAAGAGAGGCGCTCTACCGTCTGAGCTACACCGGCCTGCGTCTCTGGCCGAGACGCGCGGCAATCGTAGTCAGCGCAGGCGCTCCACGCCGAACCGAGTGGGCGGATCGACCAGAGCGTCCTGCGCGGCGATCAGGGCGAGCTCGCGGGTTCCGGCCGACAACGTCGCCTCGAGTACGGCGAACACGGCGCCGGTCGTGCGCTCCAGAGCGGTCGCGGGCGCACCCGTCTCCAGCAGGTGCGCGAGGTAGAGCGCGGCGGTGAGGTCACCCCCGCCGTTCGGGCTGATCGGCAGCAGGGGAGTGGTCACCGACCAGGCGCCCTCGTCCGAGACCGCCACCACGTCGAGGGTGTCGACCGCCCCCGGGTAGCGGACCGAGGTCACCAGCACGTCCCGGGGTCCGCGCGACCGGAGCTCGTCGACGGCTGCCAGCACCTCCGTGGGAGTGGTGCTCACCCGGTCGGTGAGGAAGTCCAGCTCGAAGTGGTTGGGCGTCACGACGTCGGCGCGCGGTACGACCTCGTCCCGGATGAACTCCGGGATCCCGGGCCGGACGAAGACGCCGCGCCCGACGTCGCCGATCACCGGGTCGCAGCAGTAGACCGCGGCCGGGTTGAGCGCCTTGACCTTCGCCACCGCGTCGAGGATCACCGCTCCCATGGCCGGGTCCCCCTGGTAGCCGGACAGGACGGCGTCCGCCGTACGCAGCACGTCGCGGTCGCCGAGCCCGGCGATCACCTCGCGCACGTCCTCCGGATCGAGGAGCGGGCCGCGCCAAGCGCCGTACCCGGTGTGGTTGGAGAAGTGGACGGTCAGCACCGGCCACACCTCGTGCCCCAGCCGCTGCAGCGGGAACACCGCGGCGGAGTTGCCGACATGGCCGTAGGCGACCGAGGACTGGATGCTCAGGATGCGCACGGGACCATCATCGCCTTGGTTTCGAGGCTCGCTTCGCTCGCACCTCAACCAGCGGGCGCCGAAATACGAAACCCTTTCGTAAGAGAACTAGAACAAGTTACAGTTGTGCCGCCGGGTGGGACGACGAGCAGGGAGAACAGGCATGGCCAAGCGGAAGCCGCTGCGCAGCAACGAAGCCGACTACGTGGTCGTGGGGTCGGGGAGCTCCGGCTCGATCGTCGCCGCCCGGCTAGCCGAGTCCGGCGCGAGCGTGATCATGCTCGAGGCCGGCAAGTCCGACGAGCAGATGCTCACCAAGATCCCGGGGATGATCGGCCCGATGCACGCTGACCCGCGGATCAAGAAGCTCAACGACTGGGGTTACTACTCGGTGCCGCAGGAGGGCCTCGACGGCCGCCGGATGCCGGCGCCGCGCGGCAAGGTGCTCGGCGGTTCGAGCTCGGTCAACGGGATGGTCTACGTGCGCGGCAACCGCGCCAACTACGACTCCTGGGCAGCCGAGGGCAACACCGGCTGGGGCGCGGACGACGTCAACGCCGCGTTCAAGCGGTACGAGGACTTCGAGGACGGCGACAACGACTACCGCGGTGCCGGCGGACCGATCCGGATCACCCGCTGCAAGACGCCCCAGGAAGCCAGCGCGCAGTTCATCCAGGCCACCGCCGACACGCTGGGCGTGAAGGTCCTCGACGACTACAACGCCGCCGAGCAGGAGGGCGTTTCCCGGATGCAGCAGAACGCCGCGGACGGCCTTCGCTACTCCTCGGCCAGGGGCTACGTGCACCATCTCGCGCCTCCAACGCTCGAGGTGCAGACCCGGGTGCAGGCCACCAGGATCGTGATCGAGAACGGCCGCGCCGTCGGCGTCGAGGTCGCCGACCTCGACAGGTCCGGGACCGTCGCGACCACCCGTCGGCTGATTCGCGCCGGCAAGGAGGTCATCGTCTCGGCCGGCTTCATCGGGAGCCCGCAGCTGCTGATGCTCTCCGGCATCGGGAACGCCGACCACCTCGCGACGGTCGGCATCGACGCCGTCGCGGAGCTCCCGGTCGGCGACAACCTGCACGACCACCTGTTCCACCCGTTGACGTTCCACGTCCCGACGGTCCGCCACCGCGGCAATGCCCTCTACTTCGGCAAAGGTCTGATCAAGGAGAAGGTCCGCGGCGGCTCGTTCCTCGCCAACTCGGTGTTCGAGTCGGTCGGCTTCGTGCGCACGTCGTACGCCAAGGACATCCCGGACCTGCAGCTGCACATGCTGCCGTGGTCCTACCCGACTCCCAACCAGGACGCCCCGATCCGGCACCAGGTCGACCCGAGGTCCAGCGTCAGCCTGTTCTCGACCCTCATCTACCCCCGCAGCCGTGGCACCATCCGGCTGGCGTCGGCCGACCCGCTGACTGCACCGCTCATCGACTACGGCTTCTTCCGCGAGAAGGACGACGTCGAGGTGCTGGCCGAGGGCACCGAGATGATCCGCGAGATCATGGCCGGCGCCGCTTTCGGCGGCACGGTCAAGGAGGAGATCCATCCCGGCGCCGGCCTGAAGGGCAAGGAGCTGCGCGAGGCGCTCAAGATGCGTTCGACGTCGGTCTACCACGGCGTCGGTACCTGCCGGATGGGCGTCGACGAACGCGCGGTGGTCGGCCCCGACCTGAAGGTCCGGGGCATCGAGGGCCTGCGGGTGGCGGACGCCTCGATCATGCCGTCCATCACCGGCGGCAACACCAACGCGCCCTGCTTCATGATCGGTGAGAAGGCCGCCGAGATCATCCTCGGAGCGAAGGCGTGACCACGCCGATCCGACCCGCCTCGCTCACCGACGACTTCCTCGACAGCCTGGTCACCCGGGTGCCCGGCTCGTCCGGCGCGACGTGGAAGCTCACCGAGGTCTACACCGGCGAGCTGCTCGTCGAGCTGCCGCAGTCGACGCAGGAGGACATCGAGCGGGCGTTCCACGAGGCGCGGGCCGCGCAGCGGCTCTGGGCCGAGTGGCCGGTGAAGAAGCGGCTCGAGATCTTCGAGCGGGCGCACACCCTGCTCATCGACAACGCGCTGACCACCACCGACCTGCTCCAGGCTGAGAGCGGCAAGAACCGGCGGATGGCGGTCGAGGAGACCTGCGACCCGCCGATGGTCATCAGCCACTACCTGAAGCGAGCCGCCAAGCTGCTGAGCCCCAAGAAGCACGGTGGGCCGGTCCCGTTCCTGTCGTCCTCGACCGAGGTGCACGTCCCGAAGGGCGTGGTCGGCATCATCGCGCCGTGGAACTTCCCGTTCGCCACCGGGCTCTCCGACGCCATCCCTGCGCTGATGGCCGGCAACGCGGTCGTCGTGAAGCCCGACAACAAGACCGCCCTCAGCCCGCTCTACGGCGTCCGCCTTCTCGAGGAGGCGGGCCTGCCGAAGGGTCTGTTCCAGGTGGTCTGCGGCGAAGGCGCTGACGTCGGTCCGACCCTCATCGACAACGCGGACTACGTGATGTTCACGGGGTCGACCGCGACCGGCCGGGTCATCGGTGAGCGAGCCGGACGCAACCTGATCGGCTGCTGCCTCGAGCTCGGCGGCAAGAACCCGATGATCGTGCTCGACGACGTCGACGTCGACGAATGGGTCGAGAGCGCGATCTTCGGTGCGTTCGCGAACACCGGCCAGGTCTGCATGCACATCGAGCGGTTCTATCTCCCGGAGCGCCGGTACGACGAGCTGCGCGACGCCTTCGTCCAGCGGGCGTCCACGCTCAAGCTCGGTGCGGCGTACGACTTCGGCCCCGACATCGGCAGCCTGGTCTCGGCCGATCACCGCGACCGGGTCGCCTCTCACGTCGACGATGCGGTCGCCAAGGGCGCGACCGTCCTCACCGGCGGCCGCGCGCGGCCTGACCTCGGCCCGGCGTTCTTCGAGCCGACCGTGCTCGAGGGCGTCACCAAGGAGATGCTGGCCGGCCACACCGAGACCTTCGGCCCGGTTGTGGGCCTCTACCGCTACCGGACCGTCGACGAGGCGATCAAGCTCGCCAACGACACCGACTACGGCCTCAACGCCTCGGTCTGGGCGGGCGACATCGCGCGTGCCGAGGAGGTCGCCGCACGGATCGACTCCGGAAACGTCAACATCAACGACGCGCTGGCGACGGCGTACGCCTCGAAGGCCACGCCCTCCGGCGGCGTCAAGAACTCCGGTGTCGGTGCACGTCATGGCGACCAGGGCCTGCTGAAGTACACCGACGTCAAGAACGTCGCGGTGCTGAAGAAGCAGGTTCTCGGCGCCAGGCCGGGACAGGACTACGACGCCTACGTCAAGCAGATGCTCCAGTCGCTGAAGCTGATGCGGCGACTCCGCGTGCGCTGAGGACCAGACGCCGGGCCCGGCCGAGCGTGTCGGCCGGGCCCGGCCCTGGTCAGGCCCCGATGGCCTGAGTCTCGACCTGCGGCGAACTGCCTGCGATCTCGATCTTACGCGGCTTTGCCTTCTCCGCCACCGGCACGACCAGCCGGAGCACGCCGTTGTCGTAGCCGGCCTCGATCCGGGTGAGGTCGAGGTTGTCGCCCAGCACCAGCTGGCGGCTGAACTGGCCGTGCGTGCGCTCGGAGGCGAGCCGCTGCCAGTCGCCGTTGCCGGGCACCCGCTCGGCCCGCACCGTCAGCACGTTGCGCTCGACGTCGATGTCGATGCTGTCGCGGCTGATGCCGGGCAGGTCGAACTCGATGACGAAGTGCTCGCCCTCGCGCCAGGCGTCCATCGGCATCACTGCGGGACGGTTCGTGGTGCCCGTGCCGGAACCGAGCAGCTGGCTGGCCAGGCGGTCGAAGTCACGGAACGGGTCGGTGGTTCGCAGCAACATGGTTCCTCCTTCGTGTCGGTCGGACCCTTCGTCCGACGTACATGTAACCTGTAGCAGTCGTTATAGATTATCTATTCCGCTAGAGTCAAGTCCCACGAGGACCCGACGAGGAGGAGGTGCGGATCCGATGGCCGGTGAGACGGTGCGCGGCGTCTATGCCATCTCGGTGGCCGCCGAGCTGGTCTCGATGGAGATCCAGAACCTGCGCGTCTACGAGCGTCGCGGCCTGGTGGCGCCGGCGCGGAGCTCGGGCGGGTCACGGCTCTACAGCCAGGCCGACATCCAGCGTCTCCACCGGATCCGCGACCTGCTGGCCGACGGGCTGAACCTCGCCGGCATCAGCCGGGTGATCGAGCTCGAGGCGGAGGTGGCGCGGCTCCGGCGCGACAACGCTCGGCTGCGACCGCGGGCCTGAGCGCGGGTCAGGCAACCTGCAGCGAGCGCTTCGAGAGCCCCATCCAGAAGCCGTCGATGACCTGGCTGCCGGGCGCGCCGGGGTCAGTGGCGGCACCGAGGGTGACGAACAGCGGGCTGTAGTGCTCGACGGTCGGGTGGGCGTAGGGCATCCCCGGCGCCTTCGAGAGGTACGCCGACAGCTCGTCGACGTCGCCGCGCGCTAGTGCCTGTGCCGCCCACTGGTCGAAGTCCGCCGACCACTGGGGCACGGCCGCGTCGATCCGGAACTCCCGGAGGTACGGCAGGCCGTGGGTGAGGAAGCCGGAGCCGATGATGAGCACACCCTCGTCGCGGAGCGGTCGCAGGCGCTCGCCCAGCCTGATCAGCCGCTGGGGGTCGTGGGTCGGTAGTGACATCTGCAGCACCGGGATGTCGCCGTCGGGGTACATGATCTTCAGCGGCACCCATGCCCCATGGTCGAGTCCGCGCTTCGCGTGCTGGTGCACCGGCTCGGTCGCCGGCATCAGCGTCGCGATCCGACGTGCCAGCGCGGTGGCGTCCGGCGTGCGGTAGGTCATCTGGTAGTACCTCGGAGCGAACCCGCCGAAGTCGTAGACCAGCTCGGCGCCACTTGCGCTCAGCGACACCGGCGCCGACTCCCAGTGCGCGCTCACGATCAGGATCGCCTGGGGGCGTGGCAGGTCCGCGGCCCAGCCGGCCAGCTGGCCCGACCAGATCGGGTCGTCGAGCAGCGGCGGCGCGCCGTGACCGAGGTAGAGGGCCGGCATCCGGCCGGTAGACGGGGCGGACGGGGCGGTGGACGGGGCGGTGGACGGGGTCGGCGCCGTGCTCATAGTTCCGATACTAGTTGAGGATTCAACTTGATTCCAGGGGGAGCGACCAGTCGACCGCCTGCCCACCCCGCTCGACGAGCAGCGCGTTGACGCGGCTGAACGGGCGGGAGCCGAAGAAGCCCTTGCTGGCCGCCAGCGGCGACGGGTGCGCCGACTCCACGCACGGGATCGAGCCCAGGTGCGGTTTGAGGGTCTGGGCCGCCCGCCCCCAGAGGATCGCAGCGATCGGCGCACCGGCCTCGGAGCGCCGTACGACCGCAGCGATCGCACACGCCGTGACGTGCTCCCAGCCCTTGCCCTTGTGGGAGTCCGAGATGTGCGGCTGGACGGTGAGGACCCGGTTGAGGAGCATCACGCCCTGGTCGGTCCACGCGGACAGGTCGCCGTGCGGCGGCGGTGTGACACCCACGTCCGTCGCCAGCTCCTGGTAGATGTTCGCGAGGCTCCGCGGTATCGGCCGGACGTGCGGGTCGACCGCGAAGCAGAGACCGATCGGATGACCCGGCGTCGGATAGGGGTCCTGCCCGACGACCAGGACCCGGACCTCCGACAGCGGCCGGCGGAACGCGCGGAACACCTGGTCACCGGCCGGCTGGTAGGACCGCCCGGCCGCGAGCTCCTCCCGGAGGAAGCTGCCGAGGGCGGCGATCCGGTCGTCCACCGGCGCCAGGGCATCGGCCCAGTCCGGTGCCATCAGACCCCTGCCAACGAGACCCGCCAGTGCGCTCACCACCACATTCTCACTAGGCTCGCGTCATGAGCGACATCCAGGTGACGAACAACGTCCAGAGCAGCCGGTTCGAGATCCACGTCGAGGGCGGTCGGCTCGCCGGCTTCTCCGAGTACAAGAACGGCGACGGCGTCCGTGAGTTCGTGCACACCGTGGTCGAGGATGAGTTCGAGGGCAAGGGCATCGGCCGGAAGCTGGCGCGCGGCGCACTCGACCAGACCCGCGCCGACGAGCTGAAGGTGGTCGCGACCTGCAAGTTCCTCAAGCGGTGGATCGGCCGGAACCCCGAATACCGGGACCTGCTGGTCTGACCGGCGGAGAACGCGAAACGGCGCCCCTCTCCCTCCCAGGGGCGCCGCTTGTTGCGTAGCTCCGGCGCGGGTCACGAGGAAAATTCGCTGGACCGCCGGCGGCGCGCAAGCGCCTGCCTGGCGGGCTCCCTCCAGATGCCCTCGTGACCCGCGTCGGTGCCTACGACTCTAGGAGCAGGCGTGGGGACGCGGGATCGGACGGGCGGTCAGACCTGCTAGTCACAATTGACTAGACCAGCCGGGTCTGGTCCGGTGCGTCGGCACATCGCGAGTGCGGTCGTCTCACTTCCCGAGCGCCCGGGATGCGGCCGAGCCGTGCCGCCGCGTGCGGTTGGTGCCGATCGCGGCAGCGGCACTCGACTTCGTGGCGGAGGGCGCGGCGGCCGGTTCCTCGTCCGCGGTCGACCACTGGCTGATCCACTCGTCCATGACGACCCAGGTCGTGTGGCGCGCGGCTCGGCCGGTGAGCATGCCGAGGTGTCCGCCGGGGACGATCTCGAACCGGACGTCGGGCGAGCCCGCCAGCAGCGGCACGATCGCCTTGACCGCCGGGACCGGGGCGATGCCGTCGGTCGAGCCTCCGAAGACCAGCACCGGCACCGTGATGTCGCCGAGCCGGATGGTGCGGTCGTCGAGCTCGAAGTCACCGGCGGCGAGCTGGTTGCCTTTGGCGAACCGGTGGTACAGCTGGCCGAACGTCCGGCCGGGGTAGGCGATCATGTTGTCGGTGAACCGGTCGACCGCCTCGATCTGGGCGAGGAACTCGGCGTCGTCGATGTGGCTCGCCAGCGCGAGCGGCTTGGTCACCAGCTTCTGGAACGACGACAGCTGGAAGGCCCACCGCACCACCGGCTTCGGTGCGCCGCCGAGCAGCTGGTAGCCCTTGGTCAACGGCCCTCGGCCGTTGAACCAGTTGAGGAGCGGCCGCAGCGGCGCCACCAGCGGCACCAGCGACACGTCGATCGGCGACCCGACCGCGGTCAGCGAGGCAATCGGCAGGTCCGGCTGGTCGGCGGCGGCCAGCAGCGAGAAGATCCCGCCGAGGCTCCACCCGATGACATGGACCGGTCGGCCGCCGGCGTGCGCCGACACCTCGCGGATGGCCGTCGGCACCACCTCGTCGATCCAGTGCTCCATGCCGAGGTTGCGGTTGCGGAAGGAGACCTCGCCGTACTCCAAGAGGTACGTCGGCCGCCCGCCGGTCACGAAGTGCTCGACGAGTGAGCAGCCGCGGCGCAGGTCGTAGCAGATCGCCGGTGCCGCGAGCGGGGTGACCAGGAGCACCGGGTCGCCGGTCTCCTTGACCGTCCCGGACGGCCGGTAGTGGTAGACCTCGCGAAGCGTCCCGTCGTCGATCAGGGTGCGCGGCATCGGCCGCAGGTCGGCGAGGCCGCCGTAGAGCATCTTGTGCGCCACGTTGCTGGCCGCGGAGACGACCTGATCAGGCTTCGGGATCAGATCCATGGGCGAAAGTTACCTCGCCGGGCACGGCGAGGTCAGCGCCGTCCGGTGACCGGCTCCGGGCAGTTCAGAACTTCGTGGCGGGGCGGGGCTGCTTGGTGTGGCCGCCGACGTCCTCGAGCTCGGTCATGAAGCTGGCCGCCCAGGCCTTCACGTCGTGGTGACTGATCGTCTTGCGCATCGCCCGCATCCGCCGGGTGAGCTCCTTCGGCTCTGCGTTGTAGGACTCGAGCAACGCGCTCTTCATGCCGTTGATGTCGTAGGGGTTCACCAGCCAGGCCTGCTTGAGCTCCTCCGCAGCGCCGGCGAACTCCGAGAGCACCAGGGCGCCGTCCTCCTCGACCCGGCAGGCGACGTACTCCTTCGCGACCAGGTTCATGCCGTCGCGGTAGGGAGTCACCACCATGATGTCGGCGGCGCGGTAGAGGGCGGCCATCTCCTCGCGGGGGTAAGACGTGTGCAGGTAGCTGATCGCCGGGCGGCCGATCCGGCCGAGGTCCCCGTTGATCCGGCCGACCAGGCGCTCGATGTCGTCGCGGAGGATGCGGTAGTGCTCGACCTGCTCGCGGGAGGGCACCGCGACCTGGACGAACACCGCGTCCTCGACGTCGAAGTGGCCGTCCTTCATGAGCTCGCTGAACGCCCGCAGTCGGGCGTAGATGCCCTTGGTGTAGTCGAGCCGGTCGATCCCGAGGAAGATCCGCCGGGGGTTGCCCAGGGCCTCGCGGAGCGCCTCCGCCCGCTCCACCACCTGGGGAGAGCGGGCCAGCGCCTCGAAGCCGGCGGAGTCGATCGAGATGGGGAACGCCGCCGCCTGCACCGTGCGGCCGTCGGGCAGGTAGACCAGGTCGCGGTGGGTCTTGTGGCCGACTCGCTGGCGCACCAGGCGGACGAAGTTGGCCGCCGCCTCGGGGAGCTGGAAGCCGACCAGGTCGGCGCCGAGCAGGCCTTCCAGGATCTCTCGCCGCCACGGGAGCTGCTGGAAGAGCTCGGCCGGCGGGAACGGGATGTGGAGGTAGAAGCCGATCCGGAGATCGGGCCGTAGGTCCCGCAGCATCTGCGGAACCAGCTGGAGCTGGTAGTCGTGGACCCAGACCGTGGCCTTCCTGGCGGCGAGCTGGGCAGCCTTCTCGGCGAAGCGCCGGTTGACCTGGACGTACTCGTCCCACCACTCGCGGTGGAACTCAGGTTTGGCGACGACGTCGTGGTAGAGCGGCCACAGGGTCGCGTTGGAGAAGCCCTCGTAGTGACCTTCGATCTCGTCCTGGGTCATCGACATCGGGACCAGGGAGAGCCCGTCGTCCTCGAACGGCTTCAGCTTCTGGCCGGTCCCGCCGGGCCAGCCGATCCAGACGCCGCCGCCATGGGTCCGCATCACCGGCTCGATCGCGGTCACCAGGCCGCCGGGGGAGCGCCGCCACACCTTGCGACCTGAGGGCAGAGTCACCCGGTCGACGGGCAGTCGGTTGGCAACGATCACGAGGTCGTGGGCCACAGGAGTCACCTTAGTGCTGCTAGAGAAGGAGCGGGTGCTGGAACGCGACGCCGCGGTGCAATCCGAGCGTCGAAGGACACGACCGAGACGGTGCTGATGCCGGTGGTACCCACTTCCGATCCGTCCATCGCGCGCTCCATGCTGCTCCCAAGCGCCGTGCGCTGCCGGTTGCCGCTGCCGGTTGCCGCCGCGGGATTGGTCGCAACACCCCGGCCGACCGAATGACATCGTTGTGATTCGGCGTCTACAGTGGGGGTTCAGAGCACTGTCGACACCGGGGAGAAGCGAATGGATCCGCAGCGGACGACCGCGGCCCCGGGGGACGTCGGCACCACCGCGGCCGAGCTCAGTGATCGCGACCGGGAGATCCTCGAGTTCGAGCGCCAGTGGTGGAAGTACGCCGGCGCCAAGGAAACCGCCGTGCGGGACAAGTTCGACATGAGCTCCACCCGCTACTACCAGGTCCTCAACGCCCTCATCGACCGACCCGAGGCGCTCGCCGCCGACCCCCTTCTCGTGCGTCGGCTTCGTCGGCTGCGCTCCCAGCGGCAGCGCCAGCGCTCCGCCCGCCGTCTCGGCTTCGAGGTCTGAAAGGTCCGTTCCATGACTGGTCGTCCTTCCCCCGACCACCACTCACGCCAACACCCCGGCCGCCGCGACGAGCGGGGCGCCGTACTCCCGACCCCGGTCGTCTGGCTGAGCATCATCGCCGTCGTCGTCGCCGCGGTTGCCTTCGTGGCCACCCGCGACGTGGAGCCCACCGAGCGGGAGATCGCGACCTCGTCCCCCACCGACGAGACGTCGGACGTCGCCCCCACCCCGACCGACGACGAGGTGTCGGAGTCCGACGACCCCACCGAGACCGTCACTCCGGAAGAGCCCAAGAAGTCCAAGCCCCCGCTCGTGCGCAGCGAGGTCGGCGTGGTCGTCTTCAACAACACCAGCATCTCCGGGCTGGCCGCCGAGACCCTCGCCCGGGTTCAGGAGATCGGGTGGAACGGCATTGCCGCCGACAACTGGTACGGCACCATCCCGGCGACCACGGTCTACTTCCCGGCGGGCAAGCGCGACGCCGCACAGAAGCTCGCCCTCGACCTCGGGATCCAGCGCCTGATCCCGGCTGACGCCGGCATGAGCGACACGAACTTGACGGTGATCCTCACCGGCGCCCTGAGCTAGTCCTGGCTGGTCCTGGCTGGTCCTGGCTGGTCCCGGCGACCGATCGGCACGAGTTTCACCTCCGCACGCCCCAGCGCCTGCACGTTTCGTGATTGGCTGGACGCGTGCAGTTCTCGTCGCTGGAGGGTGAGCATCGTTACGCGGACCTGGTCCGCGTAGCCGATCGCACCATCATCGGGCTCGACTTCGACGGCACCTTGTCGCCGATCGTCGACGACCCGACCCGGGCGAAGATCCATCCGGCCGCAGCCGAGGTCCTCGTCGATCTGGCTCCGCAGGTCGCGGCGATCGCCGTCATCACCGGCCGCCCGGCGCGGCAGGCGCTCGACCTCGGGGGGCTCGAGGAGGTCGGCGACGCGATCCAGGGTGCCGGCAAGGAGCTCTTCCTCTTCGGTCAGTACGGCAACGAGCGGTGGTCGTCTCGGCATCGACGGATCGTCGCCCCGCGCCCGCCGCGTGGCCTCGCCACCTTCGAGCGGGACCTGCCGCGAACCCTGCGATCGGCGGACGCCGCCGACGCCTACGTCGAGGACAAGGGACTGGCCGTCGCCGTCCACACCCGCCGACTCGCCGACCCGCAGGCCGCGTTCGAGCGGCTGTTACCGCAGCTGCGGTCGCTGGCCGAGCGGCACGGGTTGGTGGTGGAGCCCGGACGGAGCGTGATCGAGGTGCGCTCACCCGGCTCCCACAAGGGCATGGTCGTGGACAAGCTCGCTGCGGAGCTGGATGCTCGCGGCTTCCTTTTCGCCGGTGACGATCTCGGAGACCTGGAGGCGTTCGAGGCGGTCGCCGAGCTGGAGAAGAAGGGGCTCGCCACGGTCCGCGTCTGCTCGGCATCCCAGGAGCAGAGCGCGCTGCTGCCTCTTGCTGATGTCGTGGTGAGGGGACCCGAGGGTGTGGTCGGCCTGCTGCGCCAGCTGCGGCTGGACATCATGCAGAGCTCGGCCCGCGGCTGAGCCTCGCTTCCGGACGCGAGGACCGCGGCGGCCCCGTCCTACTCCGAGGTCATCTCGTATCGCGGACGTCCGTCTCGAATAATGGGATCTGGATTCGGCTACACCCACCGGTGCCGATAGTTTGTGACTGCTCATCCAGAGGGACTGAGGGAACGGCCCTGAGAAGTCCCGGCAACCGCCACGAGCCTCCGCCACCCAGCCCGGTGACCACCGGAACGGGGCACGGACGTGGAAACGGTGCCAAATCCGACCCGATGCGACGGACGTGCCGGGGCAGATGAGAAGGAGGAACCGTGAGCACTGCCGTGATCGTGGACCGTGAGGTCGAGCCGGCCACCGGTACCCGCGACGGAGCGTTCGGCAACGCCGTCGCCCTCGCCTGTCGTGAGTGCCACCACGAGGTGGCGCTCGGCCCGTTCTACGCCTGTCCGGAATGCTTCGGCCCGCTCGAGGTCTCCTACGAGTTCCCCGCGGTCACCCGCGAGGAGATCGAGGCCGGCCCGCGCAACATCTGGCGCTACAAGGCGCTGCTGCCAGTGCCGACCGACATCGAGACCAGCCCCAACACCGAGCCCGGCTTCACCCGGCTGCTGCGGGCCGACAACCTCGGGCGCGAGCTCGGCATCGACAACCTCTGGGTCAAGGACGACTCGACCAACCCGACCAACTCGTTCAAGGACCGGGTCGTCGCGTGTGCGCTGAGTGCCGCTCGCGAGCTCGGCGCGAAGGTCTTCGCATGCCCGTCGACCGGCAACCTCGCCAACGCGGTCGCCGCCGCCGGTGCCCGGGCCGGCATCAAGACGGTCGTGTTCATCCCGAGCAACCTCGAGCAGCCCAAGCAGGTCAACTCGGCGATCTTCACCGAGAACCTGATCGCCGTCGACGGCAACTACGACGACGTCAACAAGCTCGCCTCGGAGATCGCGGGCGAGGAGGACGGATGGGCGTTCGTCAACGTCAACGTCCGTCCCTACTACGCCGAGGGCTCCAAGACCCTCGGCTACGAGATCGCCGAGCAGCTCGGCTGGCGGTTGCCCGACCAGATCGTGATCCCGGTCGCCTCCGGGTCGCAGCTGACCAAGGTCGACAAGTCTTTCCAGGAGCTGATCAAGCTCGGTCTGGTCGAGGACAAGCCCTACCGCATCTTCGGTGCGCAGGCGGAGGGCTGCGGTCCGGTCGCGACCGCGTTCAAGGCGGACACCGACGCGATCCGCCCGGTGAAGCCGGACACGATCGCCAAGAGCCTCGCGATCGGCAACCCCGCCGACGGCATCTACGTCCTCGACATCGCGCGTCGTACCGGCGGTGCCGTCGAGGACGTGACCGACGAGGAGATCCGCGAGGGCATCGTGCTGCTCGCCCGGACCGAGGGCATCTTCACCGAGACCGCCGGCGGCACCACCGTTGCGGTCACCAAGAAGCTGGTTGAGTCCGGCGTGCTCGACCCGGCGAAGGAGACAGTGGTCATCAACACCGGCCACGGGCTCAAGACCCTCGACGCGGTGTCCGGCCAGGTCGGAGCGGCAGCGACCATCGCGCCGTCGTACGCCGCCTTCAAGGCCATCGGCATCTGAAGGTCTCCGTCGCCAGCGCGATATCCTCGACCACCCGACAGACAGGAAGCAGCGAATGAGCGTGAGCGTCCGGATCCCGACGATCCTGCGCACCTACACCGGCGGCGATTCCGAGGTGAGCGCCACGGGAGCGACCCTCGCCCAGGTCCTCGACGACCTCGACGCCAACTACGCCGGTATCAAGGGCCGCATCGTCGACGAGGATGGCAAGCTGCGCCGCTTCGTGAACGTCTACGTCGGCAACGACGACGTCCGTTTCCAGGACGACCTGGCCACCCCGACCCCGGACGGCACCGAGATCTCGGTGATCCCCGCGGTCGCCGGCGGCTGCTGATCCTGTGCCCGGCTCCAGCTCCGGCGCCGCGCTGGTCGCCGGCGGTGTGCTGGGCTGGGCGTCCGCGCACGCCGTACGACGTCTCGACGGCCGGGCGGGTGTCGTCGCTGCGGGTCTCGGCCTGATGGGCGCCGCGCTGATCTATCCGGCGGCCCGGCGTGAGCTCGGCCCGGGACTGGGAGTGGAGGGCGGCGTGCTGCTCGCGACGGCTGGGCTGACCGCCGCCGCTGCTCGCGCCGACCACGCGACGGGGCGCCGGCTCGTCGCGGCCGGCTGGGCGTCCCACGCGCTGTTCGACTTCGCCCAAGGTCCGAGCGGCGACTCACGGCTCCCGGCCTGGTACGCCCCGCTCTGTGCCGGGTACGACGTGGCGTATGCCGCCCGGCTCGCGCAGTGACCGACCACCACTACGCCCTCGGGCTGGCCTGGCATGGCAACCGCGGGACGGGGACCAGCGGCTACCGCGAGTACGGCCGCGACTGCGTGCTGACTGCCGACGGCAAGCCCGACCTGCTGGGGTCCGCCGACGTCCCGTTCCGCGGCGACGGCTCGCGGTGGAACCCCGAGGAGCTCCTGGTCGCGGCGCTCGCGCAGTGCCACCTGCTCTCCTACCTCCACTCGGCGGTCAACCACGGCATCGTCGTGACGGCCTACCGCGACGCACCCGTCGGCACGATGAGCCAGGTCGGGGCGGGCGGGCGCTTCACGTCCGTGGTGCTCCGGCCCCAGGTGACGATCACCGACCCGGGGCAGGTCGAGCTGGCGCAGGCGATCCATCGTGAGGCGGGCGAGAACTGCTTCATCGCCGCGTCGGTGAGCTTCCCCGTCACCCACGAGCCAAAGACCGTGGTCCAAGCGCCCTGACGCCCCTCGCGCCCGCGTAGGCTGCCGCGGTGCCCTCGGTCCTTCTCGCGACGTTCAACCTGATGCCCGAGGGCGAGCCGGGCTGGCCCGCCCTGTCAGACGCCCTCGCCGAGCGCGGCATCGACGCCCGCTGGGTGTGCTGGGACGACCCCGGAGTCGACTGGGCTACCGCCGACCTGGTTGCGGTGCGCTCGACGTGGGACTACCACCGCCGGCTACCGGCGTTCCTCGCCTGGGCGCGCGAAGTCGAGGCAGTGACGCCCGTCCTCAACGGCGCCGAGGTCTTCGCCTGGAACGCCGACAAGGCCTACCTGGTCGAGCTTGCCGGGGCGATGCCGGTGGTGCCGACCGTCGTGCTCGACGACGCCACGTTGGTCACCGGCCTGGGGACTGCCCTCGCCCGTTGGGGGACGGTCGTGATCAAGCCGAGCGTGGGCGCGGGTGGTCGCGGGGTCGTTGTCGTCGACCAGCTCGGCGACTGGCGTCTCTTCGACCTGGCGCCCGCTCCCTGGGTGGTGCAGCCGCTCGTGGAGTCCGTGCGCACCCGCGGCGAGACGTCGGTCTACGTCATCGACGGTCGGGCGATCGCCCAGGTCGACAAGTCGGTGGCCGGCGACGAGGTCCGCGTCCACGAGATGTACGGCGGCAGCAGCCGCCCGGTCCCGCTCGACCCGGCTCGCGCGCGGGTCGCCGAGCACGCCGTACGCACCGCTGCTGCGCGGCTCGCGGCCGACCTCTCCTATGCGCGGGTCGACTTGATGGAGTGGGACGGCGGGTGGGTAGTGAGCGAGCTCGAGCTGATCGAGCCGGGCCTCTACCTCGACGTCGCGCCCGACATCGCGGGCCCGTTCGCCGACCTGGTCGTCGACCGCCTGTCCCGCTGACGTCCTACCTGCGCGGCTCGCCGCGGGTCAGGTCGTCGACCTGCTGGAGGTCGGCCTCCACCCGCGGGTCGTCCTTGTCCGCGAAGTAGTCCCCGGGCTGGGTCCGGTCGCTTCCGTTGGACACGCGGAGCGCGTTGAGCACGACCGTCACGGCTGCTGCGATGAGCACGTTGAGCACGAACGCGGTCAGCGCGATGTAGCCCATCTCGCCGATCGACGGGATCTCTGCCAGGCTGCCGCCGAAGTGCTTGCCCGTCGTCGGACTGACCACGCGGTAGGCCGCGACGGTGCCGTAGGCCATGCCGATCGCCCACCCCACCAGGAGCGCCTTGCGGTGGAACCACCGGGTGAAGAGGCTGAACACGATGGCCGGGAAGGTCTGCAGGATCCACACGCCCCCGAGCAGCTGGAAGTTGATCGCGTTCTGCTTGTCGAGCGAGAGCACGAAGACGAGGGCGAAGGCCTTGACCACCAGCGACATGACCTTGGAGACCTTGGCCTCCTCCGCAGGTGTGGCGTCCTTCCGCAGCCACTCCTTGTAGATGTTGCGGGTGAAGGTGTTGGCTGCGGCGATCGACATGATCGCGGCCGGCACCAGCGCACCGATGGCGACCGCCGCGAACGCGACACCGGCGAACCAGGCCGGGAACTGGTCCTCGAACAGCTGCGGGATCACCAGCTGCGGGTTGGGCTCGCCGTCGGCGCCGACAGGGTTGGTGCCGGCGGCGATCGCCACCCAGCCCAGCAGCGCGAGCAGGCCGAGCACGAAGGAGTACGCCGGCAGGATCGCCGCGTTCCGTCGCACCGTGTTGCGGCTGTCCGACGACAGGCTCGCCGTCACCGAGTGCGGATACATGAACAGCGCCATCGCCGAGCCGAGGGCGAGAGTGGCGTAGGCCCAGAACTGTCCGCTCCCGGGGATGAACGCCCCGGTCGCCGTCTCCGTTGCCGGGTTGGTCGTTGCCATCTTCTCCTCGGCGGCACCGAAGACGGCGTCCCACCCGCCCACCTGCGACGGCAGGTAGATCACGGCGACGATCACGACCAGGTAGATCAAGAAGTCCTTGACGAAGGCGATCACGGCCGGTGCCCGAAGCCCGGAGGAGTAGGTGTAGGCGGCGAGCACGCCGAAGGCGATCAGCAGCGGCAGGTCTCGCACGATCACGTTGTCGCTGCCGCCGAAGCCGACGACCTCGAGGACCGCCTGGATGCCGATCAGCTGCAGGGCGATGTAGGGCATCGTCGCGATGAAGCCGGTCGCCGCGACCGCGAGCGAGAGGCCGCGGTCGTCGTACCGCCCGCGGACGAAGTCCGCCGGCGTCACGTAGCCGTGGCGGTGGCTCACCGACCACAGCCGCGCCATGAAGATGAAGATGATCGGGTAGAGAACGATCGTGTACGGCACCGCGAAGAACCCGGCCACTGCTCCGGTCGCGAACATCGCGGCCGGGACGGCGATGAAGGTGTAGGCCGTGTAGAGGTCGCCGCCCAGGAGGAACCAGGTGACCCAGGTGCCGAACTTCCGTCCGCCCAGGCCCCACTCGTCGAGGCTGTCGAGGCTCTCGGCACGCCGGAACCGGCTCGCCATGAAACCGAGCACGGTGACCAGCAGGAACAGCGCGACCAGCACCGACATCGCGACCCAGTTGACGTCGGTGGTGGCCGCCATGGGGATCGGCATGGGGATCGGCATGGGGATCGGCGCGCTCACCGGCGTGCCGCCAGGGTGAGCTTGTAGGCGGTCCAGGTCGCTGCCGAGGTCACGAAGACCCAGCCGAACTGGTACCAGAAGAAGAACGGGAAGTCCCAGAGCTCGGGACCGTCCTTCGCATAGCTCGGCACCCACATCAGCGCCAGCACCGGGATGGCCAGCAGTACGCCGGCCAGCGCCATCTTCGTCTTGTTCGTCTTCGGGACCGGGACGTCGCCAGGGCGCGCCGGATCCCGGTCATCCATGCCCGAGATCATGCGCGCGAGGCTACTCGCCGCTGCCCGTTCGTCAAGGGTGCGCCGCTCGCCGGTGGCCCCGCCGCCAGCGCACGAACCGAGCCGCCGGGTGAGCCGCAGAATGAGCCCCAGAACGAGCCGCAGAACGAGCCGCAGAACGAGCCGCAGAACGAGCCGCAGAATGAGCCGCAGCATGAGCCCTAGAGTGAGCACATGACCTGGGCCCGCCGGTTCCACCTGCTGACGTTCGTGGTGGCGTCGACCGCCCTGGTCCTGCAGTTCGTGCTGGTGGCGCAGGGCAACGCGGTCCTCGACGAGAGCTCCCGACCGGACGCGGCGACCCGGATCCTTCGCTTCTTCTCCTACCTCACCATCTGGAGCAACGCGTTGGTCGCATGGACAACCGGCACCCTGGCGCTCGGCCGCGACACCGACACCAGGGTGTGGCGGGCGCTCCGGCTCGACGCCCTCGTGATCTGTTTCGGTGGCGGAGTCGTGCACTTCTTCTTCCTGCGGCCGCTGCTCGACCTGGACGGCGCGGATCTGCTCGCGGACAAGCTGCTGCACGTGGTCGTGCCGTTGCTGGCCGTGGGCGGCTGGATCCTGTTCGGACCGCGCGAGCGGGCGAGTCGCGCGGATCTGGTGCCGTTCCTGGTCGTGCCGGTGGTGTGGCTGGGCTACACCTTGGTCCGCGGTGCGTTCGTCGACTGGTACCCCTACCCGTTCATCGACGTCGCCGAGCACGGGTACGGCGTCGTACTGCTCAACGCGCTCGGCATCTCCTGCTTCCTCGTCGGGATGGCGTTCCTGGCGGTCGCGCTCGACCGACGCCTCGCGGGGGAGCGGGATGCGGCCCTGGATCGGGCGCAGCTCTAGCCGGCCGGACGCCGATCCGGATCCACGTTTCCGCACTTCCCGCCGCTTGCACTCTCAAGGGTCGAGTGCTAAACATGGCGTTGGCACTCTCCTAGGGAGAGTGACAGAAATCCCCGGCTCGGGGAGTCGAGGTCAGCAGCGACGGCGGGAAGGGTCCGCTGGTTCGGTCTGATCGTCCGTCGCGGGCGGCGAACCGAGCCCACAGACATCTCTAGCGAAGGAATCGCAGGAGTTATGCCGAAGCTGATTGCTTTCAACGAGGAGGCCCGGCGCGGTCTCGAGCGAGGAATGAACACCCTCGCCGACGCCGTCAAGGTCACCCTCGGTCCCAAGGGCCGCAACGTCGTCCTGGAGAAGAAGTGGGGTGCCCCCACGATCACCAACGACGGTGTCTCCATCGCCAAGGAGATCGAGCTCGAGGACCCCTACGAGAAGATCGGCGCCGAGCTGGTCAAGGAGGTCGCGAAGAAGACCGACGACGTCGCCGGTGACGGTACGACGACGGCGACCGTCCTCGCCCAGGCGATGGTCCGCGAGGGCCTGCGCAACGTGGCCGCGGGTGCCAACCCGATGGGTCTGAAGCGCGGCATCGAGGCTGCCGTCGAGGCCGTGTCCGAGCAGCTGCTCGGCATGGCCAAGGAGATCGAGACCAAGGAGCAGATCGCCTCCACCGCGTCCATCTCCGCTGCTGACACCACGGTCGGCGAGATCATCGCCGAGGCGATGGACAAGGTCGGCAAGGAGGGTGTGATCACCGTCGAGGAGTCGAACACGTTCGGCCTCGACCTCGAGCTCACCGAGGGCATGCGGTTCGACAAGGGCTACATCTCGGCCTACTTCGTCACCGACCCGGAGCGGATGGAGACGGTGCTCGAGGACCCCTACGTCCTGATCGCCAACTCCAAGGTCAGCAGCGTCAAGGACCTGCTGCCGCTGCTCGAGAAGGTCATGCAGTCGGGCAAGCCGCTCGTCATCATCGCCGAGGACGTCGACGGCGAGGCGCTCTCCACGCTGGTCGTCAACAAGATCCGCGGCACCTTCAAGTCCGTCGCCGTCAAGGCACCGGGCTTCGGTGACCGCCGCAAGGCCATGCTGCAGGACATCGCGATCCTGACCGGTGGCCAGGTCATCTCGGAGGAGGTCGGCCTCAAGCTCGAGTCCGCCGGTGTCGAGCTGCTGGGTCAGGCCCGCAAGGTCGTCATCACCAAGGACGAGACCACCATCGTCGAGGGTGCTGGGGATGCGGCCCAGATCGAGGGCCGGGTCAACCAGATCCGGGCCGAGATCGAGAAGTCGGACTCCGACTACGACCGCGAGAAGCTCCAGGAGCGCCTCGCCAAGCTGGCCGGCGGCGTGGCCGTCATCAAGGTCGGCGCGGCCACCGAGGTCGAGCTCAAGGAGCGCAAGCACCGCATCGAGGACGCCGTTCGTAACGCGAAGGCTGCCGTCGAGGAGGGCATCGTCGCCGGTGGCGGCGTGGCGCTGGTCCAGGCCGGCACCCAGGCGTTCGCCAAGCTCGAGCTGATCGGCGACGAGGCCACCGGTGCCAACATCGTCAAGGTCGCCATCGAGGCCCCGCTCAAGCAGATCGCGATCAACGCCGGTCTCGAGGGTGGCGTCGTCGCGGAGAAGGTCCGCAACCTGGAGCCCGGCCACGGTCTCAACGCGGCCACCGGCGAGTACGTCGACATGATCGCCGAAGGCATCATCGACCCCGCCAAGGTCACGCGCTCCGCGCTTCAGAACGCGGCGTCGATCGCGGCGCTCTTCCTCACCACCGAGGCAGTTGTCGCCGACAAGCCGGAGAAGGCGCCCGCCATGGGCGGCGACCCGTCCGGCGGCATGGGCGGCATGGACTTCTAGTCGCTGAGAAAAGCATCCACCACAGGGCCCCCGCTTCGGCGGGGGCCCTGTGGCATGTTCGCCCCCTGGCGACCGGTCTGCTGCTCGCGGCCGGAGCGGGCAGCCGGATGGGGATGCCGTAGGTACTGGCGCCCGGCTGGCTTCCCATGCGGTCGACGTGCTTCTCGACGGCCGGTGCGTTCGGGTCGTGGTGACGCTCGTCGTCCGCCGACTGCGCCGATGAAAGGATCGCGGGTCTGCCGGACAGGGTGGAAGTGTGGAGACCGTGTCCGAGACCGAGCGGGAGATCCGCTTCACCCGACTGGCGCACGAGGTGGGCGAGCCGCTGCGGCGCTACGTCGTACGGCGTGCGCCGGTGGCCGCGGTCGACGACGTGCTGGCGGACACGTTCCTGGTGCTGTGGCGCCGCCTCGACGACCTACCGGGTGACGACCCGTTGCCGTGGGCGTACGCCGTCGCCCGTCGCTGCGTGGCCAACGCGCATCGAAGCGCGCGCCGCCAGCTGAGTCTGGTCGAGCGGATCGCCCGGCTCGACCCACCGCTCCCTCGGCCGGACGTCGATGAGCATCCCGAGCTGCTCGCCGCGCTCGACCAGCTGTCGGCACTCGACTGCGAGGTGGTGACCCTCTGGGCGTGGGAGGAGCTGGCGCCGCGGGAGATCGCGACGGTCACCGGGCTGACGGCCAACGCGGTGAGCATCCGTCTGCACCGGGCGAAGAAGCTCCTGGCGGCGGAGCTCGGACGAAAGATCGTCGGCCCTGCCGGACACGAACCGGGTGAGAGGAGGAGGCGGTGATGGACGAGAACGAGCTTGAGGCCCGGGTTCGGGCGGCAGACCCGGCGCGCGGTCCGGCCCCCGCCGACTCGTGGATCGACGACCTGGTGGAGGCCACGATGACGGCGGAGATGAGCACGGCGCGCAGCGGCGGGCGGCGTACCTGGGTGTTGGCGGCGGCCGCCGCGGCGGTGGTTGCGGCGGTCGGCGGCGGAGCGGTCGCGTTGGCCGCTGGCGACGACGACCAGAGCGGCTCCAGTGCCCAGGAGAACCCGGACAAGGAGCTCTCGCTGACCCTTGCCGCCCAGGACTCGATGCAGATGTGCCTGGCTTTCTCGCCGGAGGCGCTCGCGCCGATGGAGGTCGCTTTCTCGGCCGAGGCCTACGAGGTCGACGGCGACACGGTGCGGCTGGCCCCGGACCATTGGTACCGCGGCGGCGATGGCGCAAACGACATCGTGCTGACCGCCGGCAGCCCGGAGGTGCTGCTCGAGGGGGGCATCGCGTTCGAGGAGGGTCAGCGTTACCTGGTCAGCGCCGTGGACGGCGCGGTCGCGACGTGCGGCCTCAGCGCGCCCTACACCGACCAGATGGCGGCCGCGTACGACGAGGCGTTCGCGGACTGACACGCTTGGCAGACAACAGGGCCCCCGCGGTGGCGGGGGCCCTGTCGTCCTCACCGAGGAGGGACTAGCGGGTGTCGTCTGCTCCGGTCACGGCAGGGTCGAGAGCGGAAGCGAGCCGACGACCTGCCCCAGGAGATCGGCGACGACCGGGTTGGAGGTCACGTCGTTGATCGCCTGGTTGGCCGCGGTGTCCACGGCCGTGATCACGGAGCGCGCTGCTGGGTTGGGCTTGGTCGCGGCATCGACGAGCTCGTCGAACCCGACCCGGACCGGATTGTCGAAGATCGCGACACCGGTACCCACCATGAAGTTGACCGACAGGCATCCGAGGCCGGCAATGGGACCCTCGCTGGCCGACCAGGTTGCGGTGCCGAGGTAGTCCATCCGCCTCGGGTTGGCGACGTGCGTGGGCGAGCTGATGAACGGCTCCACCCAGACCGGGTAGCCGTTCGGTTCGTCCGCTGTCCCGGGTGGGTCTGATCGATAAAGGGTCAGTTGTCCTGCTTTTGTTAGAACTTGCTGCAACTTCAAGGAACCGCGATTCCGCCAGTGGCGCAGTTGGGGCGACCAGCGGGCCAGCGGGGCTACCAGTGGTACTGCGAGTAGTCGCGGTCCCGGTTGCGGTCCTCGTATTCCTGCTCCTCCTCGATGGCGTCCTCGTTGCGCTCCTCCAGCCGGCGCTCCTTGCGCTCCTGCTGGCGCTGCTCGCGGCGCTCCTCGGGGGTCTGCTGCTCTTCGTCCTGTTGTTGTTGCTCTTCCTGCTCCTGCTCCTGGTCCTGTTGGCGTTGAAGCTTGTCGCGGAGACGCTGGTCGACGTCGGCGGCGTCGTCGGTCTGCCGCTGCCCGCGACCGGAGTCGGTCGGGCAGTTCCCTTCCGCGAGCGCGTCGATGCCCGCCTGCCACCAGGCTGTGGCCCGGTCGGAGTCACCCTCGGCGAGAGCCGTGTCGCCCAGGGTCTCCTCGGCGAGCGCGATGTTGATGCGGACCGTGCACTCCTCCTCGACCGGCACGTCCTCGAGGGCGGACGCATAGCGCTCCAGCGCCCGCCCGAGGTCGTCGTCGGCATGCCGCGCGGTGCCCTCGTCGAAAGCCGTGATCCAGGGCTCGAACCAGTTGACCGCGCCGTTGGCCGAGAACTCGTCGACGGCTCCGACGAAGTCGGCGTCGGCGAACTGGGCGCGGCCGTCGCGGTCGTGGGACAGCATGACGACGACCTTCACCGCGAACAGCAGGGCCACCAGCGTCGGGAGGATGCCGGCCAGCACGAGGATCATCCGGAGCCTGGCGCGGGTCATGTCGCCGCCTTCCGAGCCGGAGCCAGGGTGGTGTGCGCCGTCCAGAGCGCCCGCCACCAGGACCGCAGCTCGGGCAGCAGGAGCCCCAGCAGGATCAGGCCGAAGAGCCAGGTCAGGTCATGCTCGGCCGGCGCGCCCTCGCCCTCGTCGACGGCGTACGACGCCTCGAACTCGTCGGCGATCGCCCTCATCCCGCCGGGCTGGGTGCGGTGCACGTAGTCGATGCCGAGGTCGCCGGCGATCTTGCGGAGGTTGTCCTCGTCGATCCGCGAGATGGCGTCCTCGCGGCGGTCCTGGTCGTAGATGTAGCCGTCCTCGGTCGACAGGTCGTCCGCCTCGGGCATCCTGGCGCCGTCCTCGGTGCCATAGCCCAGGACCACCCCGCCGTCGACCAGGTCTTCGAGCTCCTCGAAGGACGACTGCTCGCCGTCCGCCGTGTTCTCGCCGTCACCGACGTAGACGACCATCCGCCGCCGGCCGGGGTGCTGCTCGTCGGCGCGCCCGAGGACGTCCCGCATCGCCTCCAGGGGACGGTTCGCCAGCGAGCCGCTCCCGTCGAACGGCCCCTCCAGCCGCAGCGTCTCGATCGCGGTCCCGAACGTCGTCGCGTCGCTCGTGAACGGGAGTTCAAGCTCCACCTGGCTGCCGAAGGTGAGGAGCGCGAACCGGGCGCCAGGAAGGGCGGCGGTCAGCTCGGCGAGGTCCTGCTGCGCGCCGTAGATCCGGGGCCCTTCCTGGTAGTCGAGCGCGGCCATCGAACGGGTCCGGTCCACGACGACCAGCACCTCGATGTCCGAAAGCTGACCGGGTGCCGCACGGGTGCCGAACCCCGGCTGCAGCAGCACCAGCACCAGGGCGGCGACGATGCCGGCCCGGCGGAGGAGGACCAGGACGGTGCTCATCGCCTCGACCTCCGTCCGGCCAGCGCGACCAGGCCCTGCCCGACCCAGACGAGCACGAGCAGCCCGACCCCGATCCCGGCGATCACCTGGCCGGTGCGGGGCGCGTCGATGGTCTGGACCAATGGCGGCCGTCCGATCTTGGCAGCCTCGAGCTCGTTGATCGCCTCGACCACCTCCTCGGCGGTGCCGCCGGTGCCGAGCTGGGCGAAGGTGCCGCCCGTCTCGGCAGCCGCTGCCTGGAGCCCGTCGATGTCTCCGTCCTTGTCGGGCTCGCCGGGGTTGGCGATCACGTGGACGACGACGCGGTCGTCAGCGGCGTACGCGGTTGCTTCGTCGAGGTTGTAGACGCTCCGCCCGCGCTGCTCTCCGTCGGTTGCGAAGACCAGGGCCCGGCCGCGGTCCTCGTCGAGCCGGTCGAACCGCTGCACGCACGACACCAGCCCGTCGGCCACCAGGGAGGACTGGTACTGCCGGCCCGCACTCCAGGTGCCGGCCGTGAAGTCGTCGAACGCCTGGCTCGGATAGATCTCGCTCCAGCCCGCGAACGCCTCCTCGCCCTCGTCGAGCCGGTCGAGGACGAACGCGTAGTCGTCGGTCAGCGGGAACTTCGTGATCGCGGCGTTGTTCCAGACCGTCAGCCCGATCCGCTCGCCCTGGAGACCCTCGACGATGTTGCGGAACTCCTGGATGACGTCGACGTTCCAGGGTGCGGTCGACCCGGAAGCGTCGAGGCACAGCATGATGTCGCGCGCAGCCTCGTCACGGTTCACCACCTGGGTCTCCTGGACCCGCCCACCGAGCACGATCGCACCGACGCAGGCCACCAGCGCGGCGAGCGAGCCGACGCCCCCGAGCAGCTGCCGGCGCTGCACGAGGACGCGGTAGCGGGGCAGGGCGCGGAGTCGCGCCGCGTGGGCGACGTACGACGCCCCGGGCGGGTGCCGCTGCCACCAGACCCGGCCCCACGCCGCCAGCAGCACGACCACCAGCAGGACCAGGAGCAGCACGAGCCACGGCCACCTCAGCTCGGTGCCGCTCGTCGCCCAGTTCAGCTCCACGAAACCACCAGCTGACGTGCCTGGGCGACGGCGTCGTCGAACCGCTCACGCGCCCGGCCGATGTCGTCGGGCGCGAACTCCGGCGGATACATCAGCTCGATCGCCTCGGTGAGCGGCCGCGGTGCCTGCCGGCGGAAGTCGTCCAGCGTCATGGTCGGCGCCGGGAGCGTGCTCACCGCCCCGACATACGCACGGACCGTCTCGCTCAGCTGCTGGTGCCCGTCCCTCGCCGGCAGCTCCCCGGTGCGGACCGCGGCCTCGATCCGAGCGATCCGGTCCAGGTGCCGCTGTCGCATCGTCCCTACATCGGCGCGGGCCCACGAGACGCGGTCGGGTTGAGCGCGGTCGCGGGTGAACCAGACGACCGCGAGGTAGTAGACCGCCACCAGGCACAGGCCGAGCAGTGCCAACCACAGCCAGCGGTCGGCGTACGCGACCGGGCCGTTGAACTCGTCCTGCAGCTCGGCCGCGACGGAGCTAGCGACGGAGCTAGCGGCGGCGAGCATGGCGATGCCTCTCGAGCACCCGGAAGACGGCGGAGATCGCGGACTCGTTGTCGCGTACCCGCTCGTGCACCACGCCGAGCTGGTCGAGACGCCGCCGCAGCTGTGACTCCTCACCGGCGACGAGGGTGGCGTACTCCTCCTGGAGCCGGGCGTCGCCGCGCAGCCAGCGCGGGACCTCCACCCCGGCGTCGACATCGACCAGCTGGCGCGGGGCGCCGGCGGTGATCGTCGGGTCGAGGTCGCCGATCGTCAGGAACAGCACCTCGTGCTGGGCGGTCAGCCGACGCAGCGACTCGGCGAGCTCCTCGGAGATGTGCGTCTCGTCGGACACCACCACCAGGATGGCGCGCCGCCGGATCGCGCGGGCGACGTAGTCGAGGACCGCGGTCAGGTCGCTCGCCGGCGCCGTGGGCGTGATCGCGTCGTGGACCAGGCCGAGCAGCCGCTCGAGGTAGAGCTCGCCGTTGTCGGGCGGGCGCACATGCTGGCGCCGTTCGTCACCGTGCACGAGGGCCACCAGGTCACCGTGCCGGACGGCGAGGTAGCCCATCACCCCGGTCACGAAGACCGCCAGATCGCGCTTCGACACCTGGGCGTCGTTCATGGCAGCCATGCTGCGGCCGGTCGACACGGCGAGCACCACCGTGTGCTTGCGCTCGGCGACGTAGCGGCGCACCAGCAGCATCCGGCTACGGGCCGATGCCTTCCAGTCGATGTCCTTCACGTCGTCGCCGCGCACGTACTCGCGCAGGTCGTTGAAGTCGATGCCCCGCCCGACCTGGATGGCGGCGTACTCGCCCTCGAGCAAACCGCGCACCTTGCGGTGTGCGTGGATCGAGAGGCGGGTCTTGACTCGCGTCAGGTGTGCCGTCACGGTGCGGCTGCGCTCACGGAGTCGGTACGGCGCGGAACACGGCGTCGATGATGCTCTCCGGCTGTACCCGGTCGGCCAGCGCCTCGAAGGTGAGGTGGATCCGGTGCCGGAGTACGGCGTGCCGCAGCTCGCGGACATCCTCCGGGATGACGTAGTGGCGACCCTGGACGACGGCCATGGCGCGGGCGGCCTGGAAGAAGGCGATGCTGCCGCGCGGGCTGGCGCCGATCTCGACGTAGGCGCCGAGCTCGGGCCCGAGCAGCTGTCCGACATGCCGCGTGGCCCGCACCACGGAGACGACATAGCGGCGGATCGCCGGGTCGACGTAGACCCGGCGCACCATCGCCTGGACGCCGATGACGTCATCGATCGTGGCCACCGGCTCGACCTTCGCGGCGTGCTGGCCCAGCGTGCCGTCGTCGATCCGGTCGAGGACCATCAGCTCGTCGGACTCCTCGGGGTAGTCGATGATCTCCTTGAGCAGGAACCGGTCCATCTGCGCGTGGGGGAGGACGTAGGTGCCCTCCTCCTCGATCGGGTTCTGGGTGGCCAGCACCATGAACGGGCTGGGCAGCGGGTGGATGGTGCCGGCGATCGAGGTCTGCCGCTCCTGCATCGCCTCGAGAAGCGCGGACTGGGTCTTCGCACTGGCCCGGTTGATCTCGTCGAGCAGCACGAAGTGCGCGTGCACCGGCCCGAGCTGGGTCTCGAACTCGTGTCGCCGCGGGTCGTAGACCTGGGTGCCGATGATGTCGCTGGGCAGCAGGTCGGGCGTGCACTGGATCCGTGAGAACTGGGCGCTGACGGCCTGCGCGAGGGTCGCCGACGCGAGCGTCTTCGCCAAGCCCGGCACGCTCTCGAGGAGCACGTGCCCTTCGGACAGCAGCGTGACCAGCAGCGCCGTACGGATCCGCTCCTGGCCGACGACCCGGCTCGACCACGCGGCGGAGATCCGGTCGATCGCGTCGATCGCGCCGGCGACGTCGGCCGCGGTGAGGGGCGTGCTCGGCTGGGCGGTCCGGGTAGTGGTCATCGGCGGCAAACCTACCCGTCAGTCCCGCGCCGCGAGCCGGGCACGGAACTCTTCATCGCGCCGCAGCCGAGCGAGGTCTCGGTCGCGACGCTCAGCGACGACCGCACCGAGCACCGCCTCCGGGCGGGCGCCGGCCGGTGGTGCCGGCGCGACGTACTTCCTCACCTCGGCGAGCAGGTCGGCGCCGACCCGGTCCCGCGAGCCCGGATCGAGGGTGGGCAGCCGTCCGAGGAACTGGCGTACGGCGAGCGCCAGACCGGTCGGGAGACTGGCCAGGTCTGCGTGCCGGGCCCAGTGCGCGAGCTCCGGCGGCATCGACGGCGGCAGGGGGAGCCGGAGGGCGACGCGGTCGCGGACGACGTAGGTGCCGGCGGCGTAGTCGCCGAGACGCTTGCCGCGCTGGCTGATCAGCATCGAGAAGAAGGCGGGCACGCCCGAGAACGCGTAGATCTCCACGAAGCCGACCAGGGAGCGCGTCAGCGCATGGTGGAAGGTGATCGGCCCGGCGTCGTCGCGGACCGTGCGGAGACCGAGGGCGAGCTTGCCGAGCGAGCGGCCGCGCGTCAGCGTCTCGAGGATCGTGGGATAGCCGACGAACGTGATCAGGATCGCCGCGATGGGCGCCACGTCGACCAACGCCGGCGACAGGGGGATGGTCGCGATGAACAGGACCAGCAGACTGACGACGAACAGCACCAAGGTCATGGCGAAGTCGATCAGCCCGGACGCGAGCCGCAGCCCCAGGCTGGCGGGTGGCAGGTCGAGCGCGACACCCTCGCCGGTGACGAGGTCGTCGGTGGTGATCGTGGCAAACTCCGCCATCGAGGTGGCCGCGGGCTGTGTCACATCGCCGCAAGCGTACGGCGCGCCGTACCCTTGCGCCCGTGCCGCGGATCGACCTCGATGCCTACGTCGTTGCGCACGCGCACGAGTGGGCGCGGCTGGAGCAGCTGCTGCGTGCCCGTGGGTTGAGCGGTGCGCAGAGTGACGAGCTGGTCGACCGCTACCAACAGGTGGCCACGCACCTCTCGGTGATCCGCACCTCGGCGCCGGATGCGGAGGTCGTCGCCTACCTCTCCTCACTGCTCGGTCGGGCTCGGATCGCGATGCTGGGGGCGCGGGTGCTGAGCTGGCGAGCAGCCGGCCGATTCTTCACCCAGCAGTTCCCGGCCGCCCTCTACCGGCTCCGCTGGTGGTGGCTGGGCTGCCTGGCCGGCAACGTGGTGGTCACCGCCGTGCTGATGTGGTGGTTCGTCGACCACCCGGAGGTGGAGCAGACGCTGCTCACGCCGCAGGAGGTCGACGACCTCGTCACCAACGACTTCGAGAGCTACTACAGCGAGAACGCCGCCAGTGCCTTCGCGACCCGGGTCTGGGTCAACAACGCCTGGGTGAGCGCGCTCTGCATCGCCCTGGGGATCCTCGGCCTCCCGGTCCTCTACCTGTTGTTCCAGAACGTGCTCAACGTGGCGGTGATCGGCTCGATCATGACCCGTCACGACCGGGCCGACCTGTTCTGGGGACTGATCCTCCCGCACGGACTTCTCGAGCTGACTGCGGTCTTCGTCGCCGGCGGCGTCGGGCTGCGGCTGTTCTGGTCGTGGGTCGAACCGCGAGGCGTGAGTCGCGCCAACGCCGTCGCCCACGCCGGCCGCACCGCGATCACCTGCGCGCTCGGCCTGGTCGCCGTCCTCCTGGTCAGCGGCGTTATCGAAGCCTTCGTGACGCCCTCGCCGTTGCCGACGTGGGCGCGGATCGCGATCGGGGCGCTGGCCGAGATCGGGTTCTTCCTGTACGTGTTCGTGATCGGGCGCAACGCCGCGCACCGCGGGCACACCGGTGACATCAACGCCGCCCTGCTCGAGGACCGGGTCGCGACCCAGGACTAGACCCCGGACTGGACCCAGGACTGGACCCAGGAGACCGCTTACAGCAGACCTTGCGCCTTCAATGCCAGGTAGTGGTCGGCCAGCGCCGGCGGCAGCTGCTCGGCGTCGGCGTCGACGACCTGCACACCGAGCCGGTGCAGCACCTCGGCCGTCCACTCGCGGCGGTGCAGCTCCTGCTCGGCGGCTGCGGCGTCGTAGACCTCGTCGACCGTGCCGCGCTCGTCGGCGAGCCGGTTGAGCTCCGGGTCGCGCACGGACGCGAGGACGACGCGGTGGTGCCGGGTGAGCACGGGCAGCACGGGCAGCAGACCCTGCAAGATCGCGGACGGCTCCACCGGGGTCAGGAGTACGACGAGCGCCCGCTGTCTGCCGAAACCCTGGACCGCGCCGGCCAGCAGGTCCCAGTCGGCTTCGGCGATGAGCGGCTCGAGATCGGCCATCGCCTCCTGGAGCCGGGCGGCGATGTCGCGGGCACCGGAGGCGCGAAGCCGGGCTCGCACCCGGCGGTCGCCGGCGACGAAGTCGACCCGGTCGCCGGCGCGAGACGCAAGCGCCGCGAGCAGCAGGGCGGCGTCCATCGCAGCGTCGAGGCGCGGCACCCCGTCCTCGCCGCCGACCCGGCCCGCGGCGGTGCGGGACGTGTCGAGCACGAGCACTACCCGCCGGTCGCGCTCCGGCTGCCAGGTCCGCACGACCACCTGCGGGGTGCGGGCCGACGCGCGCCAGTCGATGGAACGCACGTCGTCGCCCCGGACGTACTCGCGGAGCGAGTCGAACTCGGTGCCGGCGCCGCGGATCCGTACGGCTGCCCGCCCGTCGAGCTCCCGGAGCCTCGCCAGCCGCGACCGCAGGTGCTTGCGCGACTCGAACGGAGGGAGGGAGCGCACGGTGCCCGGCACGTCGTACGTCCGCTGCTTGGCGGCCAGGTGCAGCGGCCCCCACGAGCGGACGGTGACGCCATCGGCCCGTAGGTCGCCACGCCGCCACGGCTGCAACGTGGTGCGCAGCACCTGGCGCTCGCCACGCGGGACGACGCCGCGGTACCGGTTGTCGCGAGCTCCGGCGGTCGGCTGCCAGGCGTCGCGCACCTGGAGTCGCAGCGTTCGGCTGCCCTCGTTGGCGACGGTGAGCACCGACTCGGCAGGATCGCCGAGCCGCACCGTGCCCGGCGGCCGCCGACGCAGGCCGACCGAGCCGCTCGACGGTGCGAGCAGCAGGTCGACGCCGACGAGGAGGGCGACGGCGAGCACCCAGAGCACGACCGTGCCGCCCGACGGTCGCAGCACCACGGCCACGACGCCGAGCAGCAGGAGGAGGGGCACCCGGCCCGACACGACCATCGGGCTACCGCGGGACCGGGACCGAACCGAGGGCGGAGGAGAGGACTCTCGCGACGTCGACGCCCTCGAGCTCGGCCTCGGGCCGGAGGCCGAGCCGATGGACGAGGGCAGCGTGGGCGAGCGCCTTGACGTCGTCGGGCGTGACGAAGTCGCGACCCGACAACCAGGCCCAGGCCCGGGCGGCACGGAGCAGCGCCGTCGCACCGCGCGGGCTGACGCCGAGCGACAGCGAGGGCGACTCCCGGGTGGCGCGCGCGATATCGACGATGTACGTCGCCACCTCGCGCGAGACCTGCACGCCCTTGACCGCGACCTGCGCGGCCCCGATGTCGGCACCGGATGCCACCGCGGTGACGCCGGCTGCCGCCACGTCGCGCGGGTCGAAGCCTTCGGCGTGCCGGGTGAGGATCTCGATCTCGTCGGTGCGCGGCGGCACCGGCAGCACGACCTTGAGCAGGAACCGGTCCAGCTGTGCCTCCGGGAGCGGGTAGGTGCCTTCGTACTCGACCGGGTTCTGGGTCGCGGCGACGAGGAACGGCCGGGGAAGGGGCCGGGTGACGCCGTCGGCGGACACCTGTCCCTCCTCCATCGCCTCGAGCAGCGCGGACTGGGTCTTCGGGGGCGTCCTGTTGATCTCGTCGGCGAGCAGCAGGTTGGTGAAGACCGGCCCCTCGCGGAAGGAGAGCTCGGGGCCCTCGCCGGAGGAGTTGTGGATGACGAGCGACCCGGTGATGTCGCCGGGCATCAGGTCGGGTGTGAACTGGACCCGGCGGGTGTCGATCGCCAGTGACGCGGCCAGGGTGCGCACCAGCAGCGTCTTCGCCGTACCGGGCACGCCCTCCATGAGGACGTGCCCGCCGCACAGCAGGGCGACGAGCAGTCCGGACACGGCGGCGTCCTGGCCGACGACGGCCTTGCCCACCTCGTGCCGGACGGCGAGCAGTCGCTCGCGCAGGTCGTCGTGCTCGCCCGGCGGCGGCGGGGGTGGTGCGGGCGGGGCGGGGATGTGGTCGGTCATCCGCTGCGTACCTCTCTGTCGAGCTGCATGAGTTCTTGGGCGAGCTGGACCAGACCTTGGTCCGAGACCGGAGCCGGGGCGTCGGAGGCGATCAGGGAGCTGACCTGCTGCTCCGGCCGACCGAGGTGGTGCGCGACTGCGCGGACGATGTCGGACTCGGTCGCGCCGCGTCCGAGCCGGAGGTGGGTGGCGAGCCGGCGTCGCGCGGCGGCTCGGATCGCCGATGCGCCGTAGGGACGGTCGTCCGCCCGGCGGTACATCCGTCCGCGGCTGCGGGTGGTCTCGACAGCCCGTACGACGACCGGTAGCGGTTCGGTCGCGAGCTTCCCCAGCCGCCGGCCCCGCCACAGGATCAGCGCGACTCCGGCGAAGCCGGCGAGCCACAACGTGGGCGCGAGCCATTCGGGTGCGAACCTCCACAGGCTGATCGCCTCCCCGTCGTCGGCATCGTCGTAGGTGGGGAGGTACCAGACCAGTCGGTCGTGCTCACCGAGGAGGCGCAGGGCAACCGCGGCGTTGTCGCCGCGCAGCACCTGGTCGTTGGTGAGCGCCTCGCCGGCTCCGAAAAACGTCGTCGCACCGGATCCACGCGCCAGCAGGTACCCGCCGTTGCTGGGGAAGCAGCCGTCCGGGGTGTCGTAGCGGTAGGCGCTGTCGACGATCACCGTGAGGTCGGCGAAGCGGTCGTCGTCACAGTTGCCGGCCGTCTCGTCGGCGGCAGGTGCCGGCTCGACGCCCGGCTGCAGCACCTCGACGACGTGCGCGGGCGGTTCGACCAGCAGCACGTCGGCGCCGTTGGTGTCGCTGCGCAGCCGCTCGACGGTGCTCGGCGCGAGCTGGCGGGTGCCGGTCACCAGGACCAGGGTCCGCGCATCGACGTCGGTGTCGTGGAGCGCGTCGGCAGAGCGCACGATCGTGACCTCGACGCCCTCGCCCTCCAGCACCTGGGCGAGCGCCTGGGAACCGTCGGGGTCGGGGTTCTGCGGGTCGAGCGGGTCGGGGTATGCCTGGTCGTCGTGACTCGCCCATACCGCCAGGGCCAGGGCCAGCACCAGCGCGAACCCGGCGAGGAACCACACCCGGTTGCGTCGGAAGAAGCCGGTGGGCGGGGTCTCCTCGCGCTCGACGTCCGCGGTCGCCGGAGGAGCGGTGCGCTCGGTGGTCATCGGACCCGCTCCCTGCGACCGCTGAGCTCGTCGTCGAGCGCGAGGGTGTCGATGGCCTGCTGGCGGGTCGCCGGGTGGTCGCCGTACAGGACCGAGTCGAACAGGTCGGCGCTGCGGTCGATGAGGAGACGCTGGGCCGGGAACTCGAGGCTCAGGCCGGCGGCGAGCTCGTGGGCGGTGGCTTGTGGCAGGTCCTCGATCCGGCCCCGCTCGACCTGCCGCAGGGCGAGCGCCCGGTAAGCGTCGACGAGCGCGTCGCCGAAGCGCCCCTCCGCGAGGGCGCCCTCCGCGCGGGCCCGCAACGCCGCAGCGGTGATCGGCTCACCCGTCAGCGCCGGGGCGCGGTCGGCCCGGGCCCGGGCAGTGCGCCTGGCCCGCGAGACGAGCAGCCCGATGCCGACGGCGATCAGCAGCCCGATCAGGATCGCCGCGAACGCCCCGAGCTGGGGGACGTCGGCCGCGGCGCCGGTGCTGTCCGCGAACAGCCGCTCGATCCAGCGCTGGACCCGCTCGATCAGGTTGGCGTCGTGATACTCCGGCTTGGCGAGCTCCCGGCGCAGCAGCGAGCGGGCCTCCTCGGTGCTCGGGTCGAGCGGGGGGTCGGCCAGAGTCAGCCCAGTCAGCCCAGTCAGCCCAGTCAGCCCAGTCAGCCCAGTCGGCACGGTCACCGCGGGATCAGCCCGGCCGTACGCATCAGCTCGACGTCGTACGCCTCTTTGCGCATCCGCTGGTCGAGGTACTGCAGCGACGTCACCGCGGCCGTGAACGGCGCGACGAAGGCGTTCTGGATGACCAGCGCGACGGCCTGGGTGAGAACCAGCAGGAGGATGGAGTACTCCGGCACGGCGACCGATGCGATCTGGCCGCCGAACGAGACGGGCGTGGTGAGGATGCCGCCGGCGATGCCGGTGATGAGCACGGTCAGCAGACCGATCCCGAGAATCCGCCAGAACTGGTTGGCGCTCAGCCGCCAGGTCCGGCCGAACGCGCCGAACACCCCCACCGGCTCGAGCATCAGCGCCGGAGCGGCGAAGAAGACGACGCGGATCCACAACCAGACGAACAGCGGGATCGCGACAAGGGTCGTCGCGACACCGACCAGCACCGTCACCAGGACGTCCCCGGTGAGCACGGCGGTGAGCACGACCAGGGCGACCGCGGCTGCGATCGCGATCGTGCTGACGAGCCCGACGACGAGCGCCTGTCCGATCAGCCGCCACCGCTTGCCGTAGGTCGCTGCCCAGGCCTCCGCCAGGCTCAGCCGTCGCCCGACCGCGGCGGCGTGGGTGACGTGGGCGACCATCCCCGTGACGAAGATGATGCCGAGCTGGGCTGCATAGATGCCGAGGATCAGCGAGCCGAAGGAACCGAGCAGGCCGAGCGCCTCGGCGGTGCCGAGGTCGTCGTCGACCTGGCCGTCGGCCCCGATCCCGGTCCCGACGGTGAACGCCAGCACCGCGCTGACCACGATCGGGACCAGCATGGCCACCGCGGTGACCAGGACGGCCGAGCCGACGGTTGCCTTCGGGTTGAACCGGATGATCCGGAACGCGGCGTCGTAGATGTTGCCGAGCGTCAGCGGCCGGAGCGGGATCGCGCCCGGCTTGTGGGCGGCCCCGAGCATGCCCGGGAGCATCGGCGGGCGGTACGGCTGGGGGTGCTGCGGGGGTGCTGCTGGGGGTGCGGCTGGGGGTGCTGCTGGGGGCCGGGTGTGCGCTCCGACAGCCCGCCCGGGCGGGACTCCGCGGGCTCTTCGGGCGGCGGGGCGCCCGGAGGCGGGTAGCGGTGCGGTGTCCCGGTCATCGCGCTCATCCTTGCACCGGGTTGTTTCGATTTGGCGCGGTGCCCCGACCTCTGCCAAGATATCCAGGTTGCTCCGGCGGGTTCGCCGGGGTGCGGCACATCTTGACTACTGAATCGCGTCTCCCGAGCAGGCACTACAGAGTTAGTTCTCTGGAGTAGCCCTCCTGTGAATGCGGCCGGTGGTGCGGAAGCGCTGGACCCAGGGAGACCCGATCAGCCCGACGAACCGTCGGGCGCCCCAACAACAAACACCAATGATCCGCTCAGGTGGACGTGCGCGTCGAAACCAGAACTTTTCTGGCCAGCGACACGCCCGACCTCGGGGGTCGGCGGTGCGGGGTGAGAACAGGGCGGGGTCGACTCAATACCGAGGACGCCCCGAGACATCGGCGGATGAGAAGAAGGACGAGAGAGACCTATGGCGGGACAGAAGATCCGCATCAGGCTCAAGGCCTATGACCACGAGGTGATCGACACCTCGGCGCGGAAGATCGTAGACACCGTCACCCGTACGGGTGCGAAGGTTGCCGGCCCGGTGCCGCTGCCGACCGAGAAGAACGTCTTCTGTGTCATCCGCTCGCCGCACAAGTACAAGGACTCGCGCGAGCACTTCGAGATGCGCACCCACAAGCGCCTCATCGACATCATCGACCCCACCCCTAAGACCGTCGACAGCCTGATGCGGCTCGACCTGCCGGCCGGCGTCGACATCGAGATCAAGCTCTGAGGTTGTTGTCATGACGATCGAACGCAACGTGAAGGGCCTGCTGGGCACCAAGCTCGGCATGACCCAGTTCTGGGACGAGAACAACCGCATCGTCCCCGTGACCGTGGTCGCGGCCACGACCAACGTGGTGACCCAGGTCCGCCAGCCCGAGCCGGACGGCTACAACGCCATCCAGATCGGCTACGGCGAGATCGAGGGCCGCAAGGTCAACCAGCCGCAGGCCGGTCACTTCGCCAAGGCCGGCACGACGCCGCGCCGCCACCTGATCGAGATCCGCACCGCGGACGCCCCGACCTACACCGTGGGTCAGGAGCTCGCCGTCGACACCTTCGAGCCGGGCCAGGTCATCGACGTGACCGGCACCAGCAAGGGCAAGGGCTTCGCCGGTGTCATGAAGCGGCACGGCTTCCACGGTGTCGGCGCCTCGCACGGTGCCCACCGCAACCACCGCAAGCCGGGCTCGATCGGCGCCTGCGCCACCCCCGGCCGTGTCTTCAAGGGCATGCGGATGGCCGGTCGGATGGGTAGCGACACCGTCACCACCCAGAACGTCACCGTCCACGCGGTCGACGTCGAGAAGGGCCTGATCCTGCTCAAGGGCGCGGTTCCCGGCCCCAAGGGTGGCGTCATCGTCCTCCGGACCTCCGCGAAGAAGGGCTGATCGACATGGCCACCACTGAGTCCAAGCTGAAGCGCGTCAAGGTCAAGCTCCCCGGCGAGATCTTCGACGTCGAGGTCAGCATCCCGCTGATCCACCAGGTCGTCGTCGCGCAGCAGGCCGCAGCTCGACAGGGCACGCACGCCACCAAGACCCGCGCCGACGTGCGCGGCGGTGGCCGCAAGCCCTACAAGCAGAAGGGCACCGGCCGCGCTCGCCAGGGCTCGACCCGCGCGCCGCAGTTCGCCGGCGGCGGTGTCGTCCACGGCCCGCAGCCGCGTGACTACAGCCAGCGGACCCCCAAGAAGATGAAGGCCGCCGCGCTGCGGGGCGCCCTCACCGACCGGGCCCGCAACGACCGGATCCACGTCATCGACGGCCTGGTCTCCGGTGACAAGCCGTCGACCAAGGCTGCTCTCGCCGCGCTGAGCTCGCTGACCGACCGCAACAACTACCTCCTGGTCCTGGAGCGCACCGACACCGTCACCTGGCTGTCGCTGCGCAACGCGCCGGAGGTGCACCTGGTCGCCGTCGACCAGCTGAACACCTACGACGTTCTCGCGAGCGACGACGTCGTCTTCAGCAAGGGCGCCTACGAGGCGTTCGTCTCGGGCGCGGCCTACGGCAAGAAGACTGCGACGACCGAGTCGAGCAACCAGGAGGCAGACAAGTGAGCACCCTGCACAAGGACCACCGCGACGTCCTGATCGCGCCGGTCGTGTCGGAGAAGAGCTACAGCCTCCTCGACGCCAACAAGTACACGTTCCTGGTGCACCCTGACGCCAACAAGACCGAGATCAAGATCGCGGTCGAGAAGGTCTTCAACGTCAAGGTCACCTCGGTCAACACGCTCAACCGCGCCGGCAAGACCCGGCGCACCCGCACCGGCACCGGCAAGCGCAAGGACACCAAGCGCGCCATCGTGAGCCTGGCCGAGGGTCACCGCATCGACATCTTCGGAGGTCCGAACTGATGGCTATCCGCAAGTACAAGCCGACCACCCCGGGCCGTCGCGGCTCGTCGGTGGCTGACTTCGTCGAGATCACCCGGACCACGCCGGAGAAGTCGCTGACCCGGCCGCTGCCCAAGAAGGGCGGCCGCAACAACCAGGGCCGGATCACCACCCGGCACCAGGGCGGCGGTCACAAGCGTGCCTACCGCATCATCGACTTCCGTCGCTACGACAAGGACGGCATCCCGGCCAAGGTCGCTCACATCGAGTACGACCCCAACCGCACGGCCCGGATCGCGTTGCTGCACTACGCCGACGGCGAGAAGCGCTACATCATCGCGCCGAAGGACCTGGTCCAGGGCATGCGCGTCGAGGCGGGCGTCGGGGCCGACATCAAGCCCGGCAACAACCTGCCGCTGCGCAACATCCCGGTCGGTACGACGATCCACTGCGTCGAGCTGCGCCCCGGCGGCGGTGCCAAGATGGCTCGCTCCGCCGGCAACAGCGCCCAGCTCGTCGCCCGTGAGGGCTCGCGCGCCACGCTGCGGCTGCCCTCGGGCGAGATGCGGTTCGTCGACGTCCGCTGCCGCGCGACGGTCGGCGAGGTCGGCAACGCCGAGCAGTCCAACATCAACTGGGGCAAGGCCGGCCGGATGCGGTGGAAGGGCAAGCGCCCGACCGTCCGCGGTGTCGTCATGAACCCCGTCGACCACCCGCACGGCGGTGGTGAGGGCAAGACCTCCGGTGGTCGCCACCCGGTCTCGCCCTGGGGCAAGCCCGAGGGCCGCACGCGTCGGCGCAAGGCCTCCGACGCCCAGATCATCCGTCGTCGCAAGTCCGGCAAGGGTAGGAAGTAACTGAGATGCCTCGCAGCCTGAAGAAGGGCCCCTTCGTCGATGACCACCTCATGAAGAAGGTGGACGTCGAGAACGAGAAGGGCAGCCACAACGTCATCAAGACGTGGTCGCGCCGCTCGATGATCGTCCCGGCGATGATCGGTCACACGATCGCCGTCCACGACGGTCGCAAGCACGTGCCGGTGTTCGTGTCCGACTCGATGGTCGGCCACAAACTGGGCGAGTTCGCCCCCACCCGCACCTACCGCGGTCACGTCAAGGAAGACCGGAAGGGACGTCGTCGATGACTACCACCGACCGCCGGCGCACCAGCGCCCGCCGCGACTCCCTGCTGGGTGACCAGCCGGGTGCCTTCGCGAGTGCGCGTTACGTCCGGATCACTCCGATGAAGGCCCGCCGGGTCGTCGACATGGTCCGCGGCCTGCCCGTGGAGGAGGCGCAGGCGATCCTCGCCTTCACCCCCCAGGCTGCCGCGAAGACCGTCGGCAAGGTGCTCGACAGCGCCATCGCCAACGCCGGGACCACCGAAGGCCTGCCGACCGGTGACCTCGTCATCTCGGTCGCGCACGTCGACGAGGGACCGACGATGAAGCGGTGGCGACCGCGTGCGCAGGGCCGGGCCACCCGGATCAACAAGCGCACCAGCCACATCACTCTCGCGGTCCAGCCGGCCGACGTCGTCAAGAAGGCGGGTAAGTAATGGGCCAGAAGATCAACCCGAACGGCTTCCGACTCGGCATCTCCACCGACCACAAGTCGCGGTGGTACGCCGACAAGCTCTACAAGGCGTACGTCGGCGAGGATGTCGCCATCCGCAAGCTGCTCTCGAAGGGCATGGAGCGGGCCGGCATCTCCAAGGTCGAGATCGAGCGCACCCGTGACCGGGTCCGCGTCGACATCCACACCGCCCGGCCGGGCATCGTCATCGGCCGCCGCGGCGCGGAGGCCGACCGGATCCGTGGCGAGCTCGAGAAGCTCACCGGCAAGCAGGTCCAGCTCAACATCCTTGAGGTCAAGAACCCCGAGGTTGACGCCCAGCTCGTCGCCCAGGGCGTCGCCGAGCAGCTGTCGGGACGCGTCCAGTTCCGCCGCGCGATGCGCAAGGCCATGCAGACCTCGATGCGTTCCGGCGCCAAGGGCATCCGGATCCAGTGCTCGGGCCGCCTCAACGGCGCCGAGATGTCGCGCACCGAGTTCTACCGCGAGGGCCGGGTCCCGCTGCACACGCTGCGCGCCGACATCGACTACGGCTTCTACGAGGCGCGCACCACCTTCGGCCGGATCGGCGTGAAGGTCTGGATCTACAAGGGCGAGGTCGCCGGCACCCGTGCCGAGCGCCAGGCCCAGGCCGCTGCTCGCGCCGGTGTCCCCGGCCGCGGCAGCCGCCCCAGCCGCGGTGGTGACCGTCCGACCCGTGGGTCGCGCGCTGACCGCCCGACCCGCTCGGACCGCGACTCCGCGTCGGCTGGCGCAACGGACGCGCCGGCCGCGGAGCCGAGCACCGGAACGCCGAGCAATGAGACGGGGGCCTGAGCCATGTTGATGCCGCGTCGCGTCAAGCACCGCAAGCAGCACCACCCGAAGCGTCGGGGTGCCGCGAAGGGTGGCACCACGCTCGCGTTCGGTGACTTCGGGATCCAGGCGGTCGAGGGTCACTACGTGACCAACCGGCAGATCGAGTCCGCTCGTATTGCCATGACCCGTCACATCAAGCGTGGCGGCAAGGTCTGGATCAACATCTACCCGGACCGCCCGCTCACCAAGAAGCCGGCCGAGACCCGGATGGGTTCCGGCAAGGGCTCGCCCGAGTGGTGGGTCGCCAACGTCAAGCCCGGCCGCGTCATGTTCGAGCTTTCCGGTGTGCCGGAGGACGTCGCCCGCGAGGCGATGCGCCGCGCCATCCACAAGCTGCCCATGAAGTGCCGGTTCGTCACCCGAGAGGCTGGTGAGTTCTGATGAGCCAGGACGTGAAGGCCCACGAGCTCGACGAGCTCAACGACATCGACCTCGAGGCCAAGCTGCGCGAGGCCAAGGAGGAGCTGTTCAACCTGCGGTTCCAGGCGGCCACCGGCCAGCTGGAGTCGCACGGGCGGCTCCGCACGGTCAAGAAGGACATCGCCCGGATCTACACCGTGGTGCGCGAGCGCGAGCTCGGCATCCGGACCGCTCCGGGCTCGGAGGAGGAGAGCGCATGACCAACGAGACTGTTCAACAGCGCAACTCGCGCAAGACCCGTGAGGGACTTGTTGTGAGCGACAAGATGGACAAGACCGTGGTCGTCTCCGTCGAGGACCGCGTGAAGCACGCTCTCTACGGCAAGGTGCTGCGGCGCAACACCCGGCTCAAGGCGCACGACGAGCAGAACGACTGTGGTGTCGGTGACCGCGTCCTGATCATGGAGACCCGGCCGCTTTCGGCCACCAAGCGCTGGCGCGTCGTGGAGATCCTCGAGCGCGCCAAGTAGTTCTAGATTTTCGGCCCAGTTCGGCCAGGCTCAACCGCCGTGTGGCGCTGAGAACCGGCACGACAACCAGGAGAAGAAATGATTCAGCAGGAGTCGCGACTCAAGATCGCCGACAACACCGGTGCCAAGGAGATCCTTTGCATCCGGGTTCTCGGCGGCTCTGGTCGTCGCTACGCCGGGATCGGCGACGTCATTGTCGCCACCGTCAAGGACGCGATCCCGGGCGGCAACGTCAAGAAGGGTGACGTCGTCAAGGCGGTCATCGTGCGCACCGTCAAGGAGCGCCGGCGGCCCGACGGCTCGTACATCCGCTTCGACGAGAACGCCGCCGTGATCCTCAAGAGCGACGGTGAGCCCCGCGGCACCCGCATCTTCGGCCCCGTCGGCCGTGAGCTGCGTGAGAAGAAGTTCATGAAGATCATCTCGCTCGCCCCGGAGGTGCTGTGATGACCCAGTCGAAAAACTCGAAGCCGCCGAAGATCTCCATCAAGAAGGGCGACACCGTCAAGGTCGTCGCCGGCAAGGACAAGGGCGCCGAGGGCAAGGTCATCAAGGTGCTCCGCGAGGAGCAGCGGCTGATCGTCGAGGGTGTCAACCGGATCAAGAAGCACACCAAGGTCGTCAACCAGGGCGGTCGCGCCGGCAACACCGGCGGGATCATCACGACCGAGGCCCCGATCCACGTCTCCAACGTGATGCTGGTCGAGGGTGACGGCGTCACCCGGATCGGCTACAAGCGGGTCGACGTCACCAAGCGGCGCCCGGATGGCTCGGAGTACCCGTCGACGCGCAGCGTCCGGATCTCCCGCAAGACGGGGAAGGAAATCTGATGAGCGAGCAGGCAACCGAGCAGGTAACGCAGGCCCCGGGAACGGTGTCTTCGGAGAAGGCCTCCCCGCGGTTGAAGACCCGGTACCGCGAGGAGATCCTCCCCGCGCTGCGGTCGGAGTTCGACATCGCCAACGTCATGCAGGTGCCCGGCCTGACCAAGATCGTGGTCAACATGGGCGTCGGCGAGGCGGCTCGCGACTCGAAGCTGATCGAAGGCGCGATCCGCGACCTGACGGCGATCACCGGCCAGAAGCCGGCCGTCACGAAGGCACGCAAGTCCATCGCCCAGTTCAAGCTGCGCGAGGGCATGCCGATCGGCACGCACGTCACGCTGCGTGGCGACCGGATGTGGGAGTTCCTCGACCGGCTGCTGACACTGGCACTGCCGCGCATCCGTGACTTCCGCGGTCTCAGCCCGAAGCAGTTCGACGGCAAGGGCAACTACACCTTCGGTCTCACCGAGCAGGTCATGTTCCACGAGATCGACCAGGACAAGGTCGACCGGCAGCGGGGCATGGACATCACGATCGTCACCTCGGCCACCAACGACGAACAGGGTCGCGCGCTGTTGAAGCAGCTCGGCTTCCCCTTCAAGGAGAACTGACATGGCGAAGACTGCGCTCAGGGTCAAGGCGGCGCGCAAGCCCAAGTTCGCGGTGCGTGGGTACACCCGTTGCCAGCGCTGCGGACGCCCGAAGGCGGTCTACCGCAAGTTCGGCCTGTGCCGGATCTGCCTGCGGGAGATGGCCCACCGGGGCGAGCTGCCCGGCGTCACCAAGTCGAGCTGGTAATCACCACTAACAGCTGAAGGTCCGACCTGCCCTGCGCGGGCGGAAACCGCAGCAAGAAGGAACACACACATCATGACGATGACCGACCCGATCGCAGACATGCTGACTCGTCTGCGCAACGCCAACCAGGCGTACCACGACGCGGTGGCGATGCCCTACAGCAAGCTGAAGCAGGGCGTGGCTGAGATCCTCAAGCAGGAGGGCTACATCACCTCCTTCGACGTGGCCGACAACGAGAACGGCGTCGGCAAGACGCTGACGATCACGCTCAAGTACGGCCGCAGCCGTGAGCGCTCGATCGCCGGTGTCCGCCGGATCAGCAAGCCCGGCCTCCGGGTCTACGCCAAGCACACGGGCCTCCCGAAGGTGCTCGGCGGACTGGGCGTCGCGATCATCTCCACGAGCCAGGGCCTGCTGACCGACCGCCAGGCCAACCAGAAGGGCGTGGGTGGGGAAGTCCTCGCCTACGTCTGGTGACGAGACCAGGAAGAGAGGAATAGCAATGTCGCGCATTGGCAAGCTCCCCGTCCCGGTCCCGTCCGGCGTCGACGTGGCGCTCGAAGGACCCGTTGTGACGGTGAAGGGCCCCAAGGGCACCCTGACCCACACGGTCGCTGCGCCGATCGTCGTCGAACGGAACGAAGAGGGCGGTTCCCCCGTCCTCGACGTCAAGCGGCCCGACGACGAGCGGATCAGCAAGTCGCTCCACGGCCTGACCCGCACCCTGATCAACAACATGGTCGTGGGTGTGACCGAGGGCTACGAGAAGAAGCTCGAGATCGTGGGCGTCGGTTACCGTGTCCTGTCCAAGGGCCCGACCCAGCTGGAGTTCCAGCTCGGTTACTCCCACCCGATCGTCTTCGACGCGCCGGAGGGCATCACCTTCACCGTCGACGGTCCGACCAAGCTGGGTGTCGTCGGTATCGACAAGCAGCAGGTCGGCGAGGTCGCGGCCAACATTCGAAAGCTCCGCAAGCCCGAGCCCTACAAGGGCAAGGGCGTCCGGTACGCCGGCGAGCATGTCCGCCGCAAGGTCGGAAAGGCTGGTAAGTGACCATGGCGATCACCCTGAAGCACCAGCGGCACCTCTCTGCGCGCGCCACGTCTCGGCTGCGCCGTCAGATCCGGGGCCGCAAGAAGATCTCCGGAACCGCCGAGCGTCCGCGCCTGGTGGTCACCCGGTCGAGCAAGCACATCAGCGTCCAGGTCGTCGACGACCTGGTCGGCAAGACCCTGGCGTCGGCGTCCACCATGGAGAGCGACCTGCGGTCGTTCGACGGCGACAAGACCGCCAAGGCGAAGAAGGTCGGCGAGCTTGTTGCCGCCCGTGCCCAGGAACTCGGTGTCGAGTCGGTCGTCTTCGACCGGGCCGGCAACAAGTACCACGGTCGCATCGCGGCCCTGGCCGACGGCGCCCGCGCCGGTGGCCTGACCTTCTGATCGCGATAGCAAGGACTGAGGAGAAATCATGAGCGGACCCCAGCGCGGACAGCGTTCGGGTGGCGACCGAGGATCGCGCGGTGGTCGTGACGACCGTCGCGGCGGTGCGGACAAGAGCCAGTACGTCGAACGAGTCGTCGCGATCAACCGCGTCGCCAAGGTCGTGAAGGGTGGTCGTCGCTTCAGCTTCACCGCCCTCGTGGTCGTCGGCGACGGTGACGGTCTGGTCGGCGTCGGTTACGGCAAGGCCAAGGAGGTGCCGGCGGCGATCGCCAAGGGTGTCGAGGAGGCGAAGAAGAACTTCTTCCGCGTCCCCCGCATCCAGGGCACGATTCCGCACCCGGTGCAGGGCGAGAAGGCTGCTGGCGTGGTCTTCCTGCGTCCGGCCGCGCCCGGTACCGGTGTGATCGCCGGAGGTCCGGTGCGCGCCGTACTCGAGTGCGCCGGCATCCACGACGTGCTCAGCAAGTCGCTGGGCTCGTCCAACCAGATCAACATCGTGCACGCGACGGTGGCTGCGCTGCAGCTGCTGGAGATGCCCGAGACCGTGGCTGCGCGCCGTGGCCTCCCCGTCGAGGACGTCGCCCCGGCGGCCCTCCTCAAGGCCAAGGCGCTGGGCGAGGCCGAGGCGGCCGCTGCCAAGGCCGCCGCGGGGGTGAGCTCCTGATGGCTCAGCTCAAGGTCCAGCAGAAGAAGTCGTCGATCGGCCGCAAGCAGAACCAGCGCGAGACGCTGCGGTCGCTTGGTCTCAAGCGGATCGGTGACGTCGTCGTCAAGGAGGACCGCCCGGAGATCCGCGGCATGGTCCAGACCGTCCGTCACCTCGTGACGGTCGAAGAGGTGAAGTGAAATGACGCTCAAGCTGCACCATCTGCGCCCGGCCCCGGGGGCCAAGAAGGCCAAGACCCGGGTCGGTCGTGGTGAGGGTTCGAAGGGCAAGACCGCCGGTCGCGGCACCAAGGGCACGAAGGCCCGCTACCAGGTGCCCGTGGCTTTCGAGGGTGGCCAGATGCCGCTGCACATGCGGCTGCCGAAGCTCAAGGGCTTCAAGAACCCGTTCAAGGTCAACTACCAGGTCGTCAACCTGGACAGGATCAGCACCCTGTTCCCGGACGGCGGCGACGTGACGCCGGAGCAGCTCGTTGCCCGGGGCGCGGTTCGCAAGGGCGAGCTCGTCAAGGTGCTCGGCCAGGGCGACATCTCGGTCAAGGTGGCCGTGACCGCCAACGCCTTCTCGGCCTCCGCCAAGGAGAAGATCGAGAGCGCCGGCGGCAGCGTCACCGTCCTGTGACAACTTCGTGAGGTGAGGCGCGGTCGACCTGGTGAGCAGGACGGCCGCGCCTTTCTCGCTCCCTGTTAGGCTTCCGACGGCCCTCAGGTGTCGCCTCAGGTGTCAGGCCCTATGAGAAAGAGGACCCTCAGTGCTCAGCGCGTTCGTGAACGCATTCCGGACTCCGGACCTGCGGCGCAAGTTGCTGTTCGTCCTGTTCATCATCTTCGTCTTCCGGCTGGGATCGCAGATCCCCGCCCCCGGTGTGCACGTCGCCAACGTCCAGCACTGCCTCGGCGATGAGGCCAACAACACCGGCATCTACAACCTGATCAACCTGTTCTCCGGTGGCGCACTGCTGCAGTTGACGGTCTTCGCGCTCGGGATCATGCCCTACATCACCGCGAGCATCATCCTGCAGCTTCTCGTCGTCGTGATCCCCCGGCTCGAGGCCCTCAAGAAGGAGGGCCAGGCCGGCCAGACCAAGATCACCCAGTACACGCGCTACCTGACGCTCGGCCTTGCGCTCCTCCAAGCCACCGGCATCGTCGCTCTCGCGCGCACCGGCAGCCTGCTCCAGAACTGCGACACCGAGACCTTCCCGCTGCTGCACGAGGACACCACCGCCACCTTCCTCGTCATGGTCACCACCATGACGGCCGGCACCGCGGTGATCATGTGGCTCGGCGAGCAGATCACCGAGCGCGGGATCGGCAACGGCATGTCGATCCTGATCTTCACCCAGGTCGTCGCGACCTTCCCCGCCGCGCTGTGGTCGGTCGGCAAGACCCGCGGCTGGTGGACCTTCGGCGTCGTCATCGCGATCGGATTGGTGATCGTCGCCGGCGTCATCTTCATCGAGCAGGCGCAACGCCGGATCCCGGTGCAGTACGCCCGCCGGATGGTCGGCCGCAAGATGTTCGGCGGCAGCTCGACCTACATCCCGTTGAAGGTCAACCAGGCCGGCATCATCCCCGTCATCTTCGCGTCCTCGCTGCTCTACCTGCCAGCGATGGCTGTTCAGTTCAACCAGACGAGCGACTCCGCCTGGGTGCGGTTCGTTGCCGACTACTTCGTGACCGGCGACCACCCGCTCTACATGGCGACGTACTTCCTGCTCATCATCTTCTTCACCTACTTCTACGTCTCGATCACCTTCAACCCCGAAGAAGTGGCCGACAACATGAAGAAGTACGGCGGCTTCATCCCCGGGATCCGGGCGGGCAAGCCGACCCAGGACTACCTGTCCTACGTCCTCTCCCGCATCACGTTGCCGGGTGCTCTCTACCTGGGTCTGATCTCGCTGATCCCGCTGATCGCGCTGGTGTTGATCGAGGCCAACCAGAACTTCCCGTTCGGAGGTACGTCCATCCTGATCATGGTGGGCGTCGCGCTGGACACGGTGAAGCAGATCGAGAGCCAGCTCCAGCAGCGCAACTACGAAGGATTCCTTCGATGAGGCTGATTCTGATGGGCCCCCCGGGCGCCGGCAAAGGCACCCAGGCCAAGTTCGTGGCCGAACATTTCGGGGTGCCGGCGATCTCGACCGGTGACATCTTCCGTGCCAACGTCACCGAGGGCACGCCCCTCGGTCTCGAGGCCAAGAAGTACATGGATGCCGGCGACTACGTGCCGGACCAGGTCACCAACCAGATGGTTCGCAACCGGATCGCCGAGCAGGACGCCGACCCCGGCTTCCTGCTCGACGGCTATCCGCGCACCCTGGCCCAGGTCGAGGAGCTCGACGCGATGATCGCCGACACGGGCCACCAGCTCGACGCGGTCGTCGTGATGAGGGCCAACTCGGACGAGCTCGTCCAGCGGCTGCTGGCCCGGGCCCAGATCGAGGGTCGCGCCGACGACTCCGAAGCGGTCATCCGGCGCCGCCAGGAGATCTACCTTGCCGAGACCGAACCGCTCATCGCTGTCTACCGGGCACGGGACCTGGTCCACGAGATCGACGGCATGGGTGAGGTCGAGGACGTGACGAAGCGGATCTTCGAGTCCCTCGACGTCGTCGAGCAGAGCTGAATCCGCTGTTCGGGGCCAGCCTGGAGATCAAGTCTCCGGAGCAGATCCTGCTGATGCGGGAGGCAGGTCTGGTCGTCGCCGACGCGCTGGCAGCGGTGCGCGACGCCGTACGCCCCGGCGTCACGACAGCTGACCTCGACCGGGTTGCCGCGGAGCTGATCCAGTCGCGGGGGGCGACACCGTCGTTCCTCGGGTACGGCGCACCGCCCTTCCCGGCGACGATCTGCGCGTCGGTCAACGACGCCGTCGTGCACGGGATCCCGAGCGGACAGGTGCTCGCCGACGGTGACGTCGTCTCCATCGACTGCGGCGCCATCGTCGACGGGTGGCACGGTGATGCTGCGACCACGGTGGCCGTCGGCGACGTGCCCGACGAGGTGAGCGAGCTGATGCGGGTCACCGAGGAAGCGCTCTGGCGGGGCATCGCCGCCGCCCGGCTGGGTGGCCGGGTCGGTGACATCTCCCATGCCATCGAGCAGTACGTGCGTAGGGAAGGCGACTACGGGATCGTCGAGGACTACACCGGGCACGGCATCGGCACCGAGATGCACCTGCCGCCCGACGTCCCCAACTACGGCCGGCCGGCCCGCGGCCCGCGGCTCAAGCGGGGCCTCGCGCTGGCGGTTGAGCCGATGCTCACCCTTGGCTCGAAGGGGACCACGGTGGCCGACGACGACTGGACGGTGGTCACCACCGATGGCGCGGTCGCGGCCCACTACGAGCACACCTTCGCTCTCACCGACGATGGCGCCTGGGTGCTGACCGCGCACGACGGCGGTCGGGCGGCGCTCGAGCGGCTGGGTGCGCCGTACGGCGGCCCCGCGTGACTCCCGACCGCATCGACCTATCATCGAGCATGGCCCTGCCTGCCCGCCCACTGCTGTTCGCCTCCGGCGAGGAGGCCTACCTCGCCGATCGGGTGCTGCGCACCTGGACGACGCCCGACGGCGCCGACGGCGGCTGGGCCGATGAGGTGGTCGCGGCGCTGCTGCCGGGCGAGCGGGCGATCGGCGCCCTGTCCTTCGCCGCCGGGGCGCCCGGCATCCTGCACCAGGTGGTGGGCTCGGAGCGGCCGCTGCGCCGGCCGGTGTCGACGCACCGGGAGCGGACCTATGAGGTGCGCGAGTTTCCGACCGCCGAGGCCTATGCCGACATGGTGCGCGCCGTGCTCGACAAGATCGCGGCCGGCGTCGTCCGCAAGGTCGTCATCGGCCGGTGCCTCGACGTGACCAGCGACCCGCCGTTGGAGCCGGCCGAGGTGATCGATCGGCTGCTGGTGACGCGACCGGGCCGCTACGTCTTCTCGGTGCCGTTGACCGAGTCGCTCGACGACGGCCCGCTGCTCGTCGGAGCCAGCCCCGAGCTCCTCGTCAGCCGCGAGGGCGACCTGATCCGCTGCACTCCGCTGGCCGGCTCGGTGCCGCGGTCACCCGACCCCGTCGAGGACGCCCGCAGGGCCGACGCGCTCCGCGAGTCCGCGAAAGACCTCGCCGAGCACGCCTTCGTCGTCGACGCGATCGAGCATGCGCTGAAGGAGGTGTGCGTCGACGTCGAGCAGCCCACCGGGCCGACCCTGCTCGCGACGGACACTGTCTGGCACCTCGCCTCGCCGATCACTGCCCGGCTGGAGGACCCTGCGACCGGACCCAGCGCTCTCCACCTCGCGCAGATGCTGCACCCGACCCCGGCGGTCGGTGGTGTCCCGGCCGCAGCGGCCGCCGAAGCGATCGCCGATCTCGAGGGTGACCTGCGCGACTACTTCGCCGGCTGCGTCGGCTGGGTCGACGGCGCCGGCGACGGCGCCTTCGCGGTCACCATCCGGGCCGCCGTGATCGACGGCGCCCGGATGCGCCTCTTCGCCGGTGCGGGGATCGTCGCCGGTTCCGACCCCGACTCGGAGGTACTGGAGACCGGCGCCAAGCTGGAGACGATGACGAAGGTGGCGGGTCTGGAGTAGGGCTGCGCGGGACCTTCGTCCCGCGTCGTTCATCCGGTCCCGCGCCCACACGTCGCGCGGGCGCAGCGCCCTCGATCCCGCGCAGCGACGTACGCCTTCTCACGATGCGGCGATCGTGGACCGCTGTGGAAGGATGACGCCACCAGAGGGGAGTATTCCTCCGCTGCGTTGTCGTCATCACGGTCGGACCTACGGGCCCGGCCCGGGAGCGCAGGTCGCCGGTCGGTGGCGGAAGAGACCTCGGGCGACCGGCCGACCCCGATCACCGAGAGGCTCCCTGTGGACGTCACCACCCTGGAATGGACCATCACCCTCGCCGTCACCATCGGCGTGCTGCTCTTCGACGTCGTCGTCATCGCCCGCGACCCACGCGAGCCGTCGATGAGGGAGTGCGCGGTCGCGCTCACCTTCTACATCGGAGCCGCGCTGGCGTTCGGGCTGTTCGTGTGGCTGCACCACGGCCACGACTACGGCATCGAGTTCTACACGGGCTGGCTGACGGAGTACTCGCTGTCGATCGACAACCTGTTCGTCTTCATCATCTTGATGGCGGCGCTCAAGGTCCCCCGGAAGTACCAGCAGGAGGCACTGCTGGTCGGCATCGTGCTCGCGCTGATCTTCCGCGGCATCTTCATCGCCCTCGGCTACGCCCTCATCGAGAACTTCAGCTGGGTGTTCTACATCTTCGGCGCGTTCCTGGTCTACACCGCCTACGGGCTGGTGAAGTCCTACCGCAGCCACGACGACGACCACCCGGAGGACAACGTCGTCGTGAAGTTCGCCCGCCGGCACCTGCGGGTCGGCGACACCTATCACGGCCTCAAGCTCTGGTACCACGAGAACGGCGTTCGCCTCGTCTCCCCGATCGTGATCGTGATCATCGCGCTGGGCGTCACCGACATCCTGTTCGCCCTGGACTCGATCCCCGCGATCTTCGGCATCACCCAGGAGCCCTACCTGGTCTTCACGGCCAACGTGTTCGCGCTGATGGGCCTGCGGCAGCTCTACTTCCTGCTCGGCGGGCTCCTGCGGCGACTGGTCTACCTCTCGCTGGGACTGGCCTTCATCCTCGCTTTCATCGGCGTGAAGCTGGTGCTGCATGCCCTGCACGAGAACGAGCTGGGGTTCATCAACGGCGGTCACCCCGTGACGGCGGCACCCGAGATCTCGTCGCTGTTCAGTCTCGGCGTGATCATCGTGACGCTGGTCCTGACCACCGTGGCCAGCCTCGTCAAGTCCGGCAAGGACCCGGAGGCCATCGAGGACCAGGTCCCCGTGGATGTCGACGAAACGCCCGGGGCGGACTGGAAGGACTGACCACGGCGCACACCGGACACCGTTAGGGTTCTGCTGCAGTTTCCCGCAACCGAGCTCCCGACGAGACCCATGTCCAGTGCACCCAGCCCTTCCGACGGCCAGCCCCACCTGCGGGTGGAGTCTGCCGGGAAGACGAGGACCTACGACGCCGACCGCGTGGTGATCGGCCGCGAGGCCGACTGCGAGGTCGTCGTCAGCGAGCCCAGCGCTTCGCGTCACCACGCCGTCCTCCAGCGGGAGGGCGGCGGCTGGGTGGTCGTCGACACCAGCAGCAACGGAACCTACGTGCGGGGACAGCGGATCGCCCGGTTGGCGGTGTCGATGAACCCGCTCAGTCTTCATCTCGGCGGCCCTGCCGGCGAGGCGGTGGTGGTCAGCCTGGTCGCAGCGCCCGACCAGCCGGCCTCGCGACCGGTGCCGCCGCCGTACCAGCCCTCGCGACCGGTGCCGCCGCCGTACCAGCCCTTGCCGTCCCCGCCGGACACCGAGTGGTGGCGCAACCTGCCGCCGCCGCAGCTGCCGGCCGGCGCGGCGCCGGTGGACGCCTGGCAGCCGCAGGCCGTGGTGCCGCCCGGTCAGCTGGCACACGGCCAGTCGGTCGTGCTCCCGCAACAGGTCGCGGCCGGCAACGCGATCACCATCGGCCGGGGACCGGACAACGCCGTCGTCCTCGAGGACGCGCTCGTCAGCCGGCACCACGCACTCCTCCGGCCGGGTGGACCCGGGCAGCCGGCCGTCCTCCAGGATCTCGGGAGCTTCAACGGAAGCTTCGTCAACGGCCGCCGGGTGCAGGGCACCACGCAGCTCGAGATCGGCGCCGAGGTGATCTTCGGCAACCAGACCTTTCGTTGGGACGGCACCCAGCTGCTGGCGTCCGCGACGACGCACGAGTTCACGCTGTACGCCGACGGCCTCACCACGGTGCTCCCCGACGGCAAGGTGCTGCTGCAGCACGCGTCGTTCCGACTCAAGCCCTCCAGCCTGACTGCGGTCATCGGTCCGTCCGGTGCCGGCAAGTCGACCCTCCTCGGCGCCCTCACCGGGCTCCGGCCGGCCACGCACGGGCGGGTGATCTGGCAAGGTCACGACCTCTACGCGCACTACGACCAGCTCCGGTTCCAGATCGGTCTGGTGCCGCAGCAGGACATCCAGCACCCGCAGCTCAAGGTGCGGCAGGCCCTGCGGTTCGCCGCCCAGCTCCGGCTCCCGCCCGACACCTCCAAGCAGGAGCAGGAGGCGCGGGTGCGCCAGGTCGCCGACCAGCTACAGCTCACCTCCAGGCTGGACAACCGGATCGGCACCCAGCTCTCCGGCGGCCAGAAGAAGCGGGTGTCGATCGCCACCGAGCTGCTCACCGCGCCGCCGCTGCTCTTCCTCGACGAGCCGACGTCCGGCCTGGACCCGGGACTCGACCTCGAGGTCATGAAACAGCTCCGCAGCCTCGCAGACGGCGGCCGGGTGGTCATGGTTGTCACCCACTCCGTGCTGGCGCTCGACGTCTGCGACGACGTCATGGTGCTCGCGCCGGGTGGTCGGATCGCCTACTTCGGGCCGCCGTCCGGCGTGCTCGCCCACTTCGGCTGCGCCAGCTATCCGGAGGTCTTCGACCTCCTCGACGATCCCGATCTCTGGCAGCGGATCCCCGCTCCGGCACCGCTCGCGGCCACGACCGGCGCGCTGCCCGCTGCCACCGCCGCCGTACCAGCCCCGCCGCGGCAGTCCCTCGGCCGCCAGCTGTCCACCCTGGTCCGCCGCAACGCCGCGGTCGTGGTGTCGGACCGGTTGCTGCTCGGCATGCTGCTCCTGCTGCCGTTGATCCTGGGCGGTCTGAGCCGGCTGGTGCCGGGGGGCTACGGGTTCTCCCTCGACGAGTCGCTCACCTGCCCGGGCCGCACCCAGCCGATCGGCGGGGGACGCTGCCAGGCGATGCAGGACGGCACCCCGATCGGCGACACCGTCCGGATCCTCTTCGACCAGGGCGAGGCCCGGCAACGCCTGATCGTGCTGCTCGTCGCAGCCTGCCTGATGGGGACGGCGATCGCCATCCGGGAACTGGTGGGGGAGCGGTCGATCTTCAGGCGCGAGTACGCCGTCGGCCTGTCGCCCGGTGTCTACTTCCTCAGCAAGGTGTTGGTGCTCGCGAGCGCGGCCTTCGCGCAGGGCCTGCTGGTGACCTTCATCGCGACCGTCGGCCTGCCCGGACCCGACGGCAGGCTGGGGACGCTCCGGCTTGCGCTCGCGGTGGCGTTCCTTGCCTTCACGATGGCGATCGTCGGGCTGGCCATCTCGGCGCTGGTGACGAGCAACGAGCAGACGATGCCGACCCTCGTCGGAGTGATCATGATCCAGCTGGTGCTCTCCGGATCCCTGTTCGGCATCGCGGGCCGGCCGGTGCTCGAGCAAGTCGCCTGGCTGTCTCCGTCACGCTGGGCCTATGCCGCGACCGCCTCGACCATGGGTCTGGTCCGCGGCCAGGCGCCCGCGGACGAGGACTGGATCGCGCTGGCCGGCGCCGGCCACTACGTCATGGGGCTGGGGATGCTCGGGGTCCTCTGTGCCGCCGCGTTCGGCCTCGGGCTCTGGCTCACGCGCCGCAGCGCCACCGAGGACTGAGTCTCGCCCTCGGGAATGCCACGGCGGCTCCGGGCCTTGGAACAGGAGATGTCATCTCCCGCCCTCTCGGTCCTCGACCTGGTCCCGGTCCGCTCGGACCAGACCTCCGCCCACGCCGTCGCCGCCTCGATCGAGCTCGCTCGCACCGCCGACCGGTTGGGCTACCGCCGCTACTGGGTCGCCGAGCACCACAACATGCCGGCGGTCGCTGCCACCAACCCGCCGGTCCTGATCGGGCTGCTGGCGGGGCAGACGTCGCGGATCCGGGTGGGGTCCGGCGGCGTGATGCTGCCCAACCACGCTCCGCTCGTCGTCGCGGAGCAGTTCGCGCTCCTCGAGGCTGCGTTCCCCGGCCGGATCGATCTCGGCATCGGGCGCGCTCCGGGGACCGACACGATCACCCGGTGGGCGTTGCGCCACGGCGCCGGCGGTGTCGACGACAGCGCCGTCGAGCGGTTCGGTGAGTACGTCGACAACGTGCTCACCATGATGGAGCCGACCGGCGCCGGCCTGGACGTGCGGGGGCGGACCCACGTCCTCAAGGCGACACCCGCCGCCGGGTCGGTCGCGACGCCGTGGCTGCTGGGCTCCTCCGACTACTCCGCCCGTCTCGCAGCCGAGAAGGGGCTGCCCTACGTCTTCGCCCACCACTTCTCCGGATCGGGCACCGCCGAGGCGCTCGCGCTCTATCGGTCGGGATTCCGGCCGTCCGCGCAGCTCGCCGAGCCGCAGACGTTCCTGACCGTCAACGTCGCGGTCGCCGACTCGGCCGAGGAGGCCGAGCGGCTGGCGCTGCCGCAGCTGTTGCAGATGGTCGCACTGCGGACCGGTCAGCCGCTCACCGCGCAGCAGCTGGTCGAGGACGCCGAGAAGGTCGTCGTCGACGGACTCCCGGAGAGCCACGCGGGACTGCTCGAGGCGATGCGGCGCCGTTGGGTCATCGGCGACCCGGGCGCCGCCCGGGCCGAGATCGAGCGGCTCGCGTCGACCTACGACGTCGACGAGGTGATGGTCCATCCGGTAGCGGGAGCGCTGGCCGGCACCGACCCGGGCACGGCGCCGGCCCGGGTGCGGACGCTGGAGCTCCTGACCGAGCCTCCCTCAATTGGGAGTTTGTGAACCCCTGCCATTAAACTGGCGTGTCGGCCCAACGTGGGTCTGCGTCGCCATGCTCGCGGCTGCCCGTTCGAGTCACATTCTCGGGGGGTTTGAGCGCGGCGACGTGGCTGCACGAGGTCCACCGGCTCCGCTTTCGGGCAGAGCCGGAGGTTCCCGGGCCACCGGTCAGACGAAACCCAACCCGAAGGACGGCATGGCGAAGAAAGAAGGCGTCATCGAGATGGAGGGCTCCGTAGTGGAAGCCCTTCCCAACGCGATGTTCCGCGTCGAGTTGAGCAACGGCCACAAGGTCCTCGCTCATATCAGCGGAAAAATGCGCCAGCACTACATCCGGATCCTCCCCGAGGACCGGGTCGTGGTCGAACTCTCGCCGTACGACCTGTCGCGGGGCCGGATCGTCTACCGCTACAAGTAAACGACAAGCCGCTAGCCAGAAAGGGCTGACATGAAGGTCAACCCGAGCGTCAAGCCGATCTGTGACAAGTGCAAGGTGATCCGTCGCCACGGCCGCGTCATGGTGATCTGTGAAAACCCGCGCCACAAGCAGCGCCAGGGCTGAGCAGAAAACACAACTGAATAACCTCTGCAGCGTGATCGCACTTCCGGCGTACGTCGGAAGCCACCGTCGGAACTGAGGCCGGCGCCGTCCACCGGACGGAAGCATCACGCACGACACCTCAGTGGAATCCAAGGAGAAACGCCACACATGGCACGTCTCGTCGGAGTCGACCTGCCGCGCGACAAGCGCATCGAGGTCGCACTCACCTACATCTACGGCATCGGCCGTACTCGCGCCCAGAAGCTGTTGGAGGCCACCGGGGTCAACCCCGACCTCCGCGTTCACCAGCTGGGTGATGAGGAGCTGGTCAAACTTCGCGACGCGATCGACGGCGCGGACATCAAGATCGAGGGTGACCTCCGTCGCGAGGTCCAGGCTGACATTCGTCGCAAGATCGAGATCGGCAGCTACCAGGGTCGCCGCCACCGTCAGGGCCTCCCGGTCCGCGGTCAGCGCACCAAGACCAACGCTCGCACCCGCAAGGGCCCGAAGCGCACGGTTGCCGGCAGGAAGAAGGCCAAGTGATCGGTCTCGAGACGGTCGCTAGCCCGACCACCTCGACCACCGGCCACCTGCTGCTTTCCGATCTGACACACCGACCAGCTTTCTCAAGGAGATAACGCATGCCTCCCAAGGCTCGCGCGGGCGCGAAGAAGGTCCGCCGCAAGGAAAAGAAGAACATTGCTCAGGGCGAGGCCCACATCAAGAGCACGTTCAACAACACGATCGTGACGATCACCGACCCCACTGGTGCGGTGATCTCCTGGGCGTCCGCCGGCACTGTCGGCTTCAAGGGCTCTCGCAAGTCCACCCCCTACGCCGCGCAGATGGCCGCTGAGGCCGCCGGCCGTCGGGCGATGGAGCACGGCATGAAGAAGATCGACGTCTTCGTCAAGGGCCCGGGCTCCGGCCGCGAGACGGCCATCCGGTCTCTGGGTGCCATCGGCCTCGAGGTCGGCACCATCCAGGACGTCACCCCCGCCCCCCACAACGGTTGCCGCCCGCCCAAGCGCCGGCGCGTCTGACCCGAGACTGAAGAAGGAGAGCGAACGATATGGCCCGCTACACCGGCCCCATCACCAAGAAGTCGCGCCGTCTCGGTGTCGACCTGATCGGCGGCGACGCCGCCTTCGAGAAGCGTCCCTATCCGCCGGGCCAGCACGGCCGCGCGCGGATCAAGGAGAGCGAGTACCGCAACCAGCTGCAGGAGAAGCAGAAGGCGCGTTACACCTACGGCATCCTCGAGAAGCAGTTCCACAAGTACTACGTCGAGGCCGCTCGTCGCCAGGGCAAGACCGGTGACAACCTGCTTCAGCTGCTCGAGTGCCGCCTGGACAACGTGGTCTACCGTGCCGGCTTCGCCCGGACCCGTCGCCACGCGCGCCAGCTGGTGAACCACGGTCACTTCACGGTCAACGGCCGCAAGGTCGACATCCCCTCGTTCCAGGTCACGCAGTACGACATCGTCGACGTGCGCGAGAAGTCGCTGGAGATGACGCCGTTCATCGTTGCCCGTGAGACCCACGGCGAGCGGATCGTGCCGGCCTGGCTGGAGTCGCTCCCGACGCGGATGCGCATCCTGGTGCACCAGCTGCCGGTCCGGGAGCAGATCGACATCCCGGTCCAGGAGCAGCTCATCGTCGAGTACTACTCGAAGAAGTGATGTGAGTGGGGGGCCGTGCCTGATCGGGCCCCCCGCCACCCAACCTCAGCTCCATCCGTCCAAGCACCACGTCTGGGCCCTCATATAGCGGTCGGTCCGGAAAGGATAAGAACACAGTGCTCATCGCACAGCGCCCCACCCTGTCGGAGGAAACCGTCGACCAGTTCCGGTCACGGTTCGTCATCGAGCCCCTCGAGCCTGGCTTCGGCTACACGCTCGGCAACTCGCTTCGCCGTACCCTCCTGTCGTCCATCCCGGGCGCGTCCGTCACCAGCATCAAGGTCGACGGCGTGCTCCACGAGTTCTCGACGATCGACGGTGTCAAGGAAGACGTCACCGAGATCATCCTGAACCTCAAGGGCCTCGTGGTCTCCTCGGAGCACGACGAGCCGGTCACCATGTACCTCCGCAAGTCCGGTGCCGGTGACGTCACCGCGGCCGACATCGCGCCGCCGGCCGGTGTCGAGGTGCACAACCCCGACCTCAAGATCGCCACTCTGGGCGACAACGGCAAGCTCGAGATGGAGCTCGTCGTCGAGCGTGGCCGTGGCTACGTCTCGGCCGTCCAGAACAAGGGTGCCGACAACGAGATCGGCCGGATGCCGGTCGACTCGATCTACAGCCCGGTCCTCAAGGTGACCTACAAGGTCGAGGCGACCCGTGTCGAGCAGCGCACCGACTTCGACAAGCTCGTCATCGATGTCGAGACCAAGCCGTCGATCCTGCCCCGCGACGCGATCGCGTCGGCCGGCAAGACGCTGGTCGAGCTCTTCGGCCTGGCCCGCGAGCTCAACGTCGAGGCCGAGGGCATCGACATCGGCCCCTCGCCCGTCGACGAGCAGCTCGCCGCCGACCTGGCGCTGCCGGTCGAGGACCTGCAGCTCACCGTGCGGTCCTACAACTGCCTCAAGCGCGAGGGCATCCACACCGTGGGTGAGCTCATCAGCCGCTCGGAGCAGGACCTGCTCGACATCCGCAACTTCGGTGCGAAGTCGATCGACGAGGTGAAGGCCAAGCTGCACGAGATGGGCCTGTCCCTCAAGGACAGCGCTCCTGGCTTCGACCCGCACGCCGCACTCGCGTCGTACGGCGACGATGACGACGACACCTTCGTCGAGGACGAGCAGTATTAGAGGGGCCGAGCGTGTCGCATAGGTAGCGACGCCGCCCAGGGCTCCGCAAGCTCCGCCCTGGGGACGTCGCCACCTGCGGCTTCGCCGCCGTGCGACACGCTGCCGGCCTCGCAGTTGACGTAGTCACCAATACAGATTGATTGGCGGCCTCAGACCGAAAGTCGGTTGAGGTCACGAGCCCCCGGTACCTGACACGGCCGGGGAGAGATGAGAGACAGAGATGCCCAAGCCCAAGAAGGGCCCCCGTCTCGGCGGGAGCCCCGCCCACCAGCGGCTCATCCTCCGCAACCTGGCCACCGCGCTGTTCGAGCACGGCCGGATCACGACCACGGAGGCAAAGGCCCGCACGCTGCGGCCGTACGCCGAGAAGCTGATCACGAAGGCGAAGAAGGCGCACCTGGGTGAGAACCCGCTGCACAACCGTCGTGAGGTGCTCAAGAGCATCACCGACAAGGGCGTCGTCCACCACCTCTTCACCGAGATCGCACCGACCTACGCCGAACGGCCGGGTGGCTACACCCGGATCACCAAGATCGGTCCGCGCCACGGCGACAACGCCCCCATGGCTGTGATCGAGCTGGTGACCGAGGCGTACGACCCGAAGCCGTCGACCCCGAAGGCGAAGGCCGAGCCCGTCGCACCCGCGGTCACGGTGACGAAGGCCGACAAGGACGCGCCGGCCGAGGTCGAGGCGACCAACGAGGCCGGCGACACCGAGGTCGTCTCCACGGAGGCCACCGACGTCGAGACGGCCGAGGCGGAGTCCACTGCCGACAGTGCCGACGAGACGACCGAAGAGCCGGTTGCCGAGGTCGAGGAGACCGACGAGGCCGACGAGGCCGACGAGAAGGCCTGATCTGCTGCACGTTGCCGAGTCGGCTCTTGTTCGCAAGAGCCGACTCGGCGCATTTTTGATGCATCGCAGAGCCGACTCGGGCGTTTTCGGGCCTGAGTGCAACGACCGTAGACTGGAGACATGAGCATCGACCTCGGCAATCCGCGCGTACTGTCGCCCGACGACGCCGGGCGGCAGGTGCTGCTGGCCGACCCGCGGGGATACTGCGCCGGCGTCGACCGGGCCGTGGTGACGGTCGAGGAGGCGCTGGGCCTCTACGGTGCGCCGGTCTATGTCCGCAAGCAGATTGTCCACAACAAGCACGTCGTGTCGGACCTGGAGAAGCGTGGTGCGATCTTCGTCGAGGAGCTCGACGAGGTCCCGCCCGGTGCCACCGTCGTCTTCTCCGCCCACGGCGTATCGCCGGCCGTGCACCGCCAGGCCGCCGAGCGCGAGCTCAAGACCATCGACGCCACCTGCCCGCTGGTGACCAAGGTCCACCGCGAGGCGGTCCGCTTCGCGCGCGAGGGCTACACGATCCTGCTGATCGGTCACGCCGGTCACGAAGAGGTCGAGGGCACCGCCGGAGAGGCACCCGAGCAGACGGTGCTGGTCGAGCACCCCGACGACGTCGACAACCTCGAGTTCCCCGCCGACGCCAAGCTCGCCTGGCTCTCTCAGACCACGCTCAGCGTCGACGAGACGATGGAGACCGTACGTCGGCTCCGCGCGAAGTTCCCGCAGCTGGAGGACCCTCCGAGCGACGACATCTGCTACGCCACGCAGAACCGGCAGGTCGCGGTGAAGGAGATCGGCGCCGACGCCGATCTCGTGATCGTGGTCGGGTCGGCCAACTCCTCCAACTCGGTGCGTCTGGTCGAGGTCGCCCTCGAGGCGGGCGCGAAGGCGTCCTACCGCGTCGACGACGTCTCCGAGATCGACGAAGCCTGGCTCGACGGTGTCAGCACGGTCAGCGTCACCTCGGGTGCGTCCGTCCCCGACGACCTGGTGCAGGGCGTCCTGGGCTTCCTTGCCGAGCGCGGCTACCCGGACGCGCGTCCGGTGCAGACGGCTGAGGAGTCGCTGGTGTTCTCCCTCCCCAAGGAGCTGCACCGCGACCTCAAGGCCGCCGGCCGCGGCTGACGCCTCCCCCCGATGGCGCGCTATCTCGACCTCCACCCGGACAACCCGCAACCCCGGCTGCTCCAGCAGATCGTGGATGCGCTCCACGACGACGCGCTGATCGCCTACCCGACCGACTCCGGCTACGCCCTCGGCTGCCGGATCGGCAACCGGGACGGACGGGACCGGATCCTCAAGATCCGCGGCCTCGACGACCGGCACCATCTCACCCTGGTGTGTCGCGACTTCTCCCAGCTCGGTCAGCTGGTCCACGTCGACAACGCCGCCTTCCGCGCGATCCGGTCCGCCACCCCGGGTCCCTACACGTTCATCCTGCCGGCGATGCCGGAGGTGCCCCGGCGGCTGATGCACCCCAAGAAGCGCACCGTCGGCGTCCGGATCCCCGACCACGGCGTGGTCCGGGCGATCCTCGACGGGCTGGGCGAGCCGCTGCTGTCGAGCTCGCTGATCCTGCCGGGTGAGACCGAGCCGCGGACCATGGGCTGGGAGATCAAGGAAGAGCTCGACCACGCGGTCGACATCGTGGTCGAGGCGGGGGAGACCCCGGCCGAGCCGACGACCGTCGTCGACTGGTCGGAGGGCTATCCCGAGCTGGTGCGCCGCGGCGCCGGCGATCCCGACCGCTTCGTCTGAACCTGGTTGCGGGCCGCCAGCACTCCGAGGCACAGCAGGTAGCCGATCACCAGGGCGATCGCGTGCCCGGAGAGGCCGGACACCGTCGCCTGCACGACACCGTCGTGCTCGCGCGCGACGGCACCCGGCTCGGCGACTGCCAGCACGGCCACGCTCGTCAACATCGCGAGCGGCGGCAGCACGCCGACGGTGAAGAAGTCCACCGGTCGCACAACCAGGGCGGCCCGCGCGCACACGGTCACGAAGACCAGGTCGAAGAGCAGGCCGAGCCGGCCCGCCAGTGCGAGATCGACCGTGACCGCGGTCAGCAGCAGCGCGAGCGTGAGCGCGGCCACTTCGTGGCCGGGCTTGTCGCCCGACTCCCAGAGGGTGCGCGATCCGCTGGTCACGTCACTCACGCTAGGTCGGGTGGCGCGCGCGTCGAGCACGGCGCGCCGTACCCCCGGCCAGGCGTCGGGAGGCTCCGACGCGCCTTCAGACGAGGTCGACCACCACCGGAGCGTGGTCGGACGCGCCCTGGCCGGCCCGCTCCTCGCGGTCGATGAAGGCACCGGTCACCCGCTCCGCGAAGGTGGGGGAGCCGAGGACGAAGTCGATCTTCAGCCCGCGGTCACGTTCGAACCGCTGTCGGTAGTAGTCCCAGTAGGTGTACCCGGGCGCGTGGGCGCGGGTGACCTCCGCCCAGCCGTCGTCGAGCAGCCCCTGGAAGGCAGCGCGCTCGGCGGGCGTCACGTGGGTGGAGTTCTTGAACTGGGCGACGTCGAACACGTCGTCGTCGGTGGGGCAGATGTTCCAGTCGCCGACGAGCGCGGTCGGCTGGTCCTGCCATCCATGCGCGGCCTCGCGCAGCCGGACCAGCCAGTCCAGCTTGTAGCGGTAGTGCGGGTCGTCGGGCTTGCGGCCGTTGGGGATGTAGAGGCTCCACAGCCTGACCCCTCCGCAGCTCGCTGCGATCGCGCGGGCTTCCGGCGTCACCGGGTCGCCCCAGCCCGGCATCCCGGGGAACCCGACCTCGATGTCCTCGAGGCCGACCCGGCTGATCAGCGCGACGCCGTTCCACTGGTTGAAGCCGGCCGCGGCGACGTCGTACCCGCGGGCCTGTAGCCCCATCAGCGGCAGCTGGTCCTCGCGCGCCTTGGTCTCCTGGAGCGCCAGCACGTCGATCTCGTGGCGGTCGAGGAGCGCCTCCACCCGGTCGATCCGGGAGCGGAGGGAGTTGACGTTCCAGGTAGCGATCCGCACCCCGAGAGGTTAGTACGGCGTCGCCGGGGGCCGGCGACCTCCCTTTCCTGGCCGGTTCCTGGCCGCTTCCTGGCCGGTTTCCTGGCCGGGCGGCTGCGTTTTCCTGCATGGCGCGGCCGTTCCGATTTCTGAGCGGGAAGACCTCTTGTTGAAGGGGCGCTGCGGAAGTTTCGATGAAGTTGCAGGACACCTACTCTCGGAAGGTTTTCAATGAAGGTCTCACGCATCAGCAGGATCTCCATCGGCGTCGGAGCCTGTTTGGCCGCTGCGTTGGCAGGGACGACAGCGACCGCGGCGAAAGACGATGTCCCGACGTTCAAGGAGTTCAAGGCCGCCACCTACGTCGACTCCGACGGGCAGTACGTCGTCAACGGCGACGAGCCGATCATCAACCAGCGGCACCTCCGGAAGTTCTACAACGCCATGGTCGACAACTCGACGACCGAGAAGAGCTCGACGACCGAGAAGAGCTCAACCTCCGGCAGGACCTCCGGTCGCGACTCGGGCACCGGCTCCGAGCAGAGTCTCATCGTCAACAGGGTGAACGGCGTGGACGACAAGTGGTCGGCCAGCACGGCCACCAACCTGACCTACTGCGTCAGCACCGGGTTCGGCGCGCAGCACGCCAACGTCGTCAACGCCATGGCGGCAGGGGCCGGGCTGTGGGAGTCCGCGACGTCGAGGGTCAACTTCATCTACCGGTCCTCGCACAACAGCAACTGCAACACCAGCAACAACAGCGTGCTGTTCTCGGTCGAGCCGGTCAACACCACCCAGTACATCGCCCGGGCGTTCTTCCCGAGCTACCCCAAGAGCTCGCGCAACGTGCTGATCGACGACTCGATCTGGACGTCGGGCTCCTGGGAGCCCGGCGACATCCTCGCTCACGAGCTCGGTCACGTGCTCGGCTTCCGGCACGAGCACACCCGGCCCGAGTCCGGTACCTGTTTCGAGGACAACAACTGGCGGCCGCTGACGCCGTACGACAACAAGTCGATCATGCACTACCCCCAGTGCAACGGTGGCTCGTCCGACCTGGAGTTCCAGGCCTCCGACGCTACCGGCGTGCGGGCGCTGTACGGCTCCTGAAGATCCCCGCACCGCGGCACGCCCCCGTCCCCTCCACCTCTCTCTCGGGCACCGGTGGCGAGGACGGGCGGCGTGCCCCGCCTTCTTCAGCAGGTGCGGGGTCAGGTGCTCAGGCGGTAGGAACGTACGCCGACGGGCTGGGGTCGCTCGGACGCTGACTGCTCGATGCAGAACTCGTTGCCCTCGGGATCTGCCAAGGTGACCCATCCCGACCCGTCGGCCTTGCGGAAGTCGCCGACCAGGGTGGCGCCGAGCGAGAGCGCCTGGTCGACCGCGGCGTCGCGGGTGCGGTCGGTCGGCTGCAGATCGAGATGGAGCCGGTTCTTCGCGGTCTTGCCCTCGGCCACCGGGATGAAGAGCATGGTCGGCTCGGAGGCCGGGAAGTGCGGGGCGACCATCACCTCGGGGTCGTCGTCGTAGAAGACGGCCCATCCGGTCAGCGCCGCCCAGAACCGGGCGAGCTGGTGGGCGTCTGCGCAGTCGAAGGTCATGTTGTTCACGGTCATCGCCATGGGCTCACTCTGCCCGTGCCGACCGACACCCGGCGACCCTCTTTGTGCAGGTGGCGGCGGATTCACGGGTGCGCCGTCCTCCCTCGTAGAGTGGCCGCTCGTGGCACTCACCATCGGCATCGTCGGTCTCCCCAACGCAGGCAAGTCGACGCTTTTCAACGCGCTGACCAAGAACGACGTCCTCGCCGCGAACTACCCGTTCGCGACGATCGAGCCCAACGTCGGGGTCGTCGGCGTCCCGGATGACCGGCTCCCGAAGCTCGCGGAGATCTACGGCTCGCAGAAGCAGCTGCCGGCCACGGTGGAGTTCGTCGACATCGCCGGCATCGTCCGCGGCGCGTCACAAGGCGAGGGGTTGGGCAACAAGTTCCTCTCGCACATCCGCGAAGCGGCTGCGATCTGTCAGGTGACCCGCGTCTTCCGCGACGAGGACGTCACCCACGTCGACGGCAAGGTCGACCCCGGCAGCGACATCTCCACGATCCAGACCGAGCTGATCCTCGCCGACCTCGAGACCGTCGACAAGGCGATCACCCGGCTGGAGAAGGAGTCGCGCAAGGTCAAGGACCTGGTGCCGGTGCTGGCCGCTGCGCGAGACGCGAAGCAGGCGTTGGAGGCCGGTACGCCGGTCATCGCACTCTGTCAGTCGGGAGCGATCGACCGCGCATTGATCCGCGAGCTCTCGCTGCTCACCGCGAAGCCCTACATCTACGTCTTCAACTGTGACACCGACGAGCTCGCGGACGAGGCCTTGAAGGACAAGATGCGCGCGCTGGTCGCGCCCGCCGAGGCGATCTTCCTCGACGCCAAGCTCGAGTCGGAGCTGGTCGAGCTCGACGACGAGGAGGCGCGCGAGCTGCTGGCGGAGGTCGGCATCACCGAGCCGGGTCTCGACGTACTGGCTCGGGTCGGGTTCGACACCCTGGGCCTGCAGACCTACCTCACCGCCGGACCCAAGGAGGTCCGTGCGTGGGAGATCAAGAAGGGCGCGACGGCCCCCGAGGCGGCCGGCGTGATCCACACCGACTTCCAGAAGGGCTTCATCAAGGCCGAGATCATCTCCTACGACGATCTCATCGCGATGGGTTCGGTGCTGAAGGCGCGGGAGGCCGGCAAGGTCCGGATGGAGGGCAAGGACTACGTGATGCAGGACGGCGACGTGGTGGAGTTCCGCTTCAACGTGTGAATCGACGCAAAACCGCAGGTCAGAGGGGGTGACCCCTCCCAGTAGATGAACCCTGGCCCGGACGGGATCATCTGGTCGCCGATCTTCCCCTCCAAGGTCGCCACCGAGATCCTCGATCTGGACGCTGATGACGTAGGGCCAGCGGTCCGCATGTAGTCCACAAGCAGTCCGGTCGTCCCCGACGGCCGTCGGCGGGCGGCTGGCTTTTCTCAGCGTCGGCTGTCCCGGAGATCGCTCGCACCAGCAGCCCTCGGTGTCAGGGCACGAGGCGCGCAGGAAGTGGTCGAGGTCAGGGATCCCGGGGTCGGGTCGTCCATCGCCCGGTATTGACCGCGGTTCCCTCCGCAGGACGATCGGCTGTCGGACCATGAATGCCACCGCACGAGTCCGACCGCGTTGATGATGGTCTTGTGACCGACAGTCTGCGATTGCCAGCGCCCCCTCGTCGCGATCCCGAGGTGGAGGACGACTTCTCGAGTGGCCCGCGTCCCGATCTGTGGGTGGATCACTACCTCCCGCACTGGACGACCCCGGACCGCTCCGCGGCGCGGTATGACGTCACCGCGGAAGGTCTGCGCCTGAGAATCGAGGCGGATCAGCTCGACTGGAGAGCCGAGGACGCGCCCATGCGGGTGTCGAATCTCCAGACCGGCACCTTCTCCGGTGAGCGTGGTTCGCGCCGGGGCACGCACCGTCACCGACACGACGGGCTCTTCGTGCGCACTCCAACTCCGACCCGGCTGCTGTGGGCCCCGGTGGCAGGACGCATTGACGTCACGGTCAGCGCGACGCGCGATCCAGGCTGCATGCTGGCCGCCTGGCTCGTCGGCACCGAGCATCAGGACGAGACCGCGGCGGGTGAGGTCTGCGTGTTCGAGATCGACGCCGCTGCCATCGGCGCGACAAGCGCGGCGCGCAGCGGGGTGAAAGCCCACGGCGACCCGAGATTGACGACGGACATGGCTGAGGTGAACCTTCCTTTCGACGCTTCCTTGCCGCACACCTGGACCGCGATCTGGGGCAGGGGAGAGACCGTCATCGGCTGCGACGGGGAGCTGCTGCGACGCATCCCACAGGCGCCCGACTATCCACTCTTCGTCATGCTCGACCTCTTCGAGATCGGCGAACCCACTGGCTCATACCCCAAGACCGCGACCCTGCACCGCTTCCGCGGCTGGCAGGGCGAGTAGCGGCTCGCAGGAGGACCGGCTCCTTGCCTGGAAGGCCGCGGAACGGGAGCGGTGCGCCGATGGCCCGAACCCGCGGTCGAGCACCCGTAGACCTCGCGCGCGACCTCGTTCCTGCGTCAGGCCGAGGAACGCCTGGACCAGTTGCCGCTGCTCACCAGCGTCGTCGTCAGGAACGGCATCGCCTACGACGCCTGTCGCGACACGGGGGAGGCGCTGCTGGCGGCGTACGGCTTCCGGACGACCAACGGGCCCGGCCGGCACGAGGCGCTCGGCCGATACCTCCGCGCGGTCCTCGACAAGCCGCCCGCGGACAGGGCGGCGCGAGAGTTCTACCGCCTGCGGCGCGCCCGCAACCAGGACCGCTATGAGGCGAAGCCGGTGGGTGTCGCGGCGACCGAGAAGGCCGAGCAGGTCGCCCGGACGTTGTTCGACGCCGCCCTCGCAAGAGGGCTCATGTCGTGACCAGCAGTCCGAAAGCAGTCCGAAAGCCGTCCGCAAGTAGTCCGGCCGAGCCGGGCAGTCGTCGTCGACGCCCAACCTTCTCGAGAACGCGTTTGCGCAGGTGCCGCTCGCCCCGCTCGTCCGGAGCCCGGGACAGCCCGGCAGATCCGCGTTACGATCGGCGGATGCGAGCCCTGCGTTGCCGCATCGTGCGGTAAACCTCGGCGCCGAGGCTCGCAGGACGCTAGGGGCTTCTCGTGGAACATCGCGTTTTGCACATCGTCGCCACCCCCCGTGGTCTCGCTTCGAACACGGGGCGCATCTCGAGCGTCCTGCTCGAAGCGCTCAATGACGAGTTCGAGGACCTGGAGATCAAGACGCTGGATCTGTTCGGCGTCGATCTGCCTGCGGTGGCGGGGGCCAACATCAAGTCGAAGTACGCGCTGATGACGGGCCAGTCCCTCGGTGCCGGGGCGCGAAGCTCTTGGGCTGAGATCGAGCGGACGATCGCGGAGTTCCTGGACGCGGACATGTATGTGCTCACGGTTCCGATGTGGAACTTCAGCATCCCCTACGTCCTCAAGTACTACATCGACGCCATCGTGCAGCCGGGCTACCTGTTCGCCTACAACGAGGCGGGTGAGCCGGAGGGCCTCGTCAAGGACAGGAAGATGATCGTCGTCACCTCGAGCGGGGCCGACTACTCCCAGGAGGGGCTCGCGCCGTTGAACTTCGTGGAGAGCTATTTGCGCACGATCTTCGGGTTCGTCGGCATCTCCGACATCCACTTCTTCCGCGCACAGCCCATGGACGTCTCCATCGAGATGCGCAAGGCGGCTCAGAAGTCGGTCATCGCGGACGTACGTCGGTGGGCAGCGAACAGGGAATGGGAATCGCGGGACGCGCCATCGGAGTCGGTGTCAGGTGTGAAGCCGCAGGTCATCGTCGAGGTGTGAGGACGACGCCGTACGACCGACGGCCCGGCCGGCACGAGGCGAAGCCGGCGGCAGGGCCCATCGGACGTCCCAGACCGAGCGGACGGTGCAGCATGACAAATGTCAGCACGACCGGTGACAGGTCGCACTACTGCCAGCACGGTGATGACGGTTTGCTGTTCACATGCACAGTGCCAGGGACGGCGACACGGACGGCGACACGGACGCCGCCATCGACGTTCTCGACCTGCACCGGGTCTACGGCAGCGGGAGCCGCGCCTTCGAAGCCGTACGAGGGGTCGACCTTCGGGTCGGATCCGGCACCATCCACTCCCTGCTGGGAGTCAACGGCGCCGGCAAGACTTCCCTGCTCGAAGTCATCGAAGGGCTCGCCACCGCGTCTTCCGGCAGTGTGAGAGTGCTCGGGCTCGACCCGATCACCGACCGAGCGGAGGTACGCCGGCGGGTCGGGGTCCTGCTTCAGCGCAGCGGGTTCTCGGGCGACCTCACGGTGCGCGAGACCCTCACGATGTGGGCCGCTACGGTGACCGATCCCCGCCCTGTCGACGAGTCGCTGGAGCTGCTCGACCTGGGCGGGCGCGCAGGGGTTCGCATGCGAGCGCTGTCCGGCGGTGAGCAGCGACGTGTCGACCTCGCCTGCACCCTGACCGGTCGCCCCGAGGTGCTGATGCTCGACGAGCCGACCGCCGGACTCGACCCGGAGAGCCGGCACCGCGTGTGGGAGCTGGTCCGGTCGCTGCGCGAGGACGGGGTCGCCGTCCTCGTCACTACTCACTACCTCGAGGAGGCAGAGGCGCTCGCCGATCGGATCTCGATCATGCGGGCCGGCCGTATCGTCGTGTCGGGCACCCGGGCGGAGATCGTCGCCGGCCAACCCTCCGTCATCTCCTTCCGGACGCCTGACCGGGAGGTTCCCGCGCTCGCGGCAGCGAAGGTGGAGCGCACGGCGGGAAACACGAAGGTGCAGACCGAGGACCTCCAGCATTCGCTGAGCACGCTGCTGGCCTGGGCCGACCGGTACGACGTACGGCTCGACGACCTCTCCGCCCGCGCCGCCTCGCTCGAGTCGATCTTCCTCGGCCTCGCGGAGGTCCGGGGCGCCACCACGGATCCGGACCCCCACCTTGCAACGGAGGCGGCTCGATGACTGCTCGTGTGCTCGGCCTCGCCCAGGCGAACACCCTGTTGATGCGTCGCAACCTGCTGACCGTCGTCTACGCGGTCGCCCTCCCGCTCCTGCCGCTCGGCCTCGTGGCGACCACCCCCGAGCGGACCGGCACCGCCGGCGCCATCCCGCTGACCCTGGTCCTGCTGATGGCTCTGCTGTTCCCGGTCTACTACAACCTGCTCTCCATGTTCGTGACGCGACGCGACGAGCTGGTGCTCAAGCGCCTGCGCTCGGGTGAGGCCACCGACGCCGAGATCATCGTCTCGATGGCCCTGCCCGGGGTGGCTCTCGTCTTCGTCGTGGCTGTCGTGGCGGCGGTCGTTGCCGGTCTCGTCGGCTTCGGCCCGCCCGCCAACCCCTTCCTACTGGCGCTCGGGCTGCTGCTGAGCTGCGTCACGTTCGTCGCGCTGGCTCTCTGGACGGCCGCGTGGACGAAGAACGCCGAAGCCGCTCAGCTGACCAGCTTTCCCGTCCTGATGCTCGCGACGGTCGGCCTCACCCGCGCCGTGTTCCCCGCAGCGGCCCAGCGGTGGCTCGACCTGCTCCCCGGAGCGGCATTGGAGGACCTGGTCCGGGTGGCCTGGTTCGGGCTCGAGCCCGGCGCCCTCGGCACGGATGCCGTCACTTGGTGGGCCACCTGGGGTGAGGCTCTGCCTGCGTTGGGCTACCTGTTCGGCTGGACAGTCCTCGGCGTGCTCGTCGCGCGCCGGGCGATGACCTGGGAGCCGCGTGGCTGACAGGATGAGGAGCGTGGTGACCTGGGACTGGTGGAGACGGCGTAGCCAGGTGGAGCGCGTCGTCGCCTACACGCTGATCTCCGTCTACGCCCTCTACTGGCTGCTCCTGTTCGTCACGTTCGTGAACGCCGTCGTGACGATCACCGCGACCCTCCCGCTGGCGGCCACCGCGATCGGCACCCTCGTGCTGGGTGTGGCCGGGACTCTCGTACTCCGCGATTCGATCCGGTTGTACCCGGACAAGGGTCCGCTGCCGTGGCGGTCGCTCTCGTGGTTGCTCGGACTGGTGGTCGTGGCCTCGCCACTGGTCCTCCTGCTCCGCGCTGACGCCCGTGCCGGCGCTTCCCTGGTCATCGTCGCCGCTCTCGCGTGGGGTGCTGGTGGACTCCTCGACACCCGCGTACGCACCGGGATCCTGGTCGCGTCAGCCGTCATCACCGGCGTTCTCGGCCACAACCTGGTCTTCGCGGGCTTCGGAGTGGTGGTCGCTGTCTTCCTGGTCTTCTCGGTGCAGAGCTCGCTGTGGATGATGGGAGTGGTCACCTCGCTGGAGCGGGCCCGTGACAGCGAGGCGGCGCTGGCAGTGGCCCGCGAACGGCTGCGCTTCTCCCAAGACGTCCACGACGTGATGGGCCGCCGACTCTCGACCATCGCCGTGCAGGCCGAGCTCGCCGCCACCCTCGCCGCGCGAGGCGACGCCCGGGCCACTGGCCAGGTGCTCGAGATCCGTTCCACCGCCCACAACGCTCTCCGCGAGGCCCGCGAGCTCGCCCGCGGCTACCGCCCGCTCGACCTCGCGGCAGAGGTCGACGGTGCTGTCTCCCTGCTCGCCTCGGCCGGCATCAGCACCCGCGCCGACGTGGTCGACGTACCACCTCAACGCCACGAGAGCGTCGCCCGCGTCATCCGCGAGGCTGTCACCAACGTGCTGCGCCACTCACGAGCCGCCACCGTCGATCTGACGTACGCCGGGGACCAGCTCGTCGTCTCCAACGACGGACTGGTCCCGGACCAGCCCACTGACGGCGACGGCAGCGGTCTCAGCGCCGTGGCCGATCAGCTGGCCGGCCGGGGCGCCCGACTGACCGCCGGGGTCGAGGACGATCGCTTCGTCGTCCGCGTGGACTTCGCGCCGGCTGCCGCCGAGGCCACACCGTGATCCGGCCATGATCCGCATCCTGCTGGCCGACGACGAGCACCTGATCCGGGTGGCGCTCGCCCAGATGCTCGACCTCGAGGAAGACCTCGAGATTGTCGGACAGGCCGCCACCGGTCAGGAGGCGGTCGCCCTGGCTCGCGCTCTGAACCCCGACGTCGTCGTCCTCGATCTTCAGATGCCCGGACTCGACGGCATCGCTGCCGCCGTACGGATCGCAGAGACCCTGCCCGGGTGCGGCTGCCTGATCGTCACCAGTCACGGCCGACCCGGGCTGCTCAAGCGCGCTCTCGCCTCCGGCGTCCGCGGCTTCCTCCCCAAGACCACCAGCGCACAGACCCTCGCGGCTGCCGTCCGCGCGGTCGCCGCCGGCGGCCGGTACGTCGACCCCGGCCTCGCCGCCGAAGCCATGGCGCTGGGCGACTCTCCCCTCACCGCCCGCGAGACGGCTGTCCTTGAGGCCGCCTCCGACGGCGCCCCGGTCGACGAGATCGCCCGCCGCACCCATCTCGCCGCCGGCACCGTGCGCAACTACCTCTCCAGCGCAGCCACCAAGCTCGCCGCCACCAACCGCCACGAAGCGGTCAACACTGCACAGCGCATGGGGTGGATCTGACCTGCGACCGTAGTTCGCTCCGGCCCGGCCCCCGACTGCTCACCGCGAGGTTGACACCTCGTGGATGCTGCCATCGCTGAGCGGGCGAACGGTGGGCCGTACGAGCGTGCTCCGCACTGATGCCGCTCATCCAGTTCCTTGAGCGGGCGCGATTCCTCCCGATGACTTCGGCGACGTCACGGACTCCGAGGTGTGATCACCGGCAGCGGGTTCAACGGGCCACGCGGGTGTCCTTCGGCAAGGACCCGCGATCGTGCATCTCGGCGCGACCGTCGCGCCCTCCGGCTCACGAACGAGCGACGTGAGGCGGCATCCCGTGGGCCTCAGCCGCTGAGCTTGGTGGCAGAAGCGCCTCGATCCGGCGTCGAGAGGCGCATCTGGCGCCAACCAACGCCCGAACGCAGCGGAAGCCAGAAACGGACAGACCCGACACGACGGGCCCTCACCGACCGCGCAGGCGCTGGAGCAGACCCCTCTTCTCGGTCGGGTTCGCGGCGGTCTTGTCGGCCTCGGCGTGTCCGGGGCACCACTGGCCCGCCGGGACCTTCGCGCGGACCTGGTCGACATGCTGGCCGCAGCCGGCCCAGGTGGTCTTCTTGCAGATCCGGCAGGTAACGGGGCGACACATCGTTGGTTCTCCATTCCAGAGGGTTGGTCGGGGGTACGGCGTCCGGCCCGACCATTCTCGGGCAGGCCGGCTGGCGGGTCTGTCAGTCGTGGGCGAAGGTGATGGTGGGGAGGATCTTCCGCAACCAGGCCGGGGAGTACCACGCGGCCTTGCCGGTGATCCGCAGGATCACCGGGAGCAGGACCAGGCGGACGAGGAACGCGTCCAGCAGGACCGCGATGCCGAGCACGACTCCCATCTCCTTGGGCGGAATGGGTCCGGACAGGGCGAAGGTGAAGAACACCGCGACCATCACGGCGCCGGCCGCGAAGATCACCCGGCCGGAGTGCGCGAGCGAACCGACCATCGCGTCCTTGGGGTCGCCGGACCGTTCGTAGTGCTCCTTGGCCGAGGCGAGGAGAAACACTGTGTAGTCCATCGCGATGGCGAAGATCATCGCGAAGAAGAAGACCGGGGCCCACGCATCGAGGAAACCCTGGGACTCGAAGCCGAGCAGGTCGGCGCCGTACCCCTCCTGGAAGATCAGCCGGGCGACCCCGAACGCCGCAGCGGTCGAGAGCAGGCTGACCAGCGTCCCGAGCAGGGAGATGAGCGGGGCCTGCAAGGCGATCAGGAGCAGCAGGAACCCGAGGACCAGGATCACGCCGATCACCAACGGGGTGGACTCGTCCAGCTGGGTCTTGAGGTCGAGGTTCTCCACCGGCGCCCCGCCGACGAGTGCCGTGTCCGGCAGGTCGGCTCTCAGTCGGTCGACCGTAGCGCCGAGCTCCGGATCGGACGGGTCGACGGTGGGGACGGCCTGGATCAGGGCCAGGTCGCTGTCGTCTCCCGCGGGTATCGGCGGCAGCACCGCGGCGATGCCGGCGTCGGCGTCCAGTACGGCGCCCGCGCGCTCGGCCTCCGCCGAGCTGGTCACGATCTGGAGGGTGCCGGGGGCGCCATCGCCGAACGACTGCTGCACCTGGTCGTAGCCGACCCGCGCTGAGGCGTCCTCGGGAAGGACCTTGATCGAGGGCATGGCGGTGGTGACGCCGAGGACCGGCGCTGCCAGCGCGAGGAGGACGATGAGGGAGCCGAGGCCCCAGGCGACGGGTCGCTTCCAGAGCCGCTCGCCCCAGGCAGCGAACTTCGGTGAGCGGTGCTCGCCGTGGCGCGCCCACGGCAGCGCGAGCTTGTTGATGCGGTCGTCGAGCCCGAAGAGCACCAACGGCAACAAGGTGAGCGTCGCTGCGAGCACGAAGACGACCGACAGCATGATGCCGCCAGCCATGGACCGGAACGACGGGGACGGCACCAGCATCACCGCCGACAGCGAGATCAGCACCGTCAGGCCGGACAGGAGCACCGCCTTGCCCGCAGTGTCCATGGTCTGGGCGATCGCCCACTGTCGATCGGCGCGGGGATCGACCGAGCCACCGGTGGCACTCGCGGCGCGACGCGCGGCGCGTGCGGCTCGGTATCTGACGACGACGAACAGTGCGTAGTCGATGCCGAGGGCCAGGGCGAACATCATCGCGAAGTTCATCGCCCAGATGGAGACGGGGACGAGGTGGTTGATCAGCACCAGCGAACCGGCAGAGGCCACCAGGCCCGCGAGGGTGAGCAGGAGGGGCAGTCCAGCGGCCACCAGGGCACCGAACGCGAGCACGAGGATCGCGAGGGTGACCGGCCACGACACCAGTTCCGAGGTGAGCATGGCGTCGAGGTTGGCCTCGTTGAAGTCGCTCCACAGGATCGAGGACCCGGTGGGGTTGACCTCGATCCGGTCGGTGGACAGGTCTTCGAGCTCGCCCTTGAGATCAGTGGCCGCGCGGACCATCTCGTTCGTGTCGGCTCCGGCTCCGGCGAGGACGATCGCCGTCGAGCCGTCCTCGGAGAGGGTGGCGCCCGGCATCGGCTGAACGACGTCAGCGATCCGCGGGTCGTCCTCCAGCAGCCGGGTGACCCCTGCGAGGATCTCCGCTCCCTCCCCTTCGGTCACCGGACCGCCGGAGGAGTGCACGACGACGTGAATCGCCGATGAGGCGTTGCCGCCGAAGTGCTCACGGGCGAGCTCACGTGCCTCGACCGACTCGGAGCCGTTCGCCTGCCAGCCGGCACCGGACAGGTCGTGCTCGACCTGGGGCGCGAAGGCCCCCAGCCCGACGATGGCCAGCAGCCAGGTGATGGTGACCAGCTTGGCGTGGTTGGTGACCCAGATGCCGAGATGGCCCAGGGGGCCGATGTGCGAAGTGGCGCGCATGACGATCCGTTCGTGGTGGTGGTGGCGGTGGGGGGTTGCGGGTCCGCCGGCAGTGTCAGAGCAGAGCCGGCAGTGCCCGGGCCGCGGTGTAGGCGGCGACCGCGAGCACGAGGACGGTGAAGACGGGCTCCAACTTGTTGGCCGCGACCCGGTCGCCGAGCTTGGCGCCGGCGACTGCGGCAAGGGAGGAGGCCACGGTGAGTGCCAGCACCAGCGTCCAGTCCGGGCTGACCCCGCTGCCCGCGCGGACGGCGAGGGCTGCGGCGCTGGTGATGACGATGACGACCAGGGAGGTGCCGACGGCGTACCGCATGGGCAGTGCGAGGGCGACCAGGAGCGCCGGTACGACGAGGAACCCGCCGCCCACGCCGAGGAATCCCGTCAGCGCGCCGACAACGGTGGCGGTGATGAGGACCTTCAGCGCACGCGGGCAGTGACAGGCGAAGGTCGGGCTGAACGAGATGATGGGGTCGTCCAGGGTGGGCCGGGCAGCGCGATCGGGTTCCGCGGCGCGACGCTGCCGGAGCTGGCGCCAGGCCATCACCCCACCCACGAGGAGCATCAGCGCCGCGAAGGACGCGAGCAGGACGTCGTCGGCCACATGAGCCGACGCCGTTGCGCCCAGCGCTGCCCCCGCAATCGCCACGACGCCGAAGCTGACGCCGCGCCCGAGCAGCACGTTGCCTCCACGACGGGCGGAGATTGCCCCGGACAGCGACGTGACGCCCACGACGACCAGCGACCCGGTGGTCGCCTGGCTCGGCGACTGGTCCAGCAGGTAGACCAGCACCGGGACGGCGAGGATGGACCCGCCGCCGCCGAGTGCCCCTAGGGACAGCCCGATCAGGACGCCGGCGGCGACGGCGAGAACAAGTGACATCTCAGCCGTGCGACCCCGCCTCGGCGCCCACGAGGTGGAGGCCGACGTCCTCGGCGTTGTCGAACGAGTCGTCGACCGCGACCAGGGTTCGGCCGGCTGCGTCGAGGAAGGACGCAGCGATCGACGCGCGGTAGCCACCGGCGCAGTGAACCCACAGCTCGCCGGACGGCACCTCGGAGATCCGCCGGGGGAGCTCGTGGATCGGGATGTTGACTGCTCCCGCGATCGCGGACTTGTCGTGCTCATCGGCCCGACGCACGTCCAGAACGACGACCTCGCGGTGGTGCCGGACCTGGGCGAGGTCGGCGAAGGTCCCGGTGGGGAAGCTGGCCGGCTTGTCGTCGGTCCACGCCTGCGGGCCGCCGGTTGCCTGCGCCGCGGGCCGGTCGATGCCGATCCGCGCCAGCTCGCGCTGTGCCGACGCGACGTCCTCGGCGGTCTCGCCGAGGAGGGTCACCGGGGTACCCCACGTGATCAGCCAGCCGAGATAGGTCGAGAACGCGCCGTCCAGGCCGAAGTTGAAGGTGCCCGGGGCGTGCCCCGCGGCGAAGGCGGTGCGGTTGCGCAGGTCGACGACCCACTCACCGTCCTCGATCCGGCGTCGCAGCTCGTCGGCGTCGGCCTGCTGGACCGGCGAGAGATCGGGTGCCTCCGGGCCCTCGGCGTTGGCCGGCCCCATGTGGACGTAGTAGGCCGGCCAGGCGCCCAGGCCCTCGAGGAGCTCGCGCACATAGGTCTCCTCGTCCTGGGTGAGCACCGGGTTGGACTGCTTCTCCTCGCCGATGGTCGAGGCGGTCGCGTCGGACTGCGAGGCCGAGCAGAAGGATCCGAAGCCGTGGGTCGGGTAGACCTCCGTGGCGTCAGGCAGGGTCTCGGTCAGGTGACGTGCCGAGGCGTGCTGGTGCCGCGCCAGGGTGTCCGTGTGCTCCTCGCCGAGCAGGTCGGGTCGGCCGGTGGCGCCGTACAGCAGCGAGCCGCCGGTGAAGGCGGCGTACGGCTCCTCGCCGTCGTCCAGCGCGTAGGAGAGATGGTTGAAGGTGTGGCCAGGGGTCGCGATCACGCGGACCTTCATCCGCGAGCCGACCTCGACCACCTCGCCGTCGGTGACCGGGGTGCGGGCGAAGGACACCTCGTCGGCGCCGTTGACCAGGTAGGCAGCGCCGCTGGCCTTCGCCAGCGCGAGCCCGCCGGTGACGTAGTCGTTGTGGAGGTGGGTCTCGAACACATGGGTCAGCCGGACTCCGTCGGCCTCGAGGACCTCGATCACGCGGTCGATGTCGCGTTGGGGGTCGACCACGAAGGCGACGGCGCCGTCGTGGACGACGTAGGTACGGTCGCCCAGGGACGGGGTCTCCAGGGTCCGCACGGTCAGCGCGGATCCCGCAGGATGCTGCTGCGCCTCACCCGTCGCGGTGGCCGGGGTCTCGGCCTGGGTCTCGGCCTGGGTCTCGGCCTGGGTCTCAGTCTGGGTCTCAGTCTCGGTTGCGTGGCTCATGCCGTGCCTCACTTCTCGATCGGGTGACCGCTACGGATCCAGGCGCTGGTGCCGCCCGCGACGTTGATCGCGTCGAAGCCGGAGGCGGTCAGGAAGTCGGCCACGGTCGCGCTCCGGGATCCCGAGGCGCACACGACGTAGACCGGTCGGTCCCGATGGATCTCTTCGAGGCGGGTGGTCACCTGACTCATCGGGACGTTGCTCGCCCCCGGGACGTGTCCCTCGCGGTATTCCGTCGGCTCGCGGACGTCGAGCACGGCGGCGCCCTTGTTGTGCGCCTCCGCGAACTGCTCGATGTTGATCTCGCGCATGAAAAAGTGCTCCTCTCAACGGGTCACGGCCAGGAACGGCGTAACCCCTACGGGGGATATGTGACCGAAACTAGCAGATCCCCCGGGGGGGATGTAAAGTCGAGGCACACCCCACCCTTGCCCTCTCCCCAGAAAGGACCTCCCATGGCGGAGTACACGATCCAGACAACGGTCCGTCGCCCTTACGACGTGACAGTCGACGACGTGCGCAGCCGGTTGGCCGACGCCGGGTTCGGCATCCTCACCGAGGTCGACCTCAAGGCAGCCTTCAAGAAGAAGCTCGATGTCGACGTGCCGCCGCAGGTGATCCTCGGCGCCTGCCGGCCGCAGCTGGCCCACCGGGCGGTCGAGGCCGACCCTTCGATCGCAGCCCTGTTGCCGTGCAACGTCGTGGTGCGCGCGGTTGACGAGGAGACGACCGTGGTCGAGGCGCTGGACCCCAACTTGCTGCTCACGGTGACCAAGAGCGGCGGAGCCGGGGAAGCGCTGCGCGTGGTGGCCACCGACGCGCGCGAACGGCTGAGCCAGGCGATGGACAGCCTTGAGGGGAGGATCTGATGGACCTGGAGCCCACTGAGATCAAGGCGATCACCCTGCGCATGAAGCGCGCGCACGGTCACCTCGGCGGCGTGATCAGGATGCTGGAGGAGGGCTCCGACTGCGAGTCGGTGCTCACCCAGCTCGCTGCCGTCAACAAGGCGCTCTCGCGGGCGGGCTACGCCATCGTGGCGACCGGCCTCCAGCAGTGCCTGACCGAGAACGACGGCGACATCGACGGCGTGGACGTCAAGAAGATGGAGAAGCTGTTCCTCTCCCTTGCCTGACCCGTCTTGCCCGACCCGTCGAGTCGTCGGATTCACCCGCGATCGGGCTGCTGTCGGCTGCTGTCGATTGCCGGCGGGTTCCGGCAACTGGGAGAGAAGGCCGCGCGCGGCGTCGAAGATCTCGTTCGCGTCCTGGTCGCTGATCTCGTCCGCGACGAGCCCTTGAGCCGTCTCGGCGAGCAGGTTGTCGACCGCGTTGCGAGCCGCGGCGACCTCGCCCGCCGCCACTGCGGCGTCCACGTCGTCGAGGTGCGCCGCGAGTCCGGAGGTCTCCGCGCCGTCGACGGCCTCGTGGAGCTCGACAAGGGGCGCCCGCAGTTCTGAGGGAGTGTTGTCGGGGATGGCCGGCACACCTTGGTCGCCGCCCGCTACGGCGAGGACGACCAACAGGACCACGATGGCCCCGAACGCCGCGACTGCACCCCAGGCGTCGGACGGCAGTGCGCGGACCCGCGCCGTCAGCAGCCCGGCGTGGCGTGCGAGGGCGTCGCCAGACCGGTCGATCGCCGACGTGCGGGGTTGCGTCACCGGAGTCGCCGTCGGCTTCACCGCCACTGCGGTCGCCACTGCCGTCGCCACTACCGGGTCCGTGGTCGGCCGGGTCATCGGGCTCGCCGGCCCCGGTCGGGCATCGGAGTCCTGGGGGGTGGCGGCGAGGATCGGAGAGGTGGACGGATCGGGCCTGCCGACGATGCCGACCGGCGCCGGTTCGGTCAGCCCGGCGCGCAGCCAGGCAGCGACCGCGGCCGCGCTCGGTCGAGCGCCGGGGTCAAGAGCCGTCATCCCGGCCAACAGGTCGTCCCAACCGGCGTGCAGGGTGGGAATCCTCGGCGGCCTTTGCAGCCGGGCGAGCGCGGCCTCGGTCGGCGATCCGGCGTACTCCCGACGTCCGGTGATCGCCTCCAGCAGGACCAGTCCGAGCGCGTACACATCGGCAGCCCCCGTGACCGTGCCGCCGCTGACCTGCTCGGGGGCGATGTAGGCCGCCGTGCCGATCGCCACCCCGGTCGCCGTGTGGTGCGACTGCTGCTCTATCAGGCGCGCGATGCCGAAGTCGGCGAGCTTGACGGTCTCGTCGTGACCGATGAGCACATTGCCGGGCTTCACGTCTCGGTGGACGATGCCGCGCGCGTGCACGTAGGCGAGGGCTTCGGCTACCTGCGCTGCGATCGGGGCGAGGTCGTGAAGGGTCATCGGACCGTTCTTCATCCGCTGGCCGAACGTCGGCCCGTCGACCAGCTCCATCACCAGGAACGGGCGGTCGTGCTCCCCTCCAGCCACTGCGTCCTGGCGACCGCTGCTCCCGAACCCGGCGTCCAGGACCGTGACGAGCCCACTGTGCGAGAGCATCGCCAGGGTCCTCGCCTCCGCCACGAAGCGATCCCGGTCGGTCGGGTCCCCGGCGTCGCTGAGAAGCAGCTTGACCGCGACCAGGCGGGCGAGCTTGAGGTCGTCCGCGCGATAGACCTCGGCCATCCCGCCGCGGCCGATCACCTCGCCGAGGCGATAGCGGTCGCCCAGGACGACGGGTTCGTCGACCGGATGGAACTCGACCGTCTCCAGACCGTGCTCGGTCGTCGGCGTGGGCGGCGGCGTCGTACCAGAGTGCGTCACATCGGCGGCCGGACGTCGCGACGCTCCTCGACCACGGTGGACCGGGTGCGCTGCTGGTTGACGACCAGGGAGATGACGACGGCCAGCGCGCCGGCGACCAGGAGGATCCAGCCCAGGGTGCCGGTGTCGACGGCAGAGGTGTCGATGTTGACCACGTCGAGGACGAGGATGAGTCCGGCAACGATCAGGACGATTCCGAGGCCGATGGCCATGGGTCATGCTCCTTAGAACTGTTGGTGGCCCGGTCCCAGGGAACCGGGCATTGCTAACAGAGACGGATACCCGATCCGAGAACGATTAATCGCACCGAGGACAGGCCGGGCCGCAAATGTGACCGAGTCCACGCCCGCGGGCACGGCGCCCCGGGGGCAGAGCGCGGTTATCCGAGCGGCGGTTCACTGCAACCTCCTAGTCTGTCCGGATGCCGCATCGGGTCGAGATCAGTGGGCTCCAGGTCGCCGAAGAGCTGGCCGCGTTCGTGCGTGACGAGGCGCTGCCCGGCTCCGGAATCGACGAGGCTGCGTTCTGGGACGGGGTCGCGGCAATCGTCGCGGACTTCGCCCCACGGAACCGGCAGCTGCTGGCCCGCCGCGACGAGCTCCAGCAGCAGCTCGACGACTGGCACCGGGACCATCCCGGACCGGTCCAGGACCAGGCTGCCTACCTCACGATGCTGCGCGAGATCGGCTACCTGGTGGAGGAGCCGGCGCCGTTCGGCATCGAGACCACCGGCGTCGACGACGAGGTCGCGGTCCAGGCCGGCCCGCAGCTCGTCGTACCCGTCCTGAACGCGCGGTTCGCCGCCAACGCGGCCAACGCCCGGTGGGGTTCGCTCTACGACGCGCTCTACGGGACCGACGCGCTGCCCGAGGACGACGGCTGCGAGCGCGGGTCGTCCTACAACCCGCGCCGCGGCGTCGAGGTGATCCGACGGGCGCGGGCGTTCCTCGACGAGCACTTCCCGTTGGCGGCCGGGAGCCACGCCGACGCGCGGGGCTACTCCGTCGAGGACGGCGCCCTCGCGGTCACCCTTTCCGACGGTGCGACCGGGCTTGCCGATCCGGGCCAGTACGTCGGTCATCGCGGCGACGCCGGGGATCCCGACGGCGTCGTGCTGGTCCACCACGGCCTGCACGTCGAGATCCAGGTCGACCGCGACCATCCGATCGGCAACGACGACGCCGCGGGCGTCAACGACCTGCTGCTCGAGGCCGCCGTGTCCACGATCATGGACCTGGAGGACTCCGTCGCCGCGGTGGACACCGCCGACAAGGTCGCCGCCTACCGCAACTGGCTGCTCCTCAACCGCGGCACGCTCAGCGTGCAGATGGTCAAGGGAGGCGAGTCGTTCACCCGGCAGCTCGCGCCCGACCGGGAGTACGACGGCCCCGCCGGGCCGGTCGTGCTGCCGGGCCGTTCACTGCTGTTCGTCCGGCAGGTCGGGCACCTGATGACCACCGACGCCGTGCTGGATGCCGAAGGCCGAGAGGTCCCCGAGGGGATCCTCGACGCCGTCGTGACCGCGCTGTGCAGCCTCGTCGACCTGCAGGGACGGAGCGAGCTGCGCAACTCGCGCACCGGCGCGATGTATGCGGTGAAACCGAAGATGCACGGCCCGGACGAGGTGGCGTTCACCGACGACCTGTTCGCCCGCGTCGAGGACCTGCTGGGGCTGGACCGGGGCACCATCAAGCTCGGCATCATGGACGAGGAGCGGCGTACCTCAGCCAACCTCAAGGCCTGCATCCACGCCGCCCGTGGCCGGGTCGCGTTCATCAACACCGGCTTCCTCGACCGCACCGGCGACGAGCTGCACACGTCGATGCTCGGCGGGCCGATGGTCCGCAAGGGCGACATGAAGTCCCAGCCGTGGATCAAGGCCTACGAGGACCGATCCGTCGACATCGGCCTGGAGTGCGGCTTCCACGGCCGGGCCCAGATCGGCAAGGGCATGTGGGCGATGCCCGAGGAGATGGCCGCGATGCTCGAGCAGAAGGTCGGCCACCCGCAGGCCGGCGCGACCTGCGCCTGGGTGCCGTCCCCGACCGCGGCGACGCTGCACGCTCTCCACTACCACCAGGTCGACGTGGCAGCCCGGCAGCAGCAGCTCTCGGGTGGTCGCCGCGCCACCCTCGAGCAGCTGCTGACCGTGCCGATCGGCGACCCCGCATCCTGGTCGGACGACGACCGGCGCGACGAGATCGACAACAACCTGCAAGGCATCCTCGGCTACGTGAAGCGATGGATCGATGACGGCGTCGGCTGCTCGAAGGTGCCCGACATCCAGGGGACCGAGCTGATGGAGGACCGCGCGACCTGCCGGATCTCCAGTCAGCATGTCGCCAACTGGCTCCGGCACGGCGTCGTCACCGCCGAGCAGGTCGACGAGGCGATCCGCCGGATGGCCGACGTCGTCGACGAGCAGCAGGCGGGGCCGGGGTACCAGCCGATGGGGCCGTCGTACGACGGCGAGGCGTTCCGTGCCGCGCGCGACCTGGTCTTCGAGGGGCTCAGCCAGCCGTCCGGCTACACCGAACCGATCCTGCACCGGCGTCGCCGGGCAAAGAAGCACGAGCTCGGTGGCGTCGAGGCCCCCGACTCCTCCACCAGATCCAGGAGCAGCTGATGGCCAACAAGCTGGGCGCCAACCAGTACGGCAAGTCGGAGAGCCGGGTCGTCCGGATCGTGCGCGACACCCCGCGGCACGAGATCCGCGACCTCAACGTGTCCACCTCGCTGCGCGGCGACTTCGAGGACGCGCACATCACCGGCGACCAGGCGGCCGTGCTCCCGACCGACACGCAGAAGAACACCGCCTTCGCCTATGCCAAGCTCCACGGGATCTCCTCGATCGAGGACTACGGGCTCGCGCTGGGGCGCAGGCTGCTCGACGCGTGCCCCGCCGCGAGCGCGGCGCAGGTCCGGGTGGAGGAGTACGCCTGGGACCGGATCGGCGACCACTCGTTCGTACGGCGCGGCGGGGCGACCCGCACCTGCGTGGTGACCGTCGGTCGCGGGGACGCCGTCGTCCTGTCCGGGATCTCCGACCTGGTCGTGCTCAACTCCACCGACTCGGAGTTCCGGGGCTTCCTCAAGGACGAGTTCACGACTCTTCCGGAGACCGACGACCGGGTCCTGGCGACGTCGCTCGTCGCGAGGTGGCGACACACCGCCGTCGACGGAGTCGACTGGAACGCGTCCTACGACGCCGCGCTGGCGGCTCTGCTCGACACCTTCGCCGGCACCTACTCGCGGGCGTTGCAGGAGACGCTGCACGCGATGGGGTGCGCGGTGCTCGACGGGGACGAGGAGATCGCGGAGATCAGGTTCTCGGCGCCCAACAAGCACCACTTCCTCGTCGACTTCAGCGGCTTCCAGGTCGACGGGCTGACCAACGACGGCGAGGTGTTCGTCGCCGCGGACCGGCCCTACGGCCTGATCGAGGCGCAGGTGACCCGCGACGACGCACCGCCCGCCGGCGACGCGTGGCTGCACCTGCCCGGCTTCTGCTGATGGCCGGTGACGTCGACCTGGTCCTCCGGGCCCGGCGCGCGATCATCGGAGGCGCCGAGGTGGCTGCGTGCGTGGGCGTCCGCGGCGAGCGGATCGCCGCGATCACGCCGTACGACGAGCCCCCGCCCGCCGCCCGCACCGTGGACGTCGCCGACGACGAGGTGCTGCTGCCGGGGTTGGTCGACACCCACGTCCACGTCAACGAGCCGGGTCGCACCGAGTGGGAGGGCTTCGCCACCGCGACCACTGCGGCCGCGGCCGGTGGCGTGACCACGATCATCGACATGCCGCTCAACTCGGTCCCACCGACGACCACCGTGGCCCACCTGGAGGTCAAGCGCAGCGTGGCCGAGGGACAGGTGCGGGTCGACGTCGGCTTCTGGGGCGGGGCCGTGCCCGGCAACCTCTCGGACCTGGAGCCGCTGCACCGGGCCGGGGTGTTCGGGGTCAAGTGCTTCCTGCTCGACTCCGGCGTCGAGGAGTTCGGCGCGCTATCGGCCGCCGAGTTCTCGCTCGCGATGGCCGAGGTCGCCCGCACCGACGGGCTGATGATCGTGCACGCCGAGATCGGCGACCTGCTGGACGAGGCCGCCCTCGACGGCCGGCACTACGCGGGCTTCCTGGCCTCGCGACCGCGGGCCGCCGAGGACGCAGCGATCGCGCTCGTCATCGGTGCGGCCCGCGCGAGCGGCGGCCGCGCGCACGTCGTCCACCTGAGCAGCTCCGACGCCGTACCCCTGCTGCATGCCGCGCGTGCCGACGGCGTCGACGTCAGCGTCGAGACCTGCCCGCACTACCTGACCTTCGCCGCCGAGCAGATCCCCGACGGCGCGACCGAGCTCAAGTGCTGTCCGCCGATCCGCGAGTCCGGCAACCGCGAGGCGCTGTGGGGCGCGCTCGCCGCCGGCGACATCGACTTCGTCGTCTCCGACCACTCGCCGTGCACGGTGGACCTGAAGCGGCAGGGCGGCGGCGACTTCGGCGTCGCCTGGGGCGGGATCGCCTCCGTCCAGCTCGGTCTTTCGACGGTGTGGACCGGCGCCCGGCAACGCGGCCACGGTCTGACCGACGTGGCGCGCTGGATGGCCACGGCGCCGGCCGATCGGGTCGGCCTGAGCCACAAGGGCCGGATCGCGGTGGGCGCCGACGCGGACCTGGTCCGATTCGCACCTGACGAGGAGTTCACCGTCGACGTCGCCGCGTTGCACCACCGCAACCCGGTGTCGGCGTACGCCGGACGCCGGCTGAACGGCGTGGTGCGCGAGACCTGGCTGCGTGGTGCACCGATAGTGCTAGGAGCACACCACGCTCCGCGAGGTCGACTTCTCAGGAGAGGCACGAGATGAGCTACTACGTCCCGAAGGGCGGGCTGCCGCCCCAGACCGCGCTCACGACCGACCGGGCACGCTTCACCGAGGCCTACGCCGTGATCCCGGCCAGGACCCTCAGCGACATCACCACCTCCTTCCTGCCCGGCTGGGAGCAGACCCGGCTGTGGGTGCTGGCGCGGCCGCTCTCCGGTTTCGCCGAGACCTTCAGCCAGTACGTCGTGGAGGTCTCATCGGGCGGCGGGTCCGACGATCCCGAGGACGACGCCGGCGCCGAGGCGGTGCTGTTCGTGGTCGACGGTTCGCCGACCCTGACCGTCGACGGCACCGAGCATGCGTTGGGCACCGGCTCCTACGCTTACCTCCCACCCGGCACCGCGTGGACGCTGCGCAACCACGGCGAGGGCACGACGACCTTCCACTGGATCCGGAAGGCCTACCAGCGGGTCGACAGCCTGGACGTGCCGGAGGCGTTCGTCACCCGGGAACAGGACGTCACACCGATCCCGATGCCCGGCACGGAAGACGCGTGGTCGACGACCCGGTTCGTGGACATCGCCGACCTGCGCCACGACATGCACGTCAACATCGTCAGCTTCGAGCCCGGCGGCGCGATCCCGTTCCCGGAGACGCACGTCATGGAGCACGGCCTGTACGTCCTGGAGGGCAAGGCGGTCTATCTGCTGAACCAGGACTGGGTCGAGGTCGAGGCCGGAGACTTCATGTGGCTGCGCGCCTTCTGCCCCCAGGCCTGCTACGCCGGTGGTCCGGGGCGGTTCCGCTACCTGCTCTACAAGGACGTCAACCGACACGTCGGACTGGTGCTGTAGGAGTTCCGGCCGTCGCCATGCCGGATCCCGAGGCGGGGTACGGTCGGGGCGTGCCCGTCGTACCCCCTCCTGCCTACGCCGTCGCCGGAGCCCTGGCCCAGCACCTGCTCGCCGGCGACCGCCGTCCGGGTGCGATCCGGAAGCTTGCCGGAGCGGCGGTCGCGGCCGCCAGCGCCACCCTGATCGTGGGCAGCATCCAGCGGTTCCGCGAGGGCGGCACCACGGTCGAGCCGTTCCACCCCGAGCACGCGACCGCGCTGGTGACCGGCGGCCCGAACGCGCTGACCCGCAACCCGATGTACACCGGCCTGGCCGGGCTCCTCACCGCCCACGCGCTGGTGCGCGGAGGGGTGCTGCCGGCGCTTCCGGTGGCGGCGTTCGTCGCGGTGATCGACCGGACCCAGATCCGGTCCGAGGAGGCGGCGTTGCGCGAGCTGTTCGGACAGGACTACGACGCCTACTGCACCCGGGTGCCGCGCTGGCTCCCCGGCCTGCCCGGGTGAGCCGATGCAACCAATCGGACTGCCCGAGCGTCATAGGGGTATCCCAACCCTGGGAGATCAGGTCGACCGGAGGAGGTCGCGGTGAGCAAGCAGGCGGGATCCCACCTCTCGATCGTCGGACATGTGCAGCACCTCAAGGTCCTGCTCGCCTGGGTGACGCGCCGACTCGCTCGACTCTGACCCGTCGATCCCCGTGCCGTCGCGCGCAGCGCGACGTACCGTTCGTGCTATGGATCAGCCGATGGTCACCGTCAACGGTCAGCCCCGCAGCCTGGCGGGCGCACAGCCGCCGACGACGGCGCTCGACTGGCTGCGCAGCATCGGCCTGACCGGCGCCAAGGAGGGCTGCGCGGAGGGCGAGTGCGGAGCCTGCTCGGTGCTGTTCGCCCGCCCCGGCGTCGACGCACCGACCGAGTGGACGGCGGTCAACTCCTGCCTGGTCCCGGCCGCCGCGCTGGCAGGCCAGGAGCTGGTGACCGCCGAGGGTCTCGGGGAGCCCGACGCACTGCACCCGGTCCAGCAGGAGCTGGCCGTGCGGGGCGGCTCGCAGTGCGGCTACTGCACGCCGGGTTTCGTGTGCAGCATGGCTGCGGAGTACTACCGTCCGGGACGGTGCGAGACCGGCGTCTTCGACCACCACGCACTCTCCGGAAACCTGTGCCGCTGCACCGGCTACCGGCCGATCCTGGAGGCCGCGCAGGCGCTCGGCGAGCCGGTCGACGGCGACCATCTGTCCTTCCGCACCACCTCGCCGCCTCCAGCCGTCGAGCCGGTCCAGGTGCCCGGCTACGAGCGACCGGCATCGCTCGCCGAAGCCCTCGCCTCCCTGGCTGGGCCGGACGCGGTGCCGCTGGCGGGTGCGACCGACCTCGGCGTGGAGGCCAACCTGCGCGGGTCCCGGCCGGGCCTGCTGGTCGCGATCGACCACCTCCCGGAGCTGCGGGTGCTCACCCAGGGCGAGGAGTACGTCGACCTCGGCGCCGCCCTTTCTCTGACCGAGATCGAGCGTCGTCTGGATGGCGCGGTGCCGCTGCTGGACTCGGTGTTCCCGCAGTTCGCGTCGCGGCTGATCCGCAACGGCGCGACCATCGGGGGCAACGTCGGCACCGCCTCGCCGATCGGAGACCTGCCGCCCGCACTGCTGGCGCTCGACGCCTCGGTGGTGCTGGTGTCCGCCGGGGGCGAGCGGGTGGTGCCGCTGACCGACTACTTCACCGGCTACCGCGAGACGGTGCTGCGTCCCGGCGAGCTGATCGCGAGCGTGCGGGTGCCGCTGCCGCTCGCCCCGTTGACCGGTTTCCACAAGATCGCCAAGCGCCGGTTCGACGACATCTCCTCGGTCGCCGTCGCGTTCGCGATCGAGGTCGCGGACGGGATGGTGACCCGGGCCGCGATCGGGCTCGGCGGGGTTGCCGCCACACCGATCCGGGCGACGGAAGCGGAGACGGCGCTGATCGGCCGTCCGTGGGACGAGGCGTCCGTCGCCGCCGCTGCCGACGTACTCGCGGGCGCCGGGACCCCGATCGACGACCATCGGGCCAGCGCGGCCTTCCGCAAGGCGATGCTGGGGCAGGCGCTGCGGAAGCTGCTCGTGGAGGAGGGTGCAGCATGAGCCGGCTCTCCGATCGCCCCGTGACCGCCCTGGTCGGTCAGACGCGACCGCACGAGTCGGCCGCCCTGCACGTGACCGGCCGGGCGCTCTACACCGACGACCTCGCGCTGCGCATGCCCCGGCTGCTGCATGCCCACCCGGTCTGCGCGCCACACGCGCATGCCATGGTCACCCGCCTCGACCCCAAGCCGGCCTACGACGTGCCAGGGGTGGTGCGGGTGCTGACGGCCGACGACGTGCCCGGGATCAACGGCGCCGGAGCGAAGAACGACGAACCGCTCTTCCCGACCGAGGTGATGTTCCACGGCCACGCGGTCGCGTGGGTGCTCGGCGAGTCGCTGGAGGCGGCGCGGATCGGTGCGGAGGCGGTCGAGGTCGACTACGAGCCGCTGCCGTCGCTGATCACGGTGGTGGACGCCATCGACGCCGGCAGCTTCCAGGGGGGCCAGCCGCGCCTGGAGCGCGGCGACGTTGCGGCCGGTCTCGCGGAATCGACGCACGTGTTCGAGGGGGAGATCGACTTCGCCGGGCAGGAGCACTTCTATCTGGAGACCCACGCGTCCCTGGCGACGATCGACGACGACGGCCAGGTGCTCGTGCAGTCCAGCACGCAACACCCGTCGGAAACCCAGGAGATCGTCGCGCACGCGCTCGGCCTGGCGAACCACCAGGTCACGGTGGAGTGCGTACGGATGGGGGGCGGCTTCGGCGGCAAGGAGGCACAGTCGCACGGCTTCGCGGCCGTCGCCGCGCTCGGTGCCCTGATCACCCGACGTCCGGTGCGGGTGCGGCTCACCCGGCAGCAGGACATGACGATGAGCGGCAAGCGGCACGGGTTCCACGCGCGGTGGCGGGTCGGCTTCGACGACGACGGGCTGCTCCAGGCGCTGGAGGCGACCCTGACCTCCGACGGCGGCTGGTGTCTCGACCTCTCCGAGCCGGTGCTGTCGCGAGCGCTCTGCCACATCGACAACGCCTACTGGATCCCGCACGTGCGGGTCGACGGACGGGTCGCGCGGACCCACAAGACGTCGCAGACCGCGTTCCGTGGATTCGGCGGCCCGCAGGGCATGCTCGTGATCGAGGACATCCTCGGGAGGTGCGCGCCGCTGCTCGCGATCGACCCGGCCGAGCTGCGCCGTCGCAACTTCTACACCGAGGGTCAGGCGACGCCGTACGGACAGCCGGTCCGGCATCCCGAGCGCCTCGACCGCGCCTGGCAGCAGGTCCTCGACAGCGGCGACGTCGAGCAGCGGCGCGCCGAGATCGCCCGCACCAACGCCGAGAACCCCTACCGGAAGCGGGGGCTGGCGATCACGCCGGTGAAGTTCGGCATCTCCTTCAACTTCACGGCGTTCAACCAGGCCGGCGCGCTCGTGCACGTCTACAAGGACGGCTCGGTGCTCATCAACCACGGCGGCACCGAGATGGGCCAGGGCCTGCACACGAAGATGCTGCAGGTCGCGGCCACGGCGCTCGGCCTGCCGATCGAGCAGGTGCGGCTGGCGCCGACGCGCACCGACAAGGTTCCCAACACCTCGGCGACCGCCGCGAGCTCGGGCGCCGACCTCAACGGTGCCGCGGTCAAGGACGCGTGCGAGCAGATCCTGGCCCGGCTGGTGCCGGTCCGAGACCGGCTCGGCTCGGCGGCCGGATGGAAGGAGCTGGTCCATGCGGCCTACCACGACCGGATCCAGCTGTGGGCGGCCGGCTTCTACAAGACCGAGGGCCTGTCGTGGGACCCGGTCACCGTGCAGGGCGAGCCCTTCAAGTACTTCGCCTACGGCGTCGCGGCCGCCGAGGTCTCGGTCGACGGCTTCACGGGTGCCTACCAGGTCGACCGCGTCGACATCGTCCATGACGTCGGCGACAGTCTGTCGCCGCTGGTCGACATCGGGCAGATCGAGGGCGGTTTCGTCCAGGGCGTCGGCTGGCTGACCCTCGAGGACCTCCGTTGGGACGTCTCCGACGGCCCGGGTCGCGGACGGCTGGCGACCCAGTCGGCGTCGACCTACAAGCTGCCGAGCCTGTCGGAGATGCCGGCCGACCTGCGGGTCGCGCTGCTGGACCGGGCAACCGAAGACGGCTCGATCTACGGGTCGAAGGCGGTCGGCGAGCCGCCGTTGATGCTGGCGTTCTCCGTGCGCGAGGCGCTGCGGGACGCGGTGGCCGCCTTCGGGCCGGTGGGTCGCTCGGTCGACCTGGCGTCGCCGGCCACCCCCGAGGCCGTGTTCTGGGCGATCCAGCAGGCGCGGGGGCTCTGACATGGACTGGCTGCGAGCGCTGGAGGAGTGCCGGGAGCGCCGTACTCCCTGCGTGCTGGTCACCGTCACCGACGTCCGTGGTCACGCGCCGCGCGAGGCCGGCGCCAAGCTCGTCGTCACCGCCGAGCAGACGTGGGGGAGCGTGGGCGGCGGCAACCTCGAGGAGGCCGCCGTACGACGCGCGCGCGGCCTGTTGCGTGACCTCCGGCTCACCGGGTCTGCGTCACCGGTGACCGAGCAGCACTCCCTCTCGGACAAGGTTCCTGTCGAGCACGGCGTCCAGTGCTGCGGAGGTGAGGTGACGCTGCTGCTCGAACCCCTGCGCGTGCGGCCGGCGGTCGCGGTGTTCGGGATGGGGCATGTCGGCTACGAGATCGGTCTGCTGTTGAGCCGGCACGAGCTGGAGGTCCACCTGGTCGACTCCCGGGCCGACCAGCTGGTCGCGGAGCGGCTGGCGCCCCTGCGGTCCGGGCCGGCGGACGTCCACGTGCACCAGGTCCCCGTGCTGCCCGAGCTGGTGGTGGCCGAGCTGCCGCCGGGGACGCACGTCCTCGTGCTGACCCACGACCACGCCGAGGACCTGGCGCTGCTCGATGCGCTGCTGCGGTCCGAGGTCCCCGCGACCATCGGCTTGATCGGATCGTCGGCCAAGTGGGCTCGTTTCCGCGGCAAGCTCGCCGACCTCGGCCACGGGTCCGACGTCGTCGAACGGGTGCGCACCCCGATCGGTGACCCGACGACGACCGGCGTTGCCGGCAAGGGACCGGCCGCGATTGCGGTGTCCGTCACAGTCGAGCTCCTGGGCCTGATCGGAGCGTCAGAGGTCAGTACCCTCGGACGGTGACTACCGAGCTGACCACGCCCGAGACCGGGTCCGGTGAGCCGACCCGGTCCGAGTTCGACCGCGACATCACCCTCACCCGCGAGGGTGACGACTTCGTCGGCACGATGGCGGACGGATGGCGGGTCGGCGGCGGGATCAACGGCGGCTTCCAGCTCTCGCTGCTCGGCAACGCGATCCGGTCAGCGCTGCCCGACCATCCCGACCCGGTCGCGGTGAGCGCCTACTACATCTCGCCGGCGGTGGCCGGGCCGGTGCGCGCCGTCGTACGACCGCTGCGGGTGGGTGGCCGCACCGCGACCGTGGCCGCCGACCTCAAACAGGGCGACGACGTCCGGCTGACGGTGCTGGCGACGTACGGCGACCTCGCCGCGTTCCCGGACGACGACGTGCGGACGACTGCCGAGCCGGTGACGCTCCCGCCGCGCGACCAGTGTGTGCCCAACACGATGGCGCCGGACGAGGTCAAGCAGATGGCTCCCTTCACCCAGCGGTTCGAGATGCTCTTCCACCCCGACGAGGTCGGCTGGGCGGTCGGCAAGCCGAGTGGGCGCGGACAGATCAGCGCGTGGTTCCGACTGGCCGACCGGCGCGAGCCCGACCCGCTGGCGCTGCTGATGGCGGTGGACGCACTCCCGCCCGTGACCTTCGACCTCGGCCTGCCCGGCTGGGCACCGACCGTCGAGCTCTCCGCCCACGTCCGCGCGAACCCGGCGCCCGGGTGGCTGCGGCTGCGCCACCGCACCCGCAACGTGGCGGGCGGGATGTTCGAGGAGGACTGCGAGGTCTGGGACTCCGCCGACCGGTTGGTCGCCCAGTCGCGGCAGCTGGCCCTGTTGCCGCGCTGACTGCTGGTCGCCCTGCTCAGTAGGCGATCCGGTCGGTCTTGGCGAGCCAGGCGTCGAACGGCGCGAACCGGTCGTCGAGCGGGTGGGCCGCGACGGTCATCGCCCACTCCGTGCGCGGCTGCTCGAACAGGTCGTAGAACGCTCCGTCATCGAAGCCGCCCCGGGCCGCGTCATCGCGGTCGGCTGCATAGAGGACACGGTCGAGACGGGCCCACAAGGACGCGGAGAGACACAGCGGGCAGGGCTCGCACGACGTGAAGAGAGTGCAGCCCGCGAGGCTGAAGTCGCCGAGCACCGAGCAGGCCGAGCGGATCGCGACCACCTCGGCGTGCGCGGTCGGGTCGAGGTCCCGGGTCACTCGGTTCTGTCCACTGGAGACCAGCTCGTCGCCGCGGACGATGATCGCGCCGAAGGGGCCGCCGCCGCTCGCGACATTGGCAGTTGCGAGGCCGACGGCATGCGCCAGCCAGGTCGTGTCGTCTGTGGCCATCACTCCACCTCGCCCATCCGCTCGTAGATCTCGGTGATCGCCCGGACCCGGCTGCTGCCGGCTCGGCCGCACGCGCCCAGCACCGCGTCCGCCAGCACGCTCACCAGCGCCATCGGTGCGGCATAGCTGTCGAAGGCGAGCGAGTGCTGCAGTGGGCACTCCAGCCAGATCGACACCTGCGAGGCGTGCGCAACCGCGGTCGGGTCGCCGATCAGGACGACCGACGCACCGGTCGCCGCAGCCTCGGTCAGGAACCTGTCGAAGTGCTGGGGACGGCGCCGGAACCCGATCACCAGGATCACGTCCTCGGGGCCGAGGCCGGCCAGCTCTTCGCCGGTGGTCTGTCCCGGCACCGGCCCGAGGCTGACGTCCGGGCGCGCCTGGACCAGCTGCTCCCGAAGGTGGAGGGCAACCGGGTAGCTGTTGCGCCAGCCGATCACGAACACCCTGCGTCCCAATGCCAGCAGGCCCGCAACCTCGGGGATCCGGGGATGCTCGACGGCACGCAGGATCGAGGCCTGCTCGATCGCCGCCAGCGCCTCGGCGTTGGGAGCACCGTCGATGCGGCGCGGCTCGCCGGAGCTCCGGAGCCCGCGCAGGTGCTCGCGCACCTCATCGAAGTCCTCGAAACCGAGGCTGCGGAACAGACGGCTCATCGTCGCCCGGCTCACGCCTGCCAGGTCGGCGAGCTCGGCAGCGCGGTAGGTGGCCAGGTCGTCGAGATGCTCGAGAAGAGTGGCGGCCGCCCGCCGTTCCTGCGGCGTGAGCCCGTCGTGGCGCTCGGCGATCCGCTGGTCGATCCTCATCAGGACCCTCGGTAGGTGGAATAGGCGTACGGACTCAGCAGCAGCGCCACGTGGTAGTGCGGCTCGTCCTCGGTCACCGTGAAGGCCAGCGTGACGCCGGGGTAGAAGGTGTCGCGCCCCTCCGCGGCGAACCAGCTGCCGGTGTCGAAGGTGAGCTCGTGGTCGCCGGGTTGCAAGTCGGCGTCGAAGCGGGCCCGGCCCCCCACGTCGGTCTTCGCCGCGCCGAGCTGGGTGCCGTCGGCACCCGCCAGCACGACGACGACGCCGGCTGCCGGTCGGCCGAGGGTCGCGTCCAGGACGTGGGTCGAACAAGTGCTCATGGGCTCGCCACTTCTTTCGTGAGGAGGTCGGTCAGTCGGAGCAGGGCGATCTCGACGAGCTGGTCCTTCGTGACCGAGAGCTCGGTCTCGGGGTCGTGAGTCAGGCGCTCCTCCAGCAGCTCGATCAGGTCCGCGCCGCTGCGTCCCTTCGCTCGCACCAGGTAGATCCGCCCGAACCGCTCCTCGTAGGCAAGGTTGCCCGCGCGCAGCCGCTCGGCCAGCGCCGCGTCGTCGGGATCCAGCCCGTCCTGCTCGCGGCGCGAGTGGTCGGCGGCGGCACCGGCGCCGGCCGGTCGCTCACCGATCCGAGGGTGGTCGGCGAGCGCAGCCTCGACCTCGGCGGGCGTCCAGGTGGCTGCCTGGGCGCGGGCCGTGGCGACCAGCTGGCCGGGGTCGTCGTACGGGCGACCGGAGGTGAGCACGTGCACCCAGGAGTCGATACCGACGCACGCCCGCAGCGCCGCCTCGGCGTCCTCGCCGGGCAGCACGTTGAACTCGTCGATCCGCAACCGCGCGCCTCCTGCCAGGATCCCGAAAACTCCGTGCGAGGAGAACCTACGCCGAAACGACAGTTTCACGCGCGGTTATCGGTCTCCCAGTTCGGTGCGCCCTCGTCCGGCAGTCGTCCGAGTGAGAGTGACCGATGCGTCACGCTGGCCCGGACGACCCGTCGATTTCGCGGCGGCGCATGGCGAAGACCCAGCGCCAGCCGGGGTGCTCGCTGAGGGACCACAGCAGGTCGGTCTCGGGCCAGTGGACGAGGTCCTCGGGACCGGGCGGGGTGGCCCACCGCTTCGTGCGGAAGGCGCCCGGGCGGCCGACGTGCATGCTGCCGTAGGACGTGCCGTGGGACGAGGTGACGAAGTAGGTGCCGTCGACGACGGCAGTGCCCTGCATCCGGGTGAGCCCGTCCTCGCCGTCGAGGACCGGACGGGAGAAGCCGTCCTCGTCGGTCGAGAGCAGGCCGGTCCCGGCGTCGGTCGGGAGGCGGGCGAGACGCCGGGTCTGCTTGCTGTTGCCGTACTCGCCGACGACGAGGGACGGCGGTTCGGTGCTCCGGTCGAGCGTCATGAACGAGAAGCGGAGCCGGGTGACGCCCTCCTCGTTGCTGGCGCGGTAGGCGAACCGGACCGGCAGCACGTAGTCGTGGCCGTAGGTTGCCAACCCGGCGGCGGCCGGCACCCTGATCACGTCGTCGACCCGACAGGTGAGGAAGCCGCGCCCGGTCGCCGCGACGTGGAGGTAGGGCCCGTGCCAGACGACGCCGCCGGCGTGCGCCTTGAGCGGCTTGAAGCCCGGCACGCCGTCGCGGAGAGTGGGCTCGACCAGCAGCACGTGCCGATATCTCCCGGCCTCCAGGTCGATGAAGCTGACCCGAGATCCTTCGCCCTTCTTGGAGTACCACGACGTCACCAGCAGGTCGCGCTCGACGCCGGTGCGGACCGACGTACTGATGCCCTGGGGGTACCACCCCAGGTCGCGCCGGTCGCGGCGCTCCCACGTCAGCGCTCGGACGACGGCGAGGCCGAGCATCCGGGGCCACGGCACGAAGGTACGGCGGATCCGGCGGTCCAGGTCGCCGAGCACCCCGGCCATCCCGACCCGCCCGCCGCCGTGCCCCTCCAGCAGGCCGGCGAGCGCGTCGATCTCCGCGGCGTTCTCGTCGGTGCGGGTCAGGTGAACGCCGAACGGCGGCGGTGCAGGCTGGTCCACGGCGGTCAACCTAGCGGCGCTGACCCGCGAACGCGCAGCGCCATGGCTGAGCTCGGCAACCGTGACGGACGAGACCCGCACGTCGATGCAGACGTCGATCTCCATCAGATGAGTCCCAGCCCGACGCGCTCCTGGGCTGGATGCGCGATCATCCCTGTGTGAGAGGCATCTTCTTCGGCGAGGACGACGCGCGGGCAGCCGCCCTGGTCCTCGCCCGCGGGGGTTTCGAGGCGACCGTGGTCCGGGAGGCGCTGGCCGGGGAGGACGACGACGAGGACCACCCGTGGGCGGTGCTCACCGACGCGCCGATGATCCAGCTGGAGCTGCTGGTGGAGACCTACGACGGGTGGCTTGACCTCGACGAGGAGGCCCCCGTCGAACCGCTGCCGCTGCCGGACCAGCCGCAGCGGATCAAGCGCCCGAAGGACTGATCAGCCGACGGTCCCTCGGGGAAGAAGCGGGCGGCGGCCGGCACGCCGGGGATCATCATTACGCTCGTGGGCATGAGCGACACCGCGGCACACCGACTGCTCCTGGTCCACGCACACCCGGACGACGAGTCGATCGGGCAGGGCGCCACGATGGCGAAGTACGTCGCCGAGGGTCGCGGCGTCACCCTCGTGACCTGCACCGCCGGGGAGATGGGCGAGATCCTGGTGCCCGAGCTCGAGCACCTGGCCGCCGACAAGGAGGACGGCCTCGGCCGGCACCGGCGCGGCGAGCTGGACGCGGCGATGGCCGAGCTCGGCGTCACCGACTACCGGTTCCTCGGCGGGTTCGGCACCTACCGCGACTCCGGCATGAAATGGCACGACGACGGCCACGCCATCGCGGCGGACGACGTCCACGAGAACGCCTTCTGGCATGCCGACCTCACCGAGGCCGCCAACCACCTGGTGACGGTGATCCGCGAGGTCCGGCCCCAGGTGCTGGTGACCTACGACGAGTTCGGGGGCTACGGCCATCCCGACCACATCCAGGCCCACCGGGTCGCGATGTACGCCACGCAGCTGGCCGCGGTGCCGTCGTACCGCCGCGACCTGGGGGAGGCGTGGGAGATCGCGAAGGTCTACTGGTCGGCCATGTCGGAGAGCCGCTTCCGCGAGGGGCTGCGCCGGTTGCGGGAGTCCGGCGACGAGACGACGTTCGAAGGCATGGATCCCGACGGCTACCTGCCGACGTTCTTCCTCGCCGACTCCGACATCACGACCGAGGTCGACGCCGCGGAACACATCGACCGCAAGATGGCCGCGCTCGCGGCCCACGCCACGCAGATCGCTACCGATGGTCCGTTCTTCGCGCTGTCCAACAACGAGGGGCAGCTGGTTTGGGGACGGGAGATGTTTCGCCTGGTCAAGGGCGAGCGTGGGCCGACGGAGGGCCCCGACGGCTGGGAGTCCGACCTGTTCGCCGGCATCGAGGGGTGAGCGGCGCGTACGCCGGCCGGGCCGGCGTTGCGGTCGCTGCCCTCCTCGGCGGTGCCGTCGTGGGCGGATGCGCGGTCGCGCTGCACGGCTACTGGTGGGGACTGGCGCTCGGCATCGCGACGACCGTTGCTCTGCTGGTGGCGATCCCGGGCGGCTGGTGGCGGCGGCTGCCGTTCGCGCTCGGCTGGTTCGCAGCGGTGCTGGTGCTGGCTGTCGAGCGACCCGAAGGCGACTACCTGGTCGAGCAGACGGTCGAGGGCTACCTGCTGCTCGGCGCGGGCGTCGGGGTGCTCCTGGGCGGTCTCGTCGGGCTGCGTCGACCCGCGCCCGCCGACGCCGCGATTAACGGTTCTGGCGTGTCGACTTCCTAGGATGCGAGGCGTGACGTTGTTGGAAGAGGCTGCCCCGGGCCAGCCCGGCAAGCGAGAGCGGCCGGGCGGCAAGATCGTGCTGCTGGTGATCGTGCTGCTCGTGGCGCTGCTCGCCGGCGGCTACGCCGCCGCCCACCAGGTCGCCGGTGACAAGGTGCCGCTGGGAACGACCGTCTCCGGTGTCGACATCGGCGGGATGAGCCGCGCCGACGCGATGGCCGAGCTGGAGGAGTCGTTCGCCGCCCGCGGCGTCGCGCCGATCCGGGTCGGGGTCGAGGGCGGTCGCACCGACGACGTACGACCCGCCGAGATCGGGCTCGCCATCGACTACGCAGCCACCGTCGACGCGGCGGGTGCCGGCGACAGCTGGAGCCCCCGGCGGCAGTGGGAGTACTTCACCGGCGGCGACGACGACCTGGACGCGATCGTCGACGTCGACGAGACCCTGCTCTCCAACCGGCTGGCCGAGCTCTCCGAAGGACTCGGCGTGCCGCCGGTCGACGGTCGGATCGAGTTCAAGAACGGCCGGGTCCGGGTCGTCGACCCGGTCTCCGGCGAGGCGGTCGACATCGATGCCGCCGAAGCGGCGATCACCGCGGCTTACCTCGGTGACGAGGACTCAGTCGAGCTGACGGTCACCCAGGCCGAACCCGACATCGACGACAGCGATGTCCAGGAAGCCCTCGACGACTTCGCCAACCCGGCCCTGGCGTCGGCGGTGACCCTGGTCTTCGGCGAGTCCGAGGTTCGGCTGCAGCCGAAGCAGTACGACGACGCGCTGTCGATGGTGCCCGAGGACGGCAAGCTGGTCCCGCTGATCGACGAGCGACGGATCACCCGTCTGGTCAAGGGTGCGACGACGAGTGGTGAGCCGGTCGATGCCACCGTCGAGCTCGTCAACGGCAAGCCCAAGGTGATCAGGTCGAAGCCCGGCGTCGAGTTCGAGCCGGACGACGTGCTCGCGGTCTTCACCGGTCTGCTGTCGGCTCCCGAGGGTGAACGCACGGGCGAGGTGGAGGCCACCGTCCGCGAGGCCGACTTCACCACCGAAGACGCCAAGGCGCTGGGGATCAAGCGCAAGGTCTCCGAGTTCGTGACCTACTTCCCGCACGCCGACTACCGCAACACCAACATCGGTCGCGCCGCGGAGCTGGTCGACGGCACCATCCTGGAGCCGGGCGAGACCTTCTCCCTCAACGAGACCGTGGGCGAGCGGACGGCGGAGAACGGCTTCGCGATCGGCTACATCATCTCCAACGGCGTCCTCGTGAAGGACTACGGCGGCGGGGTCTCGCAGATGGCCACGACCACGTTCAACGCCATGTTCTTCGCCGGACTCGAGGACATCGAGCACAAGCCGCACTCGTTCTTCATCGACCGCTACCCGGAGGGCCGCGAGGCAACGGTCGCCTGGCCGAGCCTCGATCTGCGGTTCCGCAACGACACCGACCACGGCATCCTCATCCACTCCACCGTCGAGCCGAGCACCTACTCGACCCAGGGCGTGGTGACCGTGCAGATGTACTCGACGAAGGTCTGGGACATCGAGTCGATCACCGGTGAGCGCTACAACTACCGGGCGCCGGCCACCCGTCACCTCACCACCCCCGACTGCGAGGCGTTCACCGGCTACTCCGGGTTCGACGTTGACGTGACCCGGGTGTTCCGACGGCACGGCGAGGACACGGTCGACCACACCGAGAAGTTCCACACGTCCTACACGGCCGCCGACACGGTTGTTTGTGGCCCGCCGCCGAAGCAGCGCGACGAGGGCTGATCACGGGCGGGCGACGGGCGGACGACCGACGGGCGACCGGCCGGCTCCTCCGCGTCCGCTAGGATGAGAACACGTTCTAGTTTTCTCGAGGTGGATGGATGACGACCTCTACGCCGGCAGTGGCCGGGTGGTTCACGACCGGTGACGAGCCCCGGCTCGTCGCCTCCCGGTGCACGTCCTGCGGCACGCTCGCCTTCCCGCCGCCGCCTCCCGAGGCCGCGACCTTCTGTCGCAACCCGGTCTGCGACGGCGAGACGCACGAGCCCGCCGAGCTGTCCCGGGTCGGACAGGTCTGGTCCTACACGGACGCGCAGTACCAGCCGCCACCGCCGTACATCCCCACCACCGACCCGTTCGAGCCGTTCGCGCTGGCCGCGGTCGAGCTGCCCGAGGGGCTGGTGGTGCTCGGTCAGGTGGCCGATGGCTACGGCGTGGCCGACCTGGCGGTCGGCGCCGACGTCGAGCTGGTCGTCGAGACCCTCTACGAGGACGAGACCGGGAAGCGCACGACCTGGCGATGGCGCCCGGTTTCGAGGGACGCCGACGCTGGCACGTCGACCACCCCAGGGGAGGACCGATGAGTATCGCGGTCGCTGGCGTGGGGATGCATCCGTGGGGCAAGTGGGGCCGCCCGTTCGTGGAGTACGGCGTGCACGCCGCCCGCGCCGCCCTCGCCGACTCCGGCATCGCCTGGAAGGACGTCGACTACGTGGTCGGCGGGGAGACGGTGCGCAACGGCTACGCGGGCTATGTCGCCGGCTCGACCTTCGCCTCCGCCCTGGGTTGGAACGGCGCGCGGATCGCGACGTCGTACGCCGCCTGCGCGACGGGTGCCCAGGCGCTCGACACGGCGCGGGCCCGGATCCTCTCAGGCCTCTCCGAGGTGGCGCTGGTGGTGGGCGCCGACACGACGCCGAAGGGGTTCTTGGCACCCAACGCGGGCGAGCGGTGGACCGACCCCGACTGGCTGCGTTTCCGGCTCCTCGGGATGACCAACCCGGCGTACTTCGCCCTCTATGCGCGGCGGCGGATGGATCTCTACGGCGCGACCAGCGAGGACTTCGCGCAGGTGAAGGTCAAGAACGCCCGGCACGGCCTGGAGAACCCGAACGCGCGTTACCGCAAGGAGGTCGCGGTCGCCGACGTGCTCGGCTCGGCGATCGTCTGCGATCCGCTGCACCTGCTCGACATCTGTGCGACCTCCGACGGTGCCGCTGCGGTGGTGCTGACCTCGCTCGAGTACGCCCGCAAGCACGGCCTCGCAGACCCGGTGCGGGTCGCGGCCGTCTCGACGGTGACGCCGACCTTCCCCGACGCGGTGATCGACATGCCCCTGCTGGCGACCGACCATGCTGCCGGCGGGGCGCCGGAGCGCACGTTCAAGGAGTCGCTCGCCCACGCGGCCTATGAGGAGGCCGGCATCGGACCCGACGACGTCGACGTCGCCGAGGTCTACGACCTCTCGACGGCCCTCGAGCTGGACTGGATCGAGGACCTCGGGCTGTGCAAGCGCGGCGAGGCCGAGGTGCTGCTGCGTGCCGGCGACACGACCATCGGTGGCCGGATCCCGGTCAACCCCTCGGGTGGTCTCGCGTGCTTCGGCGAGGCGGTGCCCGCGCAGGCGCTCGCCCAGGTCTGCGAGCTCACCTGGCAGCTCCGCGGCCAGGCTGCCGGCCGCCAGGTCGACGGCGCCCGGGTCGGGATCACCGCCAACCAGGGGCTGTTCGGGCACGGCTCGTCGGTGCTGCTCGCGCGCTGACGGCCTCCGCTGCACGAGCTGCGAGCGCAGCAGCCCGAAACCGACGCGTCAGCCCGGTGGGACGACCCGCCACACGACGTACTCGCCAGGCAGGCCCTTGAGCTCGATCGGATCGGTGGGGTCGACGAGCTGGACCGCGGCGTCCTCCTCGAGCGCGCCCCGCACGGCGTCGCTGCACAACACCTCGCCGCCGGAGGCGAGATCGGCGACGCGCGCGGCCAGCGCGACGTTCTCGCCGAAGTAGTCCCCGCCCTTGGCGACCACCTGACCGGTGTGGATGCCGATCCGGACCCGCACCTTGCCGTGCCGGCGCAGCACCTCCGGCGGTCGCCGTAGGTCGTTCTGGATCGCCACCCCGGCGCGGCAGGCGGCCTCGGGGTCGCGGAAGACGAACATGAACCCGTCGCCGGCCGTCTTCACGACCTGGCCGCGGTACTGCGCGATCCGGCTGCGCAGGACCTGGTCGTGCGCATCGAGCACCCGCACCCAGGTCTTGTCGCCCATCCGGGCGTTGAGCTGGGTGGAGTTCTCGATGTCGGAGAAGCAGATGGTCACCGTGCCGTCGGGGGCGGCCATGTGCACGATGTCGGCCTGCTCCTCGCTCGCCCACGCGGTCATGTCCTCGATGGTGCTCTGGATGACGCCGGTGATGCCCTGCTCCCGCACCTTGGTGGCGGTCCGGATCACCCGGCTGATCGCGCGCTCGGTCGGGTTCTGGGCCGGCCGCGGGCGGAGCGCCGCGGCGAGGTCGGCCTCGAGCTGCTCCACCTCCGCTGCGTGGGCAGCGAGATCGGCCCGCTGGCGCCGTACCACGACCGCCAGGGCGACCACGCCTCCCAGCAGGAGCACGCACACGACACCCAGCACGACCGTCACCGGCGTCACTTTAGGGCCAGCGATCGCGGCGTGCGGGACAACGGAACGTGACGGCGGCCACGCTGATCCGGCGGCCCGGTGTTGGTCGGCTGAGTAGCGTGACTCCGTGGCCAACGAACTAGGCGCCCCGGCGATCTCCAATCTCGGCGAGCTGCGTGCTTCCGGACACGTCCTGAAAACCTTGCGGGAGGAGATCCGCGCCAACCTGCTCAGGAAGCTCGCCGCGGGAGAGGACCCGTGGCCGGGCCTGCACGGCTTCGAGTCCACCGTGATCCCCCAGCTGGAGCGAGCTCTGCTGGCCGGCCACGACGTGGTCCTCCTGGGCGAGCGCGGCCAGGGCAAGACCCGGCTGCTGCGGACGATCGTCGGCCTGCTCGACGAGTGGACGCCGGTCATCTCCGGCTCCGAGCTGGGGGAGCACCCCTTCGAGCCGATCACGGTCGGGTCCAAGTCCGCGCTCGCGGCGTACGGCGACGAGCTGCGCATCTCGTGGCGGCACCGCACCGAGCGGTACGCCGAGAAGCTGGCCACTCCCGACACCTCGGTCGCCGACCTGATCGGCGACGTCGACCCGATGAAGGTGGCAGAGGGCCGTTCGCTCGGCGACCCGGAGACCATCCACTACGGGCTGATCCCGCGCAGCCACCGCGGGATCGTCGCGATCAACGAGCTCCCCGACCTGGCCGAGCGGATCCAGGTCGCGATGCTCAACGTGATGGAGGAGCGCGACATCCAGATCCGGGGGTACGTCGTCCGGCTGCCGCTCGACGTGCTCGTGGTCGCCTCCGCCAACCCCGAGGACTACACCAACCGCGGCCGGATCATCACCCCGCTCAAGGACCGGTTCGGTGCGGAGATCCGCACCCACTACCCGAGCGAGCTCGACGCCGAGATGGCCGTGGTCCGCCAGGAGGCACACCTCGTCGCCGACGTACCCGAGCCGCTGCTCGAGGTGCTCGCCAGGTTCACCCGCAACCTGCGCGGCTCGACGGCCGTCGACCAGCGCTCCGGTGTCTCGGCGCGGTTCGCGATCGCCGGCGCCGAGACGATCGCGGCGTCCGCCCTGCGGCGGGCCACGGTGCTGGGCGAGGACACCGCCGTCGCCCGGGTCGTCGACCTCGAGACTGCGGTCGACGTGCTGGGCGGCAAGATCGAGTTCGAGTCCGGCGAGGAGGGCCGGGAGGCGGAGATCCTGATGCACCTGCTGCGGACGGCGACCGCGGAGACGGTGCGCGAGCACTTCCGGGGACTCGACTTCGCGCTCCTCGTCGAAGCGATCGAGGAGGGCGCGACCGTGATCACCGGCTCCGGCGTCTCCGCGCGCGACGTACTCGCCGGGCTGCCGGTGCTCGGGGAGTCCGAGCTCTACGACGACGTCTGCGAGCGGGTGCTCGGCAGCGGTCGCGGGACCGACGGTGCGCGTGCCTGCGCGATCGAGCTCGCGCTCGAGGGCCTGTTCCTCGCGCGAAAGATCGGCAAGGACACCGACGGGTCGGAGACGATCTATGGCTGACCAGAGCCAGTCATGAGCCAGTCATGAGCCAGTTATGAGCCAGTCATGAGCTGGGCATGAGCCGCTACCGCCGCTACGACGGCGGCGATCCGCTCGCCCCGCCGGTCGACATCGCCGAGGCACTCGATGCCATCGGCGAGGACGTGATGGCGGGCTACAGCCCGGAGCGGGCGATGCGGGAGTTTCTCCGCCGTGGCGGCGACGACCGCGACGGTCTCGACGACCTGGCTCGTCGGGTGGCCGAGCGGCGGCGGGAGATCCTGCAACGCCACGACCTCGGCGGCACGCTCGAGGAGGTGCGCGAGCTGCTGGACCGCGCCGTACTCGAGGAGCGCAAGCAGCTCGCGCGTGACGCGATGATGGACGACGGAGATCGGGCGTTCCGCGAGATGCGGCTCGACAACCTCCCGACATCGACGGCGGCCGCGGTCACCGAGCTCTCCGACTACGACTGGCAGTCGGCGGAGGCCCGCCAGGCCTACGAGGAGATCAAGGACCTGCTCGGACGCGAGCTGCTCGACCAGCGCTTCTCCGGGATGAAGCAGGCGCTCGAGGGCGCTACCGACGAGGACCGGGCTGCCATCCAGGAGATGCTGTCGGACCTCAACGAGCTGCTGGAGAAGCACGCCGCAGGTGAGGACACGCAGCAGGACTTCGATGAGTTCATGTCCAAGCACGGAGACTTCTTCCCGGAGAACCCGCGGTCCGTCGACGAGCTCATCGACGCGATGTCCCAGCGCGCCGCGGCCGCGCAGCGGATGCTCAACTCGATGAGCGCCGAGCAGCGCGACGAGCTGATGCGGCTCTCCGCGCAGGCGTTCGGCTCGCCCCAGCTGATGCAGCAGCTTGCCCGCCTGGACGGCAACCTCCAGAGTCTGCGGCCGGGCGAGGACTGGGACGGTTCGGAGCGGTTCCAGGGCGACCAGGGTGTCGGGCTCGGCGACGGCACCGGGATGCTCCAGGACCTCGCCGACCTCGACGATCTCACCGACCAGCTCTCCCAGTCCTACGGCGGTGCCCGCCTCGATGACGTCGACCTCGACAAGCTGGCCAGGCAGGTCGGCGACCAGGCGGCGGTCGACGCCCGCCGCCTGCAGGAGCTCGAGCGAGCGCTCCGGAAGACGGGCGCGATGGAGCGCGGTTTCGACGGCGAGCTCCGCCTCACCCCGAAGGCGATGCGGCAGCTCGGCAAGGCCCTGCTGCGCGACGTGGCCCAGCGACTGTCGGGTCGGCAGGGTCAGCGGGAGCTGCGCCAGGCCGGTGCCGCAGGCGACCTCTCGGGGGCGACCCGCGAGTGGCAGTTCGGTGACACCGAGCCGTGGGACATCCCGCGCACCATGCTCAACGGGGTGCTCCGCCGCGCGGGCGACCCCTTCGGTCCGCGGCTGTCGATCGAGGACGTCGAGGTCGCCGAGACCGAGGCCCGCACGCAGGCCGCGGTGGCGCTGTGCGTCGACACCAGCTTCTCGATGGCGATGGACGGCCGATGGGTGCCCATGAAGCGCACCGCGCTCGCCCTGCACACCCTCATCGGCACCCGCTTCCGCGGAGACTCGCTCGAGCTGATCGGCTTCGGTCGGCACGCGGAGACCATGGACATCGAGCAGCTCACCGCGCTCGATGCTCGCTGGGCCAAGGGGACCAACCTCCACCACGCGCTGCTGCTCGCCAATCGGCACTTCCGCAAGCACCCCAATGCGCAGCCGGTGTTGCTCATCGTCACCGACGGCGAGCCGACCTCCCACCTCGAGCCGGACGGTCAGGTCTACTTCAGCTACCCGCCCCACCCGATGACCATCGCGCTCGCCGTACGCGAGCTCGACAACGCGCGTCGTCTCGGCGCCCAGACGACGTTCTTCCGGCTCGGCGACGACCCCGGGCTGGCTCGCTTCATCGACTCCATGGCCCGCCGGGCGGACGGCACCGTGATCGCTCCGGAGAGCGACGACCTCGGCGCCGCCGTGGTCGGGTCCTACCTCGGCTCCCGCGGCCCGAAGGATCGGTCCGGGCCGGGGTCCTACGGCGACTGGTTCGGTGGCAGGGGGTTCTGGGTCGGCTGATCGCCGCGGTCGTCCGACTGAGAGTGGTCTACCGGTCACTCTCAGTCGGACGACTGCGTTGCCTGTGGAGGAGCGACTTTCCCGGGGCGTCAGTGGGGCACCATCGCGGGCGTGGCTGGCGAGCGGTGGCGTGAGGTTGCTGCCGGTCAGTGCGGGCTGATCACCCGCGCACAGCTCGCCGCATGCGGTGTCGATCGTTGGATGGTGGCGCACCGGGTCGTCACGGAGCGCTGGGTCGAGTTGGCCCCCACTGTGATCGCTACGACGACCGGCGAGCTGACCCGGACTCAACGGATGTGGCTCGGCGTACTCGCCGGTGGGCCGGATGCGATCGCCGGTGACCTGACCGCTGCCGAGATCCGAGGTCTGCGCAACTGGCATCGCGACGACATCACGATCCTCGTTCCCAAGAGTGCGGTTCGGGTCGACGAGCCGCCGGGCATCCGGTTCGCCGAGACGCGCCGCCCGCTGCGTTTGCTCCGAGGCCACGTCGCCGGACTTCCGACGTGCCTTCTCGAGCCCGCGGTGCTGCACTTCGCCGCCTATCAACGATCCACGCGCACGGCCGAGGGGGTGCTGGCCGCCGTGGTCCAGCAGCGACTGACCACACCCGTCGAGCTGCTCGCCTGGATCGATCGGATGCGGCCCCTGCGGTGGGCCAAGCGCTTTCGTCGAGCGCTCGGCGAGATCGCCGGAGGGGCACAGTCCGTTTCGGAGCTGGATGTCCGCCGGATGTGCCGTGCCTACGGGCTCGAGCCACCGGTGCGCCAGAGGAAGCGTCGCGATGCCGCCGGTCGGGTGCGATTCACCGACTGCGACTGGCGGCTCGGCGACGGCCGGGTCCTCGTCCTCGAAGTCGACGGCGGCTTTCACATGGAAGTCGAGCACTGGGAGGACGACCTGGCTCGCCAACGGGCCCTGACGACGTCCGACCGGGTCGTCGTACGGTGCACCGCACGGGAGCTGCGCGACGACCCCGCCGCCGTTGCGCGCGACCTGCGCAACCTTGGTGTGCGGTCGTCCGAGTCAGCGTGACCTCCCGGTCACCCTCAGTCGGACGACCCGTGCAGGCGACGCGATCCGCACACCCCCGACAATGGGGGCGATGTCCGATCCCACTCTGACCGTCCTCGTCCTGCTCGGGTTGGCCGCGCTGGCGGCCGGGTTCGTGGACGCCGTGGTCGGTGGCGGCGGGCTGATCCAGCTGCCGGCGCTGCTGATCGGTCTCCCCGGGGCCGCGCCGGTGCAGGTCCTCGCCACCAACAAGGTGGCGTCCATCTGCGGTACGTCGGCGGCCGCGGCGACGTACTACCGCCGGATTCGGCCGGACCCGCGCACTTTCGGCCCGCTGATGGTGTGTGCCCTCGTCGGATCCTTCGCCGGCGCCCTGGTCGCCTCGCAGATCCCACGTGAGGCGTTCGAGCCGATCGTGCTCGTCGTCCTCGTCGTGCTGGGCGCCTATGTGGTGCTCCAGCCCGACCTCGGCGAGGAGACCCTGCTGCGGTTCGCCGGCCGCCAGCACCTGGCCGCGGCGATGGCGGTCGGTGCGGTGATCGGGTTCTACGACGGCGCGCTCGGTCCCGGCACCGGCAGCTTCCTGGTGTTCGCCCTGGTCGGGCTGCTCGGCTACGACTTCCTCGAGGCCTCGGCCAAGGCGCGGCTGGCGAACTGGGCCACCAACCTCGGTGCCCTGCTCCTGTTCATCCCGACCGGGGCGGTGCTCTGGAAGGTCGGTCTGCTGATGGGTGCCTGCAACCTCGCCGGCGGCTACCTCGGTGCGCGGACCGCGGTCGACAAGGGCGCTCGGTTCGTCCGGGTCTTCTTCATCGTCGTCGTGTCTGCGTTCATCGTGCGGATCGGCGGCGACGTGTTCGGTGTCTGGTGAGGCCGGCGTCGTAGGCCGGCGTCGTAGGTCGGCGTCGTAGGTCGGCGCCGTGGTTCGGGCCCTAGGTTGGTCGGGTGCAACCGGTCTGGATCACCGCGTTCCTCGACTTCGCCCCCGAGCGCTTCGAAGAGGGTGTTCGGTTCTGGTCCGCGGCGACCGAGTACGACGTCAGCACCCGCCGCGGCCACACCGACGAGTTCGCCACGCTGGTGCCGCCCGACGGGGATGCCTTCCTCCGTGTGCAGCGGCTGGCGACGGGTTCCGACCGGATCCATCTCGACCTCCACGTCGGGGCCCCGCGCGCGGCCGCGGACCGGGCGGTCGCCCTCGGGGCGACCGAGATCGCCGATCTGGGCCACGTGGTCCTGAGGTCTCCGGGCGACTTCGTGTTCTGCTTCGTCGCGCACCCGGCAGCGAACCGTCCTCGACCGACCACCTGGCCCGGTGGCCACAGGTCGTTCGTCGACCAGGTGTGCCTCGACATCCCGGCGGCGTCGTACGACCGGGAGCGGGCGTTCTGGCGCGACCTGACCGGCTGGGAGGAGCGCGGGTCGGCGGTGTCGAGGGACTTCCACCCGCTGGTGCGCCCCGCAGGTCATCCGGTACGACTGCTGCTGCAACGGCTCGGCGAGCAGACTGGCGAGGTGCGTGCGCACCTGGACTGGGCCACGACCGACCGCGGCGCCGAGACTGACCGTCACGTCGCCCTCGGGGCGAGCGTCGTCGCCACCCACCGTCACTGGACGGTGCTGGCCGACCCGAACGGCCGCGACTACTGCGTCACCGACCGTGACCCCGCCACGGGCCTGCTCGACTGACCGGCGGCGGACCGGGTGCGGCGGTCGGCGGGCGCCGCTAGCGTCGCGGGCATGGACGCTGAATCCCGGACCTATCCGCCCCTCGAAGCCGACGAGACCACGACCGTGCGAGCCTTCCTCGACCTCCAGCGCGACACGCTGCGGTGGAAGGTCGACCGTCTCACCCGCGAGCAGCTGGGCCAGAAGCTCGCGCCCAGCTCGATGACGCTGGGCGGGATGCTCAAGCACCTCGCCCTGGTGGAGTCGAACTGGTTCGAGGAGGTGTTTGCCGGGCGCGCCCTGATGCCGCCGTTCACCGACGTCGACTGGGACGCCGACCCCGACTGGGAGTGGCGCACTGGCGCCGAAGACGATCCATCAGAGCTGATGGCGCTCTTGGACGACGCCGTCGCGCGGGCTGACCGGGTGATCGACGAGGCGGTGGCGAAGCCGACCGGGCTCGCCACCCCGTCGGTGACGCCGACGAGAGCCGGAGACAGCCACTTCTCGCTGCGCTGGATCCTGCTCCACATGATCGAGGAATACGCGCGGCACAACGGTCACGCCGACCTGCTGCGGGAGTCGATCGACGGCGAGACGGGGGAGTAGCGGCTCAGCCGGTCGGCGCGGTGAAGCCGGGGAGGAACTCCGCCATGATGGCCTGGAACGGCGCCTCGGCTTCCAGCTGACTCATCACCCCGACGCCGCCGAGCCAGGTGCGGTGGATGAGGAGGTACGACGGCGGCAGGTTGAGCTTGATCGACACCGTGTAGGCCGGATCCTTCGGGTTGTTGAGCCGCTGGAACTGCTCGCGCATCCACGCCCGTGAGAACCGGAAGCGCTCGGTCTGGCTCGGCTCGACGAAGGGGCTCAGGTAGTCCATCAGGAGCTGAGGGTCGAGGTTGATCCGCTCCTTGAGGAAGCCCTCCTCGCGGAGTCCGGCGATGAGCGCATCGCCGTCCCCGGCTGCGCACAACCCCACCAGTCGGCCCAGTGGCCGGGGCAGACCGCCTTCGGCGAGCCGCGCGACCGCGCCGTAGTCGAGCACCCCGAGCCGGCCGGGCGATCCGTCGGCGTTCGGGATGATCCGGTAGTTGCCCGGGTGTGGATCTGCGTGCAACAGGCCGGTGCGGGCGGGGCCGGAGAAGAGGAACCGCACATAGAGCTCGCCGTAGTGATCGCGCTCCTCCGGGGTGCCGCTGGTGATCACGGTCGCGAGCGACGCGGGCGTCTCGAGCCACTCGGTGACGAGCACCCGGGGCCCGACGGCGACCACCTCCGGCACCACGATCTCGGGGTCCTCGGAGAAGGCCGCCGCGAAGGTGCGCTGCGCCTCTGCCTCGAGCGGGTAGTCGAGCTCTTCCTTGGCCCGCGCCTGGATCTCCTCGATCAGCGGCTTGATGTCGACACCGGGGATCAGCGGCGCGATCGTGCGCGCCGCGCGCGCCAGCGTCTTGAGGTCGGAGTCGATGGCGGCTCGCGCGTCGGGGTACTGCACCTTGACCGCGACCTCGCGGGAGTGGCCCGTCTCCGGATCGTGCCAGCGTCCCTTGTGGACCTGCCCGATCGAGGCGGCGGCGCTCGGTCCGCCGTCGAGCCAGACCAGCTTGGTCTTCCAGTCCGGTCCCAGGTCGGCGGCCAGGATCTCGCGCACAGTCTGGGTCGGCATCGGCGGCGCGGAGTCCTGGAGCTTGGTCAGGTGCTCGCGGTACGGCGCCGCCATCTCCTCCGGCAGCGCCGCCTCCAGGATCGACAGGGCCTGGCCGAACTTCATCGCCCCGCCCTTGAGCTCGCCCAGGGTGCGGAACAGCTGCTCTGCGGTCCGCTGTTGGATCTCGTTCATCACCGTCTCGGCGGGCTTGCCTCCAAGTCGCTTGCCGAAACCGAGGGCGGTGCGTCCGGCGTACCCCAAGGGGAGCGCAGCGAGGCGTGCGGTGCGCGCGGCTGCCGTGCGCGGGAGGTCGGCCATGTCGCCATTGTCGCGGGTCGCGCCAACCGGTGGGCTCAGCCCTGGTCGGGTCCGAGCGGGCTCGCGGCTCCCGGGCCGGCGGGTGCGGGCTCCTTGAGCTCCACGAACACGACGTGGGTGGCGGTTTCACCGATGTTCTCGCCGTGGTGCTCCTGCGCGGGCAGCCAGCCGGCGAAGCCGGCCGGCATCTCGACCTCCCGAGCGGCGTCGCCGGACACCAGCCGCCGCCGGAAGGTCGACAGCGTGTACATCACGCTGTCCGGGTGGGCGTGCGGTGTGGTCCGGTCGCCGGGCTGGTCGGTGTACTCCAGCACCCGCACCCGCTCGTTCTCGAAGATGACCCGGTAGTGCTGCGGGTTCGACGCGACGGGGTCCAGGCTCACCTGCGCAGGATGGCATGCCGCCGGACGGTTCCGAGGCACTTTCGAGGACTGCGGATTGCCCGTCATGCCGGGGTCTCTTGCTGGCATTGACGGTGCGCCCGAGACACCTTGCGTTGGCCTGCCCGGGACGTTGCCTTGTGGCAGGGTGTGGAGGTGCTTGATCCGGGCGACGTCACCGAGTGGCTGTTGACTTCCGCCGAGCGCGGCAATCCGGAGACCAGGATCGACGACGCCCATCGGGGTCGAGCATGGTCAGAGCACAACGTGGCGCGGCCGCTCATCGATGGCGCGACGTACTTCGCCGAGCTGTACGAGCGTGTCGAGGCAACCGGCTCTGGAGATCTGATCGTCTTCGCCGACTGGCGCGGCGACGCCGACGAGCGGCTCACCGGTGAGCCAGGCAGCGAAGTCCTGGCCGTGTTGGGCCGGGCTGCTGCTCGCGGGGTCGATGTGCGTGGCCTGGTGTGGCACTCCAGCGCCGCAGCGGTGGCCGACGCTGAGGGCGACAACGCCGAGTTCGGCGCGCGGTTGCGGGCTCTCGGCGTCGAGGCCTGGCTGGACATGCGGGTGCGGAAGCGTGGTTCCCACCACCAGAAGCTGGTGGTGCTGCGGCACCGGGACGACCCGACCCGCGATGTGGCATTCGTGGGGGGCATCGACCTCTGCCACTCCCGCCGGGACGATGCCGCCCACGGCGGCGACTCGCAGGCTCTGGAGATGGCTGAGGAGTATGGCGCCACGCCGCCGTGGCACGACGTCCAGGTCGAGATCTCCGGGCCGGCCGTCCACGATGTCGAGACCGTCTTCCGGGAGCGCTGGGAGGACCCCGCGCCGTTGGATGGCGACCCTCGTCGCTGGTGGGGACAGCGGCGGCGCAGCGCACCCGCCGTACCGAGCCCGCTGCCGGCCCAGCTACCCGCGCCGCCCCCTGTCCAAGGCGGTACGCATGTCGTGCAGTTGCTGCGGACCTATCCCGACCTGCCGTCCCGCAGGGACTACCCCTTCGCGAGGGGCGGGGAGCGAAGTGTGGCGCGCGGATACACCAAGGCGGTCGAGCGCGCCCGTCGGCTGATCTATGTAGAGGACCAGTACCTGTGGGGCAGTCACGTCGCGCAGATGTTCGGCACCGTCTTGGAGCGGCAGCCTGACTTGTTCATCATCGGGGTCCTGCCGCTGTATCCGGACCTGGAAGGCGTGCTGGGCCGGCTGCCGCAGCTGGAGGGTCGGCGCCGAGCGATGCAGGACCTGATCCGGAAGGCTCCTGAACGAGTCGCGATCTACGGACTGGAAAATCACGTCGGCACCCCGGTCTACGTGCACGCCAAGGCCTGCGTCATCGACGACATGTGGACCACGATCGGTTCCGACAACTTCAACCGGCGCTCGTGGACCCACGACTCCGAGCTCTCCGCGGTGGTCGTCGACCGGGACGGTGAGTACGCCAGCAGATTCCGGCTCGGCTTGGCCGCCGAGCACCTGGATCGAGACGCCGGTGACCTGACCGCGGCGATGGCTGACTGCCGGGAGCCGGCGGACATGTTCGCGACCTATGCGGCGAGCGCGGCCAGCCTGGATGCGTGGCACGCCGGTGGTCGGATCGGTCCCCGACCGGCTGGTCGCCTGCGCACGATCGATCCGGCCGCGATCGGGCTGCTGGCACGAGCGGTCGCCTCGGTCCCGTACGCCGTCGCGCACGACCCCGACGGTCGACCGCGTCGCCTTCGTCGCACGGACAGTTTCTGAGACCGGCGCCCTATGGGCCCATCAGTCCGAGTTGCTGCGGGCCGGAAGCGTGCAGGGGGTTGCCGCCGGCGGATGTCGTAGCCGAGCACCGCCTTGTGCACTCGGCATCGTCTTCGAGGTTGACCGCCACAGCGACGAGCTCACGCACTGCGCCGGCGGCTACCGCAATCCCGCCGCGTGGTGTGGCGCCAAACCACACGGACGGCCAGGAAGCCCTTGATGGCGAAGTGACGCACCTTCACGGCAGGTCCGGATGCCGTGCCGGCAGGGGTCTCTCGCGGAGATCGAGTGCGGTGACCCACTACCGTCGCGCTGTGGACCTCACTGCGCGCATCAGCTCTGGTCAGGGAGACTTCGTGCTCTTCGCGATCACGCCTCCCAGGCAGTCGACGCCCGCCGAGCGGCTCCCGCACATCGCTCGGGCCACCATCGACCGGCTGAGCAGCCTCGACCTCGACGGTCTTGTGCTCTACGACATCGACGACGAGAGCTCCCGCAACCCGGTCGAGCGGCCGTTCCCTTTCAGCCCGACGGTCGATCCGTCGGCCTATCGACTTGGGCATCTGCAGTCATGGCGCGCGCCGGTGATCGTCTACCGCGCGGTCGGCAAGTACCAGCGCGAAGATCTACGGTCCTGGATTGCTGACCAAGACCCTCGGGACACCTTGACCGTGATGGTCGGAGCTGCGTCGAGTGACGCGACTCCCGCAGTCCCGTTGGCGGTCGCGCAGGCGATGCGCGCAGACCTCAACCCAGACCTGTTGCTCGGCGGAGTCGCGATCCCTGAGCGCCACAGTCGGCGCGAGAACGAGCACCTTCGGCTGATCGCGAAGCAGGCGGCCGGCTGCCGGTTCTTCGTGACCCAGGTCGTCTACGACCTCAACGCCGCCAAGAACCTCGTGTCCGACTACAGCTACGAGTGCGAGGCGCGCGGGCTGGCTCCGGTGCCGATCGTGTTCACCTTCTCGGTGTGCGGCTCCATGAAGACCCTCGAGTTCCTGCGCTGGCTGGGGGTCGATGTCCCGAGATGGATCGAGAACGACCTGCGGCATGCGACCAACCCGTTGGCAGCTTCCTTGGAGCAAGCTGCCACGACAGCGGTCGAGCTCGTTGACTACTGCCGGCGGCTGGGTGTGCCGTTCGGTCTCAACGTCGAGAGTGTCTCGATCCGGCGTGAGGAAATCGAAGCGTCAGTCGAGCTCGCCGCTCAACTAGTTGCGCGCCTCCGGACAGGATCGGCCTGACCCAGGTCCATCACAGCAGATGCGCGCGATCTCGCCGCGCCGGCAGTCCCCTGGAAGGAGCGGCGCACACCTGCCGACGTCACTCCGTCTCAAGCTCCGCGAGATCGGGCACAGTCGTCGGGCGCCGCGGATCAGCATCCATGCCGATCGTTCGTACTTCAGGTCAGTCGGCCGCGGGGAAGGGGATCCCGGTGTTGGCGTGGCAGCGGTAGCCGTAGGGGTTCTTGTGCAGGTACTGCTGGTGGTGCTCTTCGGGGAGATGGCTCCCAGCGCGCGCAGGGCGGCACTTGCTAAGGGTTGGTCCATTGCTGGGCCAGGCGGCGGCAGATCGCCTGCTGTTCAGCGTCATCGATGCCATGGCTGAGCAAGCCTTCGATGGTGAAGACACCGATCTTGACCTCCGCGTCGACGTCCGGGCCGGTCAGTCCGGCCTGCTCCAGCGTGGATCGGAACAGCGATTCCGCCATCAGGTGGAACCCGGTGTGCCACTCATCCACAGCCGGCGACTGCACGGCGCGGGAGTGGACCGTGGCGACCAAGCGCCGCATCTGCTGGAGGGTGTCGACGACCCACAGCAGTTGCTCCTCCAGTGGCTGCGCCGCAACCTGTTGATAGTCGGCCATCGCGTCGCCGAGGACCGCGTCCAGGACGGCGACCAGCACGTCGTCCTTGTCTCCGAAGTACCAGTAGATCGTGTTCCCCGCGACGCCTGCCGCCTTGGCCAGCGCGCTCATCGGCGTCGCCTCGTAGCCGTCCTCGATGAACAGCCGGCGGGCCGTGGTGACCAGCTCCAGCCGCTTCTCCTCCCGGTCCTGACGGGGTCGGTTGGCGGGCATGGGAGCATTCTATGCCCGTCTTGAATAACAATCAAGAACGGGCTACGGTGGTGCTCACCCACTCTTGATCCGTGTTCAAGAGTCCTAGTCGAAGGATCTAAAGTGAGCACCGACACCCGCGAGGACACCACGTTCGACTCGCATGGCACAGCCTGTGCCGCCTGGCTCTACCGCCCCGCCGGAGTCGAGAACCCGCCAATCGTCGTGATGGCGCACGGGTTCGCCGCCATCCGGGCACTGCGCCTGGACGCCTACGCGGCCCGGTTCGTCGAGGCGGGCTACGCCGTGCTGGTCTTCGACTACCGCGGTTGGGGTGACAGCGCCGGTGAGCCGCGCCGGGTGCTGGACATCGGTGCCCAACAGCAGGACTGGCGCGCCGGCGTCGCTTACGCCCGCAGCCTCGAGGGCGTCGATACCGCGCGGGTGGTCGCGTGGGGCTCCTCGTTCGGCGGCGGGCATGCGCTGCACCTGGCCGCCGAGGACCAGGACCTGGTCGCCGTGGTCGCGCAGGTTCCGCACATCAGCGGCCCGGCGTCGGCGTTCGCGCGGCCCCCGCGGATGATCGCCCGCCTGATCGGTGCCGGCCTGCGCGATCAGCTCCGGGCACTGACCGGCCGCGAGCCGTACCGTCTGCCGGCCGCCGGCGAGCCGGGCACCGTTGCGATGATGACTTCACCGGACGCGATGCCCATGGCCAAGCGCCTCGCCGGCGAGCGTTACGAGGAGCTCCTCCCCGAGAACAACGTGGCCGCTCGCATCGCCCTGCGCGTGCCCTTCTATTCGCCGGGTCGCCTCGCCCGCAAGATCACCGTCCCGACCTTGGTGCAGATCGCGGAGAAGGACGATGTCACCCCGTTCGACGTGGCGATGAAGGCCGCTCGCCGCCTCCCCAAGGGTGAGATCCGCACCTACGACTGCCAGCACTTCGAGCCCTACCTGGAGCCCTACTTCGACACCGTCATCGCTGACCAGATCGCCTTCCTCACCACCCACGTCCCGCCCACCCCCGCCCCGGCATGAGCAACCACTCGCACCGCCGCGGCCATCGCCGCTAGCGCGCATGAACCCTCCCACTCTCGGACTGGAGCAACCGTGAACAAGAAGACCGTCGTCATCACCGGAGCCACCGCCGGGATCGGCCGAGCCACAGCACTGCGCTTCGCACGCGCCGGCTACCGCGTCGCAGCCTATGGACGCAACCAGACGGCCCTCGACTCGTTGCGTGCCGAGCTCGGCCCCGACGGCATCGCGGAGCGCCTCGACGTGCGCGACGCCGACGCCTGGCGGACCCGGCTCGAGGACCTGGCGCTGGTCAGCGGCGGGCGACTCGACGTGCTGGTGAACAACGCAGGCGTCCTCAGCTCCGGGCCCTTCGCAGAGATCCCGCTGGACGAACAGCAAGCGATCCTCGACATCAACGTCGGCGGCATGATCAACGGCTGCCACATCGCCTACCCGTACCTCCGGGCAACCCAAGGCGCGAAGGTGGTCAACCTGTCCTCGGCGTCGGCGATCTACGGGCAGGCCGAGCTCGCCACCTACTCCGCCACCAAGTCTGCGATCCGGGGACTGACCGAGGCGCTCGAGCTCGAATGGGCCAAGGACGACATCCAGGTCAGCGCGGTGTGGCCGCTCTTCGTCGAGACCGGAATGGTCCACGGCGTCGACATCGCCAGCACCAGGAACCTCGGAGTCTCACTCACCGCCGACGATGTCGCGGACACCATCCTCGCGGTCGCGGAGAGCCGGCACCGGCTCCCGCACAGCGTGCACCGGGCAGTAGGCCGACAGGCCAAGGGACTCATGGCCCTGGCCAGCGTGACCCCGGGATGGCTCGCCCGCGAGATCAACAAGCGAGTCGCTCACTCCTGACCAGCGCACGACTCGGCCGCGCACTCCGCCGACGGATTCAATCTGTCGAGGGAAACGGCACTCCGGTGTTGGCGTGGCAGCGGTAGCCGTACGGGTTCTTGTGCAGGTACTGCTGGTGGTGTGCCTCGGCGTAGTGGTAGCTACCGGCCGGGCCGATCTCGGTGGTGATCTCGCCGTAGCCGCGGCGGGTGATCTCGTCGCCGTAGACCTTGGTCAGCTCGCGCGCGGTCTGCTCCTGCTCGGGGGAGTGGAAGTAGATCGCCGAGCGGTACTGGGTGCCGACGTCGTTGCCCTGGCGCATGCCTTGAGTCGGGTCGTGCACCTCGAAGAACTTCTTGACCAGGTCGGCGAAGGACACCTGGTCGGGGTCGAACACCACTCGGATCGCCTCGGTGTGGCCGGTGCGGCCGCTGCAGACCTCCTCGTACGTCGGATTCGGGGTGCTGCCGCCCGCATAGCCGACCGAGGTGGACCAGACGCCCGGAACCTGCCAGAAGATCTCCTCTGCGCCCCAGAAGCAGCCGAGGCCGAACTCGGCGACCTCGAGGCCGTCGGGCACGTCGTCGGTGACCAGGGGAGCGTTGAGCACGGCGTGCTTCTCAGGCAGGGCGAACCCAGGCTCTGCGCGGCCGGGCAGCGCGTCGGCGGGGTCGACCATCTCGGTCTTGCGGCGGGAGAGGAACATGCCCCCAGTCTCCCCGAGAGGGCAAGGAATTACACCGGGGGTTTCGGCGCTCCTCGCTGCGCTGGTCCCACCTCAAGCACCGGAGTGCTCAACGACGGGAAGTGCCGTGGGCGGCGCACCAAGCGTCGCGTCGCTCCGAGTCCGGGGTCTGGAACAGCTGCCGGATCATCAGCCCCTGCAGAGCGGCGTAGGTCTCGATCTGATGCTCCACCATGCTGCGCTGTGCGGGGGTCTTGGCTTGCGCGAGCATCTCGGCGTGCCGCCACACCATCTCCCGCCAGCCGCGCATGATCATGCCCGCAAACGTTTCCTCGACAGTTCCGGCGTCGATGTCGTCGAAGGTCGGATCGAACCGGCGTGCCTCCTCGGCGAACACCGGCGAGTACAGCGAATCGAGCCGCTGGTTGTAGCGGTTGTGATCGGCCTTGTGGCTGACGCCGCGAGGCGAGGTGAGTCCGACCTTGGCGATGACGTAAGGGAAGTCGCGGTTGATGTGGGCGTTCATCGCCAGCATGAAGTTGCCGAGCCCGCTCACAGCCCGGTCGTCCTCGGCCTCGAGCGCGATCCGCCAGGCGCCCGGGGTGTTCGCGCGCTGGCCGCGCTCCCAGCGGCGGGTGGTGTTGAAGTAGAGGTCGGCGAACACGGTGTCGACCCGGTTGAGCCACTTCGCGTCGTCGAAGTATCCGGAACGGACGGCCCGACGGACGTTCTCGGTCACCCGGAGGTAGGCGAGCGAGAAGATCGCACTGTGCGAGCAGGTCCGGGCCAGCCGGTCCAGCCGCACCCGCATCCGCTTGACCACCTTGTCGATGCACCGGTGGGAGCCCGACCTACAGAGGTTGCCGGCGTACTTCTCGCCGGGTATCGGCAGCGGCGGCATCAGCTCGACCAGGGTGTCGAGCGGCGGCAGCACCAGGCCACGGATCGGGTCGGGGTCGGGCGGCGGGTCCTCAGCGGTCGCCGCTCCGAGCGGAAGCGCAGCAAGCACGAGAGCGATGAGGATTCCGAGAATGGCGCGGCTGAGAGCGGTCACATCAGGGTCCAACGAGAGCGAGGACTCACGGCTACGAGGAGTACGACGCCCTGCCGGACCGGTCGACCCGGTGAGTAGGCTCGCCGGGTGAGCCAAGAGCATCGCCAGAAGAGCGGCTTCGAGACCCGCGCCATCCATGCGGGCTACGAGCCGGACCCGACGACCGGAGCGGTGATCCCGCCGATCTACGCCACCTCGACCTACAAGCAGGACGGGGTCGGCGGGCTGCGCGGCGGCTATGAGTACAGCCGCAGCGCGAACCCCACCCGGACCGCCCTCGAGGGTGCCCTGGCGGCGGTGGAGGAGGGGGAACGCGGTTTCGCCTTCGCCTCCGGGCTCGCCGCTGAGGACGCCCTGCTGCGGGCCCTGTGCCGACCCGGGGACCACGTGGTCATCCCGAACGACGCGTACGGCGGCACCTTCCGGCTCTTCGACAAGGTCGCCGTGCCGTGGGGGCTGACCTACAGCCCGGCGCCGGTCGACGCCGTCGACGCCGTCCGCGCCGCGATCCGGCCCGGCGAGACCAAGCTGGTCTGGCTCGAGACGCCGACCAACCCGCTGCTCTCGATCGGCGACATCGAGACGCTCGCCGTCGTCGCGCACGAGGCCGGAGCCCTGCTGGTCGTCGACAACACCTTCGCGTCGCCGTACCTCCAGCAGCCACTGCGCCTCGGCGCCGACGTCGTCGTGCACAGCACCACGAAGTACGTCGGCGGCCACTCGGACGTCGTGGGTGGTGCGCTCGTCGTGCGGGACCTGGAGGTGGCCGAGAAGGTCGGCTTCCACCAGAACGCGATGGGTGCCGTACCCGGACCGTTCGACGCGTTCCTCACCCACCGCGGACTCAAGACGCTCGCCGTCCGGATGGATCGGCACTGCGACAACGCCGAGCGGATCACGGACTTCCTGACCAGCCACCCCAAGGTCGGCGAGGTGATCTATCCCGGGCTCGAGACGCACCCCGGCCACGAGGTCGCGCAGCGGCAGATGAAGCGCTTCGGCGGGATGGTCTCCTTCCGCTGCACCGACGGCGAGGAGGCCGCGCTCCGGGTGTGCGACCGCGCCGAGGTGTTCACGCTCGGGGAGTCGCTCGGCGGCGTCGAGTCGCTCATCGAGCACCCCGGACGGATGACTCACGCCAGCGTGGCCGGCACCGACCTCGAGGTCCCCGCCGACCTGGTGCGGCTCAGCGTCGGGATCGAGACCGCCGCCGACCTGATCGCGGACCTGGAACAAGCACTTGACTGAGCCGACGTCCGGCGTGGTCCTGTGCGTCGACGTCGGCTCGACCTATACGAAGGCGCTGCTCGTCGACCTCGACACGGCGGCGGTGGTCGGGTCCGCGCAGCGTCCGACCTTCGGCACGGGTGACGTGCTGGACGCAGTCGAGGCGTGTCGGGCCGAGGTCGGCGCCGTCGACCGGCGCGCGGTCGCGGCGGAGATCCTGGCCTGCTCGAGCGCGGGCGGCGGGCTCCGGGTCGCCGTCGTCGGCCACGAGGCGCTGGTGACGGCGGAAGCCGGGCGCCGGGTTGCGCTGTCCAGCGGCGGCAAGGTGGTCGCGGTGGTGGCTGCCGCCGGCCTGGAGCACGACGAGGTGGTTTCGAGGCTCCTCGCGGCGGTCGTCGCACCTCCACCACCGGGTCCCCCGCTGGTTGAGGAGCGAGCGCAGCGAGCCTCGAAACCACTGACGCAGCCACAGGTGGACCTCGTCCTGCTCACCGGGGGCACCGACGGCGGCAACCGCGCCGCGCTGGTCGATGCGGCGAGGGCCGTGGCCGGGTCGGGTTTCAAGGGCCCGGTGGTCGTCGCCGGCAACGTCGACGCCCACGAGGAGGTAGCGGACATCCTCGCCGATGTCCCGCACGTGCTCGCCGCGAACGCCGTACCCCGGATCGGCGTGCTGGCGCCGGAGAGCGCTCGGGCCGCCATCCGGGCGCAGTTCCTGAAGCATGTGATCGCCGGCAAGGGTCTGACCGCCCATGGCGCCGAGCTCGCCCAGCTGGTCCAGGGGCCGACCCCGGATCTCGTGCTCGCCGGCGTCGAGATGCTCGCCTACGGGATCGACGAGGAGCGGCCGGGCATCGGCGACGTCGTCGTGGTCGACGTCGGCGGCGCCACCACCGACGTCTACTCCGTCGTGACCGTCGACGCCGAGCTTCGCGATGCCCCCTCGTCCCACGGGGGCCGCTCAGGACCTGCCACCGACCTCCTCGCGCGTGACGTCGTTGCGCCGACGTCGGCCAACCGGACGGTCGAGGCCGACCTCGGGATGCGGGAGTCCGCCGGCCTGCCCGCATCCTTCCTGCCGAGCACCGACGAGGAGTACGCCGCCGACGAGGAGATCGCGCGGGTGGCAGCGGAGGCCGCCGTACGCCGGCACGCCGGCAGGTCGCGGGTCGTCCTCTCGCCGGACGGCCGGGTCGTGGAGCGCAGTGGCGTCGACCTGCGTCAGGTATCGCTGGTGATCGGCAGCGGCGGCGTCCTGCGGCACGGTCGGCCGGGAGTTGCCGAGCGGGTGCTCGGCGACCTCGTCACGACCGCCGACCCCGAGGGTTGGCAGCTGCCGGAGCGTGCCCCGATCGTGGTCGACCAGCAGTACGTCCTGATGGCGGTCGGGCTGCTCGCCGACCCGCACCCCGAGATTGCCTACCGGTTGGCGATGTCGCTGGCGGCCGAGGCATCTAGGGTGGCTCCGTGAGTGACGACGAGCCCGTCGGGGGGGAGCCCGAACAGCACGAGGGCCGGCGCCGACACGGCTTTCCGCGGCGCCGCAGGGCGGGCGACGGGGCAGCAGCTGGCGGGAGCGACGAGAGCTCCGACAGCTCCGCCAGTTCTGAGAGCTCCGCCAGTTCCGAGAGCGCCGAGAGCGTCGAGAGCGTGCTGCAGCGGTTCGCGCACCAGTGGGCGCTGGTGCGCGAGGAGCGGCGCGGCGGGCCGACGCCGATCGAGACCGGGCCCTCGCGGTTCGACCGGGCCCAGGTCCCGTGGGGGCTCGACCTGGCCGCCGCGTGGGCATGGCGCTTCCTCGTCATCGCCGCAGCCGGCTACCTCCTGCTCTGGCTGGTCAGCTTCTTCTCGATCATCACCATCCCGATCGCGGTTGCGCTCCTCATCAGCGCCCTCTCGTGGCCCCTGGTCCACGCGCTCACCCGACTCCGGATCCACAAGGGCGTCGCAGCCCTGATCGTGGTGATCGGCGGCTTGGCAGCGGTCGGCGCGCTGCTGACGTTCGCCGGGCAGCAGGTCGCCGCCGGCGTCGATGACCTCGCCAACTCGACGGTCCAGGGTCTCCAGGAGATCCGCGACTGGCTCCGCGACGGCCCCGTCAACGCAAGCGACTCCCAGATCAACCAATGGATCGGGAGCGCGCAGGACATGATCCGCGAAAATACCCAGTCCGGCGAGACCGTCGGGCGGGTGACCGAGTTCGGATCCGCCGTCGGGCACGTCGTGGCAGGTTTCTTCATCACCCTGTTCGCGACCTACTTCTTCCTCTCCGACGGCGACCGGATCTGGTCGTGGGTCGTCCGGTTGGCGCCGCGCGTTGCGCGCGAGCGGGTCGACAGCTCCGGCACGGTCGCCTGGCTGTCGCTGGTCCAGTTCGTGCGCGCCACGGTCATCGTGGCGTCGGTCGACGCGGTGGGCGTCATGATCGGGGCCGCGATCCTCGACGTGCCGTTCGTCCTGGCGATCGGCGTGCTGGTCTTCCTCGGCGGGTTCGTGCCCCTCATCGGTGCCACCATCGCCGGGACCGTGGCGGTGCTGGTCGCCCTCGTGGACCAGGGTCCGATCACCGCCCTGCTGATGTTCGCGGTCGTGGTCGGCGTCCAGCAGCTCGAGGGTCACGTCCTCCAGCCGTTCCTGCTCGGCCGGTGGGTGGCACTGCACCCGCTCGGCGTGATCCTCGCGATCGCGGGCGGGGTGCTGGTCGCCGGAGTCGTGGGGGCACTGGTCGCCGTACCGCTCGCGGCAGCGGCCAACGCGGTCGTGCTGCACCTGGCCGAGCTGGCTCAGATGCCGATCGACGAAGCCGCCGACGAGCTGGAGGGCGACGTCATCTACCCGCCCGACGAGGCGAGCCATGCCTGACCCCATCGTCTCCCTCGCCGACATCGAGGCCGCGCGCCCGCTGGTCGACGCGGTTGCGGTCCGGACGCCGATGGTCGAGTCGCGTTGGCTCTCCGGGGTCGCCGGGGTGCCGGTGCACCTGAAGTGCGAGAACCTCCAGCGCACGGGCTCGTTCAAGGTGCGCGGTTCCGCCGTACGGATCGCCCGGCTCACCGACGAGGAGCGCGCTCGCGGGGTCGTGGCTGCGTCGGCGGGCAACCACGCGCAGGGCGTGGCGCTGGCCGCGCAGCAGCACGGCATCGCAGCGACGGTCTTCATGCCCGACGGCGCGCCGATCCCGAAGGAGCGCGCGACCCGCGGCTACGGCGCCGACGTCCGCTTCACCCCGGGCGTCCTCGAGGACTGCCTGGCGGCGGCGACCGCCTTTGCCGAGGAGACCGGGGCGGCGCTCATCCACCCCTTCGACCACCACGACATCATTGCGGGTCAGGGCACGCTCGGCCTCGAGATCATCGAGCAGGTGCCCGATGCCGCCACCGTCGTCGTACCCACCGGCGGCGGGGGGCTGCTCGGCGGCGTCGCGATCGCGGTGAAGACCCTGCGTCCGGATGTGCGCATCGTCGGCGTCCAGGCCGTCGGCGCAGCCGCGTACCCGCCCTCACTCGCCGAGGGCCACCCGATCCGGCTGCCCCAGATGGCGACGATGGCCGACGGCATTGCGGTCGGTCGGCCGGGCGAACTGCCCTTCCGCCTGGTGCAGTCCTACGTCGACGACATCCTGACCGTTTCCGAAGAGTCGCTCTCGCGCGCCCTGGTCGCTCTGGTCGAGCGCGAGAAGCTGGTCGTCGAACCGGCCGGTGCCGCTGCCGCGGCAGCACTTTGTGACGATCCGAGCCGCTTCACCGGTCCGGTCGTCGTCGTGCTGTCCGGCGGCAACGTCGACCCGCTGCTGCTGGGCAAGGTGATCCGGCACGGCATGGCCGCGGCCCGTCGCTACCTCAACCTGCAGGTGACCCTGGCCGACCTGCCGGGTGGCCTGGCGCGGCTGCTGACCCTGGTCGGCGACGCCGGGGCCAACGTGATCGAGGTCGCGCACGAGCGGATCTCGCCGAGCCTGCTGCTCGACGAGGTCGACGTGCACCTCCAGCTCGAGACCCGCGGCGAGCCCCACGCCGAGTCGGTCATCGCCCGGCTCCGCGAGCACGGCTACACGGTGCTCGACCGGGGTTAGGGCGCGGCGGACGAGACGGCGGTCCTGCGGGGCCTGGGGCGCCTGCGGCACCCAGAGCGGTGCGGTCAGCCGGTGTAGGGCTTGGCGTCGAGAATGGTCACCGTCTGCGGCTTGTCGTTGACCGTGTAGGTGACGGTCTCGCCCTTCTTGCGGCCGTTGATCGCCTCGCCGAAGGGCGATTGCGGGGTGTAGACCTTGAGGCCCTCGGGCTCGACCTCGCGGGCACCCAGCAGCAGGAAGGTCTCGGCCTCGTCGTCGGCGTCGCCCTCGAACTTGAAGGTCACGACCATGCCGGGCTCGACGATGCCGTCGTCCGGCGGCGTCTCGCCGACCTCGGCCTTGCGCAGCATGTCCTCGAGCTGTCGGATCCGGAGCTCGATGCGGCCCTGCTCGTCCTTCGCCGCGTGGTAGCCGCCGTTCTCCTTCAGGTCGCCCTCGTCGCGGGCAGAACTGATCCGGGCGACGATCTCCTGGCGCTGGGGGCCCTTGAGGTCCTCTAGCTCGGCCTGGAGCTGGTCGAAAGCGTCCTGGGTGAGCCAGATCGTCTGGTCGGTCTGCGTCATCGGGTACTCCTGGATAGGCGAATCTTGTCGAGTCTTGTCGAGTCTTGTCGAGCCTTGTCGAGCCGGGTCCGGCCGTCTCGCCCGCTTCGTGCCGCGGGGCTCGTGGATCGAGATGCGTTCGGTCGGGAGGCACGTCCGGCGGTTGGGTCACCACCCGGGAAACCGCGCCGACTCGGAACCGGACAGAGGAAACACTCTATCAAGTCAGGCTCCTGCGGCCGATTCTTCAGCGGGGGCGCGGCCGGTCCTCGGAAGTGCAGCCGATGTTCTCCACAGCGGTCGCGCGCCGCTCGGTCGCGATCTCCACCCCGTAGTCCGGACCGGCGTCCGGGTCGGGCACGAACGTCTGCTGGCCGACGATCGTCTTGTCGTGGGCGATCGCCCGGACCGTGCAGTTCGCGTCGACCGGGTCGCCGCCCCACTGGACGCGGATCACCGCGGTCGCGGTGTGGTCATCGACGATCTCGGAGGTGATCAGCTCCGAGGACACCGGCGGGTCCGACTGCGCGATCGTGATCCAGGCCCAGACCGCTGCGAGAGCGCCGACCACGACCACGACCAGCGCGATCAGCAAGTACCGCCGCCAGCGCGGTGGAGCGCCGTACCGCTGGGCGAGGGAATGGCTTTGCGCGGTCACTGGTTCATGCTCGCATGGCCGGCACTTCTACCATTCCCCGCATGACCACCGCCGAGGCCGCCCGCACCGGTCTGCGTCTGATGCACGTGCACGCTCACCCCGACGACGAGTCGAGCAAAGGCGCGGCGACGACGGCCCGCTACGTCGCCGAGGGTGTGGACGTCCACGTCGTCACCTGCACCGGCGGTGAGCGGGGCTCGATCCTCAACCCGAAGATGGACCGTCCCGGCATCCTCGAGAACATCCACGAGATCCGGCGCCAGGAGATGGAGCGCGCCCGCGACATCCTCGGCGTGACCCAGGACTGGCTCGGTTTCATCGACTCCGGTTGGCCGGAGGGCGACCCCAAGCCGCCGCTCCCGGACGGCTGCTTCGCGACGGTGCCGTTGGAGGACGCAGCGGCGCCGCTGATCGGGCTGGTGCGGAGCTTCCGCCCGCAGGTGATGACGACGTACGACGAGAACGGCGGCTACCCCCACCCGGACCACATCATGTGCCACCAGATCTCGGTGTTCGCATTCGAGAAGGCGGCCGATCCGGCGTACGCTCCCGAGCTCGGCGAGCCGTGGCAGGTCAGCAAGCTGTACTACCACCACGGGTGGAGCTATGCCCGGATGATCGCGCTCCACGAGGCGATGCTCGAGCACGGGCTCGAGTCGCCGTACGCAGACCGCCTCGAGCAGTGGAAACCCGACCCCGAGCGGGACAAGCGGATGACGACCCGGGTGCCGTGCAGCGACTACTTCGGGGTGCGCGACCAGGCGCTGCTGGCGCACGCGACCCAGATCGACCCCGACGGCTTCTGGTTCTCGGTGCCGCGCGAGCTCCAGACGGCGGTATGGCCGACCGAGGACTTCGAGCTGGTCACCAGCCATGTCCCCACCGAGCTGCCTGAGGACGACCTGTTCGCCGGCGTCGACGAGACGGTGGGACAATGACGGCATGGTTGTCGATCTGAGCTGGGTCCTACTCGTCGCGCCGGAGGACGAGGACGTTGTGGCCGGCCCGATCGGCTTCGTCATCTTCGTCGGCCTGGTCCTTGCCGTCGCGTTCCTCGGGTGGAGCCTCAACAAGCACCTCAAGAAAGCGGGTCGCGCAGCCGCCGAGGGCGTCTACGGCGACCCGGTCGAGTCGGACTCAGACCAGGAAAAGGCCAGCGGAGAGCAATGATCGGCCCCGACCAGCTCCTCGGCTTCGGGCTCGCCGCGCTGGTCCTCATCGTCATCCCGGGCCCGAGCGTGGTCTTCGTCGTCGGTCGGGCGGTGTCCTACGGGCACCGGATCGCGCTGGCCAGCGTGGTCGGCAACACCACCGGACTGTTCCTGGTGATGACCTTGGTCGCCGTCGGGCTCGGCACGATCGTCGCGGAGTCGATCGTGGTGTTCACCGTGATCAAGCTGCTGGGGGCGGCGTACCTCGTCTGGCTGGGGGTCCAGGCACTCCGCCACCGCCGCGAGCTGCAGGTCGACGCCACGACGGCGCGGGCGCCGTTGACGCCGCGGGCGGCGGTGCGGCAGGGCTTCGTCGTCGGGGTCAGCAACCCCAAGGGCTTCCTGATCTTCGCGGCACTGCTGCCGCCGTTCGTCGATCCTGGCCGAAGCGTCCCGGCGCAGATGTTCGTGCTCGGCTCGGTCGCGGTGGTGCTCGGCCTGGCGTGCGACTCGATCTGGGCGCTGGCGGCCGGACGGGCGCGCGACTGGTTCGCCGGGTCGACGCAGCGGGGGAGCACGCTCGGTGCGATCGGCGGTACCTCGATGATCGGGCTGGGCGCCGCGATGGCGCTGACCGGTCACGAGAGCAGGTAGCCGCCCACCAGCGCGACGATCTCGTCGAGGAGCTGATCCCGGGTGATCGGCGGCTCGTCGAGCACCCAACGGGTCGCGAGGTTCTCGATCGCCAGGACGGTCACCCAGGTCGAGACGGCCGGGAGCGGTCGGCGGCTGTGCTCAGGTCGGGCGAGGAGGTACGTCGATGCGAGCTCGCGCACCCGCTGCTCGAGTGCCTCGCGGCGTGCTCGACTGCGCGCGAGCGGGAGCTGTTCGGTCACGACGCGGAGCAGCGCGCGGTCGGCCTCGAGCGCCGTGAGCAGCGCGTCGACGATGTCACGCACGACCTCCAGCCCGGCGCCGCCCATCCGGTCGGCCATGGCCGCCGCGACCCGGTCGGCGGTCTGCTCGGTGTAGCGGTCGATCACGACCTCGAGGATCGCGGCCTTGTCGGGGAAGTACTGGTAGAGCGACCCGGGGCTGATCGCGGCGGCCGCGGCGACCCGGTTGGTTGAGAACGCGTCGTACCCATCGGCGACCAGCACCTCCCGTCCGGCCGCGACGATCCGCTCGACCGTCGCTCGGGACCGGGCCTGCCGGGGCGTCTTCCGCATGATGCGAATTGTATGCGAGTAATCACTCGCGTAACAATCTCGGTATGACAGCACTGGAGCACGGGCCGGTCCCGGTCGGCGCCTACCCCCGGCGGTTCCGGGAAGCGGAGGCGCGCGGCGTACGTCTCGGGGTCCCGCTGCGGGTGCTGGGCCGGGTCAAGGACGTCGACGAGGCGCTGATGGACCGGATCGGGCGCGCGTTCGGCGAGCGCGACGAGCCCGGCGCGGCCCTCGCGGACGCGATCCGGATGCGAGCAGGCCAGCCCGGACGGGTGTCGCTGCAGCAGCTTCGTACGGCGCTCGAGGGCGGGATCGACGCCGTACCCGATGCGCCGCCGGCGCTGACCATCTTCTTCGCCGAGGTGGCAGCGACGCCGGGCTGGGTCGACTGGGACCTGCTCGACGAGGGCGCGCTCGTCGCTCGCCGGCTCGGCCAGAACGCCGCCGACGCCCTCACTCAGCTCGCGCTGATCGGCGGCTACCGGTTCGGCGGCCCGCCGGACCTGCTCGTCGCAACCGGTGGTCTCGTCGGCGACAGCACCCGCCGCCGGCTCGGCGAGACCCAGAAGTGGGTCGTGGAGCTGACCCGGCCCCGATCGCTCCGCCCGCCCACGGCCGGTGGACCGGGTGGCGAGGCCTGGCGGCTGACGGTCCATGTGCGGGCGATGCATGCTCTTGTCAACGCCGCCTACGAGGGCCGGTGGGACGCTGAGCGCTGGGGTCTCCCGATCAACCAGGCAGACCAGGCGTCGACGCTCTTCCTCTTCGACGGCATCCTGATCCTCGGCTGCCGTGGCCTCGGCGTGCGCGTCACGGCGAGCGAGTCGCGGGCGCTGATGCACCTGTGGAAGTACGTCGGCTGGCTGATGGGTGTGGACCCCGACTTCCTGGTCGACGACGAGTGGGAGCGGCACCGGATGAGCTACCACGTGCTCCTCGCCCAGACCGACATCTCGGGCGCCGGACCACAGCTCGCACAGTCGATCGTGCAGGCCCAGCGCCGGCGCCACTACCCCGGGTGGCCGAAGCGCCTCCAGGGCGCGCGGGGGCGCTACGAACAGGAGCGGATGCTGAGCATGCTCACGACGTTCCTCGGGCCGAGAAGCATGCGAGACCTCGGGCTGCCGCTCCGACCGCCGTGGGCGCACGCCTACCTCTTTCTCCTCAACAGCGTGCGCTACCACGTGCTGGGCCGTACGGCCTGGGGCCGGCGCCGCCTCCTCGCCTGGGGCGACCGGGTGAGCCAGGACATCCTCGACAGCCACTTCCGCGAGGAGCAACAAGCGGTCGGGGAGCTGCGGGTCTGATTCCCCGCGAAGTGTCGGGCTTGGTCGGTCGAGGTGTCACACCTGGCTCGACGAAGTGTCGAGGTCGGTCGTTCCCGGATAACACTTCGCGCGACCAACTCCGACACTTCGCGCGACCAACCCCGACACTTCGCGCGACCAAGCCCGACACCTCGCGCGACCAAGCCCGACACTTCGCGGGGGTGTCGTCGGGCTGTGGCAGATTGCGGTCCGTGCCCGATCGCCCCGACGTACCGCTCGCCTGGGTCGCGCGGCTGCGCGGGGTGCTCGAGGACTTCCCGGAGTGCCACGAGGAGGGGGCGTGGACAGGTGTGCGGTGGCGGGTCGGGCCGGCGACGGTGGCGCACGTGTTCGGCGGCGAGGACCAGCTGTTCCGGATCACGTTCCGCGCCGAGCCCGAGGAGGTGTTGGCGTTCGAGCACCTGGGCGCGCCGTACTTCAAGGTCGAGTGGGGCGGCAACGTCGTCGGCATCCTCCTCGACGACGACACCGACTGGGACGAGCTCGCCGAGCTGCTGACCGACTCCTACTGCCTGCAGGCACCCCAACGACTCGCTGTCCTGGTCGAGCGGCCGGGCGCCTAGCCCCTGGCGACGGCCACCAGAGCGACGTCGTCGACCAAGGTCACCGGTAGGTGTAGAACCCGCGCCCGGTCTTCCGTCCGAGGAGGCCCGCAGAAACCATCCGGGCCAGCAGCGGCGGGGGTGCGTACAGAGGCTCCTTGAACTCCTCGTACAGCGACTCCGCGACCGCCTTGGTGGTGTCGAGCCCGATCAGGTCGGCGAGCGCGAGCGGCCCCTGTGGGTGGGCGGCGCCGAGCACCAGGCCGTGGTCGATGTCCTCCGCGGTCGCGAAGCCGGACTCCATCATCCGGATCGCCGACAGGATGAACGGGATCAGCAGCGCGTTGACCACGAAGCCGGCGCGGTCCTGGCAGAGGATCGCCTGCTTGCCGAGGCCCTGCTCCACGAACGCCCGCGACCGAGCGGTGGTCTCCTCGGCGGTCATCAGGCTCGGCACCAGCTCGACCAGCTTGAGCACCGGCACCGGGTTGAAGAAGTGGATGCCGAGCACCTGCTGCGGCCGCTGGGTCGCCACGGCCAGCTTCATGATCGGGATCGAGGAGGTGTTGGAGGCGAGGATCGCGTCGTGACCGACGATCTTGTCGAGCTGCGCGAACAGGTCGACCTTCGCCTCCTCGTTCTCGACGATCGCCTCGATCACCAGGTCGCGGTCGGCGAGCTCGTCGAAGTCGCTCGACACGCGGACCTGCGCCAGGACCTCGTCAGGGTGGAGGATCTTGCCGCGCTCGGCCGCGCGGCGTACGGACTTCTCGATCCTCGCCCCGGCGGCCTCGGCCGCGGGCGCGTCCGCCTCGACGACGAGTACGTCGCGCCCCGCCCGGGCGCACACCTCCGCGATGCCCGACCCCATCAGGCCGCCGCCCACCACACCGATCCTCGGCATACCGCCGCCCGGCTCGACCGAATCCATCATCCAACTCCCTCGTGCTGTCACCTGGGCGGTGCCTGATCTGGCGTCCACCGGGTCTGCTGCATCCGTCTCACCGTATTCAGCCCGATCGCAGCCCCCGGAACAAGACGCCGGCCACCGCCTCGGCGATGGTCTCCGGCGGGATCGGGCCGTCGGGGCGGTACCAGTCGACCAGGGAGTTCACCATGCCGAACACCAGCCGGCTGATGACCTCCGGGTCGACGTCGTCCCTGAGGTCTCCTTCGTCCGCTGCCTGTCGTACGACGCGTGCCAGCTGCTCGTCGATGTGGCGGCGACGCTCGAGCGCGGACTGCTCCAACGCGCTGTTGCCGCGCACCCGCAGCAGCAGGGTCACCGCCGGAAGGTGCTCGACAAGGATGTGGACGGCCGCCTCGACGGTGGCGCGGAGCCGTTCGTAGGCGGTCTCGCCACGGGTCGCATCCGCCGCCGCGTCAACGGCGGAGCTGAGGCCCTCGAGTGCTTCGTCGAGTGCAGCGGCGAGGAGTGCCTCCTTGCTCGCGAAGTGGTGGTAGAGCGCCGACTTGGAGACGCCGAGGTCGACGGCCAGGTCGTTGATCGAGGTGGCGTCGTAGCCCTGCCGGTTGAAGAGCTCGATGGCGCTGCGCAGCACCGTGTCCTTGTCGTTGCCGGGGCGGCCGCGTGGGCGGCGGGCTTCCGGGACGGTCGCGCCGGCGGTCAACTGGTCGCGTCCTGGGGCCAGGTCTTCGCGACCAGCGTGAGCACGTCGTACGTCGCCACCGGTGCGTCGTCCTGGTTGGTGACGACCGCGTCCCAACGGACCTCCCCGTAGTCAGCCGAGCTGCGGGGGGTGATCTGCTTGACCGTGAGCGTGACCCGGATCGTGTCCTCGGCCTTGACCGGGGTCAGGAACCGGAGGTTGTCGACGCCGAAGTTTGCCAGCACCGGGCCCGGGTTGGGCTCGACGAACAGGCCGGCAGCCAGCGAGACGACCAGGTATCCGTGCGCGACGATCCCGCCGAAGAGCGGGTTGGCGGCCGCCGCCGCGGGGTCGGTGTGGGCATAGAAGGTGTCGCCGGTGAACTCGGCGAAGTGGTCGATGTCGGCGAGCGAAACCGTGCGCGACTCCGACCCGATGCTGTCGCCGATCCGCAGCTCGGTCAGGCTCTTGCGGAACGGGTGGCCGCCGTCCTCCGAGCGCTGCGACCCGGTGGTCCAGCGACCCGTGATCGCGGTCAGCATGTCGGGCGAGGCCTGGATCGCGGTGCGCTGCATGTGGTGGAGCACGCCACGGATGCCGCCGAGCTCCTCGCCGCCGCCGGCCCGGCCCGGACCGCCGTGGACGAGGTTGGGGAGCGGGCTGCCGTGGCCGCCTGCCTGCACCGCTTCGGCAGCGTCGTCGCGGTCGAGGACCAGGACGCGACCGTGCCACGGCGCGAGGCCGAGCGTCACCTGCCGGGCGAAGCCGGGGTCGTGCGTCACGACCGACGCCACCAGGCTGCCCTTGCCGCGGGCGGCGAGCTCGATGGCCGCGTCGGTCGTGGAGTAGGTGAGGACGGTCGAGACCGGACCGAACGGCTCGACGTCGTGGGGCTCACGTGCGCCCGGGTGTGCCCGGAGGAGGACGGGGGAGAGGAAGGCACCCTGCTCGGCGTCGGCGCCGACGGGGTCGACGCGGTCGGGGTCGCCGTAGACGATCTCCGCGCTGTTGCGCAGGGCCTCGATCGCCTTGCGGACCTCGTCGCGCTGGCCGAGGCTGGCCAGCGCGCCCATCCGCACCGACTCGTCGGCGGGATGGCCGACGACGACCTTCGCCAGCCGACCGCTGATCGCCTCGATCACGGCGTCCGCGAGCGCCTCGGGAACGATCGCCCGCCGGATCGCCGTGCACTTCTGTCCGGCCTTGACGGTCATCTCGGTCACGACTGCCTTGACGAACAGGTCGAACTCCGGGTCTTCCTGGGTGACGTCCGGGCCGAGGATCGAGCAGTTGAGGGAGTCGGCCTCGACACCGAGCCGCACGCCACGATGGAGGACCGACGGGTGGTTGCGGAGGATCTCGGCCGTGTGCGCGGAACCGGTGAAGGCAACCGAGTCCTGCTCGCCGAGCTCGTCGAGGAGGGTGCCGGCGCTGCCCGCCACCAGTTGGAGCGATCCTTCGGGAAGGATGCCCGCCGCCACGATCCGCCGTACGACGGCCTCGGTCAGGTAGGCCGTCTGGCTGGCGGGCTTCACGATCGTGGGGAGGCCGGCGAGGTACGCCGGCGCCAGCTTCTCGAGCATCCCCCACACCGGGAAGTTGAACGCGTTGATCTGTACGGCGACGCCGGTGCGAGAGGTGTAGACGTGCTGGCCGACGAACGTGCCGCCGCGACCGAGCGGCTCGGTCGCGCCGTCGAGCACGACGATGTCGTTGGGGAGCTCGCGGGCGCCCTTGCTGGCGTAGGAGAACACCGTGCCGATGCCCCCGTCGATGTCGACCATCGAGTCGCGTCGGGTAGCACCGGTGCGGAGCGACAGCGCGTAGAGCTCGTCCTTGTGCTGGCCGAGGTGCTTCGCCAGCGCCTTGAGCTGGCCGGCGCGCTCGTGGAACGTCAGCCGGCGTACGGCGGGACCGCCCGTGTCGCGGGCGTGGGTGACCAGTGCTGTGAAGTCGAGTCCGTGCGTCGACACCCGCGCGACCTCTTCGCCGGTCGCAGCGTCGAGGACCGGCTCGCCCTCGTCCGCAGCGCGGAACCAGTGGCCGCCGACGTAGCTCTCGAGCAGTGCGCTCACGATGCGCGTCCTTCCGGTCGGGGGTGGCGCGGGTCGTTGCGGACCCGGGGTGCGTGTGTCACAGTATTACAGACCGTTCGGTCAGTAAATAGTCCACCGCTGCCTGTGGAGGTGCCATGTCGTCGGCCGTTGCCGAGCCTGAGCTCGCCGCTCGATTCGAGGCGACGATCGACCGCAAGGACCGGATCGAGCCCCGCGACTGGATGCCGGAGGCCTACCGCAAGACCTTGGTCCGCCAGGTGGCCCAGCACGCGCATTCCGAGATCATCGGCATGCAGCCCGAGGGCAACTGGATCGGTCGCGCCCCGTCACTGCGCCGCAAGGCGATCCTGCTGGCCAAGGTGCAGGACGAGGCCGGTCACGGGCTCTACCTCTACTCCGCCACCGAGACCCTGGGGGTGTCGCGGGACGAGCTGACCAGGATGCTCATCGAGGGCAAGCAGAAGTACTCCTCGATCTTCAACTACCCGACGCTGTCGTACGCCGACGTCGGCACCATCGGGTGGCTGGTCGACGGGGCGGCGATCTGCAACCAGGTCCCGTTGTGCCGCACGTCCTTCGGACCCTACGGCCGGGCGATGATCCGGATCTGCAAGGAGGAGTCCTTCCACCAGCGGCAGGGCTACGAGCTGCTGATGACGATGATGCGCGGCACCGACGCCCAGCGGGCGATGGTGCAGGAGTCGGTCGACCGGTTCTGGTGGCCGGCGCTGATGATGTTCGGGCCTCCTGACGAAGCCTCGCCCAACACCGAGCAGTCGATGGCGTGGGGCATCAAGACCCACACCAACGACGAGCTGCGCCAGCGTTTCGTCGACATGAGCGTGCCCCAGGCCGAAGCTCTCGGCGTGACCCTCCCGGATCCCGCCCTGGTGTGGAACGAGGAGCGGGGCGCCCACGACTTCGGCCAACCGGACTGGGACGAGTTCTGGGACGTCGTCAAGGGCAACGGCCCGTGCAACGCCCAGCGGATCGCACACCGCAGGGCCGCGTGGGACGAGGGCGCTTGGGTGCGCGAGGCCGCACTCGCGTTCGCAGGCGAGAGCGCGGCGCGAGAGGAGCAAGGCCATGAGTGAGCAGGTCCGGGGCGAGTGGCCCCTCTACGAGGTCTTCCTGCGCGGCAAGCGTGGGCTCAACCATGTCCACGTTGGTTCCCTGCACGCGCCCGACGACGAGATGGCCGTTCGGCACGCCCGTGACGTCTACACCCGCCGCAACGAGGGCGTGAGCATCTGGGTGGTCCGCTCCGACGCGATCACGGCGTCCAGCCCGGAGGAGAAGGACCCGTTGTTCGCGCCGAGCGGCGACAAGGTCTACCGCCACCCGACCTTCTACGCCATCCCCGACGACGTCCCCCACATGTGACGGGCGGAGAACATGCCTGACGTGCACACCCACGAGCCCGGCGACCACGACAGCGCGTACGCCGGGCTGTTGGTCAACGACTCCCACTGGGCCTTCGGCACCGACTTCGAAGACCCCCTGGCTGGTGTCGACACCACGGTGCCGGAGGGGATCGATGCGCGCGAGCTCGCGGCGTACTGCCTGGCGCTGGGCGACGACGCGCTCATCCTGTCCCAGCGCCTCTCGGAGTGGTGCAGCCGCGCGCCGGACCTCGAGGAGGACATCGCGCTCGCCAACATCGCGCTGGACCTGCTCGGCCAGGCCAGGCTGTTGCTGGCGCGCGCGGCGGCGGCAGATCCTGCCCTGGTGCCGTCCCTCCCGGCCGGGTCGCCGGTCCCGCCGGAGGACGCACTGGCGTTCTTCCGCGATGACCGCGACTTCCGCAACGTCTGCTTGGTCGAGCTGCCCAACGGCGACTTCGCGGAGACGGTGTGCCGGGTGCTGGTTTTCTCGACCCACCGGCTCGCAGTCTTCGAGCGGCTCGCGGAGCACCCCGACGCGGTGCTCCGCGCGGTCGCTGCGAAGGGCGTGAAGGAACTGGCCTACCACCGGGACTTCGCCGCGCGGTGGTTCCTCACGCTCGCCGGCGGTACGACGGAGTCACGTCGGCGCCTGGAGGCCGGGTTGGCGCAGGTCTGGGCCTACCGCCACCAGCTCGGCGAGGACCCGGACGCGGAGGCCGTGCTCGCGCACGTGCTGGACACCAGCGGTGTCGCCGCCCCTGACGTTCGCGCGATCTCCACGGCAGGCGGGCACACCGAGCACCTCAGCCGGCTGCTCGCCGAGATGCAGGTCGTCGCTCGCGCTCATCCTGAGGGCCAGTGGTGAGGCCTCGCGAAGGTCGCCGGGGCGACCTCCTGGACCGGCGAACCCTGGAGCGGGCCTGGCAGGCGGCGGCTACGGTCGTCGACCCGGAGCTGCCGATGCTCACGCTCGTCGATCTCGGGGTGCTGCGGGACGTCGCCGTCGAACCGGACGGTGCCGTGGTCGCGGCGATCACGCCGACCTACTCCGGCTGCCCGGCGATGGCGACGATGCGCGACGACCTGGTGCGGACGCTGCAGGACGCAGGTTTCGCCGACGTACGGGTGCGGGTCGCCCTCGACCCCGCCTGGACCACCGACTGGATCACGCCGGGCGGGAGGGCCGCACTCGCGGCCGCCGGGATCTCCCCGCCGGGACCCGCACCCGAGCGGTCCGGCCCGATCGCGCTCCAGCTGACGCCGACCCGCCGGTCCGTGCGGTGCCCGCAGTGCGGGTCCGACGAGGTGGGCCTCACCTCGGAGTTCGGATCGACCGCCTGCAAGGCGATGTACCAGTGCCGGACGTGCCTCGAGCCGTTCGACCACGTGAAGGAGATCTGACGTGACCGTCGCCCCGATCCGCGAGGCAACCGGCCGGACGGCGTTCCACCTCCTCACGGTCGCCGCGGTCGAGCGGCTCACCGACGACGCGGTCGCGGTCACCCTCGACGTCCCCGACGAGCTGCGCGCGCTCTTCGAGTTCGCTGCCGGGCAGTCGCTGACGCTGCGGCGGACGATCGAAGGGGTCGAGCACCGCCGTACCTATTCGATCTGCGCACCTGTGGGCAGTCGGCCGCGGATCGGCGTCCGCGAGATCCCTGGCGGGCTGTTCTCGTCGTGGCTGGTCCGCCAGGTGCGGCCCGGAGACCGGATCGACGTACAGGCGCCCTCCGGGAGCTTCCGCGCGGACCCGCGCCAGGGTGGCCGGCACCTGTGCATCGCCGCCGGTTCCGGCATCACGCCGATGCTCTCCGTGGCGGCCTCGGTGCTTTCTCACCCGGAGGCGCAGGTGACGCTGCTCTACGGCAACCGCTCGACGACGTCGGTGATGTTCGCTGAGGAGCTCGCTGACCTCAAGGACACCCACCACCGGCGATTCGACCTGATCCACGTGCTCTCGCGCGAGCCGCGCGACGTCGAGCTGTTCTCCGGGCGGCTCGACGCCGATCGGCTGCGAACCCTGCTGACCCGGCTGGTGCCCGTGGCCGACCTGGACCACGTCTGGCTCTGCGGGCCCTTCGGCATGCTGGCCGACGCACGTGAGGTGCTCGCCGACCTGGGTGTGCCGGCCGACAAGGTGCACTTCGAGCTCTTCTACGTCGACGAGCCGCCGCCCCAGCTGCGGCACCCGGACCGCGTCGTCGACGGTGTCACCAGTGAGGTGACGATCACCCTGGACGGGCGTACGACGACCACGCCGATGGAGCGGGGCAAGTCCATCCTCGACTCCGCCCAGGAGGTCCGCAGCGACCTGCCGTTCGCCTGCAAGGGCGGCGTGTGCGGCACCTGCCGGGCGAAGGTGACGGTCGGCGAGGTCGATATGGTCCGCAACTACGCGCTCGAGCCCGACGAGGTGGCGCGCGACTTCGTGCTCACCTGCCAGACCTTCCCGATCAGCGCGGATGTCGCCGTCGACTTCGACGCCTGACCCACATCCTCGAGGAGGAGAACGATGACCGACCTGCCTGTGATCGTCGACCGCGCCGATGCGGTCGCGACCGTCACGCTCAACCGGCCCGACCGCCGCAACGCCCTCACCCGTGAGCTCAAGGAGGCCCTGGCCGCGGCGCTCGACGAGGTCGCGGCCGACACCGACGTCCGGGCCGTGGTCCTCACCGGCTCCGGTCCGGCGTTCTGCGTGGGGCAGGACCTCGGCGAGCACGCGGCAGCGCTCGAGCACGACCCGGCGACGGCGTTCGAGACTGTTGCGCTGCACTACTCACCGATCGTCACCGCGCTCGCGACCATGCCGAAGCCGGTGGTCGCTGCGGTCAACGGGACCTGTGTCGGAGCCGGCCTGGGCTTTGCCCTCGCCTGCGACCTCCGCGTCTTCGCCGCCGGTGCCACCCTCGGGACGGCGTTCTCCGCGATCGGGCTGACCTGCGACTCCGGCCTGGCGAGCACGCTCCCGCGGGCAGTGGGGGAGGCGCGCGCCCGGGAGCTGGTGCTGCTCGGCCGAAACTTCACCCCCGAGGAGGCCGCGCCCTGGGGGATCGGCGGCGAGGTCGTCCCGGCCGACGACGTACTCACCGCGGCGACGAAGACCGCGGCGCGGCTGGCGGCCGGTCCGACCCTCGCCTACGCCGAGTCCAAGCGACTGCTGGCCGCCGGGCTGGACCGCTCCCTGGCCGACACGCTCGGCGAGGAGGCCGTGGCCCAGGCCCGCCTCGGCCTGACCCGGGACCACGTCGGTGCCGTGAACGCGTTCCTCGCCCGTGAACGGCCGATGTTCGTGGGCGAGTAGCCCGTTCTGGCTAGCCGGGTCGAGTCTCCTGCCCGTGGTGGGGCGGGTCCGACCCCGGATAGCGTCTTACTAGCCCCTGGTTCCCGGCCCCGACGCCGACGAGTCGTGTCGGCGCGTCGTCCGGAGGGAGCCGCAGGTGTCAGCAGCGGTCTTCGAGAGCGCCGCCGACTCGCTCGCCGATGTCGCCGCCGCGCTCCGGCCCCGGATGCGCGGATGGGTCCACGCGGCGTTGACGCCGGTCGTCGTCGCCGCGGGGGTGCTGCTCGTCGTACTCGCCGAGGCCGGGCCCGCCCGCGCAGCCACCGCGGTGTTCGCTGGGTCGTCACTGCTCCTGTTCGCGGTGTCGGCTCTCTACAACCTCCATCCCTGGCAGGGTCCTGCCGGCAAGTGGCTGCAGCGCTTCGACCACGCGAACATCTACCTGCTGATCGCTGGTTCCTACACGCCGTTCGCGGTCCTGCTGCTCTCGGGTGGCGCGCTCGTGACGATGCTGGCGCTGGCCTGGTCGGGCGCCATGGTCGGAGCCGTGCTGCGGATCGGCTTCCCACACGCGCCTCGCTGGGTGACGACCGGGTCGTACGTCGTGCTCGGCTGGGCCGCGATCGGCTTCGCGCCGCAGCTCCTGGGTGCAGGGAACCCGGTCGCGCTGGCCCTCCTCGCCGCCGGCGGGGTGCTCTACTCGGGCGGCGCGGTGGTCTACGCCCGTCGGCGCCCCGACCCGTGGCCGGCCTGGTTCGGGTTCCACGAGGTGTTCCACTGCTTCACGGTCGTCGGGTTCGCGGCCCACTGCGCGGGCGTGTTCGTGCTCCTCGCCGGCTGACGGCTATCGGTCCGACCGATCCGGCCCTCGCGACCGCTATGGGTTGACGGTGAGCTCCGCCATGCCGGTGTTGGTCTTGATCGACCCGTCGCCGCTGTAGGTGATCTTCACCGGGTACGGCGTCCCCGATGCGGGCACCCGGTTCTTGAACAGGGTCACCGTGACCTCGCCGTCGACCAGGTAGGCCCAGCCGAGCAGCGTGGTGCCGGTCCTCAGCGTCACCCGACCAGTCGGCACCACTCCGCCCGGTGCGGTCACGACGACGTCCATCTCCCCGGTCTCACCCGCGGTCATGGTCGCGTCGGTCCCGGTCACCGTGGGCGTCGACTTCTTCACCAACAGCCGCGACGTGCCGGTGCCGTCCTCGACGAAGCCGTCAGCCTGAGGTGTAGGTGATCGTGAGGTCGTACCTCGTGCTCGAGGCCGGCAGCGCTTGGGCTGCGACGTCGACGGTGGCCATCCGGTTGCTCAGGGTGCCGGTGCCGATCACCTCCCCATCGACCGACAGCTCGACGGTGCCGGTCGGCGCCACGCCCGGCGCAGTGACGCGCACCGGGATGATCGTGGAAAGGCCGTACTCGACGACCGTGCGGGCTCCGATGATCACCGGGGTCGCCTTGGACACGGTTACCGTCGCGGTGCCGGTGCCCGGGTTGACCGAGTCGTCGCCGGGGTAGTTGATCGTGACCTCGTGGATGCCCGGCTCCAGCTTCCTGGCGTAGACGGTCGCGTCGACCTCGCCATCGACCAGGACACCCGCACCGACGGTGGCACCTTCGGACCTGAGGACCACCCGGCCGGTCGGAACCTGACCGGAGGTCGCCACGCGCACGTGCATCGTGGTCGGACGCCCGTACTCCACGGACACGTTGGTGCCCGTGACCGTCGGGTCCGCCGGGGAAAAGAACCGGAGCGACCGGGAGTCCGAACGCGACGCGCGGTTGAACGACATCTGCAGGCCGGTCGAACCGGTCTCGTTCTCGATGCCGACCGACGCAGAGCTGCCCCGTTCGCGCGGGTCCGGACCGATGCCGCGATAGTGGAACGCGATCTGACCGTTCTCGTGGAGGACCACGGCGAAGTCGAGTCGGAGGCTCGTGGCGTCCCAGAACGTGACGTTTCGGAACTCCATCGTGAAGGTCCGGTCGTGGCCGCTCCCGGAGACACGGGTGAACACACCACTGCCTCCGTCGAGCAGAAGGTCGTCAAAGAACGGGAAGATCGCTGCGTTCGGCGCCGCCGGCGACGGGATCGGCGCATTGGCGAAGGCGTTGCTGGACGCCAGGAAGTTCACCGTCCCGTTGGTGGACAGGAAGGCGGTCGAGTAGGTGTGGCCGTAGTACGGGAAGGGGAACGGCATTGGCACCGCTTGCGCCTCGTGGTCACCCGTGAGGGCGACCGGTGTGTCGCCCTGGACGTACCCACTGCTCTCGACCGCGCAGGTGTAGCCGAACGTGTCGCTGGCTGCGGTCATATTGAAGTCGACGGTCTCGGCGCCGTCGACCGCGACGTCCCGAGTGTGCCCGGAGTAGCACGTGTCGGCTTCGGTTGTGACCTGCCAGTCGCCGTACGGCACGGAGTCGATGGTGTAGACCCCGGTCGCGTCGATGGTGACCGGATCGATCGGAGTACCGACGACGGTGACCGTTGCGCCGACGGCGGGGTTTCCCCGCGGGTCGGTGACGGTTCCCGAGATCGAGCCGGAGGGGAGCGGCTCCAGAGCAACGTTGTGCGTCGTCGTCTCGCCTTCCACGATGGTGATGCTCGCGGTGTCGCTGACGAATCTGAACTTGGACACGTCGACCGTGTAGCTCCCCACAGGGAGCGATGAGCCGTAGTCGCCGGCCGCGCCGGTCCTGAGGGTCGTGGTGACCGGTCCGGTGATCGTGACTTCGGCGCCCACGACCGGGTCACCCGTCGTCGTGTTCGCGACGACTCCGTCGAGCAGGCCGAGTCGCAGCGACTGAGTGACAGCTGCGAAGGCGTCGAGCTTGCCCTCGCCGAAGGTGTTGTTGTCGTTGACCGTGCCGCCACAACTGACGGCGTCGACATCCACCGCCGTGTGGTCGATCAAGGTGCGGGTCGCCGCGATATCGCCGATCAGGCTGGGCGCGGCCGACCACATCAGGGCGACGGTCGCAGCCGTGTGAGGCGAAGCCATCGAGGTTCCGTTGAGCGCGGCATAACCCCCGCCGGCGATCGACGAGCGCACGTTGACGCCCGGTGCCGCCACGTTGGGCTTGAGCTCGGTGCCCACTCCGGGGCCTCTGCTCGAGAAGTCCGCGATGACGCCACCGATGTCGAACGCACCCGAGGCGTAGGACTGGCTGTAGTCGCCCGGCGAACCGGCCGTGTCGCAGCCCGGCCCCGAGTTCCCGTTCGAGAACGCCGGGAAGATGCCGGCGGCGATCCACGCGTCGACGACGTCGTCGTACCACAGGTCACCGGTACCGCCCCGCCACGAGTTGTTCACGATGTCCGGCCGGAGGTCGGATTGCGGGTTCGCCCCCGACAGGTCGGTCGGCGCCAGGATCCACTGCCCAGAGGCGAGCAGGGCAGTGGTCGAGCAGCTGTTCGTCGCGCAGCCCTTGGCGGCGATCCAGCGGACTCCTGGGGCCACGCCGACCTGGTTGCCGGCTCCGTCGTCGCCCGCCATCGTGCCCATGGTGTGGGTCCCGTGGTTGTGGTTGTCACAGGGAGCCGGGGACGGGCACACCCCCGTGGGGTCGAACCAGTTGTAGTCGTGGTCGAAGACACCACTTCCGAGGGTTCCGCGGTACCGGTCGACGAGGGCCGGGTGTGTGTAGTCCACGCCCGAGTCGATATTGGCAACGACGATCCCCTCGCCGCGAACGCCGTACGTCGACCAGACGGCGTCGGCGTTGATTGCCGCGACTCCCCACTCGACGGCGTCGACCCGTGCCTCCGCGACACCTGGTGTGGTCGGCGGCAGCCGGAAGGAGTCGGCTGCCTCGATCGCGGTGACCTCGCGGTCTGAGGCGATCTCGTGGACGAGGGCACTGCCTGCAGAGGTCACGCTGATCGCGTTGGCTGCCCAGAAGGGCTGGTGGTCGACCCCGGCGCCGTCCAGAACGGCACGAACATCGGCCTGGCTCCCGCGTGCGGTGGATTGCAGGGCGGCAACCACAGCGGCGCCGCGGTCGGACCAGTCGTCGATCCGCGAGGCAGCCGCCAGGTCAGCCTTGTCGGCGAAGTAGACCATGACGTCGGCCTTGCCCTCGTCGTCCAGGGCCTGCTCGACGTCGGGCGCGACCTTGACGTCCGGATCCGGATCTGCCCCTGATGCGGTGGGTGGTGCGGCCACACCGACCAGCGCCTGCAACAGCAGCGCGAGGCCGAGGATCAGAACTGCGACAGCTCCGCGCCGACGGACTTTGGTTCGAGACGACATGACGGTTCTCCATGCATCAGCGTCCGAGACCGCCGTACCAACTCTGAAGAAGCCGTGCGGCCGCTTGCACTGGGACGTTGCCCATGCCCGGCCGAGATGGACCGGACCGTTAACGACGTTAGGTCTGCCCGCCCGTTTGTACCAGACCCGATAGAACTAGGTGGGCCTAGCCATTGGTGTCGGCCGCTGCTCCCATTGGTGTCGTGTCGGTCCTTGCTTGATGCGGGACGGCTCAGCTGTTTCGGCCCGGGTCGATCGTCTAGGACTGGAGGGCCGGGCCGACCCACCGCCGTACGAGCGCACGGAGCTGGTCCTCCGAGTGCGGCGGATCGGCGGGGTACTGCAGGAAGGACACGAACAGCCGCATCAGGATCTCGGAGAGACCCTCCAGCTGGTCCTCCCCGACCCCGATCTCTGACCAGTCGACGGGGACCCGGCGCAGGATGTCGGCCCCCAACGCGAAGGCCATCGATGACGTCACGCCGCGGCTGAAGACCTCGGTCTCGCCGGCCTGGAACAGCAGGCCGATGCGGCCCTCCCGGGGGATCGCCTCCACAGCGAAGACGACGGCCTCGATCGCCACCTCGGCCGGTGTGCTGAAGGTGGCGAGGTGTCGCTGCATCCGGTCGACGAAGTCCTCGAGGCCGGCCTGGGCGACAGCGCCGAGGAGCTCAGCGAGGTTGGCGTAGTACCGATAGACGGTCTGCCTGGTGACGCCGAGCTCGGTCGCAACGTCGGAGAGCGTCGTCTTGGCGGGTCCGAACTTCTCGACGCAGGTCTCGGCGGCGGTGACGATCCGCTGCCGAGCCTCGTCCTCTGTCCGGGGCGGGTTGCCCTGCCAGCCGTGATGACCCATTGCTTTCAGCCGACCTCGACCGGGGCCCGACGTCGGCCGGTGTGCAGCACGGCGAGCACCGCTGTCGCACCTGCGAAGCAGGCGATCGTGTACCAGCCGCTGCCCACCGGGGTGCCGTCGCTGGTGATGCCGTTGTCGGCATCGAGGAAGGCCGGGAGCGCGGCGACCCAGAGCGCCGCCATCGCCGCCAGGTAGACCACGGGGTAGATCCGGGCGAACGGCGTCATCGGCTCGGGCGCTTCGGCGCCGCGATGCCGGAGGTGACTGATCAGGATCAAGGTTCCGGCCACCCACACCAGGCCGAGCTCGATCCCGAGCACCCACGCCTGCGCCGTGACGTTGGGGGTCTCGCCACCGAACACGGCCGACGGGATGCCGAACAGCGCCATCGACGGCGGGGTCAGTACACCGGCCACCGCGATCCGCCAGACCAGAGACCATCCGCGACGAGGTCCACCGTCGGACGTCCTGGACCCGGCCAGCTTGACGGCGAGGTACGTCATCACGCCGAAGGACACGGAGGCGAAGAGCAACATGCTGTTCATCGGCACCGAGGCCAGGGCGGGATGGTTGACGTCGGTGTTGGCGTCGTTCCACCCCCACCACTTCAGCTGCGGGCCGAGCTGGTCGAAGATCTCGTAGAAGACCTGGCAGACGAATGCGACCAGGATCGAGCCGACCAGTGCACCGCGGTGGCGGAACACTCCCATCACCCGGACCACCTCGTAGACGAGCTGACTCAGGGCCGGGTAGATCGCGATGATGTAGAGCGGCAGCCGGTCCCACATGAACTGCACCGTGAAGGTGTTGTGGGCGAAGATGAAGCCGTACTGCTCGTCCAGGCCGAACCACTCCGGGAAGTAGAGCGGCGGCTCGGTGACGAACAGGTAGATCAGGGACGCGAACCAGATCGCGATGTTGATCGGGTCGCCGGCCCGCAGCCGTCGTACGGCGTGCACCAGTGCCCACACCGCGCCGGCGATGATGACGAGCTCGAGCACGGGCATCGTGGCGTTGGCGAGGTCGAACGGGTTGCGCACCGAGATCACCGGACTCACGTCGTGGCAGTCGAACCCGAGGTTCCTGGTGACCTGCTCCGCGGCTTCTTCGCAGATGGTCCTCATCCGGTGCTCGCCAGCTCGGCCCGGTCGGGCACCGCGCCCGAGGTCCAGTCGGTGTCCGGTGGGTCCTGCTGGGGGTCGAACCCGAAGGGCACCCGGTGGCGGCCGAGCACGGACTTCACCTTGAACCGAAGCAGCCCGCCCAGCACCCGCGGGCTCGTCATCATGTCGGCCAGCGACTCGTCGAGGTTGAAGACGCGAGCGAAGTGCTCGTCGATGACCGTGTCCTCGCGGGCGGCGCCGGTGATCAGGTTGAACACCGGCCAGGTCATCGAGGCGAGGATCCTCCGCTGCCACGCGGGCAGGGTCTCCGTACCGGTCGCACACTCGTACCCGCGGTCGCGCGCCATCGCCATACCCCACGGGACCTTCAGGCCCTTGCGCTGCTCGGCGAGGAACCGCGTGAAGAACCGCTGGTCGAGCCGCCGGTCGGACGAGGCGGCCGCCTGGAGGTGCGTCCTCAGGATCAGCGCCGAGCCCGCGGCCGCACTGATGCCCTGGGCGTAGAACGGGTTGAACGCGCAGATCGCGTCACCGATGAAGACGATGCCCAGGGGTACGGCGGGGAGCCGGTCGTAGCGCCGCCACTTGTTGCCGGTGGATCGGGTGAGGTGGACCTCGGAGGTCGGCTCGCACTCAGCCATCGCGGCGGCGAACAGGGGAGTCCGGATCCGTCCGGCCGATGCCACGAAGTCCTCGGTCGTCCGAGGCATGTCGATGCCCCACGAGCCCATGCACGCGATCGTCCGGCCGCCCTCGATGGGGAAGAAGTTGACGAGGAACTCGTGCTCGGGCGGATGCTCGCCCTTGTCCTGTGTCGGCATGACCACCAGGTGCTGCCACCACCACGAGGAGGGGCGGTCCTCGGGAGCAGGGAGGTCGTACCACCGTGAGGTGTAGGTGACCTTGGCGTCGAGGTTCTGGACCGGCGGCTCGGGCCAACCGGCGGCCACCAGCCAGTCGGAGACCGACGAACCCCGCCCCATCGCGTCGACGACCAGGTCGGCCTCGATCCGCTCGTCGCCGCCCGCTGCAGTGGAGAGGGTGACACCGGTGACCCGTCCTCGCGGCGTACCGCCGTCGGCCGTCTCGACCCCCCGCACCGACACTCCCTCGCGGATGACGACGTTGCTCACCTCGCGCACCTTGTCGCGCAACACCCGCTCGATCAGGATCCGTGAGCTGTAGACCATCGTCATCGTGGACTGCTTGCGCGACGCCCAGCCGGTGCGTTCGAGGTAGGCAGCGTCCATCGACGGCATCAGGTGGAGCCCGCCGGCCGCGATCAGGTCCTCCTCGAAGCCGGGGAACAGGTCGCTGATCGCGCGCCGACCCGAGTTGAGGAGGAAGTGCGGATGCTTGCTCTGGGGTACGCCGCGCCGATGCTCGGCGTCGACGGGCAGCTCGTCCCGCTCGAGGACGACGACCTCGTCGAAATGGGGCGCGAGGGCGCCGGCCGCACACAGCCCCGCCATGCTCCCGCCGAGTACGACGGCTGTCCTGCCCAGGCTCATCCGATCTCCCATTCATTCATACACAGTATGGATGAATGTATGAATGGGCCGGCGGGCTGTCAACCGGTGCTGCCGGGGTGCCCCGCTCAGGTCCGGTCCCTGCTCAGACCCGGTAGAAGTACGGGTCGAGGACCGACACCTCGGTGATGGCGTCGACCGGCAACGCGTTGGTGGTCGCTGCCGACCGGATCGACTCCGGCGACGGGCCGTCGTAGATGCAGAAGGTCTTGGTCCTGTCGGGTGAGACGTAGGAGTGCACCCACGTGACGCCGTGGCCGGCATTGCCGTCCACGACGTTGAGGCACGCCTTCGCACCGCCGTCGTCCTGCGCGATGGTGAGGCCATCAGGGAACGTCCGTTCGACCAGATAACGAGGCATCGGGATCTCCTTCTTGAGTGTGTGGTCCGATGCGATGACGCTAGGGACAGCGAGGGTCGTGCCGCCTCCGAGAGGCACACCCAGGTTGGCCGGACTCCTCACCTAGGTGAGCCGGTCGCGCCTGGCCACACCGCGTTTGCGGAGGACGGCGGACACATGGTGCTCGACCGTGCGTCGCGAGATGTACAGGCGGGCAGCAATAGCAGGATTGTCGAGTCCCTCCAACAGGAGCTGGTGGATCTCGGACTCACGCTCGGTGAGCCCCCACTGGTTCTCCAGCGTCTGCGATCGAGCGGCCCGAGGCACGCGTACACCGCTGTCGGCGAGCCGGCGACGCGCCCAGGTGGCCGCGGGCCGAGCGCCGAGACGGTCCAGGACGAGCAGACCTTCGGTGGCCGCGGTCGGGTCGCCGTCGATGAGGGCAAGCGCGCGCTCGTAGGGACAGCCGATCGCCTCCCACGCCGCGGCCGCGGCCGCCCAGTCACCTCTGATCTGCGCGGCGAAGGGCTCTGCCGCCTTCGGCGGTGGCTGGTCGATGGCGCCGAGCCGCCACAGCCAGAAACCGATCTCGCCCTGCGCCCAGGGGCTGTCGGTCTCCAGAGCCTGGATGTACGGCATCTGCAGCACCTCGCTCCCCGCGGCCTGGTCGCCGGCCAGCCAGTAGTGCTCGGCCAGCCCGCACAGGCCGGCCCACCGGTGCTGGAGCTCGAGCCCTTCCAGGCGCTGCACCTCGAGGAGTGGTTCCAGTGCACGCGGATCGCCGCGGCGGACCCGGACCCGGCCCAGCACGCCGAGTGCGGTGGAGCGGTTGACCGGAGAGCTGTTCTCGACGTCGGCCAGTGCGATCAGCCGAGCCGCCTCGTCCCACTGGCCCTGCTCGAACCGGATCCGCGCCTGCCAGGCCCGCGCGTAGCCGACCGCGAAGTCGTTGTCACGGCTCAACGAGCTGTCGACGAGCTGCTGCGCCCAGTCGTAGGCGGCGGCATAGCGTCGCGCCTCGCCGGACCCGCTGCTGAGCATCCGGAGCGCATCGACCTCGAGGGTCGGCTGACGGTGCCGGCGAGCCCACGCCAGCACGCCGGTGAGAAGCTCGGACCCGAGATCGGGGTCGCCGGTCACGAGTTCGACGGTGCCGTGGATCAGCTCTGCGCCGACGCGTACGCCCTCCTCGCCGATCTCGCTCGCCACCGCAACCGCTTCGGAGACGCTCAGGAGGGCAGGCGCGTGATGCCTGGCCAGCATCCGACCGCGAGCCTGTTGGGTGAGAGCGGTGGCAAGCTCCGGCGTCGCACCCAGCGGTCGCAATACCTCCACCGCACGGTCCCGGGCCGGCCTGGACCGTGCGACGTCTCCGGCCCTCCACAGGGCGTCTGCGAGGTTCATCAGGACCCGTCCGTGAAGCCGGCCATCGCCGAGAGCCTCGGCAATCTCCTCGGCACGGCTCAGGCGCGCGACCGCATCCGGATGCCGGTCCACTGCGCCGAGCGCGATCCCGAGCCGCTCCAACGCCTCTACCAAGCCGCGCCTGCTCACGACGTCCTCATGGCGCAGCAGCGCCTCGAGGAAGTCCACCGCCTGTCGGTTCGCGCCGCGCCGCAACGCGTCCTCGGCGGCTGGCTGCGCATGGGCCACCACCAGCTCAGGGTCTTCGGTGCCGACGGCATGGTGAGCCAATCTGGCCAGGTCGGTCCCGCCCGACAGCCCAGACGGCCCAGACGGCCCAGACGGCCCAGACAGCTCGCTGAGCAGCTGACGGTGCAGGGTACGCCGTCGCACACCCGGCAGCGCGTCGTACACCGCACGGCGCGCCAGCTCGTGCCGGAAGGTCACCCGGTTTCCGGTCTCCACCAGCAACCCGTGAGCGCGCTCGGGCTCCGGCACCCGGCTCAGCTCGAGACCGCCCGGTTCGACGGCGACGAGCTCGACGATCCGCCGCGTCTTCGCGGGAAGTGCGTCGACCCTGGCGAGGACCGCATCCATCAGATGAGGAGACAGTGCGCCTCCCGCAGCGACGAGCTCAGTCACGAAGAAGGCATTCCCGTCGGTGGCACGCAACACCTCGACGGGGTCGAGGCCGGAGCCTTGCGTCAGCGCGGAGACCGCGACCGGCGACAGTGCGCCCACCGGTATCCGACGGACGTGGTCAGCCTGCCGCGCCAGGTCCCCGAGGACGCGTCGGAGGCCGGGGGACACTTCGGTGCCCCGGTAGGTCGCAACGACCACGGCCTGGCAGTCGGCGATCCGCCGTCCGAGGAACTGCAGCATCGCCAGTGTCAGGTCGTCGCCCCAATGGACGTCCTCCAGCACGACCGCGACCGGAGTGACCCGGCGGCGCAGCGTGTCGAGCAGCGCGTCGAAGGCAACGAATGGATCGCCATCGGTCCCGATCCCCGCGGCTGGAGCCAGGTCGATCAACGGTCCCAGTGGGCGCGGGGTCGACAGCGGGTCGCACCAGCCCCACCACGACTCCAGGTTGCCGGTGGCCGCTTGCACCAGGCTGGTCTTTCCGCACCCGGCGTCACCCTCGACCAGGACCACCGACCCGCCTCCGGCAGTCGCGTCCGCCACGGCTGCTGCGAACGCATCAAGCTGCGGGTCGCGGTCGAGCAGCATGTTGGGATCGTACGGCGCCGCGGGAACCTCACTCGAAGGTCCGCCGTTCGAAGGCTGCGCTCAGGCCGGCCAGGGCACCGCGACTAGCGTGGGGTGCGTGACAAACCGACTGCGGGACGCGACGTCGCCGTACCTCCTCCAGCACGCCGACAACCCGGTCCACTGGTGGGAGTGGAGCCCCGAGGCGTTCGCCGAGGCCCGGGAGCGCAACGTGCCGGTGCTGCTGAGCGTCGGGTACGCCGCCTGTCACTGGTGCCACGTGATGGCGCACGAGTCGTTCGAGGACGAGGCGACCGCGGCCTACATGAACGAGCACTACGTCAACATCAAGGTCGACCGCGAGGAGCGGCCCGACGTGGACGCCGTCTACATGCAGGCGACGACGGCCATGACCGGGCAGGGCGGCTGGCCGATGACCGTCGTCCTCGACCACGACGGCGCGCCGTTCTTCGCCGGCACCTACTTCCCGGACCGGCCGCGGCACGGGCAGCCGGCGTTCACCCAGGTGCTGCAAGCCCTGAGCGAGGCGTGGCAGGACCGTGGCGAGGAGGTACGGCGGGTCGCCGGCCAGCTGCGTGAGCACCTCGCCACGGCTGCCCAGCTGCCGGCGGGCGCGGTCACCGCGGAGCTGCTCGACGGCGCGGTGGCGAAGCTCGCCGAGGAGTTCGACCCGATGGCCGGTGGCTTCGGCTCTGCCGGAGCCTGGGCTCCCAAGTTCCCGCCCACCATGGTGCTGGAGTTCCTCCGCCGCTACGCCGAGTCGGCGCTTATCGACAGCTCAGAAACGCCGACTGGGCGCAAGACCGATGCAGATGAGAGCCGACTCAGCGATCGGGCGCAACACATGTTGGCCCGGACCACCGCAGCGATGGCCGGGGGTGGCATGTACGACCAGCTCGGTGGTGGGTTTGCGCGGTACGCCGTCGACCGCGGCTGGGTGGTGCCGCACTTCGAGAAGATGCTCTACGACAACGCCCAGCTCGTGGGCCTCTACGCGCGGCTGGGCACCGAAGCCGGCGACCGGATCGCCCACGAGACGGCTGACTTCCTGATCCGCGAGCTGGGCACCGCCGAGGGTGGCTTCGCGTCCGCCCTCGACGCCGACAGCCCCGACCCGGTCACCGGGCAGAGCGTCGAGGGGGCCTACTACGCCTGGACGCCGGCCCAGCTCGTCGAAGTGCTCGGTCAGCAGCGTGGCGGGTGGGCGGCCGACCTGTTCGAGGTGACCGCTGAGGGCACGTTCGAGCACGGCGCCTCCACGCTGCAGCTGCGGCACTACCCGTCCGAAGACGACGGGCGGGCCCGGCTCGCCGCCGTCCGCCGGGAGCTCCTGGCGGCCCGCGACCGGCGACCGCGTCCCGGCCGCGACGACAAGGTGGTCGCCGCCTGGAACGGGCTGGTCATCAGCGGCCTGTGCGACGCCGGGCTCCTTCTCGGCGAGCAGGAGTACGTCGCCGCTGCCGTCGCCGCCGGAGAGCTCCTCGCGGGCCTGCACGTGGTCCCGGCGGGCCCGACGACCGAGAAGTCGGTCCTGCGCGTCTCCCGGGACGGAGTGGCCGGGCCGCACGCGGGCGTGCTGGAGGACTACGGCTGCGTCGCCTCCGGTTTCCTTTCGCTGGTGCAGGCGACCGGCGACGCACGGTGGCTCACCCTCGCCACCGGGCTGCTCGACCATGCGCTCGCCGGCTTCCGCGCTCCGGACGGCGGCTTTTTCGACACCCATGCCGATGCGGAAGCGCTGGTGGCCAGGCCGCGGGACCCGGGCGACAACGCCTCGCCGGGCGGGTTCAGCAGCATCGTCCACGCCCTGGTGACCGCTCACGCGCTGACCGGGGACGGCCGCTACCGCGATGCGGCCGAGGAGGCGATCGCCACGATCGCCGGGCTCGCCGAGCGCGCGCCGCGCTTCGCCGGATGGTCCCTCGCCGCCGCTCACACCATGCTCGACGGACCGCTCGAGGTGGCGGTGGTCGGCCCGGCCGGCCGGGATCGCGACGCCCTCGTCGACCGGTCGCGCCGGATCCCGGGCGCGGTCGTGGTGGTCGCCGACGGGCCGCGGGACGACGTACCGCTGCTGGCCGGCCGGACGGCCGTTGACGGCCGACCGGCCGCCTATGTGTGCCGCGGGTTCGTGTGCGAGCGGCCGGTGACCTCGCCGGACGCTCTCCCATGAGCCGACCGCTGAGCGAGAGGTGGCGCTCGGGGGTCGCACTGCTGATCAGCGTGGTGGTGCTGGCCGCGATCATCCTGTTCGCCCCCGCTGACGGACCGGCCGCCCTGCGACGGCTCGTCGGCATCGGCGAGGACCGCCTCGAGGACCCGGCCGACGTGGCTCCCGGTGGCAGCTACGCGTTCCTCGCGCACCAGCCGGGCGATCCTGACCAACCCGTGGGCTGGGACCCGTGCGACGAGATCCACTACGAGATCAATCCCGACGGTGCACCCGACGATGCCGACGACACCGAGGAGTTCGTCGACGAGGCGGTCGAGGTGGTCGCGCACTTCACCGGTCTGAGGTTCGTCTACGACGGCCGCACCGACCGTCGACCCGAGTGGGACCGCCAGTTCGTGCCCTCGATCGGCCGCAAGGAACCGGTCCTCATCGCCTGGGCCACCGAGGACGAGGTCCCGCAGCTCGAGGACGAGGTCGCCGGGATCGGCGGCGCCGTCGCCGTCGAGGTCAACCCGGGCGGGTGGCTGCGTTACGTCGCGGGCGGCGTCACGCTCGACAGCGATGCGTTCGAGGAGATGGACGGCGTCTTCGGCGACGGCGGCGAGGGCCGCGCCATCCTGCTGCACGAGCTCGGCCATCTGGTGGGACTCGACCACGTCGCCTCGTCCGAGGAGCTGATGTTCGCCGACAACGTGGGCAGGCGGGAGTTCGCCACCGGAGACAAGAACGGGCTGGTTGCCGTCGGCAAGGGCAGGTGCGCCTGACCTCGTTGCTGGCCCGGACGCGTCACAATCGAGCCATGGTGCTCGGGACCACGACCCCACGACCCTCGGCGTTCTACGACGGAGGGCTGCCCCCCGCCGCCCCGCGCCCCGACCTGCCGGCCAAGATCATGCTCGAGCGGATCGAGACGGCATCGGGTCGGCAGCCGCGGGAGGCGTTCCGGATGATGCGGCGGATCGCCTACCGCGACGAGGAGTACGGCGAGATCCTGGTGCCGGCCGACCCCGGTGCCTTCGAGACCGACTTCGCCTCGGTCCCGGCCGTCTTCACCTGGTTGGTGCCGCGGACCGGCACGCACCTGCCGGCCGTGTTGATCCATGACGGCCTGGTCGGCAGCAGGGACTACGTCGCGACCCGGTACCCGCCTGACGCCCACCCGATCGACCGGGTCTCAGCTGACCTGGTGTTCCGGCGGGCGATGCGGGACAGCTACATCCCGCTGATCCGGCGGTGGCTGGTGTGGTCGGCGGTCACGCTCGGGACGATCTGGAACGGGTCGGAAAGCTGGACGCGGGCCCGGCACCTGCGCTACCTGGTCGCCGCCGTCGGCAGCCTGCTGGTCGTTGCGGGTCTCGGCGTCGTTGCCACGCTCGACCTGCTTGACGTGGTCGCCTGGCTGCCCTGGATGGGCGCGGACCGCGGGTTCCTGTTGGAGCTGATCGGCGGGCTGGCCGGCGCGGTCGTGGTCCCGTTGCTGCTCGCCCTGACCTGGGGGCGGTTCGCGATCGCCGGCGCGGTGACGGGCATCGCGCTCGCCGTACTCCTCCACGCGACGGTTCTCCTGCTCGCGGTGACGGGGATCTACCAGGTAGCGGAGCGGGTCGCCCGTCGTACGCCGATCGCCGGCCTGGTCGCGACCGCGCTCGTGCTCGCGGCCAGCCTGCTGCTGACGGTGCTGCTGGTCGGAACCTCGGGCCAGTGACTCGGTGCCGCTAGGAGTGCCGCCAGGAGTGCCGCTAGGAGTGCGTCGACATCCTGGACCGCTTGGCGGTGTACATCTCGGCGTCGGCCCGGAGCAGCGCGTCGTGCACGTCGTCGGCAGTCAGCACCTCGGCCGTGCCGACACTGGCGCGAACCGTCAGCACCGTGTCGAGTCGTTCCAGCAACGCACCAGGGGCCAGGCCGCGGGCGAAGACGGCGAACTCGTCTCCGCCGAGGCGGCCGACGACGTCGTCCGGACGGACGATGGTCCGGATGGTCTGCGCGATCGTGTCGATCAGCCGGTCGCCGGCCGGATGTCCCTCGAGGTCGTTGACCTGCTTCAGCCCGTTGATGTCGACGAAGGCGATCGCGCCGGGGGCCGGCGCGGGCTCGGCGAAAAGGCGGGCGACCTGGTCGAGGAAGCCGCGTCGGTTGAGCAGACCGGTGAGCTCGTCGGTCTGGGAGAGCCGGTAGGCCTCCTGTGCGAGGGCGACCTCCTGCTCCAGCTCTCGATGGATCGACACCTTCTCCAGGGCGAGGGAGGTGGCGTCCGCCAGGGCACGGAGCAGCGAGACCTCCTCGTCGGTCGCCACGTGGTGATCGGCCCAGTAAGCGCCGATCGCGCCGATCGGATCCATTGTCCGCACCGGCGTCATCACCAGGCTCTGCACGAACGTCGGACGATAGGCGTCGTGCGGGATCCGAGGATCGCTGTAGATGTCGGGGATCACCGCGTGCTCGCGGTTGAGCATCGTCCAGCCGCTGATGCACGTCTCCATCGGGAACCGGAGCCCCTTCCAGAGCGGCTCGATCGCGTCCTCGTCGGCGTAGTAGCAGCGGTCACCGTCGCGCAGGACGAACGTCGCTCCGTCGCAACCGGCGAGATCTCGCGCGGCCGTGCGCACGATCTGCTGCACCTCGCCGAGCAGTTTCGCCATCGACAGCTCTTGAACGGCGCGCAGCAGTCTGGTCAGCCCCGCCGTCCCATTGGCCCCCACTTTCACAGGGTACGACGAGGGTGTCTGCGACTGTGGTCGGATGCGCGAAATCGTGGGCCCCAGTACTTTCGGACCATGACGACCGTTGTGCCCACCGCCGCCACCACCGCTGCCACGACCGCTGCCACGTTCGAGTCGCTCGACCCCGCGACGGGCGAGGTGCTCGGAACCCACCCGATCCATGACGCCGCCGACGTCGAAGCGGTCGTCGACCGCGCCCGGATCGAGGCGAGCTGGTGGGAGAGCCTCGGGTTCGACGGCCGCAAGGAGCGGCTGATCCGCTGGCAGAAGCACCTCGTGCAACACCTCGACGAGCTCGTCGAGCTGACGCAGCGTGAGAACGGCAAGCCGGCCGGCGATGCGGTGCTGGAGATCAGCCTCGCCATCGACCACCTGCACTGGGCGGCCACCCATGCTGCGAAGGTCCTCAAACGTCGCAACGTCGCACCCGGGTTGATGATGGCCAACAACGCGGCCAGCGTCGCCTACCGCCCGTTCGGCGTGGTCGCCGTGATCGGTCCGTGGAACTACCCGGTCTTCACGCCGATGGGCTCGATCGCCTATGCGCTCGCCGCCGGCAACGCGGTCGTGTTCAAACCCAGTGAGCACACGCCGGGCATCGGCGAGTGGCTGGCCAGGTCCTTCCTGGAGGCGGTCGGTCGTCCGGTGCTCCAGGTGGTCACCGGTTTCGGGGAGACCGGCGGCGCGCTGTGTGCAGCCGGGGTCGGCAAGGTCGCGTTCACGGGTTCGCCCGCCACCGCGCGCCGGGTGATGGCGGCGTGTGCAGAGACGCTCACGCCGGTGCTGATGGAGGCCGGCGGCAAGGACGCGATGATCGTCGACGAGGACGCCGACCTCGATGCCGCGGCCGACGCGGCGATCTGGGGAGCCGCGTCCAACGCCGGCCAGACCTGCGCCGGTGTCGAACGGGTCTATGTCCACGAGCGGGTCTACGACGACTTCGTCCGTGAGCTGACCGGCAAGGCCAAGGACCTCGCGGCCGAGCCGGGCGGACAGCTCGGCCCGATCACCATGCCCGCGCAGATCGACATCATTCGGCGTCACATCGACGACGCCATCGCGCGTGGAGCGCGCGCCGTGGTGGGCGGACCCGAGTCGGTGGGGGAGCGCTACGTCCAGCCGACCGTGCTGGTCGACGTCCCCGACGATGCCGCGGCGATCACCGAGGAGACGTTCGGCCCGACGGTCACCGTCACCAAGGTGCGCGACATGGACGAGGCGGTCGCCAAGGCCAACGCCACCGCCTACGGCCTGGGCTCGACGGTCTTCGGCAAGGCGCGCGCGGTCAGGACCGCCGAGCGGTTGCGCGCCGGGATGACGGCGATCAACGGCGTGATCACGTTCGCCGGCGTGCCGGGACTGCCGTTCGGCGGCGTCGGCGAGTCGGGCTTCGGACGGATCCACGGACCGGACGGTCTCAAGGAGTTCACCTACTCCCACGCGATCACCCGGCAGCGGTTCAAGCCGCCACTGGCGCTGACCACGTTCCGCCGTACGGCCAAGGACGAGGAGCGGGCCGGCAAGCTTGTCAACGCGCTCTACGGGCGGGGCAACAAGAGGGGCAACAAGAGGGGCAACAAGAAAGGCTAGACCGGCCCGGCTGAGCGCCTCACCTCGTTGAGGACCGAGATCTTCTGCCACACCTTGCGAGACATCCCGGTGGTGAGGGTCTCGATCGTCGAGACGGTCTCCAGGACGACCGAGTCCCGGGACTCCTCGGCGCAGAGCGCGGCGGTCTTGCCGACCATGCTCAGCAGCTCGGAGCAGTAGTCGAGGTAGTGCTCGAGCTCCTCGTAGGTCAGCTCCATGGCCGGGCTCACCGACGTCGGGGTGAACGTCGACCGCAGCCGCTCGGGATCCTTGTTGAGCTGGTGCATGTCGATGACGTGGGCGAGCGAGCGCAGCTCATGGAGGAGCGCGAGCGAGTCCGAGCGGCGCAGTCGCTCCGGGACGGTGTAGAGGAACCAGATGCCGATCGCCGCGAACACCAGGTCGTTGACCGCGCTCTCGAGCAGGGAGAGCCACTCGATGTCGTGCGCCGGGCCGCCGTCGACGATCGCCGCCCGGCTGGCGAATCCCAGCACCACGACGGTGGCGGCGACCAGGACGACGATCGACGCCCGCGAGGCGAGGCGTACGACGCGCAGCCGGCCCCGCTGGCGAGCCGCGCTGGTCACCACCTCGTCGGCGAGCTGCACCAGCTCGCCGGAGACGGCGTAGAGCCCGCGCGCCGGAAACCGGGCGCCGATCCGCTCCCGCAGCTGGTGGAGGGTGGTCAGCACCGGTTCCGCTTCCAGCCGTACCAGCACGGTTGCCATGGCGGCAGCCTAGGGCTCCTAGCATGGGCGGGTGACCGGTCTCCTGCTCGCGTGTGGGCACTACGACCGGTTCGAGTGCCGATCGTGCACCTGGCTGGAGCGTCCGTACGACGAGCAGCTCGCCGCCAAGCACGCAGCCACCCGCGAGCTGGTCCGGGTGGCGCTCGGCGAGCGGCCGGAGCCGGAGTGGCTGGCGCCGGTGCCCAGCGTCCAGTCGGGCTTCCGGACCAAGGCCAAGATGGTGATCGGTGGGACGACCGACGAGCCGACCCTCGGGTTGTGGGACGCCAGCCGGGGCGCCGTCGACCTGCGGGACTGCGCGTTGCACACCCCGGGGATCCGGGCCGCGCTGCCGGTCCTGGCTGCGTTCGTGACCCGCGCCGCGCTGCCGCCGTACGACGTCCCGACGCGCAGCGGCGAGCTCAAGCACGTGCTGGTCACCGAGTCGCCGGCCGGGGAGCTGATGGTGCGCTGGGTGCTGCGGTCCACCGAGGCCGAGGCGCGGATCCGCAAGCACCTCCCGTGGCTGACCGAGGCCCTGCCCCGGCTGCGGGTCGTCACCCTCAACGTCCAGCCCGCTCACGCGGCGTTGTTGGAGGGTGAGCGGGAGGTGGTGCTGACCGAGCAGGTCACGCTGCCGATGCAGGTCAACGGACTGACCCTTCAGCTCGGTCCGCGCAGCTTCTTCCAGACCAACACCGACGTCGCGGCAGCGCTCTACCGCACGGCACGGGACTGGGTCGACGACCTCGCCCCGGTATCGGTGCACGACCTCTACTGCGGGGTCGGAGGGTTCGCGTTGCACCTGGCTTCGCCTGGGCGGACCGTGACCGGGGTCGAGATCAGCGCCGATGCGGTCGCGGCTGCAGAGCGCGGTCGGGAAACCGCGGGCCTGTCAGCACAGCAGGTGCGGTTCGTGACGGGGGACGCGACGTCGTACGTCCTCGAGCAGCGCGCCGACCTGGTCGTCGTCAACCCGCCGCGACGCGGCCTCGGCACCGACCTCGCGACCCGGCTGGAGGAAGCTGGACCTGCTGCGCTGCTCTACTCCAGCTGCAACCCGGAGACGCTGGCCCGCGACCTCGAGCTGCTGCGTTCCTACGCGCCGATTCGGGCGCAGGTGCTCGACATGTTCCCGCAGACCGCACACCTGGAGGTGCTGGTGCTGCTCGCCCGCACCCCTGGTTGAGGTGTCGTACTGACTCAGCGCAGTGAGTACGTCGCCAGCGAGACGCCGACGTAGTGCGCGACGAAGGCGACGATCGTGAACGAGTGGAAGACCTCGTGGAAGCCGAACCAGCGCGGGGACGGGTCGGGCCATTGGAACCCGTAGACCAGCCCGCCGAGGGTGTAAAGCGCGCCGCCGGCCGCGATCAGCACGAAGATCGCGACGCCGATCCCGAGGCCGAGCGCGACGGCGCCGTCGAAGAACGCGGGGATGAAGAACACCGCGGCCCAGCCCATTGCGATGTAGATGGGCGCCGACAGCCAGCGCGGCGCGGAGGGCCAGAACACCTTGAACACGATGCCGAGCACGGCTGCGGTCCACACCACCGACAGCAGCACGACCTGTTGCGCTCCGTCGAGCAGGATCAGGCTGAACGGCGTGTAGGACCCGGCGATCAGCAAGAAGATGTTGGCGTGGTCGAACCGGTTGAGGAACCGCCACACCCGCGGTGACCAGGTCCCACGGTGGTAGACCGCGGAGACGCCGAACAGCAGCAGTGCGGTGAAGGCGAACAGCGTGGAGCCGACCCGGGTGGTCACGGTCGGCGACAGCCAGATCAGCACGATGCCGGCTGCCAGGATCAGCGGCGTGGAGCCTGCGTGCAGCCATCCGCGAAGCTTCGGCTTGACGTCGGCGATGGTTTCGCGGATCTCGTCGCCGATCTGCTCCAGGCCCGCTCGAACGCGTTCGTTCGCGTGGTGGAGTGCCTGGTTCATGGAGCGAAGGCTATCGGTCGAAGCCAACGCCCCGGGCAACCCCTCGACGTGACGGTGCGCACGCTGATCCCGGTGGTTGCGGCGCGAGGCCGCTTCCGGGCCGAGACCGCCTTGGTTTCGAGACTCGTCGGCTCGCACCTCAACCAGCGGTCTGGCGAGCGTGACGGGACCTCAGTGGCTGTGCGGCGGGACGATCGCACCCTCGGACGGCTGCACGATGACGAAGCCCTGACCGCCGAACGCGACCTGGAACGCCTCACCCGAGCCGCGCCCGATCAGCGACGCGGCGGTGAATGTCTTGTTGATCGCGGTCTGGAGCTCGATCGACCAGGCGACGATGGCGTCGGTGTCGGCGAAGGTCGGCGCCTCTGCGGCATTGAGCACGACGGGCTCGCCGTCGGTCGTGATCGCCACCCAGCCGCTGCCGCGCAATGTGGTGTTGAAGAGCCCGCCCGCCGCGATGCTCCCGCCCTTGACCCGCTCGACGTTCCAGTCGAGGTTGGCAGAGAAGGCGAGCACGTGGGCGCCGTTGATCGAGATGCCGCTGTTGTTGAGGTGCAGGAGGTGGACGTGTTCGGCCCCGTTGGCCAGGAACACGTCGCCGGCACCCTCGACCCGCATCAGCGAGAGCCCTTCACCGGTGAGCGCCTTCTTGAGGAACTTGCCGGCACCGCCGCCCTGATAGGCGAAGTTGACCTGGCCCTGGTAGGCCACCATCGCGCCCTGCCGGGCCATGAACGGCTCGGCGACCCGGACGCGGAGCAGCCTCCTGTTCTGCAGCGTCGGCCCCGGGCCAGTCTCCTTCTCCGAGAACCGGCCGTCGACGAGATCGCCGGAGATGCCGGGCATCGGTGAGTAGCCGGGCTGCGCGGCAGGAGCGGCCACCGGGGTGGCGGCGTACGACTGGCCGGCGTAGGGGTCCGCCGCCCGGTGCCCTTCGGTCACCGGCTCCTCCGCAACGGCTGCCTCCGCGACCGGCGCGGCGGCCGGCTGCTCCGTACCAAGCGGGGACCCGACGACGCGGGTCTCCATCATGAACGCGTCGTCGGCCGGCGACTCGTCCATCGCTCCGTTCGGACGGTCGGCGGCGACCCCGTTGTTGCCCCCGGTGGTGCCCTCATCGGCGGTGGGCGTCTCCGCCTCCGGCGTCGCCGCGGCGTGCGTGCCGTACTCGGCCTGGGGCTCCGCGGGCGGGGAGAGCGGCGAGGTCGACTGGACCCCGCTGTCGGAGACGTGCTCGGTCCACTGGGTCCCGTCCCAGTAGCGGAGCTCGTGTCGGCCAGTGGGGTCCGGGTGCCAGGCTGCCGCGGTCATCGTGGGTTCCTCTCAAGGGGTCAGGTCTGCGTCGTCGCCGCCATCGTGTCAGTCCCCGCAACCACGACGGAAGAACCTCGACCCGAACGTCCGGGTGGCTACGATCATCGGGTGGTCGACTGGAAGCGGGGCTTGCGCCGAGTGCTCTACCCGGCTTACGAGAACCGGGTCCTGCGGCGGATGCCCGACAACCTCCCCAAGCACGTGGGTGTGATGCTCGACGGCAACCGTCGCTGGGCGAAGGCGGTCGGCCGCGACACCGAGCAAGGCCATCGTGCCGGGGCGGCGAACATCGAGCCCCTGCTCAGCTGGTGTGAGGAGATCGGCATCGAGGTGGTCACCCTCTGGCTGCTGTCGACCGACAACCTCAACCGGCCGGCCCCGGAGCTCGCCCAGCTGCTCGAGATCATCGAGGAGGCAGTCGACAGCCTCGCCGACCAGCGCCGGTGGCGGCTCAACCCGGTGGGGGCGCTCGACCTGTTGCCCGACCAGACCGCTGCCCGGCTGAAAACCGCTGCCGAGCTCACCGCCGACGTCGACGGGATGATCGTCAACGTTGCCGTCGGGTACGGCGGACGCCGCGAGATCGCGGACGCCGTCCGGTCGTTGCTCCAGGAGCATGCCGTCAAGGGCACGTCGTTGGAGGAGCTGGCCGGGATCATCGACGTGGAGCACATCGCCGACCACCTCTACACCAAGGGTCAGCCCGACCCCGACCTGGTGATCCGCACCTCCGGCGAGCAGCGGCTCGGCGGTTTCCTGCTGTGGCAGAGCGCGAAGTCCGAGTTCTACTTCTGCGAGGCCTACTGGCCGGACTTCAGGCGGGTCGACTTCCTGCGCGCGATCCGCGCCTATGCCCTCCGGGAACGACGCTTCGGCGCCTAACTAGAGTCGAGCGCGTGTCCAAGCCGATCACGCCCCTGACCGTCACCGCGAGCGAGCAGCTCAGTCCGGGAATGGTCCGGGTCCACTTCCACAGCGACGACCTGTCGGCGTTCCTGGGCAGCGACCACACCGACCGCTACGTGAAGCTGATCTTCGCCCCTCCGGGGGTGGACGCCCAGGACCTGCTCGCGCGGGGGACCCGGCCGACAATGCGCACCTACACCGTGATCGACCCGGACCCGGTGGCCGGGACCCTCGCGATCGACTTCGTCGTGCACGGCACCGAGGGGATCGCGGGACCGTGGGCATCGACCGCGCTGCCGGGCGACACCATCGCGGTGCGGGGTCCGAGCGGCGCCTACGCCCCGGACCCGCGTGCCGACTGGCACCTCCTGGCCGGTGACGAGGCCGCCATCCCCGCGATCCGGCAGTCGCTGGCCGCGCTGCCGGCCGACGCCGTGGGATACGTCGTGATCGAGGTCGAGGCCCCGACCCACGTCCAGCCGCTCACCGCCCCCGACCAGGTCGCGGTCACCTGGCTCTACCGGTCCGACCCGGAGCAGCGCGGCCTGGCCGACGCCGTCCGCGCCCTGCCCTGGCGCCAGGGTCGCGTGCACGCGTTCGTGCACGGCGAGGCGCAGGCAGTGATGCACGAGATCCGGCCCTACCTGGTCCGTGAGCGGGGTCTGCCACGCGACGACGTCTCGATCTCCGGCTACTGGCGCAGGGGCCGCTCCGAAGAGGCGTTCCGCGAGTGGAAGGCCGACCTGGCCGCGGCCGAGTCGGCCTGAGGGAACCGAACGGCCCCCGGCATGCGTCACACAGGCATGATCACTCGTAGGGACGCGTTCCGACTCGCCGCGCTGGCGACCCTGGCGTCACCGCTGGCGGCCGCGTGCGGCACCGACGAGGGCAGGCAACGAGGAGGCAGCGACGTGAGTGGCGGCGGCGAGGTCGAGCTGGTGAGCGCCGATGTCGACCGGGCGCCCGGCGACCCCCGGGCCATCCCGGGTGTGGTCGCTGCGATGCACCGCTTCGCGGGAGGTGTGTACGGCGCCCTGCCGGGCGACGCCAACCTGGTGCTGTCGCCGTACTCCATCGCGGTCGCACTCGGCATGACCCTCAACGGGGCCGGCGGGACGACGGCGGAGGAGATGCGCAGGGTGCTCGGCGCCGACGACCGGTTCCACGCCGGGCTCAACGCACTGACCGCTCACGTCGAGGGTCTCGCCGGGCGGCAACAACGCGCCGACGGCAGCAAGGCAGAGCTTGAGCTCGATGCCGCCAACCAGCTCTTCGGCCAGCAGGGCGTCGACTGGGAGGCCGGGTTCCTCGACCCGCTCGCGGAGCAGTACGGCGCCGGCGTCCGCCTCGTCGACTTCGAGACGGCCCACGAGGATGCGCGGACGCTCATCAACGGCTGGGTCGAGGAGCAGACGCACGACCGGATCGAGGACCTCATCCCCGAGGGCGTCCTCGACACATTGACCCGGCTGGTGCTGGTCAACGCGATCTACCTCAAAGCACCGTGGGAGGTGCCGCTGGACCAGCAGTTCACTGCACCCGGTCCGTTCCACCGTGCCGACGGCAGCACCGTCGAGACCGACATGATGCACAGCACCGGCGCTCAGGTCCGCGGCCTGCTCCGCAGCGGGACCGGCTATCAGGCCGCGACGATCCCCTACGCGGGCAACCGGCTCGCGATGACGATCGTGCTGCCGGACGATGGCCGGCTCGGCGAGGTCGAGGAGCAGGTGGCCGACGGCGGGCTGCCCGCGATGCTGGCGGGCGGCCGGTCAGCTCAGTTGGACCTGCAGCTGCCGAAGTGGACCTTCCGCACCAGCGTTCCGCTCGCCGATGTGCTCACCGGCCTGGGGATGCCGACCGCGTTCGCGCCCGGCGCCGCAGACTTCAGTCCGATGACCCGGGAGGACCTCGACCTGTTCATCTCCGCCGTGCTCCACCAGGGCTTCATCGCGGTCGACGAGGAGGGCACCGAAGCGGCGGCCGCGACCGCCGCCGTCATGGGCGTCACCAGCGCGCCGATGACCCAGCCGTTCCACGTCGACCGGCCGTTCCTCTTCGCCGTCCACGACGTCGAGCACGGCACCCCGCTCTTCCTCGGCCGGGTCGTCGACCCGACCGAGGGCGGCGGCTGACCTGCTAGTCGTCGTAGGCAGCGACTTCGGTGGTGTCCATGTAGACGCAGCCCGCGTAGTCGAACGGGCAGCCGCTCCAGTCGGGCACCTGCGGGGAGACCATCACGTACTTGACCGCTCCGACGTCCGGGATCGGCGCCCCCAGCGGGATCTCGACCATGGTGCCCCGGTCGGCCACGGTGAACGTCCCCTCGGCGGCGGGCGATCCCCACGGTCCGGCCGGTGTCTCGGCGACGTAGATCTCGTAGCCCGCCGTCGACGCGCTGCCGGGGTCGCCGCAGGTGGCCGTCGGGTTGACGCCGAACCCGGTCGCCGTGATCTGCTCCGGCAGCTCGATCACGATCTGTTTCGGGTCGACGTCGTCCTCGCTGTCCGCGGGCGAGCCGTCGGCCGTCGTCTCGCTGCCCCAGCCGGCGCCGTGCGACAGGTCGATCGCGTTGATCGGGCCGCAACCGTAGAACGTGTAGTCGGGTCCGGTGAAGCTGTCGATGCTGGCGCCACCGCTGGCCGACGCCCAGTCGCGCCGTAGCGAGGGGTTGAAGTCCGTCCGCTGGCCGCCGACCACGTTGACCGCTGCCGAGTCGGGCTCGTGGCCGTCGAGCGTGGCGACCACCTTCGGCCAGGTCCCGGCGACGACGCCGGAGATCTTGTACTTCCCATCCGCGTCACTCACGTCGGAGTACTCGCTGCGGCCGCTGATCCGGACTACCGCGCCCGCCAACGGGTCACCGTCGCCGTCGGTCACGGTCCCCGCGATCCGTCCGGTCGGTGTGCCCGGCGGTGGCGGCGTCTGGAAGTCGGCCGCGGGAGCCGCGTCGGCGCCGTCCTCCGATCCGGCGTAGAAGCCGAAGCCGCGGTCGGCGAACTTCCGCCACAACGCGGCGGTGTGCGAGCCGCCGTAGATCGCTTGGTCGGCAGCCAGGATGGCGTCCCGCATGTCGAGCATCGACGGGTCGTCGGCCGACAGCCGCATGCCCTCGGTGACGACAGCCATCGTGACCCGGTGCCCGAGTCGCTCCCGGATGTCGAAGAGCGTCTGCGCCCAGGCCTCCCCGGCGGCGTGGACCTGAGTGCCGAGCTGGCCGTCACCGACATCGTCGTAGGTGTAGCCGCCGTCGTCGCCGGTGCCGATCTGCACGCACCGGGGCGATGCCTCGCCGAGCCCGCAGTCGGTCGCCTCGGTGCGGGTGACGACGGCGCCCTTGGCGAGGTAGAGGTCAAGACTGAGCTCTCCCGGTGTGTCGGTGTCGGTCGTGTAGCCCCGTTTCAGTGCGTAGTCGAACGCATAGAAGTCGCTCCACCCCTCGCCCATGGCCCCGCCCTGGTAGCTGTTGAGGGTCGAGTGGTTGTTGGAGTTGACGACGAGTCGGTTCGACAGGCCGTGGGTGAACTCGTGGGCGAGGGTGAGGAAGTCGTCACTCGAGCTCGCCGCGAGGTACGGGCTGAAGTTGAGGTACATCTGCATCCGCGGTCTGCGCCCGTCGGGCGGGGTGTTGAAGTTCGCGTTGTTGACGTGGTCGCCGTCAGGGAAGCCGTCGGCGGTGTCCGCACCGTCGATCGCGTTCAGGTCGATCGGGTCACCGTCCTTGCGGGTGAAGTTCCCGCTCCGGCGGTCGAAGCCGAACGGCGCCCGGGCGAGCCACTTGGCGAACCTGCTGGTCAGGTAGAGGCCCTCAATCGCGTCCTGGGCCATGTTCTTCCGCCAGGAACCGGCCTGGCTCGGATCCCAGGTGCAGACGAAGCTGCGGGTGCAGCGCAGCTCGCCGGGTGCCGTGGGGAACGCCTTCAGCCGCATCCGGAACGCCTGCTTGCGGCTCCGGGGGAGCCGGGTCGTCTCGCGGGGCTGGCGCCGGTTGTCGTCGTTGAGGTCCGGCCACACGGTGGCGTACTTGCCCTTGGGGAAGTTCGCCTTCGGCAGCAGGAACCCGCGTTTGATCAAGTTGACGTGGTGCAGGCGGCCGCCGGACGAGCGACCGGTCGCGCCCGGGTAGAACTCATGGACGAAGGCGTCGCCGGAGCCGCCGTCGAAGCTGATGGTCGAGCGGCGGTAGAGAGTCGCCCGCGAGACCGCGTCGATGACGTGCTCGAAGGCCGCCGCCGAGCCGGGCTCGGTGTAGGTCAGCCAGGCGGGGCGCAGCCCGCTCGGCGTGAGGAACCAGACCCGGTCGGCGCTGGCGCCGGGGCGCAGGTCGGCGTTCGCGAGCCGGGCGTCGGCCACCGCCGTACGGATGGCGGCCGTACGGCCGATCCGTGGGGCTGGGGCTCGGCGGGCGAGCGTGCGGAGACCGGCGACCGGTGCGCCCTGGACCGAGATCAGTCGGCCGCGGCGGTCGACGTGGGCACGAAGGCCGTTGCCGAACACCCGGTCGCCGGCGATCTGCTGGGCCCAGTAGACGTGGGTGATCCGGTGCAGGTCGGTGTATTCACGGACCTTCACGAAGGTGGAGAGGTCGGCCCGGTCGAGACCGAAGGCGGCGCGGTGGGCTCGCACGTAGTCGAGTGCCACGGATCCGGCGGAGCGGCTGCTCGGGCCGGTGAGGGCGGTCCGCCCGGCAACCTGGTCGGGCGTCCCGGTCAGGGGGTCGATGTCGATGTCTGCACCGGGGCCGATGCTGCGGCTGAGCCGGGTCACCGCTTTCCCGTTGCTGCGCACCTGCCGGGCGTCGGCACGAGCACGCCGGTCACCGCCCAGGATGCGTACGTCGTAGTTGGCCAGCTGAGATGCGTCACCGGACCGATCCGCCTGCCCGGCCGGGGCACGGGCGGGCGCGCCGTCCGACGGACCAGGTATCCCCATGCCCGCGACCGCGACCGCAGCCACTGCCAAGGCTCCGAGCCACTTCCTGCGGCTCTTGGATCGTGCGGCCGACGACTCCATCGTTTTCTCCCGACGTTCTTCCGGATCATCCCTGAGTTCTGTCGGCGAAGGCCGACGTTCGCACCCTAAGCGCAGGACCCCCCTGGGAGGGAGGGTCCGACAAGATCCGCCGACGTACACTCGCCCCCCGTGAACCTTGCCGGACTCGCCGACCTCGTCCTTGCCGATCCGGCGCTCGCCGCCGCGATGGCAGACGCGGCCGACGGCAGCCTCCCGGCCCACGAGCTGACCGGGCCCGAGCCGCTGCGTCCCTTCCTCGTCACCGGCCTGGCCCGGACCGGCCGGCCGGTGCTCGCGGTCACCGCCACGACCAGGGAGGCCGAGCAGCTGGTCGCCGAGCTGGGCGACATGCTCGACCCGGAGACCATCGGCTACTACCCGAGCTGGGAGACCCTCCCGCACGAGCGGCTGAGCCCGCGCAGCGACACCGTCGGCCGCCGGCTGGCCGTGCTGCGGCGGCTCTGCCACCCCAGCGACTCGATCGGCTCGACCGGCTCGACCGGCGGGCCGTCGACCGGGCCGCTGTCGGTCGTGGTCGCTCCGGTGCGCTCGCTGCTGCAGCCCCAGGTGAAGGGACTCGGCGACCTGAGCCCGGTCGAGCTCGCCGTGGGACAGGCAGCCGAGCGCGACGACGTCGTCGCCGGGCTGGTCGGAGCGGCGTACTCCCGCGTGGACCTGGTGGAGCGCCGCGGCGAGTTCGCCGTCCGCGGCGGCATCGTCGACGTCTTCCCGCCGACCGAGGAACACCCGCTGCGGGTGGAGTTCTGGGGGGACGAGGTCGAGGAGATCCGGTCGTTCGCGGTCGCCGACCAGCGGACGATCGGGAGCCTGGAGCGGTTGTGGGCACCGCCGTGCCGCGAGCTGCTGTTGACCGACGACGTGCGGGCCCGGGCCGCCGACCTCGGCCGCGAGCACCCCGAGCTGCGGGAGTTCACCGACAAGCTCGCCCAGGGCATCGCGGTCGAGGGCATGGAGGCGCTGATCCCGGCCCTCGTCGACGAGCTGGAGCTGCTCGTCGACCTGCTGCCGGCCGACACCTACGTGCTGGTCCTCGACCCCGAGCGGGCCCGCGCCCGCGCCCACGACCTGGTGGCGACCAGCGAGGAGTTCCTGGGTGCCTCCTGGGCGGCCGCGGCCGGCGGCGGACAGGCCCCGATCGACCTGCAGGCTGCGTCCTACCGCGAGCTGGCCGACGTACGCTCCCACGCCCTCGAGCACGGCCGGTCCTGGTGGACGTTCTCGCCGTTCGGCCTGGACGACGAGGGCGATGCCGGCCTGATCTCGGCGCGCCGGACCGAGCCCTACCGGGGCGATGTGGAGAAGGCGTTCGCCGACATCGCTCAGTGGCGCTCCGAACGACGGCGGGTCGTCGTCCTCCACACCGGGCACGGTCCGGCGCAACGGATGGTCGAGGCGCTGGGGGAGCGCGACGTACCAGCCCGGCTGGTCGAGGACCTGCCGGCCGGGACCGGACCGGACGCCGACGTGGTCACGGTGACCTGCGGGAACCTGGCCCACGGTCTCGCCATGGATGCCGTCGACGGAGGCGGCCTGGTGCTCCTCACCGGCGAGGACATCGTCGGCCAGAAGGCGTCGACCCGCGACATGCGGGCGATGCCGACCCGACGCAAGCGGCAGATCGACCCGCTCGAGCTCAGCTCCGGCGACTACGTCGTCCACGAGCAGCACGGTGTCGGCCGGTTCGTCGAGATGAAGCAGCGCGAGGTCAACGGGGCGACCAGGGAGTACCTCGTCCTGGAGTACGGCGCCAGCAAGCGCGGTGCTCCTCCGGACCGGCTCTTCGTCCCCGCCGACGCGCTCGATCAGGTGACGCGGTACGTCGGCGGCGAGCAGCCCAGCCTCGACCGGCTCGGCGGAGGTGACTGGACCAAGCGCAAGAACCGCGCCCGCAAGGCGGTCCGCGAGATCGCGGCCGAGCTGATCAAGCTCTACGCGGCCCGGCAGGCGACGAAGGGGCATGCGTTCGGGCCGGACAGTCCGTGGCAGCGCGAGCTCGAGGACGCGTTCCCGTTCCACGAGACTCCCGACCAGCTCACGACGGTCGACGAGGTCAAGGGCGACATGGAGCGCACGATGCCGATGGACCGGCTGGTCTGCGGTGACGTCGGCTACGGCAAGACCGAGATCGCGGTGCGGGCGGCGTTCAAGGCCGTGCAGGACGGCAAGCAGGCCGCGGTGTTGGTGCCGACCACCCTGCTGGTCAGTCAGCACCTGTCGACCTTCACCGAGCGGATGAGCGGGTTCCCGCTGGTGATCAAGGCGTTGAGCCGCTTCCAGACCGACAAGGAAGCGGCGGAGGTGATGGCCGGCCTGACCGACGGCACCGTCGACATCGTCGTGGGCACCCATCGGCTGCTCAACCCCGACATCCGGTTCAAGGACCTCGGCCTGATCATCGTCGACGAGGAGCAGCGGTTCGGCGTCGAGCACAAGGAGCAGATGAAGCGGCTCCGCACCAGCGTCGACGTGCTGAGCATGAGCGCCACCCCGATCCCGCGGACGCTCGAGATGGCGATCACCGGCATCCGTGAGATGTCGACGATCACGACCCCGCCCGAGGAGCGGCACCCGGTGCTCACCTACGTCGGCGGCTACGAGGACCGGCAGGTCGTTGCCGCCGTACGACGCGAGCTCCTGCGTGACGGCCAGGTCTTCTACATCCACAACCGGGTGCAGTCGATCGAGAAGGCCGCCGCCAAGCTCCGCGAGCTGGTGCCGGACGCGCGGGTCGCCACCGCCCACGGCCAGATGGGTGAGCACCAGCTCGAGCAGGTGATGCTCGACTTCTGGGAGAAGCGGTTCGACGTACTCGTCTGCACCACCATCGTCGAGTCCGGCCTCGACGTCTCTAACGCCAACACGATGATCATCGAGCGCGCCGACACCCTCGGCCTCAGCCAGTTGCACCAGCTGCGCGGTCGGGTCGGCCGGAGCCGCGAACGCGCCTACGCCTACTTCCTCTACCCGACCGAGAAGCCGCTCACCGAGACGGCGCACGAGCGGCTCGCGACCCTCGCCCAGCACTCCGACCTCGGCGGCGGCATGGCGATCGCGATGAAGGACCTGGAGATCCGGGGCGCCGGCAACCTGCTCGGCGGCGAGCAGTCCGGCCATATCGCCGATGTCGGCTTCGACCTCTACGTCCGGCTGGTGGGTGAGGCGGTCCGCGACTTCCGCGACGGGCCGGACGGGGCGTCCGAGCAGCTCGACGAGATCCGGATCGAGCTCCCGGTCGACGCGCACCTGCCGCACGACTACATCCCGAGCGAACGGCTGCGGTTGGAGATGTACAAGCGGCTGGCCGAGGTCCGTTCCGACACCGACGTCGACGAGATCAAGGAGGAGCTCGACGACCGGTACGGCGACCCGCCGATGCCGGTGGCCGCGCTGATGCTGGTCGCCCGGTTCCGCGCCCGGGCGCGGCAGGCCGGCCTGAGGGAGATCACGGTGCTCGGCAAGAACGTCCGGTTCGCGCCGGTCAGCCTGCCCGACTCCCGGGTGGTGCGCCTCCAGCGGATGTATCCCAAGTCGATCGTGAAGACCCAGGTCGAGTCGATCCTGGTGCCACGCCCCGGCACCCCGGGAGCCACCGGGCGTCCGCTCGAAGGCATCGCCCTGCTTGAATGGGCGCGCGTCGTGATCGACACCGTGATCGACGCGAGCAGCTAGCCGAGCAGCAAAGGAAGGACCCGAGCGTGAAGTACGTCGGACGCCCCCTGTCCGCCGCGGTGACGGCGATCGGCCTCGCCCTGGTCGCCACCGGCTGTGCGAGCAACGTCATCGGCAGCGACGGCCCTCAGCCCGGCATCGCGGCCCAGGTCGAGGACGCCGAGATCACGCTCGACGAGCTCACGGCCGTGGTCGACGGTCTGTGCACCCTCCAGGCAGCCGACCCTGCTGCCGTGGGCACCAGCCGGTCGTTCGCGCAGGCCCAGATCCTGCAGGCGTGGGTCACTGCCCTGGTCGACGCGCGGTACGCCGAGGACCGGGACATCGACGTCACGGCGCCCGACCCGGGCCTCGAGCTGGCCCCCGGGTGGGACGACGTCGACGAGGACGACCGCGAACCGTTGGCGTCCTACGTCGACGCATTCGTCTACTCCTCGGCCGTCCGCCAGGAGGTCGGGGCCGACGAAGCGCCCGACCCGGCCGACTACGACATCGCGATCAACCCGCGGTTCGACGTCAAGCTCGAGGGCGCGGAGTTCGTGCCCGCAGGCGGGCAGCTCTCGGTGCCGGTGAGCGACGGGGCGGCAACCGTCGTCGAGGCCCCGACAGACGATGAGCTGCAGGAGCTTCCCGACGACGAGCTGTGCGGCAAGCGGCCCGAGGTCGCGCCGCCGGTCCCCCTGGGCTGACGCCCGCCCACGCCATGGAGTCTCCCGCGGACGACGCGCTCGCGGAGTTCGTCGCGGTCATCCGCCGGCTGCGGGCCGAGTGTCCGTGGAAGCGGGAGCAGACGCACCGGTCCCTCGCCCGCTACCTGCTCGAGGAGACCTACGAGACGCTCGAGGCGATCGACTCGGGGGACGTCACCGGCGACTGGGCGCACCTGCGCGAGGAGCTGGGCGACCTCCTGCTCCAGGTGGTCTTCCATGCGGCGATCGCCGAGCAGGCGGGGGAGTTCGACCTCGACGACGTGGCCCGCGACATCACCGCCAAGATGCGCCGCCGCAACCCCCACGTCTACGGTCCGCCTGGCCAGTCCGCCGGTCCACCCGCGGACGCGGCGTCCGTGACCGAGGCGTGGGAGGCGATCAAGGCGGCCGAGAAGGGACGTGACGGCGTCGTCGGCGTCACCGACGGGCTGCCGCCCGCTCTGCCGGCCCTGCTGTATGCCGACAAGGTGCTGGATCGCCTCGACCGGGCCGGCCTGCCAGCCGTGGCGCCCGACTCGGACGACCTCGGCGACCGACTGCTCGCCCTCGTCGCGGAGTCCCGGGCGGGTGGCCTCGACCCGGAGCAGGCGCTGCGCGACGCCGTACGCCGCTTGCTCTGACCGCGGCCCGGACTTTCGGATTCGGCTGCGGCCGGCCAGGCTCCGGAGGACGATGCGAGGCATGTTCGCCGCTCGCTCCCTGGTGGCCTCGACGATCCTCGCCGTCGCCGCAGCCCTGACTGTCGTCCCGGTCGGTCCGGCTGTTGCCGACGACCCGAAGCCCCCGAAGCCCCCGTCGACCTCGTCAGCGACGGACCGGGCACCCAGGCCGAACCGCGACGCCGTGGCCGAGGAGGCTGCGGCGGGCGTCATCGCAGCCAGGGTCCCTCAGCTCCACCTGAGCCGTTACGACAAGACGGTGGCCAAGCCGACGCTGCGGTCCGACCAGCTCAGGTTCGTGCCCTACGAGCGGACCTACCGCGGCCTGCCCGTCATCGGCGGTGACTTCGTCGTCGTCGTCGACGGGGGCGGCAACGTCGTCTACACCAGCGTCGCCCAGACCGGGAAGGTCAGCCTGCCAGACGTCGAGCCCGCCGTGACGGCCTCGTCCGCGCGGAGCAGGGCGGCGGGCAGGGTCGACAACGCTCGGCTCGGCCGCAGCCAGCTGGTGGTCCTACAGCGTGGGTCGAAGTCCGACCTGGCGTGGCGGACCACGGCGACCGGACGTCGGGCCGGGAAGCCGTCGCGCCTCGACGTCTACGTCGACGCCGACAACGGCCAGGTGCTGGAGACCCAGGAGCACGTCCTGTACGGCGACGGCAATGCGGGCTGGTCCGGTCCCAACCCGGTGCCGATCCAGACCCGCAGGGTCGGCAGCACCTTCGAGATGACCATGAGGACCGCGCCCACGATGACCTGCCAGGACCTGGCGACCAACACGACGTTCTCGGGTCCGGACGACGTGTGGGGCGACGGGAACCCGGCGACCCGGGAGACCGGCTGCGTCGACGCGCTCTATGCGGCTCAGCAGATGAAGAAGATGATGACCAGCTGGCTCAGCCGCGAGGGCATGGACGGCGCCAACGGCTGGCTGCCGATCCGGGTCGGCCTCGACGACCAGAACGCCTTCTACGACGGCACCCAGGTCCTGTTCGGCCACAACCCGTCGGGTCAGTGGGTGTCCGCGCTCGACGTCACTGCCCACGAGTTCGGCCACGGCGTCGACCACCACACCCCGGGCGGGATCTCCCGCGGCAGCACCCAGGAGTTCATCGCCGACGCGTTCGGTACCTCGGCGGAGTGGTTCGACAACCAACCAGCACCGCACGACGTGCGTGACTTCCTCATCGGCGAGGAGGTCAACCTGGGCGGCTCGGGCGAGATCCGGAACATGTCCAACCCGTCGTTGGAGGGCCACCCCAACTGCTACTCGCCGGCGATGGACTCGAGCAACCAGGTGCACGCCAACGCCGGTCCGGGTGACCACTGGTTCTACATCGCCTCCCAGGGCACCAATCCGGCCAGTGGCCCGGCAAGTCCCACCTGTGACGCGACCACCCAGCTCGGCATCGGCATCAAGAAGGTCATGAAGATCCTTTACACGGCGATGCTGATGAAGACCACCGCCTCGTCCTACCCGAACTACCGGCTCTGGACGCTGATCGCCGCCCGGAACCTCTTCGGGCAGGCGAAGTGCACGGAGTTCAGCCGGGTCAGGTCGGCTTGGTCCGCCGTGTCGGTCCCGGCCCAGGGCGGTGAACCCACGTGCACCAAGGGCTCTCCCGCGGTACGGGTCACCAACGCCAGGAACCGTACGGCGACGGCAGGTTCGACGATCACGCCGTTCACGATGACGGCGACCGGCGGTACGACGCCGTACACCTGGTCGGCGACCGGGCTGCCCCCCGGCCTGACGGTCAACACGAGCACGGGTCAGGTCGCGGGCACCCTCAACAAGGACACCGCCGGCGTCTGGGTTGTGCAGGTGGCAGCGACCGACGACGTCGGAGCGGTCGGCACCGGCTGGTTCACCCTCCAGGTGGAGAGCCCGACATCGACGGCGTGCTCTGGGCAGCGGCTCGGGAACTTCGACTTCGAGCTCCCGACGGACGCGCCGTGGACCGCCTTCAGCGGCAAGATCGGGCCGCACGGGGCAGCCGTCTCGAAGTCGGGCGTCAAGCACGCGTGGCTGGGTGGGTACGGCTCCACCACCAACCACCTCGGCACCCGGATCGACACCCTGACCCAACGGGTGACCGTGCCGGCCGGCTGCAAGGCGCGGGTCACCTTCTACGTCTGGTCGCTGACCCAGGAGAGCGCCACCACGACAGTCTTCGACTCGATGACGGTCAGGGCCGGGGCGACGACGCTGTTCACGCGGAGCAACCTCGATGCGGTCAAGACCTCCTCGTGTGGTGGCCCCTGTCCGAAGGCCTACGTGAAGGTGACGGGACTGTTGCCGTCCGGCCTGTCCGGCACGACCTTCGACCTGTCGTTCGACACCGCTGAGGACAGTTCCCTGTTCACCAACTGGCACATCGAGGACGTCACGTTGAAGCTCACCGCGCCCTGACGCGGCTCCAGGCAGGGAGAGGCCGCGCGTTCCCCCACAGATGCGCGCGGCCTCTCTCGTCGTCCTCCTGGGGGGAACCGCACTCCCGGTTCGCACGTCCGAGGAGGCATGAAACCGCGACTGCTCTCGCTGGCCTCGCTGGCCGCCCTGTTCGTCCTCGTTGCCGCCCTCGGGGCGTGCGGCAACGATGAAGTCGGCGGGGATCGTGGCGTCGTCACCGGTCCGTCGGAGAGCGGGTTAGCAGCTGTCGAGCTGACCGAGGACCTCAGCTGCGGCTACGGGTTCTCGATCGCCGACGACGCGCAGGAGACGTTGCTGAGCGTCCAGCGCAACACTTACGCCGGCAAGGTCGGGCGCACGGTCTCGCTGCCTGATCCGGCCTGGGACGCCGAGGTGCGGGTCGGCACCCACCTCGCCGCCAACTGGTGCAACGACGTGATCATGGACCCGCAGGCCGAGGTGGACGAGACCTGGGAGATCGTCGAGGGCACTCTCGAGTTCGTCGGGAAGGTCCCGCACATCGATGGCACCGCTACGGACCAGCCGGTACGCGCCGAGCTGACCGGAGTGGTGGTCGAGAGTCCCGACGGCGAGCAGGTCGAGCTGGGCGACCTCTCCCTGACCAACGGCTCGTGGGGGTTCTTCGCCGGCTGACGCTCCGGCACAATGCGCCGGTGAGCACCGCTGCCCTCGTGGTCCTGATCGGCGCCCTCGGCCTGGTCACGACGGTCGCCTTCGTCGGCGTGATGCTGTGGGGGTTGCGACGCGCCTCCCGGGACCGCAACGCCGAGCTCCGGGCCGCCTACCCCGACGCCGAGCTCGGTCCGGAGCTGGGCCAGTACCGCGGCGGTACCGGCAGCTTTCCGCGGACCCGCAACACCAGCTGGATCGTCCTCACGCCGACCACGCTCGTCGTACGACCGCTGCTCGGCAGCACCATCGTGCTGCCGATCGCCGAGGTCACCGGCACCCGGATCCAGAAGACCTTCAACACCCACTGGAACGGCCGGCCGGTGCTGGTCGTCGAGACCGGGCGCGGCGGGGTCGGGCTGACCGTCGGCAGCGTCGAGCAGTGGCAGGCTGCGCTGCTCCGCTGAGGGTCGGCAGGTCTGGGCGCCGGCGGAGTTGCCGATCTCGCGGGAGCTGCGACCCGGTTTCGGCCAAGGAGACCTACGGGTCGGCGCGGCGGTGGGGCATGCCGATACTGACCGCCGACGAGGTGGCGACGTCCGAAGGTGCACCCGATGGGTTCGGCGGATGTGGGGCGACGATGGTGGAGAAGGTGACGGCCTGCTCGAGTACGGGTGGGCCGCCTGCGGTCGCGGAGACGGCCCATCGCGCGGCCAGGCGCTGGAGCTCTGGCTCCGCTGACTCGTGTCGCAACGAGTTCTCGATGGCTGGAGGCAGCCAGTGTTGGCTCGCGCGGGTGGAGACGTCCAGCCTCAGTCCGCACCGCTGCGCGATGCGGCGCAGATCGTTGCCGGTGACAAAGTTGAAGATGCCATCGTGGGCTGTGCCTGCGGCCAGCACGGCGAGGATCTGCTCGAGCTCATCGCCCTTCGCCTGGGTCGCGCGCTGCAGGAGTGCGCCGGCCGCGGGAGCGCGGTGCAGGTGGACGGTTCCGCCCGCGCGGACGACTCGTCCGACCTCGGCAAGGAGCCGCCCACGATCCGTGCGGTGCAACGTGGGACCTTCGACGAACGCCGCGTCGAACTCGTCGTCGCCGAACGGCAAGGTCGCGTGGGGGTCCGCACGGACCGGATGCGACTCGAGATCGAAGGAGGTGCAGACGTCGCGCGCTTGTCCGAGCTCGCGTTGGTTCTGGTCGGAGATGGTGAGGTGATCGTTCCCCTCCGCGAGAAATGCGGACATCGCCGGTGCCGACGCGCCGACCTGAAGCACCCGGCCGCGTTGCAACAGGTGTCGCGATCGGATGAACCGGCGGTAGTGCCCGGCGTCGCGCGCGAAGGGACGCAGTCCCTTGCCGTTCTCGACGGGGAGCACGAACTCCGGAAGCCGATCGTGGGTCCCCAAGCTGCCGTGGTAGCACTCGGCGAGTGCCGCCTCCTCGAAGGTCCGGTAGATCGCAACACTCGTTCGCCTGGCATCTGCCCGCTGCTCGGAGTGGGCCGGGCTGCGCTTGTCCTTGGTGAGGCACAGGGTGCAGTAGGGCACCTCGTCGGGCATGCCCATCGTCCTGCGCAGGTGCTGCATGAACGAGTGGTTCCACATCCCGTCGGGGCGATGGAAGTCCTTCGCGGCCGGCCAGTCGAAGTCGGGAAGCCTGGTGAAGAAGTCACAGCAGATCTTCGTCTGCCCGGTCATGGTCACCTTCAGCGTCCGCCAAGGACGGGGACAGAACGGCTCTCTGCCTTGGGCGACGTCGTCGAGGAACTCGCGGGACACATCGGTTGCCGCGCTCTCCTCGCCCGCGGTCTCGTGACCTGTCGGGTGCTCGGCCAGGACCGGCGGTGGATGGAGGACGCGTACGCCGTGGCGGTCCGCTTCAGCCTGGAGGTCGCGCAGCGCTTGGTTCGCACGGGCCGGTTCGTGATGGATCTGGTCCGCCTGGGTGTAGAGCGGGCGGCTGGCGATCGGAGGTGGGGTGCTCATGACCAGGACGCGCATGGTGTCGATCCCCACCGAGCGGAGGACACGGGGGAACTCGGGGAGCTCGTCGAGGACGTTGCGATGCACCACGACACTGGCGTGGACCTGGGGCAACCGGGCGCCCGCGCGGCGCTTCTCCTCGGCGAGCCGTCGCAGGTTCCCGAGGGTGCGGTCCCACGAGAGCGGCTGCATCACCTCCTCGTAGGTCTCCTTCCGCGCGGCGTTCAGCGACACCGTCATCACGCTCAGGTGACCGACCACAGCGCGGATAACTCGTTCGTTGAGAAGCGACGCGTTGGTCGTGATGCCGAGCTTGATGAAGGGAGCTTGCCGCCGTACGGCCTCGAGGATGCCGGCGATGTCTGGGTGGACGAGCGGCTCGCCGAGGGCGCTGTTGGGATCGAAACGCTCGACGAACTTCAGCCAGTCCGCACGCTCGATGTCCGCCAGCTCGATGCGACGACCCGTTGCGTTCTCCGTTGCGTAGGAGCAGAACGTGCACCTCGCGTTGCACAGGTCGGTGATCGCCGCATAGACCCGCACCGGAAAGGACGAAACCTCGGCGACCCCGAGGTAGGCCTCCCAGCTTGCGAGCCGCCTGTTGTTCTCGATCAGCTCGGGTGACGGCTCTGCGTTGGTCCGGACGGCGGTCTCGATGAACCGCTTGTAGTAGAGGTAGTCACCCGTCGGCCGGGCGACGAACCCCCTGCGACCCGTTGGCGGCTGGTCCCGGACCTGATCGTCGGCCGGAAAGCAAGGCTGACTGCGGTGAGAGAAGTCTTCATGGCCGAGAACCACCCCAGCACTGTAAGCACGTCGGCTGCCGAGCCGAAAGCGGACAACGCCGGATTCCTTCCACAGGAGCTGCCCGACGGCCCGGTCTGATAGGTAGGGCCGACTTGCCCGATCGCCGGACAGCGCCGGGTCGGGGGCCTACGCTCTCTCCCGGCGCTGTCGCAGCTCCCGCGACCTCTCGGGCGCCACGACTGAGAGTGGTGAGGGCCGTGCCGGTACGTCGGATGCGTCGTCTCTACCGGCGGTCCGCGGCAGCGGCGGTCGCGATCGTTCTCGCCGTGCTCGCTCCGGGAGCCACCGCGGCTCCGGGCGACGTCCATGCCAGCCTCTCGCGGGACATCGCTCCGGGGGTGTACCCGAGCGTCCCGGAGTGGTTCACCGTCGTGGGATCGACCTTGTTTTTCACGGCCGACCACCCGACGTACGGCCGCGAGCTCTGGAAGACCACGGCGGCCGGCACCACGAGCCTGGTCAGGAACATCGTCCCTGGGGCCACCGGCAGCACCCCCTTGGAGCTCACCGCCGTCGGCTCGACGCTATCTTTCACGGCCGAGGACAGCGCGGGCGACCGTGAGCTGTGGAAATCCGACGGCACCGGTGCGGGGACCACGCGGGTCCGCAACATCCGGACCACCGCGCCGCCGAACAGCAGCAGCCAGCCCGCCGACCTGACCGAGGCGAACGGGATCCTCTACTTCGTCGCCTCTGACAACGCCGGCGACCGCGAGCTGTGGAAGTCCAACGGCATCGGCTCCGGCACCGTTCGCGTGCGGAACATCTTCATCGGCGACTCCAGCAATCCTGGGCATCTCGCGGCGTATGCCGGAGAGCTCTACTTCCGGGCCACCCAGCAGAACGGCACCCGGCTCTGGCGGACGGACGGGACGCCGACCGGCACCGTTCGGGTCTCGAACGTCGGCATGATCCCGAACGATCTGCTGGTGGTGGGGTCCAAGCTCTTCTTCACGGGGAACAAGGGGTCGTACAACCGCGAGCCGTGGGTGTCGGACGGCACCGCGGCTGGTACCAAGATGCTGCGCGATCTCGATCGCGATCCGGGCGTACCGAGCAACCCGACCGAGTTCACGGCGGTGGGGAACACCCTCTTCTTCAGCGCCGACGTCGGTGGTGACCGCGAGCTCTACAAGTCCGACGGCACCACGGCGGGCACCCGCCTCGTCCGCAACGTCAACCTCGCCCACCACACCGACCCGCGCGAGCTGACCGAATACAACGGGATCCTTTACTTCAGCGGCGTCAACAACTACGACTGCGAGCTCTACAAGTCCGACGGCACGCACGGCGGCACGGTGCTGGTCAAGGACATCTTCAACGGTGGCTCCGGCTGCCCGACCGAGCTCACGGTGGTCAACGGCTACCTGTTCTTCTACGCCCGGACCTTCCACAACCCGTCACCCCCGGCAACCACCTACGACCAACTGGTTCGGTCCGACGGCACCGCGGCCGGCACCATCCCGGTCGGTCCCGCGGGACCCGCTGGCGACGGTCTGCCGAGCGCGCTCGTCGACTTCCAGGGCACGCTCTACTACCGTGAGTCGACTCCAGCCACCGGCGTCGAGCTGTGGAAGGCGACGATCGAGAACTGATCGTCCGGACGATCCTGCCGGCGGGTCGACGAAGATGTCGTAGTCGAGCGTGCCGGTGCCAGTTCGGGGCCGCGGCAGGCACCTTCACCGCCGTCTCTGCTGGCGGCGCGCTCCGCTGTGATCTGCGCACCATCGGCACCCTGAAGTGCTGGGGTGCCAACGACAAGGGCCAGGGCACCGCCCCACAGCCGCTGATGCTGACTGCAAAATCTTTCCCGTTCACGCGGGTTCTGGTCTGCTCGAGGCTTAACGTGACCGGTGGCGCGCTGCGCCCGCTCGGGCGCCTGCCAGTCGGGAGCCCTGATCATGAACGTACGTCGGTTGCTTGTCTTCCTCGTCAGTCTTGGCTGCGGCCTTCTGGTCGCCCTGGCATCGGTCGGCGCGGGGTCGCCCGCACAGGCGGTTCCGACCGGCGGGGCGGGGCAGACGGTGACCACGGTCGCTCCCGACGCGCTGGCCGGGGTGCTCGATGCCGGCTATCACCACACCTGCGGGTTGCGCAGCAACGGCACCGCCACCTGCTGGGGCTACAACGTTCGATGGCCAGACCAACGCCCCGGCCGGCACCTTCACCACCCTTACCGCCGGCGGCCTCCACTCCTGCGGGCTGCGCACCAACGGCACCGCCACCTGCTGGGGCTACAACAGCGACGGCCAGACCATCGTCCCGGCCGGCACCTACACCACCCTCGACCGCCGGCGGCAACCACACCTGCGGGCTGCGCAGCAACGGCACCGCCACCTGCTGGGGCCTCAACACCGACGGCCAGACCACCGTCCCGGCCGGCACCTTCACCACCCTCACCGCCGGCTACATACCACACCTGCGGGATCCGGACCAACGGCACCGCCACCTGCTGGGGCCACAACGGCTTCGGCAAGACCACTGTCCCGGCCGGCACCTACACCACCCTGACCGCCGGCGACGACCACACCTGCGGGCTCCGCACCAACGGCACCGCCACCTGCTGGGGCAACAACGGCTCCGGCCAGACCACCGTCCCGGCCGGCACCTACACCACCCTGACCGCCGGTGCGCTACCACTCCTGCGGGCTGCGCAGCAACGGCACCGCCACCTGCTGGGGCTTCAACGCCTACGGCCAGACCACCGTCCCGGCCGGCACCTACACCACCCTCACCGCCGGCACCGACCACACGTGCGGGCTGCGCAGCAACGGCACCGCCACCTGCTGGGGCTACAACGGCTTAGGTCAGGCCACTGCGCCTGAGGACGTGTTCGGGCGGCCGGGGATCAGTGCCGGGACCAGCAGCAGCTGCGGGGTCCAACCCAACAGCGGCATCGTGTGCTGGGGCACCGACGGTGACGGGATCGTCTCGGACTCTCCCTCGGGCCGGTTCACCATGGTCAGCGACGGGGAGTCCCACGCGTGTGCGGTGCGGGTCACCGGTGCTGGGACCTGCTGGGGCGACAACACCAACGGCCGGGCCACCGCAGCGAGCGGCACCTTCACCACCGTCTCGGCCGGTGGCGCCCACAGCTGTGCGGTGCGCACCACCAGCGCCCTGGCCTGTTGGGGCAACAACACCAACGGCCAGACCGCCGTCCCCTCCGGGACGTTTGTGGGGGTCTCGGCGGGCGGAACTCACAGCTGCGGTGTGCGGACCACCGGTGCCCTGGCCTGTTGGGGCAACAACGCCAACGGTCAGGCCACCGTGCCTGCCGGGACCTTCACCACTGTTGCCGCTGGCGGCGCGTTCAGCTGTGCTCTGCGCACCGCCGGCACCCTGAAGTGCTGGGGTGCCAACGACAAGGGCCAGTCCACTGCCCCCACCGGCACCTACACCTCGATCACCACCGGCGGCAACCACGCCTGCGCACTGGCCACCGACGCCACCATCGAATGCTGGGGCGCCGGCAGCTGGGGCAAAGCGACCCCGCCCTCGGGACGGTTCGCCTCGGTCGAGGCCGGCGCCAACCACAGCTGCGGAGTCCGGACCACCGGCGTGCTCGCATGCTGGGGCCGCAACCACGCCGGCCAGACCTCGGTCCCGCGCGACTTCGGCTGAGCTTCAAGGCTTCAAGCGTTCACTGAATCGCGCCTCTGCGCGCGCGACCTCGCAGGAGGCCTCCTGGACGCCCGATGCCTGGTCGGCGCCGGACTGGCCGCGTCACCTGCAGCGGCGAGCGCTCGCAGGGTCGGGTCCGGCCACTACACCGCCGGCTGAGGTGTGCTCGGCGCAACCCACGCAATTTCCACAGGCGCGTCGCACCCTCTCGCGTTCCACGGCTGAGTCGCCTACGGTTCAGGGGCCGCCGGATCTCATTCTCGGGAGAGTCGTCTTGGCCATGCTGCAGCCAGCCCAGCCGCCGTCACCGTCCCTGGTCGGCGACCTTGATGAAGCGCTGCGCGCCGCCGTCAGACGCGACGGGCTCGATCCGCAGCGGGAGGTTGGCGCCGTACGCCGGCTCGCCGAGACCCTGGTGCGCGACCACGACGACCGCAGCCTGACCGGGATGGTGGCGCCGGTCGCCGACGTCGACGGCACCGTGGCCGAGCTGGTCGCCCGGGTGTCGGGGTTCGGGCCGTTGCAGCCGCTGCTCGACGACCCGACCGTCGAAGAGGTGTGGATCAACAGCCCGGACCGGGTGTTCGTCGCGCGCAACGGGCGGCACGAGCTGACCAACCTGATGCTCACCGAGGCCCAGGTCGCCGACCTCGTGGAGCGGATGCTGAAGACGACCGGGCGGCGGGTGGACCTGAGTCGCCCGTTCGTGGACGCGATGCTGCCGCAGGGGCACCGACTCCACGTCGTGCTCGAAGGCATCAGCCGTGGGTTCTCGGCAGTCAACATCCGCAAGTTCGTGGTCCGCGCTTCCCGGCTCTCGGAGCTGGTGGATCTCCAGAGCCTCAGCGCATCGGCCGCACTGTTCCTCGAGGCGTCGGTCCGCGCCGGCTTGAACATCTTGGTCAGTGGAGGCACCCAAGCGGGGAAGACCACGATGTTGAACTGCCTGGCGGCCGCGATCCCTGGCGGGGAGCGGGTGGTCTCGGTCGAAGAGGTCTTCGAGATCAACTTCCCGCACCCCGACTGGGTGGCACTCCAGACGCGACAAGACGGGCTGGAAGGCACCGGTGAGATCCGGCTGCGCGACCTGATCAAGGAGTCGCTGCGGATGCGACCGAGCCGGATCATCGTCGGCGAAGTCCGGGCGGAGGAGGCTCTCGACCTGCTCCTTGCACTCAACAGCGGGCTTCCCGGCCTGTGCACGATCCACGCCAACAGCGCGCGGGAGGCGCTGACGAAGACGTGCACCCTGCCGCTGCTCGCAGGCGAGAACATCTCGGCCCGGTTCGTGGTGCCGACCGTTGCCTCGTCCGTCGATCTCGTGGTCCACCTCGAGATCGATCATCGCGGCGTACGTCGGGTCACCGAGATCGTCGCCGTGCCTGGGCGGACCGAGCAGGACATCATCGAGTGCGAGCCGGTGTTCGAGCTGCGCGACGGTCGGCTTCGGCGGGGGATCGGGATGCCGCCGCGCGCCGAGCACTACGACCGGGTGGGCATCGACGTACGACGCCTGCTCCACGAAGCGGAATGACATGGGCGCGCTGGTCGGTCTCGGGGTCGGGCTCGGAGCCCTGCTGATCTGGTCCGCGTTCGCCACCCCGCGCGCACCCCGACCGGCGGTGCGCAAGCAGAGTCGGCTCGAGCGGATGCTCGGGGAAGCCGGCATGGGCACGGTGTCGCCGCGTTCGATGCTGCTCCTGTGCGCCTCCGTCGGCGTGGTCGCGTGCCTCGTCGTACTCGCCGTCTCGCGGACGGCTCCGTTGGCTGTCGTGCTGGGTGTGCTGGCGGCGTACCTCCCGATCGCAACGGTCGGCGGTCGGGTGCGCAGACGGCACCGGGAGTTCGCCGAGGTCTGGCCGGAGGCGGTCGACGACCTGACCTCGGCGGTTCGCGCCGGGATGTCCCTGCCGGACGCGGTGGCCGCGCTGGCAGTCCGGGGGCCGGAGCCGCTGCGCCCGGCCTTCGACGCGTTCGCACTCGACTACCAGGTGTCCGGCCGGTTCGGCGACTGTCTCGACCGGCTCAAGGACCGGCTCGCTGACCCGGTGGGCGACCGGGTGATCGAGGGGCTGAGGGTCGCCCGTGAGGTCGGCGGAGGCGAGCTCGGTCGCCTGCTCCGCAACCTGTCCAGCTATCTCCGCGACGACCTCCGCACCCGCTCCGAACTGGAGGCACGGCAGTCGTGGACTGTCAACGGGGCGAGACTCGCCGTCGCCGCGCCCTGGGTGGTGTTGCTGCTGATGGCCTTCCAGACCGAGGTGATCACCCGCTACCGGTCGGCGACGGGGGCGATCGTCCTGGTCACCGGTGCGGCGGCCTGCGTGTTCGCCTACCGGCTGATGATGCGGATCGGCCGGCTGCCGACCGAGCGGCGGATCCTCGCATGACAGCGGCGATCTGGGGAGGGGTGCTGGGCGCAACAGCAGCGCTCGGCCTGCTCCTGGCCGCGGCGCGGGTGGTCGCCGTACGCCGTCCGCAGCTCGAGGCACGCGTCCTGCCGTACGTCCGCGACCTGAGAACCACCTATCCGGTCCAGCCGGGTCGCGCCGACGAGCCGCGATCAGCAACCGACGCTCTGGCCGCGCCGCTGCTCAGGTCTGCGGCCAACCTGGTCGAGCGTGTCCTCGGCGGTGCCCCTTCCGTACGCCGCCGGCTCGCCCGCGCCGGCCTCGACCGCACGGTGCACGACTTCCGGGCCGAGCAGGTGGTGTGGGGGTTGGTCTGCTTCGCCGTGACCGCGGCGTACGGCGTCCTCAGCGCGCTCTCCCGTCCTGGAAACCCGCTGCCCCTCGTCCTGTTGTGCGGGCTGGGGATCGTCGGCGGCGTGCTCGCCCGCGACCAGCACCTGACGGCCCAGGTGCGCAAGCGGGAACGGGCCATGGTCGAGGAGTTCCCCACCGTCGCGGAGCTCCTCGCGCTCGCGGTCGCGGCGGGCGAGGGACCGGTGCCCGCACTCGACCGCGTCGTACGCCGCTCCCAGGGCGCGTTGTCCTCGGACCTCGCCGCGGTGCTCGCCGCGATCCGCACCGGAGAGCCGGTCGCCGATGCGTTCGACCGACTGGCGTCGACGACCGGGGTGCCGATCGTCGCGCGTTTCGCGCACGGGCTCGCGGTCGCTGTCGAACGCGGCACCCCGCTGACCGACGTGCTCCACGCCCAGGCCGGTGACGTCCGCGAAGCCGGCCGCCGCGAGCTCATCGAGCAGGCGTCGCGCCGGGAGATCCTGATGATGGTGCCGGTCGTCTTCATCGTGCTGCCGGTGACCGTCGTCTTCGCGTTCTGGCCCGGATTGGTCGGACTCTCGCTCGCCGCGCCCTGAACCTCCACCATCGAATCCGCCTCGGGAAGGAACCTTCATGGACCCACTCCACACGATCTGGTTGTGGTGCTCGGTACGGCTACGAGCGCGTGACGATCGTGGTGACGTGCCCGGCTGGGTGCTGATCACCGTGATGTCGGTCGGACTGGTCACCGCCCTGCTCGCGTTCGCCCGACCCGCCCTGGTCGGGATGCTCCGCACCGCCCTCAACTCGGTGCAATGACCGACCGGCCGCGTCCCGGCCACCGAGGCTCTGCGGTCGTCGACTTCGTGCTCGTCGTGGTCGTGCTGGCGCCGCTCGTCGCAGGCATGATGCAGGTCGCGCTGGTGCTCCACGTCCGGGCGACGCTCGCGGCCGCCGCCTCCGACGGCGCCCGCTACGCGGCAACTGCGGACCGCGGCCCTGCCGACGGTGTTGCCCGCACCCGATCCCAGATCGACGAAGCGATCGCCGGACGCTTCGCGCAGGACGTCCGGGTCGAACAGGCCAGGGTCGACGGACTGCCCGGCGTCACCATCACGGTCACGGCCGAGGTGCCGGCGCTCGGGATCGGAGGACCAGGGGTTCGGTTCTCGGTGACGGGCCGAGCCGTCGAGGAGGCACCAGGGTGAGGCACCGGGCTGGGCGCGACGGGCGCGGCAGCGCGATCGTCGAGCTGGTGTGGCTCGGCATCCTGCTGCTGGTGCCGTTGCTGTGGATCGTGCTGTCGGTCTCGCAGGTGCAGCAGGGCGCGTTCGGCGTGACGGCTGCGGCGCGCGCCGCGGGTCGCGCCTATGCGCTCGCGCCCGACGACGCGTCCGGCGAGCAGGCGGCCGCGGCGGTCGCCCGCCGCGCCCTCACCGATCAGGGCCTCGCGGAGGCGCCGATGGAGGTGACCGTGACGTGCACGCCGTACCCGCACGACTGTCACAGCGGCACGTCGGTGATCACCGTCCGGATCCGGTCCCGCGTCGAGCTGCCGCTGCTGCCCGACGCCCTCGGCGGTGGGCAGCCGCGATTCGCGCTCAGTGCGACGCACACGGTGCCGATCGGCCGCTACCAGGAGGTCGACGGTGGCTAGTCTCGGCGGACGACGACCGCGGCCAGTCCAGCGTGATCATCATCGGGTTCGCTGCCGTGGTCCTGCTGCTGGTGGTCGTGGTCGTCGACGCGGGCGCCGCCTACCTCAAGCGGCAGAGCCTCGACTCGCTCGCCGACGGCGCCGCGTTGTACGGCGCCGACGCCGCCGCCGAAGGACGCGACGTCTACTCCGGCGGTCTCGGCCACGACGACCTCGAACTGAGCGCGGGCGTCGCCCGGGCGGCAGTGCGCGACTACCTCCGCTCCGCGGGGGCCTACGACGCCCACCCCGGCCTGCGGGTCTCGGTCGCAGTCCGCGGCGACCGGGTCGTGGTCGAGATCGTCGCGCCCGTGGAGCTCCCGCTCGACCTGCCCGGCGGTCCGGAGCGGCCGACCGTGGGCGCGACCGGCTCGGCCGTCGTACGCCCGGAACTGTCGTAGCAGCCGTAGCAGCCGCTGTCAGTTGGCTGGGTCCGCGTCCCTCTCGCCGCTGCCGTCCGGGTCCTCCGGGTCGTCCGGAGCGGGGACGCAACCCGGCTTGCCACCAGCCTGGTCATCGGTCGAGTCATCGGTCGGGTCGGCGGTCGGGTCGGCGGTCGGCTCGGCGGTCGGGGGGTCCGTCGGCTCGGCCGTGGTCGTTTCTGACGGCTCGCCGACCGGACCGGTCGGGTCGGGATCGGTCGGGTCGGTTGTGTCCGGTGCGCACGGCGGCCAGGGGCGGTCAGGGTCCCGGGGCTTGGTCGGCGTCGGCGACGGAGGCGTCGGGACCCAGGTCACCGGGTCGGTGGCCGTCGGGGAGGGGTCGGGACTGGGCGCCGTCGGCAGGTCGGTCGGGACGCCGGTCCGGGCATCGATCGGCAGGTCGGTCGGCAGGATCGGCGGGTCGTAGGGCACCTGGACCGTGTCCACGTCGTAGGAGCCGTAGGGGTCGCTCATCTGGACGCGGTAAGCACGGTCGACGGCGAGCACGGTCTCGATGAAGGACCGGTCGTCGTTGATCCGTCGTACGGCGTCGACCCGGCCGGGTCGCCGGCGCAGGTCCTCGGCGCCGGAGCACAGCAGCACCGACACCGCGAGCGCGGCGTCGTCGATGTCGTGCGGGTTGCGCTTCCCGTCGCCGTCGCTGTCGACGCCCACGACGGCCCAGGTTGCGGGGGAGAGCTGCAACGGGCCCACCGGGCGGTCGAAGCGGCCGTCGCCGTCGAGTCGGCCGGCGTCGCTGTCCGGGACCCGTCGGCCGTCGCGACCGCGCAACGCCTTGCCGGCGTACTTCGGCCGCATCACGCCCTTCCGGTCCAGTGCGCTGTCGCCCGCGGTGCCGTGCCCGGTAACCACCTGGCCGACCGCGGCGACGAGCGTCCACCCGAGATGGCACTGCTTGTCGGCGCCACCGAGGACACCCGCGGCGCGCTGGTAGGCCGCCAGCGCCGCATCCGGTACCTCGCTGAGCTGGGGTCCGTCGGCCGCCACCAGCGCGATGTCAGGGATGCCGATCGGGAGTTCCTCGACCTCGACCGGCGGGGCCAGGGTCGGGTCGTCGATCGGTGCCGTCGAGGCGCTCTCGGGGGCGGCGGCCGGCGGGTCCGGACGCGGGGTGGCGTTGGTGAGGGTCACGGCGGCGGCGGTGATCGTGACCGAGGTGAGCGCGACCGCGGCCAGCACGGACGTCACGACCGCGCGCCTGACGGCGCTGCCGGTCCGCACCGGCTCTTTGCGGTGTCGCGCTGTCATGGATTCACCTCTGGGTCGTCTCCCAAGGATGCAACGAGATCGGCGTCAGCGATACCGAATCCGCCACAAATCATCCGGGAGACCGATCCTTATCCGGGAGAGGCAGATCCCTGGTCGAGGAGTCCGAGCGCCGCCAGGTCCGTCAGCGGGTCGGTGACGCTGCATGAGCCGTAGGAGGTGAACCAGCGGCGAGCTCCGGCCAGGTCGAGCTCCGTCGCCTGCGCGACCAGCGTCCCCGGGTCGCGCTCCTCCAACGTCTCGACAGCGTCGACGACCGACGCGCCGTCGAACAGGCGGCGGGTGGCGACCAGCACGTTGAGGAAGCCGTGGTGCTCGAACCCGGTGTCCTGGGCGGTGTGTCGTACGGCGTTGTGGAGGCCGGCGGTGCACTTGAACGCGGTCTCGCGTTCCAGGGACGTGTCGATCCACTCCGCGAGGGTCGGCGCCGTCGGGAACGCGTCCGGGCTGAGGCCGCCCGTCCGGAACTTCAGCCGGAAGCCGCTCTCGGCGACCGCGTCGGCCGCGCCGAGCCAGGACCCGGTCGCGGCGGCGGGCGGCAGTTCGACGTAGACCGGGACGTCGTCGTCGAGCACACCCGCGGCGCGGGCGGCAGTCACGGCAGCCGCCACCCGCCGGGCGTTGCCTGCCAGGTCGCCGGGATCGGCCAGGGCCACCTCGAGACCGGCCAGGACCGCCGCCGACCTCCCGCAGACCGTGGCGGTCCCCGCCACCGCGCCGGCGCCACCGGTCAGGACCACCGACACCGCGAGCGATGCGTCGACCCTGGGTACGTCGACGTCCCTGACGACCAGCGGTCCGACCAGGTCGGCGTACCACTCCTCCCGCCGCGCGACGTGGGCCGCGATTGCTTCGGGGAGCGCGAGGTCACCGGGCGGGAAGATCGCCGCGTCGTCGACGAGCCCGCGCCAGGGGGAGGGCAGTGTGGACACAGGACCACCTTAGGAGCCAGTGGTCGAGGGGCCGCGAATGGCCGCGACGTACGACGGCCCGTAATCTTGATTCTTGTGGCAGGCCCCGAGTACGACACCGAGATCAAGCAGCTCACCGCGACGATGCACACCATCGAGCAGGTGCTCGACATCCCCGCGATGCAGCGTGAGATCGACGACCTCGGTGTGCAGGTGGCCGCGCCGGACCTGTGGGACGACCAGGCCAACGCGACCCGGGTGACCGGCCGGCTGTCGCTGCTCCAGGGCGAGGTCGACCGCTTCAAGGCGCTCAAGACCCGGATCGAGGACCTCGGGCTGATGGTCGAGCTCGCCAACGAGGAGGGCGACGAGGAGTCGCTCGCCGAGTCCGACGCCGAGCTCGGCAAGATCAAGAAGGCCGTCGAGGCGCTCGAGATCCGCACCCTGCTCTCCGGTGAGTACGACGAGCGCGAGGCGATCGTGACCATCCGGTCCGGCGCTGGCGGGGTCGACGCCGCCGACTTCGCCGAGATGCTGATGCGGATGTACACCCGCTGGGCCGAGCGCAACAACTACGGCGTCGAGGTCTACGACGTCTCCTATGCGGAGGAGGCGGGCATCAAGTCCGCCGAGTTCGCGATCCACGCGCCCTACGGCTACGGCACCCTGTCCGTCGAGGCCGGCACCCACCGCCTGGTGCGGATCAGCCCGTTCGACAACCAGGGTCGCCGCCAGACCTCGTTCGCTGCGGTCGAGGTGGTCCCGGTGCTCGAGCAGACCGACGAGGTCGAGGTCGACGAGAACGACATCCGGGTCGACGTCTTCCGCTCCGGCGGCCCCGGCGGTCAGTCCGTCAACACCACCGACTCCGCGGTGCGGCTGACCCACGTCCCGACCGGCATCGTCGTCAGCTGCCAGAACGAGAAGTCACAGCTCCAGAACAAGGCCTCAGCCATGGTGGTCCTCAAGGCCAAGCTGCTCGCGGTCAAGAAGGCCGAGGAGGCGGCGCTCAAGAAGGACCTCAAGGGCGACGTCCAGGCCAGCTGGGGCGACCAGATGCGCAACTACGTCTTGAACCCCTACCAGATCGTCAAGGACCTCCGCACCGGCTACGAGAGCGGCAACCCGCAGGCGGTGTTCGACGGCGACCTCGACGACTTCCTCGAGGCCGGCATCCGTTGGCGCCGCGGCGCCGAGAAGGCCGACGCCTGAGCCGGTGCGGCGCTACCGGTCTACCGGTAGGTCAGCAGCCGTCGGTCGTGCTCGACGTGGCTGTGGTCGTTGTACGACGACAGGGTGAGCCCGCTGCGGCCGTTGATGATCTTCGTGACCGCGGTGTTGACCGCGACCTTGTTGAACTGCCCCCACAGCGACGCGTCCCCGGCGAGCAGGTGGGAGACCGCCAGTCCGATCGGACCGCCGGAGGTCACGACGACCGCGGTGCCCTTCTCGTGCGTCTGGCCCGCGGCCGCGAGCAGCGCCGCCTGGATCCGGGCCGAGAACGACGGGAAGGACTCGCGGTAGTCGCCGTCGGCCCCGCCTCCGGTCCAGCGTGCGGTCGCGTCCTCGAAGATCTCCTGGAACTTCTGACGTGGTGCCCGGCTGCGGGCCAGGTCGGCGATCATGACCGTCCGGGAGCGGTAGAGCGGCTTGTGCACCTCGACGACGTGCTGGAAGTCGAACTCGTCCCACCCGGCGTCGACCTCGACCGGCACCGGCCGGCTGACGCCGACGTCCCGGAGTCCTTCGACGATGCCCTCGGCAGTCTCCCGGTGCCGCCGCAGCTCCCCACGGATGACCACGTCCGGGACGATCTCGCGGACCGCGAGCGCGCGACCGAGCAGCCGCGACTGCTCGTGCCCGACGTCGGAGAGCAGGTCGTAGTCACGTTTCCCGAACGACGCCTGGCCGTGCCGCACCAGGTAGATCAGCCTCACCGGTGCACCGTCATCGGCCGACCTGCCGCATGATCGCGCGCGCCCGGCGGTGCAGCACGTGCGAGCCGAGCCAGTAGTTCTTGAACTTCGGGTTGGTGGTCTGCTTGTGGTGGTAGCGGTAGTAGATCTGCTGGAGGATCACCGCCAGCCGAAAAAGCCCGAAGACCTCGTAGAACGCCCACTCCTCGTCGGTGAGCTCGATCCCGGTGCGCGCGCAGTAGTAGTCGACGACCTCTTGGCGGGTGAGCATCCCCGGCTCGTTGGACGGTTGCATCCGGAACCGCTGGTAGAGCGCGGCGTCGTCGGCCTCCACCCAGTAGGAGACGGCCGAGCCGAGATCCATCAGCGGGTCGCCGAGGGTGGCCATCTCCCAGTCCAGCAGGGCGATCGGCCGAACCGGGTCGTCCTCGTCGAAGACCACGTTGTCGAGACGGAAGTCGTTGTGGATCAGGCAGGTGCGGACGTCGGCCGGCTGGGTCTCGTCCAGCCACGTGATCACCCGGCGCCACGACGGCACGTTCCAGGTCTTCACCTTGCCGAAGCGGGAGGTCCAGCCGCCGACCTGGCGAGCGACGTACCCCTCGCCCTTGCCGAGCGACTCGAGCCCGGCCGCCGCGGGGTCGACCGAGTGCAGGTCGACCAGCAGGTCGAGCACGTTGGTGCACAGCTCGCGGACCTGCTCCGGCGGGAGGTCCAGGCCCAGCTCGCGGCGCGGGATGTGCCCGGCGACCCGGTCCATCACGTAGAACTCCGAGCCGATCACCGACGCGTCGTCGCAGTAGCCGAGCATCGTCGCGACGTACGGGAAGACCGGCGCCAGCGCTCCCTGGATCCGGTGCTCGCGACCCATGTCGTGCGCGCCCTTGGCCTTGGTGCCGCCCGGCGGGCGGCGCAGGATCAGGTCGCGGGTCGCGCCGCCGTCCTGCTCGATCCTGAGCAGGTAGGTCAGGTTGGACGAACCGCCGCTGAACTGCCGGACCTCCGCGACCCGCCCGGGCACCTTGTCCTGCAGCCACGCCTGGACCGCGGGTACGTCGAACGCGTCCTCCTCGCGGACCTCCTGCGCGCCGGCGACGCCGGCCGGCGACGACTTGGTCACATGAGCCTCCGGACGACCGGCATCGGGAGGTTCTTCAGGGCGAAGCCCAGCGGCACCCACGGCCAGGCCGGGACCAGCGCCTTCTCCTTGCGCTTCTCGATCGCGTTGACCATCGCCTTGACGCCGGTCCTGGTGTCGACCATGAACTTCGCCTGCTGGGCGACCTTCTCGTTCATCTCCGAGCGGATGTAGCCCGGATAGATGATCGAGACGTCGATGCCCTTGGCCTTGACGTTCTCGTTGAGCAGGCCCTCGGCGAGGGCGGCGACGCCGGCCTTGGTGGCGGCGTAGGTCGTGATCGTCTTGCGCATGCCGCGCATCGCGGAGACCGAGGAGATCATCACCAGATGGCCCCTCTTCCCGGCGGCGGCCTGGGCGCGGAAGATCTCCATCGCGGCCTCGGTCTGGGCCAGCGCCGCGACGAAGTTCGTCATCGCCGTCGCCCTGTTGGCGTCGTACCGCCCGGTGCCGAGCGGCGCGCCCTTGCCGAGGCCGGCGTTGATGATGACCCGGTCGATGGTGCCGAGCTCGGCTGCGAACTCCTTGAACACCGCGAACACGGCGTCGTCGTCGGTGACGTCGAGCGCCTTGATCGCGACCCGAGTGCCGGGGTGGTCGGCGACGATCTCGGACCGCAGCGCCTCGAGCCGTTCGGTACGGCGCGCGCAGAGCGCGAGGTCGTAGCCCAGGTCCGCGAACTGCCGCGACATCTCCTCGCCGAGGCCCGAGCTCGCGCCCGTGATCAGGATCGTTCCCTTGCTCATGCGTTCTCCTCGGTCCCGTTGGTCATTGCGAAGATCCGCGCCCCGAAGCCGCGCTGCTGTCGGTCGTAGAGCGGTCGCATCGTCCGCTTGGTGAGTACGGCGATCCGCGCGGCGCGGTCGGGCAGGATCACCATCTGCCTCTTGTCGATGCCGGCCATCACCGCGGTTGCGACCTGGGCGGCGGTGTAGGGCGACTTCTCGATCAGTCGCGCCGCGATCTTGTTGGCGACCGGGTCGCTGCCGGTGATCGACGACGCCAGCGGCGTGCGGACGAACCCGGGGCACACCGCCGAGACGACGATGCCGAACGGATCGAGCTCGTAGGACAGCGTCTCGCTGAGGGCGACGACCCCCGCCTTGGCGGCGGTGTACGGCGCCATCGCGGGCGGGTGCACCAGTCCGGCGAGCGAGGCGGTGTTGACGATGTGGCCGCTGCTCTGTGCCTTCATCATCGGGACGAAGGTGCGGCAGCCGCGGACCACGCCGAGCAGGTTGATGTCGATCCCACGTTGCCACTCGTCGAGACCCACGACGTCGATCCGGCCTCCAGCGGCGATGCCGGCGTTGTTGACCAGTATGTCGAGGCCACCCCAGTGCTCCTCGACCCAGGCGAGCGCCGCTGCCCAGTCGCCGTCCGACGTCACGTCGAGCCTGATCTGCTCGGCGCCGTCGACGAGCGCCGGGTCGACCGGCGCCTGCAGGTCGGCGATCAGGACCCGGTCGCCACGCTTCAGGAACTCTGCGACGAAGGCGGCGCCGAGCCCGGAGGCGCCCCCGGTGACGAGGACCCGTCGGCTGTCGGGGGAGCGCGTCATCGGGCGACGCCGTACTTCATCAGCTCGAGGCGGGCGATCAGCCCGAGGTGCACCTCGTCGGGACCGTCGGCGAACCGCAGCGACCGGGCGCCGGTCCACGCCGCAGCCAGTGGGAAGTCGTCGGTCAGTCCGCCGCCGCCGTGGATCTGCATCGAGAAGTCGATGATGTCGAGGGCCATCCGCGGTGCGGCCACCTTGATCTGGGAGACCTCGCTGATCGCGTTCATCGGGCCGCCGACGTCGAGCTTCCAGGCCGCGTTGAGCACGAGCAGCCGGGTCGACTCGATCGCGATCCGAGCCTGGGCGATCCGCTCCCGGTTGCCGCCGAGGTTGACCAGCTGCTTGCCGAAGGCGATCCGGGACGTGCCGCGCTCGCAGGCCAGCTCCAGTGCCTTCTCGGCCAGCCCGATCAGCCGCATGCAGTGGTGCACCCGACCGGGTCCGAGCCGGCCCTGCGCGATCGCGAACGCCTCGCCGGGACCGGACACGAAGTTGCCGATCGGCACCCGAACGTCGGTCAGCGAGACCTCGCCGTGGCCGTGCGGCTCGTCGAAGAACCCCATCGTCGAGAGCAGCCGCTCGACCTTGACCCCGGGGCTGTTGCGCGGGACCAGCACCATCGAGTGGCGGTGGTGGCGGTCGGCCTCGGGATCGGTCAGGCCCATCACGATGAAGATCTCGCAGTCGGGGTGGCCGACACCGGTCGAGAACCACTTGCGACCGTTGAGCACGATCTCGTCGCCGTCGACGACCGCGCGCAGCTCCATGTTGGTGGCGTCGGAGGACGCCACTGCCGGCTCGGTCATCAGGAACGCGCTGCGGATCCGGCCGTCGAGCAGCGGGTCGAGCCACTCGTCCTGCTGGGCCTGGCTGCCGTACTTGAGCAGCACCTCCATGTTGCCGGTGTCGGGCGCGTTGCAGTTGAAGACGTACGGCGCGATGAACGACCGGCCGGTCAGCTCGGCGATCGGTGCGTAGTCGACGTTGCTGAGACCGGCACCGCCGAGCGTGCCGTACTTCTCGGCGTACGGCCCCTCGTGGCCGGCGGGGAGGAACAGGTTCCACAGCCCGCGCTTGCGCGCCTTGGCCTGGAGCTCCGCCATCACCGGCAGCTCCTGCCACTGCTCACCCTGCCCCGCGTCGCGCCGGCGCTTGATCTCGTGGTGGTAGTCCGCCTCGACCGGCTCGACCTCGGTCTCGATGAAGTCCTTGACGAGCGCGGTGAGCTCGGCCGCCCGTGGGGAGGGTGCGAAGTCCATGCCTTGACCCTCGCACACTGTTGAGCAATGCTCAATAACGTGGATCCGGAACACGGCGCGCTGTCAGCGGTGAAGGCGCGCACCCGGCTCAGCCAGGACGAACGGCGCCGTCAGCTGCTCGGCATCGGCCTGCGGATGCTGGTCGAGAAACCGATCCAGGACCTCTCCCTCGACGCGGTCGCTGCCGAGGCGGGGATCTCCCGCGGCCTGCTCTTCCACTACTTCCCGACCAAGACCGACTACTACGACGCGGTCGTCGGAGCGGCGCTGCGCCGGGTGCTGCGCAACGTCTCCCCGGACCCGGAGATCGACCCCGACACTGCGCTGCGCCAGTTCGTCGAGCGCTTCTACGCGCAGATCGAGCGGCGCCGGGAGTTCTACCTCGCGCTGGTCTTCGGCAGCGGCGCGATCTCGGTCGGGGGAGAGGGCATCGAGTCACACCGGATGACCGTCGCCCGGCGGGTGGTCGATGCGATGGGGATGGCGGGGGCGACGATCCCGGTCGTGCACGGGTGGACGGCGTACGTCGAGGACCGGGCGCTGCTGTGGTCCGGCACCCCCGCCGGTGGTCGCGCTCCGCTCACGGACGAGGTCGAGCACTGCTGCCGGGCGCTGCGCGCGTTGCTGTCCGCATAGGTCGCAGACCCAGCGGCGTCAGTCGGAGACGGCGGCGGCCTGGGCGACGGCCACGCACCAGCGGCCGGCGCGCTCGAGGAGCTCGGCGTCCCCGACCCGCGCCGGAGCCGCCAGGCTGCAGGCGAGCCAGGCGTCGCCGAACAGGCCGCGGAAGGACGCCCATCGGCGGTCGCCGGCCGGACAGATCAGTGAAACGCTCGGCGCGCCGTACGCCGGGGCGGCGGCCGCTCTCGTGCAGGACCGCCGTTCGCTCGCCTCGTCCACCAGGTCGGTCGCCCGCGCCCGGGTCACCGGTGGGGCGAAGAGCCAGGCACGGGCCTCCGCGCCGCGCGCTCCCTCGATCCGGCAGCCGTACTCGTGCGCGACGTCCTTGAGACCGGCGGCCAGCTCGGCCGACTGCCCGTTGGCGTAGGCAGTGGCGGTTCCGGACTCGCCGCCGAGGGCGTCGTCAGCCGCCTCCTCCGGCACCCGGTCGCAGAACGGCGATCGGCTCAGGGCGACCACGGACGTGTCGTAGTCGGCGAGCGGCAGCGACGTGTACGGCGGCGGCTCGTCCTCGGGCGCCGGGACGTCATGGTCGAGGACGAGGACGCCGGCAGCGACCGGGAGCGCGGTCACCACGACGGCGAGCAACATCCATCGCAGCGGCCCCAGCACCCGGCCACTTTAGGTCACCCGCGACGCACCGAGCCGGTCGGCGTTGTGCCCCCGGTTGCTGTCCTCGCGTACCGTCTGGTCAGTGATTCGCTTCGAGAAGGTCACCAAGAAGTACCCCGGCCCCGGCAGCCCGGCGCTCGACCAGGTGACGGTCGACATCGACAAGGGAGAGTTCGTCTACTTCGTCGGCCAGTCCGGCTCGGGCAAGTCGACGGCTCTCCGGCTCGTGCTCCGCGAGCTGCGGCCGACCACCGGCCGCGTCTACGTCGCCGGCAAGGAGATCAACCGGATGGCGGGCTGGAAGGTGCCCCGGCTGCGCCGCCAGGTCGGCACCGTGTTCCAGGACTTCCGGCTGCTCCCCAACAAGACGGTCACCGAGAACGTCGCGTTCGCGCTCCAGGTGATCGGCAAGTCGCGCCGCGAGATCAACCGGCTGGTGCCCGAGACGCTCGAGGTGGTCGGACTCCGCGACAAAGGCGGCCGGATGCCCGACGAGCTCTCCGGCGGTGAGCAGCAGCGGGTGGCGATCGCCCGCGCCTTCGTCAACCGGCCGATGATCATCATCGCCGACGAGCCGACCGGCAACCTCGACCCGCAGACGTCGGTCGGGATCATGAAGCTGCTCGAGGACATCAACGACCGTGGCAGCACCGTGGTGATGGCGACTCACGACCACGGCATCGTCGACCAGTTCCGCAAACGAGTGGTCGAGCTCGAGAACGGCAGGGTCGTTCGTGACGAGGCGGCCGGCAGCTACGGCTTCCAGCACTAGCCGCCACCAGCCGCCACCAGCCGCCACCGGTACGCCGTACGCCCTCCCGCGCTCTGACCTGACCACCAGGAGAACCACCCACCATGCAGCTCCGCTACGTCTTCACCGAGCTCCGCTCGGGCCTGCGTCGCAACCTGTCGATGCACATCGCCGTGATCCTCACCCTGTTCGTGTCGCTCACGCTCGCCGGCACCGGCATGTTGCTGCAGCGCCAGGCCGACCTCACGGCCGAGACGCTCGGCAACGAGCTCCAGATCCTGGTCAACCTCTGCGTGGTGGACGACCCGTCCGACAAGCCCAACTGCGCGGGCGGCGCAGTCACCGACGAGCAGCGCAGGTTCGTCGAGCGTGCGCTGCGGAGCAGCCCCGAGGTCGAGGCCTTCGAGTTCCAGACCCAGGAGGAGGGCTTCGCGGAGGCGCAGGAGATCCCGCAGTACGAGCCGTACTTCGAGGGCCAGGACCCCGTCATCACCGTCGAGGACTGGCCGCCGCAGTACTGGATCACGCTCGAGGACCCCAAGCAGGCCGACGGGGTCAAGAGCGCGATCGAAGGTCTTGACGGGGTGGCGGCGATCAACGACCAGCGTGAGAAGCTCGAGCCCGTCTTCGGCATCATCGACGCCCTGAAGTACGGGTCGTGGATCGGGGCCGGCCTGCTGCTGCTCGCCTCGCTGCTCCTGGTCGCGAACACGATCAGGCTCGCCGCGATGGCCCGGCGCCGGGAGATCGGCATCATGAGGCTCGTCGGCGCCTCCACCCTCTACATCGCGCTCCCGTTCCTGCTCGAGTCGCTGGTCACTGCCGCGATCGGCGTCGGACTCACGGCCGGTGCGCTGGCCGCCTTCACGAAGTTCGCGATCATGGACGGGCTGGCGGAAGCGATCCAGTTCGTGCCGTGGATCGGTTGGGACGAGTACGTCGAGTCGCTGATCGGGGCGCTGCCCCCGGGCATCGTGATCCTCGGGCCGGCGCTGACCCTGATCCCGACACTCCTACTGACCCGCAAATACATCAAAGTCTGATCCGGCGCCGTTACGGTCGAGGGGTTCACTTCCCCGAACAAGATTGGCTGACCCGTGCGCTCCTTCCCCGGCGCCCCGTCCGACTGTCCTCCCCGCTCACCCCACAGCCCGTCCCGTTTCCAGCGCGTCGCCGCGCTGGTGGTCGGCGCCGTCGCGATCGGCGGCTTCGCGGTGCCGCAGGCGTTCGCGGGTGACGAGGATGACCTGCGCGAGAAGCGGGAGCAGGTCCAGGACCAGATCCACCAGGCGCACCAGGAACTAGAGCACGCCAGCCGCGCGGTCTCGCGATCCACGCGTCGGCTGGAGCGGGCGACCACTCGGCTTGGCAGCGCTCGCGAGCGTCTGCAGGGCGTACGGCGAGAGCTCTGGGACGCCCGTGCCGAGCGACTCCGCCTGGCCCGCGCGCTGGTGCGCGCCCAGGACCGGCTCGACCGGGTCGCGGCCGAGCTCCGCGCTGCCCGGGCCGATGTCGCCGACCAGCGCGAGCTGCTGCGCAACACCGTGCTCGGGATGGAGACGATGGGCGACGCCGAGCTGGCAGTGATGGACGCGATCACGTCGTCGGGCTCGATCAAGGAGCTTTTGGTCGCTCGTACCGCCGGCACCATGATCCTGGGTCGTGAGGACCAGGCGCTCACGGCCTACCAGACCGCAGAGGCCGAGCTCGCTGACTGGAAGGACGAGGTCCGGGACGCCCGCAACTCCGTCGCGGAGCAGAAGGAAGCGGCCCGCCAGAACCTGGTCGCCATCCGCGGTCTCTTCGCCGATGCGCGCGACACCCGGGCCGAGGTGACCCGGCTGGTCGAGAACTCGCGGGTCGCCCGGCGCGCGGCCGTCACCGCCCGCCAGCGTGACCGCGCGGCGCTGGCACGACTGAAGAGCCGCGAGGCGCGGATCAAGCGCGAGATCCTCCGGCTCGCTGCGCAGCAGACGAATGCGCCGACCTATAGCGGCAACACCGACGGACTTCTCCAGACTCCCGTCAGCGGCCCGGTCACCTCTCCGTTCGGCTGGCGGACCCATCCGATCTACGGCTACTGGGGCCTGCACGACGGCACCGACTTCGGGGCTGGGTGCGGCGCTCCGCTGTGGGCGGGGGAGTCCGGCACCGTCATCAACACCTACTACGACGAGGTCTACGGCAACCGGCTCTACCTCTCCGTCGGCAGCGTCAACGGCGCCAACCTGACGCTGGTCTACAACCACCTGGCCAGCTACCAGGTCTCCGAGGGCGCCCGGGTCGGCCGCGGCGACGTCGTCGGGTACGTCGGCTCCACCGGCTGGTCCACCGGATGCCACCTGCACTTCACGGTGCTGCGCAACGGCGAGCCGGTCGACCCGATGAACTACCTCTGATTCGAAACCCGTTGCGGCCTGCTGGGAGGATGGCCGGATGGCCAAGCAGGGGAAGCCGGCGAAGGATGCCGGTGAGGGACGCAAGATCGTCGCGTCCAACAGGAAGGCACGTCACGACTACCACGTCGAGGACGTCTTCGAGGCGGGCCTGGTCCTGCAGGGCACCGAGGTGAAGTCGCTGCGGCTCGGCCGGGCCAACCTCACCGACGGGTTCGTCGACATCGACGGCGGCGAGGCCTGGTTGCACGGCGTCCACATCCCTGAGTACGCCCAGGGCACCTGGACCAACCACGCTGCCCGTCGCAAGCGCAAACTGCTGCTCAACCGGGTCGAGATCGACAAGATCGAGCGCAAGGTCAGCGAGAAGGGTCACACCGTCATCCCGCTCTCGATCTACTTCGTGAAGGGCAAGGCGAAGGTCGAGATCGGACTGGCGAAGGGCAAGAAGTCGTGGGACAAGCGGCAGGCGCTCTCCGAGCGCGAGTTCGACCGCGAGAAGCAGGTGGAGCTGGGCCGTCGGCTCAAGGGGATGAGTGACTGACGTCGAGGTCGAGCCGGTCGAGCAGGTCAGGGCCTTCTGGCAACAGCTGCGCCTGCCCGGGCTGATCGACTTCCACATCCACTTCCTGCCGCCGCCGATCGAGCGCGCCGTGTGGCGGGAGTTCGACTCCGCCGGGGACAAGATCGGCCGGCCGTGGCCGATCCGCTACCGGCAGCCACCGATGGCACGGGTCGCATTGCTGCGTGACTTCGGCCTTCGCCACTTCACCACGCTGCCCTATGCGCACAAGCCCGGCGTGGCGCCGTACCTCAACGACTGGTCGCGAGACTTCGCCGCCGACGTGCCCGAGGCGCTGTGGAGCGCCACCTTCTATCCGGAGCCGGACGCGCCGGAGTACGTCGCCTCGCTGCTGGCCGACGGCGTCCGGGTGTTCAAGATCCATCTCCAGGTGGGTGAGTTCCACCTCGACGACCCGCTGCTGGAGCCGGTGTGGGAGCAGCTCTCCGCGTCGGGCACCCCGGTCGTCGTGCACGCCGGATCCGGCCCGGTCGGCAACGAGTTCACCGGACCGACGTCCGTGGCTCGGGTGCTCGCCCGCTTCCCACGACTGGTGCTGGTCATCGCCCACATGGGCGCCCCCGAGACGCGCGAGTTCGTCGAGCTGGCCGAGCGGTACGACGGCGTCCACCTCGATACCTCGATGGCCTTCACCAGCTTCTTCGCCGAGTCGGACGGCTACCCACGCGACCTGCTGCCCCGGCTGGCCGACCTCTCCGATCGGGTGATCTTCGGGTCCGACTTCCCGGCGCTGCCGTTTGCCTATGCCGACCAGCTCGCCTCGCTGGCCGGTCTCGGTCTCGGAGACGACTGGCTGCGAGCCGTCTGCTGGGGCAACGCGGCGCGGCTGTTGGGAATCCGATGAGCGTTCTGTCGGTTGCATCCGTAAGATGGACCCACAACTCAAAAGGGGCTGATCGGTTTCGACTTGGGACGTTAGTTCCAGGGGAAGCGGGTCGAGGAGCCAGCGTCATCTCGTAAACGATCGCTGGAAACTAATAACTGCCGACAACAAGCAGTCCTTCGCTCTCGCCGCCTGAGCGGTGATCGAAGCGTCAGACAGGGCATCCGTCTCCGTCCCTGATCCTGGCGTCGACTAGGAGACTCGCTGGCCAGACCTCCGTCGAGAGGGTCGGCCGGGACATCATCTCGACTAGGCCTGTCGGCGACGTGTCAGTGCGAGCGCCGGGGCCGATAAAACGACATCGCTGACTGCACCCGGAGAAGACCTGGTTCGACGCTCGAGGACGCGGGTTCGATTCCCGCCAGCTCCACCAAGGCATGTTCCCGAAAGGGAATCGCCTCTCCTCCTGAAAGTTGTGAGATCGAGACGGCCGGGGCCCGATGAGGGCTCCCGGCCGTCTCGGCTATTGGTGACCGGTCGGTCCCTGCGCTCGGTTCGCGGCTCGCCGGCGTCCTCGTCCCGCTCCCGCCCTCGGTCGGACGAGCTCTCGAGCGAGCCACCACGACCCGCGGGAGGGCCCCGTTCCTGCGCAACCCCGCCACGCTGACCCCCGCGCGACCATGCACGCAAGAACCTCGACCGACACCCCAGCTACATCCTCGCGTCGACGTGGCCTCCGGCACCTAGACAGCTGCGTGCAGCTGCCGCGAGCGCGCGCAGGGCGGCAGTAGCGGGCGGCAGATCGGTGCGTGTAGGTGCCGGCGGGATGGTCGAGCGGAGTCCGGTCTGGTTGGACATCTCCATGATTCAATGCGTCTTTGCTGGGGTCGGCGCCACCGCCCTCACCCCAGGCCGCGGACGTAGGCTCCCAGCGCTGTACGCCACAACTCTTCGCCGTCGATGCCTCGCACCGGTCCCCAAAATCCGGCGCCATCCGGCGGCGGGCGCCGGGCCAGCTCGCTGTTGGCCAGACCGACGCACAGGGAGTGGAAGCCGAACGCGACGATGTCGTCCGGGAGGTCGTGACCAGCCGCGATCCGTGCCGCGGTTATCCGTCGCAGCAGGGCGCGGTAGCTCGACATCAGAGCCGGGCCGGCTGCGGGGTCCTCGAGCATCCGTGCCGAGACCCGCTCGAAGGTGAGCCGGAACAGGTGCGGACGCCCGGCGGCGAAAGCCCGGAAGCAGGAGGTCCCGGCCGCGACGAGGTCGGCCACTGGGTCCTCGGTCTCCGGCAGGGCGACAACCAGGTCTTCCAAGATCCCGTAACCACGGGTGGCGAGGGCCGCGAGCAGCGCTTCTTTGGACCCAAATACTGCGTAGACCGCCCGGGTGCTGGTACCGGTCGCCTCAGCGACCGACCGCACGGTCACGGCGTCCTCGCCCCCGGCGGCGAGCAGCTCCTCAGCGACGTCAAGGAGCCGCACCCCGGTGCTGGCGTCGTGCTGACGTGGTCGACCCACCTTGACAGCGTACCAAAACACCGTAACGTAACGTCGTACTGAAATCCTACGCGGGGGTTCGTCACATGAAGATCTTGGTGACCGGTGGAACTGGTTTCGTCGGGAGTCATACCGTTGCCGCGTTGCAGGCCCGAGGTCACGAGGTCCGGCTCCTGGTCCGCGACCCGTCCCGTTGCCCGCCTGCACTTGATCCACTTGCCGCCGGCGAATGCGAGGCTGTGTCCGGCGACATAACCGATCCAGACTCAGTCGCGGCCGCGGTACGCGGGTGCGACGCCGTGATCCATGCGGCCGCGCTGTACGCGTTGAGTCCACGAGAGACCCGGACGATCCTCGACACCAATACTCGCGGCGCCGAAGTCGTGCTCGATGCCGCGATCGAGGCGGGCTGCGACCCGGTCGTGCACGTCTCGAGCTACTCCGCGCTTCTCCCTCAGACCGAACGGCTGCACCCGAACCTTCCTGTCGGTTCCATCGCGACGCCCTACGCCAGTTCCAAGGCGGCCGCCGACCGGATCGCCCGCGCGCGTCAGGACGCTGGCGCGCCGGTGCTGATCAGCTACCCAGGGTTTGTGCTGGGTCCCCACGACCCTTACGTCGGTGAATCGACCCGCCTCGTGCTGTCGCTCCTCCGAGGCCAGGTCCCGATGCGCCTGCACGGGGTGCTCCCGATTGCCGACGTCCGGTACGTCGCTACCGCGCACGCCGCGATGATGGAACCCGGTCGTGGCCCGCGTCGCTACCTCGTGACCGGCCATGACACCGATGCGGAGGACCTGCGAGCAGAGTTGGGACGGCTGACCGGGCGTAAGCTGCGCGCCCTCCCTGCCCCGCGGTCGGCCGCGTTGATCGGCGGGAAGATCGCAGACACAGTTCAGCGGATGCTGCCGGTCCGCCTGACCGCCGGGTACGAAGGCCCCTACATCCTGGGTGCCACCCCGCGGGCCGGCACCGACAGCTCGCGCACGCGTGCGGAACTTGGCGCCATCCCGCCGCCCCTGGAAGAGACACTGCAGGAAACGGTGCAATGGCTGGCGACAGACGGACACCTGGCGGCTAAGACGACCGGAGCGACGGCAGCAACGCGATGACCCGCTGGACCAGTCCGACCCGGCCGCATCACCACAAACCAGTACCGCATCGCGATCACTTGCAGCCGTCCGGCTGAGCCGCCGCGTCGTCTGGTAATCGACAGCACCGCGCGCGCCGGGCGGCATTAACGGATACGTCATGGCCCCCAGACGGCCCCGATCACGGCGGCGATGCGTCCAGCATCTTCTAAGAAGAGATCCACGCTGAACCACGCCAAGCAGGTCGTGATCGACCCGTCCGCAGGTTGTAACGAGATCGCCGTCCTGCCGTCCAGACCCGTCGGCACTTCGAGTGCCGGACCCACACAGTTGGGGTGCGGTCCGATGGTGGCTCGGAGGTCGCCCGACTCTCGCGGCCCGTTTCCGCCAGCGGACCCGTCTCGGACGTGTTCCTGAATGAGTTCGAGTGCTGAGAATGGGCCTTCCGCCCCATCGACGTGTCCAGCCTTGGTGTTGACCTCCCACGCTGCGGGCTCGTGAATGGCACTAACGGACAGGAAGCCCACCAAGCGCGACTGCAGACCGAGCCGGACGCCGTCCTCGGCGAACGGGAGCAGTCCCGCCGACTCGACGCTGGGGTCCAGAGCAAAGTCGACGAAGTCCTCGACAAGTCGCTTGACGCGGGGCGCAACCTCATCGAGAAACAGACGACTGGTCGCTGCGGTCGGGGAAGGGCTACTGGGGGTGACTGTGGTCGCACTCGTGGTCGCCCCCGTGGGATCAGTACGACCCGTGTCCGCTGTCTCGGTGGGGTTGCTCGTGCATCCCATCAGGAGGATTCCGAGTGCCAACGCATCTGTGAAAGGTCGCGTCGTCCGCATAGCACCCCTTCCAAAGACAGCCTCATCAGTACGACGCGAGTGCAAGCTCTGCGGTTGTCCTCGGTAGCGCGCTTCTCGGCAGCATGGGATGCGTCAGCTCGCTGGCCGTGCCTCGTCGCCTGACGTTTCGAACACACTCGCCCGCGGGGAGTGGGAGGATGGCTCTTCTGCATCGAGGAGGCGGGATGGGCTCACGTGTCGTAGTCTCGACAGTCGCCGATCGTCGCGAGGACGAATCGTCAGTGGTGCTCGGGAACGGCGAGCTGGTGCGCCTCGACCCCGACGCGCCCGAATCCGCGGTGCGAGTGGTCATGCTCGACGAGCTCCGGCGACTACGTCTCCCGGTGTATCTCGTCATTGACGCTACGTCTGGGTCGATCGGGCAGTTATACGTCCCGTTGCTCGGTCGGGTGATGTCGGTCGAGCGGAACGACGAGGGGCTCGAAGTGCAGTTCGCACCGTCGCATTCGCGCCACCTATTGCCGATGTCGGCTGCGAAATACGCCGAGGTGGAAGCTGCGTTGAGGGACGCGCGCTCAACTGGGGCGCTCGTGCTGCTCACCGAAGACTCGGATGATCGGATCGTCGACGTGCGCTCGTGCCCGCCTGACGTTCCTCTCCCGCCGGGAGCGCGGGCCGTCGGTGAGTTTTCGCTTCCGGGTTGGGGCGGGTCATGGTGGAGGCGGCTGCTTGGCCCGCTTCGACGGCTCGTCGTCTCGCCAGGCTGGCCTTGGAGGTGGGCCGACCTCGAGTCTGCGCAACTGGGGTTCAACGCGATGAAGGCGACCACCTGCGACCCGAGCTCCGCAGCCGCCCCTTGCATCCCCTTCACGTATCCGAAGGACGGATGTTTCGCCCGCGCACATGAGATGTGCCGTCTGCTCGAAGGACGAGGACTGCGCCCGGGCAAGATCTGGATCGACTCAGACGGAACCGGTATTCGCTGCTCGGCACTGACCAGGAACGACCCCGGCTGTCAGACGTACTGGCTCTGGCATTGCGCACCGACGCTCGTCGTGCGCACCGGCACGTGGTTCCGGACATACGTGATCGATCCGGCGCTCTTCAACGAGCCCGTGCCGGTCGCCACATGGAAGGCGGAGATGCGCAACCCCGGAGCGTCACTGATCGAGTCCGGCGCCGACGACTTCGTCATCCCCGAGATCCTGAAGTACACGTACAACCTGCTGCCGTTAGAAGACCCCAGCTATACGAGCACGGTGTACTGGCTCGACCATTACCGCACGAAATTGCTCGCGCAGACGATGCAACACGGCCCAGCGCCCTTCGCCCACTGTCCTTCGTGACGTTCGGGCCCCCGTCTGACCGAGCTGGCAGTTCTTATGGAGAAGGCGAAGAACGAACTCTTTCCCGCTCCGGACGACTAAACCGATGAGGACGTATCGCGAAGCAGTCACAACCTCGGCAGACGAGCACGCCGGGCGGCATTAGCGTGCGAGTCTGCGAGCACGCAGGGTGCAGCTGGTCATCAGCGACCAGCACTCCGGGCTGGTGAAGGCGTTGAAGCGGTCCTTCCAGGGTGTCGCGCACCAACGGTGCCGGGTCCACTTCGCCCGCAACCTGCTCGCGCACGTCCCCAAGACTCATGCCGACATGGTCGCCGCGGTGTTCCGCACGATCTTCGCCCAACCCGACCCCGAGGCCGTCAGCCAGGCGTGGGACGAGGTCCGCGACCAGCTCGCCGCCTCGTTCCCGAAAGTCGGGCCGTTGATGGACGAGGCCAAGGCCGAGGTCCTCGCGTTCACCGCGTTCCCCAAGGCCCACTGGCGCAAGATCTGGTCCACCAACCCACTCGAGCGAGTCAACAAGGAGATCAAGCGACGCAGCCGCGTCGTGGGCATCTTCCCCAACGCCGCTGCGGTGATCCGGCTGGTCGGCGCGGTCCTGATCGACATGCACGACGAATGGATCGCCGGCGACCGTCGCTACCTCTCAGAAGAGTCCATGGCGCTGCTCAACAACCCCGTGGATACTAGTGATCACGCCGCCATCGAGAGCGGCGAGTAGGGCACCGAGGATCCCCTCAAAGCCCACCACCCCACGGGACTCTGTCCAGGGCGGCAGTAGCGGGCGAATCTTTACCCCGGAACGATCCACATTATGGGCAGCCAGGCGCATGATTTGGAGTGGCTGTCCGGTGGATCTCGGCACCCAGAGTCTTCGGCCGCAGCACACCAGGAGGCGTCATGAAGCTGTCCAAGCCCGCGCAGCAGCGAGCCCTTGCCGCAGCCGCGAACGGCCTCCTGCGCCTGACACACGCAGTAGGCGCAGGTGGCGCCATGCGCCGGATTCTCATGGCTTTGACTCTCTGCGTCGGACTCCTGGCCGCCGGCGCCACCCACGCGTCGGCGCGCCCTGCCGCTTCGAACCTGTGCCCGACGGACAGACCGACTTTGTACGACGTGACCATCGGCAATAGGAACGTGGCGGACATAGCCACCGATGGGCACGTCTGGGCTCTTGACGACTACCTCCAGCACGTCCAGGTGTGGAAGATCGGTCAGAAGCACTACTGCTTCCTCATCGAGTACGACGGCACCTGGACCAGCTTCGCGGGCGTCAGCCCGGGCGGCACCGGAACGATCAGCGAGGGCCTCACCGGCACATTCCACGGCGTGCGGATCCTCCGGTTGACCGGCGAGTTCAACCCGCAGTATCCGCTCAGCGGCCACGTCGCAGACTTCGACTGGCAGTGCGGGGCAGACGGCGCCTGCACCGGGCCGACGCCATCGCCCGGCATGTACTTCTCGCCCATCACCAACGTCGTTGGCACTTGGCATGAATTTCACGTCACCAGTGCAACCAACGGCAGCTGGCACGACAACAAGTACGGCTATTCCGGCGACATCACCGACTGACCCTCATCGCAAGCGGCCGACCGTCGACCGCGAGACTCGGCAGCTGAGCCTGCGCGATCAGCGCACTCAATTCGGCAGGGGCGCGTAGGGCGGCAGTAGCGGACGGCTGGCTTTCGCCGTTGCCAGGCTCGGGCAGGTTGAGCCACGCTTTGTCGATGACTGCGCCGCTGATCGTTCTGCCAGGCCATGGTCGGCTCTTGGAGTTAGGCACCTTCCAGGCTGAAGTCCTCGCCTCAGCAGAGCAAACAGACGATGCCTTCTCACTCTTGCTGACGCAGAGTGAGCCCCCAGGCTTCGGCCCGCCCTTGCACCGCCACCTCGACTCCGCGGAGGCCTTCTTCGTCCTAGAGGGCGAATACTTGATGATCCTTGAGGATGAGGAGCGGTCCTGCCCTGCCGGGACCTTCGTGTACGTTCCGCGCGCGACTCCGCATACCTTCAAGGTCACTTCCTCTAACCCGGGCAAGAAGCTCAATCTCTTTGCGCCAGCGGCCATGGTCGGCTTCTTCGAGGAACTTGCTGATGCGGAGGCCTCTGGCACGGCTGACCCCGACCTGCTTGATCAGATCGCCCAGCGGAACCACATGGACGTGCTTGGTCCCGTCCCTGAGACGTACCTCTGATGGACGGACGGCCACCACGGATTGACACGAGCGCGCCCGCCAATCGGCAGATGCGGAGACCTAACCTGCGCTCGGCTCCCAGCCAGTGGGAGCGCAGGGCAGGTCAAGCCGCGGGCGCGCTCCAATCGGCAAGTGCGGACGCTCGGGTACTCCGACTGGCGGCGGAAAGACTGTGAGGTTCGCCAACGCATGCGCGCCTCGTCGCGCCGGATCCGGACACTCGCCCGACCATTGAACCCGGAGGACGAGCGCGTGCTCAGGATGCCCAGCCGATTCCGTTCCGAGGCAGGATCAGGCCCAGGCCCGGGTCGACGGGTCCCAGGTCTTCCCGGTGACTTCGCCTCGCAGCGCCGGGTCGGCGAACTCGATGCAGCCGTCGAGCACCTATTCGAGCTCGCAGGAAGCTGGTCGAGCTTCAGTTTGCGCTTCCACTGGGCCCATTTGACCTGTGCGACGTCCGCATACCCGACCAGCGTGGTTTTGAGCGCCGAGAGATCCGCCTCGCGGTGAGTGGCGACTAGCTCGATGGCCTTCTGGAGGTCGGTGCCATGGAGGGTGTGATGGTGGGACCGCGTCCAGATGTCGCCGAAGTCGCGCCACCTGGTGCTGGCGGTGCCGCGCTGGATGGCCGTGACGATCTTCTCGGCCGGGCCATCTCCATCGGGTAGCCCCGCACCTTGATGTCCGGCCCGCCGAGTATTCGCGGAAGAGCCACATTCTGCGAGGCAGGCCAGATCGGGTCCTCTGCGCTGACGTCTACATGGAAGGCCGCTCTCGCTGACGCCAAGGTCACCTCCAGGCCGTCCGCTACAGCGGGCGCAGCCGCTGCAATGGCTTGGATCACGCGGAGGATGTGGGTGGCGTCATTGTTTGAGGTCGACGCCCGCAAGGTCTACATCGCGGGCGGGTCGACGTTCTCCGAAAGCCGCGAGCATGACGCCGCCCTGGAGTACCAACTGGTTCATGTAGATGCTGCCCGACAAGCGGTCCAGGAACCCTTCAAGCGCGTACAGCTGGATGAGCTCGTGCCGAGGTCCCTTCGGTCCGGCCCACTTCTGCCCGGGCAAGTCCACCCGACTGGTCGGTGGCGGCTGCATGCGCACCTCAGGAACGCCGCGCGGTGCGAGATCGACGCCACGCGAGATGTCTCCAACACGGCCTAGAGTGACCTGATGCCCTTCGCCCAACGACGACGGAACGTCGGAGTCACCGGGGTCACCGGGGTCACCGGGGACCGGGCTGCGCGCTGGGGAGCGCTGGCATTGCTCGTGCGACCGGCCTACATCGCGACCGAGTTCGTCGTTGCCGCGGCAACGACGGGCGGCTACAGCTTCCTCTCCGATTCGGTCAGCAGACTCGGTGAGGTCGGTTGCTCGGCGGCGTACTGCTCGCCGCGACACGAGTTGATGAACGGCTCATTCATGGGCTTCGGTGGGTTGCTTGTCGGCGGCGCGGTGCTGCTCTCGCGGCCTCTGGGGCCATGGGTGACGGGGCTGCTCATGGTCTCCGGGCTCAGCTCGGTGGCCACCGGCCTCGCGCCTCTCGACCAGGACGCCACCCTGCATGCGATCGCCGCAACACCTTTGTTTGTGGCACAGCCGATAGCGCTGATCGTTCTCGGTGCGCGGTTGCGGAATGACCGGCCGCATCTGGCCGGGGCGCTCCTGGCTGCGGGAGTCGTGACCGGCACAGCGGCCGTGTCGTTCGTGCTCTCCGGTGACGGCCCCGCGTCAGGTGCCCTCGAACGCCTTGCCCTGTGGCCGGTGCTGCTCGGGCTGGCCGGGTTCGCGTGGACACGACTCACTCCCGATGGTCGCTCAGAACCCGGTCATCGAGAGGCCGGTGCGGACACCAGGGCCGCCGTCTGACGTACTCGATCACACCGCTGTCGTCTATCCTCGCGTACGGCGAGACCACCCGTAGATCTGCCGGACGGAACGTCATGTAGCCAGTAAGTTCCGACGAACTCAGACTCCTGTCCTTCGGACACGACCAGGACCAGGAGATCCCATGGCCACCTCGCCGCGCCGCCGCACCATCCCCGCGGCGATCCTTGCGCTGCTGTTGACCGTGGCCGTGGCAGTCGCCCCGACGACCGGGGGCGCTGCTACCGCAGCGACGGCTGGTACCGCGGCGGGAGGCTGCTCCCGTGCCGTCGGCCCCGTGTTCTCCGCACCGGGGGGCGGGAAGACGGTCGCGCTCACCTTCGACGACGGCCCGTCGAAGTTCACCCCGCAGGTGCTGCGGATCCTGCGGAAGAAGAACGTGCGAGCCACGTTCTTCATGACCGGGCGGCATGCCGCTGCCAGACCGCAGATGCTTCAGCAGGTCGCGGACGAAGGGCACCTGATCGCCGGGCACACCTACAACCACGACTATCCCAGCCAGGTTCGCGGCGGCTGGACCCGTCGCTACATCGCCGGCCAGATGAGCCGGACGAACCGAGTGCTGTCGGCTGTCACGAAGAAGCCGATCTGCTTCTTCCGGCCGCCCGGCGGCAATCAGACCTCAGGCATGTACGCCGCCGCCCGAGCCAAGGGCATCGAGGTCGTGTTGTGGAGCATCAGCACCGGGGACTGGGCGCAGCCCGGGACGACCACTGCTGCCGCCACCCGTCGCATCGTCAGCAATGCGACAGCCGGAGGGTCGCAGAGCCATCCCAACGTGCTGATGCACGACGGCAAGGGGAGCCACGAGCCCGAGTCGCAGGTGTCGTCCAACCGCAGCAACACGGTCGCGGCGCTGCCCCGGATCATTGCGTACTACCGCTCGCACGGGTATCGGTTCGTCGACGTCGCCGGCGGCTCCGGCCTTCCGCCGGAGACCACCAGGATGAGCGTGACCGCATCCCCGAAGAAGGCTCCCGCGGCGACCCGCAGCGTCCTCAGCGGTTCGGTGACTGCCACCACCGGCCCGGTTGCCCACAAGGACGTCACCTGGTTCACCCGCCCTTCGGACGGCGCGCGCAAGTGGCAGCGACGCGGCGTCGTCACCTCGGGCCCAGCCGGCGGATTCCGTCTCCCCGTCCGGCCCGTGGCTGACACCGACTACCGGTTCCGCCTTCCGGGCACGGACCGCTATCGCAGGGCGACCGGCGGGGTGAGGGTCGCGACGTACACGATCGCGACGGACCTGGCGGTCACCGGCGACGGCGCCATCACCGCCGGCGACTCCGTCACGCTGCAGGTCACCGTGACCAGCCGCGGAGAGCCGCGAGCCGGCGTGAGCGTCCTGGTGAGCCGCACTGTCGACGATGTGGTCGTCACGGATCGCGTGTGGACCGACGCTGCCGGACGTGCGACGTTCACCGATCAGCCGACCGCCACCACCCGCTACACGCTGAGGGTGCGACAGCAGTTGCCCTACGAGTCCGCTTCGAGTGTGTACGACGTCGCTGTCACCCCTGCCGAGCAGTGACTCCCAGTTGAGGGTCGTCGGCCACGATCGTCCTGCGACGGACATCCGGGTCGCACGGCCCGAGCGGCGGCGACTTCCGACGACCTGCGGCCGGCCCACGACGCGGTGATTTCTGTCGGGGGCGGTCCGTAGTTTGAGGGAATCAAGGGGCCGCGAGCAGGGAGTGCGAATGGGGTCGAAAGTGGATCTGGACCGGGTGACGGAGCGAGCGTGGGACCTGCTGGAGCGGGACCTTGAGCGGCGGATCGAGATCTTGGACGAAGGAGAGCTGATCCGGCTGGAGCTGGACGCTTCGGAGCGTGAGGACGTCCCGGGCGTGCCGTTCATCCAGGTCCTGTGGCGCGATGGAGAGCTGGTGATCGAGACTCCGCGCAACCGTCTCGTCGCCGATCGTTTCCGGTTGACCAAGCCCTCTCGTGTCCAGCTGGTCACGGTGGGCTGGGAGCGGCTCGGGGGACAGTCGCACTATCGACGTGCGGTCGACGATGCGACGATTACGGCCGGGGTGGCCGTGTGGACCCTGCGGACGGTGTGGGGGGTGCCGCACCCGGCGTTCCTGATCGACGCCGACGATCTTGTGCCGGATGAGGATCGGCCGCTCCGGACGGCGGGACCGCGCCCGGAGTGGACATTGGAGTCGGTGACGCCGAGGAGCAACGACCACCTCCGAGAGCTGGTCGACGGCACGCTCAGCGCTGACGTGGGCGAGGAGCTGAACTACGACAGTGACGGCGACATCCCGTTCCGCGCCGGCGACTCGGTGGTCTTCGTCCGGGTGTCGAGTGGCGACTCGCTCTGGCTCTTCGCCGAGCTCGTGCTCGACGTCGAGGACCACCGGATGGCCGAGCACGAGGTGCGCGTGCTCAACCGCGACATCCCCCACCTGAAGTTCGTCCTTGTCGGCGACACGATCCGCATGCGGGGCGACATCCAGACCGACCCGTTCGCGCCGGCCCACCTCCGGCAGATGGTGGACCTCGCGACCGAAGTCGCCGCCAAGCAAGCACCCGACGTCGCCTTCCGGGTGGGCGGTCGCTGCTTCCTCGACTTCAGCGCACACGCGGAGAGCGATGAGTAAGGACCACGATCCCGACCAGGAGAATGCCCTGATGATGGAGACCTATGGACTCCTCGACCTCGTCGCCGCGCGGGTTGCAGCACAGGAACACGCCGACGATGCCGACGAGCTCCGTTTCTACTATCGGGGTCGAGCGCGCGCCCTGTCCCGCGCCTTCGGTGTTCCCGGTGAGCAATTACCCGGCCCCACCGACGCAGCCCGGAGCGCCGGGGCTGTGCAACACCTCCTCGAGGAATCGGTGCGCGCACGCGAGACCGGAGCCTCACCGTTCTGGAGCTTCGTCGAGGCGCCCGAGAGCGTGATCGCGCTCTATCAGCGGTTTGGACGACAACTCAACGACGCGGCGACGGTGAGGGACCTGTCGGCAGTTCGAGCCTTGATCGACGACCTGATGCCGGCCGCGGCCTCGGTGCTGTGGGACGTCCCCGAGGGACGCACCGTGACCCGAGCCGAAGTAGCCCGACACGGATTCGACCCAGGTCAGCCGGTCCCGCAGACCCTTGACTTCGACGAACCAAACTAGCGGCGGGGCGCGCAGGCGGCTCGCCCTAGAGTTCCGGCATGAACCTGCCCGATCCGACCTCGACCCTGGGCTGGGTGGTCCTCGGTCTTGAGGTCGTGCTGCGCCTGGTGGCCCTCGGGATCATCCCCGGCAATCGCAAGCCCTCGACCGGGATGGCGTGGCTGCTGCTGATCATGGTGGAGCCGATCATCGGGTTCCTGGTCTTCCAGCTCTTCGGACGCACCCGGCTCGAAGGGCGCCGGGTGGAGCGGCAACGGCGGGCCATCGACGCGGTCCGCGCTCGGTCGGAAGCGCTGCCCCTCGGGTACGACGCGAGCGCCGTACCCCCGGAGATCCGTACCGTCGCGGAGCTCAACCAGGCGCTGGGCGCGCTGCCGATGACCGGCGGCAACGAGGTCCAGCTCTGGCCCGACTACGCCGGCGTGATCGAGGAGATGGCGGCCGAGGTGGATCGGGCCCGGTCCTTCGTGCACGTGGAGTTCTACATCACGGCCTGGGACGAGGTGACCGACCCGCTGTTCCAGGCGCTGGAGCGGGCCGCCGACCGCGGCGTCGCCGTACGCCTTCTGTTCGATCACCTCGGGTCCCGCGGGATCCCGGGCTACCGGTCGATGAAGCGGCGGCTGCGGTCCACGTTGATCCAGTGGCGACCGATGCTGCCGATCCAACCGTTGCGCGGTCGGTTCCGGCGGCCTGACCTCCGCAACCACCGCAAGCTGGTGGTGATCGACGGCAGCGTCGGCTTCACCGGCTCGCTCAACCTGGTCGAGCCCGGCTACAACAAGCCGAAGAACCACCGCCTCGGGCGGGAGTGGGTCGAGCTGATGGTGCGCCTCGAGGGGCCGGTGGTGGGTGCCCTCAACGCGGTCTTCGCGACCGACTGGTACGTCGAGACCGCGGAGACGGTGGACCTCGTCCCTGTCCACGGTGCGCCGGACCGGCGCCCCGACGAGATCTTCGAGGTGCCCTGCCAGGTCGTCCCCAGCGGCCCCGGCATCGTTGCCGAGAACAACCTGCGGATGTTCACCTCGCTGATCTACTCGGCCAACGAGCGCATCTCGCTGACGTCGCCGTACTTCGTCCCGGACGAGTCGCTGCTCTATGCAGTGACCACCGCGGCCCAGCGGGGGGTCGACGTCGAGCTCTTCGTGAGCGAGGTCTCCGACCAGTTCATGGTCGGGCACGCCCAGGCGTCCTACTACCGCGCGCTGCTGACGGCCGGCGTGCGGATCTATCGCTACCCGGCGCCGCTGGTGCTGCACGCCAAGCACTTCACCGTCGACGACAAGGTGGCGGTGGTGGGGTCGAGCAACATGGACATGCGCTCGTTCGGCCTCAACTACGAGATCTCGCTGATGCTGCCCGACCGCGCGGTCGTGGCCAGGATGCGCGAGGTCGAGGACAGCTACCGGGCGCTCTCGCGCGAGCTGACCCTCGAGGAGTGGCGGCAGCGGTCGGCCCCGGCCAAGTACGTCGACAACGTGATGCGGTTGACGGCGGCGCTCCAGTAGCCAGTGGCCGTGGAAGGATCACCAGCATGCAGCCCGCAGTCGACCTCGTGCCCAAGCTGAGGAGCAGCCTCGCCATGGGTGCTTCGGCGTACGGCGCCAGCGCGATCGGTGCGGCGGCCCTCGGCGCGCTCGCCATCGGCGCGGTCGCGGTCGGCGCGGTCGCCATCGGCCGACTGGCACTGGGCGAGGGTCGGATCAAGAAGCTCGTCATCGACGAGCTCGAGGTGAAGGTGCTCCGGGTCGGCTCGGTCGAGCAGCTCGACGAGGACTAGCGGACCGCCCGGTCGATCGCGTCGGTGACCGGAAGCTCGCCCGACACGAGGGTCCACTGGTGGCCAACCGTCGCCGGGTTGTCGATCACGGCGGCGAGGACCGCCGCGACGTCGGCCCGCGGCACGGCTGCCCGCTCGACATCGGGCCCGAGCGCGACCAGCCCGGTCGGCGGCTCGTCGGTGAGTCGGCCGGGCCGCAGGATCGTCCAGTCGAGGTCGGAATCGCGGAGCGCCGCATCGGCGTCGCGCTTGGCCTCGACGTACGCTCGCCAGACCTCGCCGGTGTCCGCGGGGACGGGACGGTCGACGTCGATCGCGGAGACCTGGACGAACCGCCGGATCCCGGCCAGCCGCGCGCCGTCGATCGACTTCAGCGAGCCTTCGAGGTCGACGGTCCGCTTGCGCTCCTTGCTGCCGTCCGGTCCGCCGCCGGCTGCGAACACCACGGCGTCGCATCCGTCGAACGCACGGCCGAACGCCGCGCCGTCCTCCGCCTCGATGTCGAGCAGCCGCACCTCGGCGCCGGCCGCCTCGAGGTCGGCGCGATGGCCCTCCTTGCGCACCAGGGCCACCGGTTGGTGCCCCGCCGCGACGAGGAGTGGGTGGAGCTGGCGGGCTATCTGGCCGTGGCCTCCGACGATCGCTATCCGCATGGCTTCAACCTACGTCCTAGGGTTTGCCCATGGCCGGGTGCGTCTTCTGCGAGATCGTCGCGGGCGAGACGCCGGCCGACATCGTGCTGGAAGGGCCGGACCTGATGGCCTTCCTCGACCGTCGCCCGGTGTTCAAGGGTCACGTCCTGCTCGTGCCGCGGGTGCATGTCGTGACGCTGCCGGACCTGCCCGCCGGGCTCCGCGACGGCTTCCTGGCTGCCGCGCAACGGTTGGCGACGGCGATGGTCGACGGGTTGGGTGCGCAGGGGAGCTTCGTGGCGATGAACAACGTGGTCAGTCAGTCGGTGCCCCACCTGCACTGCCATGTCGTGCCCCGGACCAAGGGCGACGGCCTCCGTGGGTTCTTCTGGCCACGCACCAAGTACGGCGCCGGCGAAGCCGCGTCGTACGCCGACCGGCTGCGCCGGACCCTGGCGCCCGCCTGAGGCCATCGGGTCGTAAGGTGTCGAGTCGCCACGCGAGGAGAGGAACAGCCATGGGTCGGTTCGAGGGACGGGTCGCCGTCGTTACTGGAGCAGCACGCGGGATCGGGTTCGGCACCGCCAGCCGGTTCGCCGAGGAGGGCGCGTCAGTCGCGATCGTCGACCTCGACGAGGCCGCTGCAAGCGATGCGGCCGCGAAGCTGCCCGTGACCGGCGGGGCGAAGGCGATCGGCGTCGGCGCCGACGTCTCGGACTCAGCGTCGGTGGACGCCGCGGTCGAGCGGGTCGTCAGCGAGCTGGGCGGCATCCACATCCTCGTCAACAACGCGGGCATCACTCGCGACAACCTGCTCTTCAAGATGACCGAGGAGGATTGGGACCTGGTCATGGGCGTCCACCTCAAGGGCGCGTTCTTGATGACCAAGGCTGCTCAGCGGCACTTCGTCGAGCAGAAGTACGGCAAGATCGTGAACATCTCGAGCATCTCCGCGCTCGGCAACCGAGGGCAGGCCAACTACTCGGCCGCCAAGATGGGCATCCAGGGCTTCACCCGGACCCTTGGCATCGAGCTCAGCCCGTTCGGCATCAACACGAATGCGGTCGCGCCGGGCTTCATCGCCACCGAGATGACCGACGCCACCGCCGCCCGGCTCAAGCTCGACGTCGACGAGTTCCGCCGCCTCAACGCGGAGGCCAACCCGGTCCGTCGCGTCGGGTTCCCCGAGGACATCGCGACCGCCGTCTGCTTCCTTGCCAGCGACGAGGCGTCCTACATCACCGGGCAGACACTGTATGTCGACGGCGGCATCAGCCTCGGCACCTGATCCAACAACTCGAACGAACGACCACCCCCACCGACGATCGGAGTACGTCGTGCGTGACGCGCGCCAGCTCATCCGCATCACCGCCCTCCTGACGGCCCTCACTCTCGGGCTCGTCGCCTGCGGGGGAGACGACGAGGGGGGTGCGAGCGACGACCCGTCCTCGACCGCCAGCAAGAAGGACGAGCCGGCCACCTGGCCGCTGACCGGCCTGCCGGTCGACGGCGGTGGCTCCGCCGAGCAGGACCACCCGGTCCTGGTCCTCAAGCTGGACAACACCGAGGCGAGCGCGCCCCAGCAGGGCCTGTCGCACGCCGACCTGGTCGTCGAGGAGCTCGTCGAGGGCGGCATCACCCGGCTCGCCGCCCTCTACTACTCCGACATCCCCGGTGACGTGGGCCCGGTCCGATCGATGCGCGCCAGCGACATCGGCATCGTGTCCCCGGTCGACGGCGCGATGGTCACCAGCGGTGGCGCGGCCCAGACCGTCGAGCGGATCATCGACGCCGGCATCCGGATCTTCAACGAGGGCAGCCCCGGCTTCTACCGCGAGAGCACGCGGAGTGCGCCGTACAACCTGTTCACCGACCTGGGAAAGGTCGCCAAGGCGTCCGAGGACGGCAAGGACGCAGTGCCGAGCAACTACCTCCCGTGGGGCGCCGAGGGTGACCTCCCGGCCGGCAAGCCCGCCAACACGCTGACCGCCGACTTCGGCTCGCACGCCACCAACTGGACCTTCCAGAACGGCAGCTACGTCAACCAGAACAGCTTCGCCGCCGAGGGCGACGAGTTCCCGGCTGACAGCGTGCTCGTGCTGCGGGTCGACGTCGGCGACGCCGGCTACCTCGACCCTGCGGGCAACCCGGTCCCGGAGACGATCTTCGAAGGCGACGGCAAGGCCCAGCTGTTCCACGCCGGTCAGGTCGTCGAGGGCACCTGGTCCAAGGACGGGCTCGGCTCCGCGCTGGTGCTCGAGACCAAGGACGGCAAGCTGAAGGTGCCGGCCGGGCGGGTGTGGATCGAGCTGGTCCCGATCGACGCCAAGGGCGGCAGCGTCACCTTCGGCAAGTAGCCGAGCCGCCGCCCACCTCGACCAGCGGGCGCCTCGTTCAGTCGTCGGTCTGGTGGCCGGGCACCCGCGCCAGGGTGGTGGGCATGTCGACGTCCGCCTCGACCATCATCTGCACCCCCGAGAGCAGGAACGCGATCGCGCCCTCGACGCGCTCGGCAGCCTCCTCGGGGTCCGGGGCGGAGGCAACCGACTCGCCGGCCGACGACATCGCCCCGAAGAAGATCCGGGCGTAGGTCTGCAGCATCGGCTCCTCGAGCCGCCAACTGCCCGCCTCGAGCACCGAACGCACGATGTCGAGCACGTTGGCGAAGGTCGATCGCTCTTCCTGCTCGCGGAAACGCTCGTAACCGAGCACCGCGGGTCCTTCCTGGATGACGATCCGTCGGTAGCCGGGCTCCTGCACGACCCCGAGGAACGCCCGCAGGCCGGCCAGCGCCTTGACCCACGGGTCCTTCTGGCCCTTCAACGCCTTCTGGATCTGCTTCGCTGCGTCGTCCTCGACCCGTTCGAAGACGGCCTCGAACAGGGCCTGCTTGCCCGAGAAGTGGTGGTAGAGCGCTCCCTTGGTCACCCGGGCGCCTGCGACGATCGCGTCGAGCGACGCCGCGGCATAGCCGGCCTCCGTGAAACGCTGCTCGGCCACGTCGATCAGCGCGCGCTTCGTCGAGGCGGAGTACGCCGCTCTGCGCGTCGCCCCCGGCACGGTCGGCACCTTCGGCACCTTGGGGACCAGTTTCGACACTGAAGCCCTTGCAGCCTTGGTCACCGAGACAGCATATGTCGTACGTCACGTTCCCTGGCCGTGGCTGTGACGCCGGTCTGTGGTGCACGCCACGCGTACCTCGGAAACCCCGAAAGTACGGGCGATTCTCGCCACTCGGAGGTGTTCGGGATCACGCGCCGGAAGGTTTGGCGGACCCGGGTCGGGACGCATACTGGCAGTACGTACCAACGGTATGTCGCGCTCTTCCCCGGTCGGCTGCCGTTCCCACCAGTAAGGAGCTGGCCATGACCTGGACGGCCTTTCACAACCGCGGTGAGACCCTTCGCGCCGTGATCGCCGAGTCGGCGAGCCGTCGGGACGGAATCCTCCCGATGGACGTCGCCGGCGTAGCCGAACACTTCCGCGACGAGCTCGACCTCCTCGGCGCGCTGCAGATCAAGTGGCACACCCGCCTCGCCGGGCACATCGAGAGCGAGCTCTCGGTGCAGCCGATGGACCTTCTCGCATCGGTGGTGAGTGCGTGGGTCCGAACCGATGAAGAGCTGCCCGGTGTCCGGATGATCGTCGACAACTACCGCGCCGACCCGGTCGACGACGCGATGGCCCAGGCCGTTGCCCGGATGACCTCCAAGGAGCACCACTACCTTGCGGCGATGGCCGGCCGCGCCAGCGTCGGACGTGAGGAAGGCCAAGCCGTCGGCGCCGAGATCGAGGACCTCGCCCGGCACGCCAGGCCCGGATCTCCTTCGACCGACATCGTCCGCGAGGAGCCGCGTCGCCCGTTCATCGAGCGGCTGCGCGCGGTGATGGCCGCCTGACCCCACCGACCTCCCGGCCGTGCCGGGAGCCACACCAACAGCCCCGGGCCCGACAGACATCTCCCTCCCTCCCCTGTCGTCCCGGGGCTGTTGCCTGTCCCGCGCATATCGAGCGTCCGGATCGGGAATGATGGGACACGTGAACAACACGGTCGGCGACCCCGCGGCAGGGATGCTGCTCCTGGCCAGTCCCGAGCTGCTCGACCCGAACTTCCTCGACACCGTCGTGCTGCTGCTCGACGTCAACGACGAAGGTGCGCTGGGGGTGGTGCTCAACCGCCCGAGCGCGCTGCCGGTGTCCGAGGTGCTCGCGGACTGGGGCGACGTCGTCGAGGAGCCGGAGGTGCTCTTCCAGGGCGGCCCGGTGTCCACCGACGGCGCCCTGGCAGTCGCGCTGGCCAGGTCCGGCGGCGAGGACGCGGTCGGGTTCCGGTCGGTCACCGACCGGCTCGGGCTGCTCGACCTCGACACCCCGCGGGAGCTCGTGACCGGCACCGTCGAGCGGTTGCGGATCTTCGCGGGCTACGCCGGCTGGGGCGCCGGCCAGCTCGAGGAGGAGATCGACGAGGGCAGCTGGTACGTCGTACCCGGCCGAGCCGAGGACGTCTTCCGGCTCGACACCCGCGACCTCTGGCGCGAGGTCATGCGTCGCCAGCCCGGTGATCTCGCGCTCCACGCCACCCGCCCCGCCGACCCCGACCTGAACTAGCCGGCAACGGCGCCTCGAAACCGAGGCGAGCGGGGACGGGCACTAGACTGCGACCCGTGACCACGATCGGCTTCTCGACAGACACGGACGTCCGCGAGGACCGCCGTACCGTCCCGACCGACGAGGGTGACCACGAGCGCTTCTCCCACTACGTCGAGAAGGACAAGCTCACCGAGGCGATGGTGATGGGTACTCCGGTGCGGGCGCTCTGCGGGAAGATCTGGGTGCCGAGTCGGGCGCCGGAGAAGTTCCCCGTCTGCCCGGACTGCAAGGAGATCTGGGAGGGCCTCAAGGACGGCCCGTCGGGTTCCGACGAGTGAGCGGCGGCGACTCCCCGTCGTCAGTCGCCCCACGCAGTGCACTCCCTCCGGCCTGGCCGGAACGGGCGGCCTGGGGCACGGCGCCCTCGCTCCGCGCGTGGCAGACGGCTGCGCTGGCTGACTACTTCGAGCGGTCACCGCGGGACTTCCTGGCCGTGGCGACACCGGGTGCCGGCAAGACCACGTTCGCGCTGTCCGTTGCTGCCGAGCTGCTCGGACGCCGTCAGGTCGACCGGCTGATCATCGTCGCGCCCACCGAGCACCTCAAGCTCCAGTGGGCCGAGGCCGCGGCCACGGCCGGGCTCCCGATCGATCCGACGTACTCCGCGGGCAAGGGCAAGATCAGCAGCGACTACGTCGGAGTGGCCGTCACCTACGCGGGCGTCGGGGTCAACCCGCTGGCACTGCGGATCCGCACCGAGCGGTTCAAGACGCTGGTGATCCTCGACGAGATCCACCACGCCGGCGACGCGATGAGCTGGGGCGAGGGCGTCCGCGAGGCGTTCGAGCCCGCTGCCCGACGGCTGGCGCTCACCGGCACCCCGTTCCGCTCCGACATCAACCCGATCCCGTTCGTCACCTACGCGCCGGGGCCCGACGGCATCCCACGCTCGGTGGCCGACTACACCTACGGCTATGCGCAGGCGCTGGCCGACCACGTGGTCCGGCCGGTGCTGTTCCTGGCCTACTCGGGCGAGATGCAGTGGCGCACCCGCGCCGGCGACGAGGTCGCGGCCAGCCTGGGCGAGCCGCTGACCAAGGACCTGACCGCCCAAGCTCTGCGTACCGCCTTGGACCCCGAGGGCTCGTGGATGCCAGCGGTGCTCCAGGCCGCCGACAAGCGGCTCTCGGAGGTACGGCGCCACGTGCCCGATGCCGGCGGGATGGTGATCGCGGCCGACCAGGACTCCGCACGGGCCTACGCCAAGCTCGTGAAGGCGATCACCGGCGAGTCGCCGACGATCGTGCTCTCTGACGAGAAGGCGGCATCCAAGCGGATCGCGGAGTTCAGTGGGAGCGACAGCCGCTGGCTGGTGGCCGTCCGGATGGTGTCGGAGGGCGTCGACGTACCTCGCCTGGCGGTCGGCGTCTATGCGACGACGACCGCCACGCCACTGTTCTTCGCGCAGGCCGTCGGTCGCTTCGTCCGGGCCAGATCCCGCGGCGAGATCGCCTCGGTCTTCCTGCCGTCGGTGCCGCGGCTGCTCGGCTTCGCCTCCGAGCTCGAGGTCGAGCGTGACCACGTGCTCGGCCGGAAGGTCAGCAACGACGACGACATCTTCGCCGCCGAGGACGACCTGCTGGCCCGGGCGCAGGCCGGCGAGTCGGCGTCGGCGGAGGAGCAGACGACCCCCTTCGAGGCCATCGGGTCGCAAGCCCGGTTCGACCATGCGTTGTACGACGGCGCGGCGTTCGGGCACGAGGGCGACGTCCAGGTCGGCTCGGACGAGGAGATGGACTTCCTCGGCATCCCGGGGTTGCTGGAGCCCGACCAGATGAAGGACCTGCTCCGCCAGCGGCAGTCGGACCGGGCCAAGACCCGCAAACCCGCTGCGGAGGCCGACCCCGGCGGCGTCGAGCGGATGGCCACCCACGAGCAGCTCGCTGTGATGCGCCGGGAGCTCAACGGACTGGTCTCCGCCTGGAACCACCGCACCGGTCAGCCGCACGGGATCACCCATGCTGCCCTCCGCAAGGAGTGCGGGGGACCGGCGGCTGCGATCGCCAACGCCGAGCAGCTCCGGGCGCGGATCGACCGGATCAGGGAGTGGGCACTGCGCAGGTCGTCGTAGTTGCTCAGCTACCTGCTGGGCCGCTCCCGCGTGACGCGACCGGCTGTGGCGCGTTGACCGTGCGGACGGACACGGAGATCTGGGGGTTTCATGCCCGTTGGGTTGCGCGCGCTCTTCAGCGCGGCCGTTGTCGTGTTGGCGACCCCGCTGCTGGCGGTGCCTCCTGCCCCGGCGCAGGCACCAGCCCAGGCACCAGCCCAGGCACCAGCCCAGGCACCAGCCCAGGCACCAGCACTGGCACGGGCCGCTCACGCGCGTCTCGCGCAGACCCCGGCGGAGAATGGTTCGGCGCTGCTCGAGCGGATCCGCCGGATCGGGATCGTCACCCGCGCCACTGAGGTGCGGAACACTCCGAGCGGCACCAGGTTCTTCCGGATCACGGTGGCGGTGCCGGTCGACCACGCGCAGCCGGACGGACCTGACTTCGACCTCCGGGTCAACCTGCTGCACCGGGCCTTCGACCGACCGGCGGTGGTGGAGACGTCCGGCTACCGCCTCTGGGACGCGCCCTACCGCTCCGAGGTCACCCGGATCGTCGACGGCAACCAGCTCGACATCGAGCACCGGTTCTTCTCCCCGAGCCTGCCGACACATCCCGACTGGAAGACCCAGCTGACGATCCGACAGGTCGCTGCCGACCACCACCGCGTGATCTCGGCGTTCAAGCGGCTCTACGACGGACGCTGGCTGAGCACCGGCGACTCGAAGGGCGGGATGGCGGCGACGTACCACCGCCGCTTCTACCCGGGCGACGTGTCCGCGACCATCGCGTACGTCGCTCCCAACGACGTCGTCGACACCGAGGACGCCTATCCCGCATTCCTGGCCCGGGTGGGCGGCCCGCGACTCGGTGACTGCCGCGACCGGCTGGTCGCCTTGCAGCGGCGGATGCTGAGGGACCGCGGATGGTTCCGCGGGCGGCTCGCCGGCTACTCGTCGGACCACGCGTTGTCGTGGAACTACCTCGGCGGTCTGGACCGCGGCCTCGAGGCGTCGGTCGTCGACTTCTACTGGGCGTTCTGGCAGTACTGGGGGACGCGCGCGTGCCGGAACGTGCCGGTCGCGCGGCGGCTGCGCAACTTCGAGGTGTGGCGCTTCGCCCACAGGGTGAATCCATGGAGCAACCTCTCGGACCAGCGGCGCTACTACTCGCTGCCCTACCACTACCAGGCAGCCGCAGAGATCGGCGGACCGAAGCCGTTCGAGAGGCGGCTCCGCGGCCTGCTCCGCTACCCCGGAGCCAGCACCCCGGCCAGCATCCTCCCCGCCGCGATGAAGCCGGTGCCCCACGATCCGGATGCGATGGCCGACATCGACCGGTGGGTGCGGTCGGCCGCGCGGCGGATGCTCTTCGTCGACGGGCAGCTCGATCCTTGGGCCGCGGAGCCGTTCCGGTGCGGCGCCACCGGCCGGGAGCGCCAGTGTCGCCGGGTAGTCGTCCCACGCGGCACCCACGGCGTTGTCATCGCGGATCTTCCCGATCCAATGCGGGTGCGCAGCTGGCGGCTGATCCGGCGCTGGGCCGGCGTCGGCGGGGTGCACGCGCGGACAGCGGCGCCGTACGGCGGCGCGAGCTGGATCCCGGCGCTCGACGACCGCTACCGCGCCTACGTCCGCGGTGGTCGGCGGCGCTGACCATCAGGCAGACTGGCGCGGTGCTCACTCGTCTCGGGCTGCACGCCCGACTCCTCCCGCCCTTGCTCGCCTCGGCCTTGGTCGTGACGCTCGGCGCAACGCACCCGACCAGCTCGAACGCCGAGAGCCCGGTGGCCGGCGTGGTCGCACCGTCGTCGCAGCGGCCGACCGGACTGGAGCGACGGATCGAGCGTCTCGGCGTCGTGGACACGGTCACCGAGCTGCCGAGCCTCGCGCCGCGGGGCGCTCGGTTCTTCCGGATCTGGTTCAGCCTCCCGGTCGACCACGAGCGTCCGAACGGCCGACGGTTCCGGCTGCGCGCGACCTTGCTGCATCGCGGTACGGCGCGGCCGACGGTGCTCGCCAGCTCCGGCTACGGCGTCGCCACCTGGCACCAGGGCTACCAGTACGAGGTCACCCAGATCATCCGTGGCAACCAGCTCGACCTCGAGCACCGGTTCTTCAGACCGTCCCGACCGGCGCGCCCGGACTGGGCGACCCAGCTGACGATCCGCCAGGCCGCGGCCGACCAGCACCTGATCGTCCGGGCGTTGAAGCGGATCTACGACCGCCGCTGGATCTCCACCGGTCACTCCAAGGGCGGGATGACCATGACCTACCAACGGCGGTTCTATCCCCGGGACGTCGACGGCACCGTCGCCTACGTCGCTCCGAACGACGCGGTCGACTCCGAGGACGTCTACGACGAGTTCCAGGCCGGCGTCGGCGGCGCGCCGTACGCCGACTGCCGTGCCGCCCTGGTGGCCGTGCAGCGCCGGATCCTCCAGGACCGGGGATGGTTCCGGTCGAGGCTCGCGGACCGCGGCCGGTTCGCCGTCCTCGGTGGGCCCGACCGGGCGCTCGAGGTAGCGGTGATCGAGATCTACTTCGCGTTCTGGCAGTACCAGGACGCCTCCGTGGGCTGCGACGACGTGCCCGGCTCGGGCGCGACGCGCCGCCAGGTGTGGAGCTGGGTCGACGGGGTCTTCGGATGGAGCTTCGTGAGTGACGCGGGCCTGCGTCCCTACACCCCGTACTACTTCCAGGCCGCGACCGAGCTCGGGGCCCCGGCGCCCTACGAGGACCCGGTCGCAGACCTGCTGCACCACCCGGGGCACGACGTCGCGGCGTCCTTCGTGCCGGATCGGCTCGAACCGTTGACCTTCCACCCGGAGGCGATGGCTCAGGTCGACGACTGGGTGCGCACCTCGGCCTCCCGGATGCTGTTCGTGTACGGCGAGTACGACCCGTGGAGCGCCGAGCCGTTCGAGTGCGGGCCCGCCGGCCACACCCGGCAGTGCTACCAGCGGTGGGTCCCCAGCGGCAACCACGGTGCGCGCCTCGCGCTGCTCCCCGGCGGCGCTCGTCGGGCCGCTGTCGCGCGGGTGCGGCAGTGGGCGGGCGTCTCGACGACCCGGTCCGCGGTCCGGGCTGCCGAGCAGCGCAGTGAGCACGCCGGTCGGGCCCTCGGGCATCGGCGCGCTGCCCCCGCCCGCTGACAAGCCGACCCCGATGCCGACGTACGTAGCGTTCCTGCGGGCGATCAACCTCGGACCGACCCGCAGGTTCCCGAAGGCCGACATCGTGACGGCGACCGAGGCTGCGGGCGGCGCGGACGTGGCGACGTACATCAACACCGGCAACGTGCTGCTGACCTCGCGCCTCCGGTCGCCGGCCAAGGTCGAGGCGGCGCTGGAGACCGCGTACGAGGCGCTGGCCGGGTTCGCCGTACCCACGGTGGTGTTCACGCGGGCCGAGCTGGCGAGGATCGCAGCGGACGCCGAGGAGCTGACCCGGCCCGGGCTGGAGCGTCACTACCTCTACCTGCTCAAGGACGCCCCGGCGAAGGACCGCGTGGACTCGCTGCTCGCCAAGAAGGGCGCGGCCGACCAGGTCGTGGTGCGAGGTCGAGCCGCACACATCCTGTTGGGGCCGGGTTACCGGGCAGGCAACGTCGACCCGTGGGGCGTTGAGAAGGCGCTCGGAGTGGTCGCCACCAACCGCAACTTCAACGTCGTCACGACACTGGCGCGGAAGTGGTGCTCGTAGTGTCGTCGGCGTGCGCGCGGGTCATCGTGCGCACCGACCGCGAGGTCAGGGTCAGCAGCGAGATCACGCAGTAGGCGATGCCGGCCGTCAGGATCATGTTCTGCAGCCCGAATGCCGCTCCGAGCGGACCGAACGTCAGCTGGCCGATCGGGATGGCGATGAACGAGCCGAGCATGTCGTAGGAGTAGACCCGCGAGAGCATCTCCGGCGGCACCTGCTCCTGCATGGCGAGCTCCCAGCCGAGCCCGAAGATCTCGATCCCCGCACCTGCGACGAAGGCAGCGGCGAGCAGCACCCACAGCTCGGTGGTCGTGCCGAGCGCGATCAGCTGGACGGAGAAGACCGCGCAGCCGAGCATGCCCAGCAGCAGCGGCCGCTGGAGGGGGATCCGCAGGAAGATCACCGATGTCACCACCAGGCCCGCGGCGCCGGCGCTGAGGACCAGCGCCCAGCCGTGGACGCCGAGCTCGGAAGCCTTCGCGTGCGCCGGGCCGAGGGTGCTGAACCCTCCGCTCTGGAGCGCGTTGAGCGAGCTGAAGGCCAGCACGATGACCCACAGCCACGTCGTACGCCGGAAGAAGCCCCACCCGGTGCGCAGGTCCTTGATGATGCTGTCGCCTGCGCCGCGCGGAGGCGGGGCGGGCAGCTTGATCGGGAGCAGCAGCAGCGCCGAGAGCAGGTAGGTCGCGCCGTTGATCGCGATCGCCCAGCCCGCGCCGACCCCGACGACGAGCGCACCGGCGACGGCCGGCGCGACGACGAGCGAGACGTTCCGGAGCAGGCCGTTGAGCGCATTGGCCTGCTGGAGCGCGCCTTTGGGTGCGAGCTGCGGGAGCAGTCCGGCGAGTGCCGGCTGGTTGGCGGCCGCTGCGACGCCGTTGACCGCGGTGAGGGCGGCGAGCTGCCAGATCTCGGCCGTACCGCTGAGCACGAGCGCGGCGATCGCCAGCGCGGTGACGCCGGCGGTGACGTTGCTGAGCTGGATGATCATGGTCCGGCCGAAGCGGTCGGCGAGCACGCCGCCGATCAGCAGGAACGCGACCAGGGGGATGCTGTGGGCCGCGAGCACGATGCCGACCGCGCTGGGGGAGTCGCTGACCTCGAGCACGGCGAAGACGAGCGCGACGCCACCCATGATGTCGCCGAGCAGGTCGACCGCACGCGAGGCGAAGTACCACCGGAACCGGCGGTCGCGCAGCGGGGCCAGCGCGGGGCCGTTCATTTCTCGACCATTCGGAAGGCGGCCACGGTGAGGTTGACCGGGATGGTGCCCTTCGTGCGCGGCTTCTGTGCTTCCTCGTGGATCAGCAGCGACCCGCGGACCAGCAGGTCGAGGGCCTGGTCCCAGGTCTCCGGGGTCACCCACAGCTCCGCGTCGGTGAAGTTCGCCTTGCCCGGTCGCCGGTCGACGAACCTGCGCAGCAGCTCGCTGCACATCGCCTGGACCTCGGCCCCGAGGTCACCGTCGCTGGGTGCTGGCTCGGGGCGCTCCAGCGGGTAGCGGTAGCGCTTGGCCATCCCGCCCCGGATCCGCTCCTCGCCCTCGACGACCACCAGGTCGGCGTCGTGGAGCTGGCGGAGGTGGTACGACGCATTCGCGTGGCTGATGTCCAGCTCGCGTGCCACCTCTGCCGCGCTCATCGCGCTGCTGGTGAGCAACGACAGCATCCGCAGTCGCAGCGGGTGTGCCGTCGCGCGGAGTGAGGAGATATCTTCATCGGTCATGTCGACCACCAAAGGATCGTTGGGGAGTAGGTCGATAGTGGACCATGCGGGTCGCCGTACTGTCAAACAGTTATTGGGGAGGTCGGGGCACTGGTGGCCGTCGCCGGCGCTGTAACTCAGCGTTCCGATCGCTCCCGCGGCAACGGAAGCGCTCCCTCGGTCCTGTGACGAGTCGCAACGCCGAGGGAGTGAACCCAACGCTGTGGGAGCGAACCGGACACTGAGTTATGCCTGTGCCACCATGATGGTGTGACGACCGCGAGCCCTGTCGAGGTGGATCCGGGAGTCGAAGCGGACCTGACCCCGGACGAGATCACTCTCACCGACACGCCCTGGGTGACCGTGGTCTGGAACGATCCGGTCAACCTGATGTCGTACGTCACCTACGTGTTCCAGAAGTACTTCGGCTACTCGAAGAAGAAGTCGGAGAAGCTGATGATGGAGGTCCACCGCGACGGCAAGTCGGTGGTGAGCAGCGGGTCCCGCGAGGAGATGGAGCGAGACGTCCAGGCGATGCACGAGTACGGCTTGTGGGCCACGCTCTCGAAGAGCGAGTGATGGGGGCCTGAGGGACATGGCGGGATTCGTCCGGCACCGCCGGAGCAAGCGCGTCATCGCGACGCTGTCGGGGTTCGAGGCAGACCTGCTGCGCTCGCTCGCCGCGCAACTGGTCGAGCTGTTGCGCAACGAGGCCGCGGTGCCGAGCGAGACGGCCGACCCGTTGGAGGCGCTGTTCGCCGGGGGTGACTTCTCCGGCCCCACGACCGCACCGGACGACCCGGTGCTCGCCCGGCTCTTCCCGAGCGCCTACCGCGACGACGAGGACATGGCTGCGGAGTTTCGGCGGTTCACCGAGGGCGGGCTCCGCGACGGGAAGGCCCGCGCCGCCGGGACGATCATCGACACCCTCGAGGAGGCCGGCCTCCCGAGCGAGCCCGGCTCGGAAGACCTGACGATCGACGTCGAGCTCGACCCCGAGGCTGCTGAGGTCTGGATGCGGGCGCTGGCCGACCTGCGACTCGCGCTCGGCACCCGGCTCAAGGTCGAGGAGGGCGACGAGGACTACTGGTACGCGCTGCCCGAGGAGGACCCCCGCGGTCAGGCGCACCACATCTACGAGTGGCTCGGCTACCTGCAGGAGACGCTGGTCCACGCGGTCATGGGCTGACCGCCGGTGCGGGCTTGACCGCCAGCACCGGGCACGGCGAGTCGAGGATGACCCGCTGCGCGACGCTCCCGAGGAGGAGCTTCCCGACCGGGCTGCGGTGCCGGACGCCCACGACGATCAGGGTGGCCCGCTCCTCCTCGGCAGCGGCGAGCACCGCGTCGGCGATGTCGGGCACGACCTCGTGCCGCATCACGACCTCGAGACCCTCGCCGGTCAGCTTGTCGCGGACCGCCGCCAGGTCGGCGTCGGCCGCGAAGCGGGTGTCGACGAAGCTGTCGCCGCGGGTGGCGTTGACGATGACCAGGTTCGTGCCCGTGGTGCGCGCGGCGGCGGCCGCGTGGTCCAGCGCGGCCCGGCCGTAGCTGTCAGGTGTGTAGGCGACGACGACGCTCATCGGTCGACCAGCTCCTCGGTGTCGGTGGTGGTGGCTGCTCGGTTGCTGCCTCCGGCCGGCGGAGCGCGCTGATGAGGATCGCCGCCAGGAGCAGCGCCATCACGGCGTAGACCACGACCGCGACCGGCTCGCCCCACAGCGTGCTCACCTCGCCCTGCGACAGCGCGAGCGCCTGGGTCAGCTGCTCCTCGAGCTTCGGGCCGAGGATGACGCCGACGATCAGGGGCAGCACCGGGACGCCGAACCGTCGCATCGCCAGGCCGAGCACGCCGAACACGAGCAGCAGCGCGACGTCGAACGCCTGGAAGTTGACGGTGTAGGCCCCGAGCGTGGCGAAGAACAAGATGCCCGCGTAGAGGTAGGGCCGAGGGATCTGGAGCACCTTCGCCCACAGCGGCGCCATCGGCAGGTTGATCACCAGCAGCAGCGTGTTGGCGATCACGAGGCTGGCGAGCAGGCCCCAGACCAGCTCGGGCTCGTTCTCCAGCAGCAGGGGTCCGGGTTGGATGCCGAAGCTCTGGATCGCGACCAGGATGATCGCGGCGGTTGCCGTGGTGGGCAGTCCGAGCGTGAGGAGCGGCACCAACGTGCCGGCGGCAGAGGCGTTGTTGGCGGCCTCCGGCCCGGCGACGCCCTCGATGGCACCCTTGCCGAACTCCTCGGGGTGCCGGGACAGCTTCTTCTCGGTGGCATAGGAGAGGAACGTCGGCACCTCGGCACCGCCGGCGGGCAGCGCGCCGAAGGGGAAGCCGTACGCCGTCCCGCGCAGCCATGGCTTCCAGGAGCGGCCCCAGTCCTCCTTGCTCATCCACGGCTGTCCGACCGGGATGATCTCGAGCGGCTTGCGGCGCAGGTGGGCGGCCACCCAGAGCGCCTCGCCGATGGCGAAGATCGCGACCGCGACCACGACGATGTCGATGCCGTCGGCCAGCAACGGCTGCCCGAACGTGAGCCGTGCCTGGCCTGTCGTGGTACCGATCAGGCCGATCGCGAGGCCCAGGAACAGGGCGATGAAACCGCGCAGCCTCGAGGTACCGAGGACGGTGCTCACGGCAAACAGGGCGAGCAGCATGATGGCGAAGTACGACGGAGCGCCGAGCTTGACGACCACCTCGGCGACCGTGGGGACGAGCACCCACAGCAGCACGGTTCCGATCGTGCCGGCGACGAACGAGCCGATCGCAGCGGTCGCCAGCGCCTGGGCGGCACGGCCGGACTTGGCCATCTTGTTGCCCTCGATGGCGGTGACGACCGACGATGACTCGCCCGGGGTGTTGAGCAGGATCGACGTGGTCGACCCGCCGTACATGCTCCCGTAGTAGATGCCGGCGAACATGATGATCGCGCTGTCGGGGCCCATGGTGAGGGCGACCGGGAGCAGCAGCGCCAGCGTCATGGCGGGGCCGATCCCGGGCAGCACGCCGACGGCGGTGCCGAGCAGCACGCCGATCGTGGCGAAGAGCAGGTTCTCGGGGGTCAGGGCGGTCTGGAAGCCCTCCAGCAGCAGATCCATCAGAGGACTCCGTCCAAGATGCCGGCCGGGATCGGGATCCCGAGTCCGACGTAGAAGCCGTACCAGCTGCCGATCGACAGCGCGGCGCCGAGAGCGAGGTCCCGGACGTGCGAGCGGCTGCCGAGTACGCCGGCGCAGCCGGCGAAGAGCAGGGCGCCCGTGATCGCCCAGCCGAGCCAGTCGATCAGCACGATGTTGGCGACGAGGACCGCCGCGAGCAGGCCGACGGTGCGGAGGTCAGCGCGCTGGGCCAGGTCGATGTCCTCGCCCTCCTCGGCCGCGGGCCGGTCTCCGCGGGCGGTGGCGACCGCCAGCAGCACGCCGAGCGCGACCAGGACGGTGCCGACCACGTAGGGGATGGCGTAGGGCTGGACGGGCTGGTCCGCGAAGCCGTCCTCGAGCCCGACCGCGTCGTAGAGCACGACCGCGCCGACCAGGACGAGGAACGCCGAGAGGCCGTACTGGGTCTTGTCGACGAGCGCGTGGCTGCCCGTCGCGTTGCCCCGGTTGGGTCGGGGTTCGGTGGTGGTACTCATGTCAGTCCCAGCTCCTTGAGGGTCTGCGCCACGCGGGCGTCCTGCTCGACGAGGAAGTCCTCGAACTCCTCGCCGGTCGCGAAGTTGTCGGTCCACCCGTTGGTCTCGAGCGCGGCCCGCCATTCGCCGGTCTCGTGCATCTCGGTGAACAGGTCGACCAGGTAGGCGCGCTGCTCGTCGGAGATCCCGGGGGGCGCGAGCACGCCGCGCCAGTTGGTGAAGATCAGGTCGACGCCGGCTTCGGTGAGGGTCGGGGCGTCGACGCCGGCCAGCCGCTCTTCGCCGGACACCGCGAGCACACGAAGCGTGCCGTCGGCGATCTGACCCTCGAACTCGCCCAGTCCGGACATGCCGACATCGATCTTCTCGCCCAGCAGTGCGGTGGTCAGGGGGCCGCCACCGTCGTACGAGATGTAGTTGACGTCCGTCGGCTCGATCCCGAGCTCGGCCGCGAGCTGCATGGGGAAGAGGTGGTCGGGTCCGCCGGCGCTCGAGCCGCCGCCGACCGAGATGGATCCGGGGTCCTTCTTCCAGGCCTCGGCCAGGTCGTCGACCGTCTCGAACGGCGAGTCGGCGGGGACGAGGATGCCTTCCTGCTCCTCGACCAGCCGCGCGATCGGGGTCATCTCCGGCGGCGTCGCCTCGGACTTGTTGGTGTAGACGGCGCCCACGACGCCGAGACCCATCACCATCACCAGGTCGTCGGCGCCCTCTTCGTTCACGAGCCGCTGCATCGCCACGGTGCCGCTGGCTCCGAGGACGTTGGTGATCTCGAAGCGGCCGGTGAGCTCGTTGTCCTCCAGCGCCTTCGCGGCGGCGCGACCGGTGAGGTCGTAACCGCCACCGGGGCTGTTGGGGATCATCATCCGCAGCCGGCGGTTGTTCGGGTCGTCCGAGCCGCGGGTCACGCCACAGCCACTGACGATGCCGACAAGAGCCAGCGCGGTGACGAGCGCGACCAGGACGCGGCGGGCGCGTGCCGGGCGACTCGGGTGCATGGAGAACCTCCAGGGTCTTCGAACGAGACTGGTCGTGATCGGCGTCACGCTCGATCCGTGCCAGCATGTCTGCAGCCTGTGGCGGCCGTCACGCTTGCGAACGCAAAGGAGGTTGTGGACGTTGTGGTCGCAGCGATGAGCAACCTCCGGGGCCGCGTCAGCTGGCGGCGGGGTGAGCTGACCCTCGCCGGCAAGGTGCTGCTCCTGGAGCTGGTGGTGATCGCCGTCCTGCTCACGGCGGTCGGCGTGCTGAGCATCCGGCAGTCGAACGCCGACTTCGGCGAGGAGCAGGGCGCCCAGATGCGCTCCGTGGCCGAGTACGTCGCCACCCTCCCAGAGGTCCGTGGCGCCCTGGAGCGGGTGCGGACCGGTGCAGATCCGGCGAGCGACCTGCCGCGGCGGCTGGCGCCGTACGCCGATCGCGGCGTCACCCTCTCCAGCGCGACCGACGTGATGGTCGTCTCGCCGGACGGCCGGGTGCTGGCCGCGACGGACCCGAGCCGGGTGGGGGGCCGCGCCGATGTCGGAGACAGTGACGCGCTCGAAGGCCGAGGCTGGTCCGGTGACGTCGATCCGGACGGCGAGCGGGCGGTGGCCGCGCACGCACCGATCATCTCCGAGGAGGACGGCACCCTGTTGGGGATCGTGGCGGCCGAGGAGTCCTACCCGTCCTTGCCCGACCAGGTTGCGGCGGCAGGTCCCGAGCTGGCGCTGTTCCTGGGGTTGGGGGCGCTGCTCGGCGTCGTCGGCACCTGGGTGGTGTCCCGCATGGTCCGCCGCTCCACCCGCGGCCTCGGAACGACGGAGCTGGCCAACCTCGCCGACCACCGCGAGGCGCTGCTCCACGCGATCCGGGAGGGCGTCGTCGGCGTCGGCACCGACGGCCGGGTCACGGTGATGAACGACGCCGCCCGGTCGACGCTCGGCCTGGACGGCAGCCCGGAACCGGTCGGGAGACCGGTCGACGAGCTCGGTCTGGATCCCCACGTGGTGGCGCTGTTGACCGGCGAGGGCGCCGATGTCCAGGACGCCGTCTCGCTGGTCGGTACCCGGGTCGTGGTCTTCAACCGCGGCCGTGCGTCGACCGGCGGGCGTGGCATCGGCACGGTCACCACCGTGCGCGACCGCACCGAGCTGGTGTCCCTGCAGAGCCAGCTCAGCTCCAACCTGTCGATCACCGACACCCTGCGCGCGCAGACGCACGAGTTCGACAACCGGCTGCACACCATCTCGGGCCTCGTGCAGCTGGGGGAGTACGACGAGGTGGCGACCCTGGTGGGGACGCTCTCCCAGCATCGGGCCGACGTGAGTGAGCGGGTGTCGAAGCGGCTGCACGACCCGGCCGTCGCGGCGCTCGTCGTCGCCAAGCACGCGGTGGCCGAGGAGCGCGGCGTCGCCCTCGAGCTCGACCCGGGGTCGCGTCTTCCGGCACTCCCGCCGACCGTGGTCGCCGACCTCACGACGGTCCTCGGCAACCTCGTCGACAACGCGGTCGACGCGGCTGCCGGGGCGGCCGGGGTGGCTGAGCCGCTGGTCGAGCTGTGGGTCCGGACCGACGGCGACGCCGTGCACGTGCGGGTCCGTGACAACGGTCCCGGCATACCCGAAGAGCTGCGCGAGGCGGTCTTCGTCCGCGGCTTCTCCACCAAGCCGGAGGTGCTCGGTGGCCGCGGCATCGGCCTCCCGCTGGTGCGCCTGATCTGCATCCAGCGGGGCGGCACGGTCACCGTCGACGGCGCCGACGCCGGGGGAGCGGAGTTCCTGGTCACCCTCCCGCTCGATGCGTCGGTCCAGCAGGATGGCCTCTCGTGATCCGGGTCCTGATCGTCGACGACGACTTCATGGTGGCGCGGATCCATACCGCATTCGTGGAGCGGACCGACGGCTTCGAGGTGGTCGGCACTGCGCGCAACGGAGCGGACGCGCTCGACCTCGTCGCGACGCTCGACCCTGACCTGGTGCTGCTCGACGTGCACCTGCCCGATCTCTCCGGCCTCGAGGTGCTCGAGCGGCTGCGTGCCCAGGGCCGCGGCGTCGCGGTGGTGATGGTGACCGCGGAGCGGGGCGCGGCCGCGGTCCGCGCCGCGTTGCACGGCGGCGCGATGCAGTACCTCGTCAAGCCGTTCGAGTACGACGACCTGGCCGATCGCCTGCGCCGGGTCGCCGCGGCGCTGGCCAGCCTCCCGGCCGACGACGGCGAGCACCCGATCGACCAGGCCGCGATCGACCAGGCGTTCGGGGCCGGGCGGGCTGCGGGCGACGTACCCCCGGTGCTGCCGAAGGGACTCAGCCCCGAGACGGCCGAACTGGTCCTCGCTGCCGCGCTGGCGGCGGAGGAGATCTCCGCGTCGGAGACCGCTGAGGCGGTCGGGCTGTCACGCGTGACGGCTCGTCGCTACCTCGAGCACTTCGTCGACTCCGGTGTGGCCGAGGTCCGGCTCCGGTACGGCGGGACCGGCCGTCCGGAGCGGCGCTACCGTGTCGGGGGGAGGACACCATGAAGGTCCCGGACGACGACGGCCGCAGCATGAAGGAACGGATGCTGGCGGGCGATCCCTACCTCACCGATGCGGAGATCCTGCGTGACCAGGCCCGGTCGCAGGAGCTGATGGTGGCCTACAACGCGACCACCTCGCGGCAGGCGGAGCTGCGCCGCTCGCTGCTGGAGGAGCTGGTCGGGTCGGTCGGGGTGGGCACCGAGATCCGGCCGCCGTTCTACGTCGACTACGGCTCGCGGATCACCATCGGCGACCGTTGCTTCGCCAACTTCGGGCTCACCGCCCTCGACGTGGCCAGCATCACGATCGGGGACGACGTCCAGATCGGGCCCCACGTCCAGCTGCTCACGCCGACCCATCCAGTCCAGCCCGAGCCACGGCGAGACAAGTGGGAGTCGGCGCTGCCGATCACCATCGGCGACAACGTCTGGCTCGGCGGCGGGGTGATCGTGCTGCCCGGGGTCACCATCGGGCGCGACACGGTGGTCGGCGCCGGTTCGGTGGTCACCAAGGATTTACAGGGCGGTGTCCTGGCCGTCGGCAGCCCGGCACGAATCGTCCGTACTCTGGTCTCATGACCGCCCCGGACACTGCGCACGACTCTGCGCAGGATCACCAGACGACGGAGCGGGTCACCCTCGGCGAGGACGTCCAGTCGCTGCGCGAGCGGATCGCGCTCGGCGCCTTCATCGGCGTGCCGTTCGTGGCGTTCCTGGTCGCCGTCCCTGTCGCCTGGGGTGGCTGGCTCGGTTGGAGCGACGTCGTCATCACCTTCCTGATGTACGGCCTGACCCTCCACGGCGTCACCGTCGGCTACCACCGGCTCTTCACCCACAAGTCGTTCAAGCCCAACCGGGTGGTCAAGGTGGTGCTCGCGGTCCTGGGCTCGATGGCGATCGAGGGCCCCGTCATCCGCTGGGTGGCCGACCACCGCAAGCACCACCGCTTCTCCGACCGTGAGGGCGACCCGCACTCGCCGTGGCGCTACGGCAGCTCGCTGGGCGGGCTGGCCAAGGGCTTCCTGTGGGCGCACCTCGGCTGGCTGTTCGACTCCGAGCAGACGCCGATCGACAAGTACGCCCCCGACCTCGCGCAGGACCGGGACCTGGTCCGGATCTCGCGGATGTTCTGGATGTGGGTCCTGGCATCGATCCTGCTGCCACCGGTCGCCGGCTTCCTGCTGACCTGGACCTGGCAGGGCGCGGTGACGGCCTTCTTCTGGGGCACCGTGGTCCGGATCGGGCTGCTGCACCACGTGACCTGGTCGATCAACTCGATCTGCCACGTCGTCGGTGAGCGGCCGTTCCGCTCCCGCGACCGCTCCGGCAACGTCTGGTGGCTGGCGATCCCGTCCGGCGGCGAGTCCTGGCACAACCTCCACCACGCCGACCCGACCAGCGCTCGACACGGCGTGCGGCGCTGGCAGTTCGACAGCTCGGCACGGATCATCTGGCTCCTCGAGAAGCTCGGCTGGGCACGCGAGGTGCGCTGGCCGACGCCCGAGCGGCTGGCTGCCAAGGTCGCGCCGCCGCGGGCCGGCTGAGCGGCGTCCGCGACCCGGCCGGATGCCGGGCGGGGACTGCCCAGCCCCTACCCTGGAGCGGTGCTGACCATCGCCCAGGCGACGTACGACGCCATCGTCGCCCACGCCAAACGGGACCATCCCGTTGAGGCCTGTGGCGTCGTTGCGGGCCCGGAGGGCAGCGACCGGCCGGAGCGCTTCGTCGAGATGGTCAACGCGGCTGGCAGTCCGACTTTCTACGAGTACGACTCGACCGATCTGCTCTCCCTCTACCGGGAGATGGACCAGCGCGACGAGGAGCCGGTGGTGATCTACCACTCCCACTCCGCGACTGAGGCCTATCCGAGCGTCACTGACATCAACCTCGCGAGCGAGCCCGGTGCCCACTATGTGCTCGTCAGCACGCGCGAGCACGGGAATAACGGCGGTCCGGTGGAGTTCAGGTCATATCGAATCATTGACGGCGTCGTGACCGAGGAAGAGGTCGCGATCGTCCCCACTCTCCAGAGGAGCGAGCTCTGACATGGCCATCGAGGTCCGGATCCCGACCATCCTGCGCACCTACACGGGCGGCGAGAAGGCGGTCACCGCGCAGGGCGTGAGCCTGAGCGCGCTGATCGACTCGCTCGAGTCCGACCACCCGGGCATCAAGGAGCGGCTGGTCGAAGACAAGGACGGCACCGTCGACCTGCGGCGGTTCATCAACATCTACGTCAACGACGAGGACGTCCGGTTCCTCGGCGGCCTCGGGGCCGAGCTCAGCGACGGCGACCAGGTCGTCGTACTCCCCGCTGTCGCGGGTGGAGCACGCCCCGCGAGCTGATGGTCCGCTACGACAGCCTCCTCGCCTCGGTCGGCAACACGCCGCTCGTGGGGCTGCCGCGACTTTCGCCGACCCCGGAGGTGCGGCTCTGGGCAAAGCTCGAGGACCGCAACCCGACCGGCTCGATCAAGGACCGTCCGGCGATGCGGATGGTCGAGGACGCCGAGAAGGACGGCACCCTCCGTCCTGGCTGCACGATCCTCGAGCCCACCTCCGGCAACACCGGCATCTCGATCGCGATGGCGGCGAAGCTCAAGGGATACCGCTGCGTCTTCGTGATGCCGGAGAACACCAGCGAGGAGCGGCGCCAGATCCTGCGGATGTGGGGCGCGGAGATCGTGTCCAGCCCAGCCGCCGGCGGCTCCAACGAGGCCGTCCGGGTGGCCAAGAAGATGGCGGCGGAGCACCCCGACTGGGTGATGCTCTACCAGTACGGCAACGAGGGCAACGCGCTCGCGCACGAGGACGGCACCGGCCCTGAGATTCTCGCGGACCTGCCGTCGATCACCCACTTCGTCGCCGGCCTCGGCACCACCGGCACGCTGATGGGCGTCTCCCGCTTCTTCCGCCGGGCCAAGCCCGACGTCAAGATCGTCGCAGCCGAGCCCCGCTACGGCGAGCTGGTCTACGGCCTGCGCAACCTCGACGAGGGGTTCGTGCCCGAGCTCTACAACGAGTCGCTCATCGACTCGCGGTTCTCGGTAGGCCCGCGCGACGCCGTACGCCGGGTGCGCGAGCTGCTCGAGCTCGAAGGCATCTTCGCCGGCATCTCGACCGGTGCGATCCTGCACGCCGCGCTCGGCCAGGCGGCCAAGGCGATCAAGGCCGGCGAGTCCGCCGACATCGCCTTCGTGGTCGCGGACGGCGGCTGGAAGTATCTCTCCACCGGTGCCTACGAAGGCACCATCGACGACGCCGAGGACCGGCTCGAGGGCCAGCTCTGGGCTTAGCCACCGGTGGTGCGCCGAGCGCAGCGAGAAGCCTCGAAACCAAGGCTGTGCGCCACCTGTCGTCCACACCCCGGAACGAGCCGATCACCCGTCCACAGGCCGAGCCTGCCCGTTTCGTTGTGTCGGATGTTCCATATTGAATAAGCCTATGGACCTCGGGACCGCACCCCTCTTCAACCTCACCGCCCCGGCGGACGGGGCGGTGGGCGAGCCTGCGATGTCGCGCTCCGATGAGCTGTTGGGGCAGATCCGCGGAGACCAGGCCGTGATTGCCGAACGCGAGGTCGCCAAGGTCCGACGGATCTCGGAGTGGGCGTCCCTCCACGTCGTGGACGACGAGGCCGACGCGGCGACCCTGACCGAGCGTGGTCTGGACACCGGGCTACCCCTCGCCGGCCCCGGCGCGCCGCTGATCTCCGACTTCGCGGTGATGGAGCTCTCCGCGTTGCTGGGCCGCTCCCTGGACTCGGGACGCAACTACCTCGGGCAGGTGATCGAGCTCGCTCACCGGCTCCCACGGCTCTGGGCTCGGGTCCTGGACGGCCAGGTGCCGGTGTGGAAGGCACTCCGGGTCGCCGAGTCCACCCGCCTCCTGCCCGCCGACGCCGCCCCCTTTGTCGACGCCCAACTCGCCCCCTTCGCCCACGGCTGCACCTGGACCCAGGTCGACCGGCTGGTCGAGGAGGCCCTGGTTCGATTCGATCCTGCCGCAGCCGAAGAACGGCGTAGCGCCGCCCAGGACCACCGCCACGTCGACCTCGGACTCGACCGGGTCGGCTACGACGGCATCGCCCATCTCGACGGTGTGCTCGATGTCGCCGACGCCCTCGACCTCGAGCAAGCCCTCGCCCGCCGCGCCACGCTCTACGGCCGGCTCGGCGACACCGACACCCTCGACGTACGACGCGCCAAGGCGCTCGGCGAGATCGCCCGCGACGACCTCGCCCTTGACCTCGAGGTCGCCGACCCCGCCACCGGGGAGATCACCCGCACCATTGCGGGCCGCAAGGCCGAGCTCGTGCTCCACCTCTCAGCGGACAGCGGAACCATCAATGAGACCGTCGGGAGGCTCGCCAACACCCGCACCCCGATCAGCGTGGAGCAGATCAAGACCTGGCTGGGCTCTGCGGACACCAGCATGATCGTGCGCCCGGTGATCGACCTCGCGGGCCACCAGCCGGTCGACTCCTACGAGATCCCCGACCGCATCGCCCGCCAGGTCAAGCTGCGCGACCACCACTGCGTCTTCCCGCACTGCTCCCGACCAGCCGCCCGCTGCGACCTCGACCACCTCCAGCCGCACGCTGATGGCGGCTCCACCTGCCCCTGCAACCTTGCCCCGCTGTGCCGCGGACACCACCGGCTCAAGACAGCCGACCGCGCCCACTACCGGATGCTCACCTCCGGCTCCTACCACTGGACCCTGCCGTCCGGGACCTACCTCGTCGATCCCACCGGCACCCACCACCTCGCACCCCGGCCACCTGACCGATAGCTACCGAGCTCCGGACCCCGCATCGGCGGGGTCATCGGCATGCGCGTTGCTGCCGATTGGCGGTCGGGTCGATGAGCCGTGGAATGATCTCGGCCTGATCCGGCAAGGAGGTGCGCCTCGTGAGTGAGCAGTTCTACTCAGATGCGAGGTTGTACGACCGGTTGTTCCCCGCAGGCGAACAGGCCGTCGCCTTCTATCGGGCCGAGGCCGACCGGCAAGGCGGGTGTGTCCTGGAGCTCGGGTGTGGCACCGGACGCAAGCTGATCCCGATCGCGTCCGACGGGCACCCGTGCCTGGGGCTGGAGCTCTCGCCGGACATGCTTGCCGAGGCTCAGCGCAAGGCGGACGAGCGCGGCGTCGAGGTGGGGTGGGTGCAGGGCGACATGCGCGAGTTCGACCTGGGGCGAGCGTTCGACCTCGTGTTCATCGCCGGCAACTCTCTGCTCCATCTGCATGAGGCTGCGGACTTGGTGGACTGCTTCCGGTCGGTGCGAAGGCACCTGGCGCCCGGAGCGCGGCTCATCTTCGACGTGTTCAACCCGAGCGTGCGCCTGCTTGCGCAGGCCGATGGCGTTCGACGTCGGCGCGACGCGTTGTCGTTCGTGGATCCCGATCGTGGCGTCGTGCATGTCGATGTCGCGGAGACCTACGACTCGGCCGCGCAGGTGACGCGCGGAAGGTGGTACTTCTCGACCGACGCCGAGGCGGACTTCGTCGTCGCGCCGCTTGAGATCAGGAGCATCTTCCCGCAGGAGTTGCCGCTGCTGCTCTCGCTCGGCGGTCTCCGGACTGTCGACCGCTTCGGCGACTGGTCCCGTGCGCCGCTCACCGCCGATGCGGCGCTCCAGCTCTACGTCTGCGAACTGGACTGAACCGAGAGCCGACAAGACTGTCGGTTCAGGTCATCGCCGGCGCGCGTCAGCGGTGCCACGTCAGCTCCTGGTCGAAGCCCCACAGGCTGTCGGGCACCGGCTCGAGCCCGAGCAGGTTGGCGGAGACGTTCGCCAGGTCGCCGTTGCGGATCGGCTGGGTGCCCTCGAACAGGATCCGCGCGCCGCGCGGGTCGGCGTACGTCGGGTTCATCGCGTAGAGGTTCCCGCGATCGACGCCGGGACCCCAGATCAGGAACGGGATCCGGTAGTTGGCGTACTTCGTCTCGTCGGAGTGGTCCTTCTCTCCCGCGGCACCCCCGTGGTCGGCCGTCAGCACGATGGCGACGTCGTGCAGCCGCCGGTGCTCGCGGATCGCCTTGAGCAGGATGCCGATCTGACGGTCGACCAGCCGAGCCGCCCGCAGGTAGCGGCGGGAGAGCCAGCCGTAGGCGTGGCCGGCTTCGTCCAACGCGCCGAGGTGGAGGAACGTGAACCCCCGGTTGCGCCGCAGCAGGTCGCGGCGGGTGGCAACCGTGACGGCGTGGTCGCCGTCCTGCACGATGGTCGACCGGTTGACCGCGCCCGGCCAGGATCGCTTGAAGAGCGAGAACTTCTCCTCGGTCGCGAACAGCGCCGTGGTGCGGCCGGCCAGGTGCACCTGCGTGAAGATCGAGAAGACGTCCCCACCGGCACCGTCCGCCTGGATCGTGGTGCCGGGGACATCGGTGTTCCAGGTCACGCCGTGCCCGCCCTCGGCGGCGTCGATCCGCCGGCCGGTCAGCTGGCTGCTGTGGTTGGGCAGGGTCTTGGTCATCTCGACCTGGGTGCGTGCGTTCTTGGTGCTGACACCGGTGCGGAAGAGCCGGTGCAGATGGGGCGCGCCCGCCCTCCCGAGCTCCTTGAGCACGTTGACGTTGAAGCCGTCGAGCGAGATCGCGAGGACCTGACGCACGGTTTCGTCGCGGGCCGCGGCGCCGGAGGCGCCCGACGTGGACGGACCGACGTGAGCGGGCGCGGCCGCCGGCAGGAAGGAGGCAGCGAGGGCGAGGCCGACCGAGACAACCGCAAGGCGGCCACCCCAGGAACGGGAGGAGGTCACGCGGGCACGCTATCGCCGCAGCGTGATGTCTATCGCCAATCCGGCGGGAAAGGGTGGGTGACCGCCTACGCTGTGGCTCGTGCCACCGCTGACCACCCGCGACCCAGACGTGCCAGACGCGCCCATCGGCATCTTCGACTCCGGGTTCGGGGGCCTCACCGTGGCCCGGTCGGTCATCGACCAGCTGCCCCACGAGTCGTTGCTCTACGTCGGCGACACCGCCCGCCAGCCCTACGGTCCCAAGCCGATCGGCGAGGTCAGGGAATACGCCCTCGAGTGCCTCGACCACCTCGTCGAGCAGGGGGTGAAAGCGCTGGTCATCGCGTGCAACTCCGCCAGTGCGGCGATGCTTCGCGATGCGCGGGAGCGGTACGACGTGCCGGTGGTCGAGGTGATCTACCCGGCGACCCGGCGCGCAGTGGCGGCGACCAAGAACGGCCGGATCGGCGTCATCTGCACCCGGTCCACGGCAGACTCGCTGGCCTACGACGACGCGTTCGCCGCAGCACCGCACCTCACGCTGACGACCCGCGCGTGTCCGCGCTTCGTCGACTTCGTCGAGCAGGGCGTCACCGGTGGCGACGAGCTGCTGGCGGTGGCGCACGAGTACCTCGACCCGCTGTCCGAGCTCGGCGTCGACACGTTGATCCTCGGCTGCACCCACTACCCGCTGCTCACCGGCGTCATCTCCTACGTCATGGGGGGCGGGGTGACCCTCGTCAGCAGTGCGGAGGAGTGCGCCAAGGACGTCTACCGGATGCTCGCCGACACCGGGCTGATGCGCGAGAGCGGCGTGCCGTCGTACTCGTTCGTGACCACCGGTTCCCCGGCCGAGTTCGAGACCATCGGACGCCGGTTCCTGGGCCCGGAGCTGGCAGCTGCTGACCAGTTCGCCGGTGGGCTGGCATGATCAGCCAGATGGGGACAACGTCGTTCCGGATGACAGTAGTCGGATGCTCGGGCTCCTACCCGGGTCCGGACTCGGCCGCGAGCTGCTATCTGGTCCAGGCCGAGGTGGGCGACCGGACCTGGAGCCTGGTGGTCGACCTCGGCAACGGTGCGCTCGGCGCGTTGCAGCGGTACGTCGATCCGCTCGACGTCGACGCCGTGTTGCTCAGCCACCTGCATGCCGACCACTGCGTCGACATGACCAGCTACTACGTGCTCCGGAAGTACCACCCGGCCGGCACGCAACCGCAGATCCCGGTGTGGGGTCCGAGCGGCACGAGCGAGCGCCTCGCCAACGCCTACGACCTGCCCACCACGCCGGGCATGCGCGAGGAGTTCGAGTTCCACACCTACGACAACCCGTTCTCGGTCGGCCCGTTCGACATCGAGGCGTTCGCCGTCGACCACCCGGTCGAGGCCTACGGCATCCGGATCTCGGCCGAGACCGAGAACGGTCGCCGGACCCTCGCCTACAGCGGGGACACGGGACCGACGGCGACATTGCTCGACCTCGCTGCCGACGCCGACCTGTTCCTCTGCGAGGCGGCCTTCCGGCACGGCGACGACAACCCACCGGGACTGCACCTCACCGGTACCGAGTGCGGCGAGACGGCCGCGAAGAGCAAGTCGAAGCGACTGGTGCTCACCCACGTGCCACCGTGGCACGACGCTCAGGGGATGCTCACCGAGGCGATCGCGGTCTACGAAGGACCGACGGAGCTCGCCGCTGCCGGCGCCGTCTACGCGATCTGAGGCTGGTCGGCCCTTGGGCCGGTCCGGCAGGCTGGGGCCATGATCACGGTTGATCGCCTGACCAAGGCCTATGGCAGCTTCCGGGCCGTCGACGATGTCAGCTTCGGGTGCCGGCAGGGGCGGGTGACCGGCTTCCTCGGCCCCAACGGCGCCGGGAAGACCACGACCATGAGGGTCATGGTCGGTCTGACCCAGCCGACCAGCGGACGGGTCACGATCGGTGGCCTCGAGTACGCCGGCATCCCCAACCCGGCGCGCCATGTGGGTGTCCTCCTCGACGCCTCCGCGCAGCACGGCGGCCGGACCGGTCGCGAGATCCTCGCGCTGGGGGCGTTGGCGACGGGACTGCCGTCGGCTCGCGTCGACGAGATGCTCGACCTGGTCGGCCTGACCGACGCCGAGGCGAAGCGGCGGATGCGCGACTACTCCCTCGGCATGAAGCAGCGGCTCGGGCTCGCGCACGCGCTGCTCGGCGACCCCGAGGTGCTGATCCTCGACGAGCCCGCCAACGGCCTCGACCCGGCCGGCATCCGATGGATGCGCGGCCTGCTGAAGTCCTACGCCGATCGCGGCGGCACCGTGCTGCTCTCGAGCCACCTGCTCAACGAGGTCGAGCTGATCGCCGACGAGATGATCCTGATCGGGCACGGCCGGATCGTCGCCCAGGGCGACAAGAAGTCGCTCCTCGCCGGAGCCCAGGGCGCGGCCACGTCGCTGGCGATGTCCCTCGACAACCCCGCGCTCGCGACCGAGCTCGCCCAGCGCGGTCACGTCGTCGACCGGGTCGGCGACGGGCTCAAGGTCAACGCGCCGACGGACGAGGTCGGCCGAGCCGCGCTCGCGGCAGGGATCGTGCTGACCGACCTTCGCAGCGGCGGGGTGGGCCTCGAGGACCTGTTCCTCGAGCTGACCTCGGCCACGGGACGGGACGGGACGAGCGCCGTACCACCGCCGCCACCCGTGCCGCACGGCGCGCACGTGCCCCCAATCGCCTCGATGCCGCCCGTCGACTCGCCCCTCACGCCTCCCGGAGGACACCGATGAGCACGTCCACCTCGGCGCCGACACTCGACATCGGCGGGACCCCGCGGATCCCGTTCTGGCGGCTCGTCCTCGTCGAGCTGCGCAAGAGCTACAACACCCGCGCCGGCTTCTGGCTGCTGTTCACGATCGCGCTGCTGATCACCCTGCTCCAGGTGGTTTCGCTGCTGGCCTTCCTGCTGCAGGACTACCTGGTGAGCTTCACCGACTTCACCGGCAACGTGTGGCTGGTCTCGCTCGTCCTGGTCCCGATGCTCCCGATCCTGCTGGTGACCACGGAGTGGAGCCAGCGGACGGCGATGGTGACGTTCGCGATCGAGCCGCGACGGTTGCGGGTGATCCTTGCGAAGCTGGCGGTCGCCGTACTGCTGGCGCTTGCCGCGGTGCTGCTGATGTTCGCGGTGGCCGCACTGTGCACCGCGTTCGCCGACCTCGTGCAGCCCGACCGCACCGAGTGGCGGGTCGAGGCCGAGTTCGTGTTCCTCGGTGCGCCGCTGACCGTCCTGGTGACCACCGTGTTCGGTTTCGCCGTTGCCGCAATGCTGCTGAACACGCCTGCTGCGATCGTCCTGTTCCTCCTCGCCTGGTATGCCTCGATCGGGATCTTCGCCGCGATCGCGGCACTGGTCCCGGTCTTCGCCGACGTCTTCCCCTGGATCACGCTCCAGATCAACGTGTTGCTGCTCGCCGACGGCCTCCCCGAGGACGCGGAAGCGTGGGGCCAGCTGGTGGTCAGCCTCGGATTCTGGATCGTGTTGCCGCTCGCCGTCGGTCTGTGGCGGATCGTCAACGCCGAGGTGAAGTAGCCCGCGCTTCGCGAGGACCGGGGCGAGGCCCCCCGCGGCCGGATCCCGCACGTTCGCTAGTTTGACTCGCTATGAGCACCCGCGAGGACGGTCGCGCCGACGACGAGCTACGCCCCATCAAGATCACCCGCGACTGGCTGGACCACCCGGCCGGGTCGGTGCTCATCGAGTTCGGCAGGACCCGCGTCCTCTGTGCCGCGTCGGCCTCCGCGGGGGTGCCGCGGTGGCGGAAGGGCAGCGGCTTGGGCTGGGTCACGGCGGAGTACGCGATGCTCCCCGCCTCCACCAACACCCGTTCGGACCGCGAGTCGGTCAAGGGTCGGATCGGCGGCCGCACCCATGAGATCAGCCGGCTCATCGGTCGCTCGCTGCGCGCCGTGATCGACTACCAGGCACTCGGTGAGAACACGATCCAGCTCGACTGCGACGTACTCCAGGCCGACGGTGGCACCCGGACGGCCGCGATCACGGGTGCCTACGTCGCCCTCGCCGACGCGTGCGCCCACCTCGGTGTCACCCAGGCGCTCACCGACTCGGTGGCAGCCGTGAGCGTCGGCATCATCGACGGCGTACCCCGGCTCGACCTTCCGTACGTCGAGGATGTCCGCGCCGAGACCGACATGAACGTCGTGATGACCGGTGCCGGCACCTTCGTCGAGGTGCAGGGCACGGCCGAGGGGGCCGCGTTCTCCCGCTCCGAGCTTGACGCGCTGCTCGGCCTGGCCGAGAAGGGCTGCGCCGACCTCACCCGGATGCAGCTGGACACTTTGGGCTCGTGAAGGTTCTCGTCGCCACCCGCAACGCGAAGAAGCTCGAGGAGATGCAGCGGATCCTCCGCGAGCACCTCGGCGAGATCGAGGTGGTCGGCCTTGACGACGTCGCGCCGTACGACGAGCCCGTCGAGGACCAGCCCACCTTCGAGGGCAACGCGCTGCTCAAGGCCCGGGCCGGCGTCGCCAGCTCGGGGCTACCGACGCTCGCGGACGACTCCGGCCTCTGTGTCGACGCGCTCAACCGGATGCCCGGCGTGCTGTCCGCCCGGTGGAGCGGCCCGCCGAAGTCCGACGAGCGCAACAACCGGCTGCTGCTCGCGCAACTGGCCGACGTGCCCGACGAGCGGCGTACGGCGTACTTCACCTGTGCCGTGGCGCTCGTCCTGCCGGACGGCACCGTCCGGGTCGTGAACGGCCGGATGGATGGACAGATCACGCGGGAGATGCGGGGGAGCGGCGGGTTCGGCTACGACGCGCTGTTCGAGGCCGACGACCGGCCGGGTCTGACGACCGCCGAGCTGACGCCGGCCGACAAGGACGAGATCTCCCACCGCGGCAAGGCGCTGCGGCAGATCGCGCCACTGGTGGCCGACCTGCTGCGCTGAGTCGCAGCCGCCGAGTGCGCCCGGTGAGACTCGAACTCACACTGGCACGGACCTAAACCGTGTGCCTCTGCCAATTGGGCTACGGGCGCGCGGTCGGAGTCTAGTGACCCGTCCGGGCACGAGGCTGCTGCGTCACCCAGCCCAGGCCCAGGTGTCCAGGACGGAGTAGTAGGTGTCCTGGAAGCCCGAGTCACCCTGCGCGAAGCTGGCGGTGATGGAGTACTGCTCGTCGCCGGAGATCACCAGGTAGGCGATCTGGTGGACGTCGAAGGAGTTGGCGTTGGTCCACTTGATCTCGACGCCCACGGCTTCCTTGCCGCCGATGGTCGTCGGCTCGAGGTCGACCGGGCTGCCGCCGGTCGATCCCTGGAGCACCGTCTTCCAGTCGTCCTTGAGGTTGTTGACGTTCGTCTCGCCGTACGCGGAGGACGTCTCGACCAGGATGTTGCCGCGCGCGGAGCTGATCGAGTTGCCGGGTGCGGCGATGGTGTCGATGGTCCCCGAAGTGTCGGGGGTGTCGGCGGTCAGGTCCTTCCAGTCGTCGTTGGGGAACTGGTAGGTGTAGCCGCTGCCCTGCAGGGTCAGCGCCGGGTTGGTGGTCACCGCGGTGGTGGGCGGCGTGGTGTCGGCGGTGCCGGGGGTCGACTGGCTCGTCTCGTCGTCGGCCGCGGGGGCGTCGTCGCCGCCGGACAGCGCGACGATGGCGATGATCGCGATCACCCCGAGCACCACGATCGCGGCGATCGCCCCGATGATCAGGCCGGACGAGGAGGACTTCTTGGGCGCGGTGCCGTAGCCCGGCGTGGCAGTGAAGGCGTACGGCGACGCCGGCCCGCCGTACTGCCCGGTGGACGGGGGTTGCGCGGGCGGTGCCGCCGACGGGGTGACCGGTTGGGCGCCGGGCTGGGCGGGCCACTGCTGGGTCGGTGACTGCTGCGCGGGCGGTGCGACATCGGTCGGCTGTTCGGGTGCGTGGCCCGGCGACACCGCCGGCCGCGCCGCCGTACCACCGGCAGAGCCGGACGGGCCGGTCGGGCCGGTCGGGGGCTCGGCGGTGTAGGCGTCCGGGCGCAGCCTGGCCGCGAGGCTGACGGGGACCTTGCCGAGTGCGTAGCCGAGCACTGCGCAGGCCCACTGGGACCCGGCGACATCCGCGCTACCGCGGTCCCGGGAGAGCCGCTGGCCGGCGCTCTCGACCGCATCCTCGACGCTGGCGCCGCTATCGAGCATGGTCACCATGCCCTGGAGCGCGCCCAGTCGGACGGTGTCGGTGAGCAGGTTGATCGTGCCGGTCGACGCGCTGCCCTCGTCCAGGTAGTCGTCGAGCGCCCCGCGGAACGCGTCGGCGTCGGCGAAGAGCGACTCACCGTGGTCGCGCGCCAACTGGGCGAGGCTCTCGTGCAGCTCCATCGGTGTCCCTTCGTCGCAAGCCCGCCGGTCAGGCGACGCTCAGCTCCTTGCGCAGCTTGGCGACATGGCCCGTCGCCTTCACGTTGTACTGCGCGACCTCAATCTTGCCGTCCCGGCCCACCACGAATGTAGAGCGGATCACGCCTTCGACGATCTTTCCGTAGAGCTTCTTCTCGCCATAGGCGCCGTAGGCCTGGTGTGCCGCGAGCTCGGGGTCCGAGAGGAGGGGGATCGTGAGACCGTCGCGCTCGCGGAACTTCGCCAGCTTGGACGGACTGTCCTTGGAGATCCCGAGCACCGTGTAGCCCGCTGCCTGGAGCGACTCCAGGGAGTCGGTGAAGTCGCAGGCCTGCGTCGTACAGCCCGAGGTCATCGCAGCCGGGTAGAAGTAGACGATGACCTTGCGTCCCTCCTCGAGCAGGTCGTAGAGGTTGATGTTTCCCCCGGTGCCGAGAGCCGTGCCGGCAGGCGTGTCGGTCGCGAGGGTGAAGTCGGGGGCGGCGTCGCCGACGGCGAGGCGCTTGGCTTCGGGCACGCTGATTCTCCTTGTCCTGAACCTGTGTTCGCTATTGCAAACTGATTGCAATAAGGTACGACGAGTGCCCCACCATCACATCACCCCGCGCACTCCGATGGTGCAGCCGCCCGGCGGTACAGCGGGTGACCGGCGGGCGCTGATCGGGCTGGTGTCGGCCGTCGTCGGGCTGAACGTCCTTGGCTGGGGCGTCCTCCTGCTCGCCGTGGCGCCCCAGCAGCTCAGCCTTGGCGACTCTCGCGTCTTCGGTATCGGAGTCGGACTGACCGCCTTCCTGCTCGGTGCCCGCCATGCCTTCGACGCCGACCACATCGCGATCATCGACAACACCACGCGCAAGCTCGTCGGCGAGGGCACCCGCTCGCTCGGCACGGGTTTCTGGTTCGCACTCGGCCACTCGAGCGTGGTCTTCGGCCTGTCGCTGCTGCTGGCACTCGGCGTGCGCGCCCTGGCCGACCCGATCCAGGACGACGGCTCCGGCCTGCAGCACTCGCTCGGTCTGGTCGGGTCGCTCGCAGCCGGCACCTTCTTGATCCTGATCGGGCTGATGAACATCAGCGCGCTGGTCGGCATCGCCCACGTCTATCGCCACCTCAAGGCCGGGACGTTCGACGAGGACGAGCTGCACCACCATCTCCACAACCGCGGCTTCTTCGCCCGGCTGTTCAAGGGCGCGATCTCCCGGGTGACGAAGCCCTGGCACCTCTACCCGGTCGGACTGCTGATGGGCCTCGGCTTCGACACCGCCACGCAGGTCGCGCTCCTGGTGCTGGCAGGCGGCACTGCTGCGTACGCGCTGCCCTGGTACGCCGTACTCGTGCTGCCGATCCTGTTCACCGCCGGCATGACGCTCTTCGACACGATCGACGGCCTGTTCATGACCCGGGCCTACCGTTGGGCGGTCCTCGACCCGACCCGCAAGCTCTTCTACAACTTCAGCGTCACCGCCCTCTCGGTCGCGATCGCGCTGTCCATCGGTGGCATCGTGCTGCTGCAGCTGATCGCCGAGGAGTTCGACCCGGCACCCTTGCGTTGGGCCGCCGGACTCGACCTCAACTACGTCGGGTTCCTGCTGGTCGGGGTGTTCGTCCTGGTCTGGATCGCCAGCGTCGGCGCCTTCCAGGTGCTCGGCAGGCGGCGGGGGGTTTCGAGCCTCGCTGAGGCTCGCACCTCAACCACCGGGTTTTCCCAGGGACGGCATTGATAGCCTGCCCCGGTGAGCCAGCAGCCGTCTGACATCGAGCGCGAGATCGAAGAGGCCCGCGAGCGCCTCGCCGGCACCATCGACCAACTCCTCTACCGCTCGAGCCCCAAGACGATCGTCAGTCGCGAGATCGCCCAGGTGAAGGCGCACTACGTCGACGCCGTGACGGGCCAGCCGCGCACGGACAACATCCTCAAGACCGCCGGCGCGGTGGTGGGCGTGATCGCGGTGTTCGTCGTGATCCGCAAGATCGTCCGATGACCGCCCGATGAGCAAGGGGTCGGACAAGACCCCGATCAAGATGCTCCACGACCGCATCCTCTGCGAGTCGGACACCGAGGCGGGGGAGCGACGCTCTTCGGGCGGGATCGTGATCCCGGCGACAGCAGCGATGGGTGCTCGTCGGCTGGCGTGGTCGAAGGTGGTGGCCGTCGGCCCGCACGCGCGCTCGGTCGAGGCCGGGGACCACGTCCTCTACGACCCCGAGGACAAGGCCGAGGTCGAGGTCTCCGGTGAGGTCTACGTGGTGATGCGGGAGCGCGACGTCCACGCCGTCGCTGCCGGACGGCTCGGCGACGAGGCCGCGGGGCTGTACCTGTAGTCGACGCCTGAAGCAAGGGTCGGCGATCGGGTTGGCGCCGAAAACGGCCTGTTGATTTCGGGAGTTTCTCAGGCGCTTGTCCCGCGGGCACGCCAAACTGGCCGCGGCAGGTAGGTCGAACCCCGAGGAGGGTCGTGGCCAAGTCAGCGGGCCGGGACCAGCGAGCTCCCATGGAGCGGTTGGTGCGCATCGCGGCGACCCTTCGTGCACGCGGCACCATCGGTGAGACCGGGGAGCGGCTCGCCGACATCGCCGGGTTCGACGGCGAGCGGCCGATGGACCAGCTCAAGCGCGACATCCGGTCCTTGACCGACCAGGGCTGGCAGATCGACAACATCGCCGGGCAGGGCGAGCCCGCCCGCTACCGGATGCGGACCGTCGACAACCGGCTCCGGGTCCGGCTGACGCCGCCCCAGCAACGGGCGCTGCAGCGCGCCGTACTCCTGGCCGATCGCGACGACCTGATCGACCGTCTCGGACTGGGTGAGCCCGGCTCGCCCCCCCAGACCGGCGTCGTGGCCGACGTCCCCACCTTCGGCCACGACGCCTTGCTTGCCACCGTGCTCCAGGCAGTGCGGCTGGGGAGCCTGTTGCGGTTCACCTACAAGGGCACTGCGCGGGCGGTGCACCCGGAGTCGGTGCGGTCGCAGAACGGCACCTGGTACCTCCGTGGGCAGGAGACCGGCGCCGAGGGCGGCGACACTGAGCAGACTGCGCCGGTCAAGGCGTTCGTCGTCGCGCGGATGAGCGAGGTGAGCGCGGGCCCGCCGCGCTCCGCCCGACCCGTCCGCGCTGCCCGGCATCGCGGCCTGCACCCGATGAGCTGGGAGATCGACCCGCCCGTCGAGGTGACGCTGCGGACCACGACCGACCACCAGCCCGACGTACGACGCTGGCTCGGCGATCCGGTCGGCGAGGACGTCGACGGTGAGCAGGTGACGATGCAGTACGTCGTCACGCACCGGGCCGCGCTCCGCGCCAGGCTCTATGAGCTCGGGCGGCGGGTCGTGCTGGTCGGTCCGGAGGACGTACGACGCGAGCTGCTCGCCGAGCTCCACGAGCTGAAGGGAGGCGATGGGCGGTGACCGGCAAGGCCACCCCCAAGTACGCCGCCCGCTTCGGACGGCTTCCGGCGGTGTTCGAGATGTTGCTCGCCCATCCCGATGGCGTACCGCTGGCCACCCTGGCCGACGAGGTGGGTGTTCCCGCGGAGGAGCTGCGCGAGGACCTGCTTGCGTTCTACACCGCAGACCCGCTCGAGAACGACCGGATGCTCGGCCTGTGGCGGCCGCCGGTGTTGGAGTTCCTCGGGCCCGACGGCGACGGCGACATCGACCCTCGTGAGGCCGAGGTGGTCCGCGCCGTCAACGACCGCCCGACCGAAGAGCTCGGCGTGGAGTACGTCGATGCGGCCGAGCTCGCGCTGGTCCACACAGCCGCGGTCGCCCTGCACGATGTCGAGGCCGACGCGGACCTGGCCGCTGCGATCGACGTACTGACCGAGACCATGGTCGGCACTCCCGGTGGCCAGCCCGAGCTCCCTGCGTGGAACCAGCCGCTGCGGCCGCTCCAGGAGGCGCAGCGCCACCGTCGCGCCGTGAAGATCGTCTACTCGCGCACCTGGCAGCACGGCGTGTCGACCCGGGTGATCCACCCCTACCGTCTGGTCCAGACCCGTCGGGGCTGGGAGGTCGACGCCGGCCCGCCCGACTCGGCCGGCCAGCTGCGCACCTATCTGCTCTCGGGCATCCGCGACGTCGAGAGCCTCGAGCAGACCTTCGTGCTGCCGGCCGGGCTGCCCGCCATGTTGGACGCGCAGCGCGTCACCTCCCCCGTCCGGATGGTGCTGCCGCACAGCTCGCGCTGGGCGGCGGACATGTACGCCGAGACCGTCACCGTCCTGCGCGCCGACGAGGACGACGTCGAGGTCGAGCTCGCCCTTCTGCCGCCCCTGGCCGACCGGGTCGGCATGCTGCTCCTCGCCGCCGGGTCGGGCGCCTTCGTCCTCGAACCGCCCGACCTGCAGAACGCGGGCGCGGTGCTGGCCGAAGAGCTCCTCCTCCATCACGCCGTCCACCACTAACCCGCGAAGTGTCGTGGTTGGCGGCGCGAAGTGTCGTGGTTGGTCGCGCGAAGTGTCGTGGTTGGTCGCGCGAAGTGTCGTGGTTGGCGGTTCGAGGTGTCGACGGGACCGCCAGCATCGACACCTCGGCCGACCAGGACTGACACTTCGGCCGACCAGGACTGACACTTCGGCCGACCAGGACTGACACTTCGGCGGCTATCGTCGTACCCATGGATGCTGCCTCGTCCCCCGATGTCCTCACCGACCGCGCCAGCAACACGGTGAAGGCGTTCTTCGCGGCGTTGGAGGACCGGGCAGTGAAGCAGGCGCTGGAGCTCGTCGACCCGAAGATCGTGTGGCGCAACACCTCGCTGCCGACGGTCAAGGGCAAGCTGGTCGCTCGGCTGCTCACGGGGATGGACCGCGACTGGATGGGGTTTCGGGCCGACTTCCACCACATCGCGGCGAACGGCAGCACGGTCCTGACCGAGCGCACCGACTACCTGCGGGTCGGACCGTTGGAGATCGACTTCTGGGTGTGCGGCACCTTCGAGCTGACGCACGAGGGCAAGATCGCGCTGTGGCACGACTACTTCAGCTGGACCAACGTGCTCGGCGGCACCTTCCGCGGACTGTTCCGGATGGTCCGCGGTCGCTGACCTGGGTCAGCCCGCCTGGCCCAGCGCCTTCTCTTCGCTGAGACGGGCCCGGTCGGCGGCGCGGAGGCCCTCCGCGGCCGCCTGCGGCGCGTCGTTGATCTTGGTACGGCGGTCGGCCGCCCAGGTGCCGCGGATGTTGTTGCGACGCAGTGCCTCGGCGAAGAAGTCGTGGACGTCGAGCTCCTTCTGACGGAGCGCGAGGGTGGTGTCCGTCGACTGCTCCGGTGTGGCGGGATCGGGCAGCGCGCCCGCAGCGGTGAGCTCGGCCAGCCGCGCTTCGTCGAGCCGCTCTCCGATCCGCCACGCGTAGGCCTCGTAGAAGGCCAGGCGGGCGGTGATCGTGGCGACCGGTCGCGCGACGTAACGGCGTCGGGAGGAGTCCCAGACCGTGCGCTCGTCCCTCGTGCCCGAGCCGAGGTGGCGCTCGCAGTCGGCAACCATCTGGACCAGGAGCGACTCGTACATCGCCTTGGTCACCGCGATGTCGGACGGGAAGCCGTGCATCGTCAGCGCGGTCGAGTCGTGGCTGATCGTGCACCGGATGTCGTTGGCGTGGGCGACGTTGAGCAGCAGCCGGACGTAGCGCGCGAGCCCCTTCTTGCCGCGGTCGCCGATCCGGTAGTTCTCGGCTACCGGCTGCTCCCGACCTTCTTCTTTCGCCGTGTGTGCGCGCGCGACCGCCAGCGCGACGGAGTGGCGGGTGGCGAGTGCCTGCGCCTTCGACAGGAACGCCGCTCGTTCGTGCTCGTTGGTTGCTCGTTCGGCCTGCCGCAGCAGCTTGGCCAGCCGGGCGAGAGTGCCGTCGTCGACGGAATAGGCGAGGTGATCGAGTCCCTCGGCGGCATAGGCGAGCTGCATCAACTGGGCGGTCACCGGGAGGCCGGCGTCCTCGAGCAGCCGGAGGAACGTCGCCCGCCAGGACGCGGTGTGGAGCGTCTCACCGGAGAGATGGTGGGTGAGCTCGTGCAGCACGACGGTCGCGCGCAGCGCCCAGCCGCCGCCGACTGCGAACGGCGGCAGCGCGATGGTCCGGGTGGTCGGGTCGTAGGTCGCCATCCGCGCACCTGCCCGCGGACGCACGGCCACCTGCTGCTGCTCGCGACCGCCGTAGTCCTTGCCGCCGGTGCGGAGCCGGGCGAGGACGGCGTCGGCGTAGACGGCGGCGGTCGACGGCTCGCTGAACCGCAGGTCGGGCCCGGGCTCGTAGGTCTGGCCGTCGACCGTCACGGTCGGCCGGTCCGGCGTGGTGGAGTCGAGCCACGCCGCGAGCCGGTCCTCGGCGGCGTAGACCGCGCGCCGGTCGGGGTCTCTTGTCGAAGCGGTCATGCGGCCGAGTCTGCCCGACGATCCCGACAGTTCGCGGTCGGCCGCGCGGGCCTGTGGAGAGAGCGTGTCGGCGGGGTGCGAACCCCGCCCGGGCCGGCCCGGGACCCGCAGTGATGGCTCCTGGTTCGTTCGGACTAGATCCGATACCTACCGGCTCGATCGCGCCGGTTGCGGCCGGCTCGAGCACCCGGGGACGCTAGGTTCGCGGCACGTCACGTTGGGGAAGGTGTGGATGTGGGAACTTGGGGAGAGGCGTATCTCACGCGCCTGCGCGGATGTGCCGGGCGGATGCAGCGAGAGCTCGAGGAGATCAGCGATCGCGATCGAGCGGTCCGACTCGTCGAGGCCGACGCGCAGACGGTCGAGGACGGCTTCGGCGACGGGCTGCTGGCGATGGAGTCCGCCAGCCGGGTGCGGACCCTCGACCCGTTCCAGGCGTCGGCCTGGCTGGTCGCGGGCGACCCGGCACGAGCACGTTGGGAGTCACTGCCGCAGCTGGCGGCGTACGTCGAGCTGCTTCAGGCCGGCTATCCCCAGGGCGCCGTCCGGTTCGAGACGCCGGACTTCGAGCTGAGGCTCGATCTCGCGGCGGTCAACGACGACGGCCAGGTGCTGCTGCTCGGCGTCGCTCGGGCCGAGCCGCTGGAGCTCGCCAAGCTCGAGGCGCTGGTGCCGACCTTCGAGCCCGGGGAGGTCCGATCGACGCGAGAGATCCACGGTCGGGAGGCGGAACAGCTCGCCTACCAGCTGTGGAGTACCCGCGCGCCGTACCTCTGGCTGGTCGCGGCCGGGGCCAGGCGGCTGTTCCGGGTGCGGTACGGCCGCACCATCAAGCTGACCCGGTTGCGCGTGCTGCCGATGCCGGAGGACCTGTGGCCGTTCGGGTTCGAAGGCCCGACGCCGCGGGTGTCCGTCATCGCGCCGGCGGCAGCTGCGGGCTGACGGCCGGCGTCGAACCTGGGAAAGGCGAGAGCCCGGGTGTTCCCACCCGGGCTCTCGATCCGTACACCCCCTCGGACTCGAACCGAGAACCCGCTGATTAAGAGTCAGCTGCTCTGCCAATTGAGCTAGGGGTGCTAGCGGTGAAGCGAGGGCAAACGTTACCAGCGGCCGCCGTTCGCGGAAAAATCGGAAAGCCCGGTCCGGACTCGGTTCACCGCGACTCGAGGACAGCCTGCGCCGCGTTGTGGCCGGCGATGCCGGAGACAGCTCCACCCCGGCGCGCACCTGAGCCGCAGAGCAGGACCGAGGGATAGCTGGTCTGCACGCCCCACCGTTCGGCCGGCGTCTCCAACCGGGCGCGGTCGGGCGCCCAGGGCCACTCGAGGTCGCCGTGGAAGATGTGGCCCCCGGGCATGGCCAGGTCGCGTTCGACGTCCTGCGGGATCTTGGCCTCGATGCACGGCCGGCCGTCGGCGTCGCGGGCCACGCACGACGCGATGGGCTCGACCAGGTGGGCGTCGAGCGAGGCGATCGCGCGTCGTACGGCCTCCGCCTTGGTGCCCTCGGGGTCGGCCTCGAAGAGCGCCGCCGGGGTGTGGAGGCCGAAGTAGGTCAGGGTGTGGGTGCCGGCGGGCGCATCGCCGAGGATGCTCGGGTCGGTCAGGGAGTGGCAGTAGACCTCGCCCGGCATCGGATCAGGGAGTACGCCGGAGATCGCGGCGCCGTAGGCCGACAGCAGCTCGCCGTAGCCCTCGGAGAGGTGCAGGGTGCCGGCGAAGCCCACCTCGGGGTCGACGCCCGACTTCAGTCGCGGGAGCCGGTCGAGCAGGAAGTTGATCTTCAGCTGGGCACCCTCGGGCTTGGTCGTGTCGTCGTGCGGCTCGCCGAGCAGGAGCCCGAGCACCCACGGCGCGACATTGGCGAGTACGACGTCCGCATGCAGGCCGTGCTCGACGTGACCGTCGTGCCACCTGACCTCGGCCCCGTCGGTACCGTTGCTGCCGGGCTCGATCAGGCGCACGCCGGCGCCGGTGACGATCTCGGCGCCGGCATCGACAGCCGACTTCGCCAGCGCGTCGGTCACGGCACCCATGCCGCCGACCGGCACCCGCCACTCACCCGTGCCGTTGCCGATCAGGTGGTAGAGGAAGCACCGGTTCTGGACGAGGGACGGATCGTGCAGTGACGCGAAGGTGCCGATCAGTCCGTCGGTGGCGACGATGCCGCGGATCGTGTCGTCGGCGAACCGTCGCTCGATCACCTCGCCCAGCGGCGACCCGACGATGTCGTGCCAGGTCGTGGGGTTGACCTGGGAGCGGATCCTGCTCGCGCGCGGCAGCGGCTGGAGAAGGGTCGGGGCGACGATCCAGCCGAGCCGGGCGACGTCGGTGTAGAACGTCCGCCAAGCGTCGTACGCGTCGTCGGAGCCGGTCAGCTCGTGGAACGACCGCCGGGTCTGCTCGCCCTCGATCCGCTCGACGAGGAGGCCGCCGGGCTTGCCGTCGGTGAGCACCGGGGTGTAGCTCGCTGTGGGTCTCGACACGAGGGTGATGTCGAGGCCGAGGTCGCGCACGATCTGGTCGGGCATCAGCGAGACCAGGTAGGAGTACCGGGAGAGCCGGGCGGGGTGGCCCGTGAAGGCCTCGGCGCTCACCGCGGCACCGCCGACGTGACCGAGACGCTCGAGCACGACCACCGACAGCCCTGCCTTCGCAAGGTAGGCGGCGGCGGTGAGCCCGTTGTGTCCGGCACCGACGATGGCGACGTCGTACCTGCTCCCAGAAGTCACTCGATGACAGTATCGGGTGCCTCGGGAATGGCACCGGGCGCGATATAGTTGATCTGGCAACTACTAGTGCCGAACCCCTGGGAGGTGGGCGAGATGCCCGCGATCACCGTCGACGACCTCACCGTGCTCGCGCGGGTGAAGGAGCCCGGCCTGGGCGACCAGCCACGTCCGGTCTGGCAGGTCACCACCGCGCCGGAGGGCTACGAGGGCGAGGGCTTCCCGGTACGGCGCGCGTTCGCCGGCGTCGACCTGCGCCAGCTCGACCCGTTCGTGATGATGGACCAGATGGGCGAGGTGGACTACGCGCCGGGCGAGCCCAAGGGCACGCCGTGGCACCCGCACCGCGGCTTCGAGACCGTCACCTACATCATCGACGGCGTGTTCGACCACCAGGACTCCCACGGCGGTGGCGGCACCATCACCAACGGTGACACCCAGTGGATGACAGCGGGCAGCGGCCTGCTGCACATCGAGGCGCCGCCGGAGTGGCTGGTCGAGAAGGGTGGCCTGTTCCACGGCATCCAGCTCTGGGTGAACCTGCCCCGCGACGCCAAGATGAACGACCCGCGCTACCAGGACATCCGGTCCGGCGAGGTCGCTCTGCTCACCACCCCCGATGCCGGCACCCTGGTGCGGGTGATCGCCGGCTCGGTCGACGGTCATCCCGGCCCCGGCTCGACCTTCACGCCGATGTCGCTCGTGCACGCGACGATCGAGCCCGGCGCGCGGCTCGACCTGCCGTGGGACGTCGACTTCAACGCGCTCGTCTACGTCCTCAACGGACGCGGCACCGTGGGTGTCGAGGGACGACCGATCCACCTGGGTCAGTCCGCCGTGCTCGGTGCCGGGGACTACCTGACCGTGACCGCAGCCGGGAGCCAGGAGTCTCGCTCGCCCAAGATGGACGTGATCATCGTCGGAGGTCGCCCGATCAAGGAGCCGATCGCCTGGGCCGGGCCGTTTGTCATGAACACCAAGTCCGAGGTCGTGGACGCCTACACGGACTTCCAGAAGGGCCGGTTCGGGCACATCCCCGCCTGAGCACGCACGGTCTCGTGACGGTTGCTGCGCGGCCTCCCCGGTCGACGGCCTAGAGTCCGACGGCATGGCCCGGCTCTACCGTGACGCGTTCGGCATCCCGCACCTGAGGGCGGAGTCGATCTCCGACCTCGCGCACGCCCAGGGGCAGGTCACCGTGGCGGACCGGGCCTGGCAGCTGGAGTGGTTGCGGCGCCGCGCGAACGGTACGACGGCGGAGATCTCCGGCGCGCCGGGAGTGTCGTGGGACCGGTTCTCCCGCCGGATGCGCACGGTCGAGACCGCGCAGCGGGCGTTCGCGGCATGCACGGAGGAGACGCAGCGGTTCGTCACGTCGTACGTCGACGGCGTCAACGAGGCGCTCGCGACCCTGGATCCGGCGACCGTCCCGGAGCTGGCCGCGGTCGGGATCGAGCCGGGGGAGTGGGAGCCCTGGATGCCGTTGGCGACGTTCCTCGCCCAGCACCTGCTCTTCGCCAACATCGGCGGCCTGTTGTGGAAGCGGCTCGCCACCGCGGTGCTCGGCGAGGACGTGCGCCTGCTGTCGCACCAGGACCCGACCGCCTCCGGAAGCAATGCCTGGGCTGCGGGTGGCGAGCGCACCGCGAGCGGGGTGCCGCTCATCGGGGGCGACCCGCACCGGATCATCGAGCAGCCCGGCGTCTACCAGCAGGTCCGACTCGTCTGCGAGGACCCGGCTGACACCTTCGACGTGCTCGGCTACACCTTCGTCGGCGTGCCCGGGGTCCAGCACTTCGCACACGCCGGCGACGTGGCCTGGGCGATCACCAACGCCTGCGCCGACTACCAGGACGTCACCGACGACGACGGGTCGGACGTCGTCGAGCAGCACACCGAGACGATCCGGGTGCTCGGGGCCGACCCGGTGGAGATCGACGTCGTCGAGACGAGACGCGGGCTGGTCTTCGAGGACGGGCTGGCGGTGCGCACGAGCTCCTGGGAGCTCGGCGACCTCGGCTTCGACACCATCCTCGGGCTGCTCCGGGCCCGGAGCGTCGACGACGTCGACCGCGCGCTCGACCAGTGGGTCGAGCCGGTCAACAACGCCGTCATCGCCGACCACACGGGCGGGTTGCGCTACCGGATCGCCGGGCGGGTGCCGGTGCGCGACGGGTCCGGGACCTGGGTCGGCTGGCTACCCGAGCCGAACCGGGCCGACGTACCCGCCGACGGCCACGTGGTCACGGCCAACGAGCGCCGTGGACCCGAGTCCGACTCGATCGGCACCGTGTTCGCAGCGCCGTACCGCGCCGACCGGCTGCACGCCCTGCTGGACGGTCGGTCCGACCTGACCCGCGACGACTTCGTGGCGTTCCACAACGACGCGCTGCTGCAGACGGTGCCGATGGTGACCGGCCTGGTGCCCGGGGAGTTCGACGACTTCGACGGCGTGATGGACGCCGGCTCGGCCGAGGCCGCGCGCTACGCAGCGTTCCGCAGCGCGCTGGTACGTCGACTCTGCGCGGAGCCCGTGTTCGCGGAGCTCTTCGATCCGCCTTCGGAGCACCAGCACGAGGAGATCTTCGCGCCGTGGCTCAGCGCGACCTACCGGATCGCGCTGGCGCTCCCGCGTCTCGCCAACGAGACGATGGCGGGGCGTCGGCCGTTCGACATCGACGTCGTCGCGCACGCGCAGGCCGCTCTCGCCGAGATCGGCGCGACCGGCGCCGCCGCGACGTGGGGCGAGACCCACGTCGCCGACCCGGTCCACTGGTTCGGCCTGCTGACCGACCACGACTACGACGCCCTCCCGCGGTTGCCGCTGTCCGGCGACGCCGACTGCATCCGGTGCTGCGTGTCCTACCCGGCGATCACCGACGAGTGCAGCCGCGGTCCGGTCGCGCGCTACGTCTGGGACCTGGCCGACCGGACGGCCGGTGGCTGGGTGGTCCCGACCGGTGCCCACGCACTGCCCGGCGACCCGCACCACCACGACCAGCTGCCGCTGTGGGCCGCCGGCGAGCTGGCGCCGATCGTCACCGACTGGGACGAGCTGACCGAGGTCAGTTGCTGACGGCCTTCTCGAAGAAGTGGGTCGCGTGCGGGTCGCTACCGGGATAGCGGGGCACGGACCGATAGCCGAACCGCTCGTACATCGCCATCGCCTCGGCGAGCACCTTGGTGTCGAGCACAGCGACGCCGGACTGCCGTCGTCGTCACCATGCCTGACTTCAGTCAGCGAACTGGCCGCAAGGAAGCCGTGGCGTGCCCCGCCTGGACGAGCCCGTTCGCGATCGTCGCGAGGTAGCGGGGGCTCGGCTGCGTGCGCTCGTGAGCCGGATGCACCCTGTGGTCGGTGAACGTGACGATCGGGGTGCCGTCGAGGCTGCGGGTGGTGACCAGGGTCTCGTAGCGCCCGGGGCCGAGGAGGTGACGGCCCTCGTGCGGCCGCGAGACGAGGGCGGCGATGTGGTGCTCGAGGTCGGGACGACTGCCCGGCTCCTCGTGCATCTCCTGGGTGATCAGGTCGGCGAGCTGCTGCACGGTGATCCGCCAGCCCCGGGCGGGTGCCGGGCCCGGGGTCTCAGGGTCGTAGAACGCCATGCCGCCGCCCCAGACCGTCGACCTGCCCGCGAAGTAGACGCTGCCGGGCAGCCAGACCGCGATGCTGTCGGCAGCCGGCCGGGGGTCGCGGCAGCCGGGATGGGTGCGCGCGCCGCCTTCGGGACAGCCCCCGCCCAGGTAGCAGCCGAACCGCGCGGCGTCGCTGTTGGAGCCGTACGCGGCGTACCACACGCGGAGGGGCGGATTCAGGTCGATCTGTACGACGTTACCGCTGAAAGCACGAGGGCCGGATCCTGGTGGGGATCCGGCCCTCGTGAGGGTCTGGGGTGAGTAACGGGACTTGAACCCGCGACATCCGCGACCACAACGCGGCGCTCTACCAGCTGAGCTATACCCACCATGGGCCTCACGGCCGGAGACGAGTGTAGTGGCCTCAGCCCGTCCCGGCAGAATCGGTATCCGTCTGCTCGGCGGGGCGGTCGGAGCCGAGCCCCGTGATCGACCCGCCGTGCAGCTCGGAGGCGACCTTGGCTGCTTTGCTGTCGGGGCCCGGCAGGGGTACGAACACCGTGTCTCGGTAGTAGCGCAGCTCCTCGATGCTCTCCTGGATGTCCGCGAGCGCCCGATGGTTGCCGCGCTTGGTCGGAGCCCCGAAGTAGGCCCGGGGATACCACCGGCGGGCGAGCTCCTTGATCGAGCTGACGTCGACGATCCGGTAGTGCAGGAACGTGTCGAGCAGGGGCATGTCGCGGGCGAGGAAGCCGCGGTCGGTCGCCACCGAGTTGCCCGCGAGCGGCGGGCGGCTCTCCGGCGGGCAGTGCGCGGCCAGGTAGGTCATGACCTGCTCCTCCGCCTCGGCCAGGGTGACCCCGCCCGCCAGCTCGTCGAGCAGGCCCGAGGTCTCGTGCATGGTGCGCACGAAGTCGATCATCTGGTCGAGAGCCTCGGCAGGAGGCTTGATGATGATGTCGATGCCCTCGCCGAGCACGTTGAGGTCGAAGTCGGTGACCAGGGCTGCAACCTCGATCAGCGCATCGGCACCGAGGTCGAGTCCGGTCATCTCGCAGTCGATCCAGACCATTCGCTCGTTCACGAGGGCACCCTACGCCGTCGGGCCGACCCGTCCTCAGGGTCGGTTCAGGCCGGTGTCCTACGCTCAGGAGCCATGGAGGGCAGGACGCATGCGTGGCTGGGGCTGGTCGCCCGGCTCGTCACGGGTGGAGTCTGGGTCGTCGCGGGAGCCCTCAAGGTCACCGATCCGGCTGCCAGCATCGCCGCCATCCGCGCCTACGAGCTGCTGCCGTGGTCGGTCGTCGAGCCGCTGGGCTATGCCCTGCCGGCCGTCGAGATCGTCGTCGGGCTCGCCCTCGTCCTCGGGGTCTTCACCCGCGGTGCCGCTGCTGTCTCGGCGCTGCTGTTCGTCGCTTTCATCATCGGGATCGCCTCGGTCTGGGCGCGCGGCATCGAGATCGACTGCGGGTGCTTCGGCGGCGGCGGTCCGAAGCAGGACGCCGCGTCGTCGTACCCCTGGGAGATCGCGCGCGACGCCGCACTGCTGGCCGCCTCCTGCTACCTCGTGGTCGTACGGCGGACCCGGCTCGCCCTCGACAACCTGCTGTTCCCGGCACCCGTTACCAGCGCGGAGGTCCTCGATCCCGCCCCAGCTGAGCAAGGAAGCTGAATGTCCGCGAAGTCGTCGAACACCTCCAAGGCAGCGGACCGCGCCGCCAGGGCCGCCGAGCTGCGAGCCACGCAGGAGCGGGCCGAGAAGCGCCGCCGCACGCTGATGATCGGCGGTGTCGCCGCGCTCTTCCTGGTGATCGTCGGCGGCGCGATCCTGGTCACCGTCCTGAACAAGACGGAGGTTGACGCCCCCGGTGCCGGGCAGGGCGAGTACGGCGTCGTGATCGGCGACGCCGACGCGGATCACGAGATCGTGATCTACGAGGACTTCCTCTGCCCGATCTGCGGACAGCTCGAGGCTGCCAGCGGCGCGGGTCTCGCGGAGGCGGCAGCCGACGGCAAGGTCGTCGTCGAGTATCGGCCGATCGCGTTCCTCACCCGGTTCGGCGACTACTCCGTCCGGTCGGCGAACGCGTTCAAGGCCGTGCTGGAGTCGGCGGGGCCAGAAGCAGCCAAGGAGTTCCACGACCTCCTCTTCGAGGACCAGCCGGCGGAGGGCGATCCGGACTCCCACTACACCGACGACGAGCTCGTTGGCCTCGCGGTCGAGGCGGGCGCGACCGAGACGGAGGTGCGCGAGCGACATCGAGGGCCTCGCCTACGAGGGCTGGGTCACCGCCGCGACCGAGGCAGCGGTTGCCGCGCAGGTCGAGGGCACCCCGACGATCCTGCTCGACGGCGAGCAGTTCGCCGATGGCGGCTCGTGGGCGGAGATCGGTCAGAACCTGGTCGAGGCCGTCCAGTGAGCCGGCTGCGCGAGGGTTTCCTGGCGGGTCTCCCGAAAGCCGAGCTGCACGTGCACCACGTCGGGTCCGCCTCGCCGCGGATGGTGAGCGAGCTCGCGGCTCGTCACCCCCGCCACGGAGACGCACACCGGGTGCCGAGCGACCCGGAGGAGCTGCGCCGGTTCTTCGAGTTCCGCGACTTCGCGCACTTCGTCGAGGTCTACCTTGCCGTCGTCGACCTGGTGCGGACGCCGGAGGACATCCGGTTCCTCACCTACGAGGTCGGCCGCGAGCTCGCCGAGGGACAGTCGGTCCGCTACGCGGAGCTGACGTGTACGCCGTACACCTCGGTGCTGCCGCTGGACCCTGACCGGGGGATGGCGATCGAGGCCTACACCGAGGCGATCGAGGACGCCCGGGTCGGGGTCGAGCGTGACTTCGGGTTGGTGCTGCGCTGGATCTACGACATCCCCGGCGAGTCCGGCCTGCCGGCCGCGGACGCCACGGTGCGGTTCGCTCTCGACCACGCGCCGGAGGGCCTGATCGGCTTCGGGCTGGGTGGCCCGGAGGTCGGCGTGGAGAGACCACAGTTCAAGCCCCACTTCGACGCCGCGCGGGCGGCCGGGCTGCGCTCGGTGCCGCACGCCGGTGAGACCACCGGTCCGGAGACCATCTGGTCGGCGCTGCGCGACCTGGGTGCCGAGCGGATCGGTCACGGCACCTCGGCCGCCCAGGACCCGGTCCTGCTCGCCCATCTCGCGGCCGAGGGCATCCCGCTCGAGGTGTGCCCGTCGTCCAACGTCGCCACCCGAGCCGTGGCGTCGCTCGCCGAGCACCCGCTGCCGGCCTTCGTCGAGGCAGGCGTCGTGGTGACGATCAACTCCGACGACCCGTCGATGTTCGGGACCACCCTCAACCAGGAGTACGACATCGCCGCCGACCTGCTCGGGCTCGACGAAACCGGGGTTGCCGATCTCGCACGGGCGGCAGTCACGGCGTCGTGGGCGCCGGCCGAGGTCCAGCGGCGGATCCTCGACGAGATCGACGGGTACGTCGGCAGCTACGTCGGCGGCTGAACCTCCGAAATGCCCTGGGCCCCGGGAGCTCATACCTCCCGGGGCCGGATCCATCGTGGCTCGGGAGGGTCCGGGATCAGCGCAGGCGCGCCGTACGTACGGCGGCCCACGCCGGCCCACTTGGTGGGTGCTGCGACTGCTTGGTGGGTGCTGCGACTCGTCACAGCACCCGGGGAGCGCACCCGCGGCCGAGCGAGCGGACCGAACACTGAGTTACAGCGGTCACCACGCCGCGCGAGCGTGAGTGCCCCCGGCAGGACTCGAACCTGCGACCAAGAGCTTAGAAGGCTCCTGCTCTATCCAGCTGAGCTACGGGGGCTCGCGCGCCGGAGAGTATTCCACCCAGACGCAGGGTTACCCGCGCAGCCGGGCCATCCACTCCTCGACGGCGTCGGGCTCTCTCGGCAGGGCAGCAGAGAGGTTGCCGGCGCCGTCGGCGGTGACGACCACGTCGTCCTCGATCCGGATGCCGATGCCGCGCAACTCCTCCGGGACGAGCAGGTCGTCCTCCTGGAAGTAGAGGCCGGGCTCGACCGTCAGCACCATCCCCTCGGCGAGGATGCCGTCGCGGTAGGACTCGGGTGCGGCACGACCGCAGTCGTGGACGTCCATGCCGAGCATGTGGCTGGTGCCGTGCAGCGTCCAGCGTGAGTAGACCTTGGATTCCGGGTCGAGCGCCTCCTCGACCGGGACCGGCAGCAGTCCGAGGTCGCCGAGTCCGTGCGCCAGCACCGACATCGCCGCGTCGTGGGCGGCGAGGAAGGGTACGTCGGGCCGGACGGCGGCGATGCCGGCCTCCTGGGCCTTCAGCACCAGCGTGTAGAGGTCCCGCTGGAGTGGGCTGAACCTCCCGTTGACCGGCAGCGTCCTGGTCACGTCGGCGGTGTAGAGGTTGTGCCCCTCCACGCCCATGTCGAGCAGGACCAGCTCGCCGGGGACGATCGGGCCGGAGTTCTCGATCCAGTGCAGCGTCGTCGCGTGTGCGCCTCCGGCGACGATGGAGTCGTAGCCGAGGTCGTTGCCCATGGTGCGGGCGCGCCGGAAGAAGGTGCCCTCGAGCCAACGCTCGCCGTGCTCGAGCACCTTGTCCCACTCGGCGACGGAGTCCTCGAAGCCCAGCGTGGTGATGTCGCACGCCGTCTGGAGCTCGGCGACCTCCCACGCGTCCTTCACCAGCCGCATCTCGGAGATGACCCGCGCCAGGTCGGCGTCGAGCGCCTCGTCGGCCGGGACGAACGCATCGACGGCGTGGGAGACGCCGCGGTGGACCCGGGTCTTCGCCGACTGTGCGAGGGCCGACTCGAGTTCGTCGATGTGCTTGACCGGCAGGCACAGGGCGGCCTCGATCTCGTCCAGCGACGGGCGGCGGCCGGCCCAGAGTGCGCCGTACTGCCGGTCGCGGAAGAACTCGTCACTCTCCCGCCCCGAACGGGGACGGGCGTAGAGCACCGACGACCCGTCCGGCTCGACCACCAGTACGGCGTCGGACGTCTGGTTGCCGGAGAAGTAGCTGTGCGCCGTGTCGGACCGGAAGCGGTAGTCGGTGTCGGCGGCCCGCACCTTGAACGTGCCGCCCGGCAGCACCAGCCGCTCGCCGGGGAACATCGCTGCCAAGCGGGCCCGGCGTTCGGCCGCCCACGGCACGATCGGGTGCGGTGCGATGTCACGCTGACGCTCGTCCCACCCGGTCCGCATGAAGGCGGCGTAGGCCTCCGGGACGGCAGGATCGTGTGACTCGGTCTTCGGCTCGTTGGCGGCGGTTTTCACGTCTCCACTGTAACTTCCGCGGGTTCACGCCGGATCGGCCGTAACGATGCCGACCGTTAGGCTTTCGCCCATGTCTTCTGCCCGCCGCGACACTGTCGCCTTCACGGTCGTCGTGACCGTGGCGGTGGTCATCGGCGCGCTGTTGATGCTCGTGATCCTCGCCCTCTCGGGCGCCCCTCGCATCATGCTGCTCGCCACCGCGCTGGCAGCGTTGCCGGTCGGTCCCGTCGTCGCCGTCTACCTCTGGCTCGATCGCTACGAGCCCGAGCCCCGGCTGCTGCTGGCCTACGCGCTCTTGTGGGGTGCGTTCGTCGCGACCATCGCCGCGCTCGTCGTGCAGGGGATCGGCGGCTTCGTGGTGGGGGTCACCGACTCGGTGTCGCTCGCCGTGGTCGCGCCGGTGACCGAGGAGGCGAGCAAGGGCCTCTTCCTGCTCCTCCTGCTGTGGTGGCGCCGCGCCGAGCTCGACGGCCTGCTCGACGGTCTGGTCTACGCCGGCTTGGTCGGCGTCGGGTTCGCGTTCACCGAGAACATCCTCTACCTCGCCGCGGCGTACGGCGGGACGGACGGCACCGGGCCCGGAGGGGTCGTCGGCGTGACCACGATCTTCGTGATCCGCTGCGTCTTCAGCCCGTTCGCCCACCCGCTGTTCACCGCCTTCACCGGGATCGGCCTCGGCATTGCGGTGATGTCGCGCACCCGCGCCATCCGGATCCTCGCGCCGATCGGCGGCTATCTGTGCGCGGTCGCGGCGCACGGGCTGTGGAACGGCTCGACCGTCTTCGGCTTCGGCAGCTTCGTGCTGGCGTACGTCGTCTTGATGGTCCCCGCCTTCGTCGGCATGATCAGCCTCGCGGTGTGGGCGCGAACCCGCGAGCGACAGATGCTCACGATGGCGCTGGACGACGCTGCCGCCCGCGGCCTGATCCCGGCAACCGACATCGGCTGGCTGGTCGACCTCAGGGCCCGCCGGATCGCGCGCAGCCACGCCCGGACCGAGGGCGGTGAACAGGCTGCGAAGGCGATGCGGGACTATCAACAGGCCGCGATCGAACTCGGGTTCCTTCACCATCGGCTGCTGCGCGGTACGGCGCCGAAGGACTGGCAGGCACGCGGTCAGGACTTCCTGGCGCGTATCCAGGCGTCCCGTCCGGGCTTCGCCTTCCCCGGACAGGTGGTACCCCAACGATGAGCACGTCCCCCAGGGACAGGAGCGACGAGATCACCGGCAGCCAGATGCTGACCGAGATGGTCCGGCTCCGCGGTGCCCTCCAGGCGGCGCCCCTGCCTCTCGACCTCCCCGGCGTCGCGTCGCTGCGCGACCACCGCCAGGAGATCATCGACCAGCTCGAGGACTACGTGATCCCGCGGCTGATGTCGGTGGACGCGCCGCTGCTGACCGTCGTCGGCGGTTCCACCGGCGCCGGCAAGTCGACCCTCGTCAACTCCCTGGTCGGTCACCGGGTGACCGCGCCGGGCGTGCTGCGCCCCACGACCCGCTCGCCGGTCCTTGCGCACCATCCTGACGACGGCAAGTGGTTCGGCCAGGACCGGCTGCTGCCGGACCTCAAGCGGGTCGACCACCCCACGAACGCCCACGACTGCATCCAGCTCGTCGCTACCCCGTCGGTCCCCAAGGGGATCGCCATCCTCGACGCTCCCGACATCGACTCGGTCGAGGAGGCCAACCGACTGCTCGCCGGGCAGTTGCTCTCGGCCGCGGACCTCTGGCTGTTCGTGACCTCGGCCGCGCGCTACAGCGACCAGGTCCCGTGGGAGTACCTCAAGCAGGCCGCCGACCGTTCGACCTCGGTGGCGCTGGTGCTGGACCGCACCCCGGCCGACGTGGTCGAGACCGTCTCGGGTCACCTCGCCCGGATGATGGCGTCCCGGGGGCTCAAGGACTCACCCCTCTTCGGGGTCGCGGAAGGTCCGGTGACCGACGACGGGCTGCTCCCGGCAGGCCACGTAGCCGAGATCCGCCGGTGGCTCGAGGCGCTCGCTGCTGACGCCATCGCCCGCAACGCGATCGTGCAACAGACCGTCGGCGGCTCGATCCGGATGCTGACCCGGCGGGTCTACCCGATCGCCGATGCCGCCGAGGACCAGATGATCGCCATCAGCGACCTCTCGACGTTGGTCGATCGGCAGTACGAGATCGTGAGCAGGCGACTGCTCGCCGCCGCGACCGACGGCACCCTGTTGCGGGGCGACCTGCTCACGCGCTGGCAGGAGTTCGTCGGCAGCGGCGAGCTGATCCGCTCCCTCGAGGCCAAGGTGGGCTTCGTCCGCGAACGCCTGGTCAACGCGATCAAGGGCAAGCCGCAGCAAGCCGAACGCGTTGCGGTCGCGATCGAGACCGGCCTGGAGACGCTCGTGGTCGAGCACGGCGAGCAGGCCGCAGCGCGGACCGCGGGCGCATGGCGGGCGACGCCGTACGGCGCTCAGCTGGTCGCCGGCGCGAACGAGGATCTCTCTCGCGCCACCCGCGAGCTGCGCCGCCGCGCCGATGCCGAGATCCGAGCCTGGCAGGGTGAGCTGCAGGAGCTCGTACGCAGCGAGAGCGGCGACGTCCGGACGTCAGCGCGGTTCCTCGCGGTCGGGGTCCGCGGCCTGGCAGTGACGCTCGCGGTCGTCGCGCTCGGTGGCGAGAAGCCGCCCGCCGCGGCCGCCGATTCGCTCCGCCTCGGTAACCGTCTGCTGGAGACCGTGGTCGGTCCGGGCACCGCCGGGATCCTCCGCTACCGCGCCCGTGAGTCGCTCGAGGACCGGATCCGCGCTTTGCTCGACAGCGAGCGCAACCGTTACGTTGCACCCGCGGACCAGTGGCGGGCCGCGCAGGATGCAGGGGAGCAACTGCGGGCGGCAGCGCGGCGGGTCGACGACCTGCGGTACGCCGTCACGAAGCAGAAGGGTTCGGGAGGACACCTGTGAGTCAACCGGATGGGGAGACGCGCGCCCTTCGCGACCTCGCCACCCGCGGCACCGCGATCGGCGCGCGCCTTCACGGACTCGAGCGCGCGGTGACGGCGGCGCGCGGGCGGCTCGACGACGCCTTGCTCGACGAGACCGAGGCGACCGTCGCACGGGCGACCAGCAGGCTGAGACTCTCGGCCCACCACACCGTGGTCGCGATCGCCGGTGCGACAGGGTCCGGCAAGTCGTCGACGTTCAACGCGCTCACCGGGCTCGAGCTCTCCTCGACCGGCGTCCGCCGGCCGACCACCTCGTGGGCAACCGCATGCGTCTGGGGCGGCGAGGGCGCCGCGGAGGTGCTCGAGTGGCTCGGCATCCCGCCGCGGCACCAGACGACCCGCGACTCGATGCTCGACACGAAGGTCGACGACAAGGCGCTCGACGGCGTCGTGCTGATGGACCTGCCCGACCACGACTCGACCGAGGTCTCCCACCACCTCGAGGTCGACCGGCTGGTCGAGCTCGCGGACCTGCTGGTGTGGGTGCTCGACCCCCAGAAGTATGCCGACGCCGCTCTCCACGACCGCTACCTGGCGCCGTACGCGACCCACGCGGGCGTGATGCTGATCGTCCTCAACCACATCGACACGATCGCCCCCGACAAGCGGCAGGGCATGGTCGACGACGTCAAACGCCTGCTGGCGCTCGACGGGCTGGCCTCGGTCAAGGTGATCCCGATCAGCGCCCGTGAGGGCATCGGGGTCGAGGAGCTCCGTCAGGAGATCGCGTCTCGGGTCGAGCAGAAGCGGAGCACGACCGCCCGCGTGGAGGCCGACATTGCGGCGGCGGCGGGCCGGCTGGACCGGGCCGGTGGCGACGCTCCGGCGCGCGAGCTCGCCCGGCAGCAGACCCAGGCTCTCGAGGACCGGGTGGCCGAGGCCGCGGGCATCCCGACGATCGCCGGTGCCGTCGAGCGATCCGTCGGCCGCCGCGCTGCCCGGGCCGTCGCGTGGCCGCCGGCCGCCGTGGCCGCCGGTCTCGGCCGTCGCCGAGAACACGACGTGCTCGAGAGCTACGACGCCGGCTCGCAGCCGCAGGCGGTCGCCGTCCAGCGGGCGGCCGTCGACAACGCGATCCGTGAGCTCGCGGACGACACCGCGCAGGGTCTCAGCGCCCCGTGGGCAGACGCCGTCCGGGAGAGCGCGACCGCAGGGCTCGAGGACGCGGGCGACGCCCTTGACCGCGGGCTCAGCTCGGTCGACCTGGCCGTCGACCGGCTGCCCGGCTGGGTCGGTCTGGTCCGCGTGCTCCAGTGGCTGCTCCTCCTGGCTGCGATCGGCGGCGGTGCGTGGTGGGCATTGCTGGCCGCGCAGGGCACGCTCGACGACGCCCCCGAGGCGGCAGGCTTTCCGCTGCCACCGGTCGTGCTGATCGGCGGGCTGGTGCTCGGGCTGTTGCTGTGGCTGACTTGCCGTCCGCTGGTGGGAGGCGTGGCGCGCGCCCGCGGGGCCGACGCCGAGCACGGGCTGCGTGCAGTTGTCTCCGACGTGTTGACGAAACAGGTCGTCGCTCCGACGAACGGTGTCCTCGCGTCGTACTCCGCGTTCCGCTCTGGCATCGCACACGCCCAGCAGTAGCCGCCGCCGGAGCGGCTCCGGGCCACCAACCGCGCACAGGCAGCGCACGACCTCGTATCTCTCCACAGCCGCGGCGCAGGCGTGGGTCCTCTGTCGGCGGCCGCGCGTGGACTCCGACGTGGCCGGTCGCGAGCGCGACCGGGGATATTCGGAGGCATGAGATGACGAACGACACGATGGTCACCGTCCAGGGCTGGCTGGGCAACGAACCCCAGCTGCGAGAGGTCGCCGGCACGAGCGTTGCCAACTTCCGCCTGGGCTGCACGCCGCGCCGGTTCCACCGGGGCCGGCAGGAGTGGGTCGACGGACCGACCCAGTGGTACGGCGTGAGCGCGTGGCGGCTGCTCGGCGAGCACTGCAAGCGGTCGCTGCACGTCGGAGACCCGGTGATCGTGCACGGCCGGCTCAACCAGCGCAGCTACGACCGCGACGGCGTCGAGGTGACGGTGCTCGAGATCGATGCCCTCGTCGTCGGCCACGACCTGACGCGCGGCATCACCTCCTTCAGCAAGACGGTCGGTGCGGCACGACGCGACGACCGGCCCCAGGAGTCCGCAGCCGCAACGGCCGCGCCAGACCCGTGGGCGGCGTCCGCGGCCGGGTCATCGGGCGCTGCCGAGGTGGTGGCCGGCGCCGCGTGATCCGTGCCGGCGGCTCCGGGACCGGTTCGGTGACCCCGAGCCGGTCCCGGCCACCCCCGGCCCGTAGGCTCATCCAACGTGGCTGAGTACGTCTTCACCCTGCGCAACGTCCGTAAGGCTCATGGCGACAAGGTCGTCCTGGACAACGTGACCTTGTCGTTCCTCCACGGCGCCAAGATCGGTGTCGTCGGACCCAACGGAGCCGGCAAGTCGTCGCTGCTCAAGATCATGGCCGGGCTCGACCGCCCCAACAACGGCGACGCCATCCTCGACCCGGGTGCAACCGTCGGCATGCTCCAGCAGGAGCCGCCGCTGACGGAGGGCAAGACGGTGCTCGAGAACGTCGAGGAGGCCGTCGGCGTGATCAAGCACAAGCTTGATCGCTTCAACAAGATCTCCGAGGAGCTCGGCGACCCCGACGCCGACTACGACACCCTCCTCGCCGAGATGGGCGACCTGCAAACCGACCTCGACCACGCCAATGCCTGGGACCTCGACAGCCGGCTCGACCAGGCGATGGACGCGCTGCGCTGCCCGCCGCCGGACGCGATCGTGGACAACCTCTCCGGCGGTGAGCGCCGCCGGGTCGCGCTGTGCAAGCTGCTCCTCCAGCAACCCGACCTGCTGCTGCTCGATGAGCCGACCAACCACCTCGATGCCGAGTCGGTCCAGTGGCTCGAAGGCCACCTCAAGGCCTACCCCGGCGCCGTCCTGGCCGTCACCCACGACCGTTACTTCCTCGACAACGTCGCCGAGTGGATCGCCGAGGTCGATCGCGGCCAGATCCACGGCTACCAGGGCAACTACTCGACCTACCTGGAGACCAAGAAGGACCGGCTCAAGATCGAAGGCGCCAAGGACGCCAAGCGCGCCAAGATGCTCGAGAAGGAGCTGGAGTGGGTGCGGTCCAACGCCAAGGCGCGGCAGACCAAGAGTCGGGCCAGGCTCGGCCGCTACGAGGAGATGGCAGCCGAGGCCGAGCGCGCGCGAAAGATCGACAGCTCCGAGATCAACATCCCGGCAGGTCCTCGTCTCGGTGACGTCGTGCTCGAGACGAAGGGGCTGGCCAAGGGCTTCGAGGGCCGGGTCCTCATCGACGAGCTGTCCTTCACGCTGCCCCGTGCGGGCATCGTCGGCGTGATCGGTCCCAACGGTGTCGGCAAGACCACGCTGTTCCGGATGATCACCGGAAACGAGCAGCCCGACGCGGGCGACCTGACGGTTGGTCAGACCGTGAAGATCTCCTACGTCGACCAGAGTCGTGGCGGCATCGAGCCCAACAAGAACGTCTGGGAGGTCGTGTCCGACGGGCTGGACTTCATCAAGGTCGCCAACTTCGAGATGAACTCGCGCGCCTACGTGGCGTCGTTCGGCTTCAAGGGCCCCGACCAGCAGAAGAAGGCCGGCGTGCTGTCCGGAGGCGAGCGCAACCGGCTCAACCTGGCGCTGACGCTGAAGATGGGCGGCAACCTGTTGCTGCTCGACGAGCCCACCAACGACCTCGACGTCGAGACCTTGTCCTCGCTCGAGGACGCGTTGCTCGACTTCCCCGGCTGCGCTGTGGTCACCTCACACGACCGGTGGTTCCTCGACCGGGTCGCGACCCACATCCTGGCGTGGGAGGGCGACGACGAGAACCCCGCCAAGTGGTTCTGGTTCGAGGGCAACTTCGCGTCCTACGAGGACAACAAGGTCGAGCGTCTCGGCGCCGAGGCCGCCCGCCCGCACCGTGTCACCCACCGCCGCCTGACTCGCGACTAGCGATCGTCGCGCAGCTCGCGGTCGGGATGGTCTGAGATCAGGCGGTCGCTGACCGCGTCCATCACCCGACCGAGAGTGGAGAAGTCCTCCTCGGCCACGAGGTCCACGAGGTAGTCGCGGACCCCGCCGACGTGGGTCGGCGCGACGTTGCGGAGCAGGAGGTCACCCCGCTCGGTCATCTTGCAGACCACGCCACGACCGTCGTCCGTCGAGCCGCAGCGCTCGACCAGGCCCTCCGCCTCCATCCGCTTGACGGTGTGGGTCACCCGGCTGCGGCTGTGCGCCAACGAGTCGGCGAGCCGGGCCATCCGCAACGCCCGGCCCTCGGTCTCGGCCAGCCGAACCAGGATCTCGTACTCCACCAACGACACACCATGTTGCTGACGCAGGTCGTCATCGAGCCGGTCGAAGAGCAGCGTCGTGCCGAGCACGAGGGCGCGCCACGACCGTTGCTGGCGGTCGTCGAGCCACCGCGGCTCGCGTCGACGCCACGCCTCGCGGGTCGAGGTCAGGTCCGGCTCGGTCATCCGGGCAGTCTAGTGCGCCGCGAGGACCTCAGCGGCGGGAGAGTTCCCGGCCGCAGCCGCCGGGTGCCTGTCCGGCGTGCGGTGGCCGACCGACCCTCAGAGGCGCTCGACGATCATCGCCATGCCCTGGCCGCCGCCGACGCACATGGTGATCAGGCCCGTGGTCTTGTCGTGCCAGTCGAGCGAGTTCAGCATCGTGTTCTGCAGGCGTGCCCCGGTCATGCCGAACGGGTGGCCGACCGCGATCGCGCCACCGTTGACGTTGAGCCGGTCCAGGTCGATCCCGAGGTCCTGGTACGACGGCACCACCTGCGCCGCGAAGGCCTCGTTGATCTCGACCAGGTCGATGTCGCCGATGGTCATGTTCGCGTTGGCGAGCGCCTTCTTGGTGGCCTCGACGGGGCCGAGGCCCATGATCTCGGGGGAGAGGCCGCTGACACCGGTCGAGACGATCCGGGCCAGCGGGCTCAGGCCGAGCTCGCTGGCCTTGGTGTCCGACATGATCACGACCGCTGCGGCGCCGTCGTTGAGTGGGCAGCAGTTGCCGGCGGTCACCACGCCGTCCGGGCGGAAGACGGGGTCGAGCTGCGAGATCGCGTCGTAGGTGACGCCGGCGCGGGGACCGTCGTCCTTGGAGACGACGGTCCCGTCGGCGAGCGTGACCGGCGTGATCTCCCGCTCCCAGAAACCGTCGGCGATCGCCTTCTCCGCCAGGTTCTGCGAACGCACCGCGAACTCGTCGAGCTCCTTGCGGTCCAGGCCGCGCATCCGGGCGACGTTCTCGGCCGTCTGGCCCATCGCGATGTAGATGTCCGGATGCTGCCCGTCCTCACGCGGGTCGCGCCAGTCCTTACCACCTTGCGCGTAGTCCTCGGTGCGCTGCTGGGCGTCCGCGAAGAGCGGGTTCCTCGTGTTGGGGATGTGGTCGGAGGTACCGAACTGGAAACGGGAGACCGCCTCGACACCGGCCGAGATGAACACGTCGCCCTCGCCGGCCTTGATCGCGTGGAACGCCATCCGGGAGGTCTGCACCGAGGAGGAGCAGTAGCGGGTGATCGTAGCGCCGGGGATCTCGTAGCCCAGGAGCGTCGTCACGATCCGCGCCATGTTGTTGCCGGCCTCGCCGCCGGGCAGGCCGCACCCGAGGTAGAGGTCCTCGACGTCGTTGGGATCCAGCGCCGGGATCTTGTCGAGAGCTGCCTTGATGATCAGCGCAGACAGGTCGTCGGGTCGGAAATCCTTGAGCGAACCCTTGTTGGCGCGACCGATCGGCGTACGGGCGGCAGAAACGATGACGGCCTCTGGCATGGGGCACTCCTCGGTGAGCGTTGACGGAACCAGCCCAGCCTAGTCGGGGCTGACTGGAACCCGTTGCAGTGGTGTCGCACGCCACAACCCCCGTCCAGGACGGCACCCGGGGGTTCCGGGGCCGCCGCACGTGGAACGATGAGGAGCGTGCGGCACCGCTACGCCTGCCCGATCCGGTGGGCCGACCTCGACCTCCTCGGGCACGTCAACAACGTCCGTTACGTCGACTACCTCCAGGAGGCGCGCGTCGACCTGCTGCGCACCCACCGGTGGTCCGGCGCAGCGGAAGCCACCGAGGCACTGGTCGACGCGATCATCGTCAGCAGGCACGAGGTCACCTATCGGGCACCGCTGCTGTTCGGAGAGCGGCCGGTCCTGATCGAGTGCTGGGTCACCGAGCTGCGTGCCGGCTCCTTCACGCTCGCCTACGAGGTGTTCCACGAGGACGACGGGGCCCGGGTCGTCTATCTGCAGGCCAGCACGGTGCTGGCGCCGTACCGCTTCGACACCGAGAGCCCGCGCCGCCTGACCGCCGAGGAACGAGCGGCGCTCGAGGTCTACCTCGAACCCGTCCGGCGGGAGCGACCGGAACGTTTCGCCATCGACCGCGAACGCGCCCGGCACTTCCCGGTCCAGGTGCGGTTCAGCGACGTCGACGTCTATCGCCACGTCAACAACGTCGTCTACTTCGAGTACCTCCAGGAGGCTCGGATCCGGATGTTCATGGAACTGGGACGGGGGGTGCAGCGGGCAACCGCGCTCCAGGTCGTCATCGCCCAGGCCGACGTCGACTACCTGGCGCCGATCCTGCTGCGCGCCGACCCCTACGACTGCCGGTCGCAGATCGCCCACGTCGGTCGGACCTCGCTCGTCGTGGAGTCCGAGATCGCCGACGGCGACCGGGTGCTCGCCCGGGCCCGGGTGGCGCTGGTGTTCTTCGATCCCGACACGCAGCGGCCCACCGAGCCGCCCGCCGTCTACCGTGACCGGTTGCGTGCCGCCCTCGGGTGATGCGCCGCGACTCAGCCGGGCGTGTTGATCATGAACGTCGCCGCATGGGTGACGTAGGCCCAGAACTGGGCGTCCTGCTCAGGCGTGAGCCCGACGGAGTCGAGCGCCGTCCGGAAGTGCGCCAGCCAACGGTCGCGGGCCTGCTGGTCGACGGGGAACGGCGCGTGCCGCATCCGCAGTCGGGGGTGGCCACGCTGCTCGGAGTACGTCGTCGGCCCGCCCCAGTACTGGACCAGGAACAGCAAGAAGCGCTCCTCGGCAGGGCCGAGGTCCGCGTCGGGGTAGAGCGGCCGCAGCACCTCGTCACCGGCGACCCCCTCGTAGAACTTCGCGACGATCCGACGGAAGGTGTCGAACCCCCCGATCTCCTCGTAGAACGTCTGCGCTGTCACCCGCTCATCATCCCGCGTCGGTGGAGGAGCCGGCATCGGGGCTGCCCTCCGCGCCGGCAGCCCGGCGGTCGTCGCGGTGCCAGACGACCCGCTGGGCGAACGGGATCTCGATGCCCTCGTGGTCGAAGCGGGACTTGATCCGCTGCCGGAGCGTGCGGGCAACCCCCCACTGCTGCAGCGGCGCGGTCTTCACCATGACCCGGATGGTCACCGAGTCGGCGGCCAGCATCTCCACGCCCGTCACCTCCGGCTCCTCGATGATCACGCCCTTGAAGTCCTCGTCCTCCCACATGCCGTGCGCCACCTCGCGGAGCACCTGCTGGACGCGCACGAGGTCCTCGCCGTAGCCGACGCCGACGTCGACGACCGCACGGGACCAGTTCTTGCTCTGGTTGCCGACCCGCATGATCTCGCCGTTGGGCACGAACCAGACGATCCCGTTGACGTCACGGAGCCGGGTCATCCGCAGGGTCACCGCTTCGACCGAGCCGACCGCCTCCCCGAGATCGACCACGTCGCCGACGCCGTACTGGTCCTCCATGAAGATGAAGACGCCGGACAGGAAGTCCTTGACGAGCGACTGGGCGCCGAACCCGAGTGCGATGCCGATGATCCCGGCGCTGGCGATGATCGGAGCGATGTTCACCCCGACCTCGCTGAGGATCATCGTGCCGACGACCGCGATCACGATGACGGTGATCATGCTCTGGAAGATGCCGGCCATGGTCTCCGCACGTTGCGCCCGGCGGGCGACCGCCGCGGCGTCGAGCCGTTCGGGCAGGACGCCCCTCTCGGCGCGGCGGGCGACGCGCGCGACGACCTTGTGCAGCACCCACCGCACGACAAGGCCGAGGAGGGTCAGGCCGACGATCGCCAACGGCGTCCCGATCAACACGTCGGCCCAGTCGGCGAAGCGAGCGCTGCCGGTCCAGTCGTAGACCAGGTCGCAGACCTGTTCGCCGTCGGCGCACGGCGCGGCGGCGAGGGGAACAGCTAGGGAGAGGGTCGGCATCCCCCGAGTGTGGCAAAGTCGCGGCGCGTGATCGAACCGGCACCACTGTCCGGGCCGGGACCGGAGCCGATATCCTCACCACCGTGACCAGCACTGCCGTACGACGCCTGCTCGCCGCCGCCGCTCTCGCGGGGCTCGCCGCGGCCACCCTCCTTGCCGCGGCTGCGCCCGCGTCGGCCGACACCCCGGAGGGCTGGCCGGAGGAAGAGCCGATCGACTTCGTGCAGATGCTGCTGGTCCTCGGCGGGATCCCACTACTGGTCTTCCTCGTCGTCGTGGCGATGATCTATGGGCCGCCGCTCGCCCGGGGCGAGTCGATCAAGCCGAGTGGGCAGGCGCAGGAGAGCCAGTGGCTCGGCGGTCCGCGAAAGTCGGCCGGCGAGCTGGCCGCGCCGGACACCGAGGACTCGAAAGCCGGCGGCGCCGGCGGTCGCTGGTAGCCACGGTGGCTGTCAGCTCCCTCTCCAGCGCTCAGCAGGCCGCGCTCGACGCCACGATCCGCGCGGCCGAGCAGCAGTGCCGTGCCGAGATCTCCGTCTTCGTCGGGCCGGTCGAGGGTCACGACCCGCGCCGGTTCGCGACCAGCCTCCACAACACGCTCGTACTTCCGGCGCGCAGCATCCTGGTGATGGTCGACCCCACGCTTCACGCCGTCGAGGTGGTCACCGGCGGCGACGTGCGCCGTACCCTCACCGACGCGGAGGCCGCGCTCGCGATCGAGGAGATGACCCGTTCGTTCGCCGACGGCGACCTTGCGGGCGGTCTCACCCGGGGCATCCGGCTCCTCGCCGAGCACGCCCGGGCCTAGCGAGCGCCGGCGTTGCGGGCCTTGGTCTCGAGGCTCGCTGCGCTCGCACCTCACCCGGCAGAAGCGGCGTCCTTCGCCTGCGCGGCGAGGGCGCGGGCCATGTCGGACCGGCCCTCCCGGACGTAACGGAGCGCCCCAGCGTTGACCCGCTCACCCTCGGACGCGAGCCAGGCGTCGATCTTGTCGAGGGCCTCGCCGGACGCCAGCACCCGCGGGAAGATGTACTCCAGCGAGACCGCCGCCCGGTGGGCGCCGAGCCGGTCCCAGGCGAGCGGGGCGTCGGCGAGGTAGCGGTCGACGTACGGCGCGAGCAGGTCCTGCTGACCGTCCCGCATGAAGGAGAGAACGACCTGCTTCGCCGTCTCGTTCGGGACCGAGCCGTCCACCATCGCCTGCTCCCAGGCGCGTTCCTTCGCCTCGGCAGTCGGCGCCGCGGCGCGGGCGGCCGCGGCATGCTCCTTGCCGGAGATGGTGTTGTCGCCGGCCAGCTCCTCGGCGATCCGGCTGTCGTCGACCCGACCGAGCCGCGCCAGGTTGTTGAGCAGCGTCCAGCGCAGGTCCTGGTCGACGGAGAGGCCGTCGAAGGTCAGCGAACCGTCGAGCATCGCCTCGAGGTCGGCGATCGCCTCGTCGCTGTGCGCGGCGCCGGCGAAAGCGCGGGCGAAGGTGAGCTGGTGGTCGGTGCCCGGCTCGGCGGCCCCGAGCAGAGCCCGCAGGCCGTGCTCCCACCGGGCGCGCAGGGCGGCCTTGTTGGCGGGCGCGGCGTACTGCGTCACGGACTGGGCGGCGAACGCCGGGAACGCGGTGAGGCCCCACGAGTCGGTCTCGGCGCCGATGTTGCCCAGGACCAGCTCGACGAAGTCGGTCGCGGTCATCTCGGCGTCGCGGGTCATGTCCCACGCCGCACTCCAGATCAGCGCGCGGGTGAGGGAGTCGTCGCAGGCGCCGACGCTCGCGCTGGCGGTGGCCAGGGAGCGCTCGTCGAGGCGGACCTTCGCGAAGGTGAGGTCGCCGTCGTTGAGCAGCAGCAGGTCAGGCTGCGCAGTGCCGACGAGCTGCGGGATCTCGGTCAGCGCACCCACGATGTCGACCTCGAGGTAGTCGCTGCGCACGAGCTTGCCGTCCACCCTGTTGTAGGCGCCGATGCCGATCCGGTGCCGGCGCAGCGTCGGCTGCTCCTCGGTCGCGGTCTGCCGGACGGAGAACGTCGAGTAGGTGCCGTCCTCGGCCAGCTCGAAGACCGGCGTGATCGTGTTGACGCCGGCGGTCTGCAGCCACTCCTGTGCCCAGCCGGTCAGCTCGCGGCCCGACGCCTTCTCGAGTGCGGTCAGCAGGTCGATGAACTCGGTGTTGCCGTAGGCGTGGTCGCGGAAGTACTCCCGCAGGCCCGAGAGGAAGGGCTCGAGCCCGACCCAGGCGACCAGCTGCTTGAGCGCCGCGGCGCCCTTGGCGTAGGTGATCATGTCGAAGTTCACCTCGACGGCGTGCAGGTCGACCATGTCGGTGGCGATCGGGTGCGTGCTCGGCAGCTGGTCGGCGCGGTAGCCGCGCTGCTTGCGCATGTTGGCGAACCCGGTCCAGGCGTCGGTGTACGACGTCGCCTCGGCCTCGGCGTGGTAGCAGGCCCACTCGGCGAACGACTCGTTGAGCCACAGGTCGTCCCACCAGCGCATCGTCACCAGGTTGCCGAACCACATGTGCGCCATCTCGTGGAGGATCACCGAGGCACGGAACTCGTAGAACGACTGCGGCTGGCGCGAGCGCGGGATGTACTCGTCGCGCAGCGTCACGCAGCCGGCGTTCTCCATCGCGCCCATGTTGTACTCCGGCACGTAGAGCTGGTCGTACTTCTCGAACGGGTACTGGCAGCCGAAGGCCTCCTCGAAGAACTCGAAGCCCTGCTTGGTGAGGAGCACGATCTCCTCGCGGTCGCGTTCGAGCTCGGCCTTGAGCGACTGGCGCGAGTAGTGGCCCAGCGGGATGACGCCGTACTTGCCCTCGTAGGAGTCCTGGACCTCGTAGTAGTCACCGGCGACGACGGCCGTGATGTAGGTGGACATCCGCTGGGTGGTCGGGAAGCTCCACCGCGCCATCTCGGTCGTCGAGCCGGTCGCGACCTCGGCAGGGACCGGCTCGGGCGTGGGGGCGTTGGAGACGACCTTCCAGTGCGCCGGAGCGGTGACGTTGAAGTTGAAGACCGACTTGAGGTCGGGCTGCTCGAAGCACGCGAACACGCGCCGGGCGTCCGGAACCTCGAACTGGGAGTAGAGGTAGACCCGGTGGTCGGCAGGGTCGACGAAGTGGTGCAGGCCCTCGCCGGTGTGGGAGTAGGTGCAGTCGGCCCGCACCACCAGCGTGTTGTCGGCCTCCAGACCGGTCAGCGGGATTCGGCTGTCGACGTACGACGCGGGGTCGATCGGACTGCCGTTGAGGACGACCTCGTGGACGGTCGCCTCCACCAGGTCGACCCAGGTCTCCGCTCCCGGCTCGCGACAGGTGAACGCGATCGTGGACGTCGACCCGAAGGTCTGGATCCCGGCTTCCTCTGCCCTGGTGAGGTCGAGGTCGACGGTGTAGGACGTAACGTCGATCAGCGCGGCACGGGCGGCGGCCTCGGCGCGCGTGAGGTTGGTTCCAGGCATGCCTGCCATCTTGGCACCGGAACCCGGATTGTCAGACATCGGGTAACCCGGCCGGCGCTGGGCCGCCGTCGCGATCGACGGAACCACAAGCGTGTAACTTCCAAAAGTCAAGCGCGACACGCTTGGTGCGTATGGGTTTTACGGGTTTTCGTTGCTTTCTGGGACGTATGTGACCCACAGTGGTCGCCATGCGCCTGGGACGAATGTTGTGGCGCGGGGGGACCGCGCTGCTCACGAGCACTCTCGTGGCGACCGTCCTCGTCGCCGCCGGACCGCCGACCGCGGGTCCGTCCTACCCGCTCGAGAGCTCCGACGCGGAGCGGGCGTCGGGGTCGACGTACCTCTGCACCGGCTACACGGGCTGCCGCAACGCCGGCTACTCGGACGCCGGCTACGGCGCGGTCAGCAATCGCATGTACTGGCGCATGTACAGCGGCCACAACTGCACCAACTACGCCGCCTACCGGATGATCCAGGCCGGCATGTCCGCCGAGCGCCCGTGGGACGGCTCCGGGATGGCCTACAACTGGGGTCACGCGATGTCCCACCTCACCAACGACCGGCCCAGCGTCGGAGCAGTGGCGTGGTGGGACCGCTACCAAGGTGGCATCGGCTCCAGCGGGCACGTGGCGTACGTCGAGCGGGTGGTCTCGGCCGACGAGATCGTGATCAGCGAGGACTCGTGGAGTGGTGACTTCCACTGGCGGACGATCACCAGGAGCAGCGGCAGGTGGCCGTCGGGCTTCATCCACTTCGTCGACAAGTCCGTCCAGAACACCGCGGCGCCCACGATCAGCGGCACCCCGCAGGTCGGCGCGGAGCTGCGGGCCGCGCGCGGCAGCTGGTCGCCCCGTCGCGACCTCACCTTCTCCTGGCAGTGGTACGCCGACGACGCCCCCATCGCCGGCGCGACCGGCCAGACGTTCACGCCGACCGCAGCCCAGAAGCGGCTGCCGCTGACGGTCGCGGTCACCGCTCGCCGGCCCGGCTACGCCGCTTCGACTGCCACCACCGCACCGACCGCACCGGTCGCGCGGGGTGAGTTCGCGGTCGTGGCGCCGCCCACGATCACCGGGGACCCGAAGGTCGACGAGACCCTGACCGCCGCCCCGGCCACCTGGTCGCCTGCGTCGCAGAACACGCTCTACCGCTGGAAAGCCGACGGCGTCCTCATCAACGGCGCGAACGGGCCGTCGCTGACGCTCACCCGGGACCTGCTCGGCAAGAGCATCATGGTCGCCACCCACGGCCGGGCCGAGGGCTACAAGAACTCCCCGGTCCGCTCGGCTCCCGCCGGGCCGGTCGTCATCGGTCAGATCGTCGCGAGCACGCCGTCGACGATCGCGGGCCGGGCTCGGATCGGCCACGACCTGACCGCCCAGCCCGGCGACGTACAGCCGGCCGACGCGACCGTCGCCTACCAGTGGCTGCGGGACGGCGTACCGGTCGACGGCGCCACCGCGGCGACGTACGCCCTCTCGAGCGTCGACCTCGGCGCGACCATGGCCGTGCAGATCACTCGTTCGCGTCGCAACTACGCCGATCTGGTCGAGACGGTCGCGTCCTCCCGCGCCGTCACCGCCAGGCCGACGATCACGCTGGGCACCGCCGGCCGGTCGCGCGCGGCAGTGGTCTGGGTGCGGCTCACCGTCCCCGACGTGACCGTGCCCGGGCAGGTCACGGTCAACGTCGGCGGCGAGGTCGCTACGGCCGCCCTCGAGGGCGGCCGCGCCAAGCTGGTCTTCCGCGGGATCGCACCGGGCGACCGGTTGGTCCGGACGTGGTACGCCGGCAGCGGAGCGATCCGGGCCGCACGGGCGTCGACGACGGTACGCGTCCTGCGCTGAGGCCTGACCGCCGTGACGGTCGCTGCGCGACCTCGGTGACGCGTTCGGCCCGGAGGTCGATCCGCCTGCCGACGGCGGTCCGTACGACGTGCTCGCAGCTTTCGCCGGCCGCCAGCCCTGACCCGGTCGGACACGCGAAGGAATCGCAGGTACGCGTGATCGGCCATCAGATGTCGCATGCTCGGTAGCCATGGATCTCTCGGATCTCGCGCTCGGACGCCGTGACCTGGCCAGGCTCGCGACGGCGGCGTTTGCTGCTGCCGGGCTGGTCGCCGCGGCCGGCCGGACGACCGCCGCCCCCTTCTCCGGCCCGCTCTCCGGCCCGCTCCCCGGCCCGCTCTCCGGCCCCCGGCGGCGCCTCGTTCGGCACCCGGACGGGGTCGACGCCCTGGACCTCCCGCTGGCAGCGCTGCCCGGCGTCGCCCGGCGCGCCGACGGTGTCCGGACTCCGATCATCGAGACCGACCGGTTCTCCGCGCTCGGTGTGACCTGGCGCCGCGGTGACGGACAGGTCCGCGCCCGCTGGCGGCGCGAGTCGGGCGGCTGGACGGAGTGGCGAGGGCTTCCGCAGCTCACGCACCGCCCGGATCCGGGCTCCCCGGAGGCCCTCGGCGCGCGCGAGGCGACCGACCTGGTGTGGACCGGCCGCGGCGACGCCGTCCAGCTGGAGCTCGCCGGGACCCACCGCGACGCGATGCTGGTCCTGCTCCGGCCGCGTCGGCGCGCCGCGGACCGGGCGGTCGGTCGGCACGCATCGAGAGAGGTCGACGGCTCCGCGCGCGAGGCGGGCGCCGTACCCATGCCCGGCCTCCTCTACCGCAAGGCCTGGGGTCCGGACCCGCGGCATCGCAACGGTCGGCCGAGCTACAACGACCGGGTCCGGCAGGTCCACGTCCATCACACGGTGAACAGCAACGACTACCGGCGCGCAGACGTCCCCGGGATGATCCGGGCGATGTACCGCTATCACACGCAGAACCTCGGCTGGTCCGACATCGGCTACAACTTCCTCGTCGACCGGTTCGGTCGGCTGTGGGAGGGGCGGGCCGGCGGACCGCGGCGGGCGGTGCGCGGGGCGCACACTCTCGGCTTCAACCACGCGTCGGTCGGCGTCGCGGCGATCGGCAACTTCGAGACCGGCCGGGTCGGCAAGCCGATGATCCGGGCGCTGGTGCGGATCGCGGCCTGGAAGCTCGACGCCGACGACGGCCGCCCCCGCCGTACGGTCTGGGTCCGGTCCGACGGGAGCGACCGCTACCGCGACGGCCGGCTGGTCGAGCTCCCGACCATCGACGGTCACCGCGACACCAACGAGACCGCGTGCCCCGGCCGTGCCCTCTATGCCGCCCTCCCAGCGGTACGGCGACGGACCGCTCGACGGATGCGCGAGTTCCGCCGCTGACCCGGTGGCTGAGGTGCGAGCGAAGCGAGCCTCGCGCCCACCCCTAGGATTCAGGCCATGAGTCGAGTCCTGTCCGCCGTCGCCTGGCCGTACGCCAACGGCCCGCGTCACATCGGTCATGTGGCCGGTTTCGGCGTACCCTCCGACGTCTTCTCGAGGTACCTGCGGATGGCCGGCCACGACGTGCTGATGGTCTCCGGTTCGGACGAGCACGGGACGCCGATCCTGATCGCAGCCGACGAGGAGGGGGTGACGCCGCAGGAGCTCGCCGACAAGAACCACCGGCTCATCGTCGAGGACTTCGTCGCGCTCGGGCTCAGCTACGACCTCTACACCCGGACGACGACGCGCAACCACGAGGCGGTGGTCCAGGAGCTGTTCCTCGGCGTCCACGAGAACGGCTACTTCCTCGAGCAGACCACGTTCGGCGCCATCTCGCCGTCGACCGGTCGCACCCTTCCGGACCGCTACATCGAGGGCACCTGCCCGATCTGCGGCTACGAGGGAGCGCGCGGCGACCAGTGCGACAACTGCGGCAACCAGCTCGACCCGCAGGACCTCAAGAACCCGCGCAGCCGGATCAACGGTGAGACGCCGGAGTTCGTCGAGACCCAGCACTTCTTCCTCGACCTCCCCGCACTGGCCGACGCGCTCCGGGCCTGGCTCGACGAGCGCGAGGCCACCGGGCTGTGGCGGCCCAACGTGATCCGGTTCTCCCGGAACATCCTGGACGAGATCCGGCCGCGAGCCATGACCCGCGACATCGACTGGGGCATCACCATCCCGCTCGACGGCTGGCGCGACAACCCGACCAAGAAGCTCTATGTCTGGTTCGACGCGGTGATCGGCTACCTGTCCGCCTCGATCGAGTGGGCGCGTCGGCTCGGCGAGCCGGAACGCTGGCGCGAGTGGTGGAACGACCCGGACGCGGTGTCCTACTACTTCATGGGCAAGGACAACATCACCTTCCACAGCCAGATCTGGCCGGCCGAGCTGCTGGCCTACGGCGGCAAGGGGGACAAGGGCGGCAGCCCGAGCGCCTATGGCGAGCTCAACCTGCCGACCGAGGTCGTCAGCTCGGAGTTCCTCACCATGGAGGGCAAGAAGTTCTCGTCCTCCAAGAAGGTCGTGATCTATGTCCGCGAGCTGCTGAGCCGCTACCAGCCCGACGCGTTCCGCTACTTCGTCGCCGCGGCCGGTCCGGAGAACCAGGACAGCGACTTCACCTGGGCAGAGTTCGTACGTCGTACCAACGACGAGCTGGTTGCCGGCTGGGGCAACCTGGTCAACCGCACCGCCACCTTGATCCACAAGAACTTCGGCGAGATCCCCGCGAGCGGTGAGCTGACCGCGGAGGACCGGGCGGTGCTGGACGCGACGGAAGCCGCGTTCGACACGGTCGGTGACCTGATCGGCCGCAACCGGATGCGACAGGCGATCGGTGAGGCGATGCGGGCTGTCGGCGACGTCAACAAGTACGTCTCCGACCACGAGCCGTGGAAGCTCAAGGGTGCGGACGAGCGGGATCGACTCGCAACGATCCTGTACGTCGCGGCGCAGTGCGTCGCCGACCTCAACCTGGTGCTGTCGCCGTTCCTCCCGTTCTCCGCCAACGAGGTCGACCGGGTGCTCGGTGGGCAGGGCGCGGTGGCCCCGATGCCGCAGGTCGAGGAGGCGGAGGATCTCGACGGCGGAGCGCCGTACCCGATCATCACGGGGGAGTACTCCTCCTTCCCCGAGTGGCGCCGGCACCGGATCGATCCCGGCAGGCCGGTCGGCAAGCCGACGCCGGTCTTCACCAAGCTCGACCCATCCGTCGTCGACGAGGAGCTCGCTCGCCTGGCGGACTGACCGTCGCGCGCCGTGGCTGGCATCGGGGTCGCTCAGGCTGCCGCTGGTTGAGGGGCGCCACGAGGGGAGGAGAGCAGGTCAGCCGACGATGAGGTCGTACGGCGCCGGCTCGACCTCCAGCTCGGCCATCCGTGCGGCGTAGGTCCGCTGCGCGCGACGCGCCTCACCGTGCCGGCGGGCGTGGGCGAGCATCCGGATCAGCCGGTGATGGGTCGGCTCGTCGTACGGGTCGTCGACGATGGCCGCCATCAACCAGCCGACCGCCTGCTCGGTCTCGCCGGTCTTGACCAGGAGGTCGGCAAGGGAGCGTTTGACGTCGATCGCGAGCCGCAGCAGCTCCTCACGCGCGTCGTCGGCCCAGTCGTCGGCTCCCTCGTCCGCGAGGAACGGCGCGGGGTGGAGGGATGCGGCCGCCTGCAACAGGGGTACGGCGTCCGCCGAGCCGGTTCGTGCCGCGTCGAGCGCCGCGCGCGCGATCCGCTCGAACTCGACGACGTCGATGCTCGCCGTCGTCGGGTCCAGCCGGGCGTGGCTCCGGTCGGAGACCAGGTAGCGGTCGGCTTCGTAGCGCCGACCCGGGTCGAGAACGGCCCGCGCCGTCGACAGGGCGACCGAGAGCCGGCCGGATGTGTCGCGCACCCCCGGCCACAGCAGCTCGGCCAGCGCGGACCGGCTCATCGCCCGGCCGCGCCGGGCAGCCAGCACCTGCACCAGCTGCCGGCTCTTGCGAGACGGCCACTCCGACGACGCGACGGGTGCGCCCGCCACCGACACGGCAAAGGTCCCGAAGGTGCGGATCGCGACCTCGGGAGCGGCGGCCGCACCCAGCACGTGCAGCGGCCCGGCGATCCGGTCGGCGTCCGCCCGCACCCCGATCGCGTGGAGTGCTTGGCGCCCGGCCTCCTCGGCGCCGCGGTCGGAGGAGAGGCGGGCGGCGATGACCCGGTTGACCGCGCTGCGGATCGCGCTGCCCACCTCCCGCCAGGCGTCCGCCGCTTCTGCGAGCCGACCGAGCGCGTCGTGCACATCACCAGTGGCCGACCAGCGGGTGAGCGCCCGCAGCTCGAGGGCATCGGCGAGCTCGTAGAGCTGGTCGCGGCGCCCGGCCTCGGCCAGCGCGCGGTCGGCCCACATCTCGGCGGCCTCGAGGTCACCCTGCCCGAGGGCGATCCAACCTGCCACGCGCAGCGCTATCACGTCGCCCACCGTGTGCGGCTGGTCGACGGCTCGCTTGGCGTGTTCGCGGGCTGCGGCCGGATCGTCGGTCACGCCCGTCTGGGCGAGTCCGGCGAGCGCGGGCCCGAGCACTTGGGCGTTGCCGGAGGTATCGGCTCGCTCCACCGCTTCGCGGTACTTCGCGTGGGCGCGGGTCGCGTTGCCGCGCACCCGGTGGGCGTCCGCCTCCAGCAGCAGCGCGAAGGCGAGCAGGTGCTCGGCCTCGGCGGCGCGGAACTGGTTGGTTGCGATCGCGATCTCTCCGACGGCCTCCTCGAGCCTGCCGAGGCCGAGCAGCGCCTCGGCGCGGTTGACGCTGACCATCGCAGCGGCCAGGCCGACTGGGTGGTCCTCGCTGACCGCCACCGCGTGGTCCAGCTCCTCGAGCGCCTGGCGGAACCGGCCGGCCTCGACATGGCGCGACCCCAGGTTGTTGCGGACCCGTACGACGGTGATGGCGTCTCCGGCCCGCTCGGCATGGTGGAGAGCCTTCTCGTACGCCCGCAGGTTCGCGGTGCGGTCGCCGGCGTGCGCCTGGACCAGCCCGTTGGCCACCCAGGCGGCGCCGAGGGCGCCGTCGTCGCCGCAGGCCTGCGCGACCGCCATGGCTTCCTCGGCGAACCGGCGGCCGGCGTCGGAGCTGCCCTGCGCCCACAAGACCGAGGCGTGCCCGGCCAGGAACCGCGCGCGGTCGACAGGATCAGGATCGGGGTCGCCGAGGGCGGCCTCGAAGTAGGCGAGGGCGGTCGGGTACTCCCCGCGGTAGTGGTGGGCGGTCCCGAGCCGCCAGCCCGCCGACATCGACAACACCTGGCCCGTCGCCCGGAGGTCGCCCATGAGCACGGCCGCAAGGTCGAGCAGGTCCCGACGGGTGCCGCCGATCAGCTCGTCGCCGTGAGCGAGCGCCAGCGCGCCAATAGCGTTCGCCGCTGTCGCGGCGCCGCCAAGGGAGCTGGCTTCGGACACGACCCGATCCCGTCTTCGTGGAGAAACGCTTAGGAGACTAGACCGGCGGATCGCGCCGCGGGGGCGGATTTCGTTTGCTTTACTCAACTCCTCCGGCGTCTGCGGACCCCCTCACGCAGGCGAGTCGCCGATGCCCGCGTCCCGAGCCCGGACGATGGCGCCGCCACGGTCGGACACCTGGAGCTTGCCGAAGATCGAGGTGATGTGGTTCGCCACGGTCTTGGACGCCAGGCCGAGCCGATCGCCGATCGCCGCGTTGGACAGTCCGCGCGCGAGGAGATCGAGTACGTCGCGCTCGCGCGCCGACAGCGTCGGGAACGGCGCCTCGTGCTGCGGCCCACGGGTCACGAGCTCTAGGACCCGCGTCGCCACTTCCGGGCCGAAGATCGCCTCGCCGGCGGCGACGGCACGGATCGCCCGGGTGATCTCCTCCTGCTCCGCGCCCTTGACGAGGTAGCCGTGCGCACCTGCCCGCATCGCTGCGAGCACGGCGTCGTCGCGGTCGTGCATGGTCAGCACCAAGACCGCGACTTGGGGTGCCACCTGCTGGATCTGGCGGGTGGCCGCGATCCCGTCGAGTCCTGGCATCTCCAGGTCGATCACGACCACGTCAGGCTTGGAGAGCACCACCTCGCGCACGGCCGCCCGGCCGTCAGCTGCCTGTCCCACGACCGTGAAGCCCTCGATCGATCCGAGCAGAGCGGTGAGGCCCTCGCGGACGATCGGGTGGTCGTCGGCGATCAGGACCTTGATCTCGTTCATGGTGCGCCCAACGGGAACCTCGCGCGCACCCGCCCGCCCGTCGGGAGCGGGCCGGCCTCGAACGAGCCGCCGAGCTCGTCCGCCCGCGCCGCCATCGTCTGCAGGCCCACGCCGGGCACCCATCGGTCGGAGCGGGTGCCGTTGTCGATCACCTCGAGATCGAGCCGGTCGTCGGCATGGAGGCGGATGGTCGCAGCGCTGGCCTGTGCGTGCCGGATCACGTTGTTCAGCGCCTCGGTGGCGACGCGGTAGGCCGCGACCTCGACGACCCGGGGAAGTGCGGGGAGCAGCACCGGACTGTCCAGCTCGACGCGGACCGGGGAGATCGTCGCCAGGCCCTCGACATGGGCCCGCAGCGCTTCGACCAGCCCGAGGTCCTCCAGAGCTGCCGGACGGAGCCCGTCGATCACGCGGCGAACCTCGGCGATGGCGGCCCTCGTGTCGCTCGCCAGCGCCGCCAGGGTCTGCGCGGCCAGGTCCGGGTCGTGGCCGAGCAGGTTCCTCGCCGCGTCGGCCTTCATCGCGACCCCCGTCAGATGGGGGCCCAGGCCGTCGTGGAGGTCGCGTCGCAGCCGACTCCGCTCGCCTTCGCGGACCGCGAGCAGCCGATCGCGCGACGCCTGCACCTCGGCCGAGAGCGAGGTCGCGTGCACGGCGACGGCCAGCGAGGCCGCGACCAGCCGCAGCACGCTGCGGTCGGCTGCGGCGAGCACCTTCTCGCCGGGACGAAGGCCGACGACGAGCTCGCCCAGCTGGTTCCCGCGGTAGCTGAGGGGCACGAGGTCCGTCGTCTCGGTGGGTACGCCGGCCACGGCCAGGTATCCCTCCTCCGTCCGGAGCGCGACGTACGGGAGTCGCAGCGCCTCTTCGACCGCCGCGACCACCGCTGGCAGGCCGGCGTCGGCATCAGACGACAGGTGCTCGCCGATCTTGGAGATGACCCGGGTGGGATCGCGCCGGTCGCCGTAGACGTGCCGGTCGACCGTCCGCTGAAGGCGCGGCAGGACCCCGGCTGCTGCAAGCGCGATCAGGACGGTCGCGACGGCCGACCGGCCCAGCCGCTCGGAGACGAAGGCGTCGAGCAGCCAGACGAGGGCGACGTAGGTCACCACCACGATTGCCGACAGCCCCACCCAGACGGCGACCCGGGCGACGACCAGGCGGATGTCCAGCAGCTGGTGGCGGACGACGGCGATGGCCACCGCGACGGGAATGAGCGGGATGGAGAAGAGGACCACCACCGGTGTGCCGGCGACGAGGCTCCAGGGCGTGATGAACGCGAGCACGATCGCGCTCGCGAGGAGGAGCCAGAGGATCTGCTGCCGCTGCTGCTCGTCGCCACGGCGGTAGCGCAGCCAGAGCGCGATCAACCCCAGCAGCAGGGCTGCCAGCGTGCGCACCTCGGCGGCGGCCCACCATGCGCCCAGGTCGTCGTAGTTCTCGATCGACAGGTACGCGGTCGCCAGCCCGTCGACCAGGGGCTCTGGTGCGAGCTGGGCTGCGACGAACAGCGGGGAGGTCAGGGCGACTGCCACTGCGCCCCATCGCCATGCGGGAGAGACCAGGCGCCCGTCGGGGAAGACCAGGAGGAAAAGGGGCAGGAGAAGGCCGATGGACCACGGCCACGCGCCGGCCGCGACCGTGGCGACGACCCGCACCATCCAGGTGGGCGCCTCCGCTTCGATGAGGACCTGGTCGAGCGGAGCAGCCAGAGCCGTCAGCGTGTGCAGGAGTCCTGCGACGGCGAGGAGCCAACCGATGGGGTTCGCCGGTCGGTGCCAGGCGACGAACGCGCCGCAGAGCCCGAACGAGAGGCCGAGCACGACGTTGCTCACGACGAAGGCGTCGAGTGCCACTTCGAACGACCAGCCGGCCGCAAGCGTCAATCCGACCGCACCCAGCGCCGCTCCGGCGACTGCGGTCCCTGTGCTCCCTGCAAGCGCGCGTCGACCCACGGCATCAGTGTGCGGCTTCGGCCGTGGCGCGGGAAGGGAAGGACTTCCCGGCCCACCGGGAAAGGTCCTGGCTGACGGTGGACGTCGCCCCGGGCGCCCGGGAACCGCTCGGCCCGACGGTAGAGGCAGTCCCATCCGAACAAAAGGAGCCTCCGATGGCCACCACTGTCCACGACCGCACCTCGACACCGGCTGACCTGCGGCGAGCAACGCGGATCTTCGCCGTACTCATCGTTCCACTCGGCCCCGTGCTGGTGGCCGCGCTCCGCTACGTGCTGCCCTACCAGACCAGCGACGACGCATCGACCGCCGTACGCGCGGTCGCCGCCGATCCCGACCGCCAGTCGCTGGTGGTGTGGCTCGGTTTCGTCGCGATGCTGACCCTGCTGCCCGGCGTCCTCTTCGTCGCCAAGGTCGCGCGACGCAACGCACCGCGACTCACGGCCGCCGCGATCCTGCTGCTGGTGCCGGGCTACACCGCCTTCGGCCTGCTGGTCGCCGGCGACGCCACCACCTGGTACGGCGTCACGCACGACCTCCCGGAGAGCGCGGTGGTCGACCTCTACAGCGGCGGGCACCCGGCGATCCTGGCGTCCACGGGCGTCTTCGTGGTGGGCCACGTGGTGGGCACCGTCCTGCTGGGGACCGCCCTGCTGCGGGGCCACGTGATTCCCGCTGCGGCCGCGTGGTTGGTCATCATCGCCCAGCCGCTGCACTTCGTCGCCGCCGTCATCCTGGGTTCGCACGAGCTCGACCTGGTCGCCTGGGGGGCCAACGCGGTCGGGTTCGCTGCCGTCTCACTGGCCATCCTCCGGATGAGCAACGACGAGTGGGAGGTGCGTTGAGATGGCGGCCTCACCGGACAAACGAGTTGAGGCGCAGGGGTGTCGTTGAGATCGTCGGGGGATGGACAGCCGCATGCAGGTCACCTTCCTCGACGATCCCGGCCGCTTCCTGCAGATCGCCGGCGAACGGCTGGCTGCCGACGCGGTCGTGTCGACGGTGGTCGCGACCGTCGCGAAGCGGCTGGCGACGGGGCGCGCGACCACCGTGCCGCCGTACTCCTGGTTCGCGGTGGTCACCGGCCAGGCCGGTGAGGTCGCCGGCGTCGCGATGCGGACCGCGCCCTTCTCGCCGTACCCGCTCTACCTGCTGCCGATGCCGGACGCAGCGTCGGTCGCGCTTGCCGACGCGCTGGTCGACCGCAGTGAGGAGGTGGGCGGGGTCAATGGCGTCCTTCCCGCCGCGCGGGTGTGTGCGGAACGCATCGCAGACCGGACCGGCGGCGCGGTGGCTGCGAGCATGCACACCCGGTTGTTCGAGCTGGGCACGCTCGTCGACCCGGCGCCGGTGCCGGGCCGGCTGCGCGCGGCGTACGACGACGAAGCGCCGCTCGCGCTGGAGTGGTTCTGTCGGTTCCTCGCCGATGCCGACGAGCAGGCGGGTCGCGCCGGTCACGGCGACCGGGCGGAGGGCATCACTCTCGAGGACATCCGCGCGCGGATCGGGCTCGGCCGGATCTGGGTGTGGGTCGATGAGGACGACCTGCCCCGCCACCTGACCGGCGCCAACCCGCCTGCCTACGGTGTCGCCCGGATCGGGCCGGTCTTCACGCCGAAGGAGCACCGCGGCCGGGGCTACGCCAGTGCCGCGGTCGCCGAGGTCTCCCGGTCCCTGCTGGCGGAGGGGAGCAGGGTCACCCTGTTCACGGATCAGGCCAACCCGACCTCGAACCGGATCTACCTCGCGCTCGGCTTCGAGCCGGTGATGGACACGGTCGAGCTGACGATCACCCCGCCGTCCTGACCCGGCACTAGACTCCCCCTTCGCCATGACCGACATCCCTGACACCCTGACGACCCTGCCGAGGCCCGATCCGCCGAAACCTTCGCCGAGGCCGAGGACGCCCTGCTCAGCCGCTGGCCCGAGACCCGGCTCGAGCCGTCCCTCGACCGGATCCGGACCTTCACCGAGCTGCTGGGCGACCCGCAGCGTGGCTACCGCACGATCCACCTCACGGGCACCAACGGCAAGACCTCGACCGCGCGGATGGTCGACGGCCTGCTGCGGGCGTTCGAGCTGCGGACCGGCCGGTTCACCAGCCCGCACGTCGAGCGGATGAGTGAGCGGATCAGCATCGATGGTGAGCCCCTGGACGACGAGGCGTTCGTCCGGGCGTTCAACGACGTCGCGCCATACACGCACCTGGTCGACGAGGCAGAACCGTTCCCGCTCTCGTTCTTTGAGACCATCGTCGGGATGGCCTATGCGGCGTTCGCCGACGCGCCCGTCGACGTCGCGGTGGTCGAGGTCGGCATGGGCGGGTCCTGGGACGCGACCAACGTGATCGATGCCGACGTCGCCGTGGTCACGCCGATCGCGGTCGACCACGCCAGCTACCTCGGTACGACGGCAGCGGCGATCGCGCAGGAGAAGGCCGGGATCATCAAGCCCGGCTCGATCGCGGTGCTTGCCCAGCAGAGCGTCGAGGTCGCCGCGGTGCTGCTCCGCCGGGCGACCGAGGTCGGCGCCACGGTGATGCGCGAGGGCCTCGAGTTCGGCGTCGTGTCCCGGGTCCCGGCGGTCGGGGGACAGGTGATCACCCTTCGCGGCCTCCGGGGGCAGTACGACGAGCTGTTCCTCCCGCTCTACGGCGCGCACCAGGCGCAGAACGCCGCGGCGGCGCTGGCCGCCGTCGAGGCGCTGATCGGCGGTGACGACACGCTCGCCGACGACGTGGTGCGGGAGGCCTTCGCCGTGGCGACCTCGCCGGGGCGGCTGGAGATCGTGCGCCGCAGCCCGACGATCGTGCTCGACGCCGCCCACAACCCGGCCGCTGCCGAGGCGACCGCCGCCGCCCTCGACGACTCCTTCCGGTTCGATCCGCTGATCGGTGTGGTCGGCGTGATGGGCGACAAGGATGCCGAGGGTCTGCTCGCCGCCTTCGAGCCGCACCTCGCCCATGTCGTGATCACCCAGAACGCCACCGCCCGCGCGATGCCTGCCGACCAGCTGGCCGTCGCGGCGATCGAGGTGTTCGGCGAGGACCGGGTCACGGTGGTCCCGCGGCTCGCGGACGCGCTCGACGAGGCAGCCGCGCTCGCCGAGAGCGGTGCGGGGGACGCGCTGTCCACCGGCGCGGTCCTGGTCACCGGCTCGGTGGTCACCGTCGGCGAAGCGCGTTCTCTTCTGGGAGGGCGCAAGTGAGCTCTGCCCGGCGCTCGCTGTGCGCGACGGTGCTGCTCGTCGAGGCGATCACCCTGGGACTCACCACGCCGGTGATGATCACGCTCGCCGACGTGCCCCGGGCCACCGCGCTGTCGATCGGACTCGGTCTCGCCGGCGCCTGCCTGCTGATCGCCGGGCTGCTTCGTGCGGAGTGGGCCTACTGGTTGGGCCACGCGATCCAGGGGGCGGCGATCGGGCTCGGCTTCGTCGTACCCCTCATGTTCGTGCTCGGGCCGATCTTCGCCCTGTTGTGGGGCACCGCCTACGGAGTGGGCCGCAAGATCGAGCGCGAACGGGCGGATGCCTACGCCGCCCACGGCACTGCCCCCGATCGCGAATCGGAGTAGTAACGCCCGCTAGGTACAGTTGCGGCCGTGCCAGTGATCATCGACAAGCTCCTCCGCATCGGAGAGGGCAAGATCCTCCGCCAGCTCGAGTCGATCGCGAAGGCCGTCAACGCCATCGAGGACGACTTCGTGGCGATGTCCGACGACGAGCTCCGGGGGATGACCGACGAGTACAAGTCGCGGCTCGCCGACGGGGAGACCCTCGACGACCTGATGCCCGAGGCCTTCGCGACCGTTCGCGAGGCAGCCAAGCGGGTCATCGGCCAGCGGCACTTCGACGTGCAGATCATGGGTGGCGCCGCCCTCCACATGGGCAACATCGCCGAGATGAAGACCGGTGAGGGCAAGACCCTCGTCGCCACGCTGCCGTCGTACCTCAACGCCCTCGAGGGCAACGGCGTCCACGTCGTCACGGTCAACGACTACCTGGCCAAGTACCACGCCGAGTGGATGGGCCGGATCCACCACTTCCTCGGCCTGACGACCGGCGTGATCCTGCCGCAGATGCGACCCGCGGAGCGCCGCGAGGCCTACGCGTGCGACATCACCTACGGCACCAACAACGAGCTCGGCTTCGACTACCTGCGCGACAACATGGCGGGGTCGATCGAGGAGTGCGTCCAGCGTGGCCACAACTTCGCGGTCGTCGACGAGGTCGACTCGATCCTCATCGACGAGGCGAGGACTCCGCTCATCATCAGCGGTCCGACCCAGGACGAGGTGAAGTGGTACGGCGAGTTCGCCAAGATCGCGCAGAACCTCACGCGAGACACCGACTACGAGGTCGACGAGAAGAAGCGCACCATCTCGGTGTTGGAGCCCGGCATCACCCGGGTCGAGGACCACCTCGGCATCGACAACCTCTACGAGGCGGCCAACACCCCGCTGATCTCCTTCCTGCACAACTCGATCAAGGCCAAGGAGCTGTTCCGCAACGACAAGGAGTACGTCGTGATGAGCGGCGAGGTGCTCATCGTCGACGAGCACACCGGTCGGATGCTGGCCGGCCGTCGCTACAACGACGGCCTCCACCAGGCGATCGAGGCCAAGGAGGGCGTGAAGGTCCGCGAGGAGTACCAGACCCTCGCCACCGTCACCCTCCAGAACTACTTCCGCCTCTACACGAAGCTGTCCGGCATGACCGGAACCGCGCTGACCGAGGCCTCGGAGTTCGACAAGATCTACGGTCTCGGCGTGGTCCCGATCCCGACCAACAAAGAGATGATCCGCCAGGACATGCCCGACCTCGTCTACCGGACCGAGGAGGCGAAGTACGAAGCGGTCGTGGAGGACATCGTCGAGCGCCATGCCAATGGCCAGCCGGTCCTGGTCGGCACCGTCTCCGTCGAGAAGTCCGAGTACCTCCACCAGCAGCTGACCAAGCGCGGCGTCCCGCACTCGGTCCTCAACGCCAAGGTGCACGCCGAGGAGGCCAAGATCGTCGCCCTCGCCGGTCACAAGGGCGCGGTCACGGTTGCGACCAACATGGCCGGTCGAGGCACCGACATCATGCTCGGTGGCTCGGTCGAGTTCCTCGCCGACCAGGAGCTCCGCAAGCAGGGCCTCGAGCCCACCGGTGACACCGCCGACGACTACGACGCCGCCTGGCCGGCCATGGTCGAGAAGATCAAGGAGCAGGTCGCCGCCGAGCACGACAACGTCCGTGAGGTCGGCGGCCTCTACGTCATCGGCACCGAGCGGCACGAGTCGCGCCGGATCGACAACCAGCTGCGAGGTCGTTCGGGCCGCCAGGGCGACCCTGGCGAGTCCCGCTTCTACCTGTCGCTCCAGGACGAGCTGATGCGGCTCTTCAAGTCCGACTGGGTCGACCGCGTGCTGCTCATGCTGAAGATCCCGGACGACGTCCCGATCGAGAACAAGCGCGTCACCAACGCGATCGCCAGCGCCCAGGGCCAGGTCGAGTCGCAGAACTTCGAGTCCCGCAAGAACGTCCTCAAGTACGACGACGTGATGGATCGGCAGCGCAAGGTCATCTATGCCGAGCGCCGCGAGGTGCTCGAGGGCGTCAACCTCGAGGAGCAGGTCCGCACCTTCATCGACGACGTCGTGACCGGCTTCGTCGGCGGGTCGCTCGACCAGTTCTCCGAGGAGTGGGACCTCGAGCAGCTGTGGACCGACCTCAAGCAGTTCTGGCCGGTCTCGCTGGACGTCGAGGAGACCAGGGAGGAGATCGGCAACCACGCCGTGCTCCACCGCGACGACCTGATCGAGAAGCTCAAGGCCGATGCGCACGCCGCCTACGACCGCCGCGAGGAAGAGGTCGGCGAAGAGGTCATGCGTGAGCTCGAGCGCCGCGTCCTGCTGTCGGTGCTCGACCGCAAGTGGCGTGAGCACCTCTACGAGATGGACTACCTCCGTGAGGGCATCTACCTGCGCGCCTACTCGCAGCGTGACCCGCTGGTCGAGTACCAGCGCGAGGGCTACGACATGTTCGCCGCGATGATGGACGGCATCAAGGAGGAGACGGTCGGGTTCCTCTTCAACCTGGAGGTCCAGGTCGAGGACGACGAGCCGGAATACCACTACCACGCAGACGGCTCGCGCCACGAGGGTCCGATGCACGAGGGTGCGCTCGCCGAGCCGCCCGTCGGCGCGAGGGCGGAAGGTCCGGACCTCGGCCAGATCTCGGCAGCGCTCAAGGCCGCCGTAGGGGACGAGGACGAGCCGATGCGGCGCGAGCTGCCGACCGAGGCCGCGCACGCACCCCAGATCAGGGCCAAGGGCCTCGAGGCGCCCAAAAAGCCTCAGTTCCTGTCCTACTCGGCGCCGAGCGACGTGACCGGAGAGCCCGAGGTCCGCGGCAGCACGGCGTCCAACGCCGGCGACGAGTTCGCCGAGATCGGCCGCAACCAGCTGTGTCCCTGCGGCTCCGGCAAGAAGTACAAGCGCTGCCACGGCGCGCCGGGTGGTCCCAGCGGCCTCACTGCCCGCGTCTCGTAGCCGCCGGCTCAGGAGAAGTCGAGGGCGGAGCAGACCCAACGCTGCTCGATCCGCTCGAACCGGGCGGCGAGGGCACGGGACCGCTGGCCGTAGCGGACGTGGACGGCTGCCTCGACGGCGTCGGTCCGCACGAAGCAGGTGTGCACGCTCAGGACGCGCGGCTGCACCGGCTGGACCCGGGCCAGGCCGGGCTGGTGCCCGCCCGCCCGGGCCACCAGCATGGTGCGCCGGCGGAGGTCGTCGTAGACCTCGGGGAGGGTCCACCGCAGGAGCTGGGAGACCGGCCGATCACCGCCGACGATCTCGACCGCAGCCTGGATGAAACGCCGCGTCCACTCCTCCACGACCGCCTGCTGCCGGCGATCGATCGGCACGACGGCGGCGCCGGGGCGCGCCCGGCCGGCGGGGACGGGCGGCTCGCTCCGCGGCAGCAGGGCGAGCGCGAGCGTCCCCTGGGTGGCGGCGATCGGCACCGGCAGCCGGACGCCCCTGAGCGGGTGCAGGGTGGTGGTCATAGGAATCCTCCTCGAGCGGACGCTGCTGGTGGGTGGGTGGGATCAGTGGGCGGGCGGCAGATCCAGCTGCTGGCCGGGCAGGATCAGGTCCGGGTCGGGTCCGATCACCTCGGCGTTGCGGCGGTAGATCCGGGGCCAGTAACGGGCGAGGTCGACGGCTGCGGCGTGCGGGCCGAGTTGCTGCTCGGCGATCGCCCACAGGGAGTCGCCGGGTTGGACCCGGACCGCGACGCAGGGGCCAGGGCGGCCAGGGCGGTCGGGCGGCCAGGGCGGTCAGGGCGGTCAGTGTTGCCCCGGCCGGAGGCATGTCCGTCGCCGGTTGCGCGGTCGGGGAGCGGCAGACCGGCCAGGGACTGGGGGAGGTCCGGCCGGCGTTCGTCGGCTGTCGCCGGCGCAGCGGCCGCAGTCAGGGCCACCGCCCCGCACGCGGCCACCAGGAGCAGCCGCACCGGGCCCGGGCGTCGTACGGCAATGCGACCGCCGGTCATCAGCACGCGGACCACCACGTCGGTGGTGAGCGCCCAGAGCCAGCCGGTCGCGACCAGCGCCGCCGCGGCGCAGCCCGTGACCAGGAGATCGGTGAAGGCGGAGACCGAACCGGTCCCGCGGCGGCTCTCGGCCAGCGGCGGCACCGCGAGCATCCCGATGCCGACGGCCGCTGTCGTCGTGACGCACCAGAGGGCGACGCTGCGGAGTCGAATGTGGTCACGCAGGGTGGTGTTCATCCCGAGATCCTTGCGTTTGCTGTGGTTTGCCTCAGTGTGTCTCAGTCTGCCTTCGGTAAGGTCGAGGGTCAATATGCTTTCCACAGTCCCCGTGTGATGAGGTGGAGCCCATGAGTTGGGAGGACGAGCTCTTCGCGCTGTTCGATGATCTCGAAGGGCAGGCCGGTGCACTCGCGGCCGCCGAGCGCGGCGCCGAGCACGCCGACCGCAGCCGAGCCGAATACCAGTCCGTCACCCTCGCCAGCCGGCTGATGGCCTCGGCCGGGACCGAGATCACCCTCGGGGTCGTCGGCGTCGGCGTGGTCTCCGGCACCGTCGATCGCGTGGCCGCCGACTGGCTGCTGCTCTCGGCGGGCGCGCAGGACTGGGTCATCAACGCCGACGCCGTCACCACGGTCGAGCGGGCCTCGGTCCGCTCGATCCCCGAGGTCGCCTGGTCGCCGCTCACCCGGCTCGGCCTGGGCTCCGCCCTGCGCCGGATCGCCGAAGCCGGTGAGCGGTGCCTGCTGCACCTGCGCGACGGGTCCCGCCACGAAGGCAACCTGCGCCGGGTCGGTGCCGACTTCTGCGAGCTGGTCGAGGGCGACGACCGGCGGATGCTCCTGGTGCCGTTCGCTGCGCTCGCTGCCGCTCAGTCGCGCGCCGAGAGCTGAGCCCGGCCAGCCCCGCCAGTCCCGCTAGCTCAGGTCGCCTCGAGGTCGTACGGCGGCCGCTCGCCCGCCTCGAGCGTGTTGTGGTCCCGTTTCTCACGCCTGACGGTCTCGGCGTCGTCCTCGTCGGAGAGCGCCTCGGCGATGTGCTTACGGACGATCGCCCGGGGGTCGAGATCGCTCAGCTCGAGGTCGGCGTACTCGGGCCCGAGCTCGGAGCGCAGCTCGTCGCGCGCGTTGTTTGCGAAGGTGCGCAGCTTGCGCACGAACTGACCGGCCTGCTTGGCCAGGTCGGGGAGCTTGTCAGGACCGAAGACGAGGACCGCGAGGAACGCGATGACGACGAGCTCGCCGAACCCGATCCCGAACACTGCTCGCCCCCGCCGGTCCTGTGTCCGTCGTCCCGGTCAGAACTTGCTGCTCGGCGTCAGGCCGAGCTGCAGGCCCGCCAGGCCGCGACTGCGACCGTCGATCCGGTCGGCGATCGCCGTCAGCGCGGCAGCCGACGGTGAGGTCGGGTCAGCCTCGACGACGGGCTTGCCGTCGTCCCCGCCTTCGCGCAGCGACATGTCGAGCGGGACACTGCCGAGCACGGGCACGTCGTAACCGAACCGCTGGGAAAGGGTGGCCGCGACGCGCTCGCCGCCGCCGGAGCCGAAGATCTCGAGCCGGTGGTCCTTGCCCTCCGCAGTGCAGTGGGGGCACGGCAGGTAGCTCATGTTCTCGATGACGCCCACCACGCGCTGGTGCATCATCGACGCCATCGTGCCGGCCCGCTCGGCGACCTCGGTGGCTGCCTCCTGTGGCGTGGTCACGACCACAACCTCGGCGCTCGGGAGGTGCTGACCGAGAGAGATCGCGATGTCGCCGGTGCCCGGCGGGAGGTCGAGGAGCAACACGTCGAGGTCGCCCCAGTAGACGTCGGACAGCATCTGGACCAGCGCCCGGTCGAGCATCGGCCCGCGCCATGCGATCACCTGGTCGCGGCGCGGCTTGAGCATGCCGACCGAGATCACCGAGACCCCGCTGGCGGTCGGCACCGGCATGATCAGGTCGTCGACCTGCGTCGGCCGTGAGTCCGCGACACCGAGCATCGCCGGCACCGAGTGTCCGTAGATGTCGGCGTCGACGACGCCGACCTTGCGGCCGGCGCGGGCCAGCGCGATCGCGAGGTTGACGGTGACCGACGACTTGCCGACGCCGCCCTTGCCGCTGGCGATCGCGTAGACCTTGGTCAGGGAGCCGGGCTGGGCGAAGGGGATCTCGCGCTGGGCCTGGCCGCCGCGGAGCTGCTCGTGGAGCGTGCCGCGCTGCTCGGTGGACATCACGCCCAGGTCGAGGTCGACCCGGGTGACGCCGTCGACGGCGCTGACCGCTGCGGTGACGTCACGGGTGATGGTGTCCTTGAGCGGGCAGCCGGCGACGGTGAGCAGCACCCGCACCTTGACCAGGCCGTCGTCCTCGATGTCGACGCTGTCGACCATGCCGAGGTCGGTGATCGGGCGCTTGATCTCGGGGTCGTTGACGGTAGCCAGGGCTGCGTGCACCTGGTCGAGCGTGGGGAGGGCAGGCGTCGTACTCATTGCGACGAGTCTACGGAGCGTCCGCGGCCGGTCGTTACTCGCGGCCTCCGTGAGACGCCCCACCCTCGGCCTCGCCGTCACGCTCGTCGAGGTCGGCCAGCAGCGCTCGCAGCTCCGAGCGCAGGTAGTCACGGGTCGCGACCTCGCCCATCGCCAGCCGCAGCGAGGCGACCTCGCGGGTGAGGAACTCCATGTCCGCGTGCGCCCGGGTCGCCGCGTCCCGGTCCTGGGTGGCGATCACCCGGTCGCGGTCCTCCTGCCGGTTCTGGGCAAGCAGGATCAGGGGAGCGGCGTACGACGCCTGCAGGCTCAGGATCAGGGTCAGGAAGATCAGCGGGTACTCGTCGAACCGCAACGCGTCTGGTCCGAAGAAGTTCCAGACGACCCACGCGATGACGACCAGCGTCATCCACATCAGGAACCTCGCGGTGCCCATGAACCGCGCGAACCGCTCGGCGAAGATGCCGAACGCGTCGGTGTCGTAGGACGGGCGCCGCACGAACTGCCGGCGGAGCGCGCGGGGCGTGTCCAGCCGTTCCCCGGTCCGGCGCGGGTCAGCCATGGCGTTCCGCCGCTCGCTCGCGCCAGTTGTCGGGGAGCATGTGGTCGAGCAGGTCGTCGACCGCGACCGCGCCGAGCAGCCGCCGGTCCTCGTCGACCACGGGCGCCGCGACCAGGTTGTAGGTCGCGAGGTGCGCGGCGACCTCGTCGATCGTCGCCTCGGGGCGCAGCACCTCGAGCTCGTCGTCGAGGGCGCCGGCGACCAGGGTCGACGGCGGCTCGCGCAGCAGTCGCTGGATGTGCGCGATACCGATCAGCTTGCCGGTCGGGCACTCGAGTGGCTGACGGCACACGTAGACCAGGGCGGCCAGGGCCGGGGTGAGCTCCGGGTTGCGGACGTGGGCGAGCGCGTCGGCGACCGTGGCGTCGGGGCCCAGGATCACCGGCTCGGGCGTCATCATCGCGCCGGCAGTGTTCTCGACGTACTTCATCAGTCGCCGGACGTCCTCGGCCTCCTCCGGCTCCATCAGCTGGAGCAGGATCTCCGCGGTCTCCGGAGGCAGCTCGGCGATCAGGTCCGCAGCGTCATCGGCCGACATCTCCTCCAGCACGTCTGCCGCGCGCTCGGTGCCGAGCCGCTCGAGGATCCCGACCTGGTCCTCCTCGGGCATCTCCTCGAGCACGTCGGCGAGGCGCTCGTCGGCGAGGGCCATGGCGACCGCGGTACGACGCTCGACCGGCAGGTCGTGCAGCATCTTGGCCGCATCGGCCGGACGCATCTCGTTGATCGCCGCGACCAGGTGGGTCGCGCCCTGGCGGTCGTCCGAACGGGCCAGGCCGATCACGTCGTTCCACTCGACGACGTGGGTCTGCCCGCGCCGACGCAGGCCCTTGGACGGCTCCTGGATCGCGACCCGGCTCAGCAACCAGTCGCGGGTGCGGGAGCGCTCCATGGCGACGTCATAGACGGTGCCACCGATGCCGGAGCTCTTGACGGTGACCGTCCGGTCGAGCATCTCGCCCATCACCAGGGTCTCGGTCGAGCGCTGCTCGAACCGGCGCATGTTGAGCAGGCCGGTCGTGTAGACCTGCCCGCTGTCGATGGTGGTCACCCGGGTCATCGGCAGGAACACGCTGCGGCGCCCGAAGACCTCCGCGACCATGCCGAGCACCCGCGGCTGAGCGCCCTCCAGCCGCATGGTGACCACGAGGTCGCGCACCTTGCCGACCTGGTCCCCCTGGGGGTCGAAGATCGGCAGGCCCACCAGCCGGGCGGCATAGACACGGGAGGGCGCGACGCTCACGAGCCGAGGCTATCGGCTGGGACGGCTCGGATCCGGGAGCGCCGCCGCCGGTCGGATCAGCCCTTGAGCTTGTATTCCTTGAGGATCGCGCGACCGATGATCATCTTCTGGATGTCGGAGGTGCCCTCGCCGATCAGCATGAACGCGGCCTCGCGGTAGAGGCGCTCGATCTCGTACTCCTTGGAGTACCCGTAGCCCCCGTGGATCCGGAAGGACGCGTCGACGACCTCGCTGCAGAACTCCGAGGCGAGCATCTTGGCCATGCCGGCCTCGACGTCGACCCGTTCGCCGCGGTCCTTCATCCGGGCGGCGCGGACCATCATCGCGTGCGCGGTCTCGACCTTGGTCGCCATCTCGGCGATGCGGAAGAGGATGGCCTGGTGCTCGGCGATCTGCTTGCCGAAGGTGTGCCGCTGCTGGGCGTAGGCGGTGCCGAGCTCGAAGGCGCGCAGCGCGATGCCGCAGGCGCGAGCGGCGACGTTGACGCGGCCGACCTCGACGCCGTCCATCATCTGGTAGAAGCCCTTGCCGGTCTCCCCGCCGAGGACCTGGTCGGCCCGGACGACGTGGCCCTCGAGGATCATCTCGGTGGTCTCGACGCCCTTGTAGCCCATCTTGTCGATCTTGCCCGGGATGTTCAGCCCGGGAGCGGTCTCGCCGAAGCCGGCCTCCTTCTCGATGAGGAAGGTCGTCATGTTCCTGTAGACCGAGTCGGCGCCCTCATCGGTCTTGCAAAGAGTCGCGACCAGACGCGACTCGGCGCCGTTGGTCAGCCACATCTTCTGGCCGGTGATGCTGTACTCAAGCGGAGCGTCGTCGTCCCCCTTCTTGGACACGACGGCCTTGGTAGCGACCGCGGACACGTCGGAGCCGAGGCCCGGCTCGGACATCGAGAACGCGCCGCGCATCTCGCCGGTGGCCATCTGGGGCAGGTACTTCTGCTTCTGCTCCTCGGTGCCGTGCTGCATCACCATGTAGGCGACGATGAAGTGGGTGTTGATCACGCCGGAGACGCTCATCCAGCCGCGGGCGATCTCCTCGACGCACAGGGCGTAGGTCAGCAGTGACTCGCCGAGGCCGCCGTACTCCTCAGGGATCATCAGGCCGAAGACGCCGAGCTCCTTGAGGCCCTCGACGATGTCGGTCGGGTACTCGTCGGCATGCTCGAGCTCCTGGGCGACCGGGATGATCTGCTCGTCGACGAACACCCGGACGGCCTTGAGGATCTCGGTCTGGTCCTCGGTCAGGCCGTCGGTCTCACACAGGCGGGGCATGGCTCCTCTTTCGCTCCGGCAGGGCCGGCATTGTCAACCAGGGGCGATCGGACTGTACCTGCGAGGAGCCGGATCGACCGCTTCAGGTGGTCGGCGCGAGACGTCAGGAGGGCTTGCGCCGCGCTGCGCGCGCGGCGTAGTTGGCCAGCGCTGTGATCGACGCCTCAGCGATCGCCGCTTCGTCGTACGCCGGCAGCGGGTGCGCGCTGGCCTCGTCGGGGACCAGCGCGTCGAGGTCGCCGTGCACGGGGTAGCCGCGCTCGCGGACCGCGGCGACAGTGCGGCGGGCGTGCTCCTGCACCCAGCTGAGGTGTTCGGGCGGGAGGGTGAGCTTCGGGCTCGCGCTGCGGGCCAGGACCCCGTGGGCGAACGGCCACCGCACTGCCTCGGTGTACTCCCGCTTGTAGTCGGGCAGCCGGTCGCCCAACGCGGCGTTGACCCGGCGGAACACCTCGGCCTCGACCACGCCGAAGGACGCGTTGACCGACCCCTGCGGCCGGGTGACCGCGGCGCTCGGAAAGCCGACCACCTCGCCCATCAGGTTGAACACGCCCTCCGGGTCCTGGGAGTACGACGGCACCACGATCAGGTGCATCTGCGCCGCGTCCACGGCCCGTCCCCAGCGGTCGAGGATGTCGAGCGGGTCCTGGCGGCGCCAGAACTGGTCTGCCCAGGACCCCCGACGCTCGCGCACGTCACCGAGGAAGTCCGGGTAGCTGTCCGCCAGCCGGTGCTTGAGGAACTGCTGGTAGTCCGAGGGGAGCTGCTGCGCCCAGTCGCGGACGGTCAGGACGAGGTGGAGGTCGACCTCGGCCTCGGCGCAGATCGAGGCGATCGCGTCGACGTCCTCGGGGCGCACCTCGGCGAGGTCCTCGTTGCTGGCCAGCAGCACGTCGCCCGCGGTGTCGCGGAGGGTGCCCGTCACCCGGTCCAACCCCTGGGGACGGTGAGGTCCGGCGAACCCCGCGACCGGCCGCCAGCCCAGCGGTCGCAACAACCCCGCGATGTGGGCGGGACGGCCGACGTACGGGAGTCCGACCCCGTCGGCGGCGAGTGCCTCGGCGGACCGCCACAGGCCCGCCTGCAGCGAGGACGTGCCGGTCTTGCTGCAGCCGACATGCATCCAGAGCCGACGCCGTCCCGGGTGATCTGTCACGCCCGACAGCGTGCCAGACTCCCGGATGCAGACGAACGTCACGAGAGGAGTCGGGATGGCCAAGCCGCAGGTCGCCGTGATCACCATGGCACGCGACGAGGGCGCGCTGCTGCCGCTCTGGGTGTCCCACTACGCGCGCCACGTCGGCATCGACAACCTGGTCGTGCTCGACGACAACTCCGCCGACGGCTCGACCGAGGGACTCGGCTGCACGGTCCACCGGGTGCCGGAGCTCAAGGGCGGGCTGGCGTTCGAGCCGGTCCGGATGCGGCTGATGAACGGCCTCGCAGCCGGCCTGCTCGCGGTCTACGACTACGTGCTGTTCGTCGATGTCGACGAGTTCCTCGTGACGGACCCGGCGATCTACCCGACGCTGCCCGACCTGCTGGAGGACCGGGAGCGGCCCGAGGTGCTCGGGGTGATCGGCCTCAACGTCGTGCACGTCCCGAGCGCCGAGCCCGAGCCTCTCGACCTGGGCCGGCCGCTGCTGGAGCAACGCAGCTTCGCCAAGTTCACCCCGCTGATGTGCAAGCCGTCGATCAAGCGGGTCAACGCGGGCTGGGCGGTCTCGTCCCATGGGATCAACGCGCCGTACTCGATCGATCCCGAGCTGTTCATGCTGCACCTGAAGTTCGCCGACCGGTCCCGGCTGGCCGAGGTCGCCGCCCTCCGCAACGCCGTGAGCAAGGCTGACGGCCGGGCCGAGGACGCGAGCTGGGGCAAGGCAGCCGACGAGATGCTCGGGGTCTTCGACTCCGTGGTCGCGGAGGTCGACCCTGCCGACGTGCCGGAGTTCGACCCTGCCGCTGCCTCTCTCGACGACATGGTGATCTTCCTCAACGGCCGGCACCGGACCCGCAAGCAGGGGCAGATCGCAGCCCTGAAGAAGCAGCCTCTGGTCCGGATCCCGCAGCGACTGGCCGGCACCGTCTGACCACCAGCCCTGTGCGAGGATCCGTGCGTGGACTATGTCTTCGTCGTGACCTATGGCCGGTCCGGGTCGACCTTGGTGCAGGGCATGCTCAATGCGATGCCGAGGACCCTCGTCCGGGGCGAGAACGGCCTCTACGTCCAGCACCTCTTCCGCGCTTGGGAGGCCGCGGACGAGATCCGGCAGAAGCGCAAGGGTGAGGCCGCGCGCCACAGCACCAACGCCTTCTACGGCATCAACGCGCTCACCCGGACGCGGTTCGTCCGCAGCGCCAACCGGCTCGTCGTCGGCGGCATCGTCGGCAAGGAGCAGGAGAAGGACTTCGACCGGCTCGGCTTCAAGGAGGTCGACTGGCACCAGATCCGGCCGGCGGAGACCGAGCCGTTCTTCGCGTGGCTCGACGAGGCATTCCCCGGCGCCAAGTTCGTCCTCAACACCCGCGACGTGGAGCAGGTGCTCGGCTCCGGTTTCTGGCTGCGCCGCGACGCCGACGAGGCCACGGCCGCGATCCAGCGCGTGATCGACGTCCAGGACCACCTGCGCGCGACCCGCGCCGACCGGGTCCACGAGACCCGCTACGAGGTCATCACTGGGGAGGACCGGGCTGCCTCGGACGCCGCACTGCGCGAGCTGGCCGAGTTCGTCGTCGGTCGGTGCGACGACGAGCTGCTCGCGACGCTGCGCAGCACGCTTGAGGTCGGGCACGGGCCCAACCCCTTCGGCAAGAGCCGGCGGGACAAGTCGAACCGATAATCGCTTCCCGGCCCTTGGCAGGCATGTCAGGGTGGGCGAACCACTCCGAACGCACGCGAGGAGAGCACGATGGCTGAGCAGGACCCCAACGAGGACCTGAAGGCGAAGATGCGGGCCGCCCTCGACCGCAAGAACCACCAGGAGAAGGGCGTCCACGCCGACAGCCCGACCAAGGAGAAGGCGCACGGCTCCGAGGTCGTCGGTGGCGCACCGAAGATGCACCGGCGCAAGGCGGGCGGTGGGGGCTCCTGACCCCACCCGCTGTCGGACCGGCAGAATGTCCGCCCGTGAGCAAGACCAACGCGGGCAACTTCTTCGAGGACTTCACCGTCGGCCAGGTGATCGAGCACGCGACGCCGCGCACGGTCACCGACGGCGATAGAGCGCTGTACGGCGCGCTCTATCCCACCCGGTTCGCAGTTCCGAGCTCTCGAGCCTTCGCCGCAGCGGTCGGCCTGTGCCCGGCTGACGGCCCGCACCCGGTCGAGGACCTGATCGCGTTCCACATCGCATTCGGCAAGACGGTCCCGGACATCTCGCTCAACGCGGTCGCCAACCTCGGCTACGCCGAGCTCCGGTTCCACCAGCCGGTGGTCCCGGGCGACACACTGTCGACGACGTCGGAGGTGATCGGCCTCAAGCAGAACTCCAACGGCAGGTCCGGCGTCGTCTACGTCCGCTCGACCGCCACCAACCAGCGCGGCGAGGTAGCGCTGGACTGGTGCCGCTGGGTGATGGTGCACAAGGGCGACATCGATGCGCCCGCGCCCGAGACGGTGCTGCCGGACCTGAAGCAGGCACTCGCCCCTGAGGACCTGGTGGTCCCGGCCGGGCTCGACTTCTCGGCCTACGACTTCGCAGCCGCCGGCGAGCCGCACCGCTTCGGTGAGTACGCGGTCGGCGAGCGGATCGACCACGTCGACGGGGTCACCTTCAGCGACGTCGAGCACATGATGGCGACCCGGCTGTGGCAGAACACGGCCAAGGTCCACTTCAACACCGAGGCCCGTCCCGACGGCAACCGGCTGATCTACGGCGGCCACGTGATCTCGATGGCGCGGGCCTTGTCGTTCAACGGGCTCGCCAACGCCCAGCTGATCGCGGCGATCAACGGCGGCTCGCACGTCGCCCCGGCCTTCGCGGGCGACACCGTCTACGCCTGGTCGGAGGTCCTCGACACCGCTGCGCTGCCGGGGCTCAACGACAGCGTCGGCGCCCTGCGGCTGCGGCTGGTCGCGACCAAGGGCAGGGACCAGTCGATGACCCTGCGCGAGGAAGGCGGCAAGTACGCCGACGGCGTCCTCCTCGACCTCGACTACTGGGCCCTGCTCCCGCGCTGATGCGGGCAACTCGGCCGTTCTGCCTCTAGACGGTCGGTTGTTGCGCCAGAGTGCCTCCGAAAGCAGGAGGTTCCCATGGCGCGTACGGGCCACATGATCCGTCGACGGACGACGGAAGCGCTCGCGAAGCAAACGGACTTGCGGGCCATCCGTCCGGGAAATGAGGGCGTTTGGGCGAGGCTCCGCTACGCCTTTGACAAGAGCATGGCGCGCGGCACACCGGCTCTCATCCTGTGGTTGTTCGCGCTGACCTCCATCCTCGTGCTCGCCTTCGCCCTGGCGAACATGATGCTGGACCTCCGCGACGAGAAGGTGGGCTTTTGGAGTGAGACCTTCCGGTCGTTGATGCACGCACTCGACCCGGGAACGGTCGCCGGCGAAACCGGCAGCGGGCGGTATCTGCTGACCATGCTGGTGCTGACGATCGCCGGACTCTTACTGGTGAGCGCACTGATTGGTGTCATCTCCGCGGGCATCGACAACCGCATCGCCGAGTTGCGCCGCGGCCGATCCTTGGTGCTGGAAAAAAACCACACCGTCATCCTCGGCTGGTCCAGCTCGATCTTCACCGTGATCAACGAGCTCACCATCGCAAACGAGAGTCGACGGCGACCGGCCATCGTCATCCTCGCCGATCGCGACAAGGTCGAGATGGAGGACGACCTGCGTTTGAAAGTGCCAGAGTTGCGGGGCACGCGGATCGTGTGCCGGTCGGGCTCTCCGTCGAGTGTCGCCGACCTCGCGATAGCGCGTCCGTCGGAGGCTCGGGCGATCGTCGTTCTTTCTGGCGACGGCACACTAGATAGCGACGGCGTCGATGCCGACAGCGAGGTCATCAAGACGCTGTTGGCGCTGCGTGCTGTCGACGCGGACGGCACTGGCCCGCGGGTCGTCGCTCAGATGCGCGATCCGGCCAACCTCGAGGTGGCGCGCCTGATCGCGCGTGATCAGCCGGGCAGGCTGGCCCTGCTCGACGTCCGGGAGACGATCGCCCGGCTGATCGTCCAGACCTCGCGTCAGTCCGGCGCCGCCGCGGTCTATCGCGAGCTCTTTGCTTTCGCCGGCGACGAGATCTACATCCACGCCGACCATTCGCTCGCCGGGGCAACTTATGGTGAAGCGCAGTTGCACTACGAGTCGGTCACGGTGATCGGGTTGACCGGTGCGGATGGGGTCGTGCTCAATCCGCCCGCCGACGCGGTCGTCGCGGGTGCCCTGATCGTCATCGCCGAGGACGACTGCTCGCTGGAGAAGGCTGCGGTGTCCTCTGCCGTCCTCCGCGCCGACGCATTCGGTTGCCAGGGACCAGAATCGCTCAAACCCGACCACACGGTGCTTCTCGGATGGAACGAGCGGGCGCCGGTCGTCGTTCGTGAGCTCGATGCGCTCGCGGCTCCCGGTTCGACTCTCACCGTGGTCGCGACCACCAGCGAGCTCGACCTGCCGGCAACGAACCGGCTTGCGGTCACCGTGGTGCGCGCGGACACCACGCGCCGGTCTGTTCTCGACGAGCATCTCGGCGCCGACTCGGACCGAGTGATCGTGCTCTGCTATTCCGACGACCTCGATGCAGAGATGGCGGACGCGAAGACGCTCATCACTCTGTTACACGTGCGCGACATCCTTAGCCAGGCAGGAAGCTCCGCGCCAGTTGTGAGTGAGATGATTGACGACCGCGATCGCGAGCTCGCCGAGGTCGCGGACATCGATGACATCGTGGTCAGCGGCGAAATTGTCAACCTGGTCCTCACCCAGGTCGCCGAGGACGAGCGAATCGAGCCCGTGCTTCAAGAATTGCTTCGGGCTGAAGGCAGTGAAGTCTGTTTGTGTCCCGCTGAGTGGTACGTCGAGCCAGGGCGGGAAGTCAACTGGGCGACCGTCGTTGCCTCGGCCCTTCGGCGCGGAGAGACCGCAATTGGGTTCTCGCTGTCATCGCTAGCTGAGGGCGGGGCGGCGTTCGGGATCGTGGTGAACCCGACGAAGAGTCAGCTGGTCATGCCGGCACCAGGCGATCGGATCGTGGTGCTGTCCGAGAACTGACATCGCCAGTCAGGTCAACCGACCTGGACGTCGCTGATCTTGTAGGTGATCTCGTCGTCGGTGGCGTTCTCGACCTGGTCGACGGCGACCCGGCTCGGCCAGTCCTGGTCGTCGGGCCAGCCGACGTCGACCTGGGCCGCGTCCAGGTCGTTGGCCCGGGCGATCACGTCGTTGATCGTGATCCGGAGGTACTCCGGCGCCTCGCTGCCCTTCTTCATCCCGGGCACGCGCTGGACGGTCACCGCGGAGGTGACCTCGCCGTCCTCGACGGTGACCTTGACCGGCCCGGTGATCGGGCAGAAACAGATCTGCTCGAGCACGAAGGTGTAGTCCGTGGCATCGAACTCTGGATAGCTGCCAGTGGTCGGCACGTCGGTCGGGTCAGCGGTGGACTCGGTGGTCGGCGTCTCCGACGAGAGGTCGGAGGCGGTGTCGACGTCGTCACCACCGCAGCCGGCAAGGGCGGTGAGCGCGATGGCAACGGCGGCGGCGCTGAGCAGGATCTTCATGGTGATAGGACGGTAGCCGCGGGACGGTGGTTCCGTGTGCGGCGCGCGGGTGGACGGAGCCTGGCAGGCTAGGTACATGAGCACCGTCGAGTCCGCCCCGTCCGCGCCCGAGCTGTGGCTGGTCCGCCACGGGGCGACCGAGTGGAGCAAGTCGGGACAGCACACGTCAGTCACCGACCTGCCCCTGTTGCCCGAAGGTGAGGAGACAGCCGTCGACCTCGGCGCCCGGCTGGCCGGGACGGACTTCCGGTTGGTGCTGACCAGCCCGCGCCGCCGGGCGTGGCACACCGCCGAGCTCGCCGGCTTCGCGGACGCCGAGGTCACCGAGGACCTGGCCGAGTGGGCCTACGGCGACTACGAGGGGATGACCACGCTGCAGATCCGGGAGTCGGTGCCCGGCTGGACGATCTGGAGCCACCCGGCGCCCGGTGGCGAGACGGCCGCCGATGTCTCGGCCAGGCTCGACCGGGTCGTGGCCCGAGCGCGAGAGGGCGGCGGACGGACGCTCGTCTTCGCCCACGGGCACTCGCTGCGGGTGCTCGGCGCGCGCTGGCTGGGTCTTCCGGCCCAGGACGGCCGGTTGCTCCGCCTCGACACCGCCACCTTGTCCGTGCTCGGGTTCGAGCGCGAGTCGCCGGTGGTGCTCCGGTGGAACACCTGACCTTCCGAGCGGCGCCTTGACGAGCGCGCCACGGCGCAGCACGGTGTGACCCATGCCCCTGCGCGTCGGTTGCCCCCGCTGCTCGGCGCCGGTCGCCGAGACCGGCGACGGAGGGTGGAACTGCCCCGAGCACGGGGTGGTGGTGCCGCTGTGGCACCCGGAGATCGCGGCGTACGACGCCTTTGCTGCCCACCTGGCTCATGCGGGCGGGTTCCCCACCTACCTCCCGTGGCCGCTGGGTCCCGGCTGGACGGTCACGGACTTCGCCTCGGTCGCGTCCGAGGGGCGCGAGGGACGGGCGACGATGACCTGCGTCTCGGGCACGAGTGCGCTTGACGGGCCGGTCGACGTCATCGTCGTCAGTGAGGAGCCCGGCACCGGGTTGGGCGCCCGGATCGCCCGCCTGGGTCCGCGCGGCCGGGTCGATCCGGGCGAAGAGGTGGGTGAGGGACCACCGACGGTGAAGGTGCGGATCGGCAGCTTTCCCGTCGGCCTGTGGCCGGTGTCGGTGAGCGGGACGGACGGCGAGTGGGACCGGTCGGTCGTCGTCGGCGAGGCCGAGGGACGCTGGCTGTGGCTGGTGCTGCGACCGGCCTCCGCCATCTTGCTGCTGCGCGACGACTGGATCCTGCGTGACATCTCCGAGAGTGGCCCGCAGCTGGTCGCCCTGCCTTTCGGCGGTCCCGCGCCGACCTGGTAGCGGTGGTCGAGGTGACGGCCTGCGCGACGAGCGCTCCAGAGTGGCGACCACTAGCCTGCTCGGGTGCGGATCGATCTTCACACCCACTCGCGGGTCAGCGACGGCACGCAGTCGCCGACCGACCTCGTGCGTGCCGCGGCCGCGGCCGGCCTGGACGTCGTCGCGCTGACCGACCACGACATCACGGCGGGCTGGGAGGAGGCCGCAGTGGCGGCCGACGCCGTGGGGATCGCGCTGGTGCGGGGGATCGAGATCAGCACCCGCTACCGCGGCTCCGGCGTGCACCTGCTCGCCTACCTGCCCGATCCGACGAACCCGGCACTGGTCGGTGAGCTCCAGCGGATCCTCGAAGGCCGCGACGAGCGGGTGCCGGCGATGCTGGCCCGGCTCCGTGCGCTCGGGATCGAGGGCGCGACCGAGGGCGCCATGGCCGAGGTGACCGTGGACGCCGGCGCGACCGGTCGGCCGCACGTCGCCGACCTGCTGGTCCGGCTCGGCGTCGTCGCCGACCGGGACCAGGCCTTCGACGAGTACCTCGCGCAGGGACGACCGGCGTACGTCGATCGGTACGCCGCCGGTCTGGTCCGCATGATCGGCGTCGTGATCGCCGCTGGCGGGGTGCCGGTCATCGCCCATCCGTGGGGGCGGGGCAGCGCGGACGTGCTCGACGCGGACGCGTTCGCCGTACTGGCCGAAGCCGGTCTGTTCGGCCTCGAGGTCGACCACCTCGACCACGACGCCGACCAGCGGGCCAGGCTGCGCGCGATCGCGACCGGGCTGGGGCTGACGGTCACCGGGTCCAGTGACCACCACGGCTCGGGGAAGGTCGACCACCACCTGGGCGTCGAGACCACTGCCCCCGACCAGCTCGAGCAGATCCTCGCCCGGGCAGCGGAGCTCGGCTCCCCGACGAGAATGGTGGGTGCCGTATGAACATCGTCGACGGCGTGCTCCTGGTCGAGGTCTTCGTGACCCTGTTCGTGATCATGGACCCGGTCGGCACGGTGCCGATCTTCCTGACCCTGACCAGCGGTCGGAGCGCCGCCACCTCGCGGCGCTACGCCTGGCAGGCCGTCAGCGTGTCCTTCCTGGTGATCACCGCGTTCGCGTTCTTCGGGCAGCAGATCCTGAGCTACCTCCACATCTCCCTGCCCGCGCTGCAGTGCGCCGGCGGACTCCTCCTGCTGCTCGTCGCCCTCGAGCTCCTCACCGGCAACGAGAGCGAGCCGAGCGCCAACCAGGACTCCAACGTCGCCCTGGTGCCGCTCGGCACCCCGCTGCTGGCCGGGCCGGGCGCCATCGTCGCCACCATGCTGTTCGTCAAGGGGATCGACGACGCCCAGGAGCTCACCTCGGTCGCGCTCGGCATCGTCGGCGTCCACGTCTCGCTGTGGGTGGCGATGCGCTTCTCGCTCCCGATCCTCAAGGTGATCCGGGACGGCGGGGTGATGCTGGTGACCCGGATCGCAGGCCTGCTGCTCTCCGCGATCGCGGTCCAGTTGGTCGCCGACGCGGTGCGGGCCTTCATCGCCGGCGAGGGCTGAGGCCTACTTGCGACCCCACGACTGGTAGCGCTGCAGCATCGGACGGGGGACCAGCCGGGTGGCGGTGACGATCGCCTTGTAGCGCTTGCTGGGGATCGACCGCGCCCTGCCGTTGTCGAAGTCGGCCAGCGCTTCGCGGACCAGGCGGTCGGCATCGAGCCACAGCGCCTTCGGCGCCGTCGAGTCGCGGTCCACGCCGAGCCGCTGGTGGAACTCGGTCCTCACGAACCCGGGACACAGCGCCATCACGTTGACCCCCCGGTCGCCGTACTCGGTGTGCGCCCAGTCGCTGAAGCTGATGACCCACGCCTTCGCGGCGCTGTAGGTGCCGCGCGGCAGGAACGCCGCCACGCTCGAGACGTTGATCACGCCGCCGCCGCCGCCGCCGACGACTACGCCATCGCCGACTACGCCATCGCGCTCCGCCCGTTCGATCATCGGGCCGAGCGCCGCGTGGGTCAGCCGCAGCACGGCGCGCACCAGGACGTCCTGCTGCCGCTGCTCGGTCTCGATGTCGTTGTCGAGGAAGGCGCCCTTGAGCCCGAACCCGGCGTTGTTGACGAGCAGGTCCACCGGCCGCCCGCGGTCGGCGAGTCGCGCCTCCACGGTCGCGAGCTGAGCGGGGTCGGTGAGGTCGGCGGACAGCACCTCGGTGCGGACGCCGTGCGTCGACCGCAGGTCGGCCGCGACCTCGTCCAGCCGAGCGGCGTCGCGCGCCACCAGGACCAGGTCGTCGCCGCGAGCAGCGAGCTGACGGGCGAACTCGTGGCCGATCCCGGCGCTCGCGCCGGTGACGAGAGAGGTCGACATGATGGAAGTGAAACAGGTCGGTCACCCACCGACACCAGGGTGTCCGGCATGATGTCCCTCGATGAGCAACAGGGACCCCCGCCCCCGTGTCCTCGCCGTCGCCAACCAGAAGGGTGGCGTCGCGAAGACGACGAGCGTCGCCTCGATCGGTGCGGCACTCGCTGAGCTGGGCCAGTCGGTCCTGCTCGTCGACCTCGACCCTCAGTCCTGCCTGACGTTCTCGCTCGGCATCGATCCGGAGGATCTTGAGCTCTCGATCCACCATGTCCTCACCAAGGGGGTCGACCCGGCCGAGGTCATCCTGAGCACCGACGACGGGGTCGACCTGCTGCCGGCGACCATCGAGCTGGCCCGGGCGGAGTCCGACCTGCTCACCCGCACCGGTCGCGAGCACGTGATCCGCGGCGTGCTGGAGGACCTCGCGACCGCCGGCACCCACTACGACTGGATCCTGCTCGACTGCCCCCCGTCGCTGGGGGTGCTGACCGTCGCGGCGCTCACCGCCGCCGATGGTGTCCTGGTGCCGCTGCAGTGCGAGACCCTCTCCCACCGTGGGGTGGGCCAGCTGCTCGACACCGTCCACGACGTGCGCCGGTTCACCAACCGCGATCTCGAGGTGTGGGGTGTGCTGCCGACGATGTACGACGGGCGGACCAACCACGCGCGCGCCGTACTCGACACGATCTCGGAGACCTACGACCTCGAGGTCGTCGAGCCGCCGATCCCGAAGACCATCAAGTTCGCCGAGGCGCCGGCGGCCGGCCGATCGATCCTGGCCACGAGTCGCAGCAGCAAGGGTGCGCGGGCCTACCGCGAGGTGGCCGCGAACCTGATGAAGCGAGCGGCACGCCGATCGTGACGCACATCCGAGAGCCCGGGCAGCACCGGGCGCGGCCGCCGGGCCGGCGACGTGCCGAGCCGCCGGGCAAACGGCGCGCGGACGTACGCCCGCGCTACGGCAGGGTCGCGGTCTTCGTCGCTGCGGCGACCGTCACCGGGATCGCGGTGCTCGGCGGCTTCGGACTGCTGCCGTCCGGGCCGGAGGACGCGAGTGCTGCCTCCGGCTCGACCGCTCCGTCCGGGGCCGAGCGCCAGTCCGACCGCACCACCAACGCTGGCGACCGGGCAGCAAGCGACCGACCCGAGACCGCACGCGCCACCGGTGCCAACCGGCAGCGCCCGACGACGACCACCGACTCCGTCGCTCCCGCACTGCCCGCCGAATCCGGCGCCGGCCGCCGGATCGTCTTCAGCGAGAGCGGTCAGCGGGTCTGGCTGGTGGACGGGTCCGGTGACGTCCTCCGCTCCTACCTGGTGTCCGGAAGCGTCTATGACAACCTCGACCCCGGCAGCTACCAGGTGTTCTCGAAGTCGCGTTACGCCGTCGGCATCGACGACTCCGGGACGATGGAGTACTTCGTCCGCTTCACCCACGGCGACGCCGGCGGAGCGATCGGGTTCCACACGATCCCGGTCGACGAGGGCGCGCCGGTGCAGACGGCCGCCCAGCTCGGTACCCCGCTCTCGCACGGGTGCGTGCGCCAGCGCACCGCGGACGCCGTCGCGTTGTGGGACTTCTCCCCGCTCGGTACCACCGTCGTCGTGACCAGCTGAGGCCGGCCTTCCACTAAATCGCTCGTGCCGAGCGCCGCCTGGTGTCATCGTTGCCGGTTGTGATCGCACAATGAGCTGGGCTGAGCGCCTGCGCGGGCTGCGGATGGACCTGACTCCGTGGCGGTCCTCGCGCGACTTCCGGCTGCTGCTCGTCGCGGGCACGGTCTTCTACTTCGGGGCGATGATCAGCTATGTCGCCATCCCGTTCCAGATCTACACGCTGACCGGGTCGAACTTCGCCGTCGGCGCCATCGGTCTGGTCGAGCTGGTGCCGTTGGTCGTGTTCGGGCTGTACGGCGGCGCTCTTGCTGACCATGTGGACCGGCGGCGGCTGCTGGTCAGCCTCGGGGTCGCACAGGCGCTGTTGACCGCCGTCCTCGGCTGGAATGCGTTCCGGGAGGATCCCAGCGTCTGGGTGATCTTCCTGGTCGCCGGCTTCCTGGTCAGCACCTCGGCGATGCAGCGCCCCTCCCGCGAGGCGCTGATGCCGCGGACCGTCGCTCACGACCAGCTCACCGCCGCGAACGCGCTCACCAGCTTCGGGATGCAGATCGGAGTGCTCGCCGGACCGATGATGGGCGGGCTGCTGGTGGCCTACGTCGGGATCGGCTGGTGCTTCGTCGTCGACGTGGCCGGGCTGCTGGTGGCGACGGTGCTGTACCGGTTGATGCGCCACTACCCCCATCGAGCCGAGACCACCCGGCCGAGCCTGGCCGCGATCGGCGAGGGCATGCGTTATGCCTTCGGGCGGCGCGACCTGCTCGGGACCTACCTCGTGGACATCGCCTCGATGCTGATGGCTCTCCCGGTGGTGCTGTTCCCCGCGCTCGCCGAGGAGGTGTTCCGGCGACCCGAGCTGCTGGGGCTGCTCTACTCCGCCGAGACCATCGGCGCGGTGATCGCGACCGCGCTGTCGGGATGGACCGGACGGTTCCACCACCACGGGCGGGCGATCGTGGTCGCGGCGGCGTCGTACGGCGCGTTCGTGGCGCTCGCCGGCCTGATGCCGTCCTTCTGGCTGGTCGTCGTGATGCTCGCCTTCGCGGGCGCCGCCGACATGATCTCGGGAATCTTCCGCGGCACCGTGTGGAGCCAGACCATCCCCGAGGCGATGCGAGGTCGGCTCGCGGGGATCGAGATGCTGTCCTACTCGGTCGGCCCGCTCGGCGGTCAGGTCCGCGCGGGTCTCACCGCGGACCTGTGGACGGTGCGCGGTGCGATCACCAGCGGCGGCGCGGCATGCGTCGGCGCGGTCGCCCTCACCGCGCTGTGGCTGCGCGACTTCTGGTCCTACGACGACCGCACCGACGACCATGCGATCGCCGAGCGCGCGACCCGCGCTGCCGCGGGGGAGGCTTAGGTCAGGCCTCGGTCGTCGTGGCGGGCTGCGTCGCAGACCCGTCCTGGCCGCCCGAACCGCCTGACCGGCTCCGCCGCCGACGCCGGTTGCGGTTGCCGCTGCCGGCCGGACGCTCACTCGAGCCCGACCCGGCCTCCGACGTCGCAGCGGTCGCCTTCGGACCCGCGGCGCTGGGGGCCTGGCCGCTGCGCGTGCGGGTGCGGCTGCGGTCGCGGTTCGGTTTCCGCGGCGGCCGGTCGCGCTCCTCGCGAGGCTTCCGCTCCACCGGCGCCGGATCGACGACCCGGCCCTTGGTGTTCGGCGGGATGCCCTGGTCGTGGAACAGGTGCTCGGAGGTCGAGTAGGTCTCGAGCGGCTCGTCGAACGGCAGGTCGAGTGCCTTGTTGATCATCTTCCAACGGTGCACGTCGGTGGAGTCGACCAGCGTGATCGCGATGCCGGAGGCGCCGGCCCGGCCGGTGCGGCCGATCCGGTGCACGTAGGTCTTGTCGTCCTCGGGGCAGGTGTAGTTGACGACGTGGCTGACCCCGGAGACGTCGATGCCGCGCGCGGCGACGTCGGTGGCGACCAGGACCTTGATCTTGTCCTCGCGGAACCTGGTGAGCGCCTTCTCGCGAGCCACCTGGGCCATGTCGCCGTGCAGCGGGCTGGCCTTGAACCCGCGCTCGGCGAGGTCCTCGGCGATCCGCTGCGCCTGCCGCTTGGTGCGGGTGAAGACGATCATCTTGTCGGCGTCCTCGGCCTGCAGGATGCGGCCGATGATCTCCGGCTTGTCGAGGTCATGGGCCTGGTAGATGAACTGCGCGGTGGCCGGGACCGTGGCGTTCTCGTAGGACGACTCGGCGCGGATGTTCATCGGGTGCCGCATGTGGGTGCGGGCCAGGGCCACGATCGCCGCCGGCATGGTCGCGGAGAAGAGCATCGTCTGCCGCGTCTCGGGCGTCTGCTTGAGCAGCCGCTCGACGTCGGGCAGGAAGCCCAGGTCGAGCATCTCGTCGGCCTCGTCGAGCACCAGCGCGTGCACGTGCGACAGGTCGAGGGACTTGCGGTTGGCCAGGTCGAGCAGCCGGCCGGGGGTGCCGACCACGATGTCGACGCCGCTCTCGAGCGCTTCGAGCTGCGGCTCGTAGCCCACGCCGCCGTAGATGGTGAGGACCCGCATGCCGCGACCGCGGGACGCGAGGTGGAGGTCGTTGGAGACCTGGATCGCGAGCTCGCGGGTCGGGGCCACGATCAGCGCCTGCGGCTTGCCCTGCGGGATCTCGGTGTAGTCAGGGTCGCTCGGCGCGACGCTGCGCTGGATGACGGGGATGCCGAACGCCAGCGTCTTGCCGGTGCCGGTGCGCGCCTGACCGATCAGGTCGGTGCCGATCAGCGCGACGGAGAGGGTCATCTCCTGGATCGCGAAGGGGTGGACGATCCCAGCCTCAGCGAGCGAGTCGCAGATCTGGGGCAGCACGCCGAGGTCGCGGAACGTGGGCTTGGCCTCGACCACGGTGTCGGTCGCGGCCTCGACCACGGTGTCGTCCGCGGTGTCGACCACCGCGTCGACCACGTCGACCACGGTGTCGACCACGGTGTCGTCCGTGGTGTCGGGCGTGCTGGTTTCGGGAGTCGTGTCGCTAGTCAGCTTCTTGTCGCTTTCATGAGTGAGATCAGCCTTCGCCGAGTTCAGTTCGGATGCGGCTGATTCACACTCAGCCGCGCACATACGTGGCGCCCTGACGATGTAACGCCCGGCAACGCCCGGAGCATTGGCTCCGCTTCGTGCGAGCCACCCCGAGGGGTCTGCCCGGCATCGGGCAGCGGCTCGCTGGTTCCATGGTATCGGTACCCTGCCCGCATGGCTGAATCCGACGTCGTCGCGCCCGCGGAGCTCCCGGTCGCACTCACCGACCCGGACTACCGCGAGGCAGTGGTCGATCTCCTCGCCGTGATCGCCTACGGCGAGCTGACGGCTTTCGAGCGGCTGGTCGAGGACGCCAAGCTCGCGACGGCGCTGAAGGACCGGCTTGCTCTGGCACAGATGGCTGGAGCCGAGCTGGCGAAGGTGCAGCCGCTCATCGACCGGATGGCCGAGCTCGGCAGTGACCCGTTCGCCGCGATGGAGCCGTTCCATGCTGCGCTGGACGAGTTCCACGCGCACACGGCGCCCGCTGATTGGTACGAGGGCCTGGTCAAGGCCTTCGTCGGCGACAGCCTGGCTCGCGACTTCTACCGCGAGATCGCGGCCTACCTCGACACCGACACCCGCGACCTTGTCGTCTCCTCGGTGGTCGAGGGCAACCACGCCGCGTTCGCGGTCGACCACCTCCGTCAGGCGATCGCTGCCGATCCGCCGCTGGGCGGCCGGCTGGCTCTCTGGGGCCGCCGGATCATGGGCGAAGCGCTGACCCAGGCGCAGCGCGTCGCGGCAGACCGCGACGCCCTCACCGCGCTGCTGGTCGGTGGTGTCGATCGGCCGAGCCTCGACCTGGCGGCCCTCGGCCGGATGCTCACCCGGCTGACCGAGCGCCACTCGGAGCGGATGGCCGAGCTCGGCCTCGACGCCTGACAGCGGGGCTCAGTCGACACCCGCGGGGCTGACCTCCTTGGTCCGCGGCTCCCAGCCGGGCGGACCGAACAGGTAGCCCATCCGCGCGCGCCAGTCCTGCGCGGCACGCACGTTGCGCACGATCTTGGCGTAGTCGCCGTACTGGAGCCTGATCATGTTGTAGGTGCCGACCGGCTTGGTCAGGCCGTACGTCGGGCGCTGCCTCTCCTCGACGAAGGTGCCGAACATCCGGTCCCAGATGATGAGGATCCCGGCGTAGTTCTTGTCGAGGTACTCCGGGTCGGAGCCGTGGTGCACCCGGTGGTGGGACGGCGTGTTCATCACGAACTCGATCGGTCGCGGCAGCTTGCCGATCATCTCGGTGTGGGTGAAGAACTGGTAGATCAGGTTGAACCCGAACGCGACGTAGATCGTCCACGGCGCGAACCCGAGGAACGGCAGCGGCAGCCAGAAGACGAACTCGAACCAGGGATTCCACTTCTGCCGCAGGGCGGTCGCGAAGTTCATGTACTCGCTGGAGTGGTGGGCCTGGTGGGCCGCCCAGCCGATGTTCACCCGGTGCACGAACCGGTGCGACAGGTAGAAGGAGAGGTCGACGGCGGCGATCAGCAGGACCCAGTACCACCAGGTGTCGGTCGGCATCTTGAGTGCCTCGGGGGTCACGTACTCGAAGACGGCGATGTAGACGAAGAACGACCCGACCTTCAGGGCCAGGCTGAAGAAGAGGGAGACCGCTCCCATGCCCATGCTCGTGCGCGCGTCCCTGCCGTGGTAGCCGGTGGGCGGGCGGTCGTCGCCGTCGTGGTCGAGCCACTTGAGAGCGGCGAGCTCGATGGCGATGGTGAGCAGGAAGAACGGGACCGCGTAGGTCACCGGGTTCTTCCACGGGTCGAGCAGGTCGTGCACGGGTGAATGGTACGGCGGCTCGCCCGGTGGGTGGTGCCCGAACCGAGGCGTGGCCGGGTCTAGGCTCAGACGACGTACGGAACCGGACTACTCAGGAGCAGTGCAGACGTGGCAGCGATCGAAGCCGTCGGAGCCCGCGAGATCCTCGACTCGCGCGGCAACCCCACTGTCGAGGTCGAGGTGATGCTCGATGACGGCTCGTTCGCCCGGGCGGCGGTGCCGAGCGGCGCGTCCACCGGCGCCTTCGAGGCCGTCGAGCTGCGAGACGGCGGTGAGCGCTACCTCGGCAAGGGCGTGCAGAACGCCGTCAGCGCCGTGATCAACACGCTCGGACCGGCGATCGAGGGCCTCGACGCCGCCGACCAGCGGCTGATCGACCAGACCATGATCGAGGTCGACGCCACACCCAACAAGGCGACGGTCGGCGCCAACGCGATCCTCGGGGTGTCGCTCGCCGTCGCGCGCGCTGCGGCCGACTCCGCGGATCTCCCGCTGTATCGCTACGTCGGCGGCCCCAACGCCTATCTGCTGCCGGTGCCGATGATGAACATCCTCAACGGCGGCGCCCACGCGGACACCAACGTCGACATCCAGGAGTTCATGATCGCGCCGATCGGTGCTCCGACCTTCCGCGACGCCGTCCGCGTCGGCGTCGAGGTCTACCACGCGCTCAAGTCGGTGCTGAAGAGCCGCGGGCTGGCCACCGGCGTCGGCGACGAGGGCGGGTTCGCCCCCGACCTGGAGTCCAACCGCGCCGCCCTCGACCTGATCGCGGAGGCGGTCGACAAGGCGGGCTACCAGCTCGGCAAGGACATCGTGCTCGCACTCGACGTCGCGGCGAGCGAGTTCTTCGACGATGGCTCCTACACCTTCGAGGGCGCGAAGAAGTCGGCCGACGAGATGATCGCCTACTACAGCGAGCTGGTCGCGGCCTACCCGATCGTCAGCATCGAGGACGCGCTCAACGAGGACGACTGGGACGGCTGGAAGGCCATCACCGACGCCCTCGGGAGCAAGATTCAGCTGGTCGGCGACGACCTCTTCGTCACCAACGTCGAGCGTCTGCAGCGCGGCATCGCCGGCGGCCAGGCCAACGCACTGCTCGTGAAGGTCAACCAGATCGGCTCGCTGACCGAGACCCTCGACTCCGTCGACCTCGCGCACCGCAGCGGCTACCGCTGCATGATGAGCCACCGGTCGGGTGAGACCGAGGACACCACGATCGCCGACCTCGCGGTGGCGACCAACTGCGGCCAGATCAAGACCGGCGCTCCGGCGCGGTCGGAGCGGGTGGCCAAGTACAACCAGCTGCTCCGGATCGAGGACGAGCTCGGTGACGCGGCGCGCTACGCCGGCGCCGCCGCTTTCCCGCGCTACCAGGGCTGACGCGGGCAACGTCCCGCTCACGCCACCCGACACAGCCCGACACAGCCCGACACAGCCCGAAGGGGGATCGCGATGGCTGCCACACCCGGCGACCGTCGTACCCCCGGGCGCAGTCCGAGCCGGCCCAGCCGTTCGGGTCCCAGCGCGGCCGGACGGCCCGAGCGCAAGCGTGCCGAGCGCGAACGGGCCGCTGCCGTCGCCCGGGTCCGGGTCGAGGAGCGGCACCAGTCCCGGTTGACCGGCCGGGCCGCCATCCTGGTGCTGGTGCTCGCGGTCCTCGCGGTGTCCTACGCATCGTCGCTGCGGGCCTACCTCCAGCAGCGCGACCAGATCGACGACCTGGAGTCGCTGATCGACGAGAAGGCGGCGTCGATCGACGATCTCAAGCGTGAGACCGAGCGGCGGATGGACTCGGCGTTCGTGATGCAGGAAGCCCGCAAGCTGGGCTACGTGCTGCCGGGGGAGACGCCGTTCGTCGTCGTCGGCGGCGACGGCAAGGCGCTGACCGACGCCGAGCTCGACGACCCGTCGTCGGTCGATGACGCGGACGCGCCCACCTGGTACGACGGCGTGTGGTCCTCGGTCAAGATCGCGGGGGACCCGCCCACCAAGATCCAGCCGCCGCCCCAGAAGCGCATCGTTGGCCACGAGTAGCAGGGCCGGTGGCTGAGGTGCGACGAGGCCGGCAAGGGGCCTCGGAACCCGACCAGGCGGTGATCGCGGCGCAGCTCGGCCGGCCGCCGCGCGGCATCCACGCCATCGGGCACCGCTGCCCCTGTGGCAACCCCGACGTGGTCACCACTGAACCGCGGTTGCCGAACGGTACGCCGTTCCCGACGACCTACTACCTGACCTGCCCCCGGGTGAACTCCCGGATCGGCACCCTCGAGGCTTCGGGGCTGATGCGCGAGATGCAGGATCGGCTCGGGACCGATCCTGAGCTGGCGGCTGCCTACCGCCGGGCTCACGAGTCCTACCTCGCTGACCGGTCCGCGGTCGGCGCGGCCACCGACCTGGAGGTGCCGGAGATCGAGGGCATCTCGGCCGGGGGGATGCCGGACCGGGTGAAGTGCCTGCACGTCCTCGCGGCCCACGCCCTGGCCGCGGGGCCGGGGGTGAACCCGCTCGGCGACGAGGTGCTGGACCTGCTGGGCGACTGGTGGCGCGCCGGCCCGTGCGTGAGCGCACCCGCCGACCCGTCGGTGGCCGGGTGACGGCGACCGACGGGTCGCCGCGAAGCCCGGGGGGCCCGGTGGCCGCGATCGACTGCGGGACGAACACGATCAAGCTCCTCATCGGCGATCTCCCCGGCGTGGCGGTGCGGGAGAGTCGGATGGTGCGGCTCGGTCAGGGCGTCGACGCGACCGGGCGGCTCGCCCCGGAGGCGCTGGAGCGGGCGTTCGCGGCCGTCGACGAGTACGCCGTGCTCATCGCCGACCATGGGGCCGAGCGGATCCGGTTCTGCGCCACGTCGGCGACGCGTGACGCCGAGAACGCCGCTGAGTTCACTGCCGGGGTGCGGGCCCGGTTGGGGATCGATCCCGAGGTGCTCTCCGGCGACGAGGAGGCCGTGCTGGCGTTCGACGGTGCCCTGCGCGGGACCGACCCACTGCCGGATCCGGTGCTGGTCATCGACGTCGGCGGCGGCTCGACGGAGCTGATCCTGGGTGAGCGCGCGACCGGCCCGCTGGCGGCGTACTCGATGGACATCGGGTCGGTGCGCCTCCACGAGCGGTGCCTCGGCGGCGACCCCGCGAACCCGAGCCAGACCGCCGGATGCGTGGCCGCGATCGACGCTGCGCTCGACGCCTGCCCGGTCGACCCGGCCGCGGCGGCGGCCGTCCTCGGGATCGCCGGTACCGTCACGACCGTGGCGGCCGGCGTGCTCGGGCTCCCGACCTACGACCGCGACCTGATCCACGGCCAGGTGCTCGATATCGAAGCGGTCCACCGCACTGTCGACGACCTGGTCCGCGCCACCCGCGCGGAACGGCTCGCCCTCGGCTACGTGCATCCCGGTCGTGCCGACGTGATCGACGCGGGCGCGCTGATCGTGTCCCGGGTGCTGCGCCGGACGAAGGTGTTGACGATGACGGTCGCGGAGACCGACATCCTGGACGGCATCGCCTGGTCGTTGGTGCGATAGGCCCCGAGCGCCACTCCGCCCAATCGTCTGCGCGCGGGTCCGGTCGCGCGTAGGTTCCGGATCATGAGCGGACCCCGAGGCCTCTCCGAGCCGCAGGTGCTGGGGGTGGGCCGTGCGCTGCTGACGCAGCTGGCTCGCCTGCACGATGCCGGAGGGGTCAGCGGTGCTGTCGGCCCTTCGACAGTCCTGATCGACGAGGACGGCTCCGTGCGCCTGGTCGACGGACCTGCGGACCAGGCCTACCTAGCCCCGGAGGTGCTGGTCGGGCAGCCGCCGAGCGTCCGCAGCGACCTCTACTCGGCGGGCGCGGTGCTGGCCCACCTCTTCCGCGGTGAGCCGACGTTGCCGCCGACGGTCGACGACCTCGATCCGGGCGTCGCCTGGCTGCTCGGTCCGGTGCTCGCCGCTGAGCCGGAGGTACGACCGGACTCGGCCGGCGCCATGGTCGCCGCCATCGACCAGCTCGCCGAGCAGCGGCACGGCCCCGACTGGCGGCTGGCGGCCGGTCTCGCGGGGGCGGCCGGCGTCGCCGGCGCTGTTCCGCTCCTCGTGCTCGCGACCGGAGGCTCCGCATCCGCGGCCGGTGCCGCCGGTGCCGCCGGTGTCGCCGGGGCCGCTGGTGCCGCCGGTGCCGCCGGTGCCGCTGGTGCGGCCGGCGGCGCCGCGGGCCTGACCGGCGGGTCGGGAGTCGCCGGCGTGGTCGGCTCAGCGGGTGGCGCCGGGGCAGCATCCGCGGGCGGCGGTGCCGCGGGTGCGGCTGCCGGCGGCGCATCGGCGGCGTTGGGCACGGCCGGGACCGGTCAGGGGATCGCCGCGAGCGGCGGCGCCCAGGCGGCCGGGCACGCGTCCCACGTGGTGGGTGGCGGCATCTCCAAGGGACTTGCGGTCAAGGTCGGCGCCGTGGCGGCGGCCGGCGCCCTGGGCGTGGCGGGGGCGGCGACAGCCGTGATCCTGCTGACCGGCGGGGAGACCAAGCAGGTCGAGCTGCCGGCGACCTCCGACATCTACCTGGCCGGAGCGAGCGAGGAGGCGGAGGCCCAGCTGAGCGAGCCTGGCAGCAGGCCGGTCGCGATCGACGTCGACGGTGCCGGGAAGGTCTCCTTCCCTTCGGTCGACGGTGAGCTGGCGGCGTGCAGCGCCTGCGAGCCGGAGTCGCCCGACGGCGGCAGCCTCTCCTTCGGCTCGACCGGCATCACCGGGTTCAACGGCATCGCCGGGGTCATCTTCGCGGACCGGACGCTGTTCGTCGTCGGGGTGTTCGTCGGTGAGGAGCAGCCGACGCAACCCGCCGACGCGGTGGTCGACCTCAGCGGCGCAGACGACGAGAAGACCCAGGAGCCCGGCCTCGGTGAGCCGTTCTTCATCGGCGACGGCGAGACCGGTGACGGCGAGCTGCAGGAGATCGTCGTACCCGACGGCGCGACGACCCTCTACCTCGGCTTCGCCGACGGCTACGGGTTCTCCGGGGCGCCCGGTGCGTACGGCGACAACGAAGGGTCGGTCGACATCGAGATCACGATCGACTGATCTCGCGGGCGGGGCGACGCGCACGCCGGACGCCCGCGTCTGCCGTACTCATGGCCCACACTTGCTGAGGTCGGCGCTCGCGCACGCCGAACGCCCCCGTATCCCAACCGGTAGAGGAAGTCGCCTTAAAAGCGATCCAGTCTGGGTTCGAACCCCAGCGGGGGCACCCGCGCGGTTGTCCTCGGGTCGGCAAGAGCAGGCAGAGTGGGTGACATGACCCATGAGCACGATCACCACGACGCCACGCTGGAAGAGCTGCGCCAGGCCCTGACCCGCGAGTTCTGGGACGAGCGGTACGGCGGCAGCGACCGGGTCTGGAGCGGCCGGCCCAACCAGCGGCTGGTCGAGCAGACCGCCGGCCTGACGCCCGGCCACGCGGCCGACATCGGCTGCGGCGAGGGCGCGGACGCGATCTGGCTGGCCGAGCAGGGGTGGGATGTCACGGCGCTGGACGTGTCCCGTGTGGCGCTGGACCGTACGGCGCAGCACGCGATCGAGCGTGGCGTCGACCGCCGGGTCCGGGTGGGTGAGTACGACGTCCTGTCCGGCCACCCGCCGCGCCCACCCCGTCGTACCCGCGGCTTCGACCTGGTCTCAGCGCACTACATGCACGTGCCGCGGGAGGACTTCGAGGGCGTCTACCGAAGGCTCGCTGCGGGGGTCGCGCCCGGAGGCCGGCTGCTCGTGGTCGCGCACCACCCCGACGACGTCCACAGCGGCGCTCGCCGGCCGCACGGACCGGGGCTGATGTTCCCGCCGGAGCAGCTGCTCGACGCGCTCGGTGTCGGGGGCGGCTCGTCGGATGAGTGGGAGGTCGAGGTCGCGGACGCGCCGGTGCGCGAGCAGCAGCTCCCGGACGGGCCGGCCCGGGTGCGCGACACCGTCGTCCGGCTGCGCCGGCGGTAGTCACCTTCCGGACCGCACCTCGTTGTCCCTGACGTGAGCCGACGTAGAACGTGTTCTATCGCGCTGGTCGTTGCCGCCTGCCTGGTTGGCATCACGCCCGGAGCCGGCGCTGTTCGTGACGGCCGCTCGGCCGCCGGGGCAGGCGGGGCCGTCGCGGCCGCCGCGGCCGTCGCGGTCGGGGCCACTGCCGAGCCGGACGCGCCGCAGCTGCGACGCAAGAGCCGGTGGCTGGTCGACCAGCACGGCCGGGTCGTGATCGTGCACGGTTTCAACCTGGTGTGGAAGCGGGCGCCGTACGCTCCTCCGGCCACCCGGGCCGGCTTCACCGCCGCCGACGTCCGCTGGCTCAAGCGGTACGGCTTCAACGGGGTCCGGCTCGGCACCCTCTGGGCAGGCATCACGCCCGACGAGGCCGGGGTGGGCGACCCGACCTACCGGGGCCGTTGGCAACGGGTGATGGACCTGCTGGCCGATCAGGGCATCTGGATGCAGCTCGACGCACACCAGGACATGTGGCACGAGACGTACGGCGGTGAGGGAGTGCCGGACTGGGCGATGATCCGGCCGGCGCCGTTCAACCTGCTCCCGCCGGTCAACCTGCCCTTCCCGATGGGCTACTGGACGCCCGAGACATCGACGGTGTTCGACCAGTTCTGGGCCAACGAGCACGGCCTGCTCGACGGCTGGGTGGCGGCCTGGGAGGTCGCCGCGCGCTGGTGGCGCGAGCAGCCCTACCTGATGGGCTACGACCTCATCAACGAGCCGTGGATGGGCCTCGAGTGGCCCACCTGCCTCCTCGCGGGGTGCGAGACGTCCTACGCCCAGGAGCTGCAGCCGGCCTACGAGCAGGCGACCGCCGCGATCCGCGCGGTCGACGACCGCAACATCGTCTGGTGGGAGCCGCAGCAGTTCGCCGGCGGTCAGAAGATCCCGACCTACCTCGAGCCGATGGCGGGGGAGCGGCGGCTCGGCCTCTCGTGGCACAGCTACTGCCCGGATGTGTTCCTCGAGTCGCAGGGGATCCCCGGCGGCGACGTCGAGAACTGCTGGGAGTTCACCCGCGACCGCAGCGCCCACGCGCTCGAACAGGCGGCAACCATCCGAGCGGTGCCGATGATGAGTGAGTGGGGCGCGACCGACAACGTGCGCGCGATCGAGATCGACGCGGCCGTCGCCGACGAGCACCTGATGGGCTGGCTGCACTGGGCCTACAAGCGCTGGGACGACCCCACCACCGCGGACGACGCTCAGGGCATGTTCGCCGACGACGCCGACCGCTCGACGGTCAAGACGGACAAGCTGCGCAGGCTGGTGCGCACCTACGCGCAGGCTGTCGCCGGCGTCCCGACCGCGATGTCGTTCGACGCCGAGACCGGCGACTTCCGGCTCCGCTACCGGCCGGACCCCGACATTGCGGAGCCGACTGAGGTCTTCGTCAGCCCGCTGCACTATCCGGACGGGTTCCGGTTGAGCGTGACCGGGGGCACGGCGGTGCGGCAGCCCGGCCGGATGATCCACATCACACCGGCCGCGGCGGGCCCGGTCACGGTCACCATCACCGCGCGCTGAGGGGAACGTCCGGGGACCGCCGCGCGTTGTTCGAGTATCTGACTGCCTAGACTGGGAGTCACCTACTCAGGAATCCCTTCGGAGGAGACCATGAAGAGCAACAACCCCGTGTTCCGTCGGTCGGAGGAGTTCAACCAAGCCTCCCCCTACGCCCAGACGTCGTACCCGGGATACGCGCCGTCGCCGCAGGGCCATGGCGGCGAGCCGGGCTACGCTCCCCCCACCGCGCCGCCGACCGCAGGTCGGATGACGATCGACTCGGTCGTCCAGAAGTCCACGATGACCATCGGCCTGGTCATCCTCACTGCCGCGATCACCTGGGTCCTCACCCCGGACATCGACAGCGAGGCGGCCATCGGCCCGCTCAGCGCCGCGATCCTGATCGGCGCCGGCGGTGCCTTCGTGCTGTCGCTGGTCAACTCGTTCAAGCGGGTGATCAGCCCGGCGCTGGTGCTGGCCTTCGCCGTCTTCGAGGGCGTCGCGCTCGGTGCGCTGTCCAAGCTCTACGACGCGATGTTCCCGAGCGAGCAGTACGGCGGCATCGTCGTGCAGGCCGTGCTCGGCACGTTCGCCGCGTTCGCGGGCACGCTCGCGGCCTACAAGTTCTTCGAGATCAAGGTCGGCCAGAAGTTCCGCACCTTCGTGATCGCCGCGATGTTCGGCATGGTTGCGCTGAGCCTGATGGAGGTCGTGCTCGGCATGTTCGGGGCCAACCTCGGCCTCTTCGAGTTCACCGGCCTCGGTCTGCTGTTCTCGATCGCCGGCCTGGTGCTGGGTGTCTTCATGCTGATCCTGGACTTCGACTTCATCGAGCAGGGTGTGCGCAACGGCATCCCCGAGCAGGAGTCGTGGCGGGCGGCGTTCGCGCTCACCGTGAGCCTGGTCTGGATCTACACCAACCTGCTGCGGATCCTCGCGATCCTGCAACAGGACTGACCTTCCTGAGTCGAATGCCCCCGGAGCGACCCGGGGGCATTCGCCGTTTTGTCGGGTCGGCCCGGTGTCGTCCGCGGACCTACCGCAGTCGGCGCTACTCGACGCTTTCCGCGGACGGGGCTGTGTCGACCTGCTGGGCGCCGACCTGCTGTGCCTCGACCTGCTGGCCTCGACCTGCTGGGCGTCGACCTCCTGTGCAGCAGCCTCCGACTCCGCGGGCGCCTCCGCCGCGGTCTGCGCGCGGCGGCGCCGGTGCCGGAGCTCGACCAGGAGGCCGCGGACCCCGGCCGGCTTGCCGGCGTCGCGGCTGCCGTCGAGCTCGGTGCCGGGCTGGTTGACCGCTCGTAAGGCCGCCCGGGAGATCGGCAGCACGCCCTCGCCGCGGTAGGTCTCGAGGGTGGTCTCCTCCGCCGGCGCTTCGTCGAGCGCCGCGAGCACGGAGGGGAGCAGCACGTTGGCGAGGGCGCGGTATCCCTCGGCGGAGGGGTGGAACCGGTCGGGCCCGAAGAGCAGGGCGGGTGCCGCCGCGAACTCGGGCCCGAGCACGTCGCCGAGCGACACGCTCCGGCCGCCGGTCTCGACGGTGGCTATCGTCTGCGCGGCGGCCAGCCGACGCGACCACAGGCGGGCCACCTGGCGCAGCGGCGGCGCGATCGGCTGGATCGTGCCGAGATCGGGACAGGTCCCGACCACGACCGTCGCGCCGGCAGCCGTGAGCCGGCGGACGGCCGCCGAGAGGAAGCGCACCGACTGCGCGGGGAGCATCGTGTGCGTGACGTCGTTGCCGCCGATCAGGATCACGGCGACCTCCGGCTCGATCGCGAGCGCGCGGTCAACCTGGGCCTTCAGGTCCGACGATCGCGCGCCGACGACGCAGAACTCCTTGAGGTAGACCCGCCGGTCGGCGTGCCGTGCGATTCCGCTGGCGAGCATCGCGCCCGGCGTCTCCTCGACCCGCTCCACGCCATAGCCGGCGGCGCTCGAATCGCCGAGCAGGGCGATCCGGATCGCGGGGCCGGGGCGGCCGCGGCCGTACCAGCCGCTCGCATGGGGCGGTACGTCGTTGGCCTCGCCGATGATCCGCCGCGCGAGCTTGGCCTCGGCCAGCATCACGCCGTACAGCCCGGCTCCGAGAGCCGAGACTCCGCCACCGCCGTACAGGGCGGCGGAGGCCAGCTTCCGCGCAGCAGCAGCTTTCGTCACGGCCCTACTTTACGGACGGTGCCGGGGCCCGCTGCCGTCGCCTGGTCAGCGCAGCCGGTCGAGTGCGTCCTGAGCCCGCTGCCGTTGCCAGGGTGAGATGCCGCGGTCCAGGCTCAGGGCGAACTCGAGATGCCGTTCGGCTGCCCGCTTCAGGCCGCCGGACGCCTCGATCAGGCCGCGGTGGATCCAGAAGTGCGGGTCCGGAGTACCCAGTCGCGTGGCCAGCCGGGCGAACCGGAGGGCCGCTCGCGGGTGCCCGGTCTGGTGCAGCGCCCACCCGAGCGCGTCGGCCGCGGCCACGCCGTTGCGGCTGCGCCACTCGGCCCTGGCCGCCGCCAGCCCGACCTCGGGGGCGGCGTGATCGGCCATGAACAGGGCGACGTCGAGCTCGCGGCCCAGGGCCACGCTGTCGAGTGCGACGGCGTAGTCCTCCAGCTCCTGGAACTGGCTCCGGGCCAGGTCGACCCGACCCAGCGCCAGGTACGTCTCACCGAGCTCGACCTGATGTTCGGGGTGAGCCGCCCGGGTGACGATGCGCTGCCACAGCCTCGCCGCGCGGGTGAGTCGACCGCTCGCCGCCATCAGCCGGGCCCGCGAGATCAGCGCCGGCAGGTAGGCCGGTTCGAGCCGGCGGACGTCGGCGAGCAGACGCCGGGCCGGGGCCAACCGCCCGGACCGGCGCTCGAGGTCGGCGAGCAGGGTCAACACGTGCGCTCGGTCGCCGCCCGTGGCCGACGCGGCGCTGGTGCGAAGGACGGCGATCGCGCGAGTCAGGTCGCCCCGCAGCTCGAAGGCGTACGCGTACCGCGCCGCCACCGGGACACCCGGCTGGCGCCGGTCGGCCGTTCGGAGAGCCGTGAGCTGCTCGTCGTACCGTCCGAGCTCGGTGAGGGCATCGATCCGCAGCGCGAGCGCCGCGGGGTGGTAGGGGTCGATCGCCAGCGCCTGGTCTGCGAGGTCGAGCGCCTCGTTGAACTCGTGCTTGACCGCGTGCAGGGCGCTGGTCGCCGTCAGCGCCGCGACATTGTCGTCCGGCTGGATCTCCAGCGAGCGCGCCACCGCATCCTCCGCCAGGTCGTAGAGCGCGACGTCTCCGTTGACCCGGACCTGCTCGACGTAGGCCAGGGCGAGGGTTGCCCAGGTGACGTGGTCGTCGGGCACCCGGCGCAAGGTTCCCTCGAGGCTGTCGATGACGGCGCTGAGGTCGCGCCCGTCGTCGGGGGTGATCCGGACGCTCGAACCGGCCGACGCAGCAGGTTGTGGCTCCGAGCGGGTCGCGACGCCGATCCCGCCGGCGACGGCGAGACCGAGGGAGACGATCAGGACGAGGAGGTACTTGCGCATGAGTGGTCGCTCCGGTTCGGGGTCCGGCCGCGCCCCGGGGGAGGCGCGGCCGGACCGGAGGGTCAGCCGGCCGGCTGCAGCCGGGGCCGGCGGGACGTCCGTGCCAGCAGCACGGCGCCGGCGAACAGACCGCCGCCACCCGTGCCGATGAGGAGCAGCGACAACGCACCGCTCTCCCTCAGGTCGTCCAGGAAGCCCTGGGCCTCCTGCTGGTCCTTCGGTGACGGCATCGTCGCCGGGTGCGGCGCCGCGTCGCTCCCGCTGTGCGGTAGGGCCAGGTACGGGAACACGTCCAGGAACTCGACGTCGTTCTCGGAAACCCCGTCGGCGAGGTCGTTCGGGCTGCCGACGAGCTCGCCTTCGACGACCTGCAGGGCGATGTCCAGGACGTCGTCGGCCAGACGGCGACCGTTCGGGAACCCTTGGTTGTCGCCGCCGATGACGCCGAGCGAGTTCGGGTCCTCGGTGACAGGCACCGTCATGTTGAGACGCAGCTGCTCGCTCGGGGTCACCCCGGCCGGCTGGTTGAGACCGTCGACGCCGGTGAGGAACACCGAGACCAGGTCGTTGCGCGGCTCGGCCGGCGCGTCGACGCCGTACACGGCCTCGATCAGCTTGGGCAGCTCCGGCTTGGTGACGTAGTCCAGGAACTGACCGTCGTTGCTCGGCGAGGAGGCGTTGAAGCGGTTCTTGTCCTTCAGCGGGATGACCACCTCGTTGACCAGCGGCATGCCGAGTCGTGACACCTGGCGGTAGCGGCCGTCGACGCCGCGGCGGTCCGTGGTGGACCACAGGCCGATGATCGGGTTCGCGCCGGTGTTGCCTCGGTTGGCGAGGGCGTACCGGGGCACCTGGAGCGCCACCGAGTTGACGTTGAAGCCGGCGAGGGTGTCGTCGCCGGACTCGGAGAAGTCACCGCCGTAGAGGAGGTCGAAGACCCGGAGGTCGACGAAGAACGGGTCCTCCGCCTGTCCGGCGAACGTCCGGTAGCGGCCCTTGGGCCCGGCGTCGGTCACCGCACCGGCACGCAGCTTGGCGTAGTCGGGCATCGAGGCCTTGCCGACGTCCGACGGCGCCACCCGACGGTTCTTGACCAGCACCCGGGTCTTTCCGCCCTTGATCTGCTCGAGCCGATAGGTCTGGAAGTAGTTCAGGTTCTGGTCCCGCAAGGTCGTCACCGGGCCGGTGGCGTAGAGGAAGGTCTCGTCGCTGACGTAGTGGTCCTTGAAGGTCCAGCGGAAGGTCACGTCCGGCTTGGTGTCACCGTCGTTGTCGACCTTGATGTTGTAACGGGCGTCGGTGGCGAACGAGTAGAAGTTCGGGCCGCCGGCCGGTTCCTCGAAGGGGATCCAGTTGGCGATCATGGTGACCGTGTTCCGGCGCTCCGGGCTCCGGAACGCGTAGAGGTCGGTGGTGTCGTACTGCGGGAGGCCGGCGATCAGCGGCGCCTCCCGGTGGCTGGAGCTGTTGGCTGCGTTCGGACCCAGGCCGGCCAGCCCGGTTGCGAGCAGCACGCCTCCTAGCCCGGTCAGCGCCAGCGCGGCGCGGGACCGGCTGGCTGTGGTGCGAGGTTTCATGACCTTTTCCCTTCCCTCGGCCCCGGCCGGTGTGACCGGCGCCACAACGGGATTCGGAGCGGGTGCCGGTCCGGATTGCTCTGCTGCTCACCCGCTCGGTGGGTCGGGTTAGGTTGAGCCCATGGAGTACGCCGAGTCGCTGCTGGACCTCATCGGAAACACCCCGCTCGTTCGACTGAACCGTTCCCTCGACGGTGCCGGCGGGGGTGCCGGCGGGGGTGCCGGCGGGGGTGCCGGTGCCGGCGGGCCGCTGGTGCTGGCCAAGGTCGAGTACCTCAACCCCGGTGGATCGGTGAAGGACCGGATCGCAAGCCGGATGATCGAGGCCGCCGAGGAGTCCGGCGCCCTCCAGCCCGGCGGCACGATCGTGGAGCCGACGTCCGGCAACACCGGTGTCGGGCTCGCGATGGTGGCCCAGCAGAAGGGCTACCACTGCACGTTCGTGTGCCCCGACAAGGTCAGTGAGGACAAGCGCAACGTCCTCAAGGCGTACGGCGCCGAGGTGGTCGTCTGCCCGACCGCGGTTCCGCCGGAGCACCCGGACTCCTACTACAACGTGTCCGACCGGCTCGCGTCGCAGCCGGGTGCCTGGAAGCCCGACCAGTACTCCAACCCCCACAACCCGCGCTCCCACTACGAGGACACCGGCCCCGAGATCTGGCGGCAGACCGACGGCAAGATCACGCACTTCGTCACCGGGATGGGGACCGGCGGCACCATCAGCGGTGTCGGCCGCTACCTGAAGGAACAGAACCCGGACATCAAGGTGATCGGTGCCGATCCCGCCGGCTCGGTCTACTCCGGCGGCAGCGGCCGGCCCTACCTGGTGGAGGGGGTCGGCGAGGACTTCTGGCCCGAGACCTACGACCGCTCGGTCGCCGACCGCGTGATCGAGGTGTCCGACGCCGACTCGTTCGCGTTCACGCGGCGGCTCGCGCGCGAGGAGGCGATGCTCGTCGGCGGTTCCTCCGGGATGGCGGCGTTCGCGGCCGCGCAGCTCGCCCGCGAGATCTCGGGTACGCCCGAGGGCGACGACGCGGTGATCGTCGTACTGCTGCCCGACTCGGGGCGCGGCTACCTGACCAAGGTCTTCAACGACGACTGGCTCGCGCAGTACGGCTTCCCCAACGGGCAGCCGCACACCGCCCGCACTGTCGGCGAGGTGCTGCGCGGCAAGACCGGTACGCTGCCCGACCTGGTGCACACCCACCCCAACGAGACCATCGCCGAGGCGGTCGCGATCCTGCAGGAGTACGGCGTCTCCCAGATGCCCGTCGTCCGCGCCGAGCCGCCGATCGTGGCGGCCGAGGTGGCCGGATCGGTGTCCGACCGCGCGCTGCTCGACGCGCTGTTCGCCGGCCATGCCCGGCTCACCGACTCGGTGGAGCAGCACATGTCGCCGCCGCTGCCGACCGTCGGCTCGACCGAGGACGCCAAGGACGCCGTGACGATGCTGGAGTCCGCGGACGCCGTCCTCGTCCAGGAGGACGGCAAGCCGGTCGGTGTGCTCACCCGGCAGGACCTGCTGACGTTCCTCGCCCTCGGGTGACGACTCCGATGAGTGGCGTGGAGCTGCCGGCCGGGATCCGGCATGCGACCGTCGACGACGCCGCCGACATCCTGCGGCTGGTCCGTGAGCTCGCCGTCTACGAACGCGAGCCCGAGGCGGTGGCGAACACCCAGGAGCTGGTGGCCCGCTGGCTCTTCGGCGACGACGCGGCTGCCTCCGCACTGGTCGCGGAGCTCGACGGGCGGGTCGTGGGCGTTGCGGTCTGGTACCGCAGCTACTCCACCTGGACCGGGGTGCCCGGCATCTATCTCGAGGACCTGTTCGTGGAGCCGGAGCACCGCGGCCACGGGTTCGGCAAGTCCTTCCTGGTCGCGCTCGCCCGGATCGCCCTCGACCGCGGCTACCAGCGGTTCGAGTGGGTGGTGCTGGACTGGAACACGCCCGCGATCGAGTTCTACGACGCCCTCGGTGGGCGGCCGATGAAGGACTGGACGACCTACCGGGTCGAGGGCGAGGGACTGGCGGCGTTGGGAGGCGGGTGACCTGTCAGTGCACGTGGTCGGCGAGCTTGCCCTCCGGACCGAAGAGCTCCTCGGTCCAGGCCAGGAGCAGCGCCTCGTTGTCGTGGTCGGCGGGGTGGAAGCCCCGGCGCAGGTAGTCGGCGAGGCTCCGCGCGACGTCGGCCTCGAGGAAGGGTGAGTGGCGCAACCTCAGGATGCTCCGGATCAGCCGCACCGGGTTGTACGTCGCCCGGTCGCCCAGCATCGACAGCACGGTCGCGATCACGACCAACCCGATCAGGCCGAACGACATGATGACGAAGCCGAGCCGCCGGATGAGCTCGGAGCCGCCCACTGCGCGGTAGACGTCGAACGCGACGGCCTTGTGCTCGGTTTCCTCGAGGGCGTGCCACAGCAGGATGTTGCGCACCTCGGTGTCGCCGAGCAGGTCTTGTGCCGCCGGCTTGGTGAGCAGGCACTCGGCCAGCGTCGCGGTGTAGTGCTCGAGGGCCGCCGTGTAGGACAGGCAGAGCTTCGCCGGTGCGCGCTTCGTGGCGTCGGCCAGCGACCACTTCACGTACCGCGCGACCCGGTGGGTGGGGTAGCCCATCTCCTGGAGCCGGCGGTTCAGCTCGCGGTGCTCGCGCCCGTGGGTGACCTCCTGGCCGATGAAGCCGCGCACCTGTTCCTTGAGGAGCGGGTCGGTGATCTTGTCGGAGTAGTGCCGCACCGACCGGACGAAGAAGTCCTCGCCGGGAGGGAAGGTCGCGGACAGCACGGCCACGACGTGGCTCATGACCAGGTCGTCCTCGACGTACCGCTGGTGCAAGGAGCCGGCCGGGTAGCGGAAGCGGATCCGGCGCACCGGGAGCGAACGAGTCGGTCGGTTCATCTCCGGAGGTTAGTGCGTCACCGCGTCGCAGGTCGAGGTCGCAGGTCGACGAAGTCGCGCAGTGACCGTCACGAGACCCCCAGGGTGAGGTAGCGACAGACGTGGTGACGCGCCAGCCCGATGTCGTCGTACCACGCCAGCGCGGGCGCGTTGTCGGTCTCGACGTGCAGCCAGACCGTGGTCGCTCCCTGCTCGGCGCCCCATTCGAGGAGCGCGGCGAGGACCGCGGTCGCCAGCCCCTGTCGCCGATGGGCAGGGTCGACCTCGATCGCGTGCACGCCGATCCAGTCGCCGTCGACCGCTGCCTGGCCGCGTGCCCGGGAGATGCCGCCGTCGGCGACGGTCGCCACCGCCCGCGGCCCGTCGGGCACCAGGTTCACCAGGTCCGGCGGGTCCGGCAGGTCCAGCGGGTCCAACTGGCCCGGCGGGTCCGAAACCGCGCGGATCCGGCGCCGTACCTGGGTCAGTGAGGCCAGCCGATGCTCTGCGTCGCCGGTCGGGTCGACCTGCCACCCTGCCGCGACGAATCCGTGCTCCTCGGGCGAGCCCGCCTCGACCTGGACGTACGGCGCCCGCCCGCGCTCGTCGTAGAACGCGCGGACCGCCATCGCCGCCTCGTCGAAGGGCAGGCCCGGGTCGCCCATCGCCAGGCAGGAGTTGGCCCGTCGCCGGAGTCGGCCAGCAGGGGCGGTGTCGGTGCGGAGCACCCACTCACCCAGCGTCGTCGTCTCGACCGAGGCCCACAGTGACGCCGTGTGCAGCTCGGCGTCGCGGGTGGACACCCGCATCCGGACCGACGGCCGGGGCGGTACCGGCTTGCCGGAGACGATGTCGGCGATCTCGATCTCGACCGGCTCGCCCTCCTCCGGCCGGACCACGCACCGACCATCGCCCCACGCGACGCAGACGCCCAGCAGGTCGGTCATCGCCGGTCCGCCGGTCGGACCGGTCTCGCCGCGGAGCAGCCGTCGGATGACGACCCGCTGCCCCACGACGTGCGGTCCGAGCAGGTGGTGTCCCGAATCACGTGGGTCGTGCGCCGTCGTCACCCCCGGGATACTAGGCTGAGGGCCGACACGAACCTGTTTCGTGTTCGCATCCGCTCAGCAGTCCCCAGGAGGACCCGGTGACCTACGTCATCTCCCAGCCCTGCGTCGATCTCAAGGACCGCGCATGCGTCGACGAGTGCCCCGTCGACTGCATCTACGAGGGCAAGCGGATGCTCTACATCCATCCCGACGAGTGCGTGGACTGTGGCGCCTGCGAGCCGGTCTGCCCGGTCGAGGCGATCTTCTACGAGGATGACGTCCCGGAGGAGTGGAAGGACTACTACGACGCCAACGTCAAGTTCTTCGACGACCTCGGCTCGCCCGGTGGCGCGGCCAAGATGGGTGAGATCGACAAGGACCACCCGTTGATCGCCGCGCTTCCCCCGCAGGACCCTGAGCACTGATCTCCGAGCAGCTCCCGGACTTCCCCTGGGACAAGCTGACGGCGTACGCCGCGCAGGCGCGTCGGCATGCCGACGGCATCGTCGACCTGTCCGTCGGCACGCCGGTCGACCCCACTCCTGAGGTCGCCCAGGGTGCCTTGCGGGCCGCGTCCGACTCGCCGGGCTACCCCCTCACCGTCGGGCTGCCCGAGACCCGGCAGGCGGTCGTCGACTGGCTCGCCCGCTGCCACGAGGTCCCCGGACTCGACATCGACCAGGTGTTGCCGGTCATCGGCTCGAAGGAGCTGATCGCGTCGCTGCCGCTCCACCTCGGCGTCGGACCGGGGGACCTCGTCGTCTACCCCGAGCTGGCCTACCCGACCTACGAGGTGGGGGCCGCGCTGGTCGGTGCCCGCACGCTGGCAACGGACTCGCTCACCGCGCTCGGACCGGAGACGCCGCGGCTGCTGTGGATCAACTCGCCGTCCAACCCCACCGGCCGGGTGCTCCCCAAGGAGCACCTCAAGAAGGTCGTCGACTGGTGCCGCGAGCGGGGAGTGCTCCTCGTCTCCGACGAGTGCTACATCGAGTGCTCGTGGGACGCAGCCGCGGTGTCGGTGCTCCACCCCGATGTCTGCGGCGGTAGCCACGACGGCATCCTGGCCGTCCACTCGCTCTCGAAGCGGTCGAACCTGGCCGGCTACCGCTGCGCCTTCGTCGCCGGCGACCGGTCGGTGGTGGCGGAGCTGCTGGCGGTCCGCAAGAACCTGGGACTGCAGATGCCGGGGCCGCAACAGCGGGTGCTGGCCGCCGTACTCGCCGACGACCGGCACAGCGCGGAGCAGCACGAGCGGTACGCCGCCCGCCGGGCCACGCTCCGGACCGCCCTCGAAGCTGCGGGCTTCATCATCGAGCACTCCGAGGCGTCGCTGTATCTCTGGGCCACCCGCGGACCGGACGGACCCGACTGCTGGGAGACCGTCGCCGAGCTGGCCGAGCTCGGGATCCTGGTCGCGCCCGGTGTGTTCTACGGAGCCGCCGGCTCCCAGCACGTGCGGGTGGCGTTCACCGCCACCGACGAGCGGGTCGCGGCAGCGGCTGCCCGGCTGGCCACGCTGGTCCGGCGGCTGTGACCGGCGGGTTCAGGCAGGGATCTCCGCCATCACCCCGAGCATGTGGTTCATCACCAAGAGGTGCTCGGCCGCGGGGCTGAACATCACGATCTCGGCAGCCTGCTCGACGCGGACCGAGTGGCCGGCGGGCCAGTAGAACACCTCGCCGGCGGAGCACGTCTCGCTCGAGCCGTCGGCGTACGTCACGACCACCCGGCCGCCGACCAGGTAGCCCCAGTGCTCACAGTGGCAGGCGTCGTCGGTGAGCCCCGTCAACAGCGGGGCGATGTCGACCCCCTCGGCGAGGGAGAGGTGCTCGGCCGCGAGCGAACCCTCCGCGACGCCGAAGTCGGGGAGGTGGCGGACGGTGGCGCCGAAAGCGTTGATCTTGATCGGGAGATCGCGAGTGGTGGTGTGCATGAGTGGTTCCTTCCGGGGAGGTTCGGTTGCCTACCCCGAAGACGGAACAATGGCTGTCACAATGCGACAGTGAGCCTGGACCAGGCTCGGGCGGCGCTCGAGCACGGCGATTTCGGGCGGGCACTGGGACTCATCGAACCGGGTGACGACTCCGAGCCCGCCCTGGAGCTGCGCGCAGTTGCGGCCTACGGGGCTGGTGAGCTCGAGCTCGCCCTCACGACCTGGGAGCGGCTGTTCGCGGTTCATGCCGACGCCGGACGGGACGAGGAGGCCGCCTTCGCCGCTGCGCGGGTGGCGTTGAACCTGCTGTGCGAGACCGGCTTGATGGCCCCGGTGCGGGGATGGGTCGGGCGCGCCGAGCGCCACCTCGGCAACGCGCCGCCCGGCAGGGTGCACGCGCTGCTCGCCGTCACCCGCACCTATGAGCGGATCCTGTCCGGCGACCCGGAGGCCGCGGTCGAACCGGCCCGGCAGGCGGTTGAGCTCGGTACGGCGTACGGCGTCGATCCGGCGCGCGGCCTTGGCCGGGTCGCTGTGGCGAGGTTGGCGATCCACGCCGGCGACCTCGACGACGGGATCGCACTGCTCGACGAGCTTGCCGTCGACCTCGCTGCCGGCGAGTTCGATCAGCTGACGACCGGGAACGTCTACTGCGAGCTGATCTGCACGGCCCAGTGGGTCGGCCGCCACGACCTCGCTCGCGAGTGGACCGATGTCATGGAGCGGTGGCGGCAGGGACCGGCTTTCGGCTCCACCCATGGACGGTGCCGGGTCCACCGCGCTGAGCTGCTGCGCCTGTCCGGCCCGGCCGACGACGCTGAGGACGAGGCGCTCGCGGCCTGCGCGGAGCTGCGTCCGTGGATGCGACGCGAGTACGGCTGGCCGCTGGTCGAGCTCGGCAACATCCGCCTCCGGCGGGGCGATCTCGTCGGGGCAGAGGAGGCCTACCTCGAAGCCCACGAGCGGGCATGGTCACCGAACCCGGGCCTGGCGCTGCTGCGACTCGAGCAGGGTGACGCGGACGCCGCAGCGGCGCTCCTCCGCGGCGAGCTGGAGCACCCGAGCGACCTGCCGTGGAAGGAGCGTCCGCCGTTCGGCGCGCTCTACCGGGCGCCCTTGCTCGACGCGCAGGCGGAGGTCGCGGCGGCGGTCGGTGACGGCGCGACCGCGCGATCGGCCGCCGATGCGCTGCTCGCCATCGCCGACCGCTACCCGAGTCCCGGCCTCATCGCGAGCGCGGCGCTCGCCGACGCGCGGGCCGCGCTGCTGGAGGGTCACACGACCCGGGCGGCGGGACAGGCCCAGCGGGCGGTGGTCGCCTGGGTCGAGATGGCGGCGCCGTACGACGCCGCGGTCGCGCGCACCGTGCTCGCCGAGGCGTTGGCAGTCGCCGGCAACGCGTCCGGTGCCGCTTTGGAGTGGAAGGCAGCGGCCGCCGCATTCGCGGAGTTCGGCGCACCGCGGCGCGAGGCGGCCGTACGGAGCAGGCTGGAAGCTCCGGCCCCAGTCTCGCCCGTCTCGCCCGTCTCGCCCGCCGCGCCCGCCTCGCCGGCCACGGCCCGGCACGCTACCCAGGCGGCGCTGCTCCGACGTGGTGACCACTGGGAGGTCAGCTTCCGCGGGACCACCGCGGTGCTCGCCGACCTCAAGGGCATCGGCTACCTGGCCCGGCTGCTGTCCGAGCCGGGGCGTGAGCTCCATGTGCTCGACCTGGTCGTTTCCGGCGTGGACGACCAAGGGTTGCCGGTGCTCGACGAGGAGGCAAAGGCGTCCTACCGGCGTCGGCTGGTGGAGGTCGACGAGGACATCGCGGAGGCCGAGCGCAACCACGACGACGCCCGCCGCGAGCTCGCCGAGCGGGACCGGGACTACCTGGTCGCGGAGCTGAGCGCCGCGGTAGGACTCAGCGGGCGTGCGCGAACGACCGGCGGCACCGCGGAGCGGGCCCGCGGTGCCGTGACCCGGTCGGTGCGCTATGCCCTCGGTCGGCTCGGGGAGCAGCATCCCGACCTCGGTGCCCACCTCGCACGGACGGTGCGGACGGGAGCGTTCTGCAGCTATCAGCCGGACCCGCTGGCACCGGTCGAGTGGAGCATCGCCTGAGGCGGAGCTACTCCTGCGGTGGTGGGTCGGGTGGTGGGGAACCGTTGAGGTGGTGGGTGCCGCCGGCTGTCTCACGAGGTTCGTTCAGCGGGTCGCGCGGATGGTCGGGCTGAAGTCGGCCTTGCACAGGCTGGTCTTCTTGACCTTGGCGTAGAACTTGCCCTCGGTGCCGGTGTTGCCGGTGTTCCAGTCGCCGTCGGAGTCGGTGGTGTCCGAGGCGAACCGGATGTCGTTGCCGCCGCCGCGGGCGCCGATCTGCTGGTAGACGATGACGTTGCGGTCGCTCTTGCAGACCGCGCGGGGGCTGGTGACGTTGCCGAAGAGGTCGGTGCCCTCGGCCTGGATGGTGACGGTCGACGAGGCGGGAGCAGCGGCCGCGGAGGCCGCCGGGCCGCTCAGGATCAGGGCACCACCCGAGACTGCGGCGGCGAGGCCGACGAGCGAGGTGGCGGCGGTGCGGGTGAGGTTCGACATGAGAGTTGCCTTTCGATGGTGGGCACGACTTGTTGCCGTGTGGATGCGCGCCACCGACCGGAAAGTTCCCAGCCTCCCCGAAGTTTTTTCCGCGGCTACCCGAACACGTCGACGTGCACGTGGTCGCGGTGCTCGAGGATCACCCGGGACCCCGAGCTCTCCGGCGGGTCGTAGTTCCGCCACCCGTCGCGGCCGGCGGTCCAGATCCGGTCGTCGAAGATGACGGTGCGGATGTCGAGCCGCGCCGCGTTGCCGACCAGGTAGTGCGCGACCGCCCAGCCGCTCGTCTGGTTGGTGTCGTTCACCGGCCGGAAGAAGATGTCGATGGCCCGGCCCTCGTAGTGCGCCGACCCCTCCATGTGACCGGTCGACACCCCGCCCGGGGCGAACCCCCCGAGGTCGAGGGCGCCGTACCGCGTCAGCAGGTCGTCGCGTACGGCGTCCGCGCGCGCTGTCAGCCCCGAGTCGAGGAGGTCGTCGTCGGCCGAGGGCGCACCTCCGTCGAGGTCGCAGCTGAACGTCGCGGGGGAGTAGCCGGTGAGAGCCGAGGCGAGCGCGCGGGCGTCGTCCTCGTGGTCGGCGTAGGCCGAGGGGAACGCCGACCGTTGCACCTCCTGCGCCGCCTCGGTGATCTCCATGTCCTCATAACCGTCCACCTGGACCAGCGCGTCGTAGAACGCATCGGTGGCGTAGACCGGATCGAGAACTTCCGCCTCGGTGCCCCAGCCCTGCGAGGGCCGCTGCTGGAAAAGGCCGAGTGAGTCCCGGTCGCCGTAGTCGATGTTGATCAGCTTCGACTCCTGGAAGGCGGTGGCCAGCGCGATCGAGACCGCGCGGGCCGGCAGTCCCCGTTCGATGGCGATCGCGGCGATCAGGCTCGCGTTCTCCGCCTGCTCGCCCGAGATCTCGACCTCGTGGTCGGCCACCTCGGCGGTGCAGTCGCCGTCGGGGCCCGAGACGATCTCGTCGACCGCGTTGAAGATCACGATGCCGACGACGGCGACGATCGCCGCGGCCGCGAGGCCCACGACGATCGCGACGACACGTCCGTTCATTTCTCGAGTCTCCGGGACAGGTGGTTGGGCCAGCGCCGGTCGGTACCGGTCAGCGCTGGTCAGGGCCGGTCAGGGCCGGTCAGGGCCGGTCAGTTGGCGTGCAGCGCGGCGTTCAGGGCGATGCCCTCGCCCCGCCACGGCACCGCCTCGACCGCGCCGGTCTGGCTGTTGCGGCGGAAGAGCACGTTGTCGGCACCGGACAGGTCGCGGGCCTTCACCACCCGGGGGTCGGAGCCCGCCAGGTGGACCAGCACCTTGGTGCCGGCGGTGACGTAGCAGCCTGCCTCGACGACGCAGTCGTCGCCGAGGGAGATCCCGACACCGGCGTTGGCGCCGATCAGGCAGCGCCGGCCGATCGAGATGATCTCCTTGCCGCCGCCGGAGAGGGTGCCCATGATCGACGCACCACCACCGACGTCGGAGCCGTCGCCGACCACCACGCCGGCGGAGATCCGTCCCTCGACCATCGACGCGCCGAGCGTGCCGGCGTTGAAGTTGACGAAGCCTTCGTGCATGACGGTGGTGCCTGCTGCCAGGTGCGCACCCAGCCGGACCCGGTCCGCGTCAGCGATCCGGACGCCCGACGGCAGTACGTAGTCCACCATCCGTGGGAACTTGTCGACGCCGTACACCGCGACTGTCGCGCCGGTCGCCATCAACCGGGCGCGGGTGTGCTCGAATCCCTCGACCGCGCAGGGGCCGGCACTGGTCCACACCACGTTGGTGAGCAGGCCGAAGACCCCGTCGAGGTTGATCTCGTGGGGGGCGACCAACCGATGCGAGAGCAGGTGCAGCCGCAGCCACGCGTCGGTGGTGCTGCTCGGTGCGGCGGAGAGGTCGGCGATCTCGACAAGGACGACGCGCCGCTCGACGGCCCGGACCTGGTCGCTGGCCTGGAGCGTCACCAGCTCGTCCGGTGCGGGGAGATCGTCCGGCTTCTCGCCGAGGGCGGGGCTCGGGAACCAGGTGTCGAGCACCTGGACGGCCCCGGTGTCCGAGGCGTTCGCTGTGGTCGTGGTCAGGCCGAAGCCCCAAGCAGCAGTCACGTGGGGTGATTCTATGGGTACGGCGGAACGACCGGCGGTGCAGCAGGCACCCGGTCCGCCCGGGAAACCGATTACCCGGCCGGCCCGCCCGCGCCGTACCCTGTGAGCACAGGCGCTCGAGCCGTCATCAGCGGCGAGCCCCGGGAAGAAAGCCCGAGTCGTCGGCGAGGCGGACGGCAGAGGCAAGTAGAACCCGGCGGGTAGGCCCGTCACAGCCGTGAACGAGAGGTTCCTCCGGGGACAAGCAGGGTGGTACCGCGGTCCTGACGGATCGTCCCTGCGGTGATCAGACCGCAGAGCCGACGACCAGGAGACCGAGCCGATGACCTATCCCAAGGTCAGCAACGACAGCACCGACCCGAGCCCGGGCGTGCCGTCCTCGCCCCGCTTCCCCGCGATGGAGGAGCGAGTGCTGGCCTACTGGGCCGAGGACGACACCTTCCGCGCGAGTGTCGAGCAGCGCGATCCCGGTGCCGACGGATCCAACGAGTTCGTGTTCTACGACGGCCCGCCGTTCGCCAACGGGCTGCCGCACTACGGCCACCTGCTGACCGGCTACGTCAAGGACATCGTGCCCCGCTACGAGACGATGCGCGGCCGACGCGTCGAGCGCCGCTTCGGCTGGGACACGCACGGCCTGCCGGCCGAGCTCGAGGCGATGCGCCTCAACGGGATCAAGACCACCGACGAGATCGTCGAGATGGGCATCGACCGGTTCAACGACGCGTGCCGCGCCTCGGTGCTCAAGTACACGGGGGAGTGGCGCGACTACGTCACCCGCCAGGCCCGCTGGGTCGACTTCGACAACGACTACCGGACCATGAACCCCGAGTTCATGGAGTCGGTGCTGTGGGCGTTCAAGAGCCTCTACGACAAGGGCCTGGTCTACGAGGGCTTCCGGGTCCTCCCGTACTGCTGGAACGACGAGACGCCGCTCTCCAACCACGAGCTGCGGATGGACGACGACGTCTACCAGGACCGTCAGGACCCGTCGGTGACGGTCGGCTTCGAGGTCGAGACCGAGGGTGACTTCGCCGGCGCCAAGCTGCTCATCTGGACCACGACGCCGTGGACGCTGCCGAGCAACCTCGCGGTGATGGTGGGGTCGGAGATCGACTACGTCACGGTGGAGGAGTACGGCGAGCGCCACATCCTGGCCGAGGCGCGGCTGGCGGCGTACTCCCGTGAGCTCGGCGAGGAGCCCCACGTGGTGTGGCGGGGCAAGGGTGCCGACCTGGTCGGGCTCACCTACACGCCGCCGTTCTCCTACTACGCCGGTCACGCCAACGCCTTCCGCGTCGTCGCCGCAGACGAAGCGGTCACGACCACTGACGGCACCGGCCTGGTGCACAGCGCCGGCGCGTTCGGTGAGGTGGACAAGGAGGTCACCGACCGGGAGAAGATCGAGCCGGTGATGCCGGTCGGCAAGGACGGGCGGTTCACCACCCCGGTCGACGAGTACGCCGGAATGCTGGTCTTCGACGCCAACCTGCACATCATCGACCACCTCAAGGGCCACGGCGGGGCGGTCACGCCCGGCACCGTGCTGCTGCGGCGGGAGACCTACACCCACTCCTACCCGCACTGCTGGCGGTGCCGCGAGCCGCTGATCTACAAAGGCGTCGAGTCGTGGTTCGTCGAGGTCACCAAGTTCAAGAAGCGGATGCTGGAGCTCAACGAGCAGATCCGCTGGGTGCCCGAGCACATCAAGGACGGGCAGTTCGGCAGGTGGCTGGAGAACGCCCGCGACTGGTCGATCACCCGCAACCGGTTCTGGGGCAGCCCGGTGCCGGTGTGGAAGAGCGACGACCCGGCCTACCCACGGATCGACGTCTACGGCTCGTTCGAGGAGATCCAGCGCGACTTCGGCACGCTGCCGCGCAACCGGGACGGCGAGCCCGACCTGCACCGGCCGTGGGTCGACGACCTGACCCGGCCCAACCCCGACGACCCGACCGGGCAGTCGACCATGCGCCGCGTCGCCGACGTCCTCGACGTCTGGTTCGACTCGGGCTCGATGTCCTTCGCCCAGGTCCACTACCCGTTCGACAACCAGGAGTGGTTCGACGGTGCTGATGACGGCTCCGTCGTCGGGCACTTCCCGGCGGACTTCATCGTCGAGTACATCGGGCAGACCCGGGGCTGGTTCTACACGCTGCATGTGCTGGCCACTGCGCTGTTCGACCGGCCGGCTTTCTCCTCGTGCATCAGCCACGGCATCGTGCTCGGCTCCGACGGCAACAAGATGTCGAAGTCGCTGCGCAACTACCCCGATGTGCGGGAGGTCTTCGATCGCGACGGCGCCGACGCGATGCGCTGGTTCCTGATGGCCAGCCCGATCCTGCGTGGCGGCAACCTGGTCGTGACCGAGCAGGGCATCCGCGACTCCGTGCGCCAGGTGATGATCCCGCTCTGGAACACCTGGTACTTCTTCTCGCTCTATGCCAACGCCGAGGGCTACGAAGCGGAGGGACGGACCGACTCGTCCGATCCACTCGACCGCTATCTGCTCGCGAAGGCGCGGCAGTACGTCGTGCAGCTGACCACCGAGCTCGACGACTTCGCGATCGCCGACGCCTGCGAGACAACGCGCGGGTTCCTCGACGTCCTCACGAACTGGTACGTCCGCCGCTCCCGCGAGCGGTTCTGGGAGGGGCGACCGGAGGCGTTCGAGACGCTGGCCGCGGTCCTCGAGGTCGTGTGCCGCGCGGTCGCGCCGCTGCTGCCGTTGACGACCGAGGAAGTGTGGCGGGGTCTGACCGGTGGCCGGTCCGTGCACCTCACCGACTGGCCGGGCGCTGATCAGCTCGGTCCCGCCGACGCTGCGGGCGACGCACTGGTCGCCGCGATGGACCAGGTCCGCGAGATCTGCTCCGCGACCTCGGCCCTGCGCAAGGCCGGCGGCCTGCGCAACCGGCTGCCGCTCGGGTCGCTGACCGTGGTCGTCGACGACCCGGCGGCGCTCGAGCAGTTCAGCTCGATCGTGGCCGACGAGGTCAACGTCAAGCAGGTCCGGCTGCTGGCCGTGGACTCGCCGGAGGCGGCGTCGTACGGCGTCTCCCAGCGGTTGACGGTCAACGCCCGGGTCGCCGGTCCGCGTCTTGGGAAGGACGTGCAGACCGCGATCAAGGCGTCGAAGGCCGGTGACTGGGAAGCCGTCGTCAGCCCTGAAGGCGGGGTCAGCGTCACCGCAGGTGGGCTCGAGCTCCTCGAGGGCGAGTACACCCTCGAGACGGTGGTCGGCTCGGAGACCGGCGACTCGGCGACGGGCATGCTCGCCGGCGGCGGGTTCGTCGTGCTCGACACCGTGGTCACGCCGGAGCTCGCCGGCGAGGGCCTCGCCCGTGACCTGGTGCGCGCGGTCCAGCAGGCCCGTCGTGACGCCGGGCTCGACGTCACCGACCGGATCGCCCTCACCATCGGCGGCTCGCCGGCGGTGCTGGCCGCCGCGCAGGCGCACCAGGACCTGATCACGAAGGAGACCCTGGCGACGTCGTACGTCGTCGGCGAGGAGGCCACCAGCGGCCAGGTGACCGTGGGCGACCGCGAGGTCGCGACCGTCGCGGTCACCCGGGCCTGAGCCGGGTTCCCGTCACGGCACTCCGAGCACCGTCTCGCAGGCGAGCGCCTCGTCGGTTCCCGTCGACCCGTCGCAGCTGTCGGTGCCGGCGCCGCCGTCCAGCCTGTCGTCGCCGGCATCGCCGTTGAGGGTGTCGTTGCCGCCGATCCCACGCAGCAGGTCGTTGCCGGGGCCTCCGCGAAGGACGTTCGGCCCGATGCTGCCGATCAGCCGGTCTGCGTGCGGTCCGCCGAGAAGTCGTTCGACCTCTGACAGGAAGTCCGAGCCGTCACCCGTGGCGGTCCCCGTGTGCAGCGACGCCGTGATCCCGGTGGTCGCACCCGTGAACAGGACCAGGTCCGACCCCGGCCCGCCGATCAACCGGTCGTTCCCGCGGCGGCCCTCGATCGTGTCGTTGCCCCCGAGGCCCTCGAGCCAGTTCGAGCCGGCGTCCCCGATCAGCCGATCGTTGGCGGGCCCTCCGAGCGCTCCCTCGGCGCCGACCACGACATCGGCACCCTCGCCGGATGCGGTGCCGGCGGTGAGGTTCACGGTGACTCCGGCGGTCGCGGTCACGAAGGAGATGAAGTCGGTTCCCGGTCCGCCGTCGATGTCGTCCTCGCCCGGGCCTGGCGTGATCACGTCGTCCCCGCCACCCGCATCGATCGTGTCGTCACCGCCACCGCCGTAGAGGTGGTTCGCGGTGTCGCTCCCGACCAGGACGTCGTCGTGGGAGCTTCCGACGACAGTGTCGATCCCCCACAGGGCGTCAGTGCCGGCGCCACCCGAGGCCGTGTGCGCCCCCAGGTCGACGTTGACAGCGCTCGTCGCACCCTCGAACGTCACCGAGTCCAGCGACGTGTCGTCGTCATACACCCCGTCGTCGCCGAAGTCGGGGTAGTAGCGGTCGTTGCCGGCGCCTCCGTAGCCCACGTCGTCGCCAGTGCCCAAGCAGATCCGGTCGTTGCCGCCCAATCCGTAGACCACGTCGTGTCCGCCGAGCGCAGCGATGACGTCGGCTCCTTCCGTGCCGATCAGGTGGTCCGACTCCTCGGAGCCGACGATGGTCGCGGGGATGCCTTCGCACAGGACGGTTGCCGCGGCGGGTGGTGTCGGAAGTGCGACGGTGCTCGCTGTGGCCGCTGCTGCGGCTGCGGTCAGAAACAGGAAGAGCCCACGTCGGGGGCCGAGTGCCGGTGCGTTCATATCCCAGTGGCGTGACAACGTTTGTCACGATGCGACAGCGCCTCGGCACGCGCGCCGGCGTCGACTGCTTGGATGTGGGCATGACCGCGCCGCCGACCCTGGATCTGACCGCCGACGCCGTCGCGCTGACCCGGCAGCTCGTCGACATCGAGTCGGTGTCCCGCAACGAGCAGACGATCGCCGATGCGGTAGAGACGGCGCTGCGCGCGGTGCCGCACCTGACGGTCGTCCGCCGCGGTCACACCGTCGTGGCTCGTACGACGCTGGGCCGGCCCAGCCGGGTGGTGCTGGCCGGTCACCTCGACACGGTGCCGATCAACGGCAACCTGCCCAGCCGGCTCGAGGACGGGATCCTGCACGGCCTGGGGACCTGTGACATGAAGGGCGGCGACGCGATCATCCTGCGGCTCGCGGCCACGCTGCAGGAACCGGTCCACGACCTCACCTTCGTCCTCTACGAGGCCGAGGAGATCGACTCGCAGTTCAACGGACTGCGCCTGCTCAGCGAGTCCGATCCCGATCTGCTGGCCGCGGACTTCGCCGTGCTGATGGAGCCGTCCAACGCAGTGGTCGAGGCGGGGTGCCAGGGCACCTTGCGGGTCGACGTCCGGACGCGTGGCGAGCGGGCGCACTCGGCCCGCAGCTGGCGCGGCGTCAACGCGATCCATGCCGCTGCCGACGTACTCGACCGGTTGCAGGCCTACGACGCCCGCAAGCCGGTCATCGACGGCCTGGAGTACCACGAGGGGCTGAACGCGGTCGGCATCCGCGGCGGCGTCGCCGGCAACGTGATCCCCGACGAGTGCGTGGTGTCGGTCAACTACCGCTTCGCACCGGACCGGTCGGAGGCCGAGGCGCTGGCCTTCGTCACCGACTTCTTCGCCCCTTACGACGTCGCCGTGACCGACTCCGCTCCCGGTGCGCTGCCCGGCCTCGACCGGCCGGCGGCGAAGGCGTTCATCGATGCCGTCGGAGGTCCGGACCGCATCGTCAACCCCAAGTTCGGGTGGACCGATGTCGCCCGGTTCACCGTGCTCGGCGTGCCCGCGGTCAACTTCGGCCCCGGTGACCCGATGCTGGCGCACAAACAGGAGGAACATGTGCCGGTGGCGCACATCGAGCGCTGCGAGCGCGAGCTGCGCGCGTGGCTCCAGGGCGAGGAGGCCCCATGACAAGACGTAGCGGTCCCGGTCCGCGTCCCAGCAAGGGACGGCCGGAGGGCTCGACCACCGACCAGCGGCTGCTCGACAGCCGGGGTGACAGCGACTGGGTGCACACCGATCCATGGCGGGTGCTGAAGATCCAGGCCGAGTTCGTCGAAGGCTTCAACGACCTCGCCGAGCTCGGGCCGGCGATCGCGGTGTTCGGCTCCGCGCGGATCCCCGCCGAGCATCCCGCCTACCAGCTCGGGGTCAAGGTGGGCGGCGCGCTGGTCGACGCCGGCTTCACCGTCATCACCGGTGGCGGCCCGGGCGCGATGGAGGCCGCCAACAAGGGGGCGACCGACGCCGGCGGGGAAAGTGTCGGCCTCGGGATCGAGCTGCCCTGGGAGGCCCGTCTCAACGACTACGTCACGTTCGGCCTGAACTTCCGCTACTTCTTCGTCCGCAAGATGATGTTCGTGAAGTACTCCCAGGGCTACGTCGTGCTGCCCGGCGGACTCGGCACGCTCGACGAGATGTTCGAGGCGATGACGCTGTCGCAGACCTTGAAGATCACGACCTTCCCGATCGTGCTGATGGGGGTGGAGCACTGGTCGGGCCTGATCGACTGGATGCAGGGCTCGATGCTCAGCGAGGCCCGGATCAAGCAGTCCGACCTCGACATGCTGACCCTGACCGACGACGTCGACGAAGCGGTGGCGCTGATGGTCGCGGCCCGCGACCGTCACGCCTGAGCTGCCCGGAGGACTGCCGTGCCGCAAACGATGATGTGGATCTTCGCCGTACTCATCGTGCTCGCCATGGGCGGCATCGCGATGCTCGCGGCCGGGCGCGGCGAGCCGATGAAGCCGGCGTACGTCGACCACCCGGATGCGGCGGTGCCGCTGGACCGGACCCTCACGCCCGACGATCTGCGGCGGGTGCGGTTCTCCCTGGCATTCCGCGGGTACCGGATGGCGGAGGTCGACGCGCTGCTCGCGCGGTTGGCGCTCGAACAGGAGGGGCGCCGTACGCCGGACCCCGCGCCGGACCCCGCGCCCCGCACGGCGCCCGGCCGGCACTCGGCCACTGGGCCCGCTGGTCGTTCGGGCGACGACGCCAGGTCCCCGTCGGTGCCGACGCCCCCGCCGGCGGACTGAACAGGGGTGCCGCTGCTGCACGGCGCAGGGGGCATGGGCGATAATGGTGCGGCAAGCCCTGAGCAGACCGAGTCTGCCTGTACTGATGGGAAGAGGGGTGCCGCATGGCGGCGATGAAGCCTCGGACCGGTGACGGTCCGCTGGAGGTCACCAAGGAGGGTCGCGGCATCGTGATGCGCGTTCCTCTCGAAGGCGGTGGCCGCCTGGTCGTTGAGCTGAACGCTGAAGAGGCAGGTGCCCTCGGCGATGCTCTCAAGAACGTTGTCGGGTGACGGCCGCTTCGTAGTTGGTGTGGCGACTATCTCTCACGTTCTTCCTAGCCAGGTTTCACCCCCCGAGTTCGCACTCAGCGAGTTCCTCCCCGCCGCCATCGTCGGTGTCGACACCGTGGCCGTGCCGGTGCTGCCGGGCCTGGCCGGACTGGTCGGACTGGCCGGACTGGCCGGACTGGCCGGGGACGAGCCAGGCGTCCTGCTCGGTCCCGGCGCCGCCGATCTGATCGAGGCGATCGACGTCGACCTGCTCGGCGTAGCCGAGCTGCGCGGGATGACCGGCGCAGTCGGCGAGGTGGTGGAGGTGCCGGTGCCGCTCGGCACCGACTCCAACCCCGCGCTGCGGCTGGTGCTGCTGGTCGGCGTCGGCGCGGCCCGACCGATCGATCTGCGCCGCGCCGGAGCGGCACTTGCGCGAGCAGCACGGGATCGGGACGCGGTCGCGACCTCGATCCCTGCCGTGGCCCCGGACGGCGGACCGGTCGCTGACGCGGCTGCGCTCGAGGCGTTCGTCGCCGGCACCATGCTGGGTGCGTTCGAGTTCCACTGGCGATCGACCGGGCCGGAGCGCCATCCCGTCCGCCGGGTCGTGATCGCTACCCCGCCGGGCTCCCTCGCCGGCACCGATCAGGCCACGCTCGAGCGAGCCGTTGCGATCGGCGGCGCGGGCTGGCGTTCCCGGCTGCTCGCCACGGTGCCGAGCAATCTCAAGAACCCCGCCTGGTTGGCGACCCAGGCCGAGCAGGTCGCAGCTCAGGCTGGTCTCGACGTCCGGATCTGGGACGAGACCGACCTCGAGCGGGAGGGTTTCGGCGGCATCGTCGGCGTCGGCCGGGCCTCGGCGACCCCGCCGCGGTTGATCCGGCTCGACTACGCACCACCCGGCACCAACGCTCGTGCGGCCAGGAAGCTCCCGCACGTCGTACTCGTCGGGAAGGGGATCACCTTCGACACCGGTGGCCTCTCGATCAAGCCTGGGCCCAGCATGGCCTCGATGAAACGCGACATGACCGGCGGTGCGGCCGTGCTCGCGACGATGGGCGCGCTCGCGGACGTCGGGTGTCCGGTGCGGGTGACCGGCCTGGTGCCCGCGGCCGAGAACGCCATCTCCGGTTCCGCCATCCGCCCCGGCGACGTGATCCGGCACTGGGGTGGGCGCACCTCGGAGGTCACCAACACCGACGCGGAGGGCCGGCTGGTCCTTGCCGACGCGCTTGCGTACGCCGCAGCGAAGCTCGACCCGACGGTGCTCGTCGATATCGCCACGCTCACCGGCGGCATGAAGATCGCGCTCGGCCAGCAGCTGGGCGGCTACTTCGCCACCGACGACGCGCTGGCCGCCGCGATCCGCGATGCGGGCGAACGCGCGGGCGAGCCGGTGTGGCGGTTCCCGCTCTACGCCGGGTACGAGGAACGGCTCGCGTCCAAGATCGCCGACGCCGACAACAGCGCCGGCGCCCCGCAAGCGATCACGGCAGCGCTGTTCCTCCAGCACTTCACCGGGGGGCTGCCATGGGTCCACCTCGACATCGCCTCGGTCGGCGACATCGAGAAGGAGCTCCACGAGTGGACGGTGGGACCGTCCGGGTTCGGCGCCCGGCTGCTGCTCTCCTGGCTCGGACAGCCAGACCCGCTCGCCGGGATCACGACCGAGGAGAGGAAGAAATGAACGGTCTGACCGTCCGTTGGTCACTGGTGGACGCACCCGTCGGGGTGGCGGAGCAGCTGGCGTCGTACGTCGCCGACAGCTCGCACGCCCGCTTCACCGGCATGGCCGGGCTGGCATACAAGACCTGGCGGATGGTGCCCGGCGAGTGGTTCGAGGGGTGCTACGTCTTCGCTGACGACGCAACCCGGGCAGCCTTCCAGGAGACGTTCACGGCCGGGGCTGCCGAGTCACCCGGCTCCCAGCTCGTCGGCAGCGCCCCGATCCTGATCGAACCTTGCGAGATCGTGGCGGTCGCCGAAGGCGCTGCGGGCTTCGCAGCGACCCCTCGCGGTTAGTCGGACTCGGGAACCCATTCCTTCTTGGCGAGCAGCAGCCCGTCGCCGACGGGCAGCAGCAGGGGCACCAGCCCGTCGGTGGCCGTGACCTCCTGGACGAGCGTGCGGATCGCCACCGTCTCGTCGTCGCGCTGGGCGGGATCGGCCACCCGGTCGTGCCACAGTGCGTTGTCGAAGGCCACCACGCCGCCGGGCCGCAGCAGTCGCAGCGCCTCGGCAAGGTAGGCGCCGTACTCCCTCTTGTCGCCGTCAGCGAACACGATGTCGTAGTGGCCGTCGGTGAGCCGCGGGAGTACGTCGAGCGCACGGCCGGTGATGGTCCGAACCCGCTGCGGGGCGATGCCCTCGTCCTTGAACGACTCTCGGGCGAGCCGCTGGTGCTCGGCCTCGACGTCGACCGTGGTGAGCACGCCGTCCGGACGCATGCCACGCAGCAACCACAGCCCGGAGACGCCGGCACCGGTGCCGATCTCGACCACGGCGCGCGCTTCGAGCACCGCAGCCAGGAACCGCAGCGCGGCACCGGCGCCGGACCCGATCGCGACCGCACCGACCTCCTCCGCGCGCGACCGCGCGGCGAGGAGCACGTCGTCCTCGACGACGTAGGTCTCGGCGTAGGTCCAGCTGGTCGGACTGATCGGGTTGAGCGGAGAGGCAGCCACGGAACCACCGTATCGGTCAACGCACCCGGTTCCGCGCAGCCGCTGCGGGGAGTCCGGCCTGCCCGGAACAACCAGGTCGGCACGTTCGTTGCTGAGGACAGAGGAGCTCTCAGGGACCCGTGCACACCTTCACAGGGTTTCCTCAGGCCACCGGACTAGCGTCAGCCCTACCAAGGAGGCAGCACCCACGTGCGCAGAAGGGCAGGAGCGATGAGTGCCGAACGGACGGCTGGTGAGCAGTCGATGGACTGGGAGTCCATCGTCGACCAGCACTCCGACCGCGTCTTCCGCCTTGCCCTCCGGCTGACGGGCAACCGTCACGACGCCGAGGACCTCACCCAAGAGGTGTTCGTGCGGGTCTTCCGCTCGCTGCACACCTACCGGCCCGGCACGTTCGAGGGCTGGTTGCACCGGATCACCACCAACCTCTTCCTCGACCACGCCCGCCGTCGCCAGCGGATCCGGTTCGACGCGCTCTCCGACGAGCGCGCCGCACGGCTCGCGAGCGCGATGGCCGACCCCGACACGGCGTACGCCGACCGCACCTTCGACGACGACGTCGAAGCCGCGCTCGCTGCACTCCCACCCGACTTCCGTGCTGCGGTGGTGCTCTGCGACATCGAGGGCCTGACCTACGAGGAGATCGCCGAGATCCTCGACGCCAAGCTCGGCACCGTCCGCTCCCGAATCCACCGCGGCCGGGCGATGCTGCGGGCTGCTCTTGCCCACCGCGCCCCGCAGGGTGCTCGCACCCGCTATGCCGGCCCCGCGCCGGTGGCCACCGGGCTGGGTCGGTCGTAATGGGTCACCTCGGCGCCCGGGTGAGCGCGCTTCTCGACGGCCAGCTGTCCCAGGCGGAGGCCGACGAGGCGTGGGCCCACGTCTACGCGTGCCACGCCTGCCGCGACCTCGTCGAGCGCGAGGGTTGGGTCAAGACTCGCCTGGCCGGGCTGTCCGGTGGCGTCGGTTCGGCGTCTCCCGACCTCAAGGGGTCGCTGCTCAGCCTGACGCCCGCCGAACGGTTCCTCGTCGAGGCACGGCGTGGCGGGGCTCGCCGCGGCGTCGGGATGGCGGTCCTCGGTGGCGGCGCACTCGGAGCCGCGATGGTCGGCGTCCTGGCTCTCGGCTTCTCCCCGGGCTCCGCGCCCCCCAGCGACCGCCGTCCGCCGGCATCGCGGGTAGAGACTCCTGCGGTGGGAGACGCCACAGACAGCCAGCCGGCCGGCAACGTGGCGCCGGCACGTGTGCTCCCGCCCGGTCGCGAGTTCGGTCCGCTGGCCGGCGCAGCGCAGCCGAGCACGGCGATGCCTGCGTGGGTCGAGCAGCTCCTCCCTTGAGACGGTCGACGACGCTTCGGTTGAGGCCATCGGCGATGATGGGTCCGTGAATGACCGTTCCGACGAAGACCCCGACGTGACGCCGGAGCACGGGTCGGTCGATCCTGAGCCCACCCAGCCGATCGGCGGCCAGGCGTCGGGCGGGGACCGCTGGGCGCCGCCCGGAGAGGCCCCGACCCCGTCCGTCCCCGTTGTCGCTGGTCCGGTTGCTGGTCCGGTTGCTGGTCCGGTTGCTGGTATTGCGCCTCCCGGGCCCGCACCGACGGGGCCGCCCACGACCTATCCGCCTCCGCCCCCGACCCACGTGCTGGCGCCGCCCTCAGGCCGGGCCGAGCACCGTGCTGAGCGGGTCCGGCCGTCGGGCTGGGTGTGGCCGATGGTCGCGTTGCTCGCGCTCGTCGTCGGCACGGTCAGTGGGGTCCTCGGAGCCATCGGCTACTCCGAGTGGACCGACGATGCCACCGATGACGTCCGGGCATCGTCGCCGAGCGTCGTCGACTACTCCGACCTCATCACCCAGCCGCCGCTCGACAAGCCGCGTTCGGTGGCCCGGGTGGCCCAGGAGGTGCTCCCCAGCACCGTCCAGATCATTGCCGAGCTTGACGGCGTCGAGGCCGGTGCCACCGGATCAGGCTTCGTGTTCGACGACCAGGGACACATCGTCACCAACAACCACGTCGTCGCCGACGCAGCGGAGAACGACGGACCGATCGAGATCGTCGACCAGGACGGAAACCGTCAGAACGCGACCGTGGTCGGCCGCAGTCCCGTCTACGACCTCGCAGTGCTGCACGTCGTCGGTGCCGAAGAGCTGAAGCCGGCATCGCTCGGCCGGTCGCAGGCTCTGCGGGTCGGCGAGCCCGTCGTCGCGATCGGCGCTCCGCTCGGTCTGAGCTCGACGGTGACGTCCGGCATCGTGAGCGCGCTGAACCGGCCGGTGACGACAGGCAACAGCGCGGACGAGTCGTCCTACATCAACGCGATCCAGACCGATGCGGCGATCAACCCCGGCAACTCGGGCGGACCGCTCGTCAACCTGCAGGGCCAGGTCGTGGGCGTGAACTCCGCCATTGCGACCAACGGTGGCGGCAGCATCGACGACGAAGCCGGCAACATCGGCGTGGGCTTCGCGATCCCGGTCGAGCAGGTGGTGATCACCGCCGACCAGATCCTGGAGAACGGCGAGGCGCAGTATCCCGTGATCGGCGCCCGGGTCCAGACCGGCGGCCCGGCCGAGTTCGACGGCGCGACCGTCGACGAGGTGATCGCGGACTCGCCCGCACAGGACGCCGGACTGGAGAACGGCGACCTGATCACCCATGTCAACGGCGCCCGCGTCACGGACGGGATCGCCCTGATCGTCGCGATCCGCACCCACCAGCCCGGCGAGACGATCGAGTTCACCGTCCGCCGCGACGGAGACGAGCGCGCGATCGCGGTCACCCTCGACGGCGAGGTCGGCTAGGACCCGTCGACCTCGGCACGCTAGTCGGGCTGTTCGGAGTCGACGAACGGGTGCTGCTGGACGTACTCCTGGGTCGCCTTGTACTGCTCCTGGATGTAGTCCTCGAGCCTGTCCCTCTCGACCCGCCACTGACCGCGGCCCCCGATCTTGATCGCGGGCAGCTCGCCGCGCCGCACCATGGCGTAGACCTGCGCCGAGGAGGTGTTGAGCACTTCGGCGACCTCGGTCAGCGTGAGGAAGCGCGAGACGTCGGCCATGGCCCCATCGTTCCATCCGCACCCGACCGATCCCAGCAGCGCCCCGCGGATCTGTGGACGAGCAGGTGACGCGGCGGGCCGAGACCCGGCATCATGTGCGGGTGTCCAGTCTCGGGAGGACGGGTACGTCGGAACCGCCGGTCGCCGCACGGGTGACCCGGGCAGGGTGGCGTGACCCGCGGTTGTGGATCGGTCTGGTGATCGTGGCCGGGTCGGTGCTGCTCGGAGCGCGGCTGCTCGCCGCCGCCGACGACACCGTGTCGGTGTGGGCGGTCGTCGACGACCAAGGCGTGGGCTCACCGATCGGCGCCGAGGATGTGGTCGCCGTACGCGTGCGGTTTGCCGAGGACGAGGAGCTCGACCGGTACTTGCCGGCCGACGACCCGTTGCCCGACGGCATCGTGCTGGCGAGGGGGATCGGCGGAGGCGAGCTGCTGCCGCGGGCCGCGATCGACGCCGCGGGGGACGCCGGCACCGTCCAGGTGCCGCTCGACCTGGAGCCGCACCGGGTGCCGGGGACCGTCGATGCCGGCTCGGTGGTCGACGTCTACGTCGGCGGGGTCGGCGGGGTCGGCGGGGTCGGCGGGCGGCGGGACCAGGTCTCCGACGGCCCGGCACTGTCGGCGGTCACGGTCGTAGCGGCGCCGCCCGTCGAGGAGAGCTTCGCGGTGACCGGGACCCGGCAGCTCGTGCTCGCGGTCGACGACGACGCCGTCGCGCCCTTCCTCGCCCGTCTCGACGGCCAGGACGACCCGGTCGTCCGGATCGTCCAGCGGTCCTGAGGCGCCCGGGCATGATCGTGACGCTCCTCGTGTCGACCGGCGCCGCCTGGGAGAGCCGGGCGCTCGCCGCTCTCACCGAGCATCCCGGCGTCGTCGTACTCAAGCGCTGCGTGGACGTCGACGACCTGCTCGCGACCGCGAGTGCGGGTCAGGCCGGTGCCGCCGTCCTGGGTGCCGAGCTGTCCGGCTTGGACGCGACGGTGGTCGACCAGCTCCGGACCTACGGCGTCCGCCCGGTGGCCGTCGTGCCCGACGACGAGGTCACGCGGGCCCGTGCCCACCGGATCGGCATCGACGCGCTGGTGACGACCGACCGGATCGCCGACCTCGCCGACGCCGTGCTCAGCGATCCCGCCCCGGTCTTGTCGGCGGCGCCGACGCTCGCTCGCACCGCCGCGCCACCGTCGGGCCGGGTGATCGCCGTCTGGGGACCGGGCGGAGCGCCGGGCCGGACCACTGTCGCCACGGCCCTCGCCGCCGAGCTGGCCCGGCGCCGCCTCGTCACGGTGCTCGTCGATGCCGACCCCTACGGAGGGTCGGTCGCCCAACAGCTCGGGGTCCTCGACGAGGTCTCCGGGTTGCTCTCCGCCGCGCGCCTGGTCGCGGGCGGGTCGATCGACGAGCGGTTCGCGACGGCCCAGCGCCGGCTGTCCGACCACCTGCTCGTGATCACCGGGTTGCCCCGCCCGGACCGCTGGGTCGAGGTACGTCCAGGTGCCCTGACCGCCATCGTGGAGCGGGCCAGGAGCGAGACCCAGGTCGTGATCGACACCGGGTTCAGCCTCGAGCAGGACCCGGTTGCCGACGTCGGTGTGCGTCCCGAGCGCAACGGCCTCACGATCGAAGCGCTGGAGGCGGCCGACGAGATCTTGTTGGTCGGCTCCGCCGACCCGGTCGGCCTGGCCAGGCTTGCCCGCGCGATCGCCGAGGTCCACGAGGCGCTGCCGGCGCCGCCGCTGCGCCTGGTCGTCAACCGGATGCGTCCCACGCTCGGCTGGCGGGAGCCCGACGTCGTCGCCATGCTGGCCGAGTTCGGGCACCACATCGGCGTGCACTTCCTGCCCGACGACCAGCCGGCGGTCGACCGCGCGCTCGTCGCCGGGCGCACCCTGGTCGAGTCGGGGGAGTCGCCCTTGACCCGCGCCGTGACCGACCTGGTCGACGCGATGGCCGCAGTCAGGCGCTGAACAGCAGGTAGAGACCGCCCGCGGTAAAGGTCACCATCGCCGCGAGCAACGGCAGTTGGCCGGTGATCTGGTGCTTGCGGGGGAGCAGCGCGATCGCACGGTCGTGGGCGAGGACGGCGGCGGCGACGTGGCCGATCACCACGGCGAGCACCTTGACCGTCGCGAGGACGGTCGGGTGGTAGGAGAACCAGTACGACGGCTCGACCGCTGCCGTGCCGAGGATGTCCCAGCCGTTGCCGAACGGGTCGCTCGCCCGGGCCAGCGTCTGGGTGCCGACGTCGATGAACAGGGTGAGGTAGTGGGCGATGATGTAGCCCGCGACGATCGGCACGATCGAGTGCGCCAGCCGCCGCGGCAGCTGTGACCGCCGGGTCCCGCGGGCGACTCCGGTCAGCGCGGCGCCGGCCGCGAAGATCACCCCCGCGCCGAGGCAGAACCCCAGCAGCGCCAGGTTGTTGAGCGTGTAGCCGGTGGTCGACGCCTCCTGGATCGTGCGGATCCAGAAGGTCGACTCGCGGAAGGAGTCGAACGCCGTACTCCCGAACAGCACGGCCACCACGGCCACCAGACCCGGTCGCGACGCGATGGTGGCGGCACCCGCCAGCGGGCTGCGCAGCACCCGGCCGCCCTCGCCGTCGCGGCCGAGGACCGAGAGCGAGCCGACCAGAGTCGAGTAGACCTCGAACGGGTCCGCGTTCTCATAGAAGCGGGACCCGAAGACGGCACCGCCGATCAGCATCGCGGCGACGTAGATCGCGCACCACAGCCGGACCGTGCCGAGGTCGGTCGGCGTGCGGTTGACCAGCTCCATCCATACGAAGGAGTAGAGGGCGATCGCGGCCGGCCAGTGCCCGAGCCAGGCGGGGTACTCCAGAACACCGCGCTCGGCATCGCCTCCGGCGAGCCGGGCGAGTCCCGCGTTGATGGTGCGCATCGGGCTGATCGCGCGCCACACCGGGCCGAACAGGAGGGACGCGAAGACCACGCCGACCCAGAGCCAGACGTAGACGATCCCGAAGAACGGGTTGGTGAGCTGGTTCTCGCCGAGCACCGCGGTCAGGGCGGTGTAGACGAAGGCGATGATGCCGATCAGTCGGAGGGCGACCAGGCCGTACGACGCGCCTGCGGTCGCCGGCTCCTCGTCGGCCCGGGGCTCGTCCCCGGCGGCCCGGTCGGGCTCGTCGAGCCCGGTCGGGTAGCGGGGGCTCCGCCAGGCGACCACCAGCACGGTGAACGAGATGATCAGGGCCCCGACCGCACCCGAGATCGCGAGGCCGAGCGAGATCGGCAGGTCCGCCTGACCGCCGATGCCGTGGGCCTCGAGCACCCCGCCGGTCACCGCACCTCGAGCTGGACGATCACCTGGTCGAGCTCGTGCGACTCGACCTCGACGACGCCCGGGCGGTCGATCTGGATCTCGAAGGTCTCGGAACCCGCCTCGTAGGCGAACTCCTGCTCCGGGTCGGAGTGCAGGTGGATCGAGCCGGGTTCGTCGGCCGTGACCAGCAGGTCGACCGGCTGTCCGGCCGCGACCTCGACGCGCTCGCCGTTGGGGGTGACCGCGCCGTTCTCGAAGGTGATCTCGACCACGATCGGCTGTTCCGAGCCGTTGCTGTCGTCCGCGGCGTCGTCGGTGCCGCACGCCGTGAGCGCCGACCCAGCCAGGAGCGCGAGTGCGATCCACCGCGCCGTCATACGTCCCACCTTGGTCCTTCCGCCGAAGATCTCCGTCCGCAGCGCGCGGACGGATGTCAGCGCGGGCACGGTCCTCTGTCAGAATCTCACGCAGCAGGTCACGGGGCTTGGTCGGGGCTAGGGAGCAGAAGGCGGGGATGGTTGTGGTCGATCGTGTGAGCGCACGCGACCTGGCCTTCCTGACGGCTGAGACGCCGCAGACGCCAGCCCACAACGCCACGATCGAGATCTTCGATCCGGGCGACTCCGGGCTTCGACTACGGACGACTGGTCGACCTGATCCGCGACCGGATCGCGTTCGTGCCGCGCTATCGCCAGCGGGTCCAGGTCGTCCCCGGCCACCTCGCCGCGCCGCTGTGGGTCGACGACGAGAAGTTCGATCTCGCATTCCACGTCCGTAGGTCGGCGCTTCCCAGACCCGGTACGTCGAGCCAGCTGCTCGAGCTCGCGTCGCGGATCGTGTCCCGCCCGCTCGACCGCGCCCGCCCGCTGTGGGAGGTCTACTTCGTCGAGGGCCTCGAGGGTGGCCGGGTCGCGCTGCTCTCCAAGACCCACCAGGCGCTGGTCGACGGTGTCCACACCGTCGACCTGGGGCAGCTGATGCTCGACACCCATCCGACCGCCCGCGAGCTCGAGCCGGACGACTGGTCGCCGCGTCGGGCGCCCGCCCCCGGTGCGCTCGTCGCCGCTGCGGTTCGTGACGCCCTCACCGACGGCCAGACCGTGGTCAACACGATGCGTGGCACGTCGCGGGTCGTCGTGCGCGCCGCCGATGCGCGCACTCGCCAGCTGCGCAGCGTGATGGGTGCGGTCACCGGACGGCGTCCCAAGTCCCGCGGCGTGATCGGCGGGGAGCTCTCGCAGCAGCGCCGGGTGGTGACCGTCGAGACCAGCCTTGCTGACTACCGGAAGGTGCGCAAGGCGCATGGCGGCACCGTCAACGACGTGATCCTGGCGACGCTCACCGGCGCCCTGCGGTCGTGGCTGATGACCCGGGCCGAGTCGATGGGCGGGATCCGACAGGTGCGCGCGGTCGTGCCCGTCTCGGTCATCGACGAGGAGCTCGAGGCAACCTCACTGGGCAGCCAGATCGCTGCGCACTTCGTCGACCTGCCGGTCGGGGAGGCTAGTCCCGTCGTCCGGCTCCACCAGGTCTCGTACTCGTTCCAGGCCCACAAGGAGACCGGCCGCAGTGTCGCGGCCAACCGGCTCGCCGGGGTCGCCGGCTTCGCGCCGACGACGTTCCACGCGATCGGGTCCCGGGTCGCCGCCGACGAGCTGCGCCGCGGTTACCAGCTGTCGGTCACCAACGTGCCCGGTCCGCAGGCGCCGCTCTACGCGGCCGGTGCCGAGATGCTGGCCAGCTATCCCGTCGCACCGCTGGTACCGGGTCATCCGCTGGTCATCAGCGTGACGTCCTACAACGGCGGCGTGTTCTACGGCATCACCGCAGACCGCGACCTGGTGCCCGATGCCGATCTGCTCGGCATCTGCCTGCGCGAGGCCCTCGACGAGCTGCTCGAGGTGTCGTCCGCGGGTCGGCAGCGCGCGCCGCGCGGGCGTCGTGCGACGTCCTCGCCGTCCAAGCCGAGGGGCAAGGGCTCCCGGAGCTGACGCCGGTTGGGTCGGCGCCCGGTTGTCTGACAACATCGGCGGCATGGACGCCATCACGTTTCCCCCGGCTCCCATCAACGAGCCCAACCTGACCTACGCGCCCGGCAGCGCCGAGCGCGAGACGCTGGTCGCCGAGATCGCTCGCCAGGAGGCGACCGAGCACCGGATGGACGCCTACATCGGCGGCGAATGGCTGGCCGGCGGCGGCTCCGAGATCCAGGTGGTGCAGCCGCACGACCATGCCCACGTGCTCGGCGTTCTCAAGAACGCCACCCAGGCCGATGCCCGGCGGGCGATCGACGCGGCGACCGACGCGGCCCCGGAATGGCGCGCGATGCCGTTCGACGAGCGGTGCGCCATCCTGCTCAAGGCCGCCGAGCTGCTCGCCGGTCCGTGGCGGCAGCGGCTCAACGCCGCCACGGTGCTCGGCCAGTCGAAGACGGCGTTCCAGGCCGAGATCGACGCCGCGTGCGAGCTGATCGACTTCTGGCGGTTCAACGTCCACTACGCCAAGCAGATCCTGACCGACCAGCCGATCGCCAACAGCCCCGGCATCTGGAACCGCACGGACCATCGCCCGCTGGAGGGCTTCGTCTACGCGATCACGCCGTTCAACTTCACCGCGATCGCCGGCAACCTCCCCACCGCGCCGGCGCTGATGGGCAACACGGTCGTCTGGAAGCCGAGCCCGACGCAACAGCACTCGGCCAGCCTGATCATGGCGCTGCTGGTGGAGGCGGGGATGCCGCCGGGCGTGATCAACATGCTGCCCGGCGACGGGTTGGCGGTCTCGGAGGTTGCGCTCGCGCACCCGGACCTGGCCGGCATCCACTTCACCGGGTCGACCCCGACCTTCCAGCGGCTGTGGCAGTCCGTCGGCGCCAACCTGCCGTCCTACCGCACCTACCCGCGACTGGTCGGCGAGACCGGCGGCAAGGACTTCGTCATCGCCCACCCGAGTGCGGACCCCGCCGTGGTGACGACCGCCCTGATCCGTGGTGCCTTCGAGTTCAGCGGACAGAAGTGCTCCGCAGCCTCCCGGGCCTACCTCCCGCGGTCGGTGTGGGACCGGATGGGCGAGGACCTGATCGCCAAGACCGACGCGCTGTCGATGGGTGACCCGACCGACTTCTCGCACTTCCTAGGAGCGGTGATCGACGACCGCGCCTTCAAGAAGCACACCGCGGCGATCGAGCGCGCCAAGGCCACACCCGGGCTGCAGGTCGTCGCCGGGGGTACGACGGACGACTCGGTCGGCTGGTTCGTGCGGCCCACGATCGTGGTGGGCGAGGACCCGACCGACGAGATCTTCACGACGGAGTACTTCGGGCCGATCCTGGCGATCCACGTCTACGACGACGCCGACTTCGAGAAGGTCGTGCTGCAGGCCGAGTCCGCTGCGCCGTACGCCCTCACCGGGGCGATCATCTCCCAGGACCGGGCGGCGATCCGGTGGGCTCGGATGACGCTGCGGTTCGCCGCCGGCAACTTCTACATCAACGACAAGCCCACCGGTGCCGTCGTCGGGCAGCAGCCGTTCGGCGGCGGTCGGGCGTCGGGCACCAACGACAAGGCCGGCGCCGCGAGCAACCTGCTCCGCTGGACCTCCCCGCGGTCGATCAAGGAGACACTGGCACCCCCGACCGACCACACCTACCCCTACATGGGCTGACGCAACCCCTGCCAGACTGAGGGCGTGACTCCCTGGCACCTCGGCACCCTGCACCCCGTGGAGCAGGTGCTGACGATCGTGCTGGCGTTCGGCCCGTTCCTGCTGCTCGGTGCGGTGATCGTCGTCCGGCGGTGTCGGGACGCCCGCGCGGACCACGAAGTAGCTGCCGAGCAGTCGCGGGCCGTGGATTCCTAGCGAGCAAGCCAGGCCGCGCCGGCCCGGTTCTCGGCACGGAGCGCGCTGCCGAGGAGCTTTCCGATCAGCGCCTCGATCTTGCCGGCCACGAGCGGGATCTTCACGGTGATGTCGAGCGTGACCGTCTCGGTGGTCACTCCGCCTGCCTCGGTGAGGACGGCGGTGCCGACCATCGCCCCGGGCTTGCCGGGGATCGTCACTTCGATGTCGCCGCGGTCGGGGCTGGTCCACGACTCCGACTGCACGATGTCGACCTCGGAGCCCACGAACTTCCGCGCGAACCCCGGCACCCGGTCGGTCGGCTGGCTGTACTCGAGGCGCACCTTCATCGGGTCGCCCGGCACTCCGTCGATCGTGACTGCGTGCTTGGTTGCTCGCATCTCGACGCAGACCTTCTCGCGGAACGCGCGGTCGGCGAGCATCGCGGCGACGTCGGCCAGCGCTGCGTCGTACCTGATCTCGTGGACGATCCGGGTGCTCATCAGCGGTCCCCCGCCAGCCATGCCGCCCCGACGGCGCCCTCGATCTCGAGTCCCTTGCGGATGTTGTCGGCCATCAGGTTCTCGAGCTTGCCTCCGACGATCGGCACCTTGACGCTGACCTCCAGTTCGGTGACGTGACGCGTGCCGCTCCCGTCCGGGACGAGGCTCACCGTGCCGGTCGCCCTGGTGGGCTTGCCCGGCGCCAGGATCTCGATCGTGCCGGTGGCGGGGGAGACCCATGCCTCGGTGACGACAGCGCGGGTGGTCTCGCCTGCGATCTTCTTGGCGATCGCCGGCAGGCCCGCGGTGTTCTGCACCTGGTCGATCACGATCCGGTAGCCGTCGCCCTCGGGCGTCACCGTCACCGTCGATGACACCACGCCCTGCGCGGTGCCGACCTGGTCCCGCCACCCGGGGTCGGTGAGCATGGCGAAGACCTCGGTCGCCGGCGCGTCGTACGTCGTCGTGTGCTGGAACCTCATGCCGCCCATCTTGGCGCATGCCCGCCACCGCGATCGCTGCGGCTCGCGGTGGAGGCCAACGGGTGCCGATGGTGCGGCTGCGCGCGCCGGGCACCGGCGATACTGTGGCGCTGTGTCAACGACGACGCAGCACACCGACCGTAACCAGATCTTCAGCCAGGCTGCCGAGGTAGCCCGGCACGGCAAGGGCGCCTCGGCGCCGCCGGACGGGGACCTGGTGCCCTTGCTGGCGGCCTACTACCGCCACGTCAGCACCGAGCAGCTCGACGACCGCTCGGACGTCGACGTCTACGGCGCCTACGCGTCGCACCACCACCTCGCTGCCGAACGGGATGCCGGCACCACCAAGGTGCGCGTCTACACGCCGACCGTTGCCGAGCACGGCTGGTCGGCGGGCGGGCACTCCGTCGTCGAGGTCGTGGCCGACGACATGTCGTTCCTCGTCGACTCACTCACGATGGAGCTGGCGCGGCAGCACCGCAACGTCCACCTGGTGCTGCACCCGACGATCGACGCGCAGCGCGGCGACGACGGGCGACTGGTCACGGTGCACCCGGTGTCCGGACCGGCGACGCCGTCGGCGGGGGCCCTGCGTGAGTCGTGGATGCATGTGGAGATCGATCGGCTCGCCGACGAGTCGGGCGAGCCCGATCGGCTCGCCGCCGACGTACGGCGGGTGCTCGGTGACGTGCGTGCCGCGGTCGAGGACTGGTCGGCGATGCAGGACCAGGCGAGCAAGATCGTCGCGGAGCTCGACGCCGACCCGCCGCCGCTGCCCGAAGCGGAGGTGACCGAGGGCAAGGCGCTGCTCAAGTGGCTCGCCGACGAGCACTTCACCTTCCTGGGCTATCGGGAGTACCAGCTGGAGAGCGTCCAGACGAAGTCTGGCGACGGCGCCGCCAACAGCGCGGACGACGTGCTCCGGCCCGTTCCCGGCACCGGCCTCGGCATCCTTCGCGACGTGAGCGCCGGCGACCACAAGTCGTCGTCGTTCGGGCGTCTGTCGGGCGCGGTGAAGGCTAAGGCGCGGGAGAAGAGCCTGCTGGTGCTGGCAAAGGCGAACTCGCGAGCGACGGTCCACCGGCCGGCGTACCTCGACTACGTCGGCGTCAAGGTCTTCAGCCCGGACGGCGAGGTCGTCGGCGAACGCCGGTTCCTCGGTCTGTTGTCGAGCGCTGCCTACACCGAGTCGGTGCTGCGGGTGCCACTGCTCCGGGTGAAGGTCGCCGACGTGCTCGAGGCGACCGGCCTCGACCCCCGCAGCCACGACGGCAACGCGTTGCTCGACACCCTCGAGACCTACCCGCGCGACGAGCTCTTCCACACCCCGACCGAGGAGCTGGCGCCGATCGCGGAGGCCGCGATGCAGGCGCGCGAACGCCGCGCCGTGCGCCTGTTCATCCGCCGCGACATCTATGACCGCTACCTGTCGGTCCTCATCTACCTGCCCCGCGACCGCTACAACACCAGCGTCCGGCAGAAGTTCGTGCGGATCCTCGCCCAGGTGATCGGCGATGGCCGGATCGACCCGGACTCGATCGAGTTCAACGTGAGCATCAGCGAGTCGACCACGGCACGCGTGCACTTCGTGGTGCGGACGGCGGTGGGCGAGACCATCCCCGCCACCATCGACACCGCCGATCTCGAGCGCCGGCTGATCGACGCATCCCGGTCATGGCACGACGACTTCGTCCAGGCCGTCTCGACGGAGTATGGCGAGGAGGTCGGCGCGATCCTCGCCCGCCGCTACGCCGACGCCTTCCCCGAGGCCTACAAGGAGGACTTCCCGGCCCGATCGGCCGCCGTCGACCTGGGTCGGCTCGAAGGGATCCAGGGTGACGCCGGCATCGACCAGGCGCTCTACTCCGAGCTCGACGCGCCGGAAGGAGAGGCGCGGCTGAAGGTCTTCCGCGTCGGCCCGCCGCTGTCGCTGTCCGAGGTGCTCCCGATGCTCTCGTCGATGGGTGTGGAGGTCGTCGACGAGCGGCCCTACACGCTGGGCGGGCTCGACAAGGTCTCCCACATCTACGACTTCGGTCTCCGGTACAGCGGAGCGCTGCCCGACCAGGCACGCGAGCTGTTCTCCGACGCGCTGCGCGCGATCTGGGACGGCTACACCGAGACCGACGGCTTCAACCGGCTGGTGCTCACCGCCTCGCTGACCTGGCGTCAGGCGGTGCTGCTCCGTGCCTACGCGAAGTACATGCGGCAGGGCAACTCGCCGTTCGCGATCGACTCGATCGAGGGCGCCCTGGCCGACAACGTGGAGCTGGCCCGGATGCTGGTGACGCTGTTCGAGACCCGGTTCGACCCGGATCTCGAGGAGGAGCCGCGGGCCAAGAGCCAGCAGGAGCTCGAAGGCAGGATCAAGGCGGCGCTCGACGATGTCGTCAGCCTCGACCACGACCGGATCCTGCGCTCCTACCTGACGCACATCCGCGCGACCCTGCGCACCAACTACTACCAGTACGCCGGGGACGGCAAACGTCCGAAGAGCTACCTCTCGCTCAAGCTGGAGCCATCGGCGATCCCCGACCTGCCCGAGCCGCGGCCGAAGTTCGAGATCTTCGTGTACTCGCCCCGGGTCGAGGGCGTGCACCTGCGCTTCGGCGCGGTCGCCCGCGGCGGGCTGCGCTGGTCGGACCGGCGTGACGACTTCCGCACCGAGATCCTCGGCCTGGTCAAGGCGCAGATGGTGAAGAACACGGTGATCGTGCCGGTCGGCGCCAAGGGCGGCTTCTACGCCAAGCAGCTACCTCCCATCGACCAGCCCTCCGATCGCGACGCGTGGCTGGCCGAGGGCATCGAGTGCTACAAGACCTTCATCCGCGGCCTGCTCGACGTCACCGACAACCTGGTGGCGGGGGAGAACGTCCCGCCCGAGCGCGTCGTCCGCCGCGACGGCAACGACTCCTACCTCGTCGTCGCCGCGGACAAGGGCACGGCGACCTTCTCCGACATCGCCAACGGGGTCTCGAAGGACTACGGCTTCTGGCTGGGCGACGCGTTCGCGAGCGGAGGCTCGGTCGGCTACGACCACAAGGCGATGGGGATCACCGCCCGCGGTGCCTGGGTGTCCGTACGCCGCCACTTCCGCGAGCTCGGGATCGACTGCCAGACCGAGGACATCACCGTCGTCGGCGTCGGCGACATGTCGGGCGACGTGTTCGGCAACGGCATGCTGTGCTCGGAGCACATCCGGCTGGTCGCGGCGTTCGACCACCGCGACATCTTCATCGACCCGGATCCGGATGCGGCCACGTCCTTCGCCGAGCGCAAGCGGCTGTTCGAGCTGCCGCGCTCCAGCTGGCAGGACTACGACAAGTCGCTGATCTCGGAGGGCGGGGGGGTGTTCCCGCGGTCCGCGAAGTCGATCCCGATCAACCACCACATCCGGGCCGCTCTCGGGATCCTTCGTCACGTCGACGCGATGACCCCGGCCGAGCTGATGAAGGCGATCCTGCTGTCGCCGGTCGACCTGCTCTGGAACGGCGGCATCGGCACCTACGTCAAGGCGACCGCCGAGACCAACGCCGATGCGGGCGACAAGGCCAACGACGCGATCAGGGTCAACGGCACCGAGCTGCGGGTCCGGGTGGTCGGCGAGGGTGGCAACCTGGGGTGCACCCAGCGCGGACGGATCGAGTTCGCCAACAACGGCGGCCACATCAACACCGACTTCATCGACAACTCCGCCGGCGTGGACACCTCCGACCGCGAGGTCAACCTGAAGATCCTGCTCGACCGCGTCGTGCTCGACGGTGATCTCACCGAGAAGCAGCGCAACAAGCTGTTGGCGTCGATGACCGACGAGGTCGGCGACCTGGTGCTGAGGGACAACTACGAGCAGAACCTCGCGCTGGCGAACGCCGCTCGCAACGCGCCGTCGCTGCTGCACGTGCACGAGCAGTGGATGCGACAGCTGGAAGGCGAGGGACGCCTCGACCGCGATCTCGAGGCGCTCCCCGCCAAGTCGGAGGTCAAGAGACGGCTCGAGCAGGGCGGTGCGCTGACCCAGCCTGAGCTGGCGGTACTGATGGCCTACACCAAGATCGTGCTGGCCGAGGAGCTGCTCGCGTCCGACCTGCCGGAGGACCCTTACCTGCTGCTCGACCTGGTGTCCTACTTCCCGCAGGCCGTCCGCGACGGGTTCTCGGCGCAGATCGAGGAACACCCGCTGCGCCGCGAGATCATCGTGACCCAGGTCGTCGGCGATCTGGTCAACGGCGCCGGCATGACCTACTGGCCGCGGCTGGCGGGGGAGACCGGGGCATCCGCGGCCGAGCTCACCCGCGCGAACTTCGTCGCCCGCGAGATCTTCGGATCGCTGCCGCTGCGGGAGGAGCTTGCGACCTACGACAACCAGATCGACGCGGTTGTGCAGACCCGGATGCGGGTCGACATGCGCACCCTCGTCGAGCGGGCTTCGCGCTGGCTGGTCACCAACCGCCGGCCACCGCTCGACAGCCGGGCCACGGTGGACCTGTTCGCCGAGCCCGTGCAGGCGACCATGCTCGCGCTGCCGGAGCTGCTCGTCGGCCGCGAGCTGGCGTCCTTCGACGCGCGCAGGTCCGCGCTGGTCGGGCAGGACGTGCCGGAGGAGCTCGCCGCCCGGGTGGCGTCGTACGACGTTGCCTATGCCCTGCTCAACGTCGTCGACATCGCCGAGCGCGACAGCCTCAAGCCCAAGGACGTGGCGCGGGTGCACTTCGCGCTCGGCGACCGGCTCGGCATCTCGGTGCTTCAGCAGCGGATCGTCGACCTGCCGCGGGCCGACCAGTGGCAGACCATGGCGCGCGCCGCGCTGCGCGACGACCTGCACGCCGTACACGCCCAGCTGACGGCCGAGGTGCTGGCGACCACCTCTGCTGACGAGGAGGTCGCCGGGAGAGAGGACCCGGAGGAGCTGCGGAGAGAGGCGGTGCGGCGGGTCGGTGAGTGGGAGGCCGCGGCCGGAGACGTCGCCGGTCGCGCGGTCGAGACGCTCGGTGCGATCTGTGCCGACGAGGACACCGACCTCGCCCGGGTTTCGGTCGCGTTGCGTGTGGTCCGTGGCCTGTTGGCCTGAGTCGGAGTCAAGTCCTCATGCTTGTGCCACCTGGAGATCTGGGGGTTCGAGGGCAAGGGACAGGGTGACCCGGATGCCCTCGTGTCCGTTCTCTACCCCGGCCTCGGCTGACCGGCGTATCTCGGATCCGGCCACGCCGCGCCGGTCCGGCGCAGCCAGCCGTTGGTGCACCAGGTGACGTTGTTGCCGAAGTAGTCGCAGTACTCCCCGTCGATCTCGTAGATCTCCGGGTGCGCGGCGCCGAACTCGTCGACCGCCCGGTTCGGGCCGCCGTCGTACTTGTCCTGGTTGTCGAAGGTGTCGCAGACGCCGTCCTCGACCGCCAGGTAGTCGCCCTCGACCAGGTGCGGGGCGAAGTAGTCGAGCACCGCGAGCGTCGTGAGGTAGTGGTGGTCGGCGTCCTCGACGACCAGCCACGGGTGCGGCAGACCGTCGAGGATCTCCGTGGTGAGAGTCGCGGCAAGGTCGCGGCCGTCGCCGTGGACGAAGGTGATCCGGGGGTCCTCAACCTCCTCGCGCTGCTCGACGTCGATGCAGTAGAGCCGGGTGTCCAGGGCCATCGCGCGGGCCTGGTCGGCGAACCAGAGCGCGCTGCCGCCGTACTTGTAGCCGATCTCGATGATGGTGGCCGGCTTCAGCTCGAACATCAGCCGGGCGTAGAGCGCCAGGTCGAACGGGTTCTTGTTGCACATCACGCCACGCCAGTAGTGGTGCATGGTGCCCCGCTGGATGCGGCGCAGTGCCGGCACCTCCACGTCGACGATCGGTGACCTCGTCCCGTCGGGGCGCAATCGGGCCTTGCCGCGCTGGAAGCTCTGGTTTCGGTAGGTCCTCATCGGCGATCACCCTATCCACCGGCAGGACCGCGAAAACGATTCGCGATCTGTCGGTGCGGCGACCTAGGGTCGTGTCACCGATGACGACCACCACGCCCCCCCGTCCTGGTCGGTCGGAGCGCGACCCGCTCGGGCCTGATCCGGACCACCCGCCTCCTGCAGGCGTCCACTCGTTGTGGCGCCTGCGGTCCTACCTCCGACCGCACCGCGGCGCCCTGGTGATCATGCTGACGACGGCGCTCGCCGGCATCGGTGTCGCGATCGCGATCCCGCTGGTGATCAAGGCGCTGATCGACGGCCCGATCACCAACGGCGAGATCGACCCGGTGCTGCCGCTCGGCCTGCTCGTGCTCGGCCTCGGCGTGCTGGAGGCGTTCCTGACCTGGTGGCGGCGCTGGATCCAGTCCAACGCCGTGCTCAACGTCGAGACGGCGATGCGGCGCGACCTCTACGCCCACCTCCAGGCGCTGCCGATGAGCTTCCACAGCCGGTGGCAGTCCGGCCAGCTGCTCTCGCGCGCCACCACCGACCTGTCGGCGATCCGTCGGTTCTTCGGCTTCGGGATGTTGTTCCTGTTCATCAACATCCTCCAGGTCGCCGCCGTCACCGGCGTGCTGCTGGCGATGTACTGGCCGCTCGGCCTGGTCGTCGCCTGCACCGCGGCGCCCATCGTGTGGCTGTCGATGCGCTTCGAGAAGGAGTACGTCGTCGTCTCGCGGCGGGTGCAGGACGAGCAGGGTGACCTGGCGACCCGCGCCGAGGAGGCCGCGGTCGCGATCCGGGTGATCAAGTCCTTCGGCCGGAGCGGCTACATCAGCGAGCAGTACGAAGGGGCCGCCCGCCAGCTGCACGCGACCTCGATGGAGAAGGTCCGGCTCTCGGCCCGGTTCTGGACGTTCCTCGAGGTGATCCCCAACTGCGCGGTGGTCCTGGTCCTGCTGTTCGGGGCGATCGGCGTGGGTCGGGGCGCGCTGACCCCCGGCGAGCTGGTCGCGTTCATCACGTTGATGCTGTCGCTGGTGTGGCCGGTCTCCTCGCTCGGCATCATCCTCGCGATGGCGCAGGAGGCGATGACGTCCGCGGCCCGGATCCTGGAGATCTTCGACACCGAGTCCGACATCGTGAGCGGCACCCGGACCGTCGACCGGCCCCGTGGACACCTGCGGTTCGAGCACGTCGACTTCGCCTACCCGGGCGCCCTCGACGAGCCGGTGCTGCGCGACATCAACCTCGACATCCAGCCCGGCGAGACCGTCGCCGTGGTCGGTGCCACCGGCTCCGGGAAGTCCAGCCTGACCGCGCTCGTCCCGCGGCTGTTCGACGTGACCGGGGGCTCCGTGACGATCGACGGCGTCGACGTGCGTGATCTCGACCTCGCGCACCTCCGCCAGCTGGTGGCGACCGCGTTCGACGACCCGACGCTGTTCTCGATGAGCGCGCGCGAGAACCTCACGCTGGGCCGCGACCCCGAGACGAACCCTGCGTCCGAGGCGGAGGTCCAGGAGGCGCTCGACGTCGCCCAGGCCGGCTTTGCCCGCGACCTGCCCTGGGGCCTCGACACCCGGGTCGGCGAGCAGGGGATGGCCCTCTCCGGTGGCCAGCGCCAACGACTCGCGCTTGCCCGGGCGGTGCTCGCGCGCCCCGCCGTACTCGTCCTCGACGACACCCTGTCCGCGCTCGATGTCCACACCGAGGCGCTGGTCGAGGAGGCGCTGCGCCGGGTGCTCGTCGACACGACCGGCGTGATCGTCGCCCACCGCGCGTCAACGGTGCTTCTCGCCGACCGGGTCGCCCTGCTCCAGGACGGCACGATCACCCACGTCGGCCGGCATCGCGAGCTGCTGGCGACGGTCCCCGCCTACCGCGAGCTGCTCGCCGCCGACCCCTCGCTCGAGGAGGCCGCCTCATGACTTCCACCGGAGAGAGCAACACCGAGTGGCGGGGCATCGCCAAGGCCGACGACGACGAGCGCATCGAGCGCATCGAGCGGAGGTTCACCGGCGGCTCCGGCGCGCTCCTCCGCGAGCTGCTGCGCCCCTACAAGTGGGCAATCTGGACCCTCGTCGCGATCGTGCTGGTCGAGAACGCCGCACGTCTCTCGATCCCCTACCTGGTCAAGGAGGGCATCGACACCGGCATCCCGCCGATCCGCGCCGACAACGACCTCGAGCCGCTGTTGTTCATCGTCGGGATGGTGCTGTTCGCCACCATCACCCAGGCCGTCACCCGCAACCTCTTCCTCGTCAAGTCCGGCAAGGTCGGTCAGGACGTGCTGTTCGAGGTGCGCCGGCGGGTCTTCCGGCACTTCCAGGCGCTGAGCCCGGCGTTCCACGACGACTACACCTCGGGCCGGGTCATCTCGCGGCAGACGTCCGACGTCGACGCCATCTACGAGATGCTCGAGACCGGCTTCGACGGGCTCGTCACGGCCGCGCTGACGCTCGTCGGCACCGCCGGCCTGCTGCTCTTCCTCGATGTCGAGCTCGGCCTGGTCGCGCTGTGCTGCGGGCCGTTCCTGTTCTGGATCACCAACTGGTTCCGGAAGTCGTCGGCCAGGAGCTACCGGGTCACCCGGGAGAAGGTCGCGCTGGTCATCGTCCACTTCGTCGAGTCGATGGGCGGCATCCGGGCGGTGCAGGCCTTCCGCCGCGAGCCCCGCAACCAGGAGATCTTCGACGACGTCAACGATCAGTACCGGGCGGCCAACCTGACCGCATTCCGGCTCACCGCGTGGTTCATGCCAGGGATCCGGCTGATCGGCAACGTCACCATCGCCGTGGTGCTGCTCTACGGCGGATACCTGGCTTTCCACGGGGAGGTCACCGTCGGCGTACTGGCGGCGTTCCTGCTCTACCTGCGCCAGTTCTTCGAGCCGATGATGGAGATCTCGCAGTTCTACAACACCTTCCAGTCGGCGTCGGCGGCGCTCGACAAGCTCGCCGGCGTGCTCCGTGAGAAGCCCGGCGTGCCCGAGCCCGCCCACCCGGAGGCGCTGTCGGCCGTTCGCGGCGAGGTGCGCTTCGACGGCGTCGACTTCGCGTACGTCGACGACCGGCTGGTCCTCACCGACCTCGACCTGCGGGTGCCGGCCGGGCAGACGCTGGCGCTGGTCGGGACCACCGGTGCCGGCAAGACCACCGTGGCCAAGCTCGCCACCCGCTTCTACGACCCGACGTCGGGGCGGGTGCTGCTCGACGGCGTCGACCTGCGTGACCTCACCTCCGACGTGCTGCGTCGGGCGGTGGTGATGGTCACCCAGGAGAACTACCTGTTCTCGGGCACCATCGCCGACAACATCCGCTTCGGCCGCCCCGATGCCTCGTGGGCGCAGGTCGAGGCCGCGACCCGCGCGCTGGGCGCCCACGACTTCATCTCGTCCCTGCCCGAGGGCTACCAGACCCCGGTGTCCAACCAGGGCGGACGGCTGAGCGCCGGCCAGCGACAGCTGGTGGCCTTCGCGCGGGCGTTCCTCGCCGACCCGGCGGTGCTGATCCTCGACGAGGCCACGTCGTCGCTGGACGTGCCGTCCGAGCGACTGGTCCAGCAGGCGCTGCGCACGGTCCTCGCCGGACGGACCGCGGTGATCATCGCCCACCGGCTCTCGACCGTGGAGATCGCAGACCGGGTGCTGGTGATGGAGCACGGTCGGATCGTCGAGGACGGCGCGCCGGAAGACCTGATCTCAGCCGGCCACGGCCGGTTCTCCGACCTGCACCAGGCTTGGGTCGACTCGCTGGCGTAATGGTGGCTGATCCTCGACGGCCAAGGTCGCGATTAGAGCGCCGCCGACGGGCAAGTACCAATAGGCTGACGCCGGCCCGATTCCACCCAAGGAGGCTCGATGTCCCATCTCGTCGTGATGTTCGCGTCGGCCGCTCCCGGGCTGGCCCTCGACATGACGGTCGTGCTTCTCCAGCTGGCGCTGATCGTGGTGGTGGCGCGGCTCGCCGGCATGGCGGTAGCACGAGTGGGGATCCCTCCCGTCGTCGGCGAGATCGCGGCCGGGGTGCTGCTCGGCCCGAGCCTGCTCGGCGTCGAGTTCAGCAATGACCTGTTCCCGATCGACCAGCGTGGGTACCTCGAGATCCTGGCCCAGATGGGCCTGGTGCTGTTCATGTTCGTGGTCGGCCTGGAGCTCGACGTCTCTCTCGTCAAGGGCCGCGGCAAGGTCGCGGGCTCGGTCTCTGTCTCCTCGATCGTGCTGCCGTTCGCGCTCGGCATCGGTCTCGCTCACGTCTTCGTGAGCGTCGAGGCGACCGAAGCGCTCAAGCCGGACGGCGCCGACTTCTGGCCGTTCGCGCTGTTCATGGGCGCGGCGATGTCGATCACGGCCTTCCCGGTGCTCGCCCGGATCCTCACCGACCGGCGGATGCATCGCACCGAGACCGGCGGCCTGGCTCTGGCATGCGCAGCGTCCGACGACGTCATCGCGTGGACGCTGCTGGCCGTCGTGCTCGCGATCTCCGGGGTCGAGGGCGAGGGCCACCTGCCGAGCTGGGCCATCTACCTGTCGATCCCGTTCGTGCTGGTCGCGATCCTGGTCGTGCGCCCGGCGCTCACCTGGCTGACCAGGGCCTACCACCGGGCCGGCGAGCTGACGCCCACGATCCTCAGCGTCGTCCTGATCGGCATGCTGGTCTTCGCGGCGACCACGGAGGCGCTCGGCATCCACTTCATCTTCGGCGCCTTCGTGTTCGGCGCGATCATCCCGCACGAGAACGCGGCAGCGCTCCGGCACGAGATCCTGGTCCGGCTCGAGCAGATCTCGGTGCTGCTTCTGCTGCCGGTGTTCTTCCTGATCTCCGGGCTGAAGGTAAACATCCAGGGTCTAGGCGCCGAGCACGTGCTTCCGCTGCTCGCGATCCTCGCGGTCGCGATCATCGGCAAGTACGTCGGCGCCTACGTCGGCGCCCGGCTCCAGAAGGTGCCGCACTGGCAGGCGAGCTCGATCGGCCTGCTGATGAACACCCGCGGGCTCACCGAGCTGATCATCCTCAACGTCGGGCTCCAGAAGGGACTGCTGAGCACCGAGCTGTTCACGATGATGGTGATCATGGCGCTGGTGACCACGGTGATGACCGGTCCGCTGCTGGCGTTCACCTACCCCCAGCGCCGGGTCGCGCGCGACATCGCGGAGGCCGAACGGGCCGCACTCGGCGACGAGGCCGTCGACCGGATCCTGGTGCTGAGCCGTCCGGGTGCCGACAACGAGGTGCCGGTCGAGATCGCGGTCACCATGCTCGCCGGCGCCCGGCCTGCCGAGATCGTCATCGCCGATCTCCAGCCGCAGGGCAGGCTGCTCGACCTGGGCAGCGGCCTGTCGGGCGAGCTGGCCGACATGGCGGCGGCGATGGAGAGCCAGCAGGTGCTGGTGCGGCGGGGAGAGGAGCTCGGCGTCCCGGTCCGGGTGATCGCCCATCCGAGCGGCGACGTCGAGCAGGACCTGGTCGAGCTGGCGCAGGTGCTCGCGCCGCAGGGACTGGTCGCGTGGTCGGACGACCCGTCCCTCGATGCCGTGCTGGCCGCAGTCGACTGCCCGTCGGCCGTCATCGCCGAGGGGACCGAGCCGTTCCCGCCGGGCGTCCCGGTGTCGGTGGCGTGGACCGCTGACAGCAACGGTGACGCGGCCGTCGTCATCGGCGCCCGGCTGGCCGTGGCCCGGCAGACGGCGCTCCAGCTCCCGGCGGACGGGCATCGTCGGCTCGGCGTCATCCGGGCGGCCCTCGAGGAGCGCGGGCTCCGGGTCACCGAGCCCACCGCGCCCGACCCCGACTCGGGTCTCACCGCCGCCGTGATCGGTGTCGCCGGCTACGGCTCGTCGCCGGCGGCTTCGATCGGGGCGAGGAGCGAGCCGGATGCCGTGCCGGTCGACTTCGCCACGATCGAGCTCGGCACGTCCGCGGATCTCGGCGCGAGCTAGCCAGGACGCCGGCTCGGGATCAGCTGCTGCTGCCCGCGTGGGTGTTGAACGCCAGGGTGCGGTGGCCGATCCGGATCCGGGTGCCCTGGACCAGGACGTGCTCCGCGCCGGCCGGCATCCGCTGCCAGTCCGGCGTCTTCGGCACGTGGACGAACGTCCCGTTGGTCGAGTTGTTGTCGATCAGCACGACGTCCCACCCGCGCAGCTCCAGCCGGGCGTGGACGCGCGACACCTGGTTGGACTGGTCGATGATCGGCAGTCCGCGGAAGCTGCCCCCTTGGACCCGCTCGTCCGCACCCGGGTCGCGCCCGAGCAGGTAGGGCGTGTCGAGCTGGAACACCGAGCCGTCGTCGAGGACGACCACGCCCAGCGGTGGCCGGACGCCGTTCACCAGGACCGGCGTCTGCTGCACCATGTTGATGCCGCACACGGCGCAGAAGAGCTGGCGCGGGTCGTTGAAGTGCCGGTTCTTGCAGTAGACACCCCGGACCTCCTCCTTCGGCGACCCGCCCGGCGCGTTCTCGATGACGCTCTGGTCGTCGACGATCGGCAGTGGCTCGAAGTCGTCATCGTCGACGTCGTTGATGAGCACCGACTGGAACTCGACCCGTTCGTCGGGCTGCGGCGGCGGCAGCGGGCGTCCGGCCGGCGCGGCCGGACCAGCCGAGGCCGGGTGCGGGTGGTCGTGGCCAGCGTGGTCGTGGCCGTGCGCCGGCGTGGGAGGCGAGGCGGGGGCACCAGCCGGCTCTGCCGGCTCGGCAGGCGCCGCACCGAAGTCCGCCTCCGGCCAGACCGGAGACTCAGGAGCGTGGGTCGGTTCGTCGATCGGCTGCTCGGCCGTCGGCTCGGGTGCCGTCCGCTCGGGTGCGGCCGGCTCGGGTGCGGCCGGCTCGGGTGCGGCCGGCTCGGGTGCGGCCGGCGCGGGCGCGGCCGGTGCACCGGCCGGTACGACGAGCGCACCGGCCTGGATGACGCCGCCGTCGAGGCGGTAGGCCGATGCCGGGTCGGCCGGGGCTGCTCCCGGGATCGTCACGCTCACCTCGTCGATCGGCCAGGGGATCAGCCGCTCGACCCACGCGAGCGAGTCGGCACCTGAGATCCGCTCGTCGCCGACGGTGACCACCACGTCGCCGTCGACGAAGACGGCAAGGCCGGTCGAGTGCGGCGCCAGCGCCGCGAAGCCCGGCGACTGCTCGACCGCCGTCGACAACATCAGCGCGAAACCGCGCACGAGCTGCCGCCCCTGGCCGCCGTTGGCAGCCACCATCTGGGCGTGGTCGACGTACGGTCGCACCTCCTCGGGGTCGGTCGAGCCGACCAGCAGGACGACCGGCCCGATCCGGACGAGGGTGCCCTCGCCCGCGCCGGGGACGAGGGTCGAGCGGGTCCAGTCCTCCGCTGACTGCTTCACGTCACACGATCCTTCCGCCGAAGAAGCGCCACCGGATGAACGGCACACGCATCGGTCCGTTGGTCCAAATCCAGATCACGAACCAGATCACCGAGAAGTCGATGAAGAACGCCCAGAAGACCGAGGCCGGAGGGTTGTCCCCTTCGATGCCCGGGATCAGGCCGAACTCGAGGAGCAGCCACACCAGGGCTCCCTCGTTGATGGCAGTGATCAGGCCGAACATCGTCGGCCAGTCCTTCTCCCACCGGAACTGCTGGATGAAGTGGTAGAGCAGCTCCCACAGGATCCCGAGCACCAGCACGGTGGCCAGGATCAGGTAGGTGATCTGGTAGCTGTCGCCGTTGAAGCCGAAGCCGCCCGGCAGGATCGGGGTGATCAGGAACGTGATGATCCCGCCGAAGACGACGAGCATGAAGATCCGGGTCTGCAGCCGTCCGTTGAGGGTGGGCAACATCAGTGAGCTCCTCGGCAGGTCTGGAGGACGGGCGGGTGGACGCGCGCGGTCACGGCTTGCTCCCGAGGAGCCACTTCCACCACTGGATCGTCGAGCGGACCGGGCCGATGCGCTTGCAGAACTTGCGCTTGGCGAGGTCGCCGTAGATCTCCTGCGCCGCGACCTGCAACCCGAGGAACGTGTCGACACCAGGGAAGTAGCCACCCAGGGTGGTCGCGCCCGAGGCGTACATCGCACCGTTGCCGTTGCGGGTGCCGATCAGCTCGAAGTTGCGGTCGACGTTGAGCCGGCCGACCGGGTTCCGGCTGGCTCCGCCGTGCTCCAACAGGTCCTTGAGCAGCCGGTGTTCGGCGATGTCCGCTTCGAGGCCGGTGCAGTCGATCACGAAGTCGACCTCGACGGGCACCGTGCCCTGTGCGGTGCGGACCTGGTTGATGATCCGCTCGCCGTTCGGCTGCATGTCGTCGACGGTGCCGACGAGGGCGGTGTACCAACCCTCGCGCCGCCCCTGGTCCATCTGCTTCTGCCACAGCTTGCGCCACGGGGTGTTGGTGCCCCCCATCCGCTTGTAGATCTCGGCGCGCTGCTCGCCTTCCAGGTTGCGGACCTGCTTCTTCAGCTGGCCACCCCACACCGACTTCGGGTAGTTGAAGCCCTGGTAGGCCCAGCCGTTCTCGCCGCGCCGGCGCATGAACATCCGCGTCCTACCGCCACCAGGACGAGCGTCGGACTCATTGCCGTAGCCGTCGTTGGTGCCGTGGTAGTAGGTGCGGAACAGGTGGACGATGTTGGTCTGCGCACCCTTGAGCAGCCGGTCGTCCATCAGCCGCTGGAGCACGCGTGAGGCCACGATGCCGCCACCCCGCACCATCACCGTGCTCGGCTGCTGCATGAGGCGCTCGTAGACGTGCTCATGGGACTCGTAGGCATTGACGATGTGCCGGTAGTCGTTGTGCTCGGTGCGGTAGCGCTGTAGCTCGGGCAGGAACTTCAGGCCCGGATAGCCGACCGCGACATGGACGTACTGCGAGCGGAACGCCACCCGCTTGGTGGCCGAGGCGCCCTCCGGCGGGGTGAGGATCGTGAAGTAGCCACCGCCGTACCGCCGGCGCACGATCCGGACCAGGCCCTTGACCAGCATCTCGTCGTAGCCGATCCGGTTCTTCTCCCGCTCCATCGTCTCGAAGGCCTGGCCGGCCTTCGGCGTGTAGTAGTCGGCGAAGATGGGCTCGCTGAACAAGCCCCAGAGGACCTTGAGGTCGAAGTTCCGCATCGCCTCCGCGAAGCCGTACGACGGGAACCCCCAGATGTTGTCGGGACGCGACGCCGAGTCGGAGCGGAGCCGCTCGCCGCGGGGGATCTGGGAGACGCGGGTGAGGTACTCGTAGGTCTGCCAGGGGTGGTCGAGCGTGCCCAGCACCCGCATCTGAGACGTCGGGACACCGGCGATCCGCAGGTAGTCGACGGTCACGAAGCTGCCGATCCCGGAGCCGACGGTGACGAACGGGACGTCCACGATCGGGATGCCCGCGCCGGCCACCATCTCATCGGTCCAGAAGTCGGTCGCGAGCAGCTGGTCGGTGAGGTCACCGGCGGGCATCGGCTGCGCCGGGAGGTAGGTGTTGGGGTCTGTGGTCGGTACCACCGAAGCAGCAGTGGGCTCGATCAACGTGCCTCCTTGGTCGTAGGGAGGTTCCGCCTCAGGTCGTCCGGAACGCTACACCGGCTACCCGCCGACGCGCCTCCGAATCGTGAACAGGGGGTTCTTCTCCCCGAAAACCGTTCGCGGGAATGAATCCGCCACCTGCGTCACTGTTTTTGCCGGTTGGATCGGCGGCACATGCCATGCTGTGGACCTGAAGGGCGACGCCGTCCCCGAGACGTGCGGAGGTGGCGCTGCCGCCCGACGAGGAAGCCATCGGAGGAGCGCGTGCAGGGCATCGCGGACTATGAGTTCATCCGGCCGCTGGGGGAGTCGAACTACGGCACCAACTACCTGGCGAACGCACCGGCCCGCCTGGGCATCGCGGCCGACGAGGTCGTCGTCAAAGTGATCGCCGGCCCCACCTCCGACGACGCGTTCCGAAGGGCCACCCGTGAGCTGAAGCACTTCAGTGTCGCCGACTCAGACCGGCTGGTCGCGGTCTACGACGCGGGCCGGCACGGCGGCGCGTTCTACTACGCGATGGAGTACCTCCCGCTCGGGTCGCTCGAGAAGCCCAACCTGGCGCTCGATCCCGGCCGAGCCGTCGCCGCCGTCCGCGACGCAGCGCTCGCAGCCCACGCGCTGCACGAGCGCGGCATCGCTCACCGCGACATCAAGCCGGCCAACATCCTCATCGCCGAGGACGGAGGTCGGCTCGCCGACCTCGGACTCTCACAGCTGCTGTCCCCGGGCATGGTGATGACCGGCCTGGGCCAGATCGGGCTGGAGTTCACCGATCCGGCGATCATGCTCGGCGGGGCCGCCTCGCGGGCGAGCGACATCTGGTCGCTTGGCGCCTGCCTCCACTATGCCCTGACCGGGCGGGGCGTCTACGGCGACCTGCGGAGCACCGAGCCGCTGCTGCTGGTGCGGTCGATCCTGGCGTCGCAGCCGGCGCTCGCACCCGACCTGTCGCCGGCGGCCGCCGAGCTGATCGGCGCCTGCCTCGCCACCGACGTGACTGCCCGTCCGCGGACGGCTGCCGAGGTGGCCGAGCGCGCCTCCGGCATCGCCGCCGGGGCCGGGGTCTGAGAGCCAAGGGGAGCGGTGACGCGCCAGCCGCTGTGGGCAAACTAGGATCCTCTCGCCGCTCCAGCGACGAGATCACCATTGGGGAGATTCATGGAATTGCACGAAAGCCTCTATGCCCTGGGTCGGAGCCAGGGCCGGGAGCTGTTCAACGACGCTGACAGCTTCCGGGGTGCGCTCGACGACTACCTCGACGAGGACAGCGCGAGCACCGGTGACATCAACCTCCTCGTGGACGCGGTTCGACTCGGTGCCTTCCAAGGCATGATGAGCATGCTCGACAGCGGGGCGGACGCCGACCGCGCCGTGAGCGAGGCTGGTGGCCGGCTCGCCCGCGACCGCGGCAGCGCCGACGTCGGCGGTGCCATGTGGGCCCTCGCGGTGCTCGGCTACGCGACCGGCAAGGTCTCCGACACCCAGGTGCGCAGCTACCGCACCCAGCACGCCTCGACTTCGGAGCCGCCTCCGGCCGGTCCGGCGACGATGCTGCCGCCGCCCGCTCAAGGCAGTGCCCCCGCCCCGCCCCCGGGTCCGAGCCTGCCCGGCCCCGCCCCCACGCAGGTCCCGGTCGCGTCCTACGGCGCTCCGCCGCCGCCGACGGCGCCGTACGGCGGCTACAGCCACGCCGCTCCGCGCAAGAAGCGCAAGGTCTGGCCGTTCCTGGTCGGTGCCCTGGCGCTCGTCGTGATCGTCGGCGGCGGCATCGTCGCGATCGTCCAGCTCTCCGGCGGAGACGACGCCAACGACGACCCCGGGGCCACCAGCGGCCCCACCACGTCCGAGATCGAGGGCCCGGACGTGTCCTTCGAGGCGCTCAACGAGCGCTACCAGAGCCTGGCGTCGATGGTGACGTCGGGCATGGACAGCTGTGCGGCCGCGGACGCCCAGTCAGGGCAGACCGAGAAGATCCAATGCACGTTCCCGAACGGCACGCTCCAGCTGACGACGTACGCCTCTGTCGGGGAGCTCCAGGCGGCCCGGCAACGGCGCCTCAACGCCGCCGAGGGCACGATCGTCTCCGACGTCGAGTCCGGCGCCTACTACCGGTTCGACCCGACCACGGCCGAACCGGAGAGCACCGCCCCTCCGATCCTCTACTGGGACAGCCAGGCGGGCGTGCAGTCGGCCGAGCTCACCGGTAACACCGGTGTGAAGGCCGACCAGCTCGACCCGGCCTTCGTCGCGGTGTCGGCGACGGTCACGCCCCCCGACGGTCCGACGGACATCGCGGTCAAGGACTTCAACACCCTGTTCGACATTGTCAACTGCCAGCGGATCCCGACGGAGATCGATGGCGAGTCCGAGGAGAGCGAGTGCCGCCGGTCGGGACGTCGCACCTGGGTCGGCAAGTTCGGCAAGGTCAACGACCTGCGGCGCTACCGCAGCAACGCCAAGACCCTGACCGGGCAGGACGGCGACCTGGTCGTGGACTACTGGTACAACGACGACAACAGCAACGGCCAGCAGGACGACGACGAGCCCGAGCAGGGCAAGATCTTCGGCTACATCGAGGAGCAGGACAGCGGCACCGACTACGGCGTCCTCTATATCGACGACCTGGACTGCCGCTGCTACTTGCAGATGTATGACAAGGGCAAAGCCGACCCCGAGAAGCTCTACGACCTGATCTTCTAGGGCACGTCCATCGTGTCGGCGAGCTCGGGGGAGAGCGTGGGCGTGGGCCCGACCGGTCGCTCGGTCGCGCCGGCGCCGAGGTTGCTGCGCGCGATGATCACCATCGAGGTGTCGTCGCCGCCGATCTGGGCCGGCTCGTCGAGCCACGAGGGCAGCTGTTCGGCGATCCAGTCGAGGCCGCGGCTGCGTCCGAACTCGACGAGCTGCTCGCCGGTCTGCCGCCACCAGCCCTCGGTATCGACCCGGGAGGTTCCGAAGCCGTCGGTGCACAGGAACGCCAGCGCGACGTCCTCGACCCGGGTATCGACGACCGCGGTCCGGAGCGCGCGCAGGGGCTGCGGTTCGCAGAGCGAGCTGGTGTGCATCCCGTCCAGCTGAGGGTCGTCGGCAACCGCGCGCAGCGCCTCGCCCTGGTCGGTCACGAGGACGGCGTCACCGTCGCCGATCTGGAGCACGACGAGCAGGTCGCCGGAGACCGCCGCCGCGAGCAGCGTGGTGCCGTAGGGCCGCATCAGGTCCGGGGAAACGGCGGTGTGCCGGTCGGCGAGGTCGAACGGATTGGCTTCGATGTGGTGGCGGACCTTCGACGTCCAGTTTTCGACGATCGCCGCGGCGGCGGCGGTCACGATGTCACCGGCCGTCTCCGGGTCGGACAGGTCGCCGACCACGCGCCGCAGCTCCTCGACCGCGCTGACGGCGGCGAGTGCGGCACCGACGTCGCTGCGGAAGTGGGCCCGGTGCCCGTGGCCGTCGGCGACCGCCACGACTGCCTGGGCGCCGTCACTCCAAGTGTGGACCGCGTCCTGCAGAGGAAGCTCGTCGCGCAGGTGCACCGATCCGATCCGGGAGGCGGAGAGGACCGTCCACCGCGAACCGCCGGTGGCTCTCGATCCGGCGCTGATGCCCCGGCCCTCGTAGCTCACCCGAGGGTGCTCCAGATCGGGTCGCCGATCGGGCTCGGCGGCACTGCGGTCAGGCCGCCGCCGCCGACGACGGGCCGGGACGCGACCTTGCTGGCGGCCTTGGAAGCCCAGACGATGTATTCGACCAGCTGCTCGGGGTTGTCCGCCCGCAGCAGCGGCACGTCCTCGTCGCCGATGAAGCGGCGCAGCGAGTGCATGTCGGCGTCACGACCGACGCCGAGCGCGAGACGGACCGCGGTCGCTCCCCACCGGTTGTTGAGGAGGGCCTGGATCCCCTCCGCGAAGGTGACGCCGCTGCTCTGCGTGGGGCGACCGTCGGAGACCAGGATGATCGCCGGGGGATAGGCGCTGGTGCCCTCGTCGAGCGTGGCCAGCGCGTCGGTCAGCGTCATCAGGGCGCTGCCGAGCTCGGTGAAACCACGGGGCACGGCCTCGAGGCGCTCCCAGTGGATCTGGTCGACGGGCGTCGGCTCCTCGATCACCCAGCGCGGCTCGTTGGCGAAGGCGAGGACCCGGATCAGCATCTCGGCGTGCGGGTTGGCCCGGGCCTCGTCCTTGAGGTGGGGCAGCACCTCGGAGATCGCATTGTTGAGCGCCTGGATCCGGCCGCCGCGCATCATCGATCCGGACACGTCCAGGACGAAGATGAAGTGAAGGGGCTTGCGCGCCAACGCGCCGCCCAAGCGGTCACTCATGCCATCTCCTGATACCGGGTTTGGACGCCGCCATAACTGCTCAGGCTATAGATTGTCACACACGCACCCCCGTTCTGGTGGGGTTCGGGCGGCGGAACGAGAGGCACGGAGGTCGGCGACACCCATGGTGCTGGCAGAGGGCGTCGAGGTCGACCTCGGACCACTGGGTCGCGCCCGGGTGACTTCGCTTCTCGGCCAGGGCGGCCAGGGCTACGTCTTCGAGGTGCGCCGCGACACCGGAGAGCCGCTCGCGCTGAAGTGGTACAAGCCCGAGAGCGCGACGACCGAGCAGTACCAGGAGATGCAGCAACTGGTCGAGATCGGCTCACCGCACCGGCGCTTCCTCTGGCCATTGAGCATGGCCCGGGTCCACAGCCAGCCGAGCTTCGGCTACGTCATGCACCTTCGGGACCCGAGCTACCTCGAGCTCAGCTATCTCCTGCTCAACGCCGACCGCGACGGCAACCCGCTCGACGTCTCGTTCTCCTCGATCATCGAGCTGTGCCGCCAGCTGAGCTACAGCTTCCTGCGGCTGCACGCGCGGGGACTCTGCTATCGCGACATCTCCTTCGGCAACGTCTTCTTCGACCCCGTCGGCGGCGACGTGCTCATCTGCGACAACGACAACGTCGGCATCGACAACGGCACCGGGCGGGTGCTGGGGACGCCGTACTTCATGGCACCCGAGGTGGTCCGCGACACGACGTACCGGACCCTGCCCAACACCGACACCGACCGGCACTCGCTGGCCGTGCTGCTGTTCTACTCGCTGTTCCTCGGGCACCCGCTCGAAGGGAAGCGGACCGACGCCGGGATGCGGGACGCCCACTGGCTGATGACCCACTTCGGCACGGAACCGCTCTTCTGCATGCACCCCACCGACGACTCCAACAGGCCGGCCGACATCGTCCAGCAGTACTGGAAGATCTATCCGCAGTTCCTCCGCGACCTCTTCGTCCAGGCCTTCGTCGACGGCATCTCCAGGCCGGGCGCGCGGATCACCGAGGGTCAGTGGATCAAGGCCATGGACCGGCTCCGTGACGGTTTGCTCGCCTGCCCGACCTGCGGCACCACCAACTTCTGGAGCAACGGCGAGCCGGAGCCGGTGTGCTGGCAGGACGGCACCCTGGTGCGGCCGCCGTACCTCCTCCACGTCGGGCGTCGCACGGTTGCCGTCGGTCCACAGGCTGCGATCCGGTCCGACCACCTCGCCTCCGGGGTGGACCACCCCGTCGTCCTCGGCGCGCTGCGCCAACACCCGGAGGCTCCCGACAGGTGGGGACTCCACAACGCGTCCGACTTCGCTTGGCCCGTGGCCTATCCCGGCGGCCAGAGCTTCGTGCTCGAACCCGATCGCACCATCGAGCTCGTCGCCGGGGCGCGGATCCAGATCCGCAACGCCACTGTCCAGGTACGACGGCCGGCCGGGGGTCCCCCCGGCGCCCCCGCCTAGGTTGGTGGCCATGTCTCCGTTGGTGGTCGAGGTGGACGGTCGGGTCCTCCGCCTCGAGGGGAACTCCGTGATCAGGATCGGTCGTGCGATCGACGCGGAGGTCGTCCTCACCGCCGCCTCGGTCTCCCGGCAGCATGCCGAGCTCAGGCCCGTCGACGGGTCGTGGGTGCTGGTCGACGCGGGCAGCCAGTTCGGCACCTACGTCAACGGCACTCGCGTCGTCGAGCACACGATCCGGGGTCGCACCCTCGTCCGCTGCGGCCCGGTCGCCGCCGGCTCGGAGCTGACCATCACCCCGGAGGCAATGGCCTCGGAGGGGGAGAAGGCGTCCGTGCGCTCGCCGGCTCCGCCGCCACCGCCCGCGCCGGCCGAGTCGTTCGGCGAGCCGACGATGCCACCCATGCCCGGCGAGCGACCGGTGCCCCCATCCCGCTTCGCGCCTCCCGCGCCGCCCGCGCCGCCCGCGTCTCCCGCGTCATCCGCGCCTCCCACGCCGCCTCCTACGCCGCTTCCACCGCCGCCGGTGATCCCGGCGGGCCTCGACCAGACGCAGGTCCTCGCCGCGCAGCCTGCCGCTGGAGCCTCGCCGGACGGCCCCCCGGTGCGCTCCGGCCCCGACCTGCTCCTCGTCGCGGAAGGACAGGAGCACCGGTTCCGCCACCCCGCACAGATCACCATCGGCCGGTTGCCCGACTGCACCGTGGTCCTGAAGGACCCTGCCGCGTCCCGCAGGCACGGCACGGTGACCGGGGTTCCCGGCGGGTGGACCTACGCGAACCAGTCCAACGAGGGCACCTTCCTCGACGGTCGCCGGATCACCACCAAGAGGTTCGACGACCGCACCGAGCTACGGCTCGGGCACCCCGTCGCCGGTCCCGAGGTCACCCTGGTGCCGATCCTCTCGGCCGTCGAGGAGGAGAAGCGGATCGCACGTCGTCGGCTCGGGCGCAACGTGCTGATCGGGGGGATCGCTGCCGGCGTACTCCTCCTGATCCTGGGCATCGCCTCGGTCGCCGTGGTGCTGGGCCGCGACGACGGCGAACCCATCCCCGGCGGGTCGGACAGCTCCGCGCCGACGTCCCCGAGTGTGGCGGACTCGGGCTCACCGGAGGAGCTGACCGACGCCGAGCTCGATGCCGCCAAGGCGGCGACCGTGCAGATCGTCGCGGAGAGCCACTCGCTGGAGAACCCCGAACAGAAGTTCGCCTACGGCGGATCCGGCTCGATCATCCGGTCGGACGGCCTGATCCTCACCAACGCGCACGTCGCGGCGCCGGAGTCGCCCGGGATCGTCGAGCAGTACGGGCCCGAGGCCGCGATCGCGAACCCGGAGTTCCTGCTGATCTCGATCACCGACGGCGACACCGACGCCACCGCGCCGCCGGAGTACCGCGCTCGGGTCGTCGCGGCGGACGGTGTCGCCGACACGGCGGTCATCCAGATCTACGCGCAGGCGGACGGCTCCGACCTCGACGGCGTGGTGGACCTGCCGACCGTTCCGATCGGAAGCTCGGCCGAGGTCCGCGCCGGCGACGACGTGACGGTGCTCGGGTTCCCCGCGGTCGCGGGCCCCGGCGAGTCGATCACCGTCACCTCCGGTGACATCTCCACGGTGCTCAACGATCCCGAGCTCGGTCCGCACTCCGAGTTCGACACCGACGCGCGGATCGCTCCCGGCAACTCCGGCGGGATGGCGGTCGACAACGACGGCCTGCTGATCGGCGTGCCGACCGCGATCGAGTTCGACCCGGGCAGCACCGGTGTCGTCAGCGGCCGGATCCGGGCGATCGATGTGGTCAAGGCCCTGATCGCGAATGCCGAGGCGCAGGTCGGCTGAGCGACCGGCGGCGGGGCCCGGACGCACCGGCGCGCGGCGCCGCCTCGTTCTTGCGAACGATCTTTGACGGGATCTCCGGAGTTCCCCTGCCGACCGCCGCGTGCGGTGCGAGCATCGGTCCACCTACTCAGCACCCAGGGCGACCATCGGGGCCGCCCTCGACCAGCAGGAGATGTCCCCATGGAACGATCCCAGCGCGCACGCTCCGGTGCGCTGCGGCTGCTCGCCGCACTCCTCGCCGCCGGTGGTTTGGCGGCTGTCAGCCACGACCCGGCAGGGGCCGTGTCCCAACCCGACCGGAACGATGACCGCACCCCGGCGGTGCAGGAACGCGCGGGCCGGGTCATCGACGGGCAGTACATCGTCGTGATGAAGGAGCGCGCGGGCGTCGCAGCGACCCGCGATGCGCGCAGCGACGCGCGCCGCGCCGGCGGCGACATCCTGTTCGCCTACGACCACGCGCTCAGCGGGTTCGCCGCCCGCCTTCCCGAGCGCGCGCTCGAGGCCGTCGAGAACAACCCGGACGTCGCCTATGTCGAGGCCGACCGGACGGTGGTCGCTCTCGGCGACCAGTTCGACCCGCCGTGGGGCCTCGACCGGATCGACCAGCGCAGCAGGAAGCTCAACCGGTCCTACCACTACGACCGGACCGGAGCCGGGGTGAAGGCCTACATCATCGACACCGGCATCCGGCGGACGCACGCGCAGTTCGGCAGCAGGGCGAGCCACGGGTTCAGCTCGATCAGCGACGGGCTGGGCTCGCTCGACTGCAACGGCCACGGCACCCACGTCGCCGGCACCGTCGGCAGCACCAAGTACGGCGTCGCGAAGAAGGTCAGCCTGGTCGCCGTCCGCGTCCTCAACTGCGAGGGCAGCGGGTCGAACGCCGGCGTCATCGCGGGGGTCGACTGGGTCGCCAGCGACCACCTGCCCAACCAGCCGGCCGTCGCGAACATGAGCCTCGGCGGCGGCTTCTCCAGTGCCATCAACACGGCGGTCGCCAACGCGATCGCCGACGGGGTCTCCTTCGTCGTCGCAGCCGGCAACGACAACGTCGACGCCTGCACCGTCTCGCCCGCCAGCGCCCCCGCGGCGCTCACGGTCGGGGCCACGACCTACACGGACGCGCGGGCGTCGTACTCCAACTGGGGCACCTGCCTCGACCTGTTCGCTCCGGGATCACAGGTGCTGTCGACGTATGCAACCTCCGACACCGCCCTCCACGTCGAGAACGGCACCTCGATGGCGAGCCCGCACGTTGCTGGTGTGGTCGCGACCTACCTGCAGAGCTTCAAGACCGCGACTCCGGCCGCGGTGGCCGACGCGGTCCGCAACAGTGCCACCTCCAACAAGGTGACCAATCCCGGAGCGGGCTCCCCCAACAAGCTGCTGTACTCCAAGTTCGCCAGCACCAACGTCGCGCCGCCTCCGCCGGCGTCGTCGAACCTGGTCAAGCAGCCCGGGTTCGAGTCGGGCCCGGGAATCTGGCAGGGCACGGAGTGGACCATCGGGTGCGACGACGGCGACCCGGCTCCCCGTACCGGCGCCTGCCACATGTGGTTGAACGGGTACGGCACCGCAGCGACCGACATGCTGGGCCAGCGGGGCATCGTGCTGCCGGACGCACCGAGGACCCTGCGCTTCTACACCAAGATCACGACCGACGAGTTCGGCAGCACGGCCTTCGACAAGCTCCACGTGCGGGTCGTCGCCAACGGGAAGTCGACCACCGTGATGACCCTGTCCAACCTGAATGACTCGGCGGGCTACGTCCGGCGCACCGTCTCCCTGAGCGCCTTTGCCGGCAAGACGGTCGAGCTGCGGTTCGTCGGCGTCGAGGACTTTGCGTTGTCGACGACGTTCCTCGTCGACGACGTGTGGATCGGCTGACCGCCTCGGGCCACCGGTCGGCGCCTGCCGCCGACCGGTGGTCCGGCATGATGACCACGTGCTGATCCTGCGCGAGGTGCCCCGAGCCGGGGTCCGCCTGTCCGCAGGGCTCACCGCCGCGGAGACCACGGCCGCGCTGGCGATCGCGCACACCGCTGCCGGCGGTGTGCTGCCGTCGGCGGGTTGGCTGCTCGCGATCGGTGCGACGGCGTACGGCGCCAGCCTGCTGGTGCTGCGCGGCCGGATTCCGGTGCGGGTGATGGTGCCCGCTCTCGTCGGGCTCCAGGTCCTGCTGCACGCGTGGCTGGTCGCGCTCACGGCGGGCTCCGGCGCCCACCCGCACGGCTCAGGGGTCGACGCGATCCTGGGCCTGAGCTGGCCGATGCTGCTCGCGCACCTGGCGGCCGGGCTCGTGGCCGCGCTCGCCTGGGTGCTGCGACGGCGGGCGATCGACGTGCTGCTCGGCTGGGTGGCATCGCGCCCACTCGCCATTGCGCACCGTTCGCGGTGCACAGCAGGTCTCAGCAGGCCGGTGCCGGCCGGTCGCTCGGTGGCGGCGTTGCCGACGCGCGGGCCGCCGCGAGCGCTGCCCGTGGCCGCCTGACCGAACCTGCCGCACAACTCCGGTGAGGGTCGGTGGTCGGCCGCGCCCGCGCGCACACCGGAAACCCCACTCTCAGAAGGAACACCACATGCACATCCGACGCATCGCCCTGCCCGCCGCCGGCGCGGCCGGCGCCTTGGCCCTCGCGGTCGCTCCGGCGTCCGCGCACGTCACGGTCACCCCGAGCACCACGGCGGCCGGCTCCTACGCGGTCCTCACGTTCAGCGCCGGTCATGGCTGCGACGACTCGCCGACGACCACGATCGCCATCGACCTGCCGGAGGAGATCTACGCCGTCACACCGACCCGCAACCCGTTCTGGACGGTCGAGAAGGTCATGGAACAGCTCGACGAGCCGATCACCGACGCCCATGGCAACGAGATCACCGAGCGCGTGGACCAGGTCGTCTACACGGCCCGGACCCCGCTTCCCGACGGCCAGCGCGACACCTTCGAGCTCTCGCTGCAGCTGCCTGACGCGGAGGGCGAGACGCTCGCCTTCCCCGTCGTACAGACCTGCGAGGAGGGTGAGAACCCCTGGACCGAGGTGGCCGCCGAGGACCAGGACGCCGAGGAGCTGGAGTTCCCCGCGCCGCTGGTGACCATCACCGCTGCTGAGGGTGACGGTCACGGCCACGACCCCGGGTCGGACGCCGGGTCGGACGCCGGGTCGGACGAGGAGTCCGAGGAGGACGACAACGAGGACGGGGACGGCAACGGCCTCGCGCTCGCCGGACTCGGCGCCGGTATCGCCGGCATCGTGGTCGGCGGGACCGCCCTGGCCCGGAGCCGGAAGGCGTAGCAACCGTGATCCGGCGTGCGCTGGCGGCGGGGCTGCTGGCCGGGCTCCTCGTGGGCTCGGCCGGCGCGCCGGCGTCGGCGCACGCCTCGCTGGTCTCGACCGACCCGGCCGAGGGCGCCGTGGTGCCCGAGGCACCCGACGTCGTCACCTTCACGTTCGACGAGCCGGTCTCCCTGGCCGGCGACTCGCTCCGGGCCTACGACGCGACCGGCGAGGCGGTGGCGGTCGACGCCTCCGCGCGCGACGAGGTGATGACCGCCGACCTGCCCGCCGACCTCGACGACGGCACCTATGTCATCGCCTGGCGTGCCGTGTCGTCCGACGGCCACCCGGTCGCCGGCTCGCTGACCTTCCACGTCGGGGCGCCGAGCGAGACGGTCGTCCCGCCCCGCGACGCGCCGACCACCGACGACTCCGGGATGCGCAGCATCGCCAGCGTCGTCCAGGCGCTGTCCTACCTCGCCCTGCTGCTCGCCGGCGGGCTCACCATCTTCTTGTCCTGGACCGCACGCGGGATCCGCCTGCACGACGCCGTACGACGGCGCCTGCTGCTGGTTCAGCGGGTCTCGGCCGGCGCAGCGGTGGCCGTCGCCGCGGTCGCGGTCGCGGTGTCCGGCGCCTACCAACGTGGGGCGGGGGTGGGCGGGCTGCTCGAGGCCGCGTCGCTCGACCCGCAGCTGGTCGGCGACGACGTCACCGTCCTCGCCCTGCAAGCCCTCGGCCTCGGCCTGGCCGTCGCCCTGGCGGGGCGGCCCACACCGTCGCTGACGGGCGACATCGGTGCCGGGATCGCCGTGTGGTCGCCGGCCCTGGTCGGGCACACCCGCGCCTACGAGCCGGTGTCGCTCCTGGTCCTGACCGATGCACTTCATCTCAGCGCCGGAGCCGTCTGGCTCGGCGGACTGGTGGGGTTGGCCGTGGTTCTGCCGTCCCTCGCCGGGCGCGAGCGAGAGGGCGCGCTCGTGCTCAGCCGGTTCTCGACCGTGGCCGCCGCGCTGCTCGCCGTCCTCGCCGGTGCCGGCGTGCTGCTGGGTTGGCGGATCCTCGGATCCTGGACCGGCTTGGTCGACACGACCTATGGCCGGTTGCTGCTGGTGAAGGTCGGAATCGCGCTGGTCGTGGCCGCGGTGGCTGCGGTCAACCGCTACCGGGTGTTGCCGCGAGTGACCGACGGCCCGCACGAGACCCGCCGCCGGGCGACGTACGCCGTCCGGCGGGTGGTCGTGCTCGAGGCCGCGCTGCTGGTCGGCCTGGTGGGCGTCACCGGCTTCCTGGTCGAGCAGCCGCCGCGCGCCGAGCCGGTCGCGGTGCCGGCGGCGTCGACGACGAACGTCGCGAAGGCCCTCGTCGAGGAGGTGCAGGTGCTCGCGGTCCTGGATGCCGTGCCGGGGCGACAACGGCAGCTGACCGTGCAGATCCAGGATCTCAGCGGCGAGCCGATCGACGTGGTTGCGCGTCCCGAGGTGTCCCTCCGCAGCGGCGACCTCGACCTCGGCGCGGTGCCGGTCACGCCGACCGGGGCCGGCACCTTCCTCGCCACTGTCACCTTCCCGAGACCGGGGGAGTGGGAGGTGCAGGTCAGCCTGCGGATCGACGAGTTCGTCAACCCGGTCACGACCCTGACCATCCAGGTGGACTGAACAACGAGCTAGGGGTCGACGCTCGCCGTGACCGGCACCGTGTGGAGCAGGCCGTCGACCCGGACCTGGACGAAGAACTGGTAGTCGCCGGCCTTCGTGAAGGCGGTGTGGAACGTCAACCGGGTGCCGTCGTCGGTGACCTCGGGCTCGCCGTAGGGGTGCACGTGGACGAACACGGCGTCGTCGGCCCCGTCCCCGGTGGTGCGGAAGCCGGACACGTGGGCCGCTGCTCCCAGGTAGGAGCCGAGCGTCACCGGCCCGCCGTCGGTCGTGGTCACCAACAGGTGCAGCCGGCCGTCGTCCCCCGCGGTGCCGGTGCCGTCGACCGCGACCGAGACCACGCCGTCGTCGCCCTGGTCCAGCGGTACGTCCGTCAGTGGGCCGGGCAAGGCTGCGATCCTGCCGAGCACGACCGGCCGGTCCGCTCCGGTGGGCTGGAAGTCGGCGATCACCCGGTAGTCGCCGGGCTCGCCGAGGTCAACCCGGGCGGTCCAGGTGCCGTCGTCGCCGATGGTCGGGTGGACGTGGCGGTAGACCGCGTAGTCCGAGCGCACGACGTACAGGTGCAGCAGCTTGGTCTGCACCTCGACGACGTCGGAGAACGGCTCACCGGCGCGGTCGAGGATCCGGAACGACATCTCACCCGGACCGTCGGTGTTGCGGGGGAGTCGGACGGCCGCCAGCCGGTAGCCGCCCGCCGCGGCGCGGGTGCCGTCGCCGATGGGCACGGCGTCGCTCTCCCCGGGCGCGTGGGTGTGGCCGGAGCCCTCCGCCGGCGGGTTGACCACGATCCGACCGGGGTCGGCGGCCGGCTCGCCGCCCGAGCAGCCGCCGAGGACGAGCGACGTGACGACGACCGGGAGAACCACGAGAGAACCACGCACCTGATCATTCTGCCGGGTGGCCGTGCGAGAACGTGCAGTGCAAGAAGCTGAGCGTAGGCGGCGGGAACACCGCGTCACTAGGTTCCGCGAGGGTGCCCGATCGGGCGCCCGACGCCGCGGTCCTACCCGGGCCGCCCGAAACACCAAGGTGACACACATGTCCACAGCAACCCCCCGCGTCATCACGCGGGCGTTGGCGACGGCCGCCGTCGCGTTTGCAACCGGAGGTGCCCTCGTCGGTGCCGCCACCCCCTCCGGCGCCGCCCCCGGGGCACCCGCGAGCTACCAGGTCGCGGTCCAGGACGACCACCGGGCGCCGGTCGTCGGACGTTCGGCGCCCGGCGCAATCGATGGTCGCTACATCGTCGTGCTCAACCGGCAGTCGTCGCGCACCGTCGCGGCCGACGCCCGCAAGGTCGCCGTCGACAAGGGCGGCCGGATCACCTACCAGTACGGGACCGCCCTCAAGGGCTTCGCTGCGAAGCTGCCGAACCGTGCGGTCCGGGCGCTGCGCGCCAACCCGGCTGTCGCCTACATCGAGGCGGATCGTCGGGTCTCGATCGACGGCGACCAGACCGGCGCCACCTGGGGTCTCGACCGCGTCGACCAGCGCAACCTGCCGCTGAACTCGACCTACCACTACGACGCGACCGGTTCGGGCGTGAAGGCCTACATCATCGACACCGGCGTGCTCACGACGCACAACGAGTTCACCGGCCGCACCGCTCCCGGCTACTCGGCGATCGGGGGCACCCCCACCGACTGCCACGGGCACGGCACCCACGTGGCCGGCACCGTCGGTGGTACGACGTACGGCGTTGCCAAGGGCGCCACGATCATCCCCGTCCGGGTGCTCGACTGCAACGGCAGCGGCACCGACTCGGGCGTGATCGCCGGCATCGACTGGGTCACCTCCAACCACACCAGCGGCCCGGCGGTCGCCAACATGAGCCTCGGCGGCGGCGTCTCCTCGTCGCTGGACGCTGCTGTCAACAACTCGATCAACGACGGCGTCTTCTACGCCGTGGCCGCCGGCAACGACAACGGTGCCAACGCCTGCAACGGCTCGCCGGGGCGGGTCCCGGCAGCGGTCACCGTCGGCTCGACGACCAGCAGTGACGCGCGGTCGAGCTTCTCCAACATCGGTTCGTGCCTCGACATCTTCGCGCCGGGCTCGAGCATCACCTCGGCCTGGTACACCTCGAACACCGCCACCAACACCATCAGCGGTACGTCGATGGCGACGCCGCACGTGACCGGTGCCGCGGCGCTCTACCTCCAGACCCACGCCACCGCGTCGCCGTCAGCCGTCTCGTCCTGGCTGACCTCCAACGCGACCACCGGCAAGGTCACCAACCCCGGCACCGGCTCGCCGAACCGGCTGCTCTACACCCTCGAGGGCACCACCGAGCCCCCGCCGTCGGGCAACCTGCTGGTCAACCCGGGCTTCGAGTCCGGCAACACCGGCTGGAGCTCGACGTCGGGCGTGATCACCAGCTCGACCAGCCGCCCGGCCCGGACCGGCTCGTGGAAGGCATGGCTCAACGGCTACGGATCGAGCAACACCGACACGCTCAGCCAGAGCGTGACCCTCCCGTCGAGCGGCACCAAGACGCTGGCTTTCTACATCCGGATCGACTCGGCCGAGACCACCACGTCGACGGCGTACGACACGCTCAAGGTCCAGGTCGTCGCCGGTGGTACGACGACCACGCTCGCGACGTACTCCAACCTCAACAAGAACTCGTCCTACGTCCTGAAGTCGTTCAGCCTCGCCGGCTACGCGGGGCAGACGGTGACGGTGAAGTTCACCGGCACCGAGGACTACAGCCTGCAGACCAGCTTCGTCATCGACGACACGTCGGTGAGCTGACGGACTAGCTCGAAGGAGGATGCGCGACCGGTCGATCAGGAGCACGATGGTGCTCATGGGGGCGCTGATCGACCGGGCCGCGCTCGACTCGGCGACCGCGCAGGGACGCTTGGGGGAGGACGGACGATCTGGGGCTGCCCTCGAGCGGCTGACCCTGGCCGACGGCCGCCGCGTGGTGGTGAAGCGCTACGACCCGGCCGCGGACCTGGTCATGCAGATGGTCGGTGACGACCACGGTCGTGAGGTCGAGATCTTCCTCAGCGGCGTGCTCGATCACCTGCCACCGACGGTGCGGCACCCGATCCTCGGCGCCTGGTACGACGACGGCTGCGGCGTGGTCGTGATGCGTGACCTCGGCGGGGCGGTGCTCGGGTGGAACGACATCCTCTCGCCCGACCAGATCCGGTTCGTCCTGAGCGGGTTGTCGGACTTCCACGCCGCGTATCACGGCCGATTCGAGGTGATGCCGACCGGGCTCGACGCAATCCTGCGGATCTTCGAGCCCGACCGGATCGGACCGTTCGCCGGCATCGGTCTCATCGACGCGGCCCTGCGTGGCTGGGAGTACTTCGCAGAGGTCGCTCCCGATGAGGTCGGCCAGCGGGTGCTGTCGCTGGCGCTCGACGGCACCCCGCTCGTGCGGGCACTGGAGGCCAGACCCTCGACGCTGCTCCACGGAGACGCCTCGACCGTCAACCTCGCCCTGGAGGCGGATGCCGTGACCTTGTTCGACTGGGGCCTGGCCACGGTCGGGCCGGCCGAGATCGACGTCGCCCGGTTGCTCGCCGGCGGCGGTCACATCCTCGACGTGACGTTCGACGAGTTCGCCGCGATCCAACGCGAGGTGGCCGGTGCCGACCACGACGAGGCAGCGTGGCAGTTGTCGCTCCTCGCTGCCCTCGCGTGGCTGGGTTGGAACAAGGCGCTCGACATCGTCGAACACCCCGATGAAGCTGTCCGGGCGCGCGAGCGTTCCGGACTCGACTGGTGGCTGGCCCAGGCACGGCTGGCCTTCGAGAGAGGACTGGTGTGATGGACACCGAGGAGATGCACCGCAGGACCGTCGACTGGTGGCGGTCGTGCGTCGACACCGTCGGCGCGGACCAGTGGACCGAGCCGACCCCCTGCGCAGACTGGGACGTGCGGGCGCTGGTCAACCACGTGACCGGCGAGGAGCTGTGGACGGTCCCGCTGCTGGAGGGGAGCACGATCGAGGACGTCGGCGACCGCTACGACGGCGACCTGCTGGGTGAGGACCCGGCCGGCGCCGCCCGGTCAGCGGCGGCCGCCGCGGTGACCGCGGTCGCGGACCTGTTGCCGCAGCGGGACACCGTGCACCTGTCCTACGGCGAGGAGCGGGCGGACGAGTACGTCTGGCAGCTCGCCGCCGATCACCTGATCCACGGGTGGGACCTCGCGGTCGCCACGGGCCGAGACGCCCGGCTCGACCCGGAGCTGGTGACGGCGCTGGCGGACTGGTACTCCTCGCGGGAGGAGATGTATCGCGGCGCGGGCGTGGTCGGCGACCAGGCCGCTCTCAACGGCGACGCGCAGCACGACCTGCTGGCGCGGTTCGGCCGCGACGAGGGTTGGGCGCCGTAGCTCGTCGGATTCGGGGGTGGCGACGCTCCGCCGTACCCTTGGGCCCATGCCCGCGTCCCTCTTCCCCCGCCTCGAGCCGCACCTGCTGTCGGTGTCCAAGCCGATCCAGTACGTCGGCGGCGAGCTCAACTCCGTGGTCAAGGAGTGGGAGTCGACCGAGGTCCGCTGGGCGCTGATGTACCCCGACGCCTACGAGGTCGGCCTGCCCAACCAGGGCGTGCAGATCCTCTACGAAGTCCTCAACGAGCGGCCGTGGATCCTCGCCGAGCGCACCTATGCGGTGTGGCCGGACATGGAGGCGGTGATGCGGGAGGAGGGGATCTCGCAGTTCACCGTGGACGGCCACCGTCCGGTCGGCGCGTTCGACCTGTTCGGCGTGAGCTTCTCGACCGAGCTGGGCTACACCAACATGCTCAACGCGCTCGATCTCGCCGACATCCCGATCCATGCGGTGGACCGCTCCGACGACCACCCGATCGTGATCGCGGGCGGGCACGCCGCCTTCAACCCGGAGCCGATCGCGGACTTCATCGATGCCGCGGTCCTCGGCGACGGCGAGGAGATCGTGCTCGCGATCTCGGAAGTCGTCCGGGAGTGGAAGGGCGAAGGCGCACCCGGTGGCCGGCTCGAGCTGCTGCGCCGGCTCGCCGTGAGCGGCGGGGTCTACGTTCCGCAGTTCTACGACGTCTCCTACGACGCCCAGGGGCGCATCGCCGCCGTACTCGCCGCGCGCGCGGGCGCCCCGGCCCGGGTGCGCAAGCACACCCTGATGGACCTCGACTCGTGGCCCTACCCCGCCAACCCGCTGGTGCCGTTGGCCGAGACCGTGCACGAGCGGTTCAGCGTCGAGATCTTCCGCGGCTGTACGCGCGGCTGCCGGTTCTGCCAGGCCGGCATGATCACCCGTCCGGTCCGCGAGCGCTCGATCGAGACGATCGGCGCGATGGTCGACAACGGCGTGAGGAAGACCGGTTTCGAGGAGGTCGGCCTGCTGTCGCTGTCCAGCGCTGACCACACCGAGATCGGTGAGGTGGCGAAGGGCCTGGCCGACCGCTACGAGGGCACCAACGTGTCGCTGTCGCTGCCGTCGACGCGCGTCGACGCGTTCAACGTCACCCTCGCCAACGAGTTCTCCCGCAACGGTCGGCGCTCAGGACTGACGTTCGCGCCTGAGGGCGGCAGCGAGCGGATGCGGAAGGTGATCAACAAGATGGTCACCGAGGAGGACCTGATCCGGACCGTTGCCACCGCCTACTCCCACGGCTGGCGCCAGGTGAAGCTCTACTTCATGTGCGGCCTCCCGACCGAGACCGACGACGACGTGCTCCAGATCGCCGAGCTCGCCAAGGCGGTGATCGCCAAGGGCCGTGAGGTCTCCGGCCGCAACGACATCCGCTGCACGGTGTCCATCGGCGGGTTCGTCCCCAAGCCGCACACGCCGTTCCAGTGGGCTGCCCAGCTGGACGTCGAGACCACGGACCGGCGCCTCCGCGAGCTGCGCGAGACGGTGCGGGCCGACAAGCGGTACGGGCGTGCGATCGGGTTCCGCTACCACGACGGGAAGCCCGGCATCATCGAGGGACTGCTGTCGCGCGGCGACCGCCGGGTCGGCCGGGTCATTGAGCAGGTATGGCGCGACGGCGGCCGTTTCGACGGTTGGAGCGAGCACTTCTCCTACGACCGCTGGGTCGCCGCCGCCGAGTCCGCTCTCGACGGCACCGGCGTCGACCTCGACTGGTTCACCACACGCGACCGGGACTACGACGAGGTGCTGCCCTGGGACCACCTCGACTCCGGTCTCGACAAGGACTGGCTCTGGGCCGACTGGGAGGACGCGCTCGCCGTCGCCTCGGGAGAGTCCGACGTCGAGGTCGAGGACTGCCGCTGGACCCCGTGCTACGACTGCGGGGTCTGCCCGGAGATGGGCACCGAGATCCAGATCGGGCCCACGGGTCAGGTGCTGCTGCCGCTCAGCGTCGTCTGACGCCGGCAGCGACCTACTCCGGGCTCGGTGCCGGCAGGAACTCGTGGATCGGCTGGTTGTCCGTACGTTTCAACAGACAGGCGACCTTGTCGCCGACGACGGGGCTGCCGGTCTCGGTGAACGCGACCAAGCCGTACTCACGCCCCTGCAACAGCTCCTTCTGGCTGGCGGAGAGCACCGGCGTGCACGCCTTGCCTGAGCTGGCAGGGTCGTCGAAGTCGTAGGCGGCGGCTTCCTCGGAGTCGAGAACGTTGACGTCGAGCACCTGCACGTCGTGCGCGGTCGAACAGTCCACGACCTCGAGGTTCGAGACCGGCTCGTCGGTCGCGAAGCCGGCGCCGATCAGGCACTGGCCCGCCTCCAGGTCGTTGACCAGCAGCTGAGCGCTGTCGGACGAGCTGCTGGAGCTCACGTCGCTGCCGCCGCCGATGCTCTCGACGATGCCGGCCACGCCGCCGCCGCACAAAGCCAGCAGGACGCTGAACCCGATCACCCACGGCAGCAGCCGGCGCCCGGTCGACGTCGCGGTCGTCGTGGCGTAGAACGCCGGCCCGGAGGCGCCGCCGTACGGAACGACCGGCTCGCCCCCGTAGGGGACGAACGGCTCCTGGGCGGGCTCGGCCGGCGGCTCGGCGTCGGGCGTCGCGTCCGGCTGGTACGGCGTGAAGCCGGCCCCGTCGCCGTACGGTTCCTGGCCCTGGCCCACGGTCCGCAGCGTAGGGCCGTGCGGCGGCCCGCGGGCGATTTCGGGTCAGCCGGCCCGGCCCCGCTGCTGAGGCGTTGCTCGCGCTCGGCTCAGAGGATCGGCTTGTCGAGCTTGCCGCCGGGCTCGACGTAGCAGACCAGGTCGTCGCCGACCTCGACGTCGTTGGGATCCTGCGTGACGGCCTGGATGTCCTGGAGGTAGTCGGCGAGCTTGGCGAAGTCCTCGTCCGAGATGGCCTCGGCGCAGTAGCCGGCCATCTGGTCCTCGACCTGGGCGAGGTTCTCGTCGGTCACCTCGGCGACCCCGACGATCTCGGCGTCGTGCTTCTCGTTGCACTCCGCCTCGCGCATCAGGACGGTGTCGCCGTCCTCGTCGATGTTCACGCACTGTCCGACCTCGGCCTCCGACGGGTCGACGACCGACGCGAAGAACGCGACACCGGCGATCGCGGCGACTCCGAGGCCGACCCACACGAGCACCCCCAGCAGACCGAGCACGATGCCCGTGATGGCGAACCCCCGGCCCTTGCGCTGGCCGCCCTTGGTGCGCTTGATGCCGACGAACCCCAGGATCAGACCCACGGGCGCGCAACAGATCAGACCGAGCACCAACGAGGCGATCGAGACGCCGTCGGTCTTTGCGGGCTCGTTGAAGCTGCCGCCGGGTGCTCCGCCGTAGGGGTTCGGGGGCTGCTGGCCGTAAGGGTCGTTGCCATAAGGGTTGCTCACGGGGAGCAGCGTAAGGCCAACCCACGGTGTGGCACGGCAGATTCGTGGTTCGGGACGGATGTCGGTGTCGTCGGGGACGATGAGCCGGTGCGGCACATCGACGACGGCGAGCGCCGAGCTCGGCTGGCTCGGCGTCAGGGCCTCGCCTGCGGACTCCCGGACGTGCTCAGCGCGACCCGGGCGATGACCGTCCTCCACGCAACCGAGGCGGCCACCGTCCACCTCGCGCTGAGGGCGCGGGTGCCGGGGATGACGCTCGGCGACGTCGAGGCCGCCTTGTACGACGAACGCACGCTGGTCAAGCAGCTCGCCATGCGCCGCACGCTGTTCGCTTTCCCACGCGACCTGTTGCCGGCGGCGTGGGGGAGCGCGGCCGCCCGGGTGGCGGTCCAGCAGCGCAACCAGCTGTCCAAGCGGATCGGTGCGGCAGGTCTGGCCGACGACCCGGACGCGTGGCTCGCCGCAACGTTCGCCGACGTGCTCGAGGCGATGGCGGACGGGGTGCCCCGGACCACCCGCGAGCTGCGCGGTCTGGTGCCGGCCCTCGAGGGGCGATTGACGATGGGCGCTCCGGACAAGAAATGGGGTGGGGCACTTCCTGTCGGCGCCTGGGTGATGACCACGCTCGGTGCCGAAGGTCGGGTGCTGCGCGGCGTCAACGCCGGGCACTGGCGGCTCAACAAGCCGACTTGGGTGCGCACCGATCGCTGGCTCGACGAGCCGCCGGCGCCCTGGCCCGAGGACAAGGGCTATGCCGAGCTGGTGCGCCGCTGGCTGGCGAGCTTCGGTCCGGGCACGGAGACCGACATCGTCTGGTGGCTCGGCGCGACGAAGGCGATCGTTCGCCGGGCGCTCGCAGACATCGGCGCGGTCGCGGTGACCGTCGACGGCGGTCGGACCGGGTGGGTGCTGCCGGATGACCTCGAGCCCGACGAACCGCTCGCACCCTCGGCCGCGCTGCTGCCCACGCTCGACCCGACCGTGATGGGCTGGAAGGAGAGGGCGTTCTACCTCGACCCGGCGGACACGCCGTACCTGTTCGACAGCAACGGCAACGCCGGCAACACCGCGTGGTGGGGCGGCCGGATCGTCGGGTGCTGGGTGCAGGACGACGACGCCGTGGTCCATCTGGTGTTGCGACGCGACGTCGGGGCGGAGGCGACGGCAGCGCTCCAAGCCGAGGCGGAGCGACTCACCGCGTGGCTCGACGGAGTTCGGATCGTCAACGTCTACGCCTCCCCGCAGATGAAGGATGCCCGACTCGGTTGACCTACGATCAGCCACCGTGAGTCGTCAGCAGCCCGAGCAGCAGGCCCCGCCCGTCCAACGGCTGCGGATCCGCTACGCGAAGCGCGGCCGACTGCGGTTCACGAGCCACCGCGACGTGAGCAGGGCCGTCGAGCGGGCCGTTGTCCGTGCGGAGATCCCGATGGCGTACTCGTCGGGCTTCCACCCGCACCCGCGCATCTCCTACGCCGGCGCATCCCCCACAGGAGCGGCGAGCGAGGCCGAATACCTGGAGCTGGGCCTGGCCGAACGCCGCGACCCCGAGGACGTACGCCGCGCGCTCGACGACGCCCTGCCGGACGGTCTCGACGTCGCGGCGATCGCGGAGTCGCCGGGCGGGTCGCTCGCGGACCTCCTGGTCGCCAGTTCGTGGCTGGTCGAGCTGCGCGGCGCCGACCGGGCTGCCGTCGGTGCCGCGGTTGCCACCTTCCTGGACACCGAGTCGGTGCCAGTGGAGCGGATGACCAAGAAGGGCCTGCGCACCTTCGACTGCCGCGCCGCTGTCGTCGCGCTGGAGGTCACCGACCGTGGGACCGAACCGGCACTGACCCTCGTGCTGCGACACGCCGTGCCCGCGGTACGACCCGACGACGTGTTGTCCGGGCTCGCCGAGGTCTCCGGCTTCCAGCCGCCGACCACGGCGCTGCTGACCCGGCTCGCGCAGGGACCGCTCGACGAGAGCAACCGCACCGTCGGCGACCCGCTCGGGTAGACGCCCGAGGCTGAGGGATCGCCCGACCCGGGTTGTGTCGGGATACCGACCGTTCACCTGCGGTGTGCGATACTCGCCACAGATCGGCCCCCAGCGGCGCACCTCTGACGAGGAGCCCGACCAACCGATTCGACGACGTTTTCGCCGGTTTCCGTAGCACGCAGACGGGCCCGGCACGGTGGAGGTTGAGACCTCGCCAGACCGCGACGCAGGTGGACGGATCGGTGACAGCGATCCGGCGCCCGGGACCCAGACATGGAACATGGGGCCAGGACCGAGCGACCGCGGCAGGCAGGCCTGAGCCGACAGTGACGCTCCGCGGAGGGTGTCGTCCCATTGAAGGCTTGCGTCGCCGGATCCCCTCGCGGGGATCTGGACGGCGATGGACACGCCCGGACTGCCGAGAGGCGGCGGGCGGAGGAGCAGCATATGGCTGACACCCCGGTTGACATTCCGGTTGACACCGTCGACACCTCTGAGACCCAGGCAGCACCCCCCGGCGCGACTTCCGAGGAGAAGCCGGCGCCGAAGAAGAAGGCGGCTGCCAAGAAGGCCCCAGCTAAGAAGACCGCGGCCAAGAAAGCCCCAGCGAAGAAGACCGCTGCGAAGAAGACGACCGCCAAGAAGGCGGCTAGCTCGAAGACGACCCCCGGCCGATCAGGCCGATCAGGCCGCTGATGAGGACTCGACGCCCACCGCGGCAGTGCTCTTCCAAGCGCCGGAGAAGAAGCCGGCTGCCAAGAAGCCGAGGTCCAAGCCCGCCGCTGCGGAGGACGGGGACCAGGGCGGGTCTGACGTCGAGGCCTCCACTGGTGCTTCCACTGGCGCCTCCACTGGTGACAGTGGCGAGGAGACCGAGGACGGCGACGCCGAACAGGGTGAGGGTGGCACCAGCACCGCCGCCCGCCGCCGTCGGCGTCGTGGCGGTCGCCGCCGACGCAAGCCGTCCGGTGCCGGTGGCGGAGGCGCCGCGGGCGACGACAGCGATGACAGCGACGACAGCGACAGTTCCGGTGACGATTCCGGTAACGATTCCGGTGACGATGCGAAGGCCGACGACGAGGCCACCAGCGGCTCAGCCGGGACCTCTACCGCAGCCCCAGACCTCTACCGGCGGATCTACCAAGTCTCCGGCCAAGTCCACCACGAAGACATCCGGCAACAGGTCTGGCAACGGGTCCGGCAAGACCTCCAGCAAGACCTCCAGCAAGACCTCCGGCAAGACCTCCGAAGACGAGACCTCCGACGACAACGGCGAGCAGGCCGACGACGGCGGTACGTCGCCCTCCTCGCGGCGGCGCCGGCGCCGCCGCCGTGAGGGCGAGGGCGGCTCCGACTCGGGCGACGACACGAACACCGTCACCCGGGTCCGCAAGCCGAGGTCTCCCGAGGACGAGATCACGGCAGTCTCCGGGTCGACCCGGCTCGAGGCCAAGAAGCAGCGTCGCCGCGAAGGCCGTGAGGCTGGACGGCGCCGCGCTCCGATCGTGAGCGAGGCGGAGTTCCTCGCCCGGCGTGAGGCGGTCGAGCGGGTCATGGTGGTTCGCCAGCGCAAGGACCTCACCCAGATCGCCGTGATCGAGGACAAGGTCCTCGTCGAGCACTACGTGGCCCGTGAGTCGCAGACGTCGCTGATCGGCAACGTCTACCTCGGTCGCGTGCAGAACGTGCTGCCGTCCATGGAGGCCGCCTTCATCGACATCGGCAAGGGCCGCAACGCGGTGCTCTACGCCGGTGAGGTGAACTGGGCGGCACTCGGCCACAAGGATGGCCAGCCGCGCAAGATCGAGTCCGTGCTGACCTCCGGCCAGACCGTGCTCGTCCAGGTGAGCAAGGACCCGATCGGCCACAAGGGCGCACGGCTCACCAGCCAGGTCAGCCTCGCCGGCCGGTTCCTCGTCTACGTCCCCGACGGCACCACCTCCGGCATCTCGCGCAAGCTGCCTGACACCGAACGCGGCCGGCTCAAGTCTCTGCTCAAGGAGATCGTCCCCGACACGGCCGGCGTCATCGTCCGTACCGCAGCCGAGGGCGCATCGGAGGAAGAGCTCACCCGCGACGTCGAGCGGCTCAAGGCACGCTGGGAGGACGTTGAGACCAAGGCTGCCAAGGGCAACTCGCCGCAGCTTCTCTACGGCGAGCCCGACCTCACCCTCAAGGTCGTCCGCGACCTGTTCACCGAGGACTTCGTCAAGCTGGTCGTCCAGGGCGACGACGCCTGGAACACGGTCCACGAGTACGTCGAGCAGGTCGCTCCCGACCTGAGCGAGCGGCTGGAGCACTACCAGCCGTCGAGCGACGGCGGGGGCAGCCAGTCCGCCAAGCCGGACGTCTTCGCGACGTACCGGATCGACGAGCAGATCGCCAAGGGTCTGGACCGCAAGGTCTGGCTTCCGTCGGGCGGATCGCTGGTCATCGACCGCACCGAGGCGATGACCGTCGTCGACGTCAACACCGGAAAGTTCACCGGCTCGGGCGGGAACCTCGAGGAGACGGTCACCAAGAACAACCTGGAGGCTGCCGAGGAGATCGTCCGGCAGCTCCGACTCCGCGACATCGGCGGCATCATCGTCGTCGACTTCATCGACATGGTGCTCGAGTCCAACCGGGACCTCGTCCTGCGCCGCCTTGTCGAGTGCCTCGGCCGCGACCGCACTCGCCACCAGGTGGCGGAGGTGACCTCGCTCGGCCTGATCCAGATGACCCGGAAACGGATCGGCACCGGCCTGCTCGAGGCGTTCAGCGAGACCTGCGACCACTGCCAGGGCCGCGGAGTCGTGGTGAACGACCTGCCTGTCGAGCCACGTCGCGGCGGCGGCGGCGGTGACGACGACCGCAAGGGTGGCAGTCGCCGGCGCCGGGGCAAGGGTGGCGGATCCCAGAGCGACGAACCTGCTTCGAAAGCGGTGCCCTCGCCGAAGGACGTCGCCGCCATGGCGAAGCCGCCTGCGCCCGACGCGGACGAGGCTGCCGACGACGAACCCGTCAGCGACACGCCCTCCACCGACGGGGCAACCGAGGCGGCCCCCGTCGAAGAGGCTTCGCCGGCCGAGGAAGTCGAGCTCACCCCGGAGCCTGAGGTAGTCGCGGAGGTTCCCGCGGTGGCGGACCAGTCGGCCCCCGAAGAGCCCGCTGCCGAGGAGCCCGCTGCCGAGGTCACGACTCCTGAGGCGCCGGAGACGACGGCGCCGGCAGAGCCCGCCGCGCCGAAGGTCGTCACCCGAACCCGTCGCCGCGCCGCGAGCCGGCCGGCCGGCCCGCCTGCGGGGGCCGCGGCCGCCGAGCCGATGGTCAACCCTGGCGGCGGCACCGTGGTCGAGTCGCCGGCCGAGAAACCCCACGTCGAGCACGTGCCGATCAAGCAGAAGGGCGTCCGCAAGCGCTGACCCCGGGTCCAGATTTCGAACTATCCAGATTCCAACGGCGGGCTTAGCGTCCGACTTGTGATCGAGCTGCGAACGACTGCCGTGGCCGTTGCCGCCGCGGTACTGATGCTGATCGGGCCGTGGGTTCCGCCGCAGCCTGCGACGGCCGCGGGTGCCGCGGAGGCCCCCGTCTGGCGGATCACCGAGGTGCGGGTGCCGGTCCTGGGCGCTCCGGGCCAGGTGGCCGGTGCGACAGCCCATTGCCCAGCCGGACAGGCGGTCATCGGCGGTGACCTCCGCAGCCAGTCCGACGAGCGCTTCATCTTCGTCAATGCTGCGTTCCCGGACCCCGGTACGCAGTCCTTCCTCGGCGCCGCAGGGATCGACGCCAACAATGGAGCGCAGAGCTTCAGCGTGGTCGCTTACTGCGTGCCCGCCGACCTGGTCACCGGACTCAGCGTCGTGCAGACCAGCTACCTCCCGCCGGGTGGGGCGTCCGGAACGGGGACCGCCGGCGGCGGCGCGCAGTGCGGCGACTACCGACGGGTGATCGGGGGTGGCGCACGGCTCTCGGACATCTCGACGAACGCCACCGGCCACCTCCGGGCGAACACTCCACAGCCGTTGGGCAAGGGGTGGTATGCCAATGCCAAGCTCGACGGGACCTCGGTCCTCGTCAACGCACTCTGTCTGCCTGCGGAGAGTGCGCCACCGATCGCGACCGAGTCGCAAACCGTCGATAGCTCCCACCATTCCCCCGCCTACTACTCCGGCGCCGCCTACTGCCCCAACACCATGCGGGTCCTCAGTGGCGGCATCTCCACCGCGATGCGCAACCAGTTCCCCAGCTCCACCGACCCGCACCAAGGGCGCGTGGGCAGCTCGGAGTCCTTGACCGGCGCTTGGGCCGGAAAATTCCTCCTGCCCCCCGGGTACGAGGCCACGATCGTGGTTCTCTGCGTCGCGGACGTCGATCCGCCGAAGGTCACGATGACGAGCCCGACGACAACATCGTTGGCGGCGCGCACTGCGCTGAACCCGTCGATCGATGTCGGGTGGTCCGGCAGTGACGCCGCCCACCGGGTCGTCCGCTACCAGACGCGATGGCGGTCGGCGCCGTACAACGGGACGTTCGGGGCGTGGCAGTACCCGCCGTCCTGGCAGAATCTCACGAGCAACACGGTCACGCACGGAAGCCTGGCGACCGGCCGGACCTATTGCTACAGCACCCGCGGCCAAGATCCCGCCGGCAATTGGTCGGCGTGGGCCGGTCAACGCTGTGCGGTCCGACCACTGGACGACCGAAGGCTCGCGGTGTCGCCCGGATGGGTGCGCGGGTCGGGCGGTGACCATTGGAGCGATACGTTCACGTCGACGACCCAGCGGGACGCAGTCCTGACCCGCACCGGCGCCCGCTTCAACCAGCTCGCCGTGATCGCGCAGAAGTGCCCGACCTGCGGGCGCGTCGCCGTCAGGATCGATGGCGCGCTTGTGGGGACCGTCAACCTGTCCAGCGCCACCACGGAGTACCGCCAGATCGTCGCTCTGCCGCGCACCGCCGGGAAGGTAGGCACCGTCACCCTCACCGTCCTGACGTCCGGCAAAGTGGTCGCGATCGATGGCCTCGTCGTGTTCGCGGGCTGACGGCAGGCGTCGTTTTGCCGTGATCCGTGCCGATCCGTACTATTGAACGTCGGCGCGCCCTGCGTGTCGCTCTGCCTGGCATCCTCCCCTTTCCCTCATCGGACAAGGTCGTGGTGTGCCGCAGACCCAGACGACGAGGTTCAGACGAAGGAGACCGCGGTGTACGCGATCGTGCGCGCAGGCGCCAAGCAGCAGAAGGTCGTTGTTGGCGACGTCATCGAGATCGACAAGGTCTCCACGCCGGTCGGCGACACCCTGACGCTGCCCGTGGTCATGACGGTGGACGGCGACAGCGTCACCACCACCGGTCTCGACAAGGCTGCGGTGACCGTCGAGGTCCTCGGGGCCACCAAGGGCCCGAAGATCATCATCCAGAAGTACAAGAACAAGACCGGTTACAAGAAGCGGCAGGGTCACCGCCAGAAGTACACCCAGGTCAAGGTCACCGACATCAAGCTCTGAGACTCGACCGCCAGGTCGACTCACTCCTCGTAAGGACTGAAGAGATGGCACACAAGAAGGGCGCAGCGTCCACCAAGAACGGGCGCGACTCCAACGCACAGCGGCTCGGCGTCAAGCGCTTCGGCGGCCAGGTCGTCAACGCCGGCGAGATCATCGTCCGCCAGCGGGGCACCCACTTCCACCCCGGCTCCAACGTGGGTCGTGGCGGTGACGACACCCTGTTCGCGCTGGAGGCCGGCGCGGTCGAGTTCGGCCGCAAGCGCGGTCGCAAGGTCGTCAACATCGTCCCGGCAGCGGAGTGACGTCGCTCGCTGACTGAGGCTTCGAGAGGGCGTCCCGGATCGGGACGCCCTCTCCTCATTTCTACTGAAAGACTGGTCCCATGGCCGTTCCCACATTCGTCGACCAGGTGACGCTGCACATCGCAGCGGGTCGCGGGGGCAACGGTGTCGCATCCGTGCACCGCGAGAAGTTCAAGCCGCTCGGCGGCCCGGACGGCGGCAACGGTGGCCCCGGGGGGTCGGTCATCCTCCGGGTCGACCCCGGTGTGACCACGCTTCTCGACTACCACCACAGCCCGAACCGGCGGGCGGAGCACGGCGGCCATGGTGCCGGCGGACGGCGCAACGGCACCCATGGCGGAGACCTGGTGCTGCCCGTCCCCGACGGCACGCTCGTCAGCGACGCCAACGGTGAGGTGATCGCCGATCTGGTCGGCGCCGGTACCGAACTGGTGATCGCTCAGGGCGGCCGCGGCGGGCTCGGCAACTCCGCCCTCGCTTCGGCGACGCGGAAGGCACCAGGGTTCGCGCTGCTCGGCGAGCCCGGCGAGGAGCTCGAGGTCGTGCTCGAGCTCAAGGTGGTGGCGGACGTCGGCCTGGTCGGCTTCCCGAGCGCGGGCAAGTCCAGCCTGATCGCGGCGATCTCCCGGGCCCGGCCCAAGATCGCCGACTACCCGTTCACCACGCTGATCCCCAACCTCGGCGTCGTGAGCGCCGGCGACACGACGTTCACCGTCGCCGACGTACCCGGTCTCATCGAGGGTGCGGCCGAGGGCCGAGGGCTCGGGCACGACTTCCTGCGCCACATCGAGCGGTGTGCAGCGCTGGTGCACGTGCTCGACACCGCCACCCTCGAGCCCGGACGCAACCCGATCGACGACCTCGAGGTGATCGAAGCCGAACTGGCGCGCTACGGGGGGCTCGATGACCGCCCGCGGCTGGTCGCGCTCAACAAGGTCGACGTGCCGGACGGTCGTGACATCTCCGGGATGGTCGTCGACGAGCTCCGCCAGCGTGGGTTGCGGGTCTTCGAGATCTCGGCGGCCTCCGGCGAGGGCACCCGCGAGCTGATCTACGCGATGGCCGAGATCGTCGTCGCGGCGCGCGCCGACAAGGCGGCCGAGGTCGTCGAGCGGATCGTGCTGCGTCCCAAGGGCGTTGGCGCCGACGAGTTCACCGTCCGCAAGACCGGCGCCGGCTGGCGGGTCCGTGGCGTCAAGCCCGAGCGCTGGGTCCGCCAGACCGACTTCAGCAACGACGAGGCCGTCGGCTTCCTCGCCGACCGGCTCAACCGGCTCGGCGTCGAGACCAGGCTGCTCGGACTCGGAGCCGAGGAGGGCGACGCCGTCCTCATCGGCCACCCCGACAACGCGGTGGTCTTCGACTTCAAGCCGGGCATCGACGCCGGGGCCGAGAACCTCTCGCGCCGTGGCCAGGACGAGCGGTTCCAGGAGGAGCGGCCGGCCCACCAGCGTCGTCGCGATATCCAGGAGAGCATGCCGGAGCGCGGCGAGAGCGAGACCCGGGCAGACGTCGCTCGGCGGCTGGACCGGCCCGAGGAGTACGGTCCGCTCGCCTACGAGATCGGCTCCGAGGACGACCCGGACGCGAGCAGCCAGGAGCCCGGGCTCGAGGCGGACCGCGGTGACTGACCGGTCGGTCGTCGTGGGAGCCCGCCGGATCGTCGTGAAAATCGGGTCCTCCTCGCTCACCTCGGCCGAGGGTGGGATCGATCCCCACCGGATCAGTGCGCTGGTCGACGTACTCGCTGGCGTGCGGGCCGGCGGCGCCGAGGTCGTCCTGGTGTCCTCGGGTGCGATCGCCGCCGGACTTTCCCCGCTCGGCTTGAAGAAGCGGCCGCGCGGCCTGGCCGCGCAGCAGGCCGCCGCCTCGGTCGGTCAGGGGCTGCTCGTGCACCGCTACACCGAGGAGCTGGCGCGGCACGGCCTGACTGCGGGCCAGGTGCTCCTCACCCTCGACGACGTCACCCGCCGCTCGCACTTCCGCAACGCACACCAGACGTTCACCAAGCTGCTCGAGCTCGGCGTGATCCCGATCGTCAACGAGAACGACACGGTCGCCACCACGGAGATCCGGTTCGGCGACAACGACCGACTCGCCGCACTCGTCGCACACCTGGTCCACGCCGACCTGCTGCTCCTGCTGTCCGACGTCGACGGCCTGTACGACGGACCGCCGCACCGCGCCGGCACAAATCTCATCCCCGAGGTGCGGTCCGACGCCGACCTCGCCGGTGTCGCGATCGGCGCCGCGGGTGCGGCGGGACTCGGTACCGGCGGGATGGCGACCAAGCTCGACGCGGCGAGCATCGCGACCGGCTCGGGTATCGCGGTCGTCCTGACCTCCGCCGAGCACGCTGCTGCCGCACTCGCGGGCGAGCCCGTCGGCACCCTCTTCCACGCCAGCGGTCGACGCCGGCCGACCCGACAGCTGTGGCTGCGCCACGCCACCGAGGCCAAGGGGGCGGTGCTGCTCGACGCCGGCGCGGTTCGCGCGGTCGTCGAGCGGCACGCCTCGCTGCTGGCCGCCGGCATCACGTCGGTCTCCGGCGACTTCGTGGCGGGGGATCCGGTCGACCTGATCGGCCCAGAGGGTGCGATCGTCGCCCGCGGCCTGGTCAACTTCGACGCCGCCGAGCTGCCCGACCTGCTCGGCCGGTCGACCAAGGACCTCAAGCGCGAGCTCGGCTCGGCGTACGAACGCGAGGTCATCCACCGCGATGACCTGGTCCTGCTCTGACCCGCGAGGTGTCAGGGTTGGTCGCGCGAGGTGTCAGGGTTGGTCGCGCGAGGTGTCAGGGCTGGTCGCGCGACCATCCCTGACACCTCGGATCGCCAGCCGTGACACTTCGGCGAGCCATCCGTGACACTTCGGCAAGCCAGGACTGACACTTCGGCGAGCCAGGTCTGACACTTCGGCGGCTAGGGCAGGACGTGCTCGCAGTGGTGGACGCCGTCGGTCTGGCCGTCGTCATCGGTGGTGTCGAACCCGTCGCCGCACAGTAGGTCGTCCGCAGCGGGACCGCCGAGGAGGGTGTCGTCGCCGGACCCGCCCTCCAGAACGTCCTCGCCTTCGCCACCGGACAGGTGATCGGCGCCGTCCGTGCCGACCAGACGGTCCTCTCCGTGGCCCCCGTCCGCGACGTCGTTGCCGGGCCCGGTCCGGATCAAGTCATCACCAGGGCCGCCGGTCAGCCGGTCGCTGCCGAGTGAGCCGTTGAGCTCGTCGTCACCGGCTCCTCCGGTGGCCATGTCGTCACCGGCCGCACCCAGGAAGAGGATCTGGAACTCCGCACCGAGAGCCGAGCCGTTGACCCGGTCGTTGCCCGCCTGGGGAAGGATCTCGAGCCGCAGCGGGCTCGCCGCTGTCGACGTCGCCGGGATCCGGCAGCTGGCACCGATGCCGGTGTCGACCTGGATCCGCCGACAACTGGCCGGGAGCGACCGGAAGCGCCGCAGCGCGCGGTCCTTGAAGACCAGCCGGTCGCCGACCCGGGTGAGCGTGAGGTTGCTGTCGTGGCGGGAGGCGAGGTAGCGGTATCCGCCATCGGTCCGGGTGATCTCGGCCCATCGCGGCGACGGCGCGCGCTCGGCACCCCCCAGTGCAGCGCTGGTGGCGACGGCGGGGAGGGCGAGGATGGCAGTCGCCGCGAGAGCGAGAACTGCACGGCAGGTCCGGTGGCGCATGTCCTGACCGTAGGGGGAATCGGCAGTCGTCGTCGGCCCGTCTCGTTCGTAGCGGAATCGTTCGTCACGGAGCCCGGACCCGTGGCCGGTTGGCTGATCCGCGATTCGACCGGCCTGCGACGAGCGCCTAGTTCGGCGCCGCATCCGCCTGCGCCGTACCCTGGGAGGCGCCATGTACGACGCCCCGACGGTCTACCTCGACCACGCCGCGACCACGCCGATGGTCCCCGCGGCGGTGGAGGCGATGACCGCCCACCTCGCCGACGTCGGCAACGCGAGCTCGCTGCACGCGTCCGGGCGCCGGGCGCGCCGGGTCGTCGAGGAGTCGCGGGAGACGATCGCGCAGGCACTGGGTTGTCGGCCGGGCGAGGTTGTCTTCACCTCCGGCGGCACCGAGGCCGACAACCTCGCGGTCAAGGGCCTCTACTGGTCACGCCGCGCCGCGGTCCCCGTCCGACGCCGAATCCTGGCCAGCTCCGTCGAGCACCACGCAGTCCTCGACCCGCTGCACTGGCTGGTCGAGCACGAGGCCGCCGATCTCGAGCTCCTGCCCGTGGACGACCTCGGGCGGGTCGACGCCGACGCACTCGCCGCGACCATCGCACGCGATCCCGCCGCCGTCGCCTTGGTGAGCGTCATGTGGGCCAACAACGAGGTCGGCACTATCCAGCCGATCTCCGAGGTCGTCGCCTGCTCGGCGACGCACGGGATCCCCGTCCACAGCGACGCCGTCCAGGCGCTCGGCGCCGTCCCGGTGGACTTCGCTGCGTCGGGCGTCGACGCGATGACGATCTCCGGACACAAGGTGGGCGGTCCGCTCGGCGTAGGTGCTCTCGTCGTACGCCGCGAGGTCGAGCTCACCGCGCTCGTCCACGGTGGGGGCCAGGAGCGCGACGTGCGGAGCGGGACCCTCGACGTGCCGGCCGTCGCCGGGTTCGCGGCCGCGGTCGAGGTCGCGGTCAAGGAGCAGGCCGACAACGCCGCGCGGTTGGCGACGCTCCAGCACCGCCTCGTCGACGCCGTACGACGCGCCGTGCCGGATGCCGTGCTCAACGGGTCCGAGGACCGGCTACCCGGCAACGCGCACTTCAGCTTCCCTGGCTGCGAGGGCGACTCGTTGCTGATGCTGCTCGACGCCCGGGGCATCGAGTGCTCGACGGGCTCGGCCTGCTCGGCCGGTGTGCCGCAGCCCTCGCACGTCCTGCTCGCGATGGGTCGCGATGCCGACGTCGCCCGCAGCTCGCTGCGCTTCTCGCTCGGCCACACCAGCACCGAGTCCGACGTCGACGCGGTCGCGGAGGCGATCGGCCCCTGTGTCGAGCGCGCCCGCGCGGCCCGCGCGTGAGTGCCCGCCGATGAGGATCGTTGCGGCCATGTCCGGCGGGGTCGACTCCGCGGTCGCCGCCGCCCGCGCACTGGAGGCCGGGCACGAGGTCACCGGCATCCACCTGGCGCTGTCCCGCAACCCGAAGTCCTACCGGTCGGGTGCTCGCGGCTGCTGCACGATCGAGGACAGCAACGATGCGCGGCGCGCGGCTGATGTGATCGGGATCCCGTTCTACATCTGGGACCTCTCCGACCGGTTCCATGAGGACGTGGTCGAGGACTTCATGGACACCTACGCAGCGGGGCGCACGCCCAACCCCTGCCTGCGCTGCAACGAGAAGATCAAGTTCGCCGCCGTGCTGGACCGGGCCCTGGCGCTCGGGTTCGACGCGGTCGCGACCGGCCACTACGCGCGGCTGGAGCAGACGGCCCACGGGGGCGTGGAGCTGCACCGCGCCGTCGACCACGGGAAGGACCAGTCCTACGTGCTCGGTGTGCTCGACGAGCGCCAGCTGCGGCACTCCCTCTTCCCGCTGGGCGACACCCCGAAGGACGAGGTACGCCGGGAGGCGGCCGCGCGCGGCCTGCTGGTCGCCGACAAGCCGGACAGCCACGACATCTGCTTCGTCGCCGACGGCGACAACGCCGGCTGGTTGCGGGAGAAGCTCGGCGATCGCGCACCCAACCAGGGCGGGACGATCGTGGACGAGTCCGGCGGCGTGCTGGGCGAGCACGAGGGCACCTACGGCTTCACGATCGGTCAGCGCAAGGGCCTGCGGATCGGTCGCCCCGCCCCGGACGGACGGCCCCGCTATGTGCTCGACATCGAGCCCGTCTCCGGCACGGTCACGGTCGGGCCGCGCGAGCATCTGGCCATCGAGCGGATCCGCGCCGGTCAGCCCCGCTGGTGTGGGGCGCCGCTCGCTGCGGGATCGACGTCCGAGGCGACCGTGCAGCTCCGCGCCCACGGCGACGAGCACCGCGCCGTGGTGCACGTCGACTCCGTCGGCACCCAGGTGGAGATCGAGTTGCTCGACCCCGCCTACGGCATCGCTCCCGGCCAGGCCGCGGTGATCTACCAGGGCAGCCGGGTGGTCGGTTCGGCGACGATCGACGCCACCGAGCGGGTGCCTGCGTGACTCTCGCATCTGCGGTCGGCTCGTTCCCCGGGACCGACCAGCGCGAGTTCGACGAGGCTGTGCGGATGGTCCTGGGTGAGCTCGACCTGCCCGTCCTGCCGGAGGTTCCCGGCCGGGGGGTGGGTGCGGGGATGGTCGGTCGAACCCTGGGGCTGGTGACCGAGCTCGACGCAGACCTGCAGCCCGCGGGTTGGCGGCTGACCGGCACCTCCGGCGCGCCTGCCCTCGACCAGCGCCGAGCCCGCAGCCTGCTGGGCCAGGACCTGGACACCTTCGAGGAGCTGGCCGCGGGCACCGCCGGTCCGGTCAAGGTGCAGGTGGCCGGGCCATGGACGCTGGCGGCGACCGTCGAGCGGCCGCGCGGCGACAAGGTGCTGGCCGACCACGGTGCCCGGCGGGACCTGGCCCAGGCGCTGGCGCTGGGCGTCGCTGACCACGTCGCCGACGTACGGCGTCGCCTGCCGAACGCGACTCGGATCGTGGTCCAGGTCGACGAGCCCGCCCTACCGGCCGTCCTCGCTGGTGCGGTGCCGACCGCCTCCGGCTTCGGTCGGCTGCGCACCGTCCATCCGCCCGAGGCGAGCGATGCGCTGGCTTGGGTGCTCGATGCGGTCCGCGTCGCCGGCGCCGAACCCTGGGTGCACTGCTGTGCCCCGGACGCCCCGCTGGCGCTGCTCCGGGGCGCTGGCGCGGCCGGTCTAGCGGTCGACCTGTCGCTGGTCGGCGCAGCCGGTCACGACGCGCTCGCCGCAGCCCTGGAAGCGGGGGAGACCGTCGTGCTCGGCGTCGTGCCGACCGCTGAACCGGCGGTGCCACCGGTCGAGAAGGACCTCGTCGGTGTCGTCCATCGCTGGCTCGACATGGTCGGCCTCGATCCCGCCGACGCCATCGACCACCTCGCCCTCACACCGGCCTGTGGGCTCGCCGGGGCGACGCCGGGGTGGGTGAACCGCTCGCTGGCGCTGCTGCGCGCCGCCGCCGACTCCCTGTCCTGAGCCGCAGGCGGCGGCGGGCGGGGTCGCGCAGAGGGCGATCAGCCCACGTGCACGCCACCGCCGGGACCGTCCGTCGCCAGTTCGGTGTGCTTGACGTTGAGGAAGGTCCAGATCACCGCGGAGGCGGCGAGCATCATCAGCGAGCCGACCAGGAAGGCAGCCTGCGCACCAGAGGTGAAGGAGCCCTGGAACAGCCCGAGGTCGAACAACGTCAGGTCGGTCCCGGGAACGGTCGAGCTCCCCGCCTGGCCGAGCCCGTCCCGGAGCGGACCGGCGATCTCGTTGCCACGGTTGTTGGTGAAGTGCAGGGCCACCGTGCTCAGGGTGGCGAGACCGAGGGCGCCGCCGACCTGCTGCATGGTGTTGAGCACGCCGGAGCCGATGCCGGAGTCCTCCGCCTGCACGTGGTGGACGGCGGTCAGGGTCAGCGGGACGAACACCATGCCCATGCCGATCGCCATCAGCACGATGAACGGGAACAGGCTGGCCCAGTAGTTCACGTCCGAGCCGACCTGACCCTGGGAGCCGAGGGCGCCCAGGATGGCTGACGGGCTGTCGTCCACGGAGATCCGCGAGAACATGAACAGCGCGATCGCGGCGAGCAGGGTGCCCGTGCCGGAGAGGAAGCGCGGCGGGATCCGGCTCACCAGGTTGGACGAGAGCCCGGCGCCGATCACGATGCCGAACGAGAACGGAAGGAACGCGAAGCCGGTCTCGAGCGGGGTGAAGCCCATGATCTGCTGGATGAACAGGCTCAGGTAGAAGAACATCGCGAACATCGCGGCCGGGGCGAGCATCATCGCCACGAAGCTGGTGGCACGTGTTCGGTTGGCGAAGATGCGCATCGGCAGCAGCGGGTGGTCCACCCGCGACTCGATGACGACGAACGCGATCAGCAGCGCGACACCCGCGGTGAGCGAGGCGATCGTCTGTCCGTGGTCCCAGCCGTAGGCTTCCTGGCCGGCCCGGGAGAGACCGAACACGACGCCCAGCAGGCCGAGGGTTCCGGTGATGGCGCCGGGGACGTCCAGCCACCCGGTGTGCTTCTCGGACTCCTTCAGCACGCGCGGTGCCGCGAACGCGGCAGCCAGACCGATCGGGACGTTGATCAGGAAGGTCAGCCGCCAGCCGTCGACGCCGAGCGGCTGGTCGAGGCCGGTGAGCCAGCCGCCGAGGATCAGGCCGATGGCTGCCCCGATGCCGGACATGGTGGCGTACGCCGCCATCGCGCGGTTGCGCTGCGGGCCGGCAGGGAACGTCGTGGTGATCAGCGCCAGTGCGGCCGGCGCGGCGAGCGCGGCGCCCACGCCCTGCAGGCCGCGCGAGCCGAGCAGCAGTCCTTCGTTCTGCGCGAGGCCGCCGAGCAGCGAACCGATCGCGAAGACGGTGAGGCCGCTCATGAACATCAGGCGACGCCCGTACAGGTCGCCGAGACGGCCGCCGAGGAGCAGCAGGCCACCGAAGGCGAGCGCGTAGCCGGTCACGATCCAGGTCAGGTTGGCCTGGGAGATGCCGAGGTCGGTGGCGATGTAGGGCAGCGCGATGTTGGCGATCGTCGAGTCGAGAACGACCATCAGTTGCGCGGTGAGGATGAGCACGAGGGCGAGACCGGCGTGCGGAACTCGGGGCTGGCGGGCCTTCTCCTGCTCCAGCGACGCGTCCGGAAGGATCGTTCCCTCGGCGCCGGCGGATTCGGTGTGGGTCATGAGCTGGTTTTCCTTGCAGGGTGTTGGTGAGTTGGTGGGTGGGGTCAGCCGCGGAGGACGGCGGGAAGGATCAACTGGTCGACCACCCTGGCGATGAGTTCTGCCGTGGGAGGGTCGCCGAGCAGGAACGTGCGGTGCAGGACGATGCCGGGCAGGGCAGCGGCGACCAGGTCGAGGTCGAGGCCGTCCCGGAGCTCACCGCGTTCCTGGGCACGCCGGAAGATCCCGATCGAGATCGCCTTCTTGGGTCCGATCAAGTCACGTCGGAACGCCTCGGCGAACTCCTGGTCACGGGCGATCGCGGTGGCGACGCTGCCGAGGATCGCGTTCTGGCGAGGGTCGGTCAGGCCGCCGATCCCGCAGAACGCACTGAGCAGGTCCTCGCGCAGCGAGCCGGTGTCCGGTGCGGTCATCGGCTCCTTCTGCGAGGCGAGGGCGTCGATCACCAGCTGGGCCTTGCCGTTCCAGCGTCGGTAGAGCGTGGCCTTCGAGGCCTTCGCGCGGGCGGCGACCGCGTCCATGGTCAGTCGGTCGTAGCCGACCTCGGCCAGGATGTCGATGGTCGCGTCGAGGACCTCCTGCTCCCGCTCTCCCTCGACCCGTGGGCGCGACGGGCCGTCGGTTGCCTGGGCGTCGGCTGCCTGGGCGTCGGCTGCCTGGGCGGCGTGGGTCGGGGACAACGGGACACCTCGCAAATAGAACGGAACGGTTTCGTTTCTTGAATAGTACGGAACGGTTTCGTTTCGCACAACTCAATTTCGGTACCGCTCTTACGACACCGGCGGGTGGACATCTGTGACACGCCCGTGAGGTCCTCGCCCTGGAGGTGGCGTCAGTCGGCCAGCATTGCGAGCGCGCTGCTGGCCGCGAGCTCGTTCCAGGACGAGACCCGACGCAGGAGGTAGTGGCCGGTCGGGCCCATGTCGGTGAAGGTGGCCGTCCGCGCGACGTCGCGACTGCGCTCGACGAAGTCCGCGGACGCTGTGAACGACGTGATCCGGTCGCGCCGACCGTGCGCGACCACCAGCTCCTTGCCGCGCAGCGCGGTCGCCGGCTCGCCCGGGGGGAACCACGGCGCGAGGGCGACGAGTCCTCTGACCGAAGGATCGTCAGCGACCCGGGCGCCGGTCCGTGCGCCCATGGAGTGACCGACGAGGGCGACCGGGACGTCGACGCTCTCCCGGATCCGGTCGAGGGCCCACCGGGCGTCGGCGACCGGGGCCGGGGCGATCGGATCGTTCCACCCGCGCTGGCCGTACCGCAGGAGCCACACCGCGACATCCTGCCCGGCGACGCGTCGCAGGAGTGCGCGTTGGAGAAAGCGACCGCGGCGCCAGCTCAGGTTGCCGTCGCGGACCGGCTCCTGCGAGTGCTGGGTGCCGCCGTGGAGCAGCAAGATGACCGCGCGGGCGTCCTGCTCGGCGCCGGCGCGGGAGATGTCGGGTCTGCTCACGATCTACCTGCCTTCCTGTCGTCGTTCGTCGTCGGCAGCCGATCGGATGGCGACCCTTGTCCGAGGGTCGCGTTGTCGGCGGCACCCGGCAAGATGTGCCCATGAGCGACCCGGTGCCCGCCGTACGAACCCCGTCCGCCGACGCCCGCGACGAGCATCAGCAGCTGGCGCAGGAGATCGAGGACGCTCGGTGGCGCTACTTCGTGCTCGACCAGCCGACCCTGTCCGACGCCGACTACGACGCCAGGTGGCGCCGGATCAACGAGCTCGAGGAGCAGTTCCCGGAGCTGCAGACCCCCGACAGCCCGACCCAGCGGGTGGGCGGCACCTTCTCGACCGAGTTCACCGCCGTCGACCACCTGCAGCGGATGGAGAGCCTCGACAACGCCTTCTCCGTCGACGAGCTCGAGGCGTGGCACAAGCGGTTGGCTCGCGACGGTGCCGGCGACGCGGCGCTGCTGTGCGAGCTGAAGGTCGACGGGCTCGCAATCAACCTGCTCTACGAGAAGGGGCGCCTCACCCGCGCGCTCACCCGCGGTGACGGGCGCACGGGGGAGGACGTCACGCCCAACGTGCGGACGATCACCGCCATCCCCGACCAGCTCGCGGTCAGCGACGACTACCCCGTGCCCGACCTGCTCGAGGTGCGCGGTGAGGTGTTCTTGTCGATCACCGCGTTCGACAAGCTCAACGAGTCCTTGGTCGAAGCCGGCAAGCCGATGTTCGCCAACCCCCGCAACTCCGCGGCCGGCTCCCTGCGGCAGAAGGACCCGCGAGTCACCGCCAGCCGAGACCTCGGGATGGTGTGCCACGGCATCGGCGCCCGACGAGGGTTCGAGCCGAGGGCCCAGTCCGAGGCCTACGAGGCGCTGCGGGCCTGGGGGCTGCCGACCAGCGACCGGGTGCGGGTGCTGGCGACGCTGGAGGAGGTCGCGGAGTTCATTACCTACTACGGCGATCACCGCCACGACGTGACCGAGCACGAGATCGATGGCGTCGTGATCAAGGTCGACGACGTCTCACTCCAGCGCCGGCTCGGGTCGACCAGTCGGGCGCCGCGGTGGGCGATCGCCTTCAAGTACCCGCCCGAGGAGGTCAACACCAAGCTCCTCGAGATCCGGGTCAACGTCGGCCGCACCGGCCGGGTCACGCCGTACGGCGTCATGGAGCCCACCAAGGTCGCCGGGTCCACCGTGGAGCGGGCGACCCTGCACAACGCCTACGAGGTGAAGCGCAAGGACGTCCGCCCGGGCGACACCGTGATCCTGCGCAAGGCCGGTGACGTGATTCCCGAGATCCTCGGCCCGGTGCTCGCACTGCGGGAGGAGGGGCTGGCCGAATGGGAGATGCCGACCGAGTGCCCCTCGTGCGGCACGACGCTGGCCGAGCAGAAGGAGGGCGACAAGGACCTGCGCTGCCCCAACTCCAGGCTGTGCCGGGCCCAGGTCTACGAGCGGGTCTACCACGTCGCCAGTCGCGGCGCGTTCGACATCGAGGGCCTGGGCTCCGAGGCGGCCTACGCCCTGGTCGAGGCTGGTGTGGTCGACAACGAAGGGGACGTGTTCGCACTCGACCACGACAAGCTGTTGCGGACCCCGCTGTTCACCCGAGCGCCGAAGAAGGGCGAGGACGGAGTCCAGCTCAGTGCCAACGGCGAGACGCTCCTGAGGAACCTGCAGGCGCGCAAGCAGGTGCCGTTGTGGCGGGTGCTGGTCGCGCTCTCGATCCGGCACGTGGGTCCGACGGCGGCCAGGGCGCTGGCCACCGAGTTCGAATCGATGAAGGCGATCCAGGAGGCGAGCAGAGAGGCGCTCGCCGACGCCGAGGGTGTCGGGCCGACGATCGCCGACGCCGTCATCGAGTGGTTCCAGGAGCCCTGGCACGTCGACATCGTCGACAAGTGGTCGGCCGCCGGCGTCTCGCTGGCCGACGAACGCGACGAGTCGGTGGCACGCACCCTCGAGGGCCTCACTGTCGTGGTCACCGGGTCGCTGCAGGGCTTCAGCCGCGACTCGGCAAAGGAGGCGATCATCGCGCGGGGCGGCAAGGCGGCCGGCTCGGTGTCGAAGAACACCGACTACGTCGTGATCGGCGACAACGCCGGCTCCAAGGCTGACAAGGCCGAACAGCTCGGCGTCCCCATCCTCGACGAGGCGGGCTTCGTGAGCCTGCTCAACGACGGCCCGCAAAGCGCTTCAGTCTGACCGACGAGTTGGACAGCCGCACGGGCTCCCGTCGGCGGACGCAGTGCGAGATTGCCGGATCAGGCGACGAGGGGTGGTCGGGGTCGGGCGGGGCTGTAGGTGAATCTGCCGCGGAGGTCGACCTTGGGTGGTGGGATCCAAACCGGTCTCTGAGAGCCAGGGTCGATCTGGATCTGCCAGGGCGTCTGGTGAGTAAGGGTGTGGTGCTTCCTGCAGAGCAGGACCAGGTTGTCCAGCGAGGTAGGTCCGCCGTCGGCCCAGTGGTGGATGTGGTGGGCGTCGCAGGCGATCGGGAGACGGGTGCAGCCGGGGAAGGCGCAGTGCCGGTCGCGGAGGACCAGGGCGTTCCAGATGCCGGTGCTGACTAGTCGCTGGGTGCGGCCGACGTCGAGGACCTGGCCCTCGGTGCCGAGGACGGCCGGGATGACCTCCGCGTCGCAGGCGAGCCGGCGGACTGCGGCGACGGAGAGCCGGTCCCCGGAAGGGAGGCGTCCGCCGTCGTCGAGGTGGCCGTCGGGCTGGTCGAGGAGCTGCTGCAAGGCGATGGTGACGGTGATCCGTGCAGTGGTGCCGTGCGCCAGGGGGAGGTTGTCGGTGGCCTGGAGCCGGCGGCAGGCCTCGACCAGGGCGTCCCACAGGCGGGCGCCGTGGTCGCGGGGGTCCTTGCCGGTGTGCCCGCAGCCGGGGTCGGGGCACCTGCGGCCGACGAGGTGACCGTTGTCGTCCAGCGCGAACTGCTGGTGGGGGTCCCCGCCGCAGGCACCGGGCTCGGTCACCACCGGCGCGGAGAGCGGCATCAGTACGGACTTGAGGAGCTCCCATTCCTCCACGGTGGAGTAGCCCTTGATCCGCACGCCGCCGAGGGTGTCGGTCGTGCCGGAGAGGAACCGAGCGTGGTGGGCACCGCGTTCGGCCTTGTCCTTGTCGAGGTCGGCCGAGAGTAGCGACCCGTCGGGGTCGAGCTCGCGGACGACGTCGGGGAAGGCTTGGTCGAGGTCGGTGGCGTCGTAGCCGTGGTCGGCGACCAGCCCGAGCATCTTGCCCGCGGCCTGCTCGCGAAGCTCCGGCACCTGCGGCAGGGTCGCGACCCGGCCACCGACCACACCGGCCTGTACGAAGGAGATCTGACCGGAGGTGAGCGCTGCTCGAACCGCAGGGAGCTGGGTGGTCTGCTGCGCCACCCGCACGACCGAGGCGCCCGCACCTTTGCGGCCGCCGAGCACGTGGGTGAGGAAGTCCTTCGTCGAGGCCCACCCGAGCGCGTCGGCACCGCCTGTCTCTTCGAGGCGATCGGCGACCGCGACCAGCGCGCCGTCGATGATCGCCTTCAACCGGCCGAGATTGGCGGCGGTTGCCACCGCTTCCGGTCCGTCGAGACCGTCCCAGTCGACGTCGGTCAGCGCGCCGGCACGCTGCATGACGGCGGTTGCCGTGTCGAGCGCCCCGAGAGAAGCCATGCGCTCAGCCTATCGAACAGATGTTCGAATAGCAAGGACGGCCTCTACATTCGAAGGGAGTTTCGTCCGAAAGCCGGCGGCGAACCGCGACCCAACGCCTTCTCTCCTCCGTCCCAAGCCCGTCGGTCGCAACGGTCGCAAACCCGCAGCTAGCGGGCATCGGCCGGCGGCATCGCCAGAGCTCACGATCCGTCGGTGAGCGGGTGCCGGCGCAGCCGCGTCTGGATCAGCCGCCGCTCCGCGACGTTCCTCGTCAGCTCCAACGCTCGACGATCGGCGGCCGCGCCCTCGTCGTCCCGGCCGGTGAGCCGCAGCAGCTCGGCGCGGGCGGCGTGCCAGAGGTGGTAGCCGGCCAGCTCGGGCTCCAGCGTCTCGACATCGACGAGCGCCACGGCGGCCTGCCGAGGACCGAGCTGGGCGAGTGCGATCGCGCCGTTGAGGCGGACCACGGGCGAGGGATCCTCGCGGATCAGGACCCCGTAGAGCGTGACGATCTGCAACCAGTCGGTCTCCTCCCACGACGGCGCCTCGGCGTGACACATCGCGATCGCGGCCTGGAGCTGGTAACGACCGGGCGACCGGAGTGATGCGGCGCGCTCAAGGTGCTCGCCGGCGTGCTTGATCGCGGATCCGTCCCAGAGCGAACGGTCCTGGTCGCGGAGCAGCACCAGGTCGCCGGTCGGAGCGAACCGGGCAGCGGCGCGCCCATTCTGGATTCGCAGCAGCGCAGCCAGACCCCAGGCCTCGGCGCGCTCGGGGAGGCTGTGGGCGACGACCTCGGCGAGCCAGACCGCGTCGGCACCCAGGTCACGGTCGTGGGTGCTGCCTGTCGAGGAGACGAACGCCTCGTTGTAGGCAAGGTAGATCACAGCGAGTACGTCTGGGAGCCGCTCATCGAGGTTCTCGGGCACCTTGAGGTCGATGCCGGCGGCGACGATCTTGCGCTTGGCCCGGACGATCCGCTGCGCGAGGGTCTGCTCGTTGACGAGGAACGCGCGTGCGATCTGGGGCGTGGTGAGACCGATCACTGCCCGCAACGTGAGCGCCAGCCGGGCCTCGGGTGCCAACGCGGGGTGACAACAGGCGAAGAGCAGCGGCAGCCGGTCGTCTGCTTCAGGGCGGGCGCTCTCGTCGGCCGGCGGCAGGTCGTCGTCCGGCGAGCCCGCGAGCCGTTCGGCCACCCGGGCCTGGCGCCCCCGGGAGCGGAGCAGGTCGAGCGCGTTGCGCTGGGCGGCAGTCGTCAGCCAGGCGGCCGGCCGTCGCGGCGTACCGTCGCGCCGCCACTGCGTCACTGCCTCGAGGACCGCGCCCTGCACCGCCTCCTCGGCGACGTCGAAGTCTCCGAACCGGCGGTACAGGGCGGTGACCAGGCGACCGGACTCCTCACGGATCGTGGCCGCCAGCAGCCCGTCGCTGGTCGTCACCCGTCAGTCACTCGAACTGGCTGTAGTCCTCGACCATCGGCCGGATCTCGACGGCGACGCCGGGGAGCTCCAGGTGGGGCCAGGTCTTGGCAAGCGCGATCGCGGCGTCCATGTCGGCGACCTCGATGACGCTGAAGCCGCCGACGATCTCCTTGGCCTCGTTGAACGGCCCATCGACGACGACACCACCGTGCTTCACCGTCGTCGCGGTCTCGACCGGCTGCAGCTCGGCGCCGGCGTCCGCGATCGACGCGGCGTTCTCCTGGAACCACGCATAGATCTTGCCGTAGACCGCCTGGGCGTCTTCCTCGCTCACGTCGGCCAGCTGGGCGGGGTCGCTGGTGAACATCAGTACGTACTTCATCTCGCGTTCCTTCCTCGTGGAGTTGATCTTTCACCCCTCCGTCGCCGCTCGACCACCGAAATCGACAGGTCCTCCCATTTTTCTGGGCGGGCATTTTCTGGGCGGGTTGCACACTGGTGAGGTGAAGCGTCTCCTGGTCGCGACGGCGTGCTGTGTGCTCGTGGTCGCGGGATGCACCGATCCGGACGCCCGGCCGTCGGAAGCCACCCCCAACCAGTCGCCGGCGCCGGAGGCGACCACCGACCAGACGCCCGACCAGACGCCCGACCAGACGCCCGACCAGCGTCCGACGAGTCGTCCGGGAAGTCGTCGGCACCGACCCAGTCACGACCGCACCCGGTCTCGCTACCCGCGCTCCAGCGCAAGCAGTACGACGGTGCGCGGCTCCGGCTCGGCCCCGAGGTCTACTCCTCGGCGACCCAGCGGCAGTACGCGGTGACCTACCGCGGCAGCGGGCTGACGATCTCCGGGCGGATCGCCGTCCCGGAGGGGAACGGGCCGTTCCCCGCGATCGTCCTGGCCCACGGCTACATCGACCCCGCGGTCTACGTGAACGGTCAGGGGATGACCCGCGAGCGGGAGTGGTTCGCCGACCACGGCTACATCGCGCTGCACGTGGACTACCGCAACCACGCGGGATCCGACGACACCGGGCTCGCCCGACAGGGAATGGGCGAGACGGACCTCCGGATGGGCTATGCGGAGGACGTCATCAACGCCGTACTCGCCCTGCGGGCATGGAACGGTCCGGTCGACGACGAGCGGATAGCCGCCGGCGGCCGCTCGATGGGCGGAGGCGTTGTCTACAACGTCCTGGTCGCGCAGCCCGGACTCGTTGATGCGGGTGTGGTGTGGGCGCCGGTCAGCTCCGACGCGGTCGACAACTTCGACCGCTGGATCGCCCGCGACCCTGGCCGACAGGACATCGTCGCCGCGATCGACCGCCGCTACGGCCTGCCGCGGGCCAACCCGGAGTTCTGGGACGGCATCAGCGCGCGCACCTACTTCGACCAGATCACCGAGCCGGTGCTGATCCACCACGGCACCGCCGACGACACCTGCCCGCTGCGGTGGAGCCGCGAGACGGCGCGACTCATGGAACGAGACGGAGTCGACGTGACCCTCACCGAGTACCCCGGCGAGGGCCACGCCTTCGGTCCGCAGTTCTTCGCCTCGATGGAGCGCACCGGTCGCTACCTGCGCCGGCATCTCCGCTGACGACCCGGTGGCTCAGGACTCGCGGATCGCCCCGACCAATCGCAGCCCCAGGTCCCGAGCGGGGGCCGAGCCGCTGGTGGGACGACCGAGGCCCCGAAAGGCTGAAGTGCGCGCCCGTCTGCCGGTGGCTGCCGAGTAGTGTGACCGGTATGGGAACGGCTCGCATCGCTGGACGCTGCTGCCGGCTGCCCTCCTACGACTGCTGTGACGACGAGGCTCAAGCGGGCTGACGGCTGACGCTCCGCGTCGGCCCGACCCTTGCTGCCCATCCACGCGTCTCTCTGACCGGAGGCACAGCCGTGCCACCAACCACGTCCTGCCGTCATGCGCTCCTTCTCGTCGCCGCCACCGCGTGCTGGGGCTGCGGCACCGTTCTGAGCAAACAAGTGCTCGACCGCGGCGTCGCGCCGCTGACATTGCTCGCGATTGAACTCGCAGCGAGCAGCCTGCTCCTGTGGCTCGGCACGCTCGTGCTCGGTCTGCGCGTCACCTGGTCGGCGACCCTCGGACGGCTCGCCGCCCTCGGCATCCTCAATCCTGGCTTCGCCTACGCGCTGGGCCTGCTCGGTCTGGTCACGATCGACGCGAGCATGTCGGTGCTTCTTTGGGCGACGGAGCCGATGCTGATCATGCTGCTCGCCGTGCTCCTTCTGCGGGAGCGTGTCGCCGCCGCGACCATCGTCGCAGTCGCTGTCGCCCTGGTCGGGGTGCTGTTGGTGCTCTACCGCCCGGGCGCATCCGGCGACGCCATCGGGATCGGCCTGACGATGGGTGCCGTCACAGCCTGCGGGTTCTACACAGTGCTCACCCGCCGGCTCCTTCTCGATGACAGCTCGTTGGTCGTCGTCCTCGTGCAACAGAGTGCCGCGCTCGTCTTCGCGCTCGCCATCACGGGACTCGCCTGGGCCGTCGGCGCCGCAGATCTCGGCCTGCCGGCCACCTCCGCGACGTGGGCCCTCGCGGCGGCCTCCGGCGTGGTCTACTACGGCCTCGCATTCTGGTTCCTTGTCGGTGGCCTGCGAGGCGTCCCGGCCTCGATCGCCGGGAGCTTCTTTCCGTTGATCCCTGTTTTCGGACTCGCTGCCGGCTATCTCGCTGGGGACCGGCTCCTCGAACGGCAGTGGCTCGGCGCCACCCTCGTGGTCGCGGCCACTGCGGCCGCCACCGGCTATCACCTGACCCGACAGCCGGTGCGATGACCGCGACCTCTCACTCCGATCGTTTCCTGGTCTCGGCCAGGTCCAGCCGAACCTCGTCCCGTCACCGGCGGCAGGAAACGGCGTCAGGCGTCGACCCCCGCCTCGTCCTTGGCACGCTGCCCCAGCCGGCTGTGCGTGCGCCCGTAGACCGCATAGACCACGACGCCGATGGCCATCCACACCAGGAACCGCACCCAGGTCCCGCCGGTCAGGTTGAGCATCAGGTAGAGGCACAGGAGAGCGGACGCGACCGCCACGAACCAGACCGCTGGGGTCCGGAACGCGCGCGGCAGGTCGGGCCGGGTACGACGCAGCACCACCACGCCGAGGCTGACGAGCACGAACGCGAACAGGGTGCCGATGCTGACCAGGTGGACCAGCGTCTCGAGATCCACCAGGCCACCGATGATCGCGACCGCCACGCCGGTGATCGCCGTGATCACCCACGGCGTGCGGAAGGTCGGGTGGACCTTGGCGAGTGCGGGCGGCAGCAGGCCGTCGCGCGCCATCGCGAACGCAACCCGGGTCTGGCCGAGCATCAGGATCATCACGACGACGATCAGGCCGATGCAGGCACCGATCGCGATCAGGCGGCCCATCCAGTCCATGCCGACCGCATCGAACGCCGTGGCCAAGGGGGCGGCGTCGTTGGCTTCGATGTCGGCGTAGTTCTGCATGCCCGTGATCACGAGGCTGACCACCATGTAGAGGACTGTCACGATCGCCAGCGAGCCGAGGATGCCGCGCGGGATGTCCCGCTGGGGGTTGCGGGTCTCCTCGGCGGTCGTCGCCACGATGTCGAAGCCGATGAAGGCGAAGAACACGACCGCGGCGGCCGAGATGACCCCCGCGATGCCGTAGACCGCCGGGTCGAGGCCGAAGAGCGAGGAGATCAAGGTGGCGTCCATGAAGCCGGCGGAGGCGTCCGGCGCCGGCTGCGACTCCGGGACGAAGGGGGAGTAGTTGCCGAGGTCGATGTGCGAGACGCCGAACAGGATGACCGCGGCGATCACCAGCAGCTTGATCGCGACGATGACCTGGTTGAGCCGGCTGGAGAGCTTGATACCGGCGATCAGCACGCCGGTCACCAGCAGTGCGATCAGTACGGCGGGCAGGTCGATGGTGCCCTGGGCCGCTGACCCGAGCTGGGCCGGGACCTCGAACGGCGTGCCCTCGACAACCTCCTGGAAGTAGCCGGAGAAGCTCGTGGCAAGAGCGGCGGAGCCGATCGTGAACTCCAGCGCCAGGTCCCAGCCGATGATCCAGGCGACCAGCTCGCCGAACGTCGCATAGCTGAAGGTGTAGGCGCTTCCCGCGACCGGCACCGTCGAGGCGAACTCGGCGTAGCACAGGGCTGCGAGGGCACAGGCCAGCCCGGCGATCGCGAACGAGATGGTGATCGCCGGGCCGGCGTTCGTCTTTGCCACCGTCCCGGTGATGACGAAGATGCCTGCGCCGATGATCACGCCGACGCCGAACACGATCAGGTCGACGACGCCGAGTTCCTTCTTGAGCTGGTGCTCCGGCTCGTCGGTTTCCGCGATCGACTGCTCGACGGTCTTGGTGCGCAACAGGCTTCCGCGCTGCTTCATGAGGTGTCTCCTTTGGTCCCGAGCCCGATACCCCTACCGATCAGAAGGCAACCCTAGGATGGTGTCCATGCCCGAGATCTCCCGTGACGAGGTGGCCCACCTGGCCGATCTCGCCCGGATCGACCTCGACGACGCCGAGCTGGACCACCTGGCCCCGCAGCTTGCCGTCATCCTCGAGTCGGTCGCGTCCATCCGTGGGGTTGCCGGTGACGAGGTCCCGCCGACCTCGCACCCGATTCCGCTGACCAACATCTTCCGTGACGACGTCGTCCGGCCCGGCCTGACGGCCGAGCAGGCTCTGGCGGGCGCTCCGGCGAGCGAGGGCGGACGGTTCTCGGTGCCGCGGATCCTCGGAGACGAGCAGTGATCGACTCGGAAGCCTGGACGCGCCGGACGGCGGCCGACCTGGCCGACGCTCTCGCCACAGGGGAGGTGACCTCGGTCGAGCTCACCCAGGCCCACCTCGACCGGATCGCAGCGGTCGACGGTGACGCCGCCGCCGGCATCCACGCCTTCCTCCACGTCGACGCCGAGGGTGCGCTGGCGCAGGCAGCCGCGTCCGACCAGCGCCGCGCCGCCGGCACCCCGCTGCACCCCCTGGACGGCGTGCCGATCGCGGTCAAGGACGTGCTCGCGACACAGGGGCTGCCGACGACGTGTGGGTCCAAGATCCTCGAGGGCTGGGTCCCGCCGTACGACGCCACCGTGGTGAGCAGGATCAGGGCCGCCGGCCTGCCGATCCTCGGCAAGACCAACATGGACGAGTTCGCCATGGGCAGCTCGACCGAGCACTCCGCCTACGGCCCGACCCGCAACCCGTGGGACCAGACCCGGATCCCGGGGGGCTCGGGCGGTGGCTCGGCCGCGGCGGTCGCGTCCTACGAGGCGCCGCTGGCAATCGGCACCGACACCGGTGGCTCGATCCGGCAGCCGGGCGCGGTGACCGGGACGGTCGGCATGAAGCCGACCTACGGCGCCGTGTCGCGCTACGGCCTGGTCGCGCTCGCCAACAGCCTCGACCAGGCCGGGCCGGTCACCCGGACCGTGCTCGACGCCGCGCTGCTGCAGGAGCTGATCGGCGGCCACGACCCGCTCGACTCGACCTCCGTCGACCACGAGCTGCCCTCGCTGGTCGATGCGGCCCGGGCGGGTGCGACCGGTGACCTGACCGGTGTCCGGATCGGCGTCATCACCGAGCTCGCGGGCGAGGGCTGGCAGCCCGGCGTGATGAGCCGGTTCCGCGAGTCGGTCGGCCTGCTGGTCAAGGCTGGGGCCGAGGTGATCGAGGTGTCGTGCCCGATGTTCGTGCACGCACTCGCGACGTACTACCTGATCCTGCCCGCGGAGTGCTCGTCCAACCTGGCCAAGTTCGACGCCATGCGCTACGGCCTGCGGGTGGTGCCCGAGACGGCCCGCAACGGGGGACCGCCGAGCGCGGAGGACGTCATGAAGGCCACCCGCGACGTCGGCTTCGGCGAGGAGGTGAAGCGGCGGATCATCCTCGGCACCTATGCCCTGTCGAGCGGCTACTACGACGCCTACTACGGCCAGGCGCAGAAGGTGCGCACCCTGATCAGTCGCGACTTCGAGGCGGCGTTCGAGCAGGTCGACGTCCTCGTGTCGCCCACGGCACCGACGACGGCGTTCGAGCTGGGGGAGAAGCTCGACGACCCGCTGGCGATGTACCTCAACGACCTCGCCACGATCCCGGCCAACCTCGCCGGGACCCCGGGCATCTCGGTGCCCGCCGGGCTGGCCGAGGAGGACGGGCTGCCGGTCGGCTTCCAGATCCTCGCCCCGGCGCTGGCCGACGACCGCTGCTACCGGGTCGGTGCGGCGCTCGAGTCGCTGCTGGCCGCCGAGTGGGGCGGGCCGTTGCTCGACAGCGCTCCTGACTTGGAGGAGAACCGATGAGCGACACGTTGGTGCCGTTCGACGACGTGCTGGCGTCCTACGACCCCGCGCTGGGCTTGGAGGTCCACGTCGAGCTCAACACGCTGACCAAGATGTTCTGCGGCTGCCCGACCGAGTTCGGCGCCGAGCCGAACTCCCAGGTGTGCCCGACCTGCCTCGGTCTCCCGGGCGCGATGCCGGCGGTCAACGGCAAGGCCGTGGAGTCGGCGATCCGGATCGGGCTGGCGCTCAACTGCGAGATCGCGGAGTGGTGCCGGTTCGCGCGGAAGAACTACTTCTACCCGGACATGCCCAAGAACTTCCAGACGTCGCAGTACGACGAGCCGATCTGCTTCGAGGGCTTCATGGACGTCGAGGTCCAGACCGCAGCCGGCGAGACCGAGACGTTCCGGGTCGAGATCGAGCGCGCGCACATGGAGGAGGACACCGGCAAGTCCCTGCACGTCGGGGGCGCGACCGGCCGGATCCATGGTGCGGACTACTCCCTCGTCGACTACAACCGGGCCGGCATCCCCCTGATCGAGATCGTGACGAAGCCGATCACCGGCGCCGGCGCGAAGGCGCCCGAGGTGGCCAGGGCGTACGTCGCCCAGCTCCGCGACCTGATCGTCGCACTGGGGGTCTCGGACGCCCGGATGGAGCAGGGCTCGATTCGGGCCGACGTCAACCTGTCGCTGGCGCCGAAGGGTTCCGACGTGCTCGGCACCCGCACCGAGACCAAGAACGTCAACTCGCTGCGCTCGGTCGATCGCGCCGTCCGCTACGAGATGTCGCGGCACGCTGCGGTGCTCGACGCGGGGGAGCGGATCCTCCAGGAGACCCGCCACTGGCACGAGGACACCGGCGTCACCACTTCGGGCCGCGAGAAGTCCGATGCCGAGGACTACCGCTACTTCCCCGAGCCCGACCTGGTGCCCGTCGCGCCGTCCCGGGACTGGGTCATGGAGCTGCGCGGCACGCTGCCGGAGAACCCGACCGTACGGCGTGCTCGGCTGCAGGCGGAGTGGGGCTTCTCCGACCTCGACATGCGCGACACCGTCGGCGCGGGCGCCCTCGGGCTGGTCGAGCAGACCATCGCGGCCGGCGCCGCGCCCCAGACGGCAAGGAAGTGGTGGCTCGGTGAGCTCGCCCGGCGGGCCAACGACACCGATACGCCGATCGACGCGCTCGGGGTGAGCCCTGCCGACGTAGCGGCGGTGCAGCGCCTGGTCGAGGCAGGGACCATCAACGACAAGCTCGCCCGGTCCGTGTTCGAGGGGCTCTACGCCGGCGAGGGCACCCCCGAGGAGATCGTCGAGAAGCGAGGTCTGGCGGTGGTCTCCGACGACGGCGCCCTCTCGACCGCGGTCGACAACGCCATCGCCGCCCATCCCGAGGTGGCCGACAAGATCCGCGACGGCAAGGTCGCCGCCGCCGGCGCCCTGATCGGCGCGGTGATGAAGGAGATGCGTGGCCAGGCCGACGCCGGCCGGGTGCGCGAGCTGATCCTCGAGAAGCTCACCTGAGCGCACGGTCCGCAGTCCGGGCCGATGGTGTCGATCTCGTCCCGCGGGCTTAGGCTGCGGGGACAATTCCATCACGCCTGTGGCGGGGGAAGCCGGTCGAATGCCGGCGCTGACCCGCAACCGTAGGCCGCACTCCCACGAGTACGGCGAGCCGGAGCACCTGTCACGGAGCGTCCTGACAAACACGCTGTCGCGGAAAGCAGCGGGTCGGGCCCTTTGTCGGTCCCTTCCCGTTGGTGCAGCGGGAAGGAACACATGTCCACCTCTACAGCACGCCGGTTCGGCGCTGCCGTGCTCGGCGGCTCGCTGCTGGCTTCCGGCCTCGCCCTCGCCGGGCCGGCCCCCGCCTCGCACGCCCATGACAGCGACCCGCGACCGGGTCAGATCGGCGCGTCCTGGCTCGTGAGCGAGCTCACCGGCGGCCTGATCCACAACGACCAGTACAGCTTCGACGACTACGGCGCGACCGTGGAGGCGGCGTACGCGTTCGACGCAGTCGGCGTCGTCACCGAGATCCCGCCGATCGCCGACGCGCTCGAGGCCAACGCCGATGCCTACACGTCTCCGGGCACCGAGGTCTACGCCGGCTCGACCGGCAAGCTGCTGTCGTTCGTGCTGGACCACACGTCCGACGACCCGACGTCGTTCGGCGGCGTTGACCTGGTCGCCCAGCTGGAGAGCGTGACCGCGAACTCCGGCCGGATCGCCGACGTCAGCGCGTGGGGTGACTTCGCCAACATGTTCGGCCAGGCGTGGGCCGTGCGCGGTCTCACCCTCGCCGGGTCGGACGAGGCACCGGCCGCGACCGGGTTCTTGCTCGGTCGCCAGTGTGGCGCCGGATTCTTCAACCTCGACTTCGGCACGGCCTGCAACGCCCCGGTGCCGCCGGTCGACACGACGGCCCAGATCGTGGTCCTGCTCGCGGACCTCGACATCGTCGACGCCGCCCTCGCCGCAGCGCGGGACGAGGCCATTGCCGACGCGGTCAGCTGGATCAAGTCCCGGCAGGCGGCGGACGGGTCGTTCGACGGCGGCACGGCCGCGGAGGGGGCTAACGCGAACAGCACCGGTCTCGCCGGTCAGGCGCTCCACCTGACGGCGGAGCACGAGGCTGCCGAGCAGGCGGCGACGTGGATCCGCGGCCGACAGGTGGCTGGCCTCGACTGCGAGGGTGGCCTTTCCGACGAGACCGGAGCGATCGCCTACGACGACGCGGCCTACGACTCCGGCGCGGCCAACGGCATCACCGATGCGACCGCCGGCCAGTGGGACTTCGCCACGATCCAGGCCCTTCCGGCGCTCGTTCTCGCACCGGCGTCCGAGGACGACGAGATCAGCATCGGAGGGACCCCGACGTTCCTCGACGGCGGCAGCCGGCGGCTCGTCGTGGTCCACGGGCTGGCCCCCGGCGAGCGGGCCTGCGCCAGTCTCGGTCGCAACGCCCGCCGGGTCGTGGGGGGCAGCGACGGCAAGGCGCGGGTGCGGATCGGCGTACCCGACCGCACCGGCCCGGTCTCGGTCAGCGCGGCGGCGCTCGACCAGGGAGTCGGGATCGCCGGCCGCGTCGTGTTGTCGGCGAAGAAGCTGCGCCCCGGCACCCGGTCGTCGGTCGCTCCACGGGCGCGTCAGCGCGTCGTGGTGCGCGGTCTGTGGGCCCGCGAGCCCGTGGTCGTCAAGGACGACGGCGTCGTGGTCGCGCGCGGCCGGGCGAACAAGAACGGCCGGTTCTCGGTCAAGTACGGCGTCGGGCGGCAGCGGGGCAAGCACCACGTGCTCGTGATCGGCCGGTTCAAGGACCGCCGCGGCGCGGCGTCGTACCGCGTCGGCTGAGTCGGATGCGCGCCCAGACACTCTCGGCGGTTGCCGCGGTCGTCCTGACCGCGGCAACCGGCGTCGTGCTGCCTGCGGGCCCGGCGGCCGCGGCTGCGGCCGCGGTGTGTCGTGGCGCCGGCGGCGTGACGGTGATCGTCGACTACAACGAGGTCGGTGGACCGACGCGGGCCGGATGCGATCCGGAAGGCGCCGGTCGGTCGGCGTCGCAGGTGTTCCCGGACGCCGGCTTCTCCTTGGAGTACCACCCGCGCCAGCCCGGCTACGTCTGCAAGGTCACCGGTCTCCCGGACGACCGTCCGTGTCTCGAGAACGACTCGTTCTGGAGCCTGTGGTGGTCGGACGGCACGTCGGGCGAGTGGCGGTTCGCCAACCAGGGCGTCGGCGGATTGAGCGTGCCGGACGGTGGATATCTCGCGTTCGCGTGGCACGAGGGCGACGGCAACGCGCACCCGCCGGACTTCGCGCCGACGCCCCACTCGGCTCCGGTCGAGCCGTCGGACGATCCGTCCACCAACAACGGCGGTGGGAACGGCGGTGGGAACGGCGGCGGGACCGGCGGTGGGAACGGTGGCGGCACTGGTGGCGGGACTGGCGGGGGTGCGACGACCGCCGTACCGACCACCTCGGCGCCGTCGTCGGCGGCCACCACTGCAACGACGACGACCGAGTCGGCGTCGCGGGTCGGTCGGAGGAAGAGCGGCCCGAAGAGCACCGCGCAGGAGTCCGCGACCTCGAGCAGCAGCGTCCCCGGCGCTGCGGAGATCACCGCCGGCCCGCCGTCGAGCGATCTCGCGGCCGACACCTCGGACGACGACGGCGGGGCGCTCACGACCTGGGTCGGGCTCGGACTTGCCGCGCTCGTGCTGGGAGCCGCTGGGGCGATAGCGGTCTTCCGGAGGCGCGCAGGATGAGAACGCCGCGGGACCTCCATCCGGTCGCTTGGTGGTGCTGGGCGGTCGGTCTCGCGGTCGGCGCGTCCTCCACGACCAACCCGTTCCTGCTCGGGTTGCTGCTCGCGGTCGCGGTCATCACGGTGTTCGCCTGCCGCGGCGACCAGCCGTGGGCACGGTCCTTCCGGCTCTACCTGTGGCTCGGGCTCCTCGTGCTCGTGATCCGGGTGCTGTTCCGGGTGCTCGTCGGCGGCAACGACGCCGGCCATGTACTGCTGTCGATTCCGGAGATCCCGTTGCCGGACTGGGCCGCGGGGATCAGCCTGCTCGGGCCGTTCAGCCGCGAGGAGCTGCTGGCGGCGGTCTATGAGGGCCTGCGGCTGGCAACCCTGCTGATCGCGGTCGGCGCGGCCAACGCGCTGGCCAACCCGAAGCGGCTGATGAAGTCGCTGCCGCCGGCGCTCTACGAGATCGGGACCGCGATGGTCGTGGCGATCACCGTGATCCCGCAGCTGGCCGACAGCGCCCGGCGGGTCCGGGCGGCCCAGCAGCTGCGGGGCGGCGAGCGAGGACGGGTGCGCGGAGTACGCCGGCTGCTGGTGCCGATCCTGGAGGACGCGTTCGAGCGGTCGCTTGCGCTCGCGGCCGGCATGGACGCACGCGGCTACGGCCGCAGTGGTACGGCGACCGCGGCCCAGCGCCGCAGCACGGGAACCCTGATGATCGGCGGGCTGATCGGCATCTGTGTCGGCATCTATGCCTTCCTCGACTCGACGGCGCCGCGGCTGCTCGCCTGGCCGATGCTGGCGCTGGGTGTGGCCGCCGCGGTCGGTGGCTTCGTCGTCGCCGGCCGTCGGGTGGAGCGGACCCGCTACCGCCCCCAGCGATGGCGCGCGGCCGAGGTGCTTGTCGCGCTGTCGGGTGTCGTGGTCGGCGCCGGGCTCTGGCTCGTGCAGCGGGTCGACCCGGTGCTCGCCCACCCGGGCGTGCTCGTCGTACCCGGACTCGGCCTGGGCGCGATCCTCGCCGTACTCGTCGGTGTCGCGCCGGTCTTCCTCGCCCCGCCGCCCCCGACCGCACAGAACCGGATCCCGGCCGGGAGGGAGCCCGTCGAGGCGCCGGTACGGCCGGGAGCGCCGGGAGCCCCGGCAGCCCCGGGAGAGGTGGCGGCCTGATGTTCGAGCTGCGTGACGTGAGCTTCAGCTATGGCAGCCAGCCGGTCCTCGACCACCTCGACCTGGCCATCGACAACGGCGAGCTGGTGCTGCTCGCCGGTCCCACCGGAGTCGGCAAGTCGACCCTGCTCGGTGTGGTCGCCGGGCTGGTGCCGGCATTCACCGGCGGCACCCTCACCGGCGACGTCGTCATCGACGGCGAGAGCGTGCTCGACCAGCCGGCACGGGAGCGCGCCCACCTGGTCGGCTACGTCGGGCAGAACCCGCCCGCCTGGTTCGTCACCGACACGGTCGAGGAAGAGCTCGCGTTCGGGATGGAGCAGCTCGGGCTGGCCGCTGCCACCATGCGGCGCCGGGTCGAGGAGACGCTCGACCTGCTCGGCATCGCCGACCTGCGGCACCGTGACCTGCGCGCCCTGTCCGGGGGCCAGCAGCAGCGGGTCGCGATCGGGTCGGTCCTCACCACCCACCCGCGGCTGCTGGTGCTCGACGAGCCGACCTCCGCCCTCGACCCGACAGCGGCCGAGGACGTGCTCGCCACGCTGACCCGACTGGTCCATGACCTCGGCGTCTCGGTACTGGTGGCCGAGCACCGGCTCGAGCGGGTGGTCCCGTTCGCCGACCGGCTCTGTCTGCTGGGCTCGGGCGGCGACGTCCGCGTCGGTGATCCGGCAGCGCTGCTCGTCGACTCCGCGATCGCCCCGCCGCTGGTCGAGCTGGGGCGGCTCGCGGGCTGGACGCCGTTGCCGCTCACGGTGCGCGACGCGCGCCGTCGTACGGCCGATCTGCTGGCGCGGCTCGGAGACCCGCCCCCGCCCCCGACCCCGCGCGCACCTGACGATTTCGGGGTGAATCAGCCCGATTCACCCCGAAATCGTCAGGGACGTGGGGATGCTGGCGGGACGGTTGAGGTACGACGGCTGACGGTGGCCCATGGGCCGGTGCCGGCGCTGCAGGACGTCGACCTCGAGCTGCGGCCGGGCACGGTGACGGCGCTGATGGGGCGCAACGGGGCGGGCAAGTCGACGCTGCTCTGGACCCTCCAGGGCAGGTACGCCGCCACCCGCGGCAGCGTGCGCGTGTCCGGGGAGGACCCGCACCGGCTCAAGCCGGACGCCCGCCGGCGATGGGCTGGGCTGGTGCCGCAGACCCCTGCCGACCTGCTCTACCTGGAGAGCGTGGCCGACGAGTGCGCCACGGCGGACCGTACGGCGGCCGCACCGGCCGGTACCTGCGCCGGTCTCCTCGAGCGGTTGGCGCCCGGGATCGTGCCGGCCGGCCATCCGCGTGACCTGTCCGAGGGCCAGCGACTGGCCCTGGTGGTCGCGATCGTGCTCGCCGCGGGTCCGCCTGTGTTGCTGCTCGACGAGCCGACCCGCGGTCTCGACTACCCGGGCAAGCACGCGCTGGCCGAGATCCTGCGGGGGCTGGCGTCCGACGGGCGGTCGATCCTCGTCGCCACCCACGACGTCGAGTTCGCCGCCCAGGTCGCCGACGACGTGGTGGTGCTCGCCGAGGGCGAGGTGGTGTCCGGCGGACCGGTCCGCCAGGTGATCGCCGAGTCGCCGGCCTTCGCTCCCCAGGTGACCAAGGTGCTCGGGCCGGGCTGGCTTCGCGTCGACGAGGTGGCGGCCGCGCTCGCGTCGGCCGGCCGGTCGAGCACGGCGGTGCCGTCGTGACCGCGATGGTCGAACAGGGGCAGCGGGTCGCCGTACCCCTCGGCCGGCGGTCGGCGGCGGTCCTCGGTCTCGCATCGCTGATCGGGCTGATGATGCTCGGCTGGCCGTTGCTGCTCGAGGCTGATCCGACCGAGCGGGTGGACCCGCCGTTCTTCTTCCTCGTTCTGCTGCCGGTGATCCTGGCCGTGGTGCTCGCCGAGATCAGCGAGGGCGGCATGGACGCGCGCGTACTCGCGATCCTCGGCGTCCTCAGTGCCGTCAACGCGGTGCTGCGCGGCGTCAGCGCCGGGACGGCCGGCCTCGAGCTGGTGTTCTTCCTGCTGATCCTCGGCGGCCGGGTATTCGGGCCCGGGTTCGGCTTCGTGCTCGGTTGCTCCTCGCTGTTCGCCTCCGCCCTGATGACGGCCGGGGTGGGTCCGTGGCTGCCGTTCCAGATGCTCGTCGCCGGCTGGGTCGGCCTGTTCGCCGGCCTGCTCCCGCGTCGCGTCTCGGGGCGCTGGGAGATCGTGATGCTCATCGGGTACGGCATGCTCGCCGCCTACGCCTACGGGCTGCTGATGAACCTCTGGGGCTGGCCCTTCATCCTCGGCGTCCAGGTGCCCGGCCAGGATTCCACCGACCTGTCCTACGTGCCCGGCGCGCCACTGCTCGAGAACCTGCACCGGTTCGTCGTCTACACCCTGCTGACGTCCACGGGCAGCTGGGACACCGGCCGCGCGATCACCAACGCGCTCGCGATCGGGCTGCTCGGGCCCGCCGTACTCACCACGCTGCGGCGGGCGGCTCGGCGGGCGCGGGTGGAGCGGCGGGCTGCTTGATGAACGGCGCGTCGCCCAGCCCGCACGGCGAGCTGCAGGTCCGCTCGAGCCCTACGGCTGAACGACGAGGATCCGGTCATCCTCGGCCGCGGGATCACCGCGCCCGTCGCGGTTGCTCGTGCTGAGCCAGAGCCGGCCGTCGGGGGCGACCGCGACGGTGCGCAGCCGGCCGTAGTCCCCGGTGAAGTACGCCGTCGGTTCGCCGGCGGTCGGACCGTCGACCGGGATCCGCCAGAGGCGCTCGCCCCGCAGCGCCGCCATCCAGAGCTCGCCGTCGAGGTAGGCCAGGCCCGACGGCGACGCCTCGTCGACCGCCCAGGTGAGCTCGGGGTCGTGGAACTCCGGCTCGCCGCCGGGGCCTTCGACCGTCGGCCACCCGTAGTCGTCGCCGGCCTCGATCAGGTTGAGCTCGTCGAACGTGCTGGATCCGAACTCGCTCGCCCACAGCCGGCCCTCGTCGTCGAACGCCAGCCCCTGGACGTTGCGGTGGCCCCACGACCACACCTCGTCGTCGAACGGGTTGCCCGGCGCCGGGTCGCCCGACGTCGTGATGCGCAGGACCTTGCCGGCGTATCCGGCGCGGTCTCGCGCCAGCTGGTCGTCACCGATCTCGCCGGTCGAGACGTAGAGGAAGCCGTCCGGTCCGAACTCGACCCGCCCGCCGTCATGGATGAACCCACCGGGGATGCCGGTCAGGACCGGCTCCGTCTCCCCGAGCTGGTCGCCGTCGAGCTCGGCGCGAACGACGCGGTTGTCCTCAGCCGTGCACACGTAGAAGTAGAGCAGCCGGTCGCTCTCGAAGTCGGGGGAGACGGCCACGCCGAGCAGCCCGGCCTCGCCTTGCGGAGCGGTCTCCGGAATCCGGCCGACCTCGACCACCGCGCCCTCACCGGCACCTTCCGGGGGCGCGATCACCAGTACCCGCGCGCTGTCGCGCTCGGTCACGACGGCGCGGCCGTCGGGCAGGAAGTCGATCCCCCAGGGGACCGCGAGGCCGCTGGCCACCGTGTCGACGACGTCCGCCGAGGCGTCAGGCTCGATCGACGGGGCGTCGCCGGTCCGGTCGCTGCTCCGGTCGCTGGCGGCGGGCGGAGCGGTGGCGTCGGCGTCGGATGGCTCGTCCTCGCCGCAGCCGACGAGCAGTACGCCGGCCGCGACCAGGGCCACGGCCGTACGACGGACGCTCATGCCGCCGAGGCTACTCAGGCCGCCCTGACGCCGACCCTCCCGAGGAACTCGAGCAGCAGCTCGTGCACCCGGTCGGGCTGCTCGAGCTGGATGAAGTGGGATCCGCGGAGCTCGAAGTAGTCGGCTCCGCTGAGGCGCTCGGCGGCCGTCGCCATGTCGCGGGCGCCGGCGAGGACGTCGAAGGTCGCCGCGACGAACCGGACAGGCACGTCGATGCCGCTGAGCGAGACCCGGGCGTGCTTGGACGTGCCGAGCGCGATGTGGGCGTACCACTGCACCGGCGTCTTGAGGAACTCCTCGAGGCCGATGGCCGCGAGCTCCGGATCCGCGACGGGGAACATGAATCCGCTGTGGGTGATCAGCGCGATCGCCCGCGGACCGATCGGCAGCCGGGTGGTGATCGGACTGACCGCCCAGCCGGTGAGCTTTCCGAGTCGGCAGGCGCTGATCGTGAGCAGCCGCGCGACCGGGTGGGGGAGCCGGAACGGCGCCAGCATGGTGCGGAAGGTGTCGCCCGGGACACCGGCGACCGCGAACAGGCCGGCCACCCGCTCGGGGTGGCGGACGGCGAGCTCGAACATGGTGTTGACCCCCATCGACCAGCCCATCAGCACGGCCCGGTCGATACCGAAGTGGTCCATGACGGACAGGCCGTCCTCGACGAAGTGCTCGATCTCGACGTGCCGCTTGTCGGCCGGTCGCTCCGAGCCGCCGACGCCCCGGTGGTTCCACGACACGACCCGGACGCCACAGTCCGGGTCGAGCAGCGCGGGCCACATGTAGGCGTTGGTGCCGAGCCCGTTGCACAGGACGACGGTCGGCCCGTCGATCACCCCTCCGGGGTCGTTGGTCCACGCCCGGACGTGGGTGCCGTCGTCGGAGAGGATGTCGTGGAACGACACGACAGGAGTCGTGGTCGTGTCCGGTGTGGAGATGGGCATGCTGAGATTCTGCCCGAGGGTGCCCGCCTTCAGGGTGTGCCGTGCCGCACAGCGACCTGCCTCAGCCGTGGGCGGCGATCTCCGGGTCGGTGGCGGTGGCGGCCTCCGCGTCGTCGCTCCGGGCGACCCGCTCGGCGAGGTAGGACGCCACATCCTCGCGTTCTGTACGACGGTGCGCGCAGGCGGTGAGGGCGACCATCGCGTTGCGACGGGCCGTTTGCTGGGAGGTGACCGGCCATTCGGCGATCGTCTGGCCGAGTCGGACGAGCTGGCGCATGGCAAGGAACATGAAATCGCTCCGATGGGGGTGACTGGGGGTTGTGCCCAACGTAGACCGGGAAGCATCACCACCGCATCCGCGCTGTGTGACATCTCGGTGAAATCCTGAGCGCGGGACCGGCCTAACCGGCGGCTGGCTGTGGTGGTGGCGGCGGCGCCGGCGCCGGCGCCGGCCGGGTCGCACCGACGCTCGCCGCGACCACGCACCCGATCGCGAGCCACTGCACGACACTGAGGTGCTCGCCGACGACGAGCAGCCCGGCCAGGGCGGCTGCCGCCGGCTCCAGGCTCATCAGCACGCCGAAGAGCGCCGGCCGCAGCCGGCGCAGCGCAACCAGCTCACAGCTGTAGGGGATCACCGAGCTGAGCAGGCCCACGGCGGCGCCGAGGAGCACGATCCGCGGGTCCACGAGGGGATCCCGGTCGGTGCCGGCGAGCGTCGGCGAGAGCAGCAGTACGGCGACGACGCTCGCGACGGCGAGCCCGTCGAGCCCCTCCCACCGCCGGCCCGTGTGCGCGCTCAGCAGGATGTACCCGGCCCAGGACGCTCCCGCGACGAAGGCGAACGCGACGCCGGCCGGGTCGAGGTCGGCCCGCTCCGCACCGAGCAGGAGGACGCCGAGCGCCGCCAACCCGACCCAGGCGAGGTCGCGTGGCCGACGCGATCCGACGACGGCCACCACGAGCGGTCCGATGAACTCGATCGTGACCGCGATCCCGATCGGGATCCGGCTGAAGGACTGGTAGATCGCCCAGTTCATCAGGCCCAGCGACATCCCGAACCCGAGCACCGTCAGCCAGTCCGCGTGATCGCGGCCGCGGAGCCGCGGACGGGCGATCGCCAGCAGCACCAGTGAGCTCGACGCCAGCCGCAGCCACACCAACGTGGTGGGACTCACCTCGTCGAAGAGGTTCTTGGCGATGCCGGCCCCGAGCTGGACCGAGGCGATGCCGATCAGGACCAGCCCGATCGCCGCCCCCCGGGCAGGTGCAGTGCGCGCCACGCGCCCAATCTAGTGACGCGACCCGAGGAGGCGCCGGACCTGGTGGGTTTGGTGGGTCTGTCGCCCCGGGGCTGATCTGCGGGCGGCCGGACCCGGTTGGCAAAAAGTGTGGAAAGTGCGCCGAGTTCATTCAATCGGCGGATTACCCGGAGCCCGATCCGGTCTAGCGTCGAGGGTGCGACGACGGGCGTCGCGACGACCATGGGGGGCATCAGAGCCCCGACAACCGTGGCGGCTGAAGGGAGTCGAATGATGAATGGTGGTAGGCGACTACTGAGTCGCATGGTGGTGCTCGGGGTCCTGGCGGTCCCCGTCGCAACGCCGTTGGTGACCTCGGCCACGGCTTCGCAGCCGGCTCCGGCTGACAAGCGGGTCGCCGCCGGCGAGAAGTTCATGAGCAGCGACGGCAAGGTCGTCGCGGCCAGTCGCGTCGCACGGCAGCACGCGTCCAGTGCGGCGCCGTCGTACCGCGGGACGAACAAGCCGATCTCCAAGTCCAAGCGCGCGATCCCGAAGACGACGCCGGCCGGTGGCGGCAGCGCCGCCGAGACGCCGATCGCGCCCGACCGACGGGTCCAGGTCACGGCCACGACGACCTATCCCGCGCGGGCGACGGTCTGGATCACGTTCAGCAAGTCCTCGACCAGCACCGGTTGGTCGTGCACCGGCTTCCTGATCTCACCCAACGTCGTCGCGACGGCCGGCCACTGCGTCAACTTCGGCGCGTCGGGCGGCACCGGCTTCTTCCAGAAGTCGAGCTTCCGGATCTACCCGGGCCGCAGCGGGTCCACCTCGCCGTACCTGTGCCCCGGCAGCACGGTGGCCACCGCCGAGCAGCTGTGGACCAACGCGACGTGGAACAGCTCCGGCGCGGAGACCCACGACTACGGCGCCATCACGCTGAGCTGCAACATCGGGAAGACGACCGGCTACTTCGGCTGGTCGACCTCGGGCCACACCGTCGGCAGCGAGGTGGACACCCAGGGCTACCCGGGTGACAAGCCGAGCGGCACGCAGTGGGACGCGGACAACTGCTCGACGAGCTCGGTGTCCTCGAGCTTCGTGCAGTGCACCCTCGCAGCGGTGACCACGCAGCAGCTGTTCTACAGGAACGACACCGCGGGCGGGCAGAGCGGCTCGCCGCTCTTCAGGGTGACGTCAAGCGGCTGCACCTGTGCCATCGGCATCCACGCCTATGGCCTGCACGGGTCGTCGCCGCACTCGACGAACAACCACGGGACCCGTGTCAACAGCACGGTGGCCAGCTTCTTCAGCCTGATGCGCAACGGCGGTCTGGTCTGACGGTAGCGCAAATGATGGCGGGCGACCGACAGGTCGCCCGCCATCAGTCTTTTCACACCCTGTTCTTCACCCGGACGAGATCGGTGCTCTGGGACCGATGACATCAGGGACCGGGACCGGTCAAGGTAGGAGTAGCCGGACGGACGTCGCCCGGCGCTCAGCGAGGAGGACGCATGGGCACCATCTTGATGGTCGGCACCCGCAAGGGACTCTGGATCGGTCGGTCCGACGACCGCCGCGAGGACTGGTCGTGGAGCGGGCCGCACCACGACATGGAGGAGGTCTACTCCTGCCTGGTCGACACCCGGGGCGGGACCCCGCGACTGTTCGCCGGCGCGTCGTCGAGCTGGCTCGGCCCGCAGGTCCGCTGGTCCGACGACCTCGGCGAGACCTGGCAGGAGACCCCGGGCGGGGGGATCCGGTTCCCCGAAGGCAGTGGAGCCACCGTCGAGCGGATCTGGCAGCTCGTGCCCGGCACACGCGACGGTGTCGTCTACGCCGGCACCGAGCCGGGTGCGGTGTGGAGGTCCGTCGACGGCGGTGAGACCTTCGCGCTGGAGGAGGCGCTCTGGAACCATCCGCAGAAGCCCGAGTGGGGTGCCGGCTTCGGCGGTCAGGCGTTCCACACGATCCTTCCGCACCCGACCGACGCCGACTCGGTCACGGTGGCGATCTCGACCGGCGGCGTCTATCAGACCACCGACGGCGGAGCCTCCTGGTCGCCACGCAACCAGGGGATCCGGGCCGACTTCATGCCCGAGGACCAGCGCTTCCCCGAGTTCGGGCAGTGCGTGCACAAGGTCACCCGGCACCCGAGCCGACCCGAACGGCTGTTCGCGCAGAACCACGGCGGCGTCTACCGCTCCGACGACGAAGGCGGATCTTGGACCTCCATCGGCGACGACCTGCCGAGCGACTTCGGCTTCCCGATCGTCGTCCACCCCCATCGGCCCGACACCATCTACGTCTTCCCGCTGGGCGGCGGCGACGGCCGCTACCCGCCCGAGGGCAAGGCGCGGGTCTGGCGGTCCGAGGACGCAGGGGACTCGTGGGCGCCGTACGACGATGGCTTGCCGGACCCGTGCTACATCGCGGTCATGCGCGACGCCATGTGCGCCGACACCCATGACCCGGCCGGTCTCTACCTCGGCGGCCGCAACGGGGCCGTGTGGGCGTCGAAGGACGACGGCACCACCTGGCGCGAGATCGTCAGCGATCTGCCCGACGTGATGTCGGTCAAGGTCGGCGTGACCGAGTAGGTTGCCGCTATGCCTGGCTTCTCGAGCACCCGCACGATCGCGATCGCTGCGCCACCGTCGGCGATCGTCCCCCTTCTCGCCGATTTCAAGGAATGGGTGAAGTGGTCGCCGTGGGAGGGCCTCGACCCGGACCTCCAGCGCACCTACACCGGCGAGGGTGTCGGCGCCCGCTACACCTGGTCCGGCAACAAGAAGGCCGGCCAGGGCTCGATGACGATGACGTCGATCGCTCCCGAGCAGGTCGAGGTCGACCTGGTCTTCGAGAAGCCGTTCAAGGCCACCAACAAGATCGTGTTCGAGCTCAGCGCCCCAGGGCAGGCTGACCGAGGTCGCCTGGTCGATGCACGGCCAGCGCAACCTGGTGTTCGCGGTGCTCGGCAAGCTCTACTTCGACAGCGCGATCGGCAAGGACTTCGACCGGGGGCTGGCCGCGCTCAAGGTCGCCGCCGAGCAGCCCTGATCCTTGGCTGACCCCGCCGCTACCGGATCGGACAGGGATCGGACAGGGACCGGACAGGGATCGGACGAGCACGGTCACCCCCACTACGCTCGACGCATGGCTCGACCGACTGATCAAGGCGCCACCCCCGCGGGCTCCCGGCCCGACATCAAGCCCCGCTCGCGGGACGTCACCGACGGCCTCGAGCGGGCAGCGGCCCGCGGCATGCTGCGCGCGGTCGGGATGGGGGACGACGACTTCGCCAAGCCCCAGATCGGCGTCGCCTCGAGCTGGAACGAGATCACCCCCTGCAACCTGTCGCTCGACCGGCTCGCGAAGGCGGTCAAGAACGGTGTCCATGCCGCTGGCGGCTACCCGCTGGAGTTCGGCACCATCTCCGTCTCCGACGGCATCTCGATGGGCCACGAGGGCATGCACTTCTCCCTCGTGAGCCGAGAGGTCATCGCCGACTCCGTCGAGGTCGTGATGAGCGCCGAGCGGCTGGACGGCTCCGTGCTGCTCGCCGGCTGCGACAAGTCGCTCCCCGGGATGTTGATGGCCGCCGCGCGGCTCGACCTGGCCGCGGTCTTCCTGTACGCCGGCTCGATCATGCCGGGCAACGTCGACGGCCGCGACGTCACGATCATCGACGCCTTCGAGGCGGTCGGCGCCTGCCTGGCGGGCAAGATCACCCGGGAGGAGGTCGACCGCATCGAGCGGGCGATCTGTCCGGGCGAGGGTGCCTGCGGGGGCATGTACACCGCCAACACGATGGCCTCGATCGGCGAGGCGCTCGGCATGTCGCTGCCGGGCTCGGCCGCACCGCCCGCCGTCGACCGCCGCCGCGACGGCTACGCCCACAAGTCGGGCGAGGCGGTCGTCGGGCTGCTGCGCGAGGGCATCACCGCGCGCCAGATCATGACCAAGGAGGCGTTCGAGAACGCCATCGCCGTCACCATGGCACTCGGCGGCTCGACGAACGCCGTACTCCACCTGCTCGCGATCGCCCGCGAGGCCGACGTCGACCTCCACCTCGACGACTTCAACCGGATCGGCGACAAGGTGCCGCACCTGGGCGACCTCAAGCCGTTCGGCCGCTACGTGATGAACGACGTCGACAAGGTCGGCGGCATCCCGGTGGTCCTGAAGGCGCTGCTCGATGCCGGGCTGCTGCACGGCGACTGCCTCACGGTGACCGGGAGGACGATGGCCGAGAACCTCGCCGACATCGCGCCGCCCGCCGTGGACGGCGACATCATCCGGACGCTGGACAAGCCGATCCACAAGACCGGTGGGCTCACCATCCTCAAGGGCACGCTGGCCCCGGACGGCGCCGTCGTGAAGAGCGCGGGCTTCGACGAGTCGGTGTTCGAGGGCATCGCCCGCGTCTTCGACGGCGAGCGCGCGGCGATGGATGCGCTCGAGCAGGGCACCATCGCGCCACGCGACGTGGTCGTGATCCGTTACGAGGGCCCGAAGGGCGGCCCGGGGATGCGCGAGATGCTCGCGATCACCGGGGCGATCAAGGGCGCCGGCCTCGGCAAGGACGTCCTGCTGGTCACCGACGGCCGGTTCTCGGGCGGCACGACCGGACTGTGCGTCGGCCACATCGCCCCCGAGGCGGTGGATGCCGGGCCGATCGCTTTCGTCCGGGACGGCGACTCGATCACCCTCGACGTCGCGAACCGGACCCTCGAGCTCCACGTGGAGCCCCAGGAGCTGGAGCGGCGCCGGGAGGGCTGGGCGCCGCTGCCCCCGAAGTACACCCGCGGTGTGCTCGGGAAGTACGCCAAGACCGTCCAGTCGGCCGCGGTCGGGGCGATCACCGGCTGAGTCCTCGACGCCGCGCGAGCAGCACTCCGGCCAGGAACACCGCGGTCAGCAGGACGCCGGCCGGCACGACGACGTCGTACGGCGTCGCGGTGGCGGGCCGGCTCTCCGGCTTCCGCGACGGGAGCCGCCGGAGCCGCCGGAGCCGCCGGAGCCGCTGGAGCCGCTGGAGCCGCGGGTGGCTCGGCGCGTCCGCCCGCGCCGAGCGCGACCAGCTGCTTCCTCAGCGCGGGCGCCCGCACCCAGCCTCCGGGCTCCTCGTCCGGCAGGAACCGCACCCAGGCGCCGCCTTCAGCAAAGGGGTAGGCATGCTGGACGGCCCAGTCCAGGTCCGCGAGCGTCCAGGTGAGGACGTACCTGGGTCCGAGCTGCGCGGCTGTCAGCGGTGGTGTCGGATCGAGCCCGGTGCCGTCCCAGTGCTGGTAGAGGCGGGCGGCGTTGCCGAGCGTCCAGACGTCCACGTCCCCGGCCCGACGGGTCTCGGTGAGATCGGCGTCGACACCGGGGCCGGAGACGACGACGTCGGTGGGGCCCTTGGCCTGGCCCGGGGACGTGGGCCCGATGAGTGCAAGCAGGGTGAGAACGACGACGCCGGTGACGCGTGCGAATGTCTTCATGACAGGAGTACCCCGCCGGACCGGCGCCGGTTCCCGGTCAGCGCACCGATCGCGCGATGGCCACGGCCTGCGCGAGACCGAGGTGCTCGCCCTCGAGCCGGAAGGTCACTCCGGCGATGGCCCAGACCAGGGTGCGCCCGGCCAGTCGAGCAGTCACCGTCAGCTCGCGGCCCTCCCGGTCGACATAGGTCAGGTCGTGGGGAGCACCGATCCACCATGCCTCCGCGCCGCGGACGCGGACGACCGCGGTCTCGACGGCGCCGATTCCCTTCGTGAAGACAGGACCCGGGCGGCCGTCGAACTGGTCGAGCAGCACGGTGCCGCGGCGCCAGGTCATGGTCACGACCCGAGCCGCGTCCGAGACCAGCACCTCGTCCGGCGTACCGAGCCGGCTCGGCACGCCGACCGGGAAGCCGACCTCCGACCGCGCCTCGTCGAGCGAGGTCCCCGTCGAGTCGGGGAGGGGCGCCCGGGGCTCCGGCGGCGCATCCGGCGTCTCCGAGGTGAGCTCGATGCCCACCACGCCCAGCAGGTCCGCGGCTGCGGCCCGCACCTGCGGCGAGACGAACGACACCGCGACGAGCGCCGCGATGCCGGCGGCCACCCGAGCGCGCACCCGCTTCGGACCCCGGTCACCGCGGGGGGTGAGGTGCTCGATCCGCGCCAGCACCCGGTCCGTCAGGTCCGGTGGGGGTGCGGGCGCCATCCGTTCGGCGAGTGCCGCCAGCTCACGCTCGATCATTGCTCACCTCCAGGTCTGCCAGCGTGGTCCGGAGCCGGGTCAGCGCCCGGGACGCACGGGACTTGGCGGTGCCGCGTGGGATCTCCAGCGCGGCCGCGGTCTCCGCCTCGTCGAGCCCGAGCAGCCATCGACACACCACCACCTCGCGCTCGGCCGCCCGCAGCGACCGGACTGCCGTCAGCAGGGCGCGCTGCCGCTCTGCGGCGAGCGCGTCCAGCGCCGGGTCCGGCCCGCCCCGACCCTCGTCCCGCAACTCGAAGGCGCGGACGGCGAGCGCGTCCCGTCTCCGTCGCCCGCGCACGGTGTTGCGGGTCTGGTTGGCGACGATCCGGATCAGCCACGGCCGGAACGGGGCGTCGGGACGGAACCGGTCGAGCGCCTGCCACGCCTTCACGAACGCCTCCTGTGCCACATCGTCGGCGTCGGGACCAGCCCCGAACCACGCCGCCGCCCGGGTCGCGGCAGCACCGTGCCGGGCAACCAGCTGCGCGAACGCGTCCCGGTCACCCGCCTGGGCCCGTCGTACGGTCTCCGCCTCGTCCGTCAGTCACTCCAGATGCCGGGGGTTGTGCTCGTACTACCTCGTACTGTCACTCGTATTACCTCGTACTACCCCGCATTACACCGCGGCTGCCCACCCGGTTCCCGGTGGGAGGCCGGGCTCACCCGTAGTCTCCTCCCCGTGCCGGAGCTCAACCCCCACGACCAGTACGTCGGAGACGTCGTGCCCGGCTGGGAGACCCGGCCGGTGCCCGAGCCGGTCACCCTCACGGGGCGCTACGTGCGCGTCGTACCGCTCAGCTCGGCGCACTACGCCGACCTGTTCGCCGCGGTGTGCGGTCCTGGGGACGATGCGCTGTGGACCTATCGGCCGGTTGCGAAGCCGACGTCGCTCGCCGACCTGTGGATGCACCTGGCCGCGCTCGTGGACTCACCGGTCGACCTCTCCTTCGCGCTGGTCCCCGCCGAGGGCGACGGTGCGGACCGCGCGAGCGGCATCGCGTCGTACTTCCGGATCGACCCGCGGGCCGGGCAGGTGGAGGTGGCCGGCGTCCTCCTCGGAGGTGCCCTCCGACGGACCCGGGCCGCGACCGAGGCGATCCACCTGCTGATGCGGCATGCGTTCGACGACCTCGGCTACCGCCGCTTCGAGTGGAAGTGCGACAGCCTGAACCAGCCATCCCGGCGGGCCGCCCGGCGGTTGGGCTTCGTCTACGAGGGCCGGTTCCGCAACCACATGGTGACCCAGGGCCGCAACCGGGACACCGACTGGTTCTCGGTCACGGAGCAGGAATGGCCGACCGTGGCGGCTGCCCACCGGGCGTGGCTCGATCCGGACAACTTCGACGACACCGGCCGGCAACGGACCAGGCTGCGGATCGGGTCGTCGCTATAGCGGCACGCCGCCCCGATCCGCGGTCGCAGCCACCAGGTCGCGAGCCGTTCGGATCCGACGGAAGTACGTCGCCCGGCTGAGGAAGGTCGCCCGCATCACCTGGTCGTGGGTGGCGGCGGGGTCGAGGTAGCGAAGCTCGAGCAGCCCGGTGAGGTCGGGCTGGTCGTGCAGCGCGGCCAACATCATCCGGCGTACCCACGTCCGGACCCGGTCGGCCGCGTGCCGCCGGTCGTGGCCGAGCGGCGCGCACGGCAGCGCGGCGAGCACCTCGTCCTCGTGGAAGCCGTCCAGCGCGGCCAGGACCAGCTCGCCCTGGGTCTGAGGGTCCGGGAGCGTGATGCCGTGCTCACCGGCGACGCCGCGGAAGAGCAGGCCGACCAGGCCGCAGGGGCCGACGTCGACGACCCAGGTCCGGACTTCGTGCCCGCGGACCTCGCGGCGCAGCTCGGGCACCTCCAGGTAGCCGCAGTCGGCGACGACGGCACGCTCGAAGTCGGTCCAGCCGAACTCGTTGACCAGGTCGAAGCGTGGGTTGGGCACCCGGCATCGGCGCAGCGTGTGGCCGTTGCGGAGCGCCATCACGTTCGGGTCCTCCTCGGCCGCGGCGGGCGCCATCAGCTGGAACGGGCTGATCACGACCCGGTCGGCGAAGCCGTTGCGGGCCGCGTACTCGACCAGCGGCGCGACCAGCTCGCCCCGGGGGTCGTCCGCCCGGACCAGCGCCGCTGCCTCGCCGAGGGGCATGGCGAGAGCGGCGGCGACGACCCGCCCGTCCGTGTGCCGCACCACCTGGGCCGGCGTTGTCCGCCAGGACCGGGCGGGCGGCGGCTGCAGCCACGGTCGTACGGCGTCCGCCAGCCCGCGAGGGGCCCAGCACGCGATCGTGTCGTCCTCGCCGACGCGCACGTCGTCGCCGTACAACGTCGCGCTGTGCGCCGGCGCCAACCCCGCTCGGAGCTTGGGGTCCTCGGACAGTGCGGCGAGCTGGTGCAGTGCTCGATCGTCGCCGAGGATCGCCCGGTCCCGCAGGTGCGAGGCGATCCTCAGCACCAGGTCGGAGATCCGGCGCCCATCGTGGCGGACCCGCTCGGCCACCGCGTGCGACACCAGGGGGTGCAGCGTCACGCCGGTGCCGCTGCGCTCGACGAAGGAGTACGACGCCAGCGTGAGGAGGGCGTCGTGGCAGTCGCGGTCCGGAAGCACGTCGGCCAGCAGTCGCTCGTCCATCCAGCCGGCGACGGCCGCCACCTCGAGGAGCTCGGTGTCGAGCTGGTCGAGCGCAAGGCCGGAGAGGTGGCCGACCAGGTCGTCGGCCGCGGCGGCCAGCACCGAACCGCCCGGCTGGATCGCCGCGGCTCCGTGCTCTACCCAGGCGGCCGCTCCCAGCACCAGGGCGAGCGGAAGACCGCAGGCCCACGTCGAGATCGTGGAGCGGGCACAGCTGTCGTCGACGCCGTGGTTGCTGAGCACCTGATGGGCCAGCTCGGTGTCGAGGGTCGGCATCCGCAGCGCAGCGACCAGCGGCTCCAGCTCGGCCGGGAGCCAGCCCTGCGGGTAGTCGGCGGCAGCGGTGACCACGCACGTGGTCTCCGGCAGGGCGGCGATGACCCGCCCCAGCGCGTGGGCGCGGGCACCGAGGTGGCCGAGCTCGTCGACCAGCACCAGCAGGTCCCCGTCCGGCAGGCCGGCGAAGACGTCGGCGAGGCGGGGGCCGGCGGCGACCAGCTGTCGACCGTCGAGCGCGAGCACGTGGTAGCCGCGGCGCCGCCCGCGCCGGGCCGCCTCCCGCAGCGCGGCGCTCTTGCCGGAGCCGCCGATCCCGCTCAGCATCAGCAGCCGGTTGTCGGCCCGGTCCGTGAGCAGCTGGTCGAGTCGTCGCCCGAGCTGGTCGGGACAGACGTAGCGGCGCTCGTCGACCGTGTTCGCCCGGGTGGCGAGGCTGCCGCGGCCCGAAGCGCGACGAGGGGCGAGGTGCTGGAGTGAACCCACGCGCACAGGGTGCGCGCGCCGCCTTCAAGTTTCCTTCCAGTCCGTGAGCCCGTCACCTCGGCATGGCACAGTTCACTCCATGGGCGGGCGGGAGGCGACCGCGGGCGAGGTGCTCGTGGAGGTCGTCAGCGACCTGGTCGCGAGGATCGGTGCGAAGGCGCCGGCAGCGCTCGCCGACGAGCCCGACGCGGTCCACCAGCTGCGGACCGTCGTACGCCGGTTGCGCAACGTGCTGGCGGCGTTCTCGCAGTACGTCGAGCCGTCGGCCGTCGGCGGTCTGCGTGCCCGGCTCGCCGACTACAGCGACCGGCTCGGCCTGGTACGGGACCTCGAGGTCCGCGCCGAGTGGTGCGCGAAGGTCGCGACCGAGGTCGGGCTCGCCGACGAGCTGCGCGACTGCCTGGTCGCGCCAGTCCTGGAGGACCATGCGCGCGCTCACGCCGCATTGGTCGGCTGGGCCCGGTCTCCGGAGGCGCAGCGGCTCGACGCGGCGCTGGCGTCCTGGGCGGCAGCGCCGGGCCTGGCGGACGGCAGCTCCCGCCCGGCGTCGGCGGTCGCGCGGGAGGTGCTGGCCGTCCAGGTCGAGCGGGTGCTCGACCACGCGGCGCACTTCCGCGGCGATCCCGAGGCGGCGCACGCCCTGCGCAAGGCGGGCCGTCGGCTCCGGCACACCGTCGACGCCGTCACGAAGCCTCCGGCCGCCGTGCTCGGGTCGGAGGCTGTCTCACTCGGCGCGCTCGGCTCCCGGGTCCAGTCGTTGCTCGGTGACCACCGGGACGCGCTGCTCTTGGCCGACTACGTGCGCGGCACGCTGCCGACCGGCGCTGCGCGGGCGTCGTACGACCCGGTGATCGCGGCGGCCGAGCGGGCGGCCGACGCCGCCATCGTGGCGGTGCCTGGAGTGCTCGAGGAGCTCAGGTCCAACGCCGGCCCACGCACCTCGGGTGTGGTCGTCGACCAGCGGATCAGCATCGTGACCCTCGCCCGGACCGACCTCGACGACAGCTGACGGTAACCACCGCGCGCAACTCTCGTTGAAGCCTCGGATAACTCGGCTCCGGAAGGTTGATGATGATGCTCGGATCTACTCGACGACTTGCAGCGTTCGCTGCTGTTCTCACGGTCGGCGCTGGTGCCTTGATGGCGCCGGGCTCGGCCGGCGCGACCCCGGAGCTGCCGGTGATCGGCGCGACGACAGTGCCCATCGACGAAGCGGGGCACGGCAAGGTGATCGTTGCCTTCGCCGACGGCTCGATCCCGCCCGGCACGCTGGCCGTGCTGCGCGGGCTCGGCGTCGAGCGGGCGATCGAGCTGCCATCGATCGGAGCGGTCGCGGTGACGGCGGACCCCTCGGTCGTCGCCGTCCTCGACACCGTGCCGGGAGTGGTCGCGGTGGAGCCGCAGCGCCAGCTGGTCTCCTACCTCTACGCCTCGAAGAAGCAGATCAACGCCATCGGCCTCGACCAGCCTGCGACCTACACCACGCGGGTGGGCGGCAAGAAGGTCACCGCGACCCGGCCGGGTGTGACCGGCGCGGGCGTGACCGTCGCCGTCCTCGACTCCGGCATCTTCGCGGAGCACCCGGACTTCGGTGACCGCGTGGTCAAGGGTCTCAACTTCTCCTACTCCGAGGCGGCCCAGCAGGCCGGATTCTCGGCCGCACAGTGGGATGCGTACGCCGAGTCGACCGGCTCGCTGGCTCTGCAGGACGAGATCGGCCACGGCACCCACGTCGCGAGCACGGTGGGCGGCGACGGCAGCCTGTCCTCGTCGCAGGACGGCCCGGATCTCGCCGGGGTCGCCCCGGGGGTCTCCTTCCTCTCGATGCGGGTGGCAACGCCCGGCTTCGGCATCGTCGACGACATCGACTGGGAGGAGGCCGCGCTGGCGGCGTTCGACTGGACGATCCGGCACCGCGTCGAGTACGGCATCGACATCACGCAGAACTCCTGGGGCCTGCTCCCGACCGAGCCGAACTGCTTGGGTCTCGACTGCGGTGAGCCCACCGACTTCGACGCCATGTCGCGGATGATCCGCTCGGTCGTCGACAGCGGCGTCCACGTCGTGTTCTCGGCCGGCAACGACGGTCCCGAGCCGGGCACGATCGGGGGCTACCACGACCCCGCGAACGGCGCCGTTCTCGTGGGCGCGGCCTGCAAGTCCCAAGACTCGTCGCGGTGCGTGGAGGGGCAGCAGATCGTGGACTTCTCCAGCCGCGGCGCCGCCGACGGCACCGGTCCCCAGGTCGACGTCGTGGCGCCCGGCGACACGATCATGGCCGCGTTGTCCCCGTCGGTGCTGGCTCCGCTGACCGAGTGCCCGGAGATCCAGGAGCCGGGCTACTTCTGCATCTCGGGTACGTCGATGGCGTCGCCGCATGTGTCCGGCGTCGTGGCGCTGATGCTGCAGGCGAATCCCCTGGCGACGCCGGCGCAGGTGAAGCAGTGCCTGCTCTCGACCGCGGTCGACATGATGACTCCCGGTTTCGACATCCACTCCGGCCTCGGCATGGTCGACGCCAGGGCCGCAGTCACCTGCGCTCACGCGTTGACGCTCACCAAGAAGAAGAAGAGCTGAGCCGACCGCGGCCCCGAGGTCGCGGCCGACACCCAGCGGTAAGCCCTCGCCGCGACTCGCGGGCGCAGCGAGGAGCCCTGAAACCAGCCAACCCGCGGGTCGGATCGGTTCCATGATGAACCGAACTGGTGCACGATTGACGTCCCCCGACGGCGACCTCAGGTTCCACCGACGTCCCTAGCCCGAGGCTGCTTAAGGTGGCGTCATGGACTTGCTTCGAGCCGTGCCGATCCTGACGGTGAGCGATGTGGAGGCCGCCGTGCGGGAGTACTCCGAGTTGTTGGATCTCGAGGTGCTGATGGACCTGGGCTGGGTGGCAACCCTCGGGACACGCGGCGGTGCCCAGCTCAGCGTGATGGACGTCGACCAGTCCGCGCCGTGCAATCCCGAGATGTCGGTCGAGGTGCCGGATGTCGACGACGCCTACCGCCGGGCCCAGGACAGCGGTGCCGAGATCGTGCATCCACTTCGGGACGAGGTCTGGGGCGTCCGCCGCTTCTTCGTGCGCACGAAGGCTGGCCACGTCGTGAACGTGCTGGGCCATCGCGGCTGACCGCACAGAACCGTCACGCCGGATGAGACGGGCGTCTTGTCATTTGGGACGCGTGGGAGGGTGGACGCACGGCACGGTGTGCGACGGCGTACTCTGGGCGCATGCGCCAGGACCTCCTCCTCGTATGCACCGGACGCGCCGGCTGACCCAGCCCTGCGCGTCCGCCCCTCGTTGCCTGGCAACCGAGGGGTTTTTTGTTGAGTACGACGGAGTGCCGGGTGAGCGCGAGGCACCATGAGATCGAAGGAACGAGAAGTCGGATGAGTGAGCAGCAGCAGCCGGGTGGGGCCGCCGTCACCGGGGCCCAGAGCCTGGTGAAGTCCCTCGAGGCGGCCGGCGTGACCGACATCTTCGGCATCCCCGGCGGCGCGATCCTGCCGGCGTACGACCCGCTGATGGACAGCCCGATCCGGCACATCCTGGTCCGGCACGAGCAGGGCGCCGGTCACGCCGCCCAGGGGTACGCCGCCGCCTCGGGTCGGGTGGGTGTCTGCATGGCCACGTCCGGCCCAGGTGCCACCAACCTGGTGACGCCCCTCGCCGACGCCCACATGGACTCGGTCCCGATGGTCGCGGTCACCGGCCAGGTCCCCGCGGGCGCGATCGGGACCGACGCCTTCCAGGAGGCAGACATCCGCGGCATCACGATGCCGATCACCAAGCACAACTTCCTGGTCACCGACCCCGCTGAGATCCCGCGCACCATCGCCGAGGCCTTCCACATCGCCTCGACCGGCCGCCCGGGCCCGGTGCTCGTCGACGTCGCGAAGTCCGCGCTCCAGGCGATGACCACCTTCGCCTGGCCGACCGAGATCCACCTGCCCGGCTACCGCCCGGTGACCCGGCCGCATGCCAAGCAGATCCGGGAAGCGGCCCGGCTGATGCTCGCCGCCCGCAAGCCGGTGCTCTACGTCGGCGGCGGGACGGTCCGCTCCGCCGCGTCCCGGGAGCTGCTCGCGCTCGCCGAGCTGACCGGGATGCCGGTCGTCACCACGTTGATGGCGCGTGGCGCGTTCCCCGACAGCCACCCTCAGCACCTCGGCATGCCCGGCATGCACGGCACTGTCGCCGCGGTCGCCGGGCTGCAGAAGAGCGACCTGATCATCAGTCTCGGCGCCCGCTTCGACGACCGGGTGACCGGCAACCTCGACTCGTTCGCGCCCGGCGCCAAGGTGATCCATGCCGACATCGACCCGGCCGAGATCGGCAAGAACCGCCACGCCGACGTCCCGATCGTCGGCGACGTCCGCGAGGTACTGATCGACCTGATCACCACCCTCCGCACCGAGGCAGAGGCCGGCAACACCGGCGACTACGAGGGCTGGGTGCAGTTCCTCGCCGGCGTGAAGCTGAAGTACCCCCTCGGCTACGACGCCCCGCCTGATGGCGGGCTCTCCCCGCAGTACGTCCTGGAACGGCTCGGCGCGCTTGCCGGTCCCGAGACCATCTACACCGCCGGGGTCGGCCAGCACCAGATGTGGGCGGCGCACTTCGTGGGCTACGAGAAGCCGAACAAGTGGATCAACTCCGGCGGTCTCGGCACCATGGGCTTCGCGGTCCCGGCAGCGATGGGGGCACAGGTCGCCATGCCCGGCAATACCGTGTGGGCGGTCGACGGCGACGGCTGCTTCCAGATGACCAACCAGGAGCTGGCCACCTGCGCGATCAACAACATCCCGATCAAGGTCGCCATCATCAACAACGAGTCGCTCGGCATGGTGCGCCAGTGGCAGACGCTCTTCTACAACTCGCGCTACTCGAATACCGACCTCCACACCGGCCCCGAGGTGCGGATCCCCGACTTCGTGAAGCTGGCCGACGCCTACGGATGCGTCGGACTGGCCTGTGAGTCGCCGGACGACGTCGACGCCACCATTGCGAAGGCGATGGAGATCACCGACCTCCCGGTCGTGGTCGACTTCCGGGTGCACCGCGACGCGATGGTGTGGCCGATGGTCGCCGCCGGCACCAGCAACGACGACATCAAGTACGCGCGGGACCTCGCTCCCCAGTTCGACGAGGATGACCTGTGAGCGAAGCGCGCCGCCGCCGGCGCGGCGACCTGACCACGAGCGGTGACCCTGCGGGTGCGCTGCGAGCGAACGGAAAGCACTGATGGCCAAGCACACCCTGTCGGTCCTGGTCGAGAACAAGCCCGGCGTCCTGGCCCGGATCGCGGCCCTCTTCAGCCGCCGCGGCTACAACATCGAGTCCCTTGCTGTCGGTCCGACCGAGCACGCCGAGATCTCGCGGATGACGATGGTCGTCAACGTCGAGGACAGCCCGCTCGAGCAGGTCACCAAGCAGCTCAACAAGCTGGTCGAGGTGATCAAGATCGTCGAGCTCGACGCGGCCGCCTCCGTGCAGCGGGAGCTGGTGCTGGTCAAGGTCGGCGCGTCACCCGAGATGCGTGGCCAGGTGCTCGACGCGGTCCAGCTCTTCCGTGCCAAGGTGGTCGACGTCGCGGCGGACGCGGTGACCATCCAGATCGTCGGCAACGCCGGCAAGATCGCCGACTTCCTCCGGGTGCTCGAGCCGTTCGGGATCCGCGAGCTCGTGCAGTCCGGTGCGATCGCGGTCGGCCGCGGTCCGCGTTCGATCTCCGAGCGCAGCAAGCCGGTCGCCGTACCCGTTCCTCCCGCCATCTGACAACCCACCCATGAAGGAGAGCCCCCGTGGCTGAGATCTACTACGACGACGACGCCGACCTGTCCCTCATCCAGGGCAAGCACGTGGCCGTCATCGGCTATGGCAGCCAGGGCCACGCCCACGCGCTGAACCTGCGCGACTCGGGCGTCGACGTCCGCGTCGGCCTGCTCGAGGGCTCCAAGAGCCGGGCGAAGGCCGAGGAGCAGGGCCTGCGGGTCCTCACCCCGCGGGAAGCGGCGGAGGAGTCCGACGTCATCGTCATCCTGGCGCCCGACCAGGCGCAGCGGCACCTCTACCGCGACGAGATCGCCCCGGCGCTCACCGCCGGCGACACCCTCGTCTTCGGGCACGGCTTCAACATCCGGTTCGGCTACATCCAGGCACCCGAGGGCGTCGACGTCGTCCTGGTCGCCCCGAAGGCGCCGGGTCACACGGTGCGCCGTGAGTACGTCGCCGGCCGCGGCATCCCGGACATCATCGCGGTCGAGCAGGACGCCTCCGGCTCCGCCTGGGACCTCGCGAAGTCCTACGCCAAGGCCATCGGCGGCACCCGTGCCGGCGTCATCAAGACCACGTTCGCCGAGGAGACCGAGACCGACCTGTTCGGTGAGCAGGCCGTCCTCTGCGGCGGCGTCTCGCATCTCGTCCAGGCCGGCTTCGAGACGCTGATGGAGGCCGGCTACCAGCCGGAGATCGCCTACTTCGAGGTGCTCCACGAGCTCAAGCTGATCGTCGACCTGATGTGGGAGGGCGGCATCGCCAAGCAGCGCTGGTCGGTCTCCGACACCGCCGAGTACGGCGACTACGTCTCCGGCCCCCGGGTCATCGACGATTCGGTCAAGAAGTCGATGCAGGGCATCCTCGCCGACATCCGCGACGGCTCGTTCGCCGAGCGGTTCATCGGCGACCAGGACAATGGCGGCAAGGAGTTCCTCGAGCTGCGCGAGCAGGAGGCCTCCCACCCGATCGAGGCCACCGGCAAGCTGCTGCGCTCCCACTTCGCGTGGAAGCAGGAGGACGCCGACTACACCGAGGGTTCGGCCGCTCGCTGACCGCAATCTAGAACACGTTCTAGATTTGGACTAGGCTCCGGTCGTGGACCTCGCCGTCATCGAAGAGCTCAAACGCCTGAAGTACCGCTACTTCCGTTCCCTGGACCTCAAGCAGTGGTCGACCTTCGGCGACTGCCTGACCGTCGACGTGCGCGCCCGCTACGGCACGGTGGCCATGCCGGAGCCGGTCCACTACGACAGTCGCGACGACGTCGTCGGTTTCATGACCGACAACCTGGGTCCGGGGGTGGTGACCGTCCACATCGCCAACCACCCCGAGATCGACGTCGACGGGGACACCGCGACCGGTTCCTGGGCCTTCGAGGACACCGTGATCGTGCCGAAGCTGAAGGTGCTGATCCGGGGTGCGGGCTACTACCAGGACGCCTATCGTCGCGACGACGACGGCAGCTGGCGGATCGCCGCGACGTCGTACGAGCGGATCTACGAGGCGATGACGTCGCTGGACGACACCCCCAGCTTCACTCTCCTCGCCAACCGCTGGGACCCGACCCTCCAGCACTGAAAAAGACATGTGTGGGCGGCGCCGGGGGCCTAGGGTGCCGCGGTGAGCACTGATCGGAAGCCCTGGCTGCCCGCGGACTGGCAGCACCCCACTCGCGTCGAGCTGCCCACCGGACACCACCTCCGGCCGATCCACCCCGACGACACCGAGCTCGACATGCCCGCGGTGATGGGCTCCCGCGAGCGCCTGTGGTCGATCTACGGTGAGGCGTGGGGCTGGCCACCGGCCGACATGACCGCCGAGCAGGACCGCCACGACCTGCAGCACCACTGGGACGAGATGCAGACCCACGAGTCCTTCAACTACGCGCTGTTCGACGCCGACGAGACCGAGCTGATCGGCTGCGTCTACATCGACCCCGCTGACAAGCCGGGCGGCGACGCCGACATCTCGTGGTGGGTGCGTGAGGAGTACGTCGGGACGGGCGTCGAGGCCGTGCTGGACACACTGGTGCCCGCTTGGATCGCGAGCGACTGGCCGCTCACGGCTCCGAGGTACGTCGGACGCGACCTGTCGTGGGCCGAGTGGCTGGCGATCCCGCGGGAGCACTGAGTCGGCCAGCAGACGAACGCGCCCCCAGCGCATTGGCCGCGACCCCCGCGCCGTACCAGAGTGCACCGAGCGAGACGACGATCGCCGCCCAGGTGGCCTGCTTCTCCAGCGACGTCGGCGGCGGCAACGGCGTCGGCTTCGAAGCCGGTAGGGAACGTGCGGGTGCCGCAAGCATCGTGGGTTCCTCCTGGTGGGTCAGGCTCCCAGCCTGTCGGTCGGCCGGCCTCCCGGCATCCGACGTTGAGCCGAGATCGGCTGGTCCGAACGGGCTACCTCGTGCCCGAACCCGGTCCGGCTACCTGGTCGATCCACTCCTGGGATGTGATCCGGAACAGCTCGGAGGGCCCGTCGTACCACTTCTCGACCAGACCCTCGTGGACCATCCCGATCCGCCGGCAGACCCGCTGGGACGCGTCGTTGCCGACGTGCGTGACGGCGATGATCTCGGGCAGCCCGGCGGCGAACCCGTGTGCCAGCACCGCGCAGGCGGCCTCGGTGGCGTAGCCCTGACCCCACGAGTCCGGGTGCAGGTGCCAGCCGATCTCCACCTCGCCGTCCTCGCCGTTGGGGAGGTCCACCAGCAGCACCGTCCCGCGCGGTTCACCGCCGGCCTTCGGCTCGATCGCCCAGATCCCGCGTGGCGGCTCGGCCGACCGCTCGGCGTACCTGTCGATCCGCTGGTGTGCCTCGTCGAGGTCCTGCAAGAGCTTGGGCTCGCCGTCGCCGAGCCACTTCATCACCTCGATCCGGCTCTGCAGGTCGAGCAGCCGGGGCGCGTCGTCGTGGTGCCACGGCCGGAGGATCAGGCGTTCGGTCTCCAGGTGCTGCACCGGACCAGGGTGGCACGCCGGCGCCGGCCACTCACGTCAGGTCCCAGCGTTCCGGGCCACCGGGGGTGGGCTCGTAGCGGCAGTGCGTCCCGGTGTGGAGCGAGGCGGCGAGATGGGCGCCCGCGATCGGCGCGCACCTCTGGATCTGGACCAGCGCGCGCTTGAGGTTGCGGGTGACGTTGACCCGAGCGCGTTCCGCCGCGTCGCCGCTGGTGCGGGCACGACCGCCCAGACCGGTTGCGTGCCGAAGCTCGGCGAGGATCTGGGTCCGCTCGTCGGCCAGGCTGGCCGAGCGCTCTTGGTCGCCGGCGTGATCTGCCGCGTCGACCTCCTCGTCGATCTCGGCGAGACGATGCCGGTAGGTCGCGAGCGCGCGCTTGTCGAGTACGGCGACTCCGCGCTCGACAGGTGCCCCGCCGTAGTCCAGCTCGGTGGCAGCGATGTCGCGGTGCGGATTGGCCAGCAACGCGCGGAGATGGTCGAACCCTCGCGCCGCTCGGAAGCGACCGTGTTCCGCATCGGCATCGAGCACCCAGTCCCCGCCGTCGCGCCGGAGGGTCCAGGCGCGGGACGGGGCGGACTGGATCTCGGCGATGAACCGGTGCATGCCGAGCATCCGCGCGGACTCGAGCGCGCGCGCCAGCTCCACCTCAGCGCGGTCGACGTCACCGGCCGCGCGAAGCGCCGCCGCGAGATGCGCGCGAGCCCGGGCAGCCCAGGGCAGAGCGGCGATCTCGTCGAGGACGGCGACGGTTGTCGCCAGATGCTCGACGGCCTCGTCCAGCCGACCGAGGCGGGTCGCGAGCACCCCCAGTCGGTCGGCGACCGCCCCCGAGAAAGCCGGACCCTGGGCGACCAGCAGGTCTCGGTGCGGGAGCAGGGCGGCGTACAGGCGTGCACAGACGTCTTCGCTCCCAACAGCAGCCGCTACCTCACCCGCGATGCACGCGCTGTAGAGCCAGCGGTAGCCGGTCGTGGTGAGGAGCGAGGGTAGCGACCGGGTCAGCTCGATTCGCGCTTCGTCCCGGCGGCCCATCTGGAGCAGGATCCAGGCGACCTGGGTATCGAAGTAGTGCCCGGGCATGCGGATGGCGAGCGCCGTCAGCTGCGCCAGGCACTCCTGCAGGATCTCGTCGCTGATCCCGCGGTCGAGCTCGACGCTGACCAGGCCGACCATCCGAAGCCGTCCGGCGTCGGGCATGCCGGCCGCGACCGCATTCTCGTAGGCGAGCTCCGACTGGTGCCTCGCCACGTCGAACCGGCCGCCGATCACCGCCAGCACGGCACGGCGGGACGCGAGGAACGCGTCGAGCAGCGGGCGTTCGAGCGGCGCGGCCAGCCGTGCGAACGCCGCGAGCTCGAACTCGGCGTCCTGGAGCCTGCCGACCTCGACGAGCGCCTGGACGCGCGCCAGCCTGGCCTCGAGCTCGTGCTCGACGTCGTGGGTGCGGACGGTCAGCGCGATCACCTGTTCGGCAGCGTCCAGACGCTCCCCGGCGCCCGCCGGCTCCCACAGGGCATGCACCCTGGCCAACAGGGCCTCGGTCATGGCCAGGTCGTCCCCTGCCTGCCCCGCCTCGTCGGCGGCCAGGTCGAGGAGACTTTTGCGGGCTTCCACATCCGAGGCATCGCCGCGGAGCTCGTACGCGACCCGCGCCGCGACCCGTGACCGCCGGGTGTGCTCGGTAAGGGGCAGCTCGGCCAGGACGTCCTGCAGGACGCGGACGAACGTGATGTCCACATCGAGGAACTCGACGCGGCTGGCGGTCGCGAGCGCGACGTCGGCTGCCTCGGCTGCCCGCCCCTCGGCCAGCAGCGAACCGACAGCCTCCGGCACCGGCGCCATGGCGGCAGTATCCCAATCCGCCGGGGGCACGTCATCGGAACGATTCGTTCCGAGGAGTGGAACGCCTCTGGGGCATGGACACCACGACAGATGCGACCCGGAACCTGATGCTCGCGACCGACTTCGTCAAGGAGTGCTGGGACCCGCCGCGGCCGCAGGCTTTCGCCCGGTTCACGACCAGCGAGCAGGCAGTGTCGCTGTTTGCCGCCTTTGCTGCGGCCTTCCCCGACGCCCGGCTCGAAGTGCGCTGGACAGTGGCGGACGATCGTCGGGTCGCGCTCGGTGGCCGCCTGTGCGCCACTCACCTCGGGCCCTGGCGCGACGTAGCCGCAACCGGCCGACCGATCACCGTGACCTGCGCGATGTCGTTCGCGATCGATGCCGGGGCAATCGTCGACGTCGCCGTCGTGAACGACTCCCTCGCGATCGCCGAGCAGATCGGCGCGGTGCCTCCACTCGGCCCGCGCGCGTGTGAACGGAGCCGGTGATGGACGGGCCGCTCGGGGACCCGCTGTGCTGACCACCCAGGCCCGGCGGACCGGAGACCTGGCTGCTCACCCGACGGCTGTGTCAGGTGAGAGATCCGACCGGCCACTGGTCGATCGTCCCAACGCGAAGCGTTGCTCGCCTAGGCTCCCGACTGACCGGTCATCGTGGCCGGCGTCACTTGAAGCGAGACACATGTGAAGACGTTCACCCGACTGGCGGTGAGCGTCCTCGCGGCCGTCGCCGTCGCCGCCCCGATGAGCACCGCCACGGCTGCACCGGCAGCCAAGCGCTGGACCACGGTGGAGACCTCGCTCGACGCCCGCCAGCAGGCGTGCAAGGTCCTCATCAACGACGGCACCGCGTGGCGGATCTCCAACCGGCTCGATGCCCGCCGCGCCACCGCGCCACGGGTCAAGGCCACCCTGACCGCGCTCCGCGACGGCGCCCGGGTGGAGTCGCGGAGCTGGCAGAGCGGCTGGGTCCAGGACGGTCAGCTGTCCGGCGTCGGGTCGTTCAAGGTCCCGAGGGCGTCCGGCTGGACGCTGGAGATGACGCTGCAGGGCGACCAAGCCGGCACCGGGGGCCTGATCACGGTCGCCGACCTCCGCCGTTGCTGATCTGAACCGGCCGCTCAGCCGCCGCGGCGGGCAGCGAACCAGGGGGCGGCGCCGACCAGCGCCAGGGTGATCCCCACGACCAGCGCTGGCGGCTCGCCCCACTCCTTCGCGACCCCGGCCACGGCGGCCACGCCCGCGGTCACGAGCAGCACCGCACCGCACCGCGTCGCCAACCGACGGACAACCGCCCGGGTCGAGCCGAACCCGGACGGCCCGGCGGCGGCGTGGGCCAGCGCGACGTGGAAGACCAGGCAGCAGCAGGCGACCACGAGCGCCCACCAGACGGCGGGCTCGTCGACCGCGACCAACCACCAGGCGGCCAGGGCGCCGAGGGTGACCAGACCGACCGCGGAGTCGGGCATCGCGGCCGAGCCGACGGCCAGCACCAGCGTCGCGAGCGACGGCCACCACGGGATCTCCGGTGCCACCCGATGGAGCACCGCCAGCGCCACCGCGATCGTCCCTACGGCCACGAGGCGTACGACGATGCCGGGCACGGTGAGCGTCACCAGCGGAGTGCCGCCGCGGTCCTGGAGGACGACGCCGGTGACTGGGCCGTTCACCGGGCCGTCCCGGGCCGTCACCGGACCACCAGCCTCGGGGTGGCCCGCCGGCGGCTGAGGTCGCGCAGCACCTGGTCGAGGCTGTGCGCGCCGGCCCACGGCACGACCGGGATGCCGAGCGAGGCCAGCTGGGTGGTCTCGACCCGCCGCTGGAGCATCCGGATCCGCCAAGCGAGGGCGCTCGGCGTCGTACCCCTCTCGTCCTCCATGCCGGGCGGCAGCGTGTCGATGACGACGACGTCGAGGCCGGCCCGGTTGAGGATCGCGACCTGTTGGGTGGCAGCGCGGTCGATGAGCGGCGACAGCATCAGCGCGAGGGTGCCCGCGCCGAGCCCCTGACGGGCGACGAGCGCATCCTCGCCGCGGGCGGTGCCGGGCTCGATCAGACACAGGGTGTCGAGGATCCGTCGCAGCTGGAGCAACCCGGTCGAGGCCGACAGCATCGTCACGCCCCAGGCGCCGAAGACCCGGACGCCGACCCGGTCGCCTCGGTGGAGGAAGTGCTCGGCGAGGACGGCCGCTGCCCGCACCGCCAGGTCCATGCTGCTCTTCTCGCCGTCGATGCCGGTGCTCTCGCCGACGTCGTTGACGGCGTCGATCAGGATGGCGACGTGCGTGTCCTCGTCGGCGTAGGTGGCGGTCACATGCAGGCGCCCGGTGCGGGCCGAGACCGGCCAGTGGATCCGGCGCAGCCGGTCGCCGGCCCCGAACGGCCGCACCTTGGCGAACTCGGTGCCCTCCCCGGGGCGGGCAGCACGTTCCATGCCGACCAGCCCGCGCGGGTGGGGTGCGGGAGCGGTCGCGTCGAGCGGTGCGGTCACCGGCAGCACCGTCATCCGGATGCCCGGGAGCCGGACCGGGCCCCAGCGCCACGAGTACCAGCCGTCGTACGCCGCAACGGCTGGGTCACCGAGCCGGCGGCGCCCCCAGCGCATCGGGCGCAGCGCGATCCGGGTGACCGCCGACCCCGGCCCCTCGCCGTCCGCCTCCTCGGCGACGACCACGCCCGCGCCCGGCTCGACCTCCAGCAGCCTCTGCCCCGGGTGGACAACGGCCGCAACACCCCCGGGTGGGAGGCCCTCGATGGTGGCCTCCCAGGTGACCTCCTCGCCCTCGTTGACGGTGAGCGCGGAGAGCGGCGTCGTCGCCCGCGGCTCAGTGTCAGGGCGCCGGGCGGACCAGAGCGTGACCAGGAGGAGTGGCCCGGCCAGGACCACCGCGTCCGGGCGGCCGGCGGCGACGCCCACCACCAGCAACGCCAGTCCGACGACCGCGACCCGGAGGTGGGCGTGCGTCGGTCTCCAGCCGGTCATCGCCTCAGACGCGATCACGTGCGGTCGGGGCCGGCACCTGACCGAGCACGGTCTCGACGACGGTCCGGCCCGAGATGTCGGTCATCCAGAGCTCGGGCCGGATCGTGATCCGATGCGCCAGCGCCGGCACCGCCACCGCCTTGACGTCCTCCGGTACGACGAAGTCGCGCCCGTCGATCACGGCGTACCCCCGCGCCACCAGCATCAGCGCCAGCCCGCCACGGGGCGACGAGCCGACCAGGGTGTGCTGGTGCTTCCGCGTCGCGGCCGCGAGTGCCACGCAGTAGCGGCCGATGTCGGGGTCGACGGTCGCGGACTCGACGGCCGCCTGGATCTCCAGCAGCTCCTGTTTCGAGACCACCTGGGTGAGGGTCTGCTCCTCCTGTTGCCGCTCCAGCCGGCGCCGCAGCACCTCCCACTCCTCCTCGGAGTCGGGGTAGCCGAACCCGACCCGGAGCAGGAACCGGTCGAGCTGCGCCTCCGGGAGCGGGTAGGTGCCTTCGTACTCGACCGGGTTCGCCGTGGCGAGCACGTGGAACGGCGGATCGAGCACGAACGTCTCGCCCTCGACCGTCACCTGGCGCTCCTGCATCGCCTCGAGCAGCGCCGCCTGCGTCTTGGGCGGCGTCCGGTTGATCTCGTCGGCGAGCAACAGCCCGGTGAACAGCGGCCCGGGGCGGAACTCGAACCTCGCCTCACCCTGGTCGTAGATGAACGAGCCGGTCAGGTCGGCCGGCAGCAGGTCGGGGGTGAACTGCGCCCGGCGGTACTCCAGGCCCAGGGTCTGCGCGAACGACCGCGCGGCCAGGGTCTTGCCGAGTCCTGGGAAGTCCTCGAGCAGCACGTGCCCCCCGGCGAGGATCGCCGCCAGCACCAGCGTGAGCGCGTTGCGCTTGCCCACGACCGCACGCTCGATCTCGTCGAGAACCGCGCGTGCCTTGCGGGACGCTGCCATCACCTCAGTCACAGCTCCTCGATCCTGTTGAGTGCCTGCGCGAGCTCGCGCCGATAGCGGGAAGGACTGCCGATCGGAGGATCGACGACGAACGCCGCCGCGGTGGGGTGGAGCCGGGAGTCGGCCAGCACCGGCATCGCCAGCAGCTGGCCGGTGACATCGCGCAGCACCAGATGGGCCGAGGTTGGGTCGTCGGCTGCGATCAGCCGCTCGAGATGGTTGATCTCCTGGTCGTGCGCCCGGTTCTCCCGCAGCTGCAGCGGCGCCTCCTCCGGCCACGTTGCAGGCCCGACCGACTGGCTCACGAACGCGGCGTAGCCCGCCACCGCTACCGCGGCCAGGGCGAGCGCGACCCAGACCGCCGTCATCGGTCCCTCGATCCCAGCGTCGGACCCAGCGTCGGACCCAGGGTCGGACCCAGCGTTGCCAGCAGGCGGCGGAGGCAGTCCGCCGCCTCGACCCGGTGCTCCTCGGTGATCGGGTGCGCCGAGAACCGGGCTTCGCGGTAGAGCCCGGCCAGGCGGCGGATCGCGTCGCCGTCGAGGTCGTACGCCGTCAGCGCCCGCTCGACGAGCTCGCTCGGCGTCTCCTCCGGCCGGTGCGGGAACCGCGCGCTCTCCACTCCTCGCTCGAGCCGCACCCACGTGGCCACGATCGCGTTGCGCGGCGACCCCTCACCGATGATCCGCACGCCGTCGTCGAGCGCCGTCGGGAGATCCGGGTTCACCTCCTCGTCCAAGGGTGGGTCGTCCGGCACGAGCAGGGTGCGGACGCCTCTGCGTCCGCTGAGCTGCCGGCGACGTCGTACCAACCGAAGCCGGGAGAGCACGATCAATGCCACGCCGAACACCAGGGCAGCCGACATGACCAGCAGCAGGTCGAGCGGCGGCGCCCACGGGAGCCATGGCTCGTCGTCCTCGCCCGGCGGTGGTGGCTCCTCGTCCGCGGCCGCCTCCCGCGGTTCGCCGGCTGGCCGGTCACCACCCTCGGCGACCGTCGGCCGGTCGTCTCCGCGTTCGGGGTCGCTCCAGCGTGGACCGTCGAAGGTGGCAGCGACCAGCGCGCAGAGCACCAGCGTCAGCGCGCCCAGCAACAGGGGGCTGTGCCTGCGGGAGTGGGGGGAGTCTGGCCCCATGGGGAGACCGTAGTCCTCCGACGGGGTTCGCGTCGCACACCTCCGACGTGCCGTTCACCGGGGCGCCTCCGGGCTCGGACCAGGCTGTGGCGGGGTAACCGACCGGGGCCGGCGCCTCGGGTAGGGTGGGCGACCGGCACAGCGTCGTGCAACGTCCATCCCCGCACGATCCTCACCGAAGGACCACGTTGTGACTGACCGCCCCGTCGTTCTCATCGCCGAAGAGCTCAGCCCCGCCACCGTCGAGGCGCTGGGCCCGGACTTCGAGATCCGGCAGTGCAACGGTGCCGACCGCGCCGAGCTGCTGCCCGCGATCGCCGACGTCGACGCGATCCTGGTGCGCTCCGCCACCAAGGTGGATGCCGAGGCACTGGCTGCCGCCGGTCGGCTCAAGGTCATCGCCCGCGCCGGGGTCGGTCTCGACAACGTCGACGTCAAGGCCGCGACCCAGGCCGGCGTCATGGTGGTCAACGCACCGACCTCCAACATCGTCTCCGCCGCCGAGCTCGCCGTCGCGCTGATGCTGGCAGCCGCCCGCAACGTCGCGCCCGCCCATGCCGCGCTCAAGCACGGTGAGTGGAAGCGATCGAAGTACAGCGGCATCGAGCTCTACGAGAAGACGGTCGGCATCGTCGGCCTCGGCCGGATCGGCGTGCTCGTCGCCCAACGGCTCAGCGCCTTCGGCATGAACGTCATCGCCTACGACCCCTACGTGCAGGCGGGGCGAGCGGCGCAGATGGGCGTTCGGCTGGTCGACCTCGACACCCTGCTCGCCGAGTCCGACTTCATGTCCGTGCACCTGCCGAAGACTCCCGAGACCGCCGGCCTGATCGGTGCCGACCAGCTCGCGAAGGCCAAGTCCTCGCTGGTCCTCGTCAACGCCGCCCGGGGTGGCATCGTCGACGAAGCGGCTCTCTACGACGCGTTGAAGACCGGCCGGATCGCCGCCGCCGGGCTCGACGTGTTCGCCAAGGAGCCGTGCACCGACAGCCCACTCTTCGAGCTCGAGAACGTCGTCGCCACCCCGCACCTCGGCGCCTCGACCGATGAGGCACAGGAGAAGGCCGGAGTGGCAGTCGCCCGGTCGGTGCGGCTCGCGCTTGCCGGTGAGCTGGTCCCCGACGCGGTCAACGTCCAGGGCGGGGTGATCGCCGAGGACGTCCGCCCCGGCATCCCGCTGACCGAGAAGCTCGGCCAGATCTTCACCGGCGTTGCCGGCGAGGTCGCCCAGCAGCTCGACGTCGAGGTCCGCGGCGAGATCACCGACCACGACGTCAAGGTGCTCGAGCTCGCTGCTCTCAAGGGCGTGTTCAGCAGCGTCGTGGAGGACCAGGTCTCCTACGTCAACGCCCCGCTGCTCGCGGCGGAACGAGGCATCGCCGTACGGCTGGTCACCGACCCGGAGAGTCCCGACCACCGCAACCTGATCACGATCCGCGGCACCCTCGCCGACGGGTCGCAGGTCTCGGTCAGCGGCACCCTCGTCGGGATCCACCAGAAGGAGCGACTGGTCGAGGTCAACGGCTACGACATCGACATCGAGCCCACCGACCACCTCGCGCTCTTCACCTACGACGACCGCCCGGGCATGGTCGGCACCGTCGGCCAGATCCTCGGCGACGCCCTGGTCAACATCGCCGGCATGCAGGTCTCCCGCGACACCAAGGGCGGCCAGGCCCTGGTTGCCCTCTCGGTCGACTCGGCCATCCCCGCCGACGTCCTGACCGAGATCGAATCGGCGATCTCCGCCACCTCAATCCGGGCTATCGACCTCCTGTAACCCGCGAAGTGTCGGCCTTGGCGGGCCGAAGTGTCGAGGTTGGCGGGCCGAGGTGTCGGTCTTGGCGGGTCGAAGTGTCGAGGTTGGCGGGGCGGTGCTCGCCAACAGCGACACTTCGTGCGACCACGCGACACTTCGCGGGACCAAGAGCGACACTTCGAGGGACCAAGAGCGACACTTCGCGGGACCAAGAGCGACACTTCGCGTCAGGCGACGAGGACCCCGGTACGGCGGGGGCCGGGCGGGGCGGTTGACGGGCCGGCTGCGCTGACCACCCGCCAGGCGGCGGCGATCCGCCGTACGGCTTCCTCGAGGTCGTGCGCGGGGACCGTATAGGGGAGGCGGAGGTAGCGGTCGAGGCCGCCCTCGGGGGCGAACGACGGGCCGGGCGCGAGCAGGACGCCATGCCGCTCGGCCTCCGTCGAGAGCGCGGTCGCGCCCGCGGTCGGCAGCCGGCACCACAGCGCCATCCCGCCGGCCGGCGTGCGGAAGGTCCAGTCGGGCAGCTGCTGGGTCAGGGCAGCGACGAGCGCGTCGCGCTGGTGGCGCAGCCGCTCGCGGTGGGCAGCCAGTACGGCGTCGAACTCGCCGGTCACCAGCCGGATCAGCACCAGCTGTTCCAGGACCGGTGCGCCGAGATCCATCCCGACCCGGGCTCGGATCAGCGGGTCGACCAGGTTGTGCGGCGCCCGGATCCAGCCGAGCCGGAGGCCGCCCCAGACGCTTTTGCTGGCGCTGCCGACCGTGACCGCGTCCTTGGCGTAGGACGCGAACGGCCGCTGCGGGGCGGCGCCGTCGAGCCGCAGCGTGTGGTGGGCCTCGTCGACCACTGCCGTGGCTCCATGCCGGGCCAGCAGCCGGGCGTAGGCCGCGCGCTCCCGGTCGGGCATCACCAGACCCGTCGGGTTGTGGTGGTCGGGCATCACGTGCACCAGCCGCGGCGACCGTTTCGCAAGCACCTCCGCGATCGCGTCGAGGTCCCAGCCGTCGGGGTCGAGCGGCATGGTGACCAGTCGGCCCCTGCCCACCCGCAGCGCCTGGACCGCGTTGGGATAGGTCGGCGACTCCATCAGCACCCGGTCCCGCGGGCCGGCCAGGGCGCTGCCGACGACGGCGGTCGCGGCCAGCGCGCCGGTGGTGACGATGATCTGGTCGGGCGAGGTGGGCAGGCCGCGGTCGTCGTACGACGCCGCGATCCGACCCTGGAGGTCCGGGAGCCCGGCGGGGTAGTAGCCGTGCCCGCCGAGGTGGGCCGGCAGCGCGGCCGCAGCGTCGGCGTAGGCAGCGGCGATGCCCGGCGGGGCGCTCGCGGCTGCGCAGACGAGGTCGATCACACCGGCGCTGACGTTGGTCGGCCACAGGGCGCGGTCGTGCGCGCGGGTGGCGCCGCCGGGCAGCCGGGTGAAGGTGCCCGAGCCGTGCCGGGCCTCGGCGTACCCGGTGTCCCGGAGTACGGCGTACGCCCGGGTCACCGTGGTGCGGGACACCCCGAGCGCGGCGGTGAGGTCGCGTTCGCTCGGCAGCCGGGTGCCGTAGCCGATCCGGCCGTCCCCGATCAGCTCGCGAAGAGCGTCGGCCAGGCCCGCGTAGGCGGGGGAGCGGTGGAAGTCTCCGACCAGGCCGGCGATCCGGGTGACTGAAATGGACTGCGACATGCAGTCCAGTAGATCACAAGTGGCTATTTGAAACCAGGCCACTGGTCATGATCATGGATGCATGACGACCATGACACCCAGGGCACCCAGGGCACCCAGGGCACCCAGGCACGCCCCAGGACGGGCACCGCCGCCCCGACCCTTGCCGACCTGGGGCCCGTTGCCCAGCTCCGCGCCGGTCGGCTGGGCCGCCGGCTGCCGCAGCTGACCCTCGGCCTGGTGCTGTACGGCGTCAGCCTCGCGCTCATGGTCCGCGGCAACGTCGGCCTCGCGCCCTGGGACGTCCTGCACTCCGGCCTGATCGAGCACCTGCCGATCACGCTCGGCCAGGCGGTCGTGCTGATGAGCTTCGTCGTGCTGCTGCTGTGGATCCCGCTCCAGGAGAAGCCCGGGATCGGCACCCTCGCCAACGCGCTGATCGTCGGCTTCTCGGCCGACGCCACGTTGTGGGTGCTCGACGAGCCGCGCGCCCTCGCGGCCCGGGTCGCGCTGATGATCGGCGGCGTCCTGCTCTGCGGCGTGGCCTCGGGCCTCTACATCGGTGCCCAGCTCGGCCGTGGGCCCCGGGACGGGCTGATGACCGGACTGCACCGCCGTACCGGCCTCTCGCTCCGTCTGGTCCGAACCCTGCTCGAGGCCGCCGTGGTCCTGGTCGGGCTGGCGCTCGGCGGGGTGCTGGGCGTCGGCACCGTCGCCTACGCGCTCGGCATCGGCCCGCTCACCCAGCTGTTCCTGCCCTGGTTCCTCGTCGAGACCGAGGTGCCCGGGAGAGGTGATCGGTCATGACCGTCTTCTTCGTGCTGCTCGGACTGCTCCTGCTGCTGGGGGTGGCCGGCACCCTGCATGCAGCGTGGGTCGACCACCCGCGGGAGGTCCCACGTTCGCGGTTCGTGCCGCACGACTTCCGGCCGCCGGCCGCCGCCGGTGGACTGGACACGCGGAGCTGGGCTCGCGGTCTAGACCGGTGATTCCCTTGGTGTGAAGGTCGTGGTTCTCCCCGGTGTGCAGCCTGGTGCAACTGGTTAGGCTCAGCCCATGACCACCGATGGTTCCCAGGCTGCCGCGTCCGAGCCCAGCCCGCTCGCACCTCCCGAGTCCGTGCTGACCCTCACCGCCCCCGAAGCACCCAAACCCGTCGCCGAGACCGCGGCTCCCAAGATGGCGCCCCAGGTCTCGGCCGAGATGGTGCCGGAGCTGGACGCCAAGGTCGACGGCTTCCTCACTGCGCTCAGTTCGGAGGCGGTCGGCAGTCCCGGCTTCGCCGCCCAGGCGGAGAACGTGCGGACCATGGGCGACGCCGACATCCGGCGCGCTGCGGAGACCTCCAACCGGATGCTCGACAAGCCGGTGACCGCCCTCAAGTCGGGCGGGATCTCCGGGACCTCCGACGTCGGCAAGACGCTGCTCGCGCTGCGCCGAACGGTCGAGGACCTCGACCCCGGCCAGGCCAAGGGCGCGAAGAAGTTCTGGGACATGCTTCCCTTCAACGACAAGATCGAGGACTACTTCCGCAAGTACCAGTCCTCGCAGAGCCAGCTCAACGGGATCCTCCACAGCCTGCGCAGCGGCCAGGACGAGCTGACCAAGGACAACGTCGCGCTCAACCTGGAGAAGACCAACCTGTGGTCGGTGATGGGCCGGCTCAACCAGTACATCTACGTCGCCGAGCGGCTCGACGCGAAGCTCGCAGCCAAGATCGCCGAGATGGAGCTGACCGATCCCGATGGCGCCAAGACGCTGAGCCAGGACGTGCTGTTCTACGTGCGGCAGAAGCACCAGGACCTGCTGACCCAGCTCGCGGTGTCGATCCAGGCCTACCTCGCGATCGACATCATCATCAAGAACAACATCGAGCTCATCAAGGGCGTCGACCGGGCCACGACCACCACCATGTCCGCGTTGCGTACGGCGGTCATCGTGGCGCAGGCGCTGACCAACCAGAAGCTGGTGCTCGACCAGATCACGGCGCTCAACACCACGACGTCGACGATGATCCAGCGCACCTCGGAGATGCTGAAGGAGAACTCCGCGAAGATCCAGGAGTCGGCGGCTTCGTCGACGATCGGCATGGAGCAGCTGCAGGCCGCGTTCGCCAACATCTACGCGACCATGGACTCCATCGACGAGTTCAAGCTCAAGGCGCTCGACACCATGTCGACCACCATCGGTGTCCTGGAGACCGAGGTGGAGAAGTCCAAGTCCTACCTCGAGCGGGTCCAGAAGCACGACCAGCGCAACGCTGCCGGCACCCTCGACATCCAGGGCTGACGGGTGGGTCTGGGGTCGTGGTTCCGGAAGCTCCGCGGCAAGGACGACAACTCTGCTGGAGGGGCAGCGGAGTACGTCGCTCCGCCTCCGCCGACCGACAAGGACATCCTGGCGGCGCTCAACCGCGTCAACGCGATGCTGCGTGAAGGAAACGCACCACCGGTCGTGGTCTCGCGGGTGGTGCGGATCGCGCGCACCATCCACCAGACGCTGCCGCGGCTCAACGACCTCGGCCTCGGCAGCCAGGACGGCTACTCGCTGATGGCGACCGCGACCGACTATCTCCCCGAAGCGGTCGATGGCTATCTCCGATTGCCCCGCGAGTGGGCTGACACCCGGCCGATCGACGGCAACAAGACCTCCCTCATGGTCCTGATCGAGCAGCTCGAACTGCTGGCCGTGACGATGGACAAGATCTTCGACGCGGCCAACCGCGCCGATGCGCAGGCGCTGATCGCACACGGCCGGTTCCTCGAAGCCAAGTTCGGCCACTCCTCCACGGGCGGCCCCGACCTGACCCTGGGGACCCCGTGAGCGACTCGTTGGCCGACACCCTGGACGCGCTCGTCGCCGCCGGCCGCGCGGCCGGCATCGACGAGGCCACCGCCCGGGCCGAGGGTGAGGCCCTCGCCGCGACCGTCGCGGAGCGCTCGAAGGGCGCGTTCGTCGACTGGGCCGCGCAGACCGGCCGCGACGGTGGTGCGGAGGACTTCTTCGTCGCGGCCAAGCAGGGCAACCGGTTCCGCGCCGGACCGACCCCGGTGATGAATCAACTGAGCTTCGCCAAGTCGGAGCACGCACCGGCCTACGCCAGGGCGCTCGGTGAGGTTGCCCTGGAAGCGACGCTCCTCGGCCAGCCCGGACCGGAGGCGGTCGGCACCGCCGCCATGGTGACGTCCGCCCAGCTCGGCGAGGCGCGCTCCCTGGGTGGTTTCGAGGCTCGGTCGCGAGGCGACCTGGCCCCGCAACCACCGGCCGCCCGTGAGCCGGTGCCGGGACCGGGCGACGACATGCTCGACCAGGTCCGCCGAATGGGCGATCAGGTACGGCGTCAGCTCGAGGCCATCAACCTCGGGGTTGGTCCCGGCCTCGCGTCCGTGCCGGATGCATCGACCCCCACGCTTGCGCCTGCCGACGCCGACCCGTCGCAAGTTTCCGGCGCACAGACCGAAGAACAGCGCGAGGACATCGCGACGGCGCCGGAATCCGACGGGTCGACTGAAGCCCAGCAGGACGAGGAGCCGACCAAGACCGTCGAGGAGCTGCTGGCCGAGCTCGACGCGATGATCGGGCTCGAGAACGTCAAGGGCGAGATCCACCGGCAGGCGGCCGTGCTCCGGGTGGAGGGGCTGCGCAAGAAGGCCGGACTCGAGAGCCCGACGATCACCCGACACCTGGTCTTCAACGGCAACCCCGGCACCGGCAAGACCACGGTCGCCCGCCTGGTGGCCGGGATCTACCGTGCGCTCGGGCTGTTGTCGAAGGGCCAGCTGGTCGAGTGCGACCGGTCCGAGCTGGTGGCCGGCTACCTCGGCCAGACCGCGCAGAAGACCGCCGACGTCGTGAAGTCCGCCGAGGGTGGGGTGCTGTTCATCGACGAGGCCTACTCGCTGTCCGGCGACCAGTACGGCAAGGAGGCGATCGACACCCTGGTCAAGGAGATGGAGGACAAGCGCGACGACCTCGTCGTCATCGTCGCGGGCTACCCGCTGCCGATGGCGATCTTCATCTCCGAGAACCCGGGCCTCGAGAGCCGGTTCCGCACGCACATCGAGTTCCCGAACTACACCGATGACGAGCTGGCCGCGATCTTCTCGCAGATGGCCGAGGGTGCTGACTACGACGCCGGCGAGCCCGTCGTCGCGCGGCTTCGCGACCTCCTGGCCGAGGTGCCGCGCGGGCCGTCCTTCGGCAACGCGCGCTACGTCCGCAACATGCTCGAAGCCGCCATCGGCCACCACGCCTGGCGGCTGCGCGACGTCGCCGAGCCCTCGCTCGAGCAGCTGCGCTCGCTCGAGGCTGACGATCTGGTGGCGCCGACCGATGACGACGAGACCGAGCCGGTCGTTGCCGAGGACGGCACCCTGCTGCCGCCCGACGACGCCCCTCCCGCCGTACCGGTCGACGCGCTGTCGCCCTTCGAGGCGCCGGAGCCTACGGTCGAGGTCGACAGGTCCGTCAACAGGGGCAAGGAAGAGGAGACTCCATGAGCCAGCCCGTGGCGGCCCCCCCGCCTCCGGCGGTCCAGCCGACGCCTGCTCACCTGGCACCGCCGAAGGCGAAGCAGGGACTCTGGCCCGCGCCCATCGGCAAGCCGGTGGGCGCCGGTGTGGAGAACACCCCGACCCTGCTGAACCGGCTCCAGATCATCGGCATGGCGGCGGTCCTGCTGTTCGGCCTGGTCAGCGGCCTGATCCAGTTCCTCTCCTACCAGTCCGACGGCCGGGCCGCGGACGACACCGAGCAGTTGGTGCGGGTGCAGGAGATCCAGTCGACGCTGCTCCGCGTCGACGCCATCGCCACCAACCTGGTGTTGATCGGCGGAGAGGGCGACCCCGATCGCGATGCCAAGTACGACGCCGCGCTTGCCGAGGTCTTCCGGCTGGTCGCTGCCGCGGCCGATGCGCAGCCGGCCGACGAGCAGGCGCTGGCCGCCCTCAACGTCGCGGTCAACGACTATGCGACAGGAATCGCCGAGGCTCGCGCCAATGTCCGGCAGACCTTCCCGGTCGGTGCGGAGTACCTCAGCGGCGCCAGCACGGCGCTGCGCGCCGACGCCTTGCCGATCCTGGCCAACCTGGTCGACGCCAACACCGAGCGCGCCGAGGACTCGCTGGCCGGCCAGCACCCGTTCTGGCTGCTGCTCGTCGGCCTTGCTGCCGGAGCCGTCCTGGTGTGGGTCAGCACCATCCTGGCGAGCAGGTTCCGCCGGTACCTCAATGTGGGTATCGCGGTTGCCCTGATCATCGTCGCGGTCACCACGCTCGTCGCGTCGGTCGCTGCCTGGCGTGGTGACAGCCAGAACGATGACCTGCTCCAGGACGAGCTTGCGACGGCGGTCGACCAGGCGGCAGCACGAACGGCCGGCAACGATGCCAAGTCCAACGAGAGCCTGCGCCTGATCAAGCGCGGCTCGGGCGCGCTCTACGAGGATCCCTGGTCTGCTGCGGCACAGGTCGTCGAGGGCAACGCCGACGGACCGGTCCTCGACAAGTGGAGCGAGTACGCCTCGGCCCACGCTGAGATCGTCCGGTTCGACGACGAGGACCGATGGGGCCTGGCGGTGCAGATCGCCGTCGGAGGCGAGTCCGCGCCCGGCGGCCTGGACTCGACCGCAGCCTTCGACGAGTTCGATGCGGCGGTTGCCGCGGTGGTTGCGGAGAACGGCAGCACCACGACCGATGAACTGCGAGCGGGACGGACTCTCGCCCTCGTCGGCTCCCTTCTGACCCTGAGCCTCGGGTTCGTGGCAGCGGTTGCGGTCGCGCGAGGTATCAGCGCCCGGCGGAAGGAGTACGCATGAGACGGCTGGCGGCAGGATTCGTGTCGGCCGGTGTGCTCCTGTCGTTGCTCGCCGGGTGTGGCTATGACGAGACGCCACTCCCGGAGAAGGAGGCGACCGAGTCGGCGCCGCCGGCAGCGCCAGCAGACTGCACCACCGACCAGTCCACGCTCGCGTCCTACGAGCCCAGCTCGCTGGTGACGGGCAAGGTCCAGGAGATCCGCGACCGGGGTCGCCTCATCGTCGGGGTCTCTGCGGACACCTACTTGATGGCGTCCGCGAACCCCGAGGCCGGCAACAAGATCGAGGGCTTCGACATCGAGTTCGCGAAGGCGATCGGTCGTGCGATCTTCGAGGACACGGCCGGCGGGTTCGAGACCGGCCGCAACCTCCAGTACCGCGTCATCACTGCGGCCGACCGGATCCCGCTCCTCCAGGAAGGCGAGGTCGACCTGGTGATCCGCAACTTCACCATCAACTGCAGTCGATGGGAGGACATCGCGTTCTCGCAGGTCTACTACGACGCCACGCAGAAGGTGCTCGTCAGCAAGACGCTCGCCGACAGCGGGTACGCCGGCGTGCAGGACCTCGCTGGGCTGCGCGTGTGCGCCCCTACGGGGTCGACCAGCCTCCAGAACGTCCTGGATGCCGCAGACCGGGCAGGTGCCGAACCGCCGCTGCTCGAGCCGGCCGCCAACCACACGGGTTGCCTGATCAAGTTCCAGCGCGGCGAGGTCGACGCGATCACCGGCGACGACACGGTGCTCGCGGGTCTGGTCGCCCAGGACCCCTACGCGGTCGTACCCGAGCAGCAGCCCCTCAACGACGAGCCCTACGGCATCGGCGCCAACCAGGACGACGTCGAGCTGGTCGCGTTCGTCAACGGGGTGCTGGAGGACATGCGTGAGGCCAATCGGTGGCAGCCCGCCTACAACCGTTGGCTGAAGGACTCCCTGAGCGGCGTCGAAGCATTCCAGCCCGCACCGACCCAGCCCTACCGGTCCGGGTGACTCCAGCCGATGACCGCCACCGCCCCCACCGCACCCGGCAAGCTCGGCGAGGCCATCGAGCCGGCGCTCATCCAGCGTTACCTCGACGAGCTGGACGCTTGGCTGCGCACCCGCAGCGACGAGCTCGACGAGCTCGACCGAGCGGCGCTGGCGACCAACCGTGGGCAGGAGCTGGCCGGCGACATGGGGCTGACCCTGGCGATGTGGAAGGCGATCCACGACCGCTACCAGCTGGTCTTCGCGACCTGGGACGGGGGGCGCGTGCTCCAGCAGGAGCGGGAACGGATCTCGACCCTGATCTGGGGCCGGCTCGACGGGGCCTCCGGGATGCCGGGCGGGCTGGCCGTCTCCCTGCCCGAGGCGTGCCGCCTCAATGACGCGCTCACCGGCCAGCTCCGCACCAAGCTGTCGCTCACCTACGACGCGACCGAGCAGGTCGCCCGGATCCGGGAGGTGCGCGCCCAGCTGGAGCGGATCCGCGACCAGGTCGGGCTCGAGCCGGCGACGACTCGCGACCAGTCGGTCAACATGCTCGCCGGCCTGATGGCGCGGATGGAGCAGATCGGCGACCGCGCCGACCGCGGAGCCGACGTGGGCGGCATGCTCGCCCCGCTGGAGGTGGAGGCAACGACCTTCGAACGCGACCTGATCGTCGGCAACGCCCGCCGCCGGGACGCCCGGTCCAAAGTGCTCTCCGCGCGCGAGCTGCGTGCCGATCTCGAGGCCCGCGAGCAGGCGGTCGAGAAGCTCGCGGCCCAGTGCGTCGCGACCGTCGACACCGCGCCGAGGTACGCCGTACCCGATGTCGAGGCGCTCGGCCCGGTGCCGGTGACGCCCGACCAGATCGACAGCTACCTGGTGAAGCTCGATCGGGTGTCCCAGGCGCTCGAGTTCGCCCAGCACAAGTACGCCGACGCGCTCGCCCAGCACACCGACCTGGTGGCGCTGCTCGACGCCTACGTCGCCAAGGCGAAGGCCCAGGGGGTCGCCCAGCGCCCCGACCTGGTCGACAGTGAGCGGCAGGCGCGCGCCGTCCTCGCCCGCACCCCGGCCCCGATGTCCGTCGCGCAGCAGCTGGTCGCGACCTACCAGACCTGGCTTCAGAAGGAGACCGCCCAGTCATGATGCACCAGTGAGCAGCTGCACCCAGCCGGGTTGCACCGGCAGCATCCTCGACGGCTACTGCGACGTCTGCGGGTCGCCCGGCCCTGTCGACGGAGCCGGCGCCGCAGCGACCGCCACCAGCAACGTCCCGACGGCCACGGTCGGCGCGCCCGCGACCGGGACGGCGCCGGCACCGCCCGTCGCCAACGGCACGCCCTGCGCCCAGCCTGCCTGCACCGGCAAGATCCTCGACGGCTACTGCGACGTCTGCGGTACGGCGGCCGACGCCCCCGTTTCTGCGCAGGCCGAGCCGGTCTCCGACGTCGCGGGCTCCGTCGCCACCTCCGCCAGCCGGGTGCAGTCGGCGGCGATCGGCTCGAAGCGCGCCGGCAGCACGGGCACCGGCTCCACCCGGCGGACCCGCGCCGGCAGCCAGCGGATGCGCGCCGCGCGGCTCGGCGCCGGCCTCACCTCTGTCCCACCCGCACCGCCGGTCGACGCGGCCCAGGCGATCATGGCGCACCCGCAGGTGCCCGAGGACAAGCGCCAGTGCTCGAAGTGCGGCAACAAGGTCGGACGGAGCATCGACGGCAAGCCCGGCCGGCCGGAGGGGTTCTGCGCCAACTGCGGCCAGGCCTTCTCGTTCACCCCGAAGCTGCAGCAGGGCGACCTGGTCGGTGGCCAGTACGAGGTCGCCGGCGCGCTCGCCCACGGCGGTCTCGGCTGGATCTACCTCGCGCGCGACCGCAACGTCTCCAACCGGTGGGTGGTCCTGAAGGGCCTGCTCAACTCCGGTGACCCCGATGCGCTGGCGGCTGCGATCGCCGAGCAGCAGTTCCTCGCCCAGGTCGAGCACCCCGCGATCGTCGAGATCTACAACTTCGTCACCCACGACGGCGCCGGCTACATCGTGATGGAGTACGTCGGCGGCAAGTCGCTCAAGCAGATCCTCAAGGACCGGATGCGGGCCAACAGCGGGGCCTACGACCCGCTGCCGGTCGACCAGGCTCTCGCCTACATCCTCGAGCTGCTGCCGGCGTTCCAGTACCTGCACGACCTCGGCCTGATCTACTGCGACTTCAAGCCCGACAACATGATCCAGGTCGGGGATGCGATGAAGCTGATCGACCTCGGCGGCGTCCGCCGCGAGGACGACCAGGAGTCCGCGATCTACGGCACCGTCGGCTACCAGGCGCCCGAGGTGGCTGAGATCGGGCCGACGGTGGCCTCCGACATCTACACGATCGGCCGCACCCTGCTGGTGCTCACCATGGAGTTCCGCGGCTACCAGGGCACCTACCTGCACAGCCTGCCGCCGGTCGACCGGACTCCGCTGTTCCAGCAGCAGGACTCGCTCTACCACCTGGTGGCCAAGTGCTGCGCGCCCGATCCGGCCGACCGGTTCGCGTCGGTCGACGAGCTGCGCACCCAGCTGCTCGGAGTGCTGCGCGAGGTGGTCGCGCAGCACCGGCAGGGTACGGCGCTCACCTCCGCCGCTTCGGTGCTGTTCGAGTCCCCGGCGATCGCGCGTGCCATCTCCAGCTGGGACCACCTCCCCAGGCTGCGCGAGGACACCACCGACCCGCAGTACGGCTGGCTGTCGACGATCAGTGACGAAAGCCCCCGCCAGCGCCTGAAGGACCTCGACGCGGCTCCCGAGGACAGCGCCGAGGTGTGGCTGGCGCGCTGCCGGGCGGCGCTGCAGCTCGGGGAGTCCGCTGCCGCCAAGAGCTATGCCGGCAACCTGCTGGCCGCCGACCCGTGGGAGTGGCGGGCGCTGTGGATGGAGGGTCTCGCCGCCGTACAGCAGGACGACTGGGAGACCGCGAAGGCCTCCTTCAACGCGGTCTACCAGCAGGTGCCGGGTGAGCTCGCGCCCAAGCTGGCGCTGGGATTCGCGTGCGAGAAGGGCGGTCAGCCCGAGGTCGCCGAGGGCCTCTACCGGGTCTGCGCCGCCACCGACGCGACGTACGTCGCTCCGTCGGCCTTCGGGATGGCCCGGGTGCGCGCCGCCCGCCGGGACACGCCCGGTGCGGTCGCGGCGCTCGACCTGGTGCCGACCACGAGTCGCGGCTACACCGAGAGCCGACAGCAGCGTGCCGAGGTGCTGCTCGCCGGGAGCGCGATGGATCTCGCCGTGCTCGACCAGGCGCTGCGGACGATCGAGGGCTCCTCCGTCGACGGCCCGACCCGCCAGCGCTACACCGTGCGGATCCTCAAGGAGGCGCTGCCGGTCGTCGCGAAGACCCCGCCACGCAAGGGCATCACCATCGGCTCGGTCCAGGCGTCCGAGCCCGAGATCAGGGCCGGTCTCGAGAACGCGCTCCGGCTCCTTGCCCGCGATGCGCACGACCTCGACGAGCGGGTGGACCTGGTCAACCAGGCGAACGCCGTCAGGAACTGGAGCCTCACATGACCGAGCCGGAACCCGTGCCGATCGGCGCCGCACCGGAGACGGCCTGTCCGTCCTGCGGGGTCGGCCTGCCCGACGCCGCTCGGTTCTGTGAGTCGTGCGGAGCCCGGATCGGGGACCCGGTGGCGTCGTCGACGCCCCCGACCATGGTGCCGGCCGACGACCTCGGGGACGCGCCCATCAGCGCGCCCACCCGGCGCCCGGCGCACGCGCTGGCGGACCCGCCCCCGGACCCCGGCCGCCGTCCGTGCGGGAGCTGCGGGGGAGAGGTCGGACCCGATCGCTACTGCCTGTCGTGCGGGACGAAGGCACCCAGCGAGCGCGACCACTTCCGGGAGACCCCAGCGATCTGGGTTGCGGGAGTGTGCGACAAGGGCGCCAAGAAGAGCCGCAACGAGGACGCGATGGCGCTCCTCGCCGGCGCGCAGCCGGGGTCCCGCGCGGTGCTGATCGTCCTCGACGGCGTGTCCAACCTGGTCGACTCCGATGTTGCCTCCCTCTCTGGCGCGAGGGCCGCACGGGAGGTGCTGCGGACCCCGCTACCGGCCGGAATGGGCACCCCCCACAGCCGGGACGCGGCGGTGGCCAAGGTCTTCACCGACGCGGCCGCGGCCGCCAACACCGCGATCATCGCGGTCGCCGACCCGGACGAGCCCAACCCTGCGTCGGCGACGTTCACGGTCGCGGTCCTCGAAGGCACCCGGATCAGCCACGCCAACATCGGCGACTCGCGCTGCTACTGGCTGCCCGACGAGGGCGAGCCGGTGCAGCTCACCGTCGACGACTCGGTCGCGCAGGCCCAGATCGCCTCCGGCGTCGCGAAGGAGGTGGCCGAGACCGGCGAGTACGCCCACGCGATCACCAAGTGGCTCGGGCGTGACTCGCAGGACTTCGTGCCGGCCGTCGGCAGCCTCGACGTCGCCGGACCGGGTTGGCTGCTCGCCTGCTCAGACGGGCTGTGGAACTACGCCTCCGCGCCGAGCGCCCTCCGTGCCCAGATCGAGGCGGCCACCGCGACCGACCCCGAAGGGATCGCGCTCGAGCTGGTGGCCTTCGCCAACGCAGCAGGCGGGCACGACAACATCACCGCCGCGCTGGCCCGGGTCGGACCACCCCGAGCTGCACCGCCGGGCGCCGTACCACCGCCACCGCCACCGGTGCAGAATGCCGGTACGCCGACCGAACCCCCGACCGGACAGACGGGGTCAGCAGGAGAGGGAGCCCCGACCGATGGCTGAGTTCACCACCGCCGTCTTCCAGAACGAGTTCCTGCCGGACGGCGGGACCGACGTCAACGCGATCGTCACCATCAGCTGCAAGGGCGCCGGCACCGCTGGTCAGTCCGGGTCGGGTGACGCCGGCGAGATCATCATCGTGGACACGTCCGGGTCGATGGGACCCGCGACGATGGCGGCGGCGAAGGATGCCGCGCAGGCGGCCCTGTCCGAGATCGTCGACGGCACCTGGTTCGCGATCGTCGCGGGCGCCGATCGGGCGATGCTCGCCTACCCGCCGGTGACGAGCGGGCCCGCCCTGGTGCAGATGAACCCGCAGACCCGGCAGGAGGGGTCGGCCGCGATCGGACGGTTCGTCGGCAGCGGCGGTACGGCGATCTCCACCTGGCTCGACCTCACCGGCCAGATCTTCGCGTCCGTCCCGCAGGTGACCCAGCGGCACGCACTGCTGCTGACCGACGGAGAGAACCGGGAGCGGCCGGGTCGCCTCGATGAGGCGATCAACCGCGCGACCGGCTACTTCCAGTGCGACTGCCGCGGTGCCGGCACCGACTGGCAGGTCGCAGAGATCCGGCGGATCGCCCAGGCGCTGCTCGGGAGCGTCGACATCATCCCCAGGCCCGACGAGATGCGGGCCCAGTTCCAGGAGATCATGCGGGCCTCGATGGCCCGCGGGGTGGCCGACGCGAAGCTCCGCGTGTGGACGCCCCAGGGCGCCCAGGTGCTGTACGTGCGCCAGGTCGCACCCACGCTCGAGGATCTGACCGACCGCGGGGTCGCGGTCAACCCGCTGACCCGCGACTTCCCGACGGGTGCCTGGGCCGACGAGTCGCGCGACTACCACGTCGCCGTACGGGTCGCGGCCAAGGCGCTCGGCCAGGAGCAGCTCGCGGCCCGAGTGCAGCTCGCCCTCGGCGAGAGCGTCGTCACCCAGGGCCTGGTGAAGGCGACCTGGTCCAGCAACTCCGAGCTCACGACCCGCATCGACCAGCAGGTGGCCCACTACACCGGCCAGACCGAGCTCGCGGCGATGATCCAGGAGGGTCTGGCTGCCAAGGCGGCCGGTGACGAGGCGACCGCGACCACCAAGCTCGGCCGGGCGGTGCAGCTCGCCGCCGAAACGGGCAACGAGGAGGCGACGTCCAAGCTGCGCAAGGTGGTCGACGTCGACAACGAGGCCGACGGCACGGTGCGGCTGAAGCGTGCCGTCGACAAGGCCGACGAGATGGCGCTCGACACCGCCTCGACCAAGACGACCCGGGTCCGCAAGGACCCGACCTCCGGGAGCTGAGCCCCTTGCCGACCTGCCCCTCGGGCCACGACTCGACCGCCGACGACTACTGCGACGTCTGCGGTCTGCCGGTCACCGACCCCGGCCCCGCGCCGACCCCGGCCGGCGACGCACCGGCCGCGCCGCCGGAGCCGGACGTGCCGACCCCGGCCGTGCCCGCTGGTGCGACCTGCCCGAACTGCTCGGCCCTCAACCCGGAGAACGCCCTGTTCTGCGAGGCCTGCGGCTATGACTTCACGACCGGCCAGGCACCGCGTGCGCCGTCGCCGCTCGACCTGGACGCGCCGGCCGGCCCCGACCTGACGGCCTCATCGGACGCGCCGAGGTCGACCGGCGATGCGCCGCCCGCGGCCAGCGCCCCGGCCGCATCCGGGGCTCAACCCTCTGTCGCGCCGCCGCTTGCCGACGACTGGGTGGCCGAGATCTGGATCGATCCCGACTGGTACGCCGACCAGGACTCCTCCGACCCGTTGCCCTCCGCCGGGGTCCCGACCGTCGTACCGCTGAAGACGACGTCGGTCCTCGTCGGCCGCACCTCCCGCAGCCGCAACATTCATCCCGACATCGACCTGGACACCGACAACGGGATCAGCCGCCGGCACTGCCAGTTCACGACCGACGGCAAACGTTGGTGGGTGGAGGATCTCGGCTCGTCCAACGGCACCTATGTCGGCGGACCGATCGGTCCGCTTCCGACCGCCCCGGTGCCGCCAGGGGAGAAGCGCGAGATCGCCGCCGACGAGCGGGTCTACCTCGGGGCGTGGAGCCGGATCGTGATCAGGAAAGCCGCACCGGGCGAGATCACCTGACCGCTGCATCCTCGCGCGGCTGGTCGAGGTCCAGCCAGGCGGTGAACATCCGCTCGCCGAGATCCTGGAGGGCCCGGCCGTCGAAGTGGGCGGCATCGCCGACGTGGCCGAGTCCCTCGGAGGAGACGACGGCGTCGTAGCGGCCGTTGAGCGCGCCGGCGCGGTAGAAGTCGTTGCGTTCCGATAGCCACCCGTCGCGGACCAGTTCCCCGGCGATGAACCGGGTGCCCTCGGCCCACCACGTCTGCCGCGCCAGTGCCGCCCGCAGGTGTTCGAATGCTGCGCGGTAATCCGGCAGCGTGGTCAGGCGTGGCCACGACACCATCGTCGCACCGGGCTCGTCGGTCTCGCCCTGGTGCCACAGCATCGTGTCGACGCGGCCGACGCCAGCCGTCCGGAGCTCGGCGCTGGCTACGGCGTGCGTGCACTCCCGGATCAGGCGCGCCAGGTCGTCGGCGTTCTCGTCCTCCCAGGACAAGATGCTGCTGCCGTTGACCGCGTGGCCGACCAGGTAGACCGGGTCGCCGGTCCGCTCAGCGAGGCGAGCCGCGAAGTGCAGGGCGGCGTTGTTGGGCTTCTCCGGACGGGGATTGAACGGCGCGCGGCCGAGCTCGGCCATCTCCCACGACCCCTCGGGTCCGCGGTTGTCCCAGGCCAGCACTCGCGGGGAGGTGGGCTTGTCTCCGTCCGTCGCGAGCCGATGGCCGAGCATGTTGGACTGCCCGCCGAAGAGCACGAGCCGGCCGCGCCGCTCACTTGCCGTCATCGGCCCCGAGCTCGAAGTCCACATGGTCGTAGAAGTTCCGTTCCTCCGGCGGGATCAGTTGGAACTGGTCGATCTCCGGCCGCGGGCCACCGCGACCCACCCACTGGAGGGGCCGCATCTTGGTGTAGACGGTGCCGTCGTAGCCGTGGAAGATCCGGCCGATGACGTTGGGATGCATCGCGTCGATCGAGTTGTCGTCGATGCCGAAAGCCTCGTAGAGCTCCTCCCGGACGAAGAAGGCGTTGCAGTTGGTCGTCGCCACCAGTTCGTACTTCTTCTGCTTGCCCAGCTCCACCATCGCTGCGAGGGAGGCGCCCTGGTGGATGTCCATGTCCCGGTCCTGCACGAAGATCACGTCGTTGGGGACGCTCGGGTTGAACTCGATGACCACCACCCGGGGTCGGTAGCGGACCATCGACCTCCAGACGTGATGGTCGGAGCCGTCGATGTCGATGCTGACCAGGTCGACGTCGCGGGGGCAGGCCGTCGTGGCCAGGACGTCGTCCAAGGAGTTCTTGCCGCGCTCGAACCCGACGAGAGCGTGCACCAGATGCGCATCGTCGAGATGGCCGAAGTTCTCCGTCAGCTCCGCGAACTTCTCTGCGCTGCCCTCGATCATCACGCCGTTCCAGCCGAGATCCCGCACCAGGTGGCAGGTGTTGCTCAGGTGGAGGCCGTCCCAGGCGCCGAACTCGACCGCCCAGCGGTTGGCCGGCGGGACGATCTCGAAGATCTTCTCGATGATTCCGTCCTCGCCGAACTGCGAGTGGATGTTGCGGCGGAACTCCTGGAGGAAACAGCTCCCCGGCTTGCGGCGGTCGAGGTTGACGATGCGCAGGACCGGCATGTCGGAAACCTATCGCCTGGTGGCGAGGATGACGGAGGCGTCGGCTGCCACCATCACCTCGACGGCGGTGAACCGCTCGTCGGTCAGCCACTGCTCGCGGAGCAGGTCGACCCGGCCGCCGTTGAGCGGCGGCCACTGCTCGCACGGCCAGAAGTCGCCGAGTACGACGATCCCGCCCGGCTCGACCAGGTCGGCGATCGCGTCGACGCCGACCTCTTCCGGCTGCTCGGAGTCGAGGAACAGCAGGGAGTAGGGCCCCTTGCCGGTCAGGGTCGACCAGTCCGCGGTGAGCACGTCGACGAGCGGGTCGTCGGTGAAGATCTCGGCGGCCCCGCCGGCGAGCTCGGGATCGCGCTCGGCGGTGAGGATCCGGGCATGGGTGCCGCGGACCCCGGATCGCAGCCATGCGGTTCCGACGCCACAGCCGGTGCCGAACTCGGCCATGGTCCCGGTGCGGGTGGCGGCCAGGGCAGCCAGCAGCCGGCCGGTCTCGATCCGGCAGAACGACACGTAGCCGGCGCGGCGGGAGACGTCGAACGCGCGGTTGACCACGTCGGGAAGCTCGGGAGGCGCGCTCATGCAGCGAGTCTTTCATCCTGATACCGACGTCTCGCCATCCGAACAAGGGGCGAAATGCGAGGACACCTGCCCGCTGACGCCGTACGCTCGTCCTCACCATGCGGCAGTTCTTCGTACTTATCGAGCGCCGCGGCGGGGCCTGAGAGAGGCCACCTCGCCGCGGTGTCTGCGGCGTGCATCCCGCGCCTGCGTGGGCTTCTCACTCACAATCCGAAGTGAAGCCCATGCCCGAAAGGCGAACACGATCATGTACGACATGTATCCCGACTGGGGTCCGGCGAAGCACGACCCCGACCACCCGCTGCACCGCAACAGCCACCACGAGGCGTTGCAGAGCGCGTTCAACCCGCCCACAGGGACTGCCCTGCGAGACGAGGACGAGCCGCGTCCTGACGACAACTAACGTCTTCGCTCATGACCTCTGCGACCAGCCCGACCACCGCAGCGTCCACCGCAGCGTCCACCGTCACTCCCGCCGACGGGAGTGTGGCCCTCGCTGTCGTCCCCGGTGACGGCATCGGGCCCGAGGTGACGGCCGAGGCGCTGAAGGTGCTGGAGGTCGCGGCCCCCGCAGGTGTGAAGTTCGAACAAACCCGCTACGACCTGGGCGCCGCGCGGTACCTCGCCACCCATGAGGTGCTGCCCGACTCCGTGCTCGCCGAGATCCGGGAGCACGACGCGATCCTGTTGGGAGCGGTCGGCGGCAAGCCGAACGACCCGGACCTGCCGCCAGGGATCCTCGAGCGCGGGCTGCTGCTGCGGCTGCGCTTCGAGCTCGACCACTACGTCAACCTGCGTCCGTCGCGGATCTACCCCGGTGCGGTCTCACCGCTCTCGGATGCGGTCCTCGGCAAGGGCGAGGTCGACTTCGTCGTCGTGCGCGAGGGCACCGAGGGTCCCTACACCGGCAACGGTGGCGCACTCAGGACCGGCACCCCGGCGGAGATCGCCACCGAGGTGTCGGTCAACACGGCGTACGGCGTGGAGCGGGTCATCCGCGACGCCTTCGCCCGGGCGCAGCGCCGGCCCCGGCGGAAGCTCACCCTGGTCCACAAGACCAACGTGCTCGTCAACGCGGGGTCGCTGTGGTGGCGGCTGTTCGAGGAGGTGGCGACGGACTACCCCGACGTCACCACCGACTACTGCCACATCGACGCGGTGATGATCTTCCTCGCGACCGACCCACAGCGGTTCGACGTGATCGTGACCGACAACCTCTTCGGCGACATCGTCACCGACCTCGCCGCCGCGATCACCGGCGGCATCGGCCTCGCGGCGTCGGGCAACATCAACCCGGACCGCACCGCGCCGTCGATGTTCGAACCCGTGCACGGCTCGGCCCCCGACATCGCCGGCCAGTCGGTCGCCGACCCGACCGCCGCGATCCTCAGCGGCGCACTGCTGCTCGACCACCTCGGCCACCCCGAGGCGGCCTCCCGGATCGAGTCGGCCGTGATCGACGACCTCGCCGCACGGACCCCCGGCCAGAAGCGGTCGACGCCCGAGGTGGGCGACGCGATCGCGGCCCGAGTAGCCGACTGAGTCGGTCGGGTCGCTGTGCCGGGTCGGCTCCGGTTGAGCGGGGTGGTGCTTGGGGTACCAGCACCGACCCCAGCGCCCACCCAGTACCGACCAAGCGACCCTTTCCCCACTAGTAGGACGTTCGACTATCTTGTCTGACATGCAGATCACCACCACGCTCACGTCGTCTCCGACCGATGACGAGCGCTTGGCCGAGATCCTCGCGAACCCTGGTTTCGGCACTCACTTCACCGACCACATGTTCACGGTCGAGTGGACGCCGGCCGCTGGCTGGCACGACGCCCGGGTGACGCCGTACGGTCCGATCACGCTCGATCCGGCGGCCGCGGTCCTGCACTACGCGCAGGAGATCTTCGAGGGCATGAAGGCCTACCGCCACGCCGACGGCTCGGTGTGGATGTTCCGACCCGAGGCCAACGCCGAGCGGATGGTGCGCTCCTGCCACCGACTCGCCCTGCCGGTGCTCGAGGTGCCCGACTTCGTGCAGGCGGTCTCTGCGCTCGTCGAGGTCGACCGTCGCTGGGTGCCGAGCAACGACCCCGGCGGGGAGAAGAGCCTCTACCTCCGGCCCTTCATGTTCGCCTCGGAGAAGTTCCTGGGCGTGCGACCCGCCGAACACGTCACCTACATGGTGATCGCGAGCCCGGCCGGTGCCTACTTCAAGGGCGGAGCCAAGCCGGTCAACCTGTGGCTCACCGAGGAGTACGCGCGGGCCGGCCGCGGCGGCATGGGAGCGGCCAAGACCGGCGGCAACTACGCCAGCTCGCTGATCGCCCAGCAGGAGGCCTACGCAAACGGCTGCGACCAGGTGGTCTTCCTCGACGCCGAGGAGGGCACGTATGTCGAAGAGCTCGGCGGGATGAACATGTACTTCGTCTTCGACGACGGGACCATCGTCACGCCCGAGGCCGGCACCATCCTCGAAGGCATCACCCGCGCCAGCATCATGGAGCTGGCAGGCAAGATGGGCCACCACGTGACTGAGCGGAAGTTCGCCATCGACGAGTGGCGCCAGGGAGTCGCGGAGGGCCGGATCGTCGAGATCTTCGCCTGCGGCACGGCCGCGGTCGTGACCCCGGTCGGCGAGCTACGGACCAAGGACGGCGTCACCCCCGCGCCAGCGAGCACCGAGCTGACGATGAAGATCCGCGAGGCACTGGTCGACGTCCAGTTCGGGCGGGCCGATGACACGTTCGGCTGGATGCGCCGGATCTGCTGAGACCTCAGCTGCCCTCCGGGCGATAGACGGCATCGCACAGGCGCGCCATCTGCGGTGCGGCGGCCAGGTCTGCCCGTGCGAAGACCACGTTGTACTGGTGGGGGCGCAGCACGTCTCGCAGGACGGGGACCAGACCGCAGTCCGCCAGGTAGCGGGCGACGTCGACATCGAGCCACTGGCCCCTCCACACCTGCTCGCTCTCGACCTCGATGTAGACGAGTGAGGCGTGTGACAGCACCTTCTCGCCGGAAGTGAGCACCGCCCCGGACGCTCCCTCGACGTCGATCCACGCCACCACCACGTCCTCGGCGTTGACGCTCACGAAGTCGTCGAGCGGCACCGACGGCACCGTCACGGTCTCCGTCCGTTCGGCGTACCGATGGTCCCCCAGGCTCGCCATCCTGCTGGTACGCCGCTTGCGGAACCGCCGGTCGCGGAGCGGGTTGTGGAACCGGCGGGGGATACCGAGGGCGACCGTGCCGTTGACCTCCGAGACGGCGAGGTGGTGGTACTCCACGCCGGTGCCGTCGAGGTCACCTGCGAACTTGTCGTGCACGAACGGATTGGCCTCGAAGGCCACGCAGTGGGCGCTCGGGACCTCCGTCTTGAGCCAGCGGCTGAACTCCGCCTCGTGGGCGCCGACCTCGAGGCCCACCGTCGGCGCAAGCTCGACGCACAGGTCGCGGAACGCCTGCTCCACCCGGGCGCGGACCAGCTCCGCGGGCAGGTTGCGGGCGCGATGGGCGAGCAGCTGGGTCAGGTAGCGGTACCCGGCGTCGTGGGCGTTCGGGGGTGCAAGTGACAAGTGCCGTACCTTCCCGAGTCGGTCAGCGGTCCCTGCGAAGGTACCCCGAAGTCCCGTTGCCCTACGGGTCTCGGCCCGCCGTCCGGACCCGACCTACGCGGCGGAGGCCCGCGCGCTCGGTAGCCTCTGATCGTGACGACCCAACCGCAGGGCGAGTCGCCCACGCGGGTGGGCGACTACACGCTGCTGACCCGCCTCGGTGAGGGCGGCATGGGCATCGTCCACCTGGCCCGCAGCACCGACGGTCGCCGGGTGGCGCTCAAGGTGCTGCGGCCCCACATCGTGGGTGACGAGGAGGCCAGGGCCCGGCTCGCGCGCGAGGTCGACACGTTGATGCGGGTGCGCAGTCCGTGGATCGCCGAGTTCCTCGACGCCGACCCGTGGGCGGAGATCCCCTACGTGGTCACCCGGTACGTGCCGGGTCTCTCGCTCCACGACCACGTCGTCGAGGAGGGGCCGATCGGGGACCGTGACCTGTTCTGGCTCGCCGGGTGCCTCGCCGAGGGCGTCGCCGCGGTCCACCACGCCGGTGTGCTCCACCGCGACATCAAGCCCTCGAACGTGCTGATGGAGGGCCGTACGCCGATCCTCATCGACTTCGGACTCGCCCGGGTCGCCGACGACCCGCGGCTCACCCAGACCGGCTGGCTGCTCGGAACGCCCGGCTACCTCGCGCCGGAGATCCTGTACGGCGACGACGCGACCGCCGCTGCCGACGTGCACTCCTGGGCCGCGACGGTCGCGTACGCCGCCACCGGGCGGCCGCCGTACGGGCGCGGCCCGTCGATGGCGATCATGGACCGAGCTCGCCGGGGCGAGCACGACCTGACCGGCATCGAGGGACCGATCGCCGCCGTCCTCGACGCCGCGCTCGACCCCGACCCGCTGGCCCGGCCCACCCTCGAACACCTGCTGGCGTGGCTGCGGCCGCACAGCACCCAGCCGTCGGCACCACCGTCGGCACCGCCGGTGCCGCCGCCGGTCCCAGTCGAGCACGTCGAGCACGACGAGCTCACACTGCCGGTGGCGCTCGCGAACGGCGCCTTCGAGCCGCGTCCCCCGATGACCGTGGCCGAGCCGCCCCCGGCGACCCGGGTGCTGACCACCCCGGTCCTGCCTCCACCGCCCCCGCATGCGGCTCCGGCGTCCGGGCCGCCGGCACAGCCGGCACAGGTGGCGCAGCCGGCGCAGCCGGCGCACTGGGAGCAGGAGTGGGACGCCCGGCTGCTGGGGCCGCCCAAGGTGCCCTTCAGCGAACGGCTCCGGCGCGGGGCAGCGGTCGGGTGCGGGGGAGTCGCGCTCGGCGCGGCGAGCGCCGTTGCTCCCTATGTCACGGGCGTCGCGCTGCTGCTCGGCGTCTGGCTGCTGCGGACCGGCTCGCTGACAGCGTCCGCAGGCGCGGACCGCCGTACCGCCCGCGGCAGCAAGTGGTACGACGCACCGCAGGTGGCGCTCACCGCCCCCTGGCACTCGCTCCGGGCGATCACCGGAACCGTCGTGCTCCTCCTGTGGAGCCTCGGGATCGCGGTCGCCGCCGCACTGCTCTGCTATGCGGCGGCACTGGACGTGGCGGCGACGCTCTTCGCGGGTGGCACCGCGCTCGGCATCGCGCTGTGGTCCGGCCCCGGCGCCAGCCGGTTCCGCTCGCCGCTCTCGAGGGTCGTCTACCCGCTGGCCGCCTCGTGGGCGCGGTGGCTGGCGCTGTGCGGCATGCTGCTCGGCATCGCCGCGGTGCTCGGCCTGGTCGTCACGGCCGAGGGCGTGCAGTGGTTCCCGGGGACCGATCCGCCGCTCTGACCACCCGCGGATCGAGACCGGGCGTCCGCCCCACCGCGTTGTGGCAGACTGCTGGCGTGCAGTACCGCAGTGCCATCATCATTAGCTAGCGCGTCGAGCCCCTCGACGCGCCGACCTCTCGTCTCCGAGAGGTTTTTCTTTTGCCCTGACAACCGGACCGAGAGTCACCGATGAACCAGCCAGCCGACGCGCTCGATCAGTCTCTGGATCTGCACGGCGCGTTCCACGTCTACGACACCACTCTGCGCGACGGCATGCAGCAGGAGGGCCTCAACCCGACGGTTGCGGACAAGCTGACGATCGCGCGGCAGCTGGACGCGCTGGGCGTGGGTTTCATCGAGGGCGGGTGGCCGGGTGCCAATCCCAAGGACACCGAGTTCTTCCGCCGGGCGGCCACCGAGCTGGACCTCGAGCACGCCCGGCTCGCGGCGTTCGGAGCGACCCGGCGGGCCGGTGTCAGCGCGGCCGACGACCCGCTGATCGCTGCGCTGCGTGACAGCGGCGCCGGCGTTGTCACCCTGGTCGCCAAGTCCCACGCCGGTCATGTCGAGAAGGCACTGCGCACCACGCTGGCGGAGAACCTCGCGATGGTCCGTGACACCGTCAGCCACCTGCGGGCCGAGGGCCAGCAGGTCTTCCTCGACGCCGAGCACTTCTTCGACGGCTACCGCCTCGACCGGGCCTATGCGCTCGAGGTGCTGCGCACCGCCCACGACGCGGGGGCCGAGGTCGTCGCCCTCTGCGACACCAACGGCGGCATGCTGCCCGGCTGGGTCGCCGACGTCGTCAACGACGTCGTCCAGACGACCGGCGTCCGGGTCGGCATCCACTGTCACAACGACACCGGCTGCGCGGTCGCCAACACGCTGGCCGCCGTCGCGGCCGGCGCGACGCACGTCCAGGGCTGCATCAACGGCTACGGCGAGCGCACCGGCAACGCGGACCTCGTCAACGTGGTGGCCAACCTGGAGCTGAAGCTGGACCGGCGGGTACTGCCGCCCGGCCTGCTGCAGGAGGCGACCCGGATCGCGCACGCGGTCGCGGAGGTGACCAACGTGCCCCCGGCCTCGCGGCAGCCGTACGTCGGAGTCTCGGCGTTCGCGCACAAGGCGGGCCTGCACGCGTCGGCGATCAAGATCGATCCTGACCTCTACCAGCACATGAACCCGGCCGCGGTCGGCAACGACATGCGGCTGCTGGTCTCCGAGATGGCTGGCCGGGCATCGATCGAGCTGAAGGGCAAGGAGCTCGGCTTCGACCTGTCCGACGACCCCGAGGTGGTCACCCGGGTCACCGGCCGGGTCAAGGCGTTGGAGTCACAGGGCTACACGTTCGAGGCCGCCGACGCCTCGTTCGAGCTGATGCTGATGGAGGAGGCGGAGGGGCGTCGTCCGTCGTACTTCGACGTCGAGTCGTGGCGGGTCATCACCGAGACCCTCACCCATGCCCGGCCCGGCGAGGAGGCGGTCTCGGAGGCGACGGTGAAGGTCCTGGCTGCCGGGGTGCGCTATGTCGTGACCGGCGAGGGCAACGGGCCGGTCAACGCGCTCGACCAGGCGCTCCGGACCGCGATCGTCCAGGCCTACCCGGCGATCGCGAAGTTCGAGCTGATCGACTTCAAGGTCCGGATCCTCGACCAGGGCCATGGCACCGACGCGATCACCCGGGTCCTGATCGAGACCAGCGACGGCGAGTCGTCCTGGGTCACCGTGGGCGTCGGCGCCAACGTGATCGAGGCATCGTGGGAGGCGCTGGTCGACGGGCTGACCTACGGCCTGGTCCGCCACCACGTGGAGTGATCACCCCCGCCTGCCTGCCCGATTTCCGACGCACCTGACGTTTTCGGGGTCAGATCGGCCGATTCACCCCGAAAACGTCAGGTGCTTGCGGAGCGGGAGTGACGCGCAGCTAGTTTTGATGGCGTGGCAGAACTCCACGACCTCAGCGCCCTGGAGCAGGGTGAGCTGGTCCGGTCCGGTGAGACCAGCGCGGTCGAGCTGACCGACCACTACCTGGCTCGCATCGAACGCGCCGACCGTGACCATGGCGAGTTCGTCGCCGGCGCGTTCGCGTTCCTGGACCCCGAGCTCGCCCGGGCACGGGCCCGGGAGGTCGCCGCGGTCGGGCCGGTGGGCGAGGGCGCGTCGCCGCTCGCCGGTACGCCGACCGCGATCAAGGACCTCAACCTGACCGCCGGCGTCCCGACCGCGTTCGGCTCCCCGGTCTTCGCCGGGCACGTCCCTCAGGTCTCGGACGCGGTCACCCTGGCGATGGAGGCGGCCGGCCTGGTCAGCCTCGGCAAGACGAGCACGCCGGAGTTCGGGTCGCCCTGCTACACCGAGCCCGAGGGCCGTCCCCCGGCGGTGACACCGTGGGACACCAGCCGGATGGCCGGCGGGTCGTCGGGCGGGGCGGCCGCGGCGGTAGCGGCCGGCCTGATCCCCGCGGCGCAGGGCTCGGACGGCGGTGGGTCGATCCGGATCCCCGCATCCTGCTGCGGACTGGTGGGCCTCAAGCCCACCCGCGGCCGGATCAGCGGCTTCCCGATGTACGGCGACCCGGTCGGCCTGTCCACGTCCGGCTCGATCGCGCGAACGGTCGGCGATGCCGCGGCGTTGCTCGACGTGCTCGCCGGCCGCCGGGTGAGCGACCCGTTCTGGGCCCCGGAGCCGTCGGGAACCTTCCTCGAGGCGACCCGTCGCGAGCCCGGCCGGCTCAGGATCGCCCGGTTCGTGCAGCCGGTCATCGCCGACGTCGACGTGAGTGCCGAGAGTCGGCAGGCCTACGACGAGGCGTCGCGGCTGCTCGCCGACCTCGGGCACTTCATCGAGGACGTGCCGGTGCCGCTGCCACCCGAGGCCGTGGCCACGTTCGAGACCTGCTGGTCGGTACTCACCGGGCTGTCGGTGTCGCCGCTCCCGCCGCAGATGCGGGCCCTGCTGCGGCCGCTCACACGATGGCTGGGGGAGCGCGGCGAGGCGGTCAGCGGGCCGGAGTTCGGGCTCGCGATCGGCCGGCTCCGGGAGTACGCCGCCGCTGCCCTGATCGGGCTGGCGCCGTACGACGCCGTCCTCACGCCCACCCTCGCGACCCCTCCGCTGCCCGTGGGCGCGATCCGCAACGACGCCGACCCGGCTGCCGACTTCGAGGCGCAGAAGCGGTTCACGCCCTGGACCTCGGCCTGGAACGTCACCGGGATGCCGGCGATCTCGCTCCCCCTGCACTGGACGGCCGGCGGGCTGCCGGTCGGCGTCATGCTCGCGGCCCGGCCGGCCGAGGAGGAGCTGCTGCTCTCCCTGGCGGCCCAGGTCGAGGCGGCGGCGCCCTGGCGGGCCCGACGTCCGCAGATCTGGTAACACGCATCCGGTCTGATGTGCTGCGGCTCGGTCGTTGTGGTGTCATGTGACCGTGTCTGTGGACGAGATCATTCGGGTGGTCGTCGCCGACGGTGACGATGCCGCTCGGTCCGTCGTCGTCACGGCGCTCCACGGCAACGGGTGCGTCGTCTGTGGCGAGGCGGTCAACTCCGAGGACGCGATCGCGCTCGCGGTCGAGCAGCGACCTGATGTCGTGCTCCTCGACGTCGAGCTGCCCGGCAACGGGATCACCGCCGCACGCGAGCTGGCGCGCCGGCTGCCGACGACCGCGGTCGTCATGTCCGCAGCGACAGCGGACGACGACGACCTGTTGGACTCGCTGCGGGCCGGTGCGTCGGGCTACCTGCTCAAGGACACCGACCCGGCGCGGCTGGGCTTCGCATTGCGGGGGGTCCTCAACGGCGAAGCCGCGATCCCGCGCCAGCTGGTGCGGCGACTGGCCGAGGAGCTTCGGGCGCCGGCTCTTCCGAGGTTCGTGAAGACGAGCCCAGCCGCCGCCAAGCTCACCGCCCGTGAGTGGCAGGTGATGGAACTGCTGGGCGCGGGCCTGACCACCGACCAGGTCGCCCGACGGCTCTTCCTGTCGCGTTCCACGGTCCGCGTCCATGTCTCATCGGTGCTGAAGAAGCTCCGGGTCGCCGACCGGGAGGGCGCGTTCGCGGTCCTGCGCGGTGACGCGACCTGACGGGCAGCGGACCGTTCGTGGTGCTCATCTCCCCACCGAGTGAGCACCACGCCGGGTCCTGCAAGGTGTGGCCCACCGCCACGGCAGCCAGAGTAAAGAGCCCGGGTCGGCGTGGACAGGCGGCTGGACGGGCTGCTCGTTCAAACGCCTAAGCGCCCCGCGCTGGGTCGGCCGCGATCCAGGCCGGGGCGGCCGCGAGGAACCGAGCGCGGTCGAGCGAACCCGCACCCGCCGGCAGTACGGCGAGCACCGGCAGGCCGGTCAGCCGCGGGAGGTCGTCCCGGTTGCACCGCTCGGCCAGGCCGGGCGCGGCCGGCCAGGACCCGATCACCAGGCCGGCCGGTTCCAGCCCCCGGCCGCGGAGGGCGCCGACGGTGAGCTCGGTGTGGTTGAGGGTGCCGAGTCCGGCGCGGCACACCACCACGGTCTCGAGGGTGGTGTGGTCGGGCAGCGCTGCCGCCAGGGCGACGGCGAGATCGAGGAGGGTGCCGCCTTCGGTGTCGAGCCGAACCAGCAGTCCGCCGGCCCCTTCGACGAGCACGGTGTCGTGCTGCTCGGAGAGGGTGAGGATCCGGTCGACGTACTCGGCCACCGCCGGGATCCGCACTCCCTGGCGGCGGGCGGCGGTGTCGGGTGCCAGCGGCTCGTCGAGCGCCGCGAGCTCGAGGACTGCCCGGCCGGTCAGCCGCTCCACCACGCGTACGTCGCGGTCGGGGTCGTCGGCGATCCCGGTCTGCACCGGCTTCACGACCAGGACGTCGCCAGTCGCGGTGGCGGCGAGCGCAGCCGTCGCGATGGTCTTGCCCACTTCGGTGTCAGTGCCGGTGACGATCACGACTCGCCGGTGGGTCACTGGTGCTCCTTGGCGATCGTCACGAGCACGTCGACCGCGCGGTCCCAGTCCGGCGCGGCGATGCCCGCGCTCGCCGTCGCCCGCAGCCGGGAGATGCCGTCGGGCACGGACGGCGGCCGGAAGCAGCCCACCCGGATGCCCTCAGTGAGCGCCGCGGCCTGGGCGGCGAGCGCCGCCTGCGGCGACGGCATCTTGATCGACAGCACTGCACCGTCGGGTGTCACCACTCCGAGCGCCTCGGCGAGGCTGCGCACCCGCTCGCGGACCAGGCTGGACAGCTCCGGTCTGGTCCGCAGCTCCCGCAGCGCGGCGAGCGCGGCGCCCGCCGCCGCCGGCGCGAGGGCGGTGTCGAAGATGAACGGCCGGGCCCGGTTGATCAGGTGCTCGCGCAGCGCCGGCGTGCCGAGCACGGCGCCGCCCTGGCTCCCGAGCGACTTGGAGAGGGTCGCGGTGACGACGACGTTCGGGTGGCCGGCGAGCCCCGCCCGAGCGACCAGGCCGGGACCGTGGACACCGAGGCCGTGCGCCTCGTCGACCACGAGCAGGGCGTCGTACGACGCGCACAGCCCGGCCAGCTCCGCCAGCGGGGCGGCGTCGCCGAGGACCGAGTAGACCGACTCGGCCAGCACCAGGGTGCGTTCGCCCGTCTCACCGGCGGGAGGGGTCGCGCTGCGGTGCTCCCGTGAGACCAACGCGGTCCGGACCGCGTCGACGTCGCTGTGCGGGACCACGGTCAGCCGGGCTCGCGAGAGCCGGGCCGCGTCGACCAGGGAGGCGTGGATGTGGGCGTCGCAGATGATGTGCGTCGAGCGGTCGGCCAGCGCGGTGACCACGGCGAGGTTGGCGGCGTAGCCGGAGGAGAGCACCAGGGCCGCCGGCTGACCGAGGTAGTCGGCGAGCTCAGCCTCGAGCTCGGCGTGGAGCCCGAGGGTGCCGGTGACCAGTCGCGATGCACCGGAGCCACCGCCCCAGGCCAGCGCGGCGTCCGCCGCGGCCCGACGGACGACCGGGTCGCGGGAGAGCCCGAGGTAGTCGTTGCCAGCGAGGTCGATCGTTGTGTCGTCCGGCCCTCGCGCGTGCAGTCGGCGGGTCAGGCCGGCCTCCTCCCGGGCGGCAGCCTGGTCGGCGAGCCACGTGGCCCAACGTCGCCCTGGGGTGGCGCTCATCCGGCCTGCACCGCCTGCGTGATGCCGTCGAGCACCCGATCCAGCTCCGCGTCGCTGATGACGTACGGCGGCATCGTGTAAATCAGGTCGCGGAACGGACGCAGCCACACCCCCGCCGCGACCGCGGCGTCGGTGGCAGCGACGACGTCGACGGGGTGGTCGAGCTGGACGACGCCGACCGCGCCGATGGTGCGCACGTCGGCCACGCCGGGCTGGCTTCGCAGCGGGCCCAGGCCGCTCGTGAGGCGGTGGTTGATGTGGCGGACCCGGTGTTGCCAGTCGCCCTCGAGCAGCAGGTCGATGCTCGCGAGCGCGACCGCACAGGCAAGCGGGTTCCCCATGTAGGTCGGCCCGTGCATCAGGACGCCACTCTCGGAAGCGGACAAGCCGCGCCCGATCTCAGCAGTGCAGAGCACTGCGGCGAGGGTCAGGTAGCCGCCGGTCAGTGCCTTTCCCAGGCACATCACGTCGGGTGTCACCTCTGCGGCATCGGCCGCGAACAGGGTCCCGGTGCGCCCGAAGCCGGTCGCGATCTCGTCGAAGACGAGCACGAGCCCGTGCTCGTCGGCAACCTCCCGGAGCACCCGCAGGCAGCCGGCGGGATAGGCGTGCATCCCTCCCGCTCCCTGGAGCAGCGGCTCGACGATGATCCCGGCCAGCTCGTGTGCGTGGGTCGCCGCGAGGCGTCGTACCCCTTCGGCCCAGGCGGGTACGGCGTCGTCGGATGCCGGCGGGCGGTCGGCGAACACGTGCTGGGGCAGCACCCCCGCGAACATCGAGTGCATCCCGCCCACGGGGTCGCACACGCTCATGCACCCGAAGGTGTCGCCGTGGTAGCCGCCGCGGACGGTCAGCAACCGGGTGCGCTCGGGACGGCCGGTGCCGCGCTGGTGCTGGAGGACCATCTTGATCGCCACCTCGACCGAGACCGAGCCTGAGTCGGCGAGGAAGACGTGGTCGAGCCCGGCAGGGGTGATCTCCACCAGCCGCTCGGCCAGCCGGATCGCGGGCGAGTGGGTGAGCCCGCCGAACATCACGTGCGCGAACGCGCCGGCCTGCTCGGCCAGCGCGGCGTCGAGCACCGGGTGCCGGTAGCCGTGGATGGCTGCCCACCAGGACGACATCCCGTCGACGACGCGGGTTCCGTCGGCCAGCTCGAGCTCGCAGCCCGACGCACCGGTCACGAGCCGGACCGGCGTCGGTGCGGTCATCGACGTGTAGGGGTGCCAGAGGTGCTCGCGGTCGTACGCGAGCAGCACGTCCTCGTCGAGGACCGGCGCCGGCGTCATGCGTTCGCGGGGACCTCGGTGCCCGCGCCGCGGCGGCGGATCGAGGGGTCGTGGGAAGACCCGCAGGCACAGCCCTCGCCGCAGGCGTGTCCGCCACAGCCCTCGGGGGCCGCAGCCTCGAGGAGCGCGTCCTCGGCGCCGAGGATGACGAAGCCGTTGTCGCGGATCATCTCGATGTCGGCCTTGGCGTCCTGGCCCTCCGAGGTCAGGTAGTCACCCAGGAAGAACGAGTTGGCCACCTGGAGCGCCATCGCCTGCAGCGAGCGGAGGTGCATCTCGCGGCCGCCGGCGATCCGGACCTCCTTGTCGGGGCACACGAAGCGCGCCATCGCGAGGATCTTGACGCAGCGGCTGGGGGAGAGCTCCCAGGTGTTCTCGTAGGGAGTGCCGTCGAAGGGCATCAGGAAGTTGACGGGGATCGAGTCGGCGTCGAGCTCCCGGAGCGCGAACAGTGCCTCGACGAGCTGCTCGTCGCTCTCGCCGAGACCGGCGATCAGGCCCGAGCAGGGGGACAGCCCGGCTGTCTTGGCCTTGCCGATGGTGTCGACGCGGTCGCCGTAGGTGTGGGTCTGGACGATGTTGTCGTGGTGGGACTCGGCGGTGTTGATGTTGTGGTTGTAGGCGTCCACGCCCGCTGCGCGGAGCCGCTCGGCCTGGCCGTCCTTGAGCAGGCCGAGACAGGCGCAGACCTCGACGTCGGGGTATTCCGACTTGAGCGCCTCGGTCATCTCGGTGACCTTGTCGATGTCGCGGTCCGACGGCCCCCGGCCCGAGGACACCATGCAGACCCGGCTCGCGCCGCCGGCCAGGCCGGCGCCCGCCTGTTCCAGCGTCTCGTCGGTCGACAGCCAGGAGTACTTGAGGATCGGGGCCTGCGAGCCGAGCGCCTGGCTGCAGTAGTTGCAGTTCTCAGGACAGAGACCCGACTTGAGGTTGACCAGGTAGTTGACCTTGACCGTGTTGCCGAAGTGCGCGCGGCGCAGCCGGCTCGCGGCGGCCACGACGTCCATCAGCTCGTCGTCGTCAGCCCGGAGTACGGCGAGCGCGTCCCCCGGTGTCGCCGAGCCTCCGTCGAGGATGCTGGTCGCCAGCTGGTCGAAGGACAGGCTCATGGGTCTCCTCAGCGTCAGGTGAACGGTGTTCAGGTTAAGGTGCCGGTCATGGCACCGTCAAAGCCGGTCCAGGGACCGGCGGTCCGGCACCGGCGCGGTGACGTCGTCGCCCGGGCGATCGCGGTGCTCGACGAACGCGGGCTCCAGGACTGGTCGATGCGTCGTCTAGCGGCGGACCTGAAGGTCCAGCCCAGCGCGCTCTACCACCACTTCCCTGGGAAGGATGCGCTGCTCGCCGCGGTGGCCGACGAGCTGCTCGCTCGGGGGCGCCGTCCGACCGAGATCGTGACCTGGGAGTCCGAGCTGCGGCTGGTGTGCGTCGAGCTGCGGGACGCGATGCGCTCCCACCGAGACGCGGCTGAGCTGATCGCCGCCGTCCACGCCAAGGGCGACGGCGCTCAGGAACCCCGGCGCCGGATGGAGGCGGCTCTCCAGCGCGCGGGTGCGGACCCGGACCTGGCGAGGGTCGGCGCCAGCACCTTGCTGCACTTCGCGTTCGCCCACGTCGGCGACGACCCGTCCGACTTCGCGCTCGGACTGGGGATCGTGCTGGACGGGCTCGCGGCTCGGCTCTTCTCCCGGCGTTAAAGTCGTGGAAACACCCGGGAGGCACAGTGGAAGACGTGTTGGACAAGCCGGTGACCGTCGTGCTGTTCGGAGCGACGGGGGATCTCGCCCGGCGCAAGCTGCTGCCGGGCCTGCTCCACCTCTTCGAGAGCGGTCTGCTCGACGACCTCCAGGTCGTCGGCACCTCCCTCGACGAGCACACCACCGACTCGTTCGTGACCTTCGCCTACGAGGCAGTCCTCGAGTTCTCGGGCGACGACGGCGACCTGGCGGCCTGGCCGGAGTTCTCCAAGCGGCTGCACTGGGCGCCCGGCGCCGAGGGTGCTGCCGGGCTGCGGGCGGCGGTCGAGAAGGCCGAGGCGCTACGGGACGGCGACCACGTGCGGCTCCACTACCTGAGCGTGCCGCCGAAGGCCGCGCTCGCGGTGGTCAACACCGTGCAGCAGGCCGATCTCGCACGAGGCAGCCGGATCGTCATGGAGAAGCCGTTCGGCGTCGACCTCCGCAGCGCCAAGGACCTCAACAGCAAGCTGCACAAGGTCTTCGACGAGTCGCAGATCTACCGGATCGACCACTTCCTCGGGAAGGAAGCTGCCCAGAACATCCTCGCGTTCCGGTTCGGGAACGGGATCTTCGAGCCGATCTGGCACCGCAACAACATCGACCACATCCAGATCGACGTACCGGAGGAGCTCGGCCTCGAGCAGCGGGCGAGCTTCTACGAGGCGACTGGCGCCTACAAGGACATGGTGGTCACCCACCTGTTCCAGGTGCTCGGGTTCATCGCCCTCGAACCCCCCACCTCGCTCTCGCCGGACGCGATCAACGAGGAGAAGAACAAGGTGTTCCGGTCGCTGCTGCCCATCGACCCGGCCGACGTAGTCCGCGGCCAGTACCAGGGCTACCGCGACATCGAGGGCGTCGCGCACGACTCGGAGACCGAGACCTTCATCGCGCTCAAGTGCTACATCGACAACTGGCGTTGGGCCGGTGTGCCGTTCTACCTGCGCACCGGCAAGCGGATGGCCGAGGGGGCCCGGATCATCTCGATCGCGTTCAAGGAGCCGCCGCGCTCGATGTTTCCCCGGCACTCGGGCGTCGGTGACCACGGCCCCGACCACCTGACCTTCGACCTCGCCGACAAGGCGAAGATGTCGTTGTCGTTCTACGGAAAACGCCCCGGCCCGGGCATGCGGCTCGACAAGCTCTCCATGCAGTTCGCGATGGGGGACACGACGTGGGCGGGCTCCGTGCTCGAGGCCTACGAACGGCTGATCTACGACGCCGCCCGGGGTGACCAGACCTTGTTCAGCTCCGCGGAGGGCATCGAGCGGCTGTGGGAGGTCTCTGCGCCTCTGCTCGACAGCCCGCCGATCGTGCGGCCCTACCGCCAGGGCAGCTGGGGACCGAACCAGGTCCACCAGCTGATCGCGCCGCACGCCTGGCGGCTGCCGTTCGAGCGAGGCTGGCGGGACCCGAACACCTTGGGTGCTTAGACCTAACCGGCGAGGACGGGTGCGTCCGCCTGCCGGAACTCGTAGTCGGCGATCGGGAACCGCGCCGCCTCGCGGTGTGCGCTGAGGGTCGACGTCGGCCGCAGCAGCACGGCCTCGCCGTGCTGGTTGAAGTAGTAGCTTCGTGCGGTCGCACAGCTGCCGGCGTTGAAGACCGAGTTGCCGAGCAGCTCGGTCATCCTGTCGAGGAACGCGTCGTTGGCCTCGTCGCGCACCTCGAACACGTCGACGCCCTTGTTCCTCATGGCGGCGAAGAGCCGTTCCATGTGGGCCATCTGGGTCTCGATGGTCGTGAAGTAGGACAAGCCCGAGTAGGAGTACGGACTGTTGAGCGAGAGGAAGTTCGGGAACTTCGGCACCGTGATGCCCTCGTAGGCGCAGAACCGGTTGTCCCGCCACCACTGGCCGAGGTCGCGGTCCTCGCGGCCGACCACCCGGATCGCCGGGAAGTTGGCGTCCCACAGGTTGAAGCCGGTGGCCAGGACGAGGACGTCGAGGTCCGCCCGCCGTCCGTCGGCGGTCACGACCCCGGCCTCGTCGACGTGGTCGATGGCCGTGGTCTCGAGGTCGACGTGCTCCTTGGTGAAGGACGGGTAGTAGGTGTTGGAGAACGTCGGGCGCTTGCAGCCGAAGTCGTAGTCGGGCGTCAGCTTCGCCCGGAGCGCGGGATCCTTGATCTGGCGCTTGAGATGCCGCTCGCACGCAGCTTTGCCGATGGCGTTGGCCCAGGGCAGGTTCCGGTAGTGCAGGACCCCGGCGACCATCATCACCTCGAGGATCGACGTCCCTGCCAGCCGCGCAGCCTTCTGCGTCAGCGGCACCCGCGCGAACGCCTTGCGCACCGGCCCGGGCACGTTGCCGTCGAGCTTGGCGCTGACGTAGATCGGGGTCCGTTGGTAGACGGTGAGGTGGCCGGCCACCTGCGCCAGCTTCGGGATCAGCTGTACGGCGGTCGCGCCGGTGCCGATGATGCCGATCCGCTTGCCCTCGAGCTCCACGTCGTCGTCCCAGCGGGTCGTGTGGACGACGTCCCCGGTGAACTGCTCGATGCCCGCGATGTCCGGCAGCCGCGGCTGGGAGAGGAAGCCGGTCGCGGTCAGCAGGTAGCGGCCGCGCTCCAGGGTGCCGTCCTCGAGAGCGACCTCCCAGCACGACGCGGCCTCATCCCAGCGGGCGCCGTCGACGACCATGCCGAAGCGCATGTGCTTGCGGAGGTCGTACTTGTCGGCGACGTGGGTGGCGTAGGCCTTCAGCTCCGGACCGGGAGCGAAGAGCCGCGACCAGTGCGGGTTCGGCTCGAACGAGTAGGAGTAGGTCGCGGACGGGATGTCGACGGCGAGGCCGGGGTAGCGGTTGACGTGCCAGGTGCCGCCGAGATCGTCCTCGCGCTCGAGGATCAGCAGGTCGTCGTACCCCATCCTGCGCAGCTGGATCGCCGCTCCCATGCCGCCGAAGCCGGCGCCGACGATCACCGCGTCGTGGATGTGAGTCATGGGCGTGAGCCTAGGGCTGATGACCCGCCGCGGGATCCGACCAGGGTCGCAATCTCGAGCAGGCGTGCGCTCTCCGCGATCAGCTGCTGCCGCAGCGGGGCGCCCCGCTCGGCGAACGAGCGCTGCGCCGCGACGTACTCCGCCTTGCCCTCGGGCGTCTCGACGGGCACCGGTGAGAAGCCGAGGTCGGAGAGGTCGTACGGCGCTGCCCGCATGTCCATGACACGGATGTCCCACGCCAGCTCGAAGCAGTCCGCGACCAGGTCCGAGGAGATCATCGGCGAGAGTCGGAACGCGTGCTTGTAGAGGTCCATGCCGGCGTGGAGGCAGGCCGGCTGCTCGTGGGCCGGGCGGTCGTCGCGGCCGGGTGTGAGGGTGTTGAGCGGGCGCGCCGGGGTGGTGAAGAACCGGTAGGCGTCGAAGTGCGAGCAGGCGATCCGGTGTGACTCGACCACGGCGTCGGTCCCGGCCGGGCCGAGGCGCAGCGGCCAGTCGGCATGACGGGTCTGGTCGTCGTCGAGCCGGTAGACCATGGCCCACTCGTGGAGGCCGAAGCAGCCGAAGTTGCCGACCCGGCCCGCGGTGGCGGTGAGGAGTCGGTGCAGCGCCTCGACCAGCGGCCGTTGGGAAGCGACGTACTCGTCCGTGACCGCTGGTTGGGGTGCGAGCGAAGCGTCCCCCGAAACCCCGTAGCCCTTGAGCCCGTCGTACTCCCGCGCGTCGACCAGGGCGACGCCGTAGCCCGGATGCCACCGACGCAGCTGCGCCGGTCGGTAGGAGTAGTAGGTGAAGAGGAAGTCGAAGACGGGATGCTGGACCCGCGCCTCCCGCCGCTCGAGGTGCGGCGCCAGGTAGCCGTCGACCCGCGCCGCGTGGGCGGCAGCGCGCTCCTGCCAGGCCACGGCGGGCATCGCTTCGACCTGCCTCACGTCCACGGCGACCAGCCTAGGGACCAGTCGTTCTCAAGGATGATTCTCCGGCTCGCAGCGGCCTGGACCGGGAAGAAAATCAGGTGCCGCCGTCCTTCTCCCGTGGTTATCTCTTCCTTCGTGCCCGACTCGGTGGCGAGCGCGTCCGTCGTCGTCATTCATGGAGATCCCACCGATGTATTCCTCAGCCGCACCAGCGTCGCGCCACCGCGCAGGCCTTGCCGTCGGCATCGTCACTGCCCTGGCCAGCACCCTGCTGGCTCTCACCCCCCACGCGGCCGTGGCCGCCACCTCGGCCGACCTGCGCGTCACCTCTGCTTCCGTCGACAAGACGTCGGTCGTCGAGGGTGCCAAGATCACTGTCACCCACGTGGTGAAGAACGGCGGCGACCGCGATGCGGGCCCGTCCACCACCCGCGTCTACCTCACGAGGAACGCCGCGGCCAGCCTGGCCGAGCGGCGCACGAGCAGTACTGACCCACGCTCGTCGCTGACCGACCTCCTGTTGCAGGGCAACGCAGCGGTGGCGGCGGTCGCCATCGGTGCCCGCCGGTCCGTCGGCGCGGTCAAGTTCACCGTGCCCCCGGGCATCCCTGCCGGTGACTACAAGGTCCTGGTCTGTGCCGACGACCTCGGGAAGGTGAAGGAGTCGGAGGAGGCCAACAACTGCAAGGCGGCGGCGCCGGTGGTCAGCGTCACCGAGGCCGCGCGCACCGACGGCCTCTCGGTGCAGACCTTCGCCGACAGCGAGCAGTGGCCGTCCAACGAGAACTCTTCCCTCGAGTTCCTCAAGATCTTCTGCAACAGCACCTACCCGGTGAAGTCGTACACCCTCGCGGCGGCCCTGGCCAGTGCGCGCCAGTACCTCGAGGAGAAGGCGCCCGGCGGCCTCGCCGACCTGAAGGCGTCGGGGCAGGCGGACACCGCCGACGCGGCCCAGAACACGGCCGCTGCTGCGCTCGCGGCCGGCTCGCCCGGCCTCGCTCTCTCGGCGCTGCTGGAGGCGCACCGGCTCCAGCCCTCGCGCGGGACGCACCTGGTCAATGCTGCGGCGCTCGCAACCTCGGTCGGCCTTCCCAACGAGGCGATCGCTTTCCTTGACGCAGCCGTCGGGCGCGAGTTCCTGCGGACGCCGCTCGGGATCCCACACGCGGCGACGGCAGCCGTGATCCGCGGACAGGCACTGGTGCTGACCGGCCGGTCCGATGCCGCGCAGAAGCTCTTCGTGAGCGCCAAGCAGCTCGCGCCGCTGCTCACCGAGGCCGACGCCGGCCTGGCGACGGTCGCGGCGTGCAAGGGCCAGGACAAGATCGCGAAGCGTTACATCGCGCGCAGCCGGGTGCGCACCGACGAGCCCGTCCCGCCGACTCCTCCGACCGAGGACCCGGTGCAGCCCGAGCCGGGCATCGACCTCACCCACGGTGAGGCGGTACCGCTGCGGCAGCTTCCCATCGCCGATACGCCGGCCCAGACGGCGACGATGCGATCGGTCTACTGGGGCATCGCCGATGGCTTCCAGGCCGAGATCCAGGCCAACATCGACGAGGCGAACCGGCTCGAGCAGCACCTGCGTGACACCGACGACGCCCGGACCCGCGCCGAGAAGGATCGGCGCGACTCGATCTTCTCCCTGCTCTACCGGACCCACCTCGACGGTGGCGTCCGGGCCGCGCAGAACGCGCTCTACCGCGAGATCAACAAGCTCACCGAGATCAACGAGGAGTTCTGGGGCGGCGGCACCGGCGAGGTGGACTACACCTACCAGACGCTGGCCGAGGACGCGTGGGCCGCCTGCGACGGTTCCAGCGTCCCCAACTGCTTCGAGATCGAGATGAACAAGACCTGCCGCCCGGCGCTGACCTCGGCGCACGGGACCTGGCGGACGACGATCGTCAAGGCGCAGAACCGCGCGAACCGCTATTTCGAGATCTGGTCGAAGCTGATGACGGGGTACGCCGCGAACCTGATCGACGAGGAGGCCCACCAGCTCGCGCTCAACCACATCGACGGTATCGAGCGGGACATCTACGCCGTCCTCGTCCAGCAGGCCCAGCACTGGTCGCACAGCGTGGACCTGTTCAGGGACCACTGCGTCGACCCGCTGCCGACCGAGATCCTCCACCCGCCGGCCAACGACGACGTGCAGTCGCCGGGGGCGTGCGAGTCCGGGCTGAAGAACCTGTCGCTCAAGGTGTCGCTCGGGCCGACGTCGCTCAAGATCAGCTGCGAGCGGATCGAGCAGTCCTTCTCCGTCCAGATCATCCCGTTGCTGCACGTGTTCGTCGACGTCAAGTTCGACTTCCGCACCGGCAACGTGTCGGTGTGGGCCGGCGCCAAGGGCGGCGGCAAGATCGGCAACATCGTGGACGTGGGCTTCAAGTCCGGTGCCTACATCAAGATCAACCAGCAGGGCGAGTTCGTCGACGCGGGTTGGCGGGCCGGTCCGAGCGCGAAGGTGGTCGGCGGGAATGCCGAGTTCACCGCCTACAAGGACGAGATCGACCTGTCGTTCACGTCCAGCCTCACGCCGGGGTACTGACGAGGTGAGGCACCCGGCGGGCCGGATAGGCTCGCCGGGTGCGCATCGCGAGATTCACGGCTGCCAAGAGCGGACAGAGCGAGCCGGCCTACGGAGTGGTCACCGGCGACGTCGACAGGTTCGGCCAGCCGGCCGAGGACGCCGTGGTCGTGGAGCTGGCCGGCGACCCGATGTACGTCGGCATCCGGCTGCTCGAGCACGAGCACCGGCTGGCCGACGTGAAGCTGCTCGCACCGGTCCTGCCCCGCAGCAAGGTCGTCGGCGTCGGCAGGAACTACGCCGCCCACGCAGCGGAGATGGGCGGCGACCAGCCGGCCGAGCCGCTGCTCTTCCTGAAGCCCAACACCAGCGTGATCGGTCCGCACGACGCCATCCTCTACCCGCCGCAGAGCTCCCACCTCAGCTACGAGGGCGAGCTCGCCGTCGTCATCGGCCGGATCTGCCGTGACGTCCCACCGGAGCAGGCCACCGACGTCATCTTCGGCTACACGATCGCCAACGACGTGACCGCGCGGGACCTGCAGAAGAGCGACAACCAATGGGCACGCGCGAAGGGGATGGACACGTTCTGCCCGCTCGGCCCGTGGATCGAGAACGACCTCGACCCGCAGGCCTTCATCGACGGTCGCCGGCTGCAGACCTTCCTCAACGGCGATGTCGTCCAGGACGGCACCACCGCCGACATGACCTGGGACATCCCCAACCTGGTGGCCTACATCTCCGCAGCGATGACCCTTCTGCCCGGCGACGTCATCCTGACCGGCACTCCCGAGGGGGTGGGCTCGATGGACCCCGGCGACGAGGTCGAGGTCTTCGTCGAGGGGCTGGGCGCCCTCACCAACACCGTGGCCCGGCGTTAGCACCGATCCGCACCTGACCGAACTGACCGAACTGACCGAACTGAGAGTGGAACCTTGAGCGACGCACCCGTCGACAGCCGACCCGTCCGGGTCAGGATGGCACCCTCCCCGACCGGGAGCCCGCACGTCGGCCTGGTCCGCACCGCCCTCTACAACTGGGCGTTCGCCCGCCGCCACGGCGGCACGTTCGTGTTCCGCATCGAGGACACCGACGCCGCGCGCAACACCGAGGAGTCGTACTCCTCGCTGATCGAGCTGATGCACTGGCTCGGGCTCGACTGGGACGAGGGGCCGGAGGTCGGGGGGCCCTTCGCGCCGTACCGGCAGAGCGAACGCGGTCACCTCTACACCGACGCCCTCGACCGACTGCGGGCGTCGTCCTACACCTACGACTGCTACTGCACCAACGAGGAGGTCGACGCGCGGCGCAAGGCGTCCGGCTCCAAGGTGATGGGCTACGACGGGTTCTGCCGCGAGCTCACCAGTGAACAGGTCGCCGCGTTCGAGGGCGAGGGGCGGCGGCCCGTCGTGCGCTTCCGGATGCCGGACGGCACCATCGCCTGGGACGACCTGGTGCGGGGCGAGATCAGCTTCGAGACCAAGTTCGTGCCGGACTACGCGCTGTGCCGGGCCAACGGCGAGCCGCTCTACACACTGGTCAACCCTGTCGACGACGCGCTGATGGAGATCACCCACGTGCTGCGCGGTGAGGACCTGTTGTCGTCGACGCCTCGGCAGATCGCGCTCTACGGCGCACTCATCGAGCTCGGCCTCACCGACTTCACCCCGCAGTTCGGGCACCTGCCCTACGTGATGGGGGAGGGCAACAAGAAGCTCTCCAAGCGCGACCCCCAGGCGCACGCGCTGGCCTATCGCGACGGCGGCTTCCTTCCGGAGGGTCTGCTCAACTACCTCGCGCTGCTCGGCTGGTCGATCGCCGCCGACCGCGACGTCTTCTCCCTCGCCGAGATGGTCGGAGCGTTCGACATCGGGGACGTCAACCCCAATCCTGCTCGCTTCGACCTGAAGAAGGCCGAGGCCATCAACGCCGCCCAGCTGCGGCGACTGTCGATCGACGACATCACGCACCGGGTGCTGCCGTTCCTCAAGCGCGACGGCGTCGTCGGCGATCCCGTGCACGACGCCGACGCACAGCTGCTCGAGCTGGCGATGCCGCTCGTCGCCGAACGGATCAACAAGCTGACCGAGGCCTCCGACATGCTGGGGTTCCTCTTCGTCGACGAGGACACGTTCACCGTCGACCAGGTCGACGCGGAGAAGCTGCTCGACGAGACCGGCAAGGGCGTGGTGAAGGCGGCCCACGACGCGCTGGCCGACCTGCACCCGTGGTCAACGGACGCGATCCAGACGGCCCTCCAGCAGGCGCTGGTCGAGGACCTCGGGCTGAAACCCCGGCTGGCCTTCGGTCCGGTCCGGGTCGCGGTGACCGGCAAGCGGATCTCGCCGCCGCTGTTCGAGTCGCTGGAGCTCCTCGGCCACGAACGCAGCGTCGGACGTCTCCAGCGTGCCCTCGGCTGATCCCGGCCCGCCGGCGCTGCGCTACCACCAGCTGCACCAGCTCGGTCGGTCGACCTGGGTGCGCGCACTGCTCGGCGTGCTCGCACTGGTGGTCGCGTTGCTGGTCGTGGTGCCGGTCCTGCTCACCGGCACCTACAACGGACTCGGGGAGCCGGTCGGCGAGCTCAGCATCGACCCGCTGACGCCCGTCGGCCTGGTGATCGTCTGCCTGAGCCTGGCGGCCGCGGTGCCGGTCGTGATCGCGACCACGCGGCTCGCGCAGGCGCTCCCCGGCGGCTGGGTGCTGTCGGTGGTCGGTCGTCTCCGCTGGCGGTGGCTGTTCACCTGCGTCGGGTTCGCGGCGGTGGCGCTGGGCGCCGCGGTGCTGCTCGCGCTCGCCCTCCCCGATGACGGCGGCGCAGCGGTCGAGGGCGCGGTCAACGACGCCACCGGCCGCACCCTCGCGTTCGCCCTGATCATCGTGCTGCTCATCCCGCTGCAGGCGGCGGGGGAGGAGTACGCGTTCCGCGGCTACCTCACCCAGGCCGTCGGCGGACTGGTGCCCGGTCGGGTCGGTACGGCGGCCGCGGTCGCCGTACCAGCACTGCTGTTCGCGCTCGCCCACGGCGCCCAGGACGCACCGGTCTTCATCGATCGGTTCGCGTTCGGCGTGGTTGCCGGCGTGCTCGTGATCGTGACCGGCGGGCTCGAGGCCGGGATCGCGATGCACGTGCTCAACAACTGGCTGTTCTTCGGTCTGGCGCTCGGCTTCGGTGACATCGAGCAGGCGCTGGCGCCGGTCGCGGGGACCTGGTGGCTGCTGCCCGGCACCCTCGTCCAGTCGCTCGGCTATCTCGGACTGGTGGTCTGGGCGGCGCGCCGACGTCAGCTCGAGACGTCGACCGGCGAGGTCGTTTTGGAGCCGAAACGACCCCGCGTGTAAGGTTTCCCGTCGGCTCCCGGACCATCTGACAGCGTCATTCGGATGGGCCGCCGAGACGGTAGAACAGTGGTCTATGGTGTAATTGGCAGCACGACTGGTTCTGGTCCAGTTAGTCTAGGTTCGAGTCCTAGTAGACCAGCGGGCTCACGCGTGAACAGGTTCTGGGCGGCCTCGAATTTGGTCGCCCCGGGCGGGGATCGCTAGAGTTCAACAGGTTGCTCGCAAGGCAACCAGGCAAGTCAGGCCCCCGTTGTGTAGCGGCCTAGCACGCCGCCCTCTCACGGCGGTAGCGCCGGTTCGAATCCGGTCGGGGGTACAGGTAGCGGCCCGGATCCAAGGATCCGGGCTCTTCTGTTTTTCCGCGCCGTCGCGGTCGACGGCGCCGGTCCGCCGTCCTGTGGATCGTTCGCAAGGACGATGCCGGATCGCAGGTGCGCATGCGAACGTCGGTTCGACAGAACCGACGAAACCTCAGGATTGAGAGAGACCCATGCGCAGTGACTTGTTTGCCCAGGAGAACCACGAGGTCGAGGGACCGGGCAACTTCGTCAAGCAGAACTCGAAGATGATGAAGGTCGAGCTTTCCCAAGGCAGCGTCAAGGCGCTGCAGGGCTCGATGGTCGCCTACCAGGGCGACGTCCGGTTCGATGCCCAAGGTGCCGGCGGCGTCGGCAGGTGGATCAAGCAGAAGGTGACCGGTGAGGGCCTGCCGATCATGAAGATCCAGGGCACCGGCGAGATCTTCCTGGCCAAGCTCGGCATGGACGTCCATGTCATCGAGCTGGAGAACGACTCCATCTCGGTCAACGGGGCCAACATCCTCGCCTACTCCGAGTCCCTCCAGGACGACATCTCGCTGGTGCGGGGCGCCGGCATGCTGTCGGGCGGCCTGTTCAACACCACGCTCAGCGGGTCCGGCCAGGTCGCGCTGGTGACCGACGGCTCGCCGCTGTTGCTGCAGACCGGCGAAGCGGGGACGTTCGTCGACCCTGACGCCGCGGTGTGCTGGTCGGCCGGCCTCCAGATCCAGCTGAAGACCGACATCGGCATGAAGGCTCTGATCGGCCGTACGTCGGGCGAGGAGTTCCAGCTCGGCTTCCACGGTCAGGGGTTCGTGATCGTCCAGCCGAGCGAGAACATGCGCTTCGGCGGCGCCCAGGACGCCGGTCAGCAGGTCCAGCAGCAGAGCCCGCTGGGCGGCCTCGGCAACCTGCTGCGCTGACGCGCCACTACCCCCGACCGGACTTCTTCGGTTTGGGAGCCGCCGGCTTCGCGGTCGGCGTCTTCGCGGAGGCGCGGGCGGCGCGGGACTTCGGGGGCGTCACCTCGGTGCCGACGATGGCGAAGACCGGTGCGGTGACCCGCTCCAGAGCCGTCACGGCCTCGGCGTGGCGCTCGGCGAGCTTCGCGACGACGGCAGCGAGGTCCGACTGGGCCTCGGCCAGCATCGCGACCGTGTCGGCGAGCTCGCGCTGACGCACGATGAAGTCCTGCAGGGGCTGCGCGGTCGCGCCGGCCAGGCCGGTGATCGCGCTGGCCATGCCGGCAACAGCAGCGGCCAGGTCGCCGACCTGGCGGACCAGCTCCTCGGGCTGGGTGACCCCGGTGACGGCGACGCTGGTCACGGTGCGAAGGGTGTCGCCCGCGAGCTTGAGGGCCATCTGCTGGGACTTGATCAGCAGGTCGATCGGGTTCTCCGCCATCCGCACAGGGTGACAGAAGCGCGCACCCGAGGTCCGCGACTCACGCGTCGTTCACCCCTCGGAATCCAGGTCTAGACCAGGTAGGTTCTGGCCGGTGCAAGCACGACGACTACCGGTCGACCTCGCCATGCACCGAGTCAGTCACGCTCGCCACCGCCTTCCACGCGTGTTCGGTACGTCCGCGCTGGTGGTCCTCGGGCTCGGCGTGATGATCGGCGCCGGCATCTTCTCCCTGTCCGGAGGCCAAGCCGCCACCAACGCGGGTCCGGCGGTGGTCGTGTCCTTCGTGATCGCCGCGTCGGTGTGCTTCGTTGCCGCGTTGTCCTACGCCGAGCTGTCCTCCACCATCCCGGTCGCCGGCAGCGTCTACACCTTCAGCTACGTCGCTTTCGGCGAGCTGTGGGGTTGGTTGGTCGGGTGGGCCCTGATCCTCGAGCTGGTGGTGGCGGCTGCGGTCGTCTCCCGCGCCTGGTCGGCCTACTCGCTGGCCACACTGGACGGTTTCGGCGTCGCCGTACCGGATTGGCTCTCCGAGTACGGCGCGTTCGACGCCGACGTCAATCTCGTCGCCCCCGCCGTCCTGCTCGTCCTGACGCTCCTGGTCGTGACCGGCACGAAGCTCTCTGCGCGGGTGCTCACCGTCGCGGTGCTCGCGAAGGTCGCGGTGATCCTGCTCGTCATCGTCGTGGGCAGCCGCTACGTGAACACCGGGAACTACCAGCCGTTCGTGCCTGCATCACGGCCGGCGCCGGATGATGCGGCGACCTCGACCGTGCTGCAGGTCCTCGCCGGCTCCTCGGGCACGGTCTACGGGATCTACGGCGTCCTTGCCGCGGCCAGCGTGATCACGTTTGCCTACATCGGGTTCGACTTGATCGCGACAGCGGCGGAGGACACCCACGAGCCGCGGCGCTCGATCCCCCGGGCGATGCTGATCAGCCTCGGACTGGTGACCCTGCTCTACCTGGCGATGGCCGTCGTACTGGTCGGTCTGCGTCCGTTCGGGGAGCTCGGCAGCGGGGCCCCGGTGTCCGACGCGCTCGCCGCGGTCGGCGTCGGCTGGGCCGCGGACGTGGTCAACCTCGGTGGTCTGTTGGCGTTCACCACGGTGATCATGGTGGTGCTGATCGCGCTGAGCCGGGTGTTGTTCGCGATGGGCCGTGACGGGCTGCTGCCCTCGTGGCTGGGGCGGGTCAGCTCCGCCTTCCAGGCGCCGTCGGCGGCTGCCGCCACCGCGGGTCTGGCCGCGACCGCACTCGCGCTGTACCCGAAAGTCGGGTCCCTCGAGCAGCTGCTCGTGATCGGGTCGCTGGCGGCGTTCTTCTCGTGCTCTGTGGGTGTCATCGTGCTGCGCCGGAGCCAGCCCGACCTCGAGCGTGGGTTCCGGGTGGCCGGAGCGCCGCTGGTGCCGATGCTCGGGGCCCTTGCCACGGCCTGGCTGGGCCTGAACCTCACCACGGTCACCTGGCGCAACTTCGCCGTGTGGACGGTGATCGGTCTGGTGGTCTACCTCGGCTACGGCCGCTGGCACAGCGCGCTCGCACGACGTGACGAGATCGGCGGGGAGATCGGCGGGGAGATCGGCGGGGAGATCGGCCGGGAGATCGGCCGGGAGATCGGCGGGGACGAGTCCGAGCCGCTGCGCCCGGTGCGGCCCAGGGCCTACCAAGGGCGGCACGCGCGCTAACGCCGGCTCCCCGGCAGGCCCTGGAATCGCCATGTCCGATTTCCGCGAGAAGTTGTCGGCAGCGCCGTACAGAATGGACGCATGACCACGACCGCTGCCGGGATCCCGGGGCTCGACACCGAGTCCTGCTACGCCGCGGTGAAGTCGCGCGACCGCCGCTTCGACGGAGTCTTCTACATCGCGGTGCGGACCACCGGGATCTACTGTCGGCCGTCCTGTCCGGCCCGCACGCCGGCGTTGCACAACGTGACGTTCCACCGGAGCGCGGCGGCGGCCCAGGCCGCCGGCTACCGCGCGTGCAAGCGCTGCCTGCCCGACGCGACTCCGGGCAGTCCCGACTGGGACGCTGCGGCGACCGTCGCCGGCCGCGCGATGGGACTGATCGCCGACGGTGTCGTCGACCGCGAGGGCGTCGACGGGTTGGCGCGGCGCCTCGGCTACACCCCGCGCCACCTGTCCCGGGTGCTCACCGCCGAGCTCGGCGCCGGGCCGCTCGCACTGGCTCGCGCCCAACGCGCCCAGACCGCGCGGGTGCTGGTGGAGACGACCGACCTGTCGTTCGCCGACATCGCGTTCGCCTCGGGGTTCGCGAGCGTCCGGCAGTTCAACGACACCGTGCGCGAGGTCTACGCCGCGACACCGACCGAGCTGCGCGGACGCCGGGGTGGTGCACGGACGCCGGGAGCGATCGCGTTGCGGCTCGCCGTACGCACCCCGTTCGCCGGCTCGGCGCTGTTGCGCTTCCTCGGCGTCCGAGCCGTGGAAGGTGTCGAGGTGGCCGGCGACGGTTGGTATGCCCGCACCCTCGACCTTCCGCACGGGCCCGGCACCGTCCGGATCGAGCTCGCCGACGTGGTCGACCCCGGGCAGACGGCGCTCGTCGCTGCCCGGTTCGTCCTGCACGACCTCCGGGACACGAGCGCCGCGGTGGCCCGGGTCCGCCGGCTTCTCGACGGCGACTGCGACCCGATCGCGGTCGCCGACCACTTCACCGGAGATCCACTGATCGGTCCGCTCGTACGCCGGCGGCCCGGCCTGCGGGTCCCGGGGCACGTCGCCGGCGACGAGATCGCCGTCCGCGCCGTGCTCGGACAGCAGGTCAGCGTCGCCGGCGCGCGCACCGTGGCGGGGCGGCTGGTCGCCGAGCACGGGCGACCGGTCACGACCGACATCCCCGGGCTGACGCACCTGTTCCCCGACGCGGCGACGGTCGCGGCGCTCGACCCCGAGCGGCTCCCGATGCCGCGCGCACGGGGGCGGGCACTGACCGGCCTCGCCGGCGCGCTGGCCGCCGGCGACGTCGCGCTCGACCGGGGCGCCGACCGCGACGACGTACGCCGAGCCCTGTTGGCGCTGCCCGGCATCGGCCCGTGGACGGCCGACTACATCGCGTTGCGAGCGCTCGGCCATCCCGACATCCAGCTGCCGACCGACATCGGCGTGCGCAACGCACTCACGGCGCTCGGTGCGGCCGGTGCCGACTGGGCCGGCCGGGCCGGCTGGACCGGCTGGACCGGCTGGACTGACTGGGCGCCCTGGCGCTCCTACGCCCTGCTACACCTGTGGACAGCACTGGAGGAGAACTCATGACCTGGACCGTGATCGACTCACCGATCGGCGAGCTGCGGCTCGTGGCGCGCGACGGCGCGCTCACCCAGATCGAGTTCGCGCCGTTCCGCGATGCCGATGGCCGGCCGAAGGGCGACCAGGGCGACGACGACCCGTTGCTCCTCGAGGCGGCCCGCCAGCTGCGGGCCTACTTCGCCGGCGACCTCAAGGACTTCGACCTGCCACTCGCGCCCGTCGGCAGCGACTGGCAGCGCTCGGTCTGGGACCAGCTGTCGAAGATCGGCTACGGCGAGACCGCGTCGTACGGCCAAGTCGCCGCGCGGCTCGGCAAGTCCAACGCAGCATCCCGCGCGGTCGGGCTGGCCAACGGCTCCAACCCGATCCCGATCGTGATCCCGTGCCACCGGGTCATCGGCGCCAACGGCGCCCTCACCGGCTACGCCGGCGGCATCGAGCGCAAGCAGACTCTGCTGTCGCTCGAGCAGCACGCACTTTTCTGAGACGGGGGCCTACTCAGCTGCTGCTCGGCGGAGGGATTCGGAGAGCCGCTCCGCGGCGGCGAGTACGGCGGGGGCGTGCATCCGGCCGGGCTGGCGGGAGAGCCGCTCGAGCGGGCCCGAGACAGAGACCGCGGCGATCACCTTGCCGCCGGGGGAGCGGACCGGGGCGGACACCGAGGCGACGCCCTGCTCGCGCTCGCCGACGGACTGGGCCCAGCCCCGGCGTCGGATCGCGGAGAGCTCGGCGGCTGAGAACGCGGCGTTCTGGAGGCCGCGGTGGATGCGTTCCGGGTCGTCCCACGAGAGGAGGACCTGGGCTGCGGAGCCGGCGCGCATGGTCAGCTGTGAGCCGACCGGGATGGTGTCGCGCAGCCCGGAGGGCCGTTCGGCGGCGGCGACGCAGACCCGGTGGTCGCCCTGGCGCCGCCACAGCTGCGCGGACTCGCCGGTGATGTCCCGCAGTCGGGCAAGGACAGGTCCCGCCGTGGCGAGCAGTCGGTCCTCGCCGGCAGCGGCCGACAGTTCGGAGAGCCGGGGGCCCAGCACGAACCGGCCCTGCATGTCGCGGGCGACCAGTCGGTGGTGCTCCAGCGCGACCGCCAGCCGGTGCGCGGTCGGCCGCGCCAGGCCGGTGCCGGCAACCAGCCCGGCCAGGGTGGCGGGCCCGGACTCCAGGGCCGTGAGTACCAGGGCTGCTTTGTCCAGTACGCCTACGCCGCTCGAGTTGTCCATATAGCAAGACTATCGTCTCAGATCATGGGATGCAAGCGTAGGCTCCATCCGTAGTAGGGACGGGTGGCGCGATCCGCCGCACCGGACCGGGAGGACAGTCGATACGAACGGCGAGGAGCCAGTCATGGGCAAGACCCTGGCGGAGAAGGTGTGGGACGAGCACGTCGTCCGGTCGAACCCCGGGGAGCCCGACCTCCTCTACATCGATCTCCACCTCATCCACGAGGTGACCAGTCCGCAGGCGTTCGACGGTCTCCGGCTGGCGAACCGTCAGGTACGACGACCCGACCTCACCCTCGCGACCGAGGACCACAACGTCCCCACGCTCGACTGGGACAAGCCGATCGCGGACCCGGTGAGCAAGACCCAGGTCGACACCCTGCGCAAGAACGCCGCCGACTTCGGCGTACGCCTCCACCCGCTCGGTGACATCGAGCAGGGCATCGTGCACGTCGTCGGTCCGCAGTTGGGGCTCACCCAGCCCGGCATGACGATCGTGTGCGGCGACAGCCACACCAGCACCCACGGTGCGTTCGGTGCGATCGCGTTCGGCATCGGCACCTCCGAGGTCGAGCACGTGCTCGCGACGCAGACCCTGATGCAGGCGAAGCCGAAGACGATGGCGGTGACCGTCAACGGCAGTCTTCGCGCCGGAGTCACCGCGAAGGACCTCGTCCTCACCCTGATCGCCCACACCGGCACCGGCGGTGGCCAGGGCTACATCGTGGAGTACCGCGGCCCGGCCATCGAGGAGCTCTCGATGGAGGGCCGGATGACGGTCTGCAACATGTCGATCGAGTGGGGCGCTAAAGCCGGCCTGATCGCTCCCGACCAGACCACCTTCGACTACATCGAGGGCAAGCCCGAGGCACCGAAGGGTGCCGACTGGGAAGCCGCGGTCGCGCACTGGAAGACCCTCGTCACCGACGCGGACGCGGAGTTCGACGAGGAGATCGTGCTCGACGCCTCGACGATGACGCCCTTCGTCACCTGGGGCACCAACCCGGGCCAGGGCGTGCCGCTCGGCGCGAACGTCCCGAGCCCCGACGACTTCGACGAGCCGAACGACAAGATCGCGACCGAGAAGGCGCTGGAGTACATGGGCCTCGAGGCCGGTACCCCGATGCGCGACATCAAGGTCGACACCGTCTTCGTCGGTTCGTGCACCAACGGCAGGATCGAGGACCTCCGGCTCGCCGCCGAGATCATCCAGGGGCACCAGGTCGCCGACGGCACCCGGCTGCTCGTCGTACCCGGCTCGGTGCGGGTGCGCAACCAGGCCATCGAGGAGGGCCTCGACAAGATCTTCATCGAGGCCGGTGCCGAGTGGCGTGGCGCGGGGTGCTCGATGTGCCTCGGCATGAACCCCGACCAGCTCGCACCCCAGGAACGCAGCGCGTCGACGTCCAACCGCAACTTCGAGGGCCGGCAGGGGAAGGGTGGGCGCACCCACCTGGTTTCGATCCCGGTCGCAGCAGCGACCGCCGTCCGCGGCACCCTGTCCTCGCCCGCCGACCTGTGAGGGTCTCGTGACGGTCGCAGAGCGACGTCCTCGACCAACGAAGGAAAGAGCAATGGAGAAGTTCACCAGCCACACCGGCGTCGGGGTGCCGCTCAAGCGCAGCAACGTCGACACCGACCAGATCATCCCGGCGGTCTACCTCAAGCGCGTCACCCGCACCGGCTTCGAGGACGGGCTGTTCGCCGCGTGGCGCAACGACCCCGACTTCGTGCTGAACAAGCCGGAGTACGCCGCCGGCTCGGTGCTCGTCGCGGGCCCCGACTTCGGCACCGGGTCCTCCCGGGAGCATGCCGTGTGGGCGCTGCAGAACTACGGCTTCAAGGCCGTGCTCTCAGCCCGCTTCGCCGACATCTTCCGGGGCAACTCGGGCAAGGCCGGCCTGGTCGCCGGGCAGATCGACGAGAAGGTCGTCCAGGCACTGTGGGACTACCTCGACGACAACCCGGGTGGCGAGATCACCGTCGACCTCGCGGCCAAGACCGTCAGCACCCCGGGCGGTGAGGTTCAGGACTCGTTCGACATCGACGACTACACCCGGTGGCGGCTGCTCGAGGGTCTCGACGACATCGGCATCACGCTGGGCCACGACGAGGCCATCGCGACCTACGAGTCGACACGCCCCGAATGGAAGCCCCGGACCCAGCACGCCTGACGCCCAACCGACGACCGACCACCCGGCACCCTCGCGTCGGGTAGGTGCGTCACCTCCCGGCCACCTACGATTGACGCCGTGTCCAACTCATCTGTCGTCGACCCGCCGACGTCGGCAGGTGGGGACGAGGGGGCGGGCCGAGCGGACCCCGCTGACGACGAACGCGACGGATCGGCTGCCCTCGGGACCGCTCGGCTCGCCGTCGTCCTGCGCCGCGGCACCCTGGCCTCGTTCTTGGCGGCTGTCGCGCTCACCCTCGTGCTCGAGGTGTCGACGCTGTGGAGGGGCGATCCCCGGTGGATCAGTGACCAGTTCGTCACCTACGTCGGCTTCTACGTCGACGTGGTCCTGGTCTGGCTCCTGCTGCTCTTCCTCTGGTCCGTGATCGGCCGGCTGTGGTGGGCGATCGGGGTGCTGGCTGCAGTCGTGATCCCGGTGGCTGCTGCCAACCGGGTCAAGATCGACCTTCGCGAGGAGCCCATCTATCCCAGCGACATCGACTTCCTGAGTGAGCCGGGGTTCCTCAGCGCCTTCGTCTCACCGACGAAGGCCGTGATGCTGGTGCTCGGCGTCGGCGTCCTGATCGCCGCCTGTGTGCTCGTCGGCCACCGGCTCGCACGTCGCTATCCGCGGCCGTCGCTCCGCAAGCTTCCGCGACAGCAGGCGATCCGGTTGGGCCTGCTCCGCATCGGCGTTCTCCTCGTGACGGCGACGCTGCTCTTCCAGACGACCAAGTTCAACGAGCCGGGCAACCTGTGGCGCAAGGCCTACGAGATCCGCGGCGAGCACTGGCGCTACTGGAACCAGAAGACCAACTACCGCAGCAACGGCTTCGGCGGCGGGTTCCTCTACAACATGCCGATCTCGGCGATGGCGAGACCGCCCGGCTACGGCCAGGAGGCGATGGACCTGGTGACGGCGCGCTACTCGGAGGCAGCCGAACGCATCAACCGCACACGCACCGGCAGCCTCGATGACGTCAACGTCGTCATCGTCCTGAGCGAGTCGTTCACCGATCCGACGAATCTCGACGGGTTCGACCTCGCGCGGGACCCGATCCCGCGGACCCGAGCGACGATGAGGGAGACGACGTCCGGCACGATGCTCGCGCAGCTGTACGGCGGCGGCACGGCCAACATGGAGTTCGAGACGCTGACCGGTCAGTCGATCGCGTTGTTCCGGCCGCAGATGGTCTCGCCCTACCAGATGCTCGTCTCCAACTACCCGACCTATCCGTCGGCGGTCGGATGGTTCAAGTCGCAAGGCCACAAGGCGATCGCGATCCACCCCTACATGGTGGGCCTCTACAAACGCGAGCAGGTCTACCGGACCCTCGGCTTCGAGCAGTTCATCCACGACACGTCGATGCAGTCGCGGGAGACGATCGACGACAACCCCTACATCGACGACGCCGCGGCCTTCGACGAGGTGATCCACCAGATCGACGCCAACGACGACCCGCTGATGATCAACCTGGTCACCATGCAGAACCACATCCCGGTCGACGGCAACTACGACGACCCGATCGGGGTCACCGGTATCGGCGGCGACCAAGGGGACCGGATCGGCCAGTACGCACGGGGTCTCGAGCACAGCGATGCAGCGCTGGCTGACTTTCTGGACGAGCTCGAGACCAGTGCCGAGAAGTCGGTCGTGCTGTTCTTCGGCGACCATCTGCCCGGCATCTACGACTCCGAGGTCAAGGACGACAACAGCACCGGGCTCGGTCTCTATGAGACACCGTTCTTCGTCTGGAACAGCGAGGGCAACGAGCACCGCCCGATGCCGATCACCAGTCCGGCGTTCTTCCTGCCCCTTCTCTTTCAGGTAGCGGACGCACCGGTCCCGCCGTACCTAGCGCTGCTCGACCGCTTGCACCGCCGGGTGAGTGCGATGCAACAGGGCCGGATCATCGCCAGCGACGGCGCTGAAACCCCCGAAACTGCGCTGGATTCGCAGTCGACCCAGCTGCTCGAAGACCTGCGTCTGGTGCAGTACGACTTCTCCATCGGCAAGCGATATGCCGTCGACGAACTCTGGCCCGGAGCCGACGAATAGCGACACCGCTTTCGCGCGAATGTGACGAAAGTGGCGAGAATTCGGCCAATTCGGCCGCAATCGACCAAAAAAGCTTCGTGAATCGCGGCGTGGTGATTGTGAGGTTCGCCACGAATGCCTAGCGTGCCAAGGAAGGAAGCCGGGCGAGAGCCCGGCACTCTACGGCTCAGGGCGGTCGAACGGCCGGCCCGGCGGAAGGACAAGTAGTGAACAAGTCACAACTCATCGATGCACTCGCGGAGCGCTACGACGGGAACCGCAAGGCTGCCGCGCACGCACTCGATTCCGTGCTCGACACGATCACCCGCCAGGTCGCCAAGGGCGAGAAGGTCGCCATTACCGGCTTCGGGTCGTTCGACAAGGCAGTGCGCAACGCGCGCTGGGTGCGCAACCCGCAGACCGGCGCCCGGATCAAGACCAAGAAGAAGGCCGTTCCGAAGTTCACCGCCGGCGCCGACCTCAAGAACGTCATCTCCGGAGCCAAGAAGCTGCCTGCCGTGAAGAAGGCCGCGGCGCCGGCGAAGGCTGCAGCCAAGAAGGCCGTTGCGCCGGTGAAGGCGGCGGCCAAGAAGGCAGCGCCTGCGAAGAAGGCGCCCGCCAAGAAGGCAGCGCCTGCGAAGAAGGCACCGGCCAAGAAGGCGCCTGCGAAGAAGGCACCGGCCAAGAAGGCACCTGCGAAGAAGGCACCGGCGAAGAAGGCACCGGCGAAGAAGGCACCGGCCAAGAAGGCACCGGCCAAGAAGGCACCGGCCAAGAAGGCGCCCGCGAAGAAGGCACCGGCCAAGAAGGCGCCCGCGAAGAAGGCACCGGCCAAGAAGGCACCGGCCAAGAAGGCGCCGGCCAAGAAGGCACCCGCGAAGAAGGCACCGGCCAAGAAGGCCGCCAAGAAGTCCTGACCTACAGCTAACCGCTACGGGCCGTCCTCATCACGAGGGCGGCCCGTTGCCGTGGTCCGGGCCTTGCAGGCTGACGGTCTCCAGGGCCCGCCGGGTGGCAGGACCCACGCCGAGGGACACCGAGACGCGGAGGCTCGTGAGGTCGTCGACGTCCTGGCGCAGTCCCGCGAGCTCGCCCTCGATCGGCGTTGCACCGGCGCCCGCGTGCGCTGCGGCCGAACCGACGCCGAACCGGGGCGCGAAGTCGTCGTACGACGCGGTGTAGAGGGTGGTGCCGGTGCCGGCGGCATCGGCGACGTACGCCGTGCGACGGCCGGCGGAAGCGAGCGCCGCCGCGAGCTCCTCCGCCGCGAGGGCCGGCAGGTCGGCGCAGAGGGCGACCGGCCGGAGATCCGGCCACCTGCGGCTGGCCTCTGCAGTTGCCTGGACCAGCGCCTGGTTGAGACCGCTGCCGCCGTCGGGGCAGGCCTCGGCGCCCATCGCGGAGAGGGTCGCCGCGAACCGCGGGTCGTCGGTGGTGACCAGCACCTGCGCGACCCCCCTGGTCGCCAGGCACGCTGCCACGGTGTCGATGGCGAAGGCGCGGGCGAGCGCGACCCGCTGCTCGGCGGGGACGCCGACCAGCCGGGTCTTGCCGACCCCCGGGGGCTTCACGGGGATCACGATGACGTGCTGCTCCCCGTCGTCGACCACAGGTCGATCCTGTCAGGTGGCGCGGCGGCGTATCGACGAGCGTGCTGCCCGGTGCCGATCCCGCGGGCCGGTAGCCTGCCCTCGTGAGGGTGCGGAAGGTGCAGGAGAAGCGCAACTGGGCGATCGGTGTCGCCGTGATGATCATCAAGCCCACGTTGCTGGCGACCACCAAGCGGGAGTGGGTCAACGGCGATCGGAACTTTCCCACCGACGGCGGTTTCGTGATCGCGCTCAACCACCTCTCGCACCTCGACCCGATCACGTCGGCCCTGTTCGTCTACGACCACGGCCGGATCCCGCGCTACCTGGCAAAGTCCGGGTTGTTCAACAACAAGGTCCTCGGGTTCTTCCTGCGGTCGGCCGGACAGATCCCCGTCTACCGGGAGACGGCCGGTGCTGCGGGTGCCTACTCCGCCGCGGTCGCTGCTGTACGGCGCGGCGAGTGCGTGATCATCTACCCCGAGGCGACGATCACGCGGGACCCCGACCTCTGGCCGATGCGCGGCAAGTCGGGTGCGGCCCGGATCGCACTGGAGACCGGATGTCCGGTGGTGCCGATCGGCCAGTGGGGAGTGCAGGAGATCCTGCCGCCGTACACGAAGAAGCCGCACCTCTTCCCGCGCAAGCAGGTCGTTGCCCGGGTGGGCCCGCCGGTCGACCTGTCGGACCTGGCGGCCAAAGAGCCCCGCACCGCTGAGATCGTCAATGAGGCGACTGACCGGATCATGGCCGCGATCACCTACGAGCTCGAGCAGGTCCGCAGCCTGGAAGCACCCGACGAGCGCTACGACATGCGCGTCCATGGTGACCGCTTCAAGAAACGGGAGGCCGGCTGATGAGCAGGGTCGCAGTGCTGGGTGCCGGATCGTGGGGGACTGCGTTCTCGATGGTTCTCGCAGACGCCGGCAACGAGGTCATGATCTGGTCCCGTCGTGAGGAGGTCGCGGTCTCGATCACCGAGCGCAGGGAGAACACCGACTACCTACCGGGGATCGAGCTCCCGCGCACGGTCAGTGCGACCGCCGACCCGGAGCGGGCGCTGGCGGGTGCGGACGTCGTGGTGCTCGCGGTGCCGTCACAGTCCCTGCGGGACAACCTCCCGCTGTTCCTGCCCTACCTCGAGCGCGACGCGGTCCTGGTGTCGCTGATGAAGGGCATCGAGCTCGGCACCCTGGAGCGGATGAGCGAGGTGATCCAGGAGGTCGCCGACGTCGACCCCGGCCGGATCGCCGTGGTCAGCGGACCCAACCTGGCCAAGGAGATCGCGCGCCGCGAGCCGGCCGCCTCGGTCGTCGCGTGCGTGGACGACGACGTGGTCACCATGCTGCAGAAGCGCTGCCACTCGCCGGCCTTCCGTCCCTACACGAGCGTCGACGTGCTGGGGTGTGAGCTCGGCGGCGCCTACAAGAACGTCGTGGCGCTCAGCGTGGGCATGGCGGTGGGTCTGGGGTTCGGTGACAACACCACTGCCTCGCTGATCACCCGTGGACTTGCCGAGACGGCGCGACTTGCGATGCAGCTGGGCGCCAACCCGCTCACGTTGATGGGGCTCGCCGGACTCGGCGACCTGGTCGCCACCTGCTCCTCGCCGCTGTCGCGCAACCGTACGTTCGGCGAGAAGCTCGGGCACGGGATGACGGTCGACGAGGTCTACGCGTCGACCCGGCAGGTGGCCGAGGGTGCGAAGTCCTGCTCGTCGATCCGCGCGCTCGCTGAGAAGGCCGGCATCGACGCTCCGATCGCCGAGCACGTCGATGAGGTCGTCGCGGGGCGGATGAGCACCTCGGAGATGATGACCGCCTTCATCAGCCGCGACCCGAAGGCCGAGATGGACTAGCGCCCGGGGAGGCTCGGGGGGAAGCGGTCCAACGCCTGCGCCAGGTCGGCCCAGAGATCCTCGACGTCCTCGATGCCGACGGAGAGTCGCACCAGGCCCTCCGGGATCGTGGCGGCCTCGGCCTTCCAGCGCCGGCGTCGCTCGAGGGTCGACTCGACACCGCCGAGCGACGTGGCGTGCACCCAGAGGCGTACGTCGCGGGCGAGCAGGTCGGCTGCCGGAGCGCCGCCGGAGACCACCGCAGCGACGATGGCTCCGAAGCCGGGGTAGCGCACGTCCTCGATCGCAGGATGCTTGCCCAGTCGACGTGCGAGCTCGGAGGCATTGGCCTGGGCCCGGTCGAGGCGCACGTGCAGGGTGCGCATGCCGCGGAGCGCGAGCCAGGTCTCGAACGGACCGGGGATGGCGCCGGCCAGATCGCGTCGCGCCTTGAGCGCGGTGAACACCTCGTCGTCGGAGACGACCAGCGCACCGAGCTGGACGTCGCTGTGACCGGCGAGGTACTTCGTCGCCGAGTGGACGACGATGTCGGCGCCGAGCGAGAGCGGCTGCTGGAGCAGGGGAGTGGCGAACGTGTTGTCCACGACCACCCGCACGCCGAGCTCGCGAGCCGCGGTGACGAGTGCGGGGATGTCCGCCAGCTCCACGGCCGGGTTGGTGGGCGACTCGATCCAGAGCAGGGCGCAGTCGTCGTCGTCGTGCATCGCGGCGATCACCGCTTCGGTGTCGGCGATGTCGACCAGCCGGCTGTGCAGCCGCCCGCGCGACTCCAGGTCGGCGAGAGCCATCACCGTCCCGCTGTAGGCGTGCCGCGGCCCGACCACGCCACCGCCCTGACCGACCAGGTCGAGCACCGTGGTCGCCGCCGCCATCCCCGACGCGAACGCGAGCGCCCGCCCGCCCTCCAGCGCGCCGAGCACCTCCTCGAACGCCGACCAGGTGGGGTTGCCGTAGCGCCCGTACTCCACGTCGCCGCCGGCGACATAGGTCGACGCCATCGTGATCGGGGTGTTGAGCGGGGCGTCGGGCTCGTGAGCGGGGCGCCCTGCGGTCACGGTGATCGTCGCGGGCCGCAGGTCGTGCGCAGGTTCGGGCATGGGACAACGGTAGGGTCGTCGCCGATGAACGAGCCCACCGGTCGCCGTACCCGGGTCGCGGTCGTCTTCGGCGGCCGCTCCTCCGAGCATGCGATCTCCTGCGTCACCGCCGGCAGCGTGCTCAAGGCACTGGACCGGGAGCGGTACGACGTCATCCCGATCGGTATCGCTGCCGACGGTCGCTGGGTGCTCGAGGCCGACGACCCGGACCGGCACGCGATCAAGGGACCCGGTCAGCTGCCGTCCGTCGACGCGGACCGCGCGCCGGTCACGCTCACCCGCACCGGGAGCGGTGCCGGACTGGTGGTGAGCGAGCCGTCCGCGCCGCCGCGCGAGATCGGTGACGTCGACGTCGTCTTCCCCCTCCTCCACGGCCCGTGGGGCGAGGACGGCACCCTCCAGGGGATGCTCGAGATGGCGGGCGTGCGCTACGTCGGAGCGGGCGTGCTCGCGTCCGCCGTCGGCATGGACAAGACCTACCTGAAGGTGCTGCTCGCCGCGGCCGGGCTACCGGTGCTGCCGTCGACGACGGTCACCGCGCGGGAGTGGGCGCACGACGCGGCCGCGGTGCGGGCGCGGGTGGCCGGGCTCGGCTACCCGGCGTTCGTGAAGCCCGCGCGCGGCGGATCGAGCATCGGCATCGCCAAGGCACACGACGCCGACGAGCTGGGTGACGCGATCGAAGGCGCTCTCCGGCACGACCCCAAGGTGCTCGTGGAGGTGTCGGCCGAGGGCGCGCGAGAGGTCGAGTGCGGTGTGCTCGAGACCCTCGGCGGCGGCGTCGAGACCACGGTGCCGGCAGAGATCCGGATCACCGGGGACCACGAGTTCTACGACTTCGAGGCCAAGTACCTGCCCGAGGAGGCCACCGAGCTCGACGTCCCTGCCGACCTGCCCGAGACCACCTCGCAGGAGCTGAGGGAGCTGGCGGCGCGGGCGTTCCTGGCAGTCGGTTGCGAGGGACTGGCGCGGGTCGACTTCTTCCTGATGCCCGACGGCTCGCTGATCGTCAACGAGCTCAACACGATGCCGGGGTTCACGCCGTTGTCGATGTTCCCCCGGATGTGGGCCGCTACCGGCCTGGACTACCCGGCCCTGGTCGACCGGCTGGTGGCGCTGGCGATGCAGCGCCCCACCGGGTTGCGCTGATCACGGGACCCGTCCGGCGACCTACAGGTCGCACTTCCCGGACGTGCGCAGGTGGTCGGCGACGAGCGGGGACAGCGTGGCCATGATCCCTGCCTCGAGGGCGTCGCCGCGGAGCTCGGCCGGCATCACGACCTGCACCCGTGGCTCGTGCCACGCCGAGGTGATCACCAGGTCGAGGTCGAGGTCGTCGTACTGCTCCGGCGGGATGTACCACGGCACGTCGTTGACCAGCTCGCACTGGGCGCCCAGCGCGAAGTCCTGCGGACTCTCGGCGCCGCAGGCCACCACGATCGTCGGATCGCCGTAGGCAGCGGCATCGGCGTCCGCCGGCTCGATGTCGACGCGGGCCCGGTCCACCAGGGTGTCCGGCAGCGCGTCCGCGAACGCCTCGCAGGCGGCCGCGTCCTCACCGTCGAGATCGGGTACGTCGACCTCGACCGGTCCGCCGCAGCCGGTGAGCAGGATCAGCGCGGCGACGGTCGGGGACGTCGCCCGGCGACGGCCACGAGACCAGCGGCCGGGCACGCTCAGATGTGGACGACCGGGCAGGTCAGGGTACGGGTGATGCCGTCGAGGTTCTGCACCTTCGAGACGACCAGCTTGCCGAGCTCGTCGACGTTGCGGGCCTCGGCGCGCACGATCACGTCGTAGGGACCGGTGACGTCCTCGGCGAGCGTGACGCCCTTGACCTCGGCGATCGCTTTGGCGACCTCGGCGGCCTTGCCGACGTCGGTCTGGATCAAGATGTAGGCCTGCACCACCATTGGTTGCACTCCTGGGAGGTTGAGGTCGACGGAGGGTGACCATCGGCAACGACGGTCACGACGCAACCTACCGCGCGGAGCCCCGGACCGCCTCTTCGCCGGCGGCACCAGATCTGGTGGGATGGGGCCCGTGCCCGACGCCCTCCCCGCCCCCGACGTGACCCTCGCCGACCTCGGCGAGTTCGGTCTGGTCGACCACGTCACCAGGATCGTCAAGGAAGTGGCGCCCGGTGAGGACGTGCTGGTCGGCCCGGGCGACGATGCGGCCGTGCTGCGGGTCCGCAGGGGCCACGTCGTGGTCTCGACCGACCTGATGGTCGAGGGCCGGCACTTCCGCAGGGACTGGGCCGACGCCGCCGACGTCGGCCATCGCGCCGCCGCCCAGAACCTCTCGGACATCAACGCGATGGGTGGCCGGGCGACCTGGCTCACGGTCGGGTTCGCCGGACCTGCGGCGCTGCCGGCCCGTTGGGCCCTCGACTTCGTCCGCGGGTTCGCCGAGGAGTGCGCGACGGTCGGTGCCGGCGTTGTCGGCGGAGACGTGACCAGCTCGGAGAAGATCGCGATCGCCGTGACCGTCATCGGCGCCTGCACGGTGTCCCCGGTGCTGCGCTCCGGTGCCCGACCCGGCGACGTCGTCGCTCTCTGCGGCCGCCAGGGATGGGCCGCCGGTGGGCTGGCGGTGCTGGGACGCGGGTTCCGCTCGCCACGGGTCCTGGTCGACGCCTACCGCCGTCCGCAGCCGCCGTACGACGCGGGCCCGCTCGCCGCGGACGCCGGCGCGACCGCGATGATCGACGTTTCGGACGGCCTCCTCGCCGACGCCACCCATGTCGCTCGGGCGAGCGGTGTCGGCATCGACCTCACCTCGGCGACGCTCGAGGTCCCCGATCCGCTCGTCGCGGTCGCCAGTGCCACCGGGGCCGACCCGCTGTCGTTCGTGATCGGCGGAGGGGACGACCACGCCCTGCTCGCGACCTTCCCTGCCGGTGCGGCACTGCCCGGCGGTTGGGTGCAGATCGGCACCGTCACCGACCCCGGACCCGATGGGCCGGGCGTCACGGTGGACGGCTCGACGTACGACGGTCCGGCCGGCTGGACCCATTTCTGAGGGAGCTCGGGCGGGCGGTCCACCGGGGCCAGGTGCGCGGAAAAATGCGAACGGCCGCCCCTTGGAGGGCGGCCGATCCGGGTGTCAGCGGGTCAGCGGGTGACCTTGCCGGCCTTGATGCAGCCGGTGCAGACGTTGAGGCGTTTCGGGGTGCCGTTGACGACGGCGCGGACGCGCTGGATGTTCGGGTTGAAGCGACGCTTGGTGATCTTGCGCGACCACGGCCGGTTGTTGCCGAAGCCCGGCTTCTTTGCGCAGATGTCGCAGACGGCAGCCACGGGTTTGCTCCTACGGATCGGGATCTGACTCAAAGTTCATGGGTCACCCGCTGAGAGGGCAACCGGATCAGATTAGCCGAAGGTGGGCGGCAGCCCGAAATCGTCGGAGCCCGGCCCACGGGGCCCCAGGATCCCCGTCGCGCGCTCGGTCTCCCACTAGATTGACCCCATGGCAGGCGGCATCGAGCTCGGCACCGTGCTGCGGTTCGTCGACATCGCCGTCGACGCGTTGGCGGAGGCTCGCGAGGAGATCGACGCCCTCAACGTCTACCCGGTGCCCGACGGCGACACCGGCACCAACATGTACCTCACGATCGCCGCGGCCCGTGACGCGATCCGCGAGATCCCGGGTGCGCCGAGGCGGGCTGCGCTGGCGGCCTTCTCCCGGGGCGCGCTGCTCGGCGCGCGCGGCAACTCCGGGGTGATCCTCAGCGAGATGCTGGGAGCGATCGCGCGCCGGATCGCGTCGTCGACGGCCGACGACCGCAACGCTGAGGTGATGGCGGAGGCACTGCGCCAGGCGACCGAGGCGAGCTATGCCGCGGTGGGGGAACCCGTCGAGGGCACGATGCTCACCGTCGCCCGCGCTGCCTCCGACGCCGCTGTCAGTGCCGTCAAGGACCCCGGCGCCCGGACCCACGACGTGCTGGGTGCTGCCGCCGCAGCGGCTCGGGAGGCGCTCGGTCACACCCCGGAACAGCTCGAGGTGCTCGCCCGCGCCGGCGTCGTCGACGCCGGCGGTCGTGGGATCTGCGTCATCCTCGATGCTGCCGAGACGGTCCTCACCGGCCGGCGGCCGGTGCCGGTGACCCACCCGATCGGCCAGCACGCCATCCCGGTGCCCCAGCTGGCGCCGTCGTCGGGTGCGGGGGACCTCAGCAGCGAGGGCCCGTCGTACGAGGTGATGTACCTCCTCGACGCCCCGGACGGCGAGATCCCGCCACTGCGCGCCCGGCTGGGCGAGCTCGGCGACTCGGTCGTCGTCGTCGGCGGCGACCGCCTCTGGAACGTCCACGTCCACGTCGACGACGTCGGTTCCGCGATCGAGGCCGGTCTGGCGATCGGCCGGCCGCACCGGATCCGGGTCACCCACTTCGCCGAGCAGGTCGCCGCGGTGCCGGGCGAGGGGACCGCGGGCAGCCGGGTGCCGGAACGGACGGGCCGCACCGTGATCGCGGTCGCCGCCGGTCCCGGACTCGCCGCGCTCTACGCCGACGCGGGCGCGCTGGTGGTCGAGGGCGGGCCCGGCCGCCGCCCCTCGACCGGCCAGCTGCTCGATGCGATCGCGGGCAGTGGGGCACAGGAGATCGTGATCCTCCCCAACGACCCCGACTCCGTGAGAGCCGCCCGGGTCGCCGCGAGTACGGCGGAGTCCGACGGGGTCGGCCACGGATTACGGATCTCGGTCATCCCCACCGAGGCCCAGGTGCAGGGCCTGGCCGCGATCGCCGTCCACGAGCCGGGTCGAACGTTCGACCAGGACGTCACCGAGATGACCGCGACCGCTCGCCACGTGAAGCACGGCGCGGTCACGGTTGCCGTCAAGGAGGCGATGACGTCCGCAGGTCCCTGCCGCCCGGGTGACGTGCTCGGCGTGATCGCCGGCGACTTCGCGATCATCGGTCACGACCTCGGCGGGGTTGCGGTCGCCGTGCTCGACCGGCTGCTGGCCGCGGGCGGCGAGCTGGTGACCCTGGTCCGCGGCGTGGACGCCGGTGACACCGCCGAGCGCGCGGCGGCCTGGGTCGAGCAGCAGCACCCCCATGTCGACACCGTGGTGTACGACGGTGGCCAGGAGCGCTACCCGCTCCTGATGTCCGTCGAGTGAGAGGCGCCGCGTGACCACCCTGGACTCGCCGATCGCGGCCGTGCTCGGCAAGGCGACCCCCGCGAAGCGAAAGAAGCTCGAGGACGGCCTCGGTCTGCGCACCGTCGGAGACCTGCTGCGGCACTTCCCGAGGCGCTACCTGGAGACCGGGACCCTCACCAAGGTCCACGACCTCAGGATCGGCCAGCTGCTCTGCGTCGTGGGCGAGATCGTGGAGTGCAAGCAGCACACCTACACCGACCGGCGCACCGGCCGGCCCGCCTTCCGCGTCGAGGCCGTCCTCAGCACCGACGGTCCAGAGCTGAGGATGACGTTCTTCGCGAAGAACAAGGGTACGGCGGCCTGGCAGGCCGATCGGGTCGGCAAGGGCCGCCGCGGGGTCTTCCTCGGTCGTGCAGACCGGTTCCGCGACCAGTGGCAGCTGGTCAACCCGGCAATGACGATCTTCGGTGTCGCCGACGGCGCCGAGGACGAGGAGAGCGTGGTCGACCAGATCGGTGGGCTCTACCCGATCTATCCGCTCACCAAGGGCGTCGAGACCTGGGACATCAGCCGGGCGGTCCGGTCAGCGCTGGGACAGGTCGGCGAGCTCCCCGAGCTGCTCCCCGCCGCGGTCCGCGAGGACAACGACGTGCTCGACGTGGTCACGGCGCTGGATTGGATCCATGCCCCGGACCGGCGCGACCAGGTGGCCCGCGCGCAACACCGGTTCCGGTTCGAGGAGGCACTGGTCACCCAGCTGGTCCTCGCCCGGCGCCGGCGCACGCTCCGGGAGCTCGGGGCCACCGCCCGGACCGGCGGTGACGGCGCGCTCCAGCTGGCGTTCGACGAGCGGCTGCCGTTCACGCTCACCGACGGCCAGCAGGCCGTTGGCGACCAGATCGCGGACGACCTCGCCCAGCCGCACCCGATGAACCGGCTCCTCCAGGGCGAGGTCGGCTCGGGCAAGACCGTGGTCGCCCTGCGGGCGATGCTGCGTGTCGTCGACTCCGGCGGTCAGGCAGCCCTGCTGGCACCAACCGAGGTGCTCGCGCAGCAGCACTATCGCTCGATCGTGACCATGCTGGGCGAGCTCGCCGAGGGCGGCACCATCTTCGGATCCGCGGAAGGCACCCGGGTCGAGCTGCTGACCGGCTCGATGACCAAGACCCAGCGCACCGAACCGCTGCTGCGAGCCGCCAGTGGTGAAGCAGGCATCGTGATCGGCACCCACGCCCTGCTGCAGGACCAGGTCCAGTTCGCCGACCTCGGGCTGGTGGTGGTCGACGAGCAGCACCGCTTCGGCGTCGAGCAGCGCGCCGCCCTGATCGACAAGGCCAAGGTGCCGCCCCACCTCCTGGTGATGACAGCGACCCCGATCCCGCGCACGGTCGCGATGACGGTCTTCGGCGACCTGGAGGTGTCCACGCTGCGCGAGCTTCCTGCCGGCCGGGCGCCGATCCAGAGCAACGTAGTGCCGCTCACCGAGCAGCCGGCGTGGATCGACCGGGTCTGGTCACGGGTGCGTGAGGAGGTGGAGAAGGGCCACCAGGTCTACGTCGTCTGCCCGCGGATCGCCGGCGACGACGCCGAGGCCGACCAGGACGAGATGGTCGACCTCGACGACGAGGGCAACCCGGTCCCGGCCGCTGCCTCCTTCGCCGCGGTCGAGGAGGTCGTCCGGCATCTCGCCGGCGGCCCGCTCGAGGGCCTGCGGGTGGCCCGCCTCCACGGCAAGCTCCCGTCCGACGAGAAGGACGCGACGATGCGTGCGTTCGCCCACCACCAGATCGACGTACTCGTCTCCACCACCGTGATCGAGGTCGGCGTCGACGTCGCCAACGCGACCATGATGGTGATCCTCGACGCCGACCGGTTCGGCGTCTCGCAGCTCCACCAGCTCCGCGGTCGGGTCGGGCGGGGCGGTCTGCCGGGCCTGTGCCTCCTGGTGAGCCACGCCGAGGACCCCGCCTCCCCGGCGCGGGAGCGGCTCGATGCGGTGGCCGGCACCACCGACGGCTTCGTGCTGAGCCGGATCGACCTGGAGCAGCGGCGCGAGGGCGACGTGCTCGGCGCCTCGCAGGCCGGTCGGAGGTCGGGCCTGGAAAACCTGCGGGTGCTGCGCGACGAGGACACCATCGTCGCGGCCCGGGGAGCCGCCGAGGCCCTGCTGGGGAGCGATCCCGCTCTCGATGACGCGCCGCTGCTGGCCGACGCCGTCGCAGAACTCGAGCGCTCTCAGCAGGGCGACTTCATGGAGAAGTCATGACCCGCATCGTCGCCGGCAGGGCCGGCGGCCGCCGGCTCGAAACCCCGAAGGGCGATCGCACCCGTCCCACCAGCGACCGGGTGCGGGAGGCGCTCTTCTCGGCGATCGAGGCGCGCGCCGGATCGCTGCGCGGTCTGCGCTTCCTCGACCTCTACGCCGGCTCCGGCGCGATCGGACTCGAGGCGTGGTCGCGCGGGGCCGAGTCGGTGACGTTCGTCGAGCTGGACCGGCGGACCGCGGGCCTGATCGAGCGCAACGCCCGGACCGTCGGCTGCGACGTGGCCCAGATCCGTACCACCTCGGTCACTGCCGCGCTCAGTGGTGGCGCCGACCTGCCCTACGACCTTGTCTTCTCCGACCCGCCCTACCCGCTCGAGGAGGTCGGCGTCGCCGGCGACCTCGCCCTCCTCGACGCCCTCGGCTGGCTGGCGGATGATGCGCTGGTGGTCGTCGAGCGCGGCTCCCGCAGCCCCGAGCCGACCTGGCCGTCGGGGATCACGCCGCTCCCGGGCAAGCGGCGGATGAAGAAATACGGTGAGACCAGGCTCTGGTACGCCGTCGCTGGCAAGGCGGAGCTCCCCGAGCCACTACGGTGACGACATGCGTCGCGCCGTCTGCCCGGGATCCTTCGACCCGGTGACCAATGGACACCTCGACATCTTCGGGCGGGCCGCCGCCCTCTTCGACGAGGTAGTGGTCGCCGTCGGGGTCAACAAGTCGAAGTCAACAACGTCGAACCGGCTGTTCTCCTCCGACGAGCGGCTCGAGATGATCGCCGACGCGGTCAGCCCGTGGCAGAACGTGAAGGTGCAGGGCTTCTCGGGACTGGTCACCGACTTCTGCCGCGAGATCGGCGCGCAGGCCATCGTCAAGGGCCTCCGCGGTTCCGGTGACTACGACTACGAGCTCCAGATGGCACAGATGAACGCGCACCTGACCGAGGTGGAGACCGTCTTCCTGATGACCGACCCGAGCATGTCGTTCGTGTCGTCGAGCCTGGTCAAGGAGGTGGCGTCCTTCGGTGGCGACGTCTCCGGCCTGGTGCCGCCCCCAGTCTTCGAGCGGCTCACCGCCCGGTTGGCCGAGCGTCAGGCTGGTGCCTGAGTGGCGGGTTTTGGTTGCACGTGCGCCGACCGATACGATTCTCGCTGATCTGTTTGTGTCCGGACCGGGAGTGAACATGACCAGCCTGGACCCGAGAGCGCCGCTCGTGCTCGATACTCGCGAGCTCGGCCGCCGCCCGGGGTCCCAGCGGGAAATGACGCTCACGGCCCCGGCCCCGGCAGATCTGGGCATCGAAGTCCTCTCGGTCACCGAGGGTTCGCCGGTCGACGTCGACCTGCGGCTCGAGGCGGTCATGGAGGGCGTCCTGCTCACGGGCACGGCGACAGCCGTGGTCGAGGGCGAGTGCGCGCGGTGCCTGGAGCCGATCCACGAAGACATCGAGGTGACGTTCCAGGAGCTGTTCGAGTACGACGACACTCGACACCGCGAGCGGGGCGACTCCGAGGAGGACGACGAGACCAGCAGACTCGAGGACGACCTGCTCGACCTCGAGCCGCTCCTGCGGGAGGCGGTAGTGCTTGCACTGCCGTTCCGACCGTTGTGCCAGCCGGACTGTCCCGGACTGTGCCCCGACTGCGGGGCGCGGCTCGCCGACGATCCGGACCACGGGCACGACGCGCCGGTGGACCCCCGCTGGTCGGCGCTGGCCGAGCTCACCGACGACGATCAGAAATAAGATCTCGAACCACCGTCCGGCCACCGCCGGTCGGACGAACACGAGGAGAAGACAGTGGCTGTTCCGAAGCGGAAGATGTCGCGCAGCAACACGCGGCACCGTCGCTCGCAGTGGAAGGCTGTCGCCCCCACGCTGGTGACCTGCGCCAACCCGGCATGTGGTGCGAAGCACCTTCCGCACCGTGCGTGCGGCACCTGCGGTCAGTACGGCGCTCGCGCCGACCGTCGTCAGGTCCTCTGAACCAGCGCACTGGTTCCAGGCCTTCGACCATCAGCGCCTACGACGAGCTGACCCGGGCGCTCGGGGATCCTGATCTCGACCCCGAGTTGCTCGACCGCGCCCTGACGCACCGGTCCTACGCCTACGAGAACGGCGGGCTGCCGACCAACGAGCGCCTGGAGTTCCTCGGCGACTCGGTGCTCGGCGTCGTCGTCACCGAGACGCTCTACCTGCTCCACCCCGACCTGTCGGAGGGCCGGCTGGCCAAGCTCCGCGCGGCCGTCGTCAACGCCAGGGCGCTCGCTGAGGTCGCCCGCACCATCGGCCTCGGCCAGTACATCAAGCTCGGTCGCGGCGAGGAGGCCACCGGGGGTCGCGACAAGGCGTCGATCCTGTCCGACACCGTCGAGGCCGTGATCGGCGCGGTCCACCTCAGCGCCGGCATCGAGACGTCGGGTGCGGTCGTCCACCTGCTCTTCGACCCGCTGATCGAGACAGCCTCGGCCATGGGGGCAGGTCTCGACTGGAAGACCTCGCTCCAGGAGCTCGCCGCCGAGCACAGTCTCGGCGTGCCCGAGTACGTCATCCAGGACGAGGGCCCCGATCACGCCAAGTCCTTCACTGCCCAGGTCCGGGTCGCCGACACCCTCTACGGCAACGGCACCGGCCGGTCCAAGAAGGAAGCCGAGCAGGGTGCCGCCGAGACGGCGTACGGCGAGATCCTCGCCGCGATGTCCGCGGTCGCGGACACCACGGACTGACCGGCAGCACCCGGTGCCCGAGCTCCCCGAGGTCGAGGTTGTCCGCGCCGGTCTGGAGCGCTACGTCGTCGGCGCCCGGTTCGGTCCGGTCGAGGTCCTGCACCCGCGCCCTGTGCGTCGCGACCCGCGCGGCCCGTCGGGATTCGCCGCGGCACTCACCGGTCGCCGGGTGGAGGCTGCCCGGCGCCGTGGCAAGTACTTCTGGCTCTCGCTCGACAACGGCGATGCCCTCCTCGGCCACCTCGGCATGAGCGGCCAGATGCTCGTCCAACCCGTCGGCGCTCCCGGCGAGCGCCACCTCCGGGTGCGGTTCCCGCTCGACCCCGGGGGTCCGGGCGGTCAAGGGAGTCGCGCGGCGACCGCCACGAGCCCGGTCGAGCTCCGCTTCGTCGACCAGCGGATGTTCGGCGGTCTCCTCGTGTCGGCCGGCGGCGCGGACCTTCCACCCCAGATCGCGCACATCGCGCGCGACCCCGTCGACCCAGAGTTCGACGACGAGGCGTTCGTGGCCCGGGTGCGGCGCCGTACAGCCGGCATCAAGCGGCTCCTGCTCGACCAGGGGCTGATCTCGGGCGTCGGCAACATCTACGCCGACGAGGCGCTGTGGCGGGCCCGGTTGCACGGCGACCGGCCCGGTGACCGGTTGCGTCCCGGACAGGTCGTCGCGCTGCTCGGCCACGTTCGCGACGTGCTGGGCGATGCCCTGGAGCAGGGCGGCACGTCGTTCGACGCGCTGTACGTCGACGTCAACGGCGAGTCGGGCTACTTCGACCGCTCCCTGGCGGCCTACGGGCAGGAGGGACGGCCCTGCGGGAGATGCCGTACGCCGATCCGGCGGATCGCCTTCATGAACCGCTCGTCGTACTTCTGCCCACGCTGCCAACCCGCTCCGCGGGTGCCGCGGAGAGTTTGACCCGCACGCCCGGAAGTGGGACTCTTGGAGACGGCCCGAGACCCGGGTCCTCCCGTTTCCCACCGGAAGGCTTTTACATGGCCAAGGCGCTGATCGGGCACCTGAACAGCGACCTCCGCGACCCCCGCCTCGCCGTCGAGAACGCTCGACTGCGCAACCGGGTGGCCGAGTTGGAGTCTCTCGTTCTCCGTCTCAGTGAGGAGAACGACAAGCTGATGTCGGCTCGGGCCGCGGAGATCCTCACCGTCGACTCGGCCCAGGAGATGCAGCTGGCCTGAGGCCGGCCCTCCCTCCCGTCCGCCCACGGCGGAAATCGGTGGCGCCCTGACGCGGTTGCTGAGTAGCGTCCGCGTTCGTGGGACGGATCCTCGACACCGTCGCACCGGCCCGGCTCGGCACGGGGTACCGGTGGTTGCTGGCGTCCAGCTGGACGTCCAACCTCGGTGACGGGATCGCGCTCGCGGCCGGCCCGTTGCTGGTTGCCTCGGAAACGCGCTCGCCGGTCCTGGTCTCCCTGGCAGTGCTGCTCCAGCAGCTGCCATGGCTGCTGTTCGGCCTCCACGCCGGGGCGATCGCCGACCGGGTCGACCGGGTCCGTCTGGTCGTCGCTGCCAACCTGCTGCGCGCCGTGGTGCTCACTGCGCTCGGCGCCACCATCCTCACCGGTTTCGTCAACATCGCCGTCGTGCTCGGTGCGCTCTTCCTGGTCGGAACGGCCGAGGTGTTCGTCGACACCGCCGCCGGGACGCTGATGCCGATGCTGGTCGACAAGCGTGACCTCGGTATCGGGCAGGCCCGACTGCAGACCGGGTTCATCACCCTCAACCAGCTGGCGGGGGCGCCGATCGGCGCCGCCCTGTTCGCCATGGGCCGGGCATCGCCGTTCGGTGTCCAGGCCATCTCCGTCCTGCTCGCCTCGGTCCTCGTGATGCGCATCGCGCTGCCGCCGGGCCCGGTCCGCGACGTCGGCGACACGCACGTCCGGCAGGACATCGTCGACGGCGTCAGGTGGCTCCTCGGCCACCCGCCGGTACGCACGCTCACCCTCGTCATCGTGACCTTCAACGTCACCTGGGGAGCGGCGTGGTCGGTGCTGGTGCTCTACTCGCTCGACGTCCTCGACATGGGTCCGGTCGGCTTCGGCCTGCTGACGACATCGGCGGCCGTTGGCGGCCTGGTGTCCACCACTGCGTTCGGGTGGCTCGAGCGTCGGGTGGCGCTTGCTGCGCTCATGCGCGCCTGCCTGTTGCTGGAGGTGGTGATGCACCTTGCACTGGCGCTCACCCGCGTGGGCTGGGTCGCGATGGTGATCCTCTTCGGCTTCGGCATGTACGCGTTCGTGTGGGGCGCCCTGTCCAACGCGGTCCGGCAACGCGCGGTGCCGACGGAGTTCCAAGGGCGGGTCGGCTCGGTCTACGGCGTCGGGGTGTTCGGTGGTCTGGTCATCGGCAGCGGACTCGGCGGCGTGATCGCCGAGTACGGCGGACTCGTCGCGCCGTTCTGGTTCGCCTTCGTGGGCTCGGGACTCACGCTGGTGCTGGTGTGGCGCCAACTCGCCCACATCGCGCACGCTGACGAGGAGATCCGTCGGTCTGCGGGGGATTCCTCCCCGCGTGCAGAAACCGGCCTATAGGCTGCCTGCCGACCCGTCGCGGCCCGTCGTCGCGATCGAAAGAGGAGAGATCTCTGTGCCGAAGTCGGAACCCGCGCCGAACGTGAATCCCGAGGACCTGGACTCCCTGACGTTGGTGTTGTCCTCTGCGCGATCCGGATCGACGTTGCTCTGCCACGACATCGCGAGCCTGGGGGGTCTGGGGATGCCGAAGGAGTATCTCCGTGGCCTCCGGACGGAGCCGCGTATGACCACGGCGACCGAGGCCGACGTCATGGAGCGGGTCGCGATGGGCGTCCGGGAGGATGCCCCCAACGTCGCGTCGGTGAAGCTGATGGTGCCCCAGACGCCGGTCACCTACGAGGCCCTCTACGGGAAACGGATCCCGTCGGTCGAGGCGCTCCCCAGCGTGATCAACTGGGCACAGGAGCGTTTCGAGAAGCTGTTCGTGGTCTTCCTGGTGCGCAACGCGATCGACCAGGCGATCTCCCGGGTCGTTGCCGACGCGACCGGGGTCTTCCACTCCTCCAACAGTGCGTTCGGCGGCGAGCACACCTCCGCCGAGATCCCGGACATCAACCAGCGGATCCTGGACAACCTGGGCCGGGTCGTCCGAGACCGCAACATCATGCTCGCGGTCCACGCGCAGTTCGCCGACACCGGTCTGTTGCTGACCTACGACGAGCTGGGTCGTGATCCCGACGGCACCGCGAGCAAGCTGGCGGCGCACGCCCGCAAGGCCGGCTTCGAGGTCCAGCGGGATGTGGCAACCCGCAGGTTGGAGAAGGTGATCAGCGCCGAGCGGTCAACCGAGATCCGCGAGAACTTCCTCGACTACCTCAAGAACGAGACCGGGATGGTTCCGGGCGACCTGGACGTTTCTCGCGCAACCGCCGGTGCCCTCGACGAGTAACCCAGCGCCGAGCAACCGAACGAGCAACCCAACGACGAGCAACCCAGCGACGGTCGAGCAGGTGAACGGAGTGCGTCCCGAGGACCTGCACTCGCTGACCCTCGTGATGTCCTCGGCGCGCTCCGGATCCACCCTGCTGTGCCGAGACATCGCGAGCCTCGGTGGCCTCGGTTTCCCCCGGGAGTACATGAGGGGCTTCGGTGCGGCGGCCAGGCGGGGCTCGGCGAGCGAGACCGACGTACTCGACCGGCTCGTCCGCGGGGTGCGGAAGGACGCCCCCGGGGTGGCAGCCCTCAAACTGATGGTGCCCCAGGCGGCACCGACCTTCCGGGCGATCAGCGGGCAGCAGCTGCGGCAGGGAGAGGCGATGTCGCAGATGGTCGCCTGGGCGCAGGAGCGCTTCGAACGCGTCCTCCTCGTCCTCCTCGTTCGGAACGCCCTCGACCAGGCGATCTCCACCGTGGTCGCGCGCGCCACCGGGGTCTTCCACTCCACCGCCCGGGGGGACCAGGCTGGACCGGCGGAGGCGGCACTCGAGGGCGATGACCTCAACCGCCGGATCCTGCACCAGCTGGTCAGCGTGGTGCACAACCAGCAGGTGTTGAGCGCCGTACACGCCGAGCACGCCGACCTCGGGCTGCTTCTGACCTACGAGGACCTGACCCGCGACGTCGAGGCGACGACGCGGGGACTCGTGGCCCATGCCCGCGGTCAGGGCTTCGACGTCGAACGAGAGGTCGTCACCCGCGACCTGACGAAGATCATCGCCGACGACCGGTCCGCGGCGATCCGGGAGTCCTTCCTCGATTTCCTCACGAGCGAGCGCGGGATCTGGCCGTCCGACACCGCCGCCGGGTTGCCGTGGTCGGCCGCCGCCGACGGGTAGGGTAGGGCCGCCGAGCTTCCCCCGCGACGGCGTGCCCGGTCCACCTGACAGGATCGGCGCCGTTCGTGTCGCCGTGACCATTTCCGACCAAGGGAGCCTGGGTGTATCTGAAGAGCCTGACCCTCAAGGGGTTCAAGTCCTTCGCATCGGCGACCACGCTCCAACTGGAGCCCGGCATCACCTGCGTCGTCGGTCCCAACGGCTCCGGCAAGTCCAACGTCGTCGACGCCCTTGCCTGGGTGATGGGCGAGCAGGGCGCCAAGAGCCTGCGCGGCGGCAAGATGGAGGACGTCATCTTCGCCGGTACGGCGGGCCGCCCGCCCCTCGGCCGCGCCGAGGTGATGTTGACCATCGACAACTCCGACGGCGCGCTTCCGATCGACTACTCCGAGGTGACCATCAGCCGGACCATGTTCCGCTCCGGTGGCTCGGAGTACGCGATCAACGGCACGCCCTGCCGGCTGCTCGACGTCCAGGAGCTGCTCAGCGACTCCGGCATCGGCCGCGAGATGCACGTCATTGTGGGCCAGGGTCAGCTCGACACCATCCTGCATGCGACTCCCGAGGACCGACGCGGGTTCATCGAGGAGGCGGCCGGTGTCCTCAAGCACCGCAAGCGCAAGGAGAAGGCCCTTCGCAAGCTCGACTCCACCGATGGCAACCTGACCCGCCTCAACGACCTGCTGAGCGAGATCCGTCGCCAGCTCAAGCCGCTCGGTCGGCAGGCCGAGGTTGCCCGTCGCGCCGCGACGGTGCAGGCCGACGCGCGCGACGCAAAGGCCCGGATCCTTGCCGACGACCTGGTCGCGGCACAGACCGCCCTGGAGCAGGAGCTCGCCGACGAGAGCGTGCTGGTCGCCCGTCGGGAGGAGGTCGAGCAGGCCCTGGCCGCCGGCCGCGAGCGCGAGGCCGAGCTCGAGGCGGCGCTCCGCGAGGACCTGCCGGCCCTGTCCGCCGCTCAGGAGACGCTCTCCTCCCTGGGAGCGCTGCGGGAGCGGTTGCGGGGCACCCAGAGCCTGGCTGCCGAAAGGGTCCGCAACGCCGCCGGCATCCAGGAGACCGAGGACGAACACGGGAGGGATCCGGTCGAGCTCGACGCGGAGGCCGATCGGCTGGCTGCGCAAGAAGTCGAGATCCTCGCCCTGGTCGCCGAGCACCAGACCGCGCTCGAGGACGCCGTCACCGCCCGCAAGGCTGCCGAGGAAGCCGCCGCCCACGAGGAGCGCCGCGTCGCCGGGCTGCTGCGCGCGGCGGCCGACCGTCGGGAAGGCCTCGCCCGCCTGCACGGCCAGGTCAACGCCCTGCGCACCCGGGCGACCGCCGCGGAGGAGGAGAAGGGCCGGCTCGAATCGGCCCGGGCCGACGCGCTCGCCCGTGCGGAGCGTGCCCACCACGACTTCACTGCCCTCGAGACCAAGGTCGCCGGTCTCGACGCCGGAGAGGAAGGCCTGGACGCCGAGCACGAAGCCGCGGTCGCTGCCCTCGAGGATGTCGACGAGCGCCTCGCCAAGATCCGGGAGGAGGGCCAGCAGGCCGATCGTGACCGGTCGGCCCTCGGCGCCCGCAAGGAGGCGCTCGAGCTCGGCCTCGCCCGCAAGGACGGTGCCGGAGCCCTGCTCGCCGCCTCCGACACGATCTCCGGCCTGCTCGGCTCCGTCGCCGCGCTGGTCAACGTCCGCTCCGGCTACGAGGCGGCCGTTGCCAGCGCGCTGGGAGCGGCGGCCGACGCGGTTGCCGTCACTGACGCCGATGCCGCCGTCGACGCGATCAGCCACCTCAAGACCGACGACCTCGGCCGCGCCGGCCTGTTGCTCGGCGGCGGGACGGCCGACCGCGGCGGGTGGCCGGACCTGCCCGGCGGCCCCGGCAGCGTCAGGTACGCCGCCGACGTCGTCGACTGCCCCACCGAGGTGCGGCCGGCGCTCACCCGCCTGCTCCACAAGACCGTGGTCGTCGAAGACCTCGCCGCCGCCCGGAGCCTGGTCTCCGACTATCCCGACGTCGTGGCGGTCACCCGTGACGGCGACCTCCTCGGTGCCCACTTCGCGGCCGGCGGGTCCAACGCCCAGCAGAGCCTGATCGAGATCCAGGCCGCCGTTGACGAGGCCACCTCCGCCCTCGCCGAAGCGGTGGCTGCCAGCGAGCGGCTCGGGTTCGACCTGCTCCGGCTCGAGGGCGAGCGCGAGGAGACCAAGCGCCGCGCCGACGTCGCGCTGGCCAAGCTGCACGAGTCCGACGCGACCCTGGCAGCTGTGGCCGAGGAGCTGGGCCAGCACGGCTCGCTCGCCCGCTCGGCGCGCGCCGAGGCGGAGCGTCTGGCCGAGGCGATCGCCCAGGCCGAGACGGCGCGTGTGCACGCCGCCACGGGCATCGTCGAGCTCGAGGACCGGCTGGCCTCGGCCGAGGAAGCCGGCGACGACGAGCCGGACACCGCGGAGCAGGAGCGGCTGGCCCAGGCCACCCGCGCCGCCCGACAGACCGAGATGGAGGCGCGGCTCGCGCTGCGCACCTCCGAGGAGCGCGGACGGGCGCTTCACGGCCGGGTCGACCAGATCCGCAAGGCCGCCGAGTCGGAGCGGCAGGCGCGGGCGCGAGCGGCGGAACGACGCGAGCGGCTGCTGCGCGAGGGCCGTGCGGGCCGAGCGGTCGCGATGGCGGTGTCCTACGTGCTCGGCCGGCTGGAGGTCTCGATCGACCGGGCGATCCGGGCCCGCAAGGGCGTCGAGGAGTCACGCCGCGGTCGCGAGCAGGACCTGATGATGGTCCGGGGCCGGCTCCGTGAGCTCAGTCGCGAGCACGACGAGCTGGTCAACTCGGTGCACCGCGACGAGCTGGCCCGCGCCCAGCAGCGGATGCGGATCGAGCAGACCGAGGCCAAGGCTCTCGACGAGCTCGGCATCGAGGCCGAGGCGCTGGTCGCCGAGTACGGCCCCGACCAGCCGGTCCCGGTGTGGGAGATCCCGACCGACGCCCCCACCGCGGCCGAGCCCGGCGACGGGCCGACGGGGCCGACCGGGCCGACCGGGCCGACCGGGCCGACCCGGACGTGGAGCCCAGGACGGTGCCCTACGTCCGCGAGCAGCAGGTCAAGCGGCTGCGGTCCGCCGATCGCGCGCTCACGATGCTCGGCCGGGTCAACCCACTCGCGCTCGAGGAGTTCACCGCGATGGAGGAGCGGCACAAGTTCCTCACCGAGCAGCTCGAGGACCTCAAGGCGACCCGCAAGGACCTGCTCGACATCGTCAAGGACGTCGACGCCCGGGTCGAGCAGGTCTTCACCGAGGCCTACGCCGACGTCAGCACTGCCTTCGACCACACGTTCTCCCGGCTGTTCCCCGGCGGTGAGGGGCGGTTGGTCCTCACCGACCCGTCCAACATGCTCACCACCGGGGTCGAGGTCGAAGCCCGGCCGCCGGGCAAGAAGATCAAGCGGCTGTCCCTGCTCTCGGGTGGTGAGCGATCGCTGGTCGCGGTCGCGTTCCTGGTCGCGTTGTTCAAGGCGCGCCCGTCGCCGTTCTACATCCTCGACGAGGTCGAGGCGGCCCTCGACGACGTCAACCTCGGGCGGCTCCTGGAGATCTACGAGGAGCTGCGGGAAGACTCCCAGCTGCTCGTGATCACCCACCAGAAGCGCACCATGGAGGTCGGCGACGCGCTCTACGGCGTCACCATGCGCGGCGACGGCGTCTCGACCGTCATCAGCCAGCGGCTCCGCCAGGAAAGCGCGTAGCGGTGGCCGCGGAGCGGCCACCGCGGTCGTCGTACGTCGCCTGGGACCGCGCCACCTTGCGCTGGGCCGACATCGACGTCTACGGCCACATGAACAACGCGCGCTACTTCGAGCTGATCGACACCGTCGTCAACGACCAGCTCGCCGCGGCGGTCGGGGTCGACATCCGGGCGCTGCCGGCGATCGGCGTCGTGGCCGAGGTGTCGTGCCGCTACTTCGCCGAGGTCACCTACCCGGGGTCTCTCGACCTCGGCATCAGCGTCGAGCGGCTCGGCACGTCGTCGATCGTCTACCGGGTCGGGATCTTCCAGGGAGATCCCGACGGCGGCGGCGCGCTCGCCGCGGCCGAGGGCCGGTTCGTCCACGTCTATGTCGACAACACCGACCCGGGGCGGCCGACGGTCCCGTTGCCCGACGAGGTGCGAGCAGCGGTCGCACCGCTGGTCCGTTAGGCCTGCGGTCGGACCGCCTCGCGCTCGGCGATCGCCCGGATCGGAGCGTGCTGCTCCTGAGGGATCTCCAGGAGCTCGAGGTAGTGGTCGAGGCGGGCCGGGTCGAGGTTCTGCTCGGCCGTGGTCCCGTCCTTGCGGCCGCCCGCGAACAGCTCCGCCTCCCCGAAGTAGGTCGACGCGACCTCGGCGTTGGAGCGGTGCCAGCGCGCCAGGAACTCCTCGAGCTGGTGGTCCGGCAGGGTCAGGGTCGGACCGGTGCCGGGTGCCTGGAGCCTGCGGACCAGCTCGCGGTGGTCGATCAGCCCGGCGGTCTCCCCGGCATGACGAACCAGGTAGATGTTGTAGATGCGGAGAAGCTCGACCGTCTCCGCGTCGAGGCTCTCGTTCGCCCGCGGCACCGTGACCGGGGGCACCCCGACGATCCCCGCCGCGTCCAGGAAGTCCGCCTCGAGAGATCCGCCCGCGAACGCGCGGCGCTCGAACCGTCGTACGACGAGCGAGGCGGGCGCCATCGACTCCTCCCATCGGGCGAGCCGGCGCGCGTAGTCGTAGGTCGAGGCACGGTCGTCCGCGGCCCACTCGACCAGCCGGCGGGTCTCGCCGATCTTGACGTGCTGCTGGTAGTAGCTGGTCAGGTGCTCGTCCTGACGCCGCACATAGACGACCAGCCGGACCTCTCCGCCGAGCTCGTCCACGAACTCACGCAGCCGCGCCACGCTCGGCCTGGACAGCCCGTACAACGCTTCGTCCGAGAAGACCACGCAGTCCGGCTGCGCGTCAGCGATCTCTGCCATCAGCCGTCGGCGGAACCGTCGGCGGAACCGCTCCGGCGACTGCGCTCGCAGCTGGTGCCAGGCCGGCATCGAGTCGAGTTCCTCGTCAGAACGGAAGAAGAGGCCGAACTTGGCGTGCCGGACCGGTCCCGGGGTGCGGGGGTACAGGTACCCGTGCTCCGCCAACGCGGGGCGACTCAGCCGCATGGAGTGCTGGATGGTCGTCGTACCCGTCTTGCCGATGCCGAGATGCAGGATGACGTCTGGCCGGACCGTGCCGGTCGGGGTGGTCGCGTCGGTCATGACATCACAGCGACCCCGCGGTCGTTGCGGCCAGTGCCTCGCGCTCGGCGATCCGTCGTAGTGCGCCGAACTGCTGCTCGGGAACCTCGAGAAGCTCGAGGTAGTGGTCGAGGCGCGCCGGGTCCAGGACCTGCTGGGTCGTCGTCCGGTCGTCCCGCCTCGTCGCACGGAAGAGCTCGCCGTCGTGGTCGGAGTCGGCCAGGAAGTCGCGCGCGACTGCTTGGTTGCTCGCCGCCCATCGCTCCTGGAAGCGGTCGAGGGCTGCGGCGGGCAGGGTCAGGGTAGGGCCGGGCACTTGCTGCAACCGTTGGATGTGATCTCGGTTGATGATCAGCCCCGCCCGCGCCCCTTCGTTCTCCACCCGGTGGACGTTGAGCAGGCGGAGGACTTCCACTGCCTCCGCGCACAGGCTCTCGTTGCGACGCTCGGCCGGGGCCATTTCTGCCTCGTCGACGTCGAGCCCAGCCGCGTCGAGGAAGTCGGCCACCAGCGACCCGCCCAGGAAGCGCTCGGGTTCGAAAGTCCGGACGACGAACGTCGCCGGCCCGACGTGGTCGCGCCAGCGGACGAGGTGACGGTGGTAGTCGTACATCTGATGCAGGTCGGTGCCCGCCCACTCGGCAATCCGTGCGATGGCACCGCCCTTGACGACCTGCTGGTAGTTGCTCGACAGATGGTCGTCCTGGCGGCGCAGGTAGATCACGACGCGGGTGGACCCGCCACGAGCCTCCGCGAACTGACGAACGCGGGTGACGGCCGTCGCGTTGCGACGGTAGAGACCTTCTTCGGAGATGAGCAGGCGGCGTACGTCGGGCGTGATCTCCCGCTTCAGACGTCGGCGGGCCTTCCGTCGGAACTCCTCCGGGTCCAGGTCGGCGTTGCCGGCCCGGAGCCACTCCGGCGAGCGCACCAGCTGTGCGTCCGGCAGGACGAGGAACCCGAACCCCAGGTGTCGCCGACGCCCGAACGCGCGCGGGTACAGCGTGCCGCCGGCAGCGAGCGCGGGTCGGCTGCGGCCGAGCACGCTCTGGATCGTCGTCGTACCAGTCTTGCCCGTCCCGATGTGCAGCACGACGTCGACGGCTCGGGGCATGGGACGATTCAAGCACCTGCCTGCCGGCTCAGCCGCGGGCGGTCTCGGCAATGATCTGAAGCTGGCCGCGGACCTCGGCGGTGAGGCTGACGAGCTCCGCGAAGTGGTCCAGCCGGACAGGGTCGAGCCGTTGCAGCGTGGTGGTGTGTCCCTCGCGCCGTTGCTCCCGGAACAGCACGCCGTCAGCGTCGTCGAGGAACTCGAGCGCCGTCGCCCGGTTCGACTGCTCCCAGCGCTCCATCTCGCGGTCGAGGGCGGCGTCCGGAAGGGTGAGCATCGCACCCTGCTCCTGCTCGCGCAGTCGCTCGACCACGGCCGTGTTGTCGATGTAGCCCGGCTCCGCATCCTCGTTGCGGACGCGGTGCAGGTTGAGCAGGCGGAGGAACTCGAGAGATTCGGCGTCCAGGCTCTCGTTGCGGGTCTCGACCGGCGCAAGCAGGTCCGCCGCCAGCGCGATGCCGGCAGCGTCGAGGAAGTCGTCGTAGAGCGAGCCGTTGACGAATGCGCTGCGCTCGAAGCGACGTACGACGATCGCCGACGGGCCGAGCACGTCGCGCCACGTGGTGAGCCGCTGGTGATAGTCGTGGAGGTGGGCGCCATAGCCGGACGCCGCCCAGTCGGCCAGGGTCGTGATGCCTCCCGTCTTCACTTCCTGCTGGTACTGGCTCACCAGCCGCTCATCCTGCCGACGGAGGTAGACCACAGCACGGACGTCGCCGCCGATAGCGCGGGTGAGCCGGCGCAGCCGCCGGATCGCGTCCTCGGGGAGGCCGAGGAGCGCCTCGTCGGAGAAGAGCACCTGGCGGGCGTCGGCGTCGGCGACCTCCTGCAGCAGGCGACGACGGAACCGGCGGCGGAACCGCCGCGGGTCGGGTCGACCCATCCGGCGCCAGGCGCCGGTGCGGACCAGGTCCTCGTCGGACTTGGCGAACATGCCGAGGCGGGTATGGCGGGCGCCCCCGGGCGTGCGCGGGTAGAGGGTGCCGTGTGCGGCGAGAACGTCGCGGTTGGCGGCGAGCCGATACTGGAGCGACGACGTCCCCGTCTTCCCGGCGCCCAGGTGGAGGACGATCTGACGAGGTTGGTCGAGCCTGTCGTCTGGCGACGATCGGCCTGGATGCGCGCCGTCCTCCACGCCGTCATGTAACCACAACGGATGACCAGTGGTCCGATCGGTCAGAGGCCGCCAATTCCCCTCCGGACGCGTCGAAGTGTGCTTTAGACTGAGTCCGACCGCAGTCCGCGGTGGAGGGACATCCAGGGGAGAAGTCATTGAATCCGCGCGCCGTAAACATATTTGTCCGCCGACCTAATTGGCGACTCGGTCTCGTCGCTCTGACCGCGGCGACCTTGTCGGTGACGCTGCTGCCGTCCGCTGAGGTCGCTGCCACCGCGCCGGCGCCGGCGCCGGCGCCGGCAGCCGTCGCGCCGGCCGAGGCTGACGCGGAGCGCGACTCCCTGGGCTTCGCGGTCCAGCTCGGCCCCGAGCAGCGGGTCACCGGCCCGACCGACCAGGGCGACAACCCGTTCTTCTCCGAGAGGCGCGGCGGCAAGCTGTTCGCCTACTTCGGGACCAGCCGGACGATCGAATGGCGTTCCAACAACAACGCCCGGATCTCGAGGCCGCGGATCATCATCAACCGCGGCTCAGCCGGGAAGTTCGACGAGTGCGGCGCCTGGATGCAGGGTTCCATCCAAAAGCTCACCGCCAGGCACTGGATCGCGTTCTACCACTCCGAGGGCAAGGGCCCCGGCCAGGACAAGTGTGACCACTACGGCGACACCACCGTCTGGCGGATGGCAATGGTGGAGACGACCAACGGTGGCAAGACCTGGAAGCGCCCCAACTACCCCAACAACGTGGTGGTAACCGGCGTCGACGCGACGATCAGCACCGGCGTGACCAACGCCGGGACCGGTCGCGTGGTCAAGGTCGGCAACTTCTACTACATGTTCTTCAAGACCGCGCACGGTCCGCAGCCCGGGCCGTCGGGCATCCAGGTCGCGCGCGCCAGGGTCGGCGCGGGCGAGAACGGCCTGCCAGGAAAGTTCTTCAAGTACTACTGCCACCCCGCGACGCCCGTGAAGGACGCCTACTGCGCATTCGACGAGAAGGGCATCGGTGGCAAGTCCACCCAGATCGGCGGGATCAGCGAGAAGGCGCGTTACATCGCGTGGAACTCCGCGCTCGACCGCTGGATCGGCTTCGACGCGTCCGGCAAGCGCGGCTTCCGGATGTTCGCCTCCGAGGTCGGAACGGGCGCCACGCCGGAGGCGCGTCAGCACGACGCGCTCTTCGACGGTGACGGCAACCCCAAGAAGTGGAAGAACTGGACCGACACCTACCCGCTGGTCTCGACGGCGACCGACCAGTACGTCGACCAGTGGGGCGGCCACATCCGCAACCACAAGTCCAAGCAGCTCTACGCCTACCCGTCGATCGGTGGCATGAAGGGGAGCAGCTGGAGCACCGGCAGCAAGTTCTACGTCTACTACGTGAAGCTGTTCCCCGGCCAGAAGTTCACGCACCGCTACCTGTTCCGGCGACAGGTCAAGGTCGTCCCCAGCGGCACCGCGTTCAACCGGGTCGAGCTGACGACGTACAAGAACCGGAAGGGCAAGCGGCTCTCGTCGACAGAGGCCCCCCAGTCGAGGTCGTTCCGACGCGTGGGCCCGACCGGCTACCTTCTCGCGCACGGGAAGGCGGGTTGGAAGCAGGTCTTCGACTGCACGCGCAGGGGCGACCACGCCCTCTACGTGGCCAAGTGCCGCGGCGGGTGGAAGCCCGTCCGCCGGGTGGGCTTCGTCCGGCCGCGGAAGGGTTTCGGGGCCAACGTGCCGGTCTTCCGGTGCTACGACCGGCAGAAGCGCAGTCACTTCGCCTCGAACAAGCGACGCTGCGATGGAGCAAAGCGCGAGGTTCGGATCGGCTTCGCCCTCAGGCGCCTCTGACCGGGACCGCCGGACCGCGTCACGCGGTCCGGCGGGCGGCCGCGCGCGTCATCCGGGCGGATGATCCTGCCTGGAACTTTGCAGAAACCTCGCGCGTGAGGGGTGGACCTGATTAGCGTGGGTCACGGCGCCGGTTGTTAAGGTGTCCCGCTGCCTGGCGATGGAAGGGATTCAAATGAAGCGCGTGCTCATCACGGGGGGCGCTGGCTTCATCGGCGTGCACCTCGCTGATCACCTCACGCAGTCGGGTGGCTATGCGGTGACGGTGCTCGACAACGAGTCTCTCGGCGATCGTGCCAATCTCGACCACGACGAGGTGCGGTTCGTGGCTGGCGACCTGCGTAGTCGGACAGACCTCCGCGGGGCGCTCGAGGGTCAGGACGCCGTCGTACACCTCGCTGCCGACACCCGGGTGATGGACAGCATCGAGAACCCCGCCCACAACTTCGAGAACAACGTCATCGGCACGTTCAACCTGCTCGAGGAGTGCCGCGCCCTGGGGGTCAACCGGGTCGTCGCCGCGTCGACCGGCGGCGCGATCGTCGGTGACGTGCCGCCGCCGGTGCACGAGCGGATGGCAGCGCAGCCGACGTCGCCGTACGGCGCTTCCAAACTGATGCTCGAGGGCTACCTGAGCGCCTACTCGGGCGCCTACGGCCTGCGCGGCTGCGCGCTGCGCTTCTCGAACATCTACGGTCCGCGCTCGTTCCACAAGGGCTCGGTGGTTGCCCACTTCTTCAAGCAGATCCTCGCCGGCAAGCCGCTCGTCGTTTATGGCGACGGAAGCCAGGCCCGCGACTTCCTCTACGTCGGAGACCTGGTCGAGGGCATCCGGGTGGCCGTCGACGGCGACGCGATCGGGGCGTTCCAGCTCGGCAGCGGCAAGCCGACCACGGTCAACGAGCTGCTCGAGCTGGTGCGGAGCGCGACCGGCCTCGACCTCGACGTCGAGTACACCGACTTCCGCGCCGGCGAGGTCGTGCAGACCTGGTGCGAGATCGACAAGGCACGAGAGGGCTTCGGGTTCGACCCGACGATGTCCCTCGACGAGGGCATCCGCAGGACCTGGGCGTGGTTCCGCGCCCAGAGCGAGGGGACTACCCAGTGACCGAAGCCGCGCCAGGTCGACTCCGACGCCACCTCCTGCGGCGGAGTGATCGCAGCGGCTCTCAGGAAGCCTGGACGTCCTCGACCGACCGTCACCGGACGCCGTCGGTGGTGCCGAGCAACCTCGGTCCCGCGTTCGACGAGCGCGTCGGCGAAGCGCTGCGTCACCAGCAGCCGCCCGGTCAGGACGCTGAGTACGATCTCGTGCGCGACCAGTTCGACATCGCCCACTACCTCCTGCAGGCGCCGGGTGTCCTGGACAACCCCGCAGTGGACCCGGTGCGGCACTTCCTGCGCCAGGGTCCCGCGGCCCGGTTCACACCCGACCCCAACTTCTCGACAGAGTCCTACCTCAAGCGTCACCCCAGGCGTCGCGACGGCGATCTCCATCCCTATGCGCAGTGGTTGAGTGAAGGACGGGCCGCCGGCGAGGTCGGCGAGCCGGTCATGGGCATCGAGAAGCTCGCCAAGGTGCTCGGGCTCTCCTCCGACGAGGTCGTCAAGCAACTCGCCGAGCGCCGATCCGACGTCCATCGGCGCCTGCACCACGGCAAGCTCGGTGAGATGTTCGCGAAGGCGGCCGAGGTGGAGCCGCTCGTCGGCGACCTGTGGCCAGAGATCTCGCGGCCGCGGATGATGCCGATCCCGTGGCTGGTCGTGGCCGACCAGCTCGGCGCGCTCTACTCGAGTCAGGAGGCCCTCGGCTTCCAACGCGCCCGGATCGTCCTGGTCGTCGAAGACCCCGGCGACTCCCTGGTCACGCGACTGCTGACGGGGCTGCTGGCGGAGGTCGAGCCGCACGACGTGGTCGTCGTGACGACGGCGGCCGGCGCCGTCCCCGAGGCAGCGACACCGCCGGGCGTACGGAGGGTCGACTTCGCCGAGACCGCTCATGGCCTCGGTCCGCTGATGAGTCAGCAGGTGCTGGTCGAGCTGCTCCGGTCGCTGTGCGTCGACGCGATCGTGGCCGTCGGGTCGCGACTGTTCCTCGACGCGCTGACGCCGTACGGCCGGGCGCTGAGCGCTTCCGAGCGGGTCTATCTCGGGTTCACCGGGCTGCGGCGCGGGCCGCTGGGCCAGGAGATCGGCCCGTCGGTGCGCTACTTCTATCGCCACGTGGAGCTGGTCGACGGGGTCCTCGTCGATGCCGCGTCGACCGCCGTCCGACTGATCGAGGACTACCAGCTCCCGGACCATGTGGCAGCGAAGGTCCGGTCGATCGCCGACGACGGGGTCCTGGCCGGGATCGTGGGCAAGCTGCTCGAGGCGCGGGTCGATGACGATGACTGACCTGTCACTCCTGGTCACCGCCCACAGCGAGACGGTGGTCTGCGGCCCGACCATGCGCTCCGCCGACCTCGCCGTCGCAGCCGCCCGCGACCGCGGCTACGTCGTCGAGACCGTGGTCGCGCTCGACGATGCGACCGAACAGACCCGTGCGTTCTTCGACCAGGCGCGGTTCGACCACTGGCAGCGATGGGACTTCAACGAGGGCGACCTCGGCCGGGTGCGCAACGCGGCCGTCGCCCGCTCGAGCGGCCGCCACATCGCTTTCCTCGACGCCGACGACCTGTTCAGCGAGAACTGGCTGGCTGAGGGCATCGCCGCTCTCGACGCGGCGGCAGAGGAAGGCCGGCGGGTCATCGCCCACCCGGAGCTCAACGTCATGTTCGACGGTGGCAACTCGGTGCTCGTCCACATCGACCAGAGCTCACCGCTGTTCACGCCGTACTTCGCCTACGTCCGGAACTATCACGACTCGCTGTGCATGACGCCGCGCGAGGCACACCTCGCCATCCCCTACCTTGCGAGAGACATCCCCAACGGGCTTTCGTTCCAGGACTGGCAGTTCTCGATCGAGTCGATGGCGGCCGGCTGGGAGCACGTGCTGGTGCGGGACACGATCATCTTCAAGCGCCGTCGCGACACCTCGCTCGGCCAGGAGAGCAGCAACCGGCGCTCGATCGTCCGCAAGCTCCCGGCCATGGCCATCGACCGGGTGCAGGACCTTGCACGGATCGGGAAGGCGCCGGCCGGCGAGTGAGGAAGAAGCGTCAGCAGGCGGCCCGGTCCCGTCCGGCCGACCCGGCCGTGCTGGAGCGCCTGCGTTGGTGCGCCCACCCTCGCTTCTACCTCGCCCAGCTCACCGAGCCGCAGCGGGCCGGACTCGGCGACGACCCGGGCGTCGACGCGGTGATCGACCACTTCCTCGACCACGGCGCGGGCAGCGGCCTGCGGATCAGCGCCTTCTTCAACGAGGAGTGGTACGCCGAGCGCCTGGCCGAGCTCGACCTGACGGTCCCGGACGGGGAGCTGCCGTTCCTGCATTGGCTCGACGTCGGCTGGAGTCGGAAGGTGGTGCCGACCCCGCTGTTCGACCCGGACTGGTATCTGGACCACCACCCGGCCCTGCAGTCGCACCCGCGCTGGATCTTCCACCACTACCTCACTCGTGGCTGCTACCAGCCGCAGTGGTTGCCCAGCCCGGCCGGTCGGCACCACGGGGGAGCGGCGGACGAGGACGCCGCCCGTCGCCAGGACCCGTTGCTCCTGCCAGAGCTGCTGCACCGGTCCGACGAGCGCGACCTGCGACAGTCCAGCTGGCTGGAGGAAGGCGTGGTCGCCGTACTCGCGAGGCGCCGAAGGCTCGAGACGGATGTCCTTCGCGAGCAGATCGCGAAGGCTGCGGAGCTCGAGCCCGGCATCCACGCACCGCTCCGCGCGGAGCTCCCGACGATCGCGCCGCCGCACGCCCACCCGGCCGCCCGGATGGCCGACGAGGTCGCCGCCGCGCGTTCGTCTCTCGGCCTGGACGCCAACGACACCATCGACACCATCGTCTTGGTGCCGCACTGCCGGATGAGTGGCGCTGCCCGGGTCGCCGGTCTGTTCACCGATGCCGCGCGCGCCGCCGGTGGTCCCGACAGCGTCGCGGTCATCGCCACCGACCTGCCGGTGTTCGAGCGGCCCGAGCTCTTCCCGGACGACGTGCGGGTGCTCGACCTGACCCGACACGTCGCAGGGATGCTGCAGCCGGCGCGGCGTGACCTACTCGACGCGCTCCTCCGAGGGCTGCGCCCGCGCCGGGTGGTCCTGGTCAACAGCCTGCTCGGCTGGCAGCTGGTCTCCGAGCTCGGCGGCCAGCTCGCCGAGGTGATGGACCTGGGCGGCTACCTGTTCACCTGGGAGATCGACGAGGACGGGCACCGCTACGGCTACCCGGTCGGGCCGTTCCGACAGAGCGTCGAGCACCTCTCGTGGGTCCTGTTCGACAGCGACCGGCTACGGGCGGAACTGGTCGATCGGTTCCTGATGCCCCCGGCGGCCGCCGACCGGATGATCTTCCTCCGCAACCCGGTGGCGGAGTGGACGGTCGACGTGACCGGCGTCTTCGAGCGGCGGCGGGCAGCCGGACTGCCGCTTCGGGCGCTGTGGGCCGGGCGCTTCGACCGGCAGAAGCGGTTCGACCTGGTCGTGGCGATCGCCCGGCTGCTGCCCGAGCTCGAGATCTGTGCCTGGGGGAAGCCGGTCCTCCACGACATCGACCTCGACCCCGGGCAGCTGCCCCCGAACATCCGGCTGATGGGTGTCTACAACGGGTTCGACCAGCTGCCGCTCGACGACGTCGACTTCCTGCTCTACACCTCGGGATGGGACGGCATCCCCAACGTCGTCCTCGAGGGTGCCCAGAGCGGGCTGCCGATCGTCGCGAGCGCCGTCGGGGGGGTGCCGGAGGTGGTGACGCCGGAGACCGGCTACCCCGTCGCCGAGGCTGACGATCCCGCGGCCTACGTCGCCGCCATCGAGCAGCTGCTCGCCGATCCGGCGGCGGCGACCCGCCGGTCCGCCCTGCTGCGTGAGCAGGTGCACCAGCTGTTCGACGCCACCGCCTATCGCACGACGATCGCCGGCCTCCTCGCGCCCGGGGAGGCGCGATGAACGACCGGGCCGACCTCACCGCGATCCTGGTCGCGCGCGACGAAGGACCGCGGATCGGGATCTCGCTGCACAGCCTCCTCGATGCTGGGGACGCTGCGCGACGCGCAGGTCTCCGCGTCGAGCAGCTGGTGGTGCTCGGCGGTGCCTCGGTGGCCACCCGCGCGGCGGTCGACGGGGTCGAGGCGCGCGGGGTCCGGCTGGTGACGACCGACGCCCTCGATCCGGGCGCCGTACGCAATGCGGCCGTGGCCGCGGCGACGGGGGAGTACGTCGCTCTCCTCGACGGCGACTCGCTCTGGTCGGAGAACTGGCTGGTCGCCGCGCACGCGCTCTGCGTCAGCGAGCCGGGCCGACTGATCGTCCACCCGGAGATCCACTGGTTCTGGGAGCAGGGCCGCGAGCTCTACTTCCCACCCGACCAGGACGATCCGGATTTCGACCCCGACGTGCTGCGGCTCGGCAACTGCTGGGACGCCCAGGCGATGGCCGCGTCCTCGGTCTACCGCGAGGTCCCGGTCCCGGAGCTCGGCGAGCAGGCGACGCCCGGTCAGCTGGACTGGGACTGGAGCGCCGCCACGCTCGCTGCTGGTTTCCGGCACCGGGTGGTGCCGGGGACGATCAGTTTCCGACGACGGCGTCCTCGAACGCTTCGGTGACCCGCTCGGCGGAGGTGAGGCCGGCCTTCGCTGCCGCCGCGTCCGAGCTCCACACCGAGATGCACGGGATCTTGCTCTCGTCGCAGCGGTCGGCGTACTTCTTGGTGACCTCGGTGACCTCCTCCATCAGGCCCTCGCTGAGGGTGATGGGGGTGAGCCCGAGGTGCAGGAAGCGGTCGTTGGCGACGTGAAGCTCGTTCTCGTCGGCCTCGTTGCGCGGGTTGGGGAGCAGTGCCATCTCGGCCCCGGTGCGGTCGGAGATCATCTTCGCCAGGTCGCGGACGCGGTGCGTCTCGGTCATCTGGTTGAAGACCGAGACCCGGTCACCGCGCGCCGGCGGGTTCTCGATCGCCAGCTGGATGCACTTGACCGTGTCCTGGATGTGGATGAACGCCCGGGTCTGGCCACCGGTGCCGTGCACCGTCAGCGGGTAGCCGATCGCCGCCTGCATGAGGAACCGGTTGAGCACGGTGCCGTAGTCGCCGTCGTAGTCGAAACGGTTGATCAGCCGGTCGTCGAGACGAGTCTCCTTGGTCTGGGTGCCCCACACGATGCCCTGGTGGAGGTCGGTCGCCCGGACGTGATCGTTCTTGGCGTAGTAGGCGAAGAGGAGCTGGTCCTGGGTCTTCGTCATGTGGTAGATCGAGCCCGGGTTGGCGGGGTACAGGATCTCCTGCTCGACCAGGCCGTTCTCGCCTGCGTCGACCTGGACGGTGAGGTAGCCCTCGGGGATCTGCATGCCGGCGGTGCCGTAGCCGTAGACACCCATGGTGCCGAGGTGGACGACGTGGATGTCGAGCTCGGACTCCACCACGGCAGCCAGCAGGTTGTTGGTCGCGTTGAGGTTGTTGCTGACCGTGTAGCGCTTGTGGCGGCTGGACTTCATCGAGTACGGCGCAGCCCGCTGCTCGGCGAAGTGCACGACGGCCTCGGGCTGCCAGTCCTCGAGCAGATCGAGCAGGCGCTGGTAGTTGACAGCCACGTCGATGTCGTGGAACGCGATGTCCTTGCCGGAGACCTCCTTCCAGGCGCGCAGCCGCTCACCCATGGGCCTGATCGGCGTCAGCGAGGAGACCTCGAGCTCGATGTCGATCTTGCGACGGGACAGGTTGTCGACGATCGCTACCTCATAGCCAAGAGCCGAGAGGTGCAACGCCGTCGGCCAACCGCAGAACCCGTCCCCCCCAAGGATCAATACCCGCATTGCATTTCCTCCGTCGTTCATCACTTGATGGGTGGTGCTTTCAGCCTGCCGCTGTCCCGGCGCGCGACCATTCTGCGCTACGGGTAGTTCGGTGTCTGACAAAGGGGCAGACGTGGTGCGTTCGAAGCGGCCCGTCACCGGGTTGATGTGGATGCCGCACTCCTTGATGGAGTCGACCTCCCACCACCACCGGCCGGCCCGCTGGTCCTCGCCGGGGCTGATCGCCCGCGTGCACGGGGCGCACCCGATGCTCGTGTAGCCCCGGTCGTAGAGCTCGTTGTAGGGCACCGAGTGGTCGCGGATGTAGGTCCAGACCTGATCGGTCGTCCAGTCCAGCATCGGGTTGAACTTCTGGAGGCCGTTGACCTCGTCCCAGGCCGTCACCTCGAGGTCGCGCCGGGTCTCGCTGTGCTCGCGGCGCAGGCCGGCGAGCCACGCCCGCTTGCCGGCGAGGGCACGGCCCAGCGGTGCGACCTTGCGGACGGCGCAGCAGCCTTCGCGGAGCACCAGGCTCTCGTAGAAGCCGTTCTGGCCGTTCTGACGCGTCCACGCAAGGACGTCGTCGGGGTCCGGGGACATCATCTTGATGATCCCGCCGTACCGACGATGGACGTTGTGGGCGAGCGCGTGGGTCTCCTCCGGCAGCCGACCGGTGTCGATGCTGAAGATCTCGATGGCGAGATCGTGGCGAGCGATCAGGTCGGTCATCACCATCGCCTCGGGCCCGAACGCATTGGCAAGGACGGCCGGCGACCAGTCGCGCTCGATCGTTCTCAGCAGTGCGAGCGTCTCGTCGAGAGCGTCGCTGTAGTCCAAGGCGGGGATGCCTCCGAGAAATCGGGGGAAGTGGAGGACGCTCGTCCCTGAGCGGATCCGATCCGCGATGCTAGCATCGCCCGCGCCGTCGACCACCTCAGATGGAGGAACTGCCGATGAGGTCGATCCGGCTTCGCCGCCGACCTGACGCGGCGTTCGCCTCCCCTGAGACCGATCCCGACGGGGCCATCGGGGGGGCCATCGGGGGCGCCTCGATCGACCTCGGGATCCCGCGCAAGCTGCTGCCGGTGGGCCATCGCGACCGCGTCGAGCGGCCGGCTCTCGCGCGCCGGCTCCGTGCCGCCGCGCATCCGCGCTTCTACGCCGCCCAGGTCGGTGACGCAGCGATCGCCGACGACGTCGAGGGGGCGATCGCCCACTTCGTGACCTCCGGGCTGCGGGACGGGGCCAGGATCAGCGGGCTCTTCAACGCAGAGATCTACCAGGAGCGGCTCGCCGAGCGGGGGGTGGCGATCGGTCCCGGTGTCGCCCCGTTCCTCCACTGGCTGTCGGTCGGCTGGGACGAGCGGGTGGTGCCGACGGTGCTGTTCGACGAGGAGTTCTACGTCGGTCGTCACCCTGATCTCGCGAGTGGTCCCGACTGGGCGTTCGCGCAGTACCTCCGGGCCGGCTGCTACGCACCCGGCCGCTCACCGACGCCGTTCGGGCCCAACTACGGCGGCGTCCCGGCGCCCGACGCCCGCGAACGCCAGGACCCGCCGCTCGTGACCGGTCTGCTGCACCGGGCGGCCGACTACGACCTGACCCGGACCAGCTGGCTCGAGGAGGGCGTCACCGCCGGCGCGGCGAAGCTGGCCGGATTGGACAGTGACCGGATGCGCGACCTGGTGGCCAAAGCGGCGGCGATCGAGCCGCTGATCGCGCAGACCCCTCGTGAGCGCTGGGTCAGCTGGCCGCCGCACACGCATCCGATGCTGATGCCGACCGCCCGGGCCGAAGAGGTACGCCGCCGGCTCGGTCTGGTGAGCGCCGACACCGTGGTCGTCGTACCAGGTGGCACGCCCGGGGCGGGACTGGTTGCCGCGATGGACGCTTTGCGGACGCTGGAGCCCGACGCGACCGTCGTGGTGGCGACCACCGACGATCCAACCCAGCCGGACTTCGACGACCGTGCCGTGACCGTCGATCTCGCGCTGCCGTGGGCCGGCTTCTCCGAGACCCGCCAGTTGCTCGGCCTGCTCGACGTGGTTCGCGGCCTGGGCCCCCGGCGCGTAGTGGTGGCGGGGAGCGCGTTGGGCTGGCAGTTGCTGGTGAAGTACGGGCCCACCCTGCGTCACGAGATGTCGCTGGCCGCCGTCCTCTCCGAGCCGGGGAAGGACGATGCGGACGGCGGCAACTTCCAGGGCTGCTTCGACCTCCTGGACTGGGTGGTCACCGAAGGTGATGCGCAGCGCGACGGACTGGCTGCGCGCTACCTGCTGCCGGCCGCTGCCCGGGCCAGGGTCATCAGCCCAGCTGACTGTGCGGCCGGTGCCCTGGCTGCGGTCGTGGGGGCGCATCGTGCCTGACGTCGCCGCGATCCTCACCGCGCATGCCGAAGGCGTGATGGCGGGGTTGTCGTTCCGCAGTCTTCTCGACGCCGCCGCTCTCGCGCGTGCCGACGGGCTCGACGTCGAGGTGCTCGTCGTCCTCGACAACCCGACCCCTGCCACCCGTGCGGCCTTTGCCGAAGCCGACGACAACGGCGCCACCGTGGCCGAGGTCTCGTACGCCGACCAGGGCAAGGTACGCAACCATGCCGTCGGCCTGGCGTCCGCGGACCAGGTGGCGTTCCTCGACGGCGACGACCTGTGGAGCGAGAACTGGCTCGTCGACGCCTTCCGGATGTGCGCGCAGGACGCCCGCGTGATCGGACACCCGGAGCTCAACTGGTTCTTCGAGAACCAGCAGAACCTCTACTTCCTGCCCGACCAGACCGACCCCGCCTTCGACCCGGCCCTGCTGCGGATCGCGAACCCGTGGGACGCGTTGTGCCTGGCGCCACGAACGGCATACCTGGAGCACCCGTTCGCCGCGCGGGCCGTCGCCGACGGGTACGCCTACGAGGACTGGCACTGGATGCTCGAGACCTACCTCAGCGGCTACGTACACCGCGTGGTCCCGGAGACGATCCACTTCAAGCGCCGGCGCGAGGGATCGCAGTACGTCCAGGCGCGCGCCCGCAACGTGCTCACCCGGCCCAGCGAGCTGCTCGAGTTCGAGTGGTGGCAGCAACGCGACCCGAACGGCGGTCCTGCGCGCGTGTGACGCACGCGATGCGCGTGACCCAGGCTGCGAATCGAGTAACGGCGCGGTGAGCGGGTACCTTCAAGAACACGGCGCTGGTCCGGGCGCCAACACCGTCTCGCACCTGTTAGTCACCCGCCTCGGAGGAGTCGAACGTCGTGCTCTCGATCGTGATCGCAATGCTGGTCTGCCTGGTCGTTGCCGGTCTGGTCGTCGTCTACGTCGCCTATCCCCATCGCGGGGAGACGATGCCTGCCGTGCCGTGGTTCGGAGACGCGCTCAGCAAGGCTGCCGACGCGGCCCCCGTGATCGGTGAGGACGAGGCAGACCTCCTGCACAGCCGCACCGGCTGACCCTGCGAGGATGAGCCTCATGGAGTGGCTCTACCTCGTCATCGGGATCGCCGTACTCGCCCTGGTCATCCTCGGCGGCGTACTGGTCGGGCTGCTGCCCGGCCGGCGGGGCGTTCGTACGGCGCCGCCGACCCAGGTGCCCGGCGAGGTCATCGCGCCCCCGGAGACCGGAGTCACCGAGGCGGAGCCGGGCGTCGAGATGCCCGCCGGGACGCTGACGCCGACGCTCGAGCGCCCGGAACGCCCCGCATCGCGGCTGGTCCGGCTCCGGCAACGACTGGCCGGCTCCGGCACCCTCGGCCGCAGCCTGCTCGGTCTGCTGAGCCGCGAGCAGCTCGACGAGGACACCTGGGAGGCGATCGAGGACCTGCTCCTCGGCGCCGACATCGGCGTCCAGCCGACCCAGGAGCTCGTCGAGCGGCTGCGCACCCGGATGCGGGTCGAGGGCGGCGAGGCAGCCGATGCGCGCGGCGTCCTGCGGGAGGAGCTGATCAATCTCGTCGACCCCGCGATGGACCGGGCGCTGCGGGTGACGGGCGCCGACGGTAACCCGGGCGTCGTCCTCGTGGTCGGGGTCAACGGCACCGGCAAGACCACCACCGTCGGCAAGATCGCCCGGATCCTCGTCGCCGAGGACCGCTCCGTCCTGCTGGCCGCCGCCGACACGTTCCGCGCGGCCGCCGCGGACCAGCTCAGCACCTGGGGCGAGCGGGTGGGCGTCGAGGTCATCCGCGGCCCGGAAGGGGGCGACCCCGCCAGCGTCGCGTTCGACGCCGTCAAGGAGGGCGTTAACCGCGGCATCGACACCGTCGTGGTCGACACGGCCGGCCGGCTCCAGAACAAGCAGGGCCTGATGGACGAGCTCGGCAAGGTCAAGCGCGTCATCGAGAAGCAGAGCCCGGTCACCGAGGTGCTCCTCGTGCTGGATGCCACCACTGGCCAGAACGGCCTGATCCAGGCCAAGGTCTTCTCCGAGGTGGTCGCCGTCACCGGCATCGCCCTGACCAAGCTCGACGGGTCCGCGAAGGGCGGGATCGTGGTCGCCGTACAGCGTCAGCTCGGCGTACCGGTCAAGCTGGTCGGCCTCGGCGAGGGCCCTGACGACCTGGCGCCGTTCGACGCCGCGGCCTTCGTTGACGCGCTTCTGGGCTGAGAGGGTTTCACGGGCCAGGTCACCCGAAACTGCCGTGTAACGCTCGGCCGGAACTCGTTGCACTCTCGAAACAACGAGCGGACGGTGGCGAAACCTCGTCGCACGATGGTGGGACCAGTCCCACCCGACGACGCGTGGTGATCGGTCTGCCCTCAGGCCCACCGTCTGGCTCTGGCTCTGGCTCTGTCCCTGTCCCTGTCTTTGTCCCGAGCACGAGGTCGAGGTCGACGGGATCGACTTCGTCGACCAGGACGAGTCGGCCTACGATCGGACCACCGGCGGCGGTGGCCGCAGACCTCGACCAGCACCTCGACCAGCACTTCCACGACCGCAGAAGGAGCACCCTCATGAAGCTCGTCACGGCTGTCATCAAGCCGCACAAGTGGGAGGACGTCCGGGAGGCGCTCGAGACGTTCGGTGTGTCCGGTATGACGGTCAGTGAGGTCAGTGGCTACGGCCGCCAGAAGGGCCACACCGAGGTCTACCGGGGCGCGGAGTACGACATCGCGCTGGTCCCCAAGATCCGGATCGAGATCGTCGTCGACGATGGCGACACCGAAGACATCGTCGGGATCATCACCAAGACCGCCCAGACCGGACGGATCGGTGACGGGAAGGTCTGGGTGAGCCCGATCGAGACCGTGATCCGGGTCCGGACCGGTGACAAGGACTCCGCGGCCCTCTGACCCCGCCAAGTGTCACGCTTGGTCGGCCGAAGTGTCAGGGTTGGTCGGCCGAAGTGTCAGGGTTGGTGGCGTGAGGTGTCGGTCCTGGCTGCGGGTGCCACACCTCGCGGCGCCAGCGGAGACACCTCGTGAGACCAACTGTGACAATTCGTGAGACCAAGCGTGACACTTCGCGCGACCAACCGCGACACTTCGCGAGATGACCGCTGCTGAGAGAGCCGAGCGGACGGACGCGGCCGATGACCTCTGCATCGGGGCGTACGACGCCGCGGGTGGGCCGGACGCGGGCGTGGCCCTGGTAGCGGTCGGTGGCTACGGCAGGGGCGAGCTCGCGCCGTACTCCGATCTGGACGTGGTGCTCGTCGCCGACGACGGCGTCGAGGTCGGGGAGCTGGCGCAACAGGTCTGGTACCCGCTCTGGGACTCCGGGGCGAAGCTCGACCACTCGGTGCGGTCGCTGGGGGAGATGCTCGAGGCGGCCGCGAGGGACGTGCGGGTCGCGTCCGGGTTGCTGGACGTCCGGCACCTCGCCGGCGACGCCGGCCTGACGATGCGGCTGCGCGCCGACGCGCTCGCGCACTGGCGCCGCGACGCGCGGCAGCGGTTGCCCGAGCTGCACGAGCTGGTGCGCAGCCGGCACCGGCTGATCGGCGAGCTCGCGCACATGTCGGTACCGGACCTCAAGGAGGCCGAGGGCGGCCTCCGTGATGCCACCGTGCTCAAGAGCCTGACCGCGACCTGGCTGGTCGACATCCCGGCGGCCGACCTGGAACGGTCGCGGCGTCAGCTGCTCGACGTACGCGACCAGCTGCATGCGGCCGCCGGCCGCGCGAGCGACCGGATCGCCCCCGAGCACTGGTCGGCACTTGCCGAGGCAATGGCGCTGCCCGACGACCAGGCGGCGCAGCGTCAGGTACGCGAGCTGGGCCGTCGGCTCGCCCACCTCTCGCGGCTGGTCTGGCGACGTGCTGACGACGCGCTGCGCCGCGCGCCCGCGGGCAGACCGCGCCGACCCGACCTCGAGCGGCTGGCGCCCGGTGTCGCGCTGTCGAACGGCGAGGTCGTGCTCGACCGCGGCGCGAAACCCGGCTCCGACGCGGTGCTGCTGCTGCGCGCGGCGGCGGAGGCCGCCCGGCGCAACGCCGTCCTGGCGCCGCCGACGGCCGCGCGCCTGGTGCGGGAGTGCCCGCCGCTGCCGGACCCGTGGCCTGAGGAGGCCCGTCGCCAGCTGGTGCGGCTGCTCGCGGCCGGACCCGGCCTGCTCGCGGTCTGGGAGACCCTCGAGGAGACCGGCGCGCTGGCGGGGATCCTGCCCGAGTGGGAGCGGATCCGGCTGCTCCCGCATGCCTCGGTGATCCACCGGTTCACCGTCGACCGGCACGTCGTCGAGACCTGCATCGAGGCGGCCGCCCTGATCAGGGACGTGTCGCGGCCCGACGTGCTCGTCGTCGCCGCGCTGCTCCACGACATCGGCAAGGGAGGCGCGGTCGAGCACAGCGCCGCCGGCGAGCCGGTCGCCCGAGCGATCGCGACCCGGATGGGCTTCGACCAGGAAGCGGTCGACCTGATCGCCCAGCTGGTCCGGTGGCACCTGCTGCTGGTGACCACCGCGACCACTCGGGACCTCGACGACCCCGCGACCGTCGAGCTGCTCGCCGACCATCTCCGGACCCCGGAGGCGCTCGCCCTGCTGACCGCGCTGACGCAGGCCGACGCGAAGGCAACATCGGCCAAGGCCTGGTCGTCATGGCGCGCGGGCCTGATCCGCGACCTGTCCCGCCGGACGGCCGTCGCCCTCGAACGAGGCAGCGTCGCAGTTGCGGTCCCCGTCGACGAGATCGAGATCCCCGACGCCGCTCGCACCGGTTCGCTCGCGGTCACGGTCCAGCCGGCCGCCGATGGCTCCCGCGTCACGACGGTGTCCACCGACCGGGTCGGGCTGCTGGCCGACTGCGCCGCGACCTTCGCGCTCCAGCGGCTCCAGGTGCGCGCCGCGCGGCTCTGGTCGCAGGGGGAGTACGCCGTCGCGGTGTGGGACGTGGCTGACGACCACCCGGACGCGGGTCGGCTGCGCAACATGTTCGACTCGGTGGTCGCCCGTCGGCTCGACCCTGCCGCGCGGCTGGCCCCGCGTGCGAGCGGGTCGGGGCACGACCTCGCGCCCACGGTCGTCGTACGACCCGAGGCGAGCGACCAGGCCACGGTGATCGAAGTGCGCGCCGCGGACCGGCTCGGTGTGGTCTACCTCGTCAGCGCCGCGCTCGCGGAACTGGGGCTGTGGGTGCGATCGGCCCACATCTCGACGCTGGGCCCGCAGGCCGTGGACGTGTTCTACGTGCAGGACGGTGCGGCCGCGGTGCTGTCCGCCCAGCGGGCCACGCAGGCGGTCGGCGCGATCCGCGAGAAGCTCGACCCTCCGGAGGCTTCGGAGCCACCGGGCGCTTGATCCGCGCCCGCATGGTGACGTGGTCGATCTCGATCGGGTGGTCGTCGCCGTCGGCGGACGGCGTGACCTCGCTCTCGTGGTCCTTCGACTTGAGGTCGCGGTCGGCGCGAGCGCGGCCCGGGTCGAAGGCGTCGATGAAGACACCCATGCCGTCGGCAGCGCCGGCGCCGGTGCCGGTCGGGTTGCGCAGCATCCGGTGCCCGGCCCAGACGACGGAGACCAGGACCAGGATCCCGGCAGCACCGAACACGACGTACATCACTTCCTCACTGTATGCCGGACGCGGGTCGCTAGCCGCTTCGACGTTAGAGTTGCCCTTCGAGCCCCTTGCACGCCCTGTACGTCTGTCCTTGAGGAATCTCCTTTGTTCGCCACCTTGTCCGACCGCCTTGCCGACACCTTCAAGAACCTCCGTGGCAAGGGCCGGCTCTCCGAGGCCGACATCGACGCCACGGCTCGCGAGATCCGGATCGCCCTGCTCGAGGCCGACGTCGCGCTGCCGGTGGTCAAGGAGTTCGTCGCGGCGGTCAAGGAGCGCGCTCGGGGCGAGGAGGTCAGCCAGGCGCTGAACCCCGCCCAGCAGGTCGTCAAGATCGTCAACGACGAGCTGGTCACGATCCTCGGCGGCGAGACCCGGCGGCTCCGCTATGCCAAGACCGGGCCGACCGTGATCATGCTGGCCGGTCTGCAGGGCGCTGGGAAGACGACGCTGGCGGCCAAGCTCGCCGCGTGGCTGAAGGAGCAGGGCAAGTCACCGCTGCTCGTCGCCTGCGACCTCCAGCGCCCCAACGCGGTGCAGCAGCTGCAGGTCAACGGCGACAAGGTCGGCGTACCGGTGTTCGCCCCCGAGCCGGGCAACGGCGTCGGTGACCCGGTCGGTGTCGCACGCGCCTCGCTCGAGGAGGCCAAGCGTCGCCTGTTCGACGTCGTCATCGTCGACACCGCGGGCCGGCTCGGCGTCGACGCGGAGATGATGGCCCAGGCCGCCGGCATCCGCGATGCCGTCCAGCCTGACGAGGTGCTCTTCGTCGTCGACGCGATGATCGGCCAGGACGCGCTGACCACGGCACAGGCCTTCCTCGACGGGGTCGGGTACGACGGCGTCGTCCTCACCAAGCTCGACGGCGACGCCCGCGGTGGTGCTGCGCTGTCCATCCGCCAGGTCACCGGCAGGCCGGTCATGTTCGCCTCCTCGGGCGAGAAGATGACCGACTTCGACGTCTTCCACCCCGACCGGATGGCCTCGCGCATCCTCGACATGGGTGACGTGATGACCCTGATCGAGCAGGCCGAGAAGGCCTTCGACCAGGATCAGGCGCTCAAGGCGGCGCAGAAGCTCAGCGGTCAGGGCGGCGAGTTCACGCTCGAGGACTTCCTCGAGCAGATGCAGCAGATCAAGAAGCTCGGATCGATGACCAAGATCCTCAAGATGCTGCCGGGCGCCGGTCAGATCCGCGAGCAGCTCGAGAACTTCGACGATCGTGAGATCGACCGGATCGAGGCGGTCATCCGTTCGATGACGCCGGCCGAGCGGGAGAACCCGAAGATCATCGACGGGTCGCGTAGGTCCCGGATCGCCAAGGGCTCCGGGCGCACCGTCGCCGACGTCAACGGGCTCGTCGACCGCTTCTTCGAGGCGCGCAAGATGATGTTGCAGATGGCCAAGGGCGGCGGCTTCGGTGGCGTCCCGGGGATGCCGGGCATGCCTGGAATGGGTCTCCCCGGCGCCGGTCCGGGTGGCGGCAAGCGGGCCAAGGCCAAGCAGGCGCAGAAGGCCAGGGCCAAGGGCGGCCAGCGGAAGTCCGGCAACCCGGCGAAGGCCGCTCAGGAGGCCGAGGCCGCCAAGGCCAAGGCCGCGCAGCAGGCCGCGAACCCGTTCGGGCTGCCGGCGGGCGACGACGTCGACTACGAGGAAGCCGCCGCGAAGCTCGACCTCCCCAAGGACTTCTCCAAGTTCCTGAAGTGAGACGAGCCGGAAGCGGGCCGCCACCATGACCTCGGTCCTGATCGTCGACGCCGCCAACGTGGTCGGTGCCCGCCCCGACGGTTGGTGGAAGGACCGCGCGGGCGCGGCGCGCCGGCTGCACGAGCAGCTGCTCGTCGCCGACGTGCCCCAGGACCAGGTCGTTCTGGTGCTCGAAGGCGGCGCGAAGGGCGGCGTACGTCCGGGGCGCGACGCGCACGTGCGCACCGTGCACGCTCCCAGGGACGGCGATGCCACCATCGTCGCCGAGGCGCGGGCCGCCGCCGCGCGCGGTGACCGGGTCACGGTGGTCACCGCGGATCGTGCGCTCGACGCCCGGGTCGCGGGTGCCGGTGCAGCGACGGTCCGCCCGTCGTGGCTGCTCGATCTGCTCTGACGACGGCCCGACCCGGCGTCAGCTGACGTCCCGGGAACGGGCGATCCCGAGCGCGACCGCACCGACCAGCTCGGCGCGGTCGCCGAGCTCGGCGGCGACCACCCGTACGGCGGCGGCGGTCTGGGGCTGGGCGTAGCGGTCCACGGCAGCCCGGACGCCGTCGCGCAGCGCGACCGAAGCGCCCAGCGAACCGCCGAGGACGATCACCTCGGGGTTGATGCTGTTGCACAGGTCGGCGACGGCCCGCCCGAGCGTGCGGCCGGCGTCGGTCAGCACCCGCCTGACCGCGGTGTCGCCGTCGTGCTCGAGCTCGAGGATGCGGGTGGGGGACAGTGGCTCGTCGTACGCCGGCTGCAGTACGGCGAGCAGCCGGGGCGCGGCCGCGAGCGTCTCCAGGCAGCCGCGGTTCCCGCAGCGGCAGATGGCGCCGTCCTCGCCGACCTGGACGTGCCCGATCTCGCCGGCTTGTCCGGTGGCGCCGCGGTGCAGCCGGCCGCCGAGGATGATCCCGGCGCCGATGCCGCTGGCGATCTTGAGGTAGACCGCATGGGCGGTGCCGTGGGATGCGCCGCGGGTGTGCTCGGCGAGCGCGCCGAGGTTGGCGTCGTTGTCGGCGTGGACGGCAACGCCGAGCCGGCGGGCAAGCTCGTCACCGGGGGACAGGTCGCGCCAACCACGGAGGATCCCGGTGCTGATCCGCGCCGACCCCCGGTCGAGCGGGGCCGGCACGCACATGCCGGCCGCGTGCACGTCGGACATGGAGAGCCCCGCGGTCGCGACGAGGCGTCGTACGGCGTCGGCGGTCCGGTCGAGTGCGTGCTTCCCGTCCTCGTCGACGTCGACGGCCTCGGCCTCCTCGGCGAGGGGGGTGCCGCTGCGGTCGGCCACCGCGACCCGCAGGTGGCGATGTCCGAGGTCGACCCCGACCACGGCGCCGGTGCCCGGGCTGAGGGCCACCAGGACCGGCGGTCGTCCGCTGCCACCCTTGTGCGGCTGACCGCGGCCGCTGGTCTCGATCACCTGACCGGCAGCGATCAGATCCGTGACGAGCCCGGACACCGTGGTTCGCGAGAGGCCGGTGCCGCGGGCGAGGTCGGCGCGGCTGAGGGGTCCGTCGGTGTCGAGGAGCGCGAGGACGGCGCGCCGGTTGGCGGCGCGCAGCCGTTCCAGGGACGTCCCGCTCGGCATGGGCAGGACGGTACTCCCGTTCTGCCGGAAAGTGGACGAAAAATCATCAGCAATCACGGAATTACGCATTGACGCGGTGAAATCGGTCTTCCTACGTTGGTCCCGGCGACCTCCGCCCCGGCCCACCGGCCGGTCCTGCTCGGGCAAGGAGACACGATGTCCCTCGGTACTACTCATCGACCCACCGACCGGCGTCCCGGTTCGCGATCCCGCCGGGTCCGACCACTGGTCGTCGGGGCGGCTCTCGTCCTCGGCGTCACCGTGCTGGCGGCACCCACCTCGCCCGGTGCTCCGGGCGCGGCAGCCCGCGCGACCGCCCCCTACCGGGACGCCAGGCTGCCCGTCGAGGCCAGGGTCGCCGACCTGCTCGGCCGGATGACGCTGGCTGAGAAGGTCGGCCAGATGGCGCAGGCCGAGCGGGGCGACGTCGCCGCCGATCCGACCCAGGTCGCCGACCTCCATCTCGGGAGCGTGCTCTCCGGCGGCGGATCGGTGCCGGCGGACAACACCCCGGCCGGATGGGCCGACATGGTCGACGCGCTCCAGGAGCAGGCGCTGTCGACCAGGCTCGGCATCCCGCTCCTGTACGGCGTCGATTCCGTGCACGGGCACGCCAATCTCAACGGCGCCACCGTCTTCCCCCACAACATCGGCCTCGGTGCGACCAGGGATGTCGCGCTCGTCGAGAAGATCGGGCACATCACCGCCGAGGAGACCCGTGCCACCGGGCCGCAGTGGTCGTTCGCCCCGTGCGTTTGCGTGGCGCGCGACGACCGCTGGGGCCGGACCTATGAGTCGTTCGGCGAGAAGCCGGTCCTCGCTGCCCGGATGGCGGCGATCATCCAAGGTCTGCAGGGCCGTCCCGGCGGCCGGGACCTCGATGAACCGGACCGGGTGCTCGCCACTGCCAAGCACTACGCCGGCGACGGACTGACGACGTTCGGCACCGGCGAGGGCGACTACACCATCGACCAGGGGATCACCGAGGCCTCGCACCGGGAGTTCTGGCGCGACGCTCTCGCGCCGTACGTCCCTGCCGTGCGGCGGTACGACGTCGGCTCGGTGATGCCGTCGTTCTCGAGCGTCGACTGGACCGAGGACGGTCTCGGCAACCCGGTGAAGATGCACGCCGAGGACGAGCTGATCAACGGCGTGCTCAAGGATGACCTGGGATTCGACGGCTTCGTGATCTCGGACTGGCGGGCGATCCACCAGATCCCCGGCGACTACGCCACCCAGGTCGCGACCTCGGTCAACGCGGGGGTCGACATGTTCATGGAGCCGTTCTCCGGCGACACGGTCGGCTATCCCCAGTTCATCGAGACGCTCACGCAACTGGTGGACGACGGCGTGGTCCCGATCAGCCGGATCGACGACGCGGTGTCGCGGATCCTGACCGCGAAGTTCGAGCTCGGCCTCTTCGAGCAGCCACTCACGGATCGCACCCACCTCGAGGACGTCGGCAGCGCGGCGCACCGCCGGGTCGCCCGCCGGGCGGTGGCGAAGTCACAGGTGCTGCTCCGCAACCGCCACCAGACGCTGCCGTTGTCCAAGCGCGCCGAGGTCTACGTGTCGGGAAGCAATGCCGACAGCCTCGGCAACCAGGCCGGCGGCTGGACCCTCACCTGGCAGGGCGGCTCCACCAATGTGTTCCCCGGCGAGACCATCCTCGACGGCATCGATGCGGCCACCCGGCGACCGGTCGTCTTCTCCGAGGACGCGTCCGCGCCGGTTCCGCAAGGTGCTGCCGGGATCGTGGTGGTGGGCGAGACGCCGTACGCCGAGGGCTTCGGTGACGTCGGTGGCCCGCGCTGGGCCTACGACCCCGGCGACAACGGCACCCCGCGGCCACCCAAGACGATGCAGCTCTCGGACGCCGACACGCACGCGATCGAGACCGTGTGCGCGCAGGCCGCGAGCTGCACCGTGCTGGTGGTGTCGGGCCGGCCGATGGTGATCCCGCCGGTTCTTCTCGCGCAGATCGACAGCCTGGTGGCGTCGTGGCTGCCCGGCAGCGAGGGCGGCGGGGTCGCCGACGTGCTGTTCGGTCGTCGCGAGTTCACCGGGCGGCTGCCGGTGACCTGGCCGCGCACCGTCGCCCAGGAGCCGATCAACGTCGGTGACGCGGACTACGACCCGCTGTACCGCTACGGCCGGGGTCTGTCGCCGCACCGCCGCGGGCACGGTCACGACTGACCCGCAGCCGGCGTCGACCTTGCTCCGTCGAGACATCGGTAGGTTCGGGGCGTGACCACCCCAGCGCTCCGGTTCTCAGGTCCGGTCCTTCCCGACGGCGACGTCCGCGACGTGTACGTCGTCGACGGGCGGGTCACCTACGAACGCCAGCCCGGCGCCGACACCGCCGCCGAGGGCTGGATCGTGCCCGGCCTGGTGGACGCCCACAACCACCTCGGGCTGGAGGACGGCGGAGCGGTCGACGACGACGAGACCGAGCGGCAGGCTGTTGCCGACCGCGACAACGGGGTGCTGCTGCTGCGCGACTGCGGATCGCCGGCCGACACCCGCTGGGTGCAGGCCCGCGACGACCTGCCGCGGCTGATCCGGGCCGGTCGGCACATCGCGCGGACCCGTCGCTACCTGCGTGACTACGGCGTCGAGGTCGAGCCCGACGCGCTGGTGCAGACCGTCGCCGAGGAGGCCGCGGCTGGCGACGGCTGGGTCAAGCTGGTCGGCGACTGGATCTCGCGGGATGCCGGCGATCTCACCCCGTCCTTCCCCGACGACGCGGTGTCGGGGGCGATCGGCACGGCCCATGCGCTGGGCGCCCGGGTCACCGCGCACTGCTTCGGCTCCGCATCGCTCTCACCGCTGCTCGACGCCGGCATCGACTGCATCGAGCACGGCACCGGGCTCCGGGAGCACCACCTGGAGCAGATGGCGGCGAACGGCGTCGCGCTGGTGCCGACGGTGCTGCAGACCGACAAGTTCCCCGGGTACGTCGAGGCCGCGCGCGACAAGTTCCCGGCGTACGCCTCGACCATGGAGTCACTGCACCGCAGCCGGCGCGACGTCCTGATGGCGGCCTACGACGCCGGGGTCGATCTCTTCGTAGGCAGCGACGGTGGCGGCAGCACCCGTCACGGCTGCCTGCACGAGGAGATCCTCGCGATGGCCGAGATGGGCCTGCCGGCGTCGTACGTCCTCGGCGCCGCGTCCTGGCGGGCGCGGGCCTGGCTCGGCTGGAACCCCGGTCTGGACGAGGGTGACCCCGCGGACTTCGTCGTCTACCCCAGCAACCCGGTCGAGGACCTCACGGTGCTGGCGCGTCCGGCCTGCGTCGTGCTCCGCGGCCGGTCGTTCGGCTGAGAGACCTCAGCCGAGCCGGAACCCGCAGCGGTCCAGCTCGTCCTGGGCGGAGTCGAGGTACTGCCGAGCAACGCGTACGTCGGACCAGGTGCTCTCAGCATTGAGCGCAAGCGCGGCGGCGAACCCGGCCTCGATGTAGAGCAGAGCATCGGGGTAACCCTCGGCGGCGTCGAGAAGTGTCTCGGCCCGGTGCACCACCCTCGCGGCGAGGACGAAGTTGTCGATGGCCTGCGGCTCGGGCAGGCGCCGCGCCCGCAGCGGGGCCGAGTCGTGGTGCGGCAGTGTGGTCATCGCTCGTTCCTCCTGGCTGGTGCGGTGTGTGTGATCCTGCACCCCGTCGGCGGTGCTCGCACCGGCCCCGCGGTCACCCCCCGGTAGTCACTCGGGACTAGGTAGCGACGCGGATCGGCGGTTGGAGGCGGCGCGATTGGTGAGGTGCGGGGGACGTCTGGCAGACTTAGCGGCTGAGTTCTGCGGCACCCGGACCCTCTCAACCGGTCGCAGCAGCGCCCTCGATCCGCACCGACGGTGTTCCCCACCTGCTCGGAGTCGGATCACCCATCACAAGTTCTCAAGGAGACACCACAGACGTGGCCGTCAAGATCCGTTTGAAGCGCCTGGGCAAGGTCCGGGTGCCCCAATACCGCATCGTCATCGTCGACTCGCGCAAGAAGCGCGACGGCAAGGTGATCGAGGAGATCGGCAAGTACCACCCCAAGGAGGACCCGTCCTACATCGACATCACCTCCGACCGGGCCCAGTACTGGCTCGGCGTCGGCGCCCAGCCGACCGAGGCTGTCGAGGTCCTTCTCAAGATCACCGGCGACTGGCAGACGTTCAAGGGTGAGCCCGGCACCGAGGGCACGCTGCAGGTCAAGGAGCCGAAGCGCGACAAGCTCGAGATCTTCAACGAGGCGCTCAAGGAGGCCGCCAAGGAGCCCAAGGCTGCCGCGGTGACCACCAAGAAGAAGACCGAGCCGAAGGCTGAGAAGCCCAAGGTCGAGGAGCCCAAGGCTGAGGAGCCCAAGGTCGAGGAGCCCAAGGTCGAGGAGCCCAAGGTCGAGGAGCCCAAGGTCGAGGAGCCCAAGGTCGAGGAGCCCAAGGTCGAGGAGCCCAAGGTCGAGGAGCCCAAGGTCGAGGAGCCCAAGGCGAGGAGCCCAAGGTGAGGAGCCTGCGGCCGAGGCCAAGTCCGACGCCAAGTCCGACACCAAGTCCGACGCCAAGTCCGACGGGGCCTGAGCCGATGCTCGCCGACGCGCTCGAACACCTCGTCCGCGGAGTGGTCGACCACCCCGACGACGTCGTCGTGCGCGACAAGCAGCTGCGCCGCGGGTCGGTGCTCGAGGTCCGGGTGCATCCCGATGACCTCGGCAAGGTCATCGGTCGTGGTGGCCGCACCGCGACCGCCTTCCGCACCGTGATCTCGGCCCTGGCGGGCAACGACGGCACCCGGGTCGACTTCGTCGACGTCGACCGCCCCGGCGGCCGCTGACGTCCCGCTGACGTCTGGTGAGATCAGCACGGACGGGCGCTGCCAGAATGGCAGCGCCCGTCTTGCCATTTGCGGCGGCGGCGGAGCTGCGCGCAGCGAGCGACACGAGACCGAGGGGGGAACCAGTGGACAGCATCGAGGTCGTCGTCGGCCGGATCGGCAAGCCGCACGGCCTCCGCGGCGAGGTGACCGTCGACGTCCGCTCGGACGAGCCGGACCGCCGCTTCCACGTGGGGGCACGACTCGGCGCCCAGCCGCCACGAGGCTCGGCCTTCGGTCACGACCTGATGACCGTACGGCGGACACGCTGGCACCAGTCGACGCTGTTGGTGACGTTCGACGAGCTCCCTGACCGCGATGCAGCCGAGGCCGCGCGAGGTGTCGTGCTGCGCGCCGTCGTAGCGGCCGACGAGACGCCCGATGACCCCGACGAGTTCTACGACCACCAGCTCGAGGGGCTGGCGGCGTACGACGTCGACGGCACCCACCTCGGCGAGATCGCCGGCCTCGTGCACGGTGCCCAGGACCTGCTGCGGGTGCGCACCGGCGACGGCCGCGAGGCGCTGGTCCCGTTCGTCGCCGCTCTGGTCCCCGAGGTCGACCTGGCCGGCGGGCGGGTCGTGATCGCCGACCGGCCCGGGCTGGTGCGGCCGCTGCCCGAGGACGAGGACGCCCCCTGATGAGGTTGGACTACCTCACGATCTTCCCCGACTACCTCGCGCCCCTTCAGCTGTCGCTGCCGGGCAAGGCAGCCGAGAGCGGTCTGCTCGAGGTGCAGGTGCACGATCTCCGCACCTGGGCTCACGACCGCCACCGCACCGTCGACGACACGCCCTACGGGGGCGGCCCCGGCATGGTCATGAAGCCGGAGCCCTGGGGCGAGGCGTTCGCCGCGCTGGACATCGACGAGGGCGACACCATCATCTTCACGACACCGTCCGGTGATCGGTTCGACCAGGGCAAGGCGGAGGCGCTGGCGGCGCGACCGCGGCTGATCTTCGCCTGCGGGCGCTACGAGGGCATCGACCAGCGGGTGATCGAGGCGGCCCGGGAGATCGCGCTCGTCGAGGAGATCAGCCTCGGCGACTACGTGCTCAACGGCGGAGAGGTCGCCGCGCTCGCGATCTCAGAGGCCGTGGTCCGGCTGCTGCCCGGCTTCATGGGCAACGCCGCGTCCCTGGCCGAGGAGTCCCACACCGGCGGCCTGCTGGAGTACCCCGTCTACACCAAGCCGCCGGTCTGGGCGGGCCGAGAGGTCCCCGAGGTGCTGCGGTCCGGCGACCACGGTGCGATCGCCCGGTGGCGACACGAGCAGGCGCGTCGCCGTACGGCCGTACGGCGGCCGGACCTGCTCGCGCTGTCGGCTCTCGACGACGGCTCACCGGTCGTACGTGCCGTGCCGGCGGACGCGCCGGAGCTGCTGACGCTGCAGCGCGCGTGCTGGGTGCAGGAGGCGCTGGCCAACCCGGGGGCCCACATCCCGGCACTGCACGAGTCGCTCGAGGACGTGCGCCAGTGGATGGACGAGTGGGACACCTACGTCGTTCGCCGCGGTGGGCGGCTGGTGGCAGCGGTCCGCGCACGGCTCGACGGAGCCGCATGGGACATCGGCCGGATCATGGTCGCTCCCGACCTGCAGGGCGAGGGGATCGGTCGGGTCCTGCTCGCGCACATCGAGGCGGTGGCGCCGGACCCGGCGGCGTCGTACGTCCTGTTCACCGGCGCGGGCAGCGAACGCAACCTACGGATGTACAAGAAGGCCGGCTTCCGGCTCCGCTCCGACCTCCCGGCGCCGGCGGGGGCTGTCGTGCTCACCAAGACGCGACGCGCGAACGCCTGAAATCTGCGAGCCGAACCTGTAACGGCGACGAAACGTGTCTGGTCGTGCAGTGAAACGCACGCTCGCGAAGATCGCGGTCAAGCGTGGGCCAGCAGTGCGGCTGTCTCGCGAATGATCCCGAGAACTCCGAGAGGTATCAATGACCGACTCGACCGCGTGGTTGCTGATCAGCACTGCACTCGTCATCTTCATGACACCCGGTCTCGCCTTCTTCTACGGCGGCCTGGTGAAGTCCAAGAGCGTCATCTCGATGATGATGCTGAGCTTCGGCTCGCTCGGCCTTATCAGCGTCCTGTGGATCCTGTACGGGTTCAACATGGGCGCCCTCACCGGCGACGGACTCGGGAAGTTCGTCGGTGACCCGTTCTCGGACTTCGGTCTGACCGAGCTGTCCAAGGTCACCGAAGGCTCTCCGCTCGCCGGCGTGGCCTTCGGCGGCTCGTTCGCGATCATCACCGTGGCGCTGATCTCCGGCTCGATCGCCGACCGTGCCCGGTTCTGGCCGTGGATGCTGTTCGCCGGCATCTGGGCGACCGTCGTCTACTTCCCCGTCCAGGCGTGGGTCTGGAACGCCGACCATGGATGGATCTTCAACTTCGGCGACACCGGCGTGCTCGACTGGGCGGGCGGCACCGCCGTGCACATCAACGCGGGTGCTGCCGCGCTGGCGCTGGCGCTGGTGCTCGGCAAGCGCAAGGTCGGCTTCTCCAAGGAGGAGGCGCAGCCCCACAACGTGCCGCTCGTCCTGATCGGTACGGCGATCCTGTGGTTCGGCTGGTTCGGCTTCAACACCGGTCTCAACACCGGTGAGGCCGGTGCGGGCCTGATCTTCCTCAACACCCTCGGTGCGCCGGCTGCCGCGATGCTCGGCTGGATCGCGGTCGAGCACTTCAAGGAGGGCAAGCCCACCGCCGTGGGCGCCGCCTCGGGCGTCGTCGCCGGCCTGGTCGCGATCACGCCGGCCTGCGCCCACGTGACTCCGGTCTTCGCGCTGGTGCTCGGCCTGATCGCCGGTGCGATCTGCGCCTTCGCGATCGACCTGAAGTTCAAGCTCGGCTTCGACGACTCGCTCGACGTGGTCGGCATCCACCTGGTCGCGGGCTTCGTGGGCTGCTGGTTCCTCGGCTTCCTCGCCTACTTCCCGGAGACCGGACTGCTCTACGGCGCGAACGCCGACCAGCTGGTCGCCCAGGTCGTCTGCTCGCTCGCCGTCGCGGCGTTCTCGTTCATCGTCGCGTTCTCCGTCGGGACCGCGATCGAGAAGACGATCGGGTTCCGGGCCAAGGAGGAGGACGAGATCGCCGGTCTCGACCTCGCCCTGCACGGCACGGGCTACGCGATCGACTGACCGTCGCACCCACCTCCGCAGGTCCGTCCCGGTCAACGGGGCGGACCTGCGGCTCGTCGGGTCGGTGTCAGGTGTCCCGCAGCCGCCTGCTCGAGGCCTGGATGCGCTGGCTCAGGTCGTCGACCTCGTCCAGCACTGCCTGCGCCAGCCACACCGGCGCCCGTCGCGACCGCGCTGCCCTCGTGAGGACGCGGGCGTCCACCAGTGCGTCGATCGTGGTCTCGGCGGTCGCGTCGGCAACGTCGATGCGCTCGGTCACCAGCGCCACGTTGACGATCGGCTCCTCGGTGAGCAGGTCGAGCAGCCGGTGCAGCGCCGTACCGGGACGGCTGCCGCCGACGGCGTCGTGCCACGTGCCGCGCAGCTCGTTGAGCCGCGCCGCCGTCCGCCATGACTCGGCCGTGGCGGTGCTGGTCGCCGACGCCAGCATCGCGATCACCGGAGCGGCGTACCCGGCCCGGTAGTCGTCGAGCGCGCCGAAGTAGCGCTCGCGGTGGGCAACCAGCGCGGACGCGATCGGCACCGTGAGGTGCCGAGCGCCCCGGCGCCGACGCAGCACGGCGTGGATCAGGGCTCGCCCGATCCGGCCGTTGCCGTCGATGAACGGGTGGATCGACTCGAACTGGGCGTGCACGATCGCAGCCTGCACCAGCATCGGCACGTCGTCGCGGTTGGCGAACGCGACGAGGTCCTCGAGATAGTCGGGCACGGTCTCGGGAGGCGGGGGCACGTGGAGCGCGCCGACGGGGGAGTAGTCGCTGCCGCCGACCCAGTTCTGGGTGGTGCGGAAGCTGCCGGCGCGGTGTGCCTCGTCGGGATTGCGTCGGAACAGGTCGTCGTGGGCGCGCAGGATCGCCTCGGCCCGGATCGACCGGGTCGTCTCGGCGTCGCGGATCATCCGCGTGAGCGCCGCCGTCGCCGAGGCCATCGAGACCGCTGATGCGTTGGCGCCGACGCCGAGCAGGGCCCGGCCGTAGTCGGCCAGGCTGGCGTCGACGTCCTCGATCTTCGACGAGTCCACGGCCTCGGCACGCAGCTGGAGGTGGTTGAGCGCCCTGAGCGTGCGGCCGTGCACCAGGTCGAGGTGCCCGAGGTCGCCGGCGCTCGCCGCGGCCATCGCGGCCAGCGGTCGCTCGATCGGGTAGTGGCGGTCGCGGATGAACGGCGGGAGCGCCACGGTGACCTCCCGGAGCCGCCGGTCGGAGCGCGGCCCGCGCGCCACCCGCTGCTGGTAGGGGCGCACCTGGAAGGTGTGGGGCGCCCAGTCGCGCACCGGCTCGACGTCCGTCACCGCCTCATCCTCCCAGGAGCCGGCCATCGGTCTGAGGATTCCCCCACCGGCCACCCCGATGTGCGGTAGGAACAGGCATGGCCTCTCTCGCGGGTCGTCGTCGCCGCCCCCTGGCGTTGGTGTGCGCGCTGCTGATGGTTGCGTGGGGAGCCGCGTCGATCGCCTCCCTCGTCGTCCAGTTCACCAACTACAACGACTTCGGCTGGCCCGACCAGGACGCCGACGGCCAGGTCTGGGCCTATGTCGTCCTCTACCTCGCCGCAGCGGGCGCCGGTGCCTGGGTGGCCGTCTGGGGCCTCTTCGGGCTGGCGTGGCGGCCGCCGCTGCACCTCGGGGTGTTGTCGCTGCTGGTCGCGGTCGCAGTCGAGGTGACGGCGAACATCGTCCAGGTCAACTACTTCTCCGACCTCGGTGCGTCGGTCTCGTTGAGCGACCAGGCCGAGTGGTACGTCGATCGGGTCACCTTCGACACCGGTGGAACGGTCGGGAGCGAGGGGCGCGCGTTCGCCACCGCGCTGCCGCTGATGACAGCGGTGCTCCCCCTGCTCACCTGGCTGGTCGTGCTCTTCAGCGGGGCTGGCCGCAAAGGCCGACCGGCACCGGCCTACGGCCGGCCGGTACACCCGCAGCAGCAGTACGCCCAGCCGCAGCAGCCCCACCAGCAGCCCCACCAGCAGCCCCAGCAGCAGCCCCAGCAGCAGCCGCCCCCGCCGACGCCGCCGCCGTACGTCCTGCCGCCGGAGCCGTACGTCGCGCCGCCCGCGCCGGACCCGCCGACGCTTCGCTATCCGACCGTGCCGCCCGAGCGTCCCGTGCGCGCCGACCCGCCCCCGCCGCCGGACCGGCCGACGACGCCCTATCCGGCGCCGCCGAAGGACTCCTGAGCCCAGGGCAGGATTACCGACCGTTCCCGGTCCTGTGCGATGATCGTCCGTCGGCGATGCGGACGCATGATGCGTTGATCTGGTTCTGCCACAGGGGAACCGTCGGACGCGCCGCCGCACCGAAAGACTCATCATCACGACATCCGCGGTTGACCTGTGTGCACTCGCGAGGAGCCATCATGAGCAACGTCCCCAGCCCGTCCATCGTCGCCGAGCTCGGCAACGCCGCGAAGCGCGACGACATCCCCGACTTCCGCGCGGGTGACACCGTCAAGGTGCACGTGAAGGTCGTCGAGGGCAACCGGTCCCGGGTGCAGATCTTCCAGGGTGTCGTGATCCGCATCCACGGCAGCGGCGTCGGGCGCACCTTCACCGTACGCAAGGTCTCCTTCGGCGTCGGTGTCGAGCGGACCTTCCCGCTCCACTCGCCGATCTTCGAGCAGATCGAGGTCGTGACCCGCGGCGACGTTCGCCGGGCCAAGCTCTACTACCTGCGCAACCTCCGCGGCAAGGCCGCCAAGATCAAGGAGCGTCGCGAGGCCTGATCGGGCACTGGCTAGAGTCAGTAACCGTGACGACCGACGCCCCGGGGGACCGCGAGACCATCGACGAGGTTCCCGAGGCCGACTCCTCTGCCGGCCCCGACGACGGTGCCACGGACAAGACGACCGACGGCGACGAGGTGGCTGCACCTGTGACCGACAAGCGCGGTGACACCGGTGAGCGCAAGCACCTGCCGGTGTGGCAGGAGAGCTTCCTGCTGCTCGGGATCGCCCTGGTGCTCGCGATCGTCATCAAGACGTTCTTCGTCCAGGCGTTCTACATCCCGTCGGAGTCGATGGAGCCCGGCCTGATCCGGAACGACCGGATCCTGGTGCAGAAGGTCTCCTACTGGTTCGGCGGCGACCCGTCCCGCGGCGACGTCATCGTCTTCGAGGATCCTGGGGGCTGGCTGACCGGCACCGAGCCGGCGCCGACCGGGCTCGCCAACGCGTTGTCGAAGATCGGTCTCTACCCGACCGGCGGACACCTGGTGAAACGGGTCGTCGGCACCGAGGGCGACATCATCGAGTGCTGTGACGACGAGGGCCGGATCCTCGTCAACGGCGAACCCGTCGACGAGACGAGCTACGTCGTCGAGCGCAAGCAGTGCGCCGGCCAGGGCACCGGTTTCGGCTGCGCGTGGTCGGTGGGACCGGTACCGGAGGGCAAGATGTTCGTCCTCGGCGACAACCGCGGCGCGTCCGCGGACTCCCGGGCACACATGTGCCAGGAAGGTGTCGAGGACTGCACCAAGAGTCCGTGGGTCGACAACGACCTCGTGGTCGGCAAGGTGTTCTCGCTGGTCTGGCCACGGGATCGCTGGGACTGGATCGGCAACCCGGGTGTGTTCGACGACGTGCCCGACGACCCGCCCACCGACGACTAACCCGGCCACGCCATGTCGACGCTGCCGCGAGGATTGACGGTACGACGAGACGCCGGCCTCTACGGCTACGAGCGCGCCCTTCGCCGGCACGGGATCGAGCCGATCGCGGGCGTCGACGAGGCCGGACGCGGTGCCTGTGCCGGACCGCTGGTCGCCGGCGCCGCGATCCTCCCTGCCGGGAAGGCCGGGATCGTGCCCGGGCTCGCGGACTCCAAGCTGCTCACCCCCAACGCCCGCGACCGCTGCTACGAGCACGTGGTGCGCCGGGCGGTTGCCTGGTCGGTCGTGGTGATGTCGCACGAGGAGTGCGACCGGCTGGGCATGCATGTCGCGAATGTCGAGGCGCTGCGCCGGGCGGTCGCCAAGCTCGACGTCGCGCCGTCGTACGTCCTCACCGACGGGTTCCCGGTCGACGGGCTCGGCACTGCCGGACTCGCGGTGTGGAAGGGCGACCGGGTCGCCGCGTGCGTGGCAGCCGCTTCGGTGATCGCCAAGGTCACCCGCGATCGGCTGATGGACGACCTGGACGGGGAGTGGCCGGTCTACGACTTCCGCACGCACAAGGGCTACATCACGCCCGCCCACGCCGCGGCGCTGGATGAGCACGGTCCGTCACCGGTGCACCGGATGCGGTTCGTCAATGTGCGCCGCGCCGCTGGTGTCGAAGGGCCGGCTGTCGAGCCAAGGATAGAGTCGGTGCCGTGAGTGCCGAGGAGCTCGAGAAGTACGAGACCGAGCAAGAGCTGACGCTCTACCGCGAATACCGCGACGTCGTGAAGATCTTCAAGTACGTCGTGGAGACCGACCGCCGGTTCTACCTCTGCAACTCCGTCGACGTGAAGGCCCGCACCGAGGCCGGCGAGGTGTTCTTCGAGGTCACGATCAGTGACGCGTGGGTGTGGGACATGTACCGCCCGGCCCGGTTCGCGAAGAACGTGAAGGTGCTGACGTTCAAGGACGTCAACGTCGAGGAGCTCGCGACATCGGACATCGAGCCTCCCAAGGCCTGACGGTCCCGGTCTGCTGCCTCATCGGTACTAGTGCCGCGTCTCGGAGACGCACGACACCAGCCGTTCCGCTGGAGGGACTAGTCCGCTCGGAAGGGCACACTCTGACCGATCGGTCCTGATCTTCCCGCAGAGCGGCGGAGAGGTGGAAGGACCAGTACGGTCACAGAGGTGCGCCGCTTGAGGGAGCGGCGCGAGCCAATCTGGGGAGGATCGGTTCAGGTGCGCCAGAAGGACGAGCGGGGGGCGGTTGCTCTCTTCGTCGCGTTGATCCTCACCGTGCTGATGGGGATGACGGCGATCGTCGTCGACCTCGGGATGCAGCGGGTGACCGGGTCGGACCTGCAGGCGCTGGCAGACGTCGTGTCGCTCGACCTGGCCAGGGAGATCCGCAGCGGACGCACGCAGGCTGCCCTGGCTCCGGTGGGCGACACCGCAAGCCCTTCGAGCGCAGCGACCAAGAGCGTCACCCGCAACTCCGGCATCCTGGGCGACGGGCTGGTGGTCGAGGTCGACTGGGGCTCCTACGACGCCGGCATCTGGAACACCGCCGAGGACCCGCCATCGGCGGTGAAGGTGACAGCGAGCGCGGACACGAACTACGCCGTGACCGACGGTTCGGGCGACGTCACCAGGTCGGCGTACGCCGTCGCCTCCAGCACCGCGTGCTATCGACTCGGCACGTTCGTCGCCGCCATCAACTCCGGTGACAGCACCGTGCTCGGTCCGCTCAACCACCTGTTGGGTGTCAACCTCGGGCTGGTCAGCTATCGCGCGCTGGCCGATGCCGACGTGAGCCTGGCCGAGCTCGCCGCCACGTCAGCGATCGGCAGCCCGTCGCAGCTGCTGACCGGCACCGTGACCTACGCCAACGTGCTCCGGGCGATGATCGAGGTGCTCTCGAACCGGCCCGGCTCGTCGAACAGCGCCGCGGTCAGCGCACTTCAGGCCATCCTCGCCGTCTCCGCTCCCGTCGGATCGATCGTCCTGGGGAACGTGCTCCATGTGGCGCCGACGGACCGGGCCGCGCTCGAGATGACGCTCAACGTGCTCGATCTCGTCGGCTCGGCACGGCTTGCGAACGGTCAGCACTTCCTCGAGATTCCGAACATCCAGGCCGGCGTCGCGGGTGTCGGCAACCACTTCGAGGGCAGTCTCGCGTTGATCTCCGCCGCCCAGCTGGCGTGCGGTGAGCCGAACTCGGTCGAGAGCATCGCCCGCAACGCGCAGCTCGAGGGCAGCCTCGGCATCGAGTTCGTCAACCTCCCGAGCCTGAGCATGAACGGCATCGGGACCCTGCAGACAGCGAAGGGCACGGGCAGCTTGCAGGTCGACATCGCCGACGGTGAAGGCCAGCTGGTATCGCCACCGGAGGTGCACTGCGGCAGCGGTACGGCGGCCGACCCGCATCAGTTCGCCGTCGCGGTGCGTACCCAGCCGGCGTCGTACACGCTCTCGGCGGACCTGAACATCAACGGAGAACTCAAGCGCACCTCACTGCTCGACCTGGGGCTCGGTGGTCTCCTGGGCGGGCTGCTGGGCACCAAGCTCGCGATCGACATCGACGTCCGGCTGACGGTCGGGACCAACGCGGCCGCCACGAACTCGTTGGCCAATCTCAGGCTTCCGCCGAACGACACCGTCGCTGTGCAGACCGGCAGCTCGGTCGCCCTCGACCCGTCGACGCTGGTCCCTACCGCGACGAAGGTGAAGATCGGCGGCACCACGGTGCCGCTGGCCCAGGCGCTGCCGCTCGTCAATGCGATCGTCAGTGAGCTGACCACGGTCGGCAACCACTTCTTCGGCAAGACGATGGTTCCGCTGATCAACAACATCAACAACGCGTTGATCGGTCCGGTCGCGCGGATGGTCGGGCTCCGGTTCGGAGGCGCCGATGTCTACGCCGTCGGCGCGGTGTGCGGGCAGCCGTCGCTGTGGGGATGACCCTTTCGGACCGGTCCTAGTCCCAAGGGACTAGGACCTCGATCCCCGAGCGGCTCGAATGGTCCGGGAACCGGTGACGGCGCACGGGAGCGCCACTACTGTCCGCCTAGGGCAGTAGCGCTGTCCTACAGGTGCTTGAGGGAGCACAGGGAGCAAAGGGGAGAGCCATGCGTCGAGCGCTGCGAGGGGGAGCGTGCCGTCGCCGTACCGATCGTGAGGATCGAGGTGCGGCCGCGGTGGAGTTCGCCCTGATCCTGCCGATCCTGGTGATGCTGGTGTTCGGCATCATCGCGTTCGGCTACATGCTCAGCTTCCGTCAGGCGATGAGCCAGGCGGCGGCCGAAGGCGGCCGGGCGGCCGCGGTGAAGCCCGCCGGTACGGCGAACGGCGACCGACTGACGGCGGCGCGCGCGGCGGTCAACGACGCGCTGAGCGCCTACGGGGTTGCGTGCACCTCCGGCGGTGGTCTGACGCACTCCGGCGGCCCGAGCGGCACCTGCACGATCGTGATCGGGACCTGCTCGTCCGGACCCGCGGGAGCACAGTGCGCCAAGGTGACCCTGGACTACCCCTACCGAGACAACTCGCTGATCCCCGGACTCGGCATCAACGCCGTACTGCCAGCCGACCTCGAGTACACCGCCGAGGTGAGGGTCAGTTGAGCGAGCGCCTGCTCCGACGGCCGCGGTTCCTCGCGGTCCGCGAGCAGGACGAGCGCGGTGCCACCGCGCTGCTGGTCGCGATCCTGGTCAGCCTGGTGCTGCTGTTCATCACGGCGTTCGCCATCGACCTCGGCATGCAGCGCGCCGGCCGTCGGGACATGCAAGCAGTGGCCGACATGGTCGCGCTCGACATGGGGCGGCTGATCGACGGTCGCACCCGAGCGCAGATCGAGTCCGGCAGCGGCGTCAAGCCGGCGGCGTCGACGCAACTGGGCTGGAGCGTGTCGAACAACGACGACAACGCCATCGGCGACTCGCTCTCGGTCACCGCCTACTGGGTGGCGCTGAGTGCCGGAGGCAGCTACGCGCAAGCCGGTGGGGCGCCTGTCGAGGTCGGGGCCGGGGAGGTGCCGACCGGAGTGGTCGTGCGGGCCGCCGCCGACGTGAGCTTTGCCTTCGGCGGGGTCACCGGCGTCGCGAGCGGCGATGTCGAGCGGACCGCCGTCGCCATGGCCGAGGAGAGCGCGTGCTTCAGCCTCGGCTCCTACGCCGCCCGTCTCAACACCAGCAACTCGGTGTTGCTCGACAACATCCTGGAGGGAGTGCTCGGGGGCGGCGCGAACCTCGACCTGCTGAGCTACACCGGCCTCGTCAACGCTGACGTCAGCCTGCTCGACCTCGCGCTCGAGCTCGGGTTCGGATCGGTCGACCAGCTGCTGGGCACCAGCGTCAACGCGGGCACCCTGCTGATCGCGGCGGCCAACGTCCTCCAGGCCGACGGCACGTCGCACGCCAGCATCCTCAACATGGTCGCAGCGAACCTCGGGGGCCTCTCGATCAACATCGGTGACCTGGTCAGCGCGGCGCCGGGCTCCGGCGCGGCCCAGAGCACGACGGTCAATGCTCTCGACCTGCTGGCCGGCACCGTGCTCATCGCCAATGGCACGAACGCGATCAGCATCCCCGGTCTGACCGCATCCCTGCCGATCTCCGGCACCGGCCTGACGACCAGCCTGTCGGTCATCGAGAAGGCCCGGAAGAAGTGCGGCCAGCGCGGCTCGCAGGCCGATACGGCGCAGGTGTCCCTGGCGATCGACGGCACGCTGCTCTCGTCCGCGAGTGTCCTCGGCCTCCCGGTCAGCGGCACGACCGCAATCCGGGCGAACGTCGCCGGCGCGCGCGGCACCCTCACCGACATCATCTGTGGCAGCGAGTCGGCGGCCGACCCGAGCGGCGAGGATGTCCAGGTCACGAGCGGGCTGGTCGGTGCCTCGGCGGAGGTGAACCTCGACATCAACGCCAGCACCAACAACGCGGGCAACGTCGGCGGGCTGATCGGCGGGATCACCTCGCTGGTCAACCTGCTCGGCCTCAACCGGATCGCCACCGTCGAGATCCGCGGGTCGGTCGGGCTCCGGGTCCAGACCGGTGACAACTCGACGGTGAGGACCGCCCAGATCCGGGTGCCGAACAACCCCGCCGACTGGGGCGATCCGGTCTCGGTCGGCTCCGGCGACATCGGCATCAACACCGCGAGCGTGCAGACGACGAGCAACACGTTGGTGGTGACGGCGCGGAACTTCCTCGGCCTCAACGTCAGCCTCAACGCCACGCAGGTGACGGGGATCCTCGCCAACCTGATCTCGACGGCCACCAGCAACGTGCTGAACCCGCTGGTGAGCGCCCTCGACACCAACATCCTGCGGCCGCTGTTCGACGTCCTCGGCGTTGAGCACAGCGGCACCGACGTCTTCGGTGAGCGTCCGGTCTGCAGCGAGCCGTCGCTGGTGGGGTAACCCACTTTCCGTCCACAGCTCCGGCTCGGGCCAGCGTCTCTCCACAACGTTGGCCCGAGCCGGCACCAACGGTCTGAACCTGCGGCCACGCTGGCGGACATGACAGAGACGACGACGGCCGCAGCCCGACAGGCACTCGGGCGCTACGGCGAGGACGTGGCGGCACGCCACCTGGTGGCGCAGGGACTGGCGCTTCTCGAACGCAACTGGCGGTGCGATGAGGGCGAGATCGACCTGGTCCTGCGCGAGGGCCCGACCCTGGTGGTGTGCGAGGTCAAGACCCGCTCCAGCCTCGAGGTCGGCACGCCCCATGAGGCCATCACGGACGCCAAGCTGGACCGGCTCAAGCGGCTGGGGGAGCGCTGGGCAGCGGAGCGCGGAGTGCGCCCGGACGGCACCCGGGTCGACCTCGTCGCCGTACTCCGACCGCGGCGCGGGCCCGCCGTGATCGACCACGTGGCGGGGTTGTACTGATGCCGTTCGCCACCGCCCACACCGTCGCCCTCAACGGCGCGCTCGGGCACCTGATCGATGTCCAGGCCGACGTCTCCCCCGGACAACCGGGCGTGACCGTCGTCGGACGCGCCGATGCCGCGCTCCGGGAGGGTCAGGACCGGGTGCGGATGGCGGTGATCAACAGCGAGCTGCACTGGCCGACGACGAAGCGCACGACGATCCTCCTCTCACCCGCCGACCTGCCGAAGTCCGGCACCCACTTCGACCTCGCGATCGCCGTCGCCGTGCTGTCGGCATCGGGCGCCGTGGAGCCGCCCGAGCTCCTCGGAGCCGCGTTCGTCGGCGAGCTCACGCTTTCCGGCGGGTTGCGGCCCGCGGTCGGGGTGCTGCCCATGGTGCTCGCCGCAGCCGAACGCGGCATCCGCACGGTCTTCGTCCCGGAGCCCCAGATGCCGGAAGCGCGGATGGTGCCGGGCATGGTGGTCTACGGCGTCCGCTCGCTGGGCCAGGTCGTCGCGGTGCTGCGCAAGGATCCGCTGCCGCTCGCGCCGCCCGTGGCCGCGGCCTCCGGCACCCAGTTGCTCACCTGGCGCGGCGAGGAGCGGCTCGACGAGGTGGACCTGCGAGACCTGCACGGCCTCAGCGACGTGAAGTATGCCGTCGAGGTTGCGGCGGCGGGCGGACACTCCCTGCTGCTGTCGGGGCCGAAGGGCGCGGGCAAGACCAGCATCGCCGAGCGGATCCCGACGATCCTGCCTGACCTCACGCCGGAGGAGTCCCTCGAGCTCACGGCGGTCCACTCGCTGGCAGGCGTCCTCGACCCCGCGGGCGGGATGATCACCCGTCCGCCCTACTCCGCGCCCCACCACGACGCCAGCAAGGCGAGCATCGTCGGCGGTGGACAGGGGCAGGTCCGGCCCGGTGAGATCAGCCGGGCGCACTGTGGTGTGCTCTTCCTCGACGAGTTTCCCCTGTTTCGCAGCGACGTGATCGAGGCACTCCGGCAGCCGTTGGAGAGCGGCGACATCACAGTCGCGCGGCAAGAGGAGTCGGTCACGCTGCCGGCCCGCGGGATGCTCGTCCTCGCCTCGAATCCGTGCCCGTGTGGCAACTACTCCACGGTGCCCGACGCTGATCGGTGCAAGTGCGCCGACCCGGTCCGACGCCACTACCGGTCGAAGGTCTCCGGGCCCGTCGTCGACCGGATCGACATCAGTCGACATCTCGTCCCGGTGCGGGGCGGGCGTCCCGCACCCTGGCAGCACGAGGAGTCGTCCGTCGACGTCCGCGGCCGGGTCGAGGCGGCGCGGCAGCGCCAGTTCCGGCGTTATGCCGATCGCAGCTGGCGACTCAACAGCCAGGTGCCGGGCTCCCGGCTCAAGGACACCTGGCCACTGGACCCCGACGCGCAACGTCTGATCGACGAGGCCTGCTACCAGGGCAGGCTCACAGGGCGCGGCGCGGTCCGGGTGGCGCGGCTCGCGTGGAGCGTTGCCGACGTGGCGTCAGTGCGCACCGGAGACGACGTGGTGCCGGGGGTCGACGAGGTCGCGATGGCGCTCGGGCTTCGGGCGGGGGACGCGCTCGACCTGCGGATGATGCGCGTGGAACGTGCCGGATGACCCTCGAGGAGGAGCGTCGCGCGCGACTGACCCTGAGCCTGGTCAGCGAGCCCGGCGACTGGGGTTTCACCACGCTCGCCCACGAGATCGGCGGCATCGAGCTGCTCCGTTCGCTGCACACCGACCCCGAACGCCACGCTCTGCTGACCGCGGCGGCGTCCCGGCTACCGACGGTCGACGTCGACGCGACGATGGCCGACGCCGAGCAGCGAGGCGTGCGGTTCGTGATCCCCGGTGACGCCGAGTGGCCGGTCCAGCTCGACGCGCTGCACGGGGTCGAGCCCCTCAACGAGCGGTCCGGGATCCCGATCGGGCTGTGGGTCCGCGGCCCGCTCCGGCTCGACTCGCTGGTCGGCTCGGTCGCGATCGTGGGCTCGCGCACCTGCACGTCCTACGGCGAAGAGATCGCAGCAGGCATCGCGGCCGAGGTCGGACTGGCTGGTCGGCCGGTCATCTCCGGCGCAGCGTTCGGCATCGACTACGCCGCTCATCGCGGCGCGGCGAGTGTCCGGGCTCCAACGGTCGCCGTGCTTGCCTCGGGTGCTGACCGGGCCTACCCCTCCGCGCACCGCCGGATGATCGAGCACCTGGCGGCTGAGCATGCAGTGGTGTCGGAAGCACCTCTCGGAGCCGCGCCCCAACGGGTGCGATTCCTGTCCCGCAACCGGTTGATCGCTGCCCTCACCAAGGGCACGGTCATCGTCGAGGCGGCAGCACGCAGCGGCGCTCTCAACACCGCCAACTGGGCACAGCGACTGAGTCGGGTCGCGATGGCGGTGCCGGGACCGGTGACCAGCGCGACCTCCGAGGGCAGCCACTTCCTGATCCGCTCCGGAGCAGCCGCGCTGGTCACCTCCGGTGCCGACGTCCTCGAGCTGGTCGGCGGCGCCGGTGAGCATCTCGTCTCCGACCCACGCGGACCGGAGACGCCGCGCGACCGGCTCTCGTTGCGGCAACGGCAGGTGCTCGACGCGGTGCCGGCGGCCAACGGAGCCGCCGCTGAATCGATCGCCAAGGTCGCGGGACTCGGGATTGTCGAGGTACGCAAGGCTCTCGGACGGTTGGCGGGACAGTCCTTCGTCGAGGAGGACGGCGACGGCTGGCGGTTGGGCGAGGCAGCCCGCTCGCGCCTCCCCGGTCACGAAGGCCACCGTTCCTAGACTCACACCGTGGCCGCTGACCCCGCCCAGACCTCCCCGGAGGACGGGCTCCCCGAGCCCTTCACCAGGGTGCTCGGAGAGTACGAGCGCCATCTGGTGTCCGAGCGCAACCTGGCACCGCACACGGTCCGGGCCTACCTCGGCGACATCGCGGCTCTGCTCGAGCACGCCCATCGGCTGGGCTTCTCCGACCTCGCTGAACTCGACCTGCGGGCGCTGCGCAGCTGGTTGGCCAAGCAGCAGACGATGGGCCGCTCGCGGACCACGCTCGCCCGGCGGGCGACGGCCGCACGGGTCTTCACCGGCTGGCTGGCCCGCACCGGCCGGATGCCGAGCGACGTCGGCTCGGCGCTCGGCTCGCCCAAACCCCACCAGACCTTGCCGAGCGTGCTGCGGGTCGACGAGGCCAACGGGCTGATCTCCGCTGCGACCACCCTCGCCGACGACGGCAGCCCGGTCGGCCTGCGGGACGTCGCGATGCTCGAGCTGCTCTATGCCACCGGGATGCGCGTCGGCGAGCTGTGTGGACTCGATCTCGACGATGTCGACCGCGACCGCAACGTCGTCCGGGTCTTCGGAAAGGGGCGCAAGGAACGCACCGTGCCGTTCGGGCAGCCGGCGGCCGCTGCGATCGACGCCTGGCTCCAGCGCGGCCGCGCCCGGCTCCTCCTGGCCGGCTCGGGGGCCGCGCTTTTCCTCGGCGTCCGCGGTGGGCGGATCGACCAGCGCGCCGTCCGCACGCTCGTGCACCGCCGGATCGCAGACGTGCCCGGCGCCCCGGACCTCGGCCCGCACGGCTTGCGGCACTCGGCGGCGACCCATCTTCTCGAGGGCGGCGCCGATCTCCGCTCGGTGCAGGAGCTGCTCGGGCATGCCTCGCTCGCCACGACCCAGCGTTACACCCACGTCACCACGGACCGACTCCGCAAGGCCTATCGACAGGCTCATCCGCGGGCCTGACCGGCCGGCTCACCAGGCAGGCGGCCGCCACCCGGCGTAGGGCAGCCGCAGTGGACGCGCGCCAGGGGAGCGGACAACCGGGTCGTCGCGCCACAACGGCAGCAGCCGGATCGGCCCCGCCCCGACGAGCCGCAGCGGGTCGAGGTAGGTCTGGCCACGGAGCCAGCCCCAGTGCAGGCACACCCGCGGAGCGCAATGGGAGCCGAAGGCCTGCACCACCCCGATGGCGGTGCCCTGATCGACAGCGTCACCCACGGACACCGCGGCCGAGACCGGTTCGTAGGTCGTCCGGGTCTGGCCGTGACTCACCACGACGACCCCGCGGCCAGCCAGCGGCCCGGCATAGGTCACCGTGCCCGCCAGGGCCGTGTGCACGTCCTGGCCCGGCCTGCTGAGCAGGTCGACGCCTCGGTGCCCAGGCCCGTAGGGCGACGTCGGCGGGTCGAAGCGCGCTACGACCTGCGGGGCGGGGCGCAGCGGCCAGACGCCGACCGGGTCGTCGTCGGCGGCGACCGGCGCGCCAGCGAGCAACATGAGAGACACCAGGAAGACGCCGGGCGCGAGCGCTCGAAGCAGGCGGAGGTTCGGTGGCATGGGTCGACCCTCGCGCCCGCGCCCGACCCTGCGGCCGGCGTACGAGCAGCGCTGTGGACGGGCCGCGCCGTCGGAGCGCCCTGTGGATGGTTCCTGGTCGCGGATCGGCGATTGGCGGCTGTGGTCCGGCGACGGGTAGTCTCAGCGGACCGGTTCGAGGACCGTCGCCGACGGCTGCCCGCCCAACGCGAGGGAACTCTGCCGGAATACGCACGTCAGCAGACCACGACGGCGCTCCCTCCGAGCACCGACCGCCCGTGGGTGACGGCTCTCAGTCCCGAGCAATCGGGTCGGGCCGCACGCCGACGTCAGGCCCAACTGAGAACAATCCCCATAGGAGAACACCATCATGGCTGTGGTAACCATGCGCCAGCTCCTCGAGAGCGGCGTCCACTTCGGACACCAGACCCGGCGCTGGAACCCGAAGATGAAGCGCTTCATCATGACCGAGCGCAACGGCATCTACATCATCGACCTGCAGCAGTCGCTGGCCTACATCGACCGCAGCTACGCCTTCATCAAGGAGACCGTGGCCAAGGGCGGAACGATCATGTTCGTCGGCACCAAGAAGCAGGCCCAGGAGGCGATCGCCGAGCAGGCGACCCGCGTCGGCATGCCCTACGTCAACCAGCGTTGGCTCGGCGGCATGCTCACCAACTTCCAGACCGTGCACCAGCGGATCAACCGCCTCAAGGAGCTCGACGACGTCGACTTCGACGACGTGGCCGGCAGCAGCCGCACCAAGAAGGAGCTGCTGCAGATGCGTCGCGAGCGCGACAAGCTCAACAAGTCGCTCGGTGGTATCCGCGAGATGGGGCGTACGCCCTCCGCCGTCTGGATCGTCGACACCAACAAGGAGCACCTCGCCGTCGAGGAAGCCCGCAAGCTGCGGATCCCGATCATCGCGATCTTGGACTCCAACTGCGACCCCGACGACGTGGACTTCCCGATCCCCGGCAACGACGACGCGATCCGAGCCGTCGGCCTGCTCACCCGGGTGATCGCCGACGCCGTCGCCGAGGGTCTGATGGCCCGCTCCGGCGCCAAGGCCGGCGACGGTGAGACCGTCGCCGCAGAAGAGCCGCTGGCCGAGTGGGAGCGCGAGCTGCTGGGCGGCGAGGCCGCTGAGGTCGCCGTCGAGGCGACCGGCGGCGACCAGGCCACCGAGACGCCGGCCTCCGAGGCGACCGGCGCGTCCGCCGAGGGCACCGACGCCGCCGAGGCTCCTGCCGAGGCTGCGGTTGCCGCCGAGGAGGCTCCGGTTGCCGCCGAGACCGGCGCTGCCGTAGAGGCCGAGGCTCCGGTTGTCGCCGACGCTCCTGCAGAGACCGACACCGACGCTGCCGTAGTGGCCGAGGCCCCGGTCGAGGACGCTCCGGCAGAGGCTCCCGCCGAGGCCTGACCGCGGCCTACCCCTGACCCCACCACGTAGATCCGAGGGAGGATCCATGGCATTCACCGCTGCCGACGTCAAGAAGCTCCGCGAGCTGACCCAGGCCGGCATGATGGACTGCAAGAAGGCGCTCGACGAGACCGACGGCGACTTCGACAAGGCCGTTGAGCTGCTCCGCGTGAAGGGCGCCGCCAAGGCGGCCAAGCGCGGCGCCGAGCGAGAGGCATCGGCCGGTCTGGTCGCTGCCTCTGGCGGTGCGCTGATCGAGCTGAAGTCGGAGACCGACTTCGTGGCCAAGAACGACGAGTTCGTCACGACCGCCCAGCAGATCGCCGAGGCGGTGGCCACCGCGAAGGCGTCCGACACCGAAGCGGCCAAGGCGCTGCCACTCGGCGACAGCACGGTCGGCCAGGTCGTCGAGAATCTCGCGATCACCATCGGCGAGAAGATCGAGCTCGGCCAGGTCGCCTACTTCGAGGGCCCGACCACGGTCTACCTGCACAAGCGTGCTGCGGACCTGCCGCCGGCTGTCGGCGTCCTGGTGGAGTACGACGGCGACGAGGCTGCCGCTCGTGGCGCCGCGATGCAGGTCGCCGCGCTCAAGGCGCAGTACCTCACCCGCGACGACGTCCCCGCCGACATCGTCGAGGCGGAGAAGGACGTCCTCACCAAGAAGACGCTCGAGGAGGGCAAGCCCGAGGCCGCGGTCGCCAAGATCGTCGAGGGCCGTCTGGGTGGCTTCTTCAGGGAGGTCGTCCTGCTCGAGCAGGAGTCGGTGACCGAGGCGAAGAAGTCGGTCAAGGCCGTCCTCGACGCCTCAGGTACGACCGTCAAGCGGTTCGCTCGCTTCGAGGTCGGTGCCTGACCCGATAGGGTTCGACTGACGTAACGAGGAGGCCGGTTCGATGACAGCAAACCTGATCATCGCGACCGGCCTTCTCGCATGACCGCGCACCCCTAGCGACGAACGGATGTTTCGATTGACCGGCTATCAGCGTGTCCTGATCAAGCTCTCCGGTGAGGTCTTCGGCGGCGGAGAGGTCGGGCTCGACCTCGACGTGATCAACCGGATCGCCGTCGAGGTCGCTGACGTCGCCAAGACGGGAGTGCAGGTCGGCATCGTCGTCGGCGGCGGCAACTTCTTCCGCGGCGCCGAGCTTCAGCAGCGTGGCATGGAACGTGCCCGTGCTGACTACATGGGCATGCTCGGCACGGTGATGAACTGCCTGGCTCTCCAGGACCTGACCGAGAAGCATGGTGTGGAGACCCGCGTCCAGACCGCGATCACGATGGGCCAGGTGGCCGAGCCCTACATCCCCCGCAGGGCGATCCGGCACATGGAGAAGGGCCGGGTCGTCATCTTCGGCGCCGGCGCGGGCATGCCGTTCTTCTCGACCGACACGGTGGCGGCGCAGCGGGCGCTCGAGACGCGGTGCGAGGTGATCTTGATGGGCAAGCAGGGGGTCGACGGCGTCTTCGACTCCGACCCCCACAAGAACCCGGCGGCGGTCATGTTCGACCACCTCACCTTCGACGAGTACCTTGCCCGTGACCTCAAGGTCGCCGACGCCACGGGTATCGCGATGGCGCGGGACAACAAGATGGACATGGTCTTCTTCAACCTCTCGACCGAGGGCAACATCCTGCGGGTCGTGCAAGGTGAGAAGATCGGGACGCTGGTCAGCGCGGGTTGAGCCCGCAGTATCCCCGCCTATCACGTAACCAAGGAGCAGCCGGTGATCAACGACATCCTCAACGAGGCCGACGGCAAGATGGACAAGTCGGTCGCGGCGACCCGTGAGGAGTTCGCGACCATCCGCGCCGGCCGCGCGCAGCCGAGCATGTTCAGCAAGATCATGGTCGACTACTACGGCACTCCGACCCCGATCCAGCAGCTTGCGTCGTTCACGGCCCCGGAGGCGCGGATCATCCTGGTCCAGCCGTTCGACGTGGGCTCGATGGCCAACGTCGAGAAGGCGATCCGGGAGTCCGACCTCGGCGTCAACCCCGCCAACGACGGCAAGGTGCTGCGCTGCGTCTTCCCCGAGCTGACCGAGGAACGTCGCAAGGAGTTCATCAAGCTCGCCAAGGAGAAGGCCGAGGGTGGCCGGGTCGCCGTACGTCAGGTGCGGCAGAAGGCCAAGCAGAACCTCGAGCGGCTCGAGAAGGACGGCGAGGTCGGCAAGGACGACGTCACCGGCGCCGAGAAGCGCCTCGACAACATGACCAAGCAGCACACCGACGCCATCGACGAGCTGCTCAAGAACAAGGAAGCCGAGCTCCTCGAGGTCTGACCCTCGATGGACGACGACACCTCGATGACCGACGCGACCGACGCGACCGGCGCGACCGGCGCGGCACAGCCGGCCGGCGCTGCTCCGCCGACCGCTAACCACGGGCGGGCCGGCCGCGACCTCAAGGCAGCCGTCGCCTCCGCGGTCGTGCTGCTGAGCGCGATCGGCGCCTCGCTCTACTTCTGGAAGCCGGCGTTCATGCTGATCGTCGCTGCGGCCGTGGTGGTGGCGGTGTGGGAGCTGCGCAAGGGCATGCTCGCCAAGGACATCGACCTGCCCGAGCAGCCGCTGATGGTCGGCGGCATCGTGATGGTGGTCGTCGCCTACGTCTGGGGCGCGGATGCGCTGGTCACCGCCACGGCGGTGACCGCGCTCGTGATCATGCTGTGGCTGCTGCGCCGCGGGATCGACGGCTACGTCAAGAACGCCACCGCGTCCGTGTTCACCCTCACCTACCTGCCGTTCCTCGGCTCGTTCGTGGCGTTGATGCTCGCTGAGGGCGGCGACACCTGGACCGGTGGTGGGCTCGACGACGACGGTGTCGCCGGCATCATCACCTTCATCCTGGTCACCATCGCGTCCGACATCGGCGGCTACGTTGCCGGCGTGCTCTTCGGCAAGCACCCGATGGCTCCGGTGATCTCGCCGAAGAAGTCGTGGGAGGGCTTTGCCGGCTCGCTCCTCGCGTGCCTCGGCGTGGGCTGGGCATTGGTGGTCTACCTCCTCGACGGAGATTGGTGGGTCGGCCTCTGCCTCGGGGTGATCGCGGTGGTGATGGCCACGCTCGGCGATCTGTGCGAGTCGGTGATCAAGCGCGACCTCGGCATCAAGGACATGAGCCAGGTGATTCCCGGGCACGGCGGCCTGATGGACCGTCTCGACTCGCTCCTGGCGACGATCGCCCCGATCTGGCTGCTGCTCCACTACGCCGTCTTCTAGCGGCTGCCGCGTCGTCCGCGGCGAACCCCGAGGAGCGCGACGATCACGCCCGACGCCCGCTCGGCCGCTAGGATCGGACGCGATGGAGCAAGTTGTGGAGACCCCGGGGCTCACCGCGACCGACCCGGCCCGGGGCGCCGCGGTGTTGGATGCTGCTCCCGCAGCGACCGGTCCTGACGAGGGATCGGCCCGCAGCAGGTGGCAGCTGCCCGCATGGTGGCACCGGGACCATCCGGTCTTCGTGCCGTTGGCCGGGTTCTTCACCGGAATGGCGTTCATCATCTTGGTGCCCGGCACCTACGCCGCTGTGCTGAAGTCTCTGGTCGGCTTCGAACGAGCAGAGGACCTGTTCCCGTTCGTCCTGCTCACCCTGGTTGTCCCGGTCTCGCTGCTGGTGCCCCAGCACACCCGCAAGTTCGGCCGCTACATGCTGTTCGGGGTGGTCGCGACCGCGGTGGTCGTGGTCGGCATTGCGCTCGGCGTGCTCTGGTTCCTCTTCAGCCGCGACGGTTAGGACACGACCTGTCCCGGTGGGACACTAGGCGCACGATGTCCGAGCCCGCCGAGCCGACCGCGCCGTCGCTGCTGCCTCTTGTCCTCGCGGAGCCGCGAGGACGCAAGAAGCCTCCCCCGCACCTGGCGGATCTCGCACCGGACGAGCGCAAGGCGCGACTGGTCGAGCTCGGGTTGCCGGGCTTCCGTGCCAAGCAGCTCTCGACCCACTACTTCGCACGCCTGGTGGATGACCCCGCGGAGATGACCGACCTGCCGTCGGCACAGCGCGAGGAGCTGGTCGCCGCGCTCCTGCCCGAGCTGATGACGCCCCTGCGTACTCTCGAGGCCGACCGTGGCACCACCCGGAAGACGCTCTGGCGGCTGTTCGACGGGGCCCTGGTCGAGTCGGTGCTGATGCGCTACCCCGGCCGGGTGACCATGTGTGTCTCCAGCCAGGCCGGCTGTGGGATGGCGTGCCCGTTCTGTGCCACCGGACAGGGTGGGCTCCAGCGCAACATGTCGACCGCCGAGATCGTCGAGCAGGTCGTCGCCGGCGCCCGGACGCTCGCCCGCGACGAGGTGCCGGGCGGTCCCGGCCGGGTCTCCAACGTGGTGTTCATGGGCATGGGCGAGCCGATGGCCAACTACAACGCGGTGGTCGGCGCCGTCCGCCGGCTGACCGATCCTGCTCCCGACGGCCTCGGCATGTCGGCGCGCGGCATCACGGTGTCGACCGTTGGCCTGGTGCCCCGGATGCGGCAACTGGCCGACGAGGGCATCCCGGTGACGCTCGCGCTCAGCCTCCACGCTCCCGACGACCAGTTGCGCAACGAGCTGGTGCCGATCAACACCAAGTTCTCCGTCGCCGAGACCGTCGAGGCGGCGTGGAACTACGCCGACCGGACCAAACGCCGGGTCTCGATCGAGTACGCCATGATGCGCGGCATCAACGACCAGGCTTGGCGCGCCGACCTGCTGGCCGACGTGCTCACGTCGTACGGCGACTGGGGCTGGGTCCACGTCAACCTGATCCCGCTCAACCCCACCCCCGGTTCGAAGTGGACGGCGTCCGACCCCGCCGACGAGCGCGAGTTCGTACGCCGTCTCGAAGCTCGTGGCGTGCCGACGACCGTTCGCGACACCCGTGGCCGCGAGATCGACGGAGCGTGCGGGCAGCTGGCGGCCGCTCCGACCGATTGACCGCGGCTCCGAGGTTCGGCAGCCGTGGCTCGCACCTCGGCGATCGGCGGCGCCGGACGCGGCTGGGCCAGCGGCTGGGCCAGCAGCTGGGCCAGCGGCTAGGCCAGCGGGTTGCCGACCAGCAGCTCCACGTTGCGGTCGAGCGGCCCACCCGTCGAGCTGGCCACGTTGTTCTGGGGGTCGTTGGCCGACAGCTCACGGCTGAGGCTGGCCAGCGCGAGGGGGGTGCCGAGGTTGCGGCCCCAGCTCGGCGGTGCCGCGTGGTCCAGGATCGTCGTGATGATCGACCAGGTGCCGTCGCGGTTGTCGGCGATCTCGATGATCCGACCCTGCTGCGGGTAGTCGATGTGCGAGGCGGTGTTGATCTCCCAGAACCCGCCGGCCCCGTCGGCGCGCTTGTGCGCGGTGATCCTGTTGTGGTGGGTGTGTCCGTTGACCCACGCGATGACGCGCGCCTGGGTGAGCAGGTAGGCGACGACGTCCGGGCCGAGCACCCGGGGAAGACCCGGGTCGCCGCCGGTGAGGATGAACGGGTTCGACATGGTCGTGCTCGTGTGGTGGCTGTAGACGATCACGGCCTTGTCGGTGGCTGCTTCGATGGTGGCCTTCAGCCACCCGAACTGCTCGGGGTCGAGCGAGCCGTCGGCGTACCCGTTCGGGTTGACCGAGTCCATCACGACGTGGCGGAACTTGCCCTCGTCGAAGTAGTAGTACGCCGTACCGGTGGCGCGGTTCGCTGCGGTGAAGCCGTGGCCGACGGGTAGGCCGGTGGTCTTGAAGTGCTCCTCGACGACCTGCTTGCGGGTGACGCTGCGCCGGTTGGGGTCGGGCGTCACCAATCGGATGTACGGCGACACCACGAGGTCGCCGATCAGGCTGAGCGGGTCCTGGTTGGTGAGCGCATTGATCACGTCGCTGTCGCCGATGCCGGCCGGCGGGGAGATCACCTTCAGCGGCGAGACCGCCATCGTCGACAGCTGCATCGTGTGGGGGAAGTTGCCCTGTACGAGGCCGTCGTGGTTGCCGAAGACGCTGTACCACGGGATGTTCAGGCCGGTCGCGACGAAGGGCCGGCGGGCGGCGTCGAGGAGCTTGTCGACGGTGGGGAACCCGTGCTCGACCTTGTACTTGTCGGGCTCCTTGCCCGACGGCGCCGGCAGCGGGTGCCAGTAGTGGCGGTCGTAGTAGACGGGGTCGTTGTCGGCGACGCCCTCGAAGGCGGCGAGATTGCCGCTGTCGGGGCGGACCGGACCGCCGTCGAGGACGTCGATGTTCCAACGGACCTCGTTGTGCTGGCAGTTGTCCGAGTTGTCGCCGGTCTGGATCGCGAACGAGAGCCTCTTCCCGGTCGCCGGGCCCTTCTTCAAGACGTTGACGGCCCGCACCATCGCCTCCGCGACCTGGGCGGAGAGCATCTCCTGGGGCCGGTAGGACGACGAGAAGAGCCCCGGCGTCTCGAACCGGTCGACCCACTCGACCCGTGCAGGTGACTGCGCGTCGATGATGTGGACGTCGCTGAGCTGGACGAAGGCCTGGAGCGCGACCTGCTTGGTCCGCTTCGCCCCGGCGGCCACCCCGAGGTCGGTCCGAACGCTGCGCGCTTCACCCGCCTTGGTGATGATCTTGGAGTACCCGAGCGCGTTCGGCTCGCCGGGCGCGAGGGTCCGGGTGAGGGTGGTGGTGCGGGTGACTGCAGCGTGGGCGAGCGACGGCGCGACGACGCGTCCGACGGCTGCCACCCCCCCCGCAAGCAGACCGGCTCGGAATACGTCGCGACGTGTCAGCTTCACGGCAGATGTAACGATGCGTTGTGACTGGAGTCACGCTCGTCGAGGCCGTGCACGCCGATGAGGGCGGCGGCCTCCTCGACCGTGTTGACGAGATGGACATGCTCCTCCATGGCCCGGCGCCGGGCGAGCGCGGCCAGCAGCGGCCACGCGGGGAGGGTCTCGGTCCAGTACCGCTCGCCGACGAGAACCATCGGCGCGACCCTGCCCTCCGCCGCGTAGTAGTTCTCGCAGGCGTCCTGGAAGATCTCCTGGACGGTTCCGGCGGCTCCTGGCAGGAACACGATCCCGGCGTCGCAGATCTGGAGCAGGATCGCCTCGCGCTGGGCGTTGCGGAAGTACTTCGCGATCACCGTCGCGAGCAGGTTCGGCGGTTCGTGGCCGTAGTGCCAGGTCGGCACGCCCAGGGTCGGGTTGGGGTCCGCCACCAGGTCGCGGGCGAGGCGGGCGGTCGTGACCCAGTCGTCGATCGAGGGTCGGTAGGTCGGCACCGCCTCGAGTACGGCGAGCGCCTCGTCGAGCGCGGTCTCCTCTGCGTGCGCGAGCGACCCGCCGAGGTTGGCCGCCTCCATCGCGCCCGGTCCGCCGCCGGTGGCAACCGTGTGGGCCGCCCCCAGCAGTCGGCCGAGCCGGGCCGCGTCGCCGTACTCCTGGCTGCCGCGGAGCGCCGCGTGCCCGCCCATCACCCCGACCAGGTCGCGGGCCGCGCACCACTGCCCGAGCGCCTGGTCGATCCCCTCGTCGTGCAGGGCGCGGCTCAGCAGGGACTCGGGCGAGCGCTGCTCGAGCGACCAGGCGTACGCGCGGGCGTCGAGGCACTCGGCGTACGGCGTCGTGTCGTAGAGCTCGTCGGGGGAGTAGAGCCCGTCTCGTCCCGGGTCCGCCGGCGAGGTGTCACGGAGGACGACGACCCGCTCAGGAAGCTCCCTCACCCGCGAGCCCGTTCGGCGCGCTCCCGGGTCACCTCGGCCCACGGGCTCCACAGGAACCAGCGCGGCAGCGCAGCGACCAGCCGCGGCGGGCCGGCCACGTCGATCCGACCGTCGGCGACCGCCTCGCGCCAGGTGCGGTAGCCCTGGAAGACATCGGCGAAGTCCGCGGTCGACGCAGTGGCCACCACGTCGATCTCGAAGCCAGGGTGCTGATGGCAGACGGAAGCCTCGCCGCGGTCCAGCACCAGCCAGATCGTCTGCGGTTTCGGTGCGGTGTGGCGGAACTCGACCACTGTCCGCGCCGGCGGCAGCGCCTCGGTGTCGACCCGCCGGCGCATCCACCACATCAGCGTCGTCGGCGGCACGTCCTGCGGGCGCAGGTCGTCGAAGAGCCACTCGACCGCCCAGCGGCCGAGGCTGTCGATGACCTGGTCGAGGTCCTTGCCCGCCGGAGTCAGGTGGTACTCGCTGCCGCGGCCGGTGGGTGCGGGCCAGGTCTCGAGCACGCCGTTCTTCTCCAGGTGGCGCAACCGCTGCACGAGCAGCGAGCGGGAGATGCCGGGCATGGCGCGGGCGATGTCGTTGAACCGGGTGTTGCCGAGCACGAGCTCGCGGATGATCAGCGGCGTCCAACGGTCCGCGACGACCTCAGCGGCCATCTGGACCGGACAGTAGTGACCGTAGTCGGGCATGCCCTCAGGATGGCACCGCTCCACGCAACCGGGTAGTCACAAATCTGTACTGACAGGGTCACGATCGTGGACTAGTTCCGACGACGACCTCGGCGCAGATTGTTGGCATGACCACGACCGCACCTGCCCCAGCCGTCCACCACACCCAGCCGCGGGCAACCCCCGCCGAGCGCGCCGCTGCCATCGGGCCCACCATCGCCCGGCACGCCGCCCGACACGACGCCGAGGGCACCTTCGTGACCGAGGCGTACGACGCCCTCCGGGATGCCGGCCTGCTGAAGACCGGCGTACCCATCGAGCTCGGCGGGGACGGCGCCACCGTTGCCGACCTGACCGCACTGCAGCGCGAGCTCGCCCACCACTGCGGTGCTACCGCGCTGGCGAGCTCGATGCACCAGCACGTCGTCGCCTTCATGGCGTGGCGCTACCGCCGCGGTCTGCCGGGCGCCGAGGCCACCCTTCGTCGGGTCGCCGAGGAGGACCTCCTGTTCGTCTCGACCGGCGGGGGCGACTACACCCACCCTCGCGGCGAGGCCGTGAAGGTCGACGGCGGCTACCGGGTCTCCGGGCACAAGCGCTTCGCCAGCCAGTCCGGCAACGGCAACGTGCTGTCGACGATGTTCGTCTACGACGACCCGGACCAGGGCCGGCGGGTCCTCAACCTCGCGGTCCCGATCGCCGCTGAGGGCGTCACGGTGGCGAACAACTGGGACACCCTCGGCATGCGCGGGACCGCGAGCAACGACATCATGGTCGAGGACGTCTTCGTGCCCGAGGAGAAGCTGCTTGCGAACCGGCCGTACGGCGTGGTCGACCCGCCGCTGCAGGTGGTCTCCGAGATCGCCTTCCCGATCATCACCGGGGCCTACCTCGGCGTTGCCGAGGCGGCGTACGCCGCCGCCGTGGCAGCCGCCGCGCCGAAGGCCGAGAGCCCGCTCGTGCAGCGCCAGATCGGCCGGATGCAGCACCGGCTGCGGGTTGCCTCGTGGGCACTCGACGGCGCACTCGGCTCCCTGGGCGACGACGTGACGCCGTCGCACCAGGCCTACCTGGCGGTGATGATGGCCAAGGCCGAGGTCGCGGAGGCCGGCATCGAGGTCTGCGACCTGGCGATGGATGTCGCCGGCGGGCCCGCGTTCTTCAAGGGCTCGGTGATCGAGCGCGCCTACCGCGACATCCGCGCGATCAAGTTCCACCCGCTCACGCCGGACGCCACCCTCGTCGAGACGGGACGACACGAGCTGGGGGTCACCGGCCTGCTCGCCTGAGTCGGCTGAGTCGGCTGAGTTGTCTGGGTCGGCTGGTCGAGCTGTGGCCGGCGAGCCCTCGGCGCCAGGTCTCAGAACGCGTGGCCCAGCAGGTCGCCGAACAGGTCCTGCGCGTCCACCTCCAGCCCGCGCCGGTTGAACCAGTCGCACACGTTGGTGCAGTCGCGCAGCAGGAAGTCGAAGCCCGCCGGGTTGCCGACCAGGTCGACGACCTGGGGCAGGTCGATGATGACCAGCCGGTCGCCGGCAGCCAGGATGTTGTAGGCCGACAGGTCACCATGCACGAGCCCCGCCCGCGTGAGCGTGACGAGGGAGTCCCGCAGCTGGTCGAAGTACGACGTCAGCAGCTCGCGGCCGGGCCTGGTCTGCGCCAGCCGGGGTGCGGTCTCGCCTGCCACGGTGATCCACTCCATCAGCAGCTCGGTGCCGTCGATCTGGACCGGGTAGGGGACCGGCAGCCCGAGTCGCCAGCAGCGGACCAGTGCGGACCACTCCGAGATCGCCCACTCGCCGGCGGCGACCTCGCGACCGAAGGTGCTCTTGCGCTTGATCGCGCGCTCGTCGCGTGATCGCTTCATGCTGCGGCCCTCGGTGTAGACCGCGGACCGGTGGAACGACCGATGCTCGGGGGAGCGGTAGCGCTTGGCGGCCATCACGACCGCCTGCTCCGGCCGGAGCGGATCGGCGCGCTCGAGCAGGAAGACATCGGCCTCCTTGCCGGTCTTGAGGATTCCGAGGTCGGTGTCGATCGCGCCCTGCGACGTGACCAACCAGTCGGGCCGCGGCTCGGGGCCGCGACTGAGCGGCTCCACCTCGAGCCAGGTGGACCAGCGCTGGCCGGCCCCGAGGTCGTCGTAGGCGACGAAGTCGAAGGCGAACCTCGGGTCGATCGGTGCGGTCGGGGTGCGGTCGTCAGCCGGCGGGAAGGGGTGCTCCAAGGACATGGTGAGTGCTCCGGGTCGAGAGGAAGTGGTCTGCGGACAGGCCAGGGACAGTCGTCGACATGTCACGGCTCCTCTCGACTCGGACCAGCGGCTGACGCAGGTCGTTGGTCCCATGCTCGCGGCTGCCACCGTGGCCGCGCAACGGACTTTCTCGGCGCGTCCACCCCGCGGGTTAGGTTGGGTAGGTGCTGCGACCTCGAATCTCCGCGTTCCTGGCCGCCACCCTCGTCGTGGGCCTCGCATCCGGATCGGTGGCCGCACCGGCCGTCGCCCCGCGGGTACCGGATCCGTACTACCCGCTGGACGGCAACGCCGGCTACGACGTCCTCCGCTACGACATCCGGGACAGCTACCGGCTGGGCGACGGCCGCCTCTCCGGGAGCACGACGATCCGGCTGGCGCCGCTGGAGGACCTGACCACCTTCAGCCTCGACCTGCTGCTGAACCCGACCGCGGTGGAGGTCGACGGTGCGGCGGTCGACTACGAGAAGACGAACCGCCACGAGCTGGTGATCACCCCGCCCCAAGTGTTGGCGGCGGGCGATCCGATCACCGTGCTGGTCCGCTACCACGGCTACCCCTCGCGGATCAGCTGGCAGGGCGAGCGCGGTTGGCTCGCCAACGACCACGAGGTCGTCACGATGGGCGAGCCGCACATGGCGGCCTGGTGGTTCCCGAGCAACGACCACCCCAGCGACAAGGCGCGGTTCGACATCCGGATCACGACCGCGAAGAGCCGTGAGGTGATCAGCAACGGCCGACGGATCGGGCGCCGGGAGCACGGCCGCACGGCCACCACGCACTGGCGGATGGCTGACCCGATGACGACGTACCTCGCGTTCTTCGCTGCGGGCGAGTTCGTCATCGAGCGCGGTCGTGCACACGGCCAGCGCTACTACAACGCGGTGTCTCGGCGCCTCGGCGCGTCCCAGCAGAAGCACGCGCTCCGCATGCTGCGCCGGTCGGCACGGATCACCGCCTGGCTGGAGGACGAGCTGGGCACCTATCCGTTCGCGACCACCGGCGGCCTGGTCACCAGCCTCAACCCTTCCTTCGCGCTCGAGAACCAGACCCGGCCCGTCTACTCGCGATGGATCTATCCCTCGGTCGTCGTCCACGAGCTCGCCCACCAGTGGTTCGGCAACTCGGTGTCGGTCGCCCGGTGGCGGGACATCTGGCTCAACGAGGGCTTCGCGACCTTCATGGAACGCCGCTACGTCGAAGCCCACGGCGGTCAGTCGACCAGTCGTTGGCTGCACCGGAGCTACCGGGACAACACCGGGTTCCCGTCGTTCTGGAACCTCGACATCGCAGACCCCGGCCCGCCGCAGCTTTTCGCCGGCCCGATCTACGACCGCGGCGCGATGACCCTCGCCGCCCTCCGCAACCGGATCGGCAACGGGGACTTCCGTCGGCTGCTCCGGCGCTGGGTCTCGGTGCGCGAGGGCCGCAACGCGACGTCGGAGCAGTTCGAGGCAATGGCGGAGAAGGTCTCCGGCGAGCAGCTCGATGCGTTCTTCGAGGCCTGGTTGCGCTCCGGCGCGCGGCCGCCGAAGACGTCCGGGTACGGCCTCTGACCGCGCGCCTCCGTCGGCGACGCACGGGATCCTGGTACCAATGTGACGACCTGTGCCTGACTGACTCGGACGGAGAATGCCCCAGATGGATGCCAAGAAGCTGATCGCTGTCGTGATCGTCGTCTTCCTCGGCTTCTGGATGCTCAACGACCCGACCGGCCTCGCCGACACCGCGAAGAACGCCGGTGACGAAGGCTGGAGCGTGACCGAGGAGCTGTTCACCGGCGTCATCGACTTCGTCGGCGCGCTGTGAGGCGCTAGGGACGCCGGTGGGGTTCCTAGCCTGGGTCGGAGACCCCAAGATCGGCAAACACCTCCTCCGCGAGGAGGGCGAGGTCGTCGTCGACGAGGTCTGCCACCACTGGGCCGCTTACGTCCGGCCGTCGGTCGAGGCCATCGGCGTCGTACTGCTGCTCGTCGCGTCCCCGTTCGTCCACGTCAACGTCGCCTGGTTCTTCCTCGTCGCGGCGATGCTCCTCGCCCTCCACGCCGCCTGGTGCGCCGTGCGCGAGGTCCGCGATCGGTTCGTCATCACCAACATGCGGGTGTTCCGCGTGCACGGCGTCCTCTCCCAGCACCTGGCGACGATGCCGCTCAGCCGGATCCTCGACATCTCGGTGAAGAAGCCGCTCCACGGCCGGTTGCTGGGCTTCGGGCACTTCTGCTTCGAGTCGGCAGCCCAGGAGCAGGGACTGCGCGACATCAAGTACGTCGGTCGGCCCGACCAGCGTGATCTCTCCATCCAGCGGGTCGTCCAACGGGCCGGCCTGCGGGGACCGCGGGTGCCCAACTGATGCTGCCCTTCGACCCGATCGACGAAGCTGCGCGCCAATGGACTCAGCGCTGGGGTGCGGTGTCCGCGATGCACGCGGTGACGTCGCTGATGCGGGTCCAGCAGCTGGTGCTCGGGCGGCTCGACGCGCTGCTCCGCCCACACGGGCTCAGCTTCGCCGGCTACGAGGCGCTGGTGCTGCTCGTCTTCTCCTCCCGTGGGTCGCTGCCGCTCGGCAAGATGGGGGAGCGGCTGCAGGTGCACCCGACATCGGTCACCTCGATCGTCCGGCGGCTCGAGGCTCGGGGCCTGATCCTCCGGGTACCCCACCCGGTCGACGGCCGGGCCGTGCTCGCAGAGATCACTCCGGCCGGCCGGGAGCTCGTCGAGCGAGCCACCGCCGACCTGGTCGCTGCCGGCTTCGCCCTCGAGGGGGTGGAGGAGAGCCAGATGGTCGAGCTGTCCGAGCTGCTACGGCCGGTCCGGGCCGCGGCAGGGGACTTCGAGCCGCCCTCCTAGACTTCGGGGCATGACGCAGCAGCCATTCGTGGGCCGGGGTGCAATCGATCTCTCGGCCTTGAAGCGCCCCGCTCCCCAGCAAGCACCGGTCGCGGCCGGCGGCGGTGAGGGCACGGCGGGTCCGGCCACCTCGCCGTACGCCGTCGCGGTCGACGAGCAGAACTTCCAGTCCGTGTTGCAGTCGTCGACGACCGCGCCGGTGGTCCTGGTCTTCCACTCGCCGTCGCAGGCGCCCGAGAGCAGCCAGATGGCTCAGGACGTCGCCGACATCGTCGCGCAGTACGACGGCCGTTTCCTGGTGGGACTCGTCGACGTCGACGCCGTGCCGCAGATCGCCCAGGTGATCGCCCAGGCGAGCCAGCTCCCGCAGCTGCCGGTGCCGTTGCTGATGGTGTTCCTCGACGGTCGGCCGGCGATCCAGCCGATCCCGGGCCTGGTCTCCCGCGACGAGCTGAGCACGTTGTTCAACGAGCTCGGCCAGCAGCTCACCGCGCAGGGCATCACCGGCCGCCACCAGCCGCTGGCAGCGGCGCCCGACCCGGACCACCCGGACCACGCAGACCGGGACGAGGCTGTGGAGCCCGGTCCCGACCCGCGCTACGCGCCGGCGCAGGACGCGCTGGCCTCCGGTGACATCGACGCCGCCGTTGCGGAGTACCAGAAGCTGGTCGACGGCAACCCCGCCGACACCGAGGCCGCCGCCGGACTGGCGATGGCGAAGGTGCTGCAGCGGACCCAGGGCGTCGACCTCACCGCGGCCCGGGCCAGCGCCGCCGCGGACCCCGACGACATCGACGCGCAGATCATGGTCGCCGACCTCGACCTGCTGGGCGGCCACGTCGACGATGCGTTCGGGCGCTTGGTCGAGCTGGTGCGCCGTACCTCCGACAAGGACCGCGATCGCGTGCGCGAGCACCTGGTCGCACTGTTCGCCGCCGTCGGCAACGAGGACCCGCGGGTGCTCAAGGGACGCCAGCTGTTGGCATCGGCCCTCTACTGAACGGCCAGGACATGGGGTTCGCACACGGTGCGGGGTTCCTCTTCCGCGGCCTCAGGATGTGGCGCCGGCGACCGGGGCTGATGCTGCTCGGCATCGTGCCGGCCGTGCTGGTGCTGGTGGTCCTGGTCGGGCTGCTGATCACGATGGTGCTCCTCGCCGACGACCTGATCGCCTGGGCGACGCCGTTCGCCGACGACTGGTCCGACCTGTGGCAGGGGATCCTGCGGGTCGGCCTCTACGTGGCGCTGGTCATCGGGTCGGTGTTCCTCTCCGTCGTCACCTTCACCGGGCTGACGCTCGCCGTGGGCGACCCGTTCTACGAAAAGATCTGGAAGCAGACCGAGCTGATGCTCGGCGGTGTGGTGCCGGACCATGGCGTCGGCTGGCTCCGAGGAGCGCGGGACGGACTGGGGCTTGTGGCCCTCGGCGTCGCGACCACGGTCCTGGTGTTCGGTGTCGGACTGGTGCCGGTCATCGGCCCGGTCCTCGGCCCGGTCCTCGGCGTGACCATTGCCGGACGCCTGCTCGCCGGCGAGCTGGTGTCCCGCGGCCTTGAGGCCAGGGGCATGGACCGGGCTGCCCAGAAGGCCCTCCTCGCCGGCCACGGTCCCACGATGCTGGGCTTCGGCGTGGCAGTGCAGCTGTGCTTCCTGATCCCGTTCGGGGCAGTGCTGATGATGCCGGCGGCGGTTGTCGGGTCCACGATGCTCGCCCGTGAGCTGCTGGACGCTGGGCCGTCCGCGCCTGCGTGACCTCGGGGCCACCGAGGCACCCCGGCACCGCCGGCCGGTCAGGCTGCGCCCCGGAGTGCGTCGAGCACCGCGGCGACCGCGGGCGAGTCGGCCATGGTGCGGCGGTGCAGGGCGTCGACCAGCCGGGTCGGCACCGGGTCGCTGACCTCGATCGCCACGACCTCGGGGCCCAGCTGTGCGCGGCCCAGTCGGGGGACCAGGGCTACTCCCAGGCCGGCGGTGACGAGCGCGAGGTGGGACTCGAACTCCATGGACACGTGAGCTATCCGCGGCGGGTGGCCGGTGCCGTCGTACATCCGGTGCAGCCACTGGCGGCAGATGGTGCCCTCGGGGGTGGCGATCCAGTCGACGTCGAGCAGGTCGTGCGGGGTGACCGTCGGCCGGCCTGCCAGCGGATGGTCGCGCGGCACGATCAGGTCCGCGACGTCGTCGGCGACGCGGGTGCTCGCGACATGGTCGGGTACGGCGAGGGCGATCCCTCCCCAACGGTGGACGATCCCGACGTCGCGCTGGCCGGCGGCGACCAGGTCGACGGTGTCCCACGGTTCGCGCTCGTCGAGGCTGAGGTCCAGGTGGGGATGCGCGTCGAGCAGGCGTCGGGCCACCGGCGCCACCAGCCCGCGCATCGCCGTCGAGAAGGCAACGAGTCGGACCGACCCGGTGATGACGCCCGCGCGGTGCTGGAGCTGGGCCTCGAGCTGCTCGAGGTCGGCCAGCACCTGCTCCCCGGCGTCGACCAGGTGCCGGCCGTGGCTCGTCAGCATCACGCCTCGTCCCACCCGCTCGAGCAGCGGTACGCCGACCTGCCGCTCGAGGCGCTTGACCTGCTGTGACACCGCGCTGGGGGTGAACCCGGTCGCGCCCGCGGCTGCGATCACCGACCCGTGGGTCGCGATCGCGCGGAGCCCGGTGAGGGCGGCAAGATCGATCATGTAGCAATGCTACCTGGAAAGCATCACTAACATTCGCTGGTGCTTCACGGTTGCGGCAGCGAGGATCGAGGCATGAGTCGCCGCGACAGCCTCCTGGCCGCCCTCGTCGCGAGCCTGTGGGGCTTCAACTTCGTCGTGATCGAGTGGGGAATGGGCGAGGTGCCGCCGTTGCTTTTCCTGGCTGCCCGGTTCCTCCTCGTGCTCGTCCCGGCGATCCTGCTCGTGCCGCGACCCGACGCGCCCTGGCGGACGATCCTGGCCGTCGGCGCCTTCATGTCCCTGGGCCAGTTCGGACTTCTCTACAGCGCGATGGCCGCGGGGATGCCGGCCGGGCTCGCCGGGCTGGTGCTCCAGGCCCAGGTGGTGCTCACCATCCTGATCGCCACCGCGGTGCTGCGGGAGCGCCCGACCCGCGGGCAGGTCATCGGCGTCGGGCTCGGTGCCGTCGGACTGCTCGTCGTCGGGCTGGGCCGCGGCGGCCAGGTCCCGTTGCTCGCTCTCGCGCTGTGTCTCCTCGCGGCGCTCAGCTGGGCGGTCGGCAACGTCGTCTCCCGCGCGTCCGGCATCCGCGGCGGACTCCCGCTCACCGTCTGGTCGGCGCTCGTCGTACCGGCTCCGCTCGCGGTGCTCGCGCTCACCATCGACGGTCCGGCGGCGTTCGCCGACGCCGCCACGGCCTTCGGTTGGGAGGCGGCCGTGTCGACCGTCTACACCGCCGGACTGGCGTCCCTGGTGGGCTACGGCATCTTCAACGGCCTGCTCAGCCGCAACCCGTCGTCGGCGGTGGTCCCGTGGATCCTGCTGGTGCCGCCGGTCGCGATCGGGTCGGCGTGGCTGCTCCTCGGAGAGCAGCCGACGGCGGCCGAGCTGGCCGGAGGCGCGGTGCTCGTCGTGGGTGTGCTGGTCGCGCTGCGACCGGCCCGGGACGCAGGACTAGCGACCGGACTCGGTGTAGGCCGGACCGCCGCCGATGTTGTCGAGGGCAGCTCGGATCCGGCGGGCGCTGAAGTCGGCGGCGCGCTGCTCGACCTCGACGAGGGTGCAGAACTCGGCCGACCGGATCTCGCGCGCCTGCGGGACGATCTGCCCGACGAGGTCGGGATCGTGCGCGCCGCCGTCGAAGACCAGGCAGAGCGCGTCGTCCCAACCGCCCCACGGGGGTAGCCAGTCGGTGAGGACCAGCGGCCCCGCCGGAACCTGCAGGCCGAGCTCCTCCTCGACCTCGCGGGCGACGGCCATCTGGGGCGACTCGCCCACCTCGACCACGCCCCCGGGCAAGTCCCAGTCGTTCTTGTAGGTCAGCTGGCACAGCAGCACCCGCGGCTCCGGCGAGGTGTCGCGGATCAGCATCTGGCTGATCGCGCGCTTGCGTGGCAGGAAGGAGTTGAGCAACGCCCGGAAACCACCCGGCTCGTGCACCGGGGTGTCGTCGACCAGGCGGGCGTAGACGACCACATCGCCACCGCGTCGCCGCTGCACACCCTCGCGCCGCAGCCCTGACCAGGTCGCGATCCGCTGACCCTGGTCGTCGTCGACCGGCACCAGCGCCTCGACCCGTTCGTGCACGACGAGGGCGGCGGCCACGTCGCGCCGTACGACGTCGACGGCAGCCTGCCAGCCACGCTCGGTCAGCACCGCCGACCAGTGGATCCGCGCGATCCCGTCGGACACGGTCGCGACATGCGTGTCTGGCTGGTCGTGCACGAGTTCACCCTAGCCAGGGACCTGCTGGTCTTCGACTGACCGGCGGCTCTCGCTGATTCTGCGGACAACCGGTACCAGAGGTTCCAGACTTGTGTCGCCACGGCGTTCCGCCTCGGCGAGACGCAAATCCGTGCCCGGGCACGGCAACGAAAGGGACCCGAAATGACCCGTCGAAGGATTCGCGCGGTCAGCTACGCCGTGGCTGCGTTGGCGCCGCTGTGGACGCTGACGGGCTGCGGCGACAGTGAGGGGAAGTCGGGAGAGGACGACGCGAAGCAGGAACCATCCGCGGAGTCCGGGGAGCCGACCACTGCGTCAGCGGAGCCCAGCGGCCCCGCCTTCGGCGAGAAGATCCAGGCCGACCTCAGCACCTACGTGACCCTTGACGAGCCCCAGCTCGGCACCGGGCAGCGCCTCGACGTCTACGTCACCGCCACCAATGAGTCCTCGCTGAGCGACGGCGCCATCGACCTGTTCCTGTCCTGTGCGGGCAACTACAACATCGGGGAGGTGGTGCTCGACGCTGACACCCCCCAGCCGGCGTTGCCGTCGAGTACGGTCCCGGCACTGGAGACGATCGAGGGCTACGTGTCGCTCACGTTGCCGCTGTTCGAAGGCGCGGTGGTCGAGTCGTGCATGCCTGACACCGTGAGTCTCGTCGTGCCCGGTTTCGCCGGGCAGGACGTCGTGTATCCGATTGCGGAGGAACTGGCAGAAGGTCTGCTAGCAGGCTAGGTCCGGATCCGCGAGCCGAACGAGTGCTAGGCGCTGGGATCGGCTGGTGCCCGCAGCCAGATCGTCGCCAGCGGCGGCAAGGTGAGGACGGCGTACGCCGGGCTGCCGCCCGGTGCCCGGGCCTCGAGGTCGGGCGCGACCTCTGCGGTGATGACGCCGAGGTTGCCCACCCCCGAGCCGCCGTAGAGCGCGGCGTCGGTGTTGAGCACCTCGGTCCACACGCCGGCTGCCGGGAGCCCGAGCCGGTAGTGGGAGTGCACCCCGTTGGCGAAGTTGGTGACGCAGGCCAGGTCGGGCTCGCCCTCGGCGCGGCGGATGAACGAGAACACGTTGTGGCCGGCGTCGTTGGCGTCGATCCACGCGAAGCCGTCGGGATCGTGGTCCTGCCGCCACAGGGCGGGCAGCTCGACGTAGCGCCGGTTGAGGTCGCGGACCATGGCCTGCATCCCGAGGTGGCCGGGCTCGGCGAGCAGGTACCAGTCGAGCTCGCGCGCCTCGGCCCACTCCGAGGTCTGCGCAAACTCGGTGCCCATGAAGACCAGCTGCTTGCCGGGGTGGGCCCACATGTAGGCCAGGTAGGCCCGGAGGTTGGCCAGCTGCTGCCAGGAGTCGCCGGGCATCTTGTGCGGCAGCGAGCCCTTGCCGTGCACGACCTCGTCATGGCTCAGCGGCAGCACGTAGTTCTCGGTGTAGGCATAGACGAGGGCGAAGGTCAGCTCGCCGTGGTGGTAGGCCCGGTGGATGGGATCCCGCTCGAGGTAACCCAACGAGTCGTGCATCCACCCCATGTTCCACTTGAAGCCGAAACCGAGCCCGCCGCCCGAGGTCGCCCCCGTCACACCCGGCCACGACGTGGACTCCTCGGCGATCGTCACGATGCCGGGCACCCGCTTGTAGACGGTCGCGTTGAGCTCCTGGAGGAACTGCACCGCTTCCAGGTTCTCGTGGCCGCCGTGCTTGTTGGGCTCCCACTCGCCAGGGTCGCGGGCGTAGTCGAGATAGAGCATCGAGGCGACGCCGTCGACGCGCAGCCCGTCGGCGTGGAACTCCTCGAGCCAGTAGAGCGCGTTGGCGAACAGGAAGTTGCGGACCTCGGCCCGGCCGAAGTCGAAGATGTGCGAGCCCCACTCGGGATGCCAGCCGCGTCGCGGGTCGGCGTGCTCGTAGAGAGGTGTGCCGTCGAACCGAACCAGCGCCCACTCGTCGGTCGCGAAGTGCCCGGGAACCCAGTCGAGGATCACGCCGACGCCCGCCTGGTGGAGGGCGTCGACGAGCCGGCGGAAGCCGTCGGGATCGCCGAACCGCGCGTCCGGCGCGAAGTACGACGTGACGTGGTAGCCCCAGGAGCCGCCGAACGGGTGCTGCATCACCGGCATCAGCTCGACGTGGGTGAAGCCGAGGTCGGCGAGGTAGGCCGGCAGCCCGTTGACGGGATCCGCAAGCTCGTCGTAGGACCAGAAGCTGCCGTCGGGATGGCGCTTCCACGACCCTAGGTGCATCTCGTAGGCGGACATCGGCTCGCTGACCGCGAGCTTCCGGCTGCGCTCGTCGAGCCACGAGGCGTCCTGCCAGACGTGGGTCGACTCGAAGACCCTGGACCCGGTCGCGGGCGGTGCTTCGGCCGCAAAGGCCATCGGGTCGGCCTTCTGCCGCCAGATGCCGTCGGCGCCGTGCACGAGGTACTGGTAGTAGGCGCCGGTGCCCACACCGGGCACGAACGCGGTCCAGATCCCGCCGGACGGCGCCGCCACCATCGCGTGCGCGTTTCCGTCCCAGCCGTTGAAGTCGCCGACCACGCTCACCGCTCTGGCGTTCGGTGCCCAGACGGCGAACGTGGTCCCGCCGTTTCCGACGTGGGCGCCGAGCACCTGCCACAGCTGCTCGTGCCGGCCCTCGCCGATCAGGTGGAGGTCGAGCTCGCCCGGCCCGGTCACGGCGTACCCACCTTCGCCACCGCTGCGAGCGGGATCGGCAGCCAGGAGGGCCGGTTGCGGGCCTCGTAGACGCACTCGTAGACCGTCTTGTCCGCGACGTACGCCGCCACCTGGACGCCTTCGCCGTGCGAGAGCGCCGGGCCGGCGAGGACCTCGGGATCGCCGGCGTACGCCGCGAGCAGGGCCGCCTTGTTGCGGGCCGCCCACTCCTCGGCGCGATGCTCGCGCTGCGCGAGGACGTCGGGGTCGTCCTCGGGCATGGAGCGGGCCATCGCGTGGGGGGCGTAGTCGAAGGATCGCAGCATCCCCGCCACGTCACGCCACGGGCTGTCAGGGAGCAGCCGTTCGGTCAACGGCTTCGCCGGCTCGCCCTCGAAGTCGACGAGCTTCCAGCCCTTGATGGTGCGCAGCGTCTGGCCGAGGTGGAGGTCGGCATGGATCCGCTGCACCGAGATGTCGCCGAGCTCGGCGAGGGCGGCGTACGCGCCGCGGAGCCGGTCGGCGTGCTCGCCGAGCTCGGGTACGACCTCGATCGCCTTGTCCAGCCGGGCGTTCATCTGGCCGGCGACGACGCCGGCGTCGACCGTCCCCACCCCGAACGCGTCGCGCAGCTGCTCGTGCACCTCGGCGAGCGCGGTCCCGAGCCGGGCCGCTTCGGAAGCGAAGTCGCCGCCGACCTCATCGGCATGGAGGTCGGCTTCGGAGAACAGGTCCCGGACGCTGGCGAGGGCGATCTCCCAACCGTCGCTCGCGGTGCGGAGGAACTGCTGGAGCATCGCGAGATGAATCGGCGCCCCGTCCGCTGTCGTCGCCTCGATCCAGCCGTAGAGCTCTGCGACGTGGGGAGAGCCGGCCTCGGTCAGCACCCGGTGCGTGGTGATGTCGGGGTTCTCGCCGCGGGTGATCTTGCGGAAGACCTTGAGCACCGAGTCCTCGCCGAAGAGCACCGAAGAGTTCGACTGCTCGCCGCTGAACAAAGCCGGCGTCGCCTCCAAGTCGAGCTCGTGACCGGGCAGCCGGACGAAGGTGAGGTCGTCGGTCTCGATGGTCTCGGCGACGGCCCTGAGCACCAGGGACATGCTCTCGCGGTCGTGGACCGCGTCGTAGGCATGCACCCAGCCGTGGTCGAGGTCCTCCCACCAACCGACGAAGGCGTGGTCGAGCAGGGTGTCGGGGTCGGCCGCGAGCAGCAGGGGGAGCTGGTACAGCTCGGTCGAGCCGTCGTCCTCGTAGGTGAGCTCGACCACGTCGATGACGACCGGCGACTCGGTCCGGCCGGGGACCGCGCCGAGACGGTGGACGTCGGACACCGTGAACGCGCGGCCCTTGCCGCCGAACCACCGCGCTCTACTGAGGTAGGCATGGAGGGACTCTGCCCGGGTGGACATCAGATCACCGGCCGCTCGTCGGTCTCGGGGTTGCTCAGGCGGAACCAGTAGAAGCCGTGGCCGCTGAGGGTGAGGAGGTAGGGGAGCTGGCCGATCGCGGGGAACGGCACCCCGCCGAGCATCTCGACCGGCACCCGTCCCTCGTAGCGCCGCAGGTCGAGCTCGACCGGTTGGGGAAACCGGGACAGGTTGTTGACGCACATGATGACGTCGCCGTCATCGGCGTCGGGCTCGGTGTGCTCGCGGATGTAGGACAGCACCGTCGGGTTGGACCCGCCGAGGTCGGTGAAGGTGCCCAGACCGAACGCAGGGTGCTTGCGCCGGGCGTGGATCATCCGCCGGGTCCAGTGCAGCAAGGACGACGCGTTCTCGAGCTGTGCTTCGACATTGACGCTCTGGTACCCGTAGACCGGGTCTTGGATAACGGGCAGGTGCAACTTGCCCGGAGTGGCCGAGGAGAAGCCGGCGTTGCGGTCGGGCGTCCACTGCATCGGGGTACGGACGCCGTCGCGGTCACCGAGCCAGATGTTGTCCCCCATGCCGATCTCGTCGCCGTAGTAGAGCACCGGCGAGCCCGGCAGGGAGAGGAGCAGGGCGGTGAACAGCTCGATCTGGTTGGTGTCGTTGTCGAGCAGGGTCGCGAGCCGGCGGCGGATGCCGATGTTGGCCTTCATCCGCGGATCCTTGGCGTACTCCCCCCACATGTAGTCGCGGTCCTCGTCGGTGACCATCTCCAGGGTCAGCTCGTCGTGGTTGCGTAGGAAGATGCCCCACTGGCACCCGTCGGGGATCGCCGGGGTCTCGGCCATGATCTCGGACACGGGATAGCGCGACTCTCGTCGTACGGCCATGAAGATGCGGGGCATCACCGGGAAGTGGAACGCCATGTGGCACTCCGTGCTGATCGTGCCGCCGGCCCCGTCGTCGGCGGGCCCGAAGTACTCGACCACGTCGTCGGGCCACTGGTTGGCCTCGCAGAGGAGGACGGTGCCGGGGTACTTGCTGTCGACGAACCGGCGGACCGCCTTGAGCGCCTCGTGGGTCTCGGGGAGGTTCTCGCCGTTGGTGCCCGGTCGCTCGAAGAGGTAGGGCACGGCGTCCAGCCGGAAGCCGTCGAGACCCATCTCGAGCCAGAAGTCCATCGCGTCAAGCATCGCCTCGAGAACCTTGGGGTTGTCGAAGTTGAGGTCCGGCTGGTGGTGGAAGAACCGGTGCCAGTAGTACTGCCCGCGCACCGGGTCCCAGGTCCAGTTCGACGGCTCGGTGTCGACGAAGATGATCCGCGCCTCTTCGTAGAGCTCGTCGGTGTCGGACCACACGTAGAAGTCGCCGTACGGCCCGTCGGGGTCGGTGCGGGAGGCCTGGAACCACGGATGCTGGTCACTCGTGTGGTTCATGACGAAGTCGATGATCACGCGGATGCCGCGCTGGTGCGCCTCGTCGAGGAAGTGGTGGAAGTCCTCGACGGTGCCGGCCTCGGGGAGGATGTCGTTGTAGTCGGCCACGTCGTAGCCGCCGTCGCGCAACGGCGAGGTGAAGAACGGCGGCACCCACAGGCAGTCGACACCGAGCCACTCGAGGTAGTCGAGCTTCTCGGCCAGGCCACGGAAGTCGCCGGTGCCGTCGGCATTGGAGTCGCGGAACGACCGGACCAGGACCTCGTAGAAGACCGCGGTCCGGAACCATTCCGGCTCGTTGTTGAGGACCTGGTTCACGGAACCAGCCTGACCGTCAGCACGTGCGCCGGCTCCTGCTGCGGATCGAGCCGCACGAAGTTGTCGGCGCCCCAGTGCCAGTCCTCGCCGGTGATCTCGTCGCGGACGGGGAAGGTGGCGTCCGGCTCGAGTCCGAGAGCCGCGAGGTCGAGGTGCACCGCGGTGGCCCGCGCCGCGTGCGGGTCGAGGTTGACCACGACGATCACCCGGTCCGTGCCGCCCTCCGCGGTGGCCGTCGTCTTGCTGAAGCACACGACGCCGTCGTCGTCGGTGCGGTGCACCACCAGGTTGCGGAGCAGCTGGAGGGCGGGGTGACGGTGCCGAAGCTCGTTGAGCTTGGAGAGGTACGGCGCGAGCGACCCTCCCTCGGCTTCGGCGGCCTCCCAGTCGCGGATCCGGACCTGGTACTTCTCGGAGTCGAGGTACTCCTCGCTGCCCGGCCGGACGGCGACGTGCTCGAACAGCTCGTAGCCGCTGTAGACGCCCCAGCTCGGCGAGCCGAGTGCAGCCAGCACGGCTCGGATCTTGAACGCGGCCGGTCCGCCGTACTGCAGGAACTCGTGGAGGATGTCGGGGGTGTTGACGAAGAAGTTGGGCCGGATCCGGTGGTCGGACTCGCCGGCCACCTCGCGCAGGTAGTCCTCGACCTCGTCCTTCGACGTACGCCAGGTGAAGTAGGTGTAGCTCTGGTGGAAGCCGATCGCGCCGAGGGTCTGCAGCATCGGTGGCTTCGTGAACGCCTCGGCGAGGAACAGCACGTCGGGGTCGGTCGCGCGGATCTCGGAGAGGAGCCACTGCCAGAAGACGACCGGCTTGGTGTGGGGGTTGTCGACGCGGAAGATCCGGACCCCGTGTGCCATCCAGTGCCGGACGACGCGGAGCACCTCGTGGGCCAGCCCGTCCGGGTCGTTGTCGAAGTTGAGCGGATAGATGTCCTGGTACTTCTTGGGCGGGTTCTCCGCGAACGCGATGGTGCCGTCGGCGCGGGTGGTGAACCACTCGGGGTTCGAGGTCACCCACGGGTGGTCCGGGGCGCACTGCAACGCGAGGTCGAGCGCGACCTCGAGCCCGAGGGAGGCCGCGCTGGCCACGAACGCGTCGAAGTCGGCCAGCGTGCCGAGGTCCGGGTGGACGGCGTCGTGTCCGCCCTGCCGGCTGCCGATCGCCCAGGGTGAGCCGGGATCGTCAGCCCCGGGAGTGAGGGTGTTGTTGGGTCCCTTGCGGTTGACCTCGCCGATCGGGTGGATCGGCGGCAGGTAGACCACGTCGAAGCCCATGGCCGCGACCGCCTCGAGCCGCTTCGCGGCGGTACCGAACGTGCCGCTGACGACCTTGCCCGTCCTGCTGTCGCGGTAGGCACCCTCGGAGCGGGGGAAGAACTCGTACCAGCTGCTGAAGAGCGCTCGCGGACGGTCGGCGTAAGCGCTGTAGGGCCCGTCGACGGTGACCATCTCGCGCAGGGGATGAGCCAGGAGTACGGCGGTCAGCTCGGGCGACTCCAGCTGGGCGAGCCGGGCCTCGACCGGGCGGGTGGTGTCCTGCGCGGCCTCGATCGCGCCCTTGAGGATGCGCGGCGCGGTGCCCTTCGGCCGCTTTCCGAGACCCGCGAGCACCCGCTCGAACAGCAGTCGCCCTTCCGCGAACATCAGCTCCACGTCGACGCCCGCCCGGATCTTGATGCCGGCGTCGTGCTGCCAAGTGGCGATCGGGTCGGACCAGGCGTGGATCTCGAACTCCCACGGGCCGGGCCGGTCCGGCGTCACCCACGCGCGGTAGCGGTCGACGGTGAACCGGTCGACCGCCGGCTGCGGATGGAGGCGTACGGGCGAGCGCCTCACGCCCTCGGGATCGATCAGCACCACCTCGGCGCCGAGCAGGTCGTGACCCTCGCGGAAAACCGTCGCCGACACCGGGAACGGCTCGCCGACCGTGGCTTTCGCCGACAGTCGGCCGTTGTCGACCAGGGGCATGACGTCGATCACGGGGATGCGTCCGACCATGTCCCCACCCAACCATTTACGTGGTGAGGGTGCGAGTGGGGTGCACCCGCCGCTGGTTGAGGTGCGGCCGCCGCTGGTCGAGGTGCGACGAGTGCAGCGAGGAGCTTCGAAACCAAGGCAACCTCGCAAAAGACCACGGAGAGCTGTTGTTCCAATCCGAACAGTTGTTCGATAAGATGGGCCTATGTCCACCACCACCTCGCTCCAGGCCGCAGCTGCGGCCCTGACCGAGGTGGACTGGGCAACCCTCCAAGGCACCGACCTGCTGACCGCTGCGGGCGACCTGGCGCGGGTGAAGGCGATGGTCGAGGGGGCGATGGTCTCGGTGGCCGAGCGTCTGGAGGTCACCGGCGCGGCGGAGGCGATCGGCTGGGCCTCGACCAAGGACTTCCTGACCCATCTCACCGGTGGCCACAAAGGCGCCGGCGGTGGCCTGGTCCGGGCGGCTGTCCGCACCGCGGCCCTGCCCGGGGTCCGGGCCGCGCTGGTGGCCGGGGAGATCTCCCTGGCCCAGGCCGGGGTGATCGGCAACCGGGTCGCGACCCTGCCCCGCGACCCCGACCTGCGCGAACGGGCCGCAGCCAAGCTGGTGGGGCTGGTCGCCGAACACTCCTACGACGCCACCGACCTGGACCGCTGCTTCCCTGCCGTGGTCCGGGACCTTGACCCCGACCAGACCCTGCTCGGCACCGAGCTGTCCCGGGACAAACAAGAACGCGGAGCCCACCACGCCCGCTACCTCGCGCTCACCCCCGACACCCTCGGCGGGGTCCGGATCAAGGGCTACGCCACCCTCGAGGACGCCGAGCTCCTCAAGACCACCCTGATCCCGCTGACCGCACCCGTGGTCACCGCACCCGGAGCCTGCGGCGGTGATCCCACGCCGGGCTTCGGACGCGACCACGACGGCCGCCTGACCGACCCCGGCTGCCCCACCCCCGGCTGCACCCACACCGGCCGCGACCCCCGCGACCACGGCGCCCGGATGTGGGACGCCCTGATCGAGGCCTGCCACCGCCTCCACGCCACCCACACCCTGCCCCACGCCCACGCCACCACCGCCCGGATCACCATCACCATTCCCCTCGAGGACCTCCAAGCCGGGCTCGACGCCGAAGGACTGCTGCCCTCCGGTGAGACCCTCTCGGCGAGCACCGTCCGCCGACTGGCCTGCGACGCCGAGATCATCCCCGCCATCCTCGGCACCCACACTCAGATCCTCGACCTCGGCCGCACCCAACGCCTGGTCACCCCGCCACTGTGGACGGCACTGGTCCTGCGTGACCAGCACTGCGCCTTCCCCGGCTGCACCAGACTCCCCATCACCTGCGAGGCCCACCACATCCACCATTGGGCCCACGGCGGCACCACCTCACTGGACAACCTCATCCTGCTCTGCCGCAAACACCACACCACCACCCACCACACCCCCTGGAAAGTCCAGATCGACCCCCACACCCGACGACCCGTCTGGACCCCACCCCCACCCATCGACGACCGCAACCGGTTCACCTACGCCCCACCCCGACCACCACCACTCGTCGCCTGACCCGCGATGGTGCGACGGGTGGCCGCGGGGCCGTGTCTATGCTGACGTGATGACTCGGGACATGTGGGATAGCGAAGCGGTGTCGTTCGACGACGAACCGGATCACGGTCTAGCGGACCCGGCCACGCGCGCTGCGTGGCGTGACCTGCTGATCGGCGTCCTGCCCCCGGCACCTGCTCGCGTCGCCGACCTCGGCTGTGGCACCGGGACCCTGACCCGGCTGCTCGTCGACGAGGGGTACGACGTCGACGGGCTCGACTTCTCGCCGGAGATGATCGCCCGGGCGCGGAGGAAGGTGCCGTCGGCGGACTTCGTGGTGGGCGACGCAGCCGCGCCGCCGCTCGAGCGCGCCTGCTACGACGTGGTGCTGAGCCGGCACGTGCTCTGGGCGATGCCCGACCCCACGGCCGCGTTCGGTCGGTGGGTCGACCTGCTGAAGCCGGGCGGGATCGTGGTGCTCGTCGAGGGCCGGTGGGGGACGGGCGCGGGGCTGACGGCTCGCGAGGCCGAGACGATCGTGCGGTCGCGGCGCTCCGATGTGGTCGTACGGCCGCTGCCGGAGAGCGTGTACTGGGGCCGGGAGATCGCCGACGAGCGCTACCTGTTGGTGGGGCTCCCCGTCAGCGGGTGAGGTCCCAGACGTCCACGGTCTCGCCCGCGTCCAGTGTGGTGACGTCGGCAGGGATGTCGATCAGGCAGTCGGCGCCGGCGAGCCAGCCGAGGAACCCGGAGCCCGGCGGACCCCACGGCTCTACGGTCCCGGCGACCGGATCGAGGCGCCCGCGCCTCAGTTGCCGCTTCCTGGCGGGGGACCGCACCGCCTCGGAAAGCGCGGCCCGAACAACGGTCCGGTGCGGCCGCGGGTGTCCGTACGCCGCGCGCAGGGCGGGCCGGACGAAGACCTCGAAGGACACCAGTGCGCTCACCGGGTTGCCGGGGAGGCAGACCACGGCCGCGTCGGCGTACCTCCCTGCACCTTGGGGCATGCCGGGCTGCAGGGCGACCTTGGTGAACTCCACGCCGCGCGGGCCGAGGGCGTCCTTGACCACCTCGTAGGCGCCGGCGCTGACGCCACCGGAGGTCAGCAGCAGATCGACCCCCGCGTCGAGCCCACTGTTCAACTCGGCGTCGAGGGTGCTGTCGAGGGTGCTGAGGAAGGCCGGTACGTCGTCAGCGACCCACAGCCGGCGGATCGCCACCGCGCCGGCGTCCTCGACCGCCGCGGCGAGCATGTGGCTGTTGGAGTCGCGGATCTGGCCGGCCCCCGGGACCGGGTCGTCGGTGAGCTCGGATCCGGTCGAGCAGACCAGGACCCGCGGTCGGCGCCGTACGACGACCTCCCGCACCCCGAGCGCGGCGAGCAGCCCGATCTGGGCCGGCCCGATCATGGTGCCGGCCTCGAGCACGGTGGCCCCTGGCGCGACGTCGCCGCCGGCGCTGCGGATGAACGACCCGGCGTCGCGGACAGCGGCGATCGCGACGACGTCGGTGCCGGCGTCGGTCGCCTCGACCTCGACCACGGCGTCCGCGCCCCGGGGGAGCGGGGCGCCGGTCATGATCCGGTGCGCCGTACCGGGCTGGAGGTCGCCGACCGGGGCGCCCGCCGGGATGTCCGCGGCGACCGGCAACCGCACCGGGTCGGCGACGGTGGCGGTCACGATGTCGGCGGCCCGGACGGCGTAGCCGTCCATCGCCGAGTTGTCGAAGGAGGGCAACGCCTCGGTCGCGACGACGGGGTCGGAGAGCACCAGACCGTGGGCGTCGGCGAGCGGGATCGCGGCGGGCGCGAGCGTGCCGATCAGTTCGGTGATGCGCTGCTGGTGGTCGGCGACGGAGCGCAGCTCAACGGTGGACATCGAGGGCCACTCTAGGCCGACACCGGCGAGGACCGCGCGTGACCAGGGTGACGAGCGGAGCGGCCCCCATGACTCCGCCCCGCTCGTCACCTGAATGCCACAACGGGCGGAGGGCGCGCTGGGTTACGGCGCGCCGGACGGGCTGGCGCGGGAACCAGCATGCTCGTCTATTGGAACGTTCAAGTCGACCTCGGCTACCGTCGGATACGTGCGTGCGATCCGTCGGTTCACTGTCCGTCCCCTGCTGCCCCCGACCCTGGCCCCCCTGGGCGAGCTGGCGGCCAACCTGAGGTGGTCCTGGCACCCCGAGACGCAAGACGTCTTCGCGGCCGTCGACCCGGACCTCTGGACCTCCAGCGGGCATGACCCCGTACGACTCCTCGGCGAGGTGCCCGCCCCGCGCTGGGAGGAGCTCGCCGCCGATGAAGGCTTCGTCCAGCGGCTCGGCGAGGTCCGCGCCGACCTCGAGACCTACCTGACGGCGCCCCGGTGGTACCAGCGGGTCTCTGCGGGTCACAAGGCTGAGTCATCTGGGGAGTCATCAGGGGAGGCATCAGGGGAGGCATCAGGCGAGGGAGCAGAGGTGGCCTGGCCCCGCCAGATCGCCTATTTCTCCCCGGAGTTCGGGATCACCGCCGTGCTCCCGCAATACTCCGGCGGCCTCGGGATCCTCGCCGGCGACCACCTCAAGGCAGCCAGTGACCTGGGTGTGCCGATCATCGGGGTCGGCCTGCTCTATCGCCACGGCTACTTCAAGCAGTCGCTCTCCCGGGAGGGGTGGCAGCAGGAGACCTACCCGGTGCTCGACCCGGACGGGCTGCCGATCTCGCTGCTTCACGAGCCTGACGGCAGCCGCGCGATGATCAGCCTTGCGCTCCCCGGCGGTCCCGACCTGCTGGCGCGGATCTGGGTCGCGAGCGTCGGCCGGGTGCCGTTGCTGATGCTCGACACCGACGTCGAGGGCAACCCCGAGCACTACGTCGACATCACCGACCGGCTGTACGGCGGCAACAGTGAGCACCGGCTACGACAGGAGATCCTGCTCGGGGTCGGCGGCGTCCGCGCCATCCGCACCTACTGCCGGATCACCGGGGCGCCGGAGCCTGAGGTCTTCCACACCAACGAGGGCCACGCCGGCTTCCTGGGCATCGAGCGGATCCGCGAGCTCACTGTCGGGGAGCCCGGTCCCCACCTGGACATCGACACCGCGATCGAGGTCGGCCGGGCGTCGACAGTGTTCACCACCCACACCCCTGTCCCGGCGGGCATCGACCGGTTCCCGGAGACGCTGGTCGAGCAGTACTTCGGCGATGCCGGGCCGACTCCTGGGGTGCCGGTCGAGCGGATCCTCGCGCTCGGAGCGGAGGGCTTCGAGGGCGGCGACCCGACCGTCTTCAACATGGCGGTGATGGGGTTCCGGCTGGCGCAGCGTGCCAACGGCGTCTCGCTCCTGCACGGTCAGGTGAGCCGCGGGATGTTCAGCGGCCTGTGGCCCGCGTTCGACGAGGCCGAGGTGCCGATCACCTCGATCACCAACGGCGTGCACGCGCCGAGCTGGGTCGCCCGTGAGGTGATTGCGCTGGCCACCGCGCACGGTGCCGATGCCGAGAGTGACGACACCGAGGGGTTCTGGGCGGCGGTCGACAAGGTCCCGGCCGGCGAGCTGTGGAGCACCAAGCGGGCTCTGCGGAGTCGGCTGGTCGACGACGCCCGGCGACGGCTGGCCCGTTCGTGGGAGAAGCGCGGCGCGGCGCGGGCCGAGCTCGGCTGGATCGATGCTGCGCTGGACGCGGACGTGCTCACGATCGGCTTCGCGCGGCGGGTGCCGTCCTACAAGCGGCTCACGCTGATGCTGCGCGACCCGGACCGGCTGCGAGCCCTGCTTCTCCACCCGGAGCGGCCGGTCCAGCTGGTCATCGCCGGCAAGTCACACCCTGCGGACGACGGCGGCAAGAAGCTGATCCAGGAGCTGGTGCGGTTCGCCGACGCCGAGGACGTCCGGCACCGGATCGTGTTCCTTCCCAACTACGACATCGCGCTCGCGCAGCCGCTCTACCCCGGCTGTGACGTCTGGCTCAACAACCCGCTACGGCCCTACGAGGCCTGCGGCACCTCGGGCATGAAGGCGGCCCTCAACGGTGGTCTCAACCTGTCGATCCTGGACGGCTGGTGGGACGAGTGGTTCGACGGCGAGAACGGCTGGGCGATCCCGTCCGCCGACGGCCTCGACGACCCCGACCGCCGCGACGACCTGGAGGCGGCGGCGCTCTACGACCTGATCGAGCACGAGGTCGCGCCGCGCTTCTACGACCTCGACGACGACGGGGTCCCGATCCGTTGGGTGGAGATGCTGCGGCACACCTTCAAGTCGCTCGGCCCCAAGGTGCTGGCCACCCGCATGGTCAGCGACTACGTGCGCCAGCTCTACGCGCCCGCGGCCGGCAACGCCCGCGCCCTCAACAGCGACTACGCCGGCGCCCGCGCGCTCGCGCAGTGGAAGGCCCGGGTCCGGGGCTCCTGGTCGGGCGTGCGGGTCGAGCACGTCGAGGCGCATGACCTCGGGGACACGCCGTTGGTCGGTGCGCCGATGACCGTTCGGTCCTACGTCGCCCTGGGCGATCTCGCACCCTCCGACGTCGAGGTCCAGCTCGTGCACGGTCGGGTCGATGCCGAGGATGTGCTCGTCGATCCGGTGATCACGATCCTCCGCCCGACAGAGTCCTACGACGGCGGCCGGCACCGCTACGACGCCGAGGTCGGCCTCCCGCGCAGCGGTCCGTTCGGCTACACCGTGCGGGTCGTACCGGCCCACCCGCTGCTGGTCGCACCCGCCGAGCTAGGCGTCGTCACCGTCGCCTGATCGCCTCGCTACTCGGTCTCCTGGAGTACGACGACACAGCGCGGGCCGATCAACAGCTCCTGGCCGACCTCGGCCGGAGTACCGCGCGGCAGGTCCGGGTCGGTCGACAGCACGACCTGCCCGCGTCGTACCCAGTCGTTGTCGGGCAGGTACACCGGGCACGGCTCGCTACCGGCGTGGAACCACATGAGGAACGACGCGTCGATCAGCTGCTCGCCGCGCAGCCCGGGCTCGCGCAGCGGCTTGCCCGAGACGAACATGCCGATCGTGCGCAAGGTCGTGTCGTGCCAGTCGGCGTCGGTGACCTCGCGACCGGACGGGTGCAGCCAGGCGACGTCCTTCGGGCCACCGACGATGGTCGGCCGTCCTTCGAACCAGTGGCGTTGCCGCAGGGTCTGGTGGTCGCGGCGCAGCCGGAGCGCCTGCTTGGTGAGCTCGTAGACGTCGAGCCACGCGTCGTCGGGTCGCCAGTCGACCCACGAGACCTCGTTGTCCTGGCAGTAGGGGTTGTTGTTGCCGCCCTGGGAGCGACCGCGCTCGTCGCCCGCGGTCAGCATCGGGACGCCGTTGGAGAGGCAGAGGGTCGCCATCAGGTTGGCCGCCTGGCGCCGCCGTAGCGCGACGATCTCGACGTCGGCGGTCTCGCCCTCGACCCCGTGGTTCCACGAGCGGTTGTTGTCGGTGCCATCGCGGTTGCCCTCGCCGTTGGCCTCGTTGTGCTTGTGGTCGTAGGAGACGAGGTCGCGGATGGTGAACCCGTCGTGCGCGGTGACGAAGTTGACCGAGTTGTACGCCGACCGGCCGTCGTCGGCGTAGAGGTCCGAGGAGCCGGCGAGCCTGGTGGCGACGCCGTGCATCCCGTTGGTATGTCCACGCCAGAAGTCTCGGATCGTGTCGCGGTACTGGTCGTTCCACTCCACCCAGGGCGGGGGCATCTGGCCGACGAGGTAACCGCCCATGGAGACGTCCCACGGCTCGGCGATCAGCTTCACGTGGCGGAGGACCGGGTCCTGGCCCATGGCGATCAGGAGCTTGCAGGACATGTCGATGTCCGCTCCGGTGCGGGTGAGCGCGGACATCAGGTCGAACCGGAAGCCGTCGACGTGCATCTCGGTCACCCAGTACCGCAGGGAGTCGAGGATCAACCGGAGCGCAAGAGGATCCTCGGCGTTGACCGTGTTGCCGCAGCCGGTGACGTCCCAGTAGGTGTCGTCGAAGTCGTCGGCCGTCGTCGCGCCGGTGGCGTCGTCCGCGGGCCCGGTCGGCACCCGACGGTAGAACCCGCGGTCGTCGAGGCCGCGGAAGGACAACGACGCTCCCTGGGCGGAGGCCTCCGCGGTGTGGTTGTAGACGACGTCGAGGATCACCTCAAGGCCAGCCCGATGCAGGGACTTCACCATCTGCTTGAACTCGGAGACCTGCTGCCCGCGGTCTCCGCAGGAGCTGTAGGCCGCATTCGGTGCGAAGAACCCGATGCTGTTGTAGCCCCAGTAGTTGGTCAGCCCGCGCTCGAGCAGAGCCGGCTCGGAGAAGAACTGGTGCACCGGCAGCAGCTCCACCGCGGTGACGCCGAGGTCCTTGAGGTAGTCGGTCACGGCCGGGTGCCCCAGACCGGCATAGGTGCCGCGCAGTTCCTCGGGGATCCGGTCGTGCAGCTGGGTGAAGCCCTTGACGTGGAGCTCGTAGATGACGGTGTCGCGCCACCGCTGTGCGATCGGGGCGTCGCCCTCCCAGTCGAAGGTCGGGTCGACGACCACGCTGCGAGCGATGGCGGGGGCGGAGTCGAGCGAGCTCGGCTCGGAAGGGTCGGCGACGTCGTAGGCCAGGATCTCGGGACCGGCGGTGATCGTCCCGGAGACCGCGAGGCCGTAGGGGTCGAGCAGCAGCTGCCGCGGGTTGAACCGCATGCCGTTCGTCGGATCCCACGGTCCACTGGCCCGGTAGCCGTAGCGGGTGCCCGGCGCGACGTCCGGCAGTGCGCCGTGCCAGATACCGAGGGAGTGCTCGGTGAGGGGGAACCGGCGCTCACCCCCCGAGTCGTCCTCGTCGTCGAACGTGCACAGCCACACGTCGGTGGCGTCCGGCGCGTAGACCGCGAAGTTCGTGGATTCGGTCGTCCAGGTCGCGCCGAGTGGCCAGTTCTTGCCCGGCCAGGTCGGAGCATGTTCGCCGAGACTGCGCCATTGGCCGGGGGTCATGGGCCAATCCTGCCGGGTCTGCGGTCACGAACGCCTAACGAACGTCCAACGAACCCCCCAGTCACCGGGCCGATCGTGACCTGGCCGATGATCGGCGGCACAATGCTGTGTCGGGAGGCTTGTCGGAGGCTTGTCGGAGCAACTGTTGTACCACTGACCCCAGAGGAGCCAGATGTCCAGCGAGTTCGTGCGACTTGAGGTGGCCGACGGTGTGGGGACGATCCGGGTGGACCGGCCCAAGATGAACGCCATCAGCTTCCAGGTCCAGGACGAGCTCCTGGCCGCGGCGCAGGAGGCGACCGAACGCTCCGACATCCGCGCGGTCGTGCTGTGGGGCGGCGAGAAGGTGTTCGCCGCCGGCAACGACGTGAAGGAGATGGCCGAGAAGTCGTTCGTCGACCTGGTCGACCGCGGCGAGCGGGTGCAGGGCGCGGTCACCGCGATCGCGCGGATCCCGAAGCCGGTCGTGGCCGCGGTCAACGGGTACGCCCTCGGCGGCGGTTGTGAGCTGGCGATGGCTGCGGACGTGCGGTTCGCAGCCGAGGACGCTGTCTTCGGGCAACCCGAGGTCCTGCTCGGCATCATCCCCGGAGCCGGTGGCACCCAGCGGCTCGCCCGACTGGTCGGCCCGGCGAAGGCCAAGGAGCTCATGTTCACCGGCCGGTTCGTCAAGGCAGACGAGGCCCTGGCGATCGGCTTGGTCGACCGGGTCTTTCCCGCCGAGCAGGTTTACGGTGCTGCCGTCGCGTGGGCCGCGAAGTTCAGCAACGCTGCGGCGTACGCCCTCCGCGCGATCAAGGAATCGGTCGACCGCGGCATCGAAACCGACCTCGAGACCGGCCTCGCGATCGAGCGCCAGCAGTTCGCCGCGGTGTTCGCAACCGAAGATCGCACCACCGGCATGCAATCCTTCATCGAGAACGGCCCCGGTAAAGCGAGATTCGAGGGACGATGAGCAGAATGGCCGACAAGACGGCAAAGTCTGGGCACGGCGATGCGGTCAACCGCACCGCACTGACGATCGCGCGCGTGCGCGGCATCGTCTCGCGCGTGGTCTGGGTGATCTGCCTCTCGCTCGCGCTGCTCCTGGCTGCGGCCGCGTTCAGCTTCGCGCTCGACGCGAACGACAAGAACGACCTGGTGCAGGTCGTCCGCGACCTCGCCAACGCGTTCGACCTGGGCTTCTTCGACCTGGACAATCCGGTGAAAAGGTTCGAGGACCCCAACAGCGACGTGAAGAACGCGCTCTTCAACTACGGCATCTGTGCCGTGATCTATCTCATCGCGGGGCGTTTCCTCGAGCGGATCATCCGCCCGTAAGACGCACCCTCGCGCCGTCCCGGGCGCAGATACCGTGTGAGGTAGTCCACGTGCACCGGGTTACCTCCGCCATCGAACTGGGCGGTAACCTGCGGGCGCTGTCCATTACGGACCCAATGCCGACCCTCGAGGGTCGCACGATTGCAGGAAGGGGCCGATCCGGCCACAACCATGAACATTGTCGTCTGTGTGAAGCACGTCCCCGATGCCACCGCCGATCCGCGGTTCGAGTCGGACAACACTGTTGACCGGGTGGGCGTCGACGGTCTCCTGTCGGAGCTCGACGAGTACGCCGTCGAGCAGGCCCTCCAGCTCAAGGAGGGCACGGAGGAGGAGGTGACGGTCACCGCGCTGACGGTCGGCCCCGAGAAGGCGTCAGACGCCGTGCGGAAAGCGCTGCAGATGGGCGCAGACCAGGGAGTCCACGTCATCGACGAGGCGATTGCCGGTTCGGACGCGATTGCCACCTCGCTGGTGCTGGCCAAGGCCGTGGAGAAGATCGGTGCCGACTCACCCGTCGACGTCGTGCTCTGCGGCATGGCCTCGACCGACGGTGCGATGAGCGTCGTCCCGGCGATGCTGGCCGAGCGGCTGGGCCTGCCCCAGGTCACTCTCGGCTCGCGCATCGAGCGCAAGGAGAACCAGCTCGCCGTCCAGCGTGACGGCGACACCGCGACCGAGGTCGTGGTCGGCACGATGCCGCTGGTCGCGTCGGTGACCGACCAGTCGGGTGAGGCCCGCTACCCGTCGTTCAAGGGCATCATGGCGGCGAAGAAGAAGCCGCTGGAGACCTACAGCCTCGCCGATCTCGGCGTCGACGCCGGCGAGGTCGGCCTCTCGGTGGCGTGGTCGGCGGTCGAGGAGACCACCGAGCGTCCGCCGCGGACCGCCGGGGAGATCGTCAAGGACGAGGACGGCTCGGGCGCCACGGCGCTGGTCGAGTACCTCGCCTCGAAGAAGTTCATCTGAGGAGCGATACGACATGTCTGAAGTTCTGGTTCTCGTCGACCACGTCGACGGAGCGGTACGCAAGCCGACCTATGAGCTCCTAGCCATCGCCAAGCGCCTCGGTGAGCCGTCCGCGGTCTTCATCGGCGGCGCCGACCAGGCCGAGGCGGCTGCCGCCGACCTCGCCAAGTTCGGCGCGGAGAAGATCTACGCCGTCGACGACGCCGAGGTGAAGGGCTACCTGGTGGCTCCGAAGGCCGAGGTCCTGCAGCAGGTGGCCGAGGCCGCTGGGTCCGAGAACGTCGCCGCGATCCTCATCGTGTCCTCCGGTGAGGGCAAGGAGATCGCGGGCCGGCTGGCGATCAAGCTGGGCTCGGGTCTGATCACCGACGCCGTCGACGTCGACGGCGAGGGCAACACCACCCAGTCCGTCTTCGCCGGCAACTACACCGTCAAGGCGAAGGTCACCCAGGGCACGCCGATCATCACCGTCAAGCCGAACTCCGCTTCCGCGGAGGAGGCTGCCGGTGCCGGCACCGTGGAGCAGTTCTCTGCGACCATCTCCGATGCGGCGAAGGCCGCCCGGATCGTGGCCTCGAACCCGCGCCAGGCCAGCGGCCGTCCCGAGCTCGCCGAGGCCGCGATCGTGGTCTCCGGTGGTCGTGGCACCGGCGGCGACTTCGCGCCGGTCGAGGGCCTTGCGGACGCGCTCGGCGCGGCTGTCGGCGCCTCGCGCGCCGCGGTCGACTCGGGCTGGCAGCCGCACGCCCTGCAGATCGGCCAGACCGGCAAGACGGTGTCGCCGCAGCTCTACGTCGCCGCCGGCATCTCCGGTGCGATCCAGCACCGCGCCGGCATGCAGACCTCGAAGACCATCGTGGCCATCAACAAGGACGAAGAGGCCCCGATCTTCGAGCTCGTCGACTTCGGTGTCGTCGGCGACCTGCACTCGGTGCTGCCGGCCGCCACCGAGGGTGTCGAGAAGCGCAAGTAGCACTCACCGTCTCGCGAGAGTGGGGTGACGCTCGCCCCGGTGACGTCCCCGACGAAACACGAGGCCCCCGGCACCTGATGGTGCCGGGGGCTTCGTCATCGGTGACCGGGTGGGTCAGCGACGGCCGTAGATCCCGCCGTCGTCGTCGACCAGTCCGACCTTGGCAACCTTCACCCGCCGCTCGCCATGCCGGTTGGTGTAGAGGCGCACCTTGCGGAGCGACTCGTTGTTGGTGGTGTCGGACTCGATCAGCGTGTTGTCGGGGTTGGCGAGCACCCGGACGTAGTAGATGCCGTCGGCGAGGTTCTTGATCGGGAACGACTGGCCGGCGCGGTACTGGGCGTAGGTGTCGCCCCAGCCGGCCGAGAGGACCTCCCGGATCGAACGGACGTCGTAGCCACCGCAGACGCTGCCGAGGTCTTCCTCGTAGGCCTCCCACGCCGCACCGTCGCCGGTCAGGTCGACGGCGTCGGTGTTGGCGAGGCAGAACGACTCCTTGCCCGAACGGACCGCCCGGGTCTTGTCCTCGTTGAGCAGCTCGTACGTCGCGAAGTCGTTGAAGTGCCAGTGGTGGTGACTCGGAGCGGGGTGCCACACCATCGTCCCGACCTGCTGGTAGGCGACCTGGTTGCCGTCGTTGTCGAGGAAGTACTGATAGGCGTCCATCACGTCCTCGCCGTCGCGCCGGAAGCCGTCGACGACCAGCGGGGAGTTCCCGCCGTTCCAGACGTTCGCGGCGAACTGCAGCTGGGTTCCCCGGCCGTTGACGCTGATGCCGAAGGCGGGCAGGGACCGGAGGTCGGGAGTCGGCGTGCCGTCGGGCAGCTCGTCGATCGACTCGACGCCACCGGCGGGGTCGGGCTCGTGCCGGTTCGGCGAGAGCCGGGGGTCGCGGCGGTCATCGCGGCAACCCCGGCAGTCGTTCTGGTTCAGCACGGTGAGCACGGTGCTGGCGGTGCGCTGAGCAGCGTTCAGGCCGAGCGCGTCGGCGTATCCCTTGGTGATCCACGCGGTCAGGTCGTACTTGCCGGGCGCCAGCCGCAGGCCGGACTCGTAGCCGAAGATGCTGCTGGCCCATCCTGCCGGGATGCCCGAGACGGATCCGAGTGCGTAGGAGTTGTAGTAGCAGGTGCGCGGATAGCGGTTCTTGAAGTCCGCGTCGGGGTCCATCCGCTCGGAGATCTCGCCGAGGCAGGTGCTGCGGAAGCGTCTGATCGGAGTGGCGTCGGGGTCGTTGCGGTCGACGATCCGGACCTTCACGAACCGCTTGAGCTCGCCGATCCGGTCCTGCTGAGGCAGCGTCACGTCGCCGAGGGGCAGCTTCGCGACCGAGGTCGGCAGGGACTCGTAGTCGGCTGCACGCTGCGACCAGATCTCGAGCGGCGCACCCTCGACCTCGAGCCGGAAGCCCAGGTCGGAGTAGATGGCGCGGCCGTAGGTGTAGGCCGTCACCTTGTCCGGAGCGACGAGGTTCAGCGTCGGGTTCTCGGGCGCAGAGCCGGCCGCCGGGGTGGTGGCGGTGGCCGCGATCAGCGGTGCGCCGAGCATGGCCGTTGCGAGGGCGGCAATGCCCCATCGCTTCCGGCGGGGGGACTGGGGGTGGATCACGAGCTCCTCCTCGAGCAGGCATGGGCGGCGCGGGACCCCGCGTCAACTGGTAGACGCCCGAGACGGCCGGACGGTTGCGCCGTACCGCCGTTAATCTTTCACGAGTGAGCATCACCGAGGACGTGATTGGCATCGCCGGTCGTGGACGGGTCGCCGGACGCGAGCTGGCGCTGGCCAACCGCGCCACCAAGGACGCCGCGCTGGAGGCGATGGCAGCCGGGCTCCTGGACCGTGCGGCGGAGGTGCTCGCGGCCAACGGCGAGGACGTACGGCGCGCCGAGGACGGCGGCACCCCGGCCAACATCATCGACCGGCTCCGACTCACCCCGGAGCGGGTCGCGGGGATGGCGCAGGGGTTGCGGGACGTCGCGGGGCTGCCGGACCCGGTCGGCGAGGTCGTTCGTGGTGGCGTGCTCGCCAACGGGCTCGAGCTCCGCCAGCTGCGCGTTCCGTTCGGTGTCGTCGGGATGATCTACGAAGCCCGTCCCAACGTGACGGCGGACGCCGCCGGCATCTGCCTGAAGTCCGGGAACGCCGTGCTGCTGCGCGGCAGCTCGAGCGCGCGGTCCAGCAACGCCGCGATCGTCGCGGTGCTCCGCGACGCGGTCACGACCGCCGGACTTCCGGCCGATGTGGTCCAGCTGGTGCCCGGCGACACCCACGAGAGCGTCAAGGCGCTGATGCGGGCCCGCGGCCACGTCGACGTACTGATCCCGCGCGGTGGCGCCGGCCTGATCCGCTCGGTCGTCGAGGAGTCGACGGTCCCCGTGATCGAGACGGGCGTCGGCAACTGCCACGTCTATGTCGATGCCGCCGCCGATCTCGAACGGGCGCTCGCGATCGTGGTCAACGCCAAGACCCACCGCACCAGTGTCTGCAACGCGGCCGAGTCGCTGCTGGTGCATGAGGCGGTCGCGGACTCTTTCCTGCCTCGCGTGGTCGCGGCACTCCAGGCGGCCGGCGTCACGCTCCACGGCGACGAGTCGTTCGTGGCGTACGACGGCGTCCTGCCGGCGACCGACGAGGACTGGGAGACCGAGTACCTCTCCCTCGACATCGCCGCCCGCGTCGTACCCGACCTCGACGCCGCACTCGAGCACATCCGACGCTGGTCGAGCCAGCACTCCGACGCGATCGTCACCGAGGACCAGGCCGCCGCTCGACGGTTCGTGGCCGAGGTCGACTCGGCGGCGGTGCTGGTCAACGCGTCGACCAGGTTCACCGACGGTGGTGAGTTCGGCTTCGGTGCCGAGATCGGGATCAGCACGCAGAAGCTGCACGCGCGGGGACCGATGGGGCTGCCGGAGATGACCTCGACGAAGTACGTCGTCGTCGGCGACGGTCACGTCCGCTGAGCCCCTGCCATGGACGCGGCGTCGATCCTCCTCGAGACCTCGATCTTCGGCGATCTCACGCGCAGCGACGTTGAGGAACTGGTCCCGCACCTGGCCGAGCGACGCTACGAGTCGGGCGAGTCGGTGTGGCTGGAGGGCGACCGGTCCGAGACCTTGGTGATCGTTGCGGAGGGGACTTTGAAGTCCTACCGGTTGAGCCGTGACGGGGCTGAGGTGATCGTGTCGATCAATGCGGCCGTCGACACGACCGGCGAGGTAGGTCTGTTCCACCCGAGCCGGGTCCGTCAGGTCAACGTGACCGCGATGGCGCAGAGCCGGTGCCTGCTGCTGCGCCGCAGCGTGCTGGTCGACTTCATGCCCCGGCATCCTCGGGCGATGGAGCGGATGCTCGAACGGATCGCCGGACTCACCGTGCGGGCGGCGCACTCGTTCACCGGGATGGCCTTCGACGACATCCGGCGGCGGGCCGCGCGAACGCTCCTGGCGCTGGTCGACGAGTTCGGCGAGCCGGTACCGGGCGGCACCAGGATCCGGCTCGAGCTCTCGCAGCGGACCCTCGCGGCGTTGGTCGCAGCGTCCCGGGAGAACGTCAACCGCGCGCTCGCGCCGCTGGTGGCACGACGGGTGATCAGCCAGGAGGACGGACGGTTCATCATCCACGACCGTGAGGCGCTCGCGGCAGCGACCGGGGAGCACCTGTGACGCGCGGCACTGACGGACGGTGCTAGCGGGAGCACGCTCTCCCCATGCCACAGACCAGCTCTCCTTCAGTCGGGCTCGACCTGGCCGGACTGCGCGCGGGTTTCGCCGGTGAGATCCTCACCGCCGCCGCCGGTGCTGCCTACGACGACGCTCGCATCGCCTTCAACGCGATGTTTGACCGCCGACCGGCGGTGATCGCCCGGGCGTCCGGGGCCGCCGATGTCGCCCGGGCGATCGGCTACGCCCGTGCGAACCGGCTGACTCTTGCGGTCCGCGGAGGCGGCCACTCCGTCGCCGGCTACTCCACCGTCGAGGGCGGCCTGCTCCTGGACCTGGGACCGATGAAGGCGATCGAGGTCGATCCGGAGCGACGCCTGGTGCGAGTGCAGCCGGGCGTCACCTGGGGGGAGCTCGATCGCGCGACCCAGGCCCACGGGCTGGCGACGACCGGCGGCCGGATGACCACCACCGGGGTCGCAGGGTTCGTGCTGGGCAGTGGCAGCGGTTGGTTGGAGCGCCGCTACGGACTGGCTGCTGACAATCTGGTCGCGGCCGAGTTGGTGACCGCCGACGGCGCCACGGTCATCGTGAGCGAGTCCGAGAACTCGGAACTGCTGTGGGGGCTGCGCGGCGGCGGAGGGAACTTTGGCGTCGTCACCGAGTTCACCCTCCAGCTGCATCCGGTCGCGCCACAGATGTACGGCGGCATGCTGTTGTACCCGCGCATCCAGGCACCCGACGTGCTCCGCAGACTGCGCGACTTCCTCCGGGATGCGCCGCGCGAGGTCTTCGGGGGTGCGATCTTCATGCACGCGCCACCCGCCCCGTTCGTGCCTGCGGACCTGCAGGGAGCACCCGCGGTCGCCGTCGTCGTCGGCTACGTCGGCAGTGTCGGCGACGGCGCCGACGCGCTGGCCCCGCTCAAGCAGCTGGGCCAGCCGGCCGCTGACCTGGTCGGTCCGACGACCTATCTCGACCTGCAGGCCATCACGGACCCTGGCAACCCGCCGGGCCGGCGGAACTACTGGCGCTCCGAGCTCCTGCCCGACGCGCCGGATGAGGCGCTCGACGCGCTGATCGCCTGCGCCGCGCAGGCGGCATCGCCCACCAGCGTCGTGGTGCTCGGACGGGCCGGCGGCGCGGTCGGCGACGTGACGGAGGACGCGACGGCGCTGTCCGGCCGCGGCGCCCAGTGGCAGTTTCACTGCTACGCGAGCTGGACCGACCTCGACGACGCTTCGAACATCGCCTGGGCTCGGTCGTCGGCAGAGGCTCTTCGACCGTGGACCATGCCCGGGATAGCGCTCAACTTCGTGAGCGACATCGACGCATCCCGGGTCCGGGCCACGTTCGGTGCGGAGAAGTACGAGCGGCTGGTCAGCCTGAAGCGTCGCTGGGATCCGGACAACGTGTTTGCGATGAACCAGAACATCGCGCCTCAGGGGTGACTACGTTGAGTTCGTGACCGAGGACGCCGACCTGGTCGGTCAGGCGCTGGATGCGATCGATCGTCGCGACTTCGCCGCGGCCTACGACCTGCTCGTCCCACTGCACCGCGCGGGCAGCCTCGACGGGTCCGGTCTCTACGCGCTCTCGGACGCCGCGTGGTGGCTTGGTCTGATCCGGGAGACCATCCAGATCTGCGAGGAGTGCCACGAGCGCTTCCTCGCCGAGGGCAAGGTAGACCGGGCGGCCATCGTGGCGCTGGAGTCCGGGTTCCACTGGATGATGCGCGGCGAGCCGGAGGTCGGGTCAGGGTGGCTGAGCCGGGCCCGGCGACTCCTCGAGGACCAGCCGGTCGGCGTCGGTCACGGCTACCTCGTCTGGATGGACGCGCAGGCCCGGCTCGCCGAGGGCGACCTCGACGGCGCCAGAGCGGGAGCCGACCAGCTCCGGCAGCTGGCGGTCGATCTCGATGCGCCGTTCCTGGGCTGCTTCGGCCTGGCGATGCAGGGCGCGATGGCGATCAACGCCGGTGACCTGGCCCGCGGCTTCGAGCTCCTGGACGAGGCGATGCTGCCGGTGCTGGCCGGCCGGGTCGGGCAGGGGGAGTCCGGCAACCTCTACTGCCAGCTGATCGCGATCTGCACCGACGTCGCCGACGTCGCGCGCGCCCGCCGGTGGACCGAGGCCACCGAGCGGTGGTGCGAGCTGTCCTCCGATCCGGTGATGTTCACCGGGATCTGCCGGGTCCACCGCGCACAGCTGCTGCGGATCCAGGGCGACCTCGACGGCGCCGAGCTAGCCGCGGCCGAGGCCTGCACCGCGCTCGCCGAGCTCAACGTCGAGGTCGTCGGCGAGGGCCACTACGAGGTCGGCGAGGCACGGCGGCTCCGTGGAGACCACGCAGGCGCTGCGACGGCGTACGACGCTGCAGCGTCGCTGGGCCGGGTGCCAGAACCCGGCCGGTCACTGCTCCTCCTCGCCGACGAGCGGCTCGACGAGGCGGACGCCTCCATCCGGGCCGCGTTGGCAGAGCAGGGGGCCCCCTTCCCGCGGGCCCGGCTGCTCGGCGCGCAGGTGCAGATCGCTTGCGCACGGGGCGACTATGCGGCGGCTGATGCCGCGACGGCGGAGCTGGAGTCGATCGCCCGCACCTACGGCTCGCCGGGGTTCCGGGCGTGGGCCGACATCGCCCGCGGTGCGGTCCTCCTCGGGTCCGGGTCGGCTGCCGAAGCAGTGGCTCCGCTGCGCGCGGCGGTGGCCGGCTGCCGGGGGATGGGCGCGATCTCCGACGAGGGCATCGCCCGCGCATTGCTGGAGCGGGCCGTGAGACCTGTGGAACCCCCGACGCCCGATCCGCCGGGCGGCCTGACCGCGCGGGAGTGGGAGATCCTGAGCGCGGTGGCCGAGGGGCTGTCCAACCGGCAGGTCGCGGCCACTCTGGTGATCAGCGAGAAGACCGTCGCCCGGCACCTGGCCAACGTCTTCGCGAAGCTGGGCGTCTCCTCGCGCACGGCTGCAGCCGCCTGGGCACACCAGGTCGGCACCAGCTGAGCCTGCGCCGAACTGTGCAGGTTCGGCGTCACCGGATACACGATTCGCCCGAAGCGCGGATCCCGGTTGGCTTCCTAGCGTCGTGACCACCACCCCCACCACCCGCGACCGCCAGGGAGACCGTCATGACCAGCACCGCCGAAGACCAGATCTCGACCGTCGAGACGGTTGTCGCCGAGGAGTTCGCCGAGCGGATGCTCGATGTCTTCAACGCTGCCGCGCTCAGCCTGCTGCTGAGCGTCGGTCACCAGGTCGGTCTGTTCGACACGCTTTCGACCCTGCCGCGATCGACGAGTTCAGAGATTGCTGCGGCCGCCGGCCTCGACGAGCGCTACGTGCGCGAATGGCTCAACGGCGCGACCACCGGTCGGGTCGTCGAGCATGACCCGGAGACCGCGACCTACTGGCTGCCCGCCGAGCACGCCGCGTGCCTGACGACGGAGGCGGGGCCCGGCAACTTCGCGCGGATGATGCAGCTGGTGCCGCTGCTGGCCGAGGTCGAGCCGAAGATCGTCTCCTGCTTCACCGACGGCGGCGGCGCGGGCTATCAGTCGTTCACCCGCTTTCACCAGCTGATGGCCGAGGACAGCACCGCGACCCACGACGCCGGCCTGCTGGACCTAGTCGTGCCGGTGGTCCCCGGTCTTCGGGAGACGCTGACCGCCGGGGCGAGGGTCGCGGACATCGGGTGCGGCTCGGGCCACGCGGTCAATCTGCTGGCTCGCGCGTTCCCCAACAGCCGGTTCGTCGGCTACGACTTCTCCGTCGAGGCGATCGAGGCGGCCCACGCGGAGGCCGCGGAGTGGGGACTCGGGAACGCCGCTTTCGAGGTCGTCGACGTCGCCGACCTCGACGTCCGCCAGGTGTACGACGTCATCACGGCCTTCGACGCGATCCACGACCAGGCCGACCCTGCCCGCGTGCTCGCCAACATCTCCGCGTCCCTGAAGGACGACGGCACCTTCCTCATGGTCGACATCCGCGCGTCCAGCGGTGTCCACGACAACCTCGAGCACCCGATGGCCACGTTCCTCTACACCGTCTCGCTGATGCACTGCATGACCGTCTCGCTGGCTCAGGGTGGGGTCGGTCTCGGGACGGTCTGGGGGGAGCAGACCGCCCTCCGGATGCTTGACCAGGCAGGGTTCACGCAGATCGACGTACGCGACGTCGAGACGGACGCGTTCAACAGCTACTACGTCGCGACCAAGGCCTGACGCAGACGAGGAAACGCAGACCAGGAAGGGAACGGGGGGTGTGTCGCCCGGCGTCCCGTGGCGCGGGGTAGGTTCGCCGCATGGCAGGGGCGCCCGACCGGATCTATGCGGACGCATCCACGGAGCGACTCCTGACCGGCGCGACCGTGATCACGTTCGTCCGCACCATCGCCACCCTCGTGCTCAGCATGTGGGGGGCCTACGACGAGAGCCTGACCCTGCTCGTCACCGGACTCGTCGTCTACTGGGTCGGCGACACGCTCGACGGGGAGTGGGCGCGCCGGTTCGACTGCGAGACCCGGATCGGCGGGGTCGTCGACATGGTCAGCGACCGGCTCAGCTGCGGTGCGTTCTACGTCGGTCTCGCCTGGTTGCAGCCGGCTCCGTTCTTCTTCAGCGACGAACCGATGGAGCTGATTGCGATCCCGGTCGCGGTCTACCTGTTCGAGTTCATGGTCATCGACATGTACCTGTCGCTGGCCTTCCTTGCCTGGCCGATCCGGAGTCCCAACTACTTCTACGTGGTGGACCGCCGGATCTACGTCTGGAACTGGTCCCGCTTGGGGAAGGCGGCGAACTCCGGCTTGTTCGCGGTGTTGCTGCTGGCCACGGGGTGGTGGTGGCTCGGGCTGATCATCGCGATCGCCCTGCTGGTGCTCAAGCTCGTGTCGCTGCGTTGGCTCCTGCAGCTCGGAATCCCGGTCCCTGAGAGGGTTCCGGTCACATGATCCTGTGGCTGACGACGTTCGCGTTCAGCGTCGCGTCGGCTCTGCTGCCGTTCCTGCCGATGGAGGCCTACATCCTCGGGGCGGGGGCGGCCTCGGCTGGTGCGCCGACCGCGATCTCGCTCGGCCTCGCCGCAGGTGCCGGAGCCACCATCGGCAAGGTCATCTGGTACGAAGCCGCCCGCCGCGGCATCGACTCGAAGTGGGCGCAGAAGAAGCTCGCCAACCCGAAGGTCAGGGCCGGCTACGAGAAGTGGGTCGCACGGATGCGGGGTCGGCCCTGGTACTCCGCCACGATCATGTTCATCGCGGCGTCGGTCGGGATCCCACCCCTCCTCGTGATGGCCGCCGTCGGCGGCGTGCTGAAGATGCCGATGTGGGTGTTCATCCCGACCGTCTTCCTCGGCCGTACCGCCCGGTTCACCACGCTCTTCCTGGGCGTCGACCTGGCCATCCACTGACATCGCTGGTTGAGGTACGAGCGCAGCGAGCCTCGAAGCCAAGGCGTCCGATAACATCTCGCCATGCAGATCAGCCAGACCGCTCTCGCCGTACTCCGAGCCGCGGAGGAGCACGGCGAGCCCGCCGTGAACCCGTGGTTCGTCGGTGGCGGGACGTTGCTCCTCCTGCTCATGGTGCTGGCCGCACTGGTGGCCTTCGGCGGCGGCCGGGACCACAGCTGAGACCCACGGTCCTTCCATGACCGACCTCCCTCGACGTCCCCGGGTCGGGGTGATGGGCGGAACCTTCGACCCCATCCATCACGGACACCTGGTCGCGGCGTCGGAGGTGCAGGGTTGGTTCGGGCTCGACGAGGTCGTCTTCGTCCCGACCGGTGAGCCGTGGCAGAAGAGCGGGCGCGTCGTGTCGCCCGCCGAGCACCGCTACCTGATGACGGTGATCGCCACCGCTGCCAACCCCAGATTCACCGTCAGCCGCGTCGACATCGACCGCGGGGGGCCGACGTACACCAAGGACACGCTGCGCGACCTCAGCGCTGCCCGCCCTGACGCCGACCTCTACTTCATCACCGGCGCCGACGCGATCACCGACATCTTCAGCTGGCGCGACGCCGAGGAGCTGTTCGGGCTCGCGCATTTCGTCGGCTGCACCCGTCCCGGGTCGGAGATGGATCCCGCGACGCTTTCGGCGATCCCGCCCGAGCGTGTCACGATGTTGGAGGTGCCGGCGCTCGCGATCTCCTCCACCGACTGCCGCCAGCGGCAGGCGGGGGACAGCCGATCTGGTACCTCGTCCCTGACGGGGTCGTGCAGTACATCACCAAGCACGGCCTCTACCTCGCCCAACCCGGAGTGAAATGACCGCGACCGAGCACGCCGTCGAGCTCGTCCACGCGGCGGCCCTCGCCGCCGCCGACAAGCTCGCCACCGACCTCCTGGCCTTCGACGTGAGCGAGCAGCTCGCGATCACCGACGCCTTCCTGCTCGCCAGCGGCGCCAACGATCGGCAGGTGAAGTCGATCGTCGACGAGATCGAGGACAAGCTGCGCGAGATCGGCGCCAAGCCGATCCGGCGCGAGGGTGAGCGCGACGGACGTTGGGTGCTCATCGACTACGGCGAGATCGTCGTGCATGTGCAGCACAGCGAGGAGCGGCAGTTCTACGCCCTCGAGCGGCTCTGGCGCGACTGCCCGATCATCGAGCTGCCCGCCGAGGTCCACGGTCCTGTCGGTGGCTGACGCCGAGCGGCGGCTGGTGCTGCTGCGGCACGGCCGCACCGAGTGGAACGCCGAACTTCGGATCCAGGGCCACCTCGACCCGGCGCTCGACGAGACCGGTCACGTCCAGGCGCGCGCTGCTGCCCCAGCGGTCGCCGCTCTCGCGCCGGTGATGCTGCTCTCCTCCGACCTGCAGCGTGCTCGCCAGACGACGGAGTACGTCGTATGCGCGACCGGGCTGACGCCGTCGTACGACGAACGCCTGCGCGAGTGCAACCTGGGCGAGCGGCAGGGTCTGACCCACGAGGAGTACGCCGCGCTCGATCCCACCGAGTACGCCCGGTTCCGGGCGGGCGACTGGGACGACATCCCCGGCGCCGAGACCCGGGCCCAGGTGGCCGCGCGGTTCACCGCGGTGCTCAAGGAGACGTCGGCTTCACTCGATGCCGGACAGACCGCGCTGATCGTCGCGCACGGCGCCGCGATCCGGATGGCGATGGCGCACTGGCTCGGCTGGTCGATCGACTGGGCCTCTGACTTCCGCGCACTCGCCAACTGCGGCTGGGTCGAGCTGGTGGAGCGGCCGACCGGACACTGGGCGCTCGCGGCGTACAACCGCACCGCGTAACGCTCGGGATCGCACGCACCTGGATTTCATAGTCGTGAGGGCGTTCGGTAAGGTTCTCCGCGTTGCTCAGGCAACATCACGGGGCTGTGGCGCAGCTGGTAGCGCATCTGCATGGCATGCAGAGGGTCAGGGGTTCGAGTCCCCTCAGCTCCACCAAACTCGCAGGTCACGGGCCGTGTGCCGGGCGGCCCTCGCCGTGGCCCAGCTCAGCTCGAGCCGTTGGACTCCTCGCGGAGCCGTGGCTCTGCCCAGTGCTCCGGGTTGATCCCACGCTTGTCCGCGTAGAACGCGCGCACGAAGTCCATGTCGGCCACGACGTCGCCGGACGGGCTGAGCGAGGGACCCATGCCAAGGGTGCGCGACTCCCCGTCGATGAATCCCAGTCCGATGGGCAGGCCGGTCTGCCCGGCGATCCGGTAGAAGCCGGGCTTCCAGTACTCGGCTTTGCCCCGCGTGGCTTCCGGAGCGATCACCAGGAGGAACGAGTCATGACTCTCGGCGTCCTTCAGCAGCGCGCGGATGGTCGCGCCGGGATTGTCCCGGTCGAGCGGGATGCCACCGGTCGTGCGCAGGATCCAGCTCAAGGGCCCCCGGAAGTAGGTGTGCTTGATCAAGACCTGCGGGCGTGCGCTGCTGGCCCAGGCGATGAGCAGCATCACCACCCAGTCCCACCGCGAGGTGTGGGGCGCGCCGATCAGGATGCCCTTGCGAGGCACCTCGCCGACGAGGCGCCACCTCGTCACGCGCAGCGCGCTTCGGGCGAATGCGCGGCGGACCCTCATCTTGTGTGCCATGTCCGAACCGTAGTCCGCCCTCACCAACGACGGATGCTCCTCGCCTTTACCGAGATGCCTCCGAGGTCCCATCCCGGGGACTATCTTGAGACGGGTCCCAAGGAGATCCCCCGACAGCCCGCGGAGGAGGCGTAGATGGCGATGGACAGGTCGGCCTCCCGGTTGGAGGCACTGCGGGCGGCCATCGCCCAGGACGGCGATCCGGGTCACCGACTGGCCCACGCAGCCACCCTCGACCTCCTCGATCGCGCGAGCCGAGTCGGCGCGCAGCGCTCGCTCCCCGGTTGGGAGCCTTTCCCCAAGGCCGCAACCGCGATCGTCGGTCAGCCGGGGTGGACGATGACGGTCGCGGTGATGGCCAACTTGCTCGCGGTCGCCGACTTCGGTGAGCCGGTCGACTTCTTGACCTTCAGCCGGCTGGTGCAGCGCTACGGACACGGGCCGGTCGCGGCCGTCCAGAGCACCGTCGACGACGTGTTCGCGACCTCCCCGAGCAAGCCGCTGGCCACCCGGTTCGCCTGGCAGGTCGCGCGGACCACGGAAGTCGTCGACGGCCTGGTGGCGAGCGGCCTTGACCGTGAGAAGGCAACCGAGGTCGGCGGACGCTGCCAACGCGGTGGTTTCTGGCTGGTCGTGACCGACGTCGATCCGGACGCTCCCGGTCCCGAGCTCACGACCGTCGACGACGTCGTCCGGTGTGCGGACAAGCTCGGTCTGCCCGGGTGGCGTGGGCAGGCCGCGCGCGTCGCGGCCAACCCGTGGGCGCCGTACCCGGCGAAGCTGCACAAGCTGTTGGTGGACCATGGTCGCCCGGAGCTCGCCGCCGCGCTGGAGGAGCTGATCCAGCACTACCGCGACCTGTCCGAGCAGCGCGACCGACAGCTGGTGGCCCGGGAGATCCGACGACTGGTGGCGGTCAGCGGCCTCAGCCAGCGGCAGTTCGCGGCACTGTGCGGCACGTCCGCGCCGCGGCTCTCCACCTACGTCAACGGGCTCGTGACGCCCTCCGCGTCCATGATGTTGCGCTTGGCCCGGGTGTCCGAGCGCGCCCAGCGACAGTCGGAGACCGAGCACGGCTCCACCGCGTAGCACCCAGGCCCTGCTCCGCCTTCGGGTGGCCGAGGGGACCGGGCACGGCGGTCGACGTGCTTCAATCACGGCATGACGATCCCCGACTACCGCTGGGGACGCGAGGGCTCGCTGTTGTCCCGCGTCGGCAGCAGGTTCGCCTCGACGAAGCCGGGGTCCTGGACGATCCGCAAGCTGATGCCCCTCGACCGGAAGCTGCTGCTGCGGACTCGTGGCCGGCGGACGCTGCTCGGGCCGATCGGCGCGCCGACGCTGGTCCTCGAGACGATCGGACGCAAGTCAGGTCAGCCGCGGCTCAGCCCACTGCTTTTCGCGCGCGACGTCGGCGACTCCGTGATCGTGGTCGGGTCGAACTTCGGCCAGCAGCACCACCCGGCGTGGACGGGCAACCTGCTCGCCCACCCGCAGGCCCAGGTCGTCGCGGGCGGCATCGAGGTTCCGGTCGTCGCGGAGCTGTTGACCGGTGCCGAGGCCGACGCGGGCTGGCAGAAGATGGTCGACGTCACCCCGGTCTACGCGTCCTACAAGACGCGCACCGAGCGTGAGATCCGCGTGTTCCGGCTGACGCCGGCAACCTGACCGGAGCGGAGCAGAGCCGAGCAGAGCCGAGCAGAGCCGAGCCTCAGTCGGCGCCGCCGTACGCCTTCGTCACCGATTCGGCGCGGGACCACTGAGCGGCAATCATCGCCGCCTGGGTCCGGTGTCCGACACCGAGCCGGGCGAGCACCGCCGTGACATGGTTCTTCACCGTCTTCTCGGCGAGGAACAGCCGATCGGCGATCTCGCGGTTGGTGAGTCCCTCGGCGATGAGGAAGAGGATCTTGCGCTGTTGCGGCGTCAGGTCCGCGATCACCTGGATCGAGCGCTTGTGGAGCGCTACCTGTTCGACCACGCTGGCCGGTACCGACCAGTCGACCACCGAATGGCCGCTGGCGACCAGCCGGATCCCGTTGACCAGCGAGCTGGCCGGGATCTGCTCGAGCATGTAGCCGGCGGCGCCGGCCAGCATCGCGGTCGCGATGGCGTCGTCGTCACGACCGGCCGCGAGGATCAGGCCTCGGATCGCGGGGTCTTTCGCGCGCATCGCCCGGCACAGGCCGAGCCCGCTGCCGTCCGGCAGCCGGGCGTCGAGAACGGCGACGTCGGGCCGGAGGTCGAGGATCTCGGTGAGAGCAACCTGGGCGAACCCGGACTGGCCGACGACCTCGATGTCGAGCTCTGCGTCGAGCAGGCTGGACAACCCGCTGCGCAGGATGTCGTACTGCGCAGCGAGGTACACGCGGATCTGATGCTCCCCAGCCACGGCATCACTGTGCCGAGTGCCGGGACCTCGGAGGACGTGAACACCGATAACCCGGCGTCGGCGAGACTGGTTCTGGCCGTCCGGTCAGGCACGACCGGTCAGAACGGACTAGATGCCTCCGTAGTTCGGAGGAGGAAGCCCGGGTCACACGGAAGCGCTACGGTTCCGTGCACGAAGCCGTCGCCCGCCCGAGAGGACACCGCCGTGCCGTTCAAGAGCCCGTATCCCGATGTCGAGATCCCCGACGCCAGCGTCTACGACTACCTCTTCTCGGGTCTCACCGACGACGACCTGGGGCGGATCGCGGTCTTCGACGCGGCGACCGGCTCCGAGACGACGTACGGCGACCTGCGCGCCCGGGTCGACGCCTTCGCCGGGGCTCTGGCGGCTCGCGGCATCAAGCCGGGCGACGTCGTCGCGTTGCACTGTCCCAACACGGCGGCGTTCATCATCGCGTTCCACGGCATCCTTCGGGCCGGTGCGACAGCGACCACCATCAACTCGCTCTACACACCGCCCGAGATCGCCAACCAGCTCCGCGACTCCGGCGCGGTCCGCTACGTCACCGTCTCGCCGCTGCTGCCTGCCGCGCTGGCCGGGTGTGCCGAGGTCGGCCTCGGGGTGGAGCAGGTGATCGTGCTCGACGGAGCAGAGGGCCACGAGTCGATGATGGACCTTCTGTCGGAGGGTGCGGCGCCGCCGGAGGTCTCGATCGAACCGGCGACCCACCTCGCCGTGCTGCCGTACTCGTCGGGCACCACCGGCAAGGCCAAGGGCGTCATGCTGACCCACCGCAACCTGGTCGCCAACGCCGAGCAGTCCATGTCCGTCATCGCCGAGCGACCGGACGACGTCGTACTCGCCGTGCTGCCGTTCTTCCACATCTACGGCATGAACGTGATCATGAGCATCACGCTCAAGGTGCGCGCCAAGCTGGTGACGATGCCGCGGTTCGACCTCGACGACTTCCTGCGGCTGATCGACGAGCAGCGGATCACGTTCCTCTACATCGCTCCGCCGATGGCGGTCGCACTCGCCAAGCACCCCGCTGTCGACACCATCGACACCTCGAGCGTGCGCGCCGTCCTCAGCGGCGCCGCGCCGCTGGACGAGGCTCTCGGCGAGGCGGTCAAGGCGCGTCTCGGCTGCGGCATGCTCCAGGGCTACGGCATGACCGAGCTCAGCCCGGTGTCGCACGCCCTTCCACTGGAGCGCGACGACCTGTCGATCGGCTCGGTCGGGCTCGCCGTTGCGAACGTCGAGTTCAAGGTCATCGATCCCGCGACCGGCGAGGAGATCGAGGCCGTCCCCGGCGGTCGCACAGCTCCCGGCGAGCTGTGGGTGCGCGGTCCCGGCGTGATGGTCGGCTATCTCGGCAACGACGCCGCGACCCGGGAGACCATCGACGATGACGGCTACCTGCACACCGGCGACATCGTGGAGGTGGGTGCGTCGGGTGAGGTCTTCGTCGTGGACCGGCTCAAGGAGCTGATCAAGTACAAGGGCTATCAGGTGCCGCCGGCCGAGCTCGAGGCCGTGCTCCTGACCCACCCGGACATCGCGGACGCGGCGGTGGTGCCGCACCCCGACGAGGAGGCCGGCGAGATCCCGCACGCCTTCGTCGTGCTCCAGGAGGGCGCGACCCTGACCGCCGACGAAGTGATCGAGTTCGTCGCCGGCAAGGTCGCTCCCCACAAGAAGGTGCGACTCGTCGACTTCATCCCGGTCATCCCGAAGTCGGCCTCCGGCAAGATCCTGCGCAAGGACCTCAGGGGCAAGACCGCCGCCGACCTGGCCTGAGCGCGGTTCCGCGGACCGGTCAGCGGGACGGGAATACCGCCCACCTCCGCGGGTACCGCGCCAAGCATGACGATGTTCGGCGACCCGCTCCTGTCGGAGCAGAGCGGGCGGGGCGAGCCGGTGAGTTCCGCCGTGGTCACGGTCAACCGATGAGGTCGGCGGTCCTGCTCGACATCGACGGCACGCTGGTCGACTCCACCTACCACCACGCCGTCGCGTGGCACCGCGCGTTCGGTCAGCTGGTCGACGACGTCCCGCCGTTGTGGCGCCTGCACCGGGCGATCGGGATGGGCGGTGACCGCTTGGTCGCCGCGGTCTCCGGCGACCAGGTGGAGGAGAAGCACGGCGACGACCTCCGCGCCGCCTGGCGCAACGAGTACGTCGGGCTGCGTGCGGAGGTGCGTCCGCTCCCGGGCGCGTCGGACCTGGTCCACCAGCTGGTCCGGGACGGCTTCGCCGTCGCACTGGCCTCGTCGGGGGACCCGCAGTTCGGGCGCGAAGCCGTCGAGCTCCTCGGCATCGGCTCGGCCATCACCACGCTGGTGACCTCCGAGGACGTCGACAGCTCCAAACCCGCCCCCGACCTGATCGAGGTAACCCTGGGCCGACTCGACGACGTGGCGGGAGCCGTCTTCGTCGGGGACACCGTCTACGACGTGGAGTCCGCGGCGCGGGCCGGCCTCGAGTGCATCGCCGTGCGCACCGGCGGCTTCGGCCGCGCCGAGCTCGAGGAGGCGGGTGCGCTTCGGGTCGAGGAGCTGCCGCTCGACCTGCTCGACCTTGACTGGTCCCGGGAGATCAGCCGCTAGGGCGTCCGGGCCGCCGCGACGCGGCCGGTGGAGTATTCTGGGCGGGTGCGGAAGAACCTGCTTCTTAGATAGCCGCGTCGACGATCCAGACGGGTCGACGCGGCCGCCCCTCCCTGCGCGAGGGGCTTTCTCATGTCTGGGTCCGGCAGCAGGTCAACCCACCCACGAGCGCGAGAGAGAACCATGAGCGAGCAACAGTCCGAAGCGTCGTCGTACGACGTCCATGCCGTCGAGGCGAAGTGGCTGCCCATCTGGGACCAGATCGACCCGTTCCGTGCCGACGACGAGGCCGTCCTCGCGGGCAAGCGGGAGAAGCGCTACGCGCTGACGATGTTTCCCTACCCGAGCGGCGACCTGCACATGGGCCACGCCGAGGTGTTCGCACTCCATGACGTGATCGCCCGATTCTGGCGGTTCCGTGGCTACGAGGTCCTGAACCCGATGGGCTGGGACTCCTTCGGCCTGCCGGCCGAGAACGCCGCGATCCGCAACGACTCGCACCCGGCGGCCTACACCTACGCCAACATCGAGACGCAGCTGGAGTCGATGAAGCGCTACGGCCTGAGCTTCGACTGGTCGCGGCGGCTGCACACGTCCGACCCCGCGTACTACCGCTGGACCCAGTGGCTGTTCCTCAAGCTGCGCGAGCAAGGGCTGGCCTATCGGAAGAACAGCCCGGTCAACTGGTGCCCGCAGGACCAGACGGTGCTGGCCAACGAGCAGGTGTTGGCCGACGGCACCTGCGAGCGGTGCGGTGCGGTGGTGACCAAGAAGGAGCTGACGCAGTGGTACTTCAAGACCACGCACTACGCCCAGGAGCTCTACGACTACCTCGATGAGCTGCAGCAGAGCTGGATCGGGAAGGTCGCCAACTCCCAGCGCAACTGGATCGGTCGGTCCGAGGGCGCCCACGTCGTCTTCGAGGTCGACAACCACGGCCCGGTCACCGTTTTCACCACCCGCCCGGACACGCTGTTCGGGGCCACGTTCTTCGTGGTCGCGGCCGACGCGAGGCTGGCCGACGAGATCTGCGCGCCCGAGCAACGAGCGGCGTTCGACGCCTACCGGGACGACGTCCGCACGGCATCCGACATCGACCGGATGTCCACCGAGCGGCCGAAGACCGGCGTGTTCCTGGGCCGGTACGCCGTCAACCCCGTCAACGGCGAGCGGATCCCGGTGTGGGCGGCTGACTACGTGCTGGCCGACTACGGCACCGGCGCGATCATGGCGGTGCCCGCGCAGGACCAGCGCGACTACGACTTCGCCAAGGCCTTCGACCTGTCCATCGTGCGGACGGTCCAGCCTCCCGCCGAGTTCGAAGGTGAGGCCTACACCGGCGCCGGTCCGGCGATCAACTCCGCGAACGCCGAGATCTCCCTGAACGGGATGGGCGTGGAGGAGGCAAAGTCCACGATCATCGCCTGGCTCGAGAGCAAGGGGCTGGGCAACGGCACCGTCAACTTCCGGCTGCGCGACTGGCTGCTGTCTCGGCAGCGCTACTGGGGTGCGCCGATCCCGGTCATCCACTGCCCGTCCTGCGGCGAGGTCGCGGTACCCGAGGACCAGTTGCCGGTCGAGCTGCCCGAGCTGCGCGGAGCGGACCTGAAGCCGAAGGGCACCTCGCCGCTGGGCGCGGCGACCGAGTGGGTCGACGTGGCGTGCCCGTCCTGCGGCGGTGCGGCGAAGCGTGACACCGACACCATGGACACGTTCGTGGACTCGTCGTGGTACTTCTTCCGCTACCTGTCGCCGAACGACGACACCCAGGCGTTCGACCCGGCGCTGGCCGAGGCCTGGGGACCGGTCGACTTCTACCTGGGCGGGGACGAGCACGCCGTCCTGCACCTGCTGTACGCCCGCTTCTTCACCAAGGCGATGCGCGACATGGGGCTGATCACGTGGGACGAGCCGTTCTCGGCGTACCTCTCCCAGGGCAAGGTCATCAACGCCGGCCGCAAGATGAGCAAGTCACTGGGCAACGGCGTCAACCTGGGAGATCAGCTCGATGCCTACGGCGTGGACGCGGTGCGCCTGACGCTGGTGTTCGCCAGCCCGCCGGAGGACAACATCGACTGGGCGGACGTGAACCCCGCCGGCTCACTGCGTTTCCTGCAGCGTGCCTGGCGCCTGTCGGCCGACGTCACCTCCCCGCCCGGCGTCGCGCCGGAGACCGGTGACGTCGCGTTGCGCAAGGTCACCCACCGGACGGTTGCCGACGCCGCTCATCTGGTCGAGTCGCACCGTCTCAACGTGATGGTCGCCAAGGTGATGGAGCTGGTCAACGCGACCCGCAAGGCGATCGACACCGGTGTGGGTCCTGCTGACCCCGCGGTACGAGAGGCCGCCGAGGCCGTCGCGATCGTGCTGTCGCTGGTCGCCCCCTTCATGGCGGAGGAGATGTGGGAGCGGCTGGGGCACCAGCCGTCGGTGTCCCAGGCTTCCTGGCCGACCGTCGACGAGGCGTTGCTGGTCGAGGACACGGTGACCGCGATCGTGCAGATCCAGGGCAAGGTGAAGGCGCGGCTGGAGGTCGCTCCCGAGGTCACGGACGCGGATCTGGAGGCAGCTGCGATGGCCGACGGCGACGTCATCCGCGCGATCGACGGGCGCGAGGTGCGTCGCGTGATCGTGCGCGCCCCCAAGCTGGTCAACATCGTCCTGTGACGCGAGTTGCCGGTAGGGGCGGGAGCTTGCGAGCGTCGGAACCCGGGCGGGTAGGTTGCCGTCCATGACGGTCGCGCTCGTCACGGACTCCACCGCCAGCCTCCCCCCGGAGGTCGCCGCGGAGTGCCGGGTCTCGGTGGTGCCGGTCCAGGTCGTCATCGACGACGTGTCCTACGACGAGGGTGCCGAGGAGGCGTCGCCGTCCTGCGTCGCCGCGGCGCTGCGGGAGAGGCGGTCGGTGAGCACCTCGCGGCCGGCCCCGGCCGTGTTCGCCGATCGCTACCGTCGGCTCGCGGAGGAGGGGGCGAGCGAGATCATCTCGGTCCACCTGTCGAGCGAGGTCAGCGGGACGTTCGAGTCGGCGCAGCTGGCGGCGCGGCACGCTCCGGTGCCGGTGACCTGCGTCGACACCCGGCAGGTCGGGTTCGGCACGGGTTACGCAGTGGAGTCCGCGGCCGCCGTACTGGCCGCGGGCGGGAGCCGCGCGGACGCCGCTCGGGCGGCGCGGGATCGCGCAGACGCCGTCACGTCGGTGTTCTACGTCGACACGCTGGAGTACCTCCGTCGTGGCGGCCGGATCGGCGGCGCCGCCGCCGTGCTGGGCGGAGCGCTGGCGGTCAAGCCGCTCCTCGGCATCGAGAACGGCGTGATCACCACCCTCGAGAAGGTACGGACCTCCGGGCGGGCGATCGCCCGGCTCGAGGAGCTGGCCGTCCTCGCGGCAGGTGATCTTCAGGTCGACGTGACGGTCGCACACCTCGCCAGCGAGGAGAGGGCCGGCGTACTCGCGGTCGACCTCGCCGATCGGCTCGAGAAGCAGCTGGACGGCCGTCCGATCCGTTGCGGGGAGCTCGGCGCGGTGCTGGGTGCGCACGTCGGCCCCGGGATGCTCGCGATCTGCATCGCGCCGCTCGACCCCGCCCCCTGACGAAGAGCCGGACCACCCGTAGCCGTCCACAAGCGACTGCCGGACGCCGGCTGTCCACAGCCGACCGCAGCGCCGCACGCCGGGGCGGGGATCGGCACCTAGCGTGCCGCCATGCGCACCACCCGTGGATCGTCCGGCTCCGACCTTTCGCGCGCCGAGCGGGCCGACGCCGCCTCCCGCCGGCTCGCTCTGCTGGCCGCCGACCTCGGGGCGACCGACCTCGGGGCGACCGACCCCGGGGCCCGGTCGTCGTCGTGGCCAGTCGACGACCGTGACACCACTCGGGTCGTGCCGTCGCGGCGTGCCCTGCCTCCCGCGCCTGACCCGGCGGAAGCGCCCGTACCAGCCCCGCCGGAGCCGTCGGTGCCACCGGAGCCACCGGAGCCGCAGGTGTTGCCGAGACCGGGTCGCCACGCGGCCCGGCGCCGGCCGGCGTGGGGTGCCCGACCGGTGCCCGGTCTGCCCGGTCTGCCCGGCCTGCCCGGCCTGGGGGCATCGCAGCTCGCCGTGCTCGCCGTGATCGTGTCGGCGGGGATTGCGCTCACCGCCTGGTGGGTCGTCCGCAACCAGGCCGCGCCGGTCGCCCCGGTCGCTGCGCAGCAAGCGGCGTCCGCCGACCCGCTGGTCGCCGCCTCCCCGGGCGCCGACCCGAGCGGTTCGTCCTCGGCGAGCACCGCCGGCACGGTCACGATCGACGTGACCGGCAAGGTGCGCCGCCCGGGCATCGTGGTGCTCGACACCGGTGCCCGAGTGGTCGACGCGCTCGCGGCGGCCGGGGGCGAGCGAGCCGGCGTCGACCTGAGCTCGCTCAACCTGGCGCGGGTGCTGGTCGACGGCGAGCAGATCGTCGTCGGCGCACCGCAGCAGGCGGTGCCGGCGGCACCGGACGGGTCGACCGTGCCCGGTGCTCCGCCGACCCTCGTCAACATCAACACCGCGGCTCAGGCCGAGCTCGAGACGCTGCCTGAGGTCGGACCGGTGACCGCGCTCGCGATCCTGGCGTGGCGCGCCGAACACGGCGGCTTCACCAGTGTCGACGAACTGCTCGAGGTCGACGGGATCGGCGAGGCAACGCTGAGCCAGCTGGCGCCGTACGTCACTGTCTGAGCGCTTCAGCGCGACGCGGGACGGTCCTCCAGCAGCGCGCGGTGGAGTACGGCGATCAGGTCGCCGCGGGTCACGATCCCGACCATCCGGTCGTCGTCGTCGACCACCGGCACCACCTTGAAGCCGTGCTGGGTCATCATCGGCACCAGGTCGGCGACCGGAGTCCGCGCCGAGATCGTGGTGACGTCGCTGACCATGATCGACTCGACCGGCTCCAGCTCGACCAGGTCGCGGGTGAACAGGTCGATGATCGAGACGACCCCCACCACGTGACCGTCGGCATCCACCACCGGGACGGTCTTGACCTCCCGCTGCACGATGACGTGCCGGGCCCGGTAGATGGATTCGAACGGCTGGAGGGCAGCGACGTCGGTGTGCATGATCCGCCCGACCGGCACACTGCCGAGGCGTCGGTCGAGAGCATGCGCCTCGGCGTCACGGACCAGCGCGACGACGTCTTCGGGCAGGACGTCGAGTCGCTGCGGCAGCCGGGCCATCGCGGACTCGATGTCCTCGGTTCCGAGCGCCAGCTCGGCAGCGGCGGCGGTGGCCGGTGTCGTCGCCGGCGCCCGGTGCGGGTAACGGCGCCCGGTGAGGTTGTTCACCGCGATCGCGACCAGCAGGAGGGCGACGGTGTTGACCGCCACCGGCAGAGCCGCGAACGCGATGCCCTGTTCGTCGATCGCAGGGGTGGCCGTCGCAGCGAGGAGGGCGCACGCGCCCCCAGGTGGGTGCAGGCACCGCAACAGCATCATCACGCCGATCGCCGCGCCGACACCGACCGCACCCGCGAGCAGCACGTCGTCGACCAGCCAGTGCGCGCCGAGTCCGACGATGGTCGAGATGACGTTGCCGCCGACGACCGGCCATGGCTGCGCAAGCGGGCTCGCCGGCACCGCGAACAGCAGTACCGCGGCGGCGCCCATCGGGGCCACGATGAACGGGAGCGCCTCCGCGCCGCCGGGCACCACCTTCGCGGTCGCGCCGGCCACGGCGATGCCGATGAGCGCGCCGAAGGCGCCCCGGGCGAGCTCAGCAGGGGTATAGCGCGTCACCCCGGCACCCTAGGTGCTGCACAGGGTCATCGGGACGGGAACCGGCCCCGCAACGGTCCACAGGGGAATCCGGACCGGCACCCGTCCACAGCAGGGTCCTGTTGTGCAGATCGACGTCGGGACCGGTCCCTAGCTTCGCCGGCATGGAGCAGCCGCCGGAAGCCGACCCGACCAGGGTGCCCGCGCACGACCTCCGGATGCCGCTGGTTGGGGCGGCCGGGTGGCTCGGCGGCCTCGCCGCGTACGGCGTCGCGGCCCACGCGGTCTGGTTGCCTGCGGTGCTCGCTCTTGCGGCCAGCGTGGTGAGGCAGCGGCACGTTCGGGTCGCCCGGCTGCTCGCCGCTTGTGCGGTGGTCGCCGCCGGAGTGGTCGCGAGCGCGACGTTGAGGACCGAGGCAGTCAGCCACGGTGCGCTCCGGGAGCTCGCCGGTGAGCGGGCGGTGGCCGAGCTGCGTGGGACCGTCGTCTCGGATCCGGTCGTCGTCGACGGCCGGTGGGGGAGTCAGGTGGTGGTGCGCCTCCGAGTCCACGAGGTGACCGCACGTGGGACGAGCTACCGGCTCGGGGCGAGCGTGGTCGTCATCGGTGACCCGTTGTGGTCCGGAGCCGCCCTCGGCTCGGAGGTGCGGGTCGTCGGCCGGTTGGCACCCGCGGACGAGGGGGAGGTCGCCGCGCTCGTGGTCGGCGCGCGGCCGCCGGTGCGGATCCGCAGCCCGGACCCGTGGTGGCGCGGCGCAGCAGCGGTCCGGTCGTCCATCCGGGGCGCGGTGGCCGGTCGCCCCGAAGCGCAACGCGAGCTGGTGCCGGCGCTGGTGGTGGGTGACGACGCCGGTCTGCCGGCCGGGGTCGAGCAGGACTTTCGGACGACCGGACTCACCCACCTCACGGCCGTCAGCGGCACCAACCTGACCCTCGTGGTCGGCTTCCTGGTTCTCCTTGCCCGTTCGCTACGGGTGCGCGGCCGTTGGCTCACGGCCGTGGGCCTGCTCGGCATCGTGGGGTTCGTCCTGCTCGCGCGCACCGAGCCGAGTGTCGTGCGGGCCGCGGCAATGGGCACGGTCGGGCTCTTCGCACTCGGCACCGACGGACGCCGCCGAGGTCTGCGCGCCCTCGGGGTGGCGGTGACCGGTCTGCTGCTCGTCACGCCGGGGCTGGCCGTGTCGGCCGGCTTCGCCCTCTCCGTCCTCGCGACGGCGGGGATCGTCGTTCTTGCGCCGCAGGTGCAGGCAGCGCTCGGACGTTGGCTCCCGGCCCCGGTGGCCGCCGCGATCGCGGTGCCGTTCGCTGCCCAGCTCGCCTGCACACCGGTGATCGCTGCGCTCTCCGGCGAGGTCAGCCTGGTGGCCGTCCTCGCCAACCTGATGGCGGCGCCGGCCGTCGGCCCGGCGACCGTGCTGGGACTGGCCGGCGGGCTGTCCGCGCTGGTGTGGGATCCGGTCGGGACGGTGATCGGGACGGCCGCCGGGTGGTGCGTCGGCTGGATCGTCCAGATCGCCGCGTGGGGGGCCGGGCTGCCGGCGCCGTCGATGCGGTGGGGATCCGGGGCGCTCGCGATCGGCACCCTCGCAGCGCTGTGCGTGCTCGTCGGATTCGCCGCGCCGGCGCTGCTGCGCCGCCGCAGGCTCGGGGCGGCGCTGATCATCGGGTCGTTGGTCGCGGTCTCGGGTGTGCCCGGACGGATCGCGTCCCTCCCCGGTGACTGGCTGCCCCACCGTTGGCCGCCCGCTGACTGGGTGCTTGCGGTCTGCGACGTCGGACAGGGAGACGCCCTTGCCGTCTCAGTCGCACCGGGGACGGCGATCGTCGTCGATGCCGGCCCGGACCCTGACCTCGTCGATCGCTGCCTCGACCGGTTGGGGGTCACCACGGTGCCGCTGCTCCTGTTGACCCACTTCCACGCCGATCACGTCGGCGGACTCTCCGGCGTGCTGCGCGGGCGCACCGTCGCGGCGATCGAGGCCAGCCCGATGCTCGATCCGCAGCCGGCAGTCGAGACCGTCGAGCGGATGGCGGAGGAGGACGGGATCCCGGTCAGCGCTGCGCCGTACGGCGTGACCCGGCAGTACGGCGAGGTCACCCTCCAGGTCCTCTGGCCCGACCTGCCGACCCCGGTCATGGGTCCGGGCGACGGCAGCGCCGCCAACGACGCGAGCGTGGTGCTCCTGGTCGAGTCCGACGACCTGGAGATGCTGCTGACCGGCGACCTGGAGCCGCTGGGCCAGTCCCGGCTCGCCGCGAGCCTGCCCGGCCTCGACCTTGACGTGCTCAAGGTGCCCCACCACGGCAGCAGCCACCAGGACACCGAGTGGCTCCGTTCGCTCGACGCCGAGGTCGCCGTCGTGTCGGTCGGGGAGGGCAACGACTACGGCCACCCCGACCCCCCGCTGCTCGAGACCCTCGTCGACGGGGGGTCGGTGGTGGCGCGGACCGACCTCGACGGCGGCATTGCGGTGGTGGCGGGGGAGGACGGTCCGGCTGTCGTCAGCGACCACTAGGCTCGGCGGCATGCGGGCGGAGGACGTGCTGGCCAGGGTGATCCTGGTGACCGGCAAGGAGGAGTTCCTCGCGGCCCGCACCGTTGACGACGTCCGCGCTGCGGTCCGGGCCTACGACGCGGAGTCGGAGCTCTCCGAAGCAGGCGCCGCAGAGCTCAGCCTGGCTACCCTCGGCGAGCTGGCGGCGCCGTCTCTGTTCTCCTCGGTGCGGTGCGTCGTCGTCCGCGGTCTCGAGGACCTTCCCGAAGAGTCCGTCGACGGGCTGCTGGGCTATGCGGCCGCGCCGGCCGAGGACGTCTGCCTGGTGCTGGTGCACGGTGGGGGTCCGCGGGGCTCCGGCGTTCTCGCCAAGCTGCGCAAGCTGGCGTCGGTGACCGAGGTCAAGTCGGGGGAGATCAAGCCATGGGAGATGGGTGGCTTCGCCGTCAGCGAGGCCCGGCGGCGCGGCGCGACCCTCGACAAGCAGGCGGCCGAGGTCCTCGTGGTCGCGGTCGGCCACGACCTCCGGTCGCTGGCCGCAGCGGTGGACCAGCTCACCAGTGACTTTCCCGGCGAACGGATCGACGACGAGAAGGTCGGTCGCTACTTCGGCGGTCGCGCTGAGGTGAAGAACTACGAGATCGCCGACGCGATGCTCGCCGGCAACCGGGCGCTCGCGCTCCAGGAGCTCCGGTGGTCCATCGAGAGTGGCACGTCGGAGGTCTACATCCTGTCCGCGGTCGCCGCGCAACTGCGGTCGCTGGCCAACCACGTGGCCGGCAACCGCGACGGCGCGATGCCGCCCTGGAAGCAGAAGAACCTCAATGCGCAGGCGCGCGGCTGGTCGCCGCCCGGGCTGGCGCGTGCGATCCGAGCCGTGGCCAAGGCGGACGCCGATCTCAAGGGAGCGTCCGGCAACGCTTCTTACACGCTCGAACGGCTGGTGCTGACCATCGCCGCGCTGCGCGACGCGCACTGACTGGCGCGGAGATGACGAAGGCGCCCTACCCCGAGCGGGGTGGGCGCCTTCGTGGAAGGTCGTGCTCCGGACCGGAGCCAGGGGCCTCAGAGAGAGGCGGCCTTCTTCATGATCGCGGACTTGCGGTTGGCAGCCTGGTTCTTGTGGATGACGCCCTTGGAGGCGGCCTTGTCGAGCTTCTTGGCGGCATCGCGACCGAGCGCGACGGCCTGCTCCTTGTCGCCGGTCTCGGCGGCCTCACGGAACTTGCGCACGGCGGTCTTGAGGCCGGTCTTCACGGCCTTGTTGCGCTCGTGGCGCTTCTCGTTCTGCTTGTTCCGCTTGATCTGGCTCTTGATGTTCGCCACTACTACGCCTTTGGTTCGAGATCCGTGGGATCGATGAAAGCTGGTCAGGTCCGGAGCGCGCCCCGGTGCAGGCTGAAACCTGCGCTGGACGCGACGGACAAGGTTAACAGCGGTGCCGGAGAGCACCCAAATCGTCCGGAGGGGCGAAGGCCGCGCCTCGGGGAACGTCCGCGGGCGCAGGTCCGACCCCGGCCCGGGGCGGGTCGGGCAGGTGCGCCGCCACGCCGCCACCGCGCTTCCTCGGCGTTGTGTCCGCTGTAACTCAGAGTCCGGTGCGCTTGCTGGCCGGTCGGTGCGCTCGCTGGGTGTCATGACCAGTCACAGCAGCCAGCAAGCGAACGAACCACCGAGGGAGTGCAGGCAAGCGGTCACTGCCCGCACGCCAACCGCACGCCGACCGTCCGCGGCCGTCACAGTTGCGCCGTCACGGCAGCGCCCAGCCGCGCCGTTCGGCGAGCCAGCCGTGCAGGACGTCGCGCTGCCACGCCTGGGCCCGCCGCAGGTAGGGGGAGGTCGGTGGCACGGGTTGCGTCGCGGCCGTCGAGAAGTAGCCCAGCACGAGCGCGATCACGATGTCGATGTGCTCCGGGTCGACCGCCGCGAGCAGAGGATGGGCCGCGATGTGCGCTTCGACGTCCAGCCCGTCCCCGCGCGGTCCGATGAGGAGGAACAGCGAGTCGAGCCAGGCGGCGCCGCGCACCGGCCAGTTCCAGTCGCAGAGGACCGTCGACCCGTCGGGCCGGACCAGCAGGTTGTCGTCCCGGATGTCCATGTGGGCGAGGGTGTCGCCGTCGACGACGTCGGCATACTGCGCCGCCAGGGCACCGCAGTCCGCCGCCCGTGGGTGGTCGACCCGCTCCCAGAGGGCCGGCCACGTGGCGAGGTCGTCGACTGCCCGGTCGATCCCCTCGGGCGCGGGCGTCAGCTGCTCGGCGATCGCGATCGCCATCCGGGACGCGGCCGCGAGCTCGGCCGGCACCCACGGGCGCTGCGGGGCCCGGCCCTCGACGTACTCGAAACCGAGGACGACCCAGTCGTCGGCATCGTGGATCCACCGCAGCGGGGGTGCCGGAATGCCGTCCGGCAGCATCGCGAGCTTCCGCGCCTCCTCGCGGTAGGCGTCCGCGAACGCCCGCTGGGCGATCGTCGACGCCGCCTTGACGAAGTGCCGGCTGTCGTCCGCGCAGGTCAGCACCGATGCGAAGCCGGGCGTGAAACCGCCCGTCTTCGACTCCGCGTCGATCACCGGTGCCCCGAGCCGCGCCTCCACCTCGGCCCGGATGTGCTGCGGCAGGAACCTCCACTCCAGCCGGCGCGCGGTTTGACCGTGGGGGATCCGAGTGGGCAGGGGTACGGCGGTCACGCGCGCCAGTCTCCCGCGACCCGGCTCCGATTACCCGCCAATAACCGTCGAGTCGGCCGTTGACTGCTTGCGCCGACTCGGCGATATGCCCGGCCCTGCGGGAGAATGGGCGGACCATGCCCACTCCCGCCCCGAAGCCCGGTCGCACCGACCCCGCGATCATCCGGAACTTCTGCATCATCGCCCACATCGACCACGGCAAGTCGACCCTGGCCGACCGGATGCTCCAGCTGACCGGCGTGGTGAGCGACCGCGACGCGCGGGCCCAGTACCTCGACCGGATGGACATCGAGCGCGAGCGCGGCATCACCATCAAGAGCCAGGCGGTGCGGATGCCGTGGACGGTCACGGAGGAAGCCGCGGCGGCTCACGACATCCCCGAGCCGGGCACCTATGTGCTCAACATGATCGACACGCCGGGCCACGTCGACTTCACCTACGAGGTCTCGCGGTCGCTGCAGGCCTGCGAGGCCGCGCTCCTGCTCGTCGACGCAGCCCAGGGCATCGAGGCGCAGACGCTCGCGAACCTCTACCTCGCGATGGGCGCCGACCTCCACATCATCCCCGTCCTCAACAAGATCGACCTCCCGAGCGCCAACGTGGAGAAGTACGCCGCAGAGCTGGCCGGTCTGGTCGGCTGCGACGTCTCCGACGTGCTCCTCACCAGCGCCAAGACCGGCGTCGGCGTGGAAGCGCTGCTCAACGAGATCGTGAAGCAGACGCCGGCACCGGTCGGTGACGCCGACAAGCCGGCCCGCGCGCTGATCTTCGACTCGGTCTACGACACCTACCGGGGCGTGGTGACCTACGTCCGGGTCATCGACGGCAAGCTCTCGCACCGGGACCGGATCAAGATGATGTCGACCAACGCGGTGCACGAGATGCTCGAGGTCGGCGTGATCAGCCCGGAGCCGCTCAAGGCCGGAGAGATCGGGGTCGGTGAGGTCGGCTATCTGATCACCGGGGTGAAGGACGTCCGCCAGTCGCGGGTCGGCGACACCGTGACGTCCCAGCACCACGGAGCGACCGTGCCGCTCGGTGGCTACAAGCACCCCAACCCGATGGTCTACGCCGGCCTCTACCCGATCGACGGCGACGACTACCCGGTGCTCCGCGACGCGCTCGAGAAGCTGCAGCTCAACGATGCCGCGCTGGCCTATGAGCCGGAGACCTCGGGCGCGCTCGGGTTCGGGTTCCGCGTCGGGTTCCTGGGCCTGCTCCACATGGAGATCACCCGGGACCGGCTGGAGCGGGAGTTCAATCTCGACCTGATCTCGACGGCGCCCAACGTCGTCTACGAGGTCGTCATGGAGGACGGCAAGAGCTTCGAGGTGACCAACCCGAGCGAGTATCCCGACGGCAAGATCGCCGAGGTCCGGGAGCCGGTCGTCAAGGCCACGATCCTCTCGCCGAGCGACTACATCGGCGCGATCATGGAGCTCTGCCAGACCAAGCGCGGCAACCTGCAGGGGATGGACTACCTCTCCGAGGACCGGGTCGAGATGCGCTACACGCTGCCGATGGGCGAGATCGTCTTCGACTTCTTCGACCAGCTCAAGAGCCGCACCAAGGGCTACGCGTCGCTCGACTACGAACGTTCGGGTGAGCAGGCCGCGGATCTGGTCAAGGTCGACATCCTGCTGCAGGGCGAGCCGGTCGACGCGTTCAGCGCGATCGTCCACCGGGAGGCGGCCTACGCGTACGGCGTCCTGATGGCTTCGAAGCTCAAGGAGCTGATCCCGCGCCAGCAGTTCGAGGTACCGATCCAGGCCGCGATCGGCGCCCGGGTGATCGCCCGCGAGAACATCCGCGCGATCCGCAAGGACGTGCTCGCCAAGTGCTACGGCGGTGACATCACCCGGAAGCGCAAGTTGCTGGAGAAGCAGAAGGAAGGCAAGAAGCGGATGAAGATGGTCGGCCGGGTGGAGGTCCCGCAGGAGGCGTTCGTCGCTGCGCTGTCGACCTCGGGGCCGGCGGGGGACAAGCCCAAGAAGTAGGGATGACCGGCCGCGGCCGGCCCCGCGGAGCATGCGAGACGATATTCGCGCGACGGTGGCCGGCGAGGCCTGGGACGATCAGCCCATGCCCCGCCTCCTCTCGATCAACGTCGGCCGGCCCAAGGACGCCGACTGGGCCGGTATCGGGCGTACTTCGATCGACAAGCGGCCGGTGGCGGGACCGGTCGCGGTGACCGGGCACGGGGTGGCCGGCGACCAGGTCTCCGACACCGTCCACCACGGCGGCATCGACCAGGCCGTCTCCGCCTATGCGCGAGAGGACCTCGACTTCTGGGCGGCTGAGCTGGCTCAGCCGATCCGGGACGGCCAGTTCGGCGAGAACCTGACCACCGAGGGGATCGACCTGAACGGCGCGGCCGTCGGCACCCGGTTGCAGATCGGCGAGGTCGTGCTCGAGGTCGCCAGCGTCCGTACGCCGTGCAACGACTTCAAGGGGTGGATGGGACTCAGCGGGTTCGACAACACTGCCTGGGTCAAACGGTTCGCGGCCCAGCGCCTTCCCGGGCCCTACCTCCGGGTTCTGACGGCCGGGTCGATCGCAGCCGGCGACGCGATCGAGGTCGTCCACGAGCCGGACCACGGCATCACGGTGAGGGACCTGTTCGAGGCGCTCATCGTGGATCGCTCGAGGCTGCCGGAGCTGCTGGTGATCGAGGGTCTGGCCCCGGAGATCCGACGAAAGGTCGAGGAGTACCTCGTCCGATAGGGGGTCTGCTACCGACGCCGCCGGGAGTGATCTAGGTTACTTCTCATCCATCCGTCGGTCTCGGAAGCGCATGAGGAGCGTCATGCCCATCACCCACGACACGAGTTTTCTGGACCACATGCCACCCAACGTGGCACTCCAGTTCCTGGACCGGGTCGCAACCTCGGGCAACAGGGAGGCGTTCCGGTTCCCGAGGGGCGATGCCTGGGAGTCGATCACCTGGAACCAGGCCGGAGAGCGCGTACGTCGCCTCGCGGCAGGTCTGCTGTCCCTCGGGCTCGAGCCCGAGCAACGGGTCGGCATCGCGTCGTCGACGCGCTACGAGTGGATCCTCGCCGATCTCGCCATCATGTGCGCCGCCGGCGCGACCACCACGGTCTACCCGTCGACCGGGTCGGAGGACACCGCCTACATCGTCGGTGACTCCGAGTGCCGCTTCATCTTCGCCGAGGACGGCACCCAGCTCGCGAAACTCCAGGAGCACCGGGCCGAGCTGCCCGAGCTGGCAAAGGTGATCGCGTTCGACGACACCATCGCCGACGGTGACTGGGTGATCACGATGGACGCGCTCGCCGAGCTGGGCGACGCCCACCTGCAGAAGAACCCGGATGCGATCGAGACGGTCAGCAAGGAGATCAAGCCCGAGCACCTCGCGACCCTCATCTACACGTCGGGGACCACCGGCCGCCCCAAGGGCGTGCGCACGCTGCACCGGGCGTGGGTGTTCGAGGGCGAGGCGATCAAGGCGCAGGACATCCTCGGCGAGGACGACCTGCAGTTCCTCTGGCTCCCGATGGCCCACTCCTTCGGCAAGGTGCTGCTCTCGACCCAGCTGGCCTGCGGCTTCGCGACCGCCATCGACGGCCGGGTCGACAAGATCGTCGAGAACCTCGGCATCGTGAAGCCCACCTTCATGGGTGCGGCGCCGCGGATCTTCGAGAAGGCCCACGCCCGGATCGTCACCATGCAGGCGTCGGAGGGTGGCGCCAAGGAGAAGATCTTCAAGAAGGCGTTCGAGGTCGGCCTCAAGGTCGACGAGCTCAACCGGGCCGGCAAGTCGGTGCCGCTGTCGCTCAAGCTCCAGCACCGGGTCTTCGACAAGCTGGTCTTCAGCAAGGTGCGGGACCGCTTCGGGGGTCGGGTGAAGTTCTTCATCTCCGGCTCGGCCGCGCTCAACGCCGAGATCGCCGCGTGGTTCCACGCCGCCGGCATCCTCATCCTCGAGGGCTACGGCATGACCGAGAACGCCGCCGGCGCCACCGTCAACCATCCCGACGAATACAAGCTCGGCACCGTCGGCATGCCCTTCCCCGGCACCGAGGTGCGGATCGCCCAGGACGGCGAGGTGCAGCTCAAGGGGCCGCACCTGATGGCCGGCTACCACAACCGGGACGAGGCGACCGCCGAGGCGATGACCGAGGACGGCTGGCTCCGCACCGGAGACAAGGGTGCGCTCGACGCCGACGGCTTCCTCCGGATCACGGGCCGGATCAAGGAGCTCTTCAAGACCTCCGGCGGCAAGTACATCGCGCCGCCGGCGATCGAGGCCAAGTTCAAGGCGATCTGCCCCTACGTCAGCCAGTTCATGGTGTTCGGCGCGGAACGCAACTTCGTCGTCGCCCTGGTGACCCTCGACCCGGACGCGGTGACGGGCTGGGCTGCCGAGAACGACATGGCCGGCGCGTCGTACACCGACATCGTCCGGTCCGAGAAGGTCAAGGCGATGATCGGCGACTACGTCGACGAGCTCAACTCCCTGCTCAACCGGTGGGAGACCATCAAGAAGTGGGAGCTCCTCGACCACGACCTGACCATCGAGTCCGGCGAGCTGACGCCGTCGCTCAAGGTCAAGCGTGCCGTCGTCGAGACCAACAACAAAGACCTCATCGACTCGTTCTACGGCTGATCGTCGGGCGAGCCGTCGGTCCGAGGCTCGCTGCGCTCGCACCTCGACCAGCGGTGCCGCTCGCACCTCGACCAGGGGCGGGCGGCGCCGTCCTGCGACAATCGCATCGTGCCGTCCGCCTTGCCCGAAGGGGAGCCCGCCCCGCGCGACGGCTCGCTTCCCGGGAGCGCGCTGGCGGCGCTGGGCAGCCGCCCGTTCGGGTTCTACGTCCACGTGCCGTTCTGCACGGTCCGCTGCGGCTACTGCGACTTCAACACCTACACCGCCCAGGAGCTGGGCGGAGGCGTCTCCCGGAAGACGTACGTCGACCACGCGGTCGACGAGGTACGAGTGGCACGGGCTGTGCTGGGTGAGGTCGAGCTGCCGGTGTCGACGGTGTTCCTGGGCGGTGGTACCCCGACCCTGCTACCGCCGGAGGACCTGGGCCGGGTCCTCTCCGCGATCCGCGCCGAGTTCGGCCTGGCGTCGGACGCCGAGGTGACGACCGAGGCCAATCCCGACTCCGTCGACCGGGCGTACCTCGATCGGCTGCGGGCGGCCGGCTACACCCGGATCTCCTTCGGCATGCAGTCGGCGGTGCCGCAGGTGCTGGCGACGCTCGACCGGACGCACGACCCCGCCGGGGTACCGGAGGTCGTGGCCGCCGCGCGCGCGGCCGGTTTCGAACAGGTCAGCCTGGACCTCATCTATGGCACGCCGGGGGAGAGTGCCGCCGACTGGGTCGCTTCGGTGGAGGCCGCGCTGGCGTGCGAGCCCGACCATGTGTCGGCGTACTCCCTGATCGTCGAGCAGGGCACCGCGTTGGCTCGTCGGGTGAAGCGCGGCGAGCTGCCGATGCCGGACGAGGACGACCTCGCCGACAAGTACCTCGCCGCCGACGACCTGCTGGCGGGTGCTGGCCTGGAGTGGTACGAGGTCTCCAACTGGGCGCGCGGCGGAGTCGCCGGGAGCGCCCGGTGCCGCCACAACCTCGGCTACTGGACCGGCGCCGACTGGTGGGGCGTCGGACCCGGCGCCCACTCCCACGTCGGCGGCGTGCGGTGGTGGAACGTCAGGCATCCCGCCGCGTACGGCGACCGGCTCGCGGCCGGTGTCAGTCCTGCGCATGCACGCGAGGTGCTCGACCCGTCGACGCGGCACGTGGAACGGGTGCTGCTCGAGGTCCGGGTCCGCGAGGGTCTCGAGGGCAGCGCACTCGACGGCGAGGGCCGCGCCGCGGTGTCGGACCTGGTCGCGCGCGGGCTGGTCGATCCCGGTCCCTGGGAGCAGACGGACCGGGTCGTGCTCACCCGGCGCGGTCGGCTGCTGGCTGACCTGGTGGTGCGCGAGCTGCTGCCCTGAGCCAGCCGTAGGATCAACGCCGTGGGAGAGCAACCGCCGGAGTATCAGCCGTACCAGCCGCCCAACCAGCCGCCCAACCAGCCGCCCAACCAGCCGCAGTATTACGGGCAGCCTTACGCGCAGCCGGGTTTCGGGCAACCGCCGTACGGGCCGCCGATTCCCTCGGCGTTCAACCCGGCGGCGCCGTACGGGATCGACCCGGTCACGGGGGCGCCGTTCTCGGACAAGTCCAAGCTGGTCGCCGGGCTGCTGCAGCTCCTGGTGCCGCTCGGCATCGGCCGGATGTACATGGGCCACACCGGGGTCGGTGTCGCTCAGCTGCTGGTGACGATCTTCACCTGCGGGGTCGGCTCGCTGTGGCCGTTCATCGACGGCGTCGTGATCCTCGCGGGCCACCCCCGCGACGGGCACGGTCGCCCGATGAAGATGGGCTAGCGGCTTGGCTGCGAGGCGCGGCACCAGACCACCGGGAGCTACCCGACGGTGACGAAGTCGATCAGCTCCTCGACCCGGCCGAGCAGCTCCGGTTCGAGGTCGGCGAACGAGCGCACCGACGACTTGATCTGCTGCCAGGCGCGGGCGATGTCGGCCTGATCGCGGTGCGGCCAGCCGAGGTGCTGGCACACGCCCTTCTTCCACTCCACGTTGCGGGGGATGGTGGGCCATTCCCGGAGCCCGACCCGCTCGGGCTTGACCGCCTGCCAGATGTCGACGAAGGGATGGCCGACGATCCGGACGTGCGGGCCGTTCGGGCCGCGGACGATCGCATCGGCGATGCGTGACTCCTTGGACCCGCGCACCAGGTGGTCGACGAGGACGCCGACGCGCCGCTGCGGGCCGGGTCGGAAGGACACCAGGTGGTCGGCGAGGTCGTCGACGCCGCCGAGGTACTCCACGACGACCCCTTCGATCCGCAGGTCGTCGCCCCAGACCTTCTCGATCAGCTCCGCGTCGTGGCGGCCCTCGACGAAGATCCGGCTGGCGCGCGCGACCCTGGCCCTGGCGCCGTGGACAGCGACCGAGCCGCTCGCGGTGCGGGTGGGGCGAGCGGGCGCCGTACGGCGGACCGGCGCGGCCAGGATCACCGGCTTGCCCTCGAGCAGGAAGCCAGGCCCCAGGGGGAAGGTCCGGCGTTTGCCGCGCCGGTCCTCCAGGGTCAGGGTGTGCAGGTCGCGGTCGACGGCGACGATCTCGCCGCACCAGTCGGTGGTGACCTCCTCGACGACCGCGCCGATCTCGGCGGGCGCCTCGACGGCGCGCCCGTTCTTCGGCTGCTTCCAGTTCCCCGACAGCACGTCGGTCCCGTATCGGTCGGTCACGACCATTGACCGTACGGGCCGCTCGCCTGCCGGCAGCGGTGGCGCGCCGTACGTCACGTTCGATGGACGGATCTGGCGCCGCCCGTCACACTCGACCTGTGCTCGACCGCAGTACCGGGATGTTGTACGAGCGCCTGGGATCGCGGTACTGGTTCGTGCTCGCGGTCGGTCAGGCTGCCGTGTCGGTCTTCGTTGCCCTGGTGACGGTCGTGATCCTCGCGTCCTACTACGACGCCAACACGCATCAGGTGGTCCGGCTCGCGGCATTCGGCTCGATCCTGACCGCGATCGCCATCTTCGCTGCCTCGCTCCGGACCCGGTCGGCGTTCTGTGCGGTCCGCACCTGGCACGACACGCCTGAACCGACGCCCGCGGAGACCGTCAGCGCCTGGGAGACGGCGTCGACGCTGACCTACCGTCAGTTCCGCCGCAACAGCTGGTGGATCAACCCGTTCGTCGTGCTGCCGACCAGCGTCTTCGGTGTGGTGCTGTTCGACCTGCGGTGGACCGACTTCTTCGTGCTGGCGTTGGCCTGCGTCGTGCCGGCCGCCTACGCCACGGTGCTGAGCTACTCCGCCGGCGAGATGTTGTCGCGGCCGATGGTCAACGACATCGCGAAGGTGCTGCCCGACGACTTCCCGTTCACCCGCCTCGGTCTCCCGGTCCGCAAGCGGATCCTCCTCGGTCCGTCGGTCTACACCGTCGCGACCGGCTTGCTCGTCGCCAGCCTGCTCGGCGCCCGCAGCGGGTCCGACGACCTGGTGCTCGCGGTCGTGGTGTCGGCCTGTGTCGGCCTGGCGCTGTCCCAGGAGCTCTCGGTGCTGCTCGCCTCGGCGATCACGCTGCCGGTCGAGCGGGTGCGCGCCGCCATGACCCAGGTGGGCGACGGCGACCTGACCGCGCGGGTGCCGGTGACGACGAGCGACGAGCTGGGGCAGCTCGCCCACGACTTCAACCTGATGGCCCGCGGGCTCGAGGAGCGGGAGCTGATGCGGGAGGCCTTCGGCACCTACGTCGACAAGGAGGTCGCGGCGCTGATCCTGTCCGGTCAGTTCCCGGACTCGGGTGTCGAGGTCGAGGTGTCGATCATGTTCTGCGACGTCCGGGGCTTCACGTCGTACGCCGAGGCCGCGCCGGCCACCGAGGTCGTGACCACTCTCAACCGGCTGTTCTCGGTGATGGTGCCGATCGTCGACCAGCACGGCGGCCACGTCGACAAGTTCATCGGCGACGGGCTGCTGGCGGTGTTCGGAGCCCCCGAGCGCTACGACGACCACGCCGACCGCGCGGTGGCAGCCGCCCGCGAGATCGTGGAGGCCACCGCGGCACTCGACACCGGCCTGAGGGTCGCCGCGGGGGTCAACACGGGCAGAGTCGTGGCGGGCTCGATCGGCGGCGCCGGCCGGTTGAACTTCAGCGTCGTCGGCGACGCGGTCAACATCGCTGCCCGGGTCGAGGCCGCCACCCGGGAGACGGGCGACGACGTCCTGATCACTGCGGCGACGGCGGCGATGCTGCGGTCCGAGGTGCCGCTGGTCTCCAGGGGCAGCGTGCCCCTCAAGGGCAAGGCCGAGCCGCTGGAGGTGCTGGCCCCGCTCGGGCAGGACGCCGTCGACGGGCAGGGCGGAGTCAACGGCCAGGGCGTCTCAGATGAGCGGCAGCCGCTTCTGGGACCGGGGTAGCTGCTCGTAGCCACGTCGTACGGCGTCCGCGAGCCGGTCGGCAGGGAACGGCCAGTCGGCGCCGGCGAGGGCGTCGGCGAGTGGCACGCCGCGCCCGGCGAGGTCGCGGATGGTCTCCGCCACGACGCCGATGTCCGAGCGCTGGTCCTGCGCGAACGCCCGGTCCACGACGGCGCCGTGCCCCGGCACGACGACCGTTCCGGGCGTGGTGAGGTTGAGGACCAGGTCAAGGGTCAGCGGCCAGTCGAGCGGGTAGGAGTCGGCGCCGTAGGCAGGAGGCGCGGACTCCTCGATCAGGTCCCCGGCCAGCAGCGCGTCGGCGTCGGGCACCCGCACCACGAGGTCGCCGCCGGTGTGACCGCGGCCCGGGTGGACCAGCTCGACGACGCGGTCGCCCAGGTCGATCACCGAGGCGGAGGAGAAGAGCTGGTCGGCGGCCACGATCGTCGTCGCGAGCACCTCGTCGCGGTGCGGGTCGGCGTGGGCGCTCTCGTAGTCCCTCTTGATCTGCTCACCGGCGGCGATCGTACGAGAGGCGGCCTCGTCGGTCGCATGGATGGGGACGGCGGCGCCGTACTCCTCCCGGAAGGTCACGTTGCCGAAGGTGTGGTCGAAGTGTTCATGGGTGTTGACGACGGCCACCACCTCGCCGGCGCCGATCGCGCGGATGTCGGCGACGACCTCCCTGGCGGCGAGGAAGGAGCCGTGGGTGTCGACCACGACCAGTCCCCGGCTCCCGCCCACCACACTGACGTTGACGTCGAACCACGGGTAGCGGGACACCCACACCCGGTCGGCGATCTCGGCGAACGGCATGTCGGGGACGCTACCCGGTATCCTTGGCACTCAAGGAACCCGAGTGCCAGAGGAGGCGAGATGCAGGAGGACCGCAGGCTCGCCGTCCTGCGCGCCATCGTCGAGGACTACGTGGCGACCGAGGAGCCGGTCGGCTCCAAGGCGCTGGTCGAGCGCCGCGGGCTCAACGTCTCGCCGGCGACCATCCGCAACGACATGGCCGCGCTGGAGGAGGAGGGCTACCTCGCGCAGCCCCACACCAGCGCCGGGCGGGTGCCGACCGACAAGGGATACCGGCTCTTCGTCGACCGGCTGACGACGGTCAAGGCGATGAGCTCCGCCGAGCGCCGGGCGATCGCCACCTTCCTCGACGGCGCCGTCGACCTGGACGACGTCGTCCACCGGTCGGTGCGGGTGCTGTCGCAGCTGACCCGCCAGGTCGCCGTGGTGCAGTACCCCACGCTGTCCCGCTCGACCGTCCGGCACGTCGAGCTGGTCGCGCTGACCCCCGCGAAGTTGCTCGTCGTGCTGATCCTCAGCACCGGACGTGTGGAGCAGCGGCTGGTCGAGCTCGCCGAAGAGCTCGCCGACGACGACCTGGCGGCGTTGCGGTCGCGGATCAACCTGGCGGCGACCGGCGAGCAGATCGCGGTCGCGGCCGTCGCCCTCGACGCCCTCGTGACCAGCGACCACCATGCCTCCGCAGCCACCGTCGCGGTGGTCGAGACGCTGGTCGACGCGATGAGCGACCACCGCTCCGACGAACGCATCGCGGTGGGCGGCACCGCCAACCTCGCCCGGTTCGGCGACAGCTTCGACTCCGCGGTCCGGCCGCTGCTCGAGGCGCTGGAGGAACAGGTGGTGCTGCTCAAGCTGCTCGGTGAGGCAACCGGCGGCGGCACCGTCACCGTCCGGATCGGCGCCGAGGGTCCCTACGAGGAGCTCTCGTCCACCAGCGTCGTCGCCACCGGCTACGGCCCCGGCGATGCGCTGGCGTCCCTCGGCATCGTCGGTCCGACCCGGATGGACTACCCGAGCACGATGGCCGCCGTCCGCGCTGTCGCCCGTTACGTCTCGCGCATCCTCGACGAGAACTGACGACCCGCACCACCCACCAGAACCCGTCCCAGAGAAGCAAGGAAGCACGTGAGTCAGGACCTGTACGACCTCCTCGGTGTCGCCCGCGACGCGGATGCCGACGCCATCAAGAAGGCCTACCGGCGCCTCGCCCGACAGCTCCACCCCGACGTCAACCCCGACCCCGCGTCGCAGGAGCAGTTCAAGCAGGTGACGGCGGCCTACGAGGTCTTGTCGGACCCGCAGAAGCGGGCGGCCTACGACCGCGGTGGCGACCCGTTCGGTGGCGGCTTCGGCGGCCAGGGTGCGGGCTTCTCCTTCACCGACATCATGGACGCGTTCTTCGGCGGCCAGGCCGGCGGCGGCGCCACGCGGGGCCCGCGCCAGCGCACCCGCCGAGGGCAGGACGCGCTGATCAGGCTCGAGGTCGACCTCGCCGAGGCGGCGTTCGGGGTGTCGCGCGAGCTCAAGGTCGACACCGCGATCCGCTGCACGACCTGCGGTGGCGACGGCGCTGCTCCGGGCAGCCACCCGGTGCCGTGCGAGACCTGTCACGGGCACGGCGAGGTCGCACACGTGCAACGCTCCTTCCTCGGCGAGATCCGCACCCTGCGGCCGTGCCCTGCGTGTCGTGGCTTCGGGTCCGTCATCCCCGACCCGTGCCGTGAGTGCGCGGGCGACGGGCGGGTGCGCTCGCGCCGTACCCTCACCGTCAAGATCCCGGCCGGCGTCGACACCGGCACCCGGGTCCAGCTGGGGGAGCAGGGCGAGGTCGGTCCCGGCGGTGGCCCCCCGGGCGACCTCTACGTCGAGATCCTGGTGGCTCAGCACCCCACCTTCACCCGGCACGGCAACGACCTGCACTGCACCGTCGTCGTGCCGATGACGGCGGGTGCGCTCGGCACCGTGCTGACCCTGCCGACGCTCGAAGCCGACCTGGTCGAGGCGGAGGGCGCCGGCGACTCGGGTCTCCAGACCAGCTTCGAGCTCGACGTGGAGCCAGGGACCCAGTCCGGCACCGAGACCGTGGTCCGTGGCCAGGGCGTGCCGGGACTGCGCGGTGGACGCGGCGACCTGATCGTCACCATCCACGTGGAGACCCCGACCCGGCCCGACCCGCGCCAGCAGGAGCTGCTCCGCGAGCTGGCAGCGCTGCGCGGTGAGGAGCAGCCGACCGGCAACGTGCGGGCCACCCAGAAGTCGGTCTTCGGCCGGCTCCGCGACGCGTTCAACCAACACTGACCGAGTAGTCACCCGTGACCCTCCCGCAGCACCTGGTGCCGTCCCTGGCCGCCGTGGCTCCGGGCGGGTGCGTCACCGTCGAGGGAGACGAGGCTCACCACGCCGTCGTCGTACGGCGGCTGCGGGTCGGTGAGCAGGTCACGCTGGCCGACGGCCTCGGGCTGGTCGCCACGGGCGAGGTCAGCGCGACGGCGAAGCGATCCTTCGACGTGCGGGTGACCACGGTCGATGAGCACGCGGAGCCGGTGCCCATCGTGACCGTGGTCCAGGCGCTGCCGAAGGGGGATCGCGGCGAGCTCGCCGTCGAGGTGCTGACCGAGACCGGCGTCGCCCGGATCGTCCCGTGGGCCGCTGCCCGGAGCGTGGCGGTCTGGAAGGGCGACCGGGCAGCCAAGTCGCACGCGAGGTGGCAGAGCACGGCTCGCGAGGCCGCCAAGCAGGCGCGGCGGGCCTGGCACCCGGTGATCTCGCCACTCGCCACCACCGCCGACGTAGGCGCACTCGTCACCGACGCCGACCTCGCCGTCGTGCTGCACGAGCAGGCGACCGAGCCGCTCGGCGCGATCGCGGTCCCGGACACGGGGGAGATCCTGGTGGTGGTCGGGCCCGAGGGTGGGCTGACCGACGACGAGGTGACCGGGTTCGTCGCGGCCGGCGCGGTCGCCGTACGACTCGGCGACGAAGTCCTCCGCACCTCGACCGCCGGTGTGGCCGCGGTCGCTGCGCTGTTGGCGCGGACGCCGCGGTGGGGCGGGTGAACCCGGGTCGGCACAGCGCCGACCGCTCCACCATCAGTAGGTCGTGTGACCTATAGACGCTGGCCCCGTTGACAAGGCATGCGTACCCGGATGGCGGCCGCGGCGGCGCTGGTCGCCGGTCTCACCAGCCTCTCGTTCACCCCTGCCGGGGTCGATCGCGTCGAGGCGCGGACGGCGTCGGTCGCGGCGCCCCGCTTCGCCGAGTACGTCGCGCTCGGCGACTCGTGGTCAGCTGATGTCGTCTTCCTCGACGGCCACGGGCTGCCCGACACGACGCACGTGCCGGTCGACTGCGCCCAGTCGCACGTGAACTATCCCAAGCTGGTGGCCCGCCAGCTCGGCATCCGGGTGATCCGCGACGCCACCTGCGGCTCGGCGAAGACCGATCACTTCTCGGCGCCGCAGGCGTTGCCGCTCGGTGGCACCAACCCGCCTCAGTTCGACCGGCTCTCGCCGACCACGGACCTGGTGACGGTCGGCATCGGCGGCAACGATGCTGGCTACGCCGGTGCCGCCCTTGCCTGCATCAGCCTGCTCCCGATCGAGACCATCCCGATGGACCTGCTGCCGCTGCCCGACCTGCCGGTGCCGCTCATCTCGACATCGACACTGCCGGTGGGAGGCTGCAAGGACTACTTCACCTCCGGTGGCGTCGACCGGCTCGCGGTGGCGATCGCCAAGTCGGAGATCAAGCTGGTGCGCGCGTTCCGGAAGATCCACCGGCTCTCACCCCGCGCCCGCATCCTGGCGGTCAACTACCTGGCGGGGGTCCCGCGGCGCGGCTGCTGGCCGGTGGTGCCGGTCACCAACCGGGACATGACCTATCTCTACAACACCTTCCAGAAGCTCAACGCGATGGTGGCGCGGGCTGCCCGACGCGGTGGCGCCGAGCTGGTGGACACCTACGCCCCGACGATCGGCCACCACATGTGCAAGGGCCCGAAGGTGCGCTACGCCGAGGCGCTGGGGCCCTCGGTCAACGACCCGGCGGCCGGCGTACCTGCCCATCCGAACTCGGCCGGTGCGCGGGCCCAGGCGCGGGCCGTCGTGGCCTACCTCCGGACCCGACGCTGACGACGGTCTACTCGACGACGATGGTCTTGGTGTCCTCGGTCGGGCCGGGACCCTCGCCGCTCGACGGGTCGTCGGTCATGGCCACGAAGGTGTAGGTGCCCGGCTCGAGGCCGCTGACGTCGACCGGGGCCTCCCACGGGTAGAGGCCGTCGATCCACCCTTCGGCCGTCGAGAACCCTTCGAGCACCTTCTTGCCGCTCTCGTCGCGCACCTGCCACGGCACCGTCGCCTCGAACGAGCTGGCTTCGCCGCTAGCGGTGAACGTGCCGCTCACCGTCGCGCCCTCGGCGGGTGCGAGGACGTTGACCAGCCCGCGCACGTCGAGCTCGTCCGCGGCACCCGCGACGTCGTCCACGCCGAGGAAGGGGACCTCCTCGTTGTCGAGCCTGAAGACCACCTCGCCGTTCACGCCGTCCTCATCGCCGTCGCCGGCCTGGGAGAGAAGGGTGTAGACGAGCTGCTGGACGGCGAGCTCAGCCTCGGCCGGCGACATCCCTTGCGGTCGGTCGGTCCAGGCTTCGGTGGTGAGGGTCAGCGAGTACGTGCCGTCGTCGCCGACTCCGTCGAAGCTGGTGTCGACGGCGAGGCTCCCGGCCGGCACCAGGGTGCGGTAGTCGGCGTCGAGTACGTCGCCGGCCATCAGCAGGGCGAGGGACTCGGCAGGCGGGTTGTCCGCCCCCACCTCGCGCTGCTCGGCGAAGAGGCGGGGACCCTGCGGGGTGTCGGCCACGAAGAAGACCCGGACGGGGATCGTCTCGGCCGGTGCGGTGGTCGTCGCTGTCGTGGTCGGCTCCGACGGTGACGTGGTCGCGTCGGTCGGCTCGGACGTCCCCGACGCAGGGTCGTCGGCGTTGGTGTCGGGCTCGTCGCCGCACCCCGAGAGGACGAGTGCCGTGATCGTTGCGGTGATGGCAAGGGGGAAGGCGTGACGCTTCATGGTTCGATCCTCTCGGTGGTGGATAGTCAGCGGACCGTGATGGTCCGCGTGTCGCTGAATTCACGGGGGGCGTCGGACGTCTGACCGACGTCAAGGGCAGTGACCTCGAAGACGTAGTCGCCGGGTGAGATGTCACTGACGTCGATCTCCGCGGTCTCCCAGCCAGGAGCGTTGAGAGTCGCCCGGGCATCCGGGCCGTCGATCTCGGCCGGCACTGCGCGTCCCTGGCGGAGGACGTCGCCGTCGAGGGACAGGGTCCACTCGACCCGGCGGACGTTGGTCGACATGGTGCCGTTGGCGCGGAAGGTCCCGTCCTCGACGAGGAGTCCCTCGGACGGGTCGGTGATGTTGACCGGCGCGGTGATGGCGTAGTCCCGGTCGCGGACGATCACCGTGCCGACGCTGAGGCCGAGCACCCGCCTGGCCGGCCGCTCTGCCCACTCGAAGCTCACCGGCAGGGCATCCCCGAGTGCTGCTTCGGCGGTGTAGACCGCCTGCTGCACCCCGAACCGACCGGCGGCGGGACCTGCCGCACCCTCGAGGGCGTCCGCGGAGCCGAGTTCGACGACGATCCGGTCCTCCTCGATCCGGACCGCACGGAACGACTGGGCGGGCCAGAGGGTGCGGTAGTCGGGATCGCGCGGACCGGAGTCCAGCGTGAGCCGCTGGAGCGCGATCAGCACCTTCTGCTCCGGGTCGTCGGTCGGAGTGACCGCCTGGAACTCCCGGAACAGGCGGGGTCCGGTCGCCGTGTCGGAGACGAAGTAGAGGCCGGCCGCATCCGTCGTCACACCGTTCTGCGAGGTCCCAGCGACGGGCGGGTCGTCGTTGCGCCCAGGATCGTCGTTCACACCGTCGACCACGAGCGTCGCCACGACCACGGTCGCCGCGACCGCACCGGCTCCGGCAAGGACCGGAGCCCACCGCCGCGAGGGGGTACGGCGCACGCGGGTCCGGCGTCGTACCTCTCCGAGGCGGTCGCGGGGCTCGACGTCGGAGACGGCGTCGTGGAAGAGGGCGCGCAGGCGCTCGTCGCCGGTGCCGTTGTTGCCGGTCATTGGTCGGTCCTCAGGTCCGGGCCGAGCTCTTCGAGGATCGGCCGCAGGGTCGCGGAGCCGCGAGACGCGTGGCTCTTCACCGCGCCCCGGCTGATCCCGAGGGCGTCGGCGATCTCCGCCTCGGACAGGTCGAGGTAGTAACGCAGCGCCAACACCTCGCGCTGGCGGCGGGGGAGCTGCTGCAGTGCGTCGAGCACCATCCGGCGACGGGTGTCGGCGAGGACCGGCTGGTCGGCGGCCGGCGCCGACCCGGGCGCCTGCTGGCGGGCCAGGTAGCGGGTGACCACGTTGCGGTGGCGCAGCGCCGAGCGGGAGCGGTTGACCACCGCTTGGCGTAGGTAGGCCAGCGCCTTGTGGTGGTCAGTCAGCCGGTCCCACTTCTGGTGGACGGCGACCAGCGCGTCCTGGACGATCTCCTCGGCCATGCCCTGATCCCGCACCAGGAGCACCGACAGCCGGACCAGCTGGTCCCAGTGCGCGAGGTAGAGCGCCTCGACGGCACCGTCGGCATCCCCACGGGCATCGGTCGCGTCCGGGCGTGCCTCGGTCACGCCGAGCCCCCAGGTGGGGTGCGGCGCGATCCAGGGAGTCGCTGCATAACTGGTCACGCTAGTTCCACGCCCATGCCCCCGCCCGGGTTGACGTCGGCGCGCCCTGATTTGGGAAGGTGGGGTGGTGACCACTCCCACCGATCCGGACTGCCTCTTCTGCAAGATCGTCAGCGGAGACATCCCAGCGACGCTCGTCCACGACTCGGAGACGACCCTCGCATTCCGTGACCTGAACCCGCAGGCATCCACCCACGTGCTGGTGATCCCGCGCAGCCACTACCCCAACGCGGCGGCGCTGGCGCAGGGCGAGCCGGCCACCGCTGCGCACCTCTTCGACACCGCCCGCGAGGTCGCCGCAGCCGAGGGGCTGGACGACGGCTACCGGATGGTCTTCAACACCGGGCCGGCCGCCGGCCAGACCGTCTTCCATGCACACCTGCACCTGTTGGGTGGGCGGACCATGACCTGGCCTCCGGGCTGAGCCCCGCCGGTGGCAGGCGTTGCTCGCACCTCAACCAGCGGCGGCGGGCTACAGCGCCTGGAACAACCGCATCACGGCGAACAGGACCGGCAGCCCGAAGACGACGAGCAGGAACCAGGCGGTCACCCGGTGGTAGGGCTTGGTGCGGTCCAGCGAGCCGGCGAAGTCGAGCAGGGCGCCGTCCGGCACGTGGTGGGTGAGCCCCAGCCGCCGGGCGTCCTCAGGCAGGTGGTTGCCCGGGAACCAGGACGGCTGCGGGTCGTCGACGAGCTCGACCGCGTCGTCGTCGTACTCCTCGCCGGATGCCATGCGCACACGGTACGCGCAGGAGTGAACCTCCCGTGGGACTAAACGCAGTCGGCCTCGGCGTTGATCCGGCGTAGCATTGCTGCTTCACGACCCAGCCACCACCCAGCACTGTCGCCGCACCGGAAAGGCCGCCCAGCTCGGGCAAGGATGACCAACTCACCAACGCACCCGACCCGTCACACCGTCGTGGTGCCCAACAGCATCGACATGGTCAGCCTGCTCGGCCCCGGCGACGAGCACCTCGGCATGATCGAGCGCGGTTTCAGCTGCGAGATCCACGTGCGCGGCAACCGGATCACCCTGGCCGGGGACCCCGGCGAGGTGGCCCTCGCCGAGCGCCTCCTCGACGAGCTGGTCGCGATCATCCGCACCGGACAGGGCGTGACGCCCGAGACCGTCGAGCGGGTGGCGAGCATGCTCCGCGCCGAGACCACCGAGCGGCCGGCCGATGTGCTCTCGCTCAACATCCTCAGCAACCGCGGCCGGTCGATCCGTCCGAAGACCCTCAACCAGAAGCGGTACGTCGACGCGATCGACAAGCACACCATCACCTTCGGCATCGGCCCGGCCGGCACCGGCAAGACCTACCTGGCCATGGCGAAGGCCGTCCAGGCGCTGCAGTCCAAGCAGGTCAACCGGATCATCCTGTCCCGGCCGGCTGTCGAGGCGGGGGAGAAGCTCGGCTTCCTGCCGGGCACGCTGAGCGAGAAGATCGACCCCTACCTGCGACCGCTCTACGACGCGCTCCACGACATGATCGACCCGGAGTCGATCCCCAAGCTGCTGGCCGCCGGCACCATCGAGGTCGCACCGCTCGCCTACCTGCGTGGCCGGTCGCTCAACGACTCGTTCATCGTGCTCGACGAGGCGCAGAACACCACGCCCGAGCAGATGAAGATGTTCCTCACCCGACTGGGTTTCGGCTCCAGGATCGTGGTGACCGGTGACGTCACGCAGGTCGACCTGCCCTCCGGCACCACCTCGGGGCTCCGGATCGTCGAGGACATCCTCGACGGCGTGGACGACCTGACCTTCGTCCGGCTGACTGCTCACGACGTGGTCCGGCACAAGCTGGTCGGCCGGATCGTCGAGGCCTACGACGTCTACGACTCCCGGGCCGACGTCGGCCCGGCCCAGGTCGCGCGGCCCAAGCGCCGTGATGGATGATTCCCTGGTGAGCATCGAGGTCCTCGACGAGTCCGGCACCGGCGTCGACGTCAAGCACCTGGCCCGCCTGAGCCGGTTCGTGATGGACCAGATGCGGGTGCACCCGCTCGCCGAGCTCTGCATCAAGGCCGTCGACGAGTCGACCATCGCGCAGCTCAACGCCCAGTGGATGGAGAAGGAGGGCCCGACCGACGTGCTCGCCTTCCCGATGGACGAGCTGCGGCCCGGCCTGGTCAGCGAGGAACCCGAGGCCGCCGACCCGGCCGTGCTCGGCGACATCGTCCTGTGCCCGGCGGTGGCCGAGCGCCAGGGCGAGAGTGCTGGTCACGGCACCGTTGCGGAGCTCGAGCTCCTCACCGTCCACGGGATCCTCCACCTCCTCGGCTACGACCACGCGGAGCCGGAGGAGCACCAGGCGATGTTCGGACTGCAGGACCGGTTGCTCGGTGAGTGGCGCGCCGGCGCCACCGCGGCCGGCTGAGCCGACGATGTCCACCGGCGACCTGTGGTTGCTCGTCACCGCGGCCGTCCTGGTCGTGCTGGCGGGGCTGTTCGCAGCGGCCGAGGCGGCGCTTGGAGGCTTCTCCCGCGCCCGCGCCGGCGAGCTCGCGAGCGAGCCGCGAGCCGGCGCGGAGCGGCTGGTCGTCGTACTCGATGATGCGCCGAAGTACCTCAACACCGCGCTGCTCGTCCGGATGCTGTGCGAGATCGCCGCGATCGTCCTGGTCACCGTCCTGGTCACCGAGTACGTGCACCAGTCCTTCTGGGCACGCGTCGGCATCGCGACCGGCGCCATGCTCGTCCTTTCCTTCGTGGTCGTCGGCGTGGCGCCGCGCACGCTGGGGAGGCAGCACGCCGACACCGTCGCCCTGTGGTCCGCGTGGCCGCTCTGGGCCCTTACCCGGCTCCTCGGGCCCTTCCCCAAGCTGCTGATCATGATCGGCAACGCGATCACGCCTGGACGCGGCTTCCGGGAAGGACCGTTCTCGACGGAGACCGAGCTGAGGGAGCTCGTCGACATCGCCGAGGCGTCGGCGGTGATCGAGTCCGAGGAACGGAAGATGATCCACTCCGTCTTCGAGCTCGGTGACACCACCGTGCGCGAGGTGATGGTGCCGCGCGGCGACGTGGTCTACATCGAGACCTACAAGAACCTGCGGCAGACGATGTCGCTGTTCCTCCGCTCCGGGTTCTCGCGGGTGCCCGTGATCGGTGAGAACCTCGACGACGTCCACGGCTTCGCCTACCTCAAGGACGTCGTCCGCCGCGACTTCGAAGCTCCCAATGTCGAGCTCACGCAGCGGGTCGAGGAGATCATGCGTCCGGTCCACTGGGTACCGGACTCCAAACCGGTCGACGACCTGCTGCGCGAGATGCAGGCGCGGCGTCAGCACATCGCCGTCGTCGTCGACGAGTACGGCGGCACCGCCGGCCTGATCACCATCGAGGACCTGTTGGAGGAGATCGTCGGCGAGATCACCGACGAGTACGACGTCGACGAGGTCGAGGTCGAGCGGCTCGCCGACGGCGAGGTGCGGGTCTCGTCCCGTTATCCGATCGACGACCTCGACGAGCTGTTCGGCTTCGACGTGGAGGAGGAGGACGTCGACTCGATCGGCGGCCTGATGGCCAAGCACCTCGGCAAGGTCCCGATCCCTGGCTCTGCGGTGGAGTGCCACGGGCTCAGGTTCGAGGCCGAGCAGCCGACCGGGCGCCGCAACAAGATCGGAACGGTGCGGATCCGGCGGGTCGCTGTCGTCGACCCGTTGGTCGAGGAGGTCACTCACCGGCCCTCCCGCGAGCACCGCGATACTCACCCCCATGTCTGAGCTTTCCGCCGAGGACAAGAAGCTCCTCACCCTCGCCCGCGCCACCCGAGCCCGGATCGGGGCAGCCGAGGGCGCGGCGGTGCGCGACACCGACGGCAGGACCTACGCCGCGGCCACGGTCGACCTGCCTTCGCTGCAGCTGTCCGCGGTCCAGGCTTGCGTGGCGATGGCGGTCGCGTCGGGGTCGGCCGGGGTCGAGGCGCTCGTCGTCCTCGGGGAGTCGGGCGCCCTCGCCGACGCGGATCGGGCGGTGCTCAGCGACTTCGCCGGCCCCCGCGGTGTCGTCGCCCACCGGGGCGACCCGCGCGGGGCGATCGCCACCACGATCACCGTGTGAGGGCGCCGCCCGCCTAAAAAGATGGCGACCCGCCCCGGGTAACGGGGCGGGTCGGCCACGGTGGTGCCACGTTCACCGGGGCGAGGTCCGCGAGCAGGAACGCGGATGAGCTGACCCCGGGGGAGGGTGCACGGGTGGGATTTTGACACGACGGTGGGCGTCCGCGGGTGGAAATCGACAGGCCCTTTGCCATTTTTTCGCTCGGGGAAGGCGACAGGGCGGTGCAACAAGCGAGGAAACCGGGAGGCGTGTCGTCGCCGAAGAGCGGTAGTTTCTGCCTTGTGGCAGACCGTGCCTGGACCGAACACGCGCGGGCCGTCGAGCGGCTCGCGGCGTCGTACGCCGCCCTTCCATCCGGTCAACCGGTCCGGTTGGCGAAGCAGACGACGAATCTTTTCCGCGCGCGCGCCGCGAGCGGTGCGCCGGGTCTCGACGTGACCGGGCTGACTGGTGTCATCGAGGTCGACCCCCACGGTGCCGATGGTCCGCCGACGGCCGACGTCCAGGGGATGTGCACCTACGAGGACCTTGTCGACGCGACGCTGGCCCACGGGTTGATGCCTCAGGTGGTGCCGCAGCTGCGGACGATCACGCTCGGCGGCGCGGTCACGGGGCTCGGGATCGAGTCGACCAGCTTCCGCAACGGCCTCCCCCACGAGTCCGTCCTTGAGATGGACGTCTTCACCGGCTCCGGGGACGTCGTCACCACCAGGCCGGGCGACGACTTGTTCGACGCGTTCCCCAACTCCTACGGCAGTCTCGGCTACGCGACCCGGCTCCGGATCGCGCTCGAGCGGGTCCCGTCCTACGTCGCGCTCCGCCACGTCCGTTTCGACGACCCGGCGCTCCTCGCCAAGACGATCGAGGAGATCACGCACGCGGGGGAGCATGCCGGGCAGCGCGTCGACGGCCTCGACGGTGTCGCGTTCGCGCCGGGGGAGTACTACCTCACCCTGGCCCGCTGGACTGGCGACGGAGTGGCGCCGTCCGACTACACCGGCCAGCAGGTCTACTACCGGTCGATCCAAGCCCGCCCGACCGACCTGCTGACGATCCACGACTACCTGTGGCGCTGGGACACCGACTGGTTCTGGTGCTCGGGCGCGTTCGGTGCCCAGCACCCGCTGCTGCGGAGGCTCTGGCCGGCCAGCCGGCGCCGTTCGGACGTCTACATGCGGCTGCTCAGGCTCGACCGGAAGTTCGCGATCGCCGACCGGCTGGACCGTCGCGCAGGACGCCCACTCCGCGAGCGCGTCGTCCAGGACGTCGAGGTACCGGTCGAACGGCTGGCCGAGTTCCTCGACTGGTTCGACGCCGAGGTCGGGATGCGTCCGGTCTGGCTGTGTCCACTGGTCGCCCGTCGCCCGTGGACGGCCTACCCGCTCGCGCCGGGTGCGACCTACGTCAACGTCGGCTTCTGGGGCACCGTCCACGTCGGCCCGGACGCCGTGCACGCACCGAGGAACCGGGCGATCGAGGCGAAGGTCCACGAGCTGGGCGGCCACAAGAGCCTCTACTCCGAGGCTTTCTACGAAGCCGACACCTTCGACCGGCTCTACAACGGACCGGCGCTCGCCACCGTGAAGCGGCGCTACGACCCCGATGACCGACTGACCTCTCTCTACGACAAGGCCGTGAGGAGCCATTGATGACCCAGACCACCGTCACCAAGAGCAAGCTCTCGATCGCAGAGGCGTTCGACAGCCTGATGCGCGAGCCGCTGCCGCTCAGGATCACTGCCTACGACGAGAGCGCAGCGGGACCGGCGGATGCGCCCTACCGTTTCCACATCGCCACCGAGCGGGGCCTCAACTACCTGATGAGCTCGCCCGACCCCGACCTGGGCCTCGGCCGGGCCTACGTCGCCGGCGATCTCGAGCTGCACGGTGCACACCCGGGCGATCCCTACGAGGCGCTCAGGGTCCTCAAGGACGGCATCAAGTTCCGCCGGCCGACCGCGTCCGAGCTGGTCACCCTGGTCCGGTCACTCGGCATCTCCCACCTGGTGCCGCCGCCCCCTCCGCCGGAGGAGGCGCCGTCCCGGGTCCGCCGGGTCTTCGACGGCCTCCGGCACAGCCTCGGCCGGGACGCGGAGGCGATCAGCCACCACTACGACGTCTCCAACCGGTTCTACGAGATGGTGCTCGGGCCGTCGATGACCTACACCTGTGCGGTCTTCCCGCATGAGGGCGCTTCGCTGGAGGAGGCGCAGGCAGCCAAGTACGACCTCGTTGCGCGCAAGCTCGACCTGCACTCCGGTCAGCGGCTCCTCGACCTGGGGTGCGGCTGGGGCGGCATGGTGCGTCCATGCCGCCAAGGAGTACGGCGTCAAAGCGCTGGGTGTCACCCTGTCCCGCCAGCAGGCCGAGTGGGCGCAGGAGGAGATCAAGCGGCAGGGACTCGACGACCTGGCCGAGGTGCGGCACCTCGACTACCGCCGGGTCGAGGAAGGTCCGTTCGACGTGGTGAGCTCGATCGGCCTGACCGAGCACATCGGGGTGCGCAACTACGCGTCGTACTTCGGCAACGTCGCAGGTCTGCTGAAGCCCGAGGGCCGGTTTCTCAACCACTGCATCACCCGGGCCGACAGCCGTCAGCCCAACCGGACCGGTGAGTTCATCGACCGCTACGTGTTCCCCGACGGTGAGCTGGCTGCTCCGGGGAGGCTGGTGAGCGCGGTGCACGACGCCGGGCTGGAGGTGCACGACGTCGAGAACCTGCGACTCCACTACGCCCGGACGCTGGCCGGCTGGTGCGCCAACCTCGAGGCCAACTGGGAGGAGTGCGTCGCGGAGGTCGGCGAGAACACCTGCCGGGTCTGGGGCCTCTACATGGCCGGGTCCAGGCTCGCGTTCGAGCGCAACGAGATCCAGCTCCACCACATCCTGGCCGCGAAGGTGGGCGACGGCGGCGGCAACGGCTTCCCGCTGCGGCCGACCTGGTAGGACTTCCGAGAGAATCCTCGACGACGTTTGCGCATTCGGCTGACGGCGTCTCCGTGCGGTGGCAGAGTCGCCAGCGCACCCTGTGGTGCGACTGCGGCGCTGTCACGAGGCGCCGCCGTCCGATATCGGGAGCGTTGACATGGGGCGTCGACGTGCGCCTAGGGCGCGTCTGATCGTCCTCATGGCGACCGGGACGCTGGCTCTACCCGCGCTGCCGTGGCTCGCTTGGGCGGATCCGCCGCCCGCAGGGTCGGCCTGCACGATCACCGGCACGGTCGGTCCCGACACCCTTACCGGCACGCCCGGGGACGACGTCATCTGCGGCCTGGGCGGTGACGACAAGATCTTCGGCCTCGGTGGCGACGACCTGATCATCGGTGGCGGCGGGGACGACACGATCGACGGCGGCGACGGCCTCGACCGGGTGCTCGGGCACGGCGGTGACGACGTTCTTGACGGCGGTGCGGATGCCGACGAGGTGCGCGGCGGCACCGGCATCGACACGATCAACGGATCCGGTGGCGGCGACCAGCTCTACGGTGGTGCCGACGCCGACAACGTGTCCGGAGACGTCGGCACCGACCTGGTCGTCGGTGGACCCGGGGACGACCAGCTGACCGGCGGCGACGATGGCGACGTCCTGCGCGGCGGGGACGGCAGCGACACCCACGACGGCGGTCCCGGCGACGACAAGATCGTGGACCGCGACGGTGCCCCGTTCGTCGACGACGTGTCCTGTGGCGACGGCGCCGCCGACGTGGCCAACGTGGACCTCGCCGACACCGTTGACCCCGACTGTGAGCTTCGCCGCAACCTGGACCGCGAGGACCCGGTCGCGGTCAACGACACCAGGACCGTCCAGGAGGACGCCGGGGCGACCACACTGCCGGTGCTGGCGAACGACACCGACGCCGACGGCGGGCCGAAACGGATCGACGCGGTCACCCAGCCGGGCAACGGCACGGTGGTCCGGTTCAACCGGAGCGTCACCTACACACCGAACGCGAACTACTGCAACCTGCCTCCCGGCACCACGCTGGACACGTTCACCTACACCCTGGCTCCGGGGGCCAGCACCGCGACCGTCTCGGTGAAGGTCAGGTGCGCCGACGACGCGCCGGTCGCGGTCCACGACACCACGACGGTGACCGAGGACGACCCGGCCACGACCATCGACGTGCTTGCCAACGACACCGATGTCGACGGCGGGCCGATCTCGATCTCCTCGGTGATCCAGCCGACGGACGGCACCGTGGTGATCACCAACGGCGGCGCGGACCTGACCTACGAGCCGGATGCGGACTACTGCAACGACTCTCCGGGGCACCCGCCCGACTTCTTCTTCTACTTCCTGGCACCCGGCGGGGCCAGCACGAGCGTCTACGTCACCGTCGGTTGCGTCGACGACGCGCCGGTCGCGGTCGGCGACACCGCGACCGTGACCGAAGACGACCCGGCCACGATCATCGACGTGCTGGCCAACGACACCGACATCGACGGGGGGCCGATCTCGATCTCCTCGGTGAACCAGCCGCAGCACGGCCGGGTGGTCATCATCGAAGACGGCGCCGCCCTGACCTATCGGCCGAACCCCAACTATTGCAGCTCCGTGCCGACGCCCTTTTTCTACACTCTGGCGCCCGGTGGCGACCTCGCCCTCGTCACGGTCACGGTGACCTGCGTAGCGGATCCGGCGTCTCCCGCCGACGACACCATGAGCGTGGTCGAGGACGACCCGGCCACGATCATCGACGTGCTGGCCAACGACGACCCGGGGGACGGCGGCCCGATCTCGATCACCTCGGTGACCCAGCCGACCAACGGCGCAGTGGTGATCACCAACGGTGGTGCCGACCTGACCTACGAGCCGGATCCGAACTACTGCAACCTGCCTCCCGGCGCCACGCTGGACACCTTCGCCTATGCCCTGAGCACCGGCGCCAGCACTGCGACCGTCTCGGTCGCCGTCGATTGCGTCGACGACGCGCCGGTCGCGGTCGACGACAGGAAGACCGTGGCTGAGAACGACGCGGCCACGACCATCGACGTGCTGGCCAACGACACCGACATCGACGGCGGTCCGATCTCGATCAACTCGGCGACCGAGCCGCAGAACGGCCAGGTGGTCATCATCAACGGCGGCGCCGCCCTGACCTACCGGCCGAACGCCGACTACTGCAACACAGGGAACCCGCCCGACTACTTTTTCTACAACCTGGTGCCCGGTGGCCTACCCGCGTTGGTCTCGGTCACGGTGACCTGCGCGGCGGTCCCGCACCCGCCGACTTAGCGGTCGGCGAGAACATCTGCCGGGTCTGGGGCCTCTCCATGGCCGGGTCCCGGCTCGCGTTCGAGCGCAACGAGATCCAGCTCCACCACATCCTGGCCGCCAAGGTGGGCGACGGCGGCGGCAACGGCTTCCCGTTGCGGCCGACCTGGTAGGGCTTCGGAGATAAATGTTCGACGACGTTTGTGATTCGGCTGACGGCGTCTCCGTGCGGTGGCAGAGTCCACAACGCACCCTCTGGTGCGACTGCGGCGCTGTCACGGGGCGACGTGGTCCGATATCGGGAGCGTTGGCATGGGGCTTGGACATGTGTCTAAGACGGGTCTGATCGTCGTCCTCATGGCGACCGGGACGCTGGCTGTGCCGGCGATGCCGTGGGTGGCCTCGGCGGATCCCCCCCCGCCAGGCTCGGCCTGCACGATCACCGGCACGGTCGGGCCCGACATCCTCACCGGGACACCCGGGGACGACGTGATCTGCGGCTTGGGCGGGGACGACGACATCGTCGGTCTCGACGGCGACGACCTGATCATCGGTGGCGGTGGGGACGACACGATCGACGGCGGCGACGGCAAGGACGACCTGCGTGGTGGGCCCGGCCTCGACACCATCACCGGCGGCATCGGTGACGACGTGCTCCGCGGCGGCCTGGATGACGACGACCTCGACGGCGGCGACGGCCTCGACCGCGTGCTCGGGGACGGCGGTGACGACACCATGGACGGCGGAGCGGACGCCGACGAGGTGCGCGGCGGCGTCGGCATCGACACCATCAACGGCTCCGGCGGTGACGACGATCTCTACGGTGGTGCCGACGCCGACAACGTGTCCGGAGACGTCGGCACCGACCTGGTCGTCGGTGGACCCGGGGACGACCAGCTGACCGGCGGCGACGATGGCGACGTCCTGCGCGGCGGGGACGGCAGCGACACCCACGACGGTGGCGCGGGCGACGACAAGATCGTGGACCGCGACGGTGCCCCGTTCGTCGACGACGTGTCCTGTGGCGACGGCGCCGCCGACGTGGCCAACGTGGACCTTGCCGACACCGTTGACCCCGACTGTGAGCTTCGCCGCAACCTGGACCGCGAGGACCCGGTCGCGGTCAACGACACCAGGACCGTCCAGGAGGACGCCGGCGCGACCACACTGCCGGTGCTGGCGAATGACACCGACGCCGACGGCGGGCCGAAACGGATCGACGCGGTCACCCAGCCGGGCAACGGCACGGTGGTCCGGTTCAACCGGAGCGTCACCTACACACCGAACGCGAACTACTGCAACCTGCCTCCCGGCACCACGCTGGACACGTTCACCTACACCCTGGCTCCGGGGGCCAGCACCGCGACCGTCTCGGTGAAGGTCAGGTGCGTCGCCGACGCGCCGGTCGCCGTCGACGACACCGCGACGCTTGTGGAGGACGACCCGGCCACGACCATCGACGTGCTGGGCAACGACACCGACGTCGACGGCGGGCCGATCTCGGTCACCTCGGTGATCCAGCCGACGGACGGCACCGTGGTCATCACCAACGGCGGCGCCGACCTGACCTACGAGCCGGACGCCGACTACTGCAACGACGCGCCGGCCAACCCGACCGACGACTTCGACTACACGCTGGCTCCCGGGGGCGACACCGGGACGGTCGCGGTCACCGTGACCTGCGTCAACGACCCGCCGGCCCCGGCCGACGACACCAAGACCGTGGTCGAGGACGACCCCGCCACGACGATCGACGTACTGGCCAACGACAACCCGGGCGACGGCGGGCCGATCTCGATCACGTCGGTGACCCAGCCGACGAACGGCACCGTGGTCATCACCAACGCCGGCGCGGACCTGACCTACGAGCCGGACGCCGACTACTGCAACGACCCGCCGGGCACCGTGACCGACGACTTCACCTACACCGTCGACCCGGGCTCGGTCGTCGCGACTGTCGCGGCCACCGTGACCTGCGTCAACGACGCGCCGGCTGCCGTCGCCGACAGCTTCGACGCGATCGGCAACACCGGCCTCTTCGTCGGTACGACGAGGCCGAGCACGCAGGCCGGCAAGGAGATCACCGGCTCGGTTCTCGACAACGACACCGACCCCGACACGCCACTGGCCAACCTGGTCGCGGAGCCGGTGACCGACGCCCCGACCACGCTCGGTGGCACGATCACCATCGAGTCCGATGGCAACTTCACCTACCACCCGGATGACGCCGATGTGGGTGTCACGGACACCTTCACCTATCGCGTCTGCGACAGCTCGCCGTGCAACGCCGGCACGGTCGCGAGCTCCACAGGCACGTTGAGCCTGCAGCTCACCGGCCAGGTCTGGTACGTGCGCAACAACGAGCCGGCGGGCGGCGACGGCACGTCGGACACGCCGTACGACACCCTCGCCGAGGCCGAAGCCGCCTCTGGCACCGGTGACACGGTGTTCGTGTTCGACGGCAACAACACGACCACCAACCTCGACACCGGCTACGCGATGGACGGCGACGAGCGGCTGATCGGCGAGAGCCGCCCGCTCAGCCTCGACCCGGACGGCGGCGGACCTCTCGGGACGTCACCGCTGCACCCGGGCACGGCCGGCGCACAGCCCACGCTGACCGCCAATAACGAGGATGTCGTCGTCCTGGCGAGCAACGTGCTCGTCGACGGTGTCGACCTCGACCCGAGCGGCACCGGTGGCGGCGTCAGCGGTGGCGCCGGGGTGGCCGACGTGACCGTCCAAAACGTCAACGTCACCGACACCGGGACCGCCGGCACCCAGCCCGGCATCGAGCTGGACGGCACCACGGGGGTTAACCGGTTCACCGGCGTGACCGTCACCAACGGCGGCAGCGCGACCGCGATCGGCGTCCGCATCAACAACGCCGACCGGGTGCTCTTCGGCAACACGGCCACGAACACGATCGCGACCACTGGCGCCAAGGCGCTGGACGCCGCGGGCACCAACCTGCTCACCAGTCGCTGGAACGACATCACGGTGACCGGCTCCGGGACCGGTGCCGTACGCCTCAGTTCCACGACCGGGCAGCCGGTCCTGGGGGACGGTGTCGGCACGGACCTGTCCCTGCAGACCACGTCGGGTTCGGTAGCAGCTCTCGACATCGTCAGCTCCGACATGGTGACTGTCGATGCGGCCGGCTCTGACACGGTGTCGGCCACCGGCGGCCCGGCGCTCGACATCCGCAACTCCGACGGCTCGCAGTTCTCCTTCGACTCGGCCAGCTCGACCAACAGTGCCGGCGACGGCATCAACCTCGACACCAACCTGACCACGCCCGTCGTCATCGATGCGGGCGCGATCAGTGGCGCGGCCGGCATCGCGGTGGACATCAACGGCGGTGGCGCCGGCGGCGACGTGACCTTCGCCGGCGCGATCAACGACGGGCCGGGCCAGTCGGCCGAGGTCACCGGCCGCGACGGCGGCGCGGTCACCCTCTCCGGGAACATCGCCGACAGCGGCGACGCGGGCGGCGGCATCTCCGTCAACGGCAACGCGACCGGCTCAACCACCTTCAGCGGCGCGTCGAAGGTGCTCAACACCGGCGCCAGCAGCGCCGTCCTACTCTCTGCCAACGGCAATCCGGCCGGCGGACACCTGGTCTCGTTCACCGGCGGCGGGCTTGATATCGACACGACCAGCGGCAGTGGCTTCAGCGCGACCAACGGGACGCTCACCGTGGGCGGCACGGGCAACTCGATCATGACGGGTACGGGTGTGGCGCTGAACGTCGACACGGCCGGCATCACAGCAGGCAACCTGACCTTCGACTCGATCTCGGCCAATGGAGCCACCAGCGGCATCCGCCTGAGCACGACCGGCAGCAGCGGTGGGTTGAACGTGACCGGCACCGGCGGCGACTGTGTGACCATCGCGGATCCGTGCACCGGAGGCGTGATCCAGAGCACCACCCAGGACGCCATCTCACTGACCTCGACGCAGGGGATCACGCTGCAGCGGATGAAGATCCGCAACAGCCTGGGGAACGGGATTCGTGGCTCGTCGGTCACCAACTTCGCGCTGCGCGACTCGGTGGTCGACAACAACGGCGACGACCCCGCGACCGACGAGGCCGGGGTGCACTTCACCAACCTGGCGGGCATCTCGGAGATCATCCGGACCCTCATCGCGAACTCGCCCGAGGACAACGCGAGGATCGTCAACTCGTCCGGAACGCTGTCACAGCTCGACGTCACGGACAGCACCTTCCGCGACACCGACGCCGTCTCCCCGGGGAACAACGGTCTGCTGATCCAGGCGGACGGTGGCTCGATCACGGCGGACGTGTTGGGCAACACGTTCCTGCGCAACCGAGCCAACGGCCTGCAGGCGATCACCAACGGCACCGGCTCGATGAACGTCGAGGTCGATGACAGTGCGGGGGTGCAGAGCACGTTCGACGACAACAACATCGGCGTGCACATCGCTCACAACTCGAGCGGCACGTTCAGCTTCGGCGTCCGCGACCTCACGATCGACGGGCTCAACGTCGCCGCCGGCACGGGCGGGAGCGCATCGCCGATCAACGTCAACCTGGGCAGTTTCGCGACGACCCCGATGGTCGGGCGGGTCACCGGCAACACGGTGACCAACAGCAACTCCACCACCGGCCCGGGTCTCCGGTTCAGCGGCAACGGGTCCGCCACCATGACCGTCCTGGTCGACGCCAACACCGTCAGCCAGGTTGCCAACCGCGGCATCGAGGTGATCGCCCGGGATGGCAGCAACCGGATCAACGCCACGATCAGCAACAACTCCGTCACCCTGAACAACAACTTGTCGGCCGACGCGATCCGCGTCGACGCAGGCTCGGTCTCCACGGACACGACCACCATCTGCGCCGACATCCGGGGCAACACCGCGACCACCACCGCGGTCGGGCTGTTCGGGATCCGGGTTCGGCAGCGGTTCGCCGGCACGTCCTACATCCTGGAGGACTACCCCGGAGCTCCGACCGACGATCCGGCTGTGCAGACCTTCCTGACGAACACCAACAACGGCGCCACGGCCAGCGCCGATCACGCCGGCGCCGGGTTCACCACCATCAACGAGTGCCCGAACGCACCGTGACCTGAGGCCGGACGAAAGGACGACACGATGGCCGAACCGTTCCTCGGAGAGATCCGGATATTCTCGTTCAACTTCGCGCCGCGGCAATGGGCTTTCTGCAACGGCCAACTCCTGCCCATCAACCAGAACCAGGCGCTTTTCTCGCTGCTGGGCACGACCTACGGCGGCGACGGGCGGGTGAACTTCGCCTTGCCTGATCTTCGATCCCGGGTGCCGATCCACGTGGGGTCCGGGCACACGTTGGGTAACAGAGGCGGTGAACAAGCTCATACGCTCAACCTCGCTGAGCTACCCGTGCACACCCACCTCGCGCAGGCGACCAGCGCCACGGGGGACACGCCGGTCGCGCCGGGCAACCTGCTGGCAGACTCGCCGAGCCAGCTCTACGCCGCGGCCAGCTCGCCAGGACTGACCTCGCTCTCCCCGTCGAGCGTGACGAACGTCGGTGGCAGCCAGGCGCACCTGAACATGCAGCCGTTCCTGACGCTGAGCATCTGCATCGCGCTCTCCGGCATCTTCCCGTCGCCGAACTGATCAAGAGGAGCCTGGAACCATGGCACAGCCTTACGTCGGAGAGATCAGGATGTTCGCCGGCAACTTCGCGCCCGCTGGATGGGACTTCTGCGGTGGTCAACTCTTAGCGATCGCAGAGAACGAAACTCTCTTCCAATCTCATCGGCACGACGTACGGCGGCGACGGCCAGGAGACGTTCGGCTTGCCGGACCTGCGCGGGCGGCTCCCGATCCATCACGGCGACGGTTTCCTCCTGGGCCAGACGGGCGGCGCCGAGGAGGTCACGCTGACCGTCAATCAGCTCCCTGCCCACAGTCACCCGTTCATCGCATCCACGGGCGTGGCTACTCAGTCCTCCCCGTCCAACAACCGGCTCGCCCAGTCCACCGCCGCCGACCTCTACATCGAGGACACCGCCACTGCGGCACTTGCGCCGGCCGCGATCCTGCCGGTCGGTGGCAGCCAGCCGCACACGAACCTCCAGCCGTACCTCTGCATCAACTTCATCATCTCGCTCTTCGGCATCTTCCCCAGCCCCTCCTAGAAGGACAGCAGCCATGGCCGATCCGTTCGTCGCTGAGATCCGGATTTTCCCGTTCAACTTCCCGCCGCGGGGTTGGGCGTGGTGCAACGGCCAACTGCTGCCGATCTCTCAGAACACCGCGCTCTTCTCCCTCCTCGGCACGATCTACGGCGGCGACGGCAGGTCGTCCTTCGCGTTGCCGGACCTCCAGGGGCGTGCCCCGATGCATCACGGCCAGGGCCCGGGTCTGAGCTGGCGCAACCAAGGCCAGACCGGCGGAACTGAGGTCGTGACCCTGCTCCAGTCGGAGATACCGTCACACACCCACAGCATGCGGGCCAACACCGACTTCGGCGATGTGCAGACTCCGTCCAATGCGCGCAGCATTGCCCGTTCGCAGAACGCCAATGCCTACAAGCCCCCGGCCGGGCAGCCGGTGGTCCAGATGGCGCCGGGCGCCCTGGCGCCGGCCGGCGGGGACCAGCCGCACAACAACATGCAGCCCTACTTGACCCTCTACTTCAACATCGCCCTCCAGGGCGTCTACCCCCCGAGGAGCTGACTTGCCCACCGGGACTCCCGCCGCTCGGATCGCGCTCCGCCCAGCCCGTGTCGCCGACCACGAGTTCCTGGTGGCGGTGTACGCCGCGACGCGCGCCGGCGAGCTGGCCCTGGTGCCGTGGAGCGAGGCGGAGCGCGACGCGTTCATCCGCATGCAGTTCGACGCACAGGACTCGCACTACCGGCAGCACTACGACGGCATCACCTTCGACGTCGTCGAGCTCGAAGGCCGCGCAGCCGGAAGGCTGTACGTCGACCGTCGGGCCGATGACATCCGGATCGTCGACATCAGCCTGCTGCCGGAGTTCCGCGATGCCGGGATCGGCTCGGCCCTGATCCAGGAGCTGCTCGACGAGGCCGCCGCCAGTGGCCGGACAGCGAGCATCCACGTCGAGATGCACAACCGGGCCCGGTTGCTCTACGAGCGGATGGGCTTCCGGGAGATCGCCGAGCACGGTGTCTATCGGTTGCTCGAGTGGAGGGCGATGTGATCCGCGCGGTCCAGCCCTCAGGCGAAGGCAGCCTCGTAGCGCAGGCCGTCGGCGTCGCGCCCGATCGGCACCAGGAACAGTGCGAGGCCCTCGAGCGTGTCGTGCTCCAGGTCGCAGATGCCCTGCGCCAGCGCCGGCTCGGCCGGACCTCGGAACACGAGCGAGAACTGCTGCCTGCTCGCTCCGCCCGGCCCGGTGCCACCCGCACCGGGCAACAGGGTCACCTCGGCGAGCGTCAAGTCGAGCGATCGACCGTCGGCGAGGGTAAGGCGGAAGTGATCATCCACGCGATCGGCGAAGTCGTCGTACGTGAACCATGCTGTGTCGGCCACCCGCCGATCGTAGCCAGCAGGAGGACCCCATGACCGACATTTCTCGTCGAAGCGTGATCGGAGCCGGCGCAGCAGCGATCGCTGCCGGCGCTCTGGGCGTCGGGGGCCCGCTCGCAGACGCCGGTGCTGTGGCATCCGCCGATCCGACGTACACCTCGGGCGCGGCGCTCTACCGCCGCCCCCGCTTCGCCGCGTTGCGGGGGAAGCGCTTCAGCATCACCGGCGGGGGCAAGGGCTTCCCGGTGACCTTGGTCGAGGTCGCCGACCTCGACGGTGCACCCGCGGGTGCCGCCGAGCAGTTCCGGCTCGCGCTCGCGGCGCGCTCGGCCGTGCCGGCGCAGGGCACCTACACGCTGCGGCGCGCCGGGTTCACTGCCACCTCGTTGTTCCTGGTCCCGGACCCGGCGGGTGGCGGACTGACGGCGATCATCAACTCAGCCCGGTAGCGCCGCCTGGATCCGCACCGGGACCGCGTTGAGGTGCGCCATCCCCGAGGCGCGCTCCAGGTCGGCGACATCCGCTGGCAGCACCTCGTTGACGTTGGCGCCCCCAGCCGCGTTCGCGACCTGCCAACCCGCGTCGCGGTGTCCCCAGCCGTGCGGGACCGCGATGCAGCCCTGCACCACCTCGTCGGTGACCCGCGCCGGCAGTTCGATCGAGCCTTGAGTGGTGCACACCCGGACCAGGTCGCCGTCGGCGAGGCCGGCGTCGGCGGCGTCCTTGGGGTGGACCATCGCGGTCTGCCGGCGCTCGGGGTCTCGATGCTTGGGGGTGTTGTGCATCCACGAGTTGTGGGAGCGCACATCGCGTCGACCGATCAGGAGCAACGGATAGTCGGCGTCCGGTGGCGGCCCGTCGAGCAACCGGTCGAGCTCGCGCTCGATCACCGCTGCGTCGAGGCGCACCTTGCGCCCTCGATGGAACACGCGGCGCTTGAGCATCCCGCCCTCGAGGTGCTCGGCGAGCACGACGCCGCGCGGATGCTTCTTCAGCTTCGCGAGGTTCAGGCCGCTCCGGCGCAGTCCGAACCTGTCGCCGTCGCGTCCCGAGCGGAGCAACAGGTCGATCAGCAGAGCGGGTGTGATCCGTCGTGCCGCCGGCGCGAGGGCGCGGAGCGCGAGTCGGCCCAGCCGGCCGGTGCCCACCAGCTTGGTCGCCAGCCCGGTCACCGCAGCGAAGCCGAGCTCGCGAGCGAGGTCGTCGATGATCTCCCAGTCCGGCCTGGCCTCGCCGCGCGGTGCCACGACCGCCTCGGTCCACTGCACAAAGGGCTTCAGGTGGAAGTCGAGTGCGGCCACCACCAGGTCGTCACGCTCGAGGAAGGTAGCGGCCGGCAGCACGTAGTCGGCGTGCCGGTGGGTCTCGTTGAGGTAGAGGTCGATGCCGACCTGGAGGTCGAGCTGACCCAGCGCACGCTCCAGCCGGTTGCTGCCCGGCACCGAGAGGACCGGGTTGCCGGCGGAGACGATCAGGGCGCGCAGCTGTCCCTTGCCGGGCGTCTCGATCTCGGGGGCCATCAGCGGTGCGGGCAGCTGGCCGATCACCTCCGGGAAGTCGCCGACCCGGGACCGGTAGGTGTCGTAGGTGTCGATGCCCGCGAGGTGGGCGATCCGGGTCAGGTTGATGGTGCCGCGGCCGAAGAGCAGCCCGCCCTCCTTGTCGAGGTTGCCGGTGACGATGGTGAGGGCGTCGATGAGGACGTTGACCAGCGTGGCGTGCGCCCCGAGGCAAGCGCCGGTCCGCCCGTGGGCGGCTGCGGTACGGGCGGTCGCGAAGTCGCGGGCAAGCGCGGTGATGTCTGCGGCAGGTACGCCGCAGCGCTGCTCGGCGAGCGTCGGCGGGCACTTCATTGCCGCGGCGCGGAGGGTCTCCACGCCGGTGGTCTGCGCCGCGATCGCGGCTTCGTCGGCGAGACCGTCGCTGAAGATCACGTTGAGCATGGCCAGCAGCAGCCACGCGTCGCCGTCGGGTCGGACACCGACGTGCTCGAACGCGCGCGCCGTCTCGGTGCGGCGCGGGTCGACGACCACGACCCGGCCGCCACGGGCGACGAGCCCGGTGAGCTTCTCGCGCAGGTTGCCGGCGCTGATCAGACTGCCCCGGGAGACCAGCGGGTTGGTGCCGATCAGGAGCGCGAAGTCGGTGCGCCCGAGGTCCGGCACCGGGACGACCACCGGCGAGCCGTAGAGGAGCGCCGAGGCGACGAACCGGCTGGACGTGTCCTGGGTGTTGGGGGTGTAGAGATGCCGGGACCCGATACCTCTGAGGAACCAGCCCAGCCACAGGGCGTGGGAGTGGCTGAACGCGGTCGGGTTGCCGCCGTACCAACCGATCGAGTCGCCGCCGTGCTCGCTCCGGATCTCCCGCAGCCGGGCGCCGATCTCGCTGAGCGCGGTCTCCCAGGAGATCTGCTCGAACTCGCCGTCCGGTCGCCGCCGCAGTCGGGTGCAGCACCCGGTCCTCGTCGTTCTGGACGTGCACGAACTCCAGGCCCTTCGGGCAGGAGAAGCCGGCCGTGATCGGGTGCTCCTTGTCCGGGCCGGATCCCGAGCACCTGATCGTCCTCGACGGTCGCGACCAGGCCGCAGGTCGGCTCGCAGATCCGGCAGAACGTCGGCTGTCTCGGCGGTAGGCATGCTCGGCACTCTAGTGGCGGCCGACCCGCCGACGCGTGCGAACGCCGGCCGGTCGATAGCCTTGCCCGGTGAGCACCCGCGCCCAGCAGTACGTCGCCGACGTACTGCGGCGCGAGCAGCTCTCACCCCACCTCGTGCGCCTCACGCTCGGCGGTCCGGGGCTTGCTGGATTCCGGTCGACCGGCGTCCCCGACGAGTGGGTGGGACTGGTGGTGCCCGGCCAGTTCCAGAGCCGTTACTACACCGTGCGGTCCTGGGACGGAGCCGAGCTGGTGCTCGACGTCGTCGTCCACGACGTGGGCCTGGTGACCGAGTGGGCGAGTGGTGAGTGTGTCGGTGAGCAGGTCACGGTCACCGAGCCCAAGGGCTCCTTCGCGATGCCGGAGGACGCGGCCTGGCTGCTGCTGGTCGGCGACCTCACCGCGCTGCCCGCGATGGCCCGGATCGCGGAGACCCACGCAGACGGGGTCCCTACCCGGATCTGGGCCGAGGTGACCGACGTGGAGCACCTCGCCGGCTACCTGCCCGGCGGCGCGGACACGACCTGGCTCGCTCCGGTGGTCGATGAGGCCGGTCCCGGCCGCCACGAGACCAGTCAGCTGGCCGTGATGGTCGAGCAGATCGACTGGCCCGCGGGTGACGGCTACTTCTGGATGGCCGGGGAGTCCGCCCAGATGCGGGCGATCCGCAAGTTCCTGATGCGGGAGCGCCGGCTCCCGTCGACGGCGTACGACGTGATGGGCTACTGGCGCGCTGTCGCCGCCCGGCAGCCGCGACCCGTGGACCCCGGCCCGATCTGGCGCGCGGGCAAGGCCGCAGGCAAGTCCGACGACGAGATCTGGGCCGACTACGACCGGGCCGGCCAGGAGCAGGTGCAGCAATGAACCGAGAGTTCGACCACGAGTCCGACCAGTCCGAGGAGTTCGACGACGAGCTGGGCGAGGTCGACGAGGACCACGAGGACGACGACGCTGCCGGCCTGCCGGCCCCCGCCCCACCGACGTTCACCGCGACCGAGGGCTTCCGCAGCGGCTTCGCCTGCTTCGTCGGGCGTCCCAACGCCGGCAAGTCCACGCTCACCAACGCGGTCGTCGGCCAGAAGATCGTGATCACCTCCGACAAGCCGCAGACCACGCGCACCGTCGTCCGCGGGATCGTGCATCGCGAGGACGGCCAGCTGGTGCTGGTCGACACACCCGGGCTGCACAAGCCGCGCACTCTGCTGGGTGAGCGGCTCAACGACCTGGTGATGGCCACCTGGTCCGAGGTCGACGTGGTCGCGGTCTGCTTCCCCAGCGACGAGAAGATCGGGCCGGGGGACAGGTTCCTGGTCAACGAGCTGGCCAAGGTGCGCCGTACCACCAAGATCGCGGTCGCCACCAAGACCGATCTCGCCGACCCCGAGCGGATCGGGAAGCACCTGCTCGACATCGCCGAGCTCGGCCGGGAGACCGGCACCGAGTGGGCCGAGATCGTGCCGGTGTCGGCGGTCGCGGGCGACCAGGTCGACCTGCTGGCGCAGCTCCTCGTCGGTCTGATGCCGGAGGGCCCTGCCCTCTATCCCGACGGCGACCTGACCGACGCGCCCGAGGAGGTGCTGGTGGCGGAGCTGATCCGCGAGGCCGCGCTCGACGGCGTCCACGACGAGCTCCCGCACTCGATCGCCGTCGTGGTCGAGGAGATGGGGCTGCGCGAGGGCCGCCCGGACGACAAGCCGCTGCTCGACATCTACGCCAACCTCTACGTCGAGCGCGACTCCCAGAAGGGCATCGTGATCGGCAAGAAGGGCGTCCGGCTCCGCCAGGTCGGTACCGTCGCCCGCAAGCAGATCGAGTCCCTCCTCAGCACCCCGGTCTACCTCGACCTCCACGTCAAGGTCGCCAAGGACTGGCAGCGCGACCCCCGCCAACTCCGCAAGCTCGGGTTCTAACGCGAGTCGTCCTTTCTGGTGCGCCGAATCGGCCTTGATGGTGGGCCGAATCCGCCGGATTGGTGCGCCGAATCCGCCGGATTGGTGCACCGGGTCTATCGCACCATTACCGACGACTCGGCGCACCAATGAGTCCGATTCGGCCCACCATCAAGGCCGATTCGGCCCACCATCAAGGCCGATTCGGCGCACCAATAAGGCAGATTCGGCGATCAGTCAGGGGCCCAGCAGAGGCCCCACGTCTGACCCATCTCCCACTGCTCCTTCGTGGGGTACTCATAGCCCCACTGGTAGTCCAGCGGGTCGACGGCGGCGTCGAGACCGGCGTCCTCGCACGGCGACAAAAGTGGCTCGACGACCGCCTGCCTGCCGGGGTACTTGCCGGGCTGGTAGGGCACCACCAGGATCGCCCGCCACGAGTGCTTCGCGGAGCAGATCACTCGCTCGAAGCTCTCGGAGTCCGGAGCAGCGGTTCCACACATGGCATACCGATCGCGCACGGCGTCCTTGCGCAGCGCGCCCTTCAGGCTGGCGTCCGGCTCGGCCAGCTCCTTGTCGCCGGCGACGACGACCACGTCACAGCGGTACCAGTCCGCGCCGCGATCGGACTGGGCGACGCTCGGGGTGAACCAGACCGGACGGATCATGCTGAGCCGCAGGTCGGCGGGCTCGCCGCCGAGGAACTCCGTGAGCGCGGCGGGGCAGGCGTTGGCGACCTGCGCCCGCACCTGGCGGGAGTCGACGGCCAGCAGGTGCCCTTCGGCAACGGTGTCGAGGGTCCCGACGGTGTAGGTCTCCGAGGTGTGCGGGCGGTTGCAGCGGGTCGGCTTCTTGCTGCTGGTCGGGGCGAGGGCCTGACGGAAGCTGAGGTTGTAGCAGGCACCGTCGTCGGGCGGGCGCGGCGGCGGGCCTGCCGTCGGCGGGGGGCTGGGAGCCGCTGTCGTCCGCGAAGCAGCAGCAGGATCGTCGTCGCCGCCTGAGCAGCCAGCGAGCGTCATCACCGCGAGGGCGGCCGCGGCGAGGACTGCGGCCGCGTGACGGGGTACGACGCCGTCACTCACTCGTCTTCGCCCAGCAGACCGAGCGCCGGTTGCCCGCCTGCCACTCGGCCTCGTGGAAGTGCGTGTAGGCGTACTCGAACCGGGCCGGGTAGTTGAGCCATGCCTTGATCGAGTTGGCACAGAACGCCTTGGTGCGGCTCGCGACGACCTCGTCGCCGGGGTAGCTGTCCTCCGGCTCGCCCAGCTTGATCGTGGTCGCCGCCCGCCAGTCGTGGTCCTGGGCGCAGGGCACCTTCTCGCCGTCTGCCACTGTCTCGCCTGCCGCGCAGACCAGCCACCGGTCGTCGGGCCGGCCGATGAGCAGGCCCTTCGCGGTCTGGGGGAGCGGCCGGTAGGTCTCGCTGGCCGCGTTGCCGCCGACGACGTCGCAGCGGTACCAGCGAGCGCCGTCGTCCCACGCGCTCTCCGACGGCCGGAACCAGGCCCAGCTGACGATCGTGCGGAGCACGAGGCTCTCGTCGGTCGCCCCGAGGAACTTCTCGAACTTCTTGGTGCAGGTCCGGTAGGCGTAGTCACCGACCTCGCCGTCGTTGTAGCCGACCTCCTCGAACTCGTCGGGGAGCTCGCCGACGGCGAACGTCTCCGCCGTGTGCTTCTCGTCGCAGTCGACGGTGCGGGTGGCGTTGGCGGGCTGCTCGACGTCGGCCGGCGTCAGCATCCGGCAGGCGCCGACCTTGGGCACCTCGGTCGAGTCCACCTGGTCGGGGTCGACGTTCTCGCCCTGCGGTTCGGAGGAGCATCCGGTCAGGAGGACGAAGGCGGCGAGCACGACAGACACCGCGGCGCGCGCATGCATCATGGCCGGTCCCCCTTGGTCCCTCGGTGCTGCCCTAGCTGCTGAGCAGTGCCGCGATCGTAGCGCCCAGCCCGTAGGCCGCCGACCGCTCGTCCTCACCGACCTCACCGAGCACCCCGAGCACCTCGTAGGACTGCTTCCAACCCAGGGCGCCGACGATCGACTGGACCGCGCGGACGCCGCCAGTGAGGTCGTAGCGGCCGTGCATCCAGAGCCCGTACGGACGACCTTTGGTCGCTCCCTCCGACTCGCCGGCACCACCGGTCGGGTCGAGCGCGCCCCCCACGCTGAGGAAGGTGGTGTCGAAGAAGTGCTTGAGGGCCCCGCTCATGTAGCCGAAGTTCACCGGCGACCCCAGCAGGTAGCCGTCGGCATCGAGTACGTCGTCAGCGGTCGCCTCCAGCGCCGCCCGTACGACGACCTCGACCCCCTCGATCGCGTCGTCGCCGGCGCCCGCCAGTGCCGACTCCAGCAGGGCCTGCGTCGAGCGGGTCGGGGAGTGGTGGACGACGAGGAGCCTGGCCATCCGATCAGGCTATCGAGCGCTGCGCGGCCGGTGAGCGTCGTGCGCTAGAGTTGCGTCGTCATGATGCGCGCACTGCTCCTTGGTTGCCGCAGCGAGGTCCCCGCCAAAGTGGCACGGTAGCCGGACCCCCTCGCTGCGGGTGTTGGTGTGCGACCGGCGTCTGATCCTTTCCGCCGATCACCGAGGTAAGTCATGACCACGATTCCCCCGCAACAGCCGAGCGGGATGCCGTTCCACCGGTACACCGCGTTCGAACCCGTCACCGTCCCGGACCGCACCTGGCCGGATCGCAAGATCACGCGAGCGCCGAGGTGGCTCTCCACCGACCTGCGCGACGGCAACCAGGCTCTCATCGACCCGATGACGCCGTCGCGCAAGATGAAGATGTTCGAGCTCCTCGTCCGGATGGGCTACAAGGAGATCGAGGTCGGGTTCCCCTCCGCGAGCCAGAACGACTTCGACTTCGTCCGCCAGCTCGTCGAGAGTGACAAGATCCCGGACGACGTACGCATCTCCGTGCTGACCCAGGCCCGCGAGGACCTGATCGCGCGCACCGTCGAGTCGCTGGTCGGCGCCGACAAGGCGACCGTGCACCTCTACAACGCGACCGCGCCGCTCTTCCAACGCGTCGTCTTCAACGTCACCGAGGCCGAGTGCATCGCGATCGCGACCCGCGGCACCGAGTGGGTGATGAAGTACGCCGAGAGCCTGCTCGCCGGCACCGACTTCGGCTACCAGTACAGCCCCGAGATCTTCACCCAGACCCCCACCGACTTCGCGCTCGAAGTCTGCGAGCGGGTCTCCGACATCTGGCAGCCCGAGCCCGGGCGAGAGATCATCCTCAACCTGCCGGCGACGGTCGAGATGTCGACGCCCAACACCTACGCCGACCAGATCGAGTACTTCGGTCGTGGCCTCACCCGCCGCGACGTCACCGCGATCAGCCTGCACCCCCACAACGACCGCGGTACGGCGGTCGCCGCGACCGAGCTCGCGCTGATGGCCGGCGCCGACCGGGTCGAGGGGTGCCTGTTCGGCCACGGCGAGCGCACCGGCAACGTGGACCTGGTCACGCTCGCGATGAACCTGTTCAGCCAGGGCATCGACCCGCAGATCGACCTGTCCAGTGACGGCGGCATCGACGAGGTCCGGCGCACCGTGGAGTACTGCACGCAGCTGCCGGTGCACCCCCGCCACCCCTACGCGGGGGATCTCGTCTACACGGCCTTCTCCGGATCCCACCAGGACGCCATCAAGAAGGGCCTGGAGGACCTCGACCGGATCGCGGCGGAGGTGGGCCGGCCGGTCAGCGAGATCCCGTGGGAGGCGCCGTACCTCCCGATCGATCCGAAGGACGTCGGACGCACCTACGAAGCCGTGATCCGGGTCAACAGCCAGTCCGGCAAGGGGGGTGTGGCCTACGTGCTCAAGGCGGAGCACAGCCTCGACCTGCCGCGGCGCGCACAGATCGAGTTCAGCCGCGTGATCCAGCAGCACACGGACGTGCAGGGCGGCGAGGTGACGCCGGAGGAGATCTGGTCGCTGTTCCGCGCCGAGTACCTCGACCGCGACCAGCCCTACTCCCTCGAGCGGTGGACGTCGGTGACCGACGCCGAGGGCGACGACCAGCAGGAGGTGCATCTCGTCGTCCGTGGCGAGGAGCGGACCTTCTCCGGACTGGGCAACGGTCCGGTTGCCGCGTTCGTCGACGGCATGCGGCAGGCGGGGGCCGACATCAGGGTGCTCGACTATGCCGAGCACGCACTCTCCTCGGGCGGCGACGCGGTCGCGGCGGCGTACGTCGAGTGCGAGATCGCCGGCGAGATCGTGTGGGGGATCGGCATCCACCACAACATCGTCACGGCGTCACTGCGGGCGGTGGTGTGTGCCGCCAACCGTGCGCAGGCGGAGACCATCCCGGCCAGCGGGTGAGCGGGACAGTTCTGTCGGCCAAGCGGGAGCAGCGAGCCTCGAACCCGCGGCAATGTCACACTGACCGGGTGAGCGAACGACATCTCGCCTCCGAGCGGATCGGCCAGTTCTTCTTCGAGACCGACCGCGGTCGCGACCGCCTGGAGTACACCGAGTACGGCACCGGCGACGCGTGGGTCGTGTTGTTGCCGGGGCTGTTGATGCCGCGCCGCATGCATGACCACCTCGCGCGGACGCTGGCGTCCCACGGGGCGCACGTGGTCACTCTCGATCTCCTCGGGCACGGGCGATCGGACCGGCCCGACGACCCGTTCGGCTACTCGGTGACCTCGTTCGCCCGGCAGGTCGTCGCGCTGCTCGACGAGCTGGGGGCCGGGCAGGCAGTCGTCGGAGGTACGTCGCTCGGGGCCAACGTGGCGCTCGAAGTGGCCGCGATCGAACCCGATCGGGTCCGCAGCCTGATCCTGGAGATGCCGGTGCTCGACAACGCGCTGGAGGTGGCGATCGTGGCGTTCGCGCCGCTGCTGCTCGGCGCGCGGGTGGCGCCGTTGGCCTTCTCCGGCCTCCGGTTCGTCTCCCGGCGGGTGCCGCGCGGCGTCGTGCCGTGGTGGCTCGGGATCGGTCTGGACACGATGGACCACCGACCCGGCCCGCTCGCGTCGTACGTCCATGGCTTGTTCTTCGGCCGGGTGGCGCCGCCGGCGTCCGAGCGTCGCCGGATCACGGTGCCGGCGCTCGTCGTGGGTCACCCGCGCGACCTGCTGCACCCGGCTTCCGACGCGGAGATGGTGGCTGAGGAGCTGCCCAACGCGACCCTCGAGACCGCCACCTCGATCCTTGAGTGGCGGCGCAAGCCCGAGCGGCTCGACCTGGTGGCGACCAAGTTCGTCCTCGACAGCTGGCGCCCGGCGCGTCGGAGGCGTCGCACCGTCAACTGACGTGGTCCGGCGAGCACAATGGGGAGATGCTCTACAGCGATGAGGCGATCGTCCTCCGTACCCACAAGCTGGGCGAGGCCGATCGCATCATCACGCTGCTGACCCGCCAGCACGGCCGGGTCCGGGCGGTGGCGAAGGGCGTACGCCGTACCACCTCGCGCTTCGGCTCCCGGCTCGAGCCGTTCACCCATGTCGACCTGCAGCTCGCCGAGGGACGCAGCCTGGACACGATCACGCAGGCCGAGACGCGCGGGGCGTACGCCGCTGCGGTCGGCGCCGACTACGAGCGCTACACCGCGGGCACGGTGATGCTCGAGACCGCCGAGCGACTGGTCGTCGAGGAGCGGGAGCCCGCCGTCCAGCAGTTCCTGCTGTTGCTCGGGGCGCTGAAGGCGATGGCGTCGGGGGACCGGCGCGCCGGCCACGTGCTCGACTCCTACCTGCTCCGTTCGCTGGCCGTCGCCGGCTATGCCCCGTCCTGTGTCGACTGTGCCCACTGTGGTCGGGAGGGACCTCACTGCTGGTTCAACCCGTCGATGGGCGGTGTCCTCTGCTCGACCTGTCGGATCCCCGGCTCCGCCAGCCCAGCCCCCGAGACCCTCACGCTGCTCGGCGGCCTCCTCGCCGGCGACTGGCCGGTCGTCGAGTCCGCCGAACCCCGCCACGTCCGGGAGGCCAGCGGCCTGGTCGCCGCCTTCGTGCAGTGGCAGCTCGAGCGGGGACTGCGATCGCTGGTCTATGTGGAGCGGTGAGGCGTGGGTGCGGTCCGCAGGAGAGCTGCAAGTTGTGGCGCTTTACCTGCACACAGGTACCAGTGAAGATCCCCCGGGCAAGTTTCCGGCCTCCGTCCTGCGTGCCTTCCATGGCCTGGAGCGGAGGCCGGAAACCGACTTGTAGGCTGCCGTGGTGAGAAGCCCGGCGCGCCACCCGACCCCGCACCCCTCGGGAGCCCGCCCGCCGGAGATCCCGGCGCAGCTGGTGCCGGAGCACGTCGCGATCGTGATGGACGGCAACGGGCGGTGGGCCAAGGCGCGGGGACTGCCGCGCGCCAAAGGGCACGAGCAGGGTGAGCACTCGCTCTTCGACGTCGTAGAGGGCGCGATCGAGATCGGCGTCAAGGCGATCTCTGCCTACGCGTTCTCCACCGAGAACTGGTCGCGCAGCCCGGACGAGGTCAAGTTCCTCATGGGGTTCAACCGCGACGTGATCCGGCGGCGCCGTGACGAGATGCATGAGCTCGGGGTCCGGGTGCGGTGGGCCGGCCGGTCGCCCCGGCTGTGGAAGTCGGTCATCAAGGAGCTCCAGGTCGCCGAGGAGATGACGAAGGACAACGACGTCCTGACCCTCACCATGTGTGTCAACTACGGCGGCCGTTCCGAGCTCGGCGATGCCGCCCGGGCGCTGGCGAAGGACGTCGCGTCCGGACGCCTCAACCCTGACCGGGTCAACGACGCGACTCTCGGTCGCTACCTCTATGTCCCTGAGCTGCCGGACGCCGACCTGATCTGGCGGACGTCGGGGGAGCAGCGGCTCTCGAACTTCATGCTCTACCAGGCGGCGTACGCCGAGCTTGTGTTCTCCGACGTGCTGTGGCCCGACGTCGACCGACGCGACCTGTGGGCCGCGATCGAGACCTACGCCCGCCGCGACCGGCGGTACGGCGGCGCCGATCCCGTCTGACTCGCCAAATCTGCTACCGACGGTCCCCGGATCGCCGTACGCTTCGCGGCATGAAGACCCCCCGCTTCGCTGGCCTTGCGGTGCTCGCCCTGGTCGGTCCCCTCGCGCTCGCCGGCTGTGGCGACGACGGCGTGGGCAGCGCGTCCGACCCCGAAACCGTGCTCACCACCGTCACTCCTGGCGCCGACCCCACGGAGACCACGGAGCCGACCGCGAGCGAGCCCACTTCCACAGAGAGCACGGTGGACATGACGATCGCCCCGACCGGCGACGTCGACGAGGCCGAGCTGGCCGAGGACATCGAGGCGGCGGTCACCATCGCCGACGACTGGTGGGCTCGGCACTGGAAGGACTACTTCACCGGCGCCTACACCGCGCCCAACGTCGTGGGCATCTACGACGGCTACGACGAGGCCAACGCGCCGACCTGTTTCGGTGACCCGCTGCCGCCGGGCAACGCGTTCTACTGCCCCGACGGCGACTACGTCGCGTGGGACCGGACTCTGCTCGAGCTCGGCTACGAGATCGGCGACGCCTGGCCCTACCTGATCATCACCCACGAGTGGGGCCACGCGATCCAGGCTGACCTGTCGATGGACCTGCAGTCCGAGCAGTACGAGCTGCAGGCCGACTGCCTCGCCGGCGCCGTCCTCTACGGGCAGGCAGCCGACGGGAACCTGACCTTCGAGCAGGGCGACGAGAAGGAGATCGTCGACGGTCTCAACTTCATCGCCGACGAAGTTCCGTGGGGCATGAGCGGTGACCACGGCGACTCGTTCCAGCGGATCGAGGCCTTCAACCTCGGGCGCACTGCCGGCGTCCCCGGCTGCCTGCCGGGCCAGACCGGCTGACCAGGCGGACGACGACGACCTAGTGCTCGTCGTAGTGCGTGCCGTGCTCCGCGTGGCGGTGCCCGTCGTGCACGTAGTCGATGTGGTCGTCGTGCGGGACGGCCAGGTGGCCGCAGCCCGGGCCGTGCTCGTGCGGGTGCTCACCCGTCGGCTCGTGCTCGGTGACGACCCCGCTGGGGAACGGTTCGCGCAGCCGGGCCCGGTGCCGGGTCCACACGCCGACCGGCCAGGCAACGACGTAGCCGGCGAGCGCCAGCAGCACGATCGTCGGGCCTGGCGTCGCGTTGACGTCGTACGTCGACGCCGCCGCCGCCAGCACCAGCCCGCCGACGGACGCCACGGTGCCGAGCACCATGGACGCGGCGATCGTCGTGCGGAATGAGCGCGTGAGCTGCTGCGAGGTGGCGACGGGCACAACCATCAACGCTGAGACCAACAACAGACCGACGGTCCGCATCGCCACTGTCACGCTGACCGCGGCGAGCACGGCGACCAGCACGTTGTAGAAGCGCACTCGGAGGCCCGCCACCCGCGCGAACTCCTGGTCCTGCGCGACCGCGAAGAGCTGGGGCGCGAGTCCGATGCACAGCACGATGACCACGGTGGCCAGCACCATCGTCACGTAGACGTCTCCGTCCGACAGAGTCGTCAGCGAGCCGAACAGGAAGGTGTTGAGTTTCGTGGCGCTCTGGCCGGCCAGCCCGGTGATGAAGATGCCGCCTGCCAAGCCGCCGTAGAACAGCAGGGCGAGAGCGACGTCGCCGTTGGTCCGTCCGCGCTCGCGGACGATCTCGATGAGGACCGACCCGGCGATGGCCACGAGCACCGCGGTCCAGATGGGCGAGGTGCCGGTCAGCAGGCCGAGCGCGACGCCGGTCACGGCGACGTGGCCGATGCCGTCGCCCATCAGCGCCAACCGTCGCTGGACCAGGAACGTCCCGACCGCCGGGGCGGCGAGGCCGGTGAACAGCGCGGCGATGAGCGCCCGCTGCATGAAGGGCTCCGCCAACAGATCGGCCAGGCTCGGGTTCATCGGGTGGACCCGTTCGGGGCCGTCGGAAAGGCAACCTGCGGAGCATGGTCGGAGTGGGCCGGCGCGGCGTGGTGGTGGTGCGTGTGCGCTTCGCCGAACCAGGGCTCGTGCGCCTCGTGGTCACCCAGCGGCGCCCCGTCGTAGATCACTCGGCCGTCGCGCATCACGACCGCCCGGTCGACCAGCGACGCCAGCGGTCCCAGTTCGTGCGCCACGAGCACGACGGTCGCCTGGCGCTCCTTGAGCGCGGCGAGAGCGGCCGCGAGCGCCTCCTGGTTGGGTCGGTCGACGCCGGCCGTCGGCTCGTCGAGGAAGAACAGGTCCGGTTCGCCGGCGAGCGCCCGGGCGATGAGGACCCGCTGCTGCTGGCCTCCGGAGAGGTGGCTCACGGTGTCGCGCCGGCGGTCGGCCAGCCCGACCACCTCCAGCGCCTCCTCGATGGCGGCGCGATCGCCGCGGGACAGCGGCCGGAGCAACCTGCGTCGCGTGAGCCTGCCGGCGGCGACAACCTCCCAGACCGACGCCGGTACACCGGACGCGGCGGTCGCGCGCTGGGGCACGAAGCCGATCCGATGCCAGGAGCCGAAGTCGTCGAGACGGGTGTCGTAGATCCGGACCTCGCCGCCGCCCAGGGGATGCAGCCCGAGCAACGCCCGCACCAGCGTGGACTTCCCGGACCCGTTGGCCCCCATCAGAGCGAGGAACGTCCCGACCTCGACCGAGAGGTCGATGCCCCGCAACACGGGACGACCGCCGAGCTCGACCACCCCGCCGGCGATCGAGACAGCGGCGGTTGCGGACCCGGGCGCTACTGACATCCGTTTGCCTCGCGGAGCGCGTCGAGATTGGACTGCATCAGTGAAAGGTAGTCCTCGTCCGACGTTTCGTCCGTCAGACCCTCGATCGGGTCGAGGGTGGCGGTGGCGAGGTCGAGGTCGCTGGCCAGGGCGGCGACCAGGTCGGGCTCCAGCGGCTCGCTGAACACCGTGGTGATGCCCTCGTCCCGGATCCGCTCCTGCAGCTCGGCGACGACTGCGGGTGACGGCTCGGCGTCGGGGGAGAGGCCGACCAGGGAGTCGACGTGCAGGTCGTACTTCTCCAGGTAGCCGAAGGCGTCGTGGGAGACGACGATCGTGTCGCGTTCGCAGCCGGTCAGGCCAGCGGCGTAGGCCTGGTCCAGATGCTCCAGGTCGCTGCGCAGGTCCGTCGCGTTCGAGTGGTAGTCGTCGGCGTGGTCCGGATCGATCTCGGCGAGCTCGTCGGCGATTGCGTCACCGAGGTCGGCCACCCGCAGCGGGTCCTGCCAGAAGTGCGGGTCGGTGTCGCCGTGGTCGTGTTCCTCGCCCGAGTGCTCCTCGTGCTCGTCGGCCGACTCGGCTGCCGCCATCAGCCCGACGACGTCGACGGCGTCGAGGGCGACCCCCTCGGCGTTCTGCTCCACGGCGTCATCGACGGCGGGCTGGAAGCCGCGCTCGTAGACGACGAGGTCGGCCGCGGAGATCTTCGCTGTCTCCCCGACGTTGAGCTCGAGGTCGTGGGGCTCGGTGCCGGGCTGGGTCAGCAGCTCCACGTCCGCGTGGTCGCCCGCGACCCGCTCAGCGGCGTAGGCGAGCGGGTAGAACGCGGCCGCGACCGTCACCCCGTCACCGCTCCCGGGCCCTTCCTCGCTGAAGGCAGCGCAGCCTGAGGCGGCGACGACACCGACGGTGACGGTGACCAGGATCGGGAGACAGCGCATGAGAATCATTCTCAACTATTGGTGGAATCGGCGTCAACTCGGAGACCAACTAGGGTCCGTGCTGTGCTCGTTGTCAATCGGTTCCAGGTCCCCGACGGTGCCGGGGAAGCCCTCCGTGAGGACCTCGCCGCGGCGCACGCCGTCCTCGCCGCCCAACTTGGGTACGTCGACGGCACGCTCGGCCGCAACCTCGACGAGCCCGACCTCTGGGTGCTCACCACCCGATGGGAGAGCGTCGGCGCCTACCGGCGGGCGCTGTCGACGTACGACGTCAAGCTCAGCGCAGTGCCGATCCTGAGCCGGGCGATCGACGAGCCGAGCGGCTACGAGATCGTCGAGCCGAACTCGGTTCTGAACGTGCAGCAGGCCCGCGTAACCTAGGGTCTCGTGACGGTCGCGCGAGCGGCCTCCTCGACCAACCAAAGAGCGCTCCGCAGCCGGCGGAGTCGTCCCATAGAGAAGGAATCACCGTGGCCAAGCCGCCTCCCTCCGCCGTCGACCAGGTCGTCTCCCTCGCGAAGCGGCGGGGCTTCGTCTACCCCTGCGGCGAGATCTACGGCGGCACCCGCTCCGCCTGGGACTACGGCCCGCTCGGCGTCGAGCTGAAGGACAACATCAAGCGCCAGTGGTGGAAGACCACGGTGCAGATGCGGGACGACGTCGTCGGCCTCGACTCCTCGGTGATCCTGCCGAAGCAGACCTGGGACGCCAGCGGCCACGTCGCGACGTTCTCCGACCCGCTGACCGAGTGCCAGTCGTGCCACAAGCGGTTCCGGGCCGACCACCTGCAGGAGGAGTACGCCGAGAAGAAGGGCATCGACGACCCCGACGCCGTCGACCTGACCACTCTCGCCTGCCCCAACTGCGGCACCCGCGGCGCGTGGACGGAGCCGCGGCAGTTCTCCGGCCTGCTGAAGACCTACCTCGGCGTGATCGAGGACGAGTCCGGGCTTCACTACCTGCGCCCGGAGACCGCGCAGGGCATCTTCCTCAACTTCGCCAACGTGGTGACCTCGAGCCGGATGAAGCCGCCGTTCGGCATCGCCCAGGTCGGCAAGAGCTTCCGCAACGAGATCACTCCGGGCAACTTCATCTTCCGCACCCGCGAGTTCGAGCAGATGGAGATGGAGTTCTTCGTCAAGCCGGGTGAGGACGAGGAGTGGCACCAGTACTGGATCGACGCGCGCACCCAGTGGTACGTCGACCTCGGGGTGAACCCCGACAACCTTCGCCACTACGAGCACCCCAAGGACAAGCTCTCCCACTACTCCAAACGCACCGTCGACATCGAGTACCGCTTCAAGTTCGCCGGCTCTGAGTGGGGTGAGCTCGAGGGCATCGCCAACCGCACCGACTTCGACCTCTCGACCCACGCGGCGGCGTCCGGCCAGGACCTGAGCTACTTCGACCAGGCCGCGGGGGAGCGCTACGTGCCCTACGTCATCGAGCCGGCAGCCGGTCTCTCCCGCAGCTTGATGACCTTCCTCGTCGACGCCTACAGCGAGGACGAGGCCCCCAACACCAAGGGCGGCGTCGACAAGCGCACCGTGCTGCGGCTCGACCCGCGGCTCTCGCCGATCAAGGTGGCGGTGCTGCCGCTCTCGCGCAACGCCGACCTCACGCCGAAGGCCAAGGACGTGGCTGCCGAGCTGCGTCGCTCCTGGATGGTCGACTTCGACGACTCGGGCGCGATCGGTCGCCGCTACCGACGCCAGGACGAGATCGGTACGCCGTACTGCGTCACCGTCGACTTCGAGACCCTCGAGGACCACGCGGTCACGGTGCGCGAGCGCGACTCCATGCAGCAGGAGCGGATCGGTCTCGACCGGCTGTCGTCGTACTTCGCGGAACGCCTCATCGGCTCCTGATCCGTCTCGCGGCTCGCCGGCGCGCATCCCCGCCACCGCTATGCCTGACAATGGTCTCGTGACCCACGCCCGAAAGCTTGCGACCCGCATTGCCGCTGCCGCGCTCGGAAGTGCGCTCGGGGTCGGCACGCTCGCCGGTTGCAGTGGTTCCGACGGCGCCGACCCGGGCGACTCGACGACGGAGCTGTCCCCGGCCGAGTCGACCAGCACCGACCCGACGTCGCTGGAGACCGACTACCTGCCGGTCCCCGCGGGCGTGGTGCTGACCGAGCCCGGCACCGGACTCGACCTCGGCGACTCGGCGACGGTCGCGTGGCAGCCCCGCCAGGACAAGGTGGTCGCGCTCGACCTCACCGTCGACCGGATCGACCGGACGTCGTTCAAGGAGTCCTTCGAGGGTTGGGTGGTCACTGCGCAGATGGAGGGCCAGGTGCCCTACTTCGTGCGGGTGGTGGTCACCAACGTCGGCACTGAGCCGGTGGGCGAGCTGCTGGTGCCGCTCTACGGGCTCGTCGGCACGGACAGCATGTACGAGCCGCTCGACTTCCGCGAGGAGCTCTTCGAGCCGTGCCCCGGTGGCGCCCTCCCGGCGAAGCTCAAGCCCGGCGCGTCGACCGACCTGTGCTTCGTCTACCTGCTGCCGGAGGACCAGGACCTCGCTGCCGCGGCGTTCGACGCCGTCGGCGACCTGCCGCCGGTCACCTGGAGCGGCCCGATCACCGAGATCGAGAAGCCGAAGAAGGACCGGGGCAAAAAGGCAACAAGGGCAAGAAGGGCGACTGATTTCGCCCGCTCGGTGGTCGCCCCGGACAATGGGCGGATGACGTCGACCACCGCTGCGCACCCGGGCCTTGAGCTCGGGTCGCTGCGCGTCGCCACGCCGGTGGTGCTCGCGCCGATGGCGGGGATCACGAACGCCGCCTACCGGAGGCTGTGTGCCGAGCACGGAGCGGGTCTCTACGTCTGCGAGATGATCACCAGCCGCGGCTTGGTCGAGGGCGACGAGACCACCCGGCGGATGCTGGTTTTCGACGAGGTCGAGCAGGTCAGGTCCGTGCAGCTCTACGGAACCGACCCCGTCTACATCGGCAAGGCCGCCCAGATCCTCTGTGACGAGTACGGCGTCGCCCACATCGACCTCAACTTCGGATGCCCGGTGCCCAAGGTGACCCGCAAGGGCGGTGGCGGCGCGCTGCCGTGGAAGCGGGGGCTGCTGGCGCGGATCCTCGAGTCGGCGGTCGCCGCTGCGTCGCCGTACGACGTCCCGGTCACGATCAAGACCCGCAAAGGTCTCGACGACGACCACCTCACCTTCCTCGACGCCGGCCGGATCGCCCAAGAGGCGGGCTGCGCGGCGATCGCGCTGCACGGACGTACGGTCGCGCAGGCCTACTCCGGCGAGGCCGACTGGGAGGCGATCGGCAGGCTCGTCGACCACGTCGACATCCCGGTGCTCGGCAACGGCGACATCTGGGAGGCCGCGGACGCCGTACGCATGGTGGAGCAGACCGGCGCCGCAGGCGTCGTCGTCGGCCGGGGCTGCCTTGGCCGGCCATGGCTGTTCCGCGACCTCGCGGCCGCGTTCGACGGCTCCGACGTGACAACCCTTCCGACGCTCGGCGAGGTCACAGCGATGATGCGCCGCCATGCCGAGCTGCTGGTCGAGCACATGGGCGAGGAGCGCGGCTGCAAGGAGTTCCGCAAGCACGTGACCTGGTACCTCAAGGGCTTCGGCGCCGGGGGTGAGATGAGGCGTTCACTCGGCCTGGTCTCGACCCTCGCCGACCTCGACGGGCTGCTCGCGGACCTCGATCCGAGCGAGCCGTTCCCGGTCTCCGAGCTGGGTGCCCCGCGGGGTCGTCAGGGCTCTCCGCGCGCCCGGATCGCGCTGCCGGAAGGGTGGCTCGACGACGCCGACGGCAGCGACTGCCACCTGCAGGAAGCGGTTGACGAGACCACCGGAGGGTGATCGGGAACACTCCGCAAATTCGGCACGGCGATTCGGTAGGTCAAAACTCGTGTGCTTTAGTCGATGCTCGTGCCCGACGCCGCTACGGTGGCTCGGGCACCTTGCAGGACATGGCAGGACCTTGCAGGACAGGGCAGGACAGGGACAGACAAGCGAAAGCAAAGGAATCAGCGCGTGGCAGGCACACACAGCCACAAGCGGGAGACCGCGCGACGCAAGCCTCGGGCAGCGTTCATCGCGGCCCCCTTGGCAGTTCTAGCAACAGGTGCAGCAGTGGCGGCAGGAGTGGCGGGTACGACCCCGGCCACCGACCTGCTGGCAGTCGACTCGACGCTGGCCGCGTCCGGCATCACCGGTGACCGCGGTCGAGACCGCGACCTCCCGGTCCTTTCCCGTGACGGCGGCGACACCCGTGGCATGGTCGCCGTGGTCAGCCCGGTCGACAAGATGCTCGCGACGGCAGCGGTCACGAAGGCGATCGAGAACGCCGACACCAAGCTCTGGACCACCACCAGCCTGAACATCTGGACCCGCCCGGACGGCAAAGCGAAGAAGCTCGGCGACCTCGACGGCGCGGAGAAGGTCCTCGTGACCGGCCGGAAGATGAACGGCCGGGAGGAGATCGTCCTCGGCGGCAAGGCCCGCTGGGTCACCGCCGGCTATCTGAGTGCCGACAAGCCGTTCGCGATCGGTGGCGAGTGCACGAACGGCAGCTCCGTGCCGGCGGCGGTCAGCCCCAACATCCAGAAGGTCCACGAGGCCGTCTGCGCGAACTTCCCCGAGATCACCGCCTACGGCACGTTCCGCAGCGACGGTGAGCACTCGCAGGGCATCGCCGTCGACATCATGGTGTCCGGCGACCGCGGTTGGCAGGTCGCGGAGTTCGTCCGCGACCACTACGCCGACCTCGGTGTCAGCTACATCATCTACTCCCAGAACATCTGGTCCGTCGATCGGTCGGGCGAGGGCTGGCGGGGCATGTCGGACCGCGGGTCCGCCACCGCCAACCACTACGACCACGTGCACGTCACGACGTACTGAAACTCCGGCATATTGCATCAGGTGGGGGATTCGCGGACTTCGGTATGTCCGTACCTGCGGGCTTCCTAAAGATCTCGGTCCTTCGCCCGCGTCGTGAGGGTCGTGATCGACACGCCGTCTGAACTGGGCTGTTGTGCCGCCGGTTGCATCTGATGCATCCTTCCTTCATTCGTTCTCGGGTGAAGGAAGTGCTGGATGGGCTCTCGGTTCGTGCCGCCCCCGCAGGGGGCGGCGTCGCTGCAGGTGGCGTCGGGTGTGGTGCATCTCCATCCGGAGGAGGCGGTGTTCGGGGCGATGCTGCGGGGCTGGTCGGCGCAGCAGACCGCGCGGCTGTTGTCGGCGAACACGATCCACGCCCGTGAGGGCGCGATCCGTCGGTTCGCCGCGTTCACCGGGGAGTACCCGTGGTCGTGGCGACCGGTGGATGTGGAGGAGTGGACCGTCGAGCTGCGTTCCAACGGGGGACGGGCGCACTCGACGGTCCGCAGCTACCAGAACGCGCTCGCGTTGTTCTGCGACTACCTGGTCGACCAGCGCTACGGCTGGGCCGAGGAGTGCATGGAGCGGTTCGGCACGCACCCGGTGCAGATCTGCCATGAGTGGAACACCGCCGTCCACGCGTCCGACTTCGAGGGCCGCCCACGGGTCCGGCCGTTCACCCGCAAGGAGCTCCAGCGGTTCTTCGACCATTGCGACGACCAGATCGACCGCACCCACAGGTCGGGACGCAAGGGCTGGGTGACCGCGTGCCGTGACGCGGCGTTGTTCAAGACGATCTACGCGTTCGGGCTGCGCCGCCGGGAGGCGGTGATGCTGGACGTGCACGACTTCCACCGCAACGCCAAGGCGCCCGAGTTCGGCACGTTCGGGATCTGCTCGGTGCGCTACGGGAAGGCGATGAAAGGATCGCCGCCGCGCCGCCGGTCGGTGCTGGCGGTGATGCCCTGGTCGACCGAGGTGCTGGCTGAGTACGTCGAGGAGATCCGACCGTTGTACGCGATCGGCGATCAGGCGATGTTGTGGCCGACCGAGCGCGGCGGACGAGTCTCCAGCGACTACGTCAACGCCCGGTTCGCCGAGTATCGCGAAGCCGCCGGCCTTCCGGCGGAGCTGCATCCGCACTGTCTGCGGCACTCCTACGTCACCCATCTGCTCGAGGACGGCTTCGACCCCTTCTTCGTCCAGCAGCAAGTCGGCCACGCGTTCGGCACCACGACCGCGATCTACAGCGGGGTCAGCACCGCGTACAAGAACGATGCTCTGCGCCGGGCACTCGGCCCTGCCCTGGACGATGAAGAGAAGGACGCCTGAGATGCCGAGAAGGATCCGACAGGTGGAGTACGTCTGGCATCTGCGCCGGTTGATGGCCCAACGCGAGATGTACTCGACCACCGATCTGATGCCGCTGCTTGCCGAGCGCGGGATCGAGCTCTCGGCCCCGCAGGTGTACCGCTTGGTGACCGGGACCCCGGAGCGGTTGAACATGCGGGTCCTCGCCGCGTTGTGCGACGCGCTGAACTGCACGCCGACAGATCTGATCGAAACCCGGGTGGTCGAGGTCGGTCGCCGCCAGCACAGGAAGGCGGCCGGTGGCGAAGCGGGGCCCGAGGGTGGTCTGCGGGCGTTCCGGCCGACTCGCGCCAAGATCGTCGCTGACGAGTGAGCCAACTACCCGCGCGGTCGTTGCCGGCGGCAGCGGTGCGGCGCCTGCAGGAATGGACCGACCTTGTCGTCGACCTGGTGTGCGCTGCAGATCCTTCGCTGTCGGCCGACCTTGTTCGCGGCGTTGTCGAGCGGGTGGCTGCCGCGCCGATCTCGCGCTCTCGTCTCGCCCGCTACCTCTCCGATAACCCCGGATGTCTGACGACAGGGGATTCTGCGCCGCCGAAGGTGGTCGGCGCGCTGATCGCAGCCCTGGTCGATGCCGGCTCGACGGTCCTGGTGGTTCCGCGCTGCTCGGGGTGCGGCCGGCAGGTCGAGTTGTTCCACACCCGCGGCCCGACCGAGCGGATCTGCGTCGCCTGCTACAACCGCGCCCGGACCGCAGGGTGCGTGGACTGCGGTCGCGAGCGCCCGATCGCCGTACACGACGACGAGGGGCGTCCACGCTGCGCGATGTGCCACAACCGCGCCCATCTTGAGGAGTGCGGGCGGTGCGGCCGAGTCAAGCAGGTCGCCGGCCGCGATCCCGACGGCTCGTCGATCTGCTCGGCGTGCGTGCGCCGCGACACCGGCCGGTGGCGACCGTGCTCGGTGTGCGGCCGTGACAGACCCGTCAACGGAAGGACCGAGGGCGGCGAACCGTTGTGCCCGTCGTGCTACCAGTCGCCGCCGGCGAAGTGCTCGTCGTGCGGTGAAATGCGGGCAGTCGCAGCGAAACTGACCGGCGAGCCGGTTTGCTACTCCTGCTACCGCCATCCCCAGCGCGAGTGCGGCCGGTGTGGCCGCGTCCGCCGGGTCGCCGTCGCCGCCCGCGACGGTCGACCGGACCTGTGCCCTACCTGCCATCAGGCCCCTACGCTGACCTGTTCGGTGTGCGGGCATGAGGGCCTGTGCCGCACGACGACAGCGGACAAGTCGCCGATCTGCTTCCGCTGTCAGCTGGCACGCAGGCTCGATGAGGTCCTCGGCACCGGGTCCGACTCCCATGCTCTTGCCGTGTTCGCGGCCTTCCGGTCCGCGGTGATGTCGGTCGATAATCCGCGCACCGCGATCGGCTGGTTGGGCCGCAGCCCCGCGATGGACGTACTGCACGCGATGGCAACGGGCATGCAGCCGCTGGACCACTCAACGCTGGACGATGTCGCGGGCCCCAGGCGCGGGAAGGCCTTCGCCGTCGAGCATCTGCGCCAGCTCCTCGTAGCAGGCGGGGCCCTTCCGCCTCGTGACCGGCACCTCGCCCGCCTCGAGCTCGCGGTCGCGGAACTGATCCAGGACGCCGACCCAGATGACCGTCCCGTGCTCCGGACCTACGCCACCTGGCAGTTGCTTCACAGACTCAGGCAGAAGGCCGACAAGGACACCGGGACCAAGGCCGGCGCCGCCTACCGCGCCCGTGACGAACTCGCCAACATCGCCAGATTCCTCGCCTGGAGCCGCGAACGCCGGACCCCGTTGGATGGCCTTGAGCAGCGAGCCGTTGACGCCTGGATCGTGAGCCGGCCCCGATCGGGACCCACGCTGGCGGTCTTCTTGCGGTGGGCTCATCGACAGCGACTCTGTCCAGGACTGGAGGTCGAGTCAGGTCGCAGCGGGGGTCCGAAGTGGTTCGTGCCCGACGACGTGCGATGGGCCCAGGCTCGCCGGGCGCTCACAGACAACGAACTCGAGACCCGCGACCGCGTCGCCGGCGCGCTCCTCTTGCTCTACGGCCAGACCACGGCGCGCATCTCGCAGCTCAGCCGCGCCGACATCGTCATCGACGAAGGCACCGTTTCCCTTCGGCTGGGCCGCGACCTGCTCGACCTCCCACCGCCACTCGATGACCTCATCCAACGGCTGCCGGAGGCCGGGCCGGTCGGCATGGCCGGCAAGATGGAGCCAGAACGCACCTGGCTGTTCCCGGGCCGCCGCCCCGACGTGCCGATGACGGCCACGGGCCTCGCCCATCGACTCAAGGCTCTCGGGATCGAGCCGCGTGCGGCCCGCAACACCGCCCTGCTGCAGCTCGCCACTGAACTTCCCAGCATCGCCATCGCCGACCTCCTCGGCCTGCACATCGGCACTGCCGAGAAGTGGAACGCCGCGGCTGGTGGCCGCTGGACCGGCTACGCCGCGACGCTTCCCGACACCGATGGCTGTCGGCCGTAGTCACGCTGAACTAGGCACGCTGGCTGATCGGACGTTTCTCGCGCCTGGACCTGCGCGCCATGTCGCTGGCGTCCTAACGTTAGGCGTGGCGGCGCCAGCCCGGCGCGAGGGCGTAACAGGGGGAACGTGGTGTCGACACCGAACGGACTTGAGCGGCTTGGCCGGGATCGCCGATGGGCTCGCTGGACGTCGACACTCGCGTCAGCGACCGCCCTTACGCTCTTGCTTAGCGTGTTGGGTGCGGCGCCGTGGAATGCTGCTTTCGCTGGGCCGAGTGCACCTTTCAACGAGTGCCCAGCGGTCGGTCCGAATACCGCCTGTAAGCTGCTGATAACCGTCGAGGACACTGGAGCCACCGAAGGCGATCTCTACGCGGCGAAGGTCCACCGCGACCCCGCGCAGCCCTACCTGAACGGTGGGATCACCAGTGGCGAGATCCTGGTCGGCATTCGCAACGACACCTCAGCGGCCGCGGTCGCGACCCTGCAGATCCAGTATCCTGACGATGTTCATCCGTACGGCGGCTTCTGTGGCCAGTACTACCCACCGCCCCCCGGTAACAGATGCGCACAGGGCGACGATTACGCCGGCGCCAACGTCGCCTCGACAAGCTTCGACGCGACCACCGATGTGCTGTGGGTGACCTTCAAGCCGCTGATGCCCGGTCAGCAGGCGTTCTTCGCTGCACCGGTCAGCGATGTCATGATCAGGCCGGGGTGGATTGACATCGGCCTGCCCTCTTACGACAGCATCGACGCAGAGGACCTCGATGGCGCGGACGACGGGCTGCAGGCCCTATTCCGCTGCTATGAAGGCGACCCGGTCAACTGCGCAAACGGATCACTTGTCGACGAGGCCGATGACGTCAACATTCCGGGCCGTGGCGCGAATCTCCACCTGACCCGAACCTACAGTTCGATCCGGGCGATCCACGACACCACGATGGGTCGGTTCGGTTACGGATGGGACGACTCCTACGCTCGCCGTCTGGTCGTCGGGTCGGGCACCGTCGACTATGTCAGCGGAGGCGGCTCCACGACCACCTTCACCCAGGCAGGCGGCAGTTACACCGCCGAGAGCTACGTCCTGGGATCTTTGGTCAAGAACACTGACGGCTCCTACCGGCTCCTCAAGCGCGACGGCACTGTGGACCACTACTCCTCGACCGGTCTGCTGACCTCGATCACCGACCGCAACGGCTACGCCACCGCCCTCGGGTACACCAGCGGGTTGCTCACGTGGGTTGAGGACGAGGCAGGCCGACGGCTCACCTTCAACTACAACGCCGACGGCACCGTCGCTAGCATCACCCGCCCCGACACGCGGGTCGTGAGTTATGGATACACCGCGGGCAATCTCACCAGCGTGGTGACCCCCGGCAACCGAACCACCCGATACACGTACAACAGCTCGAACGGGATGACAGTTCGCCAGCGCCCAGACGGCGGCCAGTTCGCAACAACGCTCGACGGTCAGGGGCGAGTGCTCTCCCAAGTGGACCCGGTCGGACGCACAACGACCTGGAGCTACCTGCGCCCCGCCGGCGCCCCCACTGACAGCCTTGCGGTCACCACGACGCTGACCCGACCTAACGGTCGAACCGACGCATACGTGTTCGATGCGTGGGCGCGACTCCTGAGCAAGTCCGTCGGCGCAAACACCCCGTCGCCTCGGGTATGGCGCTACCACTACGACGCCAACACCGGCCAGCGCACGGATGTCATGAACCCGCTCGGCGACTTCCTCCAAGTCAGCGTTGATGATCGTGGCAACCAGACCCAGCAGGTCGACCAAGACGGACGCATCTGGAACTGGACCTACGACGCAAACAACAACGTGACGTCCTACACCGACCCCAGAGGCGTCACCACCCGGTGGAGCTACGACGCCAACGGGAATACGTTGGCGCAGACCCAACCACTGAACGACACGACGGACGCGATCACGCGCTACTACTACGGAAACGCTGCCCACCCGGGCGACGTCACCCGCGTCGTCGACCCCAACGGGGACGCCTCAACAGCGTCGTGGACGGTGAACGGCGGTCTCGCGGCCGTAACCGACACCGACGGAAACACAACCCGCAGCACCTACGACATCCTCGGACGACTCCGCACCCTGGCCACGCCCGTCCAGTACGCCGCCGGGACGAAGTCGACCTACGTCTACAACGCGGCCGGCGATCTGGCAACCGTCACGCACGCCAGCGGAGGATCAGCGACCTACACCTACGACCCGATGGGGCGGGTGACGTCGCACACCGATGCCGATGGCTACGTAACAACCAACATCTACAACAAGGTCGGCGAGATCACTCGCATCACCAAGCCCGGTGGCCAACAGGTCAACCAGACGTGGGACAGCATGGGCAACATGACCGGCCAGGACAACGGCCGCTCGCCGCTCACTTGGACCTATAACCAGTTCGGTGATGCCACCCGTGCGACGGACCCGAACGGGTCTACGACCTTCGGCTACGACGCCGCCGGAAACCGGACTACTCTCACCGACCCACTGGGGCGGAGCACGACCTGGACGTACGACCCCCAAGGCCGCCCGACGTCGGTGTCGTACAGCGATGATGCTGCAAGGAACGTCACCTACGCGTACGGCAGCAACGGCCGCTTGGTGAAGATGACCGACTACACCGGCGTCAGCACTTGGACTTACGACCTCGCCGGTCGCGTCACCTCCCAGACGTCGCCGTCTGCGGGCACGGTCGGGTACACCTATGACAACGCGGGCAACACGATTGGTCTCACTTATCCCGACGGGCAAACCGCGACCCGCACCTACAACCACCGCGGGCAGATGACCTCGCTGAGCTTCGGCAGCGGACAAGCCCTGATCGAAGCAGGCTTCACTTACGACCCTGACGGCAACCTCACCCAAATCGCGTACCCGGACGGTACCGCCTCGACGCGCGCCTACGATTTCGACGGACGAGTCACCAGCATCAAGGACACGCTCAACGGTCAGACGTTGCTCAACGCGCCGTACTCCTACAGCAACGGCGGAACCGTCACAGGCTTCAACCTCACACCTGCCGTCACCGCCGTCAATGATTCCACCGCCGCGCTGAGCATGACGAGCGTCGAGCGCGGGACCGACGCGCGCGTCAACCGAGTCACCGGAATCGGCAATCTCGCCAGCACCACGATCGAGCGCTACGAGTACTCGCCCACCGGCGACCTCACCAAACGAGTCAACGGTTCGCTGACCCTCGACGCCGGCAGCCGCGACCTGACCTACAGCAGCGACGGGCAACGGCTCGTCTCCCAAACGGTCTCGGTCGCAGCGCAGCCAGGGTCGACGACCAGTTTCGGGTACAACCAGTTCGGTTCCCGAACCTCCTCGACGACGACCGTGCCAACACTCACGGGCACTAACACCGTGGCCGAAACCAGGTTCCACTACGACCAGGCCGGTCACCTGACAGGCTTCGACGGCGCCCCGCTGATGCTGGTCAACAAGAGCGCCACCGACCTGCTCTCGCAGGCGCTACAAGACGAGGTCGACTTCGACCTCCACCTGGCCTACCGCTACGACGGACTCGGACGCCTCGCCGGCGTCGCCTATGACTCCACCGTCACCGAGACCCCCGGGATCATCACCGACGGCGTGCACAACTTCATCCGTGGCCCCGGCGGCATGCCGATCGCACAGACGGTCAGCCTGAACGTCATCAACGTCGGTCCCGGCGGAAATGTCGAGACCAACCTCGCCATCGACGGCACCAAACTCAACCCAACTCTCCGCGCCGCCCTTGACACCCTGCCACCGCTGATCCTCCACACCGACCGACAAAACAGCGTCAGGCTCGTCACCACCAAGCAAGGCGCGCCGATTGCCGCCCTGTCCTACGACTCCTACGGCGCCGCGACCGTGACATCGATCAACGACGTCGACGGCCTCGACGCGTCAGACCTGCTCCTCCCGCTCCGATACACCGGCGCCTACACCGACGTCATGAGCGGACTCACCTACCTCTACAACAGGTGGTACGACCCCCACACTGCGCAGTTCATCACCATCGACCCTGCCCTCACCGCAACGAACGACCCGTACGCCTACACCAGCGGGGACCCGCTCACCCGGACCGACCCCTTCGGACTAGATGACAAGCACCGCGAGTCATGGTGGTCGGTCTACGGGCCCCCGGTCATCACGTTCGGCGTCATTGTCACATGCGTCGTGTTTCCCGAGAGTTGCCTGCTCGCGACCGGGATCGGAGCAGGGCTGCAAGCTGGTATCCACGTCTACGAACGCGGTGCCGACGCTTACAGGTACATCGCCAAGGACCTGCTGTTGACGGTTCTGACGCTCGGCCTCGCATCTCAGTCCAAGACCCTCGCCGAAGCGATCCGAGCGCTACCAGCCGTCACACGCCTCGCGTTCAGACTCATGTTCCAAATCCCCAACGGGGTCTCTATCGCAGGCTGGGTCCAGGCGAACTGCTGACGATGACAAAGAAGGGAGCAATCGCCGGCCGTCGAAACGTGCGGTACTGGTTCTGGATGGCCGCCGTACCCGTGTTCGGCTGGCTCACGATCGCGGTCGTCGTACTCGGCCTACTCACCTACCAATACGCCGCAGACGGCGAACCACGAATGTCTGCTGCTCACGGTGCGTTGCTCGGGTTGGTCGTTGTCGTCTGGGCGTGGACCTGGCGAAGTGGCACGCTGACGGCCACCGATGAGCGACTCGCTTGGCAGATCCTCCTCAGAAGGAGGATCGCAGCGACCGAGGTCGTCGAAATCGACATTGCTACAGGGCCGACCGGTTCGTGGACACGAAGTTGGCCAGTGGTGCGAACTCGCGATAAGGAAATCGAGCTCAGGAAACTTCAGGTGTCACTCAAGCGCACCGACGAACTTCGCGCGGCGGTGGAGGAAATGAACTCAGTGCTCGGCGCTCACGACGCGGGGCCAGCGACGAGTGAGGTGCCGCCGTTGCGCATCTCCCGCCCCATCAGCCTGCTCTTGATTGTTGCATTCGCCTCCGCAGCGTGGGCGACGCTGACATTCACCCCGCTCGCGCACACACTTCCCCCACCACTCGCAGTCGTCGCCGCGGGTGGTTCCGCATTGCTCATCGGCACTTGGCTGCCGGGTGGCGCGATCGTCATCGACGGCACCTCAGTGCGCCAGGTCGGTCAACGAGAGCTGACCATCCCGGTGGCCGATGTCCGTTCCTTCCGGGTCGAACGCCATCACTCGGGGCTCGCCTCCGCGCGGCTAGTGGCCGAAACCTCGAACGGCGACGTGGCCTTCGACAGCATGGTCGCAACCTGGGGCCAGGTATCGCGCTTGGACGAGATCGCCCACCGCCTCAACCAGCGACTCGCAGAGTTGTGATCAGGACCCACCGACCGATCTCGGCGACCGGTCCTCAGGTGAATCCACGGGGTTCGAATAATACGGTCCGCCAGTAAACTCCGGCATTCGCTGTCGGCGGTTCACCTCGTTGTGACGACGTCGATTGCCGCGCGTAAGCGCGGCGCTTTAGCGATTCGGGCGTCGGTCGTGATCAGGGTCGCGTCGAGCACCTCGGCGAGGGCGACGTAGACCGCGTCGTACGGCGTCAGGTTGTTGCGCAGTTCCCAAGCGCGTGTGAGCAGCGGCGTCGGGTCGTGGAGATTGATGTCCGACGAGGTCAGGTCGTTGAGGGCGAGTGCCGCCCGCGCTGGCGTTGTGTGCCCACCCAGCACGAGGCCGCGTAGAGCGGCGGCAACCTCGACGCCGATCAGTGAGGGTGCGTGCACGGCGATGTCGGGGTCGCTGAATCGGGCGGCCACGGCTTCGGCGGCGTCGCGGACGAGGAGCCACTCGATCGCAGCAGATGCGTCAAGGACGATCACGAGGCGTTGCGCGCTGCGTCAACCAGCTCGGTCGAGGAGGGGCCGGTGCGGACGGGCTCTCGAGACGCAACAAGCTCGAGCAGCTCACGGCGAGTGGGGCGGTCGAGCGATCGTCGGAGCTCGGCGAGTGCGAGATCAGACAACGAGACGCCTTCGAGGGCCGCGCGCGCCTTGAGCCGTCGATGCACATCCTCGGGCACGTTGCGGATCTGGATCATAGTCATGCGTTCAGGCTAGGTTGCATGTGTGCACGATGCAACCATGTTCGACGGGTGCATCGGGACGACGAGGGCCACGAATACCGAGCGGCATTCACGGGCGAACGTGGAACAGTTCCTCGACGACATGGAGGTCCTGCCCGAGGACGTCTCCACGACCCGGCGCCTGATGGACCTGATCGGCGCCCGCTCCGCGGCGGGCAGGCCGGTTCACGATGCGAACGTCCTTGCGATGGCGCTCGCGCACCAGGCGAGCGTGATCGTCACCGACAACACCCGGCACTTCTCGCGGTTCGCCGACCTGATCGGCCTCGAGAGCCTCGGTACTGCGTCCGCTTGACGGATTCCGACTCCCCGTCTGCGTGGGCATTCACGGGGTTCGAATACCTCGCTCTGCCAGTAGACCGCCCCGCGCACGGCCTGTCACCAGCTTTCTGTGCAAGCGGTCCTGGGTTCCGGCATTCACTCCGTCGGCGCCGCGATCGGGACGAGGCGCTGTCCGCTCATCCGGGAATCCGGTCCTGTTCGGCGGCTGCGAATGGTCCGCCGCGCAGGGGCTTGTCGTGCGCCTTGCGGCGCTCGTTGTCGCGGAGGCGCGGCTCGTAGTGCATGAGGAAGACCTTGCCGACGAGGTCGCGGCGGCTTCGCACGGAGGCCTTGTCGAAGACGGACTTGAGATGTTCCTGGACCGTGTGCGGCGAGATGGCCAGCCGGCGGCCGATCTCGGTGGTGGTCAGCCCTTGCAGCACCAGTCGGGTGACGTCCTGCTCGCGGTCGCTCAACCCATAGGCCGACATGAGGAGGGGGGCGATCCGCGCGGGGTGAGCAGGTTCGACGATGACCGCTACCCGCCGGCTCGCTCCGTCCATCGCAGCCCCGTGGAGTACCACCCACCTTCCCGAGCGGGTCAGGACCCGAGATACCGCCACGCCCCCCGGTCCGCCGCCAACGGTTGCGGTCCGAAGCGCCTGGCCGGCAACGGCCAGCACTGCCGAGGGGAGGGTGCCGGCGTCCCAGTCGCCGTCAGGGAGATCGGCCAACCAGCGCGCGGAGCCAGGCGTCGCGGACTCGATCTCCCAGTCGGCGGAGAGGACGACCAGGCCGGGGGCCTCGGTTCCCTGAGGCTCGGCTGCTTCGCCCACGAGCAGGGCACGGCGAGCTCCGAGTGCGAGCGAGGGCGCGAGCGCCTTCAGAAACGCCTCGTCGGCGCCGTCGAAGGTCGGTTGTCCAGGTTCACGGTAGAGACTCACGGCACCCCACACCCGCCCTGACGGGGAGCGTATGGCGCCGATCATCTCCTGGTCACCGCCGTACTCCATGTTGCGCTGCCAGCGCGGGCTCGCGGTCGGGTCTCCCGCGGTAGCCGCGAGCAGGGTCGAGACCCCGGTGGGTGAGGTCACCACGTCGGACAGCTTGTGCACGTCGTCCTCGTAGTACTCCAAGGCGCCCCAGCTCGCGGGCAGCTCGGGCATGGTGTCGTTCACGTGGCTGGTGACCAGCAGCGAGTCGGGGTCCAGCGTGAACCAGCAGGCACCGCCGAAGTTCGGCAGCGTCGGGTCGATCGCCTCCGAGCACTGCGACCAGAACGCGGCCAGGTCGAGGTGCTGGGTTGCGAGCCGTGCGATCCGGTCGATCGCCCGCTGTCGTGCGTGCACACCCACCTGCCCATTGTGGGAGCAGACGGGGGCCGGGGAAATACCAGAAGTTTGGAATGTACGGTCGCCAGCTGCCCGCCTAGCGTGATCCGACATGAGCGAGCAGAACGTAACGACTGCGAAGGTGCTCACAGCGGCTGACGGACCGATCTTCGAAAGCGTCGGCGGAGTGCGCAACAGGTTCCTGATCGATGGCCGCGACACCGATCACCGGTTCGCAGTCGTCCAGCACCTGCTCGCGCCGCATTCGTTGGCCGCACCCATGCACCTCCACCATGACGAGGATGAATACACCTATGTGCTGAGCGGTCGGGTCGGAGCCGTCTCGAACGGGACGGAACTGTTCGCCGAGGCCGGCGATCTGCTGTTCAAGCCCCGGGGTGAATGGCACACGTTCTTCAACGCGGACGACGAACCTGCGTCGATGCTGGAGTTCATCTCCCCGGGTGGCATCGAAGAGTTGTTCCGGTCCTTCGGCTCCCTCGTTGAACCACTCACACCCGACGAGCTCGCCGAGCGCGCTGCTCCGTACCGCTGTGACGCGGACTTCGAGGCGACGATGCCGCTTCTCGAACGTTACGGTCTCAGCTTCTAGTCCATGTCGGAGCGTGACCCGACCGGCGGTCAGACCCCCGAAGAGCTCGAGACGCTGCTCGAGGACGCCCTGGTTCTCGGCGATCTCGAGGGTCTGCTGAGGCTGTTCGCGCCCGGTGGTCTGCTGGTGGTGCCGATGACCGGAGCAGGTCGAGGCGCACCAGACCTCGCAGGATCGGCTCGCGCGCTCATCGCTGCGGACTGGACCTACGTCGCCGAACCCACCGTCGTGCTACAGGCCGGTCGGACCGCGCTGGTCGTCGCCCCCCACGCCCTCAACGTCGTCCGAAGAGGGCGCGATGGGTGGTGGAGATATGAGATCTGCCAGGTGACTCCGCCGGGCGTAACCCTGGCATGAGCGCTGCGTCGCACCCCGGCACGGTCCGCCTGCCACTGTGTCGCTCCGGACCAGCAGGGTGGACCGGGGGGCGATCAGCCCGCTAGCGCGGGCGCATCCGCCAGCCCGGCGCTGCCCAGGCGACGCGGAGCTGGATGATCCCGTCGCCGGTGAGCCGGACCAGCACGACCCCGCCGCGTCGCTCGGGTGCGAGGAAACCCGCCTTCACCCGGCCCCGGCTGGTGAACACCTCGGTCGCTACGACGTCCCAGTCGTCGGGCGCGTAGACCAAGCGGTCGATCCGGCCGCGGGTCGCGGGGAAGTCATCGATCAGGTGGGCAGCCTCACGGGTCAGGTCGCGTGAGTAGGGCCACCACAGGCCGTCCGCCTCAGCATGGCCGAACGTCGGTGCCAGCTCCAGGCGGAGGGCACCGAGCGGCTGCGGGTACCGCTGCGGGTTGTGCACTCGTGGGGAACCCACGGCGCCGCCTCTCCTGGGGCGAGGGTGCGGCACCGGATGCACCGCCGTTCCATCGACCTGCCGTTGATCGTACGTCGCGAGCGTGGCGACCGTCGGTCGGTTCCGCCAGAAGCCTGCGGCTGGGAACCCGGCTGTGGTTTCCTGCGGTGTGATTCTGACGGATACAGCCGCTCGCACACCCGGGCAGGCCGCCCGCGCGGCGGTATGGATCGTGGCCCTGGCCCAGGCCGCGATCGGCCTCGCGATCCTTGCCGATGTGCCGGCCGTCCTCGACCGCTGGCCGTTCCCCGGTACGACGCCGCTGACCTTCACCTTCCTGGCGTCGTTCCTGCTCGCCGCCTCCGCGTCGAGCGCGTGGTGCATCCTCGCCGATGAGCCGGCGGGTCTGGTGGGCGTCGGGGTCGACTACGTGACGATCCTGGTGCCGTTGATGGTCTTCCTGGTGGTTGCCGACCCCGACGGGTCCGCCGGCCCGCTGCCGCTCCTCGTCGCGACGGCCCCGACCCTCGCCTTCGGTGTCTGGATGATCGCTGCCTTCCGTCGCACCCCGGCCGGGGCCGCACGGACCCCGACCGTGGTGCGCGGGGCGTTCGTCGTGTTCGCGACGGTCCTGGTCGCGGTCGCGGTCGCGCTTCTCGCCGGAGTGGAGGTGATGCCCTGGCCGGTGTCGTCCGACGTGGGCGTCGTGGTCGGCCTGATGTTCCTCGGCGCAGCCAGCTACTTCGTCGTCGGTGCCCTCGCAGGCACCTGGACCCACGCCGGCGGTCAGCTGGCGGGGTTCCTCGCCTACGACCTGGTGCTCATCGGTCCGCTCGCCGCGCGGGTCCCGGACATCGGCAGCGACGACGCCGTCAGCCTGGCGCTCTATCTCACCGTCATCGTGTCCAGCGGAGTGCTGGCCGCCTGGTACCTGTTTCGCGGCCCGGGCACGCCGCAGCCGCGCCTAGCGCAGCCGGTCGTACCAGCCGACGGCGGACGCGTCGGTCAGTGACGCGACCTGGTCGAGGACGACGCGCAACCGCGCGGCGTCGTCGGCCGCGGCGTGCCAGTCGGCGAGGAACGCCTCGTCGAGCTCGGCGGGCGCTCGGTCCAGCAGGATCGTGACCAGCTCGGCAAGGAGGTCGCGCTGCCGGGCCTGGAGCGCGACCCGGTCGTCGGCCTGCATCACGTAGTAGGCGGCGATGCCCTTGAGCGCCGTGATCTCGGTCCACGTCTCCTCGGGGACGACCAGGTCGGCGTGGTAGCGCACGAACGGGCCGTCGCTCTCCGCGAACGTCGCCTGTTGCACGGCTCCGCAGAAGCGCCCGATCAGGTCGCTGGTGAGGTTCTTCAGCGCGGCCAGGCTGCCGCGGGTGCCGTCGTACGACGACGTCGGCCAGCTGCCGATCCGCCGCAACCGGTCGAGCACATCGTCGAGCGCGTCGTCGGTGGTGCCGGGGGAGTACCACGAGCGAACCGTCCCCCAGACGGCCGCGCGGTCCAGGCGGGTGAGGTCGATCTTGCCGGCGACGGTGCCGTCCTCGATGTCGTGCACGGAGTAGGCGACGTCGTCGGCAAGGTCCATGACCTGTGCCTCCACGCAGCGGCGGCGCCCGGCCGGGGCTCCGGTCCGGATCCAGTCGAAAGCTGGCCGGTCATCGTCGTAGACGCCGAACTTGGCACCTTCGCGGGTCATGCCGTCGCTGTGCACCCCGCCGGGCAGCGGAGCCTCAGCTCTCGTCCACGGGTACTTCGTGCAGGCGTCGAGCGTGGCCCGGGTCAGGTTGAGTCCGACCGAGGCGCCGGACTCGTCCGCGGTCTTCGCCTCGAGGCGGGTGAGCAGGCGCAGGGTCTGAGCGTTGCCCTCGAACCCTCCGCAGTCGGCGGCGAGCCGGTCGAGCGCGCGCTCCCCGTTGTGTCCGAACGGGGGGTGTCCGAGGTCGTGGGCGAGCGCCGCCGTCTCGGCGATGTCGGGATGGGTGCCCAGCGCGCGGGAGAGGTCGCGGGCGATCTGGGCGACCTCGAGGCTGTGGGTCAGCCGGTTGCGGACGAAGTCGTCGCTCTGCGGACCCACGACCTGGGTCTTCGCCGCGAGCCTGCGGAACGACGCGGCGTGTACGACGCGCGCACGGTCGCGCTCGTAGGGCTTCCGCTCGGGCGCGTCGACGCGCTTCGGCGGCTCCGGCACGATCCGCTCGCAGTCCGCCGTGTCGTACCGCTCCTCGACGACCTCCACCGGCCGGAGACTACCGCTCGGGCGCGGTCGTGGACCTGCCAGCCGCGCTCCCGCTGGCCTGGCTGCCGTTCGAGCTCGGCAAAGCCAGCAGTGCGATGTGGCCACCGGCCCACCGGTTGCTGCGCGACCAGCTGCACCGGCTCGTCACCGGCGAGCCGCCGGTCAACGGGGTGGCGGGGGACTACTGACCACCGTCGGGACCTGCGCCTAGGATCGCCGACATGGCCGGCCGGATTCGCGATGACGACATCGCGGCCGTGCGCGAGAAGGCCACGATCGAAGATGTGGTGTCGGGCTACGTCACCCTGCGCAACGCGGGCGGCGGGTCGCTGAAGGGCCTGTGCCCCTTCCACGACGAGAAGTCGCCGTCCTTCCACGTGACGCCCTCGCGGAACTTCTTCCACTGCTTCGGCTGCCAGGAAGGCGGCGACGTGATCGCCTTCCTGATGAAGATCGACGGGCTGACCTTCGTCGAGTCGGTCGAGCGGCTGGCTGACAAGTACGGCGTGCAGCTGCGCCGGGAGGAGGGCGGCGGCCCGGACGACCGGCCCAAGGGTCCGCAGCGCCGTCGGCTGATCGAGGCGCATGCGGTCGCACAGGAGTTCTACGCCGCCCGGCTCGCTGGTCCCGAAGCGCTCCAGGGCCGCCAGTTCCTGACCGGGCGCGGCTTCGACCAGGCGTCGGCCGCTCATTTCGGTGTGGGCTTCGCCCCACGGGACGGCGAAGCCCTGTGGCAGCACCTGCGCGAACGGAAGTTCACCCTCGACGAGGCAGTCGCCGCGGGTCTGGTCGCCGTCGGTCGCGGGCCCTACGACCGTTTCCGCGGCCGGCTGCTGTGGCCGATTCGCGAGACGTCCGGCGACACGATCGGCTTCGGCGCCCGCCGGATCTTCGACGACGACAAGATCGAGGCCAAGTACCTCAACACGCCCGAGACGCCGATCTACAAGAAGAGCCAGGTGCTCTACGGGGTCGACCTCGCCCGCCGCGACATGGCGCGCACCTCCCAGGCAGTCATCGTCGAGGGCTACACCGACGTGATGGCCTGCCACCTGGCCGGCGTCACCACCGCGGTGGCGACCTGCGGCACCGCGTTCGGCGACGAGCACGCGAAGGTGCTGCGCCGGCTGCTCGCCGACCACGAGGAGTTCCGTGGCGAGATGATCTTCACCTTCGACGGCGACGCGGCCGGTCAGAAGGCCGCGCTCAAGGTCTTCCAGGGCGACCAGCAGTACGTCGCCCAGACCTACGTCGCCGTCGCGCCGGACGGCATGGACCCCTGCGACCTGCGGATCCAGGCCGGTGACGCCGCCGTACGCGAGCTGATCGCGACCCGGCAGCCGCTCTACCGGTTCGTGCTCGCCCATGTCGTCGGCCGCTACGACCTCGACCGGGCCGACAGCCGGGTCGACGCGCTGCGGGAGGCGGCCCGGCTGGTCGCGAGCGTGCGCGACAAGTCGAAGGTCGACGCCTTCGCCCGCGAGCTCGCCGCACTGGTCGGCGTCGATCCCGAGGAGGCCCGGACAGAGGTACGACGCGCCGCGTCGCGAGGGTCCCGACCTGATCCCCGGCCCACCGCGGTCGAGGAGGAGGCTGCGCGGCCCACCCGTCGCGAGCTCCCCAACCTGCGCGACCCGCGGTTCGGCATCGAGCGCGAGACGCTCAAGCTCGTCCTCCAGCACCCGCTCGCGATCGGCCGCACGACCGCCGACATCGGCGCCAACGACTTCACCCATCCCACCTATCGCGCCGTGTGGACGTTGGTCGAGGCGGCAGGCGGACCTGCGGCCGGTGACGGCGACCCGGGTTGGGTGAGCAAGGTCCGCGACGCGGCCACAGAGCCCGAGGTCGTCTCCGCCGTGAGCGCGCTGGCGGTCGAGCCGATCCCGGCGACCCACGAGCCGGACGCGTCGTACGTCGCCCACCACGTGTTCCGGCTCCTTGAGCTCACGGCGCTGCGGCGGATCGCGGAGGTCAAGTCGCGCCTCCAGCGGACCAACCCGGTCGAGCAGGCAACCGACTACAACAAGATGTTCGGTGAGCTCGCCGCGCTCGAGCAGCATCGCCGTACCCTCCGCGACCGGATCGTCAGCGCGTGAGGCGCCGGCCCAGGCTGGCGTCAGTGGCCCGCGGCGAGCGGCTGCTTGCCTGGGCCGAGACCGAGGACGGCGCCCTGGTCGCCGGCAGCCGGGACGCGCTCCACCTGCCCGGCCGCGAGCCGCCCCGGCTGCCGTGGCAGGAGATCTCCACTGCCGAGTGGGACGTCGAGGAGCGCGAGTTCCGCGTCGTCGAGGTCGGCATCTACGGTCGGCCCCAGCCGGAGCACCGGCTCACGCTCGACGCCCCCGACCGGCTCCTGTCGCTGGTTCGGGAGCGGGTGACGGCAAGCATCGTGGTGCAACGGCACGTGTCGGTCAACGGCCAGCGCGGTGTGCGCGTCCTTGGTCGCCGGGCCCCGGGCGGAGCGGGTGATCTCGCTTGGTTCGTCGAGTACGACGACGGCGTGGATCCCGCTGATCCTGGTGTCGCGGCGGTGGTCGCCGACGCGCTCGACCGGGCTCGCGGCGACGTGGGGGAGTAGCCGACACCAATTTCATCGGTGCCCGTCGACCTTGCTAACCTGTGCGGGCTGTCCAGCGCTGCTGGACGACGGTCCCCTGTAGCTCAACTGGCAGAGCATTCGGCTGTTAACCGGAGGGTTGTTGGTTCGAGTCCAACCGGGGGAGCCAACGAGAACGGCCCGTGACCTGCGTGCATGCAGATCGCGGGTCGTTTTTCGTTCCGCTTCATGGCACGGCGACCATCGTGCTGGACCAGCCTCCAGTCAGGCGCGCCGCCTCTCCAGCCCGTCGAGGATGAGATCGAGTCCGAACTCGAACTCATCGGCGAAGTCGTATCCGGGTTGCAGGTAACAGGTCGTTGCCATCTCGACCATCGCGGGGTATTCGCCGGTTGCCATCAACGCAATGATCGACTCCGCGATCTCTCCGACCGGTTTCGGTCCCTCGAAAGGCAGAGATGCTTCCTGGACCGCGAATCCGTAGACGTAGCTGTCGATGAGTGCGTAGGCGTGCTTGCACCTCTCGTGGAACTGATCGAGACGAATCGGCTCAGCCCGAGTCTGCTGCGGAGCTATTCGCTGGATCAGGTGCCCGAAGCTCTCCGCCAGCTAGAAGCCGGCAAGGTGTGCGGCAAGCTCGCGGTCACCAGCTGAGCACCGCTGGGTCAGGTGCCGATAGGTCACTAGCGAGAACCGCGCACCCGAACTCGCCCCGACCCGCGCGCCCCTACCTGCGCCCGCCGGGCTCTACGATTCGGCGTGGACGACGGCTGCGTAGGTGCCGATGCCGATCAGCCGCTCGCCTCGGACACTGCCGGTCGCGAGCAGCAATGCCGTGAGCACGCCGGTAGCGGGGTCGAACTCGGCATCCGTCACCTCCCCGAGGTCCTCACCGTCGGTATTGAGGACCCTCTTGCCGAGCAACCGTTGGTTCTTGCCCGCCAAGGCAGCGACCGCATCGTTGGCTTCGAGAATTACCTCGGCGCCAGGGACGGTCACCGCGTCCACGCCGAAGGCGCTCAGGGCGGGCCACAGGACCGTGTCGCCGTGCTGGGTCTTTTTCAGGGTGACGGCGACGATGCTGTGGGACCGAGGGTCGACCACGAACTCCCCGACCTGCCCCACCGTCTCGGCGGTGCTGCGGCTCACGACCTCACGCCCGAAGGCCTCCGAGAACCTCATCAGCTGGTCCCCTGCAGCTGTTGACGAAACGCTCGCACGGCGGCGCCGAAGCCCGCGAGGTCGTGAGCCACGAAGTCCCTGGCGCTCGCCGGCACCAGCAGATGATCGCCGGACGCGGCGAGGGTGTCGGGCAGCGGTACGAACACCTTGGTCCCCTTCGTCCCGAGCGCCTCAGAGGCCTCGACCTCATAGCCCACCACATCGCACTGGCCGGCGCCGCGCTCAGCGGTCTCCAGGACGACGTCGACGACCGTGCCGAGTTCGGTCCCGGTGTCGGTGAGCACCTGAGAGCCCAGCACGTTGCCCCCGGAGCCACCCGTGGCGGCGGATCGATCCAACACACTTGCTGTCGGCTCGAGCACGTCCTGATCGCGGATCATCACCGCATCCGGACCCAGCGCCATCACCGACGACCAGGCCAGCGCCTGCTTCAGTGGCCCGGACATCAGGCCCCGGCCGGCAAGGGTGAAGCCGCCCACGGCGCCGCCACTGGCGGAGTAGACGATGTCCTTGACCTGCGCGACGTCCTCACCGCCCAACGTGACCACGGGACGCTTCATCAGCTCCGATGTGCGCATCAGCCGACTCATCGCTGCACCCCCCGGCGGCGCGTGCGCGGGGACTGCGCCGGGTCGATGATGACCCCACCGCGGCGGCGGCGGGCCTGAATCGACAGCAAGCCCGCCCCGAGCACCACGAGAACTACGGCGATCACGATCAACCACATCCACCAGCTCATGACACCATCCCTGTGACTCTGAGCGGCCCGAAAAACCGACGCGGTCCTCTCGGTTGACTTGATCAGCCGTGGCCCGACTCTGATGCCAGGCTAGCCCTCTCACACAACCGGCGGAACGGTTCTGGAAGCGCAACCTCCGGTGCCCGTTGAGACCGGGCGCGTCGACGCGGTCACGCCTGCGAAGCGTCCCCTGTTGATCGCGGCGACGGTGTGCCCCTAGGCGATCGGCGCGCGTCCATGAGGTCCAGCACATGGAGGATGCCCCCGAGGACTGCAATGCCGGTGCTGGTGATCAGCAGGCAACCGACCCCGAACGCGACCCACGTGCCGAGCGTTGCGTCGCGGATCGAACCTGCGGCGTTCAGAGCGATGCCCAGCGCGACGCTGAGGGTGAGCAAGGCAGCCAAGACTGCGGCCAGCCAGCGCGTTGACTGTGGCCACTCAAAGGTCTCCCGGTCACCGGCGCCGCCGGTGTCCGCGACCAGGACCGCACCGGCCGCGATGGCGGTCCACACCCCGACCAGGAGGAACGCAGCCATGGAGTCTCCTGCGCGGTGCCATCCCGCCGACATGGTGGCGAGCGCGGTCACCGTCGCGATCACGAGTCCGGCGAGCGAGACTGGGTATCGCCACCGGGCGGGAACGACGAGCAGGAGCGCGACGGACGCTGAGAACACCGCCGTGGCATGACCGCTCGGAAGACTGTTGAGCGTGGCCGGCGAGACCTCACGGATCCCGAGGTCCGGTCTCTCCAGCAGGTAGTTCTTCAACACCAGGGTGGAGACGTTCGCGCCGATCAGGAGGCCGATGGCCGCCAGCCCCTGCACGCGCGCGAGCCGCACCAGGGCGACAGTGGCGACCAAGGCAACCGCTCCCAGCAACGAGGCAACCGAGACCACGTTCAACACGGTCTCGGCACCGTCGGCGAGGGCCGAACGGGTCAGCAGGGCTCCACGCAGTGACGCGTCCCCGAACAGGCGCCCCTGGACGGTGCGAACCGTGGCGTAGTAGACGACCACGAACCCGAGCCCGAACGCGAGACCGACCAGGACGATCCGGACGGCAGGACCCCACACGCCGCCCACGAGGTTGATTCTCACGTCCCCATCCTGCACTCGAACTCCTCGGGGCCGAGGGTCAATGGGCTGAGAGGGCTCGCTGCCAAGGGAGTGGGCCGCGGCCCGAGCGGCTCCGGGACGGCGCCGGCACGCCAGCGCCGTGCGCAGTTTGCGAGCGCCACCGACGAGAAATCGGTATCGAGGTCTGATGCAGAAAGCCGCACATGCCGGATCGGGGCGTACCTTGGAGTGGGCGACTGGGTGTGGTCGCAGTCTCGGGGAGCGAGGCTGTGCGCTGGGGCGGCCGACGTCCCTGGCGTCACAAGGTGGGCGGGTCACCGGAACGGAGGGTCACAATGAGCGATTCACTGGCAGTGTTCGCCCGGGTTGTCGCCGCGGTGCTCGAGGCTGGAGAGGATGGTGTCGCGCGTGACGAGTTCGCCACCCTCCTTGCGCGCCAGACCAGCGATCTGTGCTCCGGAGGCGAGATGGGCGTCGTGCTCCTCGGCAAGGGTGATCAACCGCCTGTAGTTGCGGGGTCGACGACTCGTGCCCGCGCCGTGGGGGCGCTAGGCATGCAGTTGGGCGAGGGTTCCGCGCACGATGTGCTCACGACCGGAGTCGGTTCGGCCACCCTGCGGCTGTCGGATGAGGCAGCCGAGGCATGGCCACGGGCGGCTCGCAAGGCTGGCTACGACGCTGTGCACACCTTCGTGATTGGTCGAGACGACCCGGTCGGTGCGATCGAGGTGTTCGCGCCGACGGGAGTGGCGGTGGACGCGGGCATCCTCCAGCCGCTGGCCGACCTGGTGGCCCTGCACCTGAAGCGTCAGGCCGAACTTCAGGACGCGCGGACTCGCGCAGCTCAACTTGAGCGCGCGCTTCAGGACCGAGTAGTGATCGAGCAGGCCAAGGGCATGATTGCCCAGCGCTCGGGCGTGCCGCTCGAGTCGGCGTTCGGTTCGCTTCGCCGGTACGCCCGTAACCACAACCAGCGGTTGGCGGAGCTGTCGGCGTCGATCACGCTTGGAGAGATGGATCTCGCGACGATCCCGGTCGATTTCTTCCCGATGAGCGCAAGGCGACGCTCCGTGCTGCGCGATCGTGCATTGGCTCGTACACGCGAGACCAGCTCCGAGACGTTGCGGAATCACGAGCGTGCCAGCCGAACCGTGGCCCGCAGCGTGGAGCTTCGACTCGAGCTCGAGCACTCCCGTGCGCTTCGGGGGGTCGACGCGCTGGGGCGGGCGATCGACCGGCAGATCCGCGCGAGCTCACGAACCACCGCTCCGACCAAGCAGCGGCCAAGGGTGCTGGTCCGCGAGGGAAACGGACCATTCCACCCGTTTGTCCTCGCCGCCCTACGCCGGGACCTTCGGTTCGACGTCGACTCGCGCCCGGACGAGACCGAGACTCTCGCGCGAAGCATCCTGGACCAGCCCGACCTCGTGATTCTCGGACGGGAACGGCCCCACGACGGTCGAGACGTCCGGGTGTCCGGCGACACGGAGGTGCCGAGTCTCACCAACCAGCTGCGCAGCTTCTGTCCGGATAGTCGCATCCTGTTGGTCGTCCGCGGACCCGACCGTTCGGGGAACGATGCCGCGCATGCGGGGGCAACGGAGTACGACGCGATCATTCCGTACGGCGATGGCCCGGCTCTCGTCGCCCTGACGGCGAAACTATGCGGACTCCATGGCTGAGTCGACGCGCCCCGCCGGTTCCCCGGCGTTCGATGTCGTCGCGATTGCAGCATCCGCCGGTGGTCTGAAGGCGCTTCAGGAAGTCCTCGGCGGGCTCGGCGCAGACTTTCCCGCGGCCGTCGTGGTCGTCCAGCACCTGGACCCCCGCCACAAGAGCCTCCTGGCGGAGATCCTCGGACGTTCCTGCAGGCTCAACATCGTCGAGGCGAAGGCAGGCGACCGGCTGATGCCGGGGAGCGCCCATATCGCACCGCCGAACCGTCATCTGCTGCTCAACACTGACGGCACTCTGACGTTGTCGGAGTCAGAGCTCGTCCACTTCGTGCGACCATCGGCCGACCTGATGTTCGAGTCGATGGCGGGCAGCTACCACGAGCGTGCGATCGCGGTGGTGCTGACTGGTACGGGGGCCGATGGCAGCATGGGTGTGAACGCCGTCAAGAAGGTCGGAGGAACTGTGATCGCGCAGGACGAGGCAAGCAGCGAGTTCTTCGGCATGCCCGGTGCTGCTATCGCGACCGGCACCGTCGACTTCGTGCTCCCGCTGAACGACATCGCGCCCGCCCTGATCACCTTGGTCGCGGGCGGCGAGTAATGGTCGACGTCCCAACCCCCGATCCGAGCTTCGAGGCCCTGATCGACTACCTCGGGCGCACCAGGGGCTTCGACTTCTCCGGTTACAAACGTCCCACATTGATCAGGCGGGTTCAGAAGCGGCTCCACGAGCTTCAGCTCGGCGACTTCACCGAGTACCTGGACTATCTCGAAGTCCATGCTGACGAGTACGAACTGTTGTTCAACACGATTCTGATCAACGTCACGTCGTTCTTCCGGGACCCGAAAGCATGGGAGTACCTTGCCGAGTCGGTCGTGCCCCGGATCGTCGGGAAGGCCGATGGAGCGGGGATCCGGATCTGGAGCGCCGGCTGCGCCTCCGGAGAAGAGGCCTACTCCCTGGCGATCCTGTTCGCCGAGGAGATGGGCGACTCCGACTTCCGCTCCCAGGTCAAGATCTATGCAACCGACATCGACGAGCACGCACTCGCTCAAGCGCGAACCGGCACCTATCCGACGACGTCCTTGGACTCGCTGCCCGAAGGTGTGCGAGAGCGCTACTTCGACAAGCGAGGCGCAGAGCACAGCTTTCGGCAAGACCTGCGTCGTTCGGTCATCTTCGGACGCCACGACCTGACCAGCGACGCACCCATCTCCAGGCTCGACCTTGCGGTGTGCCGCAACACCCTCATGTACTTCAACTCTGAGGCGCAAGCTGCGATCGTGCGGCGGCTGCGCTACGCCCTCAAGTCCGGCGGGCACCTCTTCCTCGGTCGCGCGGAGACGCTGCTCAGCTACGGAGAGCTGTTCAAGCCACTCGACACGTCGTTCCGCATCTTCACCAAGACCTCGGAGACCGACGGCTACCGAGCCCGAAACACGGCCGACAGGCCCGAGCCGGGAGCCGATGATGCCGCATCTCCCAGGGTGCTGGCCGCGGTCGCGCTCGAGACGATCCAGGTTCCTCACCTGATCGTGGACACGGAAGGTGCCGTCGTCGCGATCAATGCCGCGGCCCGCCAGACTCTGGACCTGGTGACGGCCGACATCGGACGGCCCTTCCAGAATCTGGAGATCTCCTACCGGCCCGTCGATCTCCGCACCCCGATCGAAGTTGTCGCCTCGGAACGGCGCACCGTGGAGCTCCGCGGTGTCGAGCGTCGCGGCAGCGACCACGATTCGCGCTTCTTCGACGTCGTCGTCTCCCCGGTCGGCCAACCACGGCACCCCCTGCTCGGAGTCGCCGTTGCCTTCCTCGAGGTGACCGACCTCAAGGAAATGCAGACCGAGGTCAAGCGCGCCAGCGAAGAGCTGGAGACGGCCTACGAGGAGCTCCAGTCCTCGAACGAGGAGCTCGAGACCACCAACGAGGAGCTCCAGTCCACCGTCGAGGAGCTCGAGACCACCAACGAGGAGCTCCAGTCGACCAACGAGGAGCTCGAGACCACCAACGAAGAGCTGCGATCCAGCAACGAGGAGATGGAGGCTCTCAACGAAGAGCTGCGAGTCCGCACCGACGAGACCAATGAAGCGAACGCCTACCTTGCCTCCATCGTGGATGGCGTGTCGGTCGGCGTCGTGGTCGTCGACGTCGACTTCGTCGTGCGTACCTGGAACTCGGCGGCCGAAGAGATGTGGGGGCTGCGCGCCGGCGAAGTTGTCGGCACCAGGTTCTTCGACATCGACAGCGGCCTGCCGGTTGCAGAGATCCGCAGCCAGCTCGAGTCAACCCAAGTCGACTCCAGCGCCAACGAGGACGAGATCGCCGTCGATGCGATCAACCGACGTGGACGTCCGGTCCGGCTACGGATCAGGCTGACACCTCTCCACCCCGGTCAACCAGGCGGCGTGGTCATGCTCATCGAGGACGCCGAAGCCGCTCAGGAGACCGAGAACTCTGGCTGAGATCGGGCGACCCCTCGGCCACCGGCGTGGTCTCGGGCTTCCCGGTGTCAGCCGTGGAGTGCTGGGGTCTCGTGCTCTCCGTGCCCTGGCGCTGTCGGTGGGCACCGTCGCATTCCGGCGCCGCGATCTGAAGGGCTGACACGAATGACGCCGGACCGGGCCGCACAGCAGAGGATCGGCCCATGGCGAACGTGTCCGATCGGGCGGGCTCTTCTCAGCACTGCCCGGCGACCCTTTCCGCAGTCCGCTCACCGACGAGCTCCGACCTGCTACGTGCATATCGTGATCAACCACCACTCCCGTGTGGCCTATGTCAAGGCAGATGACGATGAGACGGCGGAGACCGCGACCGAGGTGCTGAATAACGCGGTTGCCTGGTTCGCCAAACGTGGCACCGTCGTCCACGCGGGAAACCCGGTGGCGGCCGGACCCTCGCTGGGACACGCTTGCGCTCATGCAGACCTGGACCAGTGACGTCTGGAGGAGTGAGGCGTTCGACGCCGAGCTCCGGGCGTTCGTCACGTCCGCCGTGGGGCAGCCGGAGCTCTTCGAGCCGGTGAAGGTCCGACCCTGGTCGGCGGTCTGGCGGGTTCGGGCCGGTGGGGACGTCTACTTCGCCAAGCAGAACTGTCCGGGTCAGGCTCACGAGGCGCGGCTGCTCTCCGCGCTCCAGAGGATCGCGCCGGAGTACGTCGTACCCGTCGTCGCGGCCGACCCCGGTCGCGACCTGCTGCTGACGGCCGACCTGGGCCACACCTTGGCCGAGGTCGGCGGGGACCACGACGCCGCCGTGTGGTGCCGGATCGTCCGCGACGCCGCGCTGCTGCAACGGGCGGTCGTGCCGCACGCGGCCGACCTCGAACTCACCGAGATGCCACCCGAGTGTGCGACGACGTACGTCGGCGACGCGATCGGCCGGCTCGGCGCGCTGCCTCCCGGTGACCCGCGTCGGTTGTCAGAGGACGTCGCGGAGCAGCTGCGGGCCCTGCTGCCGACGATCGACCGCTGGGCGGACCAGGTGGCTGATCTGGGCCTGCCGCCCACCCTCAACCACAACGACCTCCACGCGGCCAACGTGGCGGCCCCCGCCAGCCTCGACGAGCCGCTGCGCTTCTTCGACTTCGGCGACGCCGTCGTCACCGAGCCGCTGGGCGCGCTGCTCATCCCGCTCAACGTCAGCGCCAACGAGCTCGATGCCGGTCCGGACGACCTCCGGCTCCGCCGGATCGCCGACGCAGCGCTCGAGGTCTGGACCGATCTGGTGCCCGCACGCGCGCTCCGGAGCGCGTTGCCGGCAGCCCTCCAGCTCGCGCGGCTGGCACGGACCGAGTCGTGGCGGCGCTGCGTCTCGACCATGACGGCCGACGAGCGCGCGGAGTTCGGCTCGGCTGCTGCCCACTGGCTGCGTACTCTGCTCTCCGATCCGCCGGTGGGACACGTCGCACCAATGTGACGTTGCGGGCCTCCCGTGGCGATACTGGTCGAACACTGGTGGTGGGATCTGGTCGCCGGGGGGCGTTGGGTTCTCCCGCGTCGGTTTGCGAGAGGTACGGATGGCCGGTACGGCGAGCCCCGGGCGCCCGGGCGGCGCTCGACGCGCGACGCGGTCTGTCCGGCTGTCGCGACGCGAGCGCCGCCAGCTCCGGCACGCCTCCGCGACCGGCGGCAAGCGTGCCCGCCGTCGGGGCGATCAACCGTCAGCCCGGCCGGAGCCGCCGCGAGCCCAGCCACGAGCCCAGCCACCCCGGCCAACCCGGCCACCCGGCCAACCCGGCCTCCTGCGTCAGCGCACCCGCGACCGGGGCGGCCGCGGGGCGGCCGCCGGGCGCTGCGGCCGAGGGAGCGGCGCACCCGCGGGCTCCCCGGTACGCTCGGCCTGACCTTCGTCTCGGCGATGGTCCCCGGCACCGGATACCTGTTCGCCAAGCGACGCCTCGCCGGCTGGATCGTGCTGCTCGGCTGGGCCGTCGTGGCCGGCTCGGTGGTCGTCTACTTCGGTCACGACCTCGACTGGGCAGCTGCTCGCACCCGTGCCGTGGACCTGGCGTTCAATCCGACGGTCCTGCGTGTGCTGGCCGTCGGGATCGCGGTGCTGTTGCTGGTCTGGCTGTTCGTCGTGTGGACGTCCTACCGGCTGATCCGCCCTCGTGAGCGGCCGAGCTGGCACACGGTCGTCGGCAATCTCGCGGTCATCGTCTTCTGCCTGATCTTCGCCGCGCCCGTCGTACGGGCTGCGCAGTATGCAGTCGCGACCGCGAACTTCGTGACCGTCGTGTTCGACGACAACGAGGTCGCGACGACGCCGGATTACGAGGTGACGGGGGAGAACCCGTGGGACGGCCGGGATCGGATCAATGTGCTGCTGCTCGGTGGTGACGGTGGCGAGGGCCGCGAAGGCGTCCGCACCGACAGCATGATCCTGCTCAGCATGGACACCGAAACCGGCAGGGCAGTGACGTTCAGCCTGCCGCGCAACATGGCGAACGCGCAGTTCCCCGACGGCAGTCCGCTGAAGGACCTCTACCCCTACGGTTTCTCGAACGGCGACTACGCCGATGGCGAGTACATGCTCAACGCGGTCTACCGCAACATCCCCTCGTTGCACCCGGGCATCCTCGGCCAGAGCTCCAACGAGGGGGCCGACGCCATCAAGCAGGCCGTCGAGGGGTCGCTCGGGATCCCCGTCGAGTACTACGTCCTGGTCAACCTCGAAGGTTTCAAGCAGGTCGTCGACGCGATGGGCGGCGTGACGGTCAACATCAACGAGCCGATCGCGATCGGGGGCAACACCGACGCGGGCATCCCGCCGGACGACTACCTGGAGCCGGGACCGGACCAGCACCTCACCGGGTTCCAGGCGCTGTGGTTCGCCCGCGGACGGTGGGGCTCCGACGACTACGAGCGGATGGAGCGACAGCGCTGCATGGTGGACGCGATCGTCGAGTCTGCCGATCCCGCCAACCTGCTGCTGCGTTACCTCGACCTGCTCAAGGCAGGCGAGGAGGTCGTCTACACCGACATTCCGCGCGAGCTGGCCTCGGCGTTCGTCGACCTGGCGCTCAAGGTCAAGGACGCCAAGGTGAAGTCGGTGGTGTTCCGGTCATCGGAGCAGTTCAGCTCGGCGGACCCTGATTTCGAGTGGATGCACGAGATCGTCGATCGCGCGGTCGACCCGCCGCCGAAGAAGCACGGCGAGGGTGAGCGGGACCCGGCAGACGACCCCGAGGACGCGTGCGCCTACCTGCCGACGGGGGAGACCGTCGAGGAAGCAACCGCCGGGGACGGCTACTGAGCCGATCGGCGTCGCCGCGCTGGCAGGATGTCGGTCGTGACGAGCAACGACGAAGCCCACCGGATCGCGCGCGAGAAGGGCGTCAGCGGACCGCTCTACCTGCTGGTGAAGTACGCCGCTGCCCTGATCTTCCGCATCGTGTGCGGCTTCACCGCCACTGGCAGGGAAAACGTCCCCAAGAAGGGCCCGGTTGTCATCGTGCCCAACCACAAGAGCTTCTGGGACCCGTTCTTCGTGGCCATCGTGTTACGCCGGCCGGTGCACTTCATGGGCAAGGCGGAGCATTTCGATGGGCCGATGGCCGGGATCTTCCTGCGATTGGGTGCGTTCCCGGTGCGCCGCGGCGAGTCCGACGCCGAAGCGCTCGACACCGCGCGCGCGATCCTCGCCCGCGGCGACGCGCTCGCGCTCTTCCCCGAAGGCACCCGCGTACGCGACGAGGGCCTGGGTACGCCGAAGCGCGGCGCGGCCCGGCTCGCGATCGAAGCCGGCGCGCCGATCGTCCCGGCAACCATCACCGGCACCGAGAAGCGCCGGTGGCCGTTGCCGCGCAAGGTCCGGATGGTCTTCGGCACGCCGGTACCTGTCGAGGGACTTCAGCCGACCCCCGAGGACGCCGCCGCGGCGATCGGTGAGGCCTGGCCCCAGGTCACCGAGGAGTACGCCCGCTGGCAGAGCCGTGCCGGGTTGATCGCCGCCGGCGCGGCTGCGGTCGGACTGGGCGCGTGGGTCGTGAAGAAGCGCCGCGCCGCTGGGTGAGGTGCGAGTGCACCGAGCCTCGAAACCAAGGGCCCCTGAACCCTTGCGCGGGAGGTCAGTCCTCCTCGGTGCCGCCCCACACCAGCGAGTAGACCTCGAAGACCGCGGCGTACGTCGTACCCATCCGGGCGCCGCCGTGACGCAGGATGCCCTCGAGGAACTCGCGCGCACTCCAGCCCTCCCAGCCCAGCCCCTCGATGTAGGCGTCGTGCGCCTCCAGCGACTCAACGCCCTTGTCGAAGGTCTCGGTCACGTCGACGCCGTGGCGTCCCTCGGGCGACCCGGCAGCCCAGACCGCCCGGACGCCGCCCCACGGCTTGAGACCGTCTGGGTCGTCGCTGAGCTGCTCGGGAAAGACCCAGCGGTTGCCGGCGTCACGGGCGCCGTCCAGTACGGCGCGCCCGGTGGCGATGTGGTCGGCCTGGTTGAGGGCACCAGGGCCGAAGGTGTCGCGGAAGTTGCCGGTGATCACGATCTCGGGCTGGTGCTTCCGCACGACCTTCGCGATCGCCGCGCGGAGTTCGAGGCCGTAGATCAGCACGCCGTCGGGGAACCCGAGGAACTCGACCTCCTCGACGCCGACGACCCCCGCGGACGCGACCTCCTCGGCCTCTCGGACGGTGCGGCACTCATCCGGATCGAGGCCGTCGATGCCGGCCTCACCGCTGGTGACCATGACGTAGGTGATCTTCTTGCCCTGCCCGGTCCAGCGCGCGATCGCACCGGCAGCGCCGTACTCGACGTCGTCGGGGTGGGCCGCGATCACCAGGGCTCGGTCCCAGTTCTCGGGGAGCGACTTGAGCGGGGGAGGCGTCTCGTCCATGTGCCGAGCATTGCATCGCCACGGCTGTTCGGGAACCAGCAATGCGGCTCGATAGGCTCCGACCTCGAGGGGCGGTAGCTCAGTCGGTCAGAGCAGAGGACTCATAATCCTTGGGTCGTGGGTTCGAGCCCCACCCGCCCCACCGCCGGTGCGCGGAAGCGAGGCCAGCATGCGACGCCCGGCCGTGGTCGTCGGCAACGATCGCGCGAACGCGGTGGCGGCGCGGCTCGGCCGCGGCGTCGTCACGCTGGTGCCGGTCGCAGGCAGGCAGACGCCCTTGGCCGACTGTCAGTTCACCTGCACGAAGCCCGAACGGTAGGCCGCGATCACGAGCTGGATCCGGTCCCGGACCTCGACCTTCATGATCAGCCGGGCGACGTGGCTCTTCACCGTCGCGGTGGAGATGAACAGGTCTTGTGCGATCTCCGTGGTCGACAGCCCGGCCGCGATGCAGTGGAGGACCTCGACCTCGCGCCGCGAGAGTCGGTTGGCCCACGACGGCGGCGTCGTCGAGACAGTTGCTGCGGGGGCGGGCGCGGCCGGGGATGGCGGCGCGGGGTGCACGACCTGGAGGTGGCGGCGCTGGACGCTGTACGTCGCCAGGGTGCTGTGCATCGATTCGCTCATCGCGCGTCTCCTCAAGAGGTGGTGCTTTGAAACTACGGAGGCGCAGCGAGGTGCGAATCAGGGAAAACCCGCTACTTTCCGACGGTCCCGACAGACCGGGCTTCTGCTGTGCGCGGAATCACTTGTGGCTGCCGGGGCGGCTCCGCTGAGGTGGGCCTATGAGACTGCTCGTGCTCGGCGGCACCGTGTTCCTGTCCCGCGAGGTCGCGGCCGAGGCGCTGCGGCGGGGACACAGCGTGACCTGCGCGTGCCGCGGTGTGTCCGGCGACATCCCCGCCGGCGCGACGCTGGTCACCTGGGACCGCGCGGAGGAGCCACCGTCGACCCTGGCTGAAGGCTATGACGCCGTGGTCGACGTATCCCGTCGGCCCTCGCACGTACGACGGGCGGTCGACGCCGTCCCGGACGCCCACTGGGTCTTCGTGTCGACCATCAACGTCTACGCCGACGACGCGACCCCCGGCGGTCCCGGCACCGTGCCGCTGCGCGACCCGATCACCGACGACGTCGACCTCGCCAAGGAGCCCGAGGCCTACGGCCCGATGAAGGTGGCCTGCGAGCAGGTCGTGCGCAGCGGAGCGGCATCGGCGACTATTGTCCGCCCCGGTCTGATCGTCGGTCCGGGCGATCCGACCGGTCGGTTCAGCTATTGGCCGGCGCGGCTGGCCGAGGGCGGCGAGGTGCTCGCACCCGGCGACCCGGCCGACATCGTGCAGGTGATCGACGTGCGCGACCTCGCAGCCTGGATCGTGACCCTGAGCGAGGCGCACACCGTGGGCGACTTCGACGGGGTCGGCCGGCCAGTCCCGATCGGCGACCTGCTCGCCGCGTGCGCCCCCGACGCCACGCTGACCTGGCTCGACCAGGCCTTCCTCGCTGACCAGGGCGTCGAGCCGTGGATGGGTCCGGAGGCCCTGCCACTCTGGTTGCCGCGCCCCGACCACGACGGGATGATGCAGCACTTCGTCGAGCCCTCTCTGGAGTCCGGGCTCACCCTGCGCCCGATCGAGGACACCTCCCGCGACACCCTCGGGTGGCTGCGTGCCCACCCCGAGGCGCCCGGCACCGGCATCGGCCGCGACCGCGAGCGCGACCTGCTCGCGGCCTGGCACGCTCGCGCCTGACCGACGCCGGGGTGCGGCCGCCGTACGCTCCCCGTGTGATCAAGTACCTCGGCTCCAAGCGCACCTTGGTGCCGGTGCTGGGGGAGCTTGCGGTGGCGGCGGGCGCGCGCACCGCACTCGACCTCTTCACCGGCACGACGCGGGTCGCGCAGGAGCTGAAGCGGCGGGGGATCAAGGTCACGGCGAGCGACCTGGCGACGTACTCCGCCGTGCTGAGCGACTGCTACGTCGCCACCGACGCGGCAGCGGTGGACGAGGAGGCACTCGACAGCGCTCTTGTCCGGCTCGACGCGCTTCCGGGCCGGCCCGGCTACTTCACCGAGACGTTCTGCGAGCGGTCCCGCTTCTTCCAGCCGGGCAACGGCGCCCGGGTCGACGCGATCCGGGACGCCATCGACCGCGACCACCCGCCGGGTGACCCGCTGCGCTCGATCCTGCTGACCAGCCTGATGCTGGCGGCCGACCGCGTCGACTCGACGACGGGCGTCCAGATGGCTTACCTCAAGCAGTGGGCACCGCGGTCGCACCGCGACCTCCGGCTCGAGCGACCAACCCTGCTGCCGGGGCCGGGCACCACGATCCACGGCGACGCCAGCCGGGTCGTCGACGTGGTCGGTCCGGTGGACCTGGCGTACGTCGACCCGCCCTACAACCAGCATCGCTACTTCACGAACTACCACATCTGGGAGACGCTGATCCGCTGGGACGCTCCGGAGCACTACGGCATCGCCTGTAAGCGGGTCGACAGCCGCGACGACCACACCCGCAGCGTGTTCAACAGCCGCCGCACCATGCCCTCGGCCCTCGGCGACCTGCTCGGTCGGGTGCGCGCCGAGGTCGTCGTCGTCTCCTACAACGACGAGTCGTGGATCACGGCCGACCAGATGACGGCCATGCTGCGCGATGCCGGGCACGACCAGGTCCGGATGCTCGGCTTCGATCGCAAGCGGTACGTCGGGGCGCTGATCGGCATCCACAATCCCGCCGGGCAGCGGGTCGGCGAGGTTGGCCGACGGCGCAACGTCGAGCACGTGTTCGTCGCCGGTCCCCGCGACCGGGTCGACGCCGCGGTCGCTGCCGCCAGAGGGTCGTCGGTCGAGAAGGCCACGCAGCGACCGTCCCGAGACCCTCAGTAAGCCTCACCGAGCTGCGCGCGACCCGCCCGTCGCGACTCGGCGGCCGACACCGTTCGCACGGAGACCAGCTCCTCGCGGCCGTCGCTCTCCAGGTCAACGGTCAGCACCACACCGACGCCCGCGGCGTAGAACTTGTGCTCGAGCACATCCGGCTCGAGGGCGTTGGTGTCGACGGTCTGCACCAGGTCGGCGTAGGACCCGGCGGGGACGGTCGCGGTGCCGTCGAGCGCGAGCACCTCGCCGTTGTCCTCGGCGACGCCCGCGTAGTACTCCTGGCGATAGGACTGCCCCACAGTCGGCTCGGCCGGCATGATCACCCCGGCCAGCGCATCGTCGACGCCCGCTTCGAAGGAACCCGCGTGGGACGTGAGGGAGCCGTCCTCGAACTCGGCGGTGTCCTCGCCGAGGTACCAGACGGTGCCGGCGGAGTCCTGGGCGTACCAGTCGAGGGTGTCCTCGATGATCTCCCCGTCGAGGGTCACCGTGTCCCGGACGACGCGCGCCTCGACGCCGTTCTCGATCATCCGCGTCTCCGACGACGCGGTCACGACGACCTTGAGGACCTGCCCTTCCTCGTCCACCTCGCGGTAGATCCAGCGGGTCCCGGGCTCCAACGGAAACCACGGATTGGTGACCTCGGGTGTCAGATCGGCCGGATCGAGCTCGTACGGCTCGTCCGACCGGGGAAGCGCCGGCGGACCGTCGGACATGCCGACGGCAGGGTCGTCGGTCCGGCCGCTGTCCGAGGCCCTGTCCGAGCCACGGTCAGATCCGCAGCCGGCCAGCACGGCGGGCAGGAGTATGGCGGCGATGCCCGCGGCACCACGGTTCATGATCGGTCCTCGGGGTCAGCGTCGGGTCAGCGTCGGGTCAGAGCGGGTCAGAGCGGGTCAGAGCGGGTCAGTCGTCGTCGGACTGGTCGTCGGCGCCGTCGTCCTCGGTCGACACCACGTTGAAGTCCTCGTCGAGCTGGACGTCGACCTCGGTACCGTCGTCGAGGGTGACCTCGACCTCGTACTTGCTCTCCTCGTCGTCGACCTCGGTCTCGGTGACGGTGCCGCCGCCGGTCTCGGCGAGCGCGGCCTCCTCGGCCTGCTCGCGCTCCGCGGCCGGGATCGGCCGATCAGTTCCGTCGTCGTCGCCACTGGAGAGTGCGTAGGCGGTGCCGCCGCTGGCGGCGAGGGCGAGTCCGAGAACTGCGCCGGTGACGAGGGCGGCCTTGCGGGAAATCTTCGGTGTGTTCATGCGATCGACGCTACGACTCGTCGATGAGGACGGCATGAGGTTCTCATCTGGTTCTCATCGCGATCCCTAGAGTTGGTACGTGCGCGTGTTGCTGGTGGAAGACGAGGCGAAGCTCGCCAGGCTGGTCGCCCGCGGCCTGACCGAGCGGGGCGACCTGGTGACGATCGTCGGGACGGGCGGGGAAGCCGTCGACGCCGCCCTCGAGGAGGAGGGGTACGACGTGATCCTCCTCGACGTGCGTCTTCCCGACCTGGACGGCTTCGAGGTGTGCCGCCGGATCCGCCGCTCGCGGGTGTGGACGCCGGTGCTCATGCTGACCGCGCACAACGCCGTCGCGGACCGGATCACCGGCCTCGACAGCGGTGCCGACGACTATCTCGGCAAGCCGTTCGCCTTCGAAGAGCTGCTGGCCAGGATGCGTGCCCTGGCGCGCCGTGGCCCGGTCCCGCGGCCGACCGTGCTCGAGGTCGGCGACCTGCGGCTGGATCCGGCGTCCCGGCGGGTGTGGCGCGGCGACGTGGAGATCGAGCTGTCGACCCGCGAGCTGGCCCTGCTCGAAGCCCTGATGCGGCGAGCCGAGCAGACCCTCAGCCGCGACCAGCTGCTCACGAAGGCCTGGGGCGACGTCCGCGAGACATCGTCCAACGTCGTCGACGTCTATGTCCGCTACCTCCGGGAGAAGATCGACCGTCCGTTCGGCGTCGACTCGCTGCGCACGGTCCGCGGTCTCGGCTACCGACTCACCGGGAGCCCGAGTGAGTGACGGCGACGTCCGCTGGAGCTGGTCGCTTCGTGCCCGGGTCGCGGTCGCGTTCCTGGTCACCACGGCGGTGGCGATGCTCGCGCTCGGGCTCTACGTGCAGCTCCGGGTGGAGAACACCCTCGAGCAGGGACTGCGCGACCAGCTCGACGGCGAGATGGACGGGCTGTCCGCCGTACCCCCGGACGAGCGGGTGCGCGCGGTCGAGCGTTCCGCCGGCGATATCCATGGCCAGGTGATCTCCGACGGAGCGGTCGTGGGGTCCTCCACGGCGGTCGTCGAGCGACTGATCGAGCCGGCCGATCTCGCCGACGGCTTCCGCGACGGCCGGATCCGGGTGATCGACGACCTCGGTGAGGCCGACGAGAAGCTCGAGATCGACATCGAGCCGGTCGTCGTCCTGGTGCGGACGCTCGACGACCAGGTCATCGTGCTCGCGGTCGAGCGCGAGGAGACCGACGACGCGGTCGCGGCGGTGCGGCAGCAGCTGCTGATCAGCGGACCGGTCGCGCTCGCGCTGGCCGGTGCCCTCGGCTACCTCGTCGCGGGGCTTGGGATCCGGCCGATCGAGCGGATGCGGGCCCGGGCGGCGACGATCTCGTCGCGGAGCGCGGGCGAGCGGCTGCCGGTGCCGCCCGCAGCCGAGCTGCGCAGGCTCGCCGTGACCCTCAACGCGATGCTCGACCGGCTGGACCAGGGCCTCGAGCGGGAGCGACGGTTCGTCGCGGACGCAAGTCACGAGCTGCGGACCCCGCTCGCGCTGCTGCTCACCGAGGTAGAGCTCGCGCTCGCGGGGACGCGGTCGCCCGACGAGCTGCGGGACGCCCTGCGCTCCGCGGAGGTGGAGGTACGCCGGCTGATCGCCCTGAGTGCGGACCTGCTCGCGCTCGCCGGCGCGGACGCCGGTCAGCTCCAGCTGCAAACAGAGCCGGTCGACATCGCGGAGCTTGCCGACGAGGTCGTCGGTCGGTTCGCGGCGACCGCCGCAGCGGCGTCCCGGACGGTGTCGATCGTGGGCGGTCGGTCGGCGCGGGTGGCCGGCGATCCCGACCGGCTGGGCCGGGTGGTGTCAAACGTGGTCGACAACGCTCTCAAGCACGGGGCCGGCGACGTCGAGGTGCGCGTCCACGCCGGGCGAGAGGTCGTCGTCGAGGTGCGTGACGACGGCCCGGGATTCGCGGAGGATCGCCCGTTCGAGCGGTTCGCCGGGAGCCACGGCTCCACCGGGCTCGGGCTGGCGATCGTCGACGAGATCGTCCGGGCCCACGGAGGCCGGGTCGAGATCGGCCGGGAGCACGAGCGCACCGTCGTCCGGATCAGCCTGCCGGCGCACGTGGACCCCTGAGTCAGCCCGCGTCGTCGATCAGCAGCTGGTCGCCGTCCTGCACCAGGTAGAGCGTGACGCGCTCGGTGAGACGCCCCGAGCCGGGAAAGTCGTACTTGTAGGTGTAGGTCACCGTCAGCTCGTCGGGATCGGCCTTGACGTTGAGGACCTCGGGGTTGCTCAGCGGCCCCCAGAAGTCGTCGTAGGAGGGGCTGCGGGCCTGGTAGTCCGGCGTCAACATCGCGAAGCCGGCGTCCGGGTCGTCGGCCGCCGTGGAGACGTACGACGTAGCGAACGACTCGAGCTCCTCTTCGGTCGGCGCCTGGGCGGTCGTGGTCTCGTCGACCTCGGACGGGTCGGCGGCGGAGGTCGGATCAGTCGTCGTGTTGGGTAGACCCGCCTGGTCGGTCGGGTCGTCGCCACCGCCGAGCAGCAGCAGGCCCCCGATCACCGCGAGCACGATCAGGGCAGCCGCGCCGCCGAGCACGAGCTGGAGCGTCCTCCCACGCCCGCCGGACGGCGCGGACCCCGCAGCCACCGTCTGCGCGGTCGCCAACGGCACCGGGTCGGCTGGGTCGACCGGTGCGGCTGGGTCGGCTGGGTCGGCCGGGTCGACCGGGTCGGCTGGGTCGACCGGGACGAGCACCTGGGTCCCGAGCGCGGACAGCGGCTGGGGGCCGGTGCGGAGGTAGTCAGCGACGTCGTCCATGGTCAGCCGGCGGTCGGGGTCGTGCTCCATCGTCACCTCGAGCAGCGGGGCGAGCCAGCCGCCGGTGCGCAGTCGTGGCGGCGGTTCGTGGGCCACCCGGTAGAGCACGCCGAGCACGGCGTTCTCACCCTCGGAGAGCTCGTACGGCGGATGCCCCGCAATGGTGTGGAAGATGGTCGCGCCGAACGACCACACGTCGCTGGCGGTCGTCGCCGGGGCGCCGGTCGCAACCTCGGGGGCGATGTAGGCAGGCGACCCGGTGACCAGGCCGGTCTGCGTCAGCGAGGCGTCGGCGACCGCCCGTGCAATGCCGAAGTCCGACAGCTTCGCGGTGCCGTCGAGCGCGATCAGGATGTTGGACGGCTTGACGTCGCGGTGGACGATCGACAACCGGTGTGCGGCGGCGAGCGCCCCGGCGACCTGGAGCAGCAGCGGAGCCGCCTCCTCCGGGGTGAGCCGGCCGCGATCGCGGATCGTCTGCGCGAGGGTGGTGCCCTCGACGTACTCGGTCACCAGCCAGGTGTGGTCGCCGTCGTTGACGAAGTCGAACACGGACACGACGTTGGCGTGGTTGACCTGCGCGGAGATCCGGGCTTCCCGCTCGGCGCGCGAGACGTCGTACGTCGAGGCTCCCGGCGGGAGCCCGACTCGCTTGATCGCGACCGATCGACCGAGGACCTCGTCACGGGCCAACCAGACCGCGCCCGACGCGCCGCGACCGATCTCGCGCTCGAGTGCGTATCTGTCCGCCACAATCTTGCTGCTCATCTCGTGGTGAGAGTACCCAGCCGTGCCCTCTTGACCGCACCCGATCCGTTCGCTTTCCAACCCGGTGGGCGATCCGGGCGGCGATACGGCAGGCTGGGAGCGCGTCGTGTGCGTTCGCAGCACACGCCCGAGCCGAGAAAGGACCGACGTGTCCGTCGACCCGAACCTCCTCGAGGACCTGGAGTGGCGCGGTCTGCTCGCGCACACCACGGACCGCGACGCGCTGCGCGCCGCGCTGACCGAGGGCAGCGTCCGGTTCTACGTCGGCTTCGACCCGACCGCCCCGAGCCTCCACATGGGCAACCTGGTCCAGCTGGTCACCGCCCGCCGGCTCCAGGACGCCGGCCACACGCCGTTCGCGCTGGTCGGCGGCGCCACCGGCATGATCGGCGACCCCAAGGAGGCGGGGGAGCGTTCGCTCAACTCCTTGGACACCGTGAAGGACTGGACCGAGCGGGTACGTGCGCAGGTCGAGCCGTTCCTCGGCTTCGACGGCGCCAATGCGGCGACCATGGTCAACAACTACGACTGGACCTCCACGCTCTCGACGATCGACTTCCTCCGCGACATCGGCAAGCACTTCCCGGTCAACCGGATGTTGGCGCGTGATGTGGTGCGGACGCGGCTCGAAGCCGGCATCAGCTACACCGAGTTCAGCTATGTGCTGCTCCAGTCGATGGACTTCCTCCAGCTCTTCCGGCAGCACGGCGTGACCCTCCAGTTCGGCGGCTCCGACCAGTGGGGCAACCTGACCGGCGGCGTCGAGCTGATCCGGCGGGCGGAGGGGGGCAAGGCACATGCGTTCGCCACGCCGTTGATCACCAAGGCCGACGGCACGAAGTACGGCAAGACCGAGGGCGGAGCCCTGTGGCTCGATCCGCAGATGCTGTCGCCGTACGCCTTCCACCAGTTCTGGCTCAACGCCGAGGACGAGAAGGTCGGGGAGCTGTTGCGCACCTTCACCTTCCTCGCGCGCGAGGAGATCGAGGCGCTCGAAGCGCGCCATGCCGAGAAGCCGTTCCTGCGCGAGGCACAAAAGGTGCTCGCCGACGCGGTCACCACCCTCGTGCACGGCGCCGAGGAGACCGAACAGGCGAAGGCGGCCGCCGCGGCCCTGTTCGGCGGCGGTGACATCACGACACTGTCGGGGGCGACCTTGGCTGCCGCACTGGCCGAGACCGGTGCGGTCGATCTCGATCCGGGCGCAGGCATCCCCGGCATCATCGACCTGCTGACGCTGACCGGACTGGCGGCGAGCAAGGGGGAGGCGCGCCGGACGGTCTCCGAGGGCGGCGTCTACGTCAACAATGTGCGGATCGAGGACGCCGACCACGTGCCGGCGACCGGTGACCTGATCGCCGGCTCCTGGCTGGTCCTCAGGCGTGGGAAGAAGCGGTTCGCGGGCGTCCGGATGCGCTGAGCGCACGTCCGCCCGGCGCGGCTGCGCGGCCAACAGGACCAAACAGGACCCCGATTTGTGTCGGCTCCGAGCTGTCTGTAATGTTCTCCGAGTCGCCAGGGCGCGGCGGGGAGCAAGATCCTGAGGATCGGGCTTCCGGCCCCGAGGCGGCCACCCACTCTCACCCAACCCGGTGACAACGGACATGCCAACAGCAAGTTCGAACTTCATCGGAGTGCGGTCAGACGTGTGGTGACCATCAGCCTGGGTGTGGATCCGCGAGGAACCAGTCCAAGCGTGTGATGTTTGAGAACTCAACAGTGTGTCATGCAATTTATGTCGTTGTGATTTGTTTTGTGCGGCATTCGCATTTTGGTGTGGGTGTCGTGGGTTTTTGGCAAGTCAAATGATTCTGGCAATTGCTAGTTTTTGTTTGTTTGCTGGGTAATGATTCTTTTTATGGAGAGTTTGATCCTGGCTCAGGACGAACGCTGGCGGCGTGCTTAACACATGCAAGTCGAGCGGTAAGGCTCCTTTGGGGGTACACGAGCGGCGAACGGGTGAGTAACACGTGAGTAATCTGCCCCTGGCTCTGGGATAAGCACTCGAAAGGGTGTCTAATACCGGATATGACGCGCTCCTGCATGGGGGTGTGTGGAAAGTTTTTCGGCTGGGGATGTGCTCGCGGCCTATCAGCTTGTTGGTGGGGTAATGGCCTACCAAGGCTTTGACGGGTAGCCGGCCTGAGAGGGTGACCGGTCACACTGGGACTGAGACACGGCCCAGACTCCTACGGGAGGCAGCAGTGGGGAATATTGGACAATGGGCGGAAGCCTGATCCAGCAACGCCGCGTGAGGGATGACGGCCTTCGGGTTGTAAACCTCTTTCAGTACCGACGAAGCGTGAGTGACGGTAGGTACAGAAGAAGCACCGGCCAACTACGTGCCAGCAGCCGCGGTAATACGTAGGGTGCGAGCGTTGTCCGGAATTATTGGGCGTAAAGGGCTCGTAGGCGGTTTGTCGCGTCGGGAGTGAAAACATCGGGCTTAACTCGATGCTTGCTTTCGATACGGGCAGACTTGAGGTATGCAGGGGAGAATGGAATTCCTGGTGTAGCGGTGAAATGCGCAGATATCAGGAGGAACACCGGTGGCGAAGGCGGTTCTCTGGGCATTACCTGACGCTGAGGAGCGAAAGTGTGGGGAGCGAACAGGATTAGATACCCTGGTAGTCCACACCGTAAACGTTGGGCGCTAGGTGTGGGACCTATTCCATGGGTTCCGTGCCGTAGCTAACGCATTAAGCGCCCCGCCTGGGGAGTACGGCCGCAAGGCTAAAACTCAAAGGAATTGACGGGGGCCCGCACAAGCGGCGGAGCATGCGGATTAATTCGATGCAACGCGAAGAACCTTACCTGGGTTTGACATACACCGGAAGCCTTTAGAGATAGAGGTCTCTTTGATACTGGTGTACAGGTGGTGCATGGCTGTCGTCAGCTCGTGTCGTGAGATGTTGGGTTAAGTCCCGCAACGAGCGCAACCCTCGTTCTATGTTGCCAGCACGTAATGGTGGGGACTCATGGGAGACTGCCGGGGTCAACTCGGAGGAAGGTGGGGATGACGTCAAGTCATCATGCCCCTTATGTCCAGGGCTTCACGCATGCTACAATGGCCGGTACAAAGGGCTGCGATCCCGTGAGGGGGAGCGAATCCCAAAAAGCCGGTCTCAGTTCGGATTGGGGTCTGCAACTCGACCCCATGAAGTCGGAGTCGCTAGTAATCGCAGATCAGCAACGCTGCGGTGAATACGTTCCCGGGCCTTGTACACACCGCCCGTCACGTCACGAAAGTCGGCAACACCCGAAGCCGGTGGCCCAACCCTTGTGGGGGGAGCCGTCGAAGGTGGGGCTGGCGATTGGGACGAAGTCGTAACAAGGTAGCCGTACCGGAAGGTGCGGCTGGATCACCTCCTTTCTAAGGAGCACACCTGTGGCAGCTGGCCGAATGTGCTGGTTGTGTTGGGGTGTTCACTAGTGGAACGCAATCGACAGCTCTTGAGTGGGCGAGTAGATGGTATGGCGCGCTGTTGGGTGTCTGAGGCATCAGACGTCTTCATCCCGGTTGGGGTGTGGGGCTGGTAGGGCTCTTGTTGTTTGATTATTGGATAGTGGACGCGAGCATCACGTGCGGATATTTGCCCTGACCGGTTTTGGTTGGGGTTTGTGTTTGTGCGTGTGTTTGTAGTGTTGTATATCGTTTTGTGTTCTTGATCATTTTATTGCACAGGCTGCTGTTTGTTGTGCGTGCGTGACGTGTTTTGTTGTGTGCGTTGGTGGTTTGTGTGGCAAGTTGGTAAGGGCGCATGGTGGATGCCTTGGCATCGAGAGCCGATGAAGGACGTGGGAGCCTGCGATATGCCCTGGGGAGTTGGCAACCGAGCGTTGATCCGGGGATGTCCGAATGGGGAAACCCAGCTGGAGTTATGTCCAGTTACCTGCACCTGAATGAAATAGGGTGTGTGGAGGGAACGCCGGGAAGTGAAACATCTCAGTACCGGCAGGAAGAGAAAACAATAGTGATTCCGAGAGTAGTGGCGAGCGAAATCGGATCAGGCTAAACCTCAATCGTGTGATACCTGGCAGGGGTTGCGGTTGGGGGGTCGTGGGAGCACTCGTGCATCAGCTGCTGGTGGTGTGCGGAGTTAGAAATCATCATTGAGGTCGAAGCAGTTGGAAAGCTGCGCCGTAGCGGGTGATAGCCCCGTAGACGTAAGGTGGTGACTCCGTGAGTGTTTCCCAAGTAACATGCCACTCCTGGAATGGTGTGTGAATCTGGCGGGACCACCCGTTAAGCCTAAATACTTCTCGATGACCGATAGCGGACCAGTACCGTGAGGGAAAGGTGAAAAGTACCCCTGGCGGGGAGTGAAATAGTACCTGAAACCATGCGCCTACAATCCGTCAGAGCTGGGATTCGTCCTGGTGATGGCGTGCCTTTTGAAGAATGAGCCTGCGAGTTAGCGGTGTGTGGCGAGGTTAACCCGTGTGGGGTAGCCGTAGCGAAAGCGAGTCCTAATAGGGCGTTTGAGTCGCATGCTCTAGACCCGAAGCGGAGTGATCTATCCATGGGCAGGTTGAAGCGCCGGTAAGACGGCGTGGAGGACCGAACCCACTTCAGTTGAAAATGGAGGGGATGACCTGTGGATAGGGGTGAAAGGCCAATCAAACTCCGTGATAGCTGGTTCTCCCCGAAATGCATTTAGGTGCAGCGTTGCGTGTTTCTTGCCGGAGGTAGAGCACTGGATAGCCGATGGGCCCGACCAGGTTACTGACGTTAGCCAAACTCCGAATGCCGGTAAGTGAGAGCGTGGCAGTGAGACTGCGGGCGATAAGGTTCGTAGTCGAGAGGGAAACAGCCCAGACCATCGGCTAAGGCCCCTAAGGGGCGGCTAAGTGGAAAAGGATGTGGAGTCGCAGTGACAACCAGGAGGTTGGCTTGGAAGCAGCCACCCTTGAAAGAGTGCGTAATAGCTCACTGGTCAAGTGATTCCGCGCCGACAATGTAGCGGGGCTCAAGCCGTCCGCCGAAGCCATGGCACTCACATCCTGTTCAGTCAGGACCTCAGCCGGCACCTTGTGTGCTTGGTTCAGGGGTGTGGGTGGGTAGGGGAGCGTCGTGTGTCGGGTGAAGCGCCGGAGTGATCCAGGCGTGGATGGCACACGAGTGAGAATGCAGGCATGAGTAGCGAATCACGGGTGAGAAACCCGTGCGCCGAATGATCAAGGGTTCCAGGGTCAAGCTAATCTGCCCTGGGTAAGTCGGGACCTAAGGCGAGGCCGACAGGCGTAGTCGATGGACAACGGGTTGATATTCCCGTACCGGCGAAGTGGCGTCCATGACGAGTCCGGTGATGCTAACCACCCGAAACGTCAGTGACCGATCCCTTCGGGGTGAGGCGCTGGCGCAGAGCGTGGGATCCGATCCGGTAGTAGTCAAGCGATGGGGTGACACAGGAAGGTAGCCCAACCACGCCGATGGTAGAGCGTGGGTAAGCATGTAGGACGCGACCTAGGCAAATCCGGGTCGCTGCCGCGAGGCAAGTCTGAGATGCGATGCCGACCCCTGATGGGGGAAGTGGGTAATCCTATGCTGTCGAGAAAAACCTCTAGCGAGCCACGAGCCGCCCGTACCCCAAACCGACTCAGGTGATCAGGTAGAGAATACCAAGGCGATCGAGACAACCATGGTTAAGGAACTCGGCAAAATGCCCCCGTAACTTCGGGAGAAGGGGGACCCGAACCGTCAACCCACTAGCTGGGGGACGCGGGGAGGGTCGCAGAGACCAGGCCCAAGCGACTGTTTACTAAAAACACAGGTCCGTGCGAAGTCGTAAGACGATGTATACGGACTGACTCCTGCCCGGTGCTGGAAGGTTAAGAGGACCGGTTAGCACACCTCTACATGTATGTGTGCGAAGCTGAGAATTTAAGCCCCAGTAAACGGCGGTGGTAACTATAACCATCCTAAGGTAGCGAAATTCCTTGTCGGGTAAGTTCCGACCTGCACGAATGGAGTAACGACTTGGGCGCTGTCTCAACCATGGACTCGGCGAAATTGCACTACGAGTAAAGATGCTCGTTACGCGCGGCAGGACGGAAAGACCCCGGGACCTTTACTATAGTTTGGCATTGGTGTTTGGTTCGGCTTGTGTAGGATAGGTGGGAGACTTTGAAGCGGCCACGCCAGTGGTTGTGGAGTCAACGTTGAAATACCACTCTGGTCGTACTAGATGTCTAACCTAGGGCCATGATCTGGTTCAGGAACAGTGCCTGATGGGTAGTTTAACTGGGGCGGTTGCCTCCTAAAGAGTAACGGAGGCGCTCAAAGGTTCCCTCAGCCTGGTTGGCAATCAGGTGACGAGTGTAAGTGCACAAGGGAGCTTGACTGTGAGACAGACATGTCGAGCAGGGACGAAAGTCGGAACTAGTGATCCGGCACCACCATGTGGAAGGGGTGTCGCTCAACGGATAAAAGGTACCCCGGGGATAACAGGCTGATCTTCCCCAAGAGTCCATATCGACGGGATGGTTTGGCACCTCGATGTCGGCTCGTCGCATCCTGGGGCTGGAGTAGGTCCCAAGGGTTGGGCTGTTCGCCCATTAAAGCGGCACGCGAGCTGGGTTTAGAACGTCGTGAGACAGTTCGGTCCCTATCCGCCGCGCGCGTAGGAAACTTGAGAAAGGCTGTCCCTAGTACGAGAGGACCGGGATGGACGAACCTCTGGTGTGCCAGTTGTACCGCCAGGTGCAGGGCTGGTTAGCTACGTTCGGAAGTGATAACCGCTGAACGCATCTAAGCGGGAAGCACGTTTCAAGATGAGGTTTCCCCACCCCTTGAGGGTGTAAGGCCCCCAACAGACTATTGGGTTGATAGGCCGGAGGTGTACAGCAGCAATGCCCAGCCGACCGGTACTAATAGGCCGAACACTTGCCACACAAATCCCCAACACAACCAACAAAACAACGTTGACGTGACCGGGACAAACGGCCAAGACACACAAACAACGGCACCAAAGCCGTCCAACACCACAAACACGCGTCCACAAAATCCAACCCCCACCCAAGGGCACCCAACCGTGCCCAAGCAAAAAAGGGGTTCATAAAGTTACGGCGGCCACAGCGACAGGGAAACACCCGGACCCATCCCGAACCCGGAAGTTAAGCCTGCCAGCGCCGATGGTACTGCAACCGAGAGGCTGTGGGAGAGTAGGACGCCGCCGGACATACATTTCGTAGAGGCCACCCTTCGGGGTGGCCTCTACGCTATTTCGACTACGCTGCGAGACGGTCATGAGCCGTCGCCCGACGGGGTGGTCGACGAGTTTCCCATCTGAAGAGAGTGAGTCGTCGTGGCAGAGCAGCGACGGGGCAAGCCAGGCGCGTCCGGGTCCGGACGTGCCGGCGGACAGCGCCGTACCAGCGGCGGGACCGGGCGCGGCCCGGCTCGGTCGTCGAGCAGGGGCTCCGGTGAGGAGCAGCGGCGCGACGGCCGCTCCGCTGGTCAGCGACGCCCGGACCGGACGAAGGACGGCGGCTCGCGAGCCAAGGACGCGCGGCCGAAGGTGTCGGCCGAGGATCGGACAGCGGCACAGCAGGTCTATGACGGCCCGCCGTTGCCTGAGGAGATCACCGGCAAGGAGCTGGCCCCGGAGGTCCGGGCGCAGCTGAGGACCCTGCCGGAGAAGCTGGCTCAGCGGGTGGCCCGCCACCTCGCGGCCGCGGGTGCGGTGATCGACGACGACCCGGAGGTCGCCTATCAGCACTCGTTGGCGGCGCGGAGTCGAGCGCCGCGGCTGGCGGTCGTGCGTGAGGCTGCGGGTGAGGCGGCCTACGCCGCTGGTCACTACTCCGAGGCGCTGGCCGAGCTGCGCGCCGCGAAGCGGATGAACGGCGCAACCGCCTACCTCCCGATCATGGCCGACTGCCACCGTGCTCTCGGCAACGCGAAGCGTGCCCTGGAGCTGGCAAAGAGTCCTTCGGTCAAGGGCTTCCCGGCTGCGGCGAAGGCGGAGATGACCATTGTCGAAGCCGGTGCCCGACGTGACCTCGGTCAGTTCGACGCCGCGCTGCGCACCTTGGAGCTGGCGCCGATCAACAGCAAGAGCCGAGAGTCGTGGGTCGTCCGACTCCGCTACGCCTACGCAGACACGCTCGAGCAGGCCGGCCGGGAGCAGGACGCGCTCAGCTGGTTCCACCGCACCAACGCGATCGATGCAGATGAGATCACCGACGCCGCGCAGCGGGCGGCGTCGCTGGAGAAGCGGGTCGGCAGCTGACGAGGGTCGAGCGGGTCAGGCGTCGTCACGGGCCCGCTCCTTCTGCCTGTCCTGCTTCCTGTCCTTCTTCTTGTCTTTCGGGTCCGCCGGCTCCGGGCGTTCGCTGGTGAAGTCGTCGGGCTCGGCGTCCTCGACCGTCCCCGGCGTGTGGTCGGCGAAGGTGAGCGTGGCGCCGTCCAGCCCGGCAGGCTTGGTGCCCCACTTGACCCCCTCGCGGAAGCCGATCTCGATCTGACTGATCTCGACGTCGGTGGCCGATGAGGCCGAGACGGCCAACACGATGGAGTCGCCGTTGGAGAACTCTGCGTCGTCAGGTTCGTCGAGCTGCGAGCAGTAGCTGTCGGCGTCGGTGGTGACGCTGACGGACCCGTCGCGGCAGATCAACGGTGTGATCTCGACCCCGTCCCCGGGGCTGACCTCGACCAGGATCTCCGAGATCCTCAGCGTCCGGTCGAAGTCGTCGCCGACGGCGAACATCCCGACGTAGACCTCCTGGTCGACGACGCCGGTGCCCTCGGCGGTCCGGGTCGATGTCGGCAGGTCGTCGGGCGTACGGGCGAACCAAACGGCCCAGCCGACGGCGACGCCGACAGTGGCGAGGATGAGCACGATCCGCCACAGCTTGGAGCGTTTCCCGGGCCGCTGACGCCGGGGCACCTCGAGCGAGCTTGACGACATGGTCGAACCTTAGGACACCGGTCGGTGGGTGATCGCACCATGTCAGACTCGGCGCCATGTTGAACCGCGCACAGCCCCGGAGACCGACCCTCGAGGGCAATGTTGCTGTTCGTGACGGTCGCCGCCTCAGCTTCGCCGAGTACGGCTCCCACACCGGTCCCGCGATCGTGTGGATGCATGGGACGCCTGGCGCCCGACGTCAGATCCCCCTCGATGCGCGGGAGTACGCCGTGGAGCACGGCCTGCGAATCATCGGGATCGATCGGCCCGGCATCGGCTCGTCGACGCCGTACCTCTATCCCCACGTCCTCGATTGGACCGAGGACCTCGCCCTGCTGCTCGACGCGCTGGGGATCGACGACGTCCGCGTGATCGGACTGTCGGGTGGTGGTCCCTATGCCCTGGCCGCCGGCGCCGGCCTCCCCGATCGGGTCAGAGGGGTGGGCGTGCTCGGGGGTGTCGCGCCTACGCAGGGCGCCGATGCCGTGAGCGGGGGCCCGATCCAGCTCGCCGTCCGGTTCGCGCCGCTGCTGTCCGCCGGCCGGGTGCCGCTCGGTGTCGCGCTGACGACGGCGATCCGGACGGTCAAGCCGCTCGCCGGCGCCGGCCTTGATCTCTACGCAATGGTGCAGCCGCCGGGGGACAAGAACCTGCTGTCGCGCCCCGAGTTCAAGGCGATGTTCCTTGACGACCTGCTCAACGGCAGCCGGTTCCAGACCTCCGCGCCGCTCGCCGACCTCGTCCTGTTCACCCGGGAGTGGGGTTTCGACCTTGCCGACGTGCGGGTACCGGTGCGGTGGTGGCACGGGGATGCCGACCACATCGTGCCGTTCCGGCACGGGCAGCACGTGGTCGACCGGCTGCCCGCGGCGACCATGTCGGTCATCGACGGGGAGAGCCACCTGGGCGGCCTGGGGATCGCCGCCGCCGTGCTGAGCGAGCTGATGTCGCTCGACGCCGTGTGATTTGCGACGTTCCGCGCGGATTGCTGGTGCGCAGGCGTCTCATGGGTCACAATGGATATCACAACCACACATGTGTCACTTCGATGCTCACGGATCGACCTGACCTCCAAGGGGAGCCCGCTGGGGAAGGCGTAGCTCGCGCCGGAGGCAAGGCAGACCGAGGAGATTCGTGGTGACCACGAGCAACAGTGCAACCAGGGGCGTGTTCTACGTCCACTCTGCGCCGTCCGCATTGTGCCCGCACGTCGAGTGGGCCGTGGGCGGGGTTCTCGGCATGCCCGTCAACCCGAGCTGGACGCCCCAGCCGGCCCAGTCGGGGACCTACCGCTGCGAGTTCTCCTGGTCGGGCAAGGCCGGGTCCGCAGCGGCCATCGCATCGGCCCTCCGTGGCTGGCTGCACCTGCGGTTCGAGGTGACCGAGGAGCCGACCACGTCGACCGAGGGAGCCCGGTTCTCCTCGACGCCGGATCTGGGCGTCTTCCACGCCGTCACCGGCATCCACGGCGACATCATGATCCCGGAGGACCGGCTCAAGGCCGCCGTCGTCCGGGCCGCTCTCGGCGAGACGACCATCGAGAACGAGATCGACAAGCTGTTGGGCAAGCCCTGGGACGACGAGCTGGAGACCTTCCGGTACGCCGGCGACGGGGCTCCGGTCCGCTGGCTGCACCAGGTGGTCTGAAGCCACAGCGAGTCCGCTGACCCAGGGCGCGGGGGTGGTAGCTGGGTGCGTCCCGTTGCTCGGACCACTCCAGCCTTGGAAGTCCATACGCCCGCTCACGGCGCAAGGTGTGCGCGTCAGCAGGCACGGCTCTGCCGCGGCGCGCGGGCTGTCCGATCATGCCGCGGAGCCGCCGTCCGACGAGCCGTATGTCTTCGTCAGCGGCCGATGCAGCCCGGAAGGCTGCACCAGAGCGTCAGACCGACGCCAGGAATGCCTGCACCCGCTCCATGAGCAGCGCGGACGCCTCGGGGTCGAACGCCGCGAGCGAAGAGTCCGCGAAGAGGTGCTGGTCGCCGGGATAGACGAAGAGCTCGGCCGCCGGCGTCGATGCGGCGAGGGCGCGGGCTGCGGGAAGATCCTCGTCGAAGAACTCGTCGCCCTCCTTGCCGTGGATCTGAACCGGGACGCTCTCCGGCCAGACGTCGCCGAACTCCTCGACGGGGATGCAGGAGTAGATGAGCAGCGCACCGCGCGCGCCGGGCCGGGTCTGGGCGAGTCGCTGGGCGATCGTCACGCCGAAGGAGAACCCGGCGTGGACGACGTCGGGGCCGAGCACCTCGGCCGCTGCGGCACCGCGCTCCCGGATCGCGTCGAACCCAGTCTCGCCGGCGTAGGCGAAGCCCTCCTCGATGCTGTCGAACGTGTGGCCGTCGAACAGGTCAGGTGTGTGCACGGTGTGCCCGGCCCGACGCAGGTCGTCGGCGAACGCCTTGACTCCGTCGGTCAGGCCCTGGATGTGGTGGAAGAGCAGCACCTCGGCCATCTCGTCGCCTCTCGTCAGTAATGATCCATGAACGAATGATCCATTAACGTGGAACGTTCGATAACGCTAGTCTGTTCGACTATGGGAGACAACCCCCCGGACTACGAGCTGGCCGATCGGGTGGCACTGACCAGCCCCGATCAGGTGAGGGCCATCGGCCACCCCCTGCGCACCACGATCCTTCAACTCCTCCACGAACGCGCTGCAACGGTCACCGAGCTATCGACGGCGCTCAAGCGACCCAAGAGCACCGTCGCGCACCACGTGGGCGTCCTGACCAGCAACGGTCTGCTGCGGGTGGTCCGAACAAGGAAGGTGCGAGCGATCGAGGAGCGCTTCTACGGACGCACCGCGCGCATGTTCTACGTGTCCTCGGAACCGTTACCGGACGGCGAGGTGATGCCGCGGGACTTCAACGACTTCGAGGTGGCCGCCCGCGAGTCCGAGCCGGCGTTCGAGCAGGGCAAGCTCTGGGGTTTCATCCGGCACGCTCGCATCTCGGAGGAACAGGCTGGCCAGTTCTGGGACAGGATGGCGCAACTGGTCGACGAGTTCGACCGGGTGCCGAGGACGGGCGAGACGACGTACGGCTTCGCGATCGGTATCTACCCCACCGAACATCCGACTCTCCCGAGCGGAAAGTGAAGGAGATCCCAGGGATCTGCTGGGGCGGTGGTCGGGACGCTGATCGTCGCCCATGGGGGACGCACCCAGTCAGAGCGGGATGTTGCCGTGGTGGCCGCGGCGTACGCCCTCGGTCTGCACGGCGTCGGCGATGGCGCGTGCGATCGCGGACCGGGTGACGGTCGGCTCCACCACCTCGTCGACGACACCGATCTCGATGGCCTTCTCGACGCCGCCGGCGATCCGCTCGTGCTCGGCCGCCAGCTCGGCCTCGACCCGTGGCCGCAGGTCGACGGAGACCTCCGCGAGCTTGCGCCGGTGCAGGATGCGGACGGCGGCGAGGGCACCCATCACGGCTACCTCGGCGCCCGGCCAGGCGAAGACCTTGGTGGCGCCGATCGACCGGGCGTTCATCGCGATGTAGGCGCCGCCGTAGGTCTTCCGGGTCACCAGGGTGACCCGCGGGACGACGCACTCGCCGAAGGCGTGGAGGAGCTTCGCGCCACGTCGTACGACACCGTCCCACTCCTGACCGACGCCGGGCAGGTAGCCGGGTACGTCGACCACGACGACGAGCGGCACGCCGAAGGCATCGCACATCCGGACGAACCGGGCTGCCTTCTCCGCGGAGAGCGAGTCGAGGCAGCCGCCGAGGCGGAGCGGGTTGTTGGCGACGACCCCGACCGTCCGGCCACCGAGCCGACCGAACGCGGTCACGATGTTGGGTGCCCAGCGGGCGTGAAGCTCGAGCATCGTGCCGTCGTCGAGCAGCCCCTCGAGCAGCGGGTGCACGTCGTAGGCCCGTTTGGTGTTCTCGGGCAGGTAGTTCGAGAGATCGCGGTCCTCGACGGACCCCACCAACAGGCTGCCCTGCGAGCCGAGCAGGCCGGCGAGGGTCCGGGCGCGTCCGAGCGCCTCCTCCTCCGACTCGGTCACGACGTGCACCACTCCGGACCGGCGGCCGTGCGGCTCGGGCCCACCGAGGCGCAGCATGTCGACGTCCTCGCCGGTCACCGAGCGGACCACTTCGGGCCCGGTCACGAAGATCCGGCCCTCGGGTCCGAGGATGACCACGTCGGTGAGGGCGGGGCCGTAGGCAGCGCCACCCGCGGCGGGCCCGAGTACGACGGAGATCTGGGGGATCACGCCCGAGGCCTGGGTCATCACCTGGAAAATCCGGCCGACTGCATGCAGCGACAGCACGCCCTCGGCCAGTCGGGCGCCGCCGGAGTGCCAGAGGCCGAGGATCGGGACCCGGTCGGTCAACGCCCGGTGGTAGGCGTCGACGACGACCCGGCAGCCGTCGTCGCCCATCGCGCCGCCCATGACGGTGGCGTCGGAGCAGAAGGCAACGACCGGGGTGCCGTCGACGGTGCCGATGGCAGCAAGCATCCCGGACTCGTCGTCGGGGCTGATCAGCTCGAGCGAGCCCTCGTCCAGCAGCGCTGCGAGACGCTTGACCGGGTTGCGCGGGTCCTCGGAGCGCGGCAGCTTGGCCGGCTTCGGCGCGGGGGTGTCGGGGCGGTGGTCGAGCGCGGTCATCGGGGGCTCCTAGGGGGTTGGTGCCGAGGGATCGTGCGGGCGAGCGGCGTGCGGGGCCGGTCCGGCCGGGCGCTCGCGCGAACCGATGCCGGGTCGTGGGTGGGCGTCGGCGACGCCGCCGCGGCGGATGCCGGGCGCCGGGTTGCGGGCGAGACCTCGAGACCGGCCATCTAGCCGACTGAGCCGAAGGCGACGGCGACGTTCGCGCCGCCGAACCCGAAGGAGTTGTTGAGCCCGACGATGTCACCGAGCGGCAGGTCGCGTGCCTTGGTGGCGATGTCGAGCTCGACCGCCGGGTCGAGGTTGTCGAGGTTGATCGTCGGCGGCGAGAGCCGGTGATGGATCGCGAGGATCGTTGCTACCGCCTCGAGCGCGCCGGCGCCGCCGAGCAGGTGCCCGGTCATGGACTTGGTGCTGGTCACGACGACCGTGCTGGCGTGCGAGCCGAGGGTCGCGTGCAGCATCAGGGCCTCGGCGACGTCGCCCTGCGGCGTGGACGTCGCGTGGGCGTTGACGTGGGCCACGTCGGCCGGGTCGATGTCGCCGTCGGCGAGCGCACGGAGGATGGCGCGGGCGCCACCCTTGCCGGCCGGGTCAGGCTGGGCGATGTCGTGGGAGTCGGCGGTGATGCCGGTGCCGAGGACCTCGGCATAGATCCGCGCGCCGCGGGCCCGGGCATGCTCCTCGGACTCGAGCACGAGCGCACCTGCGCCCTCGCCGAGCACGAAGCCGTCGCGGGCGGTGTCCCAGGGACGCGACACGGTCGTCGGGTCGTTGGGGTTCTTCGAGAGCGCCATCATGTTGGCGAAGGCGGCGATCGGCAGCGGGTGGATCGCGGCCTCGGTGCCGCCGGCCAGCACGACGTCGGCCCGGCCGAGCCGGATCTGGTCGGCTGCGAGCGCGATCGCCTCGTTGCCGGACGCGCATGCCGAGACGGGGGTGTTGACCGCTGCGCGAGCACCGATCTCGAGGCTGATGGTCGCCGCGGGGGCGTTCGCCATCAACATGGGTACGGCGAGCGGCGAGACCCGGCGCGGACCCTTGGCCAGCATCGCGTCGTAGTTGCTCAGGAGCGTCTGCACCCCACCGATGCCGGACGCCATCGCGACGCCGACCCGGTCGCCGTCGAGCTCGCCGGCCCGCTGGGGCACATCGAGTCCGGAGTCCGCCCAGGCCTCCATCGCGGAGATCAGGGCGAACTGCGACGACCGGTCCAGCCGGCGGGCACGCACGCGCTCCAGGACCTCGCTCGGCTCCACTGCCGCCGTACCGCCGATCCCGACCGGGAGGTCGGTGGCCAGTCCGGACTCGACAAAGGCGGCGAACGCGGGGGAGTCGGCGAGGCGTCGTACGCCGGATCGCCCGGCAGTCAGGCCGTCCCAGGTGTCGGCGACGTTCCCGCCCAGCGGGTTGGTCGTACCGAGCCCGGTGACGACGACTCGCGTCCGTTTCGGCTGTCCGGTCATCGCAGTTGAGGTCACGCCGCGGAGCGTGCGCGCTCGATGTAGGCGACCGCGTCGCCGACGGTCTTCAGGTTCTTGACCTGGTCGTCGGGGATCGTGACGCCGAACTTCTCCTCGGCCTCGACGACGACCTCGACCATCGACAGCGAGTCCACGTCGAGGTCGTCCACGAACGACTTGTCGAGCTGGACGTCGTCGGCTTCGACGCCGGCGACCTCGTTGACGATCTCGGCAAGGGCTGCGCGGATCTCTTCGGTGCTCATCTGTTCTCCTGCTTCATCTACTGGGGGGTGAGGGATTCTTCAAGGGAGGGTGACGACCTGGGCTGCGTAAGACAGGCCGGCACCGAAGGCGACCAGCAGGGCGACGTCGCCCGACTTCGCCTCGCCGTCGCGGAACATGCGCTCGAGGGCGAGCGGGATGGAGGCTGCGGAGGTGTTGCCCGAGTCGACGATGTCGCGGGCGATGCGGACGTCGGACGGGAGCTTCATCGAGCGCGCCATGGCGTCGGTGATCCGGTTGTTGGCCTGGTGCGGCACGAAGCAGTCGAGCTGGTCGACGCTGACGCCGGCCCGGTCGAGCGCCTGGAGGGCGACCTTGGCCATCGAGAAGGACGCCCAACGGAAGACCTCGTTGCCCTGCATGGTCAGGTGCGGCATCTCGGGCTCGTCGGAGGCGAGCACGTCGCGCCAGTCCTCGCGCTGCCGGATCAGGTCGTACTGCTCCCCGTCGGAGCCCCAGACCACCGGCCCGATGGCCGGTACGTCGGACGGGCCGACGACAGCCGCGCCGGCGCCGTCGGCGAAGATGAAGGCCGTGCCGCGGTCGGTGCGGCTGGTGATGTCGGAGAGCCGCTCGACCCCGATCACGAGGACGTAGCGGGCGCTGCCGCCGCGGACCATGTCGGAGGCCAGCGAGATGCCGTGGCAGAAGCCGGCGCACGCGGCGGAGATGTCGAACGCCGCGGCGCCGTCGGTGCCGAGCTCGTGCGCGACGGCGGTGGCCGCCGACGGCGTCTGGAGCAGGTGGCTCACGGTGGCGAGGACGACGCAGTCGACCTGGCGCGGGTCGACCCCGGCCTGGGCGAGCGCGTCCCGGGACGCGGCCACCGACATCGCGACCACCGTCTCGGAGTCGTCGGCGAAGCGGCGGGTCTTGATGCCGGACCGCTGCTGGATCCACTCGTCGCTGGAGTCGATCAGGTCGACGATCTCGGAGTTGGGCACCAGCCGCGCGGGCCGGTAGCCGCCGACGCCGAGGATGCCGGCGTACGACGTGCCCTGGTCGGCCTGCAACGAGGCGCTCACGCGGCGCCCCCTGCGGGGTGCAGACGGAGCAGAGGCTGCCCGGGTGCCACCGGGTCGCCGTCCTCGACCAGCCACTCGACGACCTGGCCGCCGTGGGACGAGGTGACCTTGATCCGGTCGCGCAGGCTGGCGACGTCGCCGATGGTCACACCCGGCGCCAGCAGGTCGGCCTCGGCCGCTTGCTCGTCGCGGTGGAAGACCCCCTTCACGGGGGAGACGACCATCCGCCAGGTGGGGCTGGTCTCGATCGGGGAGGCTTCGCCGTGCTTGTCGCAGAAGTCGTGGGCAGCATCGAGCTGGTCGGGCGTGTCGAGCGCGAACGTCTCGACCTCCATGCCGCGGCCGCGGAAGTAGCGCTTGGCGATCCCGGTGAGGGTGCCCGCCGGTGGCATCTCGAGGATGCCGGTCACGCCGAGGTCGGCCATCGTCTCCAGGCACAGGTCCCAACGCACCGGACGGGCGATCTGGCCGACGATCCGGCTCAGCACCTGGGCGCCGTCATGGACCACGCTGCCGTCGCGGTTGGAGATGAACCTGGTCCGGGGGTCGTGGACCGACACCGACTGCGCGAGCCTGGCGACGTGCTGGACCGCCGGTGCCATGTGCGGGGTGTGGAACGCCCCGGCGACCGACAACGGTCGGAGCTTCGCCTTCGCGGGAGCATCCGCGGCGAAGGCGGCGAGCTGTTCGATGGTGCCGGCAGCGACCACCTGGCCGGGCCCGTTGTCGTTGGCAGCGACCAAGCCGTGCCGCTCGATGGTGGCGAGCACCTCCTCGCGGTCCCCGCCCAGGACGGCGGTCATGCCGGTCGGAGTGGCAGCGGCGGCGTCGGCCATGGCTCGGCCACGCTCGCGCACGAGGACCATCGCCTGCTCGGCGCTGATCACCCGGGCTCCGGTCGCCGCCGCGATCTCACCGACACTGTGCCCGGCGACCGCGCCGAGCTTGGTGTAGGCGTCGGCCGGGTGGGGGAACAGTGCGAGCGCCGTGACCAGGGTGGATCCGACCAGGAGCGGCTGGGCGATGCGGGTGTCCCGGATCTCGTCCTCGCCGGCTTCGGAGCCGTAGTGGGCGAGATCGATGCTCGCGACGGTCGACAGCCAGTCGAAGCGCGCAGCGAACGTCGGCTCCGCCAACCAGGGACGGAGGAAGCCGGGGGACTGTGCTCCCTGACCGGGAGCGACGATGACGAGCACGGTTCCCAGCCTGCCTCGCCGGGGTAGCAAAACGCGCCTCCGGCACTCACGAACTCACCCGCAACGAATTGTGGAGACCCTACAAACGACCGAGGGTCAGCGCGAGCTGCAGGGTGAGCGCGTCCCGGGGTCGCGACGGGGTGAGACCGGTCAGGTCCGCGACCTGACCCAGCCGGTAGCGAACCGTGTTGGGGTGGACGAACAGCGATCGCGCCGTCGGTTCTATCGAGGCCCCGTGGGCGAAGTACGCCGACAGGGTCTCGACGAGCGTGCCCCGCGCTTGCGCCAGCGGCCCGTAGACGTGGTCGATCGCCTCCATCCGGGCCCACTCGTCGCCGGCCAGGATCCGCTCCGGAAGCAGATCCTCGCTCAGCACCGGTCTTGGTGCATCCGGCCATCCGCCGGCCGCTCGGAGCCCAGCGGTCGCGGACCGTGCGGACAGGTAGGCGTGACCGAGATCGGACGCGATCGGACCCACCACGACCGGGCCGTCTCCATAAAGGTCGACCACCGCCCGGGCAGCCTTCTCCGGGTCGGCCACGCCGCCCAGGATCACCACCAGGCGGTGTCCCTGCACGGCTCCGAGGGCATCCATCCCCGCGGCGCGGGCTGCGCGCCGTACGGCGTCGACCACGCCGGCCTCGGTGTGCTCGGCGGGTACGGCGCCGAGCACCACGGCCACGTTTCCCCGCGCGCCCCAGCCGACCGCGCTGGCGCGGGAGAGTACGGCGTCGTCGGTCTCGTCGCGCAGCACGGCATCCACGACCAGCGCCTCGAGCCGGGCGTCCCAGGCGCCGCGGACCTCTGCCGCCCGGGCATAGACCTCGGCAGTCGCGAACGCAGCCTCGCGGGCATAGCGCAGCACGGCGTCGTGGGTGGCGCTGACGTCCTCGGGGTCGAGGATGCTCTCCAGGCCCTCCTCGACGACCTCGATGCTGAGCCGGATCAGCTCGACGGTGTGGTGCAGCGGGATGGTGCCGGCCAGCGCCGGCGGCGCAACTCCGAAGAGATTCGCCTCGGGCGCCCGACCGAAGCTGGGTGAGGGGCTGTCCTGCTTGAACCAGGTGATGAAGTCCTGGATACCGGCTTGCACGATCAGCCCGACCCACGAGCGCTCCTCCGCGCCGAGCTCGGGGAACCAGGCGAGGTCGGTCTCCATCCGCTTGGTGGCGGCGGTGCTGAGTCGCCCGGACGCGCTGCGGAGCTGCTTGACGGCGCGCGCCCGCGGGTTCGGTGGTCGGGACACGCCTGAAGCCTACGGAGGCCCGGCCGCTACCGGGTGGTAGGTGATCAGGGATTTACAGAAGCCGCCTACTGGGGCGGTGGCATGCCGTGATTGAATCCGGCACCAAGGTCTGGCGAACGGGGGAAGTCGATGCGGAGCAGCGGAGTCGGATCCGCCGAGGTCGAGTTCGTCACGATCCACGGCAAGCGGCGCGCCTACGTCAAGACCGGTTCCGGTCCGGCGCTGCTCCTGCTGCACGGCCTGGCGTGCGATCGCACCACCTGGGACCGGGTGATCCCGCTCCTGGCCAAGAAGTACACGGTCATCGCACCCGACCTCCTCGGCCACGGGCTCTCCGACAAGCCGCGCGCCGACTACACATTGGGCGGCTACGCCAACGGCATGCGCGACCTGCTCACCGTCCTGGGGATCGACAAGGTGACGGTCGTGGGGCACAGCTTCGGTGGCGGGGTGGCGATGCAGTTCGCCTACCAGTTCCCGGAGCGCACGCAGCGGGTGATGCTGGTGTCGAGCGGTGGCCTGGGCCACGAGGTGACGCCGCTGATCAAGCTGGTCCAGGCGCCCGGCTGGGAAGCGGCGATGCGGGTCATCACGATGCCGGGCCTGCGCCACCTCGAGACCACGACGCTGCGGGCCCTGGCGTCGTACGGCGCCGGCCCGCTGCGCAAGTACACCCGAGATCTCGATGAGGCCGCCACCATCGTCGAGTCGTGGCGTGACCGTCGTACCCGCTTCGCGATCCGCCACCTGGTGCGGGCCGTCGTCGACTGGCGCGGCCAGATCGTCACGATGTCCGACCGCGCCTACCTGACCGAGTCGATGCCGATGGCCGTCGTGTGGGGCAGGGACGACCAGGTCATCCCGGTCCGTCACGCCAGCAACGTAGCCGTGCTCGCCCCCGAGTCGTCGGTGACCGTGCTTCCCGACAGCGGTCACTTCCCGCACCGGGACCACCCGGAGGAGTTCGTCCGACTGCTCGACCGGTTCGTCGCCTCGACGGCGCCCGCAGCCTACAGCCGCGCCAGGTTCCGTCGGATGCTGCGAGGTGGCTCCGCCGCCGCCCCGCCGACGCTGGTCAGCGCCGACAGCGCGTGAGCTGACCCAGCCTGTCGCCGGCTTCCGCCCTCAGGCGTCGCCGCCTTCCTGGACGACCCCGGACACTGCCGTCGGGTCGTCGATCCGGTACTGGTTGAACGCCTTCTCGACGATCGACGGGTCGATCTCGCCCGCGTCGGCCAGCGCCTGCAACGCCTGGACGACGACGGACTGGGCGTCGATGTGGAAGAACCGGCGCGCAGCGGGGCGGGTGTCGGCGAAGCCGAACCCGTCGGCGCCCAGCACCCGGTAGTCCTCCGGCACCCAGCGCGCGATCTGCAGCGGCACCGCTCGCATGTAGTCGGAGACCGCGACGACGGGGCCGTTCGACCCGGTCAGCTTCTCGGTGACGTACGGCGTCCGCGCCGTCTCGGACGGGTGGAGAAGGCTCCACTCTTCAGCCGCGACGGCGTCGCGCGCCAACTCGTTCCACGACGTGACCGACCACCGGTCAGCAGCAACGCCCCACTCCTCGCGCAGCAGCCGGGCGGCCTCATCGATCCACGGCACCGCGACGCCGGATGCCAGCAGCCGTACCCGCGGGCCGTCGCCGTCGGCGACGCCGATCCGGTGGATGCCGCGCAAGATGCCGTCGACATCGACATCCTCCGGCTCGGCCGGCTGGCTCACCGGCTCGTTGTAGACGGTGATGTAGAAGATGACGTTCTCGCCCTGCTCGTCCGGTCCGCCGGTGCCGTACATCCGCTCGAGTCCGCTGCGCATGATGTGCGAGATCTCGTAGGCGAACGCCGGGTCGTAGTGCACGACGGCGGGGTTGGTCGCCGCGATCAGCGGCGAGTGCCCGTCGGCGTGCTGGAGCCCCTCACCGGTCAGGGTGGTGCGGCCCGCAGTGGCGCCGATCAGGAAGCCGCGGGCGAGCTGGTCGGCCATCGCCCAGATCGAGTCACCGGTCCGCTGGAAGCCGAACATGGAGTAGAAGATGTAGAACGGGATCATGTGCTCGCCGTGCGTCGAGTACGACGACCCCGCTGCGGTCGCCGACGCCACGGCGCCGGCCTCGGAGATGCCCTCGTGCAGCATCTGGCCCTGGGGCGACATCTTGTAGGCGAGCAGCAGCTTGCGGTCGACCGACTCGTAGGTCTGGCCGGCCGGGTCGTAGACCTTGGCCGAGGGGAACATCGAGTCCATGCCGAACGTGCGGTACTCGTCCGGAGCGATCGGCACGAACCGGTTGCCGACCCCGGGGTCCTTCATCCAGTCCTTGAGCAGCCGCACGACGGCCATCGTGGTCGCGATCTTGTTCTTTCCCGACCCCTGCTTGAGATCGGCATACATCTTGTCGCCGGGCAGTTCGAGCGGCGTACTGCGGATGACGCGGCGGGGGAGCGAGCCACCCAGCGAGCGGCGGCGCTCGAGCATGTACTCGATCTCCGGAGACTCCATGCCGGGGTGGAAGAACGGCGCGGTGCCCTTCTCCTCGTAGGTCGTCTCGAGGTCGCGGTCGGAGATGGGGAGGTAGAGCCGGTCGCGGAACTTCTTGAGATCCGCCATCGTGAGCTTCTTCATCTGGTGGGTGGCGTTCTTGCCCTCGAAGGCGTCGATCGTCCAGCCCTTGACGGTGTGCGCCAGGATCACCGTCGGCTGGCCGGTGGTCTTGGTGGCGGCGTCGAACGCGGCGTAGACCTTGCGGTAGTCGTGGCCACCGCGCGGCAGCTTCTCGATCTGCCGGTCGGACATGTGCTCGACCATCTTGCGCAGCCGCGGGTCGGGGCCGAAGAAGTGCTCACGGTTGTAGGCGCCGTCCTCGACGGAGAACGTCTGGAACTGGCCGTCGGGCGTGGTGTTCATCTGGTTGACGAGCACACCGTCGACGTCGCGGGCCAGCAGTTCGTCCCACTCGCGGCCCCAGATCACCTTGATCACGTTCCACCCGGCACCGCGGAAGTTGGCCTCGAGCTCCTGGATGATCTTGCCGTTGCCGGTGACCGGTCCGTCGAGCTGCTGCAGGTTGCAGTTGACCACCCAGACCAAGTTGTCCAGCTCCTCGCGGGCCGCGATCCGGATGGCGCCGAGCGACTCGGGCTCACCCATCTCGCCGTCGCCGAGGAACGCCCACACGTTCTGCTCGCTGGTGTCCTTGACCCCGCGGTTGTGGAGGTAGCGGTTGAACCGCGCCTGGTAGATCGAGTTGATGGCGGTCAGGCCCATCGAGACGGTCGGGAACTCCCAGAAGTCCGGCATCAGCCGGGGGTGGGGGTAGGACGGCAGGCCCGCTCCCACGCCGTGCTGGACCTCCTGCCGGAACCGGGAGAGCTGCTCCTCCTCGAGCCGCCCCTCCAGATATGCGCGCGCGTAGATGCCCGGAGAGCCGTGCCCCTGGATGAAGATCTGGTCGCCGCCTCCGGGGTGGTCCTTGCCGCGGAAGAAGTGGTTGAAGCCGACCTCGTAGAGGCTCGCCGACGACTGGTACGTCGCGATGTGGCCGCCGACCTCGAGTCCCTTGCGGTTCGCGCTCGACACCATCACCGCGGCGTTCCACCGGATGAACGCGCGGATCCGCCGCTCGATCTCCTCGTCGCCGGGGAACCACGGCTCCCGCTCCGGCGGGATGGTGTTGATGTAGTCGGTGCTGCGCAGCGCGGGCACGCCGACCTGCTTCTGACGCGCGCGCTCCAGCAGGCGGAGCATGATGTAGCGCGCCCGCTCCCGGCCGCGCTCGTCGAGCAGCGCGTCGAACGAGGCGATCCAGTCCTGGGTCTCGTCCGGGTCGATGTCGGGAAGCTGGGTCGGCAAGCCCTCGTGGATCACCGCGGGTGCGGGGGTGTTGCGAGCGTTCTCAGCGGCGTCTGCGTCTGCGGTCACCCAGCCATCGTGGCACCTCTGCGCCGTACGCAAAATCTACCCAGCGGTAGCCGCTGCGGTAGCCGCTGCGGTGGACGGTGGTTGCGCGGTTGCGTCAACTCCGCTGGACTACTCCCCACAGCCCGGGGATCTACCCCGGATAGGCATGGGGGCTGAGCCCCCGACAAATGAAATGGACCGGAGGAACCCGTGAGCGCGACCGCGGACGGCGGGACCGATTCGAGCGGACCCGCCAGCCGGCTCGGATTCAAGGCCGGCATGGTCGTCCAAGAGCTCGGGTGGGACCAGGACACCGATGACCAGCTGCGGATCGCCATCGAGGACGCCATCGACGGCGACATGGTCGACACCGACTACGGCAACGTGGTCGAGGCGGTCGTGCTGTGGTGGCGCGACGACGACGGCGACCTCGTCGACGGGCTCTTCGACTCGATCACCGATCTGGTGGGCGGCGGCGTGATCTGGCTCCTGACGCCCAAGGTCGGTCGCCCCAACGCGGTCGACCCGGCCGACATCGCCGAGGCCGCGCCGATCGCGGGTCTGGCGTTGACGACGACCGCGGCCGTCAGCAACGACTGGGTCGCGACCAAGCTGATCGCCCCGCGAACCGTCTCCTGAGCGACGGACCCGAGGTTGTAGCGTCGGCCCCATGGGATCGAAGTCCGCGCGGGTACGCGACGCCGCATTCAGCCTGCAAACCCTGACCACGTCCGGGATCGTCAGGCCCTACGGGCCGCGCAAGCTGGTCGGGATCGTGACGTCGCTCCGCAAGTGGGGCACGACCCCGGCCGGCGGCTTCCGGGCGCTGGCGGTGCGCAACCCCGACGGGATCGCGATCATCGACGAACGCGGCAAGGTCACGTTCGACGAGCTGCATCGGCGTAGCAACGCCCTGGCGCGGGCCCTCCGCGACCGGGGCGTGTCCGAGGGGGACGGCGTCGCCGTCATGTGTCGCAACCACCGCGGCTTCATCGAGGCCTCGATCGCGATCAACAAGCTCGGCGCCGACGTGCTCTACCTCAACACCGCGTTCGCGGCTCCTCAGCTCAAGGACGTCGTCCAGCGAGAGACGCCACGGGTCGTCGTCTACGACGCCGAGTTCGAGGGCCTGCTCGAGGACGTCGACATCGAGGACCGGGTGATCGGCTGGACCGACGACGACGCCGGCGCGGACACGCTGGAGGAGCTGATCCGATCGGCATCGTCTTCCGACGACCTGACGCCACCGACGCGAACCCCGCGGACGATCATCCTTACCTCGGGCACGACCGGCACGCCCAAGGGTGCTCCACGGCCCCAGGCGGGGATCCCGGCGGCGGTGGCGCTGCTCTCCCGGATGCCGTTGAAGGCCGGCTGGACCTGTCACATCGCCGCCCCGCTGTTCCACACCTGGGGCTTCGCCCACTACCAGGCCGCGATGCTGCTCGGCACCACGATGGTGCTCACCCGCAAGTTCGAGCCCGAGAACGCGCTGAAGCTGCTCACCGAGCACGACTGCGACTCCTTCGTCGTCATCCCGGTCATGCTGCAGCGGATCCTCGCCCTTCCGGACGAGAAGCTCGACGAGTACCCCTTGCCGAACCTCAAGGCAGTCGCCTCGTCCGGGTCGGCCCTCCCGGGCGACCTGCCGACGCAGTGGATGGACCGTTTCGGAGACAACCTGTACTCGATCTACGGTTCCACCGAGGTCGCCTGGGCGAGCATCGCCACGCCGCAGGACCTGCGCGAGGCGCCCGGCAGCGCCGGAGGGGTCCCGCACGCCACCGTGGTCAAGATCCTCGACGGGGACGGCGAGGCACTGCCGGTCGGCGAGTCGGGCCGGATCTTCGTCGGCAACGACCTCCAGTTCGAGGGCTACACCGGGGGCGGGCACAAGGAGATGGTCGACGGCTTGATGTCGACCGGTGACGTCGGCAGGTTCGGCGACGACGGCCGGCTCTACGTCGAGGGCCGCGACGACGAGATGATCGTCTCGGGCGGCGAGAACGTCTTCCCGAAGGAGGTCGAGGACTGCATCTCCACCCTCGACGGGATTGCCGAGGTCGCCGCGATCGGCGTCGACGACGACGACTATGGCAAGCGGCTGCGTGCATTCGTGGTCCGTGCCAACGGCGCGAGCGTGTCCGAGGACGACGTCAAGAGCTGGGTCAAGTCCAACCTGGCCCGCTACAAGGTGCCGCGCGACGTGGTCTTCCTCGACGAGCTGCCCCGCAATGCGACCGGCAAGGTCCTCAAGCGCGAGCTCGTCGAGGCGGACGACTCGTGACCGATTCCGGTCTGGCGCTGGGAGGCCCGGCGCCGGATTTCACGCTGCGTGACCAGTTCGGCCAGGACGTCACGCTGTCGTCGTACCGTGGAACCAAAGCGGTGCTCATCCTCTTCTACCCGTTCGCGTTCAGCGGCGTCTGCACCGGCGAGATGAACGAGATCCGGACGCGGCTCGCGGACTTCCTCACCTTCGACACCGAGGTGCTCGCGATCTCGTGCGACCCGAAGTTCGCGTTGCGGGCGTGGGCCGACGAGGCTGGGTTGAACTTCCCACTGCTCAGCGACTTCTGGCCGCACGGCGAGGTGACCCGCGCCTACGGCGTCTTCGACGAGGTGAAGGGCAGCCCCTTGCGCTCGTCCTACGTCGTGGACCGGGACGGCAACGTCGCGTGGGCCGTGCACCACGCGTACGCCGACGGCCGCGACCTCGACGAGCACCTCAAGCAGTTGCGCGTCGCCGTCGACTGAATAGTCCGTTCGGACTATACGGCTAGTACGTTCGGAGGATTTTCTGGGAGATTCCCGATTTCTTCTTGGAGGCGCGAGGCGAGGTCGGTAGAGTTCGAGATGTCGAACCGCTGGTGACCCGAGACGCCGGCGGTTCGGCTTATTTTTCGCTGGGCGCCCACGGTTCGGCTCTCAGGGCCGCGCTCCAGTAACCTGACGCCCGCTGCTGCCCCGCGATGGTGGCAGTTCGGGCGCATAGCTCAGCGGTAGAGCTCCTGCCTTACAAGCAGGCGGTCACAGGTTCGATCCCTGTTGCGCCCACCGACGTTCGTTTGCGCGTCCGGCTGCTGCTGATCGTACCGGTGGACCGCGCCCGCACCGCAGGTCACCTCGCTCAGCCCCGAGACCGGCCCGCTGGCCGGCGGCAACGACGTGGTGATCACCGGCACCGGGTTCACCGGCACCACCGAGGTGTTCTTCGGCAAGGACAACCCCGCGACCAGCTTCACCGTGGACTCTGACACCCAGATCACCGCCATCGCCCCAGCGAAGACAACCAACACCAACCGCCACGTCCTGGTCCGCACCCCCGGCGGCACCAGCCCACCCACGCCAGCCGACCGCTACACCTGGCACTAACCAGATCGTCGGGGAGCAGGAGGTCTCAGCGGCCGGGCTCGGTCCACACCCGGTACCCGGCCACCTGGTGGGTCCCGACGGCCATGCCGAGGGCGACGAACCAGCCGATGACGGTCCAGCCGGTGAAGAAGTTGATCGCCCCGATGACCGGTGCGTTGGCCTTGCCGCGAGTGGTGGCAATCGCCCACGGCATCAGGTAGCCGCAGGTCGCGAACGTGGCCGCCCACGCGATCAGGGCCTGGCGCGCGCGGTCCTGCTGGTCGGTCACGAGCTCCAGGTACATGAGCCGGACATTAGCCGCATCGGCTGCCGTTCGTCGCAGGTGGACGCGCGTTCGCCGTACCTCCTCGGGCTGCCACCTCGGGGGCGACGTGTCCGGCCCTAGAGTGGCGTACGTCACCACCTCACCGCCCCCGGAGGAGACCGATGTTCGTTCCGTTCAGCGTCCGCGACTTCCTCGACCGCGCCGTCACCGTGTACGGCGACCGGGTCGGTGTCATCGACGAGCCGGTGCAGCCGGCACCGAGCCAGGGCGAGCTGACCTACCGCCAGATCGGTGACCTCGCGCGCCGGCAGGCGGCCCGGCTCGACCAGCTCGGGATCGCGCCGGGGGAGCGGGTCGCGGTCGTCAGTCACAACAGCAGCCGGCTGCTGACCTCCTTCTTCGGCGTCTCGGGCTGGGGCCGGGTCCTGGTGCCGGTCAACTTCCGGCTGCGGCCCGATGAGGTGCAGTACATCGTCGAGCAGTCGGGCTCCCGGGTCCTCTACGTCGATCCGGAGCTCGAGGAGTCGCTGAAGGGGGTGGATGCCGAACACAAGTTCGTGCTCGGCACCGACTCCGACCTCTACGCGGATCCCGGCACCCAGCCGGAGACCTGGGAGCCCGACGAGAGCGCGACAGCGACGATCAACTACACGTCAGGGACCACCGCGCGGCCGAAGGGCGTGCAGATCACCCACCGCAACATCTGGACCAACGCGGTGACGTTCGGCCTGCACACCACGATCAGCGACCGTGACGTCTACCTGCACACGCTCCCGCAGTTCCATGCCAACGGCTGGGGGATGCCCTTCGCCATGACCGGCGTCGGAGCGCAACACATCATCCTGCGCAAGGTCGACGGCGCCGAGATCCTGCGCCGGGTCCGCGACCACGGCGTCACCATGATGTGTGCGGCACCGGCCGTGGCCGCCGCCGTACTCGACGCGCTGCCGGACTGGGAGGGCGAGATCCCGGGTCGCGACCGGGTGCGGATCGTGATGGCCGGCGCGCCGCCGCCGACCAAGACCGTCGCCCGGGTCGAGCAGGAGCTCGGCTGGGAGTTCATCCAGATCTACGGGCTCACCGAGACCAGCCCGGTGCTCACCGTCAACCGTCGCCGCGCCGAGTGGGACGACCTCGAACCGGAGGAACGCGCGGCGAAGCTCACCCGCGCCGGAGCGCCCGCGCTCGGCGTCACCCTCGACATCGACGAGTCCGGGGAAGACTCGGGCGAGGTGCTCGCCCGCTCCAACGTCGTGCTGGAGGGCTACTGGGAGAAGCCTGAGGAGACCGATGCTGCGCTTCGCGACGGGTGGTTCCACACCGGCGACGGAGGATTCCTCGGCGAGGACGGCTACCTCACGATCGCCGACCGCAAGAAGGACGTCATCATCACCGGCGGCGAGAACGTCTCGTCGATCGAGGTCGAGGACGCCCTGTTCTCGCACGCCGCAGTCGCCGAGGTCGCCGTGATCGGGGTGCCGAGCGAGAAGTGGGGCGAGACGATCAAGGCGCTCGTCGTGCTCGCCGCAGAAGTGGATGCCGGTCCGGAGGTGGAAGCCGAGCTGATCGCCTGGTGCAAGCAGCGGCTCGCGGGCTACAAGGCGCCGACGTCGGTGGAGTTCCGCTCCGAGCTGGCCCGGACGGCGACCGGCAAGCTGCAGAAGTTCAAGCTACGCGCGCCGTACTGGGACGGCCGCGACCGCCAGGTCAACTGAAGGGTCAACCGGTGCACCCGAGTCCGCAAGTCGGCTACGCCCCTCGGGGCGGTGGCGCGCACATCGGGTACTGGAGCATGGGCGAGGGGCCGGCGTTGATCTCGTGGCCCGGCGCCACGATGACGGCCGCAGCGCTCTTCGACGAGCCTCGGTGCGCGCGGCTCGTCCGGGAGATGGCTACCTTCAGCACCCGGATCGTGCTGGACCGGCGAGGCATGGGCTACTCCGATGCCCTGCCCTCGGGAGCTGCGCCCACCTTGGAGGAGCAGGCCGCGGACATGCTCGCGGTGATGGATCACCTCGGCATCGAGCAAGCGTTCGTCAACGGCAACGGCTGGGACTCACAGGGAGTCCTGCAGCTCGCGGTCAGCCATCCGGAGCGGGTGGCAGGGCTGATCTTCACCTCGACCACTCCGTTCCCCGGCGCGGCACCGGGCTGGGACGGCGGCGTACCGGGCGAGATCATCACCCAGCTCGCCGTCGAGTACGACAACCCGGGGCAGGGGCTCGGTCCCAAGCATCTCCTCGAGGTGATCGCGCCGAGCCTCGCCGACGACGACGACCTGCAGGCATGGATCGACAACGGTGGCCGGGTCACGCCGGCAACCGCGCGTGCCTACACGGTGATGGCCTACAGTTCCGACGCCCGACCGCTCCTGGGCCGGGTCGCGGCGCCGACGCTGATCCTGCACAGCACGCGGGACCGCTGGACCCCCGTTGCCGGTGCCCGACTGATGGCGGCCGAGATCCCGACCGCACGGCTCGTCGAGTACGACTCCGACTGTCACCTCGTGTTCGGCGACCATCTCGACGCGAAGCTTGCCGAGATGGCGAAGTTCGTCCAGAGCGACCAGGCTGCCCACGCGCAGCGGCGGCTGCTGACCGTGCTGTTCACCGACGTGGTCGGCTCGACCGAGCGGCTTTCGACGACGCTCGATCGACGGTGGTCGGCCTTGCTCGACGAGATCGACAGCACCGTCTCCCGGCAGGTACGCCGCCACGACGGACGGGTCTGCAAGAGCATGGGCGACGGTCATCTCGCCCTGTTCGAACGACCCAGCGACGCGGTTGCGGCCGCTCAGGCGATCAGCCGCGCGCTGCGGGTGATCGGGGTCGAGATCCGCGCGGGCGCGCACATCGGTGAGGTCGAGCTGCGCGGCGACGACGTGGCCGGCGTCGCGGTGCACGTCGGCGCCCGGGTCTCCGGGAAGGCCGGTGCGGGCGAGATCCTGGTGAGCCGGACGGTGGCGGAGCTGCTGGCCGGCTCCTCCTACCGCTGTGCTGACGCCGGTGAGTTCGAGCTCAAGGGGCTGCCGGGCAGCTGGCCGCTGTTCCGGGTGACCTGAGCGAGCGCGTCGGCCAGCCGACCGCGAGGGTGGTGCGCCGTCGTCACCCGCGGCGACCTGGCCGAGGAGCACCTCGACGTCGACGCGCTGCTGGAGCTGGCGGGGTGTTGAGCTGAAGGTCGGCGGCCGATCTCGGGCCGTTCGACTCAGCCGGCGTCGAGGACCTTGATCCGGTACCTCGCCCCCGTGCCGTTCCTGACCACGACCTTCACGTAGAGGAACTCGGTCCCTTCCCGCACCGCATCGCGCCGGGTCGGGATCCTCAGCGTCGTCGAGTCCCGTCGCGGGGGGATCTCGTCGTACAACGACGTGAAGAGGCGCCAGAGGGGACGCCCGGGTGGCGACGAGGCGCCGTGGTCCTCGAGCCAGTCCCGGGGCACGTCCGTCCCGCGAAGGTTCTCGCCCTCACCGCGGACCGCGCGCGCGGAGACCCAGGTCGCGTCAGCCGTCTCGCCGGTGACGGTGACCTTGAGCTCGATCGGCTGGCCCTCCCGCACCCGCCTGGTGACGTCGATGTCGATGTCCGGTGCCGGGTCGTCCTCGAGGACCACCAGCTCAGCGAGGTAGTCGTCGGTGGCCACGCCGTGCATCGGCCAGAGGGCGATCTGCGTGTGCTGGTCGTGGCCGAACCGCTGGTCTCCGTCGTACTCCACCGGGATGGTGCCGGTCTTCTGCCCGGGAGCGACGTCGACGACGAACCGCTGCACCTGGCCGCGCTCCTGCCCGGCGCTGAACACCGCGAACCGGGCCCCACGGACCACCTTGCCGATGATCCGGAACGGGACGCGGGCGACCTTGGGCCCGCCGGAGCCCTCGGCGATCCGGAGGCTGCGGATGCGGACCTGCGGTAGTCGCCGGTCCGGCACGGCCACCACCGACTCCGGCGCTGAGGCCAGGTCGGCGACCCAGACCCGGCCGCGAGGGGTGCCGGGGACCAGCTCGACGGACGTGATGTCGGTCAGGTCGACTCCGGACGCGCCCCTCGCGTCGACGACGACGGCCGACGCCCAGAGCTTGGTCGCCCACGCGGCCTTCGGCAGCGTGGTCGGCTCGGTGCCGGGCTCAGGGTCCAGCAGCGCGGAACCGCCCGAGGAGTCGGAGATCCGCACCTGCACCTCGGGATCGTCGTAGGTCGGATCGGCGACGGTGCGCAGCTCGAGCCGGTCGTCGGTGAGGTCGAGCGGTTCGCCGAACCGCAGCCCGCCGGCGGTGCCCGGCTCCCGCCACGCGAACTCGAGGAACTGCCGGGTCGGCACCCGCTCGCCCTCCATCGGCCAGTGCGGGGTCACCCACCGCTCGTTGCGGCGGCCGCAGTTCGCGAACGACCCGCCCCGGCTCGCGACCCCGGCGCAGAGCCGGGCATCGGCGTCGCCGGTGGTGAGGGTCGGGCGGGCGTCGGAGCCGGGACGGCGCACCGAGCGGCCGCCGCCGATCGCGTGGGTGAGCACCTCGGCATCGCGGACCGACCCGACCGTGGCCGGCGACCCGTCGTACAACGGGGTGTAGTCGCCCTTGCCGGTGAACAGCTGGACCGCTCCGGCGACGTACGCCTTGGCGACCGCCCGCTGCTCCCACGGCAGCAGTCGTCCCGGGTGCCGGGTGCCGCAGGTCTCGTCGCGGTCACCGCCCCAGTCGTCCCACGCCGGGGCGACGGCCGTCGCCGGCGTCCACTCGGTGTTGAAGTAGTTGTGGTTGGCGCCCAGCACCATCACCGAGCTCTTCAAGGAGGTGTCGTCGGGCGCCATGCCGCGGGCGACGTCGGTGAACCGCTGGCCCTGGAGGTCGGAGACGTCACCGTCGCAGTAGGGGAGCACCGTGACCGTCGGGACGTACGGCGCCGTGTGCCAGGCGAAGTCGGTCGGGGCCAGCAGCACCTGCCCGGCGATCCGGTACGGCGCACTCGTGAGGATCTGGATCGACGCCCGGTCGACCCCCTCGCCGCCACGGCTGTGGCCGACGAGGATGACCTGGTCGAGGTCGACCTGGTGCTCGGCGGCGAGACCGACCCAGCCGTCGAGGTGCTCCTGCACGATGGCCGCCCGGGCATCGGCGCCGGCGTCGGGCAGTCGGTAGTCCTGGGCGTTGATCCCGTTGACCCGCACCGACACGGTCGCGTAGCCCTGGGACGCCAGCAGGCGCTGGACGTAGTCGTAGCCCAGGTGGCTCGGGATCTCCGCGTAAGGAGCCGCGCACGGCCACTCGTCGCCACCGTAGTCATGGGGGTTCGCCGGGTTGTAGCAGACGCTGTGCCGGCCGTGCAGGAACAGGACCAGCGGCCGCGGTCCGGTCTCCTCGCCGGGGGCCGGCTCGACGACGTGGCCGACCATCTCGATCGGCTCGGCCATGCCCGGGACCTGCACGCCGGGCCAGTCGTAGTCGCTGGTGACGGTGTCGTAGGGGCCGGGCTTGCCCGGGTCGGGTGCGTCGAGCTCGTAGGTGATCCGCGGCTCCATCCTGCTTCCGGTGGTCCCGCTGGACGGGTCGAAGCCGGGCTCGTCGAGGCGGTCGCCGGAGAGCACCACGTCGAGCTCGCCAGGGACCGGCGCGCTGGCCGCGGTGACGAGCGCCGTGACGGTCCGGCCGTCGTCCCCGATCGTCGGGGCACCGAACATGAGCCCGTCGCCGGTGATCGTCGGCCGGTCCGAACCGGTCGGGAGATCCTGGCCCGCAGTCCAGGAGACCCGGTAGCTGCCGTCGCCGATGGCGATCACCCGCCAGCCGGGATCGTCCGGGGCCGAACTGCTCGGAACCCCCTGCCCCGAGTGCGCCGGCGGGGATGCGGTCGAGGTGATGGTCAGCGCGGTCGAGGCGCAGACAGCGACGGCGAGGAAGGTACGGCGGACCCGGGGTACGCGGGAGCGAAGAATCTGCACGCTTAAGTAGACGCCCCGAGGAGGCCGTTCGTTGCCGAAACCGTCCGGCGAGTCTCACGACGTTCCTGGTTGGCCTCTCGAGTGGGCCACCTCACACCCGGCCGCGCCGGTGCGACGGAACAAGCGGCGCCCGGCGACGGCTGAGAAGTAATATCGGGAGTGACAGGAGGCCTGGCATGAGCACGATGCACATCGCGACCGCGACCAGGTCCTACGTTCGGTCGGTCGAGCGGGTTGCGGCGAAGTCCGCGGATCCCGCCGTCTCCGACCGTCTCCTCGCCGCCGCCCTCAGCATGCGGATCGCCCTCGAGATGCTTCCCGAGGGCTCGCCGCACCAGCTCTTCGAGCTGCGCAACCGGGCGGCTGCGATCGCCTCGACCCCGAGGGTCGGGTCGTCGGCACACACAGCGCTCCTCGCCGCGCACGCCGTCTTCGCCGAGCGAGCGGCGGAGTGGGCCCTCGCCTGCGGGCTCGGCACCCGTCCCGCTTCCGTCTGATAGTCACTGAGCCACCGCGATCCCGGCGCGCCGCTCAATCCTGGCTGCCGACCCGCACGTCGGTCGATCTGGCTGCTCAACGGACCAAGTCGCGGCAACCCTCGGCGTTTTCCTGTATCAGGCGGCCCCGCGCGCGATCCTGGTAGCAGGACCACCATTCTCGAGGTGAGGCGCTCATGGCAACCCCAGAGGCATCCACGATCCGCAACCTGGTGGTCTGCCTCGACGGCACCAGCAACGAGCCCGAGGTGGACGTCACCAACGTGGCGCGGTTGTTCGACCTGGCCGATCAAGGACCAGGACCAGCTGGTCTACTACGACCCCGGCGTCGGCACGATGGGCGCGCGCAGCGCGACCAGCCCGCTCGGCAAGTCGCTCACGCGGGTGGGCGGCCTGGTCATCGGGTACGGCGTGCGCGACAACGTCGCCGAGGCCTACCAGTGGCTGATGGCGAACTATCGCAAGGGCGACCGGATCTACCTGTTCGGATTCAGCCGCGGCGCCTATACCGCGCTAGCTCTGGCCGGGATGCTCCGCACGGTAGGGCTGCTCACCCCGGGCGCCGAGAATCTGGTGCCCTATGCGCTGAAGCTCTATGCGAAGAACACCTCGCGCGACGTCAGCGAGGCCGAGGACAAGAGGTACTGGGAGACCAGAGGCGAGTTCGGGCGCAAGTTCGGCAACCCGGAGTTCGTGCGGTTCGCCCGGAACATCACCTTCCTCGGTCTCTGGGACACCGTGAAGTCGGTCGGCTGGCTCAACGCTCGCGCCAGGTTCGAGCAGGCACGCTGGCCGTTCACCCGCAACGTCAAGAACGTCGCGACCGGTCGGCTGGCGCTGGCCATCGATGAGAACCGGCGCCCCTTCGCGCCGTACCGCTTCGACGCGCAGCAGGTCGCCGAGCGTCCCGGCGACCTCGAGGAGCTGTGGTTCGCGGGCGTGCACAGCGACGTCGGTGGTCAGTACGACGACCATCGGCTCTCCGACATCGCGTTGGGCTGGATGGCTGACGAAGCCGTGATCGCCGGGTTGAGGATCGATCCGAAGCGGTACGAGAAGCTGGTGGGGGTGCCGCCGGGCACCGCGCTGCCCGCGTCGCACGCAGTCCAGGGCGCGATCCACCACCACCGCTGGTTCTGGGCACTGGCCGGCGGGTGGAAGACACGCACCCTGACCGCCGGCGACGTACTGCACCCCTCGGTCCAGCAGCGGATCGACGGCACCGCCGGGTCGAAGAAGCCGTACCGGCCCAAGGTGGTGGGGTAGCAATGCCGGAATCGGTCGCGTTCTCCGAGGCGCCGGACTCCCCGCGCAACCACATCGCGTTGCGGATCATCGCCCAGGACCCGTCGGTGAAGGGCGACGACGACAAGATCCTGACCGCGACCGCCAAGATCCCGTGGTCGCGGATGGAGGACGGTCCGCGCGGCGCTCGGTTCCACGTCGTCGACTTCGACGCTTCGACCGGGACCTACCTCAAGCATCCGGGTCTGCCCAACGACGACCTCTACGCGGAAGCTGACGACAAGGTCCTCGAGACCGACTTCGCGTTCCATGCGCAGCAGGTGTACGCCGCGGCCTCACGGACGCTGGCCACGTTCGAATCCGCGCTCGGACGCCGGCTGCCCTGGGGGTTCAACGGCCATCACCTGCACCTGGTGCCGCATGCGTTTGCGGAGGCCAACGCCTACTACTCGTTGGAGGACCGGGCGCTGCTGTTCGGCTACGTGCCGGGCAGGGGAGACACGGCGACCTACACCTGTCTCAGCTTCGACGTCGCCGTCCACGAGACCGCGCACGCGGTGCTGGACGGGCTGCGCGGGCGGTTCCTCGAACCTGGGCTGCCGGACCAGGCGGCCTTTCACGAGGGGTTCGCGGACATCGTCGCGCTGCTGTCGGTCTTCGCGATGCGCCCGGTCGTGGAGCAGGCGCTCGGCAAGGCCGGCAAGGACGGCCGGATCAAGCGCCGTCAGGTCGAGCGGGACGCGCTGCGCCGCGGGGTGCTCACCGGGGTCGCCGAACAGCTCGGCAAGGTCCTGACCCAGGGCCGCGGCGCACTGCGGCGCTCCGCGATGGAGCCGCCACCGCCCAACTGGGCGGACCTGCCCCAGTTCCAGGAGCCGCACCGGCGAGGTGAGGTGCTGGTCGCGATCGTGCTCGACGTGCTCCTCGACATCTGGGTCAAGCGGCTCGAGCCACTGGTCTCGCCCGATCGGGACGGCGAGGTGTCGACGCTCGACCGGTCGCGCGCCGCCGAGGAGGGCGCACGAGCCGCATCGCAGCTGCTCACGATGATGATCCGCGGCCTGGACTACCTGCCGCCGGTCGAGTTCGAGTTCGGCGACCTGCTCGACGCCGTACTCCTCGCCGACGCCGAGGTGGTGCCGGACGACGACCTCGGCTACCGCGCGATGCTGGTGGACCGGTTCGAGAGGGCCGGCGTACGGCGTCCGCGGGACCGCGTGACCAATGTCCTCGACGCCGAGGTCGCCCCGCACTACCTCGGGTTCAACTTCGCGGCGCTGCGCACGGATCGCGACGAGGTGGCGCGGTTCCTCTGGCAGAACGCGCTCCGGCTGGGAATCTCGTCGCGGTACTACACCGTCGTCGAGTCCGTGCGTCCCAGCCAGCGGATCGCCCCCGACGGCCTGATCGTCGCGGAGTCGGTGGCCACCTACGTGCAGCTGCTCGACCTCACGGCCGGTGAGCTCGAGGGCATCGCCGAGCTCGCGATCCCGGAGACCCTCGATCCGGCGACCCCGGTCCAGCTGTTCGGCGGTGGCACTCTGGTCTTCGACCAGTTCGGGCGGCTCAAGCTGCACATCCACAAGAACCTCGACGACTGGCGTCGGCAGCTGCGTCGGTTGGACTACCTGCACGGCACCGGTCGCAGCGACACCCGCAACCGGCTCGGCTTCTCCAGCGGCGCCGCGCGCGGACAGGCGTTCGCCGAGCTGCACAGCACCGAGCTCAGTTCGGGGGAGGCGTGGTGAGCTCCATGACGAGCCCGGGTGAGGCGGTGGTGAGCCCATGGTGAGCCCCGTGCGGGTCCGGGTCCGGATGTACCAGGTGGGCTTCGGGGACTGCTTCCTGCTCTCGCTCGAGTACGACGAGCCGCTGCCCGACGGGCGTGCCGAGCGGCACATCCTGATCGACTACGGCTCGACCCGGTCAGCTCGTGAGGGCCGCGCACCGGGGCGGATGGGTGACGTGGCCCCGCTCATCGCCGAACACACGCACGGCCAGCTCGATGTCCTGGTGCTCACGCACCGGCACAAGGACCATCTCTACGGACTCTCCGTCGACGCCTCGGCGAAGGTCGTGCGTGCGCTGAATCCCGGGCTGGTCCTCCGCCCGTGGACCGAGGATCCGGACCTGCCCGCCGAGGCCGACGGTCCGGCACTCGCCGCCGACGAGTCCACTCCGCTCGGCGTCGCGTCGGGCCGTTTCGCGCGGGACCTGTCCGAGGCCCAGGACGCGGTCCGGCGGCTCGCCGCGAGCCCGGGTCTCCACGACAACCTCAAGGTCAAGGCGCTCGAGCAGGTGAAGAACGTCGACGCCATCACGCTCCTCGACGAGCTGTCGGCGGCCGGCACCGGCCGCTACCTCTTCGCCGGCGCCGACGCGGGAGTCTCGAACCTGGTGCCCGGACTCGGGATCACCGTCCTCGGGCCGCCGACGGTCGAGCAGGACACCCGCGTCACGAAGCAGGACGACGAGCACCCCGAGTACTGGATGGAGGCGCTGCACGCCTCGCTGGACCGGGCCGCGGTTGACGCGACTGCCGACGGCGCCGACCCCGAGCCGACGGTCAGGGTCGGTCCCGGGCCGGTGCGCTGGCTGATCGAGCGGCTGTCGCGTCAGAAGACCCACTCCGTCGCCAGGCTCGTGCGCAAGCTCGACGACGCCCTCAACAACACCAGCCTGATCCTGCTCCTGGAAGTCGGCGATCTGGCCATGCTGTTCCCCGGGGATGCCCAGATCGAGAACTGGCAGTTCACCCTGGACCAGCTCGCGACGGACCCGGAGCTGAAGAAGAAGCTCGCGGGCATCGATCTCTACAAGGTCGGCCACCACGGGAGCCGCAACGCCACCCCGCGGTCCCTCCACGCGCTCTGGACGGACCGGTCCGACGACCTGCCGCCGCTCACCGCCCTGATGTCGACCCGTGCCGACGTCCACGGCGAGAGCGAGGCGACCGCCGTACCCAGGGCCACGCTCGTGACCGCCCTGCAACAGGTGGCAACCCTGATCTCGACCGACGACCTGGACCAGGGCGAGCAGTTCGTCGAGGTCGTCAGCGATGCCGCCGGCGGCCCGTTCACCCGCGTGACCTGACCGGCGCCCACAGATCTGAGCGGGCGTCCGGGCGCGTCTCAGAGCGGGCTTCGGGCCTGCAGATCCGCTGTGAAATGGGCCACGAACGGGCGTCACGATTGGCCAGCAGCCGAGCCTTTACGTAACGTCAGAGTCAATGAGCCCAGTCAAAACCACCGTCATCCGTCCGATCCAGCCCCGCGACCTCGACACCATCGTCGACCTCAACCAAGCCGCCCTGGAGGGCGTCGGCCCGCTGGACTATGAGGCACTGGCCCTGCTGGTCAAGGAGTCCGACCAGGCACTCGTCCTGGACGACGCCGGTGAGGTCGGTGGTTTCGTGATCACGCTGCCGACCGGCGCCACGTACGACTCGAGCCGGTACGAGTGGTTCGAGGACCGGCTCGAGGACTACGTCTACCTCGACCGGATCGTGGTCGCCGAGACGCACCGGCGCCAAGGTGTCGCCTCGCGGCTGTACGACGCCATCGAGGAAGCCGACCTGCCGGTCGCCCTCGAGGTCTACGACACCAACGTGCCGTCGCTGGAGTTCCACCGCCAGCGCGGCTACGAGAAGCTCGGCGAGCTCGACCACGCCGGCAAGCGGAACCTGATGCTCGTCAAGGCAAACTGACCGCCTCCTGACCGCCTCCTGCGCCTCCCGAGCTAGGCGTCCCGCCGGCACCCGGCTGAGCTGTTCCGGCCCACCGTCGGGACTGAGACGCCGGGTTTGGGGAACTAGGCAGGGACACTCACGAGAGGGTTCCCGCCGATGACCGATGTCGTTTCCGCCACCGACAGCGAGGCGCCGGAGAAGGACAAGCTGACCCGAAGCATCACCGGTCGGCTCCTCTTCTTCTACGTGCTCGGCGACGTCCTCGGCTCGGGGATCTACGTGCTGATCGGCGCGGTCGCCGGCGAAGTGGGCGGCGCCTTCTGGATCGCCTTCGCCGTCGGCGTCTCCGTCGCCGCCATCACCGGCCTGGCCTACGCCGAGCTGGCGACGAAGTATCCCAAGGCTGCCGGCGCTGCGCTGTACGTGCACAAGGCGTTCGAGAACCGGCCGCTCGCCTTCCTGGTGACGGTCTGCTTCCTGTCGGCCAGCTTCGCGGCCGCGGGCTCGTTGTCGGTCGGGTTCGCGAACTACTTCCTTGAGCTGTGGGACGTGCCGACCCCCCTGCTGGTCGCCCTGCTCTTCCTGGTCGTGCTGACCATCATCAACTTCATCGGCATCACCGAGTCGGTCGTGATCAACATGGTGATGACCCTGGTGGAGATCGCCGGTCTTGCGATCGTGGTGCTCATCGGCGTCTGGTACGTCGTCGAGGGTGACGCCGAGTTCGGCCGGCTGACCGAGTTCGAAGCCGCGAGCACCCCGATCTTCGCGATCGTCGCCGGCGTCGCGCTCGCGTTCTTCGCGATGACGGGGTTCGAGAACGTCGCCAACGTCGCCGAGGAGACGGTGAACCCGCACCGAGCCTTCCCGCGGGCGCTCATCGGCGGGATGCTCGCGGCAGGAGTCATCTATGTGCTGGTCGCGGTCGCGGCGTCGTTGGTGGTCGGGAGCGAACGGCTCGCTGGGTCCGACGCCGCGCTCCTCGAGGTCGTCAAAGCCGACGTCATCCCGGTCCCGCTGGGGTTCATGACCACCCTGTTCGCCGTCATCGCGTGCATCGCGATCACCAACACCACGCTGGTTGCCGTTGTCACCCAGCCGCGGATCCTCTACGGCATGGCCAACGAGGACGTCGTCCCAGGTGTCTTCGCCAAGCTGCACCCCACCCGCCGCAGCCCGTGGGTCGGTCTCATCTTCTCGGCGTTTGTGGTCGCCGCGCTGCTGGTGATCGGCACGCTCGTCGTCGAAATGGGCGGGGGGATCGACCTGATCGCGCGGCTGGCGACGGTCACCGTCGTACTGCTGCTGTTCATCTACGGGCTCGTGATCGCCGCCGCGATGCGGCTGACCGGCCGGGACGAGTCCGACCGCACGTTCCACGCACCGCGCTGGCTGCTGGCGATCGGGCTGGTCGGCAACGTCGTCCTGTTGGCCTACGTCGTCGGGACCGACCCGACGTCGGTGGTCTGGTGCGCCGGACTGGTGGCGATCGGCGGAGTCCTGTTCGTCGTCGAGCACTTCCTCAACCGCAACCGGTCGGTCGACGTACCCGCGCAGTGACCGATCGCGGGCTCTCGCCGAGGAGTGCGGCGGCGTGGCCGCCAGTCGCCGCCGGCGCTGAGGCCGCACCACCCCCGGCTGCCGCCCCGGAGCACCAGTAGGTTGGCGGATATGCCCACGCTCGCGGACCTCGTCTCCCTGATCCAGGAGTGGTACCCACCGGCGACTGCGGAGGAATGGGACGCCGTCGGTCTCGTCTACGGCGACCCCGAGCAGTCGGTCAAGAAGGTGATGTTCGCCGTCGACCCATCGCCTGCGGTCGCTGCGGAGGCAGCCGACTGGAAGGCCGACCTGCTCGTCGTCCATCACCCGCTCTTCCTCACCCCCGTGCACGGCTTCGCGGCGACCACGCCGAAGGGGCGCACGCTGGCGACCCTCGCCGGCGCGGGGTGCGCGCTGCTGACCGCGCACACCAACGCCGACCAGGCCGCCGGCGGAGTCTCCGAGGCGCTGGCCACGGCCCTTGGCCTGACCGATCTCGAGCCGCTCGTCCGGGGGGCCGGTGAACCGGTCGACAAGCTCACCGTCTTCGTGCCGGAGGACGCGGCGGCGCCGGTACGGGCCGCGATGGCGGAGGCGGGCGCCGGCCAGATCGGCAACTATGACTTCGCCTCCTTCACCAGCCACGGCGAGGGCAGGTTCCGTCCGCTGGAGGGATCCGAGCCGATGATCGGGACGGTCGGCGAGATCGAGACCGTCGCCGAGGTGCGGATCGAGGCGGTGTTCGGCCGGCACCTGCGGCGCGCGGTGGTCGAGGCGATGCTGGCCGCACATCCCTACGAGGAGCCGGCGTACGACCTCGTCGAGCTCGCCGACCCGGGCGCGATGACGACCGGCACCGGCCGGGTCGGCACCCTGCCCGCGGTGACTCTCACCGAGTTCGCCGAGTCCGTGGCCGCCGTACTCCCTCAGACGCAGCACGGTGTCCGCGTGGCCGGCGACCCGGGCCGGATGGTCAGGAAGGTCGCCGTCTGCGGCGGAGCCGGTGACTTCCTGCTCGACCGGGTGGCGGCGTCCGACGTCGATGCCTACGTCACCAGCGACCTGCGGCACCACCCGGCGGCGGAGTTCGTGGAGAAGGGTGGCCCGGCGCTGGTCGACGTCGCCCACTGGGCAGCCGAGTGGACCTGGCTGCCGGTCGTGGCCGCCCGCGTCGACGAGGTGCTCGGCAACGACGTGGAGACCCGGGTGAGCACGCTGTGCACCGACCCCTGGACAATGAGGCTATGAAGGCCGACCCGGATGCCCAGCTGAAGCTGCTCGACCTCCAGAGGCTCGACGCAGCGGCAGACCAGCTGCGCCATCAACGGGCCCACCTCCCCGAGGACGCCGAGATCGCCGCGCTCGACCGACGCCGCGCCGACGTGCTGGGCCGCAGCCGGGACCAGCAGATCGTCGTCGACGACCTCACTGCCGCCCAGGAGAAGGCGGACGCCGACGTCGAGCAGGTCAAGGCCCGGCGCACGCGCGACCAGGACCGGATGGACCAGGGGTTGATCAGCAACCCCAAGGACCTCGAGCGGATGCAGCACGAGCTCACGTCGCTCGAGCGCCGGATCGCGACGCTGGAGGACGAGGAGCTCGAGATCATGGAGGACCTCGAGGCTGCGCAGACCGAGCTCGCCGCCATGCGCAACGACCTCACCGAGACCGACGAGCGCCTCGCCAAGCTCACCGAGGTGCGGGACCAGAGGTACGCCGACGTCGACATGGATCTTGCCCGGATCGCCGCGGAGCGCGAACCGACCGTCGCCGCCGTGCCGGCCGACCTGCTCGCGCTCTACGACCGGTTGCGTGGCAGCAAGGGCGGGGTCGGCGTCGCCGAGCTCCGTGCCCGTCAGTGCGGGGGCTGCATGCTCAGCCTCGACCACGCCGATCTCGCGGACATCGGCGGCAAGGCCGAGGACGAGGTGATCCGCTGTGAGCAGTGCCAGCGGATCCTGATCCGGACCAGCGAGAGTGGTCTCTGAGGTGTCGGATCGGTCGACCGGTCCCCGGTCGGTGATCATCGAGGCCGACGGCGGCTCGCGCGGCAACCCCGGTCCGGCGGCGTACGGCGCCCTCCTCAAGGACGTCGACACCGGCGAGGTCATTGCCGAGGACGGCCAGACGATCGGAGTGGCGACCAACAACGTCGCGGAGTACTCCGGCTTGATCGCCGGGCTCAGGCTCGCGGAGCGTTATGCGCCCGGTGCCGACATCGAGGTCCGGATGGACTCCAAGCTGGTCGTCGAGCAGATGAGCGGTCGCTGGAAGATCAAGCACCCGGACATGCGTCCTCTCGCGATGGAAGCCAACCAGCTGGCTCCGTTCGGTACGACCTACACGTGGATCCCGCGGGAGCTGAACAAGTACGCCGACCGGCTCGCCAACGAGGCGCTCGACGGCACTCGGGACGGGGTCACCGTCCTCAACGCCCAGGTCGAGGACCCCGACCCAGTGGCCGCCGGCGAGGGCGCCACCGCGGGGTCGCCGGGGGGCGAGGAGTCGCTCATCGAGGAGCTCGAGAGCCCGGCGGCGACCGCTGCCGTCGACCAGGCCGGGGAGGCGCCGCACCCGGGTGGTGCTCCCACCACGCTGATCCTGCTCCGGCACGGCGTCACGCCGCACACGTCCGGACGCCGGTTCTCGGGCGGCCTCGGCGGTGACAACCCCGGCCTCAGCGACGAGGGCCGCGAGCAGATCCGCGCGGCCGCTGCCTGGCTGACCGAGCTGAAGGACAAGATCGACGCAGTGGTCTGCTCACCGGTACGCCGTACCCGGGAGTCGGCCGACATCGTGGCCGCGGAGCTCGGCCTGCCGCTGGAGGAGGAGCCGGGCTTCGCCGAGATGGAGTTCGGCGTCTGGGACGGCCTGACCTTCACGGAGGTCGCCGAGCAGCACAAGGAGACGTTCGATGCCTGGTTGGGCGACCTCGACGCAGCGCCGCCCGGCGGGGAGTCCTTCAGCGTGGTCGAAGCCCGGGTCAGGGCCGGTCTCGACCGGGTGCTGGCGCAGCACCCCGGCCGGACCGTGGTGGTGGTCAGTCACGTCACGCCGATCAAGACCCTCGTCGCCACCGCGTTGAAGGCGCCGCTGGACGCGGTGTTCCGGATGGAGCTGAGCCCGGCGTCGGTCTCGGTCATCTCCTACTACCCTGACCGCGCGGTGCCCGACGGCGCTGGGAAGCACGGGTCACTGCGGCTCTACAACGCGCTGCCGCCCGGGGACCGGACTCTGCTCGACACCGGTCGGTGGTGAGCTGAGACGGGGGGCTCCGGCGCAAACCTGGTCAACGACGCGCGCACCGGGCCGCACTAGCCCTTGAGCATCGCGCGACGATGGTCACCTTCGACACTGACTTCGGACGGTTTCCAGGGCTTCGCTGGGAGACGCCCCGCTAGCCGGAGACCCACACGGCCTCGGCACCTTGGACCGACGGTCGAACGTGGGGTCAGACGGCGCTGACGACCACGTCGAGCTGGGTGCCCTTCCTCGTCGGCTCGCCCGCCTCGACCTGCCAGCCCAGCTCGGTGAGGAGGGTCGCCAGCGCGGCCGGCGTCCGCGGGTCCGCACCGTCCTCGAGGAGGTCGCGCACCAGCCGCCCCTTGGTGGCCTTGTTGAAGTGGCTCACGATCTGGCGGCGACCGGCGACCTCGTGCAGCACCCGCACCGTCGCGACCCGCGGTGCGAGCTCGGCAGGCGGTCGCCAGAACCCGGCGTACATGCTCGACCGGAGGTCGACCAGCAGCCCGCGGCCCATCGCTTCGACCACCGCCGGTCCTAGCGACTCGCGCCACCAGGCGGCCACCGGGCCGAGCCCGGGTACGGTCGCGTCACCGGACAGCCGGTAGGCGGGAATCCGGTCACCGACCCGCACCAGGCCAAAGAGGCTGGAGGCGATCGCCAGCCGAGACGCCGCCCGCCGCTTCGCCGACGGGGTGAGCGACCCGAGCCCGAGGGCGTCGTAGAGCACGCCGTCGTAGATCCGGTCCGCCCGGGCGGTCGGCGCGTCGGTCAGCGCCGCGTTGCGCGCGACCAGGTCGAGCTGCGTGCGGGAGAGACCGAGCACCGTGGCCGCGTGGTCCGGCTGGTCTCGGCAGAGGGCGACCAACGCGTCGAGCACCCGGGTCCTGGCCGGCGTCAACGACGGCAGCGACATCGTCGTGAGCTCGAGCGGCTTGCCCCGTCCGGGAACGGCCTTGCCCTCGCTCGGCGGCAGCAGGATCAACATCGCGGCCCAGCGTAGTGGGCGGACCTCCCACGTCGGTCGACCGACCTGTCGATGAACTGCGGGCACCTGCGCTGCTCCCGGCCGGAGCCGGCGACAGCCCGGTTAGGGTCGGGTCATGCCAGGCAACCTCGTCGTCCGCGTCAGGGAGAGCTCCGACGCCTTGCGGGCTGCGTTGCGCAAGGTCGAGCAGGAGCTGGAGCTACCGGGCGAGTTCCCGGCCGAGGTCCTTCGGGCCGCCGAAGGGGCCGCTGCCGCACCGACACTCCCCGAGCTCGACCGGACCGACCTGGCGCTCCTCACCATCGACCCCGAGGGCTCGATGGACCTCGACCAGGCGCTCCACATCGAGCGCGACGGCAACGGCTACCTGGTCCACTACGCGATCGCCGACGTCGCCGCGTTCGTCCGGCCCGGCGACCCGATCGACCAGGAGGCGCACGCCCGCGGCGAGACGCTGTACGGCGCAGACAGCCGGATCCCGCTGCATCCGCCGGCGCTGTCCGAGGACGCTGCGTCGCTGCTGCCGGGGCGGACCCGACCAGCGCTGCTGTGGTCGATCTCCCTCGACGAGGCGGGTGCTCCGACCAACGCGACCGTCGAGCGGGCCATGGTGCGTTCCCGCGAACGGCTGTCCTACGACGCCGCCCAGAAGCTGCTCGACGACGGAACCGCCGGCGAGGTGCTCCAGCTGCTCGGCGAGGTCGGCCGGCTCCGCGAGCTGCAGGAGCTGGCCCGTGGGGGCATCTCGCTCCCGATCCCCGAGCAGGAGATCAGCCTGACCGCGGACGGTGCCTTCCGGCTCGAGTTCCGCCGCGAGCTGCCGGTCGAGCTCTGGAACGCCCAGATCTCCCTGCTCACCGGAATGGTCGCCGCCACGTTGATGATCGAGGGCCGGGTCGGGGTGCTCCGCACTGTTCCCACCGCCGATCCGCGCGACGTCGCCCGGTTGCACCGGGTGGCGAAGGGCCTCCGGATCGACTGGCCCGAGGCGATGCCGTACGCCGCGTTCATCCGCTCGCTCGACACCAGCCGGCCCGCCCACCTGGCGATGGTGGTCGCCTGCACCCGGCTGCTGCGTGGCAGCGGCTACGTCGCGTTCGAGGGTGAGGTCCCGGTGGACCATGAGCACGCGGCGATCGCGGCGCCGTACGCCCACGTGACCGCACCGCTGCGCCGCCTTGGCGACCGCTATGCCCTGGAGGTGTGCCTCGCACGGTCTGCCGGCGAGCCGGTGCCGGACTGGGTGCTGGCCGCGCTGCCCGGCCTGCCGAAGACACTGGCAGAGTCGGCCCGGCGCGCGGGGACCTACGAGCGGGCGGTGCTCGACGTGATGGAGGCGGGACTGCTTGCCGGCCGGGTCGGCGAGGACTTCGCCGGGGTGATCACGAGCGTCCGCGAGGACGACCCGCGCAGGGGCGTCGTCATCTTGTCCGAGGTCGGGGTGGAGGCCCCGGTCGCCGGCGACCGCGAGCTGCCGCTGGGCACCGAGGTCCAGGCGACGCTGGAGACGGCCGACCTGGCCCAGCGCAAGGTGGCGTTCCGGGTTGGCTGAGGGACTTGTCCTCGTGACCGGTGGCGTGCGTTCCGGCAAGTCCGGGCATGCCGAAGCGCTGCTGGCAGACGAGCCCACGACGACCTACGTCGCAGCCGGCCCGGTCTACGACGACGTCGACTGGCACGCCCGGGTGGCCCGCCACCGTGAGCGCCGACCGGCGACCTGGTCCACGGTCGAGACCAGCGACCTCGTGGCCGCGCTCTCCGAGGCGACCGGCCCGGTGCTGGTCGACTGCCTCGGCACCTGGCTCGACGCCGTCATCGGCGGAGCCGGGTTGTGGGAGGCGGCGGTCGACGAGGTCGAGGACTACGTCGCCACCCGCACCACGGCCCTGCTCGCCTCCCTGCGTGCGGCGAGGTACCCGGTCGTGGTCGTCACCAACGAGGTGGGCCTCGGGGTCGTTCCGGAGCACCGATCCGGACGGCTGTTCCGCGACCTGCTCGGCACGATCAACCAGCGGGTCGCGACCGTGTGCGACGAGGTGCACCTGGTCGTGGCCGGGCGGGTGCTGCGCCTCTGAGTCGAGGTGGCCGGGGGTGACGGGGGTGATGAACCAACACCTCCCACCACGCCCGCCTCACCCCGGGACTCCCGCCAGCCCGACCAGCAGGGTCGCCAGCGCGAGCTCGATGGCCGCGCCGAACACGTCACCCGTGACTCCACCGAACCGGCGGACGGCGCGCGTCACGAGGAGGAGTACGACGAGCGCCGCCAGTCCGACCGCCAGCGGCCCGCGCCACGGGTGGATCAGCGTTGCGCCGCCGGCGAGCGCGGCCCAGCCGAGCAGCGTCCACCAGCCCGGCACCCGGCGGGTGAAGGCCGAGCCGAGCCCGTCGGGTCGGGCCGCGGGCACTGGGCCGGCGCAGGTGATCCACAGTGCCGCCCGCGAGCCGCACACCGCCGAACCCGCGATCACCGCTGCCCGGGGGTCGCCGACGAAGGTGGCGAGGGCCGCGGCCTGGGCGCCGAGCACCAGGACGACCGCGACGACACCTGCCGGTCCCGCCGTACCGCCCTTCATCACGGCGAGCGAGCGTCTCCGGTCGTAGGAAGCGGTGAGCCCGTCGGCCACGTCGGAAAGACCGTCCAGGTGCAGCGCCCTGCTGCCGAGTGCGAGCGCCGCCAGGGCGAGGACCGCGACCGCCAGCGACGGGATCGTCGTCTCGCCGCCGGCCCAGACGATCACGCCGACGAGAGCACCGAGCGGCAGCACCGCCAGTGGTGCGAGGACCAGGGCACCGGTCGCGACGCCTGGTGTCACGCGGCGCACCGCCGGCACCGGGATCGCGGTCAGCGTCCCGATCGACAGCCGCAGGCTGCGGCCGATGACAGCCGGGTCGGTCACTGGGCCGGTCGCTGGGCCGGTCACTGGGCCGGTCGCTGGGCCGGTCGTTGGACCGGCAACAGTTCCTCCAGCAGCGCGACGTCGCGCAGCAGGGCGACTGCCGATCGCAGCACCGGGACCGCGGCGACCGCACCGGAGCCCTCGCCGAGCCGGAGGCCGAGGTCGAGGACCGGCTCCAGTCCGAGCTTCGCGAGCGCCAGGGTCTGCGCGGGCTCGGTGGAGCGGTGGCCGGCGGCGAACCACGCCGCCGCGCCGGGCGCCAGCCGGTCGGCGGTCAGCGCGCAGGCGACGGACATCAGTCCGTCGAGGAGGACGGGCGTGCCGCGCTCTGCCGCACGGGTGAGGTAGCCCGTAGTGGCTGCCAGGTCCGCGCTGCTGAGCGCCGCCAGGGTGTCGACGGGGTCGAGCACCCGGTCGCCGGTCCGGTCGAGCGACTGCTGCACGACCTGCAGCTTGTGGGTCCAGGTGGCATGGTCGACGCCGGTGCCGCGGCCGGTGACCTCGCTGGCGGGCAGCCCGAGTGCAGCCGCGACCAGTGCGGCCGCGGGCGTCGTGTTCCCGATGCCCATGTCCCCGCTGAGCAGGAGTTGTGCGCCCGCGTCGATCTCCTCGTCGGCCACGGCGCGGCCGGCCGCGAGAGCCCGCTGGGTCTCCTCGGCGGTCAGCGCGTCCTCGAGATGGATGGCGCCGCTGGTGCGTCGTACCTTGTGGGCCTGCACCTCGGCCGGCACCCCTACGAGGTCGTCGTCGACGCCCAGGTCGAGGACCCGGACGTGTACGTCGTGCGCCGCGGCCAGCGCGGACACTCCTGCCCTGCCCGCCAGGAAGGTGCGGACCATCGCCGCTGTGATCTCCGGCGGGTACGCCGACACGCCGTGCCGGGCGACCCCGTGGTCGCCGGCGAAGATCACCAGGCGCACCGTGGTCAGCGGGGCCGGGGGCACCTGACCCTGGGCGGCGGAGAGCCAGACGGCGAGGTCACCGAGGCGGCCGAGCGCCCCGGCTGGGGTGGCCAGTCCGGCGAGCCGCCCAGCCGCAGCCGCGGCGACGGTCGGGTCCGGTGGAGTGATAGGGAATCCGGTCGTAGCGGGGCGCTCTGCCATGGTGGGGAACCTACCGTCCCTCAGCCGCGGAACTCGGCTGCGTCGGTGCGTGCACCGCCCGAGTCCGACTCCGTCGCGATCTCGGTCACGATCTCGGTCACGATCTCCGTCACGATCTCCGTCACGATCTCCGTCACGAACTCCGTCACGAACTCCGTCACGAACTCCGACACGATGAGAGCGAACGCACACGTATGCGGTCCCCTGGGGCCGGGCACCGGTGCTGCATGTTCATCGGACTCGGCGCCGGCCTGCTCGTCGGGGGACTGTTTGTGACCCTCGACCTGCTCACCATCAACCTGGGCTTCGTCGGCGACGGGGCGCTCGCGACGTTGCTGCTCCTCGGCGGTCTGCTGATCGTCGTGCTGGCGGGGCGGTCCGTGCCGCCGCGCGATCGCCGGGTGATGTATGTCCAGAGCTCGCGTGACGACCGCGTCGCACGGTGAAGCGGGCTGCCAGCCCCGAGTGACCGGCTAGCCCGAGATCGGTGGTCTTCCCGGCTCCAACGGGAGGACGACCCTAGCCGCGGCGCCGATCGCGGGGGATTCATCGATCGGCGTCGGTCTCTTGCCACCCTGATTTCCCAGCAACCCTGGACCTAAACCTCCTGGCGGGATCACCCTCGGGGCATCTGTGGATGCCCACGCCCGGATCCGCGGAGAGCCATGCCGGCCCCCAGGTCGGGGGGAGCGCCCGTGGGCCGACATGGGCGACATATCAGGGGTCGGCTCCAAACGATCCCCAGTCGCGCGTCAGATCATACCGGCACCTCGGTGCCTGGTGGTCCCGTCTCGCCGATGTTGGGGCGTGGCGACCGACCTTGAAGCTGAACGGTCCGTCGCCGCTGCAGCGCCTGTAGCGCATCGTGGCGACGGGGACACGCAGGAACTCCGCGGCCTCGTCGATGTTGAGCATCTTGTCGTTCGCGTGGTTGTCGTCGGACTGGATTGCGGTGCTCATCTGCTTCTCCTTATCGGGTGTGTAGGTACTACAAGCGCGACGGCGGGTGCCGAATGGACAGCACTTGTAGTCACCTAGGTGTGCAGGACCCCCCGGAGCGATCACCGGCGGCAAGGAAGCTGCGCCCTCGGCAGGGCTGTCCATGTCCTGAAAGGCAACAACTCGCGGACCGGATCGGACATGACTTGCAACAGAAGTGGACGCAAGTGAAGGTGCTCGGGTCGGCAGCGGAGCACATCCGCCTTCGAGTCCGCTGGTCGTCGTCAGTCGGCCGGCTCTTCGAGCGCCGCGGCGGCCTGTCCGAAGAGCCGTTGCAGCGACGAGCGCCACGCGGGGAGGTCGCGTGAGAGCGTGAGCCACGTCAGGTCACGGTCGATCTCGTCGTACTGGTGGATGATGAAGTTGCGGTTCGCGACCGCCAGTGCCCACTCCACGCCCTTGGGTGCGAGGACCTCCAGGCGGGAGAGCCTGTTCGCGGCTTCGCCGAGCTTCATCATGAGCGAGTCGCCGGCTTCTTGGAGGAGGTCGTCGGCGAGATAGTCATCCTTGCCGCGCCGGACGATCTCGTCGACTCGTGCGAGCCAGCCCTGGATGTGGAGCAGTTCCTTGGCTGCCTTCCGGTCCATCAGAGGAGTACCGCCTCGCGGCGGATGTCGTCATCGAGGCGTGCCTTCAAGCCGCCGTACGAGACGAGGTCGATCTCGCGGCCGAGGACTTGCTCGATGAGTTGCTTGAAGCGGATGAACTCGAACGACGATGTGTCCTCGGGCGCTTCGACCAGGAGATCGATGTCGGAGTCGTCGAGGGCCTGATGGCGTGCGACGGAGCCGAAGACCGCGAGCTGCGAGTAGCCGTGGTCGTGAGCCAACGCCTTGAGGATCGGCGCGGCGGCCTCCAGCAGGATCTCAGGGTGCACGGCGCTGAGATCGGGTGCGAACTTGAGTTGCTGGCTGACGGCTGGCTGTGTGATGTCGAGTGCTTCAGCGATCTGCCGCTGACTCATTCCCGTCGCCACCATGGCGCGAAGGGCAATGGCACGCCGAAGCCGCGCGAGGTCCTCATCGCGCCTGGCGTTCCGATACTCGACCAACAGAGGCATAAGGCGATCTTATCACCTGGCAAGGGTCGCGCGGCTGAGTTCCACTGTCCTACAGATCGCGACACGCTGGCGGGTGGCAGCCACGATCACCGGGATGCACGCGCTGCGGCACTACTACGCGTCGCTGCTGATCCGGTTCGGGGAGAGCGTGAAGACGGTGCAGGCCCGCCTCGGGCATGCCACCGCGGCCGAAACGCTGGACACCTACAGCCACCTCTGTGGGGGACGGGCCGACCTGTAAGCCGGGTTCTGTCATCGGTGACCATCTATCTACGACCGCCGTTGCCGGCGGCCTCCAGCGGCCTACCCGTGTGCTCGGGCGAGCAGCCCTCGAGCGCACACTGTCTGGCCTTGCTCCAGGTGGGGTTTGCCGAGCCGTCCCGGTCGCCCGGGGCGCTGGTGGTCTCTTACTCCACCGTTTCACCCTTACCTCGTCCCTCGAGAGGGACGAGGCGGTCTGTTCTCTGTGGCACTGTCCCGCGGATTGCTCCGGGTGGGTGTTACCCACCACCTTGCTCTGAGGAGCCCGGACTTTCCTCGGGACCCGACCCGGTTGCCCGGGGCGGGACACGCGGTCACCCGGTCGGCCCGTCCGGGACCCAGGGTAGTGCTTCCGAGAGCGGTACGGCGCCATCGCCGCGCCCGTGGCATCGTTGGGACACCCATGAGCGAGTCGGAGATCCCCCTGCGCCCCCCGGGCATCGTGTTCCCGGGTGCGGTGGCGCGTCCGGAGAGCGCCTACCGCACCGCCCACGACCTCCTCGAGCGCCGGGCACCGAGTGAGGCGCTGAAGGTGCTCGAGCCAGCACTGGAGCAGGAGCCGGCCAACCGCGGGCTCCGGCTGTTGCGGGCCTGGGCCTACCTGATGCGCGCCCAGCTGGTGAAGGCCTCCGACGAGCTGGCCGGCCTGGTCGAGGACGATCCCTCCGACGTCTGGGCCCAGCATGCGCTCGGACGCGCCCTCGAGCGGCAGTCCCGCCACCGGGAGGCGCTACCCCACCTCCGGCTCGCGGCCGCGATGAGCGGGGACGTCGAGCACGAGCTCGCCGTACTCCGGGTGGAGCGGCTGGCGGGCGACCTGGAGCGGTAGGGACGGTCAGGCGGTGCGGGTGATGCTCACGTCGACGGTCATCCGCGAGGTCTTCGCGCCGGAGTAGATGCCGCTGAGCGGCGACACGTCGTGGTAGTCGCGGCCGGTGGCGACGGCGACGTAGCGGTCGTCCGGCACCGCGTCCGTGCTCGGGTCGAAGGCCTGCCAGCCGGCGTCCCACCACTCCAGCCAGGCTTTGGAGTCACCCGCAACCGTCTCCCCGACCACGGGATCGGCCACCGGGTGCAGGTAGCCGGAGACGTACCGCGCCGGGATGCCGATCGAGCGGAGGCCGCCGATCGCGAGGTGCACCACGTCCTGGACCACGCCGGCGCGTTGCTTCCACGCCTCGGCAGCCGGAGTCCGTACGTCGGTCGAGCCGGGCAGGAACTCGATCTCCTCGTTGACCAGGCGGCACACCTCACGGGCTGCCTCGCCCGGCAGCGCGCTGCGATCGGCGATCGCCCGCACGGCCTCGGTGAAGTCGGGTGGAGGCGCGACCAGGTCGGGGAGTGTGAGGTACTCGGTCCACCGGTCGGCGACGGCACGTTCGCCGTACTCCTCCCAGGGCGTGGTCGGGTCCGCGGCCGGACCACGGTCGACCTGCACCGTCGACGTCGCGACCACCGACATCGCGTCATGCGGGTCGAGCACCTCGAAGGTGATCACGTGGCTGCCGAAGTAGTCGCGGTACTCCGAGGTCCAGGGCTTCGGGTGCACGGCCAGCCGGGTGTGGACGACGATCTGTCCGGGCGCGGTCACCGGCGTCATCCGGGCTTGGTTGTAGGACGCCGCGGCCAGCCCGTCGTACTCGAACTCGGTCGTGTGCACCACCCGCAGCTGCATGCTCATTGCCGGACCCCCTTCCACGAGACGGCTTCGGCGCCGGCGAAGTACTTCCGGGTGATCGCCTCGGTGGCAGCCGCGCAGGTGCGTTGCAGCTGCTCCATCTCCTCGGGGAGGTCGGCGACGACGTCGGCGAGCGAGCGGTACTCGAGCTCAGTACGCGTGCGGCCCAACAGTCGGTGCGCCTCGTCACGGAACCCGGCCCGGGCGCTGCCTGGCTCCATCTCGTCGAGGCACTGCTCGGCCCGGTTGAGGGCGAAGATCACCGATCGCGGGAAGAGCCGGTCGAGCAGCAGGAACTCAGCGGCTGCGCGCTCGGTCTCCATCCCGCGGTAGGTCCGCAGGAAGGCTTCGTAGGCGCCGCATGCGCGCAGCGTGCTCACCCACTGCGCCACGCTGCCGCTCGAGAGCGAGGTGGCCGCCATCAGCCGAGACGTCATGTCAGCCCGCTCGATGCACCTGCCCAGTACGAGGAAGTGCCAGCCCTCGTCCCGAGTCATCGTTGCATCGGCGGTGCCGTTGATGAGCGCGGCGCGCTCGCGCACCCACTGGAAGACGTACGGCGGCCGCAACCCGTCGAACCGGCCGGCCGGGATCGAGAGGTAGGTCGTGTTGATGACCTCCCACAACGGCACCGACAGGATCTCCCGGGCCCGACGCGCGCTCTCCCGGGCGGCGGCGACGGCCGCCGCGATCGAGATGGGCGAGCTGGTGTTGTAGGCGAGCAGCCGCAGCACCTGCTCGAGGTTGACCGTGCCGGTGATGTCGACACCGGATCGGAGCGCCGCGTCGCCCGGCTCGACCCCCATGATCAGCAGCAGGTCGCGGCAGGTCTGCGACTCGTCGACCCCGGCATCCTCCAGCAGCAGCTGGGTCTGTACGTCGAGGATCCGGGCGGTGTCCTCGGCCCGCTCGACGTAGCGACCGATCCAGAACATCGACTCCGCGATCCGGCTGAGCATCAGAGGGCACCTTCCTGCCGCTGGCCCTGATTGCCCTGATTGCCCTGATGGCCCTGATGGCCCTGATTGCCCGGTCCGCCTTGGCCGGCCGGTCCGGCGAGCACCCAGGTGTCCTTGGTACCGCCGCCGCGCGAGGAGTTCACGATCAGCTCGCCCTTGCCGAGGGCGACCCGGGTCAGGCCGCCGGGCAGCACCCACACCCGGTTGCCGTCGTTGACGGCGAACGGCCGCAGGTCGACGTGGCGGGGGCCGAGCTCCCCGTCGACGAAGGTCGGGACCGTCGACAGCTGGACGACGGGCTGCGCGATCCACGCCCGCGGGTCTTCGAGCACCTTCTCGCGCAGGACGTCGAGCTCGGCGGGCGTCGCGTGCGGACCGATCACGATGCCTTTGCCGCCCGACCCGTCGACCGGCTTGAGCACCAGCTCGTCGAGGCGGTCGAGCACCTCCTCACGGGCATCGCGGTCGCCCATCCGCCAGGTGTCGACGTTGCGGAGGATCGGCTCCTCGGCGAGGTAGTAGCGGATGATGTCGGGGAGGTAGGTGTAGACGAGCTTGTCGTCGGCGACTCCGTTGCCGACCGCGTTGGCGAGGGTGACGTTGCCTGCCCGGGCGGCGTCGATCATCCCGGGACAGCCGAGCATCGAGTCGGCTCGAAAATGCACCGGGTCGAGGAACTCGTCGTCGATCCGGCGGTAGATGACGTGCACCGGCGCCAGACCCTTGGTGGTCCGCATCATCACCTCGCCGCGGCGGCACACCAGGTCCCGCCCCTCGACCAGCTCCACGCCCATCGTCCGGGCCAGCAGCGCGTGCTCGAAGTAGGCACCGTTGTAGACCCCGGGGGTGAGGACGACGACGGTCGGGTCAGTGACGCCGGCCGGTGCCGCCGCCCGCAGCGCACCCAGCAGCCTTTGGGGGTAGCCGGCGACCGGGCGGATCCGGTGCTGGGCGGTCGTCTCCGGGAGCGCGGCCGAGATCGCCCGCCGGTTGGTCATCACGTAGGACACGCCGGACGGCACCCGCACGTTGTCCTCGAGCACCCGGAACTCACCGGTGGCGTCACGGATCAGGTCGATGCCGGACACGTGCACGCGGACGCCGTTCGGCGGACGCACGTTGGCCGCCTCGCGATGGAAGTGGGACGACGTCGTGATCACCCGTCGCGGGATCACGCCGTCGTCGAAGACCCGGCCGGCGTCGTACACATCGGCCAGGAAGGCCTCCAGTGCCCGCACCCGCTGCTGGAGGCCGCGCTCGATGACCGACCAGGTGTCCATCTCGATGACACGCGGGAGGATGTCGAGCGGCATCGCCCGCTCCTCGCCCCCGATGTCGAACGTGACGCCCTGGTTGAGGTAGCTCGCCTGGAGGGACTCCACCCGGCTGACCAGCTCGGGGGTGGTCATGGTGTCCAGCGAGTCGCGCAGCCGGAGGTACGGCGATCGCAGTGCGGCGCCGTCGAACATCTCGTCGTAGGCAGGGCCGGTCGAGCCGTAGCCCTCGAACATCGTGTTCACCTCGACGCGGTCCGTGCCCATGACCGGACACTACTCAAGCCGGGTAACGCCCGTGTTGCACGGCAGCGGCGGTAGGTTCGCCCCATGGCGTACTGGTTCTGTCTCAAGCACCACGTTGTGGAGCCCGACGAGGGCTGCCCCAACAAGGACCGGCTCGGTCCCTACGAGACCGAGGCCGAGGCGGCCCGCGCGATCGAGAAGGCAGCCGAGCGCACCGAGGCCTGGGACGAGGATCCGGTCTGGAACGACGACGTCGAGGACGACTAGACGTTGGCGGCATACCAGCGGCGGCGCCGGATCAAACCGGTCGCCAACGGGCCCAGGGGAGATGTCTCGTTCACCCCGTTCCTCGGGATGATCCTGGTCGTCTCGTCGTTCTTCCTCTATGCGGCAAGTGGCCTGGTCGCGCCGTGGTGGGGCGTGGTCGCGATGGTCGCGATCTGGCTGGTGCTTTTCATCCTGTGCTGCATCTGGTGGAGCCCGTACCCGAAGCGTCTGGTCTGGATCGGCGTGCTGTCCTACCCGCTGTGGTTCTGCCTGATCGTCGGTGGTGCGCTCGTGTTCGGCTGGAACGCCTGAGCCACGGATCCGCGAGGGCCTCATGCAGAACTGCGAGGACGAGCGGATCCTTCGAGGTGGCTCCAACACCTCGGACGGTCAACGCCCGCCCCTCGCAGCTCTCTTGTCACCTGGTTGGGGGACCAGTTTCGTGACCTGTCCATTGCAGTCGGGACCTTCGCCCGTGTCAAGCAGACGTCTGGCCACTTGGCCAGAGTTTTCCCTACAGGTGTCCAAAAGTTCTCACAACTGGCACTACGCTTCCAGCTATGGAGAACGAGAGGCGGCGCAGGTCGCCTGCCGACAAGTACGACGAGCGGCGCCGCGCGCTCGCCGAGTCGGCGCTCAAGACCCTGGGCGAGCTGGGCTATGCGCGCGCCAGCCTCCGCGAGATCGCCAACAACTCCGACTTCAGCCACGGCGTCGTCCACTACTACTTCGAGGACAAGCACGACCTGATCGTCTACTGCGTCAGGACCTACAAGTCGGTCTGCGTGCGCCGCTACGACGGCGTGGTCACCGACTCGACGACTCCCGAGCAGCTGAGCGCCGGGTTCGCCGACCAGCTCGTGCTGACCCTCGACCAGGACGCCGCGATGCACCGGCTGTGGTACGACGTCCGCACCCAAAGCATGTTCGAGGAGCGACTGCGTGACGTGGCGGTCGAGATCGACGGCTGGCTGGAGGCCATGATCTGGCGGGTCGTGTCCCGCTACGCCGAGCTGGCCGGTCGTGAGCCGGCGATGCCGGCCCCGGTGGCCTACGCGATCTTCGACGGCCTGTTCCAGCAGGCGCTGCTCAGCGTGACCCTCGGCAAGCCCGGCGCCCTCGACGAGCTGCCTGCTCTCGTGCAGCAGGTGTTGACGACGATGATCGAGTCGCCCGTCAGGGTGTGAGGAACCGACTGCTCAGGGCGACGCCCACGTCGGCCAGGTAGGCGACGATCTCCTCGGTGCTGGATTCCACGAGGCCTGACCGCCACGCCAGCATCAGCTCGACGAAGCCGCCGATGCCGAGCACCGTGTTGATCCGCAGCGCCTGCTCGTCGACCCCGGCACGCAGGAACGGGCGGGCCATGCCGATCATCAAGTCGGTCGCCATCTGCACCGTCTCGCGGCGGCGCTGCTCGAGAACGGCGCTGCCGGCGTGGTCGCCGAAGATGATCTGCGCGCGTGCGGGTTCGTCGGCGATGTGGTGCACGACGGCGTCCAGTGCGGCGCGCAGCTGATCGATGGCTCCTTGGTCAGCGACTACGGCGATCGCCCCGATCAGCATCTCGAGCGTCTGGTCGCGCATCTGGTCCCAGACCGTGCCGAGGAGGGCATCGCGATCGGTGAAGCTCTCGTAGAAGTAGCGGTCGGTCAGGCCGGCCCGCGCGCAGACACCGCGCATGGTGACCGCCGCCCACCCCTGTTCCTGCCAGATCTCGAGGGCGGCGTCGGTCAGCTGCGAGCGGCGCTCGGCACGGCGCTGCTCGGCGCTCTTCCCGCCGTACCTCCGGGGGGAGGTGCTGACACTTTCCACCCGAACATCTTGACGGCATGTGCCATCAGATTGCAATGTGAGGGCATGCGCCAGCAGAACAAGCCGCCGACCTGCTTCGTCAACGAGCTCGACGCCCGCGAGCGGCGCGGGCTCCAGGTCCCGGAGGGAGCGTGAGCCGGCGCAGCAGCGGTGCGCACGCCGTCGTCACCGGCGCGGGCAGCGGTATCGGCCGGGCGTTCGCGCTCGAGCTCGCGAAGCGGGACGGTCAGGTGGTGTGCGCCGACCTCGACGAGACCACCGCGAAGGAAACGGTGCTGCTCATCGAGCGGGCCGGCGGTCAGGCGATCGCGGTGGCGTGCGACGTCAGTGCCGAGGTCCAGGTGCGCGAGCTGGCCCAGACTGCCGAGGCCTGGCTCGGGCGGGCACCGGACCTGGTCGTCAACAACGCCGGGATCGGCGCCGGCGGCCTGCCCATCGGCGAAGCGCCGCTCGGTGACTGGCAGCAGACCCTCGGCGTGAACCTCTGGGGTGTCATCCATGGCTGCCACGTCTTCGTTCCGCGGCTGCGTGAGCAGGGGAGCGGCGGCGTCATCAACGTCGCCTCGGCCGCGGGCTTCACCGCGGCACCGCGGATGGCGGCCTACAACGTGAGCAAGGCCGGGGTGGTCAGTCTCTCCGAGACCCTGGCCGCGGAGCTGGCCGGCTCCGGCGTGGCGGTGACCGTGCTGTGCCCGACCTTCGTCCGCACCAACATCTTCGGCGGTGAGCTGATCGATCCGGCGGCCGCGCAGCTCGCGCGGCGGATCGCAGGAGTTGCTGGGTTCTCGCCCGAGCGGGTCGTCCGGCTGACGCTTGACGCCCACGACCGCGGCCGCCTCTACGTGCTGCCCCAGCTGGACGCAAAGGCGCTGTGGCGGCTCAAGCGGCTCGCACCCGCGCCGTACGCACGGGTGGCCGGCCTGGTCGGACGGTTCGCCCCTGATCCGGTCGTCGACTGACGGCTCACGGCCAGACCCCGCAACAGGAGGATGAGATGGCAGACGACTTCGACGCGATGCTGCAGACCATCAAGGACAAGCAATGGTCGCTCGCCGACATCGACTGGGACGCCCCCGGTGCGGAGACGATGACCGACGAGCTGCGGGCCAAGATGCAGCCGTTCCTGGCCGACCTGGTGTGGATCGAGCACATCGGCGCGCGGGGTTTCGCCTCGCTCGCCACGAAGGCGCCGACCCCCGTCGTGAAGGAGATCTACGAGTACTTCCATGCCGAGGAACAGAAGCACGCCAACGCCGAGCTGGCCCTGATGAAGCGGTGGGGGATGCTCGACGAGGACGGCAGCGTCCCCGAGCCCAACATCAACGTGAAGCTGGCGATCAAGACCCTCGACGCGTTCGGTGACTCGCTGCCGCTCACCGGGCTCGCCACCCTCATCCCGCTCCTCGAGTGCGCTCTCGACGGCGCCTTGGTGAAGTTCCTCCTCGACGAGATCTCCGACCCGGTCTGCCACGAGGTCTTCAAGCACATCAACTCCGACGAGGCCCGCCACATCGCCGTCGACTTCCAGGTGCTCGAGCTGATCGGCGCCGGTCCGCTGCACAAGCTGCTCATCGAGTCGGCGAGCAACCTGAAACCGCAGGTCGTCCTCGGCCTGATCGTGGTGTTCGTGCCGCTGATCAACAAGATGCGCGACAACATCGTGGCGATGGGCCTGCCCGAGCAGCGGCTCTACAACGCGGTCAAGCGGTTCCGCACCATCGGCGGCCGCGGCGAGTTCACGAAACGGATCCCGGCCTACCACGTGCTCAAGGCCCAGGCGGGCATGGTGGTCAACCGCTCCCACCCCTACCACCGGCTGCTCGCCAACCCGCTGGTGAAGGTGACCAGCTTCGTGCCGGCGCGGATCCTCGGCCGTCCCCAGTCATGGGTCGACGAGGTCACCCACGAGCCGGTCGCCTCGTGAGTTCGCCGCGCTTCCGCGGTGAGCTGCTCCGTGGCGACGAGTGGCGCTCGCGCGACCTGCGCGGGCAGCGGGTCGCGATCATCGCCACCGCGGACCAGGCGGCCCGGATCCTCCCGCGTGCCGTCCGGACCGCTGCGAGCGTGAAGGTGTTCCAGCGTTCTCCCGCCTGGGTGCTGCCAGCCCGACTGCCGCTTCCGGCCGGCCGGCTCCGGACGGCGGCTGCGCGACTTCACCTGCGGATCACCGTCGGTGACCCGTGGTTGCGCCGCCAGCTGACGCCGCACGACGGTCGGCGGCGGGTCGCCGTACGACCCGGCTTCCTGGCTGCTCTCCAGCAGCCCAACTGCAAGCTCTACACGTGGCCCGTCTACGCCATCTCCGAGCACGGCGTGCGGAGCGCCGAGGGCGTCGAGCACCGCGTGGACGTCATCATCGTCGGCGAGGGCGTGGAGATCGCCGGCCTCCCCACCACCCGAGAGGAACGGATCGCTTGATCACCCCCGACCACCACGTCGCCATCATCGGTGGCGGGTTCTCCGGCATCGGTGCCGCGATCCTGCTCGACAAGGCGGGCTTCGATGACTACGTCATGATCGAGGAGGGCGACGGCGTCGGTGGCGCCTGGCACTGGAACACCTATCCGGGAGTGGCCGTCGACATCCCGTCGTTCAGCTACCAGTACTCCTTCGAGCAGATGACCGGCTGGTCCCGGGTCTACGCGCCCGGTCGCGAGCTGAAGCGATATGCCGAGCACTGCGTCGAGAAGTACGACGTCCGTCGGCGCACCCGGCTCAACACCCGGGTCGTGGCGGCCGTCTTCGATGACGAGGGCGACCTGTGGCGGCTCACGACCGACGCCGGGGAAACCGTCACGGCCCGGCACGTCATCGGTGCGACCGGCGTGCTCACTCAGCCGAAGCCGCCGGAGATCGAGGGCATCGGCGACTTCGCCGGCACCGTGATGCACACCGCCCGGTGGGATCACGGGGTCGACCTCGCCGGCAAGCGGGTGGCCATCATCGGGACCGGCGCCTCGGCGGTGCAGGTGATCCCCTCGATCGCTCGAGACGTCACCGAGCTGACCGTCTTCCAGCGCACTCCGATCTGGTGCCTGCCCAAGCTCGACACCAGGTTGCCCGTGGCCGCGCGGCTCGCCCTGCGGGTGCCGGGAGCGAAGGCAGCGACGCGGGTGGTCAGCCAGACGTTCGTGGAGCTGACCTTCCCGCTGGCGGCCCACTTCCACAAGCTGCTCCCGGTGGCCGGTGTGGGGGCGCGGGTCGGGCGCAACCACCTCCGCCGGGCGGTCAAGGACCCGGAGGTCCGCGAGAAGCTCACGCCGCGATACGCGCTCGGCTGCAAACGGCCGAGCTTCTCGAACGACTACCTGCCGGCGTTCAACCGCCCGAACGTGCTGCTCGAGACCGAGCCGATCGAGCGGATCACGCCGACCGGCGTACGGACGGCGGACGGCGTCGAGCACGAGGTCGACGTACTCCTGCTGGCGACCGGCTTCAAGGTGTTCGAGAAGGGCAACATGCCGGCGTTCCCCGTGTCCGGCGCCGGGGGAGTGGACCTCGAGTCGTGGTGGGGCGAGCACCGGTTCCAGGCCTACCAGGGCGTCAGCGTGCCGGGCTTCCCGAACTTCTTCGCGATCCTCGGGCCCTACGGCTACAACGGGTCGTCGTACTTCAACCTGATCGAGACCCAGATGGCCCACATCGTGCGGTGCCTCGGGCGCGCGCGGCGAGCCGGTGCGACCCGGGTCGAGGTCACGCCGGAGGCGAACAGCCGCTACTTCGAGCAGGTCCTCGGCCGGCGGCGGCACCAGATCTTCTTCCAGCCGTCCTGCGCGAACGCCAACAGCTACTACTTCGACGCCAACGGCGACGTGCCGTTCCGGCCCTCGCCCACGCTCGAGACGATGTGGACGAGCACCCGGTTCGACCTCGACGACTACACCTTCGAGGGCGAGCCCGCCGGGTCGTGACTCGCCACGATGGCGCGGCCGGGGGCCGTTGCTTCTCCGCGCGACGGGTATCGGGGCCCCATGAGCCGAGTCGTGGTGGTCACCGGAGCATCAAGCGGCATCGGCCGCTCGGTCGCCCTCGCCCTTGCCGAGCGCGGCGCCGCCGTCGCGCTGGTGGCGCGGCGTCGCCCCGAGCTGGAGGAGCTGGCCGCGACCTGCGCTCGACGCGGGGCGAGTGGGGTCTTGGTCGCTCCGGCGGATGTCTCCGACGGAGCCGCCTGGGAGGAGGCCTTCGACCGGGCCCTCGTCGAGTTCGGGAAGGTCGACGTCGTGGTGCACGCCGCGGCCGTGGCAGCGTACGGCGAGTTCGTCGACGTCCCCGGTGAGGTGTTCGACCACGTCCAGAGGATCAACGTCAACGGGACCGCCAACGTCGCGCGCAGCGCGCTGCGCCACTTCAAGGCGCGCCAGCAGGGTCATCTGGTGATCTTCGGATCGCTTGTGGGGAAGATCAGCACCCCGTACCTGTCGCCGTACGTCACCAGCAAGTGGGCGGTGCACGGCCTGGCGAGGACCCTGCAGGCCGAGCACGCCGGTGATCCCCTGGAGATCAGCCTGATCGAACCGGGCGGGGTGTCGACGACGATCTACGACAAGGCCGCCAGCTACCTCGGGGTGCAGGGCAAGCCCCCGCCGCCGGTCTACGACGCCGAGTCCGTAGCGAAGGCCGTGCTCCAGGTGATCGACCGGCCGCGTCGCGAGCGAGCAGTCGGGCTCCTCAACCCGGTGATCAGTCTCGGCTTCCGGCTGTTCCCCGCCGTCTACGACCGGATCGTCGCGCCCCTGGTCACCCGTCTGGCCCTCGCCGACGACCCGGTCGCCGACCATCCTGGAAATGTCTTCCAGAGCAGTCCCGAACCCGAGCCCGCAAAGGACCAGACATGAGTGACTTCGAGAAGAACGCGATCGCCGTCAGCCGGGAGGTCGACGCCTCGCCGAGCGACGTGTGGGACGTGCTGAGCGACGGTTGGCTCTACCCGTGCTGGGTGGTCGGCGCCAGCCGGATGCGCGACGTCGACGGCAACTGGCCCGCGAAGGGGTCACGGCTGCACCACTCGGTCGGAAACTGGCCGATGCTCGTCGACGACGAGTCAGAGGTGCTCGCCATGGAGCCCCGACGCTCGCTCCGGCTCCGGGCGCACGCTTGGCCGGCCGGGGCGGCCGAGGTCCTGCTCGAGATCGAGGACCGGGGCGCGGGCTCCCTGGTGACCATTCGTGAAGATGCGGTGCAGGGACCCGGGACGCTGCTCCCGCGTCCCGCCCGCCAGGTCGCCATCGCGCCCCGCAACCGCGAGGCGCTGCGCCGACTCGCGTACCTCGCCGAGGGCCGGGCCAGCAGGGGCTGAGCTTCGGCACGCAGGTCAGGGGCGATCGAGGAGACGCGACCAGACCGTGCTCAGCAGCCGCCTACGCACCATCCCCGAGCCGCCGAGCGCAGCGCGTGCGGCATTCCATCCGCAGGCGCCGTGCACGCCGCCGCCCGGGTGCGCCGAGGCGCCGGCCAGGTAGAGCCCCTCGATCGGTGTCTCGGGTCGTCCGAGCCCCGGCGTCGGCCGGAAGACCAGTTGCTGGTGGAGTCCCGACGTGCCGGCGTTGATCGCGCCTTCGACCAGGTTGGAGTCGGAATCCTCGAGATCGTGGGGGCGTTGGACGTGCTCCGCGATCACCGTGTCGGTGAATCCGGGTGCGTGCGTCTCCATCAGCTGCCGCACCCGCTCGGTCACCACGTCGACCGCGTCCGCGTCCCGCGCGACCCGGTGGGGGAGATGGGTGTAGGCCCACGCGCTCTCGGTGCCCGGCGGCGACCTCGTCGGATCGGCGGTGCTCATCTGCCCGAAGAGGACGAACGGCTCCCGGGGGGTGCGCTGGGTCACCAGGTCGGCGGCGAAGTCCACGAACCCGGGCCCGTCGACGCCCAGGTGGACGGTCCCGGCGCCGTGCGCCCCGGCCGCAGTCCATGGCACCGGCTCGCGGAGCGCCCAGTTGAGCTTGAGCGTCGAGTTGTCCCACTGGAAGCGCTCCAGGTCGTCGCGGAACCGGGCCGGGAGCTCGACCGGGTCGACCAGCTCGCCGTAGAGGGTCGGGGCGTCGACGTCCGCGAGCACGGCCCGCTTGGCGGCCACGCGGGTTCCGTCGGCAAGGCGTACGCCGGTCGCCCGCCCGCCGCGGACCTCGATGGCCGTCACCCGGTGGCCGGTGACCAGCTCGCCGCCGCCGGCGCGGAACCGCGACTCGAGGGCGTCAGCCAGCCGCTGGGCGCCGCCCTGCGGCACCGGGAAGCCGACGTCCTGGCCGAGCATGCAGAGCAACCAGCCGAATATCCCGCTGCCCGCCGAGTCCGGCCCGATGTCGGAATGCATCGCGTTGCCGGTGAGCAGGACCGCGGCACCCTCGCCGTCGAACCGCTCCTGGGCCAGCCGGTGGACGGGGAGCACCGCCTGCCGCATCAGCTCGAGCCCGTCTGCCGCACCGAGGGAGCGCAGCAGCCGCAGGCTCGGCCGGAGGGGCGGGAACGGCGTGAACAGTGCATCCAGGAGCGGGTCGCGGACCCGCCGCCACTGCTCGAAGAGCTCCAGCCAGGCGTCGCCGTCGCCGGCGGCGAACTCATCCAGCCCGGCCGCGGTGTCCTCGGGCGCACGATGGAGCACCGCGGCCCGGTCGTCCGGCAGCACGTGGGCGAGGACGGTTGGCGCCTGCGTCCACCGCAACCCGTGCGCCTCCAGGTCAAGACCCCGGATCACGGGGGACGCCGCCGCGAGCGGGTAGAACGCGCTGAACAGGTCGTTGCAGAAGCCCGGGGCGGTCACTTCCGCACTGCGGACGGCACCGCCGACGACGTCGTTCGCCTCGACCAGCACCACCTCCCAGCCGGCGTCGACCAGGGCATTGGCGGCGACCAGCCCGTTGGGTCCGGCTCCGATGACGACCGCGTCCACCGGGCCGCGGGTCATGGTTTGAAGACGACCTTGATCATCCCGTCCTCCTTCTCGCGGAACTTCGCATAGGCCTCGGGGGCATCGGCCAGGGGAAGCCGATGGGTCGCGAACGTCTCGGTCCCTAGAGGATCGCGGTCATCGAGGAGGAGCGGCAAGATCTCGTCGCTCCATCGGCGCACATTGGCCTGCCCCATCCGCAGCTGGATCTGCTTGTCGAACAGCTGCATCATCGGCATCGGATCGGTGGCTCCGCCGTACACGCCGACGACCGAGACCGTGCCACCCCGACGGACTGCGTCGATGGAGGCGTGCAGCGCCGCCAGCCGGTCGATGCCGACATTCATCATCAGCTTGCGAGCGGCAGCATCAGGGATCAGGCCGACGGCCTTGATCACGCCTTCGGCCACCGGGTTGCCGTGCGCCTCCATGCCGACCGCGTCGATCACCGAGTCAGCTCCTCGGCCGCCGGTCCGGTCGCGCACCTCGGCCGCCAGGTCGTCGACCTCGTCGATGTCGATGGTCTCCGCGCCGATCTCGCGGACCCGCCGCAGCCGCTCGGGCACCCGGTCGGCGACGATCACCCGGTGCCCCTCGTGCAGGGCGATCCGCGCTGCCATGTCGCCGATCGGTCCGGCGCCCATCACCAGCAGCACGCCGTCGTCCGGCAGCTCGGCATAGCGGACGGCCTGCCAGGCCGTCGGCAGGACGTCGGACAGGTAGACGAAGCGGTCGTCCGACGGGCCTTCGGGCACCTTGATCGGCAGGAAGTTCGCGAACTGGACGCGGAGGAACTCCGCCTGTCCGCCGGGCACCGCTCCGTAGAGCCTGCTGTAGCCGAGCAGGCTCGCGCCCGTACCGGTGTCCCGGTTCTGCGTCGTCTCGCACTGGCTGTGCAGCCCGCGGTCGCAGGTCCAGCAGTCCCCGCAGCTGATGTTGAAGGGGACGACCACCCGGTCGCCGACGGTGAGCTCGGTCACGCCCGAGCCGATCTCCTCGACAACCCCCATCGGTTCGTGGCCGACGATGTCGCCGGGCGTCATGAACGGTCCGAGCGGGTCGTAGAGGTGGAGGTCCGAACCGCACAGACCCGTGGTGGTGACTCGGATGATCGCGTCGGTGGGCTGCTCGATCTTCGGGTCCGGGACTTCCTCGACCCGCATGTCCTTGGGTCCCTGCCAGGTCACTGCCTTCACCGGCCATCCTCCTCGTCGTCGGGTTCCTGGGCGGGTACCCGTTCACGAGGGCTTGAACGGCTGCCCCTCCGCGCCGAGCAACAGGGGTCCGCACGTCCCGGCCCCCGGGTGGCGGGTTTCGGCGGGACTACCGACGTCGCAGCTGGTAGAAGACCTCGTTCAACCGCAGTGCCCGCGCGAGCTGATCGGGCTCGGTGTCCGCATCGACGACCGCGGTGACGGCCCACTCCGGGAACGCTTCCTCGACGTCGCCCTGAGTGCAGCCGCGGGGCAGCGGACCGCGGTGGCCAGGGGAGAAGCAGTCCAGGACCACGGTGGACTCCGGAGTCGTGATCGCGGACACCTCGCGGCCCATGTCGAGGCGCTGTGCGGGCGCTAGCCCATGAAACGTCCCAGTGTCGAGCACAAGGTCGTAGTCCGAGCCGACGCCGCACTCCCGGGCCCGGGTGACGTCTCCATGGATGAGTCGCATCTCCACGCCGGCATCTTGGATCCGGGCTCGCGCCCGGCGGATGGCGCGGGGGACGATGTCCAGGCCGGTCACCCTCCAGCCTCGCGCCGCCAATCGGACACCCCACGTCGCGCTGCCGCAGCCGACGTCGAGGGCCTTCCCGTACGGCGGGGTGCGGCCCTCCTCCTCCTGGTCGATCAGTGCGAGCAACGCCTGGGCGAAGGGCTTGTGGTCCGCCAGGTCTTCCCACGGGTGGAATCCGACCGCGTACGAAACTCGGTAGAAGGTGCTCACGGCTCTCACGATCCTGCGGACAGCAGTTGCGGAGTACGCCCTCGCTCGACGTTGGTCATCAGCACGCTGGAAGCGTTGGGCATGGCGTTCTCCTCACCTTCACGTCCCGGGGAGCCGGGACTCCCGACACCCGAGGCTAGGAGCGCGGCGGCCGCACGGCATCGGGGAAGCTACCCACGGCTTCTCCCGGACGGTATGGGTACAGCCGTGATCAGATCAGCTCGGACCTCACAGCAGCCGCCGTGGCAGCGGCGCGCGAGGAAACCTCCAGCTTCACGAAGATGTTGCTCACATGGCGGTCGACCGTGCGCTCGCTCAGGCCGAGTGCGGTGCCGATGGACCGGTTGGTGTCCCCGCGGGCGACCAGCCGCAGCACCTGGAGCTCCCGACCTGTGAGACCGGCACTGGCCCGCCCAGGCACGCGACGTAGGTCCGCCCGGGCACCGAGCCGCTCGTAGGTCGCTCGCGCCGCCGCGAACGCCAGTGCAGCCCCCTCCGCATCGCCCAAGGCGGCACGCGCGGTGCCGATCAGCAGGGCCGTGCCGGCCACTTCGTACGGCGCTTCCAGCTCTCGGAAGCCGTCACTTGCCTTTCGCAGAGCGATCAAAGCGCTCCGCTCGTCACCCTCGACGAGCCTGACCCGTCCTTCGGCGTGATGTGCCGCAGCGCTGAGCATTGGGGATTCGAGCGCACCCGCGACCTCGGCAAGCTCCGACGCTGCTGCCTTCGCTTCCGCCGTACGGTCCGCGGCGAGCATGATCTCGACGTACGACGCGAGGATCGGGGACCTGCCTACCGGGCCACTGGCTTCGAACAGCGCGCGATCGATCGCCCGTGCGGCATCCTTCGTCCGCCCCTGACGGAGGCGCAGCAGCGCCAGCCCGGGCTGCGGATCGTGGCCGGCCGTGCTGGCGTTGCGGTAGCACGTCTCGGCCTTCTCGTACTCGCCGAGCAGCCGGTGCAGCTCCCCTTGCTGGTAGACCGCGGCGCCGTAGGCGAGCTGCCGGAACGGCCGATCCAGCCGCGCCTTCGCCAGACCCGCCTGGGCCATCGCCTCGACCCAGGCGCCCTTGAGCCGGAGGAACTCGGCACGATGGACCAGACACAGGCCGGCGAACGGCACCAGGTCGGACTGCTGGTCGCACCATCGCGTCAGCCCGTCGGTCCACGCCTGCCCCCTCCGCACGTCGTAGAGGTCGTGGCACGCGTCGATTGCCGTGCAATAGCTGTCGCCGACGGCGATCGGGGAGATCGCCTCGGTCCCGACGGCATGCATGGCATCGTCGAGCAACCGAACACCGGTCCTGACGTCTCCGAGGAAGATCTGTACGCGGCCCAGCGCCAGCCTGGCCAGCGATGCCAGTTCCTCGTCATGGTGCCGGGCCGCAGTCGCAACGGCACGTTGGAGGTCCGATGCTGCCGTGTCGAAGTCGCTGTCGAAGGCGCTACGCAGCCCCGTCAGGTAATCGAGCCGCGCACCCGCGACGGAGGCCTCAGGCATGGCAGCCACAACCCGGTGGAGACGCGCGATCCAGGCGTTGGCCTCCGCCTGTTCGGACGCGTTGACCAACCGGAACCCGAGCCAAAAAGCACAACGACTCGCACCGTTCAGGTCGCCTTCGTCCAGACGCCGCCGGTGAGCGAGTCCCCAGGCACCGTCACTCTCAGCGTCCTTGCCGACGAGATAGGCGCTGACGGCCAGCCGTTCGAGGTCGTCGATGTCGAGCTCGTCCCGCTCAGCGAGGAACCCGTCGCAGGCCCTCAACCAGACACGATTCAGATAGAACTCGCGTGCTCGGCTAACACCGCTTGGCATTGACCCATTACAGCCTGTGCGCGGCAGTTGTGCCCACGCGGAGTGAACGCAGGTGTCGGCCTGACCGATGGGCGCTACCTCGGTCCTGGGTCCGCTCCCTCGGCGCTCATGCGGGTCACAACGCCGAGGCAGCGGTCGGAACGCCCGGGGAGCGTCTCGAACGCTGAGTTACAGCGGTCACAACACCGCCCGAGCGCGGTCGGGCAGGATGGCGGCATGGCAATCCAGATCGCCCAGGACCCCGCTGCTGACAGGGTGCTCTCGGAGGACTCGTTCGCACTGCTCGCCGGGATGCTGCTCGACCAGCAGTTCCCGATGGAGCGGGCGTTCGCCGGACCGGCGAAGATCCTCGACCGGTTCGGCACGCTGGCTCCGGACCGGATCGCGGCTGCGGACCCGGAGGCCTTCGCTGACCTTTGCGCGACGCCTCCCGCCATCCACCGGTACGGCCGTTCGATGGCAGGTCGCCTGCAGGCACTGGCGGCCCGGGTGGTCGAGGAGTACGGCGGGGACGCGAGCCGGATCTGGCGGGAAGCCAGCAGCGGCTCCGATCTGCTCGGCCGGCTCCAGGCGCTGCCCGGGTTCGGGAAGCAGAAGGCGCAGATCTTCACCGCGCTCGTGGCCAAGCAGCTCGGCGTACGTCCCGACGGCTGGGAGAAGGCTGCGGGTGACTATGGGCTCGAGGGCTATCGCTCGGTCGCTGACGTCGTCGACGCCACGTCGCTCCAGAAGGTGCGTGAGTTCAAGCAGGCCAAGAAGGCAGCCGCGAAGTCCTGACCCAGGCCGGACCAGGGCGGACCAGCGCACGCCCAGCGCAGACCCAGGTGCTTCCGGGAATCGCATGATTCCTATATGGTGATGCCGTGACCACCGCCACCGCTACCACCGCAGACGCTCCAGGCGCCGCGTCGCCCGGCCGGCTCTGGCAGGGCCAGACGCCGGACGCGCGTGAGGCAGACCGACGGCAGCGCCTCGTCGAGGCCGGGATCGAGCTGGTCGGAACCCACGGAGTGGCTGGACTCACGATGCGCGCGGCGTGCCGGGAGGCGGCGGTCGGACCGCGCTACTTCTACGACGCCTTCGCCACCCGCGAGGAGCTGCTCGAGGCCGTCTACGACGAGACGGTCGACCGGATCCGCGAGCCGATCCTCACCGCCGTCGTGGCAGTGGCCGAGAGCGATGGGGTGGCCTCGGCGCTGCTGACCGCCTTCGACACCGCGATCGCCGTGGTGGAGGACGACCCTCGGATCGGACGCATCCTGTTTCGCGAATCGGCCGCCGACGACACCCTCCGGCCCCGGTCCCAGGCTGCGATGCCGGAGTTCGTGCTGACCGTGCTGGCCGAGGTCCGCCCCGCGCGTGCCGACGAGCTGCGCGGCTCGGCGAACGCGTGGACGCTGGTCGGCTTCTCCGCCGCGATGTTCGCGCTGTTCCTCGCCTGGAGCGAGGGCGTCCGTCACACCTCTCGCAAGGAGTTCGTGCAGCACTGCGCGGCGCTCGCGGTCGACCAGTTCGGGCTGGACATCGAGCTCCCTCGGCCGGCCAGGTCTGGAGCCCGGCGTTGATCAGCACGGAGCGACGCGGGGCCGGCGAGCCGGTGGTGCTGGTCCACGGAATCGGCAGTCGGTGGCAGAGCTTCGATCCGATCCTGGACCGGCTCGCCGAGCACCACGAGGTGATCGCGATCGACCTCCCGGGATTCGGCGGGACGCGGCTGCTCGACGGCGTGGAGCCGGGTCCCCGTGGCTACGCCGAGTGGCTCGCGGGCTGGCTCGTGGCCAACGGCATCGACCGGCCGCACCTCGTCGGCAGCTCGATGGGCGGCGGTGTCGCGCTGGAGCTCGGTCGCTGCGGGGTGGCGTCGTCGGTGACGGCCTTCTCGCCGGTCGGCTTCTGGCGTACGGCGGGCCTGCGGTGGTCGCAGGGCCTGCTGTCCACCCTCCGGGTCGGCGCCCGCGCTGGGGGGCCGGTCCTGAGCCGGGCGTTGGGCTCGTCCGCGGGCCGGGCGGTGCTGCTGAGCAACATGTTCGGTCATCCGACGCGCGTGCCGGCCGATGTCGCCCGGGCGGACCTGGCCGGCCTGGCCGCGGCCCCCGGGTTCGCGGCCGCCCGCCAGAACTTCGGCAGCTACTTCCTCCGCGCCGAGGACGACCCCGGCTCGCTGGTCGACATCCCGGTGACGATCGCGTGGGGGACCCGCGACGTCGTACTCACCCACCGCTCGCAGAGCGCCCGCGCCCGCAAGGTGCTCCCGTTCGCCCGCCACGTGGACCTCCCCGGTTGTGGACACCTGCCGTTCCACGACGACCCGGCGGCGTGCTCGCGGCTGGTGCTCGAGGATGCCGCGGCCACCAAGGAGCAGCGATGACAACCGCGCCTGGCTCCGCTGGCCCCTCTGTTGCCGTGATCGGCACCGGTTTCGGCGGCCTGGCCGCCGTCATCGAGCTGAAGAAGCGCGGCTTCGACGACATCGTCGTGTTCGAGAAGAGCGACGACGTCGGCGGCGTCTGGCGGGAGAACACCTACCCGGGGGCCGCATGCGACGTACCGTCGCCGTTCTACTCCTACTCGTTCGAGCCCAACCCGCGCTGGCCGCACCGGTTCTCCCGGCAGCCGGCGATCCTCGACTACATGCACCGCGTCGCCGACAAGTACGACGTCCGCCGGCACGTCCGCTTCAACACCGAGGTCACCGGTGCGTCCTACGACGCCGATGCCGGGAAGTGGACGGTCGGACTCAGCGCCGGCGACCCGGTGGTGGTCGACGTGCTGGTGTCCGCGGTCGGCCAGCTGTCGCGGCCCTCCTGCCCGGACATCGAGGGCGTCGACTCCTTCGACGGACCGGTTTTCCACTCCGCCGAGTGGGACCACGACGTCGACCTGACCGGCAAGCGGGTGGCCGTGATCGGCACCGGCGCGAGCGCCATCCAGTTCGTGCCGGAGATCCAGCCGCAGGTCGAGCACCTGACCGTTTTCCAGCGCACGCCGCCCTACATCATCCCGCGACCCGACCGGGAGTTCTCCGACCTGCACCACAAGGTGTTCGAGCGGGTCCCGGCGACCCAGCTGGTCGAGCGCGGCACCTGGTACGGCGCCGTCGAGGGGCTCAGCATCGCCTGGGTCTACTCCCAGCCGCTGGCGGCCGCGATCAAGCTGCGCTCGAAGCTCCACATGCGCAAGCAGACGAAGGCCAAGCCCGGCCTCTTCGAGACGGTCTGGCCGACGTACCCGATCGGTTGCAAGCGGATCCTGTTCTCCGACACCTACCTGCCGGCGCTCGCCGAGCCCAACGTCGAGGTGACCACCCAACGGATCACCGGGATCGTCCCCGCCGGTGTGCGCACCGCAGACGGTCTCGTGCACGAGGTCGACGCCATCATCTGGGGCACCGGCTTCAAGGCCACCGAGTTCCTTGCCCCGATGTCGATCAGGGGTGCGGGCGGTCGTGACCTGCACGACGACTGGCGCGACGGCGCCCGTGCCTACTACGGGATGACCGTGCCGCACTTCCCCAACCTGTTGGTCATGTACGGCCCCAACACCAACACCGGCGGCGGGTCGATCATCTACTTCCTCGAGGCGCAGGCAAGGTACCTGGGCGACTACGTCGCCCACCTCGCCGCTGCCGGCGCCCCGCTGGCAGTCCGGCCCGAGGTCGAGCAGGACTACGACGAGCGCATCCAGGCCCAGCTCTCCGGGAGCGTGTGGACCCAGTGCTCGTCCTGGTACCGCAACGCCAGTGGCCGGGTCACGACGAACTGGCCGTCGCTCGGGTTCCAGTACCGATCGCAGGCGAAGTTTGATCCTGCCGACTATGAGGTGGTCTCCTGATGAATGCCTACGACTACGACGTGATCGTCGTCGGCTCCGGGTTCGGCGGCAGCGTGACCGCGCTCCGGCTGACCGAGAAGGGGTACCGAGTCGGTGTGCTCGAGGCGGGCCGCCGCTGGGACGCCGAGGACCTGCCGAAGACCAACTGGAACGTCCGCAAGTCGATCTGGGCGCCACGGCTGGGGCTCACCGGCCCGCAGCGGATCAGCGCCCTCGGAAAGTGCCTGGTGTTCAGCGGCGCCGGCGTGGGTGGCGGGTCGCTGATCTACGGCAACACGCTCTACGAACCGCTTCCGGAGTTCTACCGCGACCGGGCCTGGGCCCACATCACCGACTGGCGCGACGAGCTGGCGCCTTACTACGACCAGTCGAAGCGGATGCTGGGCGTGGTCGAGAACCCGCGGATCGGGCCCAAGGACGACCTGTTGCTTCAGGTCGCGCGCGACCGCGGGGTGGCCGACACGTTCCACAAGACCCAGGTCGGGGTGTTCTTCAACGAGGGCAACGAGGGCACGGAGGTCGACGACCCCTACTTCGGTGGCGCCGGGCCGCGGCGGGCAGGCTGCATCCACTGCTCGGAGTGCTTCACCGGCTGCAAGCACAACGCCAAGAACACCACCACGACCAACTACCTCTACCTGGCGGAGCAGAACGGCGCCGAGGTGCACCCGCTGACGACCGTCACCTCGGTGCAGGAGGATGACAGGGGCGGGTACGTCGTCGAGACCGAGCGCTCCAACGGCAAGCTGCGCAAGGGACGTCGTACGTTCACCGCGGAGCAGGTCGTCTTCGCCGCGGCCGCGCTCGGCACCCAGAAGCTGCTCCACCGGCTCCGGGACGACGGCACGCTGCCCGAGCTCTCGCCGCGGTTGGGCGAGCTGACCCGCAGCAACTCCGAGGCGATCATCGGCATCCAGAGCCGCAACCGCGACGACTTCGCCCAGGGCGTGGCGATCACGTCGTCGATCCATCCCGAGCCGCAGACGCACGTCGAGGTCTGCACCTACGGCAAGGGGCAGAACTCGCTCTTCGTCCAGACCGTGCCCATGGTCGACGGCGGCGCGTTCCGGCTGCTGCGGTTCCTGTTGACCATCGTCCTCCACCCACTGGTGTTCCTGCGGTCGCTCGACCTCCGGCGGGCTTCCGAGCGGTCGGTGATCCTGCTCGTGATGCAGTCGCTCGACAACTCGCTCACCTCCTACCTGAAGGGCGGGCTGCTCAAGACCAAGCAGGGCAGCGGTGAGCCGAACCCGGACTGGCTCCCGGTCGCCCACGAGATCGCCCGCGAGTACGCCGAGAAGGCCGATGCCGACACCGGCAACATCGCCACCGACATCTTCAACATCCCGGCCACGGCCCACTACATCGGCGGCTGCACGATCGGCGACTCCCGGGACACCGGCGTCATCGACCCCTACCAGCGGATCTACGGACATCCCGGGCTCCATGTCGCCGACGGCAGTGCGATCACTGCCAACCTCGGGGTCAACCCGTCGCTGACGATCACCGCCCAGGCGGAGCGGGCGATGGCGTTCTGGCCCAACAAGGGTGAGTCGGACGCCCGGCCCGCCCTCGGTGCGCCGTACCGGCGGATCGCGCCGGTCACCCCCCACCGTCCCGTCGTCCCGGCGTCGGCGCCCGGTGCGCTGCGGCTGCCCGCGAGCGCCTGAGAACCTCTGAGAGGAAGTCCATGAGCCCGACCAAGACAACGACCACCGCCCGGCTGGCCGCCCTGGAGCCGGTCTGCACAGCCGCGGAGGCGCTCGCGCTGTACGACGACCTCCCGGCGGTTCGCCCGGAGGAGATCACCGGCCGCTACCGCGGACGCGAGCTCGGCACCGGGCACGCCATGGATGGGCTCCTGGAGTCCTCCGGGTGGTACGGCAAGCAGTTCGACGACGCCGACCACGTGCACCCGCTGCTGTTCCAGAGCTCCGCCGGCGAGATCTTCGCCGTCGAGCCGCGCAAGGTCCCGCTGGGTCTGATCCCGAAGGTTCCGGACGCGGTCACCACCCGGGCGCGGTCCCTCGTCGGTGCGCTCAAGCCGGCCATCCGGACCAGGAAGCACCGGGCCCGGCTCCGCGCGGTCGAGCACCGCGGTGTCGTGACGGCCGCGATGGTCTACGACCACCTGCCCATCATCGACGTGTTCCGGCGGGTCGACGCCGACACCCTGCTCGGCCTGATGGACCTGCGTGGCGCAGAGCCCTACTTCTTCATCCTCCAGCGGGGCGAGGGATGACTCCGGAGGAGCTGGACCACGCTGACCTGCGGCTCGATCTGGCGGGCGCGATCGCGACGATCACGCTGAACCGGCCCGACGTACGCAACGCGCAGCGGCCCCGGATGTGGGCCGCCCTCGCGCGGATCCTCGAGGAGCTCGACGAGTCGGTACGGGTCGTCGTACTCCGTGGCGCAGGCGGCACGTTCTCCGCCGGTCTCGACCTGTCGCTGCTCGACCCGGCGCAGCCGGACGTGGAGGGCAACTTCATCGCCACCCTGGCGCTGGACGACGAGGCGATCATCGACCAGATCGACGTCTACCAACGCCCGTTCGCGATGCTGGCCGACCCCCGGTTCGTCACGATCGCAGTGGTCGAGGGTCACGCCATCGGCGCGGGCTTCCAGCTGGCGCTGTGCTGCGACCTGCGGGTCGTCGCCGCCGACGCCCGGTTCTGCATGAAGGAGCCGGCCCTCGGGCTGGTGCCCGACCTGGTCGGCACCAAGCCGCTGGTCGCGGCCGTCGGCTATGCCCGAGCCCTGGAGATCTGTGCGTCGGCGCGCACGGTCAGCGGCGAGGAGGCCGGAGCGATCGGTCTGGCCCAGGTCGTCGTACCGGCCGGTGATCTCGACGCCGCGCTCGCCGCGACCCTCGATGCGATCACCGCGCACCCGCAGGGAGCCGTCACCGCCACCAAGGCGCTGCTCCAGGCCGCCCCCAGGCGCACCCTGGATGACCAGCGGCTTGCGGAGCGAACCGCTCAGGTCGCTCGCTTCCGCGACCTCGCCGCGGCGTTCGCGCCGAGCACGGGGGAGTGAGCAGCCACCCCTGCCCGGTGTGTGGTCACTGCCCAGGTGCGTGGCAGAATGACCGGTGCGGTCTTGACGCCTCCGGGCTTCGCCGCGCCCTACTGCCAGTTCTGCCGTTTCGAGAGGTGTTCGTGTCGTCGAACGCACGCAAGGTCCCTGCTGCGGTGCTCGCGCACCCTTCCATCGTCGCCCTTATCGATCAGGCCACTCCGATGGGCAGCGTGAGTCCTGAGGAAGTCCGACAGGCGTGCGCCACGGCCGACGTCGCCGCGCCGCACCTCAAGTCGCTCCTGGGACACCTCGCCGGCCTCGGCATCACGGTGGCGATGCCGGCGACGGGACGAGCCGTCGCGGCAGCCAGCAGGAGCAAGACCGCCACCAGCGCCGTGACGAAGGCTCCTGCCAAGAAGGCCCCCGCGAAGACCGCTGCCGCAGCCCCGCCCGCCAAGAAGACGGCCCCGGCGAAGAAGGCCGAGCCGGCCAAGAAGGCGGCGCCGGCGAAGAAGGCGGCCCCGGCGAAGAAGGCTGCCGCGGCGAAATCTGCCGACCAGGCCGCGCCGGACGTCGAGGTGCCGGTCGCGGTCATCGGCCCTGACGGCAAGAAGATCCTTCCCGACGTCCCCGACGAGCAGTTCGAGAAGGACGTCAAGACCGACCCGACGATCGTCGAGGACGAGAAGGACGCGGAGAAGGCCAGCTTCGTGGTCTCCGCCGCCGACGACACCGATGAGCCCGAGCAGCAGGTCATGGTCGCCGGTGCCACCGCCGACCCGGTCAAGGACTACCTCAAGCAGATCGGCAAGGTGCCTCTGCTCAACGCCGAGATGGAGGTCTCGCTCGCCAAGCGAATCGAGGCCGGCCTCTTCGCCGACGAGAAGCTGGCGCGGGGCAACAAGATGTCCGCCAAGCCCCTCGAGGAGCTGGAGTGGATCGCCGAGGACGGCCGCCGCGCCAAGAACCACCTGCTCGAGGCCAACCTCCGCCTCGTCGTCTCGCTGGCCAAGCGCTACACCGGCCGCGGCATGCTGTTCCTGGACCTGATCCAGGAGGGCAACCTCGGTCTGATCCGCGCGGTCGAGAAGTTCGACTACACCAAGGGCTACAAGTTCTCGACCTACGCCACCTGGTGGATCCGACAGGCGATCACCCGGGCGATGGCCGACCAGGCCCGCACCATCCGGATCCCCGTCCACATGGTCGAGGTCATCAACAAGCTCGCTCGCGTCCAGCGCCAGATGCTGCAGGACCTCGGCCGCGAGCCCACCCCGGAGGAGCTCGCCAAGGAGCTCGACATGACCCCCGAGAAGGTCGTCGAGGTCCAGAAGTACGGCCGCGAGCCGATCTCGCTGCACACGCCCCTCGGCGAGGACGGCGACTCCGAGTTCGGTGACCTGATCGAGGACTCCGAGGCGATCGTGCCGGCCGACGCGGTCAGCTTCACGCTCCTCCAGGAGCAGCTGCACGCCGTACTTGACACCCTTTCGGAGCGCGAGGCGGGCGTCGTCTCGATGCGGTTCGGCCTCACCGACGGCCAGCCCAAGACCCTCGACGAGATCGGCAAGGTCTACGGCGTGACCCGCGAGCGGATCCGCCAGATCGAGTCGAAGACGATGTCGAAGCTGCGCCACCCGAGCCGCTCCCAGGTGTTGCGCGACTACCTGGACTGAGCGCCAGGGCCACCGTGCCAGCGCTCACCCATCAGGTTGAGCAGTCTCGCCGGCACAGCGTTCAGACCTCCGTAGTGCGCGACTACCTCAGGTGTGGGCGCTCCAAGGGCTGCCCGCGCCCTTGCTGTCGGGGTCGAGGTCGGTTAGTGCCAGGTGTAGCTGTCGGCAGGGGTGTCGAGGCTAGTGCCACCGGCGCCGGGGGCGCGGACCCGGACGTGCCGGGTGACTGGGGTGTTTGAGGACGGTGCGATGGCAGTGATCGTGGTGTCAGAGAGGACGTTGAAGCTGGTGGCGGGATGCTTCAAGCCGAAGAACACGTGGGTGGTCCCGGTGAAGCCGGTGCCGGTGATCGTGACTTCGGTGCCACCGGTCAACGGCCCCGAGGCCGGTGCGATGGTGGTGATCTGGGGCCGGGGCGCGGTCCAGGTGTAACGGTCGGCCGGGGCGGTCTGGCTGACGCCACCAGGTGTGCGAACAGTGATGTGGCGGGTGCCGTTCTTGGCCGAGGCCGGTGCGATCGCGGTGATCTGGGTCGCGGAGTTGATCACGAAGCTCCTCGCGGGCCTGTTCCCGCCGAAGGACACCGCGGTGGCGCCGGTGAAGCCGCTGCCGGTGATGACCACCTCGTTGCCTCCCGTCACCGGGCCCGAGGACGGCGAGATCCCGGCCACCTGCGGGGGATTCGGCGGTGCCTGGATCACCGATACGTTGCTGCTCAAGAAATTGGCGACATAGGCAGTGTGCGTTCCCGGGTCCACTCCCACCGCGAACGGGCCGCTTCCGGCGGGCACGGTGGTGGTGACGGTGTTGGTGGTGCCGTCGATGACCGAGACCGTGTCCCCGCCGAAATTGGCGACGTAGACGGTATGGGTGGACGGGTCGACGGCCACCCCGCGAGGGCCGTCTCCGGCGGGCACGGTGGTGGTGACGGTGTTGGTGGTGCCGTCGATGACCGAGACCGAGTCCCCGCCGAGATTGGCGACGTAGACGGTATAGGTGGACGGGTCCACGGCCACCCCGAACGGAGCGTCTCCGACGGGCACGGTGGTGGTGACGGTGTTGGTGGTGCCGTCGATGACCGAGACCGAGTCCCCGCCGAGATTGGCGACGTAGACGGCATGGGTGGACGGGTCCACCGCCACCCCGCGAGGCTCGTCCCCGACGGGCACGGTGGTGGTGACGGTGTTGGTGGTGCCGTCGATGACCGAGACCGAGTCCCCGCCGAGATTGGCGACGTAGACGGTGTGAGTGGACGGGTCCACTGCCACCCCGACCGGAGAGTCTCCGACGGGCACGGTGGTGGTGACGGTGTTGGTGGTGCCGTCGATCACCGAGACGGAGTCGCTGCCAGCATTGGCGACGTAGACGGTGTGGGTGGACGGGTCCACGGCCACCGCGAGCGGGGACCATTCGACGGGCACGGTGGTGGTGACGGTGTTGGTGGTGCCGTCGATGACAGAGACCGAATCCCCGCCGAGATTGGCGACGTAGACGGTGTGGGTGGACGGGTCCACCGCCGCGGCGTACGGGCTGGACCCGACCGGCACGGTGGCCACTACGTCGTAGGTTCCGGCCGCGCGCGTGGGAGCGGCAGTGGTCAGACCGACGATGGCCAGACCGGCGAGGGCCAGCCAGCCGGCCAGCAGGGTCACGAGGGTACGCGGGGTGAGCATCAAAGAATCGCCGTTCGGTCGTCAGGGCCTCAGCCAGGGTGGAGCGTCCGGTCCGAGGCGGAAGTAACGACTTCGCGCGGATGCGTTTTCGTGCAGTCCGGGATGTTAGCGGCTGCCAGCGGTAGAAGGCGTCCTTTTCCGACAGAATGCGGTGCGGATCGCCCGCTCAGCCTGCGGCGACGAGCGCCACGGCCACGCCGCAGAACATCAGACCGACACCCTGGGCGCGGTAGATGTGCTCGCGCAGCACGACGGCGGCGAGCAAGATCGTGAACGCGGGATAGAGCGACGTGAGCACCGCAGCGACCGTCAGCAGGTCGGTCTGGGTCGCGAGCAGGAACAGCAGCACCGCCACCGTGGCTACGAGCCCGGCGACGACGCCCCACAGTTCCGAAGCAGCGGTTGGCACCCACGGCGCCCGAAGCGCCACGGCCAGCGTGCAGATCGTGGCGAGGGCGGCAGTCTGGCTCGTCGCGAGCGGCCAGAAACCGGCACCCTCGGGCACCTGACCCAGCGCGACGAAGAGCAGACCGAAGCCGAGACCGGCGAGCAGGCCGTCCGCGAGGCCGCCGGTGCGGTCGTCCCCAGCCGTGTCGGGGGCGCGCGCGACCAGCCAGATCCCGGGGAGGGCGACCGCGAGGCCCGCTGTGACCAGCGACGAGGGCCGTTCGCCGGTGGCGACGCCGACAACGACGGGCACGACCGCCGCGCCTACGGCCGACACCGGGGCCACCACCGCCATCCGCCCTCTCGCCAGCCCGCGGTAGAGGAACACCGTGCCGACGCCGCTGCCGAGGCCGGAGGCGGCGCCCCAGAGCAGGTGCCGGGTGGACGGGTCGCCCGACACCATGAGCGACAGGACGGAGGCACCGAGCAGCCCGCCGACGGCGGCGAGGAGCGCGACCGGCCACGCCGTTGTCCGCCGGGCCGCGAGACCGCCGATGAAATCGGACAGGCCGTAGGCGACGGCGGCACCCAGGGCCAGCACGACTCCCATCAGCGATCACCAACGTCGGAGGCCCCGGACCGAAGTCCGGGGCCTCCGACAAGGTCGGGGGAGCAGGTCAGTGCTCGTCCTCCGGCGCAGCGGCAGGCGTGCTCGCGAGCTTGTGGGTCTCGTCATGGACCGTGATGGCGACCTGCTTGAGCTTCTCGCCGTGCTCGCGGGCGTGGTGGGCGCAGAACATGAGCTCTCCACCGGAGGCCAGTTCGACGCGAAGATAGGCCTGGGCACCGCAACGGTCGCAACGATCTTCGGCGGTCAGGGGTGCGCTGGGGGCAACAGCAGTGTTCATGTTGTGCCTCTTTCTTCGGTCGGTGCCTGGTCAACGTAGCGAGCGGTTCCAAGATTCCCGCTGGCGTGTGGTCAACGGCACGTTCATCCTTTCACGGCACCCGAGATCCGGGCCGGGGTTTTCACGCCCCGACACATCCTTGTTATCAACGGCATCTGCTGCTCACATCGTTGCCCCGTGCGAGACCGTGTGCCTGCATCGAACCCCGGCGTGTCGCAGGTAGATTCATACCCAGTTCGCCGCTGTTTCAACCAGGAGCACACCATCACCGACAAGACCTACAACGCTGCTCACCTGCTGGTGCTCGAAGGGCTCGAGGCCGTCCGCAAGCGGCCCGGCATGTACATCGGCTCCACCGACACCCGGGGCCTGATGCACTGCCTGTGGGAGATCATCGACAACGGCGTCGACGAGGCCCTCGGCGGCCACGCGCGCCGGGTCGAGGTGACGCTCCATCCCGACGACTCGGTCGAGGTCTACGACGACGGTCGCGGCATCCCGACCGACAAGGAGCCCAAGACGGGCCTGCCCGGCGTCGAGGTGGTGGCGACCAAGCTTCACGCCGGCGGCAAGTTCGGCGGTGGGTCCTACAACGCGTCCGGCGGTCTGCACGGCGTCGGTCTGTCGGTCGTCAACGCGCTCTCCGCGCGGATGGACATCGATGTCGATCGCTCTCCGTCCCAGCAGGGCATCTCCTTCCAGCGGGGCATCCCCGGGGTCTTCGGGGGCGAGGGCCCGGGCGCGGCCTTCACGGCGAGGTCGGGGCTCAGCCGCAAAGGCAAACGGGTGGGCAAGGACCGGACCGGCACCCGGATCCAGTTCTGGCCCGACCGGCAGACCTTCACCAAGGACGCCAGGTTCGAGCTCGACGGCCTCGTCGGGCGGGCCCGCCAGACCGCCTACATCGTGCCCGGCCTCGAGCTGGTCGTCCGCGACCTGCGCGGTCCGGAGCTGTTCGAGGAGAAGATCCGTCACGACGGCGGCATCTCCGAGTTCGCCGAGGCCCTCAGCCACGGCGAGCCGGTGACGGACGTCGTCCGCATCACCGGCACCGACACCTTCACCGAGACCGTCCCGATGCTCGACGCGCAGGGGCACATGTCGCCCCAGGACGTCGAGCGGGAGCTGACGGTCGACATCGCGGCGCGGTGGGACACCGGCTACGAGACCGAGGTCCGCTCGTTCGTCAACGTGATCGCGACTCCCAAGGGCGGCACCCACGTCGCCGGGTTCGAGGCAGCGCTGACCAAGACGTTCAACGACGCGATGCGTGCGTCGAAGGCGCTCAGGGTCAACGACGACGACGTGATCAAGGACGACATCCTCGAAGGTCTGACCGCGATCGTCACGGTCCGGCTGGCCGAACCCCAGTTCGAGGGACAGACCAAGGAGATCCTCGGCACTCCCGCCGTACGCGCCTCCGTCCGCAAGGTGGTCGCCACCCAGCTCAAGGACTTCCTGACGTCCACCAAACGGGCCGAGAAGGCGCAGGCCAAGCTGCTGATGGAGAAGGTGGCCGGTGCCGCCAAGACCCGCATCGCGGCGCGTCAGCACAAGGAGACCCAGCGCCGCAAGAACGCGCTCGAGTCCTCGACGCTGCCGGCCAAGCTCGCGGACTGCCGTGCCTCGGGCGCCGACCGCAGCGAGCTGTTCATCGTCGAGGGCGACTCGGCACTCGGAACCGCCAAGCTGGCGCGCAACTCGGAGTTCCAGGCGCTGCTCCCGATCCGCGGCAAGATCCTCAACGTCCAGAAGGCGTCCGTCGGTGACATGCTCAAGAACGCCGAATGCGCGTCGATCATCCAGGTCGTCGGCGCCGGCTCCGGTCGTACCTTCGATCTCGACGCAGCCCGTTACGACCGCGTCATCTTCATGGCCGATGCGGATGCCGACGGGTCCCACATCCGGTGCCTGCTCGCCACGTTGTTCTTCAAGTACATGCCCGACCTGGTCCGGGAGGGTCGGGTCTTCACCGCCGTGCCACCGCTGCACCGGATCGAGATCTCCAACCCGCGCAAGGGGCAGGAAAAGTTCGTCTACACCTACTCCGACGACGAGCTGCAACGAAGGCTGGCGGAGCTCAAGAAGAAGAACGTGCGGTGGAAGGATCCCGTCCAGCGCTACAAGGGCCTGGGTGAGATGGACGCCGACCAGCTGGCCGAGACCACCATGGATCCGCGGCACCGGACCCTTCGTCGGTTGACGGTAGACGACGCTGAGGAGGCGGCACAGGTGTTCGAGCTGCTGATGGGGTCCGAGGTCGCGCCGCGCAAGGAGTTCATCGTGCAGGGCGCCTACGAGGTCGACGTCGAGGCGCTCGACGCCTGAGCGCTCTCGCTGCGCGTGTCCGTCAGCCCGATCGGCGCTGCGCGTGCGCGACCCGCCGGATCCGCAACAGCATCGCGGCGGACGGGATGACCCGCCCGTTGACGTAGGTCGACAGCCGCGAAGGCGAGGTCCCGATCTGGGACGCGAACTGCCGCTGGGTGAGCCCGCTGATCGCGACCAGCCGTCGGATCTCGCGCGCGATCGCGTCCCGCTCCCGCTGCTCCTGGCGGTGCCGGTAGACCTTCCGGCACTCCTCGAGGATCTCGCCGATCACGTCCAGCCGGACCTCCTTGATGAGCCCCAGGATGTGCTCACCGTAGGGTCCCCACGGACTATCGATCAGCGGCAGCAGGGCGGCCCGCCAGCGGCGGGCATTGCCGTGGTGGACCAGGTCCATCAGCTGGTCGGTGGTCCTGATCGTCGGCGACCGCGGCAGGTCCTCGGCACCGGCGAGCAGCAGCCAGAAGGTCTGGTGGTGGGTGCGGGTGACGGTCGCCGTCACCTTCGTCGGCGACAAGCCCGTGCCCGCGAGTCGCTCGCGGAGGAGGGCCACGTCTCCGAGGAGGCGCAGCGCAGCGGTCGTGATCGGGAGGTCCGGCCCGAGCCCGAGCAGCTCGTCGAGCTCGCTCTGGATCGCGGCGGTCCGCTCGGCCCCGATCGAGCGGATCAGGGAGTCCAGGGTCACGATGTCCTCGTCCTCGCCGAACATGACCAGGGCGACGAGGTTGCTGAGCACGGCGCTGCGCGTCTGGTCCTTCGGCCACGCGGGAGTCGTGGTGAGGGCGAGGAACGGCGTCCAGATCGCACTGGTCTCAACGCGTGCAGCACGGTCGGACCGGGCGGCGAGACGGGACTGTGCCTGGCTGATCCGATCGAGATCGTCCCGGGCAGGCATGTTCCTCCGCGCCGCGTTCCCTTTGGTCGGCTTGGAGCGCACGACCAACGCCGACCTCGTGCGGCACGAGGAAGGCCCTGAGATTTAGGCTACGGGGGTCGTCGCCCGACCACAGGGGCCGGGGACGGCGAGGCTCTCACATCTGGGAACGTCGTCGGGGCGACAACGCACCCGCCGTCAGATCTTCTGGGTCAGCAGTCCGGTGTCGACGTCGTAGAGGAAACCACCGATCTGCACCCGGTCAGGAATGAGCGGGTGCGACCGGACCTTCTGCACGTCCTCGGCCAGCGCCTGAGTCTGGTCCTCGATGACGTGGAAGGCCTGCCACGACGCGTCCTGGCCGGCGGACTCCGACACCCGGGCACGCAGCTCGCCCTCGGACAGTGACGCGACGGCGCACCGGCTGTGAGGCACCACAATGATCCGGTCGACCTTGAGCAGATGGACGCCGAGAACCAACGCCTCCAACGCAGCCTCGGTCACCCGGGCCCCGGGGTTGCGGAAGATCTTGGCGTCGCCGGGAGCGAGACCGACCATCCCGAGCGGGTCGATCCGCGAGTCCATGCAGGTGACGATCGCGAGGCCGGCATGCGCGACTCCGTCGAACCCACCCAGGGCGAAGTCGACCGCGAAGTCACGGTTGGCCGCGAGCAGGTCGTCGAAGTTGTTCATGCCCCGATTTTATCCGCCGGTGCGGAGGACCTCGGCAGTGTCCAGCCCGCGGGTCGGAGCCGAGCGGAACAGCACGAGAGCGAGGACGGCGGCGAGCACCGCTGCCGCGGCCGCGCCGGTGAAGACGGACTGCTCCTGGACGATCGCCAGGTCGACCAACCCGAGGTCGGGGCTCTTGAGGTGTTCCTGGTGGAGCTGGTGGAGCCCCCAGGTGGTCAGGACGGAGATGCCGACCAGCATGCCGACCATCCGGGCAACGACGACCAGGGCGCTCGCGATCCCGTGCGTGTCACTGGCGGTGGTCGACAGGATCGCCGCGTTGACCGGTGCCAGTGCGAGCCCGAACCCCAGCCCGCCTACGACCAGCGGCACGTTGGACGAGAGTGCGTCGAGGCTGGTCGCGTCCCACTCGGCCATCCAGAAGAACCCGCCGGCCGCCAGCAGCATGCCCACCGCCGTGATCACCCCGGCGGGCAGCCGGCGGACCAGGAAGCCGCCGACGACGGCACCGACGGGAAGCGCGGCGAGGAACCGGAGCAGCACCAGCGCGGCACCGAGCTGGGAGTCACGATGGGTCGTCGTGCGGGCGAAGAGCGGGATGTCGACGAGGGCGGCGATCAGGGCCCAGCCCACCAGGAAGCTCACCAGGAGGGATCCCCATGCGGGGACTGCCGCCAGCGAGGATCGAGGGATGATCGGGGCGTCGGCCCGGATCAGGTGGACCACGAAGGCCGCTGCCGCGAGGGCGGCGCCGAGCAGGAACCAGCCGCCGGTCGGGTTGAACACCGCCACCTCGGGATCGGCGCTGGCGAACGCAAGGACGATGCCGCCGAGAGCGACCGCCAGCAGGGTCGCGCCGACCAGGTCGGCTTCCTGCGCCGACCGGGACCAGCCGCGGAGGTCCACGATCGGACGGCGGGCGAAGACGCACCGGAGCACGAGCACCACCGCAGCGCCGATGGCAACCAGACCGACGGGCGTCACCCACCGGCTTCCGCCGTCGACGTACGGGATGAAGAACTGGCCCCAGGTCAGGTCGCGCTTGAGCTCCGCAGGCTGGACGAACACCAGCGATCCCGCCGCGATCAGTACGACGGCAGCGAGCCCGCCCAGCAGATCCGGGCGGCCCGGAACGTCGGTGCCCGAGGAGCCCGACTTGCTCGGCGTTCCGGGTGGGGGCGTAGCGGGACTCGAAGCAGGCTCGCGGTCATCACCTCGCCACAACGTGCGGACCGCCACCAGGAGGAGCACCCCGATGGCGAGATTGATCGCGAAGATGGTCCGCCACGACCCGAACGAGAGCACCACCGCACCGAACAGGGGGCCGAGCACGCTGCCGACCTCCTGCACACCGGACACGATGCCGAGCGGCAGGCCGCGCTCCTCGACGGGATAGAGGGCAGCAACGAGCGCCATCGTGGCCGGCACCAGGCCGCCACCGCCGGCGCCCTGGAGGAAGCGGCCGATCACCATGGAGGTGAGGTCGTAGGAGATCGCCGTGACCAGCGAGCCGACCGCGAACACGGCGAGCGACGCGGCGAGCACCGGGACCTGTCCGCGGAGGTCCGCGATCCGTCCGATGAGGGGGAGCATCGCCACGTACCCGAGCAGGAAACCGGAGACGATCGGGGCCGCCCGCTGGAGCTCGTCGACCGGGATGCTGACCGCCGCCATCATGTCCGGCAGCGCGAGCACCACGACGTAGGTGTCGATCGCGGCGAACGCGACGGCGGCCGCGCAGAAGCCGAGCAGCAGGCGGGACCGCCGGTCGAGAACGGCGCTCATTCCGGAGCCGTGATCTCCTGCTCGACGTCGTAGCCGCGCACCTCGATCACATAGGTGATCGCATCCATGCCGGCGAAGAACTCGCCGGTGATCTCCGCAACGGTGAGGTAGCCCTCGGAGTCGATGCGGTAGGTGGCGTCGAAGTCGTCGCCATCGGCGCAGGGGAGGATGTTGCGCACGGTCTCGCCCGGGACCGTGCCCGTGAACGGCGTGAGCGTCTCGGCGTTGTCCTCGCCGCCGAGCTCGCTCTCACCGGCCTCGAGGTCCTCGGTCGCGGTCAGGATGGGGGAGACCCCTGTGTCAGGGTCGAGCAGCGTGCCCGGGTCCGGGGCGCAGAAGTCGCCGGGGTCGATCTCCTGCCAGCCGAGGACGGGCACCTCGACGTAGAGGACGCCGTCAGCGGAGACGACAGCGATGTCGCTCGCGGAGGTGCCCAGGACCCGGCCGGCGACCTGTCCCTCGAAGGACGGCGGGTCGGCGATCAGGGTGCCCTCGGCCGAGGCGAGGTAGTCGCCGTCGTCGGGCTCCTCGTCGGTGCTGAGAGTGAGCTCGACGCCGCTCGTGTCGTCGAGCTTGGCCTTCGCTGCGGCCATGACTTCCTCGTTGCTGATCTCGCCGTCGCCGTCGTCGTCGAGGTCCTTGTTGCTGGTGACCGGGTCGTCGCCGCCAGAGCAGCCGGCGACCGAGACGGCGGCGAGACCGCCGACCAGGGCGGCCGCGGCGAGACGGCGAACGGGAAGCGCAAGCATCATGGCGTCACCCTGACACAGGCGCGGTGAGCGCCGCGGCGAGCGGACCGGCGCAGGCCGCCAGTGGTTGGCTGCCCGGCACGCCCGACCCGTCGCGTCGCCCGGTCGCGGGCGGCAGGTCGATCGGGGCGCCGCTGGCGGCCGAGCCGCGTGCCGGGGCCGGGCCGACCCAGGCGAAGACGAGGGCGTCCTCGCCCTTGAGGAAGCGGTGACAGCGGACGCCGCCCGTGGCCCGGCCTTTGGCCGGGTACTCCGCGAAGTCGCTCACCTTGACCGCGCCGGGCTCGGTTCCGGGGAGCGCGGTGGTCGATCCCGAAGCGGTGACCACGACCGCGCCATCGCCGTACGACGCAAGGTCGAGGACGCCGAACCAGACCACCCGTTCGCCGGCGCTGATCCGGACACCCGCCATGCCACCCCCCGAGCGACCCTGCGGGCGTACCCCCGACGCGGGGTAGTGGAGCAACTGGGCGTCGGAGGTGACGAAGCACAGCTCCTCCTCGCCCGTGCGCAGCTCGGCCGCGCCGACGACCTCGTCGCCGTCGGCGAGGCGGATCACGTCCCACTCCTCCTTGGCGAGAACCTCCGGGTTGACCCGCTTGACCACGCCCTGCCGGGTTCCCATGGCCAGCCCGGGCCCGTCGGTGCTGAGCGTGCACAGCGCGAGCGCCCGCTCACCGGCATCGAGCGGGAGCAGCTCGGACAGCGGCATCCCGCCCTGGAGATTGGGCTCGTTGGCCGACGGCGGGATCGCCGGGAGGTCCAGCACGCCGACGCGCAGGAGCCGGCCGGCGGAGGTGAGTACGCCGACCTCGCCGCGCGCCGTCGTCGGCACCGCGGACCGGATCACGTCGTGGTTGGCCCGGGCGCCGCCGGTCCCCACGGCATCGGCATTGCTCGTGCGGGCCAGGAGGCCGGTGCCGGAGAGGAGCGCGAAACAGGGGTCGTCGGGGATCTCGAGCGGTGCAGCGGCCGCAGTCACGGCGCCGGTACCGGCCGACTCGAGGAGGACGGTACGGCGGGGCGTGCCGAACGTCTTGGCGACCTCGCCGAGCTCGTCGCTGACCACCCGCCTGAGCAGGTCCTCGTCGGCGAGGATCGCCTCGAGCTCCTCGATCTCGTGGCGGAGCAACTCCTGCTCCTTCTCCAGCTCGAGCCGGGAGAACCGGGTGAGCCGGCGCAGCTGCATCTCCAGGATGTAGTCGGCTTGCGCCTGCGACAGGTCGAAGACCGAGATCAACCGCTCCTTCGCCGCCGCCGAGTCGTCGCTGGTGCGGATCACCTGGATGACCTCGTCGATGTCGAGCAGTGCGATCAGCAGCCCGTCGACCAGGTGCAGCCGATCGGCCTTCCTGTTGCGGCGGAACTCCGACCGGCGGCGGACGACCTCATAGCGGTGATCGAGGAAGACCGTCAGCATCTCCTTGAGACCGAGCGTCCGCGGCTGGCCATCGACCAGCGCGACGTTGTTGATGCCGAACGTGTCCTCCATCGGCGTCTGCCGATAGAGCTGCTCGAGCAGGGCCTCCGGCACGAAACCGTTCTTCACCTCGATCACGAGCCGAAGACCGTGCGCACGGTCGGTGAGGTCCTTCAGGTCGGCGATCCCTTGCAGCTTCTTGCCCTGGACGAGGACCTTGATCCGCTCGACGACCTTTTCGGTGCCGATGCCGTAGGGAAGCTCGGTGACGACGATGCCCTTGCGCCGCCCGATCGTCTCGACCCGGGTGGTCGCGCGCATCCGGAACGTTCCACGTCCGGTCTCGTAGGCGTCGCGGATCCCGTCCAGCCCGACGATCTTGCCGCCGGTCGGCAGGTCGGGCCCGGGGATGAAGCGCATCAGCCCGTCGACGTCGGTGCCGGGGTGCTTGATCAGGTGCCGGAGCGCCTGGACGACCTCGACCAGGTTGTGCGGTGCCATGTTGGTGGCCATGCCCACCGCGATGCCGCTGGAGCCGTTGACCACCAGGTTGGGGATTGCGGAGGGCAGGACCGACGGCTCCATCTCGCGACTGTCGTAGTTGGGCCGGAAGTCGACGGTGTCCTCGTCGATCGACTCGGTCATCACGGCCGCGGGCGGCGCCATCCGGCACTCGGTGTAACGCATCGCGGCCGGCGGGTCGTCGCCACCCGGGGAGCCGAAGTTGCCGTGGCCGTCGACCATGGGCAGCCGCATCGCCCAGGGCTGCACGATCCTGACCAGAGCGTCGTAGATCGCGCCGTCACCGTGGGGGTGCAGGCGTCCCATCACCTCGCCGACCACCCGTGCGCACTTGACGTGGCCGCGGTCAGGACGGATGCCCATGTCGTTGAGCGTGTAGAGGATCCGGCGCTGCACCGGCTTCAGCCCGTCCCGTGCGTCCGGCAGGGCGCGGGAGTAGATGACGGAGTAGGCGTACTCGAGGAACGAGGACTGCATCTCGTCGCGAATGTCGGTGTCGAGGATGTGCTCCTCGAAGTCGTCCGGTAGTTCCTGCTTCGTCGTCCGCCGCGCCATGCGGGCCATTCTCCCCGGCCGGTCTGACGCAGCGAGGGAGGGCTCGCCGGTTCACGCCGCCGACCGCCCGAGCCCCGCGGCTACGAGTAGCGGTGACTCTTCGCGGCGTGCCCCTGCTCGCGGGTGCAGGTCCGTCCGTTCATGGAACGGTGTCCACACAGCGCGTCGGCGGCCGAAGCCGGCGCGACCTGATCGGTCGGCTGAGCCTTCGTGGGCTGAACCGCCGGCCTGGCCGGCCCGGCCGGCTTGACGGCCGCGGTGGACCGGGCCGACCTCTCGGCGTACCGGGCCTCCCGCATCGCCCGCAGCGCAGCTTCCTTGCTCATCGTCGCTTCACCCGACTCACTCTAGGTGCCCCCTCCGACAACTCCCGGCAGGCGCGATCGGGTGATGCACCTGACATTCCGCGAGAACGGGTAGCCACTAGCCTCGTCCTGTGACCGAGTCGGGGACACCCACGGAGGAGATCGGGCTGCCGCCCACCCACTGGGAGGCCGATGTCCTGTTGCGCGACGGACGTACGGCGCACATCCGGCCGATCCAGGCTGAGGACGAGCAGCTGATGGTCGAGTTCTACGCACGCGTCTCGGATGAGTCGAAGTACTACCGGTTCTTCTCTCCGATGCCGAAGCTGTCGGAACGCGACGTCCGCCGGTTCACCCACGTCGACCACCGCGAACGGGTCGCGCTCGTGATGCTGCTCGGCGGGCAGATGATCGCGGTCGGCCGGTACGACGTCGTCCGGCCGCAAGAGGCCGAGGTCGCCTTCCTCGTCGAGGACCAGCACCAAGGTCGTGGCATCGGGCAACTGCTGCTCGAGCACCTCGCCCAGGCCGGCCGTGAGCGCGGCGTCGAGCGGTTCCTCGCCGAGGTGCTGCCCGACAACAACCGGATGATCCAGACGTTCCGGGACGCGGGCTACCGCGTGGCGAGCGGGTACGCCGACGGCGTGATCACCCTGGAGTTCCCCATCGACCCCACCGACACCGCGATCGGTGTGATGCACAACCGCGAGCACGTTGCCGAGTCGGCGTCGATCCACCGTTTCTTCCACCCGGCGTCGGTCGCGATCATCGGCGCGAGCCGACGGCAGGACACGATCGGCCAGCTGCTGGTGCGCAACCTGGTGACCGCGGACTTCACCGGGCGGGTCTACGTCGTGAACCCTTCGGCGGCCGCGGTCAGCGGCATGCCGGCGTACAAGTCGGTCAACGAGATCCCCGGCGAGGTCGACGTCGCGATCGTCGCCGTCCCCGCTGAGTCCGTGACCGATGTGGTGCTCGACTGCGCGGCGAAGGGCGTTCATGGCCTGATCGTGATCTCGTCCGGCTTCGCCGAGACTGGGGAGGAGGGTCGCCGCCGGCAGCGCCACCTCGTCGGCCTGTCCCGCTCCTACGGACTCCGTCTGATCGGACCCAACTGCCTCGGCGTCATCAACACCGACCCCCGTGTCTCGGTCAACGCGTCGTTGTCGTCGGTGATGCCGGCCCGCGGGCGGGCCGGTTTCTTCTGCCAGTCCGGTGCCCTCGGCTCGGCGATCCTCGAGAAGGTGAAGAACCGCGGTCTCGGCATCTCCACCTTCGTGAGCGCGGGCAACAGGGCTGACGTGTCCGGCAACGACTTGCTCCAGTACTGGGAGGAGGACGAGACGACCGAGGTCGTGATGATGTACCTCGAGTCGATCGGCAACCCGCGCAAGTTCTCCCGCATCGCGCGCCGGGTCTCCCAGCGCAAGCCGATCGTCGCCGTACGCTCCGGACGCACGACGCAGGGTGTCCCGATGGGCCACACGGTGCGTCAGATCTCCGCCCCGCAGGCCGCGGTCGACGCGATGTTCCGTCAGGCCGGGATCATCCAGGTCGACACCCTCGAGGACATGTTCGACGTCGCACAGCTGCTCGCCCACCAGCCGCTGCCCCGCGGCCGCCGGGTCGCGATCGTCGGCAACTCCGACGCGCTCGGCCTGCTGGCCGCCGATGCAGCGTCGGGCGTCGGCCTGGTCGTGAGCCGCTCGGTCGCACTGGGGTTCGACGCGACAGCCGAGGACTTCGAGGACGCTCTCGACGACGCGATCGACGACCCTGACGTCGACTCGGTCATCGCGGTCTACATCCCGCCGCTCAACGTCTCCGGCGACGAGGTCGCCAACGTGCTTGCCGCGGTCGGCGAGCAGTCCGACAAGCCGCTGGTCTCGTCCTTCCTGGGCGCCGAAGGTATCCCGGAGCTGCTCCGCGTCCCGGACGTCGCCGGCTCGACGGCCGGCCGGGGCTCGGTGCCGTCGTACCCGGCCGTGGAGGCCGCGGTGCGCGCGCTCGCGCTGGTCGTCGAGTACGCCGTCTGGTTGCGCACGCCGGACAGCGCGGCGGCCGACCCGGGCGAGGTGGAGACGGTCATCGCCCGACAGCTCGTGCTCGGGGTGCTCGGCGAGAAGCCCGAGGAGGTTCAGCTCGATCGCGAGCAGGTGACCGAGCTGCTCGCCGCCTACGACATCGACCTGTGGCCCGCCGTCCCGGTCGCATCGCTCAGGGCGGCGAGCTCCGCGGCGAAGCGACTCGGGTGGAACGTCGTGCTCAAGGCCACCCGTGAGTCGGTTCGGGAGCGACCTGACGCCCAGCACGTCTGGCGCAACATCGACAGCAGCACCGAGATGAAGGAGGCCTGGGGGACGCTCAACGGCATGGTCCCCGAGCCTGTCGACGCAGCCTTCGTGGTGCAGAAGAACGCCCCTGCCGGCGTGCCGATCTCGATCCGTTCGTTCGAGGACCCGTTGTTCGGGCCGGTCGTCTCGTTCGGTATCTCGGGGCCGATCGTCGAGCTGCTCGGAGACTGGGCCTACCGGATCCCGCCGCTGCACGAGCACGACGTCACCTCGATGGTGCGGGAGGTCAAGAGCTCGCCGCTGCTCTTCGGCTACCGCGGTGCCGAGCCGGTCGAAATCGGGTCCATCGAGCAGCTGATCACCAAGGTCGCCCGCCTCCAGAACGATCTGCCGGAAGTGAGTGCGCTCGAGCTGTCGCTCGCGCTGGCGGGCGTGGACGGCGTGACCGTCCTCACGGCGGCGGTCCGACTGGCGCCGGTCCGTGATCCGCGCCCCGACTCCCTGGGCCGCCGATTGCCCGACGTCACTACCACCCTGCCCGGGTGACGAACCGGACGAACCGGCCCCCACCTCAAACCACCGGCCTTCGAGGACCGTGACAGGATGCGACCATGCCTGACGTCCGTTCCCGAACCACCGAGGACCGGGACCGCGCGCCCGAGCTCCGCGAGGCGCTCGACCGCACCGGCTACTACCCGGAGGTGGTCGCGGACGCCGTCACCGAGGCCGTCGGCGGCGAGCACATCGTGTCCTTCTACGTCCACCACGAGCCGACGTTCGAACGCGACGAGGTACGCCGCCACCAGAGCGTGATCGTACTGACGCCGAGCCGGCTGATCCTGGCCCACACCGACGAGCACACCGGTGACGACCTGCTGCCCGAGCCCTACACGTCGACGTCGACCGAGGCGGTCAACCTGAGCGCGGTGTCGTCGGTGGTCGTGACCCGGATGACGGCCAACCCGACCGCTGGTCCGCAGCCCCCGGTCGAGGCGGTGCTCACGATCGGCTGGGGCGCGGTCAACCGCGTCGACCTGGAGCCCGCCGGCTGCAACGACCCGCAGTGCGAGGCCGACCACGGTTACACCGGCACCCTGTCGTCGGACGACTTCTCGCTCCGGGTGTCGGCCGCCGCGGACGGCTCGAACGCGGTCGGCGGGCTGCTGTCCTTCGCCGCGTCGCTCTCGGCGCGCACCCGCGGGTGAACGATCACCCGCCGGTGGACGACTTCTGCGAGCCCGCGTACGGCGACCGCTCGCTGGGCGACGTGGTCCCCGCGGTGGCGGCTGCGCTCGGTCACGTGCTCGACGGCGATCCGCGGGGCCTTGACCTACCGGGAGCGTCGTCGTACGTCGTGTTCCTGATCGACGGCCTCGGCGCCAACCTGCTGCGGCGGCACGCCGAGGCGGCGCCCTACCTGTCCTCGCTGCTGGCAACCTCGACGATCGGCACCGCCGGCGTGCCGTCGACCACCTCGACCAGCCTCACCTCGCTCGGCACCGGGCTGGTGCCCGGCGGGCACGGCCTCGTGGGATTCACGACCCGGATACCGGGCACCGACGACCTGCTCAACGCACTCGTGTGGGACGCGAAGGTCGACCCCGAGCAGTGGCAGCCGCACCCGACCGCGTTCGCGCGGTTGCAGGCGTCGGGGGTGCGGGTGAGCGTCGTCAACAAGCGGGAGTTCTTGGGGAGCGGGCTGACCGTGGCCGCCCACCGCGGCGCCGACTACGTGGGAGTCGACCGCGTCGGTGAGCGGATCGCAGCGGTCGTCGCGGCGTCGGCGGACCGCCCCTCCCTCACCTACGTCTACGACGGCGACCTGGACTGGACCGGCCACCGGTGGGGCGTCGACTCCAGCCACTGGCTGCAACAGCTCGCCATGATCGACCACGAGGCCGAGCAGCTCCGCGAGGCGCTGCCGGCCGACCGGCGGCTGCTGGTCGTCGCCGACCACGGCATGGTCGACGTGCCGGCCGAGGACCGGGTCGACGTGGCCGACGACGACGGGCTGCAGTCCGGGGTCTTCCTGATCGGCGGCGAGGCGCGGTTCCGTCATCTCTACTGCGTCGGCGGCGCGGTGCCCGACGTGCTCGATGCCTGGCGCGCCATCCTCGGCGACAACGCAGAGGTGCTGACCCGCGCAGAGGCGATCGGTCGCGGCTGGTTCGGTCCGGTCGACCCGGCGGTGCTGCCCCGGATCGGGGACGTCGTGGTGGCGTGCCGTGGTACGTCGGCGGTGCTCTCCTCCGACGGCTTCCCCTACGAGACCAGGCTGATCGGCATGCACGGCTCACTCACCGACGACGAGATGCTGATCCCGCTCCTCGTCGACTGAACGACCGGACCCCTCGCCCCGGTGGCCTTCTGGCATCCTTCACCGCGTGGCGGAGCTGACCTTCTGGACGGGCACGATGGACGCGGGGAAGTCGACGCTCGCGCTTCAGACCAACCACAACCACGCCGCTCGCGGCCGGGTCGGGAGGCTCTACACGTCCCACGATCGGGCGGGGGTGGCGAGGGTGTCGTCCAGGCTCGGCCTCACCGCGGAGGCGTTGGAGGTGACGCCCGCCTTCGACTTCTGGCGGACGACGGTCGACGCACTCACGCAGGGCGCACGGATCGACTACTTCGTGTGTGACGAGGCGCAGTTCTACACCCCCGACCAGATCGACCAGCTGGCCAAGATCGTCGACGAGCTCCAGATCGACGTCTTCTGCTTCGGGATCCTCACCGACTTCCGGACCAGGCTCTTCGAGGGCTCGGCCCGGCTGGTCGAGCTCGCCGACCGCACCGAGGTGCTCCAGGTCGAGGCGCTGTGCTGGTGCGGCCAGCGCGCCACCCACAACGCGCGCACCGAGGACGGCGTGATGGTCACCGAGGGCGAGGTGATCGTCGTGGGCGATGTCGACGCACCACCGGTCGACGAGCCGACGGTCGTCTCCTACGAGGTCCTGTGCCGCCAGCATCACCGCCGCGGACTCACGGCGGCGCGAGCGCGGGCGGTCTCGCTCGCACCGGATCCGCTCCCGTTCGGCTGAGGTCCCCAGGACGGGTCTCACATCGGACCTCGGACGTCCCGACCGTAGGGCCTACCGAGATCAGGTCCGACAGCGTCGACGCCGACGAGCTGAGTGACCGTGGGGTGACCCGGGACGACCTCGCGAACGGCTCGGTCAGCACCGGTGAGGTCGTCGACTCCTCGCCGACCGACGCCGACATCGCCAACGAGAGCCTCACCTTCGCCGACATCTCTGGCAGCGGCGCCAACGGCACGGTGACGTTCAATCCGTTGCCGGCCGGTCGGTGCTACGAGGTCACCCTGGGGATCTCGGGTGCCACCGCGGGCGATGCCGTGGTGATCGTGACCAAGGCCGACATGCCGGACGGTGTGTTCCTCTACGGCACCCAGGTGCCGTCGCCCACCACGGTGACGGCAGTGATCTGCAACCTGAGCGGTGCCACGTCCCCCCCGATCACCAACATGCCGGTGCGCGTCGTCACGTTCCACCGACGGCGCTCCTGCGAGATCCCGAACCGGAGCTGCCGACGGCTGGCACACTCCACCGCATGGCTGACCTGAGGATCCCGCGCGACCACGACGACGACTACTCGGCTGCCGCGATCAAGGCCCGACAGGAGCTGGTCCGCGCCCGCACTGCGAGCACGGTCGAGCACGTGGGCAGCTATTCGCTCGACCCCGGGACCCTGCCGGGCAACATCGAGAACTTCTTCGGAGTCGCCCAGGTGCCGATCGGGCTGGCCGGTCCGCTGCTCGTCAACGGCGAGCACGCGCAGGGGGAGTTCCTCGTCCCGCTCGCGACCACCGAGGGGACGCTGGTGGCGTCGTACAGCCGGGGCATGAAGCTGTGCCGTGACGCCGGGGGGATCACCACCACGGTGCTGGACGACAAGATGCAGCGCGCGCCCGTCTTCAGCTTCGAGAGCGCGCGCGAGGCGCGGGCTTTCGCGACCTGGTTGGAAGAGAACTTCGAGCCGATCGCTGCCGCGGCCCAGACGACCACGAGCTCGGGGAAGCTGATCGAGATCCAGAAGTTCTCGGTCTCCAAGCTGCTCTACACCCGGTTCAACTACACCACCGGCGACGCGGCCGGGCAGAACATGACGGGCAAGGCGACGTTCGCGGCCTGTGCCTGGATCAAGCAGCACTACCCGGCCCCGCTCCACTTCCTGCTCGAAGGGCAGTTCGCGACCGACAAGAAGACGTCGGTGGTCAACATGCTCCACACCCGTGGCAAGCGAGTCGTCGCCGAGATCACCCTGCCGGCCCGACTGGTCGAGGAGCAGATGAACGTCACCACCGACAAGCTCTGGGCGGCACGGCTCCGCGGGCAGCTCGGCGCGATCATGTCGGTGACCAACAACAACGGCAACCACTCGGCCAACGGCGTCACGGCGGTGTTCATCGCGACCGGGCAGGACGTCGCCAACGTCGCCGAGTCGTCGGCCCTCTACGGCTTCTCCGAGCTGCTGCCCAACGGAGACTTCTACGCCTCGGTGACCCTGCCGTCGCTCATCATCGCGTCGTACGGCGGCGGCACCGGGCTCGCCACGCAGCGTGAGTGCCTCGAGATCATGGGCTGCTACGGCACCGGCAAAGTGCGCAAGCTCGCCGAGATCATCGCCGCCACGGTGCTGGCCGGCGAGCTGTCCCTCGGGTCGGCGGTGGTCGCCGAGGAGTGGGTGCAGGCGCACGACGATCTCGGTCGCAATCGCCCCTAGCGCCGACCTAGGGTTGCTGCATGCACCCCCTGCTCCTTTCCAGCGACCTGCCCTACCAGCTGCCGCGCTTCGCCGACTTCACCGACGACGACTTCGGGCCCGCCCTCGACGAGGGGATGGCTGCCCAGCTCGAGGTGGTCGCCGCGATCACCTCGAATCCGGAGGCGGCCACGTTCGACAACACCCTCGTCCCGCTCGAGCGGAGCGGTGAGGGGTTGTCGAGGGTGCTGCGGATCTTCTTCAACAAGGCGAGTGCGGACACCAACGAGCAGATCGACGAGCTGCGCGCGTCGTACGCCCCGAAGCTGGCGGCGCACTCGGATGCCCTCGCGCTCGACCGTGACCTCTACCAGCGACTGCTCACCGTGCACGAGCAGCGGGACATGCTCGATCCCGAGCAGCGCTACCTCGTGGAGCGTTACGTCGTCGAGTTCACCCTCGCCGGAGCGGCGCTGGGTGACGACGACAAGGCCCGGCTGCGCAAGCTCAACGAGCAGATGTCGGCGCAGGAGACCGCCTTCGAGATCACGCTCCAGGCCGACACCAACGACCTCGCGGTCGTCATCGACGACGAGTCCGACCTCGCGGGCCTGACACCTGGCGAGATCTCGGCCGCGGCCGCGGCGGCCGCCTCCCGCGGTCTCGACGGCAAGTGGCTGCTGACCCTGGTGCTCCCGACCGCGCACCCGCACCTCGCTGCGCTGACCGATCGTGACGTGCGGCGCCGGTTGTCCGCCGCCCAGCGAGCGCGGGGGAGTCGCGGCGGCGCCCACGACACCCGACAGATCGCGCTCGACATCCTGCGGCTGCGCGCCGAGCGGGCCCAGCTGCTCGGGTTCGCCAACCACGCCGAGCTGGTCACCAAGGACAACACCGCAGGGACGCCCGCCGCCGTACGCGAGATGCTCTCCCGGCTGGCGCCCGCCGCCGCAGGCAACGCGCGCCGCGAGCAGGCGGAGCTGTCGGCCCAGGCCGGCTTCCCGGTGGAGGCCCACGACTGGCCCTTCTACGCCGAACAGGTGCGATCGGAGCAGTACGACGTCGACCTCGCCGCGCTCCGCCCGTGGTTTGAGGCCGAGCGGGTGCTGCAGGAGGGCGTGTTCTTCGCCGCCCATCGCCTCTACGGCCTGACCTTTGCCGAGCGCAGCGACCTCGACGGCTACCACCCCGACGTCCGCGTCTTCGAGGTGAAGGAGGAGGACGGCACCCCCGTCGGTCTCTACCTCCTCGACCTCTACACCCGCGACTCGAAGCGCGGCGGCGCCTGGATGAGCAGCTTCGTCAACCGGTCCGAGCTGCTCGGCACCGAGTCGGCCGTGGTCTTCAACAACCTCAACGTGCCCAAGCCGGCGCCGGGTGAGGCGACGCTGCTGACCTACGACGAGACCCGCACCCTGTTCCACGAGTTCGGCCATGCGCTGCACGGCCTGTTGGCGCGGGCGACGTACCCCCGGTTCGCCGGCACTGCCGTCTTCCGGGACTTCGTCGAATACCCATCGCAGGTCAACGAGATGTGGATGCTCTGGCCGGACGTCCTCGCCAACTACGCGGCGCACAACGAGACGGGCGAGCCGATCCCGGTCGACGTGGTCGAGCGGATTGAGGCGTCCTCGACCTTCAACGAGGGCTTCGGCACCAGCGAGTACCTCGCTGCTGCGCTGCTCGACCTGGCCTGGCACGAACTCGGTCCGGACGAGGTCCCGATGTCCCCGGACGAGGTTCTCCGCTTTGAGTCGGAGGCGCTCGCTGCAGTCGGGCTCGACAACCCGGCGGTGCCGACGCGTTACTCCACGCCGTACTTCGCGCACAGCATGAGCTCGGGCTACGCGTCGGCCTACTACTCCTACATCTGGAGCGAGGTGCTCGACGCCGACACGGTCGCCTGGTTCAAGGACAACGGCGGGCTCACCCGCGAGAACGGCGACCTCTACCGGAAGTACGTCATCGGCATCGGGGGCACCACGGACCCGCTCGCGTCGTACGTCGCCTGGCGCGGCCGGCCGGCGCCGATCGAGCCGCTCCTGGAGCGGCGCGGGCTGGGTGGTTGAGGTGCAGGTGCAGCGAGTCTCGAAACCAGCTCACCCGGTCAACGCGCCGGCCTGACCCGCAGGATCTTGTCGTTCCCGCCACCGTTGGCGGTGGTGACGAGCAAGGAGCCGCGGTCGGTGGTCACGCCGCGGAGCCGCCCGTAGCCGCGGAGCCGACCCGGCGCCCGGGTCCACCGGAGGTCGCCGCTGGCGTCGAACTTGACGAACATCAGCCGCTGACCGGCGAGGCACCCGACGGCGAGGGTGCCGGCGAGCCGGCCCCAGCCCGGGCCGGTGACGAACGAGGCACCGGCCGTCGCGATGGTCGGGTTGCCGGAGCGCCACCTGGCGCCCCACTGACGGCCGGGCAGCGAGAAGTTCGTCATCGGTGCGGACTCGTCGTAGCCGCGACCGGGCTGCCAACCGAAGTTGCGACCGCCGCCGAGCTTGTTGATCTCGTCGTCGCGGTAGGTGCCATGCTCCACCGACCAGAGCGACCCGTCCGCGCGCTGCGCGAGACCCTGCACGTTGCGGTGGCCGTAGGTGTAGAGGTAGCGCTTCCTGCCGGACCGGTGTGCCCAAGGGTTGGTCGGCCAGGGCCGGCCGGTCGCCGGGTCGAGGCGCAACGTCTTGCCGCCGAAGGACCGCAGGCTCTGCGGGTTCTTGGTGACCGCTGCGTCGCCGGTGCCGACGAGGAGTGCGCCGTTCCTGGCGATCAGCAGCCGGCAGCCGCCGTGCCTGCCGGACACTGTCGGGATGCCCTTGACCAGTACGTCGGGCCGCCCGACCGCGGTGAGTCCGGGATCGAGCTTCCAGGCGATCACCCGGATGTCTTTCCTGCCTCTGGGGAGCTTCCAGCCCTGACAGGTGTAGATGCGCCGGTTCTCGGCGAAGTCCTTGTCGATCGCGAGCCCCATCAGCCCGGTCTCGCCCGACACCCAGACCCGCCGACTCGGGAAGCCGACCCCGCGGGTGTCGCCGTCGGCCTCGACCAGGGTGAGGCGGGCCCGGTCCCGCTGCGTGAACAGGAGCCGGCCCTCGCCGACCGGCCGCACGTCCCAGGGGATGTCGAGGTTGCGAGCGACCGTTGTCACCCGCAACGTCGGCGCGGCCCGCCGCGGCGCCCCGTCGTACCTGACATTTTCGGGGTGATTCCGCCCCGAGATGCCCGATTTCGTCAGGTGCGTCGCGCTGGCGGAGCCAGGGAGGAACCCGGCGAGCAGACAGAGGACCACACAGGGGACCAGGTAGCGGACCAGGCAGGGGACCAGGTAGATGCGAGTCGGCTTGCGCATGCGCGCAAACCTACGTCGGATCCGGTACGACGATCAGAACGTGTGGTCGGGCCCGGGGAACTCGCCGGTCTTGACCTCGGAGTCATAGGCGCGGGCGGCGTCGAGCAGGACCGAGCGGAGGTCGGCGTACTGCTTGACGAAGCGTGGCATCCGGCCGGTGCGCAGACCGAACGCGTCCTGCCACACCAGCACCTGACCGTCGCACTCCTTGCCGGCACCGATCCCGATGGTCGGGATCTGCAGCTTCTGGGTGACGAGGGCGGCGACGTCGCCAGGGACCATCTCCATGACGACGGCGAACGCGCCTGCGTCCTGGACCGCCTCCGCGTCGCGCAGCACCCGCTCAGCGGTGTCGCCGCGGCCCTGCACCCGGTAGCCGCCGAGGGCATGCTCCGACTGCGGGGTGAAGCCGATGTGGGCCATGACAGGAATGCCGCCACGGGTCATCCGCTCGATCTGCGGCGCCATCTCCTGCCCGCCCTCGAGCTTCACCGCGTGCGCGCCGCCCTCCTTCATGAACCGCACCGCGGTGAGGTAGCCCTGCTCCGGAGAAGCCTGGTAGGACCCGAACGGCAGGTCACCGACGACCATCGCCCGCTCGACCGCGCCGCTGACCGCGCGGGTGAGTGGGATCAGCTCGTCGACGGTGATCGGCAGCGACGTGGCGTTGCCGAGGACGTTGTTCGATGCGCTGTCGCCCACGAGCAGGATCTCGATTCCTGCCTCGTCGAAGATCCGCGCCGTGAGCATGTCGTACGACGTCAGCATCGAGAAGCGCTCACCGCGCTGCTTCATCTCGCGTAGGTGGTGGGTTCGGACCCGCTTGATCGTCGGTCCGTACGGCGCGGCTTCCTCGCTCATTCGTCGAGCTCCTCGTCCTCGATCTCGCGGCCCGCCTGCTGCGGGTCCACGGATTGTCACGAACAACCCGAGGCTAGTCCGGGATCGGGCGGGAGTGCGCTGTGTGCTGCATCACCTGGCTGCAACGGCGTCGGCAGCAGCCTCGAGGTGGGCGATGACGATCCGGCGCATGCCGAGCATCGCCTGGGTCGCCGCTTGCGCCCGGACCGGGTCGGGATCGGACACGAGCTCGTAGAGGCGGGTCGGGACGATCTGCCACGACAGCCCGTAGCGGTCCTTGAGCCACCCGCACACCGACTCCTCGCCGCCGTCGACGAGGGCGTCCCAGTAGTAGTCGACCTCTGACTGGTCCCGGCAGGTCACCGAGAACGAGATCGCCTCGCTGAACCCGAAGTCCGCCGGGCCGCCGTTGATCCCCCGGAAGGTCAGCCCGTCGATGGTGAACTCACCCGCCATCACCTTGCCCGTGTCGCCCGCCCCGCCGGCGTTGTAGCGGGTCAGGTGGCCGACCGACGAGTTCGGGAAGATGCCGGTGTAGAACCGGGCCGCTTCCTCCAGGTCGTCGTCGAACCAGAGGCAAGGGGAGATGCTGGACGAGATCGTCATGGACAGGAAGACCGGCCGTCGACGTCGTACTCATCGTTCCGGAGGCAATGCCCGCCCCACCTCCACCAGCGATCAGCGCGTCACGGTGCCGACCGGCTCCGGTGTGCCGATCCCTAGACTCGCCTCGTGGACTTCTACTCGGCCTACGCCCAGGGCTTCGCGCGGGTCGCGGCCTGCACGGTGCCGGTGGCGATCGCGGACCCGGCGACCAACGCGGCGCGCACGCTCGAGCAGGTCCGCGCGCTCCACGAGCAGGGCGTCGCGGTCGCGGTCTTCCCCGAGCTGGGACTGACCGGGTATGCCGTCGACGACCTGTTCCTCCAAGACACCCTCCTCGAGTCGGTGCGTACGGCGATCGCCGGACTCGTCGAGGCGTCGACCGACCTGCTGCCGGTGATCGTGGTCGGCGCTCCGCTCGAGCACGGCAACCGGATCTACAACTGCGCAGTGGTCATCCACCGTGGGCGGATCCTGGGCGCGGCGCCGAAGTCCTACCTGCCGAACTACCGGGAGTTCTACGAGCGGCGCTGGTTCGCGCCCGGTGACGACCTGGCCGGGCAGGCGATCGACCTGGCCGGTCAGGAGGTCCCGCTCGGGCCCGATCTGATCTTCAGCGCGACCGACGTCGCCGGGCTCGACCTGCACGTCGAGATCTGCGAGGACATGTGGGTGCCGGTGCCGCCGAGCGCGCTCGCATCCCTCGCCGGCGCCACTGTGCTGGCCAACCTCAGCGCCAGTCCGGTCACCGTCGGCCGGTCCGAAAGCCGGCGGCAGCTGGTGCAGGCTGCCAGCAACCGCTGCAACGCTGCCTATCTCTACACCGCCGCCGGCCAGGGGGAGTCCACCACCGACCTTTCCTGGGACGGCCAGACGATGGTCTACGAGTGCGGCGACCTGCTCGGCGAGAGCGAGCGGTTCCCCGATGGTCCGCGGGCGACGGTCGTGGACGTCGACCTCGACCGGCTGCGTCAGGAGCGGATCCGGCAGGGGAGCTTTGACGACAACCGGCGGGGCGTTGGTGTCGAGGCTCGCTTCGCTCGCACCTCAACCAGCGTCGGTCCGTCTGCTCGCACCTCGACCGGCGGCGCCTTCCGGACCGTCGAGTTCGAGCTCGGCGTCCCGAGCGGCGACATCGGGTTGTTGCGCAAGGTCGATCGTCATCCGTTCGTCCCCGACGACCCTGAGCGTCTCGCACTGGACTGCTACGAGGCCTACAACATCCAGGTCTCGGGTCTCGAGCAGCGGCTCGCGGCGATCGGTCAGCCGAAGGTCATCATCGGGGTCAGCGGCGGCCTCGACTCGACTCACGCGCTGATCGTCGCGGCCAAGGCGATGGACCGGCTCGGTCGGCCGCGCAGCGACATCCACGCGTTCACGATGCCCGGCTTCGCGACCGGCGAGACGACCAAGTCCTACGCCACCCGGTTGGCGACCGCGCTCGGATGCACCTTCGCGGAGCTCGACATCAAACCGGCCGCCGAGCAGATGCTCAAGGACCTCGAGCACCCCTACAGCAAGGGGACGCCGACCTACGACGTCACGTTCGAGAACGTCCAGGCCGGGCTGCGTACCGACTACCTGTTCCGGCTCGCCAACCACCGCGGCGGGATCGTGCTCGGCACGGGCGACCTGTCGGAGCTGGCGCTGGGCTGGTGCACCTACGGCGTCGGCGACCAGATGTCGCACTACAACGTCAACGCCGGGGTGCCGAAGACGCTGATCCAGCACCTGATCCGGTGGGTGATCGACACCGAGCAGCTGCACGGCGGCGACTACACCGACCAGGCCGACCTGGTGCTGCGCGAGATCCTCGAGCAGGAGATCACCCCCGAGCTGATCCCGACGACCGAGGGCGGCAAGCCGCAGGCGACCGAGGACTCGGTGGGCCCCTACGCACTCCAGGACTTCACGCTCTTCCACGTCATCCGGCGCGGCTACCGCCCGAGCAAGATCGCCTTCCTCGCCTGGCACGCGTGGAAGGACCCGGCCGCAGGCGACTGGCCGCCGGGCTTCCCGGAGGACGCGCACACGTCGTACGACCTCGCCACCGTGCGCCGTTGGCTCGAGGTCTTCGTGAAGCGCTTCTTCGCCAGCCAGTTCAAGCGCTCGGCCCTGCCCAACGGCCCGAAGGTGAGCAGCGGTGGCACCATGTCGCCGCGCGGCGACTGGCGGATGCCGTCGGATGCCAGCGCGGCGGCCTGGCTGGCCGAGATCGAGGCGAACATTCCCAACCCCTAGGCTGCAGCCATGGGCAAGCAGGAAGACTTCGTTCTCCGCGCTCTCGAAGAGCGCGACGTCCGGTTCGTCCGGCTCTGGTTCACCGACGTGTTGGGCTTCCTCAAGTCGGTCGCGGTGGCCCCGGCTGAGCTCGAGGGCGCGTTCGCGGAGGGCATCGGGTTCGACGGCTCGGCGATCGAGGGCTTCGCGCGGGTCTACGAGTCCGACATGCTGGCGAAACCCGACCCGGCGACGTTCCAGATCCTGCCGTGGCGCGGCGAGGGCCCGTCGACCGCCCGCATGTTCTGCGACATCGTGATGCCGGACGGTTCGGCGTCCTACGCAGATCCTCGCAACGTGCTCAAGCGCACCCTCGGCAAGGCGGCGGAGCAGGGCTTCACCTTCTACACCCACCCTGAGATCGAGTTCTACCTGTTCAAGGACGACCCGCAGCCGGGGGTCGAGCCGGAGCCGATCGACCGCAGCGGCTACTTCGACCACGCAGCCCACTCCCATGGGTCGGACTTCCGCCGCGAAGCGATCACGATGCTCGAGTCGATGGGCATCTCGGTGGAGTTCAGTCACCACGAAGGCGGCCCGGGCCAGCAGGAGATCGACCTCCGCTACGCCGATGCCCTGTCGACCGCCGACAACATCATGACCTTCCGCACCGTGGTCCGGGAGGTCGCGCTCGGCCAGGGCATCTGGGCCACGTTCATGCCCAAGCCGTTCACCGAGCAGCCGGGATCCGGCATGCACACGCACGTCTCGCTCTTCGAGGGTGACCAGAACGCCTTCTACGAGGCCGGCGCCGAGTACCAGCTCTCGAAGATCGGCCGCCAGTTCATCGCGGGCGTTCTCCACCATGCCGGTGAGATCAGCGTGGTGACCAACCAGTGGGTCAACTCCTACAAGCGGATGATGTTCGGCGGCGAGGCGCCGTCGTACGTCTGCTGGGGCCACAACAACCGCTCGGCCATGATCCGGGTGCCGATGTACAAGCCGCTCAAGGGCCAGTCGACCCGCATCGAGCTGCGCACCATCGATGCGGCGTGCAATCCCTACCTGGCCTTCGCGGCAGTGCTCGCAGCCGGTCTCAGGGGCATCGAGCAGGGCTACGACCTGCCGCGCGAGGCCGAGGACGACGTCTGGGCGCTGACCGAGGCCGAGCGCCGCAGCCTCGGCATCGCACCGCTGCCCAAGAACCTCAACGAGGCGATCGAGATCGCCGAGCGGTCCGAGCTGCTCGCTGAGACGCTGGGGGAGCAGGTCTTCGACTACTTCCTGCGCAACAAGCGCAGCGAGTGGGACGAGTACCGCGGTCAGGTGTCGGCCTTCGAGCGCGACCGCATGCTGCCCGTGCTGTGAGCCTATGAACCGTGCGACGTTGCGGAGCGAGCTGCTCCGGCACGGCTTCGTCGACGTCGATCGCGCGACGAGGGAGTTCGCCGAGCTCGGCAGCGAAGGGCTCGAGCTGGTCGCCATCCTCGGTCGGACGGCCGAGCCGAACGCTGCGCTGTCGGCGCTGGTGCGGCTGGCGGACGCCGTCGAGGACCGCGAGGGACTGTTGACCGCCCTCGCGGCCGACGAGGGTACGGCGATGCGGCTCCTGTGCGTCCTCGGCGCCAGTGCCGCGCTGGCCGACCACCTGGTCAGCCACCCGGACCACTGGCGGGTCCTCACCGACCCGACGCTGGGCACGACCCGACCGGCCGCCTGGGCGATCCGTGCCGCGCTGATGGAGGCCGTCGGCGCGGATCCGACCGCACCGGCGCCGGTCTCCACGGTGCCGGAGGCGGAGGCCGTGGACGCGCTGCGGGTCACCTACCGGCGGCTGCTGCTCCCGCTCGCAGCGCGCGACCTCGCCCACGAGCTCGGCGTCGACGACACCGCGGCGGAGCTCTCCGACCTTGCGGCCGGCACGCTCGACGCGGCCCTTGCCGTTGCCCGGGCTCACGTCGGCGAGGAGTCCGAGCGGGTGCGGCTCGCGGTGATCGCGATGGGCAAGTGCGGCGGTCACGAGCTCAACTACGTCTCGGACGTGGACGTGATCTTCGTCCACGAGCCGACCGAGCATGGAGCCGGAACGGGCAAGGATGACGGGTCCGCGGCTGCGCGGATCGCGGCGCGGCTGGCGTCCCGCCTGATGCAGGTCTGCTCGGACCACACCAGCGAGGGCACGATCTGGCCGGTCGACGCGGCGCTGCGCCCCGAGGGAAGGGCCGGCGCTCTGAGTCGCACCCTCGCCGGCCACCGCGCCTACTACGAGCGGTGGGCCGCCGCGTGGGAGTTCCAGGCGCTTCTCAAGGCGCGTCCGGTCGCCGGCGACATCGAGCTCGGCCGTGAGTTCGTCGCCATGGTCTCTCCGATGGTGTGGTCGGCCGCCGATCGCGAGGGGTTCGTCGACGCTGCCCGGGCGATGCGGCGCCGCGTCGTGGACCACCTTCCGGCCAAGGAGGCCGACCGCCAGCTCAAGCTCGGTGCAGGTGGGTTGCGCGACGTCGAGTTCGCCGTCCAGCTGCTGCAACTGGTGCACGGGAGGGCCGACCAGCAGATCCGGTCGTCGACGACGTTGAGTGCGCTCTCACGGCTGACCAAGTCCGGGTACGTCGGACGCGAGGACGGTGAGGCTCTCCATCGGGCCTACGCCTTCCTCCGCCAGCTCGAGCACCGCATCCAGCTGCACCGGCTCCGCCGTACCCACCTGGTGCCGGATGACGACGCCGCACTGCGCCGGCTCGGGCGGAGCCTCGGCTTCGTGAAGGAACCCGACCAGCGGCTGGTCAAGACCTGGCAGCATCACCGGCGCGAGGTCAGCCGGCTGCACCAGAAGCTCTTCTACCGGCCGTTGCTCTCCGCGGTCGCCCGGATCCCCGGGGACGACGTACGGCTCTCGTCGGAGGCAGCGCAGGCCCGCCTTTCCGCTCTGGGGTACGACGACCCCGCCGCCGCCCTGCGCAACCTCGAGGCGCTGACCGCCGGTGTCACCCGCACGGCCAACATCCAGCGGACGCTGCTGCCGGCGATGCTGCAGTGGTTCGCCGACGGCGCCGATCCGGACGCCGGCCTGTTCGGCTTCCGGAGGATCAGCGAGGCGCTGGGGCGCACCCCCTGGTTCCTCACCACCCTGCGCGACGAGGGCGAGGTCGCCGAGCGGCTGGCCCACCTGCTCGCGACGTCGCGCTACTGCTCGGACCTGTTCGAGCGCGAGCCGCAGGGAATCAAGCTGCTGGGCAGCGAGCTGACGCCCCAGCCGTCCGACGTGTTGACCGAGGAGATGCTCGCGACGGCGGGACGACAGCCCGACACCGACAAGGCCGTCCGTGCCGTCCGTGCGGTCCGGCGCCGTGAGCTACTGCGGACAGCCGCCGGCGACGTCCTCGGCGGGATCGACGTCGCCGACGTCGGCAACGCGCTGTCCCGGATCACCGATGCCACTCTTGAGGCAACCCTCGCCGTGGCTGGAGAGGGCGTCCGGGTGCAGCGCGGGCTGGAGAGCGCACCGACCCGGATCGCGATCATCGCGATGGGCAGGTACGGCGGCTTCGAGCTCTCCTACGGCAGCGATGCCGACGTGCTGTGGGTGCACGAGCCCGAGGACGGGGTCGACCAGCACGACGCGGCGTCCTACGCCAAGGCCGTCGCCGAGGAGGTACGCCGTACGCTCGCGCTCCCCGGCGGCGATCCGCCGCTCGTCGTCGACGCCGACCTGCGCCCGGAGGGCAAGCAGGGCGCCCTGGTCCGGACCCTCGACTCCTACGCCGCCTACTACGCCAAGTGGTCGAAGGTGTGGGAGGCCCAGGCACTGCTGCGAGCCGACGCCGTCGTCGGCGACAGGGGGGTCCGCGATCGGTTCACCGCGCTGATCGATCCGTTGCGCTACCCGGCGAGCGGTCTGGCGGAGGACGACATCACCGAGATCCGGCGGATCAAGGCGCGGGTCGACAACGAGCGACTGCCGCGCGGCGCGGACCCCGCACTCCACTTCAAGCTCGGCCGGGGCGGCCTCGCCGACATCGAGTGGACGGTCCAGCTGTTGCAGCTGCGGTACGGCGCCGACGTACCCGGGCTTCGTACCGCCCAGACGCTCGCTGCGCTGGCCGCGGCGGCCGAGGCCGAGCTGCTCTCCGGGGACGATGCGGAGGTGCTCGCGAAGGGCTGGCGCACGGCCAGCCGCGTACGCAACGCGGCCACGCTCGCCCGCGGAAAACCCGTCGACCAGATGCCCCGCCCGAGTCGCGAGCGACGTGCGGTGGCGGCGATTCTCGGCTACCCCGTCGACCAGTCCGACGCCATGGTCAACGACTACCTGCGGGTCGCTCGGCGTGCTCGCGCCGTCGTCGATCGGGTTTTCTGGGAATGATCGATGGACGCCGAGGGGGAGTGACGGAGTTCGTCGCCGAGGTGTGTAATGATTGGACGGTCGGGCCGTGGCCGACCCCCCCAGAGGTCACGGCCCGACCCCTATTTCCCGCCTAGAACGGTGCTCTGGTGACGGCAGTCGAGGTCATCGTTCTCGCGTTTGCGCTGGCGATGGACGCGGTCGCCGTCTCCCTGGCCGAGGGTCTCCGGTTGCGGCGTCCCCGATGCCGTGACGCGTTGCTGATCGCCGGGATGTTCGGGCTCTTCCAGGGCGTGATGCCGGTCCTCGGATGGCTACTGGCGTTCCAGTTCGCCGAGGCGGTGAGTGCCGTGACGCCATGGATCGCGTTCGGGATGCTCACCCTGATCGGCGCCCACATGGTCAGGGAGTCGTTCGAGGAGGACAACGACCACGGCTTGACGTCGGTGGTCACCGTCCGGGCACTGACGCCGCTCGCGATCGCCACCTCGATCGATGCCGCCGCGGTCGGTGTCACGTTCGGCGTGCTCGATGTCCAGGTCGCGCCGGCAGTCACGGTCATCGCAGTGACGACCGCTGTGCTCTCGCTCGTCGCGGTCTTCATCGGTGCCCGGGTGGGGGAGCGGATGGGCCGCTGGGCGACGCTGGTCGGCGGGGTCATCCTGGTCCTCATCGGCCTGCGGATCGTGCTCGCACACCTCCTGTGACCTTGCTCCGCGCCGGCTCACCGATGGCAAGAAGCTTCCGGCAGCGCCCTTTTCGGTAGTCGGCGCCGGTTCGCATTATCGGATCCGGTTCCCAAAAAGGTCGACCCCCCGCCGGCTCCAACGGCAGGGGGTCGAACTCCGGACTGTGGGAATAGCCCGGCCGGATCAGCCAACTCCGCCGAACTTCCGCCCGCGGGGGGAGCGCTTGCGGTGATCGTCGGAGCGGTTTCGCATTCCGATGGCTCAGAGGTTAGCACGATTTGACTTGCCAATGTGACCGAATGTGACAGAGTTTGCCGCGAGCCCGAAATGCCTTCGAGTCACTCCCAGGGGGAAGTTCCGATGAACAAGACCATCAAGCTCACGATTGCAAGCGTCATCGTCGCGTTGGCGACCACGGTCGGCATGGTTGCGCCGGCCGACGCAGCGGCGCCGGTCAGCGGCAGAGTTCTGTGCTGCTGACCAGCTGCTGACCAGTTGCTGGCCAGCTGCTGACCTGATTCCCCGGCTAGCTGCTGACGGCCGCGTTGCGGGTCGCTGCGCGACGGCTCGCACGATGTCGAGGAGAGAGGCCGCTGGTCGCGGCCGCGCTTCGGTAGGCCTCGCGGGCGCCGTCAAGATCGCCGACGGCTTCCAGCAGGTCTGCGAGCTCGAACCACAGCTGCGCCGCATCACGATCTGAACCTGCGCCCGACAGGACGTGGACCGCGTCGACGTACGCCTCCCGCGCCTCCCCTTGGCGACCCATGGCGGCGTGGGCCTGCCCGCGCACCACGATCGCGCTGGCCCGCACCAGATGGGCGCTCGGGCCCGCCATGGTCTCGGCCAGGTCGGCTGCCTCGAGCGCGCTCCGGGGGTCGCCCGACATCAGGTGCGCATAACCCACGGCCACTTCGTTGTAGGCGCGGTCCACATCGCTCGCGCTCGTCGCAACGAGTTCTTCCCGTGCCAGTGAAAGCTGGGCGAGTGCCAGCTCGATCTCCGGCGGGTCTGACTGAAGCTGCAGCTCCCCGACTCGGATGCGCAGGCGGGCGAGGTTCCGTCCGTCACGCCCCTCGGCGAGAAGCGAGAGTGCGCGAGACGCGAGAGGCAGCGCCCCCTGGACGTCGCCGCGTTCGGACAGGATGTAGCTGGAGTTCCAGTAGGCGCCGGCACGCGCACCGGGGGTGGCGAGGCGCTCCGCGCGCTCCACGGCGGCCATGCAGATGCGGTTGGCGCGATGGAGGTCACCGCGCTCGATGTAGGCCGCGGCGACGGTGAGGGAGAGCTGGACGGCTTCGTCGGTGGCGTCGAGCCCGCTCTCGGCGATGACAGCTTCAATCCTCTCGCCGGCTTCGATGGCGAGTGCGAGGTCGCCGGTTTCGCGGTAGCAGCGGCTGAGTGCGATACCGCCCTGGATCAGGAACAGGCCGGACGCGTCCGCGACCAGCTCTTCGAGCTGGATGATCGCCGCATCGAGCTTGCCGTTGGCCTCGAGTGCGCGGGCATAGAGGTAACGGCCTCGGCTCCTGAGCTCGGTCAGCGAGGACTGGACCGCGAGACCGAGGAACTTCTGTGCCTGATGCACCGCATCCGTCGCCTCGCCCGACTCGAGCGCGAGCTCGGCGTAGTCGAGGCCGAGGCGGATGTCGTCGTACTGGCTGGCGGTCACCCCCCGCAGCAGTTGCTCGATGGGGGTGCCCAACCGCGCGGCAAGACTCGTCAACACCGCGAGGTTGGGTCGGCGCGAGCCGCTCTCGATGCGCGACACGTAGCCGACCGAGATCTCCTCACCCGCAAGTTCAGCCTGCGTCCAGCCCTTGGCGACCCGTGAGGCACGCACCCGCGACCCGAGGGTCCTCAGGTCGACCGAATGCAGAAGCTCGGCGGTGCTGGGGTGCATGTGACTCATTGTGACAGACCACAGACGAAATCGGTCAACCTCGTCGACCGGCGCGGTATCCGATATCGAAACTTGACCTCCGCCGCGGAGGACTGATCGATCTCGTCGGCGACGTTCGGGTGGCGACAGTCGCGGGCCCGGTGAGGGAAAGTGGGTTCATGCGCTTCGGACTGGTCGGCACAGGGCCTTGGGCGGAGCGGGTCCACGGGCCCGCACTCGCCGAGACGCCCGGCATCGAGCTGGTGGGCGTGTGGGGCCGTCGCCCGGAGCGCGCCTCGGCGCTCGCGACGCGGCTGGGGAGCACGCCGTACGCCGACGTCCGCGCGCTGGTCGCGCAGGTCGACGCGGTCGCGTTCGCCGTACCGCCGGACGTGCAGGCCGAGCTTGCGGTGGGCATCGCCCAGGCGGGCCGTCACCTGTTGCTCGAGAAACCGGTCGCGATCGATCCCGGCCGGGCCCGGGCGGTCCGGGACGCGGTCGCTGCGGCCGGCGTGAGCTCGGTGGTCTTCTTCACCGACCGCTTCCTGGAGGCCCAGCGCGCGTGGTTCGCCGAGGTCCAGCAAAGCGGAGGCTTGCGCGGCGGTTGGCTGCGCTGGTTCAGCTCCCTCCAGGCGGCGGACAACCCGTTCGGTGCCTCGCCGTGGCGTCACCAGCAAGGCGCGCTGTGGGACATCGGACCGCACGCGATCTCGACGCTGACCGCGGCCCTCGGTCCGATCGAGGCCGTCCACGCGACCGGGGGAGAGGCCGACCTGGTCGTGCTCGCGTTCACCCACGCATCCGGCGCGACGAGCACCGCGACGCTGTCGGCATTCGCCCCGCCGGCGTCGATCGGGTTCGAGGCGGCGGTCTGGGGTGAGAACGGCGTGCTGCAGATGCCGCCCCGCCCCGAGGACCGGGTCATCGACGCGTTCCGGACCGCGGCGCAGGAACTGGTGGCCGCCGCCGAGTCCGGTACGGCGCACCCGCTCGACGTCACGTTCGGCGTGCACGTGGTGGAACTGCTGGCCGATGCGGCGGCGCAGGTCGCCGGCTAGCCCCAGCTGATGGGGCACGTCTGCAAGGTCCTCGACCGGCCGCCAGCGAACTTTACGTTCGGACCTGCGGGCGGGGGTAACGATCCGTTATGTCTCGTGACGTAGGTCTCGTCCCGCTGACCTGGCTGCAGAAGGCGGCTCTGCTGGTGTCGGCGGCATTCACGCTGGTCGGCATCCTCGGGTTCATTCCGGGCATCACGACGGAGTTCGACCAGATGGAGCTCGCCGGGCATGAATCGGACGCTGAGCTGCTCGGCATCTTCGGCGTCTCCGTGCTTCACAACCTCGTGCACCTGCTGTTCGGCGTGCTCGGGTTCGCGCTCGCCCGCACCTCCGGTGGGTCCCGTGGGTTCCTCCTCGGCGGTGGGGGCGTCTACTTCCTCCTGGCGCTCTACGGGGCGGTCATCCGCCGACACGAGGACGCCAACGTCCTCCCCGTCGACGACGCCGACGACTGGCTCCACCTCGTGCTCGGGGTCGCGATGCTCGTGCTGGGCAGCCGGGGCCGACAGCGGCCCTGACTGCCGTGGGCTACTGCTCGGCCTTGCGGCCGCTCGCGTCCCGAGCGGCGTGGTAGGCCGGTTCCCGGAGGCGCTGCACCCACGGGTAGAACGCGAGCCCCGGAAGTGGGTTCCGGACCGGGTCGAACGAGATCGCCGGATCCGGCGCGGCGATCGGGGACACCGTCAGCCGGGCGAACGGCACCCAGCCATCGAGTCCGCGCGACCACAGGAGCTCGAATGACGAGCTCGGACGATCGTGCGCCAGCGCCGCGATGAACAGCGGTCCGTCCGGCCCGCGGTAGGGCAACAGGGTGGTCAACGGACGCCGCCCCACCTCATAACCCCCGCTCAGCACGAACCGGGTGAGCCGGCCCAACCCGGTGCTGGCCAGCAGCAGGTCCGCGAGGCGGTCCCCCACGCGGAGCCGCATCGCCATGCCATGGATGTCCGGCAGGAGCTGAGGCAGCCCGATGGCCCGAGAGAACCGGACCAGCACCTCGTCGTCGCCGGTCGAGTCCAGCCACGGGACGCCAGCCGGCTCGTCGCCACCGAACCGGACCAGATGTCCGACCACGACATCGCCGACCGGATGGAGCGGCTTCCGCGACCGACGCGACCAGCTCAGCGCGCGGGTAGCTCCGGCCAGGATTCCGCCCGCAGCGGAAGCTGCGCCGTCGGCGAGCGAGGACACGGTCGGTTCGGGAGCCTGGTTCATGTGCGCGGGGTACCCGCCCGGGCGGGCTTGATGTCGTGTCCTCGCAAGGGAGCGTCTGTTTACGTGCTTGTTACACCTGGTCCGGACCCGTTACTGCCCGGAAACACCCTGGCCCCACTCTGGTCCGGATGCCCGACCGCAGGCGCTCGTCGGGCCGGATCCGTGAGGTGAGGACTCGATGACGTCGTACGTCGCTGCGGTCGACCAGGCCGCAACCGCCGCGGGTGACACCGCCTGGCTGCTCGCGTCTGCCGCGCTGGTGCTGCTGATGGCGCCCGGTCTGGCGATCTTCTACGGCGGCATGGTCCGCTCCAAGAGCGTGCTCAACATGATGATGATGGTGCTCGGCGCGCTGGCGGTCGTGACCGTGGTCTGGGTGCTCATCGGCTACTCGATCGCGTTCGGCGACGACGTCGCACTCGGGCTGTTCGGTGATCCGACCCAGTACCTCGGCCTCGACGGGCTGGTCGTCGCGGACCCCGAGGCGCGGATCCCGACCATCCTGTTCGCCTTGTTCCAAGGTCTCTTCGGCGTGATCACGGTCGGCCTGATCGCGGGCGCGATCGCCGACCGCACCAAGTTCGGGACCTGGCTGGTGTTCTGCGCGATCTGGACGGTGCTCGTCTACGCGCCCGTCGCGCACTGGATCTTCGACTTCAGCGCCGGCGACCACGTCGGCGGCTGGATGGCCAACGAGCTCGGTGCCCTCGACTTCGCCGGTGGGACCGCGGTGGAGATCAACTCCGGCGCCGCGGGCCTCGCTGCCGCGCTGGTCCTCGGCCGCCGGATCGGCTTCGGTCGCGAGCCGATGAAGCCGCACAACCTGACCCTGGTCATGATCGGCGCCGGTCTGTTGTGGTTCGGCTGGTTCGGCTTCAACGCCGGGTCGGCACTGGGCGCCAACCACCTGGCGGCGATCGCGTTCGTCAACACCCTGCTCGCGGGTTGCACCGGTCTGCTGGCCTGGCTGGCCGTCGAGCGGGTCCGCGACGGCCACGCGACGTCCTTCGGCGCAGCGTCCGGCGTGGTCAGCGGCCTGGTCGCGATCACCCCGTCCTGCGGCTCGGTGACGCCGATGGGAGCGATGGCGATCGGCCTCGCCGCCGGTGCGATCTGCGCGCTCGCGATCGGGCTCAAGTACCGGCTCGGCTATGACGACTCGCTCGATGTCGTCGGGGTCCACCTGGTCGGTGGCCTGGTCGGCACCATCCTGATCGGTCTGCTCGCCTCCTCGGACGTGGCCGCGGTCGACGGCCTGCTGTACGGCGGGGGTGCGGACCAGCTCGGCAAACAGCTGGTCGCAGCCGGTGCCACGCTCGTGTTCTCCTTCGTGATGACTGCGATCATCGTGGTGGTGTTGGAGAAGACGATCGGCTTCCGGGTGACCGAGGACGACGAGTCGGCCGGCGTCGACCTGATGCTCCACGCGGAGACGGCCTACGACCTGCATGCCGCCACCAGCGGAGGTCGCCCGCACTTCGGCGGACAGAACTGACGACGAGGAGAACCCGAGATGAAGCTGATCACCGCGGTCATCCGCCCCCACCGGTGGGAGAACGTTCGTGAGGCGCTCGAAGCGCTCGGCGTCGCGGGCATGACGCTGACCGAAGTCAGCGGGTACGGGCGTCAGAAGGGGCACACCGAGGTCTACCGCGGCGCGGAGTACGACGTGATCCTCGTGCCCAAGGTCCGGGTCGAGATCGTCGCCGAGGATCCTGACGTCGACTCGATCATCACGGCGATCCAGGCGTCGGCCGCCACCGGCAAGATCGGCGACGGGAAGATCTGGGTCAGTCCGATCGAGTCGGTGCAGAGGGTGCGGACCGGCGAGACGGGCGCAGCCGCGATCTAGTGCCGCGCCTCGGCGGCGACGGGCAGGGGAACTCACCGGGCTCGTCGTGGAGGGCGGGCACGTTCTCCGGCGTACGTCCGGGCGCTCACGCCGTGCCACCTGCGGAACGCCTGCGAGAAGCTCGACAGCTCCGCATAGCCGAGGCGCTCGGCGATCTCGGCGATGGAGAGGCTCCCCGAGGCGAGGAACTCGGCTGCCAGGGTGGCGCGGACCTCATCGACCAGGGTTCGCACGGAGGTCCCCTCGACGGCGAGCCGTCGGCGCAAGGTGCGCTCGCTCATGCTCATCGAGGCCGCGACCTCGGCCACCGACGGAGGCTGCCGCAGGTGGGCGACGATCAGGTCCCGCACCTGCCCGGAGAGCCCGACGCGGGCGCGTTGGCGATCGAGCATGTCCCGGCACTGCGCCTGGGCCAGCGCGGTCGTGTGCTCGTCTGCCTGGGGGAGGCGCTCGTGGACGATGCTGGGGTCGAAGACGAGGGAGTTGCGGGAGGCACCGAACTCCGGGGTGAGACCGAAGACCTCGACGAACCGATCGACCGTGCCCGGAGCCGGCTGCTGCGTGAGCGTGACCCGGAGGAATCGTGCGTCCCGGCCGAGAGCCTCCTCGAGGATCGTCTGGACCGCCGCCATGTCGCGCTGGACGATGAACCGGGCGACCTCCGGTGGGTGGGGAGGGTCGCCGAAGACCATTCGCAGGTTGCCGTCCTCGAGGTCCGCCGCAGGAGAGGTGAGTGCGTAGGTGAGGTCGATGAACCGCAGCCCGATCTCCACCGCGGCGCCCACGGAGGGCGCGCTCACCAGCGCGAAGCCCCAGATCCCGAACGTGGTCAGGTGGTAGCGCCGGCCGGCGTCCAGCCCCCACGTCGAACCAGGCCCGGCCGCGTCCACCAGGTTGCCGATCACAGCGACCTCCGCGCCTGCCGTCGCCTCGGCGTCGGCTGCCTCCAGGTCGGCGAGCGTCAACGCGGAGCCCGCGAGCACGGAGGCCTCGCCGAGCCCACGCTCCATGCCGAGCCGGGCGAGCAGCAAGGTGCCCATGGGGGGACGTGGTGCGCTGGGCTCGGGCCAGGCCCGGCGGCGGTCGAGGGTGGTCACCTGGCCGAATCTAGTAACTCTCTGGCCGCCGGTCACCTGTCGGGCCCAGCAGGCGAGCCCTAGCGTGAGGCCACCGCCGTCACCCTCCAGGAGCCGACAGATGCCTCGTGTCTACTTTGCGTCGGTCCGCGACGTCGCCCGCTCGTCGGTCAACGGCGTCGTGCGGGCGATCACGATCCGACACTGACGAACCGTCGCTGGCGCAGCGCTCCGCGGGCCGCTCTGCCAGGGTGAAGGCGTGACCTTCCTGGCGGCAGTTGTCGATTCCGCGTGCGAATCCGCGGCGCTACCCGGCGCGGTCGCGTTAGTGTCCCGGCGCGGCGAGCTGGAGGTGGCCGTCACCGGCAACCGCACCATCGGCGGCGAGCCGATGACACGTGACACCGGGTTCCGGATCGCTTCGCTCACCAAACCGATCACCGCCGCGGCCACGATGGTTCTCGTCGAGCGTGGTCGAGTCGGGCTGGACGACCCGGTGGCCCCGCTGCTGCCCGAGCTCGAGAGCCCGAGCGTGCTGCGTTCGGTCGACGGCCCGATCGATGATCCGAGCAACCTGATGCCGGCCAGCCGTCCGATCACCGTGCGCGACCTGCTGACCTTCCAGGCTGGTCACGGTCCGCCGGACAGCCTCGACGCACCGATCACCCGCGCGCTCTCCGAGCAGCTCAGCGAGGGACCGCCCCGCCCCCAGGAGCGACCGGGGACCGACGAGTGGATGGCCCGGCTGGCCCGGATACCGATGGTCCACCACCCCGGCGCGGGCTGGACCTACAACCTCGGCTACGAGATCCTCGGCGTCCTCCTCGCCCGGGCTGCGGGCCAGTCGCTGGGCGACGTACTCGCCGACACGGTCCTCGGCCCGACCGGAATGCACGACACCGGGTTCTCCACCGAGTCGACCGACCGGCTGGCGTCCTACTACGTCGGCGGGGACTCCGGGCTCGAGCTGGTCGACCCGCCTGCGGGGCAGTGGTCACGGCCGGTGCCGTTCGAGTCCGGCGGCGGCGGGCTGCTGTCGACGGTCGACGACTGGCACGCGTTCGGTCGGATGCTGTTGGCCGGCGGGACTCACGAGGGATGCAGGGTCCTCTCGGAGGAATCGGTCTCGGCGATGACGACGCCGCACTTCGACGGTGGTCCCGACCACCCGTTCCTCGACGGTCAGGCCTGGGGCTTCGGCGGCTCGGTCGACATCCGGCAGCTCGAGGCATGGAACGTCCCCGGTCGGTACGGATGGGTCGGCGCCACCGGGACGGCCGGTTACGTGATCCCCTCGACCGACACCGTCGTGGTGTGGATGAGCCAGGTGCAGCTGCGGAAGCCCCGACGACTTCGCCGCGATGAGCCGGGTCCTCGAGTACGCCGCCAACCCCGCCACCTGAGCTGCCATCCGCCACCCGTTCGGGCCATTCCCAACCGACCGCGGACCGGAGGATGCTGTTCGGATGGCAGACACCGCTGAACAGAAGAGGATCGCGATCCCGCTGGCCGCGTTCGCGGCGGGCGCGGTGGTCGCGCTGCTGGTGGGCGTGTTCAGCAAGGTGCACGACCCGACCCTCGATGGCACCACGACCCTCGGTTTCAACGACGTCCGGGACATGAAGGTCGTGCTCTCGACCGTGATCGGGGTGCTGGCGCTCGGCCAGGTCGTCGGGGCGCTCTGGATCTACGGCAAGCTCGGCGTCAAGGCGCCGTCCTGGCTAGGCAGGGCACACCGCGCCTCGGGTGCGATCGCGCTGCTGCTGGCGCTTTTCGTCGGCTACCACTGCATCTGGGCGTTCGGTTTCCAGACCGGAACCGTCCACGGCTACGAGGTGCCTCCTCGGGCGATCGTCCACGAGATCCTCGCCTGTGGAGTCTTCGGAGCCGTGGTGGTGAAGGTCGTCGCCGTCCGGTCGAAGCGCGCGCCCGGCTGGTTCCTGCCCGTGGCCGGAGGACTGCTCTTCGCGCTCCTCATCGTCGTGGTCCTGACCTCAGCGGGCTGGTACCTGGACGCGAAGGGCTGGCCGGACTAGGCGGCCCCGCGGACCGCAACGTAGCCCGCAGATTCAAGGGCGGTTGCCGTGGGCACCACGCAACCCGGACGATGCACGCCGAGCTCGTGGTAGTCCTCATGGCAACCGCATGGTGTCAGCGGTTCCATGTCCTTTCCCTACCCCGTTCGTGGGAAGTCATGCCTCGAGCAGCAGATTTCGCGCCCCGCGGTGATCGGCTGCCGTAGGTTGCGCCCAGGAGGTGTCGCCATGACCACCCCGCCGCAAACCAGCTACGCGCGCTCGGGTGACGTCTCGATCGCCTACCAGACCTTCGGCAGCGGTCCGCTCGACGTCGTCCTGGTTCCGGGGTTCGTCTCCCACGTCGAGCTGATCTGGGAGGTCCCGACCGCGGTCCACGTCCTCGAGCGACTGGCCTCCTTCAGTCGGGTCATCCTCTTCGACAAGCGAGGGAGCGGGTTGTCCGACCCCGTCGTCGGTGCGCCCACCCTGGAGGAGCGGATGGACGACGTACGCGCCGTCATGGACGCCGCCGGTTCGGAGCGTGCGGCCGTGTTCGGGCTGTCCGAGGGTGCGCCGATGTCCATCCTGTTCGCCGCGACCCACCCCGAGCTGACCAGCGCCTTGGTGCTGTACGGCGGCATGGCGCGCTCGACCTGGGCGCCCGACTACCCGTGGGCGACGCCGACCGAAGCGCTCATCGAGTCCTCGGAGGCGCTGGCGCCGTACCTCTACGAAGGTGCGGTCATCGAGATCATGGCCCCGTCGCTCGCGGACAACCCGCTGGTCCGCGCCCTCTACGCGCGCCTGCAGCGGTACGCCGCCTCGCCGGCGATGCTGCAGCAGATGTTCGAGATGTTCCTCGACATCGACGTGCGCGCGGTGCTGCCGACGATCGACGTACCGACCCTGGTGCTGCATCGCCGCGGGGACCGTGCCGTCAACTACCAGGCGTCGAAGTGGATGGCCAGCCAGATCCCCGGCGCGCGGTACGTCGAGCTCGACGGCATCGACCACATGGCGTTCGCCGGCGACACCGATGCGCTGGTCGACGAGGTCGAGGAGTTCCTGACCGGTGTCCGGCGGGCCACGGAGGTCGACCGGGTGCTCGCGACGATCATGTTCACCGACATCGTCGACTCCACCAAGCAGGCGTCGGCGATGGGGGACCGGGCGTGGCGGGCGCTGCTCGACGCGCAGAACGACGTGCTCCGCGGCGAGCTCGCTCGCTATCGCGGGCGCGAGGTGAAGACCCTCGGTGACGGGCTGCTGGCCACCTTCGACGGTCCGGCGCGGGCGATCCGGTGTGCTCGCGGGATGACCGAGGCGGTCCGCCCGCTCGGTATCGAGGTCCGGGTAGGGCTGCACACGGGTGAGGTCGAGCTGGTCGGCGACGACGTCGCGGGGATCGCGGTCCACATCGCGGCCCGGGTCGGCGCGCTCGCAGGTGCGGGCGAGGTGCTCGTGTCGGGCACGGTCAAGGACCTGGTCGCCGGCTCGGGGATCGGCTTCGTCGACCGGGGTGAGCAGGTGCTCAAGGGGATCCCGGACCGGTGGCGGATCCACGCCGTCGCCGACCAGTGAGGCCCGGAGTCAGCCGGCGTGCGGTGTCAGCACCACGATCGGCAGTGGCCGCTCGGTGCGACTGCGGTACTTCGCGAAGGTCCCGCGGTTGGCCTTGTTGCAGAGCGCGAACAACCGCTCATAGTCCGGGTCGTCGGTCCGTACGACACTCGCCGTCGCCGGCGTGCGTCGTACTCCCACCTGGACCTCGACCTCCGGGTCGGCCTCCAGGTTGAGGACCCAGGCGGGGTCGCGCCGGGCGCCGCCGTTGGACCCGACCACCAGGTACCGGCCGGCGTCGACGGCGTAGACGAGAGCGGTCGTCCGGGTCTGCCCGGTCCTGCGCCCCGTCGTCCGCAACAACAGGGTCGGCATCCCCGCGAGGAGCCGATGGCCGACGAGGCCGCGGGACCGCACGTAGATGGCCTGGTGCGCGTCGAGCGTCTTGAGGAAGACATCGCGCTGGCTGGGCAGGACGGGGAGCTTCATGGGCCGAGCATGACACCGACGGCGCCCGGCCGACGGCGGGGGCTCGGGTGGTGGTGCGCGGCGTCACGGTGTGACCTGAGAAGTCACGCCTCCTGGTTGAGAACAGCTCAACCAACCAGGAGGTAGTCATGCCCAGTGCCAACAAGATGACCACGCCGGTGAGCGTGGACCTGCCGGTCCTCCAGGGCCGGTATGCCGAGGTCGACGGATACACCATCGGCTTCGAGTCCTACCCGGAGGACGTCGACCCGGCGCAGCTCTTCGTCGGTTTGCCGGACGACCGGTGCCAGTGCCCCCACTGGGGCGTCGTCCAGAGCGGCCAGGTGACCTTCCGGTGGGCTGACCGCGAGGAGACATACGGCGCCGGCGACGCCTACTACGCCCCGCCGGGCCACCTGCCGCTGGTCGCGGCGGGCACCACCCTCGTCGAGTTCAGCCCGAGCGACGGTCTTCAGCAGACGATGGACGTCGTGGAGGCCAACCTGGCGACGACAGGTGCCTTCTCCTGACCCTGGCGACGCCTGGGTCGCGTCACCGAGATGTGGGCGACCGGCCGCCTCTTCGCTCCGTGGTCGGCCACGCACAGGCAGTGACGCTGCTGCCCACCTGCTGCCACGATGATCGGCATGGACACCGGCGAGGTCGACGCCCGCACGCAAGCGGCGCTCGACCTCGCCGGTACCTACGTGTTCGGCACCGAGCCGGGCCGGATCCCCGCCGTTCTCTTCGAGGCGTACGACGCCAGCAACGCCGATCTTGACCGCGCGCTGCTCGGCGCCGCGCTCGCGCGCTGCTGGGCCTATGCGGGCGAGCGGGCCCGCGCCGTACCGTTTGCCGTCGCCGCCGTGAAGCATGCGGAGACGACCGGGAACGCAGTCGTCCTGGCCGACGCCCTCGACGCCGCGCTCGCGACGCATTGGGGACCTGACGAGCTCGAGGTCCGCGTCGAGCTCGCGGGCAAGCTGGCCGATGTCGCTGCGCACCTCAGCGACGTCGACGCGCGCACCAGCGCGCATCTCTGGCTGCTGACCGTGGCCGCGGAGACCCTCGACGTGACCGAGCTCAACCGGCAGCTGCGCGCTCTCGAGCGGCTCGGTGAGGAGTCGAGGAAGGCTCTCTTCTTCGCCGCCACCCGGCGGCTGATGCTCGACCTGATGCGTGGCCGGACCGACTCCGCCGGACCGCTGCTGGCGATCGCCGAGGAGACGATGGACGAGCTGCCGGACGGCTACCTCGTGATCAGCGGGCTGATCGGGTATGGCTCGGTCCAGTCCGGTGACCGCAGTGACGCCGTCACCGCGCGGATGCGGGAGGCCGAGGCGACCGGCGAGCGGGAGGGGATCCGCGAGATCAACGCCGAGCTCGCGTGGATCTACCTCGGTCTCGGCCTGACCGACGACGCCCGGCGACTCGCGTCGCGTTTCGACGACCGCGCGCTGACCAGGCTGCCGCGCGACCACAACTACCTCCTGGTCCTGCAGCTGCTGCTCGATGTCGCCCTCGCGACCGGACTCGATGCTCTGGTCGCCTCCGTCACCCCGCTCCTGCTGCCCTACGCAGGCCGCGCGGTCGTCAACGCCGGGGCGGTGACGTTCAACGGAGTCACCGACGACACCCTCGCCCGCGCGTGCGCGCACCTCGGCGACACCGAGCGCGCCGCGGCGCTGCGCGAGAAGGCGCTGGCGACCTACCGGCGGATCGGTGCGACCTGGTGGCGGGAGCGCCTGGAGGCGGCTGCGCCGTCGTCGAGCGCGCCGACCGGACCCGCGACGATGACCCTCCGGTCCGGTCCCGCTGGTGTCTGGCTGGTGGGCCGGGGTGCCGACGAGATCGCGATCCCGGCCCGCCGCGGGCTGGAGCACCTGCATCTGCTGCTCTCCCGTCCGGGTGAGGAGGTGGCAGCGCTACGACTGGCCGGGGGAGCGGAGACCGTGGAACAGGGCGGGCTCGGGGAGGTCGTCGACGCGCAGGCACTCGCGGCGTACCGCCGTCGGCTTGGGGAGATCGACGCCGCGCTGGACGACGCCGATGTCCGGGGCGACGCGGCCGTTGGCAAGCGTCTGACGGCCGAGCGCGCTGCTCTGCTCGCGGAGGTCTCGGCGGCCACCGGGCTCGGCGGCCGACCGCGCACCTCCGGCAGTGGCGCCGAGCGGGCCCGGGTCACGGTCCGCAAGGCGATCGCGACTGCCCTTGACGCGATCCACGCAGCGGATCCGGTCGTCGCCCGGCACCTGACATCCCGGGTCCGGACCGGGCTCCGCTGCTGCTACGAGCCGGATCCGGACGCACCGGTCGACTGGCGGTTGTGAGATCCGATCGGGCTCACCAGCCGAGCTCGCGCAACCGGGTGTCGCCGCGGTGCCCCAAACCGGGCTGCTCGACGCCACAGGTTCGGTCCGGTCAGCGGTAGCGGCGGTGCACGGTGTCGTGATCGCTCGGCCCCGCCGCCCACGGAGCGATCCACGGGCCGGTGCCCTCCGACTGGTCGAGCACGCCGTCCTCGAGCCACGCGAAGTCACCGTCGAGCACCTGGCCGGCGATCCGGCGGTCGGTGTCGTCGGTGTTGTTCCAGAGCTGTTCGAACAGCTGGTCCACCCGCAACCGGGCCTGCTCGCAGAATGCATCGGCGAGCGCGAAAGCGGCCTCGCCCTGGGCCGGACTGTCGGAACGGAGCATCGCGGCCCGCGAGCAGGCCGCGGTCATCGCGTACAGCTCGGCACCGACATCGACGATGCGGCCGAGGAACCCCTGCCGGTACTCCAGCTTCGCCTGCCATCGCGCCATCCCGTAGAAGGTCTGCCGGGCGAGCTTGCGCGAGGACCGCTCGACGTACCGCAGATGACCGGCGAGCGGGCCGAACTCGCCGTACGACCCCGGGACGGTGCCCTTGCCGACGGCGAGCTGCGGCAGCCATTGGGCGTAGAAACCGCTGGCTCTGGCGGCGGCCCTCGCCTTCTGCTGCGCGCTGGCGTCGGCCACGGCGAGGTCGCCGGCTGCGGCGAGGTGGGCGTCGACGGCCTCGCGAGCGACGATCAGGTGCATGATCTCGGTGGAGCCCTCGAAGATCCGGTTGATCCGAAGGTCCCGCAGCACCTGCTCGGCGTTGACCGCGCGCTCGCCGCGGGCCGCGAGCGATGCGGCGGTCTCGTAGCCGCGGCCCCCACGGATCTGGACGAGCTCGTCCACCACCCGCCACGCCATCTCGCTGGACCAGAGCTTCGCCAGTGCGGCCTCGATCCGGATGTCCTTGGAGCCGGCGTCCGCGAGCTCGGCGGACAGGTCGAGCACGGCCTCCAGTGCGAACGTGGTCGCGGCGATGAACGAGATCTTCTCCGCCACCGCTCCGTGCTGGCCGACCGGGCGTCCCCACTGGACCCGTTCGGCCGACCAACCTCGGGCGATCTTGAGCGACCACTTGCCGGCGGCGGCGCACATCGCCGGGATCGACAGACGGCCGGTGTTGAGGGTGGTGAGCGCGATCCTGAGGCCGTCGCCCTCGCGGCCGAGGAGGTTCTCGACCGGGACCCGCACCTGGTGGAACCGGGTCACCCCGTTCTCGAGGCCCTTCAGCCCCATGAACGCGTTGCGCCGCTCGACGGTGATGCCCTCGGACATGGCATCGACGACGAATGCGCTGATCCCGCCCCTGCCGCCCTCGTGCTCGGGCACCCGGGCCATCACGACGACCAGTTCGGCGATCACCCCGTTCGTCGTCCAGAGCTTGACCCCGTCGAGGAGGTAGCTGCGTGCCGTCCTCGGACAGCGTTGCGGTCGATGACATCCGGGCCGGGTCGGATCCGACGTCGGGCTCGGTCAGCAGGAAGGCCGTGATCGCGCCCTGGGCACAACGGGGCAGGAACTGCTGCTTCTGCTCCTCGCTCCCGAACATCTTCACCGGTTCGGGCACACCGATCGACTGGTGCGCCGAGACGAGCGCGCCCAGGCTGGGGTGTACCGAACCGAGAAGCATCAGCGCCTTGCCGTAGTAGGCCATGGTGAGCCCGAGTCCGCCGTACTCCAGCGGGATCTTGATGCCGAAGGTGCCGATGTCGGCGAGAGCGGCCAGGTAGTCGTCGGAGATCCGGTCCTCCCGCTCGATCTGTTGGCCGTCGAGCTTCTCGCAGACGGCGCGCAGCTGTTCGAGGTAGGCCTCACCGCGCTCCACGTCAGCCGCGTCGCCGCGGGGATGCGGATGGACCAGGGACAGGTCGAACCGGCCCAGGTAGAGCCCTTTCGCGAAGCTCGGCCGGTGCCACTCGGCCTCCCGCGCGGACTCGGCCAGTTGGCGAGCCTCGGCTTCTGTCGCGTGCACGCGGGTGCCTGCCGCATCAGTGGCGCTGTCGGTCAGGTGGGAAGTCATCCGAGCCTCCGATTTCTCGACTGTCAGTGTGACCCCGAAGCAGCGAGGGATGGAAGGGGAGCCCCCCGCGCCGACCTTCTTCCCGCTGTTGGAGCGCCCGGTACCCGATCGGCAGGGGCGGATCCGCAGTGGAGCGTCGCCCCCGGTACTGTTCGGCCGTCACCGCGTCGAGAACCTGCGCTTTGGGTGGCTATTTGCGGCGAGGACATCTTCTCTTGACGAAGTATGTGCGGGTGACTGTTCATCACATGGACGGATCCGTGGACGGGCTTGTCCTCAACTGGCGCAACGTGGACGGCGTCCTCCAGGGACTGGTCACCTACGAGCTGCGTGGGCGGGTCGTGACCGACTGGGTGCCGGCGATGTCCCTCTCCATGGTCGACGACGAGTCGGGTGACCTCGACGGAAGCAGCGACGACGAAGCGGTGCCGTCGCCGGGCTGACCTTCTCCCCATCTCAAGCAACGAGCGAGCCCGCGAGGTCATCGAGACCGACGACCGGGCCACCGCCCACAAGCGCGAACTCCCGCCGGGGCCGTGACCGGAGTCGAGGGCCTGCGCGCGCATGCAGCGGTCGAGCCGGGGTACCACACCAGAAGCCGGTTCCAGGCGCCTGGGCTTTCCGGGATCGGTGAGGCCTCGGCCAGTTCACCAGCGAGCTGGTCGAGGCCGCCGGGCTCCCGTCGCCTCCGACCACGGGGCAACTAGGACAACGAGGACAACTAGGCGTTGGCGGTGAGCGCGGCGACGACCTTCTTCTGGACGTCCACCGCCAGACCGAGCAGCTCGTTGGCGGTGGCGGTGACCTGGTCGACGACGTCGCTGGGATCGGGGACCAGGTCGGCGACCCGCTCGAACCCCGGCGCCTTGTCGCGTACGGCGTCCCGGGCGGCGCCGACGACCGCGTCGGCTGCGCCGACTGTTCTCGCAACGATGTCGCGGCCCATGTTGGTCAGGTCGGATGCGTCTGGCATGGCTTGCTCCTGGGGGCTGGATCTACTGCAACAAGGGCAACACCTCGAGGCTCGTGGCTCAAGAGGGCGGGTGCGTGCTTCCGCTCACAACCGTGCGTGAGGGAGGCCTCACCCGGCGAGGGTGCCGGCGAAGATCTGCCAGGCCAGGGCGGACTTGGCCGTCAGGCTGAGCAAGATGTAGATCCGTTCGCCGAACAGGTAGTCGGCCCAGCGTCCGCGGGCGCGGTACTGCAGCCATTGGTTGAGCGCGAAGACGTTGAAGAAGACGAACAGCGACACGAAGATGCCGTACACGAACGCCGGCGGGCTGGCCGAGGAGGTCGATCCGGGGGAGAGCAGGTAGATGCCGATGGCCAGCCAGGGCACGACGCCGGCGATGCAGCCGAAGCCGAAGGGCAGCCACCCGTTCCCGCCCGGATCCTCGTAGTGCTCTTGGAGCCACCCGAACAGGATCATCGAGGCGTTGACGCCGAACAGTGCGACCAGTGCGGCGACGTCGGAGATCCCGGTCAGCTGCGCGATGAGCACGATCATCAGCGACGACGAGAGCGCGTACTCCACCCACCGGGCGGGGTTGCGGCTCCGGCTGAGGTTCTCGGTGTAGCGGCGCCACCACACGGTGGACACCAACGCGTGGGCGAGGGCTGAGAGCGCGAGGAAGGCAGCGACCGCTGCACCGGTCGGGATCTCGAAGAGCTCGACCGGCTCGAGCGGAGGCGTCCCCGGAGGACCTTGCATGTAGGAGGCGGTCACGGGAAGCGCGAAGCTGGTCGCGAGGGCGACCACGAGGACGGCCTGGACCAGATGCGCCACCCCGGCGACCGCATTGTTGCGCCGCAAAGATGTCATGACGTCGGCAGCGAGGGGACCAGGCTGCATGGCTGGCGCTGGTGTTGCGGGCATCGGATGCTCCGTCCACGTTGACCTACGAATCAAGCTTCCTGACCAGACAGTACGGCGACGGCACCAACTCGTGCCGGATGCGCTCTCTACTTCCAGTTGGGGCCTGCCCTGCCCACCGATCATCGGGAAGACTGCCGGTATGGAAGTTACCGAGGTACTGCTCCCCGGTGTCGGGGTGCGTTACGAGTTCAGGGCCGCATCCGGCCACGACATCGGGATCGTCGCTCGACGCGACGGCGAGTTCGATGTGGTCTGCTTTCGACGTTCGGATCCTGACGCCGCCGAAAATCTGTTCACGCTCGACAGGCAGCAGGCCGAGGCGCTCGCCGACATCCTGGGCGCGCCGCGCATCGTGGAACGGTTCGCCGACCTCAGCCGCGAGGTCCCGGGGCTCGCCTCAGCCACGATCGACCTGCCGCAGGGCTCTCTCTTCGACGGGCGACCGCTCGGCGAGACGCAGTTGCGGACCCAGACTGGCGTCTCCATCGTCGCGGTGGTGAAGGAGGACTCGGTCGTCCCCTCGCCGACGCCGGACGAGACCCTGCACGGGGGAGACTCGCTGGTGGTCATCGGCACCGAGCAGGGCATCGAGCTCGCCCGCGCCGTGCTCCTCGGCTGAGGTCCTGAGCCATGGGAGTCTTCCTGGTCGAACTCGGCGTGCTGCTGCTGGCGCTCGCGCTGCTGGGAGCGTTCGCCCGCCGGGTCGACCTGTCTCCCATCCCGTTCTTCCTGCTGGCCGGGTTGGTGCTCGGTGAAGGGGGAGTCCATGACGTCGCGGCGACAGCGGACTTCGTCGGTGCGGCTGGCGAGATCGGCGTACTCCTCCTGCTCCTGATGCTGGGCCTGGAGTTCTCTGCCGCCGAGTTCACTGCGACCTTGCGTCGGCACGCAGACTCCGGGCTCGTCGATCTCTTGCTCAACGCACCGCTCGGGTTCGTCGCGGGTCTTCTCCTGGGATACGACTGGCAGGCGTGCCTGGCACTCGCCGGGATCACCTGGATCTCGTCGTCGGGGATCGTGGCCCGACTGCTGAGCGACCTCGGCCGGATGGGCCACCGCGAGACGCCCGTGGTGCTGTCGGTGCTCGTCCTGGAGGACATCGCAATGGCGGTCTACTTGCCGCTGTTGGTCGTCATCCTCGCCGGAGGCAGCGCTCTCGCGGCCATGGTCGCGGTCGCGACGGCGCTCGGACTTGTGCTCGTCGTCCTGGTATCGACTCGGGTCGTCGGTCGCCACCTCGGGCGCTTGCTCGGCCACCAGGAGGACGAGCAGGTCCTGCTGCGCGTCCTCGGGCTGATGCTCGTCGTTGCTGGTGTCACTCACCTCGTGGACGCCTCGGCGGCGGTCGGCGCCTTCCTGGTGGGGCTGGCCATCCCCAGCGCTACGGCCGACCGCGCCCGATCGGTGTTGCGGCCGTTGCGCGACCTGTTCGCTGCAATGTTCTTCGTGTCCTTCGGATTGGAGGTCGCGCCGTCGAGCCTTACGCCCTACCTGCTCCCGGCGCTCGTTCTGGGTGTGGCTTCGTCGTTGACGAAGGTCGTTTCCGGCGGCTACGCGGCCGCTCGAGCCGGTGTGGGAAGACGCGGACAGCTTCGTGCCGGAAGCGCGCTGATCGCTCGCGGCGAGTTCTCCATCGTCATCGCTGGTCTGGCGGTTGCTGCCGGCTACTCCGAGATCGGGCCACTGGCGTCAGCCTATGTCGTGGCGCTTGGGGTGACAGGTCCGCTCGTCGCCCGGTTCGCGGACCCATATGCCGAGCGAGCTTCTGCCGACGCCGGGTCGTGAGCGACCCGCTGGCGTCGGCCGTCAGCCGTCGGGCGCCGTACTTCTCGATGACGACCAAGTGCTTGGGGTTTTCGGTGCGCGGCCGTCGGACCCGCTTGTCGACGGCTACGACCAGGCTCGCCGCGGCGGCGATGGTGAGGATGCGCACCCAGGTGAGCCATCCGATCGGAGCGGTCTCGAACACATTGTTCATGACCGGCAGATAGGTGATCGCCACCTGGGCAAGCGCCTGGACCGTGACCCCCACGACGATCCACCGGTTCGAGAACAGCCCGATCCGCCACACCGGCTGGGTCAGCGAGCGGCAGCTGAACAGGTAGAACGCCTCAACCGTCACGAACAGGTTCATCGCCGCGGTCCGTGCCTCGGGCAGGCTGGCGCCGTTCCCGCGCTCCCACTCGAACATCCACCACGATCCTGCGACCAGCAGCGCTGAGACCAGGAGGATCCGCGCCATCAGTGCGCGGGTGAGCAGCGGTTGGTCCGGATCGCGCGGGGGCCTGGTCATGATCCCTGCCTCCTTGGGCTCGAAGGCGAGCATCAGGCCAAGGGCGACGGCCGTGGTCATGTTGATCCACAGGATCTGGGTGGGCAGGATCGGCAGCGCCGCGCCGAGCATGATCGCGACCAGGATCACCAGCCCTTCGCCGATGTTGGTCGGTAGCGTCCAGGTGATGAACTTGGTGAGGTTGTCGAAGACCCCGCGGCCCTCCTCGACGGCGGCCTCGATGGTGGCGAAGTCGTCATCGGTGAGCACCATGTCGGCGGCGTCCTTCGCGACCTCCGTGCCGCTCCGGCCCATGGCCACCCCGATGCTGGCCTGCCGCAGTGCGGGTGCGTCGTTGACCCCGTCACCGGTCATCGCCACGACGTGACCGCGCGCCTGCAGCGCCTCGACCAGCCGTAGCTTCTGCTCGGGGGAGACCCTGGCAAAGACCTTGGCGCGGTCCACCGCTTCTGGGAACTCCTCTCTCGGCAAGCTCGCCAGGTCGGCGCCGGTGAGTACGGCGTCGCGGTCGTCCTCGTGCAACACCCCTACCTGACGAGCGATCGACACTGCGGTTGCCGCGTGATCACCGGTGATCATCTTCACCGCGATGCCCGCCGTGTGACAGGCCGTGACGGCGTCGGACGCCGCTCGACGGGGAGGATCGAGCATGGCCTGCAACCCGACCAGGACCAGGCCGCCAAGGAAGTTGCACTCCTCGAGCTGCTCCGGTGCGAAATCCTCGGGTGGAAGCACAGGTCGGATGGCCATCGCGAGCACTCGCAGTCCGCGCCCCGCGAGGTCCTCGGCCGCCCGCAGCACGGCATCGCGGTCAAGCGGGCTCTCTTCGCCGTTGGCCGCCAGTTGCGTAGTGCACCTCTCGACCACCCGTTCCACGGCCCCCTTGACCAGCAACACATGGGATCGGGGGTCGCGGGCCTCTCGGTCTTGGTGCAGCGTGGCCATGTACTGCCGCTCAGAGCTGAACGGGATCGTCGCGACCCGCGGCAGGGCGACCGCGAGGCTGCCCGCGGTCAGTCCCGCCTTGGCTCCGGCGACGAGCAGGGCGCCCTCGGTCGGGTCGCCGACGATCTCCCACGTCCCGTCACGCTCGCTGAGCGCGGCATCGTTGCAGGCCGCACCCGCCTGCAACGACCACCGAAGTCCCGGGCAGCGCTCCAGATGCACAGCGCCACCGTCGACGCCGGTCACGACTCCCACCGGGGTGTAACCGGAGCCGCTCACCGGGAAGGTCTCGCCCGGCGTCCACACTGTGCACACCGTGATCTGGTTCTCGGTGAGCGTGCCGGTCTTGTCGGAGCAGATGACCGTGGTGCTCCCCAGGGTCTCCACGACCGGCAACCGGCGAATGACGGTTCGTCGCTTGGCCATCCGGGCAACACCGATGGCCAACGTGATCGTGACCGCGGCCGGGAGACCTTCCGGGATTGCGCCGACGGCGAGTGCGACCGCGGCCGTGAAGGTCTCTCCTGCGTCCTGGCCGCGCCATACCCCCACGGCGAAGGTCGCCCCGGCGAGCACCAGGATCGCGACCGTGAGGATCTTGCTGAACTCGGCGAGCTTCTCCGTCAGCGGAGTGGCCAGGGTCTCGGCTGCGCCGACGAGCCGGTGGATCTCGCCGAGCTCGGTCTCGGTCCCGGTGGCGCTCACGACGCCGGCGCCGGTTCCGGTCGTCACGAGGGTGCCGGAGTACGCCATGTTGCGCCGATCAGCCACGGGAACGCCGTCGGGGAGCACCACCTCGTCTTTGACCACCGGGATCGACTCCCCGGTGAGCGCGGACTCGTCGACCCTCAGTTCAGTGAGCCGAGTGAGCCGGAGATCCGCAGGGACCTTGTCCCCGGCTTCGAGGAGGACGAGGTCACCCGGGACCAGTTCATCGGATAGCACGGTCTGTTGCTGTCCGTCGCGGAGCACCTTGGCCTGGGTGCGCACCATCGACCGCAGACCTTCGAGCGCGGCTTCGGCCCTCGTCTCCTGGATGAAGCCGAGCGCCGCGTTGACCACAACCACGCCGAAGATGACCGCGGAGTCGACGTACTCACCTAGCGCAGCGGTAACCGCGCCGGCGGCGATCAGTACGTAGATCAGCGGGTGGTGGAGCTGGCCCAGGATTCGCATCAGGATCCCGGGGCCGGGGATGGCCGGCAGGGTGTTCGGTCCGAACCTCGTCAGCCGTTCGGTGGCTTCGCGTTCTCCCAGACCGCGATGCCGGTCGGTGTCCAGCAGCAGGACCACCTCGTGGACCGGCAACCCGTGGTGGGAAGTCGTTGCGGGGGGTGAGGTGACGCTGGAGGTGAAGGTCGACATCACCACACCTCGAGTGCCTGTCGCATTCCGGCTCGAGCGACTCCGCCGCGGAAGCCACGACCGGGTGCTGGTTTGGCGGTGGCGTGCGTGCGGGCCTCACAGCGCTGCCCGCAGACGCGCAGAGCCATGATCGAGACCGCCCTTTCGTGGTGGCGAGGCCGCGGCGGACGCTTGAGCCCGGCTTCGGCAGTGCCGGCTTCTTCAAGCCTCGACGCGCGCCGCCCCGACTGATAGGGACGAAAGTCATGGTGAGGCAGTCATGTGTCCCGAAGCGCAGACGCTCGCCCCTGAGTCCGATCGAGGTCACATCTCCGCGGGGGCCTCGGTGTCTCGGCCGTACCTCGTCGCCGTGAAGCCGCGAAGTTCACCCACGGTGGTGCTGATATCAGCAGCGGCGTAGTGCTCCACATCCCAAGCGGCATAGATGGTCACGGTCATCGGTTCCCCGTTCACCAGGACCAGTGCCTTCGATAGTCCGTAGCGCGGGTCGTCGGACGTGACACAGACCCCCCGTCCGGCCGCAGCCAACGCCTGCCCCAACCGCGGAGCCCGCGTCTGCGCGACAGCGTCGTAGGTGAGCCCCTGGTTGGACGCCGACGCATCGAACGCTCGGCGTACCGCGTGCGTAACGTCGAGGTGTACCAGCGGGTAGCGGGTCAGCTCGAGCAGATCGACGTACGACGAGCCGGCCAGCTCATGCTCCTCGGGCACCTGAGCCCACACGTCGACCCGAATCAGGACCTCCGCATGCAACGACCGCATCGGCACGGAGGTCCCAAGGCCGAAGTCCGCATCACCCCGGGTCACTGCGCCGTAGACATCGGCCGGCATGGTCTCAACGACGTTGGCGACGGAGACGCGACCACCAGTAGCGATGAACGGCGCCACGATGTCGTTGATCGTCGTGGTCGGCGCAGCGACGACGAGATCCGGAGTGGTCCCTGCAGAGATGGCGGCCGCCATCGTCTCCGCCTGCGCTGCCCGCGCCAACAGGTCACGAGCGATGGGAACGAACTGCCGCCCAGCCGTCGTGAGCACCAGGCGCCGATCCAGGCGACTGAAGAGCTGCACGCCCAGGTTGGTCTCGAAGCGGCGCAACTGCCGTGACAGGGAGGGCTGCGCGACGAACAGCTGCTTTGAGGCAGCAGTCACCGAGCCGGCGTCGACGATGGCGAGGAAGTACCGAAGCATGCGCAGATCCATGATGCCTCCCAGGCATGGTCATCGGACTGCCTAAGTATTGGACTGTATGTGACGTGCGCCCCAGAATGACCGTCACGCAAGTCCTGCACAAGGGAGACACCCGTGAAGAACCGTCGCATCGTCGCAGCCCTCATCTCGGCAGTGGGCCTGATTTCAGCAGCCGCATGTTCAGGTGGGAGCGCGACCGACAACGGCGACGGCAGCGCGAGCACAGCCGTGCTCACCGTCGCCTCGTCGGCTTCTGTCACCACCTGGGATCCGGTGAAGTCCTTCTCAACCGAGGCCATGTACCTGGGCAACCTCTATGAGCCGCTGTTGTGGAAGAACCCGGCCGGGAGCGAAGAGGACTACACCCCCGCCCTGGCGACCGAGTGGGAGGTGTCCGGCGATGGCCTGACGTGGACGTTCACCATCCGCGACGGGGTCACCTTCCACACCGGCGAGGACGTCGACGCCGACGCGGTCAAGCAGAGCCTGGAGGCTGCCAGTGACCACGGTGGCGCGTCCTTCATCTGGGCGCCCGTCAAGAGCATCGAGGCTCCGGCGGACGACCAGGTCGTGTTCAAGCTCAACTACGCGGCTCCGGTCGACCTCATCGTCTCCTCCACCTACGGATCATGGATCGTTGCCCCGTCCGCGCTCGATGCCGTCGCCGAGGACGAGAGCTACTTCGAGTCCGGGGTCGACGCGGGCACCGGACCTTACACACTCGACGCATACAAGCCCGGCGAGAAGGTCGTGCTCAAGAAGTTCGACGACTACTGGAACACCGACGAGGCAGCGACGTACGAGACCGTCGACGTGGCGATCACTTCTGACGCCGTGACGGCACAGCAGATGCTCACCGCGGGCGAGGTGAAGTACTCCACCCAGGTACCGCTGGAGAACATCGAGTCGTTCCAGAACGACTCGAACTACACGGTGAACGTGTCCAAGTCCCCGTTCAACTTCCTGGCGATGTTCAACACCACCCGGCCTCCGCTCGACAACGCGGACGTCCGGCGTGCGCTCTCGTACGCGATCCCGTACGACGACATCATCGGCATCGGCGCGCAGGGCTACGGGACGCAGAGCCACGGTCCCGTGCCGGACGGCATCTTCCCGTTCTCGGCCGATGTCCCGCAGTACACACAGGATCTCGATAAAGCCCGGGAGCTGCTGGGTGCGGCGGGTTATCCGGACGGCGGGTTCGAGCTGACGCTGACCTACGCTTCCGAGAACGCCGCGGAGAAGCGGTTCGTCCCGCTGATCAAGGACGCATTCGCCCAGATCGGGGTGGAAGTCAACGTCAAGAGCCAGTTGTTCAACCAGCAGTGGGAGGACGCCAAGGCTGACCCTGAGAACGCACAGGACATCTTCGTTCTCTACTACTGGCCCACCTACAGCGACGCTGGATCTGACAACCTCTACTCGCTGTTCCACTCCTCCGAGGACCCGTTCTTCAACCTGAGCTACTGGAAGAACGACCAATACGACGAGCTCATCGACGGAGCAGGCACCTACACGGTGACCGACCGGGACCAGTCTCAAGCGATGTACGAGGAGGCCATGGGCCTGCTGTACGACGAGGCTCCGGCGGTGTTCCTCTACGACGCTCAGGCCGTCAGCGTGGTACCCAAGGGTCTTGAGGTTCCCGCGGCCAACGAGAACTATCCGTTCACGACGTTCTTCTCGCGGTTCAAGCCTGCCTGACCCAAGACGTGGCGGGCGTCGGCACCATGACGAGCCGGCGCCCACCATGGTCATGAACGCCGCGGCTAGAAGAAAGAGCTCATGACCAAGTTCATCGCCAAGCGCGTCTTGGCATCGATCGCCGTGCTACTGACCATCACGGTGCTCACCTTCTTGATGGCGCGCGTCGTTCCGTCCAACCCGGCTGTCATCTACGCCGGTCCAAAGGCCTCGCCCGAGACGCTCAGCCGGATCCAGAGCGAGCTCGGACTCGACCGGCCGCTGATCGTCCAGTTCTTCGACTACCTCGGCGACTTTCTCCACGGTGACTTCGGCGAATCCCTCGCGACCAAGCAGCCCGTCCTTCCCGATCTCCTCGAGCGTCTGCCCGCCACACTCGAGCTCATGGCTGCCGCCATGACCATCGCCACCGTGATCGGAGTCGCGCTCGGCGTCGTCGCGGCCCGGCGCCGCAGCGGGTTTCTGGACGGCTCCATTCGCTTCCTGTGCATCGGCAGCATCTCGATGCCCGCGTTCTGGCTCGGTCTCATCCTTCAGGTGATCTTCGTCGGCAACCTCGGTGTGCTGCCTGCGACCGGTCAGTTCAGCACCGAACTCACCTATACCAACCCGGTTGTGACGATCACGAACTTCGCCTTGCTCGATTCAGTCCTGACCGGCAACTGGGTCGCGCTTCAGGACGGGATCGAACACCTCGTCCTGCCCGCGGTCACCCTTGCTGCCTATCCGATGGGTCTGATCGCCCGAATGACCAGGGCATCGATGCTGGAGTCCCTGGACCAGGACTACGCGCTGACCGCGCGCGCCTACGGCCTGAGCCGGCGAAGGATCGTGTGGCAGCTCACCTTGAAGAACGCAGTCTCTGCGCCGTTGACGGTCGTCGGGCTCTCAGTGGCCTACATGCTCACCGGGACCTTCTTCGTGGAGGTCGTCTTCAACTGGCCCGGAATCGGTCAGTACGCCACGCAGGCGATGCTGGCCGTCGACTACCCGGTGATCATGGCCATCACCCTTCTCGGCGCTGCTGGATACCTGATGACGAACTTCGTCGTCGATCTCCTCCAAGCCAGGCTCGACCCCCGGACCCGGAGCTGACCATGGCCCAGATCAATATCGAACCATCGTCCGCATCGCCGCTCCCGCCGACGCCACGTCAGTCGTTGCTGCGCACGCTGTGCAGCGATCGGCTCGCTCTCGTGGGCCTGCTGCTGGTCGTCGCGCTGGTCGTTGTCGCCGTCCTGGCGCCCTGGCTCGCGCCGTACCCGGCGGAGGGCCGCGGCACCACCAACGCCGACGCGGCCAACCTGGCACCCAGCCGGCAGCACCCGTTCGGGACCGACCAGCTCGGACGCGACATGCTCAGCCGGGTTCTCATGGGCACCAGGCCCGCGCTCCTGATATCGGTCTCCGTCGTGTTCGCCGCAGCGCTGATCGGTGTGCCGCTCGGGGCGATCGCCGGCTACCGCGGTGGCTGGATCGACGAAATTCTGATGCGGGTCACTGAGGTCTTCCAGTCGTTCCCGCCGCTCCTGCTCGCGATGGTCGTTGTCGCGCTCCTGGGACCCGACCTCAAGAACGCGGCACTTGCCCTGGTCGTCTCGTGGTGGCCTTGGTACGCCCGCCTGGTTCGCGGCGAGGCTAGATCCCTCAGGAGTCGCCCGTTCGTCACCGCCGCCGAAGCGATCGGGGTCCCGTCCCGGACGATCCTTCGCCGCCACATCATCAAGAACTCGATGACCCCGGTGCTCGTCCAGGCAACCGTCGACATCGGCACGGTCGTCCTCGCGGCGGGGGCGCTCGCATTCATCGGCCTCGGCGCGCAGCCGCCGGCACCTGACTGGGGACTGATGGTCGCCGAGGGGCGGAGCCAGATCTTCACCTCCTGGTGGGTCTCGACCTTCGCCGGTCTGGCCATCTTCGTCACCGTCTTGGCGTTCAACCTGCTGGGCGACTCGCTGCGCGACGTACTCGACCCCCGGAAGGTGAAGCGATGACCAGAGGGTCGTCAACCTCGGCAGTGCCGTCAACCCCGGTACTCCTCGACGTCCGCGACCTCGAGATCGTCTTCACCGACCGCGGCAGAGTCACCAATCGGCCGGTACGCGGCGTCCAGTTCGAGATCGGGGAGCGGGAGGTGGTCGGCATGGTGGGCGAAACGGGCTGCGGCAAGACGATCACGGCCCACGCCATCTTGGGCACGCTCCCCGAACAAGCCACGGCCACCGGGCACGTCGCGTTTGCCGGCGTCGAGCAGTTGTCCCTGCCGGAGAAGGAACGTGCCCTCCACCGGGGTGAAGCGATCAGCATCGTCTTCCAGAACCCCGGGACGGCGTTCAACCCCGTGTTTCGTCTCGGGAACCAGATGCGAATGGTGCTGAGACGCCACCGCAACATTCGTGGAAAGGAGGCAGAAGCGGTCATCGTCCGGCATCTGACCGACGTCGGGCTGACAGACACCCAGCGCGTGATGAGCGCCTACCCGCACGAGCTGTCCGGCGGCATGCTGCAGCGGGTCATGATCGCGATGGCGTTGCTGTGTGAACCGAAGCTGCTGATCCTCGACGAGCCGACCACGGCGCTCGACGTCACCGTGTCGCGTCAGATCCTGCTTCTGATCCTCAGGCTGCAGCACGCTCTGGGCTTCAGCGTCCTGATGATCACCCACGACCTGGGCGTCGTGAAGGCGACCTGCGACCGTGTCGCGGTGCTGTACGCCGGACGCGTCGTCGAGAGCGGACCGACCGAGACGGTGCTCAAGACACCGAAGCATCCCTATACCCAAGGCCTGATCGGAGCTCTGCCTGGTCAGTCGGATGGTCGCCTCCGATCTATTGCCGGACAGGTGCCGGCCAACTTCCTGGGCCTGCAGGGCTGCGCCTTCGCCGACCGGTGCCACGCGACCATCGACGCGTGCCGACGGGTCGACCCAGATCTCCGGCCAATCTCACCCACGCAGGAAGTCGCCTGCATTCGAGGTGATGAGCTGTGAGTGCCCTGGTATCGACCAGCGACCTCGTGCACGAGTTCAAGTCACGAAGGTCTTCGCACGTGGCACTGGATCAGGTGACCCTCCAGATCGAGAAGGGAACCTCGCTCGGGGTAGTGGGGGAGTCTGGTTCGGGCAAGACCACGCTGATGCGTTGCCTGCTCGGACTCCTGCGACCCACCAGCGGGTCGGTCACCTTCGACGGCGCCGACGTCGCCAGGATGTCGACCAAGCAGCTCCGGGGGATGCGCCGACGTGTCGGCATGGTGTTCCAGAACCCAGTCATGGCGCTGAACCCGCGGATGACCGTCGAGGAGAGCATCGCCGAGCCGCTCCGCCTTCACACCCGCATGCGCGGAGCCGAGCTGGCGCGCTCGATCGGCGACACCTTGGATGCGGTCGCACTCCCTCAGGCTTATCGAGACCGGCTGCCGCACCAGTTGTCCGGTGGTCAGTGCCAACGAGTCGGCATTGCGCGGGCTCTGGCGACAGGCCCGGAGCTGGTGATCCTCGACGAGCCGACGTCGGCCCTCGATGTCTCGGTCCAGGCGCAGATCTTGAACCTGCTGACCGATCTGAGGGCCGAGCGCGACCTCACATTCGTGATGATCTCGCATTCACTCGACGTCGTTCGGTACTTGTCCGACGACGTGGTGGTGATGCTCGAAGGCCGCATCGTCGAGGACGGCCGCGCTGCCGACGTACTGGTGGCGCCTCGGCACGAGTACACGCAGAACCTGGTGGCCGCCTGCCCGACGGTCGACAGCGACAACCTGCGCTTCGCACTGGAGAGTCGAAAGGAAGCACCGAAGTGAGCCGCACGCCCGGTGACGGTCTGGATGGAGCGTTCGCGCCCGGAGAGGTCAACCTCAGCAACTGGCAGGACCCGCCGTGGAACACGTGGGGGTTCGGGCACATCTCCGAGATCGTGCCCACCGCGGTCGTCTCTCGCGTTGCTCAAGCCGATGACGTGGCGCACACGCCGCTGACCTGCGCTACCGATCCGGCCTTCCGCGAGCTCGTTGACGCGACAGCCGCGCGATCGGTCGTCGTGCTGCGGCAGGGGCAGCTCGTGGGTGAGTGGTACGGCCCAGGCATGGGACCGACGTCGCGGCACACGTTGATGTCGGTGTCGAAGACCCTGTGCGGGCTGCTCATCGGCCAGCTGATCGGCCAAGGTGTCCTGCAGGAGCACTCCCTCATCGGCGATCTCGTGCCGCGCCTGAAGTACTCCGCTTTCAGGGATGCAACGGTCCGCGATGCGCTCGACATGCTGGTCGCCGTCGAGTACGACGAGACCTACCACGACCCGGCGGCGCATGTTGCCCAGCAGGACCGTGTGGCCGGCTGGCGACCGCGGCAACCGGGCGACCCCGCGGACACCTACGAGTTCCTGACGACCCTTCGCCCTGCCGGGATCCACGGCCAGCGACTGCAGTACTGCTCGGCAACCACTGACGCCCTCGCCTGGGTGGTCGAGGCGGTCACCGGCCAGCGGTACCACCGGGTGATGTCGTCGCAGCTGTGGTCGAAGCTGCCGACCCAGCACGATGCGGACATCACCGTCGACGCTGGAGGCTTCGCGTTCGCGAACGGCGGCGTCGCATGCACAACGCGGGACCTTGCGCGACTCGGTCAGCTCCTCCTCGACGGTGGCGCGGTCGACGGACGGCAAGTCGTCCCCGGGTCGTTCGTGAGCGACATCATGGCCGGTGGGGACGCCGGCGCAGCAACCGGCACTCACTTCCGCTCCGTTCACCCACGTGGCAGCTACCGCAGCCAGTGGTGGATCACCGGCGACGAGCATGGCGCCATTTATGGTGCTGGGATCCACGGACAGTACTTGTGGGTAGATCCGCACGAGGGGACCGTCGTCGCAAAGTTCGGGGCGCACCCGGAGGCAGTCTCGACGCAGGCGCTTCGCGAGAACTCGACGTTTATGCGGTGGCTGGTCGCGCAACACGGCCGGTGAGCCGACGCGCCTGGCCGCTGGATCGGCGGTGGCGGGCACTTGCAAGCAGGTTCGCGACCTGGGCCTGACCCGGGGCGCTTGCGCCTCTTCGGTGACGGCCGTCGGTTGTTGCCGCCCGTTCGTCACCAGCACCATGGCCATCCAGGATCTGCTGCATGAACGGGTCACCGCAGCAGCGGCATGAACGGGTCCTCAGCCGAGGAAGACGCTGGTCAGCTTGTGGGCCGGCTGCTCGGCGGGCTTTCCCATCTCCTCCGCGACGAACTCCCGCATCAGGTCGATCGCCGTCAGGATCTTCTGGCTCCGCAAGGAGTAGTAGACGCTGGTGCCGGCGCGACGGGTCGTCACGATGCCGCGCTCGCGGAGGACCGCGAGGTGCTGGCTGGCGTTGGACTGGCTCAGATCCAATGAGGCTGCGATCTGACCGACGCTGAGCTCGCGATCGCGGAGCGCGTTGATGATCAGGAGTCGCTTCGGGTCGGAGATGGCCTTGCAGACCCGCTCGTGCAGCTCACGCAGCTCCGCTTCCAGGGCTTCGTCCATGCGCACCTCCCTGGGTATCGGACCGGACCGGCCGCCTCGTCAAGTTTAACCTTGAAGGAGGATCAGCCCGACGGCCATCGCCGCGAGCAGCGTCCCGGCGCCGCCCATCAGCAGCGGCAGTCGGGGATCGACGGGGTCTGCCCCGGCCCCGATGCGGGCCGTGATGCGTTCGTAGCGCAGCTCGCCGACCACCAGGAACGTTGTCGCCAGGGCGAGACCGAGCACGCCGGGCAGTGCCGCGACGAGTCGGCCCCCGGTCTGGTGCAGGAGGAGCGCCGAGACGCCCGCGAGGCCTAGGGAGGTGCGCTGCCAGGCCATCGCCGTGCGCTCGGCCTGGAGGCCTGCGTCGTGGTGCGGCTGGTGACGATCGCCGCGGGAAGGCCACCGAGGAATCATGCTCAGTCGACCAGATCAACGATGACGAGGGCCAGCGCAGCCACCGCGGCGAGCGCCAGAGCCCAGGACACGAGCCGCGGGACGAAGGACGGCGGCAGCTTTCGGCCCAGCCGGATGGCGTGCTCGTTGCGTCGCCAGTCGCGGTAGGACATCGCGGACAGGAATCCGCCCAGACCGATCAGCAGGAACCCGAGGAGGTGCCGCATCAGGCTCAGGCCCGGGACATAGTGGATCACCGCGACCCCGGCGGCCATCAGGGCCAGGGCGGTGCGGACCCAGGCCAGAAAGGTCCGCTCGTTGGCCAAGGTGAAGCGGTAGTCAGGGTCGGAGCCGCCGTCCGGGTCACGCGCGGTGCCGGACTCGGGGGAGAAGGAATCAGGCGGCACGGGCCATCCCCCTGTTCCTCGGTCGGGTCATGTCAGCGAGGTGGACGCCGCGCACTGGTTGCGTCCGACATCGAGCACCAGGAGCTCTTCCTCGGGCGGCCGCAGGCGCCCTGCGTTGACCAGCCTGATCGTGTCATAGGCCTCGGGCGCGGGCGGGAGCGTGGACACGATCTCAGCCACGAAGCGATCGATGGCCCGCTCGTTGAGCAGCGTTGCCTCGAAGACCTGTCGCAGCGTGGTGGTCACGGTGCCGGCGTCGCTGAACTCATCCGGGCTCGACCAGTGCGCGGGAGCGATGACGGTGTCCGGGTCGAGCGGCTCCAGCCGGTCGTGGAGGCTGGCGAAGAGTGACCGCGCGAGGTCCTCGGCCTGTCCGGTCAGGTCCGGGCGCCCAAGGCCGCGGACGAAGATGGTGTCGCCCACCAGCAGCAGCCGCTCGCCCACCAGGAGCGCGGTGGTCCCGGGGGTGTGACCGGGCAGGTGCATCGTGATGGCCCGCATCACGGTGTGCGCGCCCAGCTCTAGCTCCTCCCCATCGGCCAGGGCACGGTTGGGGAACGGGATCTCCTCGGCGCTGTCCTCCGGCGGAAGGTGGTATTCCACGCCGAGCTGCTCGGCCAGCGCCGGGCCGCCGCTGATGTGGTCTGCGTGCACGTGGGTGTCGATGACGTGGGTGACCGTCATGTCGTGCCGCTGGGCCAGCTGGAGGTACGGCGCGTGGTGCCGGGCGGCGTCCACGACAACGCACTTCTCACCCGGGACCCCGATGACGTAGGAGAGACAGCCCTTTGCCGGGCGCTGGAGCTGCCACGCCCGCACCGGCTCCGGCAGGCCCTCGATAGCCATCGGCACCAGCAGCTGGGCCCAGGCCTCCATGCCGCCGGCCAGCGACCGGGTCTCCTTGCCCAAGGCACTGAACTCCTGCACCACCAGGGCTGAGCCGTTCCCGTGCCCGCAGATGACGATGGCGTCGTCCAAAGTGTCGTCGGCGAACCGCTCGGGCTCCTCGAGGACCTCGTAGACCGGCACGTGCCGCATCGGGACTTCCCGGCGCGTCTCGAGCCGCTGCTGCTCGAACTCGTCGCTGTTGCGGACGTCGAGGATCTCCGAGATGTGACCGCGCAGAATCCCCTCGTGCAGCTCGGCAGCCGAGATCGTCCAGGCTTCCATGTCGTGCTCCCATCCCGAGGTCGGTCGGGCGTGGCGCCGCCGTAGGTGAGTTACGCCGCCCAATGTCCGTACAAGCAACTCCGTTGGGAGGTTGTTGTATGCGTCATCACGAATGTAATGTGACCGGCAACACAGCGCAATCCCCTCGTCACCGATGGAGGAGCCCGGCCATGACCGATGCGGCAACCGAGGACGACACGCCCGACAGCATGACGATCGTCGCGTGGAGCGGGGATCTGGACAAGATCTGGCCCACGCTGATCCTCGGATCGACGGGAGCCGCTTACGGCATGAAGACCACCATCTTCTTCACCTTCTGGGGGCTCTTCCCGCTGGTCCGCGACGACGTCCGGATTACCGGCACCAACGCGATGACCAAGGCGCTGGCGGGGATGAACCCGCCTGGCGTCAGCCACATGAAGCTCTCCAAGCTGAACATGGGAGGTGCCGGCGCCTTCATGATGAAGAAGCTGGCTCGGAACAACAAGGTCGCCAGCCCCAAGGAGCTGCTCGACCTGTGCATCGAGCTGGACGTGAACCTCTGGCCCTGCGAGATGACCATGGAGCTGATGGGCCTACGTCGCGACCAGCTCATCGAGGGAGCCGGGGACCCGGTGGGCGCCGCGACGGCGCTCTCGGAGATGAGCCGGTCCCAGATCAACCTGTTCATCTGACCATCTCGGCCAGTCGACCTGGATGGACCTGGATGGACCTGGATGGACCTGAATGGACCTGAATGGACCTGAATGGAGGAGTCACATGGATCAGCACGTCGATGCGACCGCGGACGCGAAGGGCCAGAAGTGCCCGATGCCGGTGTTGCTCGCCGCACGCCAGATGAAGGGCCTCAGCTCGGGTCAGGTGCTCCTGATCGAGGCGACCGATGGCGGCTCGCAGAGCGACATCCCGTCGTGGGCCAAGGACACCGGAAACGAGCTGCTCGAAAGTTCGACGGAGGACGGCGTCTACCGCTACCTCGTCCGGAAGAGCTGACGGGATGCAGCTCGGGTTCGCCATCGATCAACGCACCTGCATCGGGTGTCACGCCTGCACCGTGGCCTGCAAGACCGAGCACGATATACCGGTTGGTCAGTTTCGGACCTGGGTCAAGTACGTCGATGGCGAGTCCTTTCCCGACTCCACGCGCTCCTTCGGGGTGATGCGGTGCAACCACTGCACGGACGCGCCGTGCGTGAAGATCTGCCCGACAGAGTCTCTGTTCAAGCGCGAGGACGGCATCGTCGACTTCGACAAGGAGCGGTGCATCGGCTGCAAGAGCTGCATGCAGGCCTGTCCCTACGACGCGATCTACATCGACAAGGACACCAGCACCGCCGCCAAGTGCAACCTGTGCGCCCACCGGGTCGATGAGGACCTCGAGCCGGCGTGCGTGGTGGTCTGCCCTACCCACTCGATCTGGGTCGGCGACCTCGACGACCCGACCAGCGGGATCGCTCGTCTGGTCGAGGACAACCCCACGACGGTCCGCTCGCCGGAGCAGGGCACCGGGCCCAACGTCTTCTACCTCGGAGCCGACAGGGCCGTGCTCGACCCGCTCGGGGCGCCCGTCCAAGACACCTACATCTGGGCCAAGCCGGATGCGCAGCGCCTCGAGAACGCCGTGGACCTCCCGGTGGACCCGGCGACCAATGCCCACACCACCTTGAACACCGCCCATCCCCGTCCCTGGGGCTGGAAGGTGACCACCTACTTGTGGACGAAGGGGGTCGGTGCCGGGGCGCTCGCGTTGGCCTGCCTGGCGCACATCCTCGGGATCGACCTGCGGTCGGTGGGCGACTACGTCGCCCCGCTGCTCGGCCTCTTCGGAGCGGCCACCACCGGTGCGCTGCTGGTCTGGGACCTCAAGAGACCGGAGCGGTTCCTCTACATCTTCTTGAAGTCGAACTGGACCTCCTGGCTGGTGCTGGGCTCCTACGTCCTCGCGATCTTCTCGGGCGGGGCCGTCCTGTGGCTGCTAGCGGTGATCCTCGATCTTGGCTGGGCGACGACGCCGCTGGCCTGGCTGGGCCTGCCGGTGAGCGCGATGATGGCCGGCTACACCGCCTTCCTCTTCGGCCAGGCCGAGGGGCGTGACCTGTGGCAGTCCCGGCTGCTGTTCTGGCACCTGCTCGCCCAGGCGGTGATGGTCGGCAGCGGCGCGCTCGCCGTGGCGGGCCTGTTCGCCGATCTCTCGGACTCGGCGTGGACCCTGCTCGCGGCGTCCTTCGTGACCGGGGCCGTCCTGCACCTGGTGATGCTCGGGCTGGAGTACTTCGGCGAGCACGACACCGCACAAGCCGCCGTGGCCGCGCGGATCGTCAGGGCGGGACGGTACGCACGCACGTTCTGGCTCGCCGGGGTGCTCCCGGTAGCGGTGGCCGTCGTCCTCGGGGCCATCGCCGGGGCGGGCGCTCCTGTCGTCTGGCTGGCGGTGGCGGGACTCCTCGTCCAGCCTGCGCTGCTGGCCTACGAGAGCGTTTTCGTCCGGGCCGGCCAGGACGTCCCCCTGTCGTGACCGACACCGCCGGCACCACTCCTCAGTCCACCCTGCCTCGAAGGGACCCGTCATGACGTTGGACTCCGAGCGCGAGATCACCCCTCTGGTGCTGCCGGGGGAGCGCACCCACGAGCGCCTGCGCAACTTCCCGCCGGTCGCCGATTGGGATCACCACGTCGAGTACGACGCGAAGGCGCACCCGCGCAAGGTGCCCCACGAGTACATGCTCGTGCCGACCACCTGCTTCAACTGCGAGTCGGCCTGCGGCCTGCTCGCGTACGTCGACAAGTCGGACCTCTCGATCAAGAAGCTCGAGGGCAACCCGGCGCACCCGGGATCACGCGGGCGCAACTGCGCCAAGGGGCCGGCGACGATCAACCAGATCAACGACCCCGAGCGGATCCTGCACCCGCTGCGGCGCGCCGGGAAGCGCGGCGGCGGCGACTGGGAGCAGGTCAGCTGGGACGAGGCCCTCGACGACATCGCGGGTCGGATCCGGGCCGCCATCGTCGAGGACCGCAAGGACGAGGTGCTCTACCACGTAGGCCGGCCCGGCGAGGACGGCTTCGCCGAGCGCTTCCTGCTGGCCTGGGGGGTCGACGGCCACAACACCCACACCAACATCTGCTCGGCCGGTGCCCGCCTCGGCTACGCGCTGTGGGGCGGATACGACCGCCCCTCGCCGGACTACGCCAACGCCAAGGTGATCCTGCTGATCTCCAGCCACCTCGAGGCCGGTCACTACTTCAACCCGCATGCCCAGCGGATCATGGAGGGCAAGGTCTCCGGCGGTGCCAAGCTCGTGGTGCTGGATCCGCGGTTGTCCAACACTGCCTCCAAGGCGGACCTGTGGCTGGCGCCCTGGCCCGGCAGCGAGGCGGCGATCCTGCTGGCGGTCGCGTCCTACCTGCTGCGCACGGACCAGGTCGACCGGGACTTCATCCGACGGTGGGTGAACTGGTCGACCTATCTCGAGCACCTGCACCCCGAGGCGCCGGCCGACGACTTCGACGCCTTCATGCGGCTGCTGACCGAGGACTACGCGCAGTACACGTTCGCCTACGCCGCCGAGCAGGCGCAGATGCCGCAGGAGCAGATCGCCGAGCTCGCCGAGATCGTGGCCACCGCCGGCAGCGCGCTCTCAGCGCACGTGTGGCGGGCAGCCACCGCCGGCAACCTCGGCGGCTGGCAGGTCTCCCGGGCGCTGTTCTTCCTCAACGTCCTCACCGGGAGCGTCGGCACCAAGGGCGGCACCAGCCCCAACGGCTGGGACAAGATCATCGCCGACGGACCCGACGTACCGCCTGGCCACGAGTCGTGGAACGAACTTCTCTACCCCCGGGAGTTCCCGCTCTCGACCAACGAGATGTCGATCCTGCTGCCGCACCTGCTCAAGGACGGCCGGGGCAAGCTGGCGATGTACTTCTCCCGCGTCTACAACCCGGTCTGGACGAACCCCGACGGGTTCAGCTGGCTCGAGGCGCTGACCGACGAGGCGCTGGTGGAGTGCCACGTGGCGCTGACGCCGACGTGGTCGGAGACCGCGACGTTCGCCGACTACGTGCTGCCGATGGGGCACAGCACCGAGCGCCACGACACCCAGTCCTACGAGCAGTACGCCGGGAAGTGGCTCGGATTCCGCCAGCCGGTGACGCGGGTGGCGATGGAGAAGATGGGCCGGATCGTCTCGGACTCCCGCGAGTCCAACCCGGGGGAGGTCTGGGAGGAGAACGAGTTCTGGTTCGAGTTGTCCTGGCGCATCGACCCCGACGGCTCGCTGGGGATCCGGAAGTACTTCGAGTCGCCGTACCGCCCCGGCGAGAAGGTGACCGTCGACGAGTACTACCGCTGGGTCTTCGAGAACAGCGTGCCCGGCCTCCCCGAGGCCGCGGCGGAGCAGGGGCTGAGCCCGCTGGAGTTCATGCGCAAGTACGGCGCGTTCGAGGTGACCAAGGACGCCTACCGCGTCGACGAGCGGGTGCTGACCGACGCCGAGGTCGAGGGCACCACGGTCGACGCGCAGGGGGTGCTGCGCAAGCCGGTCACCCTGGACTCGACGCCACCGCTGGTCGGCGAGGCCGGCTCGGTGGGAGTGGTGCACGAGGACGGCTCCCGTACCCAGGGGTGGCTGACGCCCTCGCGCAAGCTGGAGCTGTTCAGCGACACCATGGTCGACTTCGGCTGGCCGGAGTACGCCGCGCCGGGCTACATCGAGTCGCACGTGAGCCACCGCTCGCTTGACGGGAGCGGCGGCGAGATGGTCCTGGTGCCGACGTTCCGCATCCCGACCCTGATCCACACCAGGTCGGGAAACGCGAAGTACCTCAACGAGCTGAGCAACGCCCACCCGATGTGGATGAACACAGTGGATGCGGCCCGCTTCGGCTTCGCCACCGGCGACCTGGTGCGGGTCAACACCGAGATCGGCTACTTCGTCGCGCGTGCGTGGGCTACCGAGGCGATCCGGCCCGGCGTCCTCGGGCTCTCGCACCACATGGGCCGCTGGCGCACCTCCGAGCACGCCGGCTCGCGCTGGGTGATGGGCCTGGTCGACCTCACCAAGAGCGACGACGGGGTCTGGAAGCTGCGCTACAAGGAGGGGGTCAAGCCCTTCAAGAGCGAGGACCCCGACAGTGAGCGCATCGACTGGGACGACCCGGGCGTGCACCAGAACCTCGCCTTCGCCGTGCACCCCGACCCGTTGTCCGGCATGCACTGCTGGCACCAGAAGGTGCGCCTGGAGCGGGCGCGAGAGGACGACCAGTACGGCGACGTCGTCGTCGACACCAAGCGGTCGCGGGAGATCTACCGGGCCTGGATGGACACCACCCGGCCGGGGCCCAGTGCGTCAGGGCTGCGCCGCCCGGAGTTCTTCATGCGCCCGGTGAAGCCCAAGCGGCGGGCCTTCCGGGTCGACGGTGGACGCCCCGAGACCTCCGGGGAGGACGCATGAGCCTGCTCTCCAGGAGCCGGTCCGCCGCCGCGGTGGACCTCACGGCAGTGCACGCAGCCCTCGCCGGCGTCGAGGACCCCGAGCTGCGGATGCCGCTGCCGGAGGCCGGCATGGTCGGGGAGGTCGAGCTCGGCAGGTCCGGCCTGGTCCGGGTGACGGTCCGGCTGACCACGGCGACCTGCCCGATGAAGGACCGGCTGGTCGCGGACGTGACTGACGCCGTGGGCGCGGTCCCGGGTGTGGAGCGGGTGGAGGTCACCCTCGGCGCGATGAGCGAGAGCGACCGGCTTCAGCTGGCCGGACGGTTGCGCGGCGGCCGGGCCGAGGGCACCCACCCGTTCGGTGACGGGTCCGCCACCAACGTCTACGCGGTTGCCAGCGGCAAGGGCGGCGTCGGGAAGTCCTCGGTCACCGCCAACCTGGCCGTGGCGCTCGCCAAGCAGGGGCAGCGCGTCGGCGTACTCGACGCCGACGTCTGGGGCTACTCGATCCCGCAGCTCTTCGGCGTCCGTCGCGCGCCGGTGGCGCTCAAGGGCGTGATGCTGCCGGTCGAGGCCTACGGGGTGGCCCTGATGTCGGTGGGGTTCTTCGTGGAGGAGGAGCAGCCCGTCGTCTGGCGCGGACCGATGCTGCACAAGGCGATCGAGCAGTTTCTCACCGACGTGCACTGGGGCGAGCTCGACACCCTGCTCCTCGACCTGCCGCCCGGCACCGGCGACGTCACCATGACCCTGCTCGAGCTGCTGCCCGACGCGCAGCTGCTCGCGGTCACCACCCCGCAGGTGGCCGCCCAGACGGTCGCGGCCCGGGTGGGCCGGATGGCCCGCGACGCCCGGATGCCGGTGGCCGGGGTCATCGAGAACATGTCGGCCCTGGTCTGCGGCTCGTGCGCGGAGACCACGCCGATCTTCGGTGAGGGTGGTGGCGCCCGGCTGGCGGCGACGATCGACGCCCCGCTGCTCGGGCAGATCCCGCTGGACCTGCCGCTGCGCACGTCCGGCGACCTCGGGGTGCCGGCCGTGGTGGCGACGCCGACTGCGCCCTCGGTGATGGAGATCCGGCGGATCGCGGCGGAGCTGCCGGTCGTCCGGCGCAGCCTGGTCGGCCGGTCGCTGCCGCTGTCCGTGGTCTGACGGGATTGGTTCCCGGACGCACCCGCAACGGCAGCGGGTCGATGTGTTCCTCGCTCTGCTCTGAGCTGGTGCCGCGGGGAGACGTTGTTCAGTAGCCTCGAGCAATGACGGGTGAGCCATCCGGCATGTTCGAGGCGATCTACGCCGGCGCGGAGGCCGATGGTCCCAGGCCGCCCTGGGACTACGGCGGCCCTCGTCCACAGCTCGTGGAGTGGGCCGAGGCGCAGAACCTAGCGGGTGACGGCCGCGAGGCGCTGGTGGTCGGATGCGGCTACGGGGCCGACGCCGAGTTCCTTGCACGGCTGGGACATCGGGCCACCGGGTTCGACTTCGCGCCGACCTCGATTGCTGCGGCGCGGCGGAAGTACCCCGCCAGCGAGGTGGACTACCTCGTTGCTGATGTCCTGGATCTTCCCCGCGAGTGGCAGGGCAGGTTCGACCTGGTTGTCGAGAGTCTCACTGTGCAGTCGATGCCGCCTGAGCAGCACCGGGCCGCGGCGCAGAACATCGCCGCGTTGGTTGCACCAGAAGGCACGCTGCTGGTCCTGGCGACCACACGGGACGAAGACTCCGACGTGAAAGGACCGCCGTGGCCGCTGACCCGGGCAGAGCTCGACGAGTTTGCGTACGGCGACCTTGTCCTGCGCCGAGTCGAGCGGATCGAGGGCGGCACCTGGTGGCGAGCCGAACTGGCAAGAGGTAGGACTCACTCGACCCGTCATGAGCGCTCGTGACAGATCGGCTCGTACCCCGGTCGGCTCGTGGCGAGATGCTCCACCCGTGCACTTCTACAACGACATAGGAAGTGGTCGCCATCACGACCACTTCCTATGCCGTTGAGTGGCTCCCGTTGACCCGTTGACCCGTCAAGCCGCGGGCCCGAAGATCTGACGATCGCCGCGCATTTGCTGAACGACTGGACGTCGAGGCAATGCCTCGCCGACTGCCCGGCTCAGCTGCCCGACGTCGTCAGCCCCAGCTTCACGGCCTTGTCGAACTCGTCGTCGATCAGGACCACGTCGTGCCCCTCGCGGTCCAGGAGGCTCGCGCAGATCGACGCGCGGTAGCCGCTGGCGCAGTGCACCCACAGGGTGCCGTCGGGCACCTCGTCGAGGCGATCGAGCAGGGAGTGGATCGGGATGTGGCTCGACCCGGGGATCGCGTCGTCGGCCCGCTCGTCGTCGCGGCGTACGTCGAGGACCCGCAGCGGGCCCTTCCTGCGAGGACTCGGCGAGCTTGTCGGCCAGGTCCTCGAACGACACCACCGGGTAGCCGGTCAGCTCCTCGTCGGGGACCAGCGCGTCCAGCTCGCCGGCCGCGGCGCCGGCCGGGCGGTCGATGCCGATCCGCACCAGCTCGCGCTGGGCCTTGCTCACCTGCTCCTCGGACTCGCCGATCAGGGTCACGGGGGTGTCCCAGGGCATCAGCCAGCCGAGGTAGGTGGCGAACTGCCCGCCGAGGTCGATGCCGATGCTGCCGCGCAGGTGGCTGCTGGCGTAGGCCTTGAGGTCGCGCAGGTCCACGACCCACTCGCCGGCGTCGACCCGGCGTCGCAGCTCGGTGCGCGTCGACGCTCTCGGGTGCGCTCAGGTCGATCGGGCCCGGGTCCGAGCTGTTGAGGGCGCCCATGTGTGCGTAGTAGGCCGGGTAGGCCGTGAGGTTCTCGACCAGCTTGGTCACGAACGCGTCCTCGTCGTCCTCGGTCAACGCGTCGTTGCGCTCCTTCTCCTCCCCGATGGTGGAGGTGTCCCCGCCGGAGGCCGAGCCGGAGGAGCAGAAGCTGCCGAAGCCGTGCGTGGGGTAGACGCCGGCCTCGTCGGGCAGCAGCGAGACCAGCTTGCGGGCGGAGTGGAACTGGGCGCGGGTGAGCGTGTCGGTCTCCTCCTCGCCGAGCAGGTCGGTGCGGCCCACGCTGCCGTAGAGCAGGGACCCGCCGGTGAACACGGCCACGTCGTCGGACGGCTCGGTCCTCGTCCCGCGGTCCGCGCCGCGAGACGGCGTAGGACAGGTGGGTGTGGGTGTGTCCGGGGGTCGCGATCGCCCGGAGCTCCAGCGACCCGTAGGACAGCGTGTCGCCGTCCGAGACGGGCCGACGGTCGAAGGACACCTCGTCGTCGGCGCAGACCAGGTAGTCGGCACCGGTCTGCCGGGCGAGCTCGAGGCCGCCGGTCACGTAGTCGTTGTGGATGTGGGTCTCTGCGACCGCGGCCAGGGTCAGCCCGTGCTCGTCGAGGATCGCCTGGACCCGGTCGATGTCGCGCTGGGGATCGATGACCACCGCGGTGCTGCCGTCGTGGACGACGTAGCTGCGGTCTCCGAGTTCGCTGGTGTCGATGACCTCGACGTTGAGCATCTGCGTGCACCTCCGATATGACCGGACATTTCAATCAACGTACGACCGGTACCCAGGGCGGGCAAGGGCATGTCCCTCGGCCGCCGCGTGCCCGGCGGCGGGCTCTCGGTGGCAGACTCCAGGGGTGTCCTTTCCCACGGCTCGCTTCACTGACTCGGCTCTTCCCAGCGTGGTGGGCACCGCCGGCCGCTACCCGGTCGAGCTCCCCGGGTGCTGCCGCTGACCCTGGGCGGCCGCTCGCTGCTCACCCCGGGGCCGCTGCGGGTCTACACCTGCGGCATCACCCCCTACGACGTCACGCACCTGGGCCACGCCTCGACCTTCGTCTGGGCCGACCTGGTCGCCTCGCTGGCGCACGCGACCGGGGTCGACGCGCTGACCTGTCGCAACGTGACCGACGTCGACGACGTGCTCACGGCGGCTGCTCGCGGCGAGGGCCGGCACTACGACGACTTCGCGCTGACCCAGGAGTTCCTCTTCGACCGCGACATGCGCGCGCTCTCCGCGGCGCCGCCGGACATGACCCCGCACGCCCGGGCCTTCATCCGGCCGGTGCAGCGGCTCGCCACCGCCCTGCTCGACGCCGGCGCCGCCTACGTGAGCGAGGGCTACGTCTACTTCCGCGGCGCAGGGCATCGCCGCGGCGGCCGGCCTGGCGGAGAGCGCAGCGCTGGCCGCGTCCGAGGAGTTCGGCGACCAGCACGACGTCCCGGGCCGGGAGTCGCCGTTCGACGTGGCGGTCTGGCGTCCTTCGCTGGAGGACCACCCGGCCTGGCCCAGCCCCTGGGGCTGGGGGCGGCCGGGCTGGCACGCGGAGTGCGCGGCCATGGCGATGGCCTGCCTGGGCAGCTCCGTGGACGTCCTGCGTCGGTGGAGCCGACCTCGCGTTCCCCCACCACGCCTACCAGTCGGCGATGGTGGAGGCGGCGACCGGCGTGACTCCGTTCGCCCGGGCCGTGCTGCACGTCGGCGAGGTCCGGCTCGGGGGCGAGAAGATGGCGAAGTCGACCGGCAACCTCCTGCTCATCGGCGAGGTGCTGCAGCGCCACGCCGGACCGGCGGTCCGGCTGGCCCTGCTCGACCGGGCGTGGGACCAGCCGTGGGAGTGCGCCGAGGCCGAGTTCGATCGGGCCGCCGAGCGGCTCGAGCAGCTGCACGCAGCGGCCGGCACGCCCGGGCGGTGCCGCCACGGCGCGGGACGAGGTGCTCCGCCTGCTGGCCACCGAGCTCGAACGTCCCCGAGCGCGCTCGAGCTCGCGCTGGCCGAGGGCGGGGGAGCGGCGCGGTTCCTGGTCGACGTGCTCAAGCTCCGCGACGCGCCGTTGCCATGACCTCCGTCGCCGGACGCGGCGGCGCGCCGGGGCCCCGGCCCGTCGACCGGGCTGCGGGGTCGACGCTGTGGGAGCAGGTGCACGCCGACCTGGTCCGCCGGGTGCGCGCGGGCGAGTTCACCGACTCCTTCCCCGGCGAGCTCGGGCTGGTCGAGGAGTACGCCGTGAGCCGCCACACCGTGCGCGAGGCGCTGCGCCGGCTCCGGCAGGCCGGGATCGTCACCGGCGAGCGCGGGCGCACCTCACGGCTGTCCGGGCCGGCCGAGATCGACCAGCCGATGGGCTCGCTCTACAGCCTGTTCGCCGCCGTCGAGGCGGCCGGGCAGACCCAGCGCAGCGTCGTACGGCACCGGGACGTGCGGGCCGACGGGGTGGTCGCCGAGCGGCTGTCCCTGGAGGCGTCGACGCCGCTGTTCTATCTCGAACGGCTGCGGCTGGCCAGCGATCGTCCCCTGGCGCTGGACCGGGTGTGGATGCCCGCCGCGGCGACCGGTCCGCTGCTCGAGGTGGACTTCACCGAGACCGCCCTCTACGAGCAGCTGCACGCGCGCTGCGGGGTGACCCTGAGCGGTGGCCGCGAGCACCTCCGGGCGGTGCTGCCGACGCCGGCGGAGCGGCAGATGCTGGAGATGCCCTCCCACGTCGCCGCGCTGGCGATCGAGCGCCTCGGCTACGACCGGGACCGGCCCTTCGAGTGGCGGCACACCCTCGTGCGAGGCGACCGGTTCGCGGTCAGCGCGGAGTTCGCCCAACAGTCGGGCTACCGGCTCGCGGGTGGGGCGATCGACCGGGAGTAGCCGCGAGCAGACGCGCTCAGCGGGGCTCGCCGTCGGGCAGCACGACGTGGCACTGGGGGAAGATCCTCGCGGTGCAGCTGCGGCAGATGTCGGCGTCCAGGCGCGGGTAGATGGTGTCGATCGGGTGCGACTTGGTCGGGAACAGGTGGTCGGCCCCGATGTCGTCGAGGTAGCCCCCGTGCTCCAGCAGGTCCCGCACCACGGGCTGGACCCGGTAGAGGTAGAGCCCGCCCCCGAGCTTGCGGCGCCGCCGGGCCTCCTGGGCGAGCAGCTCCGCCCCGGCGATGTCGACGAAGTTCATGCCGCGGGCGGCGAGCATCACGTGCCGTTGCCGGGGGTCGGCCTCGTCGATGGCGTGCAGCTCGCCCTGCACGTGGCTGACGGCACCGAAGAACAGCGACCCGTGGATGCGCAGCATCTTGTACTGCGGGCACTCCGCCCGGTCGTCGGCGGGCACGTAGTAGTAGCTGGCCGGGTCGGGGTCGGGCACTACGGGCACCATCTCGGGCCGCGAGGTCCGGGAGAGGTAGAGCATCAGCGAGAGGATGATTCCCAGGAAGATGCCCTTCTCGAGGTCGATCAGGGTGCCGGCGAAGGTCACCACGAGCACCGCGGTCTCCGGCTTGCTGGTGCGCAGGGTCGACCTGATCTGGGCGAAGTCGATGAGGCCGTAGGCCACCAGGAACAGCAGGCCGGCCATCGCCGCGGTCGGCAGGTAGGCCACGAGCGAGGCGACCGCGGTCAGGATCAGGACCAGGAACCCGGAGGCGTAGACGGACGCCAACGGGGTGCGCGCACCGGCGGCGTGGTTGACGCCGCTGCGGTTGAAGGAGCCGCTGGAGGCGAAGCCGGAGAAGAAGCTGCCCGCCAGGTTGGCCAGGCCCTGGCCGATGAACTCCTGGTTGCCGTCGATGCGCTGCTCGGTCTTGGCCGCGATCGCTCGCGAGATCGACACCGCCTCGGTCAGTCCCAGCAAGGTGACGATCAGGGCCGGGAAGACCACCTTGCCGACGGCGTCGAGCGAGAAGTCGGGCATGGAGAGCGGCGGCAGGGTCGCCGACAGGGCGCCCACGGTCGGGATGTCGGCGGCGCCGGCGAAGCGCTGGAGCGCCAGCGCCGTGAGGCTGCCAACGACCAGGGCCACGATCATGTGCAGCTTGGGCAGGACTCGGCGCAGCGCGATCCCGGTGGCCAGCGTGACCACGCCGACCGCCGCCACCGCAGGCTCGAGGTCGCCCAGGTGGGTGGCGGACTGGAACAGCACCTCGTGGACGGGCAGGCCCCGCTCCAGGTCGAGGCCGAGGAAGTTCTTCAGCTGGCTGGTCGCGATCAAGACGGCCGCGCCCGCGGTGAAGCCGATCACCACGGTGTGGGAGATGAAGTTGACCAGCGCCCCGAGCCGGGCCAGCCCCATGGCGAGTTGGAACAGGCCGGTCAGGAAGGTCAGGGTCAGGACCAGCCCGACGTACTCCTGCGTGCCCGGTTCGGCGAGCGGGGAGACAGAGGCGAACACGACGATCGAGATCGCCGTGGTCGGTCCGGTCACCAAGTGCCAGCTCGAGCCGAACAGCGCGGCCACGACGGCAGGCACCATCGCGGCGTAGAGGCCGTACTGCGGGGGCAGTCCCGCGATCGTCGCGAACGCGACACCCTGGGGCAACACGATCAACGCCCCGGTCAGCCCGGCCACCAGGTCGAACCGCGTGCTCCTCCTGTCCACCCGGGACCACCAGCGCAGCAACGGCAGGGCTCGCGCCAGTCGGCTCGCGGCTGCGTTCTGAGTCAAGCGGGCCTCCCTGACCTTGCGCCACAGCATATGCGCAGCGGTGAATCTATGAGACGAGCCCGACCTGGACGCTCGGGCCGGTCATTCGGCTCGGCGTGGGCGGGCGGTTTCCCGCTGCCAGAGCCAACCGAGAACGGCGAGCAGCGACCCAAGCAGCGAGTCGGTGCTGCAGTCGGTGGTGTAGTCCAGGCGTCCGCGCGTCCATCCGCCACCGGCACGCTCCCCGCGACCATGTCTGCCGGTGATCGGCAGGTCGATGTGGGCGACCTCCACGGCGGGCTGTCGGCGACAACACCGTGCCAGCACGATCGGCCCTTCGCATCGCTCGCCCCGATCCTGAAAAGCTGCAGGTCAGGAGTCCGTTCGGCACTGCGACCGCTGTAGATGTCGTAATCGTGACTGACTGACCCACTTTGACCTGCGCAAACGTTGAGGCTTCCCGGCCATTTGTACCGGGCTTGTAACAGGCTTGGGCCTGCGGGGCTCTGTCTCGGCGCAGATGGGGAGCCCGGCCGGCAGAGCACTCCAGCCCCGAGGTTCTTTTCGTAGGCTCGCGCACTATGACGAACACCGACTGGTCTGAGTGGCATGACGCGTATGCACGAGATGACTCCGGGTTGGCCGACCGCCTGGACGCCGTACGTGCCGAGATCAACCGACGCCTCGATCAGACCGCTCCAGATCCGTTGCATGTGATCTCTGCATGTGCCGGTGACGGTCGCGACCTGCTCGGCGCCCTCGCTGACCGTACGGATGCGGGCCGGATCAGCGCCCTCCTGGTCGAGTCCGACGCGGCGCTGGCCGCTCGTGCCCGCGCTGCGGCTGACGTGCTAGAGGCACGGGTCGAGGTGCACCAAGCCGACGCCGCGCAGAGCAGCGTCTACAGGGACTCCGCGCCAGCCGACCTGGTTCTGCTCTGCGGCATCTTCGGCAATATCAGCGACAGCGACATCCGGACGACCATCGAGGCGGCGCCCCAGCTTTGTGGTCCGGGGGCCGAGGTGATCTGGACCCGGCACCGCGGTGATCCCGACCTCACCCCCTCCATCCGGACGTGGTTCGCCGAGGCTGGCTTCGACGAGGTTGCCTTCGTCGCACCGGAGCGCGACGAGTGGTTCGCGCAGTGGTCGGTGGGCGTGCATCGGCTCGCCAAGGAGCCACAAGCTCTCAAGACCGGTCGTCACTGGTTCACGTTCTTTCGCTGATCAGCCTGTGCAAGCAACGAGGTTGAATCGAACGCCCGGCCCGAAGGTCGACTAGCTGTGATGTCCAGGGAGGTTGTACCGCCCGGGACATCACATCTAACCGACTTCTAAATGTCGTAATAGTGAGTGATTCAGCGTGCTGACCTGCGAAAACGCCTCATGCAGGCGCTGCGGGGGTGCAGTGGGTACGCACCGCGGCATCACGGCTCACTACCGTCGGCGTCGTCCTCGGGGTCGGCCTCGACAGCGTCGCCCGCCAGCATCGCGTCGATCGCGGCCTTCGTCCGCTCGGTCGACGACGGCATCAGATGAGTGTAGGTCCGGAGTGTGAATCCCGGATCGGCGTGGCCGAGGTACTCGCTGAGAGCCAAGATCGACTCGCCTGCGTCGAGCAACGTGCTCGCGTAGAAGTGCCGCAGTGCGTGACAGCCGTTCTGCCGCTTGACCTCCAACCCCGCCCGTTTGAGCGCGGGACGCCAGACCGAAGGGTTGAAGTAGTTCCGGTTGAGCGCACCGGTCTCGCGCGTGAAGAGCAGCAGGTCGACGGTGCGTGGCGTTCCGTCGGTGCGATCCCAGGGCAAGGTCACCGAGCGGGGAGGGAAGCGCGTCACGTGCTCGTTGATCCGCTCCAGCACACCATCGGGAAGAGGAACCGTCCGAACCTTCCGTCCCTTCGGGAGCCCGAAGATCAGGCGGTTTCCGCCAAGGACCTTCACCTGACGATTGATCTCGATCTCGCCCGTGTTGAGGTCGATGTCGGCCGAGCGAGAGCCCGAAGATCTCGCCCTGGCGCAACCCGAAGCCGACGCCGAGGTCGATGACCAGCTTGTAGCGCTCGGGCAGTTGCTCCCGAACAGCCATCGCCTGTTCACGCGTCCACGGTTTCAGCTTTCGTGGGTCGGACTTCGGCCGTTTGACCGACGGCGCCTTGCATGGGTTGCGGGGGATGAGGCCGTCGTCGACAGCTGCAGTGAAGACGGAGGAGACGTTGGCGTAGATGACCTTCTGATAGTTGCCGGAGAGCCCAGTGAGCGTTCGCAGCCACCCCTGGATCGTCGACGGCTGGAAGTCGGCCAGATTCCGAGAGCCGAGGGTCGGGATCACGTGCAGTCGGAAACGCAGCTCGACCATCTCGACGGTGCTTTCCTCGAAGGTCTGAGCCGCAAGCCACTTCGCGGCGTACTCGTCGAACGGGACCTTGCCTGCGTCGGGATCGAAGTAGTGGCCGCGCACGAGGTCCGCCGACACGTTCGCCTCGAATCGGTCTGCGTCGACCTTGCGTGGGAAGGTCTTCGCCCTCGCGCGCCCGTCGGGCTCGCGCCATCGCACGCGATAGGTGGTCTGCTGCTTGCCATTGGCGTCCTTGCGGACGCGCCGCTCAACCCACGCCATCGTGATCGACCCCGTGTTCCTCGAGCCACGACGCGCACGATCGCGGGGTCGTAGCGGAGGTGACGACCGACGCGGTAGGCGTCCGGTCCGCAGCCCTGGTGCCGCCATTGGTACAGCGTCGAGACGGGGATCCCGAGGAACTCGGCCACCTCGTCGGCCGAGAGCAGGCGCTCCAGCACGGTGCGCGACCGGGAGACGGTCGGGCGGGGATTAGAGGTTCGGGACATCGACAGCCCCTCCTCTGGTCGGACGGTGGATCAGTGCGGAGTGCAGGTCGACTCGCGTCGGTCCCGGGGTGGCCATCGGCGGTTCGTCCTTGGGGCGCAGCCGCTCCGGACGGTCTTCACGACTGCGAGATCCGTCGCCGACGTGACCGGGACGAAGCGTTCGCGGACCGGGCGGACCAGCTGCCCGCCCCCGCCCACGAGGCGCGGGAGCGTCACGCGCTTGAAGAAGGCGCCACGCTCGACCCCGTCCTCGATGACGTCGGCGATGCGGTCGTCGAGACGGTTGAAGAGCAGCTGGAAGCCGGAGAGGACACGTGGCTCGACGATCGTGTCCTCGGGGAGGGCGCTCAGTCGCGCGACGGCGTTCGCGCCTTCGGCGACGGCCAGTCCGCCCTTGCCGAGCAGGCCACCGATCTCGCGCAGCTCCTGCTGGATGACGGAGTAGGTCTCGGCACGTTCGGTCCATCGCTCGGCGAGACGTTCGTCGATGCGCGCGGCGTACGGCGCGAGGTGCGCGGACACGAGGCGTTGCGAGTCCACGACGAGGCGCAGGTTCGTCGCGTTGGGAACGGACTTCATCCGGACGACGAGGTTGTGCTGCGCCTGCAGCACGCCGAGGACTCCCTGGACGGACCGGGCCGGTGATGACCTTCGTCTTCGGGCGCCAGCCGAGATGATCGACGGCGTAGTCAGGCTGCCCGAGGTTGACGTCGAGCGCTGCGGCCAGCGAGGCCCAGCCGAGTCGGGCGCTCTGGGCGAGCGGCTCCCAACCGGGTGTGTTCCTGTAGCGCTGGTCGAGTACGACGAGTGCCTGGGTCAGCGCGGCGACGTCGCCGACGAGCGCCTGGGCTTGGGGCGCGGTCATCTGCGCGGACACCTGCTCGCTGGTGTCGTGTTCCGCGAGCGCCGCGGCGCGGGCGGCGAGGCGCCAGTGCTCCACCATCGGGTTGGCGTTCGGCGTGGCCAGTGCATCCGGTCGACGCGGGGCGCGCGCTCGACTGCTGTCTTGCGAGATCGATCGCCCGCGCCAGTTCGCTGGCTGCGGTCAGGTGCGAGCCGCTTGAGCCGACTGACCGGAACGGGTTCGGCTGTGCCGGCGGCATGTTGGAGAACGCGAGCGGGCTGCGCCGCGCGCATCGCCTGGCCGAGCCAGACGAGCACGGTCTGCCGGTAGGTCCGGATCAGTCCGCCGAGTTCCTCGCGCGCCTCGGGTGTCGCCCCGGCCAGCCGCTGCTGAACTCGGTGCTGCCGGAGAAGTGCCGCGAACTCTGTGCGCATCGCCGCGCCGGTCTCCCCGTACATCAGGTGCCGTCCAAGGCGTACGCGTCATCGAGCATCGCGAGGACGAGTTCGATGGTGAGCGGGTCGATGCCGTACTGCTCGAGCTCCTCGAGCGCTGACGTGGCGACAGCCAGCAGGATGGCGCGGTCCTCGGTGAGCCCTTCGGCGTCGGCCGATGGGCATTCGTCGCCGTGGATGCGATCGAGCTCGATGAGAACGTGCTCGTAGGCCGACGAGGCGTCGATCGTCGAGGCCTGATCGGCGAGCGCAGCGAGGTAGGAACGCGCCTGCGCCAACGTCTGTGCGTGGGGGAGAAGCACGATCGACTCCTTTCCTGGGTGGAATGCCACCGTCGCCAGTTCGTCGAGGCGGGTCGCTGGAGGTCGCGAAGCCTGTGGAATGAAGGTGCGCGGCGGTGCCCATGAGGCGGATCTCGGCTCAGCCGAGCACGGACCGCCTGGCCACGGCCTCGGCGGCCTTCCGCCTGCAGCACGTCGGCGCGCACGAACTCCTCGAAGTCGCGCCGGCGGTCGGCGATGGAGATCTCGCCGCCGAGTTCCACGCCCTTCTCGCCGGGCCAGACGGTCTGGCGGGTCGGGCGGTCGCGGTCGAGGCGCGTGCCGCAGATCGCGACCCAGTCCCGCAGCCGGTGGCGGGCGTCCGCGAAGTCGCGCATCCACGCGATCGGCGCCGACGGGCTCGCGGTCTCGTGGTAGCAGCTGAGCCAGTGGGTGTGCAGCGCCGAGAGCTCCCAGACGAGCTCGTCGTGGCGATGCCAGTACGGCGGCACGATCGACGGCGGCAGCCCGAAGGTGACCTTCAGCCAGGTCACCCAGAGGTCGAGGTCATGCCACTCGCGGTCGGCGTCCTCGGCGCCGAGGAGGTTCCAGTTCATCGACTCCGGCGGTCGCTCGAGAAGGTCGGTCACTCCGCGGTAGTCGTCGTCGGGCTCGTCGTACATGCCCATGACCGACGGCCGCTCAGATCGCGATGGGCGGCGGCTCGGGTACCGGCGTCAGCGGGCGCTCCGGTGCCGCGTGGCGGCCGCGCTGCGACCACGTAGTCGGTCTTGTTGACGTTGTGGCCGATCTTCCTGGCGACGAACTCTTCCTTGATCACGCTGGCGCCGTCGCGGCTCTCGACCTCGTACTCGTGGATGTAGCCGCTGGCGACGAACGAGTCGCCCTTGCGGAACCGCGCGTAGGTCTCGCGGGCCGTGCTCTCGAACGCGACCATGTCGTGGAAGGTCGGGTCGAGCTTGGTGAAGCTCCCGTCGACCTCCTTGCGCCACTGCTCGACGCCGACGCGCAGCCGGCAGCACTCGGCGCCCTGCTTGGTGAAGTGGAGCTCCGGCGCTGACGCGACGAAGCCGACCAGGCTCATCTGGGTGGGGATGGACATTCTGACTCCTGAGTTGGGCAGCCCATCGTGCGAGCTGCGGTCAAGAGTTAGGTGCGAGCGCGAGGACAAGACTGT
>CAVWPK010000010.1:0-6926 GCA_963756795.1 uncultured Actinomycetota bacterium | reverse complement strand
GGGTGCGCACGCCGTACGACTCGGCGCCGAGGTGCTGCGCACCTCCACCGCCGGAGTCGCCGCGACCGCCGCGATCCTGGCCCGCACCTCCCGCTGGGCCTGATCCGTCGAATCGTGGGTTCTGGCCCCGCGAATCGTGAGTTTTGGCCCCACGAGTCGGACCCAGATTTGATGCGAGCGGCCACAACTTCCGACTCAAGGGGCCAGAACTCCCTATTCGACGGGATCAGGTGGCCAGCAGTGTCTCGACGCGGGCGACTTCCTCGTCGAGCTCGGCCTGTTCCTTCTTGGTGAGCTTCCGCATCAGGGTCGCGATCTCGACGTGCCCGTCGGTGACCCGCCAGAGACCTTCGAGCCAGCCGTCGACGAAGATCGGGGCCGCGGCGGCGCCGTTGAGGCCTTGCTGCGACTTGCGCTTCTCCGGGTCGGTGACCCGGTCACGGCCGGCGTGGGAGAGCCAGACGTTGTCGTAGTAGCCGAGCAGTCGGACCGGTGCCGGGACGTCGGCCTCGGCGATCGGTGAACCGGAGACGTCGTACAGCACCTTGCCGTTCTCGTCCTCATGCCGTTCGAGGTCGTCCATTTCCTTCATCAGCGCGGCCAGGCCGGTGATCGCGGACCACGCGGTCGCATCGGCCGCGGAGGCCGGGCCGAAGGCGCGCAGGTACCGCCGCAGGATGGCCGGTACGTCGGGCTCGACCAGGTCGCCCTCCAGCCACGCGTCGACCGGCTGGTAGACCACGCCGCCCGAGCCCTTCCAGGTGCCGCGCGGTGGCAGCTGGGCCAGTGCGTGGGTCGACCGGGCGAGCTGACCGAGCTGGGTCGGGGTGTAGTCCTCGAACCGCTCGGCGAGCGCCAGTCCGAGTGTCTTCTGCGGGACCGGGCCGTCGGCCAGGAGCTCGGTGACGGCAGCACTGAACGCGTCCCGGTCGATCTCCCGCGCCGAGCCGATCGTCTGGCTCACCTTGATCTCGCGATCGTGGACGGGGCGCGTCCACTGCCGCAGCATCAAGGCGTCGTCACGAGTGAGCAGGTGGATGGTCCCGCGCATCACCAGCAGCCGGACCAGGGTCTTGTCCTCGAGCCCGCGGGTGACGTCGTACGGGTCAAAGCTGGTGAGCCGGGCGGACAGCGAGAGGTACGGCGGCAGGTTGTCCTGGGCCTGCAGCCCGATCAGGTACTCGGTCATCTCGAACGGCGTCGAGTCGACGCGCTCGAGCAGGTGCTGGCGGTGGAGGAGGGTGCGGTTCAGGACCTGGCGGCTCAGCTTCACCGCACGATGATCGTCTTGGTGTCCTCGGTGGGTCCAGCGCCTTCTCCGCCCGAGGGGTCGTCGGTCATCGCCACGAAGGTGTACTCGCCCGGTTCGAGGTCGGAGACGTCGACCTCGGTCTGCCAGGGATAGAGCTTGTCGAGCCAGCCGGTCGCGGTCGAGAAACCCTTCTGAACTACCTGGTCGCCCTGGCGGATCTCCCACGGGACGGTGGCCTCGAACGAGCTGGCGACGCCCTCGGCGGTGAAGGTGCCGCTGACCGTCTGGGCCTCCTCGGGAGTGGTGATGTTGACCAGCCCGAGCACGTCGAGCTGCGGCGCGGCCGCCACGCCATCGGAGGTGTCGATGCCGAACAACGTCGTGGAGGCGCCGCCGAGGCGGACGATCACGTCAGCGCGCTCCTGTTGGACGCCCTGGAGCGTGTAGACGAGCTGCTGGACGGCGAGCTTGGCGGCGGCCGCGGACATGCCCTTCGCGCGCGTCTTCCAGCCGTCGTCCTGCATCTCCACGATGAACGACGCGGCCGAGTCGTCGTACTCGATGCTCTTGAACGTGCCGCTGGGGAACAGCGTGCGGTAGTCGCGGTCGGAGACGTCGCCGGCCGTCATCAGCGCAGCCGCCTCAGCAAGCGGGTTGTCAGCCTCGACCCTGCGGAACTCCCGGAACAGTCGCGGACCCTGAGGAGTGTCGCCGACGAAGTAGACGGGGACCGTCACCATGTCCGCCGACGGCTCGGACGACTTCGGCGGGTCCGTGGGCTCGGTGGGCTTGTCGCTCGGCTTGCCGTTCGAGCTCTTGCCGTTGCCCGGGTCGTCGGCCACCGGCTCGGGGTCGTCACCGCAGCCGGCGAGCGCCAGCGTGAGCGCGCCGGTCGCCAGCAGAGTCGTGAAGCGCTTCATGGCAGCCATCCTTCTCGCCCCGAGCGGCTATTCGACGATGATCGTGCGCGTGTCGGACGTCGGGCCGAAGCCTTCCGCGCCGCCCGACGGGTCGGAGGTCAAGGCGACGAACGTATAGCGGCCGGGCGGCAGCGCCGATACGTCGATCGGTTCGGTCTCCCACTCGTACAGGCGGTCCATCCAGCCCAGCGCGGTGACGAACCCGTCCAGGACGACATTGTCCGACTCGTCCCGGATCTCCCACGGCACGGTGGCTTCGTGTGAGTTGGCGCGGCCGCGGGCCACGAAGGATCCGCTGACGCGGGTGCCCTCGGCCGGGTCGCTGATGCTGACGAGCGCGAGGACGTCGTTCTGCGGCTGACGTTGTACAGGTTGGGCGAGGGGGGTCACCAGGGCCCCGTCCGCGACATAGCGAATGGGCAAGTCCCGCTTTGTCGCGGCCTGAACGGTGTAGGCGACCTGCTGGTTTGCCAACGCCATTCTTTCGTCGCTGGGGAACTCGTAGGCGGACGATCCCCAGTTACCGATCTCGATCTCGATGACATCGTCCTTGACGGTCACAGACTGGAATACCCCGGCTGGCCAGATGGTCCCGTAGTCCGGATCCTGCGGACCATGGCCCGTAGTGATGGCTTGCAGTGCGGCCAACGGCCCGCTAGGCAACTGCTGGAACTCGCGGTAGAGCCGCGGACCAGCAGGGGTGTCACCGACGAAGTAGAGCGCGACTGCGTGCTTGGACGGGGTCGCGGGCTTGATGTTGTCGCGGCCCTTCCCGTCGTCCTGGGCGAGGTTGACCGCGGTGACCACGGATGCGGCAGCCAGGATCGCTCCGCCCGCGGCGTACCAGCCCCGGCGGCGATGCGGTCGCTGGGTGCGGGCCCGAATCGTGTCGAGGCGGTACTCCGGCTCCACGTCCGCGACAGCGTCCGTGAGCAGGTCGCGCAGCTCGTCGTGGTCGGTCACCGCTCGTCTCCCTTCAACAGCTCGCGCAGCGCAGCGGCGCCGCGCGAGGCATGGCTCTTGACCGCACCCCGGCTGATCCCGAGGGTGTCGGCGATCTCGGCCTCGGAGAGGTCGAGGTAGTAGCGCAGCGCCAGTACTTCGCGCTGGCGTTGGGGCAGGGCGCGCATCGCCTCGAGCACCGCGACCCGGCGGGCGAAGCCCTCGCCCGGCTCGATCGGCGTCGCGCCCGCGGGATCCAGCCCTCGTTCGACGTGCCGCGCGACCACCATCCGGTGCCGCAGCGTCGACCGCGACTGGTTCACGACCGCCTGGCGCAGGTAGGCGAGCGCCTTGTCGTGGTCGCGCAGCCGGTCCCAGCGCCGGTGTACGGCGATGAACGCGTCCTGGACGACCTCTTCGGCGGTGCCGACGTCCCTCACGAGCAGGACGGACAGGCGCACGAGCTGTCGCCAATGGGCGGCGTACAGCCGCTCGAGGGCCTCGTCGGCGGTCCAGGAGCCCTCGGCCATCAGCCGTCCCGGTGCAGTCGCATGTGCGGTCACGCTAGTAGGACGCCCGACCCCCGCATACGGTTTACCCATGGAGGACTGTCTCTTCTGCAAGATCGTCACCGGCGACATCCCCGGGGAGGTCGTGCACACGACCCAGCGGACCGTCGCGTTCCGCGACGTGAACCCTCAGGCGCCGCTGCACGTCCTGGTGGTGCCGCGCGACCACTACCCCAACGCCGCCGCAGTGGCAGCGGGGGACCCGGACGCGTCGGTCGAGATGGTGCAGACCGCGGCTGCGGTCGCGGCAGCCGAGGGGTACGACTCCTACCGGCTGGTCTACAACACCGGCGCTGACGCGCACCAGACGGTCTTCCACGCCCACCTCCACGTGCTCGGCGGTCGCTCCTTCACCTGGCCGCCGGGATGAGGATGCGCTACGCCGCTGCGGCCGCCGTGATGCTGTTGGTCACGGCCTGCTCCGAGTCCGGCGGGGACACCCCTGCTGCAGATCAGGCGCCGGACGCCCCGACCAGCGAGACGACGAGCGAGGCGCCGGGCCACGGCGGGCACGGCAACGCGAAGCCCGGCAAGCTGTTGCCGTTGCGCGAGGGTGAGGACCGGCTCACGATGACCATGCCGGAGGCATATACGCCGTCAGCCCCGACCGGCACGGGCACCGACGACTACCGGTGCTTCATGCTCGACCCGAAGCTCAACCAGGACGCCTACCTCACCGGCACCAACGTGCTGCCCGGCAACCCCGACGTCGTGCACCACGTGATCCTGTTCCGGATCCCGCCCGGCGACGTCGAGTCCGCAGAACGCCTCGACGACGCCGACCACGGCGAGGGCTGGACCTGCTTCGGCGGCACCGGACTGCCGGGCGAGCTCGGTCAGCTCGACGACGCGCCCTGGCTGGGCGCCTGGGCGCCGGGCGGGTCGGAGACCAAGACCCCGGACGGGTACGGCGTCGACCTGCCCCGTGGCTCGCGGATCATCATGCAGGTCCACTACAACCTGCTCGCCGACGTCGGTCCGGACATGAGCTCGACCCAGATCCGGGTGATGGAGCGCAAGCCCGGCATCACCCAGCTGCACACGTTCCTGATGCCGTCTCCCGTCGAGCTGCCCTGCCGCCCGGGCCACGATGCGTCGCCGCTCTGCGACCGCGAGGCCTCGCTCGCCGACGCGAAGGAGCGCTTCGGCATGGTCGGCGGCATCGCGGCGAACGCGCTGCACATCCTCTGCGACTCCGTGCCGCGGCCGAGCGAGACCAGCTCCTGCACCCGCACGCTCTCTCGGCCGATGACCGTCCTCGGCGTCGCCGGGCACATGCACCTGCTGGGCCGACAGATCAAGCTCGAGGTCAACCCGGACACCCCCGAGGCCCGCACGGTCCTGGACATCAAGGTGTGGGACTTCGACGACCAGGGCTCCCGCCCGATCCGCCCGGTCAGCCTCGATGCCGGCGACACCGTGCGGGTGACCTGCCGGCACGAGCAGTGGCTGCGCGACGAGCTGCCGGCGTTCGACGGCCAGGAGGAGAAGTACGTCGCGTGGGGCGAGGGCACCACCGACGAGATGTGCCTCGGGCTGCTGTCGGTCGCCTTCGACTGACGACGACTCAGATGGGGGCGTTCATCCGGGCGACGGCGCCGAAACGCTCAGCAGAGACGCCCGGTCCGTAGCGAAACCCCTGCGCCTCGTCACACGCCCGACGCTGGAGGTACCTCTCCTGCTCGCCGGTCTCGACGCCTTCCGCCACCACCGTCATGCCGAGGGTGTGGGCCATCACGATGATCGTGTCCACGATGGCCGCGGCGTCGTCGATGCTGAGCTCGCGGACGAAGGACCGGTCGATCTTGATCTTGTCGATGGGGAACCGGGTGAGGTAGGCGAGGCTCGAGAAGCCGGTCCCGAAGTCGTCGACCACGATCCGGATTCCCAGCGTCCGGAACGCCTTGAGCAGCTCGACCACGTCGTAGGGGTCGTCCATGAGGATGCCCTCGGTGATCTCGAGCTCGAGCCAGGCCGGGTCGAAGCCGGTCTCCTCCAGCACCTCGGTGACGACGTCCCACAGGTCAGGGCCGTGGAACTGGCGCGGGGAGACGTTCACCGCCAGCCGTAGTTGTCGCCCCAGACCGGCCTGGATCGACAGTGTGTCGTGGCAGGCACGCCCGAGGACCCACTTGCCGAGCTGACGGATCATCCCGCTGTCCTCGGCGACCGGGATGAACCGATCCGGGCCGATCGGGCCGAGCTCCGGGCTCTCCCACCGCGCCAGCGCCTCCATGCCGATGACCGCTCCACTGCCGAGGTCGACCTGCGGTTGGTAGACGACATAGAGCTCGTCGCGGTCCATCGCCTGCCGGAGCGCGGCCGCGATCGCCATCTTGTCGTTTGTCTCGTCGAGCATGGCGTCGTAGAACCACTGGAAGTTGTTCCTGCCCGATCCCTTCGCGTGGTACATCGCGGTGTCCGCGTTCTTCAGCAGTGCGGTGGGGTCGGCCCCGTCCGCGGGGTAGCGCACCGCTCCCATACTCACGGTGACCGTGAGCTCGTGGCCCTGGACGTTGACCGGGGTCAGCAGCGCCTGCATCAGCTCCTCGATGCGAGGCGTGAGCGTCTTGCCATCGGGCATGTCACCGAACACGAGCACGAACTCGTCGCCACCGAGACGGGCGACCAGATCGCCGTCTCGCACCCAGTCCTGGAGCCGGTCCGAAACGGCGAGCAGGAGCTCGTCACCCATGTGGTGCCCCAGGGAGTCGTTGACCCGCTTGAAGTGGTCGAGGTCGAGCAGGAGTACGACGATCTCGGTGCTGGCTTCGTCGGCCCGGGTGATGGCGTCGACCAGGTGGTTGAGCAGGTTGGTGCGGTTGGGCAGGCCGGTGAGGTGGTCGTGGGTGGCGAGATGGGTGACCTCGGCCAGCATCTCCCGGCGTAGCGCGTCCTCCTGGAGCGCCGCCTCCGCGTCCCGCAGCAGCTCTTCCGATCGCTTGCGCTCGGTGATGTCGATGATCGCCGCCAGCACGAACGTGCCCTCGTCGGTCTCCAACGGGTTGAGTCCGATCTCGATCGGCACCTCCGTGCCGTCGCTGCGTAGCCCGAACAGGTGCCGCCCGGCACCCATGGCCCGGGCGTCGGGGTGCGCGAAGAACTCCTCCCGATAGTCGTGGTGGTGGACCCGGAACCGCTCGGGGATGAGCTCGTCCACCCGCATCGAGTAGAGCTGGTCACGGCGGTAGCCGAAGAGCTTCTCGGTCTGGGAGTTGACCAGGACGATGCAACCCTCGGCAT
>CAVWPK010000009.1:0-10180 GCA_963756795.1 uncultured Actinomycetota bacterium | reverse complement strand
CTCCCTGAATCTTGACCCCCTGCGGGTCTCTGAAAGTTGACCCCCCTGCGGTCAGTTGTCGCGGTCCTTGGCGAGGAGTTCGCGGCGGGCGCGGGTGCGGTAGGAGTCGCCGGAGAGGGTCAGGACTTCGGCGTGGTGGACGAGGCGGTCGATCATGGCGGCGGCGACGACGTCGTCGCCGAAGATCTCGCCCCAGCGGCCGAAGGGCAGGTTCGAGGTGACCATGATCGAGCCCTGCTCGTAGCGGGACGCGACGAGCTGGAAGAACAGGTTCGCGGCGTCGTTGTCGAAGGGGATGTAGCCGACCTCGTCGATGATGATCAGCCTGTAGCGGCGGATCTTCTTCAGTTCGGCCTCGAGCGCGCCGGCGTGGTGGGCGGTGCCCAGGCGGGCGATCCAGTTGGTCGCGGTGTCGAACAGCACCGAGTACCCGGCTTGGGCGGCCTTGATGCCGAGCCCGATCGCCAGGTGGGTCTTGCCGATCCCGGGCGGGCCGAGCAGGACGACGTTCTCGGCCTTGGGCACGAAGGTGCTGGTCGCCAGGTGCGCCAGCACGTCGCGGCGCAGCGAGGGCAGGTGGTCGAGGTTGAAGTCCTCGAGGGTCTTGACCGCCGGGAAGTGCGCGGTGCGGATGCGCATGGTCGTCCCGGCGGACTCCCGGTCGGCGACCTGGCGCTCCAGCACGGCGGCGAGGTACTCCTCGTGCGACCAGTTCTGCTCCCGGGCCGCGTGGGCGAGCTCTTCCCAGGTGCGCCCGATCGTGGGCGTCTTCAGCACCCGGGTCAGGTACGCCAGCTTCGCCCCCAGCGGGTCCAGCCGGGCTGCGGCGCTCTTGGCCACGACCTGCTCCCGGGCGCCGTCCAGCGGTGCGGTGGTGGTCATCGGTGTTCCTCTCGTGGGTGGGTGCCGGCCGCGCCGGCGGGGTCGAAGTCGACGCCGAACAGGGCGTCGTAGTCCGGCAGCGCCCGGATCGCCACCACGTGCCCGTCGGGGTGCACGCGGGTGGTCCGGGCCGGGTGCGGCGCCGTTCGGCCAGGTCGGCCGCAGCGCCCGGGCCAGCTCCTTGTGCGCGGGGTCGGTGACCGTGACCTCGCGGCCCCAGCAGCGGTCGTGGTCGGCGACGACCTGCCCGTCGCAGGTCGCCACCACCCGGATCGGGGTGGCCGCCACGTCGACGAACCGGCCGATCGCGCGCGGGTCGACGGTGTAGTCGTTCGACGCGATCCGCACGTAGTAGTCGCGGCCCAGCCGCACCCGGTGCGTCAGCCCGGTCATCGGCGCGACCGGCGGCAGGGGCACCATCGCGGCCCGGTCGGCGTCGAACAGGTCGACCGGCCGGGCCCGGATCACCCGCATGCGGCGCATGTTGGCCCGCCGCGTGAGCCAGTCGTCCAGCTGGGCGTTGAAGTCGTGCGGGGAGCAGAACGTGCGCCCGGGCAGGAACGAGGTCTCGAAGTAGCCGTTGCGGCGCTCGACCATGCCCTTGAACTCCGGGTCACGGGCCGGGGCCAGGTCGATCTTGACCCCCAGCGTCCCGGCGAACGAGGCCGCCTCGACGGTCAGCTTCCCCTTGCCGCCGATCGCGGACTCCCGGTCCCAGACCAGCGTCCGGGGGGCCTTGCCCCACCCGCGATCAGCTCCCACATCCCGGCCAGGATGTCCCCGCCCTGACGCGAGGGGATCATCACCGCCGCGGTCATCTTCGAGAACCCCGACGTCATCGCCAGCACCGGCAGCACCTGCTCCTGCCCGGCCCGACCGGGATCGCCACGGCGGGAACCACAGATCGCACTGGGTGATCTGCCCCGCCGCGTACTCGGTCCGGTCGGCCGGGTCGACCCCGAGGTACTGCGGGCGGATCACCGTCAGCCGCTTCTTCAACGGCGACATCGAGTGCGGCCACCCGATCCGGTCAGCGATCTCCGGCGCCGGCATCCGCGGCGCCCCCGCCAGCAGCGCCCGGATCGCCGGCTCGTACGCGTCGACGACCGACCCCCGCGCCGCCCGCTCGTACGTCGGCGGCCGGTCCGACGCCAACGCCGCCCGCACCGTGTTCCGCGCGACCCCCACCCGGCGGGCGATCTCCTTGATCGCCACACCCTCAGCCCGATGCAGCCGCCGGATCTCCGCCCAGTCCTCCACACCGATCACCCCCGACAGGCTCCCCGGGGGGTCAACTTCCCGGGAGCCTCAGGGGGTCATCTTTCGCGAGGCGGCGACAGGTGGGCCGCCGGGCCAGACGAACCACTGAACGTTGTCATCGAAATGGCCGAGTTCGAGAAGGCCGCCTGCGCGTCGGACAACAGTGGGGCTTGAGAGGCGACGCGTCCTGGCATCGCCGGCCGGGCGACCGGTGCAGCCCGTCTTCACCCCGCGCTCATCGCCGCGATCCGGTCCGCCGCCAGAGGTTGTGACCGCCGGCACAAGCATTCGCCGATGAGCGCGAGGCCCCCGGCCGGTCGGGATGCTTGGGCCTGCTGGCGCCACCCCCTCGGTACCACCGCCGTCAGCCTTGTTCCGCTGCCAACCGCTTCTTTCGCTTGGCCTGAGCACGCTTCCCAGTCTCTGCGATGAGTCCGACGACCCATGCAAGCACCATCGCTGGAAATAGCACGATTACCTTGTTGGGGCCGAACCTGGGGGACCGCTCGTCCGGGTCAGCAGTCCAAACATCCCAGAACCAAATGCCTAGGAGCGTGAGCACCACAACTGGAGCATCACCCACAGCAGCCACCAGCGGCCCGAGTATCCCTCCACGTGGTCCTGGGTCGTCATGCGAGCCAACGTAGTAGTCGGCGCCGGTTCTGCTGGACTTCGGGAGTCTTGTTCCGCCGATCGAGAGAGACACCGGGGCTTGCCGGGTGCGCGCTCATGCCGCGGTGAGTGCGGTCACGGCGGTCATTCCGCGCCGCGGTTGGCCAGGCGGGACGTCCCCTCCCAGGGGTGCAGCTTGCGGCCTCGCCACAGTGCGAACGCAGGTCGTCGAAAGTCCCGCACTTCGATGACGGCAGTGCAGACGTCCAACGCTCGGTACCGTTAGCGCGTACGCCGACGGTCCGCCCAACGGAGCACGCGTTGACACAGCACCGGTTGCCGCACGTCGGGTTCCTCGTTCCAGCGGCGAGCGAGAACCGGTGGAGTGACGCGCTGGCGTCGTTGATCGCCACCGATCCTCAGCCCATCGCCCGCCTCGTCGGCGTCACTCCTGATGAGGTTCAGCGGGAGGTACCCGTCGTGACTGCTGGCCGCAAGGTCGACCGCCTGGACCTTCTGCTTATGCGAGGTGGGCAGCAGGTCGTCGCGATCGAGGCAAAGCTGTACGCGGACCTCGGCATCGACCAACTGCACCGCTACTCAACGAGTTTCCCTGACGTCGAGCACAGGTTCGTACTCCACCTCGCGGGTCTCCCGCTGAACCACCGTCAGAGTCCCGGCTGGAAGGCACTCACGTGGGAAGCCGTCCTCACCGCCTATACGGCTAGCGAACATCCATGGGTGCAGGCGACCGCCAGTGCCTGGCTGCAAGAGCTACCGAGCCTGGTGCCCCGCGTGGACGGCAACACTGTGTGGAACGACGTACCCGACAGCCCGCCCGGGTTCGAGCTGGCCCTCCGCAGCAGAACCGCCTGGATCGCTAACCGCATGGCTGAGTGGTGCACCATCGAACACAGCCTCGAGATGTCGTCCGGCGGTGGCGCGTGGGTAGCCGCGATGCGCGCGGCGCTGCCCGGCACGGACCACGTCGTGATGGCCGAGGTTCAGGAGGGCCTGGACGCGCGCGAGTGGCGTCCCCTTGATGGGCGGCCGTACAGCGAGCGCGTTCGAGGCCCGGTGGTGCTCGTCGGGCTCGCTCGCTTTGGGGCAGCCACCTCGGAGGGTTTCGACTGGGCTCTCCTGCACCGTGTGTTCTCCGACCGGGTCGTCGACGACTCGGGTGCGATCCTTGACGGGCGGCCGTGGAGCAAGTCGTCCGCGAACCCTCGCCACGAGGTTGACCGCGAGAACTGGCAGGCCGATGCGTGGCGGACGGCGCTCCCCGCTGGTTGGGCAAGGGGTACGGCATGGCCACGGCGAAGACCCACCGCGTGTGCGCCTTCGGAGCACGGCTCCAGCCTCCAGCCGATTCCACGCTCGCCGCGGTCGACGGTCAGCTGCGACGTCTCGAAGTGCTGGTCGTCGAGATGAGCAAGACGACTTGCGAGCCGTAAAGGCTCGCCGAACTCGAGCGGTCTGTCGACACCTCAGCGGTTCGATCACGGATCCGCAGGCGCACGCTGACGCACGCTCACGACGCTGTTCGGTGCGTGCATGCCGCCGTCTGCGCTCGTTCGTGGCGATGGGCGGAACGGTCGTCGTAGTCGTGATGACTAGGCCCTTCCGGCGAGAAGACGGAAGAGCAGCAGTACATGGACGCTGGGCGCCCTAGCCCGCCTGGGTGGGGCATGCTGGAACCTGCTCCGCGAGGGGGCACTACCGACAGGACGGGTAACAAGTGAGCAGCAACATCCCGCACGATAAGGCTGATCAGCTTCAGAAGGTCCAGCAGGGACTGATTCAGGGCGAGCAACTGTTTGCGGTTTACGAGACTGCACCGGCGCAGGAACCGGCTTCGTCGGTGTGACGAACCTCCGCGTGATCTTGCAGGACAACTCGTTCGTCGGCGGGAAGTCGGCTGTCACTTTGGCTTCCGATTCGCTCTATTAGCGCCATCTCTTTCGTCTCAGACAAGTCGATGTTCGGCAAGTTCGCTTCGTCAGCAGACCGTTGCGATCGGGTCCGGCGCAACTGTTCGCGAGGCCACGTTCCGCGGTGAGGACAAGGCCAAGCACATCCACGACACGATCCTCTGGCTTATTACGCAAGCCAGTTAGCACCCGGCTCGCTGTGGTGCGCCGGCGGCCGCCCCGAAGCTCCGAGCAGGGTCTGCCGGCTTGCCTGGACGCCAGCCGTACCGCGGTGAGCGCGCGTGGAGCCAGGCGCACGGACATGCCGCGGTGAGGGCGGCTACGCTCGCCTCAGTGCCGCTGAGCAGCACGAGACATGGCGCTCTGCTCTTGCGGCCATCCGGGCAAAGCGGCTGGACGCCCGTGAGGCCCCGCGTCCGCGCAGCCTCTGGGCGCGAGCCGCGCGCAGAACATCCGCGACGTCCCTCGGCCAGAGCCGGTCGAACAGCATCGACTCGTCTTACCGTGCGCTACCACGGCCCAGCACCAGATCGCGCTCACACCGTGACGGTGCGCTGGGCGCGCCGCGCGCGCTTACCCGCAGCCGATCACTGCGAGTGTCCATGGGCCCGGCCCGCTTCAGGCACGGGTAGGTGGCCGCTACGGGGTTGACAAGTCAACACCCTCGGTGCAGGGTCGAGGTGTTGCAATATCAACGGAGGGCGCGGATGCCCCCGAAGCACCCGATGGACCTGCGCGCGTCCCCGCGCGTCCCGACAGAAAGGCTCGGACAATGCCGTCCACGCTTCCAAGCACCCGTCGTCTCACTGTCCTCGCCGCACTGGGCTCCGGCGTGACGCTCCTGACCGCCTGCGCTCCCGAGGGCACGACGAACTCCGCCGGGGGCGGAGCGGCTACCGGCGAGGTGATCGAGTACCGCATCGCGACGATCGAGGGCGTCGGCACCCCGATGAACGACGGCTTCGACCGGTTCGCCGACCAGGTCCAAGAGTGCTCCGATGGGCGTCTCGTCGGCACCAACTACCCCGCAGGCCAGCCTCGGCGGCTTCGTCGACCTCATCGACGGCAACCGCAACGGGACCTACGAGATCACCAGCGGCGGGTTCGACGTCGAGGGCGAACTGGCACCCTCACTCTCGGCGTTGTCGCTCGGTTACGTCTTCGAGGACGAGGAGCACGTCGAGCGAGTCATCGCAGAGATGCAGCCGCGGATGGCCGAGGAGCTCGAGGCGACCACCGGCGCGACGATCATCGGCATGGGCGAGGACGGCTGGCGTTGGACCTTTGCGTCCCGCAGCGTGCACACCATCGAGGACATCCAAGGCTTGAAGATCCGCGTGCCCGAGGCCGAGATCCCGCTGGGCCTGTGGAGCGCCCTCGGCGCCGCCCCGACCCCCGTGCCGTTCACCGAGATGTACAACGCCCTGGAGACCGTGTGATCGAGGGCGGCGAGAGCGCCCTCGCACAGATCGACGCCAACGCGTTCTGGGAGCCCGCTCCCCACCTCACGAACACCAAGCACTGGTTCAACATCAAGCCGGTACGCGCGAACGCCGAGTGGTTCAACTCGCTCGAGCCCGAGCTCCAGGAGTGCCTGCGCACCACCGGCGAGGAGGTCTTCGGCGACGTGCGGGCCACCAGCCGGCAGCAGGAGTCCGAGACCCTCGACGAGCTCCGGTCCGAAGGCGTCACCGTCGTCGACGAGCCCACCGACCTCGACGTGTGGAAGACGCGCGCCGCCACCTTCGACGAGGCGTACTTCGCCAAGCACCCCGAAGCCGCGGACTTCATCGCCGAGGTCAAGTCATACGCCACCGGCGAGTGAGGAACGGCTCACACACGACCATCGCGCCCGCTGAAGGGACCGGGACCATGACCGTCGCACCCGCAGGAAACCGAGGAGCCGTGCCGGCCCCCGACCCGCACACCCTCCTGGACGAGCTTCACGAGTCCGAAGACCTCCCCGCTGCCAGAACCACAGCCGTTGCCGCGCTGCGCGCGCTCGACCGCGCGGTCGACTCAGCAACAGCGCTGCTGCTCATCGGGATGGTGAGCGTCTCCATCCTCCAGGTGGTCATGCGCTACGTGTTCGACGCGCCGCTGGCGTGGCCCGAGGAGATGTCGCGATGGGCGTTCCTGTGGTTGGTGATGCTCGGCTGTGTCACCGTCACCCGCAACGGCGCGCACATCCGAATGTCCACGGTCGTGCACCTGCTGCCGACACGGACCCGCCCCTGGACGGACCTGCTGGGCATCAGCCTGTCGGCGTCGTCGCTCGCTCTCATCGGCTACCTGGGCATTGGCCTTATGAACGACACCACCGGGGCGTCGATCAGCGGCGGCCTGTCCTACCGGTGGCTGTACCTGGCGCTCCCGGTGGGCGCGCTGCTCTCGCTGCTGACGCTGCTCCGGTCGGACGTGGCCGGCGTGCGGCGGGGCACGGTCTACGGCGCCGTGACCGCTGGCGCTGCCCTTGCTGTGCTGGTGCTCCAGACGATCCAGTACTCCTACCTGATCGTCGTCGACCCCACGCTCGTGTCCCTGGTGGCGTCGATGGTGCTGCTGGCGCTCGGGGCTCCGGTCGCCCACGCCCTGCTCCTCGGAGCCGCCATCGCGTTCGAAGCCGGCGGCCTGCCCGACGTCGTCGTCGCCAACCACTTCGCGTCGCAGGTGAGCACCAACTTCACGATGCTGCGATCCCCTTCTTCATCCTCATGGGCGCCCTCATGACGGCCGGCGGGATCACGCGGGCGATCATCGACCTCGCCCTGCGGGTGGTCGGTCATCTGCGCGGCGGGCTGGGACAGGTCAACATCGCGACGTCGACGCTGCTGGGCGGGCTGTCGGGATCGAGCTCGGCGGACTCCGCGATGGTGGCCAAGCTCCTGGTGCCGCCGATGGAGCGTGCCGGATACCCCCGCGCGCGTTCGCGGCCGCACTGACCGCAATGGGGTCCATTACGACGACGATGATCCCGCCGTCGATCTCGTTCCTGCTGTATGCGTCGCTGGCCGGCGTCTCGGTCGGTGCCCTATTCATGGCCGGCGTCGTACCTGGTGTCATCTTCGCGGTGGCGCTCAATGTCTCGGTACCGCGTGGCTGCTCGCGGGAAAGGTCTACCCGGGATCCGTGCCGAAGCTCGCGCGTCGTGGCGCGACCGGGGCCGCGCGCTCGCCTTCGCCTTGCCGGCGCTCTTCCTGCCGCTCGGCGTGCTCATGCTGCTGCGTGGCGGGGCGGTCACGGCGACCGAGGCGGGCGCGGTCGCGTGCCTTTTCGCCGTGACGATCGGCGTCGTGTTCTACCGCCGCTCCACGCTCGGATCGACCTGGCAAGCGGCCAAGGAGTCCGCCAACGACACGGCGGTCATCCTCTTCCTGCTCGCCGCCTCCGGTCCGCTCGCCTGTGGTGGCCCATCGCCGAGCAGGTGCCCGCGACCGTGGCGCGCAGCCTGGAAGGAATAGACAGCCAGATCTTGCTCATGGCGCTCATCGTCGTGTTCCTGCTCGTCATCGGGCTGGTGCTCGAGCCACCACCCGCCATGGTGCTCGTCGTGCCGATCCTCGGCCCATAGCGGAGGCGGCAGGGATCAACCTCGTCTGGCTGGGCGTCGTGCTCGTCCTGTCGATCATGCTCGCCAGATCACCCCACCGGTGGGCGGCCTGATCTTCATCGCCGCGGGCGTGGCCCGCGCGAGGGTCGCCTCCGTGTACTGGGAAAAACCCGCTGGCTCTACGTGCCGGTCGCCGTCGTTCTGCTGCTCCTCGTCTTCGTCCCGGCGCTGTCCCTGTGGCTGCCGCAGGCCCTCGGCTTCCAATGACAGGGACATCCATGACTGCCCTCGACATCCCGACCAGGAGTACCCCCCGGTGCACATCCCGGCCCCCACCCCCACCCCGATGTCCGAGTTCGAGGACCGGCGCGCCCGGGTCCGAGCCGCGATGGACGACGACGGCCTCGACCTGTTGGTCTGCTACGGGGACGCCTGGCGCACGGCGAACATCCGGTACTTCACCGACTTCCGACCGGTGGACGGCATCAACGGCATCGAGCAAGCCGTGCTGCTCTTCCCCTTGACGGCCGAGCCTCAGCTGTTCGTCGCGGACGGATGCCTGGACGCAGCGAGGAGTGGACCCCGTTCCGCGTCCGTCCGCTGGGCGAGCTGGGCACCGTCACGGCGTCCGCCGGTGGCGCATCGGGACGCGGCTCGGTGGCCATCGCCGGGTCCGGCCAGATGCCCCGCCCGGTCCGACATGCCTCGAGCATCCTGGACGGTCACGGCGACGCTGAGACGAGCGTCCTCGCCCGCACCAAGGCGGTGAAGTCGGCCTGGAGGTCGAGCAGCTGCGGTGCGCCGCTGCCCTGACCGACGTGGCGACGACGAGGCTGCGGGAGATCATCACATCGGGGGCCCGCGTCTCCGAGCGTGACCTCGCCCGGGAGGCTGACCTCGCGATGATCCGGGCCGGAGCCGACGGCGTCGGGTTCCTCTCCATGGTCCAGTCGGGCCCGCGCTCGAGCTACAGCCTGGCCCTGCCGTCACAACGCGTGGTGCGGCCCGGTGACCTGGTCCTCACCGACATCGGCGCCCGGTACGGCAACTACGTGGCAGACGGCGGACGCGGCTTCACGGTCGGTGACGTGTCCGACGCCGTCATGGACGTAGTCGATGCCTCGGTCTCAGCCGTCGAGGCCGGGCTCGCGTTCGCGTGTCCCTCCGTGACCGCCGCGGCCCTCAACCACGAGATCCAGTCCGTACTCATCGCGCGTGGGTACGGGGATCACTCCGTCGAGGCACGCGGCCGGGGCACTGGCCACGGCACCGGCATGGACCCCGAGGAGGAGCACCCCTGGATCGGACCGACGAACGAGGACGTCCTGGAAGCGGGCATGGTGTTCACCCTGAAGGCGACCATCAACGTGCCGGGCGTCGGCGGCCTGCGCACCGAGCGCCTGGTGCACCTCACACCCGACGGCGTGGAGGCCCTCGACCCGTTCCCCATGCGCAACCACTGGTGAGACCGGTGAGGGAGGATGCGTCCGTGGACCTCAGCCCGGACGTCGCGCACGCCGACGGCGTGCCGGCCGGCCTGCGCCGCACCAAGCTCCCCAGGACGGCGGCCGGCTCGACCTCCACCCCGTACTACCTGGTAACGATCGGGAATGCGATCTCGTGGGGCAGCGCCCGCGAGTACCTGAGCCGGTTCGGGATCGGTGTCAACGAGTGGCGGCCGACGGCACACGTCGCCAACGAGCCGGGATGCACGTCTAGCGAGGTGAGCCAGTTCCTCCGGGTCGACAAGGCGATCGTCAGTCGCAGCCTCAAGAGCCTGATCGAGAAGCGTCTGGTGGGCGCCGTCGACGACGATGGTCGGCGGCGCCTCTACCTCACCGAGGAGGGCGTCGCCCGGCATGACATCATCCTCCCGGTCGCCTTCCGCCGTGAGCAGATCCTGCTCACGGGACTCAACGAGCACGAGCGGAGGTGAACCGAGATC
>CAVWPK010000008.1:0-20195 GCA_963756795.1 uncultured Actinomycetota bacterium | reverse complement strand
CGTGTCGTCGGACGCCACCGAGCGCCACAGCGACCAGCCCAGGGCGATCATGGCGATGCCGTTCGGGTAGGCCAGGAAGCGGTAGAAGGCGTCGGGCAGGAAGGTCAGCGCCGCGGAGACCAGGCCGCTCACCGCGAGCAGCGCGGAGGCCCACCGGGTGAGGACGCCGGCGCGGTAGAGCGCGATGCCGAAGATCAGACCGCCGACCAGGTAGCCGAACCCCTGGAGCTGCTGCAGGGTCGCCCACGCGCCGACGTCGACGCTCGTCGGCTCACCCTTCGCGACGGCGATGAGGCCGTCGACGTAGGCGGGGTCGGTCTCGGCGACCGCCGGGAGGATGAAGGCCGCGGCGTACGACGAGCCGAGGATGAGCAGGTAGCCGGCGGCGTAGATGGCGTAGCCGACGAGGCCGAGAACGCCGGTCTGGCGGACCTGGCGCAGGTAGATGCCTGTGATGGCGACCAGCGCCAGCGCCGCCATCAGCACCTTGAGCGAGCCGCGCACGGCCAGCTCGGTCGTCTGGATGCTCTCGGCGTCGAGGTGCGGGTGGCCGATCTGGATCCCGATGAAGACGGCGCCTGCACCGACGGCGGCGGCCGCTGCGCCGCGGGTGAGGGTGGTGGGGGTGATGCTCATGTCCGGCTCCTGTCCTGGCGCCGCGGTGTCGCGGCCTGTCTGGACGCTAGGGACGGACGTGGTGAGCGGGCGTCACCACATGAGGTGATCGACGATGTGACACCGGCCCTGGTGTCAGAGCAGCCCGACCTCGCGGGCACGGCGTACGGCGGCGGCCCGCGACGTCACGTCGAGCTTGGTGAAGATGCGCTTGGTGTGGGTGCGCAGGGTGTTGACGCTGACGTAGAGGTGGCGGGCGATCTGCGGACCGGTCAGCTCACTGCTCAGCAGCCGGAGCACCTCGTGCTCGCGTTCGCTGAGGGGGTCGGCGAGACCCGGAGACGATGTGACGACGGGAGTGGCGGGGCGGACGAGCCGCCGGGCGTGCTCGTTCCCCGCGGCCGCGGCGCGAGCGAGCAGGTCGCGCATCGGCGCACCGTCGTCCAGGTAGAGCCGGACATTGCCCTCCGGCTCGGGCGCGTCGGCGAAGCTGCGCGCGAGCGCCTCGAGCGCGCGCCGCTCGTCGCCGGCGGCGTGGTGGGCCAGCGCCTGGAGCACCTGGATCTCCCTCCGGCTGCCGTGACGCTGCATCGCCGCCGCGGCGTCGTGGAGCCGGTCGAGGAGCGCCGACACCGGCGCGACGTCGTCGCCGTCGGCGCGGGCTCGCGCCAGGAGCAGCCGCACCAGGGTGAGCAGCTCGTGCTCCTTCAGGTAGTCGGCCGGGCCGTCGACGGTGACACTGCGCTCCTCGGCCCACGCCGCGGCCCCGGCCAGGTCACCGGCGGCGATCCGGACCCGGGCCCTCGTCGAAGCGATCGGCCGGACGTCGGGGTAGAAGCCCGGCCGGTACGCCGCCGCCGCCTCGTCCAGCAGCCGGGTAGCGGCGTCGTGCTCGCCACGGGCGGCGTGGACCCCGGCGCGGACGACCGACCACCGGTGCCGGTTCTCGCTGATCGAGGCGCGCTGCCCCGACACGCGGGCGGCCTCCAGGTGCTCCTCGGCGCCGGCCAGGTCGTCGACCTCGAGGTCGAGCTGCGCCAGCCCGACGTGGAAGTCGGCGATGCCCCGAGGGCGCGGCTCGGTGGCCAGCGCCTGGGCGAGCGCGTCGTCGTACAGCCGCCGGGCGCGGCTCGGCCGACCGGCCGCGACCCACAGGTCGGCCAGCACGACCGTCGCGTCCAGCGCGTCGACCAGGTTGCCGGCGAGGCGCAGGCTGCGCACGCCCTCCCCGAACGCGGTCAGCGCCCGGTGGACGTCGCCGGCCGCCCACGCGGCCAGACCGAGGAACGCCGAGCCGGCCGCCCGCACGAAGTGTCCCTCGTCCCCCGCGTGGTCGATCGCGAGCTGGGCGTGACGCACCGTGCCGGCGACGTCGCCGCGCGCCTGGGCCAGCGAGGCGCGATACATCTCGATGTGCCCCGCGGCCGTGCGCAGGTCCTCGGTGTCAGCCCAGCCGGCCCGCAGCTCAGCGTCGGACTCCCCCGCGGCCAGGACCGCCTCCGCGTGGTCGAGCCACGCGTCAGCACCCTCCAGGTCGCCGGACATCAGCCGGGCGAAGGCCGTCAGGATGCTGAGCACCGGGCTGCGTCGTACGACGTGCTCGGGCAGCGCGTCCGCCCACGCCAGCAGCAGCCCGTCCTGGCGCTCGAGCCGTACGTCGCGGATCGCCCGCTCGACGAGGAGACCGGCGTGGGCGGCGTCGCCCGCTGCCAGCGCGTGGTCGACGGCGTCGACCGGCGAGCCGTGGGCGGTGTACCAGTCGCTGGCCCGTCGGTGCAGGGTCGCCACCTCGTCGGGTCGCTCGGCGAGGAGCCGCGCGTGCAGGACGTCGGCGAAGAGGTGGTGGTAGCGGTACCAGCCGCGGTCCGCGTCGAGCGGTACGACGAAGAGGTTGCTGCGCTCGAGCTGTTCGAGGGTGACCGCTCCGTCGCTGCGACCGGTGACGGCGTCGCAGAGCGGACCGGTGAGCCGCTGCAGCACGGCGGTCGTGAGGAGGAAGTCGCGCGTGGCCGTCGGTTGCCGGGCCAGGACCTCGTCGGCGAGGTAGTCGATGACGAACCGGTTGCTGCCCGCGAACGCCCCGACGAAGGCGGCCACCTCGTCGCCGTCGGTGACGCCGCGCAGCGACAGGGCGGCCAGCTGCAGCCCGGCGACCCAGCCCTCCGTCCGCTCGTCGAGCACCTCCGCGTCCTCGACCGTGACGGCGAGCCCCATGGCCGAGGTGAGGAAGGCGTGGGCCTCGGCGGGGGTGAACCGGAGGTCGGCGGCTCGCAGCTCGACGAGCTGGCCGCGGGCGCGCAGCCGGGGCAGCGCCAGCGGCGGGTCGGCCCGGGTGGCCAGGACGACCCGGAGCCGCTCGGGCAGGTTCTCGACGAGGAACGCGACCGCCTCGTGCACCTGGGGCTGGGTGATGACGTGGTAGTCGTCGAGGACGAGCACACGGGTGTCGGCGTCGTCGGCGAGATCGTTGACCAGGCCGGCAACCGTGTCGAGGGCCGGGGTGGAGGGGTCGGGCGGGGCGCTCGGATCCAGCCCGGTCCGCTGCAGGGCGGCCACGAGGTGGGCGAGGAGCCGGGGGACGTCGTTGTCGCCCTCGTCGAGCGCGAGCCAGGCGACACGGACGTCGGGGCGTCGCTCGGTCAGCCGGCCGATCCACTCGGTGAGGACGGTCGTCTTGCCGAACCCCGGTGGCGCGGAGACCAGCCCCAGCCGATGGCCGGGGGTCAGCAGCTCGTCCAGCCGGTCCGTCAGCCGCTCGCGCGCCACGGCCTCCGACCGGCGGGTCGGGATGAAGAGCTTGGTGGCCAGCACCGGTGTCGCCACGAGCCCGAGCATAGGCACCGCGCGCCCCGCGTATCCTCAGCCGCCATGAGCCTGCCACTCGAGTTCGACCCGACGTTCGGCAAGCGTGACGAGTTCGCCCGGCTGACGATGAGCTCGGGCCAGCAGAGCAACGAGCAGTTCAACGCCCAGACGGACGGCGCGACGAACCCTCTCCTGCGGCGATGAAGCATCTTGCGGCCGGCGATGAGCCGAAGGCGGAACGGTTCATCCGGCGCGTGGCGGCCATGCCGTGGGACGACTGGCAGGAGGACAACCCCGGCGTCCACGCCGCCACCATGCTCGTCTACGACGAGGTCAGCGACGAGCTCGATGAGAGCGACGCCGGCGACACGACGTGGTTGGACGTCGCCCTCGACGTGCTCGCCCAGGTGGACGGCTACGGCAAGGCCGACCTGGCCTCCACGCTGCACGGGTTCGTGCTCCAGAGCGACCTGTTCGATCTCAGCCGGGCGGAGGCGAGGCGCATCAAGCAGGCCGCCGGAGATGCTCCGCTGGAGGCCGACCTCGGGGACGGGCCGGAGGCGACTGCCGCCCATCGTCACGTCGTCATCGACTCGTTGGTGCGGACGGCCCTGGCTCTCATCGACGCCTACGAGGCCGTGTACGACGAGGAGCTGGCCGACCCGAGCGAGCAGTAACCCTCAGATCCGGGCGTTCAGTCCCGCTGGTCGTCCTCGGGGATCTCGATGCGCGCCACCGCTTCAATGTCCGGCTCCATCCGACGACCGCGGCGCTGCGCGTCCAGGACGAGGGCACGCGCCAGACGGATGGTCGACGCGGGCAACTTCGCTCCTGCCGGTGCTGTGCTGGCTGTCATACGGGATCCTCCTCGTCTCCAGTGTCCACCACCGGTTCAATCGCGTCTACGACGCGTGTCTTCGAAGCGAGCTTCTGGCGGACGCGGATCTCGGCAACACGCCGCGCCAATGCACGGTCCGAGTCATTCCCAAGATCTGAGGCAATCAGGTCCGAGAGCAACTCGTCACCGATCTCTCGCTCCGCCTCGGCATCAGCCGTGACAAGTTGGACGGCTTTGTCGAGACGAGTCCTCCACTCGCTCCGTCCGTCCTGCTGACGCCGGCGCCAGGACGACCACGCCGGCGCACCAGCACCGAGCAGTGCGCCGGCGAACGAGAGCACGGGGATCCACCAGCTCATGCCTCTCCTCTCCGACCCGATACCGAGAGCTTCCACGGAGGCGCCGACAGTTTCCCGTGCCTCCCCCGCGGATGGCCCGACCAAGCGGGGCCGGTGAACATGCGGTCGTGCGCGGACTGCGTCAGGGCGCGGCGCAGCGTGACGTGGCGGCTGGACCGGCGCTCGCGCGCCGTCCGTCGTCGCGCGTCTGTCGCTTCTCGCGAGCGCGCTCGCGCGGCTGCTCGACACAGCTGTCCGTCTCCGGTGCGAGCTGGCTGGTGAAGAACTCGCCGAACTTCTGACCGAGAGGCGGCAGCACGGTCGGTGCCGCGGCAGCGCCAAGCCGAGAGTGAGCGCCGTGACCGACGGCGATGCGAGCCAGCGCGCGAACGGGCCGTCGCCGAGCGGGGGGTCGCCGAGCAGGCCGCCGAGCGTCAGGGACCGGGTGCGCGTGGACGAGCGGCGGTGCAAGCGGTGTCACGGCGGGCACCGTCCCCGCCCTCGACTCGGTTGCGGACCGCAGCTGCATGTCGAGCCGCGTCGCGACCTCCTTCACCCGGGCGCGGTCGAGGACCGGCGGTCGTGAGGTCAGCATGCGTTTGACGTTCGAGGTCGAGCAGATCATCACGTCGCGCATCCAGCCGGACAGTTTCTCCTCCCGCGCGAAGCACAGCACCGGCCGGACCAGGCTCGAGTACGCCGGCGCCAGCTCGGCCACGGCCAGGGCTGCGTCGGCGGCTGCGGCCACCGTCCTCTCCCGGGAGCGACCGTCCTGGCGCAGGACTTCGCCATCAACGGTCAGCTTTCCGGCCCAGTTCTTCGAGTCGATGACGAAGATGCCGCCCGGGCCGACGACGACGTGGTCGATGTTGGCCAGTCGCCGCCCCGGCCACTGCACGTCGTGCAGGACCACCCAGTCGCGGCCCAGGCGCGACAGCGCCTTCGCCGTACGCGCCTCACCCTCGGCGCCCTTGTCGAACATCGCCGCGCGTCGCTGCAGCCGCGCGGCGCGCTCGCGCACCCGCTGCGCCTCGTTCTGTGCCGATGCCCCCGCGCCCATGCCGCCCCTTCTCCCGAGGCGCTCAGACTAAAGCGACAAATCGTCGCCGGGCCGTCGCAGCGCCGAGCCGCGCCGGACAACTTCGATCCGGAGACCCCCCGGCTGCACTCGCGGCGCCGAGGCGAGCTGTCGGGTCAGTCGATGCCGAGCTTGCGGGCCACCGCGTCGCCGCCGATCTCGCGGACCCGCTCCGGCTCCCCCACCACGACGAGCTGGTCGGTGGCACGCGACATGCCGACGTACAGCTTCTCGCGCACGCGCTCGTGGTCGCGCCCCTCGTTGACGCACAGCACGACCGCCGGCCGCTCGAGCCCCTTGCAGCCGAGGACGTGGCCGTAGAAGACCATCTCCTCGTCCCAGAACCCGTCCCAGTAGCCCTCCTGCCCCCACTCGTCGGTCTGCTCGACCTGCACGGGGTGGCGGCTGCCGGTGGTGATGAGCGCGACGTGCTGCGGCTTCCAGCCCGCCTCGAGCAGGACGTCGACCTGCTCGTCGGCGATGTCGACCACCTCGTCCGGCGAGGACGCGGGCACGAACCGTACGTCGACGCCGGTACCGCCGCGTGAGTACATCCGGCTCGGCGCCAACGGCCCGAACGACTCGTGAATCTGCTTGGTGTTGCGCAGGTTGTGGTCGAGCACGAGAGGCACGAGCTCGACGGGCGGGCGTCCGAAGCGGGCGAAGAGCCGCTGGTTCTCGTCGGAGTAGAGGTAGAGCCCGCTGGCGGCCTCGTCGCGCAGCGCCTTGATGACCGGCTGCCACCAGAGGTCGGCGAAGTCCTGCGCCTCGTCGACGATGATCGCGTCGAAGCGGTCCTTGTCGGCGAGCCCGGTCGCGAGGCCGTCCATGACCTGCGGCAGCTCGACCTCCCAGAAGTCGCTGCGCTGCCGGTCGGTCTCGGGCGGCGCTCCCCACTGCATGCCGAACTCGTGGAACGTGCCGACGAACGCCGGCCGGTCCTTGCGGTTCCAGGTCGCCACCTCGCGCTTGAGGAAGGTGGCCAGGCCGATCGAGTAGCAGATGACGGCCACCCGCTGCGCCGGCCGGTCGCCGCGACCGCGGGTCAGCTCCTTGGCCTGCTGCAGGGCCAGGATGGTCTTGCCGCTGCCGGCGCCTCCGCGGATCTCAACGCGGTTGAGCAGCCGCGTCACCCGCAGCAGCGTGGCCTGCTCCTGGGTCAGCCGGTCGGCCTCGGCGGCCCGCTCCTCGGCGACGGCGGTGACGTCGAGGACGGTCGGGATGGGCCCGTTGAGGATCTCCGCGATCAGCTCGACGTCGTCGTACGTCGGCGGGCTCTGTCCCTGCGCGAGGCGGTGGGTGTTCTCCGCGATCCGACCGGCGAGCGTGTCCTGGTCCCCACGGTCGTGCAGCGCCCAGCGCGGCAGGTCGGGCGCGTCGAAGGTGTCGGGGAAGTCGGAGAACGGGGTGGCGACGCCGTGTGCCCAGGTGACCCGTCGGCCGCGCTGCCAGCGGTGGTTGCGCTCGACGTAGGTGCGAAGCGCGTACTTCGTGGAGCGGGCCTGCGCGACCGGGTCGACGCGGGTGTCGCGACCGTTGCGCTGGAGCACCCAGCCGTCGTCCCAGCGGATGCCGCCGCCCTTCACCTCGAGCACGAGGACGCCGACCTCGGGCATGAGGACGACCAGGTCGGCCTCGTGGTCCTTGGTCTCGTCGGTGAGCCGGAGGTTCGCCAGGAGGACGTCGTCGTCGCCGAGGGTGTCGCGCAGGCGCTCCCACACCTTGCGCTCGGACTCGGTCGTGAAGGCGGGGTCCTCCGGGATCAGCCGTGGCATGGGGCCGACCCTGCCACGACCGGCCGCCTCGCCGGGATCCTCACGAGCACGCCGCGTCGGCGAGCAGCAGGTGCAGCGCCTGTCGCAGCAGCTGGCGCTGGCGCAGCAGCAGCTGCTCCTGGCGCTGATCGGCGTGGCTGCCCCGACCGGTGGCGAGCACCCGCCGGACCCGGCTCAGCCGGCTCTGCGTGCTGCGCAGCAGCGACGCGACCGCCTCCTCGTCGCGCCCGCAGACCTGCCCCACCATCGCGGGGTCCAGCGGCGGGGTGTCGCCCGACAGCTCGCCCTTCACCAGCTCGGTGATCGTGGCGACCGCCTGCTTGCGGCGACGTCGCGCCTGCTCGGCCGAGGCTGCCTCCAGGGTCTCGGTCACGGTCCGGATCGCCTCGTCGAGCGCGACGCGGAAGTGCGCGACCTGCTGCCGGACCTGCACGTCGCTGAACGGCGCGCAGTCGATGCGCAGGTGCGCCAGCACCATCGCGTCGACGAGCGTGTGCTGCACGAGCGCGTCGCGGCGGTTGAGCCGGTTCACCTCGAGCAGCGCCAGTGCGGTGTCGCCCACGTCGGTGGCGACGGTGGCGGTCAGGTCGAGCGCGGGAGCGTCCGGAGCCGGCAGGACCCAGAAGGCACCGTGGTCGCTGGGGACGAGGAAGTCGCCGTCGTCGTCGCGGTGCGGCGGCTGGCCCAGCAGCTCCTCGAGGACGGGCGCGGTCACCTCGCGCAGGGCCTCGGGCGAGTCGACGACCACGACCACAGGTGTCTCGGGCGCCGCGACGGCGGCGACGTGCTCGTGAGGCGCGTCGGGCAGCAGTCCGTCGGCGGTCAGGAACGCCGGGTGCGTGATGCCGTACGCCCGTCGGAACGCGCGGACCGTCATGTCGGCCAGCAGCTCGGCGTCCTCGGCCAGCAGGTCGACGTACCAGTTGGTCGAACCGCTGTCGGGCTCGTCGCCGACACCGTACGTCGGGGCGCCGAAGCCGAGGCTCTCGAGCTCGCGCTCGCCGCTCGGGCCGAGCTGCCGCGTGGCGTCGAGGTAGTGGTTGCTGACCGCCTCGGCGCGCACCATCAGGCCGCGCTCGGTCTCCCACGCGCAGAACTGCACGTACGGCGTGGCGCCGTGGAGCTCGACGGCCTCCAACGACTCGATGATCGCCAGGTCGTCGGGACCCATGCCCGCCAGGCGCTCGGCGAGCGCCGTCTCCAGCTCGTCCCACGCTGCCTCCGCCTGGGCCTCGAAGTCCGGCTCGGCGCTGTTCTCTCTCGTCATGCTCGACCCCCGTCAGTTGCTGTTTTCTTGGTGCGTCACCGACTCTAGGGACCCCTTCCGACACAATCGCGAGCCCTTGCTCGCTGCCGCCCGCGCCCGGCATCGCCCAGGACGAGGTCGTCCTTGTGTGACACCTGCAGTGCATGCAAACTGCAAGCATGACCTCGATCACCGTTCGCGATGTGCCGGATGACGCCAGAGATGCCTTGGCTGCTCGGGCTCGACGGTCGGGACGCTCGTTGCAGGAGTACCTGCGCTCAGAGCTGATTGCTCTCTCCAGTCGTCCCGATGTCACCGAGCTCGCGACGCGCGTTCGCGCGAGAAAGCAGTCGACGGGAAGCACGGTGGATGCCTCGCTCATCGTTCAGCACCGTGACGCGGACCGCCGGTGACGCTGGTCCTCGACGCCTCCGTCGTCGTGGCGGCGTTGGTCGACGACGGCGACGTCGGCTCTCAGGCGCTGTCCCTCCTCGCCAGCGATCACCTGGCTGCCCCTCATCTGATGCCGGCAGAGGTGGCGAACATCCTGCGTCGTCTCCCCGCCCACGGTGCCATCTCGTCGGACGTCGCGAGCCTCGCCCATGACGATCTCCTCGACCTCGCCGTGGAGCTCGTCCCTTACGACGTGGTCGCCGGTCGCATCTGGGAGCTGCGGGCGAATCTCACTGCCTACGACGCGTGGTACGTCGCGGTCGCCGAGCTGTTCGACGCTCCGCTTGTGACCCTGGACGAGCGGTTGGCTCGGGCACCGGGGCCTCGCTGCGTCGTCCGAACGCCGTGAGGTGACGCCCACGCCCCTCACCCCTACGTGCGTTTCAGGCGCGCCCGTGCGCCTGGAGGTACGCCGTGACCAGCTCGGCTTTGACCCGCCCGCGATCGGAAACCTGGTAACCCGCGGCCCGGGCCCACACCCGCACCTCCCCGGGCGTCGGAGGCGCCGGCGCCAAGGGTTTGGCGACCGCCAGGTCACCGACGGCTCGCGATCCCCCGATCTCGTGGTCCGCAGCGACACTGGCCGCGGCCAGGAACCGATAGGTCCACTCCTGCGCGAGCTTCCGGGTCTCGCAGAAGACGATGGGCACGGTGGGCCACGCGACCTGGCACTCCGCGAGGCCGTCAGCGACCACAGCCGGGCGGACGCGGTCGAGCTTGAACACCGAGGAGTACCTGTCCTCGACGACGACCGCGGCCCGAGGCACCACGGACAGCTCGCCGAGCTGGTACTTCATGCGCCCTGACGTCAGCGTCGACACCAGGTCGGCCAGGCTCTTGCGCTCGACGGTCGCCAGCAGCGACCCGTGCCGCACGATGCCGTAGTCGCCGGCGACCAACGCCGCGCGCTCGACGTGCACCTGCCGGTCGCTGAACGAGTAGGCGTAGCGCTCCCGGGTGTCGACCGTGACCTCGAGATCCGGTACGCCGCTGGCACGCGCGACGGGCGCAGAGACGGCCGGGCGGGCCTGCTTCGACGTCGAGGCGGTCTGCCAGAAGATCGCTTCACGACCGCCACGGATCCGGGTGAAGACGATCTGCGAGCGGTTCTCCCGACCACGGTCGAGCACCAGGTCGATCGACGCGCCTCGTCGTACGCAGCTGCGCACCGGCACGCGCTCGACGATGTCGGCGTCACGGGGCCAGTCGTCGACCTTGTGGCAGTAGACCTTGCTCGTGCGCGGCCAGGTGTCGCGCGCCTTGAGGATGACGCCGCGCTCGCCGAGCGGCAGTCGCAGCAGATAGGGCAGCTTGGAGTCGCCGTCGGGATTGCGCGCGATCACGAAGTCGTCGGGCACGGACGACATCGCACCACGGACGAAGCGGGCAGGCAACGACCGGTCGGGGTGCTGCTGTTCAAGACTTCAGCGCGCACCGAGCAGGTCGTCGGGACGACGCCAGGTCACTGACCCGAAGCGCCCGAAGTCGGTGTCGTAGGTGACCACCTCGCCGCGGTGCTCCAGCGCAAGCGAAGCGAGATGGGCGTCGTTGACCAGGTTGCCTCCCGAACCGGCAGCGGCGAGCAGTCCCGCCAGCACGTCAGCATGACGAGCCGAGGGGTGAATGGCGACCGCTCCCGGTGCGGCCAGCCAGGCCGACACCTGCGCGGTGGCGTCCGGCGTAGTCAACGGTTGCGGGAAGATCGACACGTTGGTCGACAGGCGCAAGAACGCGAGGAGTGCCACCCACGCCAAGCCGACCCGATCCTCACCTGACAGCGCACGGTCGAGCCAACGCCTCGAGGACTCGTGATGAGGAGCATCCGTGTTGACGGCGTAGAGCAGAACGTTGGCGTCGACGACCTTCATCGCGTCCTCATGAACCCCGCCTGGAGCGACGGATCAGCTCTTCGTCCTCGAGATCGGCCGCGAGGGTGAGAGCGCGGTCGAGAGCGACCGTCGGGGTCCCCAAGGATCGCGTCGAGGTGGCGAAGGGACGCGCCGCCGCTGAGGTGGCGCCCTCTCGAATGGCGTCGTTGAGTGCCTGCTTGAACGAGACCTGTCGCTCAGCCATGCGTCGGCGCACCATCTGCTCCGTGTCCGGGTCGAGCGTCACCGTGGTCCTCATGATGACAGCCTAGCGTCATCACTGTTGATTGCATGCTGTCAGATTGACCAGACTGACCGCTGGCCGGCATCACGCTCAGCGACCGCAACGCCCGGGTCAGGTGAGGCTTGGGCCTCGCAGCCGGGAGCACGGCGCACACCTCGCGCAGCGCACTGTCGAGCGGCACTCCCCGGCGTACGGCGTACTGCGCGGCCACGGTGGGTGTCCGGCTCTGCGACGCGACGCAGTGCAGCAGCACGACCTCGCCCTCGTCGCGCCAGCGCTGGACCGTCCGTGCCGCGTCGTCGATGACGAACTCCAGGTTCGGGTTGTCGGCGGCGGTGGTGTCGAGCAACCGGTACTCGACGTGCCGCAGCCCTGCCGGCACCTGGGCCTTCCCGACCCGGCACAGGCTGACAACCGTCGTCACATCCGGCGGGAGGTCGTCCAGCTCGGAGGCTGCCGCCAGCCAGACCCCGTCGTCGTGGGGGTGGCGCTCCAACGTGCCCTCGCCGTCCCAGCCGCGGTAGTCGACCCGCTCGCCACTCGGCCAGCCCTGCTTGTCTGGCCGCCCGCCGCGCACGGCCAGCAGTGCCAGCTCGATCAGGTCCGTGGCTCGGCGTCCCGGCCAGCCGTGGAGGATCTCGCGCCATGTCGCAGCCGCGCTCGTCGACCGGACCGGCGTCGATCTCCCAGCCCCGCCCGGTCTGCAGCAGCCGGTAGGGCTCGATCACCCGCTCCCGCACCCCGGCGTCCCAGGCCCGCGAGTAGACGATGGCACCTTCCGGCGGTCGCGGACAGCCTCCTCGCTCGGCTTGAGCGCTCGGTTTCCACGGTGCCGGCCGCGCGTGCGCGGAGGAGACGTCTCCGAACATCGTCTCCGCCAGCGCGTCAACAGCGGCCTCGAGATCCTCGTCGTCCTGGTCGATCTCGAGCAGCGCCCGCGCCGCGGTGTAGATGAGCGCCCGTCGGGTCCGAAGAACCGGGCACGCCGGGCCGCGACAGACCCATGAGCAGGTCGGGCGTGACGTCGGCGGTGTAGAACGCCAGCAGGTCCTCGCGCAGCTGCTCGGGCTGTCGTCGAACTCGGCGGCCAGCTGACCCATGCTCAGCCCGTCGCGGTGGGCGGCCAGGTGCTCGAGCACCCCGCTGGCACAACCCGTCAGGATCATCGGTCTCAGTGCGACCCGCGAGATTGCTATCCAGTCGCCAGGAGCTGAGTGGCCTCGAAGATGACTTCCGGAAGTGGTTGGCGTAGTCGCCAGGTGAGCGCCACTGGCCGATCACCTTCGAGCTCGCCCTCAAGATCGACCTGCCCGAACAAACGAAAAGTCCCCTCGATGCCTCCTGCGCTCCGCTCGCGCACAAACAGCAGTCGGTGCTCCGATGCGTCGTCGCCTTTACCGACGCATCTCCGCATTGCGTCGCCGTCCTGCCGCCAGTTGTTGGGCGACTCCCAGTGGAAGAGATCGGCCGAGAGTGCGTGATCCTTGTAGCGCGTTTGGGACGAGAACGACGAGTCGTCTTTGTTGAGAGTCACGAACATGAGCTGGACTCGCAGACCTCGGTCGAAGTACACGCCTGCCTGATGCACAAACGGTCTGTCCACAGAGCTGACCCCAAGCGCTGCAAAGACCTCAGCACGGGTGTAGCGCCCATGGGCCAGCAAGGGCACGTCCTCCAAGCCATCTAGCGGCACGACGGCTGTATCGCGCGCTCGTCTCGTCAACTCGAGCAATTCGAGAATCTCGCTCCGCACAGGTTCGTTTCGCCAAAGGAGATCTAAACCCGAATCAAGGCTTGTGGGCTTCTGCCCGAGTAGGTGCAGCAGTTGCATCGCGAGACGAGCCTCCGCGAGTGAGAGGCTGCTTGATGTCGGCGGCCGATCCTCTAGCCATCGGCCCCAGGCATTTGCTCGATAGGGGTCGCTGACGTGCTGGAGAAAGCCGACGCGCTTCAACAGACCGGCTTCAGCTGACCGCTCATCCGCTTTCGAGTGTTCCGTGGGCGCACCAGTTAGTCCCGCCGCGCGCTGGAGCCGAGTCCACGACATCTTGCGCTGGTCCGTCGCGTAGAACTGTTCAAGCGTGCGTTCTGTTGCGGTCAGAAACTCTGACAGAGAGCCGGCGCGCGTGCGCACGAGATCCTTCTTCAGACCCAGCGGACCAGAGGCGGGCGCAACGTCCCGAAGTCTGTCGAGGACCCGCTCCTTCGCTACGCCTTCGAGCGTGATGGAACAACCTGCCGGCAGAAAAGGGAACTCATGCTCGGCCTGTTCACGGAGGGTTCCTCGCGCTGGGTTGATGAGCGCACGGAACCGCTCCTCGAACCGGTACTCGGTCCGATGCTGGCCGATAAAGTCGAAGACCAAGCACGTGGGCTTCCCCGGGGCTGTCCGCAGGCCACGGCCGAGCTGTTGCGCGAAAAGGACAGGACTCTGGGTCGGTCGGAGGAGCAGCAGAGTGTCAACATCCGGTACGTCGATCCCCTCACCCAGCACGTCGACGCTGAACACCGCTTGGAGTTGGCCCGCCTTGAGCCTCGCGAGCACTCCATCCCGATGAGATTGGGCGTGGTCGCCCTCGAGGTAGTCGGCCGCGAAACCGAACCGCGTGAACTCTTGCGCCATGAACTTGGCATGCGCGATGTTCACACAGAAGCCCAGAGCCCTCATTGTCGAGGACTTATCGAGCCAACGCTGCATTGCCTCGATGACCAGCCGAACACGCTCGTGATCGCCGGTATAGAGCGAAGCGAGCTCACCTACGGCGTAGTCCCCTCGGTGCCAAGTCAACTGCCGGAGATCGGTGCCGTCGTCGACTCCGACGTACTCAAAGGGCACGAGCAACTGGTCATCGACTGCCTCCCACAGCCTGAGTTCGGTCGTGTACTCGCCACCGAAGAGATCAGCGATGCCGACACCGTCCGAGCGCTCTGGGGTCGCGGTCAAGCCAACTATCTCGTCGGGGGCGAAATGCTCGATCACTCCCCTCCATGACGCTGCCGAACCGTGATGCGCCTCGTCGATGTAGATGACGTCATAGTGATCCGTGGGCACACTTCGAAGGCGACGTTGCAACGTCTGCACCATGGCGAAAACGTGCGAGTCACTCGCTGGGACAGACGCGCTGCCGCCGATGACCTCGCCAAACTGCGGGTCTTTTAGAGCCTTTCGGAAGGTGGCGCGCGCCTGCTCGAGTATCTGCTCACGATGCGCCACGAACAACAGCCGCGGACGAGGATGCCCAGGTTTGCAAAGGCGGGCGTAGTCGAGGGCAGCAATAACGGTCTTTCCAGTGCCGGTAGCCGCGACCACCAGGTGTCGGTGCTCGTCGAACGAGTCCCGCCGATGCTGCAAGGTATCGAGCACAAGACGCTGGTGCGGTTTGGGTTGCAGCGTCAGCTCGGCGTACGCGTCGTCGAGTTGCTCCTGGATCTCATCGATGACGCGTTGCGCCGTGCGACTCACAGCATCCCGGGCGTAGCCCTTCGCGTGCAGCAGGGCAGCGTCGAGGCGTGGTCGGTCCTCAAGCGAGTAGGACTCGTAAACCGGGGTGTGCCAGTAGCTCTGGAACGTCTGCTGGATACGTCCGAAAACGGCCGGGGCATCCAACCGCGCCAAGCGCACATTCCACTCCAACCCCGAGTAGAGGGCAGCGTCGGACAAATTTGAAGAGCCAACGCAGGCGGTGTCAAGGTCGCCCGGCCGCCGGAAGAGCCACGCCTTGGCATGCAGCTTCGTCGACTGGCCTTGATAGTTCACGCGTACTTCGGCACCAATCTGAAGAAGCTCATCGAGAGCCTTGGCGCTCGTCGAGCCGAGGTAGGTCGAAGTGATCACCCTGAGCCGACCACCACGTTCAATCAGTGCACGGAACTCGTCCTTTAGAGGCTGGAATCCCGTGTATCCGACGAAGGCGCAGATGAGGTCTACTTCCTCCGCGCACCTGATTTCTTCCTTGAGCACGTTGCCGAATCCTGGCTCTCCGGCCCCATTGACGAGCAACTCGCTCGACGTCAACGGGATCGCTGGGTGCTTTGGCAAGGCTCCATGTGTCAGGCCCGCTTCGGGGCGAACCCCCTTGAGCACCCTTGCGGGCAGTGCCACTTGGTCACCCTGAAACTCCGCGCCCAAGGCTCCGATCGCTGCATTGACTTCCTGCGTCCGTGCGGTCACCGCTTCATCGTCGTTGGGATCACCCAGCCGTCGGGCGAGTTGAAGAAGGTGCTTCCCAAGGCGCTCCAGCGCCTCGCCCGCGCGAAGCCGATCGTCTACCAACTGACCTGGTTGGAGGTCGGCCAGCATCTCAGCGATCTCATGCGTGATCAGCTCGTCTCGCAGGCCAGGCCTGAGCCGTTTCCCCGTCATGCACCCCTCCACCGAGACTCGCGCCGAAATGATTGCGACACTCGTCCCGCGAGCTTATGAGTGCAACAGCCCTCCGACGGCGTCACTCGCAGGCGTCACCGGAGACAAGTTGGGGGACCCGCGGCTCGACGACGCCGAACCTCATCAACAGACTCCTCGGGTTGCCATCACGCCATAGGGCACTCCGCCGCATAGTGCGAACCCCGCGCCCCTGACCGTGCTCGTCCTCGAGGCCTGCCTGGGGCGAGCGATCACCGGCCCACTGCTCGAGACCGCTGACAAGCAAGCCGTCGATCGCCGAGACCTTTGCCGGGTGGTGCAGCGCATCGTCATGGCGGCAGGCATCCCCTCGCCGCAGCAGCCCGCATTCGCCGCGTCACGGCGCAATCCCCAACGACCGCGACGCCAGCGTTCTGCTCTGAGGCGCCCAGATCCTCAATCGCCACGCGACCTGGACACTACCGAGACCTGCGACCACGCCGGCGGCAACCTCGACCGACAGGTCGTCTCAGTTCTCACCTCTACCTCTCCGGCGTCTAGCCGATTGGTCTTGAGTCGGCGACATGCGTGAGGTTCGCCACGAATGCAGTGGCAACGACGCCAATGGTCCGGCAATCACAGTGGCGGCCACCGTCATGCAATCAATTGCAGTAGAGAAACTGCGAGCAAAAATACCGCGAACGATTCGCTCGCGAATGCTCGGTGTAGATTCCTTGCCTTCGCTCCATTATTGTTACGCCAAGTGTCGACTTCCCTGAGTCTGAACTTGGCGAGCGCGAGGATTGCGTCGTCGGCTGGGGCGTTCCAATACTCGTCGGTGACCATCCTCTCCATGTCACTCTTTACCCCGAGTGGAGTGTAGCTTTGAGGCTTGTTTACTAGAAGACTCCAAACGCACGCCAATACGAACATCGTCATGGCCGCCGCCAAGGACAACCTTGCACCGACACCCAACGTTGCAGGTTTGCCCAAAGCGGCGAGAAATGCGAATAGCAGACTTACCAAGATCCCAGACGTGCTGACGACCGCCATGGCTCGTTCTTCGAGAGAAGCCTTACGGTCGCGTTCCTTTTGTAGTTCGTGGTCGATGGCGGCTGCGTATATCGCTCCCGCTGAGCTGGGCACAGCGTCCAACTACTGGTCGTTTCTGTTCCGCCGGCGCCTCAGACGCAGCCACCCCTTGCCTTCTTCGCGCCCGTCAACTGCACCAGCACGGCCTTTGAAGTTGGGACGGGAGAACGAAGGCGCGCTACCGACGAAATGCGGCCCCGAATCGCCGCGATTGCCAGTCGGGGGCACGGGTTCTGACTGTTCCTCAGCGGCATCTTCGCCGAAAGCGGGTACGTTGCCATCTGTAGACATATGGACTCCCATTCAGATGCCATCCCTTGCGGGCAGGCCCCTCGACTGTCTCGCGCGCCCAGCCATATGTCTAGCGTCTTGTCACTTGTGTTCCGAGCGAGACCGGCCGCCGCACGGTTCGTCGTTCTCGAGCGCGTGCCAGTCGCATTGAGTTCCGGCGGAACGGCACACGCGAGCTGGTAAACGGGGGTCACCGACGGAACCACGTCAGCGTCTTTCCGCCGCCAATGCACTGGCTATCAAGGATGCGCTTCGGAGAAGCAACGATTCGCAGCACGTCCATTAGGACACGCGGGACGACACGGACGACTCGCTGACGACGCGCCCAAGCCCCTTGCGGCACGCCGAACCACCTTGATAGTCCTCTTCGCTCAGATGTTCGAGGAGGTGGCCGGTGGGAGCGTGGACCTCACCCCTCGGCGACCTCCCACCCAGCCCGGACGGCCCGCTCACGACCCAGGTCACCTGCCGCGCCGGCACCCGCGGCCGCAGCGCCAAGCACGACATCACCCTCGCCGCCGACTGGTCGCTGACCACCCCGCACGACCTCGACGCCGAGCGCATCCTGGCCGCCCTCGGTGGCACCCTCTCGTGCATCAACCTCAACGACGTCGTCGTACCGGCCCTCCACGAGCTCGTCCAGCTCTCGGCCCGGCGCCGACTCGCCGGCGTGCGACGTACCGACCGCAGCCGCTGGATCCTCACCCGCCGCACCTGCACCCGCTGCCACGACCACGCCTTCCGCACCCCCGCCGACGCAGCCCGCCACGAGCGCACGCTCGACCACTGGGTCGGCGCCACCCGCGACCTCGACAGCACCCGATGCTCCACGAGAGCGGCGGTGTCGCCGACCTGTGGGACACCGGCGTACCCCTCGAGCTCGTCGAGCACGTCCACGCCCACGTCTGGCCCGACGGCCCAGCGGGCTGACGCCGCCCGTCAGCCCAAGGAACAGGCGAGTGCCTGAGCCGGACCCACCTACTTCCCCGCGTGGTGGGAGGCCTTCCTCAGCCCACGGGCGGCTTGGTCGAACACCTTGGCCATCCGCCCCAGCCGCCGGTTCAGCTCTCGGTAGACCGGGCGCAGCTTGGCGCGCAGCGCCCTGATCTCGTCGGCGTAGTCCGCGGGATCGGTCAGCCCGTCCGCGATCTTCGATGCGATCGAGTGGTACTCCTGCCACAGGTCGACGTACGACGCGAGGTGGGCCTGAGCGCCCCACTGCAGCCGGTCGGCGGACGGCTCGTGGCGCGCCAGCTCGGCGACGTACGCCTCGTAGGCGAAGCGACGTCCCGCGTTGGTCAGCCCGGTGCGACCCACGTAGGTGCCGTTCGCCCGGGCGGGGTCTCCGGCCTCCAGGGCCTCGGCGGCCAGGTGCATGCGCGTGGCATCTCGCTGCAGCTGCTGGTGCGGGAAGATGTACTGGTCGAAGACGTCGAGAGCCACGAGCTCGGTGAGCAGGTCCCGCTCGACGGACAGCATCGCCCCTCCCACCTTCTGCGAACGGTGCGGATGGGCGGTGGCGAGCTGGGCGTCCAGGGTCTCGGCGGCGGACCGGAAGGCCGCTACCGCATACGACAGGCGCTCGACGGTCCGGTCGTCCACCCCGGGCAGGTCGGCGAGAGCCACGCCCGGTTCGGCCTCGTAGGCCACCCGGGTCTCGGCCTCGACGGCTCGCGCGACGAAGTCGAGCAGAGGCAGGGTCGACCGGTCGTGGTCGACCCAGATGTCGTTGATGACCTCGATGTTCTGGCGCAGGTAGTCGAAGTTCACGTTCGCCACCACGTCGTAGTTCGTGTGGTAGTTGCGCGTGAGGTACTGCGTGCCGACGGTGTTGAAGTAGATGCCGGGGATGCCCGCCGCGGTGAGCGTGAAGTGGTCTGCGTTGGCCCACACGACGTTCTGCGAGATCGCGCCGAAGGGCGTACGCGACGGGTCACTCAGCTGCTTCTCGACGGCGTGGGCCAGCAGCTCGGAGTGCGTGCGGATCAGCAGCCGCTCGCCCGGGTCGCCGGTGCCGAGCAGCTCGAAGTCGAGACTCAGGATCGCCTTCCGGCCCCAGTCCGGCCGCTGGTTGGTCACGGCGTACCAACACCCCACCAGCCACTCGTAGTAGGCGTCGGTGTAGCCGTACTCCTCGTTCGTGCTGGCCAGGAACAGCAGCGTCCGCCGGGGTCGGAACCCGGTCTCGCGCACCGCCTTGCCGATCGCGAGCATCGCGGCCACCGCCGTCGCGTCGTCGGCGGCCCCTCGGAACCAGGCGTCGTGGTGGCCGGTGAAGATGATGAACTCGTCGGACCGGTCCGAGCCAGGGATGGAGCCGAGCACGTTGTAGCCCACCCCACCGTCCTCGGCCCGGGTCAGCTCGACGTCGGCGGTGAGGGTCACCGTGGTCGGCCCCGCGGCGATGCTCGCGCGCAGGTCGTTGGCCGCGTTGCGGGTGACGAAGACGAAGGGCACCCAGTCGTCGTCGTAGGTCCCGTCGAAGCTCAGCAGCCCGTCGTCCCTCACGTTGTAGAACGCGCCGGCGGCCGTGGTGCCGGTGTAGAAGATCACCGCCAAGGCGCCCTCGAGCGTCGCCTGGTGGCCGTGCCGGTTCACCCAGTAGTCGCCGTAGGCCCAGTTGACCAGGACGATCTTCCCGGTCGCGTCGACGCCCTCGTAGTCGGCTGCTTGCCCCGGCCCCAGGTCGAGCACCTCGGCGGTGATCCCGCCGGCCGGCGTCCCCGGTACGCCGCCCCACGAGCTCGCGTCGTACGTCGCGCCGCCGGGGACCGCGACCGAGGCGCCGCGGAAGACCCACCGGTCGATGGGCACCGGCAGCTTCGCCACCTGGGTCATCCCGACCGCGCGCATCTCGCGGGCGATCCACTCCACCGCCTCGAGGTTGGCCGGCGAGCCGCCCGGGCGCCAGCCGGACGGCGTGTCGCCGAAGCGGGTGAGGGTCTCGGTCACCTCGCGCAGGTAGTCGACGTCGACGCCGGCGCTGAGCGAGGCCGCGGTGCCCCGGCCGCGGGAGCGTGCTCGCGAGACCGTGGACGCCGCGGTGGCCGGGGCGTGCGCCAACACGCCCGCGGTCGACGCGACCATGCCGGCAGCCATCACCTGGCGCCGCGACAGGCGATGGGTCACGTGCTGGCTGAGCGCGTGCGTGACAGCCGGGGGCTCACCCAGGTCGGCCGGGTCGGGAGCGTCGGCTCCGTGGCCCAGCAC
>CAVWPK010000007.1:0-23144 GCA_963756795.1 uncultured Actinomycetota bacterium | reverse complement strand
GTGGACACCAGTCTTCGTTCCAGAGGAGAACCTGTTGCGGCTGAAGACGGTCAAGCTCCTCGACCGTGAAGGACTGTGGCCCGGTCGCGGACCACGAGTTGTCGTTAGTCCAGCCGTAGAGCTCGTACTCCGTCTCCTTCACAGCTCGGGGAGTGGTGTCGTCACGATCCTTCCCGCTCCGCCGCCTTGCAGGGACCACGACGTGCTGTCGGTAATCCCTTGCCGGCCTCCCACTCCCCGAGCGTCTCAGACGCGCCGTCCTCTCCGCCCCGGTACAGCGTCGCGCCGTCGATATCACCCCGGCAGACCTGGAGATGGGCGACGAGAGCGCCGTCGGTGGCACGGCTGAGCCCAATCACGGCTCCGCTCGGAACCGAGCACCCCACGAGGAGCCCCACAAGCATGACGCCGTGAACCAGCAACGGTGCGCGGCGACCGCGTGAAGCTCGGGTCGACTGCCGAGTCCTCTGCACGAACAGAGTGTGCGCGCGACTCAGCGGGCGAGTCGGCGGCTCATCGGGTGAAGCGACGTAGCGACGTCGGCGACCGCCCGACCCGCTGATGACCGTGCGGTGTGGGCTTGCTCCGCAGCGGCCGTCCGAGACGGTCGGCATACTCTCGGCATGACGTCGACGAGAGATGTGTGGGTGCCCGCACTGCGCCGCATGCAGGACGAGCACCGAGTCGTCCGGCTCGTACGCACGATCCCGGGCGCCGATCGGCATGACGGTTACGTAGTAGGTCTTGGACGCAACTGGCTGCTGCTCGGACGACTCGTCGACATTCGTATGGATGGCTTCATTCAGGTCGGATCCGAGACATTCAGAGCATGCAGATCGCGCCGTCCGACGAGGTCAGCGCGAAAGTTCCTCACGGGCACCGGTGCATGGCCGCCAGCCGGTCCGACGGGGCATATCCAGCTTGATCGCACCAGCGGGCTCATTCGCGACATACGCGCACGCAGGCTTGGTGAACGTACAAGTCGAATATGTCGACCCGGATATCGCGTTTATCGGCTCACCCGTGCACGAGAGCAAGAAGTGGATGACGCTCAACGAGGTCACCCCGCGCGGTGTGTGGGATGGGAGCGTCTCCCGGTGGCGGTACAGGCAGATCACCCGTGTCGAGTTTTCGGGCTCGTACGAGTCCGACCTCCTCGCAGTCGCCGGTCCCGCGCCGGCTGGTGACCCTGGAACGGCGACGTAGCGCGCCGCTCGTATCGAACTCGCGGCTTGCCACGCCGCTGCCCTGTCTCCCTTGGTGCCGCCGTGGTCCTGTCGCCGGGACGGTCGACCGCCCTCAGCGCGGCATGAGCGAGCGCTCCGTTGCTGCCCGTCCAAGTGAGTGACCTGCGTCCGAAGCAGCGGCGTGTTCAGCGCCTGTCATGCGGCTGCACCCACCGTATGAGCAGACTAAGTTCCGGAGGATGCAAGACATCCTCGAGGGCATCCGCGACTTCGCCACAAGGTGGCACGACCTGCTTCGAGGTCGTCGCTGCCGCGGGCACCGTCGCGGCCGTGATCGTCGCCCTGGCGGGGATTCGACATCAGACCGACGCCCGGAAGGTGGCTGAGCAGCAGCTCGCAGACGAGCGGAAGGACCGTGACGAATCTGCCCTGGTAGAGCGCCTCGTCGACTAGAGCGCGTGTCCGGGCCGTATCCATATGGGTGACCCCAGATGAGCCCGACGAGTCGGGTGCCGGCGTTGCCCCTGCGTCCGTCACCGTCGCGAATTACTCCACCATGCCGGTCTTCGGCGTCGTGGTCCTAGTGCGGTACGGCGACGGTCGCTACAACCAGATCCCCGGCGTCCTTTGGGTACTCGAACCGGGAGCGCGTGAGAAGCGCACGCTAAGCCGGGCGCTGCTCGACCGCTTCCACCCCGAGGGAAAGGCTCCGGGCGCCCCCCACTTTGCTGGTGATCAGTACTCAGTCCTCTTCCGTGACATAGATGGCACCTTTTGGCGCCGAGACGAGACCGGAGCAATCACGGGAAGCGGGTTCCACGGCCCTCGACTTCGATGCGTCAGAGAGCGCCGAGAGTAGGGCGGAGTACTCGCGTAGGTATCACGAAGCATCGCGGCGCCGATGGGACAAACTTACGCAAGCCGAGTCCAAGGAGCTTTACCCGCCAGAGGGAAACGTCTCCGGGGAGTGCAGCGCATAGGCTAGCGCGCTCATCGGCACGAGGGTGGAGCGTGCGATCGCCCGGGGACGTCCAGCGCCTGACGACCGCGTCGCGGCATGAGCGCGCGGCACTTAGCGCGTCGGCAGCAGTGCACCGGGACCGCCGGGCCCGGTCCTCGAGCAAGGCCAGGCCGCGGTGCCGCATCGTCGACGTTGCCCGTGCACGCCCTCAAGGGGCGATGCCCAGTGGCTCCCGCCGCTCGCAAGCCGTCGCATCCATCGCGGGCATCGACTCAGACGTGCCTGCTAGCGATCCAATCCCCATCTCTATAGCGTGTGAGGCGGTGCACTTGCTACAGGCGAATCGTCGTACACGGCGAGGGTCCTGCGCGGCGTGTGTTGCTCAACGTCGGTTCCAAGCCGAACTTCGGAGGTGACCGGCTGACGCGGTTAGTGTTCATTCGGAGTTCGCACGTGAAGCGAGGCGTGAGGAGGTAGGCAGTGGGCGCACTTTCGACTCAAAGACTTGCGAAGTCGGTTGCGACCGTCGCGGTCGCCGCGCTCGGCGGCGGGTTGCCGGGGGCCGTCGGAGCGAGTTTGCAGCAGCTGGTGGATCTAACCGCCCACTTCGCCACTGAGTCGCGGGAGACGCGAGAGGTGCGCGCACGTGTTGAGAAGGCGCTTATCAACTGGGCGAGTGCTCCCGGGCGGCACGACTTAGCGAATGGGCTCGCACAAGCAAACATGCTGCTTGCCACCTACGGACTGACCGAGCGCGAGTGGGCAGAAATTGACTTCAGCGCAGATAAGGCGGTGGCTGCGGTGATCGCCAGAGCCATCCGTGAGGGCCGAACCGAGTACCGTGACTACTCGAACGATCCTACCGTGCGCGCCTCAAGGGAAGTCATCGCGGGCAACCTACAAGGCGCTCCGGGACTTGCGGTCAGACGACCGAATGTGGGCAGGAATCTCGGTTCTGCTCGAGCGAACAAGCGTCTTGCAAGACCTAGCGACTGCGACGAGCAATCAATCGCCGCTGGTGGCTCAGCAACCGATAGGGGTCACCTGGAGCGCCGATCCGCTCTTCACGGGCATGACGAGCGCGCTCGATCTTCTCGGCGAACTTGTTGGCCTCGGTGAAAGTCCGAGGCGCGCACCCGTGGCCATTACAGGTATGCCGGGAGTTGGCAAGTCGACGCTCGCCATGCACTACGCCGCACTCAACAGGAGCGCGATCGCGAGTGTGCAAATCTTGGACGGGTCGACGCGAGAGACCTAGCGGCAGGGGTGACGTCCCTCGCTGGTCGTGCCGCTCGACCTTTACCTGGCCCGTTCGCGGCAGACTTGCCGGAGGAAGCCGTGATCTCATCATCGTCGATGGAGTGGTGGATCGAGCGACTGTTCAAGGCATTATTCCCAAACGGCCAACCTGCCGAATCATCGTCACGACGACTTGCGACCTGGGTCCCGACTATCAACTCGTCGAGGTGAGTGGCTGGGAGTCGGCCGAGCAGAGTTTGGAGTTCCTCGACCGTGTCTGGCTCGGACAGGACGGCGCTGCCCTCCATCGGCTCGCCGAAGCACTCCAAGACCACCCACTTGCGCTCCAGCCAAGCGGCCGACTTTTGCTCCGCGACCAGTCGTCGGTACGAAGTTCTTGGCACTGCTGGACGCCACCCCTGCGGTGGCGCTGTCGGCGGGGGCGGATCGGGCGTACCCCCAGAGTGTGCTCAAGACCGTTCAACTTGCCCTACAACGCCTGGGCTCAACATCGCCACTAGCGCTCGAGCTTCTTCGGGTCACCGCTCACCTCCGGTGCGACCCCGATACCTTTGAAGCTGTTCGAAGAGTTGACCGTGGTCGCGTATATGACTCACATGGACCATCGGGTCGCGGACCCAAGTACAGATCACGACTCAGCGATTGAACTCGCGGGGAAACTGAGCGACAAGACTCAACTGGCGACCGCGGTGCTCGCACTCCGGCGTGTCCCGGCTCTCGTCTACCCGGGAACGTGAGTCACTACAAACACATGGAGTGGCGCGTGCGGTGGCGCGTGCGGCGGCGCCTGAGTCGACGTACCTCACTGTGGCGGCGAGCCTCTTCCTGCGAACAAATGACTACAGCATGATGCGTCCAGACCAAGGCAGCCCGTACGTGCGCACCTCGTCCGGATCGTGTCCGCAGCGCAACGACTGGAAACGTGGGGCGTTCCAGTACAGATCTTCTCGTGGACAGTGCTCGATGCACTGGCTCTTGCCGGCAAAGCGGATGAGTGTTTCGAACTCGCGCGCCATGTCTTAGGGTACCGGGAGGTGATTGGCGACCCATCGGCGGAAAGCGCCTACCTCCGAGCACAGAGCACTCTAACTGTGGCCGCAGCCTTGGCGTCGATTGGTGAGAGTTGAGGAGACTCTTCGGCTTGTTGAGCCACTGCTCGGCGAAATCCGTAGCGACGACGAGTCGGCCGAATACTACGCCATCCAACTCGCCCGGATAGCCTACGGTGCTGGCCAACCCGAGTTCGCCAGCGGGTCCTTGACTTGTTCGACGGCGATCTTGGAAGGGTAATTACAGAATCCACGGGCGTGGCGGCTCGCGCGAGCGCAGCTGTACTACGCAATGCGGGACTTCAAGCACGCCGCAGCGGTTTCTCGACGCCGACGGTCCCGAGGCGGTCACTTCGTCATCGGCCGCCCGAGGCAACGACGGCGTCACGGCGTCGACGTTAGCGCTCTCAGGCGACTACGAGGGAAGCAAGCGAGAGTATCGTAGGCTGATAGATGCCCTCCTGGGCGCGACGAACTCGAACGACTTGGTCGAACTCGCTCATTATCAGTTGAATCTGGTGGAGCTGCTACTAACACGGGCGGACCTCGTTCCTGCGCGCGACCTTCTGACGGAAGTCGAAGCCGAATTGTCCCGTCCGATGGATCCGGTACGCGGCCTTGCCGACATCGCCCGCGCCAAGTATCTCGCGTACCTCGGGTGGTACTACTTTGAGCGCATGCTTCGCGGGCGCGGCGGCCTCAGGCGTACCTTCCACGACCTTGCGATCGAGAATCTCGAGGCGTCGTTGGCACTCATGGATTCGCTAAGGGACAACCAGAAGCCCGCCTTATCAGGGGCGTGCTACCACCTCGCATTAATCCGCAGTTTGGACGGCGACGACCACGCTGCGCTAGTTCTGGCCGAAAGGGCGCTCGAGCGGGATGAGCAAGCGTTCGGCGTAGGGCACGAGCACGCCGTTCGATCCCGAGAGCTTGTCCGAGCGCTTTCTCAAAGGCGGCGCCCCGGTGATTCAATTTGAAGGCGCTACGAGAGGCCGTCGTCCGCTACTACGCCGCCAGAACCCTCCGCCAAGGTGGATGGCTGTCGAGCGGACGTCGTGCGCGGAGGGAGCATGGCGGCTCCGACATTAGATGAACCCTCGGGTCCGGTGTGGGAGCCGTCGTAGGTCAGCCCTTGCCCAGCTGTACGACACTGAGTGGTGCCGTGCACATCGGGGACCGAGTGGTCCAGTGGCGCGAACCTAGCGTGGCAGGTGGACAACGAGCCCTAGATCTCGACCGATGCGGTGTAGATCCGCCTCTGACGTTCGAGTTTGATCGAGCCAACTGCGAGGATCTCTTGCGTGGAGCCCTACGGCGATATGAGCGGATCCTCGACGCGTGACCACCGATGAGTCTGAGGACTGGCAGCCGCGCCGGACACCGGGCGTCTGGCGCACGCCTGCAAGAATGCTACTTCGCTCGCACGAGAGCACCACCTCGTGGTCCTGGGCCGGGCTGTTGCTGTGATTCGCGGCGTTCGTACTGTCTCAGCGGCCTACATGGCGTTGCCCATGGTCTTCGAGTCAAGCCCAGGGGAGCGCGCTGACGCAGTGATCTCGCTTTAGCCACCGGTCATGGTGGTCGCCGGCGCCGGGATCATTGCGGCCATGGCTGGGGCGGCCTGCCTCGGTCGAGTCCCCCGCTGACAGCACGCTCCGTCTGCGCGACGTCAGCACGGGACTCCGTGACCGCGGCATGAGCGTGAACGCTATGCCGCCCGTGCTGCTCAGCGGCATGTGCGGATGCCCCGACGGGCGTCCACTGACAGGGACGCGGCCCCGCACGCGGCCACACCTACACCGACCGGTCGAGCTCGGCATCTTGGCGCGGTTCTCAGTCTTGATTGCTGAAGGCGGCGTCGAATGACGCCTCGGGCCGCTTCCATAGCAGGCTGCGGATGTAGCCCAAGGCCTCGCGGGCGCCATGCAGGCGGTCCATGCCGGCGTCCTCCCACTCGATCGAGATGGGCCCGTCGTAGTCGATGGCGTGGAGCGCTCGGAACGCGTCCTCCCACGGGATGTCGCCGTGTCCGGTGGACACGAAGTCCCAGCCCCGGCGAGGGTCGCCCCAAGGCAGGTGCGAGCCCAGAATTCCGGAGCGTCCGGTCGCTTCCCGGATGCGGGTGTCTTTGCAGTCCACGTGGTAGATCCGGTCTTGGAAGTCCCAGATGAAGCCGACCGAGTCGACGCCCTGCCATGCCATGTGGGACGGGTCCCAGTTGAACCCGAACGCCTCGCGGTGCCCGATCGCCTCGAGCGTTCGGACGCTCGTCCAGTGGTCGTAGGCGATCTCGGAAGGGTGGACTTCGTGTGCGAAGCGCACGCCCTCGCTGTCGAAGACGTCGAGGATCGGGTTCCACCGCGTGGCGAAGTCCTCGTAGCCCGCGTCGATGACCGACGCCGGGACGGGCGGGAACATCGCGACGTAGGGCCAGATTTTCGAGCCGGTGAAGCCCACGACGGTGTCGACGTCAAGCTTGCGGGCGACCCGGGCCGCCCGCTTCATGTCCTCGGCCGCGCGCTGCCGCACCCCTTCCGGGTCACCGTCGCCCCAGACGGCCGGCCGCAGGATGGCTTGGTGGCGGAAGTCGATGGGGTCGTCGCAGACGGCCTGTCCTGCGAGGTGGTTCGAGATTGCCCAGACTTTGAGCCCGTGGCGGTCCAGCATCTCCAGGCGGCTGCGTGCGTATGCGTCGTCCTCGTCGGCCCTCGCCAGGTCTAGGTGGTCCCCGGACGCGGCGATCTCCAGACCGTCGTAGCCCCACTCCGACGCGAGCCGGCAGACCTCATCGAACGGGAGGTCGGCCCACTGCCCGGTGAACAGCGTGATCGGTCGAGTCATGTCCGCTCCTTTTGCAGTCGGATCTCAGGCGCGCGGCGAACGGGACGACGCGCTCTCGTCGGGAGATGTGGCGCCTTGGAGGAGGGGCCGCAAGAACGTCGCGGCGTCCGCGGCAAGAGCGTCCATCGAGTCCGCCACCGGACGCCACAGCGACACCGCCCGGGCGATTTCCTTGACGGTGGGGAGGAACGACTCCACCACCACGCTGCCGGAGTAGTCGATGTCGCGGAGCGCCTGGACGACGCCGACCCAGTCGGTGTGGCCGGCGCCCGGCGTGCCTCGGTCGTTCTCGGACGCCTGGAAGTGGAAGACGTGGCTGCCCGCGGACCGGATCGCGTCCGGGAGGTGTCGTCTCCTCGATGTTCATGTGGAACGTGTCGAGCATCAGGCCCACGTTCTGGGCGTCGATGTCGTCGGCACAGCCGCACGCCCTGCTCCACGGTGTTGACCAGGTCGGTCTCGAACCGGTTGAGCGGTTCAACGGCCGAGGCCGACGGAGGCCGGCGAGCGATCTCGCCAGCTTGCTGCAGGCTTGTCCGACGGCGCGGTCCCACTGGGCCTGGCGCTGATCGGGCTCCAGCATCCGGGCCTGCCCGGTCGTCGCGTACATCGGGCCGCTCACCCATGGGCTGCCGACCGCGGCGGCGAACTCGATGCAGCCGCTCAGGTAGTCCAGCCCACCGCGGCGCCGCGTCTCGTCTTCGCTGGAGACGTCCCGGTCGGGTCCGAACGCGCCGCACACGAGCACGTCCAGCCCGTGGTCGGCCGCTGCCTCGGGCCACGACACGCGGGGTCAGCAGTGCGGGGTCTTCGAGGCAGACCTCGACCTGGTCGTAGCCCAGCTTGCTTGACCTTCGCGAACACGCCGACGTCGCCGTCGGAGAACGGGGACGCCAGCACGAACGTGCTGAGCCCTAGCGGGATCGTCCTGGTCGCCACGGGTCAGCCCTTCCCGGCGAGCTCGCGACGTGCGCGCACGGTTTCCTCGACCCCACGCACGAAGCGGAGCGCGCGCTCGGTGTACCGGTCGAAGAACTCCTCGTGGCGCCCGGAGGCGAACGGGTTGGCCAGGGCGGGCAGCAGCTCAAAAGCCGACATACTTGTCGTAGCCGATGTCGATGAGCGCCTCGAGGATCGGTTCGAAGTCGATGTGCGCACCACCGGGCGCTGTGCGGTCGGCATCGGCGAGGTGCACGTGCTGCAGGACGCCGGCGCTGGCGCGGAAGGCTTCAGCGATGGACGACTCTTCGATGTTCATGTGGAACGTGTCGCCCTGGACGCCGCCATTCGTCAGACCGGTCTCCGTCCACAGTGCGCGGGCCTGCTCGAGCCGGTTCACGAAGTACGTCTCGTAGCGGTTCCAGGCCTCGAGAGAGAAGCTGACACCCCGCTCCGCGGCGTACTCGCCGGCGGTGCGGATGTTCTCCACCGCCCACTTCCACTCGTCCTGCGCTGGCGCGAGCGGGGCCGTCTTGCCGTTGGCGGTGGGGTGCATGACGACCGTCGGGCAGCTCATCGTTGCGGCGAAGTCGACCAGGTCCTTGACGTACTGCACAGCGGCATTGCGGGCGCCGGCGTCGGGATGCACCAGGTCACGCTCCGCCGTATAGATCGAGCAGATGCTGCTGACGCCGATCCCGGCGTCGTGCGTCAGCTTGGCGACGCGTGTGGCGTCGATCGTGGTCGGCTCGCCGACGATCTCGATAGCGTCGTAGCCGAGCCGCGCCACCCGGTCAACGGACAGGGCGAGGTCCTCCTCGAAGTACACCAGGGAGTTGTAGGAGTAGCGGAATCGGTTGCTGGTCATGGTGTCGCTCCAGTGCAGGTTGTCAGGAAGGAAAGGGCGTCGGACTACTTCACGGCGCCGAAGCTCAGGCCGCGCACCAGGTACTTCTGGGCGGCGAGCGCGGCGATCCAGACCGGGACGGCGACGACGACGCCGGCGGCCATGATGCGCGTCCAGTCGGTGCCCACCGGAGTGGTGAACTCCGTGAGCGCGACCGTGGCGGTGCGGGTGTTTGCGCCGGCCAGGATGTTCGCGAAGAGGAACTCGTTCCACGAGAACACGAAGCTGAGCAGGGCCGTGGAGGCGACTCCTGGCATAGCGAGGGGGAGCACGATGCGGAAGAAGGAGCCGACGTGGCCGAGGCCGTCGATGTGAGCGGCCTCCTCGATCTCCTTCGGCACGTCCGCGTAGAAGCCTTGCAGCAGCCACACCGCGAGCGGCAGGTTCATGAAGGTGTGGAGGATGATGATCGAGACGAGCGTGCCGCTCAGCCCGACCGACCGCATCATGAGGAAGAGCGGGATGATGGTCACGACCGGCGGGACGATTCTCAGCGAGATGATCCAGGTCCGCAGCTGCTTGTCGCGCTTCCCCGGGAACCGGGCCAGCGGGTAGGCGATGCCCGAGCCCAGCAGGACGGCGAACAGCGACGACAGGATCGAGACCTGCAGGCTGTTGATCACGGCGAAGCCGAAGTCGCTGCCCCCGAGGACCTGGCGGAAGTTCTCCAGCGTGGGGGTGAAGACAAGCACGGGTTGCGCGGCGAAGGCCTGGTTGCCGGTCTTGAAGGCCGTCGAGACCATCCAGAAGATCGGCGCCACCGCTAGGGCGGTCGCGGCGAGGGCGATCGCCATGCGCACGGGTGTGGACTTGGACCTCGAGCGGCGGTACTGGGTGGGTCTCGCGTCGGGCGTGCCGACGCTCGCGGTCGTGGCGAGAGCGGACGACATGGCTCAGTCCCCCGATGACTGGTTGACGATGCGACGGATCGTGGCGTTGACGCAGACGAGCACGATGATGAGCAGCAGCCACGAGAACGCCGCGGCGTAGGAAAGGTTGAACGACCGGAACCCGACGTCGTAGATCAGCCACGACATGGTCGAGGTTGCATCCACCGGCCCGCCGCGGGTGGTCATGAAGATGACGTCGTAGACCCGGAACGAGTCGATCAGCCGTAGCGCCAGCCCCACGAGGATGGGGTAGCGCAGCAGCGGCAGGAACTGGTGCCAGACGATGCGCGGCCATGTCGCTCCATCGATCTTGGCGGCCTCGATCACCTCCTCCGGTAGACCCTGCATCGCGGCCAGCAGGATCAGGAAGAGGAACGGCGTCCACTGCCAGACGTCGATGGCGATGAGCGTCGGCAGGGCCAGCGAGGTGGACCCGAGGAAGTCGACATTGTCCATCCCTAGTCCGACGAGCATCTGGTTGACGATGCCGAAGGACGGGTCGAGGCTGAACTTGGCCAGCAACCCGACCACCACCGGAGCGCACAGCATCGGCAGCAGGATGAGGCCTCGCATGACCTTCTCCCCTGGCAGTCCGCGGAAGAACACCAGGGCGAGACCGAAAGCCAGGAGGAACTCAAGCGCCACGGTCACGACGACGAAGATCAGCGTGACTTGCAGAGACTGCCAGAATGCGTCATCCGTGAGCAGGTTGGTGTAGTTGCGCAAGCCCACGAACGGTCGATTGCCCGGGTCCTGCAGGTTCCACCGGAACAACGAGATGAAGACCGAGTAGACCGCCGGGTAGATGGACAGGGCACCCAGTACGACGAGACCAGGGATCATGACTGCTCGGGCGCCGGACCTTCCCCGGTCAGCCTGCGCCCGGCGGGGGCCCGGCGTCGCGGTGGACGTCGGGCCCCGCCGGCTGAGCGTGGAGCTGGACATGGTTCAGCCCCTTCTCACTGCTCGAGTGTCTGGTTGACAGCGTCGTCGGCGCGGGTCAGGCCTTCCTCGACCTCGACCTCACCGGTCGAGATGGCGCTGAGCTCGGTGCTGAGCGCGGTCTCCCAACGCTCCTCCAACGGGAAGAACGGCCGCGGCCGCGCGGTCTTCCATGGCCTCCAAGACGACCGGGAAGCGGCGGAAGCGCTTGGCGTCGGAGTCGGGCAGCGTCTGCTCGGTGAGCGTCGGGTCCTCGTAACTGGAGGCCCGGACGGGGTCGCCCCCGCCGTTGTCTGCCTGGAAGACGTCGTTCTTCTTGGTTTCCAACCAGGCCGCGAACTTCTTCGCCTCCTCCTGGTTCTCGGAGTACTTGGAGACGGAGATGACCCACTCGGCCAGGTGCGAGCTGCTGACCCCGGTCGGACCGGTCGGCATGGTGACGAACTCCCAGTCACCGACCGTCTGCGACGCCTCCGGGTTGTCCACCGCGAAAGCACCCCACGACCACTGCACGGCTGTGGCGATGGTGCCCTGCTGAGCGGCCGCAGTCACGTTGTCGTACGTGAACTGGTTGGCGCCCTCGGGCATGAACTCCATCATGTCAGCCCAGCGCTGGGTGGCCGCGATCGCCTCGGGGGTGGAGAGGTTCGAGGCGGTGAAGTCCTCGTTGAACGGCTCGCACTCGTAGGAGTAGCAGAAGCTCAGCCAGGTGTGGACATTGCCGAAGCCCTTCGCGGCTTGCGCGGCCCACCCGGACAGCTCGGTGCCTTCGAAGGTGCGACCGTCGAAGAACTCGACCTGCTGCTGCCAGTCGTCCATGGTCACAGGTGGCGCGAGCTCGGCGCCGGTGGCCGCGAGGTACTCCTCCTGGGTGGCGGAGTCGTTGTACAGGTCGGAGCGGTACCACAGCAGCGCCGGGTGGATCGTCTGCGGGATGCCCAGGAGCTGGTCGTCCCAGGTGGCCACCTCCAGGGACAGCGGCAGGAAGTCCGCCTTGTCCTCCTCGGACAGCACGTCGTCTAGTGGGAGGAGGTGCCCAGCGCGACCGAACTCCGGGATCCAGTTGTAGTCGACGTTGAAGATGTCGAAGCTCGAGTCTCCGGCGGCGAAGAGGGTGGCCATCTTCTCGTGGATGGCGTCTCGGCCGATGAGCTGGACGTCGACCTTGACGCCGGTCTCCTCCTCGTACTGAGGGGCGAGGTCTTCCTTGACGATGTTGCCCCAGTCGGCGGGCAGGAAGATCGCGTGCAGGGTCGTGCCCGACTCGCTCTCCCCGCCGCCACCGCCGGCGGCGCAGCTGGAGAGGGCAAGGGCGGCGGTGAGCGCGGAGGCGGTGACGGCGAGCTGCTTCCTGCGCGACCCCGAGCGGGTGCTGCGGATCATGACTGGTTTCCCTTCGAGTTCGAGACCTGGATGTGGACCTTGACGGTGGAGCGGTCGTGCTCGAGGCCTCGGATCGCCTCGACCGCTTCGTCCAGCGGCCGGACGGAGTCGACGATGAGCGAGGGGTCGAACCGACCGCCCGCGATGAGCGCGATGGCGCGCGGCCAGGTGTCGTAGGCCCCGGCGTAGGAGCCCACGATCGTGAGTTCCTTGGAGTAGATGTCGAACGGGCGCAGCGACATCTCGGCATGCTGCGGCGCCGCCCCGTAGGCGAGGACCTTCCCGCCCCGGCGGACAACGGCGATCGCGCTCTCGTACGTGGGGATGCTGCCGACGGCCTCGATGACGACGTCCGGGCCGATACCGTCGGTCAGATCACCCAGAGTGTCGGCGAGCGGTGCCTCGAAGGGGTCCACCACGACGTCGGCGCCCAGGCGGGTCGCACGCTCGCGCCGGGCGGGATCCGGCTCGGAGACGATGATCTGCGAGGCGCCGTTGAGACGGGCGAGAGCGATGTGCGCCAGGCCCATGGGGCCGCCGCCAATCACCAAGATTCGGTCGCCGGAGCGAATTCCGATGCGGTCCTGGCCGTGGATGGCGCAGGCGAGCGGCTCGACGTAGGCCGCCGTGTCCAAGGACACCGTGTCGGGGAGGGCGTGCAAGTTGACCGCCGGGGCCACCACGTACTCCGCGAGCCCGCCAGCGGTATGCACGCCGAGTTGCAGGACGGCCGTGCAGAACAGCTTCTGACCGCGTGTGCAGTAGTAGCAGTGACCGCACGAGGTGTTGATGTCGACAACTACCCGGTCGCCTATCGCCACGCCCGCCACCTGCTCACCCAGGGCCGCCACGGTCCCAGAGAACTCGTGGCCAAGGGTCAACGGCAGGTTCGGAGCAGGGAAGTTGCCCTTGGCGATGTGCAGGTCGGTCCCACACACCCCGCAACGGTGCACTCGGACCAGCACCTCTCCGGGCGCGGGCACGGGGACCGGGACCTGCTCCGTGCGTAGGTCGCCCGCGGCGTGCAGCCGGATGGCCATCATCGTCTCAACCACTTCGTCTCCTTCTGTCGGCTCTGACATGGGTTGCTGTGGGCTCACACGCGATGCGTAGCGAGCGTGATTCGCCAGACCGGCTGGGTCAGTCGGACGGCGTGCGATGGAGGGTGGTCGACGTCTCCACCCAGGTGCCGTCCTCGCGCGACCGCAGGATCGCGTCGGTGAGGACGGCGGCGCGCAGGCCGTCGGCGAAGACGGGGAGCCCGTCCACAACGTCGCCCTGCCGGGCGAGATAGGTGTCGCGGACCAGTGCGTTGAAGGCGTCCTGATAGCCCTGGGGGTGCCCGGCCGGGACGACGGAGTAGGCAGAAGCGGCTGGCGACAGAGCGGCGCCTCGGGTGAGAGTGGTCAATCCATCGCGGCGACCGATCTGAAGTTCGTCCGGGCGCTCCTGGTCGAACAGGAGGCTCTCGCGTTCAGCGCTGATCTCGAAAGCGAGCCGATTCTTGCGGCCAGCGGCGACCTGGCTGACCAGCATCGTGCCGACGACCCCCGCCGCAGTCTCGAACAACACTGCGGCCAGATCCTCGGTGCGGATGTCGCGGTGGGCCGTCCTGTGGGGGTGCACGGTGCGGGTCTGCGCATTGACCCGCGCGATCGGGTCGCCTGTGACGAACTCGATGAGGTCGCACAGGTGCGAGCCGATATCAGCGAAGGCCCGCGACGGGCCGCCGTGGCGGATGTCGACACGCCAGTCGTCGTCGCTGGGGTCGAGCAACCAGTCCTGAAGGTAAGACCCCTGGACGCTGAACAGTCGACCGCTATCACCGGACCTGACCCGGGATCGTGCCTCGCGCACCATCGGGTGGAAGCGATAGACGAACGGGACCACCGCGAGCCGGCCGGAGGCCGCGGCGAGCTCTACGAGCCGGTACGCGGCGTCTGCGCTGGTGGCCAACGGCTTCTCGCAGACCACGTCCTTGCCGGCGGCGAGCACAGCGGCGGCGAGCTCAACGTGCGTCTGGTTCGGCGTGCACACATGCACCACGTCTACATCGGGGTCCGCGAGCAGAGCGTCGACGGACCGATAGGCCCGCGCCAAGCCCAGCCGGTCGCGCGCCGCCTCGGCGCTGGTCGGAGAGGAGCAGGCCACCCCTACCAGCCGAGCACCCGAAGCACGCGCGGCGCGGCAGTGCACCGTGCTCATGAAGCCGCCGCCCAAGAAGGCGGCGCCGGGACGGTCGCCCGCCGGGATGACGTCTGTTGTCATGCGCCGATTATGTGACCCGCTACACGGCTTTTGTCAACCCCTGTCGAAAGTCGCCGGTCGGTTGAGTCGAAGTCGCGCATCGGTTACCCTCTGCCGGGAGGGGGTGCGGCACATGGCTAACGGCGAGCGACCGGTCCTTGGGGTGGGCGCGGGGGACCTCTTCCAACTGCTGCGCGACGGCAGACCACGCACTAGGTCGGAGCTGGCTTCGGTGACAGGGCTGTCGCGCTCCACCATCTCCAGCCGCATCGAGGAACTGGTCACATGTGGGCTCGTGGCACCCGTAGCGGACGCCCTGTCCACCGGGGGCCGACCTCCAGCACGGATCGCAATGAACCCCGCGGCGCGTGTCGTCGCGGCCGCGGACCTCGGTGCCACCCACGGCGCGGTGGCGGTGCTGGACCTCGCCGGAACGATCCTCCTCGAGCGCCAGGAGCGCCTTGAGATCTCCCTCGGCCCCGAGCGGGTGCTCGACTGGGTCATCGGCTCCGTCACCGACCTGCTGGGCGAGATCGGTCGCCCCGCGGAGGACCTGCTCGCCGTCGGCATAGGCCTGCCTGGCCCGGTCGAGCACTCGACCGGCAAGCCGTCGAACCCGCCGATCATGCCGGGATGGAACGGCTACGACGTCCCAGCGCACATCCAGCAGCGCTGGCAGGTCCCGGTGCTAGTCGACAATGACGTCAACGTCCTGGCGCTCGGCGAGCAAACCGTGGGGTGGCCTGGGAGCGGCCACATGATTTTTGTGAAGGTCTCAACCGGCATCGGGGCAGGAATCATCGCCGACGGCGTCCTTCAGCGAGGCGCCGACGGCAGCGCCGGCGACATCGGCCACATCCCCATCCGGCGCGCCGAGGGCGTGCAGTGTCGCTGCGGCAACGATGGCTGCGTCGAGGCGGTCGCAGCCGGCCCCGCCATCGTGACCGCACTGGCGGATGCGGGCGTGCCCGCCAACACCGTCGACGACGTGCTCGAGCTCATCCACGCCGGTGATCTGCGCGCCGTGCACGCCGTGCGGCAGGCCGGGCGAGACTTAGGTGAGGTGCTCAACATGTGCGTGAGCATCGTCAACCCGTCACTGATCGTCATCGGCGGCTCAATGGCACGGGCGCACGAGCACCTGATCGCCGGCATTCGAGAGACCGTTTACTCCCGCTCGATACCGCTAGCGACTGAGCACCTGACCATTGCCTCATCGCGGGCCGGGCAGCACGCGGGCATTATCGGCGCCGGTGTACTCGCCATCGGGCACGCCCTAGCTGCCGAGAGGCTCGCCGCGACGCTGCTCGACTCGGCCTACGCGATGTAGGCGTGCCCTGGGCAGTTAGCGTGTGGGTGGCGCGCAGGTGTCGAGTACGGACGGAAGTCGGGCCACGACTAAGTGTTCACAGATCTCCCATGAAGATGTGCGAGCGCCGCAGCGGGTCCTCGCGTTGGCTGCGTCGGACCCAGGGCACGCTCGCTCATCGGCATTACCGCGCACTGATCGGGGCGATCCAGGGGTGGTCGCCGGAACGGTCTCATCGCGACGCCGTACTGACCGCCCGTGCAGGAACGAGCCGGACGCCGACGTCGACGACCGGCAGCCCGGAGGTCGACGTCGGCGAAGCGCAGGATTTGGCCCTATCCGGGCCTGCTGACCCATGGTCGCTCCGACCGTCCCGCCGGGCGACGGCGGTCAGCGGAGCCGGTCGGTCACCGCCTCCAGCGCGGCGGCGATGACCCGGCCGTCGCCGCCGCGCACGACCGGCACGCCGGTCTCGGCGGTGCGGCGCTGAGCCTCCTGAGAGTCCGGGAGCGGCTGCGGCACGCCCGCAGCGAGGGTGTGCTCGGTCGGGGTGAGCTGGCGGATGGCGACCACGCGGATGCGGTCGGGGTAGCGGTGCGCGATGCGGTCGTAGATCTCCGGGTCGTGCTGGCCGTCGTCGCCCACGAGCACCCAGCGGATGTCGGGGAGCTCGCGCAGGAGGCGGTCGAGGCTGCCGAGCTTGTGCTCCCTGCCGCTGCGGAACCACCCGGTGTTCGTCGGCCCCCAGTCGGTGAGCAGCAGCGGCCCACCGGGGTAGCCGGTGCGGGCCAGGAACCGTCCCAGGGTGGGCGCGACGTTCCAGGCACCGGTGGACAGGTAGAGGACCGGGGCGTCGGGGTGGTCGGCGAGCAGATCCCGGTACAGGTCGGCCATGCCGTCGACCGGCCGGCGGGCGGTCTCGTCCAGCACGAAGGTGTTCCAGGCGGCGATGAGCGGTCGAGGCATCGTGGTGACCATGACGGTGTCGTCGATGTCGCTGACCAGGCCGATCCGCGCGTCGGGGGACACGATTCGCACTCGCGCGACGACGGTCCCGCTCGGGACGGTCAGCTCGACGTCGTGCCACCCGGGCTCGAGGTCCGAGTCGACGATGGTGTCGACGTAGCCGCCGCGATCCGACGTGACCCGGTGGACGCGGGAGCCGGCGCGCACCTCGACGACCGCTCCGGGGACCTGTGCGGTCGCCAGGCTCCGCCAGCCGCGCACGGTGCGCGTGGGCTCGTCCTGCGGGGCGCGGGCGCTCGGGACGCCGTCGAGCGGGCGGGGCGGGGACAGCACGGTGCGTGCCATCACGCGGACCCACCCCGGTGCGCCGTAGCCGACGAACGGCTCGATGCGCGTGCGCCAGCCCCGCGCCCACAGCTGCCGGGCGATGGCGCGGTTCAGCGCGTCCTCGACGCGCGCCGCCCGGTGCGGCCGGCTCGACGTCGGCGGGTCCGGGTCTGTCGGCCGCGCCGGCGGCCCGGGCGGCAGGGTGTCGGCGGTCATCCGCGGGTCCCCTCGGGGATCCCGGTCACCGTGGTGAGCAGGAATGCGGTGTCCTCGAGCGCCAGCACGCCGTGCCGCTCGTGGACGAGGGAGGCCAGCTCGCCCTCGCGCACGACGACGTCGCCCCCGCCCCGCGCTGTCACCTGGACGCTGCCCCGCAGCACCTGGATCGTGGTGGCCGGCGGGGCGTTGTGCTCGCTCAGGGCCTGGCCGTCCGCCAGCGCGATGACGGTCTGGCGCAGCTGGTGGTCGTGCACGACGAGCTCGGTGGAGCGCCCGTTCGAGGCGGCGAGGGCGGCGGCCAGATGGGTCTCGGTCAGGGCGGCGAGGTCGGGCACGGGTCCTCCGTCAGCGTCGGGTGTCACGCCAGGCTAGCCAGCGCGGCGGTCCCCGGCAGGCCGGCTCGGCGGCGGGGCGTCGAGCAGCGCGACCAGCTCGCCCGCCGCGGCGCGCAGCCGGTCGCGGGCGTCGGCGTCGGTCGCGGCCGAGCGCCCACCGCGCCGCCGTCGTGTCACCCGCGAGCAGCGCGTCGAGCGCGCGGGCGGCGGGGGAGCGCTGCGCGGTGCGGCTCAGCGGCATCCCGGGGTGGGCGACGGCGAGCAGCGCCTCGTACTTCACCTCCGCGCGGTGCAGGCGCAGGTGCTCGTCGAGCGACCAGCCCGGCCCGTTCGTCAGGGTCACCCCGCACGCGCAGTCGAGCTCGTTGACGTCGCCCGGCAGGGTCCGCACCACGCCGACCGCGTGGTGCTCGGCGCGCACCTGCCCGCCCACCCGCCGGATGCCCGCGCTGACCGGCTCGACCGTGTCCACGTCCGCCCCCACCCGTCCCCGCCCGTCCCGCCGTGTGCGGTGCACATCCTGCCGCACCGGGCCGGGCCGGCCGGCCGGGGCGTCCCGGGCGGGCGTCGTCGCCCCTATCGTCGAGGGATGGCGATGACCTTCCAGGTGACGGTGGACTGCCGGGACCCGCACCCGCTGGCGGAGTGGTGGGCCCGGACGCTCGAGTGGGAGGTCGAGCCGTCGGACCCGGACTTCATCCGCGCCATGGTCGCGCAGGGGCACGCGACCGACGACGAGACCACGACCTACCACGGCGTCCTCGTGTGGCGCACGGGTGCCGCGATCCGGCACCCCGACCCCGACGCCGGACCGGGCGGCCGGATGCTGTTCCAGCTCGTGCCGGAGGGCAAGACGGTGAAGAACCGCATGCACCTCGACCTGCGGTCCGGGCCGGACCGTGCGGCGCAGGTCGTCGCGTCGCTCGTCGAGCGCGGAGCGACCGCGCTGCACGAGGGCCGGCAGGGACCGCACACGTGGACCACGCTCGCCGACCCCGAGGGCAACGAGTTCTGCGTCGGCTGACCCCCGTGGCGGGAGTCAGCCGGCGGCGGCGACCGTCGCAGGTGCGCCGAACCGCGCCAGGCTGAGGGCGCCGACCAGGACGAGCACGAAGCCCGCGACGGCGAGCCCGGCGCCGCCGGGCGCGGGCCGGTCCCCGCTGAGGACCATCCCGAGCAGGGAGCCCACCAGGGTCTCGGTGGCGACCATGGTCGCCGTCGCGGTGACGACGGAGGTGCGCTGCAGCGCCATCGCCCCGAGCAGCAGGCCCAGCACGCCGGCGCCGCCTGCTGCCCACGCCGCCGGGTCCGCGACCAGGTCCGCCGGGTCCGGACCGCGCAGGATGCGCGCTCCGAGGGCGAGGACCGCGAAGGCCAGGCCGGCCAGGACCGCGAGGGCAGGGCCGGCGCGGGACGCGACGGGGAGCCGTGCGGCGGCCGCGGCCAGGACCGCCACGGCCACCACGCCGAGCAGGAGGCCGACCCGGGTCCCGGCGGGGACGGCGTCCGAGCCGTCGGGGTCGGCCGCGGCCGCGAGCAGCACCGAGCCCGGCGACGACGCCGAGCACGGCCACCACCTCGGGCCGGGTCAGCCGCGACCGGAGCATCACGACCGAGAGGACCGCGGTGACGGCGAGGCTCGACGCCCGCCCCGACTGGACGACGAACAGCGGCAGCGTCCGCAGCGCCGCGAACGACAGCACGAACCCGCACGCGACCAGAGCCAGCGCGAGGGCGTAGGTGGGCCGGCGCAGGAGCCTGACCAGCAGCGTCGCGTCGAGGCCGGCGGCCGGCGGCTCCCGGTGCGCCGCCCGCGCCTGGAGCACGGCGGCGGCTCCGGAGCACAGGGCGGCGGCGACCACACCGGTCAGGGCCAGCGACACGCGACACTCCTCGCCGATCGGGGTCGGGGGTACCCGGGGGCGCCGCCGCGGCTGCGTAGGCTGTCCGATCGACGTGGCGCATCCGCTGCCGTGGCGAGGGGGGACCAGTGGGAACGGTAGCGCGCACCGAGCGACCGGCGGCCGTCGCCGTCGCGGCGTTCCCGTGGGTCGCGGTGCTTGCGGTGTTCGCCGCGCTCACGGTCCTGCTCTCCACGGTGGTCGGTGTAGCCTCGCGCGGCGTCCGGCGACAGGAGGCGATCCTGCAGGGGCCGGCGTGGCTGGACGGCTGGTTCCAGTACGACGCCGGCTGGTACCACGGCATCGCGACCGCGGGCTACAGCTACGTGCCCGGGCAGCAGTCCGCCGTCGCCTTCTTCCCGACCTACCCGCTCGCGGTGCGAGGCCTGGGTGGGGTGCTCGACGACCACCAGGTGGCCGGCTCGCTCATCGGGGTCGCCGCGGGCGCGGCGTCCGTGCTGCTGTTCGGGCGGTGGGTGTGGCGGCGCCTGCCGCGCGCGGGCGCCGTGACGGCGCTCGCCGTCCTCATGCTCTACCCGTACGCGTTCTTCCTGTACGGGGCGATGTACGCCGACTCCCTGTTCCTGCTCACCGCGCTCGGCGCGTTCGTGCTGCTCGAGCGCCGCATGTACTGGCTCGCCGGCCTGGTCGGTGCGCTGGCGACCGCCGGGCGGCCGGTCGGGGTCGCGGTCGCGGTCGGCCTGGTCGTGCGCATGCTCGAGCTGCGCGCCGAGGACCGCGCGGCGGACCGGGGCGCGTGCCGTCGCACCGGGTCGTGCCATCGTGCACGGCCGGGATCCCGGAGCGCGTCCGGCCCGGCTGGCGCGAGCTCGTCGCCGCGGTGCCCACGGTGCGGTGGCGCGAGGTCGGCGTGCTCGTGTCCGGCACGGGCCTGCTCGCCTGGGCGGTGTTCCTGTGGCTCGAGTTCGGCGACCCGCTGGCGTTCGTCGCGGTGGAGTCGGCGCCCGGCTGGAACCAGGGGGTCGGGCCGCGGACCTGGTTCAAGGTCGTCTACCTCGGCACCCTGTCAAGGGCCCGTACTCGATCGCGGTCCTGCTCACCCTGCAGGCGCTCGCGTGCCTCGCCGCCGTGCTGCTGCTGCGGCGCGTGCACCGCCGGTTCGGCTGGGGCTACCTCGCGTACGCCGCGGTCGTCCTGGCGATCCCGATCATCGGCACCAAGGACTTCATGGGCACCGGACGGTACGTGCTGGTCGCCTTCCCGGTGATGGCCGCCGCCGGGGACCTGCCTGGCCACCACCGCCGCGCCGGTGGGTCCGGCCGGTCGCGCTCGTCGGCTGCGGGGTGCTCCTCGCGGTGCTGACCATGCTCTACGGACGGGGGATCGCGGTCTCATGACCGAGACGGCTCGCACGGGAACGGTTCGGCCTGCTGTCGATCTTCTTCCCGATGTGGAACGAGGAGGAGTACCTGCACCGCGCCGTCGGGGCCGCGCAGGAGATCTGCGAGCGCCTGGTCGCGCGACGGCGAGATCGCCGACTACGAGCTCATCGTGGTCGACGACGCCTCGACCGACGCCACCGGGCGGCTCGCCGACGAGCTCGCCGCGACCGACCCGCACGTCCGCGTCGTCCACCACCCGGTCAACCGCAAGCTGGGCGGCTCGCATCAAGAGCGGCCTCGAGGCCGCCAAGGGCGACGTCGTGCTCTACACCGACGCCGACCTGCCGTTCGAGATGATCGAGCTCGTCCGGGCCATCCGCGTGCTGCGGACCTACGAGGCCGACATCGTCAGCGCGTACCGGCTCGACCGCACCGGCGAGGGGCCCCGGCGCGCGGTCTACTCCTGGATCTACAACGGGCTGATCCGGGCGATGTTCGGCACCCGGCTGCGCGACATCAACTTCGCCTTCAAGCTGTGCCGGCGCCGCGTGCTGGACCACGTCGACCCTGGCGCAGCGAGGGCTCCTTCATCGACGCCGAGCTGGTCATCCGCGCGCAGCGCTCGGGCTTCCACATCGTGCAGATCGGCGTCGACTACTTCCCGCGCACCCGGGGCGTGTCGACGCTGTCGTCGCTCGGCGGTCATCCGGACGATGCTGCGGGAGATGACGCGTGCTGCGCGAGCGACCTGCGGTCCGTGACGCCGGTCGTGCCCGTACCGGTGACGCGGCCTGCTCGTCGTCACCGCGGACGACCTCGGGCTGACCGACGGGCGTCAACCGGGCCGTGCGGACCGCGCACACCGGACGGCGTGGTCACCGCGACCTCGCTGCTGGCCGTCGGCCGCGCGTTCGACGGCGCCGTCGCCATGCTGCACGACACGCCGTCCCTCGACGTCGGGCGTGCACCTGGCGCTCGTCGGGGAGGACCCGCCGCTGCTGTCGGCGCGCGGAGGTCCCGACGCTGGTCGACGCGCGCGGCGCGTTCCCGCTCTCGTACCGCACCGTCGTCGCGCGCGGCGCCGCCGGGCGCATCGACCCCGACGACGTCCGCGCGCGAGCTCGGCGCGCAGGTCGAGCGGGTCGTCGGCGCCGGGCTGCGCGCCCACGCACCTGGACACCCACCAGCACACGCACCTGTGGCCGCTGGTCGGCCGGGTCGTGGCCGAGCTGGCCGTCCGGTACGGCGTGCCGGTGGTGCGGCTGCCCGTCGAGCCGGCAGCGCGGACCGGTCGGCGCCGGCGTCCGGCTGCTCTCCGCGACGCCTCGCCGGCCGGCTCGACGCGGCCGGGATCGGCCACACCGCCGCCTACGCCGGGCTGGACGAGTCCGGCTCGCTCGGGCTCGGCGCGCTGGAGCCGGGCGCTCGCCGCCGCCGCGGCCGCCGGGGCGCCGACCCTCGAGATCAACGCCCACCCCGGGGTCGCCGACGACCCGGACGTCGCCCGGTTCGCTGGGGCTTCCACTGGGCGTGGCGAGCTCGACGCCCTGACCAGCCCCCGCGCGCGCGAGCTGGTCCGAGCGGCACGGCTACCGGCTCGGCGTCCGTGCGCGAGCTGGCGGAGGTGGTCCGGTGAGGACCGGCCGGCGGCGGCCGACACCGGCCGGGCCGGCCGGCGCTCGGCCTCTACGCCGACGGCGCCCGCGGCCGTCCGTGCGCACGTCCACGTGCGCTGGTGGAGCGCCCGTTCGAGCCGGTCGCCGCCGCGCTGCCCGCGCGCCGGCGGATCCTCGAGATCGGCTGCGGGCACGGCCTGTTCGCCGCGTACGCGGCCCTGACCGAGCCCGGCCGGCGCGTCCACGGGGTGGACATCGACGCGGCGAAGATCGCGCACGCCCAGCGGGCGGCGGCGCCGTCGCGGCCCGCGCCGGTGCTCGCCGGAGCTCCCCACTCGCGCCTGTCGTTCGCGGTCGCCGGGTCCGGCGCGGTCGCCGCCCGGGCCGTGGGACGCCGTCGTCGTCGTCGACATGCTGTACCTGCTGCCCGTGACCGAGCAGCGGCGGCTGCTCACGGAGGCGGTCGGCGCGCTGCGACCGGGCGGCACGCTCGTCGTCAAGGAGATGGGTGCCGAGCCC
>CAVWPK010000006.1:0-13451 GCA_963756795.1 uncultured Actinomycetota bacterium | reverse complement strand
AGCAGCCCGTCGGCGTAAGGGCGCGATACCCATATCCCTGGCGGTCCAGCGCCGCCCTGACGAGATCCTCCCCAGTCCCAACCCATCTGGTCACCCTAGAACCCGCGCCGTGGGATGACCGGACGATTCTCGGCACGATCGCGCGACGGTCTCGGCACGCTTGCGGGTCATTCGGCGCCGATCGCCGCCAGGAGCAGTTGACTAGGTCCGATCAACACGCCTGGAACAGTCCCCGTTTGACCGGGGTCACCAGGAGCGGTTTCGAAGGGTTCGTCAGTGAGTCGAACCTCTTGGCATCCGAAGTCGTCAACGACAACGCCGGTGAGGTCGCCTCGGTCGCTGAAGGAGATCATCCAGCGCGGTCCAAGGTCTGCTGTGCATGCACGTTCTGCGTCCGCCGGTTCGACTTCGTCTAGGAAATCGCTGAGCGCGGCACGAAGTGTCGCTTCGTCGCCCTTCGTAGGCTTTCCCTGCAATTGCCATCGGTAGGTCTGGCCGTCGCCCTGGGTTCGACCGCGAGGATCGTACTTACAGACCCACAACCTTTCAGCGCGTCAGCAGGGGAGGGCAACTCCTCGGCCGGCTCTCTTGTGCCGAAGCCATATCCATCTGGATCCTCTCCGACCGGCAACTGGTCCGGGCAGGGTTGTCCTTGGTGGGCAGCCAGTTCGTCGGTGATGTCAACTTGGGGTTCGGCAACATCGTCAGAGCACCCCATCAAAGAGAGGCAGGTCACCAACAAGGCGACCAAGATGCCCAATCCAATCCGAGCCGGCGCAGCACCCGAGCCCATGGTCGCGGATCGATTCCGCATCATGCCAATCTGACACGGTTATCGCTCAATCGGTTCCATTCAGCGGATTCGCGTGGGCGCACGAGACCGTCGTTGTGCGGCATAGAAAGACGTTCTGCGTGTCGATGCCGGGCGTAGGAACGTCCTCCTGATGCGCTTGTCGGGCTTGGTGTCCCATCGCATAAGGGGGACGTTCATGACCAACGGTAGTGGTGTCTCCAGGGGTGATCGCAACAGGAACGCTCGACTGACGAAGCTGCGTGAGGCGGTGCCGCTGTCGAACGCGATCGTCGGGATCGATCTGGCCGACAAGAAGCAGACGGTGGTCGTGGCCGACCACGACTCCAAGGTGGTCGCGCGGCGCACATTTCGGTGCGCAAAACGCCTCACGCTGATTAGCGTGCTGCTTCGCGAGCACGCCGTGCGACAGGTCGGGCCGTCAGCCAAATCGTCAGTGGGCTGGTCGCATGGGGCCGGACCGAATCGCTCGTCCAGCCGCGTCGTGTCTTCCTCAACTCGGCCGGTCGGGTCGGTCACCCTAATGACTCTCGTGGCCGGCTCGCTGACCCAACCCCCAGACAAGCCCTGCGCAGGCACCTCCAGGGGAGATGCCCCTTCCGCTGCCTCGACGGGCCCGGAGTTCCAGCCACCAGATGTCGTCCAGATCGCATCCGCGGGCACCACTCGGGCTCCCGAGGTCCAACTGCCGTCGGCTGCCCGCCATCCGGCGCCATGCCTGCGAAGGCCGACGAACCCGTGCGCCAACCGACCAGACGACCTGACGAAGGTCGCAGCGACGACAGCGTCGTCGCCTTGGCACTTATCTCGCACGACCTCGATCGTGTCGCGAATCGCGTCATGGTCCTCAACAAGGGCGAGTTTCGCGGCCTCGCGGATATCCGCACCCATGTGCACCTCCTGCAACTGCCACGGACTGTAGGTCGATCTGCGGCCGGGCGCATCAGGGATCACCCCGAGATGCGGGGCTCCATCCGCACTCAGCCCGGCACGACCGCGCACTTGGCGCGGCAGCAGCGGACAAGTTGCTAGCGGTCAGCAGCTTTCCTGAGAAGGTGGAGAACGGTCTGGTAGTGCTCGGTGACGACGCCGCCGAGATCGTCGGCCGCTCGGGACACGGATTCGACCTCTGCATCCGTCCACTCGGGAAAAGTGCGGAACAGTCGGCGGACCTTGTTGGTGTCCAGCTCGACGGACCATCGCCAGCGCTCGGTGCGAAGCGGCTCGAACCAGCCTCCCGCAGTGAAGCTCCTCCATTGTTGACTCGTTCGGGCGCTCTCGGACCGACCGGCGTACAGAACGGGCGTCGGCGATCTCCCGCACTCGTTCGCGGCGGAACTCCGTGGCGACGCTGTCATTCAAACTGGTGCCGCCAAACGGCTAACCATCCATCCTCCCGAAGCGCGGCATGGAGTTTCGGTAGGCCAGTCAACCGGTCAACCCAGTGCATTGAGGTTGCCGCCGCAACAGAATCAAACGAATGAGTCGGCAGCACGGCGTGCTCGAGCGTTGCGACGATCACCGAGACGTCGTCGTGCCCTTGCGGGAGAAGACTGGCGAGATCCCGTCCTGGCTCTATCGCTACGACAGAGGCCTACCGGCTTTGACCAGGTCGCGGGTGGCCAATCCACTGCCGGCGCCGATCTCGAGGACCCGCGTTGAGTGGACCAATGACACCCTCCGCCTCAAGAAGCTCGTACAGCCCCGGCGGGTAGGGCGGTCGCAAGGTCGCATACTCCTGAGCCCTGCTCTCGAAGTGCATCCCAGACACCGATCCGACAGTAGGTCAGGGCGGCCTGATCGTCTATCGCGGACGACCGTCCGTCGCGCACACAGTTGTCGCAGCGGACGCCTACGCTGGCGTACTGGCGCCAGGCTTGACGAGGTCTGCAAGGTGTTGGACGCCCTGGACGAGACTCGGGTCCGGCACTGGGTAGCCGGCGGCTGGGGCGTCGACTTCCTGGTCGGTCACCAGTCACGGGAACATCGCGATCTCGACCTCGCAGTTGACGCAAAGGATTACGAAGGCTGCATCTCAGCACTCACAGTTCTGGGCTACGAGGCGGAGACTGATTGTCTCCCGCTGCGCATCGAGATGGTCGCGCCCGGTGCGCGGTGGGTGGACATCCACCCCGTTCACTTCGATGCTCAAGGGCTCGGACTTCCGAGGGAGACCCCTCCGGCGACCACTTTGCGTACGCCTCGGACGCTTTCGCCACGGGCCAGATCGGCAATCGACGCGCCGACTGCTTATCTGTCTCCAGCCGCTGCGGTTCCACTCCGGGTACGAACCTCGTCAACAGGACCTTAACGACCTGAGGCTTCTAGCCGCCCTCTGAGCGCACCCACCACCGCCAGTTCATCGGTCCAGTCGTGGCAGGGTCGGCCAGCGTTCGCTTGCCCAATGGAGCCAGTTCACGAGGCTCGGGGGCGGGTCGGCGAATGGGGCGTAGGACAGCTCTGCCGCCAACGGAGGCTGGCAAAGGGCTACGAAGCGATCGTGATCCGCGTCGCTCATAGGGAACGTTGACCGGTGCGGTTTCCGACCTCAGGGCGGCCCGAGTCCGGCGATCGGCTTCGTCGATGATTACGTATTGCAGGTCAAAGCGAGCGTCAACGGATTCGGCTACCGCTCGGATTGCGAACCGCTCCTCAGCGGACCAGCACCCCGAAGTCGAGAATCACCGACGCGCCACTTCGGAGAACCTGATCGGCGACCCAGTGGAGGATGTCCCGAGTTCCGTGGAACTTCGATGGCGGTCCGGTGAGCATCAGGCTGCGCTCACGTCTTGAGTGTTGCAGTCACCTCCGACACTTCGGGCAGCGAGGTGAACCGACCCGCCTGACCCCCGCCGCCGACGCCGGCGAGCGAGGCATCAACCCACCCGAGGGTGGGCCAATCAGAACAGCGCAGTGGGGCCGAATGAGCTTGTCATTCTCACCGCGCCGCGAATCGTCGTGGGTCCGGCCGGCGCTACTGGCTGAGCGCATCCCGCAGCAAGGCGCGAGCCGAGGACTGCATGATCGCGGCGGCTTCCTTGCGGGTCAGTCCGGCGACGTCCACGAGCCAGACCAGCGACTCGATCCCGACCACGCTGCGCACGGCGATCGCGAGCCGGCGTATCCCTGCCTTCCCCAGCTGAGGGCGTGCCGGTGCCAGCGCGTCCTCGAACCAGCCGATCGCTCGTCCTCTGCGCAGCGGGAGCTGATCCGGCTCGGTGGCCCGGTCGAGGGAGAGCCGGAGCATCGTGCGCTGCTGCGGCTCGGCCTCCAACAGGTGCTCGATGAAGGTGTGCACGGCGGCGACAAGTCGAGCCTCGGGGTCGTCGCCGATGTCATCGGGCAGCAATGAGGTCCGGTCGATCACCGGGTACGCAGCCAGCAGGAGCTCTTCCTGGCTGCGGAAGTAGCGGTACGCCGTGGTGCGCGAGACAGAGGCGGCGGCGGCTGTCTCCTCGACCGTCGGAGCGGTTCCACCAGAGGTGATGAGCTCGCGGGCGGCTGCCAGAAGGTCGTTGCGGGTGCGCTGCTTCTGGCGGGTCCGACCGGACTCCTCGTACGCCATTGACATAGCCATCACGGTACCGTAGTTTCTTTATGGGACTCAAGTCCCATAAACGCTAGGAGTTGTTATGAGCACACTGACTGCCACGGTCAAGGAGAGTGGGCAGGGCGAACGGCGCTGGTTCTGCGGCGGCGGACTGCAGACCTGGCTCGCGACCTCCGAAGAGACCAATGGCGCGTTCCTGCTCGTCGAGTTCGTCGGCGAACAGGGCAAGGTGACGCCGGTGCACATCCACCCGGGAGTCGACGAGACCTTCTACGTCCTCGACGGCGAGATCCTGCTCGACCTCAGTGGCGAGCGCCGTTCGCTGTCGACCGGTGGCGTCGCGGTCATGCCGCGCGGTGTTCCGCACGCCTTCATGGTGACCTCAACAGAGGCGCGCATCCTGACGATGCTGACGCCGGGTCTCGGTGAGGACTTCTTCCGGATGGCCAGCGAGCCGGCGCCCGAGGGCAGTTCGCCGATCCCCGTCGACTTCGACCGGATCCGTGAGGCGGCAGAGGCCACCGGGGCAATCGAGATCCTCGGCCCGCCGCCGTTCTGAGGTCCATCTGACGAGTCGGCCGGGACCGTGACAGTGAATCTGTCATGATCCCGGCATAGCTAGCGAGCTTGGACAGCGAACCGGCCCGCTGAAGGGCATCAAGGTCGTTGAGATCGCCGGCATCGGGCCCAGCCCCCACGCTTGCACGCTGCTGCCGACTTCGGCGAGGACGTGATCAGGATCGAGCGCCGGTGGCGGCCAGCTGCTCACCGGCGGCAGTCACGACCTCCTCGGAACTTCGGTGGCGGCCCGGTGAGCATCAGGCTGCGCTCACGTCGTGAGTGTTGCAGTCAGGTCCGACAGTTTCGGCGGCGACATGCCGTTCGAGCGCGGCGCGGAGGGCGGGCAGGTGCAGGTGGCCGTTCACGCGGCGGAACTGCTTGCCGGCCTCGACCATGCCGGCGGCGCACCAGCGCAGCGCCATCTGCCCGTCGCGCCAGCGCTTGACGTTGCGGGAGTGGTCGCGGCTGATCGAGATCATCGACTCGATCGCGTTGGTCGATGCGCAGCGTCCGGGCCAGCGTGGGCGGGACGCTCGAGGCGCAGCACGGTCAGCGTCTCGGCCATGCCCTCGCGCAGGCTGCCGGCGGCGCCGGGGTGGGTCTTGTCCAGCTCGCGTGGCCAGCGCCTCGAGCAGCGCCTCGGCCTCGAGCGCGGAGTCGGCGTGGTAGGCCGTGCGCATCCGCTTGCCGACGGCTCCGCGCATGCTTCTCGGGCAGGTGGTCGCGGACGTTCCGGAGCTTGTGCAGCTGGCAGCGAGCGATCACCGGCTGGTCGAACACCTCCTTGACCGCCGGCCGCCAGCGCCTTGGCGCCGTCGAGGCACGGCCAGGATCGGCCGGGTGATGTCCAGGCCCCGCTCCCGCAGCCCGACCAGCAGGCTCCGTGACCAGGGTGGTGTTCTCCGTCGACCCCTCGACCAACGCCAACGGGTGCTTGGTGCCGTCGATGTCGATGCCCAGCGCGACCACGCACAGGTGCTCGGCGAAGTGCACCCCGTCGATCATCAACGCGACCAGATCCAGCCCGGACAGGTCCGCGGCGAGCAGGTCGGCCAGCGCGGTCTCGGTCATCGCCACGAACTTCCGCGACACCGCCGACTTGCTGCGTCGACCTCGACGACGTGCCTCGACCTGCCTCGCCGACCGGCTCCAGCCCGACCGGGTAGCGGCGGGTCGAGAGCCCGGCCGAGCATCCGCTCCATCGCCATCCTCCCGAGCAGCTCGGTGCCGTTGAACAGCTCATAGGCCGGCACCGGCACCTCCCCGCTGCCGTCGGCCGCGCGAACCCGCGGCCGCGCTGACCGGCACCCGCCGGCCACCCAGGGTGACCGAACCCGGCCTCGGTGCCGTGCCGGTTCGCCGTCCGCTCCGGGTCGTGCCTGCCCGCGCGGCCCGCACGCTGCGGTCACGTCGGCCTCCATCAGCTGCTGCATCACCTGCAGCCCGGCGCCGACAGCGAGCGCCAGCAGTCCCTCGCGCATGTCGGCGGCGATCTCGTTCATCGCCACGCTCACCTGCTCGGGCACGGCGAGCGCACTCGTGTCGAACTCTGTCGTCTGATACTTCTTGGTCACAGCGGTCCCCTGTTCGTCGGGTTGTCTTGGCGGACGCCCAACACCTACCGCAAGGCAGGCATCGAGCGGGGGACCGCCACCTCAAGTTCTACGAGACCCGGGACAACCTCCAGGTGTCCGTACGTCATCGCGTCGCTCACGCTTCCGAGGATACGGACCGCGCTTCTGCTCTCACGTCTGCATCTGGCTCCCCTCTGTGTCAAGCAGCGGGGAGCCAGATCCGGACGTTGCAGCCGTCCCGGGTCAAGGCTGCAGGTGGTCTCAATCGAGGTCGCTCAACTGTCGGGAGCGGTTCGGGCAGGTGCCGCCCAGGACGCGAGCAGGCGCAGCCGGTCCGCGGACGGGGAGCCCGGCTCGGCGGAGTAGATGATGAGGGCGAGGCCGGGCTCGGCCGTGATCGCGAGCTCCTCGTAGGCGAGGGTGAGCTCGCCGACCGGGATGATTGAAGCGCTCTGTCCCGGTGCCGTGGGTGCGGACGTCGTGCGCGCCCCAGAGCGTGCGGAACGTCTCGCTGCGGGTCGACAGCTCGCCGACGAGGTCGTGCAGGCCGCGGTCGTGGGGGTCGCGGCCGGCCTCGGCGCGCAGGATGGCGACGCACATGTCGGCGAACAGGTCCCAGTCCGGGTAGAAGTCGCGGGAGGCGGGGTCGAGGAACTGGAACCGGGCGAGGTTCGGAGGTGCGCCGGCCGTCGCCGACCACGGGCGAGTAGAACGCGCGCGCGAGGCTGTTGGTGGCGAGCAGGTCCTGATGCGGCCGTTGCGCACGAACGCGACCCCGTCGGTGACCGCGTCGAGCGTCCACTGCAGGCTGCGGTCGCGGCGCTTCCGCTGCGGGCGCGCCGCCGTGGGCGGCCGAGGGCGGGGATGCCGTCGGCGCGCGGGCGAGGTCGAACAGGTGTGCGCGCTCGGCGTCGTCGAGGTGCAGGGCGCGGGCGATCGCGTCGAGCACGCCGGCGGACGCGCCGGCGAGGTCGCCCGCGCTCGAGCTTGGAGTAGTACTCGACGCTGACGCCCGGCGACGCGCGGCCACCTCGCTCCGCCGCAGCCCGGGCACCCGGCGGGTCCCGGCGGGGCCGCCCCGCCTGCTCGGGGGTGATCTTGGCGCGCCGCGAGATGAGGAACTCGCGTTCCTCCTCGGTTGTCCACCGCCACGACGGTACCGATCCGGATCGCGGCGGTGGGGTGCCCTGTCGGTACACCTCTTCCCGGGACTCCCACCCGACGCCCTGGCGGGTTGGCTGGGTCGCCGGACCCCGCCCCGCTCACGTCTCGGCCCGACAACCAAGGGAGAACCCCTCATGCGTGGAGTGGTCATGCACGCCCCCGGCGACGTCCGGGTCGAGGACCGCGACGACCCGAAGATCATCGAGCCGACCGACGCGATCATCCGGCTCACCGCGACCTGCATCTGCGGGTCGGACCTGTGGCCCTACCGGGGCGTCGAGCCCGTCGACCACCACGCTGATGGGCCACGAGTACGTCGGCGTCGTCGAGGAGGTCGGCGACCGAGGTGCGCACCGTCAAGGTCGGCGACTTCGTCGTCGGCTCCTTCGTCATCTCCGACAACACCTGCGAGATCTGCCAGGCCGGCTACCAGTCCAAGTGCGTGCACGCCGAGTTCGTCGCCGCAGATCGGCACCCAGGCCGAGCAAGGCGCGCATCCCCTACGCCGACGGCACCCTCGTCGCCACCCCGGGCCAGCCCGACGCCGGACCTCATCCCGTCGCTGCTGGCCGCCTCCGACGTGCTGGGCACCGGCTGGTTCGCCGCCGTCGCCGCCGCAGGCCGGCCCCGGCAAGACCGTCGCCGTCGTCGGTGACGGCGCGGTCGGCCTGATGGCGGTCCTCGCCGCCAAGCAGCTCGGCGCGGAGCGGATCATCGCGATGTCCCGCCACCCCGAGCGCCAGAAGCTCGCCCGCTTCTACGGCGCCACCGACATCGTCGACGAACGCGGCGACGAGGGCGTCGCGAAGATCAAGGAGCTCACCGGCGGGCTCGGCGCGCACTCCGTCATCGAGGCCGTCGGCACCCAGGAGTCGTTCATGCAGGCCATCGGCGCCACCCGCGGCGGCGGCCACCTCGGCTACGTCGGCGTCAACCACGACGTCAAGATCCCCGGCATCGAGCTGTTCTTCGCCGGCATCCACACCCTCGGCGGCCCCGCCCCGGTGCGCCGCTTCCTGCCCGACCTGATCCAGCTGATCTGGGACCGCAAGATCGACCCGGGCAAGGTCTTCGACCTCACCCTCCCGCTCGACCAGGCCGCCGAGGGCTACCAGGCCATGGACGAGCGCCCGCGCACCAAGGTCCTGCTCACCCTCTGAACCCGATGCCACCCAGATCACGAGAACGATGCCACCGCAGTACCGACGATCACCATGACCGCTGCTCGGCGCCGGATGCGGCGCCACGGCGAGACAAGCAAGTCGGACCGCCGACCATAGAGCCTGACCGATCGCGACTCGACCGCCATCACGCATCCCCGATGCCCCGACCCTCACGCCGTCCCGCCGGCGACGAGACGATGAGCCGGCCGAAACCCGGGAGAACCGCATGAACATCCAGATCACCATCGGCGACCAGACCTTCGCCGCCACCCTCCGCGCAGCCCCGCCGTCCGCGACCTTGCTGGCGCAGCTCCCTGCACCGTCGAGATGACTGACCACGGGGCGTCGAGAAGACCGTCCCCCTGCCCCGCCTGCTGTCGCTGGAAGGGCAACCCGAGGACGCCGACCCCGACGTGGGGGACCTGGGCTACTACGCCCCCGGCAACGACCTCGTCCTCTACTACGGCGACCGAGCTACACCCCGGCGTCCGTAGGTCCTCGGACGGATGGACGGCGACGCCGCTGAGAGGATCGCGGACATCGGCCCGGTTGGTCACCGCGACCGTGAGGCAGCGTGACCACGATGAACTGCACGGACTTCCTCGCCCACGTGGACACCGGCGCGCTCATCGAGGGCGGCTGCGAGCATCACCGGTTCATGCACGACGCCGCCCAGGAAGCGTTCGGGATCACCGCCCAGATCAACAACAGCTACCGCACGCCCGACCAGGTCCGCGCCCTGCTCGCAGAAGCCACCGGGGACCGATCGACGACTCCACCGTGGCCATCTTCCGCTGTTCCACAGCGAGTTCGGCAAGAACCTGAGCCTGGGCCGAGGCGTCTTCATCAACCTCGACTGCCGCTTCCAAGACACGGGGGCATCACCATCGGCGACGGCACCCTCATCGGACACGGCAGCACGCTGACCACCCTCAACCACCACGTCGACCCCGACCGACGAGCCGACATGGTGCCCGCCCCGATCCGAATCGGTCGCAAGGTGTGGCTCGGAGCCACCGTCACCGTCGTCCCCGGCGTCACCATCGGCGACGGAGCGATCGTCGGCGCCGGCGCCGTCATCACCAAGGACGTCCCCGCCAATGCCATCGTCGCCGGCGTACCAGCGAAGCTCATCCGCATGACCGGCTTCGAGCGCCTCTGACTGACCGCGCCCGCACGCTCATCGGCAGATCCGGGCGGATCACGTGCATAAGCCGGATGAACGCGCATATCGGCTACGAGAGTGCGCCGGGAGATGGAGACACGTGTCGCAAGCGGAACGTTCATCGGATGCGGTCGCGGGGGCCGCCGGAGATCACGTTTGCACGGCGACGTAAGTGCCATGCGAGCGTGGAGCTCGACTGTCCAACTGAGTTCGCTCCCTCGCCTGTCTCTGTCGAGCTTCGTCCCGAAGGACCCGTCCGAACGCCTTTCCGGGACCGGGACGTTCTACGGGCCGGTCCACGAGGGCGGCTCGTGCCGGAAGAGTCGGGCCGGACCGGGGATCCTGATCCGTCAGGGGCGGCCGTTCAGAGACGTGATGCTGGGCGCCGCGCAACTGCCTCGGGCATTTCATGGTTGGGCCACGACGAGACTTTGGCGAGTTGGGCTTGCTCTACCTGCCGATGAACCTCGGTCGCGGTGAGCTCGTCCGCGTTGCGCGTGATGATCTGAGCGAGTCGATCTGAGACTTCCGTAAGAGTGACGGGCGGTTGCTCGGTGCCTGAGCCCGAGGTCGGACTCGGTGGCGACGTAGAGCTGCGTGCGTGGCGGGCCCGGGTGGCGGCGACGTAGAGGGCTCGCGGGTCGTGGTCCGCCGATATGAGGCGTGCGCGGTGTCGACGGTGCGGCCCTGGGCGCGTGCGGTGGTGGTGGCGTAGCCGAGCTCGACGTGGGTCGGTGACGTAGTCGTGGGGGAGCCGGACGTGCCGTCGCGTGCGTTGGCGTTGCGGACGGTGAGGTCACCGTTGCGATGATCGCTGGTGACGGTCCAGGTGTCACCGTTGTGGACGAAGCTCGTTCCGGTCTCGGCTGGTGAGGGCGGTCTGTTGCGGCGGGTGACGATGAGGTCGCCGACGCCGGCGAAGTCCCGTCCTGGAGCTCGACGCCGTCGTCGTCGACGTCGCCGAGGGCGACCCGGTCGGTGCGGGCGCGCGGTTGAGATGCCGTGACGTCGCCGCGTGCTGGCGATGAGCAGGCTGTGAGTCCGGCTTGCAGGTCGTGGCCCAGGCGTCGTAGGCGGCGTCGAGCATCGCGTCGGTGGTCCCGCCGGATGCGGTGCTGGTTGCGGTAGAAGTCGATGGCTTGGTGCCGCCTTCGCGGATGGCGATGGTCGCGGCTGCTTCGGCGGGGTCGGTGAAGCGGTGGAGGTCGGTGAGTTCGACGGCGCCGGCGTCGTGGGCGAGGAGGCGGAGCATGCCGCCGGCCTCGACGGAGTCGCTGGGCCGGGTCGCCGAGGAGGCGGACGACGGCGCCGCGTTCGCGGGCGTAGGTGGTGAGCCAGTCCAGGTTCCGGGTGCCGGCCATGCCGGCCTCGTCGACGAGGACCAGGTCGCCTGGTTGGAGCGCGAACCACGGGTCTCGGCAGCTCAGCCAGAGCCTGCGAGCTGGTGTGCGTGGAGCGTGGTGGAACTTGTGCAGGTTCTCCGCTCGGCAGCCGAGCTCGTCGCCGAGGACCTCGGCGGCGGCCGCTGACGGGGCGAGGGGGATGACGCGGTCGGCCGGTGGTGCGCCAGGCCTCGGCGACGGCGCGCATGGCGGTGGTCTTGCCGGCGCCGGCGGGGCCGATGCCGACGACGAGTCGGCGTGGGTCGGTCGCGAAGCCGAGCGACGAGGTCGCGTTGTCCGGCGTCGAGGGTGACGCTCGTTGCGGGCCTCGAAGCCGGCGATGAGCTCCAGTCGACGCCCGCGGGTCAGGCCGTGCCGGGTGGGTGGTGGGCGTGGTCGAGGAGGCGTTGCTCGGCGTCGAGGAGGTCCTGGGTGGTGTAGCGGGCCGGCGCCATGCTCGACGCAGCACCGATTCGCCGGTCGAGCGACGCCGTCCGGTGACGGTCATCGATGCGGGTGGAGGCCGTCGTCGGTCGAGCTCGACGCACGCTCGGGGTGCAGCGCGTGCTCGACGACCGCGGTGGTGGCGCGTCGCGGTCGGCTCGGAGTGGTGAACCGGAGGGGCGGAGCTGGCGTTCGGCTTCGGCGGTGATGTTCCACCGCGTCCAGGTCGCCTTCTCGCCGACCACCGTGTCGACCACCGTCGCGGCGAGCCGTCGATCCAGTCATCGGGCGCGGCGGTCCGGCGGTGCTGGGCAGCGCACCGACGGGCGAGGCTGCGTCCACTCGTCCGGATCGCGGCTGAGGACGAACGCGGCCTCGTGGCGCCAGTCGGTGAGCTTGCGCGGCCAGGGACATCGGCGGCGGCTTGCCGTCGCGGGTCTCCAGCGTGGCTTGTTGGGCGAGCTCGAGCTGCGCGTCGGTGGGTGGTTCGTGACCGTGCGTGCGCGCGGTAGTCGCGGCGAGGTGCGCGGTAGCGGTCCTGACCGCCGCGCGTCGTTTCGAGAAGTGCCGGATCAGCTCGATCGGGGACGCCGACGACCTCGCGGATCGGCCGCTTATCGTCGCGGATGGTGTCGGCGCGTCACGAAGGCGACGCCGAGGCGGCGGTCAGCGCGTCCTCGAGGCGGGTGTTGTAGCGCTCGGACGCGGCGACCGCCGGCAGCATGCATGACCCGGGCATCCAGGGAGGCCAACGTGCCCGGCCGTCGTGGTAGTCATCGCGACGCGGACCTTGTTGGCGATCGCGAGGTGGGTGTGCAGGTCCGGGTCGCCGGCGCGGGAGTCGCGGTGGTCGAACGCGGCGGCGAGGAAGCCGCGGGTCTCGATCTGCGCCTCCGTGCGTCGCCGATCCGGGCGAACGCGGCTCCTCCTCCAGCCAGCCAGCGTGCCCGCGACCGCCTCGTGGTGGGCGTCCTCGACCGCCTCCCTCGTTCCGGGGAGGCGAGTGCCCACAGCAGCGAGACGGACTTCACCGGGGCGAACACCAAGTCGTAGCCGGCGACCGCGCGGCGTTCGCGGCAGCTCCTGGGCCTCCTCTTCGACCGCACGTCGGTGCGGCGCCGCCCGTGCTCGGCCTCGAAGTCCACCAGGCGCGCAGCGACCCGCTCCTTGCCGCTGCCCAGCGGCGTGTAGGTCGGGAACGCGCGACCCAGGTTCGCCGCCCGCGCGGGCGATCCGGCCGGGTCGGTCCCGGCGGCGGTTCCAGGGCGATGATCTGCTCGGCGTCCGGGTGCACCCGTGCCGAACAGGGCCCGCATCTGGTCCTCGGGCACCCGCCCCTCGACCGCAGCGGCGGCGCCCGCGCCCATCCGCGCCCGGCGGGTTGCCCGCGGCGGTGCAGTACCCGGTCGTTCCTGGGCCGGCCACGGTCTCGTCACCGCCGGCGACGTGGCGGGTGAGGTAGGTGTAGCCGTCCCCGGCCCTACAACTTGTGCACCGTCATCATCGGCGGATCGCCGGCTCGACCAACGTCCGGCGGCGGTCGGCTGGCCACGACTGTCGGCGGTCGACTGGGCGTAATACGGGCGCACGTTGCGGAGTGGGGCGCAAGCGCCGAGGTAGATGCGACGCGAGCGGCG
>CAVWPK010000005.1:0-36890 GCA_963756795.1 uncultured Actinomycetota bacterium | reverse complement strand
CGAGTTCGAGGACGCCGAGCCGGTGCGGTGAGCCCTGGCACCCCGACCCCGCCGAGGCGGTGAGATCGTCGGGGGAGAACCCGCAGTGACACGGACGCGGGGCGGGCGCCGACCGGCACCCGCCCCGCGTCGCGGTCGTGAGGCTCAGAGCACGTTGGCGCAGATCGCCCACACATCGAGGGTTCCGGGGACGTCCTCGACCGCGCGCCAGGCGTTGTCGCCCACCGGGTAGCTGGCGATGACGGAGGACCCGCCGGCCACGTTGGCGCCGCCACCGAGGATCTTCTTGCCTGCCGGGCAGGTCGCGATCACGGCGCCGGCCCCGGTGGCAGGGACGATCTCGTAGCCGGAGACCCCGTCGGCGCCGGCGGCGCCGGTGTTCCCGGTGTCGCCCTTCGCGCCGGCCGGGCCGGTGTCCCCGGTGTCGCCCTTGACGCCGGCCGCGCCGGCCGGGCCGGTGTCCCCGGTGTCGCCCTTCGCGCCGGCCGGGCCGGTGTCCCCGGTGTCGCCCTTCGCGCCCTGGGTGCCCTGCTCGCCCTGGGCGCCGGTGAGGCCCTGCTCGCCCTGCTCGCCGGTGGCCCCCGTGAGGCCCTGCTCGCCCTGCGGGCCAACCTCGCCCTGAGCGCCCTCGGGGCCCATCGGACCCGGGGTGCCGGCCATCTTGACGAGCCCCTGCAGCCGCGTGGTGAGGTCGAACATGTGGACAGCGCCGTCCTTGATGTCGCCGGTGCGGATCGCGCCGTCGCGGATGTCGCCGGTGCGGATCGCGCCGTCGCGGATGTCGCTGGTGCGGATGGTCCCGTTCTTGATGTCGCCGGAGGTGATGAGACCGCCGGCCACGGCACCGGTGGTGCCGAGGGCGCCAAGGGTGAGAGCGCCGGCGACGACGGCGACGGTGCGGCTGACGCGCACGCTGCGCAGGGGGCTGGGCATGACGAAAACTCCTCGAGTAAGGGGGGCCGTCGGGATGGGGCGCCGGGGGGTGGCGCGGGACGGCCAAGACTTAACCTAGGAGATCGACGGACACTTCGTACCGAATTCACCGATTTGCATGCGTGGAGGCCCCACGGGTTCGCGAGGCGTTCCGTGTCGATCCCGACGGCTACCTGGCCGACCCGCCGGGGCGGGTCGTGCGGGTCGACAGGACGTTCGTCGTCGTGGCGATGGTGAAGCTGCGGTGCAGGTGGCCGGGCTCCCGCCCTTCAGGTAGCGCGCGTCGACCACGCTGCGTCGTACCCGGACCTCGTGCCGCACCCCGGATGCGAGGTCGCGCACGAGAGGCACCCGAGTCGACGCCGTCGTACTGCGGGGCGGGTGCAGTCGGACGAACGGGTGGGTGTCGCACCCGTGATCACGTCGGGCACCCACGCCTGCGACGACGGTCGTCAACAGCGGTCGCTCTGATCGGCGGCTGGGATGGTGGGCGGGGTTCCTCCAAGGTGGAAGTGGCTCTCTCCAGGTCGAGGGGGTGGACTTCGCGGTCATTGCGCGGGAGCGATGTTCTGGTTGAGGTGGAACAGGTTCGTCGGGTCGTACGCCTTCTTGACGGCGGCGAGGCGCTCGTAGTTCGAGCCGTAGTTGGCTCGGATGCGGGATTGGTCGTCCTCGGCCATGAAGTTGATGTAGCCACCCGCGCTGGTGTGGGGCTCGAGGGCGGCGTGATAGTCGCGAACCCACGTGGTGTTCGCCTCATTGTCCGCCGGGTCGGACCACATCCCGGCGATCACGGGCGCGAAGTTCGCGTCACGGTAGGCGAATGCGGTCGCGTCCGAGGCGACGTCCTGCACCGCGCCGTCGATCGGGTAGAGGTGCATGGTGGACTGCATCGCCGGCACCTTCGGGCCGTGCTCGAGGTGGGCGGCGATCGCGCCGTCGGTGAGCTCGGGCAGGAAAGCGGCCTTCCAGTAGTGCTGAAGACCAGCGGGCAACAGGCCGTCGAACGCGCCGTTGAGCGCGGGGTAGGGCATCCGGCCGACGTGCTCGGCGACCGGCGTCCCGACTGCGCGCAGCTCCTTGAGCAGCATCTCGGCGTCCTCGTCGCTGCCGTTGAAGCAGGACACCAGCAGCGCGAACGGCTCGCCGACCCGGTCCTCAGGGATGAACGGAAGCGGTGGGGCGATCTGGAACGCAGGGAATGCTCCCATCGCGCGGGGTGCCGCGGCGATCCACTCGCGGTACGTCTTGAACAGCGCGTCGGCGACGTCCAGCTCGAAGAACATCGGGCCGCCGTAGATGGTGTCGACCGGATGCAGGTCGAACTCGAGCTCGGTCACCACACCGAAGTTGCCGCCGCCGCCGCGCATGGCCCAGAACAGGTCGGCGTGCTCGTCCTCGCTCGCGGTGACGAAGGTGCCGTCAGCAAGCACCACGTCGACCGAGCGGAGGTTGTCGATGGAGAGTCCGTGCGCACGGGCGAGATAGCCGATGCCGCCACCGAGAGTGAGGCCGGCGACTCCGGTGGTCGAGATGATCCCGCCCGTGGTCGCGAGGCCGAAGCCGTGTGCAGCATGGTCGAAGTCCCCCCACGTGCAGCCTCCCTGTACTCGCCCGACCCGCTTCTGAGGATCGATGCGGATCCCCTTCATGAGGCTCAGGTCGAGGACGATGCCGTCGTCGACGGTCCCGAACCCCGGAACGCTGTGCCCCCCGGCCCGGATCGCGAGGTCGAGGCCGCTCTCACGCGCGGCCGCGACCGCGGCACGCACGTCGGCGACATCGACGGCACGCACGACAGCGAGGGGGTGCCGATCGATCATCGCGTTGTAGACCGAGCGCGCCTCGTCGTACTCCGGGGAGTGGGCGGTGAAGACGGGGCCACGTGCTGCTTCGAGGATGCTGAGTGCCGGTGTGCCGTTCATTGCTTCTCCTGGTGGTTTGGTCTGATCATCAGCCGACGTGCCGGTGTGCCCGGCCGTCCAGTGGTGGACTTCGCCCGCGACCGCACCACGGTCCGCTTCTCGCGAAGGCTGCTGTTGTCACCAGCGACGCTACGGAGCGCCCTCGCTCGGCACCTGACCTGATCTGACCGAATCGGGCGCGGCACGGAGTCAGATCTGACTATCTCCGGGAGCTTCGGATCCGGTTAGAGTCGACAGGTGACCGAGTCGCCCTGGCTCCACTCAGCGACGCTGCCGGTGCGAAGTGGCACAGCCTTCGTCGGCCGTCGGGCCGAGGTCGCTCGCCTCGAGTCGATCTGGGCGGCGGTCGAGGATGACCGGCGGCAGCTGGTCTTCGTGGGCGGCGAACCCGGAGTCGGCAAGACCCGTCTGGTGGCCGAGGCCGCTGCGGCACTGCGGGAACACGGGGCCACGGTCCTGTGGGGTGCCTGTCGTGAGGACCTCGACATCCCCTACCGTCCCTTCGTCGCACTGCTCGAGCAGGCACTGGAGCTGGCGACACCCGAGGCCCTGGCCGAGATCCCACCTGCGGTGGCGGCCCCGCTCCGGCGCCTGACCGCCAAGGCGTCAGGCCGCTGGCCTGGGCCCACGGAACCCGTCTCTGGCGACACGGAGTCGCGGCCGGTCCTCTTCGATGCGGTGCTGCGTGCGCTGTTGGCGGCGGCGGAACGAGGGCCGCTCGTGCTCGTCCTGGAGGACCTGCACTGGGCGCAGGAACCGACCCTGGCGCTCCTCTCCCACGTGGCCGAGTCCACGGCCGGAGAGCGGCTGCTGGTCCTGGCCACGCGTCGTACGACGGCTCCGGACCGCACCGACGCCGTCACCTATGCGCTCGCGGACCTGCACCGCCTGGACGGGGTGGAGCGGATCGACCTGGTGGGCCTCTCGAACGAGGATGTGGCGGAGTATCTGTTCCGTCAGAACGGGGTGTCGCTGGCGGCTGCCCGTGAGGCGGCGCCTGTGCTCCGGGACCAGACGGGAGGGAACCCGTTCTTCCTCCAGGAGTTCTGGCACGACCTCGAGACCCGCGGCGGCCTGGCAGCGATGCGCTCGGGGGCGGCCCAGGCGCCTCGTTCGGTCCAGGACGCGCTCGACCGCCGGCTGGCCGCCTTCACCGCCGATCATGCGCAGGTCGTCGAGCTGGCAGCCGTTGCCGGCGACGTCGTCGATCCCTCGCTCCTGGTGCAGGCAGGCGACCTCGACTCCGCCGCGGTCCTCGAGGGCGTCGACTTCGGCGTCCGCGCCGGACTTCTCATCGCGGATCCCGACGGCGGTGGCTACCGGTTCGCCCACGCGCTGGCCCGACAGGCCGTGCTCGGCCGGATGTCGTCCACCGGTCGCGCGGCCGCCCATGCTCGAGTGGCGGAGGTCCTGGAGGGTCGCATGGATGAGGACGACCCGGGACTGGTCGCGCAACTGGCGCACCACTACGTCCAGGCCCGGGCGTTGGGACACGGAGAGAAGGCGGTCCACTACCTGGTGCTGGCAGCCCAGCAGGCGGTGCGCAGCATCGCGCCCGGCGAGGCTGCGGCACTGTACGAGCGGGCAGCGCAGCTGCACGCAACCCAGGGGCCGCCTCGGGTCGAGCTGCTGCTCACGGCTGCCCGCTGCCACATGCACGCCGGCGACTTCACGACCGCCCGACGACTGTATTCCGACCTGGCTTCGAGCAAGAGTCCCCGGACCCGACTGCTGGCGGCGATCGGGCACGAGGACGCCTCCGCACGACCCGGGGTCAACGGCCACCCTTCACTGGTGATGCTCAGCGAGGCACTCGAGGAGGCGGCGCTGGATGCGGGCGATCCGCTGTACGTACGCGCACTCGCCAGCATGGGGAGGGCCTCCGCGTTCACGGGGGACACCCACCGGGCTCGTGCGTGGGGGGAGGAAGCGCTGGCCCGAGCCCGGGCCGACGGAGACGAGGAGCTGATCGCCCACGCGCTCGGCCGCGCCCTGTGGCAGGGGATGACTCCTCAGCTGGCACCCGAGCTGCTGGCCAGGTCGGTCGAGCTCTACGAGATCGGCTCACGTCTCGGTGACGACGACCACCTGGGATCGGCGGCCTTCTACCGCTCGGTGTTCGCCTACATCGTGGGGGACCAGCCGGCCTGGACCAGTGCTCAGGGTGACCTCACCGACCTCGCCCTGTCCCGCGGGCAGCCGTTCTTCAGGTACGTCGCCGGTTGCAGCCGCTATGCCCACCGGTACTCCGTCGGGGACTACGCAGCAGCCGAGCGCATCGTGGCGTGGCTGGAGCAGTTCAACCATGAGTTCGACGGTGCCACGGAGGGATCCTGGGGGGTTCAGCAGTTCATGCTCCGTCGGGTCACCGGCCGCCTGGCGCAGGTGAGACCGTTCATCACGGGGGAGGAGGCTTTCGAGGACCACTGGCTCCCGGGCCTGCTGGCGCTGTACACGGAGCTGGAGATGTGGTCCGCCGCCGACCGCATCCTGACCCACCTGTGTGCACAGATCGACGACCACAGCATGGGCGCCCAGTGGGGCGGGGTCCTGGCGTTCATGACCGAGGCGACCGTGAAGCTCGACGACGCACCGGCGGCGCGGCTGCTGCGCCCGCTCGTGGCCGAGTACGCCGACGGGAACCTGATGGCCGGACAGTTCGTCGGCGTGTTCGGGAGCGCCGATCGCCGCCTGGCGGAGCTGGACTCGGTCCTGGGTGCGCCGAGCGCCGACCTCCACTTCGAGCGGGCCCTGGCCATGGACCGGCGGATGGGTGCGGTCACCCACCAGGCGGAGACCCTCGCTTCCTGGAGCCGCCATCGAGCCCGTGGCTCGGCCCCGAAGGCCGGACCGACGGCCGCCGGGCTGGCCGACGAGGCCGGCGCGCTGGCACGACGGATCGGCCACCAGAGCGTGCTGAGGGACCTCGACGCCGTCCCGGCTCCCGACGTCGTGCACCCACCGCTGCCCAACGGGCTGACCGAGCGGGAGGTCGACGTACTCCGCCTCGTCGCCGAGGGGCTGTCGAACCGCGAGATCGGCGAACGACTGTTCCTCAGCGCGAACACGGCCGCCAACCACGTTCGCAGCATCCTGGGCAAGACCGATGCCCCCAACCGCACCAAGGCCGCGATCTTCGCCACCGAGCACGGACTGCTCAGGCCGGGAGGATGACCCGAAGCCGCCGACTACATCGGTGTGAACGAGCCGTCCGGAGAGACCTTGCCGGACAGCTCCATGATGGCGTCGGCCGGTAGGCCCGCCCTGACCGCGGCCGTCCGGATCGCCTCGATGTCGTCGGCCTCGTAGAGGCAGAAGGTCTTGCGCTTGTCGGCCGAGAGGAAGGAGGAGAGCCAGCGCACGCCGGCGTCGTCGTTGATCGCGTTGACCTCCACGGCCGTCTCAGCAGAGACGTCCAACTGCTCGGCGAACTGGCGCTCCACCATGAAGACCGGCATACGGGGGTACCTCTCGGTCGTGACCCTGTGGCGCCCGCTCGCGTCAACGTCGGAGACTTCGGGTCCGGGGTCTCAACGTACCCGTCCGCTGCCCTCTTCGCAGCCGACGGCCGTGGAGGACGCCGGTGACGTCCTGGCCGATCGTCGATCGGGTTGGGAGGTTCATGCGGGACCGCAGGAATCAACAAGTAGCTGCCCGAGCGGCCGTCTGACCGCAGCCGTCGCCCGCGCCCCGCCCCGAGGTCGCCGCCGGCACCCTCCCGGCGTACCCAGCGGCACGCGCGCCATCCGGATCAAGCTCGGGAACCTGGCGGTCGATGCTGGACTTCAGCCAGGACCTCTTCGCTGTCGATGAGGGGCCGGGTGGGCTCGGAGGGGGACTCTGAGTGTCATATGAAGCGCGACCCGTTCTCCCTGCTGGCGATAGTCCCCAGCGATACCACTCCGGTATCATGGGGAGATGGCCATGACTTTGCGACTGACCGCGGAGGACGAGCAGCTGCTGGCCGCGCTGGCGGAGGCGGAGGGGGTAAGCCGGCATGAGGCGACCTTGCGGGCGATCCGCGAGGCGGCGGCTCGCCACGTGCATGAGTCCAAGGTGACCGAGTTGTCCGCGCGAGCCCGTGAGCGGTACGCAGACGTGCTCGATCGCCTCGGCCGTTGACGGACCTCCTCACGCTCGAAGATCTACTGTCGCTGGTGGAGGACCTGGCAGTCGGACCGGTGCGCGATGTGGGCCTCCTCGACTCGGCGGCTCATCGCGCAGGCGCCGTCCTGTACGGACACCCGGTCTATCCCGACCTGGATCGTAAGGCTGCGGCACTCCTCGACTCCCTCGTCGGCAACCATGCGCTCGTCGACGGCAACAAGCGCCTGGGCTGGCTTGCCGTCGTCGTCTTCTACGGCCTCAACGACGTCGACCTAAGTGCGCCCGACGACCCTGCCTATGAGTTGGTCATGTCCGTAGCGCGAAGGGACCTGTCCATCGACGAGATCTCTGCAGTTCTGGCTCGTTGGCATTGATCACGTCGCGGCTCGCGCTGGATCGCGGCTGCCATCCAGCGGGTCCAGAGTTCGACGTACTCCCCACGCCACGCAAGCACGTGCCACGGTGTTTACCCCGTTGCGGTCACCATCGCGCAGGCTTCCTCGACCGAGTTCGCGGAGCGGAGCAGATAGTCCACGAAGGGGACCGAACTGGTGTATCGCAAGCGGCTGAGGCCGGCGATGCCTGGTGGGCGATACTGGGTTTGAACCCCAATGGAGCGTGGACCTCGAAAACTCGCCGAGTCCGCTTCCATGAGCGCGAAACCCCATAGAATAAGGGGTCTGGGGATCTCGAGGCGGGTGACAGGTCGCGACACGCAAGGACAAAGGCGGTCGCCACTGTTCCCCGTAGGTTCCCCAAATATCCACTTCCAGTGTCGCCGAGGCACTTGGGGAACAGCGAGATGGGTGAGACATCATGGCGCGACGGTGAGCAAGAAGGGCAAGCGCCGCAGCTTCGGTCGGATCGAGCGACGAGCGTCCGGCCGCTACCGGGCCGGGTTCACGGCCCCGACGGCCGCCTCTACCGGGCACCGTCGACGTTCGACTCCAAGGACGACGCGATCGCGTGGCTGGCAGCCCGCCGCGCCGAGATCCAGTTGCAAGGTCTGGGCCCCCGACATCGTGGAGCGAAGCGTCGCCAGAAGGCCGTGCCGACCTTCGAGGACTATGCGGAGCGCTGGCTGAGCACCCGTAAGACCCGAGGTCAGCCGCTACGTCCAACGACACGCGACCACTACGAGTACGTGCTCGAGAGCACGCTCTACCCGACGTTCGGCAAGACGCCGATCGACGAGATCACGGTCGAGGACGTCAACGACTGGTACGAGACGGTCGCACCGGGTCGGGAGTCACAACGGGCGCACGCCTACAGCCTGCTCCGCACGATCCTCGGCACCGCCGCCTCGACTCGGCCGAAGCCGTTGATCGCGTTCAACCCGGCTCACATCCGCGGAGCGGGGAACGTGAAGCCGGCGCACAAGGTCGAGCCGGCGAGCCTTGGCGGAGCTGGAGGTGATCGTCGAAGAACCTTCCCGACCGCTACCGGCTGATGGCGCTCTTCGCGGCCTGGTGCGCCATGCGCTTCGGCGAGCTCGCAGAGCTACGTCGCGGTGACCTCGACCTGAAGAACAACCGAGTGCTAGATCCGTCGCGCTGTCGTGCGGGTGCGCGGCGAGATGATCGTCGGGCCGCCGAAGACCGACGCCGGCATCCGTGACGTCGCCATCCCGCCGCACCTGATCCCAGCGGTTGAGCACCATCTGGAGGCGCACGTCGCTGACGGCAGCCGGACGCTCTGGTGTTCCCGGCTGCCGCGGACTCGCAGCGGCACATGCAGCCGTCGACGCTGTACAGGGTCTACTACCCGGCGCGCGAGATCGCCGGCCGCAAGGACCTGCGCTGGCACGACCTCCGTCATACCGGCGCTGTCCTCGCTGCCCAGACCGGAGCGACGCTGGCCGAGCTGATGGGCCGCCTCGGCCACACGACGCCCGGCGCTGCCATGCGCTACCAGCACGCGGCTGCCGACCGCGACGCCGAGATCGCCCGACGGCTGTCGGCGCTCGTCGCGCCGTCGGAGGCCGATGCCAGGCTGCACGGGTGACAGCATGGTCGGGGAGACGGCAGCACACGGGAGGCGACAATCGTGACAGATGAGCAGGTGCTGATTGATCCATCCCGCTGTTACGTCGAGGGGTGTGACCGGGAGAGCGAGCTGCTGCTGCATGTCGCCGACGACCCCTGGCTCGGAGGCGACTTCTGCATCGGCCATGCCCGTGCTGTCGTCGCGTCTACACCGCTGATCGTGACCTGTGAGTGCCCGTTCTGTGCGCGCGCCCGGCGGGTCGCCTCCAGCCTGCAGGATCCGCCGAGACTCGAGGGCCCTGGACGGTGGCTGGTCGCGACGGAGTCCTCGGGGTACCTGCTCGAGCTCGACGAGTCGGGTTCGGGGACGGTGGTGCGCCACGTCGGCGAGGGGCGGGGGCTTGCTGCCGAAGCCGAGGAGCTGCCACCTGCGGTCGCGGTGCGGACTTCGCGGAGACAAGGAGCCGATCCCGGTGCACTGGGCCGAAGTGCCGGTGGTGGGCCAACCGTGGACGCTGCAGGTGGCTGTTCGCGGTGACGGCGTCCCGACGATCCGCCGCACCACCTTCGTGCGGCAGGTCGTCGCCGATCCTTCCGGCTGAGTCCGCGATGATGCTGGTGTGGCAATCGCAGCGACCGATCTGCTTCCGATCGAGCTCTGGTGTCGCGAATGGGTGCCGGAGCACCTCTGGCCGCGGGTCAGGGTAGAGGCGGACGTCGAGCCACGTCACGTGACGATCGTCGAGGTGCGAGCGCCATGGGACGGCGTCGGCGACCGTACCCGGTTCCCGATCGCCCGCCTTCGCTACACCGCAACCACCGGACCGTGATCGATTTACTGGCGCGACCGAAATCTGAACTTCCACGAGTACGACCGCAGCGGCCCACCAGGAACGTGCACGCTCCTCTCGACTACTCCGGAGACCGCCAACGCGGGCGGGCCTGCAGTTGGCTTGCCGCTGAGGGCTACACCCTGGTCCCGAGGCATGACTGAGCGCCAGACCGCCTGCGGAACTTCGGGACTCGCGTAGCACAAGTGCTACTCTATGGCATGAGCACCGTTGGATTGCGCGAACTTCGTCAGGATGCCTCTGATCTGGTGCGCCGGGTCGAGGCAGGTGAAGAGATCACCATCACCGTGGCTGGTCGTCCCAGCGCACGGCTGGTCGCGGCCCGGCCGGTCCAGTGGCGAGCCTGGGACGAGGTCGCTGACTTGTTCCGTGGACCGGGCGATCCCGACTGGGAGCGCGACCGCGATCTGGTCGATGCCGACGTGCGTGACCCCTGGGCGGCGCGGTGACGGAGTCCGTCGTTCCGGCCGAGCGTGCCATTCTCGACACGAGCGTGGTCATCGCCGATCAGGTCGCGCCGATCCCTGGCGTCCTTGCCATCAGTGCCATCACCCTGGCCGAGTTGAACTACGGCGTCCTCGTCGCCAAGACCACCGAGGTGCGTGCGGAGCGGCTGAGGCGTCTGAGTCTTCTGCAGCAACGCTTCGACGCGCTGCCAGTTGATGAGGCGGTTTCGGTCAGCTACGGCCGTCTCGCCGCTGCGGTCGTCGACGCTGGCAGGCAACCGAGACGCCGCGTCATGGACCTGCTCATCGCCGCGACAGCCCATGCGCACGGCGCGCGGCTTGTACACCCGGAACGTTCGGGACTTCGCCGGGCTCGAGGGCCTCGTGGACGTCATCGAGGTGTGAACGCGCCATTTGCGGAGTGACGCACTTACTGACCAAGCGCCGTATCGGAACCACGCTGCCGCGTGAAAGACGTAACCCGACGACGATGCGTTCCGGGTAACACTTGCGGCGTCACGGTGCTCCTGTTGAGCGTGCCTCACCTGACTGCGGCGAATGCGTCTCCCAGTGATACCGCGGTCGCGACCAGCGATCGTATGATTCGCCGCCGCTGCTCAACCGTTGCGTCGGGCATGTCTCCCAGCTCGGCCTCGAGTGGCGCGTCGCCGAAGGCCTTCACGATTCGCTGCTTCTCGGCTGACGAAACGGCGAAGAACGCCTGTTGCAGAACGAAGCCGTGGACCACCGACGCCACCTCAGCTTGTCCCAATGGGTCGAGCCCCGTGTGAACTTCGAGAACCACATCAAGCCAAGTCGTGTCGTCGTACTCGCTCGCCTCTAACTGGTCGCTGAGGTGGCGATAGACGAGCATCGAGGCGGCGCGGACCCCCGGCGACCCCTCCTCGTGTTCGTCGTACGGCAGCTGCGCCGCTCGTTGGATCAGGTGCTCGACTCGCTCCGCCTCTCCGGCGGCGAGGGCCCGAATCGCCTTGTTGAGCAGATTCTCTGCGCCATCGATCTGAGCAAGGCTCTGAGCGTTCAGCATGCGACCCGACTGGCGGGCCAACTCGCCGAACTCACCGCGCTTGCCGTGAGCGGGGTCGAACTCAGATAGCAAGGGACCGATCATCGATGCGATAGTAGCGACTCCACGCTGCCGCTGTTGTCGAGCGGTCCACCGTGCGGATGCATTGCCCGGACGACTCGTTACCTCAGCGCCTGCCGGTTGTTGGACTGAGACGCACCTCGCGGCGGAGTGCAGCGGCCGCGAGCCGGCAGGCTACTGCGGCGCTATGACGCAGGGTGAAGCGGAGTCCTCCGGGGGCCGTCGCTGGTCGTCAGACGCTGTCTTTTCGACCTCGGCCAGCGCAGTCGGTACCACTGCGGTCGTGTCCTGTTCATCGGCCAGCCCAGGCCCTGGGTGTCTGCGGGCTCGACTTCGAGCAACTCCCAGTCTGGGAACGCGATCTGGACCTCTTCCTGGGACACGCCTTCAACGAGGGACCTCATCCAGGTCGCCCCGAAGGCGAGCATGAGCAGTGTGGCTCCGGGGTTGGCCAGGGTGGTGACGCCGCGGCCCTCGGCGTCACGCTGCTCCTTATTGAGACCTTGGAAACAGCCGACGTCGAAGAAGAAGTCGAACGTGCCAAGGTCCGCCGCGGGCAAGTCGGTCACGTCACCCACCAGATAGGTGACCCCGCTGGCGCTCTGACGCCGGGCTTCCGCGATCGCGGCCGGCACGGTGTCGATCCCCACGGCCTGCCAACCCCTTCGCGCCAGTTCTGGGGTGTACTGCCCCCGGCCACAGCCCAGGTCGAGAGCCCGACCCAGCGGCCGAGCGCGAACGTTCTCCTCACGGTCGAGCAGGGTGGCGATACTCGCTGCCGCTGCAGTCCCGTAGCGCTCCCAGGGCGTGAACCCCAGGCGGTACAAGCGGGCGTAGTTCGTCATGGGCATCCCTTCACGGCACCCTTACACGGTGAGCGCAAGCCAGCTCGTCCGCAACCGGGGACCCGCAAGGGAAGCGCACTGGCGGCGGTATGGGTCACCTCCGGGTGACTTGCCGCGAGTCGTTTCGTGAAAGCGCCACCACCTGGAGCGCGACCCGGTGAGACTCCACCCGTGCGCATCGGAACGTGGAACCTCGCCGGACGTTGGGACGATCGTCACCGCGTGCTGCTCGAGACCATGGATTGCGATGTCCTGCTACTCACCGAGGTGTCCGAACGCCTGGACGCTGCCGGGCTACGACTTGCACCTAGGACAGCAGTTGATGGCGCCCAAGCGACGATGGGCCGCAGTCGCCTCCCGGCTGCCTGCGTCTCCTGAACCAGACCCCCATGGCGCCTCGGCCATGGTGGACACTGGAGGGTCTGCGTGTCTGCTCCTCCATCCTGCCGTGGCGCTCTTGTGGCACGCGCGACCTTGGATGGGTGCCACAAGCGCGGAGAAGACCAGCGCCGCTGTTGCCGCGGTCGAAGCCAGTGCACCCTCGGTCTGGGGCGGAGATTGGAACCACGCCCTGTCTGGCAAGCAGTGGACCGGCTCGGTCGCAGGCAGGCGGTCATCTGCTCGCGGCTATTGAACGACTGGAGCCTCTACGTACCCACAGCCTCATCGCCTCACCAGATCGAGGAACTGCTCAGCATCGACCACATCGCCGTCCCCAAGTCCTGGGTCGTCAGCGCCACGCAACGCCATCGGGCCTTCGTTGGGGAGACCCGCATCTCCGACCACGACGCGTATGTCGTGGAGGCAAGCCCCCAGATCTAAGAACGTTAGTTGGCCGGCGGCGTTCGCAATGACGCAAGCGGGCCGGCCGTGCGAGTGGGTGATTACGTCACCGTCGTCGGGCCTTTGCGCTATCAATAGGACCCGGTGGCGACGTCACTCACGAGGTCGGTGCCTTCGGGGTTCCAGCCGAGCTGCCGGGCACGCCGGGAGGTGACCCGTTGGCTGGTGGCGAGTGCCTGGGCGAACTCGGCGCCGAGGGTGTCTGACGCCTCGGCCAGTGGCCAGGCCGTGGCCATTCCGGTCCCGCCGGCAGCCCGGTGGGCCGCTCTTGCCACGTCGTGGACGGGGACGGCCTCCTGGGCAACGGCGTGCAGGATGTCGCCGGCCGCGGCCTCGGTGAGTGCGAGGCGGACCAGGTGGGCGAGGTCGTCGACGTGGACCGAGGGCCACGTCAGAGGGTCCGCGCCGTCGATCACGTAGCGGCCGTGTCCGTGCTCACGTGCCCAGCTGGTCATCAGCGAGGGGATGCCGCCGCCATGGCCGTGCACGATCCCGGGCCGCACCACGACTCCGCGGACCGGGCTCATGAGCACGATCTCCTCGACGGTCTCTCGACCCTTGACCAGGCTGATCGGTCGCGGAGGTGACTGCTCGTCGAGCGCAGCGAACCGGGTCGGGCCCAGCGCCCAGGCGCCGCTGACGTAGACGAAGACCGGGCCGGTCCCCGCGAGCCGGTCGGTCGCCGAGCGCTGGTCAGTGCCGGAGAGCTGGTCCAGCATGGTGGCGATGGCTCTGATGTCCATGTCCCAGTCACCGGTGGGCGCGCCGGCATGGACGACGGCGTCGATATCGGGCGTGATCGCGGACGCGAGGGACGTGAGGTCGGTGAGGTCGGCGACGCGGAAGTCGGCCGCGTGCGCCTCTTCCCGGGCCCTTCCCGCTCTCACGACGTCGTGCCCGGCTGGTGCCAGGGTGGCGGTGATGGCCGAACCCAGGTAGCCGTTCGCCCCGATGATCAAGACCTTCATGGTTGGTCCTTTCCTTGATGTGTGATGCAGAGATTCATCGCTGGCGTGGGATCGTCCGCCTCCGTTTCTAGCTCGCGGACGAGACCCACGGGCTCGTGTCCGCCGACGAACAGACGGCGTACGACGGCGCGTCCGATGTATCCGGTGCCACCGATGACGTGAGCCGTCATGAGGTCACTCCTTCCGGGCTGACGCGTTCGGCTGATGCGCAGTCGTCGAGCCGGGTCCGCGGCTCGGGCAGCTGGCTGCCGACGATCGCGGTGAGCCCAACGGCGAAGCCGAGGACCTGCAAAGACGAGAACGTCTCGCCGAGCACGACGGCGCCGAGGGCGGCGGCGACGATCGGTGACAGGAGTCCCAGCATCGCGACCGCTGTGACGGGGAGTCGGCCGATGCCGCGGAACCACAGTGTGTAGGCGAGGAGTCCGCCCACGAGCCGAGCCAGAGGTAACCCGTCACAGCGTGTGCATCGATGTCCGGCGGCGGTCCCTCGAGCACGCTCAGCGGAACCAGAACGACGCCGGCTGACGTGAGCTGCCAGCCGGCGAACCCGATCGCCGACACCCCGGCCGGCCATCCCCAGCGCTTCGCCAGGGTCACACCGAGCGCCATGGACGCCGCGCCGGCGATGCCGGCCGCGACCCCGACCGGATCGAGGCCTGCGTCGGGCCCCAGAACGACCAGCGACACGCCGGCAAAGCCTGCGAGTCCCCAACCGAGGCGCCAGGTTGAGGCGGGCTCCCGAAGCACAGTGATTGCGAGTCCGGCGACGACCAGCGGCTGGATCGCACCGACCGTCGCGGCGACGCCACCCGGCAGCCGCTCGGCGGACACGAACAGGAGCGGGAAGAAGATACCGATGTTCAAGGTGCCGATCACCAGTGATCGGAACCACCAGATGCCTCGGGGCAGCTGTCGAGCGATGAGCAGTGCGACCAGACCGGCAGGCACCGCGCGCATCGCCGCCGCGAAGGCGGGGTGGTCCGGCGGAAGCATCTCGGTGGTGGTCAGGTAGGTCGTGCCCCAGACCAGCGGCGCGAGCGCCGTGACCGCGGTGAAGCCCACGCGGTCGGAGCCAATCGCGGTCTTCGCTGGAGCGGTGAGGGTCATGTCCACAACTGTCGATGCGACGGCACCCATCTGTCCAACGCATCATTGTCACCCGAGCGATCTATGTTTACGATCAATAGATATGGACCTTCAGCAGATGCGGTACGTCGTGGCGGTTGCCGAGCTGGGCAACTTCACCCGAGCCGCGGAGCGGTGCTTCGTCGTGCAATCGGCGCTCAGCCACCAGGTCGCGCGGCTGGAGCAGGAGCTCGGTGCGCGGCTGTTCCACCGCACCAGTCGCCAGGTGAGGCTCACCCCGGCGGGCGAGGCGTTCTTGCCCGAGGCGCGGAGGTGCCTTGAGGCCGCGGACCGCGCCCGAGCGGAGGTCGCTGCCGCGACCGGTGAGATCAGGGGACGACTCTCTGTCGGCGTCATCCCCACAGTGGCGGCCGTCGACGTCCCCCGAGCGCTGCGGACCTTCCACGGCCGGTATCCAAAGGTGCGGGTGGGGCTGAGCACTGGCTCCAGCGACGCCCTGGTTCGTCGGGTGTCAGACGGCCGGTTGGACCTAGCATTCCTCGGCCTGCCAGTGGGAACCGAGGTGAAGACCATCCGGGGCCGGGTGCTGGCCACCGACCGCCACGTCGCCGTGGTCGCTGCGGATCACGCCTTGGCAGCTGCCAAGAGGCTCCGGTTGGCGCGACTGGCGAAGCAGGTCTTCGTGGACTTCCCGGCGGGCACGCCGGGGCGGGAGCAGACCGATCAGGCGTTCGACGCAGCCGGGCTCACCCGCGACGTCGCGTTCGAGGTGGCAGACGTGCACCTGATGGCCGCCCTGATCCGGCAGCACCTCGGGGTCGCGCTCCTGCCGTCGTCGTACGCCCCCTCCCTTGCGGGCGTCACCACGGTTCCCGTGGACGGCGCCCCAGTCCGTACCGAGCACCTCGTCTGGAGCCCCTTGGGGCCGTCACCCGCCGCGGCGGCGTTCCTCGAGCAGCTCGGCCTCGGCGAAGGGTGACCGTGTGGATCATCGTGAACGAAGTTCCGCGTCTCGAGTGACGACACCATCGCGTCACTGCACGAGAGGTACGTTCCTGCACTGTGGACCGCTCTCAGTCCGCAAGACCAAGAGACCTACAGCCGTGCGTTCTACACAATCGGCGGATTCATCGTCCTTCCCCGGCACCCCACCACAGGTCCGGAACGTCGCGTCCAGGCAGGAGAGCAGCGTGCCCATCCGGCGGTCCCAGGTCGGGATCACCACCCGGAACCGCGACCACGCCAACCAGGCGCAGAACAGCATCGTCGGCCGCGGTCGGCCGTCGGGCCCGAACACGACCGGGCCGGCGCCCCAGTCGAACTGCAGCCACAACCCCGGCTCGGTGATCCACGGCCGATACGACCTCCGATGCCCTGCTGCATAGGTGGCCTTCGCTGCTGCGACCGCGCGGCGGGTGGTTCGCTCATCGCCGGGAAACCCCATCGCGACCAGCCGCTCATGCAGCACATCGGCGCGGATCGCACCCTCGGAGACCTCCACAACCTCTTCGATCTTGGCCACGAAGGGGTCGATCAGCTTCGGCCGCTTGATCGGTTCATCGACCGGCACCCCGGCCTGGCGCTTGGCGACGTAGTGCCGCACCGTCTTCGGGTCCACCCCCGCCAGTGCTGCCGCCGAGTGCGCACACCCGGTGGCGTCGAACGCTTCGAGAATCTCCATGATCTCCCTGTCAGACTTCTTCACAGTCCCTCCGTCGGGTTGCTCGGGCGTGGTCAGAGACCTCGAGCCAACCCCGGAGGGACCTCTCGTTTCGGACCGACACGACGGCCCACAACACCTACGGAAAAGGGAGATCAGCTGTCCGCAGGAAGGGAAGCGACGTGTCCGCCTACAGGGATCTTGGACTGTCCGCCGTCAACCAGAAAGCCGTCACAGAACCGGCGCGTCTTCATGCTGCAGAGGGCCACATCTCCCGACCTGGGAAGACGGGTCGAATTCACGTGCATTGTCTTGCCCATGCGTGCCGCGAAGTCGTGCGTGCGCGCTGCACGGCGCCGCCAGAGTTCTGACTCGAGTCGGAGTCCATGTCCTGCCCGGTGCATCAGCGTCTGAATCCGACGACCTTTCGTTCCCGTCTCCCGGTCCACAGCCGCCAGACGCGCGCGCCGACGAGAAAAGGCACGAGCAGCAGAGCGAACGTTACGAAAGGCAGCTCAACGCCGAAGGAGTCAGCACTGCCGCCGATTCCCGGCATCGCTGTCATCGTCACGAAGAAGGTGGACCAAGTCACCGTGTTACCGGCCACGGCCAGGGATTCGATGGCGCCGAGGAAAGCGCTGACGCTCATCGCGAGTGCGAGCAGACCGATTGCCAAGGCTTCAGCTAGCCAGATCACACCGCGCATCCAGGACGGCGCCATTCGCACGCCGGCGACCTCTGCAGCCAAGGCACGCGGCAAGCCGAGGCGGTCGAGCGCGGCCGTCACTCCGCCATCTGCGGCCGACTCGCCGAGATTGGCCCTGAGCTCATCCACGCGGGCGCGAAGCTCGCGACGGCGCAGTCCGTGGTATTCCAGAGCAGCTTCATACCTGGTCAGATACACCACCGCTCGCATGCCGTCGCGAAACCCGAGCCCCGGAACCCAGTTCTTCACATGCAGGCCGAAGACTGCCCCAGCGAAAGTCGAGACCAAGATGCCCAGGCTTGCGAGGCTGAAGAGGCTGGAGTCGATGTTCATCGCGGCACTTCCTTCGAGGTAATGACCGAGACCAGGCCGGCCAAGTGGTTCCAGGACTCAAGCGCGCGGATCAGTTCGCTTTGCCCGTCTGAGGTGAGGCGGTAGTACTTGCGCGCCGGCCCACGCTCGGACGGCACGTAGTACGCCGCGACCCAGGCAGCCCGTTCGCAGCGCGCCAGCGCGGGGTAGACCGTGCCCTCGGCAATGTCGGACAGACCGGCCTCTTGGAGCCGCACGACCAAGGCATAGCCATAGTCGTCGCGTTCACTCAAGAGCGACAACATCAGAAGGGTGATCAGTCCCTTGAGCATCTGCGGATCGTGCGTTGGCATGCTACAAAGCTATGCTTGGTACTAGAGCATGGCAAGTAGCTTGTCGACGGGGACGGGCGAGATGGTCGAAACCACTCCGACAAGCCCTGCCCGCAGGGGGCTGGCGAAGTGCTCACGCCCTTGGTGCGGGGTCTGCGCTCGGTGGGGGTCCGACGCAGAGTTGAGGCGATCAACGGGATCGGGCATGCCGCGGTCGCCACCCGACACGGAGCTCAAAGCGGTCCTGGCCGCAGCCGGCTTCACCCTGGACGCCGAGACTGGGGAGATCGAGCAGCTCGTGCCGTACGTCGGGGCCCCGGCGTCCTTCAGCGGCGGTTTGACGCACCACGGCTGACGAGCGCAGGCGCGTCACCCGCGTAGCGGTCACCCGCATAGCGATGCACGTGCAACGACATTTGCCTGCAACGAGTGGCCCAGCTCGACTTCAACCTCGCCGCCGGAAGTGGGCGGTGTTCCGGCGTCGCTACATAGCTGTGACGGCGTCCGGCTAGTGTCCCGAGTCGTTGATTCGCGTGCAGTAGCGGGCGATGGAGTCGAGGATCTGATCGGCGGTCTTGGTCCAGACGTAGGGGCGGGGGTTGTCGTTCCAGGTCTTGATCCAGGCGCGGATGTCGGCGTTGAGTGCGCGGACGCTGGTGTGTGCGCCGCGTTGGAGCTTCTTGGTGGTCAGTTCGCCGAACCAGCGTTCGACCAGGTTGAGCCATGAGCTTGAGGTCGGGGTGAAGTGGACGACGAAGCGGGGATGGGCCAGGAGCCATTTCTGGATCGCCGGCGTCTTGTGCGTCGAGGCGTTGTCGAGGACCAGGTGGACGGCGAGGTCAGCGGGCACCTCCTTGTCGATCGTGGTGAGGAACTTCTTGAACTCGATCGCGCGGTGGCGCGAGTGCAGCGAGCCGATGACCTTGCCGGTGGTGATGTCCAAGGCAGCGTAGAGGCTGGAGGTGCCGTGGCGCTTGTAGTCGTGGGTGGCACGCTCAGGGGTGCCAGGCAGCATCGGGAGGATCGGTGCGGTGCGGTCCAGTGCTTGGATCTGTGACTTCTCGTCCACGCACAGCACGACGGCTCGTTCGGGCGGGTTGAGGTAGAGACCGACGACGTCCTTGACCTTGTCGACGAACTGCGGGTCCTTCGACAGCTTCCAGGAGTCCTGACGATGCGGCTGCAGACCGAAGGCTCGCCAGATCCGCGAGACCGCGGACTGGGTCATGCCGACCTCGGCGGCCATCGACCGGGTCGACCAGTGGGTGGCGTCCTTCGGGGCCGACTCCAGCGTCTTGACGATGACTGTCTCGACCTGGTCGTCACTGATCGTGCGTGGCCGGCCCGGCCGGGGTTCGTCCAGCAGTCCGTCGAGACGGTCGGCGATGAATCGCGAGCGCCACTTCGCCACGGTCCCGCGCTGAATGCCGAACTCGTCGGCGACCTCGGAGTTGGACCCTCCCTGCGCGCAGCGCAACACGATCCGCGCCCGCAACGCCAACGCCTGAGCGGTCTTCGGGCGACGCGCCCACTGCTCCAAGGTCGCGGTCTCTTCAGCAGACAGCGCTAGTAACGGCAGCTTCGATGACGGCATGCCCCAGTCTAGAAGGCTGCTTGGCTATTTATGACTCAAGACACTAGAAGCTGCACTCGAAACGCTAGCCCTGGGACTGCCGGGACCGACACGAGTTGCGGTTTCACATTGGGACACGGTCAGTCGATACCCCGGCTTGGGTAGGCGGCTTCGCTCGGCTCACGCTTCCGCGCCGGCCCCGCCCGCCTCCGCGGACAGCAGGAGCAGCCGGTTGAGCAGGTCGGCGGCCTTCGCGGCCTCGGCGCGATCACCGGTAACGAGCAAGTCGAGGAGCAGGCCGCGGGCCGCTCCCAGTGCCAGCCGCGCATGAGTCTGGCTCTGCGCCTCGGGGATGCCGATCGCCTGACAGAGGGCCGTGACCGACGGCAGCCAGGCCGCGATCAGCTCGTCGCGCAGAGCCTGCGCGTGCGCCTTGCCCTGCATGGCGTGCGCGGCGAGCTCGAAGAATAGGGGCCCGTAGCGCAGCGTGGCCTCGACGGTCTGCTCCCAGTACGCTGCTGCGGCCTCGAGGGGCGGCAGCCCGGCGTCGTACGTCGCGGTCATCACCGCGCGCTGTCGCACCTCCACCTGGCGGGTCACCTCGGCGAGCAGGCCCTCGCGTGACCCGAAGTGGTAGATCAGCATCCGGTGGCTGCTGCCCACCCCCTCGGCGATCCCACGCAGACTGGTGTCGCCGATGCCGTTGCGGGCGAAGTGGTCTATCGCGGCCTCGAGAAGGCAATCGCGTGGCGTCGCACCCACGCCCTCGGCAGCGGGCAGAGTCACGCGGCGGGCGCGCCGGTGATGCGCTTGTCCAGGCTCTCGGCTTCGAGTTCGATGTAGCGCTGGGTCAGACCACGCCACAGCGTGGCGGCGACGGCGCCCATCGGGCCGGTCTGCTCGATGCTGAGGGTGACCGTGGAGCCGGTGTCGTCGGGAACCACCTCGTGCCGGGCGATCGTCTTCATCCCCGGCCCCTTGGCCTCCCAGGTGAAGTTTCGACCGTCCACCACCTCGGTGACCTGCCACTGCGCCTGCGGCAGCCTGGGCTGGCGGACCTTGGCCCGAGAGCCGAGCTCGAAGGGCCCCTCGTCCAGGCGCTCGACGCTGTCGATCGTCGGGGTCCACTCCGGCCAGCGTGCGACGTCGAAGAGCACCTCCCACACCTGCTGCGTCGGCGCGTCAATGTGTCGTCTTGTCTCAAAGTAGCGATTCATGTACCACATGGTACACCGCTCGATTCACGCGCCCACCGGAAGCATCAGGCGGGGTGTCGTGCACTCCGGGCGCCGAGTACGGCAAGCCCGGTAGCGGTCGCTGCGGTCCAAGCCTGAGGCCCCCTGAATCTTGGTTACTCGTCGTCGCGAGCCCTGCCATCCACAACTCTGGTGGGCCGAGTACAGCGCACTGAGGTTGTTCACGTGCCAGCACGCCTGCGTCGACTCGCGGCGGAGTGCAGCGGCCGCGAGCCGGCAGGCTATTCGCGGCGGAGTGCAGCGGCCGCGAGCCGGCAGGCTATTCGCGGCGGAGTGCAGCGGCCGCGAGCCGGCAGGCTATTCGCGGCGGAGTGCAGCGGCCGCGAGCCGGCAGGCTATTCGCGGCGGAGTGCAGCGGCCGCGAGCCGGCAGGCTATTCGCGGCGGAGTGCAGCGGCCGCGAGCCGGCAGGCTATTCGCGGCGGAGTGCAGCGGCCGCGAGCCGGCAGGCTATTCGCGGCGGAGTGCAGCGGCCGCGAGCCGGCAGGCTATTCGCGGCGGAGTGCAGCGGCCGCGAGCCGGCAGGCTATTCGCGGCGCAATGACGCAGTCCGTGCGCTCGCCAATCGCACAGCGGTGCGAGTCAGAACGACACTCGGTTCTCCGCCGGTGCGGCCGCTCTCAATGCAGGCGGGCGGCCACGGACACGGCGACGCGCCCGACTCGAGGGAGAGGGCGAGTCGCATCGCCATCCCAGACGCTGCCCTCGTCCGTTGCCCCGCGCGAAGTCGCGCCTTGTCGTAGTGGCGAGCTCCGTCCAGCCCGTGCTTGTTGAGGGCAGCGCCGAGAGCGATCGCGTCGACCATCGACTCGCAGGCGCCCCGGCCGAGGTTGGGCGACATCGCGTGCGCGGCGTCGCCGACCAGCACGTAGCGGTCCCTGACCAGCGCGCGGGGACGCCTTGCCTCCAGGATCGTGTTGACCACGGTCCGCTCGGGGCCCGCCGTCGCCAAGGTCTCCTGCACCAGCTCGGGGAAACCGGCGTACGCGTTCCTCGCCCAAGCCAAGGCTCCCGTGGGTGTGTCCTCTCCGCGCCGGGCGGAGGCGTACCAGTTCGTGCCGATGCCGCGAGCCAGCGGATTGGGAGCGACGCCGAAGAGCATGCCGTCGCCCCAGAACTCGTGCATCTGGTCGAGCGCAGTGGCGGGCGGCGTCTCCGACACCCCGCGGATCGCCACGACGCCGGTGTCGCGCGGCTGGTCCCCCCACAGGCACGTACGTACGACGCTGCGCGCACCGTCCGCGGCGACGACCAGGTCGCCGGCGAGCATGGTCGGGTCGTCGATGTGGCGCTGCTCGCGGACGACCGTGTCGGGCACCGCCTCGTCAAGCAGCTGGAGCAGCGCCGGCCGCGTGATCAACCACGTGTTGGGGTCCTGCGTGGTCATCGCCACCGGACGGCGCGCACTGTCGGCAGTGATCACGCCGGAAGTGAGCAGCAGGCCACGGGCGCGCAACTCGTCTGCGAGCTCGATGCGGTCGAGAGCCGCGAGGGCGAACGGCCAGATGCCGAACGCCGTCGGAATCCTGCTGTAGCCGGGGTGCCGTTCGATGAGCGTCACGTCGTACGTCGAGGGGTCGACTGTCGCCGCGAGTGTGAGGCCGGCGACTCCGCCGCCGAGGATGGTGAGCGTGGGCATACGCGAGAGCCTATTACTACACCTGTAGTTTCACAACAGCTGTAGTCTTCACTTTGTGCCCAACCGCTCAGACCTCGTCGCAGACGCGGCCGTGACCGTCCTTGCCCGCGATGGACTGCGCGGACTCACCCACCGGGCAGTCGACGCCGAGGCCGGGCTGCCTGACGGGAGCACGTCCAACTGCTTCCGAAGTCGCTCAACACTCCTGGAGGCGATTCTGGCCCGGCTCGAGGAGCTGGATCTGGCTGCGATGACGGCAGGGCCTCAGCCGGACATGACTTCCACTCGTGCGGTGGCCGCCCACCTCGCGGGCAACGTCAAACGGTTGAGCTCGCGCCGGCACGTGCGAGCGACGCGCGCCCGCCTGGCGCTGTTGCTTGACGAGAGCGCGGGGCCGGCCATGGACGCGGGCCACCGTCGCTTCCTCAGGATGCTGGAGGTCGTGCTTGAGGAGGGCGGGCATCCAGATCCCGAGCCCGCAGCCCGTGCGGTGTCCGACCTTCTTGAGGGGGCTCTGGTGCACGCGGTGTCCGTACGCTCGCGCAGAGTCGACGTCCAGGAACTGACCAGTGCCGTGGAGCGGCTGCTGCGCTGAGCGCGCGCGACCAGCCCTGCGGGACCCGGGGTCCTGGCCCATCCATCCGGCTAGCTCGCGCGTATCGACAGGGCCAGACGTGCCCCCAGCGACGCCGGATCGCGGCGAAGTGACTCACTCTGAAAACCCGCCTCGTTGGCGGCACGAGCAAGCGACCGCGCGGATCGCCCTCCGCCGGCGCCGCCCCCTGGCACCCTCTCCGCAGCGAGCTCATCGATGTCACAGCCGGTGCTGTTGACTGTGGCCCGCGTGACGTCGCAGGCTGTTGCCCGCAGCCGAGCGGAGGACTCATGGGGAAGTTGATCTACGCGGCCAACGTTTCGCTCGACGGCTTCCTCGAAGACGAGACGGGGTCATTCGACTGGTCCGTGCCGGACGAGGATGTGCACGCGTTCTGGAACGAGCACGAACGGCGCATAGGCACCTCGCTCTACGGGCGACGCATGTACGAGACGATGCGCGTGTGGGAGAGCGACGACTGGTTGACGAACGAGCCCCCGGTGGTCCGCGAGTACGCCGCGATCTGGCGTGACTCCGACAAGGTCGTCTACTCCACCTCACTCACCAAGGTGTCCACCGCGCGCACGACGATCGAGCGGCAATTCGAACCCGAGGCGATACGAGCGCTCAAGGCGACCTCCGACTCGGACCTGAGCATCGGAGGCGCGGGGATTGCAGTCGAGGCCTTCCGGCACGGCCTGATCGACGAGTGCGTGCTGCTGCTGTGCCCGGTCCTCGTCGGCGGCGGCAAGTCCGCACTGCCCCACGGTGTACGACTCGATCTCGAGCTGCTGGACCACCGACGATTCGATAACGGGGTGGTCTATGTCCGTCACGCGGTCCGACATACCGCCTGACACTGGCGCCCGATCGCGGCAAATGAGCGCGTCCGCTTGCGGCGATATGACGCGCCGCGAGCCTTCCCAGTGAGGGAGTGCGTCAAGCTTCGCCGAACCCATAGGCTTCGAGCATTGGGTCGGCTGGCGCCATGGACGAGTTTGAGCGCACTGATGGCGGAGCGGACGGTAGCCGTATGGCTCGTACTGAGAGGCGCATCAGGTGACAGATGCTCGGGAAGAGGACACGGCCGGAACGGGGAGCACGATTTTCGACGGGTTCGAAGGCTTCCAGATTCCGGGCTTGGACGAGACCAACAACGCGTTGCTTAGTGGCTTGGTTGCTCTAGATGCGAACGCGCTCCTAAACTTCTACCGGTATAACGAACAGACCAGAGAAGATCTCCTCGCTGTGCTTAATCGGCTCGGAGCGCGACTCTGGATCCCGCACCAAGTGATGCTTGAGTTTTGGCGCAGAAGGTTGAACGCACTGGGCAATCCCGCGACTGCGGCGTCACAGGCTCGGGAGACTCTAGGAAAGAGCCGACGTTCCGCTGGGGATGCAATCAACCAGTGGGCGAAGCACGTGGCCCTGGATGACAGGATCAAGTTGGACCTACACCAGCGCCTCGACCAGACGTATCAAGCGATTTACGACGTCATAGATGAAGGTGCTCCTGGTCAGGTCGATCCGCTCACGGCCACGCACGAAGATGCGATCATCGCCGCGTTGAGCGCGTGCTTCGAGGGCAAGGTTGGGAGTCCCCTCGACGAGGCGGCGTGGAGCGAGGCAGTTGCCGAAGGCCAACGTCGGGCCGACGCACTTGAACCGCCTGGCTACATGGATGCTGACAAGGCTGACTCACAACTGCCAGAGGGCCCCGCAGGCGACTACCTCGTGTGGGTACAAGCGACCACTGAGGCCGTTCGTCGAGGCCAAGACGTCGTGCTCGTGACCGGCGACGAAAAGGACGACTGGTGGTGGCGCCACCGCGGTCACCTCCTTGGAGCGCGGCCGGAACTCGTGAGCGAGTACAAAGCGTTGTCGGGAAAACGACTATTCCTTCTAACACCCCGCGAACTGCTCGCCCGGTCGGCCGTGCTCGACGTAACGGTCGCTCAAGAGTCCTTGGAAGACGCGTCTCGTAGCCGGACGGCGGTCGCAGACAGGGCAGCTTGGACACTGGAGGGGGTCGCGGCACTCCTGCGACGCCTTGAAGCCGAGGGGCGTGAACAAGCGGAGGTCATCAGGACCGCGGCTTCGCTTGGCGGCGTGATCGACAGAGAGACCCTGTATGACGTCTGCCAGTACGCGGATGACCGCATGCTCCGCGGTTTCACGCGGCCCACGGCCCGCATCACAAGCGATCTCCAGTTTGAGGGGATTGTCGACGAGGGCGTCACTCCGATGCTAACCACTGTGTACCAAGGCGGCGTATTAGCGAAAGCATTTCGCATCCCCGCAGAGGTGGTCGACATGCTGTCGGGCAGGGACTCCGACGGCGAGTAGTCGCGGCGGTTGGACGCAGGTCCGGCTGAAACCGATGCGTACCGCAGACCGGCGTCGACGACGGTCGGTTAGGTTTGATCAATGATGGTTGGCCGTCAAACGGTCGCGCCGACGGGCTTCTGGTTCATGGCAGCCGGGGCGTCGACTCTGGTCCGGGCCGCGATTGAACTGACCGAGCCTGTCTATTACGCCCCTTCATCGCTAGTCGACTACGCGGCTGTCGTTCTGACATCGGTGATGAGCGGTGCGCTGGCCGTGGCGTTCTACTCGTGGTGGCGGGCCGCTCCATTTTCATGGCTTTCGATCATCCTTCCCGTTGCCGCCATCGGCATCGCCGTCGAAAGCCTTGGGAATCTTCTCGAAGACGGGTTCAACAGTGAGCTCGGGGCGACGATGTACAACTATGGAGGATTGGTTGGTGCTGTCGCGCTCCTCGTGACGGCTGTCGTAGCTCTCGCGTCGGGTGCTTCGCTGCGCTGGTCAGGGCTGTTCTTGATGGCGGCCCTTGGTGGCGCGATCGTGCCCAACGAGGCGGGCCTTTCGTTGACAGGCGCCAGCTTCTTGGGATTGGGCTTCTGGATGAATCGTCTCCGCGCAGAGGAACGGGTCTGCGACAACGAGACACCATAGATCGGCCTGGCCGCCGGCTATGTCGATGTTGCGTCCCGCCGGATCTGGTGGGCGTGGTGTCTCGCTGGCGGGAGAGCGCGTCATAGTGGGCGTTCTCTAGAGCCGGCTGGGCGTGTCTACGACGTCGCCTGACTGCGTCAACGATCCCGTCGTGGACATGTTCTCTGGATCTGTCTTCGTCGACGTCCGGACGCGGTTCGGAGCGTGCCGTCCGGTCGGTGTTCGATGCGTGTTGTCGAATGTGTCGGAGCCTGCTCCTAGCGTCTTCGGCGAGCGAGGAGGTCGGGATGCGCGTGCAGCAGGTGCTGATGCCAGACGGGTCGGAGTCGTGGACCGTGCTCGGGACGACGGGAGGCCGGTGCCGGCGGTGGAGGGGTTCCTCGCGCATCTGCACGCGTTGGACCGTTCCCCGACGACGCAGCGCACCTACGCGACGAGCCTGAAGCTGTGGCTGGTGTTCCTGGACCGGATCGGGGTTGCCCTCGACGAGGCGAGCGTCGAGCACGTCTCCCGGTTCGTGGCGTGGCTGCGCGCCCCGGCTGAGAACGTGGCGGTCCTGCCCGGCGGCACGAGCCGGTGCAGCCCGGCAACGGTGAACAAGCACCTCGCGGCGCTGTTCAGCTTCTACGACTACCAGGCCCGCAACGGGGTGGCGCTGGCGCAGTCGCTGGTGGCGTGGCGTCGGGTCAACCGCGGTGGCTACCGGTCGTTCCTGCACCACGTCACCGCCGGCCGGCCGGTGGCCACCCGGCCGTTGCGGCTGCGCCAGGAGCGCCGCTTGCCGCGCACCCTGACCGACCAGCAGGTGCTCACCCTGGTGGAGGCCTGTGAGCACCTGCGGGACCGCTTCTTGCTGGTCCTGCTCGCCGAGACCGGCATGCGGGTCGGGCAGGCGCTGGGGCTGCGGCACGCGGACTTCGTCTCCCACCGGCGTGAGCTGCGCATCGTGCCACGCCGCGACAACGCCAACGGCGCCAGGGCCAAGACGCTGGACACGCACACGATCCCGATCTCGGCGGGACTGGTCCGGTTGTACTCGGCCTACATGTTCGAGGAGTACGGCGAGTGCGACTCCGACTACGTGTTCGTGAACCTGTTCGCCGAGCCCTACGGGCGGCCGTTGCGCTACCAGGCGGTGAACCAGCTGGTCCGCCGGCTCCGCTCAGCCACCGGCATCGAGTTCACCTTGCACATGCTGCGCCACTCCCGGGCCACCGACCTGCTGCGCCGTGGTGTCGGCGTGGACGTGGTGGCCCGGCTGCTCACCCACCGGAACTCGACGACGACCTCGCAGACCTACCTCCACCTCGACGTCGAGGACCTGCGCGCCGAGCTGAACCGCTGCGGCGCCTGGGCGAAGGCCGACCCGACATGAGCGCCATGGATGCCCACGCGACGTCCGGCGACGCGCTACGGCTGGTTGACCGCGGTCGGCGACGACCTGGAACGCCGCTACGCCGCCGACGCCTGGCGCGCCGCGGAGCTGGGCGTTCCCGCGGCCCGCGGCCGTGGCGGGGTCAGCTTCACCAGGATCGACCCGCCATGGCTGCGCGAGGCGACCAAACGCTGGGCCCGGCACCGGCTGGCCACCGGCTGCGCGTTCAGCACGATCCGCATCGACGCGTTCGCGATCCAACACTTCTCCCGACTTCCTCGCCGAGCACGACCCGCCGGTGCTCCACCCCGAGCAGATCGACCGCGGGCTGCTCGAACGGTATCTGGCCTGGGTGGCGCCGCTGCCGCTCGCCGACTCCACCAAGGCGCAGATCCGCTCGCACCTGCGCATCCTGCTGGAGGACAACCGCCGCCACGGCTGGATCCCTGCTGTCCCGGCCGAGGCGGTGATCTACCACGACGAGCTGTTGTCCGGCCGGCGCTACAGCCTGCCCCGCTTCATCCCCGAGTACGTGATGGGCCAGCTCGAAGACGACGACAACCTCGCCCGTCTGCGCCCGCCATTCCGGCCTCTGGTCGTGCTGATCACCGAAACCGGGCTGCGCGCCACCGACGCCTGCACGCTGCCGTTCGACCCGTTGCTGACCGACAGCGCCGGCTGGCCGTGTCTGCGGTTCACCAGCTCGAAGATGCGCGCCGAGCACCTGCTGCCGGTCTCGGCCCGCGCGGTCGAGGCGATCCGCGCCCAGCAAGCCCACCTCACCCAGACCCAGCCGGACGGATCGGCGTGGCTGTTCCCGTCGGCCTCCGACCCGGGCCTGCCGGTGGCCTACTACGCGTTGCAGCGCGTCTTCGCCGGGTGGCAGCAGCGCATCGGACTGCACGACGAGGCCGGACGCCCCGTCCACGTCACCCTGCACCAGCTCCGGCACTCCCTGGGCACCCGGCTGATCAACGCCGGCGTCCCGCAACACGTGATCCAACGCCTGCTGACCCACGCCAGCCCGAGGATGACCGCGGTCTACGCCCATCTGCACGACGCCACGCTCCGCGCCGAGTTCGAGCGGTACTGCCAGACCCGAGTCGACATCGAGGGCCGCCGGCTCGGCTTCGACCCGACCGCGGTCACCGCCGACGCCGAGTGGGTCAAACACCGGCTCGCCCGAGCAGCCGACACCCTGCCCAACGGATACTGCGGCCGCCCACCACAACAGGACTGCCCGCACCCCAACGCGTGCCTGACCTGCCCGGACTTCCAGACCACCGCCGAGTTCTTGCCGGTGCACCAACAGCAGGCCGAACTCACCCGCGAGCTCCTTGAGGCCGCTGAGAGCGCCGGGCGGCACCGGCAGGCCGGCAACCACCGCAAGGTCCTGATCAACCTCGACAAGATCATCGCCTCCCTGCAGGCACTACGCCCCGAAGGAGACAGCGAGGATGACTGACCGCGTGCAGCGACTGCGCGAGGCCGCCCAGGCCCGCCACGACGCGACCCTGCGACGAGCCGAGGACACGCTGCGCCAGCTCGCCAAGAAGGGCGGCCCGATCACCTTCCGACGCGTCGCCGAGGAGGCCGGCGTGTCCCGCGCCTGGCTCTACCGCCAAGACCAGCTGCGCCGCGCAGATCGACCAGCTACGCGATACCCCGACCAGCCGCGCCTCCAGCGTCCCAGCCGCCGAACGAGCCACCGTCGACTCCCTGCGTCAACAGCTGCGTGCCTACCGCAGCGAGATCGCCCGACTCCGCCTCGAGAACCAGGACCTCCGCGAGCAACTCGCCCGCCAGCTCGGTGCCCAACGCGGCGCCGCCAACACCAGACCAGGCTGACCCTCGTCGAAGACATGTCCACAACGTCAGAGCCCTGCCACACAGGGGAATCCGAGAGTCAGATCAAGAGAATGGGCGGTGTGCAGCGCCTGCCGCCTGGGCTGGCTACCAGCGGGCGGAGGGGATGCGGCGCAGTGCGGACTCGAGCTCGTCGAGTCGGATGCGGATGGAGCGGCGTCCGCACTGGTAGGCGGGGATGGTGCCGTCGCTGATCCGGCGCCGGATGGTCCGGGTGGACAGTGACATCATCTCGGCGGCCTCCTCGAGGCTGACGTAGACGGGGAGCTCGCGCTTCCTAGTCATGGTCGACGCTCCTGAGCGTCGGGACTGGGTCGGGCGTGGCGGCGCCGCCGAGGAAGCGTCGTGCTTCGGCGACCGTGATGTAGAGCCGGCCGCAGCCCTCGAAGCGGGCCCAGCGGGGTCCGACGCCGCGTCGGCGCCAGTCGCGGACGGTGCGTTGCGGGGTGTGGATGAGGTGCGCAGAACTCCTCGAAGGTGAGCAGCGCGTGGTCGTCCCAGTCGTGGGGGATGTGGATCGGGTTCATGGTATGTCCTCCGGTTGTCGAGGACGAGATGAGCGACCGGTCGGACCGGGCGTCCGCGGATGACAGGTCCGCTGGCGCTCACGGCGGTCGAGAATCCGATCAGCGTCCGTCGGCGATCAATTCGGCGAAGCTCGTCACTGGTCGTTATCGGCCGATACCCCCGCGAGGGCTGGTGGTGGGTGGCGGAGGGCGCTCGTCGACGCTGACGCCGGCGTGAGCTCGGTCTCGGGCGTACGTCGTGCTCGGTGCCGCGGGGTGTGGCCTCGGGCCCGTAGCGGTCGATGTCGTCGGCGGCGACTCTGCGCGGCGTGGCGCGGGGCCGAGGTCGGCGCGGTCGCGGCTGAAGGTCGCGATCCACTGGGCGCGGGCTTCGTCGATGGTCTCGGCGACGAGGTGGGCGGTGTTGGCGTGCCGGCCGCGGGTCATGCCGACGTACGCCGCGGCGGCGCCGGTGGTCTCGCCGACGAGCAGGTGGGCGTGGTCGACGGTCTCGCCCTGGGCGCCGTGGACGGTGGTGGCGTAGGCGAGCTCGACGTGTGCGTCGCACGTACGCAGCGGGCAGGGTCCGGTCGCCGCCGCGGCCTCGCACGGTGAGGCTGCCGTCGGCGTCGATGCCGGTGACGGTCCAGGTGTCGCGGTTCGCGACGTCGAGGTCGCGGTCGTTGCGGCGGGTCGCGATCCGGTCACCGACGCCGATCTGTTCGCCGCGCCTCGGTGGTGACGTGCCGCCGGGCGCAGGCGCCGGTCCGGCGGTTGCGGCAGGGTCGCGGATCGGCGGCGTTGAGGGCGCCGACCTGGTCGCGGGTGTCGGCGATGACCATGCCGCCCGGCCTCGTGTGGCAGCTCGGCGAGAGCGGCCAGTCGTTCGACGTCGGTGGGGTGGATGGTGATCTGGCCGCGGTCGAGCAGTGCGTCGAACACCTCGCCGGCGTCGCTGGCCGGTGCGCATGAGCAGGGTCAGGTCGGCGTACTCGGGGTCGGTGAAGCGGTGGACGGTGTCGAGCTCGAGCGATGCCTCGGGGCGTGTCCAGCGGGCGGCGTGGTCGAGTACGCCGCCGCGGCCGACGGCGGGGAGCTGGTGCCGGTCGCCGACGAACGCGACATGCGGGCGTGGGCCTCGTCGGCGATGGTGAGCAGGGCGAGGGCGGTGTCCTGGTCGAGCATGCCGGCCTCGTCGACGAGGAGGACGTCGCCGGGCAGCAGTCGGGCGCGGCGCGATCGGGGCGTGGCGTTTCGACGCGGGACCAGTGGCCGTCGTCGTCCCAGCGGAAGCCGTGCTGGTGGATCAGCCAGGCCGCTGAGAACGCGTCGGTGCCGATCTGCTGTTCGGCGACCCGGGCCGCCTTCAGGGTGGGGGTGACCACGACGAGCCGCCGGTCCTGCGTCGTCCAGCAGCTCCCGTGCCGCGGCCGAGCGTCGTGGTCTTGCCGGCTCCGGCGGCGCCCTCGATCACCAGCAAGCTGGTGGTCGCCGGTGAGTGCGGCGACGACTTCGCGCTGGGCGTGGTCGAGGTCGCGTCCGGCGACGACGTGGCCGACCCGATGCCGAAGTGCCGGCGTTCGCCGGCGCGGGCGGCGAGACGGGTGACGAGGTCGGCTTCGACGTCGAGCACCTGTCGGGAGGTGAGGGAGCGGACGTGGTCGGGGACGTCGTCGCGGTCCGAGCAGCGGCTCGCACTGTGCGACGGCTCGAGCGGTGAGGTCCTCGGCGAGCTCGCGGCGTACCGCGGCCGGGGCGACGATGTCGACCGAGGCGACGATGCGCTCGACCTCGCCGCGGATGTCGGCGGCGTTCCAGCTCGATCGCCGTGCACCCAGCCGGGACAGCGCGAGGTCGACGACGGCGTCCCGGTTCGACTCTGCCGATCGCCGTGCCGAGCTTGCTCGGAGCTCGGACGTCGGCCGTGGCCGGGGGAGTGAACCCGAGGTCGTGGAGCTCCTCGACCCATCGTCGGCGGAGCTCGGTGCCGTCCTCGGGGACGACCTTGTCGGGGCGTGCTGCGGACCAGGCGCGGCGGTCCCAGGTCCGCCGCAGCGTCGGGCCGGGCTCCTGGTCCGGGGTGCTCGCGGCGCCACTGGGCTTCGTAGCGGTCGATGTTGCGGGTGATCTGTGCGGCGCGGGCGCTGAACGCTCCGGCGTACGGCGCGAGCTGGGCTGACCTCGCCGGTGTCGGGGTCGAGGGTGTAGCCGTGGGCGGCGAGCGCCTGGCGGAACTCCGGGGTCGCACATCACGGCGGCGTGGCCGATCCCGTTGATGGCCTCGATGCTGTCCACCACGCCGACCGAGTGCAGTCCTCGCCACCGCCGGCGGCGAAGACGCGGGCGTTGATCTGCAGGTGGAGGTGGCGGTGCGGGTCGCCGGCGCGGGAGGTGTAGTGCCGCACGACCGCGGCCTCGAGCTGCTCGACCGGGCACCTGCACCTGCCGGCCGCGCGGCCCGACCCGGGTGGTGGCGTGGTCGGCGAGCCAGCCGATGATCTCGACCGCGGCCTCGTCCTGGGCGGCGTCGTAGGCGGCGGCGATCTCCGGGTGCAGGGTCGCGGCCAGCGACCAGGTCTTCGGGCCGTTGACCACGACCTCGACGAACCGCAGCGCGCGCTCGTCGGTGCGCAGCCGACCCTTCGGGCTCGCCGGTCTCGACGTCGTACCCGGCGACCCACCGCTCGTAGGCGTCCCCGTCCAGCGTCCCCGCGTGACGACCTCCTGAACTGCGGCGACTGCCGCGTACCCCCGCTCGCCCGGGAGTCGTGGCGACGTACCTGGTCGCGACGCCGGTGCCCTCGGCGAGGTAGTAGTCGTCGACGCGGGAGCGGTCGGCCTCGACGTAGGAGCGCGCGGCGCCGGCGGAGCCGCGGTAGAACTTGACCCCGCCATGCACGCCTCGTCACCGCCCGTCAGCCGTCGTCAACTAGCCTTGAAATGACGCTCGGCCCGCCCAGGTGGGCGGACCGATCTACGGACCTTCGTAGCATGCGTGCCGCTCGGTTTGAAGGGGTGGTGAGGCATCCAGGGGGACTGGTGGACCGGCTCGTCAGCCGTCGTCACGGGCGGCGAGATAGTGAAATTCCAGGACGGCGTGATGCCTTGGCGCTTAGCGTTCTCGGGTGACTGAGACCAGGGTGCCTGGTGAGAAGCGGATGCGTCTTCGGTACGCCGGCCACTGCCGGATGTGCGAGATCGAGCTCCCTTCGAAGAGCGATGCGATCTACGAACGAGCATCCAGGACCGTGCGCTGTTTGACCTGCGTGAGCGCCCCGGAGGCCGTCGCGCCGGAAGCGCACGGAGCACCTGAAGAGCGGCCGCTGGAGGTCGATCCCGGAGTGCCAGGCGCCTCGGCGAGACGTGAGTACGAGCGTCGTCGTACACGCCGGGAGGACCGCGTCCGCAGCGAGCACCGCCGGCTCGGTGGGCTCATCCTGGCGATGTCTGACGACCCGCAGTCGACCAGGGCTTGGGACACCGGAGCGCTCGGCGAGGAGCGCCTCGGCGCGGGCCTCAACGAGCTCGCTGACGACTCGCTCCGCGTTCTGCATGACCGCAGGATCCCCGGGAGCAGTGCGAACATCGACCACCTCGCCGTCACCCCCAGCGGAGTGTTTGTGATCGACGCGAAGCGCTATCAGGGGCGTCCCAGCCTGGTAGTCGAAGGCGGCTTGATCCGCCCACGGGTCGAGAAGCTTGTGGTCGGCCGTCGCGATTGCACCAAGGTCGTGGACGGCGTACTCAAACAGCTTGCCGTCGTGCGTGGCGTGGTTGGAGACGCCCCCGCTGTCCGCGGGGTGCTCTGCTTCATCGAGGCTGACTGGCCCCTGATCGGAGGCTCGTTCACGACTCGCGGGGTCGATGTGCTTTGGCCCAGGAAGCTCTATCCGAAGCTGCGCGCGGAAGGTCCCATGAGCGTCGAGGACGTCCGCAGCCTCTATCGATTACTGGGTAGTGCACTGCCGCCGGCGGGCTGACGGGCGACTGTCCGTTCTGCAATGGCCGGTCGTGGCCCACTCCTCCTTTGGCGTAGTGAGTGCTTACGATGCGGCCAGAGCGGCGCTCTCGAAGAAGGCCGACGGCATAGCGTGCTGCAGTTCCCACGTGATGGCGATGGGGCGCTCGCCCAGATGACTGACGTAGCGGGCGGGCCCCAGCAGTACGTATGGCGCGGTGTCGTACTCACCTTTGTGCTCGATCCGGCAGAACAGCAGCACCGTGCTCGAGCCGTTGAGGTAGCGCTGACCGGCGGGTGAGGCGACTGAGGTGGCGTTTTGCGATTCCCAGTGGAACAGCGTTGGGCTGATCGGGTAGTCGCGGTACATGGTGGTGGGGGAGTAGTCGGCCTCAGACTTCTTCAGGGTGACGAAGAGGGCGTCGACGTTAAGCGGCTCGGAGTAGGCGACACCTTGCATCATGCTGGTCGGTTTGCGCTGGAGGTTGGCGTAGTCGAGGGCCGCGAGGATCTCTTCGCGCTGGTACGAAGCGTGGACGCGGAGCGGCACACCAGCAAGCGATTCGGTCAACGGGAGCGCGTCGTGGCGCGTTTCGTCGAACACCAGGTCGATGACGGCGCCGAGCTCGACGGCGGCAGCGTGCTCGGCGCGTATAGCGGCGAGGCCGTCTTCGTACGTCGAAAACCCGTTGGCGCTGGGGAACGCCGAGAAGAAAAGCATTCGCGCCATCCGCTGTTCAACCTCGGTGAGGTCGGCGTAGGAGGTGCCTGAGCTCAACAGTTGGCGGTAACCAACCGCCCGTAGTCCGTCGTCGACGTGGGCGAAAGCGCGAATGCGCTTGAGCAGGTGACCTTCGAGAAGACTGCCAGCGGGCGTCGGTAGACCGGCGTCTCGACGGAGCTGGGTCCAGGACCGTTGGCCACGGCGCAGGATGTCGGGTAGCTCCACGCCGGATTCATGCATGAAGGTCGGGAGGTCGAGGTCGCCGTAGAGCGGAGCTCTGCGGTCATCGACTTCCAGCTGTTCGCGACCTGGGTGCGCAGGTTCTCGAGGATCAATGACTGGGCTTGTCGATCCATGACGATCTGGCAGCCGGACGGCAGGAACGGGAACCCTCGTTCGATCTCCCGCTCGAGGCCGCGCCGAGTCTGGCCAGTCAGTGCGCGGAGCTTCTTGTCGAAGCGGAACTCTTGGCGCTGATGCCCGACGAAGTCGAGGACGGTCAGCACGGCCTTGTCGGGTGTGCGGCGAAGCCCACGGCCGAGCTGTTGCAAGAAGATTGTGGCGCTCTCTGTGGGACGAAGGAAGAGCACTGTGTCGACCTCGGGCAGGTCGAGGCCCTCGTTGAAGAGGTCCGCGGCGAAGAGGACGTTGACTCGGCGCGACTTGAGGTCGTCGAGAGCGCGCTGGCGGTCTGCTGAGGGTGTGTCGCCACTGACTGCGAGCGCGGGGATGCCGGCAGCGCTGAACGTCTGAGCCATGAAACGTGCGTGGGCGACGCTGACGCAGAAGCCCAGTGCACGCATCGCCCCGGGATCGATGACCTTCTCGCGCAGTTGCTGAAGGACGATCGCGGCCCGCGTTTGATTGCCGGTGTAGACGTGCGACAACTCGCCCTCATCGTACCGACCACGACTCCAGCTGATGCGCCGTAGGTCGGTGCCGTCCGCGACGGCGAAGTAGTGGAACGGGCAGAGCAAGTCCTTGCCTAGCGCGTCCCACAACCGCAGCTCAGTGGCGGTGCGGCCGTCGAAGAACTCGGCGCGGACGTCGATGCCGTCAGCGCGCTCGGGAGTTGCGGTGAGGCCCAACAGCTCGCGTGGGGTGAGGTGGTCCAGGAGCCGTCGGTACGTCGGCGCCTGAGCGTGGTGAAACTCGTCGATGACCACGATGTCATAGCTGTCAGCAGGGATATTCGTGACTCCGTACGACTGCAGGGACTGCACGCTGGCAAAGACGTGGTCCCAACGCTCCGGGCGTGCGCCGGCGACGTACAGCTCACCGAACGTCTTGGTCGGCGAGCACCTCTCGGTAGGTCCGCAGCGACTGCTCGAGAATCTCCCTGCGGTGTGCGACGAAGAGGAGTCGCGGCCGATCGGTCGGTGGGGGCCCGCACAATCGGCGGTAGTCCAGTGCGGCGACCACGGTCTTGCCCGTCCCGGTGGCGGCGACGACGAGATTGCGATGGCGACCGTGCACGTCGCGCTCGACAGCCAACTCGTCGAGCATGTGCTGCTGGTAACTGAACGGCCGAACCTCGAGTCCGGACAGACTGATGGTCACCCGGTCGTGCTGTTGTCGTCCGGAGGCTTCGGCAAGTGCATCATCCAAGCGGTCCCGGTCGATGTCCGGGTCGTACAACTCGAAACTCGCGTCGTTCCAGTAGGTGTCGAAGGTGCCATGGAACTTGTCCAGCAGCGACGGGGTTGCGACCCGGGACAACCGGACGTTCCATTCCACGCCGTCGAGAAGGGCGGCGCGGGAAAGGTTCGAAGAGCCGACGTACGCCGTGTCGTACCGGGTCTTGCGGCGGAACATCCATGCCTTGGCGTGCAAGCGGGTGCGGGCGGAGTCGTACTGAATTCGGACCTCCGCGCCCAGCTCCCGCACGAGTCGGTCGAGCGCAGCCCGCTCAGTGGCGCCCATGTACGTCGTCGTGATCACGCGCAACGGAGCCCGGCGACGCCGCAGCCGCTCGAGCTCGTCTTCCAGAAGGCGTAGACCATGCCACTTCACGAAGGCGCACAACAGGTCGACCTCGTCTGAGGTGTCGATCTCGGCGCGCAGCTCGGCGGCGAGGTTAGGCTCGCCGGTGCTGTTCGTCAGTAGCGCAGCGTCGGAGAGTGGCGTCTTGGGGCGAACCGACTCGATATCGAGCACACCGGGACCGGGCGGTGCTGCGAGGCGACGTAACTGCCGCGCCGGGGCGTCGACTGCCGCAGCGGGAACCTCGAGCAACGTGACGAGATCGTTGAGAAGCTGGAGACGACCATCCGGATCGGCTCTTCCTTCGAGCGCACGGTGGGTGAGCTCATA
>CAVWPK010000004.1:0-11432 GCA_963756795.1 uncultured Actinomycetota bacterium | reverse complement strand
AGCTGGACCAGGCCCTTGCGGTCGGGGTGCTTGGTGTTGTCGAGGATCCAGATGTAGGTGGCGATGCCGGTGTTGAAGAACATGTTGGTCGGCAGCGCGACGATGGCCTCGACCAGGTCGTTCTCCAGCAGCCACTGGCGGATGTTGGAGGGCCCGGACCCGGCGCCGCCGTTGAACAGCGGCGAGCCGTTCATGACGATCCCGACCCGGCCGCCGCCGTCCTCGGGTGCCCGCATCTTGTGGGCCAGGTGGAGCAGGAAGAGCATCTGCCCGTCGGAGGTCGCCGGCAGGCCCGGGGCGAACCGGCCGTAGGGGCCGGCCTCGTCGCGTTCCTTGGTGATGGCCTTGGCGTACTGCTTCCAGTCCACGCCGTACGGCGGGTTGGACATGCAGAAGTCGAACTGGCGGCCCTTGAACGCGTCGTCGGTGAGGGTGTTGCCGAAGGCGATGTTGGTCGCGTCGTGGCCCTTGGCGAGCAGGTCGGACTTGCAGATCGCGTAGGACTGCGGGTTGTACTCCTGGCCGTAGAGGCTGAGCCGGGCGTCGGGGTTCTGGGCGAGCAGGTGCTCCTCGGCCAGGGAGAGCATGCCGCCGGTGCCGGCGGTGGGGTCGTACAGCGTGCGGACGATGCCGGCCTCGGTCAGGGCGGCGTCCTTCTCGGCGAAGAGCAGGTCGACCAGCAGCCTGATCGCGTCGCGCGGCGTGTAGTGGTCGCCGGAGGTCTCGTTCGCGGCCTCGTTGAACTTGCGGATGATGTACTCGAACGCGTCGCCCATGTCGGAGTTCGACACCTTGTCCGGGTGCAGGTCGACGGCCCCGAACGCCTTGACGATCTCGCGCAGGAGACCCGCCTTCTCCAGGGCGAGGATCTCCTTCTTGAAGTCGAAGTACTCGAACACGTCGACGTCGGCGGAGAACCGGTCGACGTAGTCGGTGAGGTTGTCCGCCAGCCCGTCGGCGTCGGCCAGCAGGTTGGCGAACGAGTAGTTCGAGGTGTTGTAGAACGGCCGGCCGGTGGCCTTGGTGACCTCGACCTTGAGCCGGTTCGGGTTGTCGTACTTCGCGGCCAGCTCGCGGACCGTGTCGCGGTCGGGCTCGAGGATGCAGTCGAGGCGTCGCAGGATCGTGAACGGGAGGATCACGGTGCCGTACTGGTTGGGGCGGTAGGGGCCCCGGAGCTGGTCGGCGATCGACCAGATGAAGCTTCCGAGCGTGCTCACGAGAGTCCTTACGGGATCGATTCTGTCCGACGAGGATAGAAGAGCCCGATTTGGTCGAGGAGGCCTGCACGATGCTCATGCTTGCCTGCGTCCGGTGAGGACGTCCATGACATCGGGTGCGTAGAACCGCCGCTTGTAGGCGTGCGCATCGACGACGTCGAGGACGTCGATCGCCCTCAGCTGCGACACCAGCTCGTTGGCTCGGGGGTAGGACACCCCCACGGCCTCAGCGGCCTGGCGGACCGTGAACGATGGCCGAGCGAGCGCGAGGTCGACCAGCGCGACGGCGGTGTCGGCGCGAAGCTTGGATCGACGTACGCGTTCGCGCAGGTCCTCCTGGACGGCGCGCAGCGCGAGCATCTGGTGACGCGTGTCGTCGGCCGACGCAGCGAGTCCGGTCGCGAAGAACCGGACGTAGTCGTCCCAGGCCCCCGTCGTGCTGACGGCAAGGAGGTGGTCGTAGTAGTCGCTGCGTCTGGCCTCGAACCACGGCGAGATGGTGAGGGTCGGATCCACGAGCACCCGCTGCTTGACCAGGTGGAGCACGATCAGCAGTCTTCCCAGCCTGCCGTTGCCGTCGCGGTAGGGGTGCAGCGCCTCGAACTGGTAGTGCGCCATGGCGATGGCGACGACCGGGTCGATCTCAGGATGGTGGGTGTCGATCCAGGAGGCCAGCCGGTCGAGGCCATCCTCAAGATCGGAACCGGGTGGTGCGGGCACGAAGCGCGCGGTCTCGATCGCCGACATGCCGGTGGTGACGCCGTCTCGGACGCCGATCACGACCTGGGTGTCGCGCACCCGTCCGCTCACGGCCTCCAGCGGGGTGCCGCGCATGAGGAGACCTTGCAGGTCGTCGAGGAAAGCCACGGGTGATCGGGCGCGCTTCGGCGAGCCACGCCGATCCGTGCTCGGCCATCCGGACGTAGTTGAGGATCTCGGTGAGGTCGGCGCTGCCGGGTGAGTCCTCGTCAGCCCCGAGCACGGCGGCCAGCGGCGCGTAGGTGCCTTCGAGTGCGCTGGTGCTCTGGGCCTCGCGGCGCCAGGCGGGCTGCCGGAAGAGTGTGGCGTCGGGGAGCAGGTGGGCCGTGCTGTCGAGCGCGGCGAGCGAGGCGCGCGCCTCGGCCACGGCGCGGTAGGTCGCCGGCGTCAGCTCGGGGCCATTCTCGCCGAGCGGTCGGGGACGAACGCGGCGTGGGTCCAGGCTCCGCGCCGGTCGGCGCCGCTGATGGACAGCAGCGTCCCGGGCGACTCGTTCCCGAACATGGTGAGGTCCACCATGCAAGTCTAAGCGCCGTTCCCTTTCATTGTTCGCAGACAATGACGGCCAGCCAGGAGTGGGTCACACGGTGGTCGGTCTCTCCTCATCCGCCGTCGGTGGAGGCGACGCACGGGGCCACCCGAGCGACACCTCGCAAGTCGCTCGGCGGCCGTGGGCGCAGAGTGCCAAGATGGCGACATGGCCGCATCCCTGCTCGACCGCGCGATCTACTCCTACGCGGACGTAGATCGCCTTGTCGGGTTGCACTCGGGCACCGCGAGGAGATGGCTCGAGGGATACGAGCGGCTCGGCCGCTTCCATGACCCAGTGCTGCGCCCGCAGCCGTCCGGCTCGGATGCCGTGACCTGGGGCGAGATGGTCGAGGCACGGCTCCTGGCCGAGTTCCGTGACCGGAAGGTCCCCGTGCAGCGGATGCGACCGGCGATCGGGAAGCTGCGTGAGGAGTTCGGTCCCTACCCCCTGGCGCATGCCCGTCCGTTCCTCGAGGTGGAGGGCCGCGAGCTGGTCCAGGTCGTGCAGGAACAGGTAGGGCTCGAGCGTGTTCTCCAGCTGGTGGTGGTCAGGGACGGGCAGTACCTCCTCGACCGAGGCTGCCGAGCGCTTCCGCTCTGCGGTCGAGTACGAGGGGGAGGTGGCCGGACTGCTGCGACCAGATCTGAGGACCCCCGACGTGGTCATGGATCCGCGTCGCGCGTTCGGACAGCCAGCCGTACGCAACGTCCGTACCGAATCGCTGGCAGAGGACTACCGCGCCGGCACCAGCCGCGATGAGCTCACCGACCTCTATGACCTCACGCTGAGTCAGGTCGATGAGGCGATCCGCTTCGAGCTGATCGCTGGTTCGGAGCGCGCGGCCTGACCATGGCTGCGCCGGGCTGGGTCTACTTCACCGACGAGAACAGCCTGGGCCTCGGCAAGCTCCTGCGAAGAAGCGGTCGGGCCGATGTGCTTTATCCCGGACACGAGGAGCTGCCCGACGTGCCGGTCGGCACTCCGGACCTCGAGTGGATGCCGATCCTCGCCGGGCTCGACCTCGTGCTCGTGACCCGTGACCGCCGGATGCGGACTCGTCCGGCCGAGCTACGGGCGTACTGGGAGTTCGGCATCCGATCGGTCTGGATCGGCGCCAAGCAGGACCTTGGGCCGCGCGACCAGCTGGACCTGTTCCTCGCGCACGAAGATCGGCTGCAACGGGAGATCGTCAAGCGAGGCGCCGGGCCGTGGGCACTCGCAATGAGCCCGTCGGGTGTCCGGCCGCTCTATCTCCGGGAGCCCTGAGATGCAGACAGGAGCGGCCACAACTGGCCGCTCCTTGTTCCCCGAATGTTCCCCGTCTCAGATTCGGTTTCAGAAAACCGCCTCTGACCTGCGGAAACGGGGTGGGCGATACTGGGTTCGAACCAGTGACCTCTTCGGTGTGAACGAAGCGCGCTACCACTGCGCCAATCGCCCCAGCACGGAGACTCGCTCCGCGGTCGCAGACTCTAACCCATCACGGGGCTCCGCATCACACCGGCAGCAGCAGCTCGGGCTCGCGCTCGCGCCAGACCCGCGCCGCCGCTGCGGTGACAGGCCCGGGGGCCGGCAGGTCGACGTCGTCCCAGCGGCTCACGGCCTGCACGTCGCGGGTGGTGGAGACGAGGAAGACTTCGCTGGCCTCGCGCACGACGTCCACCGGCTCGTCGACCTCGCGGGCGCCCACCCAGTCCAGCACGAGCCGGCGGGTGACGCCGGCCAGGCACCCGCTGGCCAGCGTCGGCGTCCGCAGCTCGCCGTCGACGACGTAGAAGACGTTGGTGCCGGTCCCCTCGCACAGGTAGCCCTGGGTGTTGGCGAAGACCGCCTCGCTGGCGCCACGCCGCTGCGCGTCGGCGAGCGCGATCACGTTCTCGGCGTACGACGTCGTCTTGAGCCCGGCGGTGGCGCCGCGCTCGTTGCGGGGCCAGGCCACGGTGGCGACGGTCGTGCTGTCCGGAGAGCGCTCCATCCCCACGGCCACGACGATCAGCCGCGGGGTACCGGTGACCCGCCCGGAACCGGGCGGCGCACTGCCGGCCGTCATCGTGATCCGCAGGCGGCCGAGGGCGAGCGGGTCGGCCTTCAGCACGGCCTTGATGCCCGTACGGACGGCACCGAGGTCCGGGATGCCGAGACCGAGCCCCTCGGCACTGCGCACCAGCCGATCGAGGTGCAGGTCCAGTGCGAACGGGACGTTGTCGACGACCTTGACCGCCTCGAACACCCCGTCGCCCACGGTCAGCCCGTGATCCAGCACCGGTACGGCGGGGGCCTCGGGGTCGGCGAGCAGGTCGCCGTCGATCCAGGTCTGCATGACGCCACTCTAGGAAGCCGCTCCCCCGCACGACACGGCGTACGCCGTCCGGCGCGCCGCGCCGACCCGGGCCCGGGTTTTGCGCCCCCCGACCCATCGGCTAATGTTTCGACCGCACCGCAGGTCACAAGCCTGCGTCGCAGGCGGACGTAGCTCAGTTGGTAGAGCGCAACCTTGCCAAGGTTGAGGTCGCGAGTTCGAGCCTCGTCGTCCGCTCGGAGAGGTCTCTCACGCTTTGGCCTCCATGGTGGGTTGGCCGAGAGGCGAGGCAACGGACTGCAAATCCGTGTACACGGGTTCAAATCCCGTACCCACCTCGACAACAACTCCACACCCGGGCGATTGGCGCAGCGGTAGCGCGCTTCCTTGACACGGAAGAGGTCACTGGTTCAAACCCAGTATCGCCCACCAGCGTTATCGCAGGTCAGGGGCCGATTCTCGATCAGGAACCCGGCCCCGTGCCATGTCTGTGCCGGACAGGTACGGCCCTCTCTCGAGGGAGCCGCCCCGACCACCACCACCGCGCTCGTCGACGACGAGCGCGGGCTCGCAGAGCCGCAAGTGCGCCTCGCGTGAGGTAGACGAGACGCTCACCGCGGTCGGCGTGTGCGCAGCCGAGGACCAGGACCACGCGCTGAGCCCGGCCGTCGTCGAGCTCTACCGCGGCATTGACCCCACCGACTCCACGCCCGCTGAGCATTTTCCACCGACGGTCGGTCCCGGGTTCTGATCGGCGCGGCGGGCGGCTCTAGCCGCTCGCTGACGGCCGGGACCGGGCGCGCTCTCGAGTTCTGGTCGCGTCGACGAACGCGGCGTAGCGGCGCCGTAGAGTGCCTCCGGCGGGCGGCCCAGTCATGACGATCAGGTCGCGCCTGGCCGGGGCGCCATCTACGGCGTGCTGCGCCGTAGGCGCTGGGAAGCCTCGAGCTGGTTGAGCGGACGCACCGCGGGACCGGGCGTCGCCATCGGCCTCGACCTCTCCTCGGGCGATGCCTCATCCGCACTCGCTCAGTCGTGACCGACGTTCCAGAAGCGTTTGACCACTCGGCCGTCACGGTAGGTCAGGATGGACCACCGCCAGAACGGCATCATGTCGTAGAGCCAACTGGTTCTGCCGCGGTAGGTGAAGGGGTCGCGGCCGCCGTTGCCGATGATCCTCCGGACCTGCGCGCGCGTCATTCCTCGCTCGACCTGGCGCCACTCAGCGAGCGAGACCGTGCTCTTGGCGGTCTTCTGCTCGATCCGAACGCGCTGCGTCTTGGCCGCCCTCTGACCGCGACAGTTCACCGTGGTGCGGACCTCGTAGCGACCTACCTTGACCCGTGGGAAGCGATAACCCGGCCCGCTACCCCGCCACCTGACCGCCTTGCGCGACCCGGTCTGGAGGTTCTCGAGGACCATCTTGTTACGCGGCGTGACCCGGTAGTCGTCGCACATCGTGGACGGGCTCAGGACGCCCCCCTTCTCATCCTGGGGCGCGTCGAACGCTCGGGCGTCGTAGATCGTCGGTGGCGCGGCGGCCGCCGGTGAACCTGTGGCCAGCAGACCGGCCGTCAGCAGCGCGGTCAGCACCGCTCGTGCCCTCGGGAGATCGGTGCGCGTCGACATCAAAGTGACCCCCAAGGCAAGAACGAGTGACCAGCGGATACTAGACCCGCCTCGGTCACCGTGCCATCGGCCTCAGCGGCGCCAGGTGCCCATCAAGCCTCAGAGACCTAGCGGCGCCACGCTCATGTCTCATCCATGGCTAGAACCCGGTGCTCGACCGACGTAGACCGAACAGCCAGGCATCACGTTGCGGCAATCAGCACCTCGTCGAACCCCGTGGGACCGTGCGGCGCACACCGTCGTCTGGGTAGCCGAATCCCCACACCCGGGTGGAGCGGTAGACGCGGTGGTAGTCGTGCTTGTCCTCATCGCTGCCGTGGTAGCAGTCGATGGTCTGCGACTTCGCCAGCACGATCCGGGCGTCGCGCCACTCATCGCAAGAGCTGCCACAGAACCGGACCTCGCCACGGCCGACGGCCCGGTCGGTGCCCCAGCGACGCCAATCCACGCTTCGCGCGGCAAAGTAGGAGGAGGTACCGACGGGGAGGGTGAACCTTGCCTTGGCTCCGCGGACCGTGTCGAAAGTGGCAGCTTGATCGCTGGGGCTCCCGAAAGGAACGGCGTGAGCCCACCAGTTCTTCGCATCGTGCGCCTGAGCCGGCGTCGCTGAGGTCACGGCCAGGAGGGCCGCTGCTAGAAGCAGTGCGAGGAGCATCCGCCCGTGCAACGCCGCGCGGGCGATTGCGTCTGGGGTCGTCATGACCCGGAGTGTAGGGCTGCCCCCCGCCCGGCACCGTCGTAACTCCAGGACGCGAGGGCCGGGCCCGGTCAGGGCGTACCCGGATGGCACGGCAAGATCTCTTGGCGCGTCGAGTTGGTTGTCCTCAAGCGGATAGGCGCGTCTCCGTGGCGCGGCACCCGCCCCCGCGATCCTTGAGGCGAGACGTGTGCGTGCTCGACGTGGCCATGCGGCATGGCGACGCGGCCGAAGAGCGGGCGCCGATCTTGCGGCAAACTGCCGATCATGAAGCTCCCGATTTCTGGCGTGCGCCAGATCAAGCTGCCAGTGAGCGACGTGGCGCGCAGCGCTCGGTGGTACACCGATCTGTTCGCCTTGGAACTGGCCAACGAGTTCTTCGAGGACTCGGCAGTTCGGGGTGTCGTGCTTGCCGATCACGATGCAGGCTTCGTGATCGCCCTCCGCGAGCGTGCCTACTGCGCCAGCAGTCCGGTGCTCGACGGGTTCGATGTCTGTGCCTTCATGGTCGAGACAGCAGAGCACATGGCTGCGGTGATGGCTCGCTGCGACGAGCTGGGCATCGCGCACGGCGACGTTCACGATCGGGGCGAGTTTGGCATCGCCATGGATGTTCCGGACCCGGACGGGACTGTCCTGCGGTTCGTGGCCGGACCGCACACCGGACCCCCGGGCGGCTTCGCCGGGGTCGAGTTCGGATCCGGGCCTCCTGGTTTCTACGATCGACCACGACTCAGCTTCTAGCCGCTGTTGCTCCCTGCAGGGTGGAGGCGTTGCTCGACCCTGCCCTCCTGACGCAGCGGAGCCGACGTCTCGACCGGGGACGAACAGCGGCGGTTCACCGGGCTCCGCGGCCCGATCCTGTGGCTGAACCTCTCCGAAGGCGGGACCCTGCTGGTCTCCGGCGCCGAGGACGGCGGCGTCAGCCCCGGCAGGCGCGCAGCTCATCGGCGGCGGCCGCGACCTGACCGAGAAGGAGTGGGAGGAGTTCCTGCCCGCCCAGCCTGGACAGTCCATCCGCCCAGACGTGTGAGGACCTGCCGCTTGCCTCGGCGGTGGCGCGACGCGCTCGTGACGGCGTACGAACCCAGAGTCGGCCCGACGTCGAGCCAGCCGGGCTCGTGCCGCCGTGCGAAGGTAAATCTTTGGTGGCAACGGGCATCGACGGCGCGCCGCCCGGGGGTCCGCCACGCCGGGACGGCCCAGGTCAGGGATGGTCACGACGTCTGCGGTGATGTCCGGCTGGGCGATCCTGGTGCCGGCCGGGCGCCTACGCCAGCGGCGTCCCCTGTAGGGGTGGAGCCGCGTTGCTCAGCGTCTGGGAACGTTCGTATGCTCATCACTTCTGACGCCGTCTCGCAAGGGGACCACCATGACCGACAACATCTCCGACGGCTTGTCCGCCGACGAGCTTGCCGCCGAGAGCGCGACCGCGCTTCCCGACAAGGAGGTCGTGTCGATCCTCGACCTGAACGCCGACCTGGACCTCGCGATCGATGCTGCGGCACCCATCGACCTGGCCGTCGCGGCCAACGCCAACGTCGCCGCTCCGATCGATGCCGCTGTCGGCGCCAACATCCTCTCGGAGGGCTCGACCGCGCAGGCGTTGTCGGACCAGGGCGCGATCATCAACCAGGACATCACGGCCGACGCCACCGCCGATTCCACGCAGGACAGCACCATCGACCAGGGCGCCGCTGCGGCCGCTCCGGAGGCCGTTGCCCCGGACGCTGCCACTGCCGACAGCGGGACGACCGACGCGGTGGGCGGCGTGACCGCCCCGGTCGGCGACGCGACCGAGACCGTGGGCGGAGCCACCGACACGGTCGGTGGCGCGACCGACACCGTGGGTGGAACCACCGACGCGGTCGGTGGGGCGACCGACACGGTCGGCGGCGTGACTGACGGGGTCGGCGGCGTGACTGACGGGGTCGGCGGCGTGACTGACGGGGTCGGCGGCGTGACTGACGGGGTCGGCGGCGTGACTGACGGGGTCGGCGGCGTGACTGACGGGGTCGGCGAGGCCACCGACGGTCTCGGCGGGGCCACGGGTGATGTCGCCAGCGGTCTCGGCGGGTTCTCGGACGGCAACCTGCTCAACGTCAACGTCGACCTGGCTGCGGATGCCGACATCACGGCTCCGATCAACGGAGCGGTGGCGGCCAACGCCAACGTGGCCGCCCCGATCGATGCCGCGGTGGCGGCGAACGTCGGATCGATCGACAGCAACGCGACGGCGGTGGCTCAGCAGGACGCGATCATCAACCAGAGCATCGAGGGCGAAGCAGCGGCCAACGCCGACCAGACCTCCGACATCTCCCAGGCCGAGCAGGCCGAGCAGGCGGCCAGCCCGAGCCCCAGCCCGAGCCTCAGCCCCAGCCGTGACCGAGGCGACCTCGCCCCCGACCGCCGGCAGCACCGGAGTCGGAGGCGCTTCAGCGTGCCCGGTGCGTGCCGAGGGGATCACGCTCATCGGCGAGATGCAGGGTTCGGGCTATCGAACACCGCCGGCGCTCGCTCGCCGCGCGGACGGACAGACCGTGCAGCTCACCCCGCTGCTGTACGCCACCCTGTCGGCGCTCGATGGCGACCGGTCGTACGCCGAGGTCGCGTCGGCGGTCTCCCAGGCGACCGGCAAGCCCGTGTCCGAGGGCAACGCCCGCGACCTGGTCGACATGCTGCGCCCCACGGGACTGGTGGTCCTCGAGGACGGCTCCGCGCCGGAGCTCAAGCGCAGCAACCCGCTCCTGGGCCTGCGCTTCAAGGTCGCCGTGACCGACGAGGAGAAGACCCGCCGCCTGACCACCCCGTTCGCGGCTCTCTTCAACCCGTTGCTCCTCGTCCCCGTGCTCGCAGCCTTCGCCTGGATCACCTGGTGGGTGCTGTTCGACAAGGGTCTCGCCTCCGCGACCCACGAGGCGTTCGCCCGTCCCGGACTGCTGCTCACGGTCCTCGCCATCACGGTGTTCTCGGCCGGGTTCCACGAGTTCGGGCACGCGGCCGCCGCCCGTCGCGGCGGCGCCACCCCTGGCGTGATGGGGGCAGGGCTGTACCTGGTGTGGCCGGCGTTCTACACCGACGTCACCGACTCCTACCGCCTCGGTCGGGTCGGACGGTTGCGCACCGACCTCGGGGGCCTGTACTTCAACGCGATCATCGCCGTCGCGACGGTCGGGGTGTGGTGGGTCAGCCGCAACGACGCCGTCCTGTTGCTGGTCGCGACCCAGATCCTGCAGATGCTGCGTCAGCTCCTGCCCTTCGTCCGCTTCGACGGCTACCACGTGCTGGCGGACCTCACCGGGGTCCCCGACCTCTTCCAGCGCATCGGACCGATCCTGCGCAGCCTGATCCCGTGGCGACCCGCGCACCCGGAGGCACGGGCGCTGAAGCCGTGGACCCGAGTCGTCGTCACCGCGTGGGTGTTGACCGTGGTCCCCCTCCTCCTCGGCGTCACGCTGCTGATGGTGCTGACCCTGCCCCGCCTCGTCGGGACCGCCTGGGCGAGCGCCCGTGCCCAGCAGGAGCAGATGGTCAGCGCGTTCACCGAAGGCGACCTCATCGGCGTCGCCGCGCGTGGACTCTCGATGGTGGTCGTGCTCCTTCCGATCGCCGCGTTCGCCTACATCCTCATCCGGCTGGTCCGCCAGATCGGCGGTGCCGTGCTGCGGCGCACCGAGGGCAAGCCGCTGCAGCGAGGCATCGCCGGGCTCACGGCCCTCGCCCTCATCGCCGGCCTGATCCTGGCGTGGTGGCCCTCGCCGGACCGGTACCGACCGATCCAGGCCTACGAGACCGGCACCCTGACCAGCGTGCTGCCCGTCTCCAGCGTCACGGACGCCGCGGTCGGCAGCGAGGGCGTCGGAACGGTGATGTGGCCGGACGACGTCGAGGTCCCCACCCGTGAGAAGCCTCAGCTCGCCACGGTGCTCGTGCCGACCGACGCCTCGAGCACCACCGAGGTCGCCGACACCGCCGTCGAGGCCGAGCCCACCCCGTCCGACGCGACGACCGAGGACCAGCCCACGGAGAGCGATCCGGCGCAGGCCGAGGACCTCGACGGGAGCGAGGCTCCCACAGCGGAGGCCGAGCCCGACCCGTGGATCTTCCCCTTCGACGAGCCGCTCGCACCAGACGAGGGTGACACGCAGGCCCTCTCGGTCAACACCACCGACGACACCGCCAGCTACGCCGTCGCCTTCGCCCTGGTCTGGGCCGACGGGTCCGAGCCCGTCGACAACACCAACGAGGCCTACGCCCTCGCCAGCTGCACCAACTGCGCCGCGATCGCGGTGGCCT
>CAVWPK010000003.1:0-17527 GCA_963756795.1 uncultured Actinomycetota bacterium | reverse complement strand
ACCTGTAATCGCTTTTCCGGACACCGATGCTGCGGCGATGATCGTCTTGGAGAGGAGTCCGATATGCCGGCACCCAAGGACCCTGAGTTTCGCCGTCGTCGAGCTGTTGAGTTGGCCCGGTTGCGGGAGAAGCCGATCGCGCAGATCGCGAAGGATCTCGGGATCGCCGAGTCGGGTCTTCGTCGTTGGATGGCTCAAGCCGACATCGACGAGGGCAAGAAGGAGGGCGTGACCAGCGACGAGAGGGCGGAGCTGGTCCGTCTGCGCCGCGAGGTGCGGGTCATGGACATGGAGATCGAGATCCTCAAGCGGGCCTCGGCCTACTTCGCTCGGGAGAACGTGCTCCCAAAATAGGGTTCCGGCTCGTCCGTGAGCTTGCCGCCGACGGGTTCCCCGTCGCGGTGGCGTGCCGGGTCCTGGGGGTCTCGACCTCGGGCTACTACGAGTGGCGCCAAACGGCCGCCGTCGAACCGTGATCTCGAGGATGCCTACCTGCTCAATGTGATCATCGAGGTCCACGCCGGCAGCCCGGTCGACCTGCGGGGTCCGACGGGTCCACGCCGAGCTCGCGCTGGGCTCGCGCGCACCAGGTCGGGCGCCGGCGGAGTGGCCCGGTTGATGGCCTGTCACGGCCTGGCAGGCGTCCACCGCAGACGCTGGCGACACCAGCACCGCTCCGCGGCGACCTGGCCCGACCACGTGCCAACGCCAGTTCGTCGCCGATGGGCCGGACCGGCTCTGGGTCACCGACATCACCCAGCACCGCACCAGTGAGGGATGGGTCTACTGCGCTGCAGTCCTCGACGTCTTCAGTCGCCGCGTCGTTGGCTGGTCGATCGCGGACCACCTACGCACCGAGCTGGTCGTCGACTTACGACTGGCCGTGGTGCCTTGACGTTGATCTGTCGACGCCGGCCAGGTGGCGATCACCGCACACACCGGCTGGCCGGGAGGGCGGTGACCGAATAGGGGCCTGATCGCCAAACCTGACCCATCACAGTCCTGTCCTACCCGCCCGACCAGCTGGCTTCGACCATCCAGCAGTCAGAACGGAAGGGCAGCCATGACCAGCATGACCGTCGTACTCACCGAGCCGGTAGTTAGCCGGCAGATCATCATCGGCGTCGACACGCACATGTACGCCCATGTCGCCGTCGCCTTCGACCACCTCGGCGCCCGACTGGCTGCGCAGCATGTCGCGGCCAACCGCGAGGGATATGCGCAGCTCGAGGCATGGGCTGCATCGTTGGCCGGCAACGGCCGCGTCCTCGCCTACGGGTCGAAGGAACCGGAGCTACGGCGTCGGCCTGGCCAGCTTCCTGCGCCGCGCCGGTCACCGTGTCATCGAGGTCAACCGTGGCGATCGCCGCAGCCGGCGCAGCAACGGCAAGAGCGACGCCTGTCGCGTGACCGGTCCCGTCGTGATCAGCTATGCAGCGCGCGGTGCCGCACGGGTGTGGGAGCCGGAGCCTCCAGCCGGCGACGTTACGGCTCTGGGTTCTCTGCTCGGGCGCTCCCGCGCCGCGATCCTGAGAAGTGTCGACATCCCCCGGTCAACCACGTGGCTAGCACGCCACCATGGATTGTCGCCGGGGACGGTCAGCGACCATCTGTCGGTATTGACGCGCTCTGGCCTTCTCGCACCCGTCAGGGACGGGCGCCGCGTCCTGTACTCCTGGACACCGCTGGCATGCGAGCTGGTGGAGGGTGGGCCCAGAGCTTGGCATCGCCGCGACCTGTCCGGATGAAGATCTCGGTCCGGGTACCGACTGCCGCACGAGTCACCGCCGCAGTGGTTCAGCGGTGCGACGGTGTTTTGGGCGAGACAGGGAGCCAAGGTTTCCGGACGGATGGTGCCGCGCGCCTTGTTCACCCGATCGGGCGACGGGATCGTCAAGCCTTGTCCACCGACACGGTTGCGCCGGTGCCGTCGGTGCCGTCGGTGCGGGTGGAGCTGTGTGGCCGGGACGGCCCGACAGCGGGCGCGGCCATCGGATGAGGGAAGGGAAGGGTTGAAGAGATGGACGTTTCCACGTGGAGCTTGATCATCGGTTGCTTGTGCCTCAGCGTCATCGCTGGCGCCGGAGTCTTTCAGGCGCTGTTTGTGATGCCGGAGTACTTCAGGTCACCTCCGGAATCACTGGCGGCCATGCAGAACGACAAGTCGTTTGTGTTCTGGATACCACTGCAGGTGGTGACACTTCTGTCCCTGATCGTCGCCCTGCTCTCAAGTGAGGGCCATGACCGTATGGTCGCGATCTGGGTGTCGTTCGCCTGCTACGTAGTGTGCTGGGCGATCACCGGAATCTTCTTCATCCCCGGCGTTGTCGCCTTCAACAAAGTCGACACTGCGGGCCCACCTTCGCCGGAGCTAGCCGAACGTGGCCACCGATGGCTCCAACGATCGTGGGGACGGCACGTCCTCACCGTGGGCGCCGCCGGGGCCTTGCTCGTCGCACTGGCGCAGTAGCTCGACCATCGTCATGGCCGCGGCCAGCACCGGCGCGGCAGCCGAGGAACGGATAACCAGCAGTGTCCAAGTCAATTCTCGACATGTCAGTTTCGCTCGACGGGTACATCGCCGACCCGAACGACTACCTTGGGGGAGCGGACGGCGAACGCCTACACCAGTGGGCCAGCGCGATCAACGATGCCGGTGAGCCGGCTGAGCCGGTCGCAGATTTCGAAGCCGAATGGAACGCATGCGGTGCAGTCCTGGCGGGTCGACGCACCGTCGAACTCATGGATCACTGGGGAGGTGACCACGGCGGCTCCCCGATCTTCGTTCCCAGTCACCGCCCACCCCCGCCAGCAGCTCGTTGGGGATATCCGCTGGTGACCTACGTGAGCGACGGTATCGAGAGCGCGATGGCGCAGGCGAAGGCCGCCGCCGGAGTCCGCGACGTGCAGGTACGTGGCGCCAACACAGGACAACGGGCGCTGGAGGCCGGAGTCCTCGACGAGGTGCAGATCCACCAAGTTCCGGTGCTCCTCGGTGCCGGCCATCGGCTGTTCGACATGTTGCCCTCGGAGATCGAGCTGGACATCGTCCGCGTGATCGACACCCCCCAAGCCACCCACATCCGTTACCGCGTCCACCGCTGATGCACATCGTCGGCCGCACTCCCGGGTCGCACAACGATGAGTCTCGCTGTGCTTCCCAGTCTGTCCCAACGCCGATCAAACCCACTCAAGGAAAGTCATTGACCGCCACTCAGCACCATCGCAGGAGGAACCCATGAGGGAGATCATCAGCTCGACGTTCGTCAGCTTGGACGGGGTCGTCAACCACATGGACAGGTGGCATTTCGATTACGTCGACGACGAATCGATGGCGCTGGCCCTGGAGCAGCTCCGAGCCGCAGACGCCATGTTGATGGGGCGCAAGACGTACGAGGTGTACGCCGGCGCCTGGCCGGGTAGGGACGGCGAATACGCAGACACGATCAACGCAGTGCCCAAGTACGTCGCGTCCATGACCCTGACCGACCCCGCCTGGCAAGGCACTGAGGTGCTCGACGGTGACCTCGTGCAGGCAGTGCGCACCTTGCGTGCCCAAGAGGGCGGGTCCATCCTGATGCACGGCTACGGCCCGGTCGCTCAGACTCTCCTGCGCGCAGACCTGCTGACCGAGCTCATCTTGTGGGTCCACCCACACCTGGCCGGAGTTGGCGGGGAGGGCGACCTCCTCATCCACCAGGGCCTCAACAAGAAATTCGAGCTGTCCGCCACCCGGACTCTCGACTCCGGGGTGGTCGTTCTGACCCTGCGGAATCCCGACGCATGAGCCCGGCTGGACGGAGCCCCGGCATGTCCGCACATTCGGTTCAGATGGCGAGCGGGGGGTTCAGCGTGCATCGCCATCTTCCCGCCACGGCTGATCGAGTGTTCGCCGCCTTCGTGCAGCCCACGAAGCTCGAGCAGTGGTTCGTCGTTCCCGGCTACGACACGCGCGCCGATCGGATGCGAGTCGACCCCCGGCCAGGAGGACGAATGGACGCGGTCATGATCTCCGCCGCGGATGGATCGGAGATCCCCTTCGGTTTCGAGTACGCCGAGCTCGACCCCCCTGACCGTGTCGTCCTTCGTTTCGTGGACCCGCAGGAGATGGTCACCGTGACCCTCGTCGCCAACCCGAGCGGAGGTGTAGATCTCACCTACGAGTTCGTGAGTTGGCCTGGGCCGACGAACGAGGACGCAGCTCGCCGCGGTGTGGAGGAGATGCTCGACCACATCGAGTCGGCGATCAGCCGAGGCGCAATCTAGCGACGGGCGCCAGAAACCTACGAACCGGAGAACCCATATGGACCTCAGCGGACTGACCAAGAAACTGGCCCACGAACCCGGGGCCGGGGTGCCGCGCACCCTCGAGCACGAGCAGGTGCGGGCTCACGCCCTCACCCGCGACGACCTAGAGGCAGACGTGGCCGGCATCAACGCCAGCCTCGATCTCATTCGGCGCACGCGTGGCGGGTCATGGCCGAGCGAGCCGGTCACCCTCGAAGGCAACTATGTGGACCTCGTCTGGCACGAGGCGGAGTTTCGTGACGGCAAGTCCTACACCTACGTGCTCACGGACCCCGACCACGGGTACATCGGCTGCCTGTACCTGTACCCGCTTGGAGTACGACGCCCCCTGACGGCTGAGATGCTCCATCACGACGTGGACGTGAGCTGGTGGGTCACTCCTGCGGCTTACGAGGCGGGCCTGTATGCAGCTACTGCTCATGCTGTCGGGCGCTGGATCGGCAACGAACTCCCGTTCACAGCGCCGTTCTACTCCAACGTCGAGCTTCCTCGCTGATCGGGCAACGCCCACGTACGCACGCACGGCCGTTGATCAACGGCCCAGAGCCACCGGCACAAGTGGGCTAGCACGATCAACCACACCGGTGATCCGGCCGTGCCCGCATTGACCAGCGCCTACGACCACGACTACTCCAGGGGAACGCCCGGGCGGCACATCTACGTCGCCACATACGGCGACCCACCCGACCCGCCGGCCGTCGCCGCCGTATTGGACGCCCTCATCGAAGCAAGGTCCCCCACGACATCGGACGGTACCTGAGGGTTGACTTCCCCATGGGCCTCGGCTCACTGCACACGTCCCTCAGCTGTCTCAGGCTGAGGGCTGCATCGAGACTGGCGTGCTGTTGCACTGTGTCTGGCGGTAGTGCGACGGCGAGACGCCGTAGGTGTTCTGGAATGTCTGGCGGAGTGCCTCTGCCGTGCCAAGACCGCAGCGCTGGGCGATGGTGTCCATGGTCAGGTCGGTGGTGACCAGGAGATTGGCGGCCGCCTCGGTGCGCGCGCGCCGCACGAATCGGCCCGGGGTGAGGTCGACCTCGGCCAGGAAGAGGCGTGAGAGGTGGCGCTCGCTGACGCCGGCCCTGGCGGCGAGGGAGGCTGCGGACAGGTCATGGGCGAGGTGGCCCGCGATGTGCTCGACCGTGTCCCGCACCAGCGAGTGCTGTGCGGCGGGAGGCGTGATGAACATGCTCATCTGCGCCTGGTTGCCCGGTCGCTGGAGGTAGGTGACCAATTGGCGGGACACTCGGCGGGCGAGATCGGAGCCGATGTCGTTCTCGATGAACGACAGGGTCAGATCCAGGGCTGCGGTCACGCCCGCCGACGTGGCGACCGGGCCGTCGACGACGTAGATCGGGCCGCCGTCGAAGTGCACCCGTGGGAAGCGTGCGGCGAGGAAGTTCGCGTGGTCCCAGTGGGTGGCGGCTCGGCGCCCGTCGAGCAGTCCGGCTGCGGCGAGGATGCCGGCGCCGGTACACACCGAGGCGACCCGTCGCGTTTCCCGGGCCAACCGGCGTACGTGGGCGACCACGCGGTCGGTCCTCCATCGCGTCGACGTAGCCGATGCCCCCCGCGACGACCATGGTGTCCAGTGGGCCGACCACGCGCTCGAGGGAGTCCTTCGCCTCGAGAGTGAGGCCGGAGCTGGTGTGGATGGGCGCCCCGCCCGGCGAGGCCAGCGAGACGCGGTAGACCGACTCACCGTGCAGGTAGTTCGCCATCTCGAGCGCCGAGGTCACGCAGGCGATGTCGAGCAGTTCGGCCGCGTGGTAGCCGACCACCAGAACACGTCGCACTTGTTGCATGACCCGACCGTACGGTGGCTGGGGCGCCCGGTAGGCATGTCCGTCAGACATGGAACCAAAGATATCGGACACAGGTCGCTCGCAGGCGTGCGCCGGTGGTGTCCGCGGTCGCATCGTGGCTGGCATGACTACGACACCTACCCCGACGCAGGTGAACGCCCTGACTGAACAGGCCAGACTCGGATGGCGACCGCTCGCTCGGCACTACGTCGAGATGGTGTTGGCAATGCTCGTCGGCATGCTGGTCCTGGGGGCGCTTCGGAGTGCGTCCGGGCTCACCGTGCCCTTTGCCGAGCAGCCGGGAACGTCGTACGTCCTGATGGCGATCGACATGTCCGTCGGTATGGCGGTGTGGATGCGGTTCCGAGGACACACCTGGGCCGGCACGCTTGAGATGTGCGCGGCGATGTTCGTGCCCATTGTCCTTCTGCCGCTGGTCCGCTCCGGGCGCTATGGACGCCATGACGTTCATGATGACGGCCCACGTGGTGATGCCGCTCGCGATGCTGGTCCTCCTGCTTCGGCGACGCGACGAGTACGCCCACTGCTGACCCTTCATCGCCGCACCTTCGCCAACCCATCGAGAGGTGAGAGCCATGACCACAGTCGTGATCCCGCTCTACGACGGCTTCACCGCTCTTGACGTCGTCGGGCCGTACCAGATGCTCGCGTTCACTCCGGGCATCGACGTGCAGTTGGCTGCGATGACGCTCGGTCCGGTACCCGACGATCAGGGCTCGCTCAGCCTCGTGGCGACCGTCGAGCTGTCCGACGTGACGCAACCAGACGTAGTGGTAGTCCCTGGGGGCCCCGGCACCGGTGATGCCCTCGCGGGGCCGCTCCCGGATTGGCTGCGTCGAGTCCATCCCCACACCCGGTGGACGACGTCGGTGTGCTCCGGGTCGATCATCCTTGCGGCCGCCGGTCTGCTCAGTGACCTGCCCGCGACCACCCACTACCGGCACCTGGACACCCTGGCGATCTTCGGTGCCATCCCGACCCCGCAGCGCGTGGTTGAGGTTCTCGACGCACGGATCATCACCGCTGCCGGGGTCTCCAGCGGCATCGACATGGCACTACGCCTGGTCGAGCTCCTGTCCGGCCGGGTCACCGCCGAGGCGATCCAACTCTGGACCGAGTACGACCCCCAGCCACCGTTCGACAGCGGATCCCCGCGCACAGCCTCGGCGGAGGTCCTCGAGCTTGCAGCCGAGTACGAGTTGGCTGCACGACACCAACCCACCACATCGCCCGCCAACGACGGACATCCACAGAAGGTGGCGAGATGCGCAACGTAGTCAAGAAGAGCGTCCTGTGCATCTCGATCCTCCTGCTAGGCCTCACCGCCGTGGCCGGCGTGGGGGCTGGTGTTCCTGCCCAGAGCAGAATTGGCCACCACCGTGCCGAGCGTCGACCGGGTCATGGTTCCCGGCTCCGACGCGGCGAGCGAGGGGTGGACCTCGGCGACTCGGCACCTCCGGGGGGTGGACGTCGTGTACCTGCACGCCGCGGACGGCTTCCCGTTCGACGGCGCTCTCGTCGACATCGCACGCACCTATGACGCCGCCACGGCGCGGTGGGTGGCAAAGTCGTTGCAGTACCCCAAGGTGCCGCTCGACTCCACCAGCTACCGCGTCTGGCCCTGGTCGCTCACCTTCCGCCCCCTCGCCGTCGGCGTGCTTGCCATGGGGGCCGCGCTGGGACTGGTGCACCCTGCGCCGGGGCCGACGAGTCCGGGCCACCTCGGCTCGAGCCAGTCAGACCGGCGCCTGATTAGCATGGGATCCGAGTGGGACAACGACGTCGACGCGATCTCGTGGGAGAACGAAGTGGCGAAGCCATCCGATGCTGCGGCCGCTGGACGCTTTCGCCTGGGAGACCGAGCGTCGCTCGCCTGGGGTTCGGGACGATGCGGCTCACCGGCACGCTGCCGTTCCATGGTGGCGAGCCCCGTGATCGAGCCACGGCCTTGACTGTGCTGCGCCGTGCGATGGACCTCGGCGTCGACCACGTCGACACCGCCGCCTTCTACTTCTCCCGCACCCGATCGGCCCCCGAGCTGGTCAACGCAGCCCTGGCGAGCCTCCCGGCTTCCCTCCGCGACGCCGTGGCGGTGGCCACCAAGGTCGGACCAACCCGTGACGTGCATGGGGAGTGGGCCGACCGGCCGGCACCCGAGCAGCTGCGTGGTCACGTCGAGGCGCTTCTTCGCCTGCTGGGCCGCGACGTGCTCGACGTCGTGTACTTCCGCACAGGCGGCGTTGGCACAACGGTCACAGCGCATGTGCAGGCGCTGGCCGACCTGGTCGCCGACGGTGTGGTGCGCCACGTCGGTGTCTCCGGCGTTGATCTCGTCCAGCTCGAGGAGGCGCGGGCAGTCACCGACGTCGTGGCCGTGCAGAACCGCCTCTCGCTGGAGGACGTGGGCGTCGGCGGGGAGGGCCTGGCGGTCGTGAACCGCTGTGGCGAGCTCGGCATCGCCTTCGTGCCGTTCTTCACCGTGTCGGGGGCTGGGCGTCAGGGACGACCGGGGGCCGAGCCCGATGCCATAGCGGCTGTCGCCGCCGACCGGTGCCACGGCGGCCCAGGTGCGACTGGCGTGGGCGTTGGCACTGGGTTCGCACGTGTGCGTCATCCCCGGAACCGGCGACCTCGATCACCTCGAGCAGAACGTCGCCGCCGCCGCACTCCAACTCACCGACGACCAGGTTCGTAGACTCGGGGCCGAGATGTGAGTAACAGGGGTGTCGCGTCACAACGCCTCGAGCAGGGCGATCGCCGCGTCGGGACCCGGTTGGTTCTCGATCTCGTCGCGCATTCTCGCGGACTCCCGTCGATACGACGGCTCGTCGAGCAAGCTGTTGATGGCCTGGCGGATCTGCTCCGGGGTGGCGTCAGTGGCGTCGAGGGCCAGGCCGGTTCCCAGTTCGATGACGCGTCCCGGGAAGTCGTGCATGCCGGCGAACACCCGCTCGATGAGTGCTCCCGATCGGCTGTTGAAGGAGGTGCCGAAGGTGAAGTAGGCGGTGGCTGAGCAGATGACCTGGTGTCGAGTGCCCGGCCGGGTGCGGTGGGGCGAAACGAGAACGCGTCGGCAGGCAGCGGATGGTCGGGGTGTCGGAAGCTGGTCGGGAACGGGCAGAGCACCAGGTCACCGTCGATCACGCGCAGGGACGGGTCTGGTGGCAGGCCGTACGCGCTTCGGAGATCTGCCAGCGGGCCTGCCGCGAGCCTCGACGAAGCAGGGATCCTGCAGCCAACACCAGCACCACGGCGCACGGCACGTGGTAACGCTCGGCAGCGATCGCCGCACCGAAGTCCGCCTCGTCGCGCACCACCACGTCGGGCTGCCAGGTGCGGACGACGTCGTCCAGAGCCTCAGCGTGTCTTCTCGCGCCACGCCTGGCAAAGCTCTCGGCGAAGTCGCGCTCGTCCTGGCCGCGATCGGCGGGTTTCAGGGGCGTGAGGTCGCAGGTCTTGTCCGATATAGGAGGGGTCGTTGGCGTGTTGGTCGGGATCGCCTCGATCCCAAGGGTCCGGATGAAGGCAGCCTGCCGTCCCGACCCGCCGATTGCCACGTCATGGCCTGCAACTGCGGCGGCCCTCGCTATCGGAAGCAGCGGTTGAAGGTGACCGCGGCCGCCGATGAAGGTGAACAAGAGGCGCGTCGGTGCACTCCGCCTCACCTGAAGGCGGGCCCGAACCAGCGGGCGAGGTGGTCGTCCAGGTCCTGCTGGTCGTCGCCGATCCAGGCGACGTGGCCGTCGGGGCGCAGCAGGACGCCCGGAACGTCCAGTGCCGCCGCTGGGGTCCGCGAGGTGGTCGACCCGGTCCGACCAGCCGCCGACGGTCAGGCGTTCGGTGCGGTCCAGCAGCAGGCCGCGGCCGCGATGCAGCAGGTCGTAGAGGTGGCCCTGCTCCACGTCGATGTCGCGCAGGCGGCGGCCGAGCAGGTCGGGGCCCGTCGCCGAAGTCGTAGCGGATGCCGATCGCGGTGATCTTCTCGATCAGATAGCGGTTCACCTCGTCGAAGTCCATCAGTTCGGTGAGCAGCCTGCGCACGGCCTGCGGGCCCGGTTCGGTGGACAACAGTTCCATCTGGGCGCGGGTGTTGTCCAGCACGTCCGCGGCGACCGGATGACGTTCGGCCTGGTAGGTGTCCAGCAGTGTCTCCGGCGCCCAGCCGCGGATCTGCGCGGCCAGTTTCCAGCCGAGGTTGAACGCGTCCTGAACGCCCAGGTTGAGGCCCTGCCCGCCGGTGGGCGGATGGATGTGCGCCGCATCGCCGGCCAGCAGCACCCGCCCGACCCGATAACGCTCGGCCAGCCGGGTGGCATCGCCGAAGCGGGACAACCAGCGCGGGGAGTGCACGCCGAAATCGGTTCCGGCGATGGCGCGCAACTGTTGCTGGAAGTCCTCGAGGGTGGGCGGTTCCGCGCGTGTCGCTGACTCCCGCGGCGGGGACCACGACGCTGTAGACCCCGTCGCCGAGAGGGCCTGAGCCAGAATCGCTGCTGGGTCTCGCGGATCTCGGCCACCTTGGCGGCGATCTCCTCCGGCGGCACGCCCACTTCCATCTCGCCCATCAGCGTCTCGGTCCGCGAGGGCTCGCCGGGGAAGCCGACGCCGAGCAGTTTGCGCACCGTGCTGCGCGCGCCGTCACAGCCGACGAGATAGCGCGAACGCAGCCGTTCCCCGTCGGCCAGCTCGACGGTCACGCCCTCGTCGTCCTGCTCGAAACCGACCACCGCAACCGCGCCGGACCTGCGCACCCAGTTCGATCGCATGTTCTTCGAGCAGACGATCGATGACCGGCTGCGGGATGCCCAGCAGATAGGCGTACGCGGAATCCAGGCCCTCGGGCGCCGGGTTGTCGATGGCGGCGAAGTAGCCGCCGGCCGGTCTTCCGTGTTCGAGGATGCGCTCCAGCAGCCCGCGCATCGCCATCAGCTCGATGCTGCGAATGTGCAGACCGACGAGCGGACGAACGACCGGCGGCTCGGTGTCCTTCTCCAGGACGAGCACCCGCACATCGTGCAGCCGCAGTTCGGCGGCCAGCATCGCACCGGTCGGCCCGCACCCGGCAATGATCACATCGAACATGGAGCTCTCCTCATTCGTCGCACGTGGCCACTGCCGTCGCGATCCGCGCGCAACTGCGCGTCCGCGGACATCACTTGTTTCGACAGTCGGCCGCAGATTCTGCGGCACAGCGAGGGGCCTTGCCGCAAGCCCCCCAGTGCGCTATACCTTGGGAAGGGCAAGGAGCGCGTGACCTCCTTGCCCTTTGTTGACCGCCTACCGCTTGAGCGGAGTTCCTGCTCCGCGATGGCGCAGTCGCGCTCGCCTTGATGGTGTCGGACTGTCACCGTTTCCTGTAGACCGCCGTCGCAACGCGCGTCCGCGCCATCGTCTAGAGCAGCCGTCGTCGCTGTAGCGCGAGCGCAGCAGGAACGACGGGATGGCGAGCCCCGTGGAGAAGTTGTGGGAAAGAATCGAACAGACGTGAGGACTGTCGAAAAATCGGCCTGCGGCGTCTGGGGCGTCCCCTGCTGGAGCGGGAGGACGTAGTCCGAGCCGTAAGACAATGTATCAGCTATGTGGTCCTGCTGGCTCTGGACACTCAGACAGCTTGGAGCAGATGTGACGCGACCACAGGCGCGGCGACTCCACCAGTTTGCCACCCGCGCGCCGACCTCGCCACCGCGGCTCGCTGATGCCCTCTGTGCCGGCGACTGGCATGCTGCTGACGACATTGGCCGGTACATGCTTCGCCAAGGCGCACGCCGCCTGGCCGGCTGCGCCGCGTCGGGCGTGGAGGAATGCATATGTCGAAGGGCGATCACCCGGGCGGCGATCGACGAAGTCATGCTGGTCCTGGCGACGGGAGCGGTCGGGGCCTCGACGGGATCGACCAGCCGACGCGGCAGCGTCGATCCCGGCGACGCACACCAACTGGTCGCCGCGCTCGATCAGCGGCCGAGATGCAGCGGCGCACGGTCGTCCTCCGGCACTGGCCTGGGTCTCTCCGTCGCAGAAGCAGACGGCTGAGGACCTCCAGAACTCGGAAGGTACTGTCAAGGACCACACGTCACGCGCGCTCTCTAGCGGGTCCGCCACTTGCGGACCGAGGAAGTGTCACCGATGAACACTTGGACGAATCTCCGCCACGCCCTCTGACGGCTCGACGCCGCCCTCCAGGGAGCCGCAGGACTCGGCCACGTGGAACAGCCTGCTCAAGTGGCCGAGATCGCCCTGGCCCCGGCAGGATGCTCGGGAGGCGTCGGCGTACGGGCCCGCCCTTGGCGCGGCAGTCGCTCGTCGGCGGCTGCGGCGTCTGCCGGCCTGACCGTGCTCTCGCTGAATGACCTGGGTACCCGGACTGACCTCAGCGGCGGCACCGGCACCACGCTGGAGGCCAGCGTGGCGCCCGAGGCCGTGGTCCTGGGTCGCGGTCGCCAGCCTGGCATGCTGGCCGAGCTGGTCGGTGGAGCGACGGTGGTTGAGGAGTGGAGTGGTGCGGCTTCGTCGGCGGGCTCGGTCGTGCGTGGCGATGCGCAACCTACGTGGTGGTGGTCGTAGACGAACTCCTACTGGCTCGATGAAGAATCTGCTGCACCGGCGCAGGTGTCGAGACCCGGGCCGCGGCAGTGAATCTGGATCTGGTGCCAGGTTTCAGGTATGTCGACATGGTCGGCACGTCAGTAGTGCTTCTGCGAGGGTGGCGAGGCGTCGGTGCAGGTGACGATGGCACCGGTAGAGTGCCCATGCGACGTACTCGTCACGCGCGGAGGCGCGTCAAACGCGCAGCAAGAAGTTGCATCGTCGGAAAGGTGGCGCCGGAGCTGTTGCTCGGCCTCGAACCTGGGCAGGGCGCTGGCGGGCGGCGCCTGCTAAAGCTGGGCACACTAGATCACGGTGTGGAACCGGACGGCCACCAAAGCAGAGGGGCCGCCGGCCAGGCCGGACCGCCCGCAGGCAGAGCCCGAACCGCGCGGGCGACGCGAGCCGCAGCCACCATCAGTCGTGCTTGACTACGAGTCACTAGGCAAATGTTCGCCCGAAGCCGCCCATGAAGCCAGCTCAACTCCTGGTCAACCTGGACGTCGGCGACCGCAGTGGCCTCGCCATATGGCCGATGGGCCGAGCAACGAGGCGCCGACTATCTCGACGGTGCGATCATGGCGTCCGCTGTCCCGCCGTCGATCGGCACCGACGAGGCAGTGAACCCGCTGAGTAGCTCGAGCACGCCTTCGAGCCGCACCAGCCCACCCTCGACGTGCCGGGACCGCCACCTACCTCGGTGAGGACGACGATTCGTCTGCTCTGGACGACGCCGCCGCCTGAGCATGTCGTGGGGCGTCCTGAACGCCTGGCTCGACGGCGTGGCCCGCTCGGCACCGCCGGCGTCGACGCGTCCACCCACACGCCGTTCGCGGTGCAGATCGCGCAGGGAACGGTCGGGTGGCTGGCCGGTTATGCGGACGAGGTCGACACTGGCACCTACCCACCCGACGACGCGACGGCTCACCCCCGATGCGAGGCTGAATGACCGACCTCATCGAGGAGAGCGAGAGCCTGGGCGTGAACCGCATCTCCCGAGGCTGTTCAAGACGCGGGTCGACCCAGCGATCGCCGCCGGCCACGCAGGAAAGAGCTACCCCGTTCTGGTCGAGCAGTTCAACTAGGAGTCGTGGACCTCATGACGCGCGAGAACGGCGGCACCGTCACCGATCTATTGGCGGCGTACATCTCGGTGTGGAACCAGCGGAACCCGCAATCCAGACAGGCGATCGGTGCCCAGGTCTTCAACCCCGACGCGTACTACGTCGACCCCAACACCTCGGCCCAGGGCAGGTTAGCGATCGACACCTATGTCGCAGGAGGGCTGGGGCTTCACCGAGGAGACCCGCCTCAGCGCGAGCACAGCAATGTCGTCCGCGGCACTCTCATCGTGAAGTGTTGTCAAGAGCTGGGCGATGAGGGTCTCGAGCGGCTCCTGGGCAGCCGGGCTCGCGGTATCGGCCAGTCGACGCATCCCGATGTCGATGCCTTCGGATCGTCGCTCGATGAGACCGTCGGTGTAGAGGATCAAGGTGGAGTCGGTGGGCATAGTGAACGCCGTCTCCTGATAGGTCGACGGGCCGATCCCCAGCGGTGGACCCACCGACGTGGTCACGAACTCCGCTCCGGATGCCTTGGCGAGCAGCGGAGGGGGGTGACCGGCGTTGGCGACGACGATCTCCCCGGTGCGCCGGTCTCCGATGCCGACGATCGCGGTGATGATGTGATCGTCGAGCGTGATGTCGAACTGTCGTGAGCTCTTGAACAGCGCAGCCCCTGGGCTGTTTCCATCCATGAGGTAGGCGCGCAACGTGAATCGGGCGCGGGCCATCACCGCGACCGCATCGATGCCGTGCCCGGATACGTCGCCGACCACGAAGGCGAAGCGGTCATCATCGATGCTGATGAGGCTGTACCAGTCACCGCCGATGTCGACGCCTTGGCCGCCGGCGACGTACGCCGCGGAGCTCTCGATGCCCGGGATTTCCGGACTGGCCTGGGGCAGAAGGGCGCGCTGAAGGCGTACGGAGAGGTCGCGTTGCTCGCCGTACAGAACCTCGACCCGGCGATACAAGGCAGAGATGGTCTCGGCGCCGGCTTCAGCCCGGCTGCGTGCGCGGACGAGCTGACGGGCGACGAGCGCCGCCGCGAGCGTGAGCAGCACTCCGCCGACGACAACGATCAGTGGGAGCCATTGGCTCAGCGAGCTGCCCAGATGGCGTCGCGGCGTGGTCACCAACGTGAGCACGGTGTCTCCGAAGGGGACCTCGGTGCGGAACGTGAGGCCGGTCAGCGGCAGGTCGGCCGGATCGACGTCGGTGGTCGACAGATCCTCGAACTCGGTCCGATCGCCGAGGTAGATGGCGTAGTCGATGTCAGCGAAGGCAGAGTCCCTGTCGACCGGCGCCCTGCGGTCAGCGGGGAGTGCCCGCTCCGTGTAGACGGCGAGGCCCGTTTCCGGATCGGCGAGGGCGTAGGCGATGCGCGAATGCTCGCCGACGTCGAGCCGTTCGACCACCGACGTGGGGCTCTCGAAGGCACGGCGCAGAAGCCCTTGCAGGTCAGGGCTCTGGGGGTCCCGGGCGGGGTTCTCGCCGACGGACGCGACGGCGTGGTAGTCGCTACTTCCCTCGCGCCACAACGAGGCGGAGACGAAAAAGTCCTCTTCGCTGTCGCCGACGATCTCGGTCATTGCGCGACGGAACGCGGGTACGTCGACGTCGGGTCCCGTCGCGGCCTGGACATCGAGTGCGGCCTGCATCGGCTGCTGGATCAGCATGAGCGCCGTGGACAGCACGGTTGCCGCCTGAAGCGTCTGGACCTCGAGGAGGCGTTCTTCGGTGTTCCGGTCGACCCGGGCGACGGCCCAGGCCGACAGTGCGGTGAGGCTCAGGCCGAAGATGCAGATGCCGGCGACAAGCCGTCGATGCTTCACGCCGAGCTGGTCGTCTGGCGAGGGGTCATCGCTGGCCTCCCCGTAGCGGGGACGGGTTGGGCCGGAGCGGATGGGGTCACGGTGACCGTCGCTTCACCTGGTGGTTCTGCTAGCACTAGAGGATGGCTGCCCGAGCACCGGGCGATCGAGATCGCCGGTGTCGATGCCGGTGCCGGTGCCGGTCACGACGCGCACGCCATCACGACCTTGTTCGAAGAATTGGGACACGCCGACCCCCTGGGACTCATCGGTGCGACGAAAGGTACCGGCACCCAGCGCTCGGCGAGGCGTTTCCAGACGAGGTCTGACGTGGTGCACCGGGAGGCGCACGAGCTCGTGGTCTCGCTCGTGGACCTCGAAGGTTCAGCCGTCGGTAGAGGAACAGGAACGTCCCAGGCTTGCCGTCGCTTGGGTCCACGGCGCACCTGATAGCGCAGGTGAAGCACCCGGTTGCCCTGAATCACTACGTCGGGATCCTCCAACAGGTGCTGTGCGTGGACCGACCCGAAGTAGCGCTTGCCGGACCCGAACACGACGGGTGCGACGTCCATGCGCACCTCGTCGACCAGGCCCGCGGCAAGCATCTGGCCACCGACGTCACCGGCGGCGACCTCGACGATGCGGTCACCCGCAAGCTCCTGCGCTTTGGCCATGGCCGCCTCGATGCCGTCGACGAAGTGGAACGGCGCGTCCGGGTGCCAGCCCTCGGGCGGCGGACGGTGGGTCACGACGACCACGTGGTCATCCCGCTCGGAGGCTTCCCGTCCCAGCCGTCCGTCAGGTCGAAGACGTGGCGGCCGGCGATGGTCACCCCGATCTGGTCCCAGTACGACCGGGTGTGGTCGTAGGAGGCCTGCGACACCTTCAGCACGCCGCTGTCGTCCAACGGCACGTCACCGCTGATCAACCAGTCGAACAGCGGTCCGGGCTCGTCGTTCTCGTCCGCGATGAAGCCGTCCACCGACACCGAGCCGTACATGACTACCTTGCCCACGGGCGCTCCTCACTCTCTTGGGGTGCCCGCAATCTAGCGAGCCGTGAGATGGCGCTCTTGTAAGAAATCAATCGGCCGGCAACGGCCAGCTGTCCAGCACGTGGCCGGGATGCTCGCGGAGGAACTGCCGCCGGACCTCGAGGTAGCGGGTCGGCGTGAGCCCGCTGAACTTCCGGAACTCGTGGCCGAAGTGGGCCTGGTCGAAGTAGCCGGCGCCGGCGGCGAGGTCGGCCCAGTCGACCGGCTCGGCCGGGTCGATCGAGAAGACGATGGCCGCGAAGCGATAGCTGCGGGCCAACCGCTTCGGGGTGACGCCGATGATCTCCTTGAACCGCTTCGCCAGGTGAGTGCTGCTGACGCCGGCCGCCACGCCAGGTCGCCGATCGCCACCGCCCCACCGCTCGCCGCGATGACGCTGCTCGCCTCGCGGACCAGGTCCAGGCCGTCGGTCTCGCGCTGTCGTCGCGCCAGCTCTTCCTCGAGCACGGTCAGCATCCGGTGCGGTCCGTCCGCCGTGGCCAGACGGTCTCGCAGCTCAGCGGTGGCGGGCCGGCCCCACACCTGCTCAATCGTCACCGGTCGGTCGCACAGCTCGGCTGCGGGCATCGGCAGGAACGGTGCCAGCCCCCAGGGCTTGAAGTGCACGCCGACGGACCGCGTCCGGCGTGGGTAGCTGAACTCCCACGCGCGGGTGGGCGTGGTGACCACGCAGCCGTCGGCGTATTCGGTCGCCTCGTGTCAGTGCCGGCGCGAATGCGGAACGGCGCCCCGAGATTGACGATGAGCAGCGCCGCGGGCGCCGCCGGCAGGATCAACCGGGAGTACGGCGGCGCGCCCTCCAGGTAGTAGAGGTCGTCGATCAGCCCGTCCAGCGGCGGTCGCGGCACTCTGGACACGTACTCCATGCCCACACAGTATCGC
>CAVWPK010000002.1:0-1057877 GCA_963756795.1 uncultured Actinomycetota bacterium | reverse complement strand
CACCGTGGAGGCCTGGGTCTGACCTCTCCGAGCGGACAACGAGACTCGAACTCGCGACCTCAACCTTGGCAAGGTTGCGCTCTACCAACTGAGCTATGTCCGCCTGCGACAGCCGCCGAACCGGCTGTTCACCGGTGCGGTTGATGCGCGTGAGAACAGTAGCCGATGCGCCGAACGCCGCCAAAATCGGGTCAATCGTAAAGTGAGTCGCATGCGTGTGTGGATGAACGGTGAGCTGCTTGCGGACCCCAGTGCCCCCGCCGTACCCGTGACCGACCACGGTCTGACCGTCGGCGACGGGGTGTTCGAGTCGGTCAAGGTCGTCGGCGGAGCGCCGTTCGCGCTCGGCTTGCACCTTGACCGGTTGGAACGGTCCGCGGCGGGGCTGGGGCTCGAGGGCCTCGACGTCGATGTCGTACGACGAGGCGTGGCCGAAGTGCTCGCCGAGGACTCGATGCCGCTCGGCCGGCTCCGGATCACGGTCACCGGCGGGCCGGCGCCGATGGGCTCCGGACGGGGGAGCGGGGACCCGACCGTGATCGTCGCAGCCGCCCGGATGGACCCCGCTGCGGAGACGACGACGGTGATCACGGTGCCGTGGCCGCGCAACGAGCGGGCCGCGGTGGCCGGCTTGAAGACGACGTCGTACGCCGAGAACGTCATCGCACTCGCTGCCGCCCAGCAGGAAGGCGCGACCGAGGCCGTGTTCGCCAATCTCCAGGGCCACCTGTGCGAAGGCACCGGCTCCAACGTCTTCTACGTCGTGGACGGCCAGCTCCGTACGCCGACCCTGGCCAGCGGCTGCCTCGCCGGCGTCACCCGGCGGCTCGTGCTCGAGTGGTACGGCGCCACGGAGGTCGATGAGCCGATCGAGGTCGCCGCCGCGGCCGACGAGATCTTCCTGGTTTCGACCACGCGCGACGTACAGGGCGTGGCCCGGTGGGACGACCGTGAGCTCCAGGCGCCGGGACCGGTCACCCGCGAGGCGCTCGCGGTCTGGCGGGAGCGGGAGGCCGAGCTCGTCGGACGCTGAGGCCTGGGTTTCGAGGCTCGCTCCGCTCGCACCTCAACCAGCGGCGGGCTCGCGTCTGGACCAGCAGCCCGATCCTGATTCCGGCGTGCGGGAGGTGATGCGTTAAAGTCGCGGTCGCAACCACAGGGGGCGATTGGCGCAGTGGTAGCGCGCTTCGTTCACACCGAAGAGGTCACTGGTTCGAACCCAGTATCGCCCACCGAGTTTCCCAGGTCAGACGCCATTTTCGAGAGTCTCGACCGGCAGGCGTGCAACATATGTGCAACTAGCCGCGGCGGTGACGCGGCTCAGGTTTGGGCTGACGGGATGCGGTGGAAGGCGAGCTCGAGGTCGTCGATGCGGACCCGGATGACTCTGCGGCCGCAGCGGTAGGCGGGGATGGTGCCGTCGGCGATTCTGCGGCGCAGGGTCCTGACCGAGACCGACATCAGGTCGGCTGCTTCGGCGAGTGTGAGGTAGCTGGGTCGGGTCCGGTCAGCCATGGCTCCTCGCCTCCGGGGTGCCGGGCAGGGGCAGGCGCAGGAAGCTGCGTATCTCGGCGACGGTGGTGTAGAGCCGGCCGGTGCCGTTGAAGCGCCAGAAGCGGGGTCCGACGCCGCGTCGTCGCCAGTCGCGGACGGTGCGTGGTGGGGTGTGGATGAGGGTGCAGAACTCCTCGAAGGTGAGGAGCCCGGCGTCGTGCCAGTCGGTGGGGATCTGGATGGGCTGAACGTGGGGGTGGGGGTGTTTGCGTTGCATGGTTCCTGCTCCTGTTCGGTGCGGGGTCGTCAGTCACCTATGGGTCTCCAGGCCGGTCGGGCGATCAGCCGCCGAGGTCGTGTTGGGTGCTCGTGTCCGCGGCTGGCGTGTTTGCGCCTCTTTAGTGGCCTAAGGGCCTGGGGTGTCTTCTGGCGCTCACCTCAAGCGCACTTGGTGGCGCGAGTGGACACCTCAGAAGCCGATTCCTGGCGAGCGGTCGCGGTTCTGCGGCCGTAGGACGGCTCGGGTTCGCGGCGCTGCGCGAGCCGCGTCCTGCGACACCGTGGTGCCGGCGTGGGGCGTTGGGGCCGTAGCGGTCGATGGCGTCGGCAGCGGCTTGGGCGGCGTGCCGCGGTCCGAGGTCGGCCCGGTCGCGGTTGAACACCTCGATCCACTGCTGCCGCGCGTCGTGGAGAGTGTCGGCGACGAGGTGGGCGGTGTTGTGGTCCCGGCCGCGGGTCATCGCGACGTAGGCCGCGGCAGCGCCGGTGGTCTCGCCGAGGAGGAGGTGGGCGTGGTCGACGGTCTCGCCCTGGGCGCCGTGGACGGTGGTGGCGTAGGCGAGCTCGACGTGCTCACGGACGTACGCCGCGGGCAGCGTGCCGCTGGCCGGTGCGGCCGGTGACGGTGAGGCTGCCGTCGTCGCGGTCGTAGTCCGGTGACGGTCCAGGTGTCGCGGTTGGCTACGCCCAGGTCCCGGTCGTTGCGCCGGGTCGCGATCCGGTCCCCGACCCCGATCCGTTCACCGGCACCGGTGGTGACCTCTGCTGTGAGCGCTCGTCGTGAGCCGCCGTGTGAGCTCGGTTGGTGAGGCTCGTGGTGAGCGCGGTGGTCGCGGATCGCGGCGTTCAGCGCGGCTGACTTGTTCGCGGGTGTCGGCGACGATCAGCGCTCCGTCGGTGGTGTGGGCGGTGGTGAGCGCGGCGAGGCGTTCGACCTCGGTGGGGTGGATGATGATCTGGCCGCGGGCGAGCGAGGTCGTCGAAGACCTCGCCGGGCCGTTGCCCGGTGCGCATCTGCAGGGTCAGCGCGGCGTATGCGGGGTCGGTGAAGCGGTGGACCGCGTCGAGTGCCAGGTGGGCTTCGGGTGGGGCCCAGCGGGCGGCGTGGTCGAGGACGCCGCCGCGGCCGACCGCGGGGAGCTGGTGTCGGTCGCCCGACGAACGCGATCCGGGCGTGGCTTTCGTCGGCGATGGTGAGCAGCGCGCGGGCGGTGTCCTGGTCGAGCATCCCGGCCTCGTCGACGAGCAGGACGTCGCCGGGTCGCAGCCGGGCCGTGGCGCTCGGGCTCGGCCTGCGTCGCGCCACCGGTGGCCGTCCTCGTCCCACCGGTATCCGTATTGGTGGATCAGCCAGGCGGCCGAGTACGCGTCGGTGCCGATCTCGCCGGCCGGCGACCTGGGCGGCCTTCAACGTCGGCGTCACCACCACCAGCCGCCGGTCGAGGCTGCTCGAGGAGGTCGCCGGGCTGCGGCCAGGGTGGTGGTCTTCCCGGCGCCGGCCGCCCCTTCGATGACCAGCAGCGGGCCGCCGCCGGCGAGCGCGGCCGCCACGCGTTGTTGGGCGCGGTCGAGTCCACGGATCGTGCCGACGGCCGTGCTGATCCAGGTCCTTGACGCCGGCTCGGGGTCGTGGGAGGCTCGTCGCGGGCGGCGAGCCGGTCGATCAGGTCGGCCTCGACGTCGAGTACCTCGCGGGAGGTCAGCGCGCGGACGTGCTCGGGCACGTCGTCGCGGCCGGCAGCAGCGGGACGCAAGGCTCGACGGTGCGGCCGGTCAGGTCCTCGACCAGCTCCCGGCGCACGGGCGCCGGGGCGATCGACGTCGACGCCGGCGATGATCCGTTCGACCTCGCCGCGGATGTCGGCGGCGTTCCAGCTCGACCGCCGCGCGCCGAGTCGGGTCAGCACCAGGTCGACGACAGCGTCGCGGTTGATCCGACCGACCGCCGTCCCGGCAGTGCGCGCACGGCGGTGAGCGGGGGCAGTGAAGCCGAGGTCGGTCGAGCTCGGCGACCCACCGGTGTCCGGAGCTCCGCGCCGTCGGTGGGGACGACCTTGTCCGGCCGGGCCTGCGGCCCAGGCGCGACGGTCCCAGGTGCGTCGCAACCGCGGGCCGGGTTCCTGGCCCGGGGTGCTCGCTGCGCCATTCGGCTTCGTAGCGGTCGATGTTGCGAGTGATCTGCGCCGCCCTGGCGCTGAACCGCACCGGCGTACGGCGCGAGCTCGCTGACCTCCCCGGTGTCGGGGTCGAGGGTGTAGCCGTGCGCGGCGAGCAGCGCGGCGGAACTCCGGGTCGCAGGCGACGGCGGCGTGGCCGATGCCGTTGATGGCCTCGATGGATGTCGACCACCCCGACCGAGTGCAGCCCGCGCCAGGCGCCGGCGGCGAAGACGCGGGCGTTGATCTGCAGGTGGAGGTGACGGTGCGGGTCGCCGGCCCGGGAGGTGTAGTGGCGCACCACCGCGGCCTCGAGCTTCTCGACCGGGACCTGCACCTGCCGGCCGCGCGGTCCGACCCGGGTGGTGGCGTGCTCAGCGAGCCAGCCGATGATCTCCTGTCGCGGCCCGGTCCTGGGCGGCGTCGTAGGCCGCGGCGATCTCCGGGTCCAGCGTCGCGGCCAGCGACCAGGTCTTCGGCCCGTTCACGACGACCTCGACGAACCGCAGCCCGCGCTCGTCGGTCCGCAGCCGACCCTTCGCGGTACCGGTCTCGACGTCGTAGCCGGCGACCCACCGCTCGTAGGCGTCGCCGTCCAGCGTCCCCCCGTCCTGAACCGCGGCGACAGCGCATCCCCCCGTCTCTGGGCGCGTCGTGGCGACGTATCCTGGTCGCGACGCCGGTGCCCTCGGCGAGGTAGTAGTCATCGACCCGGGAGCGGTCGGCCTCCACGTAGGAGCGCGCCGCGCCGGCCGAGCCGCGGTAGAACTTGACCCCACCGTGCACGCGCTCGTCACCGCCCGTCAGCCGTCGTCAACTAGCCTTGAAATGACGCTCGGCCCGCCCAGGTGGGCGGACCGATCTACGGACCTTCGTAGCATGCGTGCCGGTCGAATTCGAAGGCATCTATGGCGATCCGGGGGAGTGATTTCAGAGGTCGTCACCAGTCGTCATGGATTGACTTGTGACGGGGAGGCGAGGGTGTCGGGGAGGGATCGTTGACGATGAGAGATGCGGCCTTCGGACAGGGGGTCGAAGCTGCACACGTTCGCGCCTGTGCCCTCCGTGACCCGGGGACTTGGCCACGACCGTCTTGGGGGCGTCGATGATCGAGCCACCGCAATGAGATCCTCGCTGTAGGTGTCGAGTCCACCCAGCCGGGGAACCGATCCGCACCCAGTGGCGTCATACCTGTGACCTAGGCCACACATCGGCTCTAGGATCGTGCGCAACGACGGCCGCGGGGCGGCATCATTCTGATGAAAGTGGGCCCGAGCGATGACACGACTTTCCCAGCGCCGTCGAAGCGCGAATCTTGCCGGTGGGGCGGTGATCTCAGCACTGCTCATTGCGTCGCTATACAGCCCGACCTCGATCAACGCGGCCGCATCCGTCGAGCCCAATCAACCGAGCGCCGACGATGTGTCGGGATCTGATGTTACCCAATCCGCCGAGGAAGCCCTCTCGGCCGACATCGCAGCCGTGGCCGAAGAGGAAGGCACCTCCGTCGAGGCGGTAGAGCGGGACTACAGGTCGTCCGAAGCGTTGGGTGAGATCGCCATCAAGGCTAGTAGCCGATGGCCCGACCAGTTCGTCGGTTCGGCGGTCTCGCCCGCAGACAAGGGTGGCCCCACCCTGTACATAAAGGGCGCTGCGCCCGCCGAACTGCTCGAGTTGGCCGACACACAGGATGTGCGGGTAGTCGACCAGCAGCCCTACTCGTTCGAGGAACTGGAAACGCGCGACATCGCGGCTCACCAGGCTTTGGTCGAACTCGGCTACCTGTTCGCCACCACGTCCTTCAGCGTGGAGAACGGACGCTGGATCGAAGCTAACGTCGCTGGAACGGCCGCAGACGGAGCGATTCTGACGGAAGCCCAGATCATCCGGGCGCTACCCGCTGGTTTGCGTGACGACGTTCGCCTGACGGTTGACCAGGACACTGGCGGCTACGGTGATGTGAACTCGTTCGGGGGGATGTTGATTCGCGGCGGCGGCAACGACATCTGCACCAGTGGATGGGCGGTGGAGAGCACCGAGACCGGAACCACCGGAGTCTCGACAGCGGGCCACTGCACTGGAGTCGACCACATCGTCCACCCTGGAGACGGCTCACACACAACCGACTACCGTGCCGAGCACCGCGGCGCCTGGGGTGACGTCGAATGGCACACAACCCCGCAACCAGAACCCGACAACTTCTATGCATCGGCGAGCGACGTGAGGGACGTCGCGAGCGTGGCACAGATCGCTGGCATCTCACAGGACGACTACGTCTGCTTCTACGGTCGTTTTTCGAACGACCAGTTCTGCGGCCTTCAAGTCCTGAACGTGTCGGTAACGTGCACGGCCAGTGGCGTCACCAACAATCGGCTTGTCCGAATGGATGACGATGGCCCTTTGGAGCTTGGAGACAGTGGTGGCCCGTGGTTCTACGGAACGCAGGCCTATGGGTCTACCAAAGGCTGGTGTAATAACAACGCAGCGTTCAGTGTGGCCGCGTATTACGACGCCGCGATCGACGTCCGTGTACGCCGCTAGGGGGTGGCTCGCGGCGACAGCAGCCGCCCTGATCGGGTGCTCCGCTTGCCAGTCGGATTCGGCCGAAGGCGGAGATGGGCCAAACTCCGACACGTCCGTGATCAGCAGCACGGCACGCGGCGCCAGTCCACTAGCGATCGTAGACTATGGAACGGCGGGTGGGTCGCTTGCGTCGGCCGGTACCGGAGTTCTCATCATTTCCGACGACTGCGTCTCGCTTGTCCGCGAAAACGGATCGAAGGTGCTTCCGGTGTGGCACCAAGTCAGCATCGAATGGGTCGCCTCGTCCCGCGCGATCCGCTTCACTCGTATCGACGGCAACGTGGTTCAGCTCAACGATGGCGACACCGTCACCTTGGGCGGAGAAGCGCTCTTCGGTGACGTGAGTGTCCGGGAGGAGTCAGACATCCCGTGGGTTCAGAAACCGGCGCCGGGTTGCGAAGGAGAGCCGTTCATCGTCGACGACATCGCGCTCGAGTAACGGTCTTCGCCCAGCAGTTCGACAAGACCCACCCCGGCGCCGCGGGCAGCCTCGGCGAAGGCCTGGCCGAGACCCTGAGTGTGCTCCGCCTCGACCTACCGCCGACCCTGGCGCGGACGCTTCGCTCGACCAACGCCGTTGAGTCGATGATCTCGATCAGCCGCGACCGCTCCCGAAACGTCAAGCGCTGGCGCGACGGCCAGATGGCGTTGCGCTGGTGCGCGGCCGGCACGGTCGAAGCGTCCATGCAGTTCCGCCGCGTCAACGGCCACCTGCACCTGCCCGTACTCCGCACCGCCCTGGAACGCGAAGTCGGAGACGAGGCTGACGGTGCCGACTGCAACACTCGCAACCGCCGCTGTGTCTTTCAAGTGGCCCGGAGCTAACTGCCGTGGGTGAGGCTCTCATCTCGGGCCACGAAGGATTCGTGGGCGATGCGAGTGGTTCGCCAGAGTCGCAGAGCTACGCCTCCGCCGCCCAAGGGAGGCGCGCGACGGATCAGGGATTTCGACTCGACCGCGTTGTGCTACGGCTGTTTCGTCGCCAGCTTCGACAACGCTTCGGCGATCAGTTTGTCGCGGTCCTTCGCGGCGTGCTGGTACCGCAGCGCCGCGCCGGCAGTCGAATGTCCGAGGCGGGCCATGAGTTCGGCGAGTGTGGCGCCGGTGCTCGCGGCCAGTACCGCTCCGGTGTGTCGGAGGTCGTGGAACCTGAGGTCGGGCCTGCCGGCTTCGTCCCGCGCTTTGTAGAAGACCTTGTAGAGGGTGGCTGGCGCGAGGTGCTTGGTTGGGTCTCCGGCGGCCGGGAAGAGCAGTCCGTTGCGGCCGCCGGTGATGGTGCTCGCCAGATGTGCCTTCACGGCGGAAAGCAGGTGGGGTGGGATGTTGACGTCGCGGGTGCCTGCGTCGGACTTCGGGGTACCGACGATGAACTCGCCGTCGACGCGCACGACCGCGCGTCGCACCTTCACCACGCCGTTGGTGAGGTCAACGTCGTTGCGCCGCAGTTCGGTGATCTCTCCGAACCGGAGGCCACACCACGCGGCGAGCAGCACCATGAGGCGGTAACGCTCGGGCATCGCCATCGCCAGGGCTTCGAGCTGGGGCAGGGAGGCAGGCTCGATTCGCTTGACCCGCTTCGTGTTCCCAGCGCCGCGGATGTGGCACGGGTTGAAGTCGATCATGCGCCGTTGGACGGCGTCGCCCAGGATCGACCTCAGCAGCCCATAGGCATGGGCACGCGACGTCGGAGTCGCATCGCCCATCCGGTAGTACCAATTGTCGATGAGGTCGGAGGTCATGCGCTTCAACGCGACGTCCCCGAAAGTCGGCAGCAGCTTGCCGTCGAGCAGCATCCGGTAGTGATAACGGGTCCGCGGCTTCAGGTTGCGATTCGTCAACCAGCGCTCGGCGTGCTCCCCGAACGTCACGGGCCGCTTGGACGTCGGCGGAGTCCAGTCGTCACTGCTGATCTCGCGCCGTCGGTCCGTCAGCCAGGCCTCGGCGTCCTCGGCCGCCTCGAATGTGAAGGGAGCCTTGTGCCTGATGGTGTCGGGGCCGACGTACGACGCCTGCCAGCGCCCCGACGGGAGCTTGCGAATCGCCCCGAAACCGCGCCTCCGTGCCATGCCTGAGTCCCTCCCGCGTGCAACAACGTGCAACAAGGATGGCAGAATCTGGCGTTTCGTGTCCACGTCACGGGCGATAGATTGCCGCATCGTCGCAGGTCAGGGCACTAATGTCCGCTCGTGTCCAGTATCGCCGACATCGCTGCAATAAGATTCGAACCCAGTATCGCCCACCCGCAGACCATCCGCAGGGATGGCTTTCTCCGCGTTCATCGCTGTTGACGTTCGAGCGACACCTAGAATCCGATCGACGGTTCGCCGACTCGGAAACGGGTGACCCAATGCGCCAACACATCTTTCTCCCCATCGCCGCAACCGTTGTGGTGATGGCTGCACCGCTCGGAGGTGCCGTGTCTGCCGACGCCGCCCGCAGGGTCGATCGCGCGGCGCAATGTCAGGAGCGGTTCACCGGTGGACCGGGCGAGGACGCGATCCGCGGCAACCGACGGGACAACGTCATCTGCGGCCGCGCCGGGAGCGATCTCCTGTACGGGCAGCCGGGTGTCGACAGCATCTACGGCGGAGCCGGCGCGGACACCCTTTTTGGCAACGCCGGTCGCTATCGCCAGATGAGTGCCGACAGGGACTACCTCTACGGCGGCAAGGGAAACGACCACCTCGACGGCGAACGGGGCCCCGACACGTTGTACGGCGAGGACGGCTTCGACCAGCTCACCGGGGGAAACAACGCCGACCGGCTCTTCGGCGGTCCCGGAGACGACTCGCTCCACGGCGGCGGGGGCAACGACGTGCTCAAGGGTGGCACTGGCAGCGACCGGATCACGGGCAAGGGCGGGGACGACATCGTCCGAGGCGGGCCTGGGGACGACGTCATCGACCTTCAGCACCGGGACCGTTTCGACACCCACGACTCGGCGACATGCGGTGAGGGCAAGGACACCGTCTACATCGACGCGGGCGGGGACGGTCACGGCGGTCGGGACACTGTCGGCGCCGACTGCGAGATCGTGATCGAGAACTGACCGCCTGCGCCCGCGAGCAGCGCCGTGTGCAGCGAGCCCCACTCGATGACGACTCTCAGATCGCTCGTCCCCGGTGGTCGCCGTGATCGGTCCGCATCGTGCCGCGATGCGGTGGTGGTGGGGCTCGGGCCCGAGAGTTTGCCCCGTCGGCTGTGCTGATCGCGCTGCCCGGTTTGGCGGAAGTGGTGTCTGACCGCGGCCGCGGGGGCTAGGGTCTGCTCACTGCAGGAAACGAATCCGCGCGAAGGCTCCCTTTCGTATCGGGCCGGCCGTTCACCCTGGCTTGTCGACGACTGAACGGTGTTCCGCAATGGCTTCGACCACGGTGTTTCCTGCCCGACTGCGCTCGGTGGCGACGACGGCTTCGCTGCCGATCCTCGCGGCCGCACTGGCCCTGACGGGCTTGACCGCGACCAGCGCCACGGCCGTCGCCGGCGGCACTGCTGTCACCACCTTCGCGGACCTGCAGGCCGCGAGCAGCACCTGTGCCGGCACCAGCGGCGACCCGACCACCATCATCCTCGCTGACGACGTCACCGGCTCCGGTCAGGTCGACGTGGGTTGTCATCTGATCCTCGACCTGGCCGGTTACGACCTGTCGGTCACCAACATGGCGATCAACTGGGGCCAGGCGCTGACGATCACCGACACCGGCGCGGGCGGCACTCTCACCGCGGATGCGAGCGTGGGGGCTCTCGAGCGCGCGGGCATCGACAACGCTGGCGGCCCGCTCACCATCGATGGAGGGACCATCACCGCCACGGGCGGCCCTTACGGGCCCGGCATCGGTGGCGGTCCGAGCAGTCACCCCGGGGCCACCATCATCTTGAGCGGCACGGTGACCGCCATCGGCGGCCAGTATGCGGCTGGGATCGGGAGCTCGTACGCCCGTTCCGGCGGTGAGACCACCGTGCATGGCGGCACGGTGACGGCAACCGGCGGTCAGGGCGGCGCCGGCATCGGCGGCGGGTACGGCGGCTCCAGCGGCGGCGTCCCCAGCGGTGAAGGTGGGACGACCACGGTCACCGGGGGCACCGTGGTCGCCACGGGCGGTCAGTATGCGGCTGGGATCGGCGGTGGTGACGTCGGTGCCGGTGGGGCCACGACCGTTGAGGGCGGTGTCGTGACCGCGATCGGCGGCTCAGGGGGGTCGGCGGTCGGGTCGGGGGACGCAGGCACCGGGTTCGGGTCGTTGGTGGTCGACGGCGGGGTGCTGCGACTGCCGGCGGGTGTGTTGCGGGTGCCGGACTCCTCGGTTGGTGTCGAGGTCGAGATCGGTCCTGGTGGTGTGGTCGACGGTTCGGCCGGGCCGGGTGCGACGTACGCCGACATCGTCGGTAACGGTCAGATCGACAACGGTGGCCGGATCCTGTTGCCGACCCCGTCGGTCACCGGCGGTGGGGTGACGGTTTCGGATCGGCAGTTCGTGGTGGGTTTCGACACCCAGGGCGGGTCGAGTGCGCCGGACCCGGTGACGGTGTTCGCGGACACCTTCGAGCACGGCAACCGGGACTTCCCGCCGGCCCCCACGAGGAACGGGTTCGTGTTCGACGGGTGGAACACCGCGGCCGATGGCAGCGGTGACCCGGTGACCGCGTCCGGTGTGTTGCCGGGCTCGGCCGTTGGTGGGGTCCCGGTGGGGATCACTGCGCATGCCCAGTGGCTCCAGCTCCACCCCGCGCAGGTCAGCGGCATCAGCCCCGACTCCGGTCCGGTGGCCGGTGGCAACGACGTGGTGATCACCGGCAGCGGCTTCATCGGTACTACCCAGGTGTTCTTCGGCTCGGGGAGGCCCGCGACCAGCTTCGTGGTCGACTCCGACACCCAGATCACCGCAGTCGCGCCCGCATCGGCCACCAAGGCCACCCGCAACGTCTTGGTCCGCAACCCACTGGGCACCAGCCCGACCACGACCGACGGCCGGTACACCTGGACCGCGCCCCAACCCCAGGTCGCCTCGATCAGCCCCGAGACCGGACCTTTGGCCGGTGGCAACGAGGTGGTGATCACCGGCAGCGGGTTCACCGGGGCCACCGAGGTGTTCTTCGGTGGCGGCAATCCCGCGACCGGATTCACCGTGGACTCCGACATCCAGATCACCGCGGTCGCGCCGGCCTCGGCGACCAGGGCGATCCGTCACGTCCTGGTCCGCACACCGCACGGCACCAGCGCGGCCACGCCCGGTGACCGCTACACCTGGACCGCGCCGCGCCCCCAGGTGATCTCGCTCAGCCCCGACACCGGACCGGTGGCCGGTGACAACGACGTGGTGATCACCGGCACCGGGTTCACTGGCGCTACCCAGGTCTTCTTCGGCAAGGACAACCCCGCGACCAGCTTCGAGGTCGACTCCGACACCCAGATCACCGCGGTCGCACCGGCATCGGCCGGGAGGGCAACCCGCCATGTCCTGGTCCGCACACCCGGCGGCACCACCCGGGCTACCCCCGGCGACCGCTACAACTGGCGTTAGCCCCACCCCTTTACCGTCGGGACTCGGGAAGAACCGGCGGGCCCGCTGCCAGCCGGACAACCGTCGAGCGTCCCGCCCTCCCTGTCTGGTGACGACGACGGCGGTTCTGCGCCGCTTTCCCTTGGTTCGCCTTCGGAGCGGGCCCCGCGGGAGTAGCGTTCCCGCTGCGTCCTCGGTTGCTCGCCGAGGTCGTCCCTTCGCTCCAGGTGGTCCGCCATGCGTCGCATCGTCTCCGTGCTTGTCCTCGCCGTCGTGGCAGCGGTCCTCCAGGTCGCGGTGTCGCCGCCGGCGACTGCACTTGCGGCGATCGTCGGCCAGATCGTCCAGTACGGCGGCAGTCCCGTCCCCGGCACGACGGTGAGGCTCCACCAGGACGACGGCGGCGCACCGGGTGCGCTGGTCGACACGACGACCGCGGACAGCAACGGCCAGTTCTCGCTGACTCCAGCCATCGACGGCCCGCACTGGGTCGAGGTCGTCCGCAACCGCAGGGTCCAGGGCGGCTTCGTCTCGGACTCGGCCAGCGGCCCGAGCTGGGTCCAGTTCGACGCGGCCCACGCCACCCCCGTCGATCCCGGCACCCGGCTCGGAAGGGTGCTGGGCGCGCCGTCGTTCATCAGCGGCAAGGTGGTCGACGCGGCCAGCGGCAACCGGCTCCAGGGGACCAACGTCAGCACCCGGGACGTCGTCGCTCTCGGCACGGTGCTCCACGCGGACGCCACCGACGCCAACGGGTTCTTCCGGATCCCGATCTGGGGCGAGGACTTCGGTCTCCGCGTCAACGGCCGGACCCGTGGCTACGAGAACGGCTGGCGCGCGTGCGACGGGAGCGTCGTCCCCACTTGGGGCGCCGCCTGCGCGAGTCCGGTCGGCCCGATCGGAAAGGTCAGGCTCGACCGGCGGTAGCCGGTGCTCGCTGCGCTCCACGTGGGGATCTGGTTCAGACCACTGCCCAGAAACAGTGGACGGACGGCAGCGGCGGCAGCACCATAGTGGCGATCGGCGGTTGCCACCTGGTGATGTCCGGGCCGCCGGACCTGAGGATCCGACATGATCAAGCGCGCCCTCCTCGGCCTGGCCCTCGGGGTCGCAGCAGTCCCGCTCGTGCTCGGGCCGGCCGACGCCGCTGGTCCGGGACTCTCCATCGACGACGTGATCGTCGTCGAGCCGAGTTGGCCCGACACCCATACCCCGGCCGTCTTCACCGTCACCCTCGACCAGCCGGTGGCCACCACGGTAACGGTTGACTATGCGGCGTCGGCACCAGCGATTGAGGCGACCTCCGGGACGTTGACCTTCGCGCCCGGCGACGTCAGTGAGCAGCTGACCGTTCAGGCCGTGCGTCGACCAACCGTCACCAGCGACGAAACCTTCTTGGTGACGCTCTCGAACAGCGCGGGTGCGCCCATCGCCGATGCGTGGGGGATCGGGACGGTCCGCAACAGCGACCGCAAGGGCTCGTGGGGCTGCCACGCGGAGCCGGTGGACGTGTGGAACTACGTGTGGGTGTCCGTGGGTGGCAAGTACGGCTACGAGATCGATCAGGATGTGCCGGTCGGTTCGGAGCGCGGCTGCCCGAACACCGACACCAGTGACCCGATGACCACCACCAACCGGATCCCGGGGCCGCTGGGTGCGGGCGGCTACACGGTCGAGGTCGGCGCGACGCGAGCGCACGCCTCCACCGTCCCCTGGCCGAACCCCGCCGACACCCGGCCGTTCGTCGGCGACGGCGCGGACAACGAGGCATCGGTCGCCAGCGTCCGGATCACCGGACCTGGCCTCGACCTTCGGATCGACGCGGCACAGGCCTCGGTCGCCGCACGCTGCGCTGCCATCGGTAGTTCACCTGCGTTCACCTCTGCCAGCCGGGTGAGCGGGATGGTCCTCAACGGCCAACCGATCGGCACCGTGACCGACCCGATGGAGATTCCGATCGCTGGCGGAACCCTGTGGTTGAACCGCACCAAAACGTCCTACTGGCCCCTCCGCATCCAGAACGCCGTCGAGCTGGTCCTCAACAGTCCCTTCAACCACGTTGTCTACCTTGCGAGCGCGAGTGTCTACACGGTTAGCGGTAACCCGTGCAGCACCTGACCGACCAGGACAATAATCCGGTCGGGCGATAGAGGGACTCCTCGATACCATCGAGACAGCGGCCGCACCGGCCGCTATCGCCTAGATGAGGGAGTCGCTCCGTGTCCGAGATCAAGGTCGTCCGCGTCCATGCCGGCGAACGGCAGGTGCAGACGACCACCCTCGGCACCAAGGCCTGGGAGCTCTTCAAGGACGAGCCGGACATTGTGGCGGCCAGGATCGCGGGCGACCTGAAGGACCTCTCCTACGAGTTGGCCGACGGCGACGAGGTCGCCGGCGTCGCGATCGACAGCAGCGACGGCCACGACATCCTGCGCCACTCCTGCGCCCACGTGCTCGCCCAGGCTGTCCAGGACCTCCACCCCGACGCCAAGCTCGGCATCGGTCCGCCGATCAAGGACGGCTTCTACTACGACTTCGACGTCGAAATCCCGTTCACCCCGGACGACCTCGACAAGCTCGAGACCCGGATGCGCAAGATCATCAAGGACAACCAGCGGTTCTTCCGCCGGGTGACCAACGACGACGACGCGCGGGTCGAGCTCGCCGACGAGCCCTACAAGCTCGAGCTGATCGGGCTCAAAGGCAACGCAGCAGATGCGGCCGAGGGCGCCGACGCCGAGGTCGGGGCCGGCGAGCTCACCATCTACGACAACATCGACCGCAACGGCGAGGTCGCCTGGAAGGACCTCTGCCGCGGCCCGCATCTGCCGACCACGAAACGGATCCCGGCGTTCAGGCTGATGCGCTCGGCGGCGGCGTACTGGCGCGGCGACGAGAAGAACAAGCAGCTGCAGCGGGTCTACGGCACCGCCTGGGAGTCCAAGGAAGCGATGGACGCCCACCTGCACCGGCTCGAGGAGGCCGAGAAGCGCGACCACCGCAAGCTCGGCCGCGAGCTCGACCTGTTCAGCTTCCCCGACGAGATCGGCTCGGGGATGGCGGTGTTCCACCCCAAGGGCGGCGTCATCAAGCGCGAGATGGAGGACTACGTCCGTCGTCGGCACATCGAGGAGGGCTTCCAGTACGTCGGCACGCCCCACATCACCAAGGAGGGGCTGTTCCACACCTCCGGGCACCTGCCGTACTTCGAGGACACCATGTTCCCGCCGATGGAGATGGAGAACAGCCGCTACTTCCTCAAGGCGATGAACTGCCCGATGCACAACCTGATCTTCAGGTCGCGCGGGCGGTCCTACCGCGAGCTGCCGCTGCGGCTGTTCGAATTCGGATCGGTCTACCGGTTCGAGAAGTCCGGCGTGGTCCACGGCCTGACCCGGGTCCGCGGGATGACCCAGGACGACTCGCACTCCTACGTGACACCCGAGCAGGCGCCCGACGAGGTCAAGCACCTGTTGGGCTTCGTGCTGAGCCTGCTCAAGGACTTCGGGCTCGACGACTTCTACCTCGAGCTGTCGACCCGCGACGACGCCAAGGACAAGTTCATGGGCAGCGACGAGCAGTGGGAGGTCGCCACCAAGGTGCTCGAGGAAGCCGCCGTCGAGACCGGCCTCGAGCTGGTGCCCGACCCCGGCGGCGCCGCGTTCTACGGTCCCAAGATCTCGGTCCAGGCGCGCGACGCCATCGGCCGCACCTGGCAGATGTCGACCATCCAGTACGACTTCAACCAGCCCGCGGGCTTCGACCTCGAGTACGTCGCACCCGACGGCACCAAGCAGCAGCCGGTGATGATCCACTCCGCGAAGTTCGGCTCGATCGAGCGGTTCTTCGGCGTACTCGTCGAGCACTACGCCGGGGCCTTCCCGCCGTGGCTGGCCCCGGTGCAGGTGGCGGCGATCCCGATCGCCGAGCGGCACCACGACTACCTCTACGACGTCGCGCGCCAGCTTCAGGGGCAGGGGATCCGGGTGGAGGTCGACGACTCCGACGACCGGATGCAGAAGAAGATCCGCAACGCGCAGCTGCAGAAGGTGCCGTTCATGGTGATCGCCGGCGACCAGGACATGGAGGCGGGCGCGGTGTCCTTCCGCTACCGCGACGGCCGCCAGGACAACGGGGTCCCGGTCGCCGAGGCGATCCAACGGGTCGCGGCGGCGATCGCGTCGCGCGAGCAGGTCTGAGGTGAGAGCCGGGGGGCGTCACGCGGGCTGGGCCGTGGCGGTGGCCCTCGTGCTGACCCTGGGCGCCTGTGCCGAGGAGGCACCCGAGCCCGAGGCGGCCCCGACCACTGACGCGCCGACGAAGCCCGGCAAGGACAAGGGAAAGCTCCCCACCGACGGCGACGCTACGGACCCGGGCGCGAACGCGAGCAACCTCGCCGACATCGCGGAGGACCTCGCCAACGAGAACCGCGGCACCATCGAGCCGCGGAGCGAACCGGTGCAGGGCGCCGACATCAGCTGGCCCCAGTGCCCGGAGGGGATGGGCATCCCGGAGCGGCCGACCCAGGGGCTGCCGATGCCGGTCGACGAGGCCGAGTTCGTGGTCATCGGGCTCACCAACGGCCCCGCGTTCACCCCCAACCCGTGCCTGGCCGAACAGGTCGCGTGGGTGGAGGAGCGCGAGCTGATGGCGTCGTCGTACGCCGTGACCAGCTATCCCGACGCCGCGACCCTCAAGCGCTACGAGTGGGACGGCCCGTTCTCCGGAGCCACCCGGATCGGCAAGCTGAGGAACGTCGGCTACCAACAGGCCCGCTACAACCTCGACAACATGGCCGACGCGGGCTTGCAGAGCCCGGTGGTCTGGATCGATGTCGAGCCGGTCCCGCTCTTCGAGTGGAGCGGCGACGAGAAGGCGAACGCCGCCGTCGTGGAGGGCGCGGCCCGCGGTTACACCGACGCCGGCTACGGGATCGGGATCTACTCGACGCCGTACCTCTGGGACATCGTCGTCGGCGATTTCCGGCTCGGCGGCGTCCCCGAGTGGCGGGCCGCCGGCCAGACCTCCCGGGCCGAGGCGCTCAACCGGTGCGGGGCGGACTGGTCGATCCAGGGCGGGCAGGCCATCCTCGGGCAGTGGGTCGCCGACAACCGTGACCACAACGTCACCTGCCCCGGCATCGCGCTCGACCTCGGGCTCTGGTTCCACCAGTACTGAGCCGCTCGCGGCGGGCGCCGACCAGCCACGCCGGATAGGCTGCCGCGGTGAGCGATCAGCAGGCCGGCGGCCTCGAGTACGGCGGTGACGGCCGCCGTTTGCGCTGGCTCGCGCACAACCGGGCGCGCCGCGGCGTCATCATCGATGCCGCGATCCGGGTGCTCGAGCGGTCCTCGCCCGGCGAGGACATCCAGGTCCAGCTGATCGCCGAGGAGGCGGGCCTGGCCCGCACCGTGCTCTACCGCCACTTCCATGACCGGGTCGACCTGGACCTGGCGGTCCAGCGAAAGATCTGCCAGGACCTCGGGACGGTGATCCTGCCAGCGCTCTCCTTCGACGGCACGCCGGTCGTGATCATCCGTCGGATCGTCACCGCGGTCGTCGAGTGGGCCACCGAGCATCCCACCTTGTTCTGGTTCATCGAGCGGGAGCTGCCCGGCCCCGGCCCAGATCCGCTCGCCGTGGCGATCGAGGCTGTCGCCGAGCAGATCGAGCTGCTGATGAACACGGTGGTGCACTACTACGGCGTCGAGCTGCGGGCCGAGGACCGGGCCGGACTCGACCCTTGGGTGTTCGGACTGATCGGCCAGGTTTTCGCGAGCATCCGTCGGTGGACCTCGAGGCTCGCGCCGACGATGAAGTCGGAGCATCTCGTCACCATGCTCGCCGAGTCGATCTGGCTGCAGATCAACGGCATGGCCAAAGCCCGCGGCATCGACGTGCCCGAGGTGTCCCTTGCCGAGCTGATCCGCGTGACGGAGCAGTCGTAACGGTGACCGATCCCGACGGGCTGGAGCGCTTGTGGATGCCCCACCGGATGGCCTACGTCCGTAACGCTCCCGAGGAGCAGACGGCACCCGACCCCGGCCTGCCCCCGTGCCCGTTCTGCCGGATCACGCGCGACCCGGCGTCGTCCCACGATGACGAGCTGGTCGTGACCCGGGGGGAGACGGCGTACGCCGTACTCAACCTCTATCCGTACAACCCCGGTCACCTGATGGTGCTGCCCTACCGGCACGTGGCCGACTACACCGACCTCGACGACGCCGAGACCGCCGAGGTCGCCCAGCTGACCAAGGAGGCACTGGCCACGATCCGCCGGGTGTCCCAGCCGCACGCGTTCAACGTCGGACTCAACCTCGGCTCGGCTGCCGGGGGGTCGTTGTCGGGCCACCTCCACCAGCATGTCGTGCCACGGTGGACCGGCGACTCCAACTACCTGATGGTGCTGGCCGGCACCAAGGTGCTCCCGCAGCTGCTCGGCGAGACCCGCGACCTGCTCGCTGACGCCTGGAGCGGCTGAACCGGCACCAGCTCAGGCCGGTTCGAAGCTGGCGAGCATCGCCTCGAGCGCGGCCTGGTCAGGTCCGGTGAACTGCGGGCCGTCCGGCGCCTCGAGCAAGGTCTCCCAGAGTGAGTCAGGTGCGTCGACCGCCGGCGGCAGGTGGGTGCTGAAGATCGCTGACGGCGCCATCGCGCGCATCGCGGCCACTTTGTCCGGCCACCGTGCGCGGTCCACGGAGTGCACCCACGGACTGTCGGCGCTGGCCCACAGCAGCTGGGCCGCCCGGAGGTCCTCGGCCGGCACCGACGCCACGGACTCGAGGCCCGCCAGGTCGGGGGTCGGCAGGGGAGCGCCGAAGCAGTCCGAGGAGAACAAGGCGCCGCTCTTGCGGTCCAGGAAGCCGGTCGTGACCGGGCTGTCGAAGAGCACCGGCCGGAAGCACGAGAGCACCCGATCGCCCACGTCGAGATCCTGGCCGGGATTGAGCAGGTAGACGCGGTCCATCGGCACGTCGTACTGGCAGCCGAAGATCCCGAGGCCGCCGAACGTGGTCACCAGCCGCGCCTGAGGAGCGGCCTCCAGCAGCGCGAGGATGCCGCCCGTGTGATCGCGGTCGGGATGGGTGAGCCAGATCCATCGCACGTCGGCCGGGTCGATCACGTCCGCGAGCTCGGTCACGAAATCCTTGTCGGCGGTGCTGAGGCCGGTGTCGACGACCACGGGCTGCTGGGCGTGGAGGACGAAGGCGTTGACGGGGATGGTGCCCAGACCGGGGATGTCGGCCCGGTCGTGCAGGACGCTGACGTCCTGGGTGGCGCGGTGGGTCTGGAGGTAGCTGGTCATCACGATGCTCCGGCGCTCAGAACGGGACCTGGACGGACAGCAGGCCGGGCGCGTCGCCGCGGCCGCTGACCGCCCGACAGAAGTCGATCGCGTCCATGGCGATCTGCTCGCCACCGGCGCCGCGGTGCCAGTGACCGCCGGCGGGCCCGGTCAGCTCGAGTTCGTACGGCAGATCGTGGCGGGTCGACCACTCGGCCACGACGTCGGCGACGATCACTCCGTCGTGCTCCGCGGTCAGGTCCGGCACGGTGCCAGTGGCTGCTGCGAGATCCATGCGGTGCATCCAGGGATCGCGGGTGAGGATGACGTCGGTCAGAAAACCGATGGCCCAGGTCTCGTCGCTCCCGTTGACCTGCTGGGGGTCGGCAAAACTCCGGTTGCGGATGAACCGAGGTACGAGACGCCGACCACGGACAGCCCGGGGGCCGATGCTCCGTGCTGCTGCGACGATCCTGTCGTGTGACCAGTCCGACCGTTCGCTGACCTGGAGTGCGGTGACTGCGGTCACCGGGTCGGTGCCGGACTTGTGTGCGTCAGCAGCGGCCTTGCGCTGCTGACGCGCCATCTCCCAGGGCGTCGTCACCATGGCGGCCATCCCGACCATGTGGCAGGCCAGCGCGCGCACGTCCCATGCGGCGCAGACGGTGGGCCGGGTCCAGTCGTCGGGCTGGATCGCCGCGATCGCGGCGGCCATCCGGTCGTACTCCGTCGCGGCGAGCCGCATCGCGAGCTGGCGGGGGATCTGCGGGCGGACGACGCCGTCGGTCGACGGCGAGGCGGTGGCGATCATGGCGGGCTCCGAAGGGTGCGTTGGCGGGAGAGACGTTCAGGCGGGTGAAGGAGGAAGGCCGACGGCGTCGGCCCACATGTCGATGGCACGGTCGAGGACGGCGGTGACCCGGGTGCCGCCGGGGTCGTTGGCGAAGTGCTGGTTGATCAGCCCGCCCAGCAGGGAGGTGAAGATCAGGAAGTCCGGGTCGGAGACCTCGCCGAGAGCAGCCATCGTGCTGCGCCCGTGCTCAAGGACGCGTTGCGAGGGCGCATAGGCCTCGGCGGTCGGTTCGAACCCGGGAATCAGCCGCTCGTTCATCAGTTGGTAGCGCGGGTGGTCGGCGATCGCATAGTCGTAGAAGTGACGCGCCACCTGGTGCACGGCGGTCCGCGGATCGGAGGCGAGGGTGGCTTCGAGTTCGTCGAGCGAGGCGGCGTAGTCGGTCCAGGCCTCCCCGAACATGGCGTCGTAGATCGCCATCTTCGAGTCGACGTGGGTGTAGAGCGACGGCGCCTGCATCCCGATCCGAGCGGCGACGTCGCGCAGCGTGATCTGGGTCAGCCCCGACTCGCGGGCGATCTCCCAGGCGGCGTCGAGGATCTCCCGGCGTACTGCCGCACGGCGTTCGGCTTTCCGATCACGAATAGGTTTCACTAACACAGTTAGGAGAATCCCCCGCCGTTGGCAGGATGTCAAGAGTCGGGCCGAAGTTGGCTACCGTCTGCGTCGTGCTCGACCGGTTCAAGGATTTCTGGCAGGGCGTCGTGCTGATGCCGTTCGTCAAGCTGTTCATCAAGCTCGGCATCAGTCCCGACGCGGTGACCCTCGTCGGCACCCTCGGCGTCGTCGTGGGAGCGCTGGCGTTCTTCCCGCGCGGCGAGCTGCTCGGGGGTGTCCTCTTCATCACGGCGTTCGTCTTCAGTGACCTGATCGACGGCAAGATGGCGCGGGTGCTCGAGCGGAAGTCGCGCTTCGGCGCCTTCTGGGACTCCACCCTCGACCGGATCGGCGACGGTGCGATCTTCGGCGGTCTGGCGCTGTACTTCGCCGGGCCCGGCGACGACTACCTCTACCTGTGCGTGAGCCTGTGGTGCCTGGTGATGGGCTCGGTGACGTCGTACGCCCGTGCGCGCGCCGAGTCGCTCGGCATGGACGCCAAGGGCGGGCTGGCCGAGCGCGCCGACCGGCTGGTCTCGATCCTGGTGATGACCGGTCTCGCTGCGTTGCTGGACCTGCCGATCCTGATGTACGTCACCCTCTGGGCGCTCGCCGCGGCCAGCGCCTACACGGTGGTGTTCCGGGTGCTGAAGGTCTACCGCCAGGCGGTCGTCCTCGACGGCGACCTCGATGCGGAGGAGCAGCCCCCCGGCGCCTAGAATCGGACCATGAACGAGCAGCACGAACTGGGTACGACCAAGGTCAAGCGCGGCATGGCCGAGATGCTCAAGGGCGGCGTGATCATGGACGTGGTCACCGCCGAGCAGGCCAAGATCGCCGAGGACGCCGGCGCGGTCGCGGTGATGGCCCTCGAGCGCGTGCCTGCCGACATCCGGGCACAGGGCGGCGTCTCGCGGATGAGCGACCCCGACATGATCGACTCGATCATCGAGGCCGTGTCCATCCCGGTGATGGCCAAGGCGCGGATCGGCCACTTTGCCGAGGCCCAGGTGCTGCAGAGCCTGGGCGTCGACTACATCGACGAGTCCGAGGTGCTGACCCCGGCCGACTACGCCAACCACATCGACAAGTGGGCGTTCACGGCGCCGTTCGTGTGCGGCGCGACCAACCTCGGCGAGGCGCTTCGCCGGCTCACCGAGGGCGCGGCGATGATCCGCTCCAAGGGCGAGGCCGGCACCGGCGACGTCTCCAATGCCGTGACCCACATGCGCACCATCCGCGGCGAGATCCGCCGGCTCGGGTCGCTGGCCGCGGACGAGCTCTTCGTCGCGGCGAAGGAGCTGCAGGCGCCCTACGACCTGGTGGTCGACGTCGCGCGCAACGGGAAGCTGCCGGTGGTGCTGTTCACCGCAGGTGGCATCGCCACCCCCGCCGACGCGGCGATGATGATGCAGCTCGGCGCCGAGGGTGTCTTCGTCGGCTCCGGGATCTTCAAGTCCGGCAACCCCGCGCAACGGGCGGAGGCCATCGTCAAGGCGACCACCTTCCACGACGACCCCGACGTGGTCGCGAAAGTCTCCCGTGGCCTCGGCGAGGCCATGGTCGGCATCAACGTCGAGGACATCCCGCAGCCCCACCGGCTCGCTGAGCGCGGCTGGTAGGAAGGCCGAGCGCGCCAGGACCCATTGCGTCCACCTGCCGGTCGGGTGTTCGCTGGTGACGTGTTCGCTCGCTCCTCGACCTTCCGCGGCGACCGGGCCGGCCTGGACAACGGCATCGACTACGTCCGCGACGACGTGATGACGCTGCTCGAACAGGTCGACGGCTTCGTCGGACTGTCGCTCATGGTCGACCGTGGCTCAGGGGAGTGCGTTGCGACCACGTCGTGGGAGACCGCCGACGCGATGCGCGCGAGCGGTGACCGGCTCACCGGAGTCCGCGAACGGTTCGGCGGGCTGCTGGACGCGCCTGCCAAGGTGCAGGAGTGGGACGTCGCCGTCATGCGGCGGGCCGACCCGCGACCTGTCGAGCGCTGGTGCCGGGTGACCTGGCTGCGAACCACCCCGGACAAGCTGGACCGCGGGATCGGGATCTACCGCACCGCACTGCTGGCCCGCATCGAGCAGCTGCCGGGGTTCTGCAGCGCCAGCCTGATGGTCGATCGGGCCCGCGGCGGGATCTGCGCGACGGCTTCCTACGCCAGCCTCGAGTCGCTGCAGCAGTCCCGCGACGAGGCCTGGATGATCCGGGAAGCGGGGATCCGCGAGGCCGAGGTCGACATCATGGATGCCGCCGAGTACGAGCTGGCCATCGCCCACCTGCGGGTGCCGGAGCTCGCCTGACCTCGCCTGCCCACTCCCGAACTCGCTAGCGCCGTAGCTCGGGGCAGGTCAGGACCGCCCGGTCCTCCGCGCCGAGCGCGTCGTAGTCGCCGACCAGTTCGAGGACCGTGTCGGCAACGGGGTCGAGGTAGACCCGGAAGTCGTACTGGTCCTGAGCCCACCACAGCTGCGGCTCGCCGCCGTCGGCGACGGTGTACTCGCCCGAGGGCTCACCCATTCGCCCGATGATCTCGGCGCGGGTCTGGTCCGGCGACAGGCCGCACCAGGCGTCCAGCCAGCGAGCCGGCCCGGACTCGGAGCCCGGGCCGCCGTCGGTTCCCGCTCCCGTGCGCTTCTCGGTGGAGAACACCCGCCACTTCGCCCGGTGGTAGACCATGCGCACCGTCTGGAAGGAATCCCTGCCGGGTCCGAGGGCCACCGCGAGCAGCGCGTCCTCCTGGGTCACCTGGGTCGCGGAGACATCCACCAGCTCGCCGGTGAACGCGGGGTCCTCCCACAAGATCGCCTCGAAGCCGGTGCACGGATCGCCCAGCTCGGCGCGATCGAGGAGGATCGCGTCGTACCGCAGCTCGATGGTGAACTCCGGCGCCTGGAGCGCGCAGGCCGCGGCGGCATCGTGCCGGGCGAGGGCATCGACCCAGGCGGCGTACGCCGTTGCCGGAGCTGCGCTCGGGTCGTCGTCCGTTGGCGGCGCCGGGAGTCTGGTCCCGGTGGGACCGGTGGCGTCGGCAAAGGTACGGCGCTGGTCGGCAGACCCCGGGTCGTCGCCGCATCCGGCGGCGGAGAGTGCCAGCGCGAGCGCCGCCGGGAGGACGAGGAAACGCTTGAATCTCCTCATGTGAGCCGTCCTCCCGATCGGTCAACCAGTCTAGGAACGGGCGGGCTGCGTTCCGATGCTTAGGTGAACAAACGCCCAGTCGGTCTGTTGACCTGGAAACCAGTTCCAGATCCGGTAACACTTGTTCTGCCTGATGAAGGTGGTCCCGGGGAGGCCCCGGCACGAACGCAACATTCATGCCTGGGGGACCGGGTCATGGGGAGGACACTGTCATGAATAAGTCAACGAAGGGCGCCCTCGCAGCGGGCGCCGCTGCCTTTCTGCTGCTGGGCGGCGCCGGGACCCTGGCGTACTGGACCGACGACGCCTCAGTCGACGGTGGCAGCGTCGACTCGGGCTCGATCGACCTGCAGAACGTCGAGTGCTATGCCACCTGGACCTACGACGACGCGGTCGGCGACGAGACGGTCGAGGACATCGTCCCGGGCGACACCATCGTCAAGCAGTGCACGGGCGACCTGGTGCTCGTGGGCGACCACATCGGCGCCACCGTCGACATCTCCGACGCCTCGCTCACCTCGCTGGAGGGGCTGGCCGACGAGCTCGACATCGACGCCGTCCTGACCGACCCGGCCGCGGGCAGCGTCGACGGCGAGGGCACCTACGACGTCACCATCGACATCACCGTCGCCTTCCCGTACGGCGGACCGGTCAGCGCGCCCGACCCGACCACGGATGCGGACAACGAATCGCAGGTCGACACCGCGACGCTCGACGCCATCACCCTGGTTGCCGTCCAGACGCACGAGTGACCCGACCCGACTGGGCTCGGACGGTCTCGTGATCTCGTTCGGCTGGCGGGTCACCGTCTGGCTGGTCATCCTCACCGCGGCGGCGGCACTCGCCGCCGCGGTGGTGGTGCCGCGGCTGACGGGCGCCACGCCGTACACGGTGACCACCGGGTCGATGCGTCCGGTCTACCCCCCGGGCACCCTGGTGGTGGTCAAGCCGCTGCCGGTCGACGAGATCCGCTCCGACGACGTCGTCACCTACCAGCTGGAGTCCGGGGAGGCGCCGGTCGTCACGCACCGGGTGATCGAGGTGGGGACGAACCTCGACGGCGACGTGCAGCTGGTCACCCAGGGCGACGCCAACGACATCCCCGACGCCGAGCCGGTCCGACCGGAGCAGGTCAGGGGCCGGGTGTGGTACTCGGTGCCGTACCTCGGCTACGTCAACAATGTGGTCGGCGGTGACGAACGCCGGATCGGCGGCTACGTCGTCGTGACCGCCCTGCTCGGGTACGCCGGTCTCATGTTCGTCGGCTCGGCTCGGGAGCGCCGCCGCTCACGCGTCGATCAGGACCGGCCCGCTGAGCACACCACCACTGTCTGAGAGGAGGAAGCCCACCATGACCCGCCGCGCACTCTGGCTGTCCGCGTTGGTGCCGATCGTGCTGACGATCGGCGTCGGCCCCGCCCGCGCCGACGATGCGGTCGGGCTCAGCCTCGACGGTCTCGACTGGACCACCAAGTTGCAGCGACCGCTGTTCGACCCGGCGTTCCGCTGGGTTCCGGGCGACGCCCAGACGCGGTCGTTCTGGGTGCGCAACGAGGGCCCGACCACGGCGTCGATGCAGATCGCGTTGCGGCGCACCGACCCTGACCTGCTGCTTGCTCGCGACGAGGTGCGGATCGACGCCCGTGTCACGAGCGGGACCTGGACGTCTCTCGTCGACGGCTCTGACCAGACGCTGACCGAGGACGTGATCGGCAGGGGCGACCGGGTCAGGGTGGACGTGCGCGCGGTGTTCCTTCGCGAGGCGGCCAACCGGACCGAGCGCAAGCACCTACCGCTGACGTTCGTCGTCCGGCTTACCCAGGACGGGTCCGGCGACGACGACGGCGGTCTCTCCGGAAACCTGCCGGCCACCGGTAGCGCCGTCGAGCTGTGGATCGTGGCGCTCGGGACCGCGCTGCTGGGGACCGGGCTGGTGCTCGTGGTTGCCGCACGTCGGCGGGAGGTCGGCGATGAGTAGGCACGCGGCACCGCGTCGTTGCTTCGGCTGGTTCGGACGAGGCCGGCTTCGGGCGCTGCTGGCCCTTGGCGTCGTCGTCGGGCTCGGGTCGGTCACGACCGGCGCCTACTGGACCGACGACGCCACCGTCTCCGGGATCACGCTCACCTCCGGCAAGCTCGATCTGAAGGTGGACGGCCTGGACAGCGTCACCGGGTACACGTCGCTCACCATCACCAACATGGTCCCGGGCAACACCGTCGCGGCGGTACTCACCATCAGCAACGCCGGCGATGCCCCGTTCGCCTACACCGCCACCTCGTCCGCCACCAACGTCGACGGCAAGAACCTCGCCGGCGCCCTGACCGTCAAGGTCACCGGTGCCACCTCGGTGACCGGAACCTCACCGGCCGCGACCTGCGGAGGTACGACGCTCGCCGGCACCGGCACCACCCTGGGCGGCAGCCTGGTCACGACCGCGCGCACGATCACTCCGACCAACAACGAGAAGCTGTGCATCCAGGTGACCCTGCCGACCGCGGCGGCCAACTCCGTCCAGAGCGCGACCACCGCGGTGGACCTCCAGTTCAGCGCGGTCCAGGTCATCCCGTGACCCGACCGACGCTCCGCTCCCTGCGCTCCGCCGCCCTCACGGTAGGCGCGCTCGTCGGTGTCGTCTGCATCATCTCCGTCATCGCGAGCGTGGTGCTCGGGATCCGACCGTTGGTCGTCCAGTCCGGGTCGATGGCACCGACCATCGAGACCGGTGCGCTCGCGTGGGCGCGCCAGGTCCCCGCGATCGAGCTCGACGTCGGCGACGTCGTGATGGTCGACAATGCTGAGGGCAACCGCGTCACCCACCGGATCGTCGCGGTCGACCGGCAGGAGAACACCTCGTTCCTGCACCTCCAAGGTGACGCCAACAGCGTCCCGGACGCCGAGGTCTACCCGGTCGAGGTCGCCTACCGGGTCTTCGCCGACATCCCGTACGGCGGCCGCGTGGTGGCGTGGCTCTCCGGTCCCTTCGGGTTGTTCCTGCTCGGCATGTACGCGATGGGACTGCTGCTCATGATGGTGCGGCCCCGCCGCGACGACGAGGACCCGCCGGCTGGCGTCGGCAAACACGGGTCCGGGCGTCCGGGCCAGCGGAAGGCCGCACGGCGTCGTACCGGCAGCAAGGTCGGTGCAGCGTCCGCCGCCGCGCTGGTGGCCGTCGGGCTGGCAACGCCGTCCTGGGCTGCGTTCTCGGACACAGCCAGCGTGTCGGGTGCCACGCTCAGCACGCACACCGTGCAGCGCCCCGACAGCGTCTCGTGCAGCGTCAGCGGATCCAACGTCACCTTCGCCTGGCCCGAGAAGGATGCCCGCTACGACTACGAGATCGTGCTGTGGCGCGTTGCCAGCCCCGACACCGTGCAGTCGACGAACCAGGTGACCGGTGCCGCGGTGTCGCGGCAGTTCACCTCGCCGAGCGCCTTCGGTCTCTCGGGCAGTCTCCTCGGCATCAACCAGAGCTTCTACTTCTATGCCGAGGTGCGGTCGTGGCTCTCGAACACCACGGCGCCGAACCGCTGGCAGAGCAGTGATGTCCGACGCTCGACCCAACGCGTCCGCATCGACGTGAACTGCCTGATCATCGTGGCCTGCTCCGTCGGCGCACCGACCTGCGTCGCCTGAGCCACGGGCTTGCCCGCCCGGCTCGCGCCCTGGTGACCGCGGCGTCCTACTCTTCGTCCTGTGTCAGCGATCGGTGTGTTCGCCCTCCAGGGTGACGTCCGCGAGCACCTGGCGACGTTGACCGGGCTCGGCGCGGACGCGTTCCCGGTCCGGCGCCCCGAGGAGCTCGCCCGCTGTGACGGACTGGTGCTGCCGGGCGGTGAGTCGACCACGATGGCCAAGCTGGCGCACACCTTCGCGCTCCTGGACCCGCTGCGAGACCGGGTCGGGTCCGGCATGCCGACCTTCGGTACCTGCGCAGGCATGATCCTGCTCGCCGACCGGATCATCGACGGAGCAGCCGGCCAGCAGACGATCGGCGGGATCGACATGACCGTGCGCCGCAACGCCTTCGGGCGCCAGGTCGACTCCTTCGAGGCCGACCTCGATCTCCAGGGTCTCGACCAGCCGGTGCACGCCGTGTTCATCCGGGCGCCGTGGGTGGAGCAGGTCGGTGCCGCCGTCGAGGTGCTGGCCGAGGCCGAGGGGCACCCGGTCGCCGTACGCCAGGGACACCTGATGGCCACGTCGTTCCACCCCGAGGTCGCCGACGACGGTCGCATCCACCGACTCTTCCTCGACATCGTCGGCTAGTAGACTCGCCGGTCGGCAGAGCGACGGTAGGACCGGGAAGTCGGGACGGGAAGAGGGACGATGTCTGGCCACTCCAAGTGGGCGACCACCAAGCACAAGAAGGCGGCCATCGACGCCAAGCGGGGCAAGCTCTTCGCGAAGCTGATCAAGAACATCGAGATCGCCGCCAAGATGGGCGGTCCCGACCCGGTCGGCAACCCCACCCTGTTCGACGCGATCCAGAAGGCCAAGAAGCAGTCGGTCCCCAACAAGAACATCGACTCGGCGGTCAAGCGCGGCGGCGGTCTCGAAGGTGGCGGCGTCGACTACGAGACGATCATGTACGAGGTCTACGGGCCCCAGGGCGTCGCGCTTCTGGTGGAGTGCCTGACCGACAACCGCAACCGGGCCGCGATGGAGGTCCGGACGGCGGTCACCCGCAACGGCGGCACGATGGCAGACCCCGGCTCGGTGTCGCGGCTCTTCAACCGCAAGGGCGTCGTCGTCGTACCCAAGGTCCAGGAGAAGGAAGGCAAGGCATCCGACGTCACTGAGGTCACCGAGGACATGGTCCTCGAGGCAACCTTGGATGCCGGGGCGGAGGAGGTCTTCGACCTGGGGGAGACCTTCGAGGTGCAGGCCGAGGCGACCGATGTCATCGCGGTCCGTACGGCGCTCCAGGCGGCCGGCATCGACTACGACTCGGCCGACGTGCAGTTCGTCGCCTCGCTCGACATCCCCGTCGCCGATCCTGACGCCGCGGGAAAGGTCTTCCGGCTGATCGACGCGGTCGACGACCTCGACGACGTCCAGAACGTGTTCTCCAACGCCGACGTGCCGGACGAGGTCATGGAGGCCGTCGACGCCTGAGCGCGGCCGTTGCGCCGCCCGCCCGGTGGTGGCGGTGCGAGCCGCCACCGAGGATCCACGTCGCGTCCGGCGTGTCGGGACCCGGTGAGGGGATCGCCGACCTTAGCGTGGACACCGAACAAGTGTTCGACAGTCTGACGTCGTCAAAGGTCGTCGAGGGGCAGGAGGTGCCGATGCGAGTCCTCGGGATCGATCCCGGTCTCACCCGCTGCGGGATGGGCGTGGTCGAGGGCGACATCGGGCGGCCGCTGCGCCTCGTCGACGTCAACGTCATCCGGACGTCCTCCCACCTGTCGGTGCCGGAGCGGCTGGTCTCGATCGAGCAGGGGATCGACGCCTGGCTCGAGGAGCACCGCCCCGACGCGGTCGCCGTCGAGCGGGTTTTCGCCCGCTCCGACGTCAGCACGGTGATGGGCACCGCCCAGGCCAGCGGGATCGCCATGGTGTGCGCGGCCCGGCGCGGGCTGCCGATCGCGCTGCACACGCCGAGCGAGGTCAAGGCGGCCGTGTCCGGCAACGGGCGCGCCGACAAGGCCCAGGTCGGCATGATGGTCACCCGGATCCTGCGTCTCGACGCGATGCCCAAGCCGGCCGACGCGACCGACGCGCTGGCGCTCGCGATCACCCACATCTGGCGCGGCGGCGCCCAGGCCCGGATCGATGCGGCACTCGCCGCGGCAGGAGGGAAGCGATGATCGCGCACGTCCGGGGCCGGGTCGCGGCCGTCACCCTCTCGAGCGTGGTGCTGGAGGTCGGCGGCGTCGGCCTCGAGCTGATGTGCACCCCTGGCACGCTGGCCTCGCTTCGGACCGGCGCCGAGGCGATGCTGCCCACCAGCATGGTCGTGCGGGAGGACTCGCTCACCCTCTTCGGATTCGCCGACGACGACGAGAAGACCGTCTTCGAGCTCGTGCAGACCGCATCCGGGGTAGGGCCTAAGCTCGCCCAGGCGATGCTCGCCGTACTCTCCCCGGACGGCGTGCGGACGGCGATAGCCGTCGACGACGTGAAGACGCTGACCAAGGTGCCAGGCATCGGCCAGAAGGGCGCCCAGCGGATCATCCTGGAGCTGAAGGACCGGATCGGCGCGCCGGTGGGGCGGGCCGGTGCCGTCCGGGCGGCGGGTGTCGAAACCTGGCGTGACCAGGTGACCCAGGGCCTGCTCGGTCTCGGCTACAACTCCCGCGACGCCGACACTGCCGTGGACGCCGTCGCCGCGCAGGCGGGCGACGTACCCGACGTCGGGTCGCTGCTCCGCGCCGCCCTTCGCAGCCTCTCGAAGGCCTGACCGACGATGCCCTTCCACGAGGACGAGCTCGAGGTGGCCGAGGAGTCCCACCTGCGGTCCCTCACCGCGATGGAGGCCGAAAGCGACGAGCGTGCCGTCGAGGCGGCGCTGCGACCGCGCAGCCTGGACGAGGTCGTTGGCCAGACCCGGGTCCGCGACCAGCTCGGGCTGGTGCTCGAGGCTGCCCGCCGCCGAGGACGGGCGCCTGACCACGTGCTCCTGTCCGGGCCGCCCGGACTCGGCAAGACCACGCTCGCGATGATCATCGCGCATGAGATGAACGCGCCGTTGCGGCTCACCAGCGGACCGGCGATCACGCACGCCGGTGACCTGGCGGCGATCCTGTCCGGGCTCAACGACGGCGACGTGCTCTTCGTCGACGAGATCCACCGGATGTCGCGGCCTGCGGAGGAGATGCTCTACATGGCGATGGAGGACTTCCGGGTCGACGTCGTCATCGGCAAGGGCCCCGGCGCCACGGCGATCCCGTTGCAGATCCCTCCGTTCACCCTCGTCGGCGCCACCACCCGCGCCGGACTGCTGCCGGGCCCGTTGCGTGACCGGTTCGGCTTCACCGCCCATCTGGAGTTCTACGAGTCGGCGGACCTCGACCGGATCGTGCACCGCTCGGCCGGCCTGCTCGACGTGGCGCTGACGGAGGATGGTTCGTCCGAGATCGCGTCCAGGTCGCGGGGCACCCCTCGGATTGCCAACCGGCTGCTGCGGCGGGTGCGCGACTTCGCCCAGGTCCGCGCCGACGGCATCGTCACCCATCCGGTGGCCCGGGCCGCGCTCGAGCTCTACGAGGTCGACGAGCTCGGTCTCGACCGGCTCGACCGGGCGGTGATCGACGCCCTCTGCCGGCGGTTCGGAGGCGGCCCGGTCGGCGTTTCCACCCTGGCAGTCGCCGTCGGTGAGGAGAAGGAGACGGTCGAGGAGGTAGCCGAGCCGTTCCTCGTGCGCAGCGGGTTTCTCGCCCGCACGCCCCGCGGACGGATCGCGACGCCGGCTGCCTGGGAGCATCTGGGGCTGGCACCGCCACCGACGCTGGCCGACCCGACGGACCCGGCACTGTTCGAGGACTAGTCCGGTTGGTGCCAACCTGGCGGCGTACCCGGCGATGTGGCCCGGGTAACACCCGCGGCTACACTTGCCCGTCGGCCCGCCCGGGCTCCGTGCGGATGCCCGGTCCCGGTCGTGGGCCGCGTCCCGAAGGAACCCTCGGAAGGCTCACAGGTGTCTGAACTCGCCCCCCTGCTGTGGATCGTCGCGATCGCGCTGATCTTCTGGCTGCTGATCATCCGACCGGCGCAGCGGCGCCAGAAGGAAGTCGCGCGAGTGCAGGCATCCATCGCTCTCGGTGAGGAGGTCGTGCTCACCTCGGGCATCTTCGGGACCGTCAGCGGCACCGACGACTCGACGCTCATGGTCGAGATCTCCCCGGGGGTGAACATCAAGGTCGCTCGCGGCGCCGTCGGGTCGGTTGTCCGCCAGGACGAAGCGCCCGCTGCCGACACGCTGGGCACCGACGCCGAGACCGGCACCGAGACCGGCACCGAGACTGGCACCGAGACTGGCACCGACACCGACCTCGAGGGCGAGGAACGCTGACGTGGCTGCACGTCGCAACCGGCCCGCCCAGACGCTGATCGTCTTCTTCCTCGGCGTCGCCGTCATGTACGGCCTGGTCGCCCTCGCCGGCACCTGGAAGCCGTCGCTCGGCCTGGACCTGCAAGGCGGCCTCCGGATCACCCTCACCGCGCTCGGCGACCCGAGCGACGAGAACTTCGAGGAAGCACGCCGGATCATCGACCAGCGCGTCAACGGCTCGGGCGTCGTCGAAGCCGAGGTCACCACGCAGTCCGGCCGCTACATCGTGGTCGAGATCCCAGGTTCCACCGAGAACCGCCGCGCGACCGAGGAGCTGGTCCGGCGTCAGGCCCAGCTCCGGTTCCGCCTGGTGGCCTGTGTCGAAGGCGCGCAGGATCCCTGCGCGACCGGGGGTCTCCCGCTGGGCCGCGCCCCGCTGTCGATCGACCACAAGCCGCGCCACCAGGACAAGAAGACCGACGAGCCCACGGCGAGCCCGACCGACACCGCGAGCCCGACCGACACCGCGAGCCCGACCGACACCGCGAGCCCGACCGACACCGCGAGCCCGGCCAGCACCGACGGCCCGACCGGCACCGACACTCCGGGGGAAGAGGGCGGCGACGCTGTCGTCCGTACCGCCGAGGACGAGATCGCCTGGGCGGCCGCGCCCGACCAGGAGTCGATCGCGCTGTTCAACAGGCTCCAGTGCAATGACGAGGGGGTGACGGTCCGCACCAACCAGCAGGGCGCGACCGCGCCCGCACCGCAGGAGGACGACCCGGACCAGCCGCTCGTGGCCTGTGAGGTCAACGAGGACGGCGGCGTCATCAAGTACCTGCTGTCGCGCTCGGTGATCGAGGGCACGGAGCTCTCGGACGCGGGAGCCGGGATCCCCCAGGGCGAGGTCGAGTGGGCAGTGACCCTCGACATCGGCAACAACAAGGACAAGGCGAACCCCAAGGGCTCCACTGGTGGCGAGGACGACTTCGAGACCATCTCGAGCCAGCTCGCCGGCACCGGCCGACAGTTCGCGATCGTGCTCGACGGCGTCGTGCTGTCGGCTCCGGTGATGAACGACCCGATATTTGACGGTCGTTCGCAGATCACCGGGAACTTCAACGAGGACACCGCGACCAACCTGGCCAACAGCCTCAAGTTCGGGGCGCTCCCCATCGCGTTCGACAAGGACGTGACGACGGAGGACATCGGCCCGTCGCTCGCCGGTGACCAGCTCTCGGCCGGTCTGACGGCCGGCGGCATCGGCATCGCCCTGGTGATGCTCTACTGCCTGGTCTACTACCGTGCGCTGGGCCTGGCGGTCGTGAGCTCCCTCTTCATCGCCGCCGCCATCACCTACGGCATGGTGCTGCTGCTGAGCGAGTCGGCCGGCTTCACCCTGACCCTCCCTGGCATCGCCGGTCTGATCATCGCGGTCGGAGTGGTCGCGGACTCGTTCGTCATCTACTTCGAGCGGATCCGCGACGAGATGCGCGAAGGGAAGTCGATGCGTGTCGCCGTCGAGACCGGGTGGGCGCGGGCCCGGGTCACCCGGATCGCCGCCAACACCGTGTCGATCCTGTCGGCGCTGGTCCTCTACATCTTCGCGACCGGTGCGGTGAAGGGCTTCGGGTTCGCGCTCGGACTCTCGACGCTCATCGACCTCGCCGTCCTGTTCTGGTTCACGAAGCCCCTGGTGTCGTGGTTCGCCCAGTTCAAGGCGTTCAACTCCGGCCACCGGATGTCCGGCTTGAGTCCGGAGTCCCTGGGCATCGATGGCCCGCGCACCACGATGACTGCAGGAGGCAACGCCTGATGGGCAAGATGTCCAGGCTCGGCAACGACCTCTACAACGGTCACCGTTCGGTCGACTTCATCGGCCGGAAGCCGCTTTGGTACGCCATCACTCTGGTCCTCGTCGGTCTGGCGCTCACCGCGGTGGTTGTGAAGCCCCTCAACTTCGGCGTGGAGTTCCGCGGTGGCACCGAGCTGAAGATCGCGGTCGCCGGTGGTGTCAACCAGGACGACGCCGACGGTCTGCGCGAATCGATCGCCGATGCCGGCATCGAGGGTGCCGCGAACCCGTCGGTGACGACGGCGGGCGGCAACTCGCTGGTGCTCACGACCGAGTCGCTTTCTGCTGAGAGCGAGGACGAGGCCAAGATCGTCGTCATCGATCTCTTTCCGGAGGTCGACGCCGAGAACGACATCTCGACCCAGGACGTCGGCCCCAGCTGGGGTCGCGAGGTAGCCGAACGGGCGTTGATCGGCATCGCGGTCTTCCTCGTCTTGGTGGTCCTCTTCATCTGGGGCTACTTCCGCGAGTGGAAGATGTCGGTGGCGGCGCTGCTGGCGCTGTTCCACGACATCACGATCACGGTCGGCGTCTATGCGCTGTCGGGCTTCCAGGTGACACCGGCAGCGGTGACCGGGTTGCTGGCGATCCTTGGCTTCTCGCTCTACGACACGGTGGTCGTGTTCGACAAGGTCCGGGAGAACACCACCACGCTGCGCAAGAGCACGCAGTCCTACGCCGACGCGGCCAACTTGGCGGTCAACCAGACCCTGGTGCGGTCGATCAACACCAGCATCGTGGCGCTGATCCCGATCGGTGCCATCCTCTACGTCAGCGCCGTCCAACTGGGGGCGAGCTCTCTGCAGGACCTGGCGCTCGCGCAGTTCGTCGGCATGACGGCTGGTATCTACTCCTCGATCTTCCTCGCACCGCGCGTGCTGGTCCAGCTGAAGTCGACAGAGACCGAGGTCGTCGAGCAGGCCCGGCGGGCCCGGGCCAGGAAGCGCGCCCTTGCCGACCGCTACGCCACCGTTCCGGCGTTCACCGAGGATCTGCCGGTGGCCGAAGACCAGGACAGCGACCGGCCATCACGACCCGAGCCCGCCGACACCGGCGACGACCGGGGCAACGCGGCCCGCCCGTCGGACGAGGCGCGCGGTAAGGGTCGGGTCGCCCCGGCCGCGCAACGGCCGGTCTCGCAGAGCAACAGCTCGGGCCGGCAGCAGCCGACGCGGCAGACCCGGTCGAAGCGCGGCAAGAAGTAGACCGCGGTGGTGCTGGGGGAGCCGACCAGAGCGACGGTCGCCGCGGCGGAGGCGCTCCGGCGGTTGGTCCGCGACGTACCGGACTTCCCCGAGCCGGGGGTCCTCTTCAAGGACATCACGCCGCTCCTTGCCGACCCCGACGGGTTCCGCGCGGTCGTAGCGGCGCTCGCTGACGCCGGTCGCGACACCGAGGGTCGGCCGGTCGTGGACAAGGTGGTCGGGATGGAGGCTCGGGGCTTCATCCTCGCGGCACCGGTCGCGCTGTCGCTCGGCGTCGGTCTGGTACCTGTCCGCAAGGCTGGGAAGCTCCCCGGCCAGACCCATGCAGTCTCCTACGCATTGGAGTACGGCGAAGCGGTGCTCGAGGTCCACCACGACGCCATCGCGCCCGGGGAGCGGGTCCTCGTCATCGACGACGTCCTGGCCACCGGCGGCACCGCCCGCGCCACCGCGGAGCTTGTCGCCGCCTGCGGCGCCACGGTCGCGGGGATGGCGTTCCTGATGGAGTTGTCGTTCCTGCCCGGCCGGGCCGCGGTCGGCGACATCGCATTGACCACGCTCACCGTGGTCTGAGCCCGCGCATGGCCGAATAGACTCCGTGCATGACTGAGGAACGGGCCGGCGACCGCCCCGTTCCCGCGCGCCCGCCGGAGGTGCCGGCAAGCCTGGCCAGCGACACCGTTGCCGGGGGTCGCGGCATGCGCGCCCGACTGGCCCGGATGGGAAGCCGCACCTCCACATCGAGTCCGGTGCTCGAGCCGCTGTTCCGCGCCGTACGTGCCAACCACCCGAAGGCCGACCTCGCACTTCTCGAGCGCGCTTACGTCACCGCCGAGCGGTTGCACGGCACCCAGACGCGGAAGAGCGGCGACCCCTACATCACCCACCCGCTCGCGGTGACCACGATCCTCGCCGGCATCGGCATGACCGAGCCGACGCTGGTCGCCGCGCTCCTGCACGACACGGTCGAGGACACGCCGTACACCCTCGAGGAGTGCCGGACCGACTTCGGTGACGAGGTCGCCCGCCTGGTCGACGGCGTCACGAAGCTCGACAAGGTCGTCTACGGCGACTCCGCACAGGCGGAGACCATCCGCAAGATGATCGTCGCGATGTCGCGCGACATCCGGGTGCTGGTCATCAAGCTGGCCGACCGCCTCCACAACATGCGGACGCTGCGCTACGTCCCGCAGAAGAGCCAGGAGCGCACCGCCCGGGAGACGCTCGACATCTACGCGCCGCTGGCCCACCGGCTCGGCATGAACACGATCAAGTGGGAGCTCGAGGACCTCGCGTTCGCGACCCTGCACCCCAAGATCTACGACGAGATCGTGCGGATGGTCGCCGAGCGGGCGCCGTCGCGCGACCAGTTCCTTGCCGAGGTGATCACCCAGGTCGAGAAGGACCTGCGTGAGGCCAAGATCAAGGCCACGGTCACCGGTCGACCGAAGCACTACTACTCGATCTACCAGAAGATGATCGTCGGCGGCCGGGACTTCTCCGACATCTACGACCTGGTCGGCATCCGGATCCTCGTTGAGGAGGACCGCGACTGCTACGGCGTACTCGGCGTCCTGCACTCGCGATGGAACCCGGTCCTCGGCCGGTTCAAGGACTACGTCGCGATGCCGAAGTTCAACATGTACCAGTCGCTTCACACATCGGTGATCGGCCCGCAGGGCAAGCCGGTGGAGATGCAGATCCGCACCTTCGGGATGCACCGTCGGGCCGAGTACGGCGTCGCGGCCCACTGGAAGTACAAGGAGGACGGCCGCACAGGCGCCGACACGGACAAGCTCGTCGACAAGGACGACATGAGCTGGGTCCGGCAGCTCCTCGACTGGCAGAGCGAGGTCGACGATCCGGGGGAGTTCCTGGAGTCGCTGCGGTTCGAGATCAACCAGACCGAGACCTACGTGTTCACGCCCCGTGGCGACGTCATCGCGCTGCCCTCTGGTTCGACGCCGGTCGACTTCGCCTACGCCGTCCACACCGAGGTCGGCCACCACACCATCGGGTCGCGGGTCAACGGGCGTCTGGTGCCGTTGGAATCCACGCTCGAGAACGGCGACGTGGTGGAGGTCTTCACCTCGAAGTCACCGACCGCCGCCCCGTCCCGGGACTGGCTGAACTTCGTCAAGTCCCAGCGCGCCCGCTCCAAGATCAAGCAGTGGTTCACCAAGGAGCGGCGCGAGGAGGCGATCGACCACGGCAAGGACGAGATCGCCAAGCTGATGCGGAAGGAGGGACTGCCCCTCAAGCGGTTGCTCACCCACGAGTCGCTCAACATCGTCGCGGCGCACTTCCGGCTGGCTGACGTGACCGCTCTCTACGCGGCGGTCGGCGAGGGCAACCTCAGTGCGCAGGCCGTCGTACGCCGGGTCATCGAGATGCACGGCGGCGACCAGGGCGCCCAGGAGGATCTCGCCGAGGCAGTCACCATCACCGGCCGCCGCAGCCGTCCGCGTCGACTGGCGCCTGGGACCGACGCCGGCGTGGTGGTCAAGGGAGCGACGGACCTGTGGGTGAAGCTCGCGAAGTGCTGCACCCCGGTCCCACCCGACACGATTCTCGGCTTTGTCACCAAGGGCGGAGGCGTGTCCGTGCACCGCACGGACTGCACCAACGCAACGAGCCTGCTGGGCCAACCGGAGAAGGTGCTCGAGGTCGAGTGGGCACCCACGGGTCAGACCACGTTCCTGGTCAACATCCAGGTCGAGGCGCTCGACCGCTCCCGGCTCCTGTCCGACATCACGATGGTCCTCTCGGACGCTCACCTGAACATCCTCTCGGCCAACCTGACCACCACCCGCGACCGGGTGGCCAAGACCCGCTTCACCTTCGAGATGGCCGACGCCAAGCATCTCGACACCGTCCTCAAGAACGTCCGCACCATCCCCGGTGTGTTCGACGCCTACCGGGTCACCCACTAGCCGCGAATCCTCCCTTCTGGCGCGCCGAATCGGCCGCAATGGTCGCCCGAGTCGTCATTTGCTGCGGGTGTCACTCCGCCAGTTTCTGCGTCTCGACGCGCCAATAAGGAAGATTCGCGGATTAGCGGTAGTCGTCCGAGGCCCGTTTTGCCATCTCGAGGAAGGAGCGGCGGCCCTCGAGGCTCTCCTCGAGCTCGCGGATCTTGCGTTCGTCGCCGGTGAGACGGGCCTTCTCGAGCTTGGCCTCGGCCTCGGCGATCGCGGCTTCAAGCTTGCTGACCATGTCGTCGGCGCGAGCGGACTTCTCGGGGTCGGTGCGGTTCCACTGCTCGTCCTCGACCTTGCGGATGGCCTGCTCGACGCTGCGCATCCGGCCCTCGAGGTCCTTCATCCGCTCCCGAGGCACCTTCCCGGCCGCGTCCCAACGGTCGGCAAGGTCGCGGAACGCGGCCTTGGCGGTCGCGAGGTCGCTGACCGGAAGCAGGCCCTCGGCCTCGATGATCAGCTGCTCCTTGACCACGGCATTGGCTTCGAACTCGGCATCGAGCGCGGCGTTGGCTTCATCACGCGCCCCGAAGAAGGTGTCCTGGGAGCCGCGGAACCGCTTCCACAGCTCGTCATCGATGCCCTTCGGCGCCGGACCGGCGTCCTTCCACTGCCGCATCAGGTCGCGGTACCGGCTGGCCGTCGGACCCCAGTCGGTCGACTCGGCCAGGTCTTCTGCCTCCTTGGCCAGCCGTTCCTTCACCATCCGGGCGGCGTCCCGCTTCTCGTCCTGCTCGGCGAAGTGCACCTTGCGGGCCTTGGTGTACGCCGACCGCGCCGACGAGAACCGTTTCCACAGGGCGTCGTCGGCGGCCTTGTCGATCCGGGGAAGCTGCTTCCACTGTTCGAGCAGCTCGCGCAGCCGGTTGGCGCCGTTCTTCCAGTCCCGCCCGTTGGCGATGGCCTCGGCGTCGACTGCGAGCTGTTCCTTCTGCTCCTTGGCCTCGGTCGTACGTCGCGCCTTCTCCGCGCGACGGGCCTCCCGGTGGGTCGCGATGACGGGGCCGAGCTGGTCGAGCCGGGATCCGAGGGAGGTGAGGTCGCCGACGGCGTGCGCGTCGGCGAGTTGACCGCGGACGGTCTTGACGGCGTTGGCGGCCTCCTCGGGCGACAGCACGCCGGAGTTGATCCGCTTGTGGAGCAGATCGACCTCGAGTGCGAGCGCGTCGTACCGCCGTACGTAGAAGGCCATCGCCTCCTCCGGCGTGGCATCGGGCATCTGCCCCACCGCACGCTCGCCGTCGGCGGTCTTCACATAGACAGTGCCGTCGTCATCGACGCGGCCCCACTCGCTCGCAGTCACAATGGGCAATGCTAAGGGAGGCGAGCCCGGCCGATAGGCTGGGTAGGTGCTGATCGCCGGCTTCCCCGCAGGACCGTGGGGCACCAATTGCTACGTCGCGGCCACTGCCGCGGGCGCGGAGTGCGTCGTCGTCGACCCCGGGAAGGATGCCGCTTCCGGCGTCGCCGAGGTGATCCGCGAGCATCGCCTGAAGCCGGTGGCGGTCCTGCTGACCCACGGTCACATCGACCACATGTGGAGCGTCACCCCCGTCGCGGGGACCTACGACGCCACGGCGTGGATCCATCCCGCCGACCGGCACCTGCTCACCGATCCGCTGTCCGGCATGTCCCGCGAGTCGGCGGCGATGATGCTCGGGATGCCTGAGGGCAAGTTCGAGTTCGCCGAGCCCGACGACGTCCGCGAGCTGGCCGACGGCGTCGACCTCGACCTGGCCGGGCTCAGGTTCGTGGTCGACCACACCCCCGGACACACCGAGGGATCGGTCACCTTCCGCGCGCCGTACGACGACAGTGCCGACATCAGCGAGGTGATGTTCTCCGGCGACCTGCTGTTCGAGGGCTCCATCGGCCGCACCGACCTGCCGGGCGGCGACCACCCCACGATGCTGCGCAGCCTCGCCACCAAGGTGCTCACCCTGGCCGACGACATCGTGGTCCTCCCCGGTCACGGGGGGCAGACGTCCATCGGTCGCGAGCGCGCGACCAACCCCTTCCTGCTGGAGCTCCTGGACGACCCTGCGCGCGCGGGGAGCCCGGTCGGACGAGTCACCCGAGGACTGTGACGTGTCGAAGCCGACGCCGCTGAGCGGCTTCCCGGAGTTCCTGCCTGCCCAGCGGGTCGTCGAGCGCGAGGTGATCGCTTCGCTCGGGCACACCTTCGAGCTGCACGGGTTCGCCAACATCGAGACCCGGGTGGTGGAGCCGGTGGAGCGGCTCGCGAAGGGTGGCGAGGTGGACAAGGAGATCTACGTCCTGCGGCGGCTCCAGGGCACCGATGACGCGGCCGCACCGGACAAGCAGCTCGGACTGCACTTCGACCTGACGGTTCCGTTCGCGCGCTACGTCCTCGAGCATGCTGGCCACCTCGAGTTTCCGTTCCGTCGCTACCAGATCCAGCCGGCGTGGCGGGGGGAGCGGCCGCAGGAGGGCCGCTACCGGCAGTTCACGCAGGCCGATGTCGACATCGTCGGTCGGGACGTGCTGCCGTTCCATCATGACGTCGAGGTGATGCGGGTGATGGTCGACGCGCTCGACGCGCTCCCGATCCCGCCGGTCAGCTTCCAGTTCAACAACCGCAAGCTGATCCAGGGCTTCTACCGAGGGCTGGGGCTGTCCGACGTCACGACCGCGATCCGCACCATCGACAAGCTCGACAAGCTCCCGGAGCAGGCGGTGGCCGACCTGCTGGTCGCTGAGGCGGGCGCGACGCCCGAGCAGGCGGCGCGGTGCCTCGAGCTGGCGACCATCCGGGAGTCCGACACGTCGTTCGTCGCGAAGGTCCGCGCGCTCGGCGTGGAGGACGAGCTCCTCGAGACGGGGCTGGCCGAGCTGGCGGCGGTGGTCGAGGGCTGCGCATCCGACGTCCACGACAGCGTCACGGTGGAGGCGAACCTACGCATTGCGCGTGGCCTGGACTACTACACCGGCACCGTCGTCGAGATCTTCATGGCGGGCTACGAGCGGCTGAAGTCGGTCGGCGGCGGTGGTCGGTACGACGCCCTCGCGAGTGACGGCAGGACGACGTACCCCGGTGTGGGGGTCTCGTTCGGTGTCTCCCGCGCCCTCGTACCACTGGTCGCGGACGGGGTGCTCTCCGGCAGCCGGTCGGTGCCGAGCGCCGTTCTCGTCGCTGTCACCGACGAGGCGTCGCGAGCGCTGGCCGACGGCATCGCCACGAGCTTGCGCTCGCGCGGCATCGCGTGCGAGGTCGCCCCCGCGGCCGCGAAGTTCGGCAAGCAGATCCGCCACGCAGACCGGCGCGGCATCCCCTACGTGTGGTTCGCCACGACTGACGCCGACGGCGCCACCACCCACGAGGTCAAGGACATCCGGAGCGGAAACCAGGTGCCGGCCGACCCGGGCGCCTGGGAGCCTCCCCAGGAGGATGTCCGACCCACCATCGTCACCACCGCTAGCTCTGAGGAGACAAACCAGTGATCCGCACCCACGACGCCGGCGCGCTACGCGCCGAGCACGTCGGCCAGACCGTGACCCTCGCCGGTTGGGTGGCCAACCGGCGCGATCACGGCGGGGTGGCGTTCATCGACCTCCGCGACGCGAGCGGCATCGTCCAGGTCGTGATCCGCGACGAGTCGGTTGCCCACGCCCTCCGGGCGGAGTACTGCCTCAAGGTCACCGGCGAGGTCACCGCCCGCAAGACGGGCAACGAGAACCCCAACCTGCCGACCGGCGAGATCGAGGTGGTCTCCACCCCGGGTGAGGCAGGTGTCGGGGTCCTGTCGGCCGCGGCGGCGCTGCCGTTCCCGATCAGCGACCACGTCGACGTGGGGGAGGAGGTGCGCCTCAAGCACCGCTACCTCGACCTTCGTCGTACGGCGCCCGGCGCGGCCCTCCGGCTGCGGAGCAAGGTCAACCAGGCCGCTCGTGCGGTCCTCGACGCGCACGACTTCGTCGAGATCGAGACGCCGACGCTGACCCGGAGCACCCCCGAGGGTGCGCGCGACTTCCTGGTGCCCGCGCGGCTTCAGCCCGGCAGCTGGTACGCCCTGCCGCAGAGCCCCCAGCTGTTCAAGCAGCTGCTGATGGTCGCCGGCATGGAGCGCTACTACCAGATCGCGCGCTGCTACCGCGACGAGGACTTCCGGGCCGACCGTCAGCCCGAGTTCACCCAGCTCGACGTCGAGATGAGCTTCGTCGAGCAGGACGACGTGCTCGCTCTCTCGGAGGAGATCCTCGCGGCGTTGTGGCAGCTGATCGGCTACGACGTCCCGCGCCCGATCCCGCGGATCACCTTCGCGGACGCGATGGCCCGCTTCGGTTCCGACAAGCCCGACCTCCGGATGGGGCAGGAGCTGGTCGACTGCACCGACTACTTCAGGGACACGCCTTTCCGCGTCTTCCAGGCGCCGTACGTCGGTGCCGTCGTCATGCCCGGTGGCGCCGGCCAGCCGCGCAAGCAGCTCGATGCGTGGCAGGAGTGGGCGAAACAGCGCGGCGCCCGCGGCCTTGCCTACGTCCTGGTCCAGGAGGACGGCGAGCTCGGGGGGCCCGTCGCCAAGAACCTGTCCGAGGAGGAGAAGGCCGGCCTGGCAACGCACGTCGGAGCCGAGCCGGGCGACTGTGTGTTCTTCGCAGCCGGTGCAGTCAAGTCGAGCCGGGCGCTGCTCGGTGCGGCGCGCCTCGAGATCGGGCGTCGCTGCGGTCTGATCGACGAGAGTGCCTGGAGCTTCGTCTGGGTTGTCGACGCCCCGTTGCTCGAGCCGGCGTCTGACGCCACCGCAGCCGGCGACGTGGCTGTGGGGCAGGGCGAGTGGACCGCGGTCCACCACGCCTTCACCAGCCCGCAGGACCCCGACGGCTTCGACCGGGACCCGGGCGACGCCCTGGCCTGGGCCTACGACATCGTCTGCAACGGCAACGAGATCGGTGGTGGCTCGATCCGTATCCACCGCGAGGACGTCCAGAAGCGGGTCTTCGCGCTGATGGGGATCGGCGAGGCGGAGGCCGAGGAGAAGTTCGGGTTCTTGCTCCAGGCCTTCAAGTACGGCGCTCCGCCGCACGGCGGCATCGCGTTCGGCTGGGACCGGATCTGCGCGCTGCTGGCCGGGACCGACTCGATCCGCGAGGTGATCGCCTTCCCGAAGTCGGGCGGCGGCTTCGACCCGCTCACAGCCGCCCCTGCTCCCATCACTCCCGAGCAGCGCAAGGAGGCCGGTGTGGACGCCGCCCCGGAGGAGGATGTCCCGGCGGACGCCTGATCGGCGGACAAAGGCGCGCGATCTGGTGGTCCCGCAGGACTGCGCACCGAGATCAGATCGTTACCGGTCGGTGATCTGTAACACGGTTGTGCTCGCCTAGAGTCGCGGACGGCGCCGCATCGGGCGGTGCTGCCGACGTGGCTCGGCTGGGTGGCGTGCGGAGGAATCGGATGGCGTTGCCGGCAGGCGACTTTGCAGTCCACGATGAAACCGTCGACCCGTCGCAGGAGCCCGAGGCACGCAAGGCGATCGCCGGACGGTCGCCGACCCGGATCGCGTTCGACCGTCTGCGCAAGGATCCGATCGCGGTTGTCTGCTTCGTGACCGTGGTGATGTTCGTCATCATCGCCGTCTTCGCCGACCAGCTGACCGACCTGTTCGGGGTGTCGACCGACGTCGTTCGTGCGAGCGAGCGGGTCAACCTCACGACCGGGCTGCCGCTCCAGGGCCCGCCCAGCGAGGGGTTCGACTCTGCTCACCCCTTCGGAGTTGCGCCACTGGACGGCACCGACAACCTGGCCGTGTGGATCAAGGGCTGCCAGACGTCGCTGTTCCTGGCCACGATGGCCGCGGTGCTGTCGACCACGATCGGTGTGGTCCTCGGTTTGCTGGCGGGATTCCTCGGTGGGCTCGTCGACACCGTCGTCTCGTTCCTCACCGACCTGTTCCTCACGTTCCCGTTCCTTGTGGGCGCGCTGGCGCTGGCGCCGATCATCAGCGACCGGTTCGCGACCGATCCGGAGAAGCTGCGCACGGTCAGCTTCTGGGCGCTGGTGGCGATCCTGACGATCTTCGGCTGGATGGGAGTCGCCCGTCTGGTCCGTGGCGAGGTGCTCGCGTTGCGCGAGCGGGAGTTCGTGAAGGCAGCCAGGGTCATCGGCGTGCCGACGCGTCGCATCCTGGTCCGGGAGATGCTCCCGAACCTGATCGCCCCGATCGTCATCTCGTTCTCGCTCGGGCTGCCTGCCTATGTGTCGGCGGAAGCCGGCCTCTCCTACCTCGGCATCGGAATCATCGGGCGCGAGTCGTGGGGACGGACCATCGACCAGGCCACCCCGTGGTGGGAGCTGTACCCGCAGTTCCTGCTGGCGCCGGTGATCGGGATCGCCGTCCTCGTCGTCGCGCTGAACCTGCTCGGCGACGCAATCCGCGACGCGTTCGATCCCAAGACGAGGCGTTAGGGACCCCAAGACGTAGGACGCGCAGCTGTGCGCGGGCCAACGAAATATAAGGTAAAGAAAGGCTGGACAAATGAAACGCACCAAGGCGTTTACCGTAGGCGTGAGTGCCGCGGCGCTAGCGCTGTCTCTTGCTGCCTGTGGCGGCGGCGACGATGGCGGCGACGACACGAACGACCAGTTCGCCGAGACGAGCAGCTCGGGCGGCAAGAACCCGGATGCGGTTGGTCCTGCCCCGGAGATCGAAGGCGCGTCGGCCGGAGGCGAGATCACCGTCCTCGCGCCCGACCCCGACGACGGCATCGACAGCCTCGACCCGGCCAGTCTTTGGTCGGTGACCGACAACGGGATCCTCCAGGACCTCGTGCTGCGGTCGCTCACCACCTTCCGCCAGAACGAGGACGGCGCCTACGAGCTCGTTCCCGACCTGGCCACCGACCTCGGTACGCCCAACGAGGACTTCACCGAGTGGCGGTTCACCCTCAAGGACGGCGTCAAGTGGGAGACCGGCGACCCGATCACGGCTGAAGAGGTCGCGTTCGGCATCAAGCGGTCCTTCGACGGTGACGCGTTCGCCACCGGCCCCGGCACGGCCTACTCCAAGCCCTACTTCGACGGTGGCGACGAGTACAACGGTCCGTACGCCGACGGCGAGGACTTCCCGGCGGTCACGACCGAGGGCAACGACATCATCCTCAAGTTCGGCGACCCGTTCCCGGAGATGGACTACTACGCCATCTTCCCGGCGATCGGCCCGGTTCCGCTCGACGCAGAGATCAACGACTACCGCCTGAACGCGCTGTCGAGCGGTCCCTACAAGGTCGAGAAGTTCGTGCCGAACCAGGAACTGGTCCTGGTCCAGAACGACCAGTGGGACCCTGAGACGGACCCTGCTCGTCGTCAGCTCGTCGACAAGTACACCTTCAAGTTCGACGAGAACCCGCAGGTGGCGGCCGAGACCGTGTTCAGCGACGCGGGCAGCACCACCGTGGTCACCTCGATGCAGTCCACGGACTACAACAAGGCCAAGCGTGACGGCCTGACGGACCAGGTGCTCGTCGGACCGCAGCCGTGCACCAGCTTCGTGATGCCCAACTACGCGAAGGTCCCCGAGCTCGAGGTCCGGCAGGCACTGGCCTACGCCTACGACTACGAGAACGTGTGGTCCGCCGCCGGTGAGCTCTCCGGCGTCACCCGCGCCAACGGTGTGACCAACCCGGACCTGGGCTTCGGACTGTTGCCGCCGGGTATGGCCGGCCGCCAGGTGTGGGAGGGCCCGTTCGAGGGCGAGCCGATCACCTTCGACCCGGAGAAGTCCAAGGAGCTGCTGGCTGAGGCGGGCTTCGAGCCCGGCGAGTACGAGGCCTCGTTCGTCTACGACGCCTCCACGCCCGAGGGTGAGGCCGGCGCTGAGCAGCGTGAGCGTGGCTACGAGGAGGCCGGCTTCGCGGTGAAGAAGTACCCGTACACCGCGGGAAGCCTGTACGACGTGTGGACCGACCCCGACAACAAGCTGTACAAGAAGATCAACCTGCTTGGTACGGCGTGGTGCCAGGACTGGCCGTCAGCGGCGACGTTCCTGCCGCCGATCGTCGAGTCGGGTGCCGCCTACAACACCGGCGCCTTCTCGGAAGCGTCTGTCGATGAGGAGATGACCCGGATTCGGTCGCTGCCCGTCGACGAGCAGGCCGAGGCCTGGGGTGAGTTGGAGCAGACGGTGATGACGGACTTCCAGCCCGTGATCCAGACCGGCTACTACCAGAACATCTTCGGTTTCGGATCGGACATCGGTGGCTTCGCCAACGACACGTCCGTCGGCGGTGCGCCGGACTACCGCACGATCTACGTCAAGTGACGTTGACCCGGTAGTACGTCTCACCTCCCGGGTCCGAGTGGGTCCACCCACTCGGACCCGGGAGTCCGCAAGTCCCGGCCACGGAGGGGTCCTCGATGTTGTCGTTCCTGATCAAGCGGATCCTGTCCGGGTCGCTGATCGTGTTGCTGGTCTCGGTGCTGGTCTACGCGCTGTTCTGGTACGGCCCGAAGAGCCCGGCTCAGGAACTGTGCCGTCGTGACACCAACAACCGGTGCACCGACGCGAAGCTGGTGGAGTTCGAGAAGCGCCTCGGCTACAACAACCCGATCTACGTCGAGTACGGCAAGTGGGCGAAGGGTCTGGTCAGCGACCGGACGATCTCCCACGGAACGACGGAGTACGAGTGCCCCGCGCCATGCCTGGGGATCTCCTTCCGCGACAAGAGCCTGGTCACCGAGCAGTTCAAGGCCCGGTTCCCGGTCACCCTCAGCCTTGCTATCGGCGCATCCGCGCTCTACCTGCTGATCGGCATCACCGTCGGCGTGCTCGCGGCACGAAGACGAGGCACGATCGCGGACAAGGCCCTCGTGGCCAGTACCTTGGTCTTCAGCTCAATCCCTTATTACCTGGTCGCGCTGCTGAGCTTCCTGATCCTGACGTTGAGCACGTCCATCTTCCCTGAGGTGAAGTACGCCCCGTTCCTCGACAACCCGATCAGCTGGTTCTCCGGACTGCTCCTGGTGTGGCTGGTCATGGGTCTGTACGGCGCCACCGCCTACACCCGGTACTCACGCGGCTCGATGGTCGAGGCGCTCAACGAGGACTACGTCCGGACCGCCCGCGCGAAGGGTCTGCCCATGCGCGCCGTCGTGGTCAAACACGCGCTCCGCTCGGCTCTGGTCCCGGTGATCACGATCTTCGGGCTCGACGTGGCGTTCCTGCTCTCGGGGACCGTGTTCACCGAGAAGATCTTCTCCCTGGAAGGCATTGGCAAGTGGGGCATCGATGCGGTCCAGATCCAAGACCTGCCGGTCGTGCAAGCGACGACTCTCGTGCTGGCGGTGGCAGTGGTGGTCATGAACTTCATCGTCGACGTCCTCTATAGCTGGCTCGATCCGAGAGTGAGGCTGGGGTGAGCGAGCACCGAACAACTGACGTCGGGAGCGAGCCGTACCTGCGGATCGAGGACCTCACCGTGCGGTTCCCGACCGCCGACGGCCTGGTCCAGGCGGTGACCGACCTGACCTACTCGGTCGAGCTCGGCAAGACGCTGGGCATCGTCGGCGAGTCCGGCTCCGGGAAGTCGGTGTCGAGCATGGCGGTCCTCGGGCTCCACGACCGGCGCTCCGCACAGATCTCCGGTTCGATCAAGATCGCCGGCACCGAGGTGGTCGGCCTCTCCGAGGCGAAGATGCGCGACCTCCGCGGCAACGCGGCGGCGATGATCTTCCAGGACGCTCTCGCGGCGCTGCACCCGTTCTACAAGATCGGCAAGCAGCTGACGGAGGCCTACCTCGTCCACCACCCTCAAGCGACCAAACGCGAAGCCCGGAAGCGCGCGCTCGAGATGCTCGAACTGGTGGGGATCCCGCAGCCTGACAAGCGGATCGACCAGTACCCGCACCAGTACTCCGGCGGCATGCGCCAGCGCGCGATGATCGCGATGGGTCTGATCAATGACCCGTCGCTGCTGATCGCCGACGAGCCGACCACGGCGCTGGACGTGACCGTCCAGGCCCAGATCCTCGACCTCCTCCAGGACCTGCAACGCGAGTTCAACTCGGCGGTCATCATCATCACCCACGATCTCGGCGTGATCGCCGAGATGGCCGACGACGTGCTCGTGATGTACGCCGGCCGGGGGGTCGAGTACGGAACCTGCCGCGAGGTGCTCACCCGACCGGAGATGCCCTACACCTGGGGCCTGTTGTCGAGCGTCCCTGACGTCACAGCCGACACCAGCGCCCGGATGATCCCGATCCCGGGCACCCCCCCGAGCCTGCTGTCGCCGCCGAGCGGCTGCTCCTTCCACCCGCGATGCGTGCATCGCGACAAGGTCCCCGGTGACCTGTGCACCACGACGCTTCCCGAGCTGATCCCCGGGGGGCACAACAGCAACCACCTCAAGCGGTGCCACCTCGCGGATCCCGACGCGGTGTTCGCCGCCGAAGTGCTGCCCGAGATCGCACCTGAGCTGGTGGAGGACCAATCATGACCGCCGAATCCGGCCCAGAGACCCCCGCCGAGACCCCCGCCGAGACCGCCACCGGGACCGCCACCGAGACAGAAGCCCTGAAGTTCGAGAAGCTCGTCGGTCGGACCCACGCGGCCGCCGAGCTCGACCTGGACGCCGAGCCGGTGCTCACCGTCGAGAACCTGCGGATGTACTTCCCGATCAAGTCTGCGCTGGCACGCAGGACGATCGGGCAGGTCCAGGCCGTCGACGGAGTCTCCTTCGTCGTGCCCAGGGGCGGTTCGCTCGGTCTAGTGGGGGAGTCGGGCTGCGGAAAGTCGACCACGGGGCAGCTGATCACCCGGCTCTACAAGCCGACCGGCGGCTCGATGCAGTTCGAGGGCCACGACCTCGCGAAGGCGACCAACCGCGAGGTGCGGCCGCTCCGGCGCGAGGTGCAGATGATCTTCCAGGACCCCTACAGCTCGCTGAACCCTCGGCACACGGTCGGTTCCATCGTCGGCACGCCGCTGCGGGTGCACAAGGTGGTGCCGCGATCCCAGGTGCTCGGCCGTGTGCAGGAGCTGCTCGAAGTCGTCGGCCTCAACCCGGAGCACTACAACCGTTATCCCAACGAGTTCTCCGGCGGCCAGCGGCAGCGGATCGGCATCGCCCGCGCGCTCGCCCTCCAGCCGAAGCTGATGGTGGCCGACGAGCCGGTCTCCGCTCTGGACGTGTCGATCCAGGCGCAGGTGGTCAACCTGCTCCAGGACATCCAGAAGGAGTTCGACGTCGCGTTCCTCTTCATCGCGCACGACCTCGCGGTGGTCCGTCACTTCTGTCCCGAGGTGGCGGTGATGTACCTCGGCAAGATCGTCGAGATCGGCGACCGGCAGAGCATCTACGCAAACGCGCACCATCCCTACACCCAGGCACTGTTGTCGGCGGTGCCGGACATCAAGCAGGCCGTGACCGGTGAGCGGCGCGAGCGGATCCGGCTCACCGGCGACGTGCCGAGTCCGATCGACCCGCCGTCGGGCTGCCGGTTCCGGACCCGGTGCCCGATCGCGCAGGAGATCTGTGCGCGCCACGAGCCGCCGCTCCTCCAGATCGGCAAGCGGCACAAGGTGGCCTGCCACTTCCCCGGCCGTCTGGGCGAGCACCCGCGTGAGCCGTTCACGGCTCGGCTGCTCGGCGTCGACGCGGCCGGAGCGCCGGACCCGGGCGCCAGCCCGGCCACTGATCTGGTCGAGCAGCCCGGCTATGCGGACACCTGGTTCGACCTCGACGGCAAGACGATCGGGCGGGCCTGACCGACCAGGTAGACCCGGGACACAATGGGGGCGTGTCCGACGCGCTCTTCGATGCCCCCGGCCTCGGCCCCACGCCCAAGGGCGGAGGGTCGCTGAGCGACTCCGTCCACACCGCCGCCCCGCTCGCCGTTCGGATGCGCCCCCGGGACCTCGACGAGCTGGTCGGTCAGGCGCAGCTGCGGGCGCCTGGCTCGCCGCTGCGGCAGCTGGTGGAGGGTGACCGCGCGATGTCGCTGCTCCTGTGGGGGCCGCCCGGCACGGGGAAGACCACGATCGCATCGATCCTGAGCAGGCAGACCGACCGGCGATTTGTCGAGGTGAGTGCGGTCTCGGCCGGCGTCAAGGAGGTACGGGCCGCGATCGACGCGGCCCGAGCCACCCTGGTGGGCTCCGGCAGGGAGACCGTCCTGTTCGTCGACGAGGTGCACCGCTTCAGCAAGGCCCAGCAGGACGCGCTGCTGCCAGGGGTCGAGAACCGCTGGGTCACGCTGGTCGCGGCGACCACCGAGAACCCGTCGTTCAGTGTGATCTCGCCGCTGCTGTCGCGCAGCCTTCTGCTCCGGCTCGAGTCACTCACCGACGACGACATCCGGGAGGTGGTCGACCGGGCCGTCGCCGACGAGCGCGGTCTCGGCGGCCGCTACGTGCTCGACGACGACGCGCGGGACCACGTCGTACGACTGGCCGGAGGCGACGCCCGCCGGTCGCTGACCTACCTGGAGGCGGCTGCCGGAGCGGCGGTCTCGCGGCTCGGCGCCGGCGCGCCCCGCACGTCGACGGCCGCCGCCGAGCCCGTGGTGATCGACCTGGAGACGGCGGAGACGGCAGCCGACCAGGCCGCGGTCCGCTACGACAGGGACGGCGACCAGCACTACGACGTCATCAGTGCGTTTATCAAGTCGGTCCGCGGGTCCGACGCCGATGCGGCACTGCACTACCTGGCCCGGATGCTCGAGGCGGGCGAGGACCCGCGGTTCATCGCCCGCCGGCTGATGATCCTCGCCAGCGAGGACATCGGCCTGGCCGACCCGGGCGCCCTGCCGACGGCGGTGGCAGCAGCGCAGACGGTGCAGCTGATCGGGATGCCTGAGGCCCAGCTGACGCTCGCCCACGCCACCGTCGCACTGGCGGTGGCCCCGAAGTCCAATGCCGTCACGACCGCGATCGGTGCGGCGATCGCAGACGTGAGAGCCGGGAAGATCGGGGCCGTCCCCCCACACCTGCGGGACGCGCACTACCCGGGCGCGTCGAAGCTGGGACACGGCTCGTCGTACGTCTATTCGCACGACGAGCCGTACGGTGTCGCCGAGCAGCAGTACGCCCCGGATGTGGTCGCCGACGCCGAGTACTACCGCCCGACCGAGCTCGGGGCGGAGGCCGCGGTGAAGCAGCGGTGGGAGCGGGTCCGGCGGATGATCCGGGGCCGATAGGCTTTCGTCCCATGACGAGCGCGTTGGTGGTCCCTGGCTGGCTGGCCTTCCTGACCGTGCTCCTCGTGCTCCTCGTGATCGGCCTGGTCGCCGCGGTCGGATGGCTGGCCAGCGAGCTGCGACGTACCCGCCACCACGGCGAGGAGGTGCTGGCCACCGCGGCAGCCGATCTCGACGAGCTGCGGGGCGAGCTCGACGCCCTCCAGACCCGGCTGCTCGAGGAGGCCGAGCAGCTCGAGCAGGCACGCCGGACGCTGCGGCTGGCCGACGTGACGATCGTCGACGACACCGAGTACCGGATCACCGCGCTCGGCGAACGCCGCGGGGGAGGACCCCTCGGCCTGTTGCCGACCGTCCCCGGTCCTCAGTTCGTCGACACCATGCTTCGCGAGAGCCTGATCCGCACCGCGTCGATCGCGGCCGGGTTGCGGCGCGCACTGGCACCTGAGGTGCGCAACCGGATCCGCTTCGAGATGAAGCGCGAGGTGAAACGCGTCCGCAAGCAGCGCAAGGTGGACGCAAGGCAGGCGCGACGTGAGTGGGAGTCGCGGCAGCGGGCCGCGATCCCGGCCTCGGAAGGGTCGCGATGAGGAAGCCGTGGTGAGGCGAGGCTTCTGGTTTGCCGCCGGTGCCGCAGCCGGCGTCTACGGCGTGGTGAAAGCGCGACGCGTCGCGGAGGCATTCACGGCCGACGGGGTGCGCGACCGGATCAGCGCCGCATCGGTCGGCGCCCGGATGTTCCGAGAAGAGCTCCAGCAGGGGCGGACCGATGCCGAGGCCGACCTGCGCGAGCGAATTGCGGTCGCGGCCGCCCGGCACCGGGAACTAACCTCCGGAGCCCGACCCGCGGGCGAACGGTCCGAGACCGAGAGAGGCACCACCTGATGAGCAGCGTCCTGAGCACCGCGGACATCCGCGCGCGATTCCTGGCGCACTTCGAGGCGGCCGGCCACACCACGGTGCCCTCGGCGTCGCTGCTGCTCGACGACCCCAACCTGCTCTTCGTCAACGCCGGCATGGTCCCGTTCAAGCCCTACTTCCTGGGGCAGGAGACGCCGCCGTACGACCGTGCGACCAGCGTCCAGAAGTGCATCCGGACGCCCGACATCGAAGACGTCGGCAAGACCACGCGCCACGGCACCTTCTTCGAGATGTGCGGCAACTTCTCCTTCGGCGACTACTTCAAGGAAGGCGCCATCGAGCTGGCCTGGGAGCTGGTGACCAAGTCCGTCGCCGACGGCGGCTTCGGGCTCGACGAGAGTCGGCTGTGGCCCTCGATCCTGCACGGCGACGACGAGGCGCTCCGACTGTGGATGAAGGTGACCGGTCTGCCCTCGGATCGGATTGTGAAGCTCGGGCCCAAGGAGAACTACTGGTCGATGGGCGTGCCCGGCCCGGGCGGGCCGTGCTCGGAGATCCTCTACGACCGTGGGCCCGATCACGGCCCGGACGGCGAGTTCGAGATCACCACCCGCACCTCGATGCCGGAGAAGCTCGAGGACCGCTACCTCGAGATCTGGAACCTGGTCTTCATGCAGGACGTGCTCTCCGCCGTCCGCAGCAAGGAGGACTTCGACATCGCGGGCTCGCTGCCGAAGAAGAACATCGACACCGGGATGGGTCTCGAGCGCGTCGCCTTCCTGCTCCAGGGCAAGGCGAACATGTACGAGATCGACGTCATGTTCCCGGTCATCGAGAAGGCGGAGCAGCTCACCGGCAAGAGGTACGGCGCGAACCCGGTCGACGACGTCCGGTTCCGTGTCGTCGCCGACCACATCCGCTCCTCGATGATGCTGATCAACGACGGGGTGACGCCCGGCAACGAGGGCCGGGGCTACGTGCTGCGCCGGCTCGCGCGGCGCGTGGTGCGATCGGTCCGGCTGCTGGGCTACGACGACCGTTGCCTGCCCGAGCTGCTGCCGGTCAGCCGCGACAAGATGGGCGAGACCTACACCGACCTCTTCGCCAACTGGGAGCGGATCTCGACCGTTGCCTACGCCGAGGAGGACGCGTTCCGCGCCACCCTCAGGTCGGGTACCAGCATCTTCGACCTGGCCGCCGACCAGGTGAAGGCTGAGATGGGACGGGGTGGCTCGGGGGTGTTCTCGGGGCACCAGGCGTTCCAGCTGCACGACACCTACGGGTTCCCGATCGACCTCACCCTCGAGATGGCCTCGGAGCAGGGTCTCCAGGTCGACGAGGAGGGCTTCCGCCGGCTGATGACCGAGCAGCGGGAGCGTGCGAAGGCCGACGCCAAGGCCAAGAAGGGCACCCACCGCAACACTGACTCCTATCGTGAGGTCGCGGACCTGCTGGGCCGTTCGGTGGAGTTCACCGGTTACGACGCGGTGGTCGACGAGGGCACGGTCCGCGGCATCATCGCCGGTGGCGCCGTCGTCGGCTCCGCCCAACAGGGCGACGAGGTGGAGGTCGTGCTCGACCGCACGCCGTTCTACGCCGAGGGCGGCGGCCAGCTCGCCGACCAGGGCTTGATCGAGCTCGCCAACGGCGCGGTGCTCGAGGTCCGTGACGTGCAGACCCCGATCCACGGGCTGGTCGTCCACAAGGCAAGGGTGCTGTCGGGGGAAGTCACCGCCGGTGTCGCCGGCCAGGCGCTGGTCGACACCGATCGGCGGCTGGCGATCTCCCGCTCACACACCGCGACCCACATGGTTCACAAGGCCTTCCGGGAGGCGCTCGGCGAGACGGCGACCCAGGCCGGCTCGGAGAACTCCCCTGGCCGGTTCCGCTTCGACTTCTCCGCGACCGGCTCGGTGCCCGCGTCAGTGATGGCCGACGTCGAGGCCCGGGTGAACGCCGTGGTGCTCGACGACCTCGCCGTGCACGCCGAGGTGATGAGCCAGCGGGAAGCGGTTGCCTCCGGCGCGATGGCCCTCTTCGGCGAGAAGTACGGCGACCGCGTGCGGGTGGTGTCCGTGGGCGAATGGGCGCGGGAGCTGTGCGGCGGCACGCATGCCCAGAGCTCCGGCCGGCTCGGTGTGATCAAGCTGCTCGGGGAGTCCTCGATCGGCTCGGGCGTGCGCCGGGTCGAAGCCCTCGTCGGCACCGACGCCTACCAGTTCCTCGCCCGCGAGCACGTCCTGGTCGCGCAGCTCGCTGAGACGCTCAAGGCGCGCCCCGAGGACCTGCCGGCACGGGTCAACGACCTGGTCGAGAAGCTGCGTGCCGCTGAGAAGGAGATCGAACGGATCCGGCTGGGTCAGCTCCTGGCGGGCGGTGCCGCGCTGGCGGCCGGCGCTACGGAGGTGGGCAGGGCGAAGGTGGTCGCCCACCGGGTCGACGGTGCGGGCGGCGGCGACGTCCGCACGCTCGCCCTCGACGTACGCGGGCGGCTGCCGGGCGACACGCCGGGAGTCGCGGTGATCTTCGGCGTGGCCGACGACAAGGTCTCGATCGTGGCGGCGGTCAACGACGCCGGCCGGGACAGCGGGTTGTCGGCCAACGAGCTGGTCAAGGTCGTGGCGCCGTACGTCGATGGCCGTGGCGGCGGCAAGGACGACGTCGCCCAGGGCGGCGGTGTCGACGCGAGCCGCATCGACGAGGCGATCGCGGCCGTGCTCGCGGCGGTGCCCACCCTGTGAGCTGCCACGGATGAGGTCGGCCCGATGAGACGGGGCGTTCGCCTCGGCGTGGATCCGGGCGACGCCCGGATCGGCGTGGCTCGGTGCGACCCGTCCGGGATCCTGGCGACCCCGGTCGAAACCGTGCGCCGCGGCAAGGGGGACCTCCGGCGGCTGCGACAGCTGGTCGCTGCGGAGGAGGTGGTCGAGGTCGTCGTCGGCCTGCCGCGCTCGTTGTCCGGCGGTGAGGGTCCGGCGGCGGTGAAGACGCGTGACTTCGCGCGACGGCTCGCGGCCCGGATCGCGCCGGTGCCGGTGCGCCTGGTCGACGAACGGCTCACGACGGTCACGGCGGAGGCTATGCTCCGCGATCAACGCAAGGGACAGCACCGGCGTGCCGTGGTCGACCAGGTCGCGGCCGTCGTGATCCTGCAGCACGCTCTCGACTCGGAACGGGCGACAGGAAATGCACCCGGAGAGGTGGTGGGCGTGGAGACGGCCGCTGACTCGACCGGCAACGACGTCGAGGAGACGCATGAGTGACCCGTTCGTCCTGGAGGACGACGCACCGCGACCCGCCGGGCGGCGGCACAAGAAGCGCTTCTCGGGGTGCCTGCCGATGCTGGTCTTCGTGGCGATCGCGGTGATCCTGATCGCCGCTGCCGGCAACTACGTCGTACGGCCGTGGTTCGAGGACGTGTTCGCCGACCCCGAGGACTACCCGGGGCCCGGTGAGGGCGAGGTGATGTTCGTCGTCGATCCCGGGCAGACGATCCCGTCGATGGGTGGCGAGCTCGAGGATCTCGGCGTGGTCGCCTCCGCCGACGCCTTCGTCGACGCCGCCGCCGACAACGAACGCGCGACCGGCATCCAGGCGGGCATCTACCTGCTCAAGGAGGAGATGAAGGCCTCCGACGTGGTCGCGATCCTGGTCGACCCGGGCAACCTCGCCCAGTCGACAGTCACCATCCCCGAGGGCCTGCGCGCCGTCGACATCATCGACCGGCTGGCGGAGGGCACCGACTTCTCCAAGAAGCAGTTCCGACGCGCGCTGGAGGACACCGAGGCGCTCGGACTTCCCGAGTTCGCTGACGGCGAGCCCGAGGGCTACCTGTTCCCGGCGACCTACACCGTCACCCCGGGCGACCGGCCCGCGTCGATCCTGCGGGCCATGGTCAACCGGTGGGAGCAGGCGGCGGAGGACCTCGGGCTGGAGGCGGCCGCCGACGAGGTGGGCTACCAGCCGCACGAGATCATGACGGTCGCCGCGCTGGTCCAGGCCGAGGGCCGCGGCGGCGACATGGCGAAGATCGCCCGGGTGATCTACAACAGGATCGAGAACCCCGGCACTGCCGGTCAGGTCGGCCGTCTCCAGATCGACGCGACCGTCGACTACGCGCTCGGCCGGCCGCTCACGGTGGGCCTCACCCAGGAGGAGCGCGAGACCACGAGGTCGCCCTACAACACCTTCCTGAACGCAGGGCTGCCGCCCGGCCCGATCGGCAGCCCGGGCGAGGAGGCGATCGACGCCGCGCTCAACCCTGCGGACGGTGACTGGTACTACTACGTCACGGTCAACCTGCGGACCGGCAAGACGAAGTTCGCGGAGTCCTACGACGAGTTCCTCCAGTACCAGACCGAACTGCGGGACTACTGCGCCGCGCACCCCGACGTCTGCTCGTGAGGTGCGCCGTCGTGGGCGACCCGATCGCCCACTCGCTGTCCCCGGTGCTGCACCGGGCCGGCTATGCGGCGGTCGGCCTGGACTGGGAGTACGACGCCACCCGGGTCCCGGCCGGGGAGCTGGCGGGGTTCGTGGCGGGCCTGGGCGAAGACTGGCGCGGCTTGTCCGTGACGGCTCCGCTCAAACGCGAGGCGATGAGGCTCGCCGACGTGGTGACGGGCCGGGTCGACCTGGTGGGCTCCGCCAACACGCTCCTGCTCGAGGGCGGTGAGCTGCGCGCCGACAACACCGACCTGCCGGGGGCGGTCGCTGCCGTCCGGGAGCGGTACGACGGGGCGATCGGGTCCGCCACCATCCTCGGCGGCGGTGCGACGGCGGCGTCGACCGGGCTCGCGATGGTCGAGCTCGGCGCGTCGTCGGTGCGGGTCGCGGTGCGTGACCGGGACCGCGCGACGGAGGCCGCGGAGCGGATCGCGTCGCACCCCCGCCGTCCGCGGGTCGAGCTGGTGCCGCTCGAGGACGCTGCCGGCGACACCGACGTGATCGTCTCGACCATCCCGGTGGCCGCCCAGACCGACCAGCTGGTCGCGCGGTGCGCGGGCGTCCCGCTGCTCTTCGACGTCATCTACGACCCCTGGCCGACGCCGCTCGTCGCCGCCTCAACCGGAACCGCCGGCACCGTCGTGTCCGGGCTGGACCTGCTCGTCCACCAAGCCGCCCTCCAGTTCACGGCCTTCACCGGCGTCCCCGCCGTGCTCCCCGCCGTGCTCCCCGCCGTGCTCCCGCCATGCGGGCGGCCGGCGAGGCCGCGCTGCGCGAGCGGTCCCGATGAGCGAGCACCTCGCCGCGGCGCTGGTCGGACTGCTCGGATGCGGCGTCGGCGGAGCGCTGACGCCGTACCTCATCCGGGTGCTGCCCGAGCCGCCTCCCGATCCCGACCCCGACGCGGGCGCCGAGCTGACCGCGGCTCAGCAGGCGCGCCTCGAGGAGCCGCCGAAGGAGCTGTACGTCGACCTCGGCCGCCGACGCCGGCTCCCGCTGCTCGCAGCGGGAATCTCCGCCGGCGCCGGCGCCGGGATCGGCGCGACGCTCGGCTGGGAGTGGGTGTTGTGCCTCCTGCTGCCGCTGGTGCCGATCGGGACGCTGCTGGGCATCGTTGACCACCGCACCCGGCTGCTGCCGTCGGTCGTCGTGCTGCCAGCGACGCTCGCCGCACTCGGCTACGGCGGCATCCGGTGGGCCGCGACCGGAGATCCCGACGACCTGGCGCGCGGCGTCATCGGCCTGCTCGCGGTGCGTACCGTCTTCTGGTTGCTGTGGTTCATCCGGCAGGCCGGCATGGGTTTTGGCGACGTACGACTCTCGGCACTGCTCGGCTGCACCCTGGGGTACGTCGGCGCCGTACCCCTCCTGGTCGGCATCTACTCGGCCTTCCTGCTGTTCGCCGTCCCTGGTCTGGTGATCGCGATCGTCAGGCGCGACCGGTCCGTGCTCAAGCGGGCCTATCCGTTCGGGCCGTTCCTGCTCGCCGGCGCCTGGCTCGGGATCGTCGCCGGCGACCCGCTGGTCGCGACGATCTGGGGGTAGCCCCGAGTCTCGTGCGGGCACCGCATGCGCGGGCGGGAGCGCCCGGGATGGGAGAATGTGACGCATGTTGCGCTGGCTGACCGCGGGGGAGTCCCACGGACCCTCCCTGGTCGCGATCCTCGAGGGTCTGCCGGCCCACGTCGAGGTGACGACCGAGGACATCTCCGACTCGCTCTCCCGGAGGCGGCTCGGCTACGGGCGCGGCGCCCGGATGAAGTTCGAGGCCGACGCGGTGCGGGTCGTCGGGGGGGTCCGGCACGGCCGCACCCAGGGCGGCCCGGTCGCGATCGAGGTCGGGAACACCGAGTGGCCGAAGTGGGAGCAGGTGATGTCGGCCGACCCGGTGGACCAGGAGATCCTCGACGGCCTGGCCCGCAACGCGCCACTGACGCGGCCCCGGCCGGGGCACGCCGACCTGGCGGGCATGCAGAAGTACGACTTCGCGGACGCGCGGCCGGTGCTCGAGCGCGCTTCCGCACGCGAGACCGCCGCGCGGGTGGCGCTGGGACGGGTGGCGAGCAACTTCCTCGAGCAGGCCGTCGGGGCTCGAATCGTCTCCCACGTGATCGAGATCGGCGGCGTCCGGGCACCTGCGGGCCTCTGGCCAGAGCCGGGCGACCTGGGACGGCTCGATGACGACCCGGTGCGGTGCCTCGACCCGGACACCTCGAAGCTGATCGTCGAGCGCATCGACCAGGCCCACAAGGACGGCGACACCCTCGGCGGCGTCGTCGAGGTCGTCGTTCACGGCCTCCCGCCCGGCCTCGGCTCGCACGTGCACTGGGACCGGCGGCTCGACGCCCGGCTGGCGGCAGCGCTGATGGGCATCCAGGCGATCAAGGGCGTCGAGGTCGGCGACGGCTTCGAGCTCGCGGCCACGCCGGGCTCGCTCGCCCACGACGAGATCGTCCCGACCGACGAGGGCCTGCGACGCGTGTCCGGCCGCTCCGGGGGCACCGAGGGCGGGATGACGACCGGAGAGATCCTGCGCGTCCGCGCCGCGATGAAGCCGATCGCGACCGTGCCCCGCGCGCTGCGCACCGTCGACGTCACGACGGGCGAGGAAGCGGTCGCCCACCACCAGCGGTCCGATGTGTGCGCCGTACCAGCGGCCGGCATCGTGGCCGAGGCGATGGTCGCGCTGACCCTGGCCGACGCCGTGATCGAGAAGTTCGGCGGTGACTCGGTCCAGGAGACCCGGCGAAACGTCGAGAGCTACCTGGAAACGCTGAGGTACAAGTGAGCCAGCCCGTTGCCGTCCTGGTCGGCACCATGGGTGCGGGGAAGACGACGGTCGGCCAGCTGCTCGCCGAGGCCCTCGACGTGCCGTTCCTCGACAGCGACCACGCCGTCGAGGCGCGAGCCGGCAAACCGGTGCAGGAGATCTTCGTCGACGACGGCGAGACCGCCTTCCGCGCCCTGGAGCGCGCGGCCGTGGCTGCCGCGCTCGACCAGCACGACGGCGTGCTCGCCCTGGGCGGCGGTGCCGTGCTCGATGCCGGGACGCGAGCGCTGCTGGCCGACCACCGGGTGGTCTTCCTCCGGGTCGGGCTGACCGATGCCGTCAAGCGGGTCGGCCTCGGCGCCGGGCGACCGCTGCTCCTCGGCAACGTGCGGTCCCGGGTGAAGCAGCTGCTCGACGAGCGCACGCCGGTCTACGAGGGCCTCGCCCGGATCTCGGTCGACACCGACGGCCGGACCGCGCAGGATGTGGCAGCCGAGATCGTCTCCCGGATCGAGGAGAGCGCCTGATGACCGACACCGTCCTCAACGTGGGAGAGCGGTACGACGTCGTGGTCGGCCGCGGCCTCGCCGACCGGCTGCCGGGCATCCTCGGCAGCTCGGTGCAGCGGGTCGCGTTCCTCTATGCCGCAGAGCTGGACCAGCTCGCGGAGCCGGTGCTCGACGTCCTGCGGGAGGACTACGACGTGCTCGCGCTGGGGCTGCCGGCTGGTGAGGCGACCAAGACGGCCGAGGTCGCGTTCCAGTGCTGGGACGCGCTCGGCGAGGCGGGCTTCACCCGCTCGGACGCGGTGGTGACGTTCGGAGGTGGCGCGACCACCGACCTGGGCGGCTTCGTGGCCGCGACCTGGCTGCGGGGCGTCCGGGTGGTGCACGTCCCGACCACGCTGCTCGCCATGGTGGACGCCGCCGTGGGCGGCAAGACCGGCATCAACACTGCTGCGGGCAAGAACCTCGTCGGCTCGTTCCACGAGCCGGCCGGCGTGCTGGTCGATCTCGACACCTTGCTCACGCTGCCGCCGGCGGAGCTGGTCGCCGGCCTGGGCGAGGTGATCAAGTGCGGCTTCATCGCCGACCCGGTGATCCTCGACCTGGTCGATGCCGACCCCGGCGCGGCGACCGATCCGGCCGGACCGCTGCTGCCGGACCTGGTCGAGCGGGCGATCCGGGTCAAGATCGACGTTGTCGTCGCCGACCTGTTGGAGACCGGCGGCAGCGACGGCCACCCGGGTCGCGAGGTGCTCAACTACGGCCACACCATGGCGCACGCGATCGAGCGCGCCGAGGGCTACACCATGCGGCACGGCGAGGCGGTCGCGATCGGCTGCCGCTACGTCGCCGAGCTGGCTCGGCTCGAAGGGCGTCTCGACGACCGGACCGCGGCGCGCCACGCGGCCACGTTCGGGGCGGTCGGCCTGTCGACCACCTATGCGGGCGCCGACTTCGACGAGCTGCTGGCCGGCATGCGGGTCGACAAGAAGGCGCGCGGCAACACGCTGCGGTTCGTCGTACTCGAAGCGCTGGCGAAGCCGGTCGTCCTGGCCGGGCCCTCCGAGGCCAACCTGCGGGCGGCGTACGACCTGATGGCGGGAGGTGCCGCGTGAGGAAGGCGCTGGTCCTCAACGGTCCCAACCTCGGTCGGCTCGGTCGTCGCGAGCCCGAGGTCTACGGCACGACCACCCACCAGGAGCTCGCTGAGCTGTGCCGGGGCTGGGGCGCGACGGTCGGGATCGAGGCGATCGTCCGGCAGACCAACCACGAGGGCGAGCTGCTCGACTGGCTCAACCAGGCGGCCGACACGGCGACCGCGGTGATCCTCAACGCGGGGGCCTGGACGCACTACTCCTACGCGATCTTCGACGCCTGTGCGCAGCTGACCGCGACCCTGGTCGAGGTCCACATCTCCGACCCGTCGCAGCGCCCTGAGGTCTTCCGGCACACCTCGGTGGTGACGCCGCACGCCGCGAAGGTGATCGCCGGCCAGGGGATCGACGGCTACCGGCAGGCTCTCGAATTCATTGCTGCCGAGAGCGGCGACTAGACTTCCCCGCTGGCCCGACGTGGCCACATCGACCCCGGTGAAATTGACATCTGCATCGAAGAAGGCTGGCGCATGGCAACGACGAACGACCTGAAGAACGGCATAGTTCTCAAGCTGGACAACCAGCTCTGGCAGGTGGTCGAGTTCCAGCACGTGAAGCCGGGCAAGGGCCCCGCGTTCGTGCGGACCAAGCTGAAGCATGTCGAGTCGGGCAAGAACGTCGACAAGACCTTCAACGCGGGCACCAAGGTGGAGACCGCGACCGTCGACCGCCGCACCATGCAGTACCTCTACAACGACGGCACCAACTACGTCTTCATGGACACCGGCACCTTCGACCAGATCGAGGTCGACCCCGACATCGTCGGCACCGCACGGGACTTCCTGCTCGAGAACATGGAGGCGATCGTCGCCACGAACGAGGGTCGCGTGCTCTTCATCGAGCTGCCCGCCTCGGTCGAGCTGACGATCACCTACACCGAGCCCGGCGTCGTGGGCGACTCGGCCACGGGGCGCACCAAGCCCGCCACCGTCGAGACCGGCGCCGAGATCCAGGTCCCGCTGTTCATCGAGCAGGGCGAGAAGATCAAGGTCGACACCCGCGAGGGTGGCTCGTACCTCAGCCGCGTGAAGTCGTGAGCTCCGGAGGCGCGCGCTCGAAGGCACGGAAGCGGGCCCTGGACCTGTTGTTCGCCGCGGACCTGCGGCGGGAGTCGGCCGGGGAGACCCTCGACCGGTCGATCGCCGAGGGCGCGGCCCCGACCAATCCCTACACCGAGACGCTGGTCCGGGGCGTCGTCGAGCAGCTCGCCCGGATCGACGAGGTGCTCACCACCTATGCCCAGGGCTGGACACTCGACCGGATGCCGGCCGTGGACCGCAACGTGCTCCGCATCGGCGTCTACGAAATGCTCTTCCTCGACGACGTCCCCGACGCGGTCGCCGTCACCGAGGCGATGGCGCTCGTCCAGGAGCTCTCCACCGACGAGTCACCGTCCTTCGTCAACGGCGTGCTCGGTGCGATCCTCAAGAGCAAGCCGAGCCTGATCGGCTGAATCCTTCCCAGGACGGTTCCGTCCGACGCTGCGTCGTGGAATGTTTGCCTGCATGAGCGAGAGCATCGACGTCGCCGTCATCGGCCTCGGCCCGGGAGGGGAGCACGTCGCGGCCCAGCTGGCGCAGGCCGGCCTCTCCGTCCTCGGCGTGGAGAAGCACCTGGTGGGCGGGGAGTGTCCCTACTACGGGTGCATTCCCTCCAAGATGATGATCCGCGCAGCCGGCGCCCTCGCCGAAGCACGCCGGGTTCCCACGCTCGGTGGGTCGGTGGAGGTGACGCCGGACTGGTCGACGGTCGCAGAGCGGATCTCCGACGAGGCGACCGACGCCTGGAACGACCAGGTGGCAGTCGACCGGCTGGTCGACAACGGCGCCACGTTCGCCCGGGGCCACGGCCGGCTGGCCGGGCCGGGCAAGGTCGTCGTCGACACCGCCGGCGGCAGCGAGGAGTACGACGTCCGACGTGGCGTGGTGCTCAACGTCGGCACGGCACCGGCCGTTCCCCCGGTCGAGGGGCTGGCGGGTACGCCGTACTGGACCAACCGCGACGCCGTCCAGGTCACCGACCTGCCGGATCGCCTGATCGTGCTGGGCGGCGGGGCCATCGGCTGCGAGCTCGCCCAGGCGTTCGCCCGGTTCGGGGTCGGCGTCACGATCCTCGAGGTCGCAGAGCGGATCCTCGGTCCCGAGGAGCCGGAGGTGAGCGCCGTGGTCGCGGAGGCGATGGGAGCCGAGGGGATCGACGTCCGCACCGGCGCGGAGGTGCAACGGGTCGCGCACGACCCGGAATCCGGGTTCACCGTCTCCCTCGGTGGAGACGAGCAGCTCACCGCGGACGCGTTGCTGGTGGCGACCGGCCGCCGTACGAACCTCGCCGACCTGGGCCTGGAGACGGTGGGCCTCGATCCCGCCGCACGGTTCCTCGACACCGACGAGCAGGTCCGGGCCGGCGACAACCTGTGGGCCGTCGGCGACATCACCGGCAAGGGCCTGTTCACGCACATGTCGATGTACCAGGCCGACATCGCGGTGCGCTCGATCCTCGGCAAGGGCGGGCCTTGGGCCGACTACACCGCGGTCAGCCGGGCGACCTTCACCGACCCAGAGGTCGGCTCCGTCGGCCTCACCGAGGCGCAGGCGCGCGAAGCCGGCATCCGGGTCACCACCGGGAGCTACTCGCTCCCGAGCTCGAGCCGCGGCTGGATGCACAAGACGGGCAACGACGGCGTGATCAAGGTGGTCGCCGACGCCGACCGCGGCGTCCTGGTCGGAGGTACGACGGTCGGCCCGTCGGGCGGCGAGATGATCGGCCTGATCGCGACGGCCGTGCACGCGGCAGTGCCGGTCGCGAAGCTCCGAACCATGCACTACGCCTATCCGACCTTCCACCGGGCGATCGAGAACGCCATCAACGACCTCGACGTGTGACCCGCTTCGCGCGGCGAACCTGTTTCGACGGCGGCCCCGCGGGTTAGGGTCACGGGCAATCGTTCCGCCTCATCTCGGGGGTAGCAGTGAGCCATTCGTCCACCGGTTCCGGCATCGGTGAGAACACCTCGGACCGCCTGTTCACGGCCGACGAGCTGGAGAGTTTCGCCCGTCGCCAGGTCGAGGCGGCCCGGCACGGCGCCGAGGTCGACCCGCTCAGCGATCCGATCGACGGCGACCCGCTGGGCGCCCGGCTCGCGCCGCGCGGGCCGATGCCGTCCGGCCCGCCGCCCACCGCACCGCCGGCCACCGCCCCGCCGGCCTCGGGCCCGCCGGCCACCGCACCGCCGGCCTCGGGCCCGTCGGCGACGCGACTGGTCCCGCCGCCGGCGCCGAAGTCGGTCGCTGTGCAGCCGGCCGAGCCGCGTCGGTTCATGACCGCGACCGACTTCCTCGATCGCCGCGCGCACGCCGCGGACCAAGGCCCGGCAGCCTGGGGCTGGCGCGGTCGGGTGCGCCGGGCCAGTGGTGGCCTGGTCAACCCCAGGATGGGCGCCAAGGAGCGGGCCTTCCACGCGGACCGGCAGGCGATCCAGAAGGACTTCACCGGACCGCGGACGATTGCGTTCATCAACCCGAAGGGCGGTGCTGCGAAGACCACGGGGGTGCTCGGTGCCGGATTCACGTTCGGCACCGTTCGCGGCGGCGGCGTCGTCGCCTGGGACAACAACGAGACCCGCGGCACCCTCGGCATCCGCGGCCAGCGCGGCAGCCACCGCAACACCACCCGGGAGCTGCTCGAGGACCTCGGCCGGTTCAAGGACGTCTACCAGTCGCGGATCGGCGACCTGGGTGCTTTCGTCCGCTCCCAGGGCGATGCCCACTTCGACGTACTGGCCTCCGACGAGCGGCCCGACGTCACCGGCATCATCCATGCGTCCGACTTCGCGGAGGTGCACGCCCTGCTCCAGCGCTTCTACCGGATCATCCTGATCGACACGGGCAACAACATGCGGGCCGAGAACTGGCTCGCCGCCGCGGAGGCGGCCGACCTGCTCGTCGTCACCAGCACGATCCGCGAGGACACCGGCTACAGCGGACTCTGGATGCTCGACGCGCTGCAGGACGCCGGCCACGCCAACCTGAAGCACAAGACGGTCACCGTCTTGTCCGACCCCGGCGACAAGGTCGACCCGCGGCTCGCGCGGGACCTGGTCCAGGTCTACGAGCAGCGCACCCGCGGGGTGCATCGGGTGCCCTATGACCCGGCACTGGTGTCGGGCTCGGTAGTGCCCTACGACCGGCTCAGCGAGGCGACGAAACGGTCCTGGCTCACCGCATGCGCCGCGATGTCGCAAGCACTCTGACGCCGGTCACAGGATGGCGCCGGGGTTGAGGATGCCGTCGGGGTCGAGGGCGTCCTTGATCCGCCGGTTCAGGGCCATGACGTCGGCGCCGAGCTGGTCGGGCAGCGCTGCCTTCTTGGCGCGTCCCACGCCGTGCTCGCCGGTGATGGTGCCGCCGAGCTCGATCGCCAGCGCCATGACCTGGTCGAAGGCACGGCGGGCGCCGGCGGCAGCCGCCTCCTGGCCGGCGTCGTAGACGACGATCGGGTGCGTGTTGCCGTCGCCGGCGTGCGCGACGACAGCGATCTCGACCCCGCACCGGGCCGCGATCTCGGCGATTCCGTCGACCAGGTCGGGGAGGAGCGGCACCGGCACGCCGACGTCCTCGAACAGCACGCTGCCGCGTTGCTCGAGTGCCAGGAACGCGTTGCGGCGGGCGGCCACGAACATCGCGGCTTCCTCGGGATCGGTGGTGGTGAACACGTCGCTCGCCGCTTCCTTCTCGCAGCACAGCCGGATCACGTCGATCTCCGCCTCGCACGCGGCCCCGGTCGCGTCGGACTGCGCGAGCAACAGGGCCCCGCTCGACCGGTCGAGCCCGTGCGCGCGCCAGTCCTCGACCGCGTTGATGGTCGTGTTGTCCATCAGCTCCAGCATCGAGCAGCGCACCTGGCCGCGGATCCCGACCACGGCGCGCGAGGCTGCGGTCACGGTCGGGAAGGCGGCGACCAGGGTCGCGCCGGCGGTCTGGGCGGGGATCAGCCGCAGGATCGCCCGGGTGATGATCCCGAGGGTGCCTTCGCTACCGACGAACAGCTTGAGCAGTGAGAGCCCGGCCACGTCCTTGATCTGCTTGCCGCCCAGGGTGACCAGGGTTCCGTCGGCCAGCACGACATCCATGCCGAGGACGTAGTCGGTGGTGACGCCGTACTTCACACAGCACAGGCCACCGGCGTTGGTGGCGAGGTTGCCTCCGATGGAGCAGATCTCGAACGACGACGGGTCGGGCGGGTACCACAGACCGTGGCGCGCAGCCGCCGCCTTGACCTCGACGTTGAGTGCACCGGGTTCGGCGATCGCGACCTGACAGGCCGGGTCGACCTCGATCGCGCGCATCCGCTCCAGCGAGACGGTGATCCCGCCGTCGACGGCCGAAGAGCCGCCGGACAGGCCGGTCCCCGCCCCGCGGGGCACCACGGGCACCCGGTGCTCCGCGGCCCACCGCACCGCCTGTTGCACGTGCGCGGCGGTCTCGGCCCGGACCACGGCGATCGGCGTACCGGCCGACCCGTCCCGGGCGAAGTCCTCGCGGTACTTCTCGAGCTCGGCCGCGCCGGTCACCACCATCCCGGAGGGGAGGTCCGCGATCAGGCGGTCGAGGGCGGCGTCCACGTCCGCAGCCTACGATGACGGAGCCGGTTGCAACGGCCATCGACGACTGGGAGAGAGATGCCTCCGATCGAGGATCCGCAGGACGACCTGTCGGTCACGTCGCCGAAGACCTGGGCGGCCGGGGTCCCGGGCGTGGCCCACGCCCTGCAGTACTCGCTGTCGCAGACCAGCCCCCGCCGTACCGCGTTGACGCTCCTCAACCTCAACCAGGTCGACGGCATCGACTGCCCCGGCTGCGCCTGGCCCGAACCGAACCGCCGGCACAAGAACGAGTACTGCGAGAACGGTGTCAAGCACGTCACCGACGAGGCGACCAGCCGCCGGGTCACCCGTGAGTTCTTCGCGGCGCACCCGATCGCCGAGCTCGACCAGAAGTCCGACTACTGGCTCAACCAGCAGGGCCGGCTCACCGAGCCGATGGTCAGACGATCGGGTGGCACCCACTACGAGCCGATCAGCTGGGAGGACGCGTTCGGTCTGCTGGCCGGCGAGCTCACCGGACTCGACACCGCGGACCAGGCGATGTTCTACACCTCAGGTCGGCTCAACAACGAGGGCGCCTTCCTGCTGCAGCTGTTCGCCCGCGCCTACGGGACCAACAACCTCCCGGACTGCTCCAACATGTGCCACGAGTCGAGCGGGTCGGCGCTGGGGGAGACCCTCGGGGTGGGGAAGGGCACGGTCTCGCTCGACGACCTCTACGAGGCGGACCTGGTGCTGGTCGTGGGACAGAACCCCGGCACCAACCACCCGCGGATGCTGACGGCCCTCGAGCACACCAAGCACAACGGCGGCTCGGTCGTCGCGGTCAACCCGCTGCCCGAGGCCGGCCTCAAGCGGTTCAAGAACCCGCAGAAGCCGCGGCGGCGTCGTCGGCCGGGGCACGACCATCGCCGACCAGTTCCTCCAGATCCGGCCCGGCGGCGACCTGGCGCTCTTCCAGATGCTCAACCGGCTCCTGCTCGAGGCCGAGGACGCTGCGCCCGGGACGGTCCTCGACCAGGACTTCATCACGACGGACACTGTCGGCTTCGCGGCGTTCGCGGATCACGTCCGGCAGGTTGCCTGGGACCACGTCCTCACGGCGACCGGGCTCACCCGCGGGGAGATCGAGGAGCTGCACGCCCGGGTCCTTGCCAGCGACAAGATCATCGTGTGCTGGGCGATGGGTCTCACCCAGCAGCGGCACGGCGTACCGACGATCCGCGAGATCGTGAACTTCCTGCTCCTCCAGGGCAGCATCGGCCGTCCGGGTGCCGGGGTCTGCCCGGTCCGGGGCCACAGCAACGTCCAGGGCGACCGAACCATGGGCATCTGGGAGCGGGCGCCACAGGCCTTCCTCGACGAACTCGGCAAGGAGTTCGAGTTCACCCCGCCGACCGAGCACGGCTACGACTCCGTCCACGGCGTCCGCGCGATGCGCGACGGCAAGGTGAAGGTCTTCGTCGGCGTCGCCGGCAACTTCGTGCGGGCGATGTCGGACAGCGCCGTCACCGAGGAGGCCCTGCGGTCGTGTCGGCTCACCGTGCAGGTCTCCACCAAGCTCAACCGGTCGCACACCGTCTGTGGCGAGACCGCGCTGATCCTGCCGACCCTGGGACGCAGCGACCGCGACGTCCAGGCGACGGGGGAGCAGTTCGTGACCGTCGAGGACTCGATGAGCGAGGTGCACGCCTCGCGCGGCCGGCTCGATCCGGCTTCCCCGCACCTGTTGAGCGAGGTCGCGATCATCTGCCGGCTCGCCCGGCGAACGCTGGGAGACCACGGTGCCGGCGGCTCCATCCCGTGGGAGGACTTCGAGAGCGACTACGGCCTGATCCGCGACCGGATCGCGCGCGTCGTGCCCGACTTCGAGGACTTCAACGAGCGGGTGGCCAGGCCCGGCGGCTTCCGACTGCCGAGTCCGGTCAACAACGGCGTCTACCGCACCCCGAGCGGCAAGGCGGTCTTCAGCCGCAACGACTTCGCCATGGTCCAGGCACCGCCCGGTCATCTGATCCTCCAGACGATCCGGTCCCACGACCAGTGGAACACCGTCCCGTACGCGATGAACGACCGCTACCGCGGCATCCACGACGCGCGCCGGATCGTCCTGGTGAACCCGACCGACGTCGCCGACCTGGGACTCGAGGACCAGGCGCTGGTCGACGTCGTGAGCGTGTGGGAGGACGGGACCGAGCGTCGGGCCGAGGGCTTCCGGGTCGTCGCCTACCCTGCGGCGCGCGGCTCGGCGGCGGCGTACTACCCCGAGGCCAACGTGCTGGTGCCGCTCGACAGCGTCGCCGAAACCAGCAACACCCCCACCTACAAGGGCGTGGTCGTGCGCCTCGAACCCGCCTCGGGCAGCGGAGGCTGACCTTGGGACGGGTGATCGCGCGCCGGCCGGTCCTGCGCATCCGCGACGGCTCGGTGACCGAGCGGCCGGACAGCCTGGCCGCCGAAGAACCGATGGAGATCCGGGTCGACGGTCGGCCGTTGACGGTCACCATGCGCACTCCCGGCGACGACTTCGACCTCGCGGTCGGATTCCTCGTCAGCGAGGGGGTCGTGCACGCCGTGGGCGACGTCGCCACCGCGCGCTACTGCGCCGGCGCGACCGACGGGGGGACGAACAGCTACAACGTCGTCGACGTCGAGCTTGATCCGGGCGTGCCGGCGCCCGACCCTTCGGTACAGCGCAACTTCTACACGACGTCCTCCTGCGGAGTGTGCGGCAAGGGCAGCCTCGACGCCGTCCGGACCGCGTCGACGTGGAAGGTCGCCGACGACCCGCTGCGCGTCAGCTCTGGCGTGCTGTCCGAGCTGCCGGGCCGGCTCCGCGCCGAGCAGCGCGTCTTCGACCGCACCGGTGGTCTCCATGCGGCGGGGCTGTTCTCCGCGGCCGGTGAGCTGCTGGTCCTCCGCGAGGACGTCGGCCGGCACAACGCCGTCGACAAGGTCGTCGGCCACGCGCTCCGCAACGGCCTGCTCCCGCTTCGGGAGACGATCCTCGCGGTCAGCGGGCGCGCCTCCTTCGAGCTCGTGCAGAAGGCGGTGATGGCGGGCGTCCCGATGCTGGCAGCCGTGTCCGCACCGTCGTCGCTGGCTGTCGACCTCGCCGAGGAGAGCGGTCTGACGCTGGTGGGATTCCTTCGTGGTTCCTCGATGAACGTGTACGCCGGCGCGCACCGGCTGCGGCTCGAGGATCCGGTCGGGTAGCGCCTCGGTCGGCTCAGTCGTCGTCGAGGATGGTGACGCGGTGGGTCTTCTGGCTGCCGAGTACGGCGCCGTTGGGAGCCGCCAGGGCGATCACGGCCAGCTCGTCGCCTTCGACGGTCGCGTCGTCGGCGATCTCGACGGTGAAGTCGGCGGTGAGCTGCCGGGCCGGGATGGTCAGCCGTTTGGGCGCGAAGTAGTCGGTGAGGAAGGTGGCGGAGCCGGCCTTGGCCAGGACGACGGTGACGGTGCGACCGGAGATCTCCGAGAGTCGGACGGTCAGGTCGACCAGGGCGCCGGGCTCGCTGCCCGAGGAGGAGGTGGTGGTGTAGTTGATGCGGGGCGCGTCGTCGTTGTCCAGGATCGTGCCGCCGGCCTGGCTGCGGTTGCCGAGCAGCGCACCGGTGGGGTGGGACAGCAGCAGGTTGAACTGCTCGGTCACCTCGTCGAGCCCGTCGTCGATCAGCGGGATGGTGAAGTCCTTAGTGCTGTCGGCGTCGTCGAAGATCAGCGTGCCGGCGACGTTGCTGAAGTCCGAGCCGGCTTCCGCGGAAGCGTTCGCAGTGCCGTACGCGACGCTGCTGGTGCCGCAGTCGGTGCCGGTGCGGGTCACGGTGGCGGTGAGGTTGCCCGCTTCGGTCTTGGCGTAGTCGGGGGCGCTGAACTGCAGGGAGCACAGCACGCTGGTGGACTCGGTGGTCTGGTTGTTGGCTGTGGTCGGGTCGAGGTGCCGCGAGGTGACCCGCACCACGTTGATCGCCGGGCGGGCATCCGTCGGCGCGGTGTAGGTCACGGCGATTCCGGGTGCAGTCGTGCCGGCAGGCAGGGTGCTGGTGAGCCGGCACACCATGGTGGCGCCCGGCGTGCCGCACGCCCACTCGGTGCCGGCGTAGGAGTGAAAGGTCGCCCCATCGGGCAGCGTCAGGTTGATCCGGACGTTGGACGCGGCTCCGATCGCACTGTCGATCGCGTCGATCCCGGTCGTCCCGGATTCCTCGTTCCGGTTCGAGACCCGCACCCGGTAGGTCACCCGTCCGTTCGCCGGGACCGGGTCGGCGTTGTCGGACTGGGTCACGGCGAGGTCGATCGGATCCGGACCTCGGACGCGGCGCGCGTAGACGCCGGTCCCGCCGCCGTCCTGGTTCTCGCTGCTCCAGGCCACGAGGAGGTCGCCGTCGGCGTCCATCGCGACGCTCGGCTCATGTTGATGGTCGAGCGTGGTCGCGTTGATGCGGGTCTCGGTGCCGTGGGGGGTGCCGTCGGCGGCGTAGCGCTGGGCGTAGACACCCCAGCCGCTGCCGTCCTGCCCGAGACTGGCCCAGGTGATGAGGTAGTCGCCGTCGGCGTCCATCGCCACGCTCGGCTCGCGTTGATCGCCGAGCGTGGTTGTGTTGATGCGGGTCTCGGTGCCGTGGGGGGTGCCGTCGGCGGCGTAGCGCTGGGCGTAGACACCCGTGCCGCTGCCGTCCTGCCCGAGACTGGCCCAGGTGACGAGGTAGTCGCCGTCGGCGTCCATCGCCACGCTCGGCTCGCGTTGATCGCCGAGCGTGGTCGCGTTGATGCGGATCTCGGTGCCGCGGGGGGTGCCGTCGGCGGCGTAGCGCTGGGCGTAGACGCCCCAGCTGCCGCCGTCCTGCCAGAAACTGGCCCAGGTGATGAGGTAGTCGCCGTCGGCGTCCATCGCGACGCTCGGCTCGCGTTGATAGTCGAGCGTGGTGGTGTTGACGCGGGTCTCGGTGCCGTGGGGGGTGCCGTCGGCGGCGTAGCGCTGGGCGTAGACACCGTAGCCGCTGCCGTCCTGCCCGAGACTGGCCCAGGTGATGAGGTAGTCGCCGTCGGCGTCCATCGCGACGCTCGGCTCGCGTTGATGGTCGAGCGTGGTGGTGTTGACGCGGGTCTCGGTGCCGTGGGGGGTGCCGTCGGCGGCGTAGCGCTGGGCGTAGACACCCGTGCCGCTGCCGTCCTGCCCCCAACTGGCCCAGGTGATGAGGTAGTCGCCGTCGGCGTCCATCGCCACGCTCGGGTCATTTTGATCGCCGAACGTGGTGGTGTTGACGCGGGTCTCGGTGCCGCGGGGGGTGCCGTCGGCGGCGTAGCGCTGGGCGTAGACACCCCAGCCGCTGCCGTCCTGCACGAAACTGGACCAGGCGATGAGGTAGTCGCCGTCGGCGTCCATCGCGACGCTCGGCTCGCGTTGATAGTCGAGCGTAGTGGTGTTGATGCGGAACTCCGCCGAAGCGCCGGGCAGCGCCGACGCGGGCACGGACAGACCGATCGGGGTCAGCAAGGCCGCAGCCAGGACACCGGCGACCAGTCGGCGGCCGGTTGCTCGCTTCACCGCAACGTTCATGTCGGCACCCCCAGCACGAATCAGGCACGAATCAGGTGAGGGTCAACCTAGAACTCAACCGATGGGTGACGCAGCGAAATCGGCAACAATCTGACCGAACGACGGGTCCTGAGGACGACGGTCGGGTGGCTGTTTGCCGATCGTCCCGGATCGGCGCGAGCTCCCCGGGTACCACCCTGACTGACCGCAGTTCCCGAGCGACAGGAGAACCACCGTGGGCAACCAGGACAAGTTTGAGAACGCTGCCGACGAGAAGGTCGGCCAGGCCAAGGAGGCTCTGGGCAAGGCGTCCGGCGACGACGAGCTCAAGGGTGAAGGGAAGACCGACCAGACCAAGGCCAACCTCAAGCAGGCCGGCGAGAAGGTCAAGGACGCCTTCCGCTGACCAACGCCGATGAGTGACGAGGGGCCCGGGATCACCCGGGCCTCTCGTTCTTCGCGGGCCCTGCAGTCGCCGTACGTCCGCCGGTTGAGAAGCCGGTGCGCCGCCTCCCGCTCGGGCTCCGCGACCGGGTAGGGTGAGTGGTGTTCGACATCCTTTAACGAGCCGTCCTGTGAGGCGGAGAAGGAGGTCCGGCGCGCTGATGCCTGCCGCCCCGTCAGCCCAGGAAATGGGCCGCACCGTCCTCGACGCCCGTGACATCGGCCGGGCACTGACCCGGATCTCCCACGAGATCCTCGAACGCAACAAGGGCGCGGGCGACCTGGTGCTCCTCGGCATCCCGCGCCGCGGCGTACCGCTCGCGCACCGGATCGCAGAGCGGATCTCCACGGTCGAGGAGTACGACGTACCGGTCGGCTCCCTCGACATCACGATGTACCGCGACGACCTCCGGATGAAACCGGCGCGAACCCTGCTGCACACCGAGATCCCGGGGGAAGGGATCGACGGCAAGGTCGTCGTCCTCGTCGACGACGTGCTGTTCTCCGGTCGTACCATCCGGGCCGCTCTGGACGCGCTCAACGACGTCGGGCGGCCGCGGGCCGTCCAGCTGGCGGTGCTGGTCGACCGTGGTCACCGCGAGCTGCCGATCCGCGCCGACTTCGTCGGCAAGAACCTGCCGACCTCGCTGTCGGAGCGGGTGAGCGTCCGGCTGTCGGAGATCGAGGCCGACGGCGACGCCGACTCGGTGTCGATCGCCGTGCCGACACCTGAGACGAAGGGGGAGACGGCATGAAGCGGCACCTGCTGAGCGCGGCCGACCTGAGCCGCGACGACGCAGAGCTGGTCCTGACGACCGCGGCCGAGCTGCGCTCGCTGGCGGACCGCCCGATCAAGAAGCTGCCGGCACTGCGCGGCCGGACCGTGGTCAACCTGTTCTTCGAGGACTCCACCCGCACCCGGATCTCGTTCGAGGCGGCCGCCAAGCGGCTCTCCGCCGATGTCATCAACTTTGCGGCCAAGGGCTCCAGCGTGAGCAAGGGCGAGAGTCTCAAGGACACCGCCCTCACCCTCGAGGCGATGGGCGCGGACGCGGTCGTGATCCGGCACAGTGCGAGCGGTGCCCCGCACCGGCTGGCCCACTCGGGTTGGGTCCGGTCCAGCGTGGTCAACGCCGGCGACGGCACCCACGAGCACCCGACGCAGGCGTTGCTGGACGCCTTCACGCTCTGGCGGCACCTGGGTGACTCGAAGCCGGGCGGGCTGGAGGGGCGCCGGGTCGCGGTCGTCGGCGACGTGCTGCACAGCCGGGTCGCCCGCTCCAACGCGCTGCTGCTCCAGACGCTGGGCGCCGAGGTGACCCTCGTCGGCCCACCGACCTTGCTGCCGGTCGGTGTCGAGAGCTGGGGTGCCGAGACCAGCTATGACCTCGACGCGGTGCTGCCGAAGGTCGACGCGGTGATGATGTTGCGCGTCCAGCGCGAGCGGATGCAGGGCGGGTTCTTCCCGACCCCGCGTGAGTACTCCCGTCGCTACGGCCTGGACGGACGCCGGATGGCGACGCTGCAGGACCACACGATCGTGATGCATCCCGGCCCGATGGTGCGCGGCATGGAGATCACCGCCGACGTCGCCGACTCCGACCGGTCAGTCATCGTCGAGCAGGTCACCAACGGCGTAGCCGTCCGGATGGCCGTCCTGTATCTCCTCCTCGGAGGATCCGAAAGCGAGAGCCCCGAATGAGCAGTATGGGTACGACGAGCTACCTCATCAAGAACGTCCGGATCCTCGACGGGGAGCCGACCGACATCCTGATCGAGGGCGGCGTGATCGCCTCCGTGGGCGGGGCAGATGGAGCCGGTGCACCTTCCGAGACCGCCGGCGTCGAGGTGATCGAGGCCGACGGCATGATCGCCCTTCCCGGGCTGGTGGACCTGCACACGCACTTGCGCGAACCGGGTCGCGAGGACGCCGAGACCGTCGAAACCGGCACCCGCGCTGCTGCGATGGGCGGTTTCACGGCGGTCCACGCGATGGCCAACACCGACCCGGTCGCCGACACGGCGGGCGTCGTCGAGCAGGTGTGGCGTCTCGGTCGCGAGGCCGGCCACTGCGACGTCTACCCGATCGGTGCGGTCACGGTCGGACTCAAGGGCGAGCGGCTCGCAGAGCTCGGCGCAATGGCCGACTCGGCGGCCCGGGTGCGCGTCTTCTCCGACGACGGCCACTGCGTCAGCGACCCGCTGCTGATGCGGCGGGCACTCGAGTACGTCAAGGCGTTCGACGGAGTGATCGCCCAGCACGCCCAGGACCCCCGACTGACCGAGGGCGCCCAGATGAACGAGGGCGAGCTCTCGGGCCGGCTCGGGCTCGCGGGCTGGCCGGCGGTCGCCGAGGAGGCGATCATCGCCCGCGACTGCCTGCTCACGGCGCACGTCGGCTCGCGGCTGCACGTCTGCCACGTGTCCACGGCCGGCTCGGTCGAGATCGTCCGCGACGCCAAGCGCAAGGGCTGGAACGTCACGGCGGAGGCGTGCCCCCACCACCTGTTGCTGACCGACGACCTGGCGGCGACGTACAACCCGATCTACAAGGTCAACCCACCGCTGCGCTCGACCTCCGACGTCGACGCGCTGCGTGCCGGTCTCGCCGACGGCACCATCGACATCGTCGCCACCGACCACGCCCCGCACCCCCACGAGGACAAGGACTGTGAGTGGGCCGCCGCCGCGTTCGGGATGCTCGGGCTCGAGACCGCGCTGTCGATCGTGCAGCACACGATGGTCGACACGGGCCTGCTCGACTGGGCGGGTGTCGCCGAGCGGATGTCCTACGCGCCGGCGCGGATCGGCCAGGTCGCTGACCACGGTCGTTCGATCGAGGTCGGCGTACCGGCCAACCTCGCCCTGTACGACCCCGCCGCTACCAGAACCATCGACGCCGCCGAATCCGCGTCCCTGTCGCGGAACACTCCGTACGCCGGGATGGAACTGCCTGGAAGGATCGAGGCGACGTTCCTCAGGGGACGCCCGACGGTTCTGGACGGAAAGCTGGTCTGATGGCGATCTTGGTGCTCGAGGACGGACGCACCTTCCACGGCGACAGTTACGGCGCCGAGGGGGAGACCTACGGCGAAGCGGTGTTCAACACCGGCATGACCGGCTACCAGGAGACGCTGACCGACCCGTCCTATCACCGCCAGGTGGTGGTGATGACGGCTCCGCACATCGGCAACACCGGCATCAACGACGAGGACAACGAGTCCCGGCGGATCTGGGTGGCCGGCTACGTCGTCCGTGACCCCGCCCGCCGGGCGAGCAACTGGCGGTCGCGGCGGTCCCTCGACGATGAACTGCGCGCCCACGGCGTGGTCGGGATCAGCGGTATCGACACCCGCGCCCTCACCCGGCACCTGCGGGAGCGCGGCGCGATGCGCTGCGGGATCTCCACCACGGAGCCGGACCCCGACGCGCTGCTCGCCCGGGTCCGGCAGCAGCCCGGGATGAAGGGGGCCGACCTGGCGGGCGAGGTCAGCGTCACCGAGGCCTATGTGGTCCCGGCCGTCGGCGAGAAGCGGTTCACGGTCGCGGCCCTCGACCTCGGCATCAAGGCGATGACACCGATCCTGATGGCCGAGCGCGGGATCGAGGTCCACGTACTGCCCGCCGCGGCGACCTTCGCCGACGTCGAGGCTGTCAACCCCGACGGCGTGTTCTTCTCCAACGGCCCCGGCGACCCCGCGACCGCCGACGTCACCACCCTCCAGGCCGTGCTCGAGCGCCGCATCCCGTACTTCGGGATCTGTTTCGGCAACCAGCTGTTCGGTCGGGCGCTCGGCCTCGGCACCTACAAGCTCGGGTACGGGCACCGCGGCATCAACCAGCCGGTGATGGACCGGACGACCGGCAAGGTCGAGGTGACGGCTCACAACCACGGGTTTGCGGTCCAGTGGCCCGACGGAGTGCCGCTGGACGACGGCGTCCGGACGCCGTACGGCACGGCAACGGTGAGCCACGTCTGCCTCAACGACGACGTGGTCGAAGGTCTCGAGCTCCGCTCCGCCGACGGGGCGCTGACGGCGTTCTCGGTGCAGTACCACCCGGAAGCCGCCGCGGGACCGCACGACGCCGCCTACCTCTTCGACCGGTTCGTCGACCTGATGGAGGGCCACGCCTGATGCCGAAGCGCGACGACATCAAGTCCGTCCTGGTGATCGGCTCAGGGCCGATCATCATCGGCCAGGCCTGCGAGTTCGACTACTCCGGCACGCAGGCGTGCCGGGTCCTCAAGGCCGAGGGGATCCGGGTGATCCTGGTCAACTCCAACCCGGCCACGATCATGACCGATCCCGAGTTCGCTGACGCGACCTACGTCGAGCCGATCACGCCGGAGTTCGTCGAGAAGGTGATCGCCAGGGAGCGGCCGGACGCCGTACTGCCGACGCTGGGTGGCCAGACCGCGCTCAACGCGGCGATCGCGCTGCACGAGAACGGCGTCCTGGAGAAGTACGGCGTCGAGATGATCGGCGCCAGCGTCGAGGCGATCCACCGTGGTGAGAACCGCGAGCAGTTCAACGCGATCGTCGCGAAGGTCGGGGGCGAGGTTGCTCGCAGCTTCGTGTGCCACACGCTCGAGGACTGCGAGAAGGCAGTTGTCGAGCTCGGCTTCCCGGTCGTCGTGCGCCCCTCGTTCACCATGGGTGGCACCGGCTCCGGCATCGCCTACGACGACGAGGACCTCACCCGCATCGCCGGCGCCGGCCTCGACGCCAGCCCGACGACCGAGGTCCTCATCGAGGAGTCGATCATCGGGTGGAAGGAGTACGAGCTCGAGGTGATGCGCGACAAGGCCGACAACGTCGTGATCATCTGCTCGATCGAGAACCTCGACCCGATGGGCGTCCACACCGGTGACTCGATCACCGTCGCGCCGGCGCTGACGTTGACCGACCGGGAATACCAGCACCTGCGCGATCTGGCCATCGGCATCATCCGCGAGGTCGGGGTCGACACCGGTGGCTGCAACATCCAGTACGCCGTCAACCCGCACGACGGCCGGGTGACCGTGATCGAGATGAATCCCCGGGTCTCCCGGTCCAGCGCACTGGCGTCCAAGGCGACCGGCTTCCCGATCGCGAAGATCGCGGCGAAGGTGGCGATCGGCTACACGCTGGACGAGATTCCCAACGACATCACGGAGGAGACGCCGGCGAGCTTCGAGCCGACGCTCGACTACGTCGTGGTGAAGGTGCCGCGGTTCGCGTTCGAGAAGTTCCCCGGCGCCGACCCGACATTGACCACCCACATGAAGTCGGTCGGCGAGGCGATGGCGATCGGCCGCAACTTCACCGAGGCGCTGCAGAAGGCACTGCGGTCGCTGGAGGACAAGAAGGCGCCTTTCGACTGGCACAAGGACTTCGACGCCGACCTCGACTCCGAGGAAACCAAGCGGAGCCTGCTGGTCGAGATCCAGAAGCCGCACGACGGCCGGCTCAAGAAGGTCATGGACGCGATCCGCGCCGGTGCCACGCCGGAGGAGGTGTTCGAGGCGACCGGGATCGACCCGTGGTTCGTCGACCAGCTGATGCTGATCAACGAGACCGCGCAGGCGCTGATCGAGGCCGACGAGCTGACCCCGGCGCTGCTGCGCAACGCCAAGCGGCACGGGTTCTCCGACGTCCAGATCGGCAGGATCCGCGGCATGACGCCCGACGTCGTCCGTGGCGTCCGGCACGCGCTCGGCATCCGGCCGGTCTACAAGACCGTCGACACCTGCGCAGCGGAGTTCGCCGCGCGCACGCCGTACCACTACTCGTCCTACGACGAGGAGACCGAGGTCTCGCCGCGCGAGAAGCCCGCCGTGATCATCCTCGGCAGCGGGCCCAACCGGATCGGCCAGGGCATCGAGTTCGACTACTCGTGCGTGCACGCCTGCATGGCGCTGAGCGAGGCCGGTTACGAGACCGTCATGGTCAACTGCAACCCGGAGACGGTGTCCACCGACTACGACACGTCCGACCGGCTCTACTTCGAGCCGCTCACGCTGGAGGACGTGCTCGAGATCGTGCACGCGGAGGAGCAGGCCGGGCCGGTCGCCGGTGTCATCTGCCAGCTCGGCGGCCAGACGCCGCTCGGGCTGGCGCAGGGGCTCAAGGACAACGGGGTCACCATCGTCGGCACCAGCCCGGAGGCGATCCACCTCGCCGAGGAACGAGGCGCCTTCGGCCGGGTGCTCGCCGAGGCCAAGCTGATCGCGCCCCAGCACGGGATGGCGACCAGCTTCGAGGAGGCACGAGCGATCGCGGACCGGATCGGCTACCCGGTGCTGGTGCGACCGTCCTACGTCCTCGGCGGCCGCGGCATGGAGATCGTCTACGACGAGGGCTCGCTCAGCGACTACATCCTGCGGGCCACCGAGGTGACGCCGGAGCACCCGGTGCTCGTCGACCGGTTCGTCGACGACGCCGTCGAGATCGACGTCGACGCGTTGTACGACGGCGAGGAGCTCTTCCTCGGCGGCGTGATGGAGCACATCGAGGAGGCCGGCATCCACTCCGGCGACTCCTCGTGCGCGCTGCCACCGATCACGCTCGGCGACTCGGAGATCCAGCGGATCCGGGAGGCCACGCTCGCGATCGCCCGCGGCGTCGGTGTGCGCGGGCTGATCAACATCCAGTTCGCGCTCGGCTCCGACGTGCTCTACGTGCTCGAGGCCAACCCACGGGCCAGTCGCACGGTGCCGTTCGTCTCGAAGGCGACCGGCACCCCGTTGGCGAAGGCCTGTGCGCGGGTGATGCTGGGCGCCACCATCGCCGAGCTGCGCAAGGACGGCGTACTCCCGGCCGACGGCGACGGTGGCACCCTGCCGCCGGACCAGCCGATCGCGGTCAAGGAGGCGGTGATGCCGTTCAACCGGTTCCGGACGCCCGACGGCCGTCAGGTCGACACCGTCCTCGGCCCCGAGATGAAGTCGACCGGCGAGGTGATGGGGCTCGACGCCGACTTCGGTACGGCGTTCGCCAAGGCGCAGGCCGGGGCGTTCGGGTCGCTTCCGCAGCCCGGCATGCACGAAGGCCGGCCCACCCGGGTGTTCGTCAGCATGGCCAACCGCGACAAGCGGCACATGATCTTCCCGATCAAGGTGCTGGCCGACCACGGTTTCGAGATCCTCGCGACGAAGGGCACTGCCGACGTGCTGCGCCGCAACGGGGTCGAGACGACTGTCGTCCGCAAGCATTTCGAGGGGGAGGGGCCGGCGGGGGAGCAGACCACCGTCCAGCTGATCCTCGCCGGCGAGATCGACCTGGTCATCAACACGCCCCACGGCACCACCGGCGGTGGCTCAGCACGTCTCGACGGCTACGAGATCCGCACCGCGGCCGTGCGCGCCAACATCCCGTGCATCACGACCGTGCAGGGACTGGGCGCCGCAGTGCACGGCATCGAGGCGCTGCACCGCGGAGACGTGGGCGTGAAGCCCCTTCAGGAGTGGACCGCCGGGAGACAGCGTGGTTGAGGTGCGGGCGAGGCGAGCGTCGAAGCCGCACCTCTACGACACCGTCTTCAAGCACGGCCTGTCCCGGCTCGACGCCGAGGTCGCCCACCACCGGACCTTCGATGCCCTCAAGACTGCCGGGCCGGTGCTGCGCCGGGCCAGGGCGCCGCACTGCTGCCCCGTCGAGACGATGGGTCTGACCTTCCCCAACCCGCTCGGTCTGGCGGCCGGCTTCGACAAGACCGCTGAGGCCTTCGAGGAGCTGGGCGCGTTCGGCTTCGGGCACGTCGAGGTCGGCACCGTGACGGCGCTGGCACAGCCCGGCAACCCGAAGCCGCGCCTCGTGCGCCTGGTCGACGATCGGGCCGTCGTCAACCGGATGGGCTTCAACAACGACGGTGCCGCTGCGGTCGCCCAGCGGCTCGCCCGGCGCCGTCGCCGGCGCGGCGGACCAGTCCTTGGCATCAACATCGGCAAGTCCAAGGTCGTCCCCGACGACGACCAGGCGGCGGTCGAGGCCGACTACGAGGCGTCGACCAGACTGCTGGCGCCGTACGCCGACTACCTGGTCGTCAACGTGAGCTCGCCCAATACCCCGGGTCTGCGCAACCTGCAGGCGGTCGAGAAGCTCGCGCCCCTGCTCGACCACGTCCGTCGGGTCGCGGACCGGGCGGCCGACGACGCTGACCGGATGGAGCGGCTTCCGCTGCTGGTCAAGATCGCACCGGACCTCGCCGACGACGACGTCCTCGACGTGGCGGACCTCGCGCTCGCCCAGGGCCTCGCCGGCATCATCGCCACCAACACCACGATCAGCCGCGCCGGGCTGTGTTCGAAGCCCGAGCAGGTCGCAGCAGCCGGTGCCGGAGGGCTGTCCGGCGCGCCGCTGCGCGAACGGGCGACCGAGGTCGTCTCCCTGCTCCGCGGCCGGGTCGGCCCGGACCTGACCCTGATCGGGGTCGGCGGCATCTCGACGCCCGACGACGCCCGCGCGCGGCTCGCGGCCGGCGCCGACCTGGTCCAGGCCTATACCGGCCTGATCTACGGCGGTCCGCTGTGGCCGCGCCGGATCCTGAAGGGGCTGTCATGACGATGGCGTTCGGTGCCCGCTTCGCTGCCGCGGTGGCGAAGCGTGGCCAGTTCTGCGTGGGCATCGACCCCCACGCCGGCCTGCTCCGTGAGTGGGGTCTCGACGACACGGTCGGCGGGCTGGAGAGGTTCGCCCTCACGGCTGTCGAGGCGGTGGCGCCGTACTGCTCCGTCGTGAAGCCGCAGTCGGCCTTCTACGAACGGTTCGGAAGTCGTGGCGTCGCGGTGCTCGAGCGGGTGATCTCCGAGTCGCGGGCCGCCGGCGCGCTGGTGCTGCTCGACGTCAAGCGCGGCGACATCGGCTCGACGTCGCAGGCCTATGCCGAGGCCTACCTCGACCCGGCGTCGCCGCTCGCGTCGGACGCGATCACGGTCAGTCCCTACCTGGGCTTCGGATCGTTGGTGCCCTTCGTGGAGGTCGCACGCAGCCACGGCGCCGGCCTCTTCGTGCTCGCCGCGACCTCCAACAAGGAGGGCCCGGAGGTGCAGGAGGCGGTGACCACCGACGACTTCGGCGGTCGGACGGTTGCCGCGGCCATGCTCGACCACCTCCGTGAGCTCAATGCGGGCGCCCGGCCGGTAGGCTCGTTCGGGGCCGTCGTCGGCGCCACGATCGACGGTCGGGGGCTCGACTTCGCGATCAACGGACCGATCCTCGCCCCCGGCTACGGGGAGCAGGGTGGCACCGCCGCCGACATCGTCCGGATCTTCGGTGCCTCTGCGCGCGACGTGGTGGCCAGCTCGTCCCGCGGCGTACTGCGTCTCGGTCCTGACGCGGCCGCGATGCGGGACGCGGTGGAGCGGGCCAACGACGACCTGCGGGGTCTGCTGGGATGAGCCGACGTACGACGGTCCGCTCGAGCCGCTCGGTCCTCGTGGCCGCCGCCGCGACGGCGCTGTTCGCCCTCGCCGCCTGCAACAGCGCCGACGACGATCCCTACGCGATCCCAGACCGCTTCCGGTCCTACTGCGAGGAGGTCGAGGCCCGCCAGGTGCAGATCAGCGACGCTCTCGCGACGGGCGGGCAGGCCAGCGGTCTGATCCGGGCGCTGCCGAGCTTCGAGGCGCTCGCGGCGCAGGCCCCCGACGACATCGCCGACGAGTGGGACGTCGTGATCCAGCGGATCCGCGACCTGGTCGATGCGCTGGACGCCGCCGGAGTCGACCCGGACACCTATGACCGCCGCCGCCCTCCGGCCGGGGTCGGAGCGGAGGAGAAAGCCGTGATCGACGCCGCCGCGGAGGCGCTGGTGTCTGCGACGACAGGCCGCGCGATAAGCAGTGTCCAGCAGCAGGCCCGCGACGTCTGCAAGACGCGGCTGGCCTTCTGAGATCACGAAGTTTCGGCCGTTCCGGGGAGTCGGTGTCCGGCCCGCGTTGCCCGCCCGCCGACGACGTGACTAGGGTGGCGGCTTGGTGGCCTCCCCGCTGCCATGCCGGCGCTCGACAGAAGGATCCGTGCACGTGGCCCTGCCTCCTCTGACCCCTGAACAGCGTCAGGCCGCCCTCGCGAAGGCTGCAGCAGCCCGCCGCGAGCGGGCCGAGGTGAAGAACCGGCTGAAGAACTCCGGCGCCTCCATCGCCGACGTGCTCACCGAGGGTGAGACCAACGAGGTCGTCGGCAAGATGAAGGTGATCGACCTCCTGCAGGCAGTGCCCGGTCTCGGAAAGATCCGCGCTGGCCAGTTGATGGAACGGATCGGCATCGCCGAGTCCCGCCGGGTCCGTGGGCTCGGCTCGAAGCAGGTCGCCGCCCTCAAGCGGGAGTTCGCCCCGGGTGAGTGACGCGACGAGCGGACGGAGCCGTCTCGTCGTACTCGCCGGCCCCACCGCGGTCGGCAAGGGAACAGTCGCGGCGGCGGTCCGCGAGGATCACCCCGAAGTCTGGATCTCGGTGTCGGCAACGACCCGGAAGCCGCGGCCGGGCGAGCAGGACGGCGTGCACTACCTCTTCGTCGACGACGCCGAGTTCGACCGGATGGTCGCCGAGGACCAGCTGCTCGAGTGGGCCGTCGTGCACGGGACGCATCGCTACGGCACGCCACGGGGCCCCGTGGAGGACGCGCTCGCCGTGGGGCGACCGGCGATGCTGGAGATCGACCTCCAGGGCGCGCGCCAGGTACGGCGCACGATGCCGGAGGCGCTGTTCGTGTTCCTGAAGCCGCCGTCGTGGGACGAGCTCGTCCGCCGGCTGGTCGGGCGGGGCACCGAGACCGACGAGCAACGCGAGCGGCGGTTGGCCACAGCCGTCGACGAGCTCGCGGCGGAGGCGGAGTTCGACGTCACCATCGTCAACCACGAAGTTCACGATGCGGCGGCTGAGTTGGTAGCCTTGATGACGCTCGGTCCTGGCTGACATCTCTCCTGACGTGCACAGCCCTGATCTCCGAACTTCCTTCTTTCTACTGACCCTGTGAGGCCAACCGCGTGTCTGCCCCCAACATCGATGCCGTGGGTGTGACCAACCCGCCGATCGACGACCTGCTCACCAAGACCGACAGCAAGTACAAGCTGGTCCTCTACAGCGCCAAGCGCGCGCGGCAGATCAACGCCTACTACTCGCAGCTCGGCGAGGGCCTCTTGGAGTACGTCGGCCCGCTCGTGGACACCCACGTGCAGGAGAAGCCGCTCTCGATCGCGCTCCGCGAGATCAACGACGACCTGCTGACCTGCGAGGACATCGACCCGGCCGAGCTCGCCGCCGAGGAAGCCGCAGCCGCAGCCCTGCCCGGCGCCAAGCCGACCGCCGCCGAGTGATCTGAGCTCGGTCGATGGCGCCCCGTCGCGCGGTCCCCGAGGAGGTCGCGCAGCGCCCTTCGGGCACGGTGGTGCTCGGGGTCTCCGGCGGCATCGCCGCCTACAAGGCATGTGAGCTGCTCCGCCGGTTCACCGAGTCCGGCCACGACGTGACCGTCGTACCGACCGCCGCTGCCCTGGAGTTCGTCGGGGCTCCGACCTGGGCTGCGCTGTCCGGCAAGCCGGTCGCGACCGACGTCTGGACAGACGTGCACGAGGTGCCCCACGTCCGGATCGGCCAGGAGGCCGACCTGGTGGTGGTCGCCCCCGCGACCGCCGACCTGATGGCCAAGGCAGCTCACGGGCTGGCCGACGACCTGCTGACCAGTACCTTGCTGACCGCGCGCTGCCCGGTCGTCATGGCGCCCGCGATGCACACCGAGATGTGGGAGCACGCCGCGACTGCCGCCAACGTCGCGACCTTGCGGTCCCGCGGCGTGCTCGTGGTCGAACCTGCCGAGGGCCGGCTCACGGGCGCGGACACCGGCAAGGGACGACTGCCCGACCCGGAGGAGATCTTCGAGCTGTGCCGCGACGTGCTCGACCGGGCCTCGACGGGCGCGAGTGCGGGGATCCTGGACCTGGCCGGGCGCCGGGTGGTGGTGTCGGCGGGCGGCACCCGCGAGAAGCTCGACCCGGTCCGTTTCCTCGGCAACCGCTCCTCGGGGCGCCAGGGCTACGCGCTGGCGCGGGCGGCCGCCGCCCGAGGGGCCGAGGTCACCCTGGTCGCCGCGAACGTGACCCTGCCCGACCCCGCGGGGGTGAAGGTGGTCCGGGTCGAGTCGACGGCAGAGTTGCGTGACGCCGTACTCACGGCCGCCGCAGGCGCCGACGCCGTGGTGATGGCGGCGGCACCGGCCGACTTCCGGCCCGAGCACCAATCGTCCACGAAGATCAAGAAGGCCGACGACGGCTCGGCTCCCGTGATCTCGCTCGAGCAGAACCCCGACATCCTCAAGGAGCTGTCGTCAGACCGGCCGAGGGCCGGCACCGTGGTGGTCGGCTTCGCGGCCGAGACCGGAGACGCGAGCGGATCGGTCCTCGACCTGGCGCGCGTCAAGCTGGTCCGCAAGGGTTGCGACCTGCTCGTGGTCAACGACGTCAGTGGTGGCGCGGTTTTCGGTGCTGACGACAACGAGGCGGTTATCCTTTCTGTCGACGGCAGCGCGGTCGACGTACCTCGGGGGAGCAAGGGTGCTCTTGCACACGTCATCTGGGACCAGGTGGCCTCACGCTTCCCCTAGGGTGAGACTGCCCCGCGTCACTTGTTGAATCTCATATCGTTGGATCCGAGATCGGCCCTGACAGCCCCCTAAGACGCCCGATGCGAAAGCGAGTAACCAACGTGCCTGGACGCCTCTTCACCTCCGAGTCAGTAACGGAGGGGCACCCCGACAAGATCGCAGACCAGATCAGCGACACCATCCTGGACTACCTCATCGAGCACGACCCCACCAGTCGGGTCGCGGTCGAGACGCTGCTCACCACCGGTCTCGTCGTGGTCGCCGGTGAGGTGACCACCAGCGCGTACGCCCCGATCGCCCAGCTGGTGCGACAGAAGGTTCTCGAGATCGGCTACGACTCCTCTGAGAAGGGCTTCGACGGCAACTCCTGCGGAGTCCAGGTCGCCATCGGCGCGCAGTCCGCCGACATCGCCCAGGGTGTCGACGACGCCTTCGAGGAGCGCGTCGACGGCTCGGGTGACGAGCTCGACCGCCAGGGTGCCGGTGACCAGGGGCTGATGTTCGGCTACGCCTGCGACGACACGCCGGAGCTGTTCCCGCTCCCGATCAAGATCGCGCAGACCCTCGCCGAGAAGCTCACCGAGGTGCGCAAGGACGGGACGCTTCCCTACCTCCGCCCCGACGGCAAGACCCAGGTCACCATCGAGTACGACGAGGACGACCGCCCCGTGCGGATCGACGCCGTCGTGCTCTCGACCCAGCACGCCGAGGACGTCAGCCAGGACCAGCTGGCCAAGGACATCCAGGTCAACGTGATCGAGCCGGTCCTCGAGCAGTTCGAGTCGAGCGTGCCGTCGGACGGTCACAAGCTCTTCATCAACCCGACCGGCCGGTTCGTCGTCGGAGGCCCGATGGGTGACGCGGGGCTGACCGGCCGCAAGATCATCGTCGACACCTACGGCGGCATGGCCCGCCACGGTGGCGGTGCGTTCTCCGGCAAGGACCCGTCGAAGGTGGACCGCTCGGCCGCCTACGCGATGCGTTGGGTGGCGAAGAACATCGTCGCTGCGGGCCTGGCCCGCCGCGCCGAGGTCCAGGTCGCCTACGCGATCGGCGTGGCGCACCCGGTGGGTGTCTTCGTCGAGACGTTCGGCACCGGTGTCGTTCCCGACGAGAAGATCCAGCAGGCCGTGCTCGAGGTCTTCGACCTGCGTCCGGCCGCCATCGTGCGCGACCTCGACCTGCGCCGGCCGATCTACGCCAAGACCGCCGCCTACGGCCACTTCGGTCGAGAGCTGCCGGAGTTCACGTGGGAGAAGACCGACCGCGCGGACGCTCTCAAGGCCGCCGTCGGCCTCTGACCCACTCGCCGAGTCGGCTCTTGTCTGCAAGAGCCGACTCGGCGCATTTTTCGCTCAGGTACGAGCCGACTCGGCGACCCGTCGGGCGTCGCTGATAGACAACGCCCCATGACCGCGGACGAGCCGGATGCTGCCCTTCCGGGGCTGGCGCGCGCTGCGGCACGGAAAGGCGGCCAGCAGGCGCGTGCGCGCAGGGCCAAGCAGGCTGCCGGAGTCGAGCTGACCGAGGTCGACCCGGTCGCCCGGGTGGTCGTCGACCTGGCACTCGCGCACCTCGACCGGGCGTTCGACTACGCCGTGCCGGCGTCGATGGCCGACCAGGCCGTCCCCGGCGTGCGGGTGAAGGTGCGGTTCGCGGGGCAGGACGTCGACGGCTTCGTGGTCGCTCGGGCGGGGGCCAGCGAGCACGACGGCAGGCTGGCGCCGCTGCGCCGGCTGGTCGGTGCCGAACCGGTGCTGACCCCCGCGGTCGCCGAGCTGTGCCGTCGGGTCGCCGAGCGCTACGCCGGCGTCAGCTCCGACGTACGACGGCTCGCGGTGCCGCCGCGCCACGCCACCACGGAGAAGCAGCCCGCACCACCTGCCCCGCCGCTCGGCGAGATCACCCCGCCCGAGGACGACTGGGTCGCCTATCCCGCGGCGTCGGCCTACCTGCGGCATCTGCGCACCGGCGGGGCACCCCGCGCGGTCTGGAGCGCGGCGCCGGGTGAGGACTGGCCGCGGCTGCTGGCCCACCTGGCTGCCGTCACGCTGGCAGGCGGCCGGGGCACCGTCATCTGCGTCCCCGACCACCGCGACGTGACCCGCGTCGACGCCGCCCTCCGGGACCTTCTCGGGTCCGACCAGCACGTCACCCTCCAAGCCGAGGCCGGGCCCGGTCCGCGCTACCGCGACTTCCTCCAGGTCAGCCGCGGCGCGCGCCGGATCGTGATCGGGACCCGGTCGGCGGCGTTCTCCCCGGTCCATGACCTCGGTCTGGTAGCGATCTGGGACGACGGCGACGACCTCCATGCCGAGCCACGGGCGCCCTATCCCCACACCCGCGAGGTGCTGCTCGAGCGGGCGGGCATCGAGGACTGCGCCTTGCTGGTCGGCGCCTTCTCGCGCAGCGTCGAGGCCGACCAGCTGCTGCAGTCAGGGTGGGCCAAGGAGATCTCGGCACCGCGACCCACCGTGCGTGACCGGGCTCTGATCGCGATTGCAGGCCCGGATCACGACCGCGACCCCCACGCCGGAGCCGCCCGCGTGCCGCGTGAGGCCTACGACGCCGTGCGCTGGGGTCTCGAGCGCGGTCCGGTACTGGTGCAGACCCCGCGAGCCGGCTACGTCCTGCGGTTGGCCTGCGACCGGTGCCGCACCCCTGCCCGGTGCCCGGCCTGCAGTGGCCCGCTGCAGCTCACCGGTCCGACGACACCCCCCCGCTGTCGCTGGTGCGCCACCGAGGCACTGTCCTGGGCGTGCGCGGAGTGTGGTGGGCGTGGCCTTCGGGCGCCGGTGATCGGCGACGCCCGCACCGCCGACGAGCTCGGCCGCGCGTTCGCACCGGTGCCGGTGGTCACCTCCAGCGGTGACCGGATCCGGGCCGAGGTCGACGACGAGCGGCGGATCGTGGTCGCAACGCCCGGGGCCGAACCGGTCGCGGCGGGCGGGTACGCCGTCGTCGTACTCCTCGACACCTGGCTGCTGCTCGCCCGCGACAGCATGCGGGCCGCTGAGGAGGCGCTGCGCCGGTGGTCCAACGCGGTCGCGCTGCTCCGCCCGGGCGGCCGGGCGCTCGCGGTCGGCGAGCCGAGCGCACCCGCGCTCCAGGCGCTCGTGCGGTGGGACCAGGCCGGTTTCGCCGGGCGCGAGGCCGACGAACGCAGGGAGGCCCGCCTCCCGCCGGCGACCAGGGTCGCGACCCTCCGTGCCGAGCCCGGAGCGCTCGACGACGCGCTGACACTGCTCGCCCTCCCCGACGACGGCGACGTGCTCGGTCCGTTGGCGGCGCTGCCGGGAGCCGGCGTCGACGAGGAGCGGGCGGTGGTGCGAGTGCCTCGCGCACAGGGCGCCGCGCTGTCCGCGGCGCTCGGCGAACTTCAGCGGGTGCGGTCTGCCCGGAAGCTCGATCCGGTCCGGATCCAGATCGACCCCATCGAGATCTGATCGGACGCCCCGCCCCTTAGACTTCACCCCGTGGCCATTCGACCGATCCGCCTGTTCGGCGATCCAGTTCTCCGACGCCGGGCGACCGAGGTGGTCGCCTTCGACATCGAGCTGCGACAGTTGGTCACCGATCTCACCGAGACCATGCTGCAGGCCCCCGGCGCGGGCCTCGCTGCGCCACAGATCGGCGTCGGCCTGCGGGTCTTCACCTGGAACGTCGACGGCGAGGTCGGGCACCTGATCAACCCCTCGCTGGACCTGTCCAAGGAACTGCAGGACGGCCCGGAGGGATGCCTGTCCCTCCCCGAGCTCACCTACGACTGCATCCGGGCGATGTCGGTCGTGGCCACCGGCTTCAACATGTACGGCGACCCGGTGCGGATCGACGGCTCCACCCTGCTTGCGCGGGCGATCCAGCACGAGACCGATCACCTCGACGGCGTGCTCTTCATCGACCGTCTCGACGATGAGGCGCGTAAGGCTGCGATGCGGGAGATCCGCGAGTCGGAGTGGTTCGGCCTCGAGCGGCCGACGGTCAAGGTCTCACCGCACGCAACCGGCGGCTTCGGTCGATGAGAGTCGTTTTCGCCGGCACGCCCGAGGTCGCCCTCCCCGCCCTCGACGCGATCGCCGGGTCCGACCACGACCTGGTCGGTGTGGTGACTCGTCCCGACGCGCCGTCGGGGCGCGGGCGACGGCTGATGGAAAGCCCGGTGGCGGCGCGAGCGGCGGAGCTCGGCGTACCCGCGCTCAAGCCCGACCACCCTCGTGATCCCGGGTTCCAGGCCGAGCTGAGCGAGCTCGCCCCGGACTGCTGCCCGGTGGTGGCCTACGGTGCCCTGATCCCGCAGAGCGCGCTGGACATCCCGGTGCACGGCTGGGTCAACCTGCACTTCTCGCTGCTGCCCGCCTGGCGCGGCGCCGCCCCGGTCCAGCACTCGATCTGGGCGGGTGACGAGATCACCGGCGCCACGACGTTCCGGATCGTGCAAGCGCTGGACGCTGGGCCCACGTTCGGGTTGATGACCGAGGCGGTCCGTCCGACCGACACGGCCGGCGACCTGCTCGAGCGACTGGCCGAGGGCGGTGCGGGGCTCCTGGTCGCGACCCTGGACGGGATCGCCGACGGATCCCTGGACGCTCGGGAGCAGCCTGCAGAGGGCGTGAGCCACGCCCCGAAGATCAGCGTCGACGACGCCCGCGTCGAGTGGACCGAGACCGCGGTCGCCATCGACCGTCGGATCCGGGCGTGCACGCCGGCGCCGGGAGCCTGGACGACCTTCGAGGACGAGCGGGTCAAGCTCGGGCCGGTGGCGGCGGTCGCCAACGGCCCCGACCTCGCGCCCGGCCTCCTCGCCGTCGGCAAGTCCGAGGTGCTGGTGGGTACGGCGACGTTCCCGGTGCGGCTGGGCGAGGTGAAGGCCTTCGGCAAGAAGCAGATGCCGGCCGCCGACTGGGCGCGTGGCGCCCGGCTCGCCGACGGCGCGAAGTTCTCGTGAGCCCGCCCGGCGTGCCGACGCCCGGTACCGGCCGCCGGCGCTCGCCGCCGGTCGATCCCGCGCGCGGTGCCGCCCTCGAGGTGCTGCGACTGGTGCGCACCGAGGATGCCTACACCAACCTGGTGCTGCCGTCGGTCGTCGCCAAGTCCGGCCTCGACACCCGGGATGCGGCCTTCGCCACCGAGCTCGCCGCCGGCACGATCCGTCGGCAGGGGACCTACGACGCGATTCTCGCGTCCTGCATCGACCGGCCGCTGCGCCGCGTCGAGTTCGGGATCCTCGACATCTTGCGGATCGGCTGCCACCAGCTGCTCGCGATGCGGGTGCCCACTCACGCCGCGATCAGCAGCACCGTCGACCTCGCTCACGCCAAGGCGGGCCCGGGCGCCGGGGGCTTCGTCAACGCCGTCCTCCGTGCGGTGTCCCGCCGCGACCTCGACGCCTGGATCGCGGAGGTCGCCCCGGACCCGTCGGGATCCAGGGACGCCCGGATGGCCCACCTCGCCATCGAGCACAGCCATCCCCGCTGGGTGATCGACCTGCTTGACGTCGCCGCCCCGGACGACGACCTCGACGCAGTGCTGGCCGCCAACAACGTGCCCCCCAAGGTGACCCTGGTCGCGCGTCCCGGCCGCGCCGAGGTCGGCGAGCTGCCCGGTACGCCGACCGCCTACTCGCCGTACGGCGTGGTCCTCGAGAGCGGCGACCCGGCCCGGATCCCGGCGGTCGCCGAGGGCCGTGCCGGCGTCCAGGACGAAGGCTCCCAGCTGGTTGCGCTGGCGCTGGCGACCGCACCGGTCGACGGCTCGGACGACGTCTGGGTCGACCTGTGCGCCGGCCCCGGCGGCAAGACGGCGCTGCTGGCCGCGCTGGCGGCGGAGCGGGGCGCCGGAGTGCTGGCGATCGAGCTGCACCAGCACCGGGCCGGGCTGGTACGCCGCGCCCTCGGCGGGGCAGGCGACCTGCCCGGGGTCGACGGCGTGGTCGTCGCCGACGGCACCAAGCCACCGCTGGCGGCCGCGAGTGCAGACCGGGTGCTGGTCGACGCCCCGTGCACGGGCCTGGGCGCCCTTCGCCGCCGTCCGGAGGCACGCTGGCGCAGGAGTCCGGACGACCTTCTGACGCTGGTCCTGCTGCAGCGGCGACTGCTCGCCAGCGCGCTCCGGATGGTCCGGCCCGGAGGGGTGGTTCTCTACGCGACCTGCTCGCCCGTGCGGGCTGAGACCGTCGACGTGGTGTCGTCGATGGTGGGCTCCGGGGAGTCGGTCACCATCGAGGACGTCCGGCCGTTGCTGCCCGGGGTGACCGGCGCAGACGGCCCGTTGCCCGGCACCGCCCAGCTCTGGCCGCACCGGCACGGCACCGACGCCATGTTCCTCGCGCTGCTCCGCAAGGGGTGAGGGAACGCCGATAGGGTCGCCCCATGGCGAGCCCGTCGGTGGAGATCGAGGTCGACAGCCGGGTCGTCAAGGTGACCAATCCGGACCGGATCTACTTCCCGGAGGCCGGCGCCACGAAGCTCGACGTGGTGGAGTACTACCTCGCCGTCGGCCCTGGCGTCGTCAACGCGCTGTGGGAGCGGCCGTGCATGCTGCATCGCTTCCCGAAGGGTTTGGCGGGCGACAAGGTGCACCAGAAGCGGCTCCCGGCCGGGGCTCCGCCGTGGGTGGAGACGGTCCAGCTCTACTTTCCCCGCTGGGGTCGCACTGCCGACGAGCTGTGCGTCACCGAGCTCGGAGCGGTGATCTGGGCTGTCCAGATGTCGACGGTCGAGTTCCATCCCTGGAACAGCCGCCGCGGCCAGACCGAGCAGCCCGACGAATGGCGGATCGATCTCGACCCGGGTCCGGAGTCGTCGTACGACTCCGTGCGCAAGGTCGCCCACGTCGTCCATGAGGTGCTCGAGGAGCTGGGGGCGGTCGGCTTCCCCAAGACCAGCGGCAGCAAGGGGCTGCACATCTACGTGCGGATCCGCCCCGAAGGCGACCACAAGGTCGTACGACGCGCTGCGCTCGCGTTCGCCCGCGAGGTCGAGCGGCGCGCCCCCGACCTGGTCACAACGACGTGGTGGAAGAAGGACCGCGACCCTGAGCACGTCTTCGTCGACTACAACCAGAACGCCCGAGACCACACCATCGCGGCGGCGTACTCCCTCCGCGGCCTGCCCGACGCCCGCGTCTCCACCCCGATCCGGTGGGACGAGATCGACGACGCCGACCCGCGGGACTTCACGATCCACACGGTCCCCCAGCGGTTCGCCGAGCTCGGCGACCTGCACGAGAACATCGACGACCAGGTCTTCGACATCGCTGTGTTGCTCGAGTGGGCCGACCGGAACGACGCCGAGGGCAAGACGACAGGGGGCCCGGGGGAGGGCACGGCCGGTTAGCCCCGGTCGGGCCTCACTAGACTCCGGGACCGTGGGACACATCCAGATCACCCCGTCGATCCTCAACGCCGACTTCGGCAACCTCGCTGACGAGGTCGCACGGATCCCGAGCGCGGACTGGATCCACGTCGACGTCATGGACAACCACTTCGTGCCCAACCTGACCTTCGGCCCGACGATGGTCGAAGCGCTCGCCCGATCGACGGACACGCCCCTGGACGCGCACCTGATGATCGCGGACGCCGATCGCAACGCACTGGCCTACGTCGATGCCGGCTGCGGCTCGGTGACCTTCCACGTCGAGGCCGCGAAGGCGCCGGTCCGGCTGGCCCGGGAGATCCGCGCTGCCGGTGCCCGGGCGTCGATGGCGCTGAAGCCCGCAACCCCGATCGAGCCCTACGAGGACCTCCTGCCCGAGCTCGACATGCTGCTGATCATGACCGTCGAGCCCGGGTTCGGCGGCCAGAAGTTCCTCGACCTCTGCCTGCCCAAGATCCGACGCGCCCGGTCGATGATGGACAAGCACGGCATCGAGACCTGGCTCCAGGTCGACGGCGGTGTCTCCCTGGAGACCATCGAACGCTGCGCCGAGGCCGGCGCCGACGTGTTCGTGGCCGGCAGCGCCGTCTTCTCCGCGGACGACCCCGATGCAATGGTCGCCGCCCTCCGAACCCGGGCCGAAGCCACCTGACTCCCGCGAGGTGTGGGGGTTGGTCGGCCGAGGTGTGGGGTTGGTCGGCCGAGGTGTCGGGTTGGTCGGCCGAGGTGTCGGGGTTGGTCGGCCGAGGTGTCGGGTTTGGTGCGCATCTGGCTGACGATCGTCCGAAGGCCGTGACCAGGCTCGACACTTCGCGGGACCAACCCCGACACTTCGCGGGACCAACCCCGACACCTCGCGCGACCAACCCCGACACTTCGCGGGGGAGTGGGTTGTCCGAGACGTACACCACCTTGCGGGAATACCCCTGCCCTGTGCCACCATTGATCCCACAAGAGCTCGCGTGCTCTGGGGTCGGTGAAACTCCGAGCCGGCGGTGAAAGTCCGCGACCCGATCACAGCCAGTGGTCGGTTGACCAGGTGAAACTCCTGGACCGACGGTCAAAGTCCGGATGGGAAGCGCACGCAAGAGCGGCCGAGGTCGGCGGGCACACCGCGACGTCGTACGCCCCCTGACAATCCCCGGAGTCCGAGCACAGGACGACGGTGCGGATAGGGGAGGACAGCGGTGGCGGAGACCTTCGCTCGGGAGTACGACGCGATGCAGCGCGCGCTCCAGCTCGCGGCGTCCCCCGGCGTGCCGCTCGGTCCGAACCCGCGGGTGGGCTGTGTGGTGCTCGCCGAGGACGGGTCGGTCGTCGGGGAGGGCTACCACCGCGGCGCCGGCACCCCGCACGCCGAGATCGAGGCGCTCAAGGTCGCCGGCACCCTGGCGGGCGGCGCCACCGCCGTGGTGACGCTCGAGCCGTGCGACCACACCGGCCGCACCGGCCCGTGCTCGCAGGCCCTGGTCGAGGCCGGCGTACGGCGGGTCGTGATCGCGCAGCGCGACCCCAACCCGCTCGCGAAGGGCGGGCTGGAGACGCTGGCGGCCGCCGGAATCGAGACCGACGTCGGGTTGCTCGCGGACGACGCTGCCGCTCTCAACCGGGCATGGACATTTGCCCACGAGCGGGGTCGGCCGTTCGTCACCTGGAAGTTCGCCACCACCCTCGACGGGCGCAGCGCCGCTACCGACGGCAGCTCGCGCTGGGTCTCATCCCCGGCTGCCCGACGCGACACCCATCTGCTGCGCGCGCTCTGCGACACGATCCTGGTCGGGACCAACACGGTCGCCGTCGACGACCCGCAGCTGACCGTCCGCGACGCCGACGGCGAGCCGCTGGCACGGCAACCGCTGCGGGTGGTGATGGGGGAGCGCGACCTCCCCGCGGAGAGCCGGATCTTCGACGATCAGGCGGAGACCGTGCAGCTGCGGACGCATGACCCGCTCACAGCACTCGAGACCCTTTACCGCGACCATGCCCGGAACCACGTCTTCTTCGAGGGTGGTCCCAAGCTCGCAGCAGCGTTCCTCAAGGCCGGTGTCGTCGACGAGGTGCTGGTCTACGTCGCGCCGATGCTGATCGGAGGCGGCAAGTCGGTCGTCGGTCCGCTCGGCATCCGCAACCTCGGCAAGGCGCTGCGCTTCGACCTCGTCGACACCGTCGTGCTGCTGCCTGACAGCGACGACGCCGACGACAGCCCCATCAACCTGCGGATCACGCTGCGACCGATCACCACGAAGGAGACCTGAGGTGTTCACCGGCATCGTCGAGGAGCTCGGCACCGTGACCGCGCTCGAGGATCAGTCCGATGCGGTCCGGCTGACCGTCGAAGGACGGGTCGCCGCGACCGACGCGGCGCTCGGCGACTCGATCGCCGTCAACGGTTGCTGCCTGACGGTGGCCACGCTCGGTGACGGGACCTTCACCGCCGACGTCATGAAGATGACGTTGGACAAGACCTCCCTCGGCGCACTCGACGTTGGCCACCGGGTCAACCTCGAGCGCGCCTGCACCCCGCAGACCCGCCTCGGCGGGCACATCGTCCAGGGCCACGTCGACACGACCGGCACCATCCTCGGTCGCTCGCCGGGCGAGCACTGGGACCTCGTCGAGATCGGGTTGCCCGAGCCGATCCGGCGCTATGTCGTGCTGCACGGCTCGATCACGGTGGACGGGATCTCGCTCACGGTGGCAGAGCTCAAGGACGAGAGCTTCGTGGTCTCGCTGATCCCCGAGACCCTCGCTCGCACCACGCTCGGCTTCAAGCGGCCGGGTGACCTCGTGAACCTCGAGGCAGACATCATCGCCAAGCATGTCGAAAGGCTGATCCAGAGATGACCGACAAGGTGAGGCTCGACCCGGTCGAGCGCGCAATCGCCGAGATCGCGGCCGGTAGGGCGGTCGTCGTCGTCGACGACGAGGACCGGGAGAACGAGGGCGACATCATCTTTGCTGCCGCGAAGGCGACGCCTGAGCTGATGGCGTTCACGATTCGCCACAGCAGTGGCGTGATCTGCGTGCCGATGCCGGGCGCGATGCTCGACCGGCTCGAGATCCCGCTGATGACGCCGCACAACAAGGACAAGATGCGGACGGCGTACACGATCTCGGTCGACGCCCGCGACGGCGTCAGCACCGGCATCTCCGCGGCCGACCGCGCGCACACCGCCCGGGTGCTCGCAGACTCGGCCACCGAGCCGTGGGAGATCACCCGGCCCGGACATGTGTTTCCGTTGCGCTACCGCGAGGGCGGCGTGCTCGTACGGCGCGGGCACACCGAGGCCGCGGTCGACCTCGCCAAGCTGGCTGGCCTGACCCCGGCCGGCGTGCTGGTCGAGGTCGTCAACGACGACGGCACCATGAAGCGCGCACCTGAGCTGCGCGCGTTCGCCGACGAACACGACCTGGCGATGATCTCGATCGAGGAGCTGGTCAAGTACCGCCGTCGTACCGAGCTCCATGTCATCCGCGAGGCCGCGACCCGGCTGCCGACCAGCCACGGCGACTTCACGGCCTACGGCTACACGATCACCGTCGACGGCAGCGAGCACGTCGCTCTGGTGTACGGCGACCCGGCGATGCTGTCCGACGGGGACCCCGTGCTCACCCGGGTGCACTCGGAGTGCCTGACCGGCGACGTCTTCGGCAGCAGCCGCTGCGACTGCGGACCCCAGCTGAACGAGGCGATGGACCGGATCGTTGCCGAGGGCCGCGGCGTGGTGGTCTACCTCCGCGGCCACGAGGGCCGGGGCATCGGTCTCGTGGCCAAGCTGCAGGCCTACCAGCTCCAGGAGGGCGGCCGTGACACGGTGGACGCCAACCTCGACCTCGGTCTGCCGGCCGACGCGCGACACTACGGGGCGGCGACCCAGATCCTGCGGGATCTCGGAGTCGGCCAGGTACGGCTGCTGACCAACAACCCGGACAAGGTCAGCAACCTCGAGGACTACGGCATCAAGGTCACCGAACGGGTGCCGCTCACTCCCCACCCCAACGACCACAACCTGGCCTACTTGCTGACCAAGCGGGACCGGATGGGCCACCATCTCCCCGACCTCGTCGCCCCTACGGGGGAGAACGACGTGCCGGGCGACCTGACCACAGGAGCGATCTGACATGGCCGGACACGGCGCCCCCGCTGCGCAGCCGACCGACTGCCACGACCTGCGCGTCGCGGTGGTCGCGGCGAGCTGGCACACCGAGGTGATGGACGGCCTGCTCGCGGGTGCTCAACGGGCGTGCCGCGACCATCGGGTCGAGGCTCCGGTCGTGGTGCGGGTGCCCGGGGCCTTCGAGCTGCCCGTGGTGGCCGCCGCGCTCTCGTCCCAGCAGTACGACGCGGTGATCGCGCTCGGTGTGGTCATTCGCGGTGGCACGCCGCACTTCGACTATGTGTGCAGCGCCGCGACCGACGGGCTCACCCGGGTCGCACTCGATCACCAGGTCGCGATCGGCTTCGGTGTGCTCACCTGTGACACCGAGCAGCAGGCCCTCGACCGAGCTGGCCTGGACGGTTCGCGGGAGGACAAGGGCTACGAAGCGACGGCCGCGGCACTGCTCACCGCGCAGACCCTGCGCAAGGTCAAGCGCCGCACGCCCTAGGCTGGTTGCTCGTGAAGACGTTCGACGAGCTGTGGGCCGAGCTGAGCGAGAAGGCGCAGACCCGGCCGGCCGGCTCCGGCACGGTCGCCGCCCTGGATGCCGGCGTGCACCAGATCGGCAAGAAGCTGGTCGAGGAGGCCGCCGAGTCGTGGATGGCGGCGGAGCATGAGGGCAAGGACCGGGCTGCCGAGGAGATCAGCCAGCTGATCTACCACGCCCAGGTCCTGATGCTCGCGCTCGGCCTCGAACCGGCCGACGTCTACGCCCACCTGTGAGAGAAGCCATGACCCGTCTCAAGATCGCGATCCCCAACAAGGGAGCGCTCTCGGCCGCCGCCACCGACATCCTCAAGGAGTCGGGCTACCGGCAGCGCACCGACTCCAAGGAGCTCCGGCTCGTCGACGTCGAGAACGACGTCGAGTTCTTCTACCTGCGACCGCGTGACATCGCGCTCTACGTGGGGGAGGGCACCCTCGACGTGGGCATCACCGGCCGCGACCTGCTCCTCGACTCCGGCGCCAAGGCCGCGGAGGTGATGCCGCTGGAGTTCGGGCGGAGCACGTTCCGGTTCGCCGGCCCGAAGGGCGAGTACGACGATCTTTCGCAGCTGGCCGGCAAGCGGATCGCGACGTCCTACACCGGGATCGTGCAGACCTTCCTCGACACCCGCGGGATCCAGGCCCAGGTCGTCCGGCTCGACGGAGCGGTCGAGACGAGCATCCAGCTCGGTGTCGCCGACGTCATCGCCGACGTCGTCGAGACCGGCAGCACCCTTCGCCAGGCCGGCCTGGAGGTGTTCGGCGAGGCGATCCTGCACTCCGAGGCGGTGCTCATCACTCGCGCGGGCAACGGCTCGCCGGCGTTCGAAGTCTTCAAGCGCCGGGTCGAAGGGGTCATGGTCGCGCGCGGCTACGTGATGATGGACTACGACATCGAGGACGCGAAGGTCGCTGACGCGGTCGCGCTCACGCCGGGCCTCGAAGGTCCGACCGTCTCGCCGCTGCGTCGGGAGGGCTGGGTCGCAGTCCGGGCGATGGTGCCGCGGGCCGGAGCGCAACGACTGATGGACGAGCTCTGGGACCTCGGTGCGCGGGCGATCTTGCTCACCGACATCCACGCCTGCCGCCTGTGACCAGCCCCGACCTACCCAGGACCTGGCGGCCGCGCGGCCCCAGGATCGCCGCGCTGGTCTTCGGTGTCGTGCTGGTGGCGGCGTTCGCGGGCCTGTGGATCAGCTTGCCGCAGGAGACCCAGGAGGTGATCAGCCCCTTGCAGCGCGCGACCGTGATCTTCTTCATCGGTCTCGGGCTGCTGCTGCTCAACGGCCTGGCCCGGTCTCGGGTGGTCGCGGGGGAAGGTGGCCTGCTGGTGGTCAACGGCTACCGCAAAAGGCACCTGGAGTGGGCGCAGGTCGTCGCGGTGCGGATGCCCCCGGGCGCGCCGTGGCCGACGATGGACCTCGACGACGGCAGCACGATCTCGGTGATGGGGATCCACGGCTCCGACGGAGGTCGGGCCCGGACCGCGCTGGGCGAGCTGAAGGCGCTGATCACTCAGGCCTGATCCGCCGAGCGGGGCGAGCGCCGGTCCCGTCGACGACGACGTCGGCCCGCTCCGCCGTACGCTGGCTCGCGAAGTGAGCGTCCTCGTGCTTCATCCAGCCGTCCCACTGCGGCGCCGTCCCCTCCCCGTCGCGGGCCAGGCCGCGCTCTCGACGGAGCGAGCGGGGCGCGGAGACCCAGACCAGGACCGTGATCAGGGTCCCGAGCTCGGCCAGCCCGGATCCGACGCCTTCCAGCACGAGCAGCGGAGGCGGCTCGACGTCCACCGTCTCGACGAACTCGCCACGGTGCCAGTCGTAGCGCCGGTAGAAGCCGGGCTTCCCCGCGATCAGGGGACGGACCAAGGTGCTGAGCTGGCGGGTGACGCTGTCGAGGCCGCTCCAGCCGTCGTACAGATCGTCCATGTGGACCACGCACGCGCCCGGCGCGAGCGCCGCGATGTCGACCGCCAACGTGGTCTTGCCCGACCCGGCTGGACCGTCGATCGATACCAGGCGGGTGGTCGCCGAGGGTGGGGCTGCGGGAGTGGGCGAGGTCGAGGACGAGGCGGGCCGTCTCCTGCGGTGAGGCCGGACCCGCTGGATCCTCAGAAGGCGACGCCATGGCCCCGATAGGTGGGAACGCTCTCGACGATGCGTTCCCCGGACACCAGGTGCACCGTCATGGTGTGCTCGAAGGGCTCGCCCGACTTGGCGTGGCGGAACCACACCAGGTCTCCGATCTGGAGCAGTGCAGCGGGATGACCCGTGAGCGGTGTCTGCACCTCGCCGGCGCCCTCGACGCCGGTCAGGTGCAAGCCCGCGGGTGCCCACGGGACCGGTAGCCGGTCGGAGGATCCGCTCCCGCTGGCGATCAGGCCACCGCCGTGCACCGTGGCGATGTCCGGGGAAGGGCGACGGGTGACGGGAAGCCCGAAGTACGACGCCGGGCGCGGCTCGAACGCCTGGTAGTGGTCGAAGAGCGCAGGGACCAGCAGGCCGGACCCCGCCGTCACCTCGGTGACCACCGGGTCCGCGGTCGACGTCTCCAGCGATCCCGAACCGCCGGCGTTCCAGAAGCTCACGACCGCGACCTCGCGCAGCGCATCGGCAATGGCGGCCCGGCGCGCCCGCAGCTGCGACACGGAGGCGTCCTTGAGCCGGCGGACGACGAGGGACTTCGCGCGCTGGTGGGGGACCGCGTCCGGTACGCCGGCGACCTGCCCCTCGTAGGTCATCACGCCGACGAGCTGGAATCCCGGCCGGTCGACGACCACCCGGGCCAGCGCGACCACCTCCGGCGGGTCGTACAGCGGGGAGCGCTTGGGACCGACGTGACGACCGCCGACCATCAGTCCGGCATCGATGTCGATCGCGATCCGCACGGGGACCGCGGTCGACGCGCGGACGGCGTCGACCATGTCCAGGTGCGCGACGTCGTCGATCATCAGCGTGACTCGGGAGGCTGCTCGAGGGGAGCCGACCAGCCGTTCCAGCGCGATCCGGTCGACGGTCGGGTAGGCCACGACGATGTCGTCGCTGACGCCCTGCTCCTCCAGCCAGAGTGCTTCGGCGAGGCTGTAGGACAGCACACCGCGGAAGCCCTCGTGGGAGAGCGCGCGCCGGAGCAGCGCCGGCACCCGGATCGACTTCGAGGCGACCCGCACCGACTTGCCCGCCGCTCGCGTGACCAGGTCGCCTGCGTTCGCGTCGAAGGCGTCGACGTCGACGATGAACAGCGGTGCGCTGATCCGCTCGCCGTGGTCGCGCACGGCGGCGTCGAGCCGGGCCGCCAGGCGGTTGCGCGAGATCGAGTCGGCGGACACGGCGCCATGGTTTCACGCCGGTGACCTGGATGCGGGGACGCGGCGCACGCGATGGGACCATGAGGAGGTGACCGAGCCCCACCCCCAGCAGCGCCTGATCCAGGGGTCGCCGTACGTCGGCGACGACGGCTCGGCCGACCTGGCGCTGCTGGCTTCGCTCCGCGCCTACGCCAGCAATGCCGCGGAGTATCCCGAGGTGCTGGCCGCGCTGGCCGGCTCCCGGCTGCTGGTCCCGGTGGTCGCGCTGCTCGGCGACGTGGAGTACGACGCCGCCGGGCTGGCCAGTGACAAGTCGAGTGACATGGCGACCGTCCTGCTCACCGCGCCGGACGGACGGAAGGCACAGCTCGCGTTCTCGGGCACCGACGCGATGCGCACCTGGGATCCGGGAGCCCGACCGGTGCCGGTGGCGGCGCCGCTCGCCGCCGCGACGGCCGTGCAGGAGGGCGCCGACGCGCTGGTGGTGGATGTAGGCAGCGAGCACGCGCTTACGGTCGACGGCGACGACCTGCGCCGGGTCGCCGCTGGGTGGCGTCCGGTACGGCTGCCCGACGGCTGGGCGTGGGCGCAGGTCGATCCCGGGATTCGCTCGCCGGGGAACAACTCGGGTAACATCAGCGGCTGACCGATCCGTCGGCCTGGCTCCGGATGGAGTTGGGGTGGCAGATCTACAAGCGGGGACCACCAGCATCATCGTCTCCCACCCGCATCGGCCGCCCTGCAGCAAAGGTCGTCGGGTCCGGTCCGTGAGACCCGGTCGTGCGCGTGAGCGTGCGGGTGACGGGGTTGCGACTGGCTTCCGCTTGGACGAGCGGGAGCCGTTCTTGTTTTTCGAGACCGGAGCGCTCCCGAGACCAACGACACTGGAGGACACATCAGCACCGAGTTGCGTATCAACGAGCGGATCCGGGTCCCCGAGGTCCGACTCGTGGGACCCAACGGCGAGACCGTCGGGATCGTCCCGACCGACCAGGCACTCAAGCTGGCCCAGGAGGCCGACCTGGATCTCGTCGAGATCGCTCCGATGGGCAAGCCGCCCGTCTGCAAGCTCATGGACTACGGGAAGTTCAAGTACGAGAACGCCCAGAAGGCCCGTGAGGCGCGACGGAACCAGACCAACGTCATCATCAAGGAGATGAAGCTCCGGCCCAAGATCGACCAGCACGACTACGAGACCAAGAAGGGTCACGTCGTGCGGTTCCTCAAGGCAGGCGACAAGGTCAAGATCACCATCATGTTCCGCGGTCGCGAGCAGCACCGCCCCGAGCTCGGGTTCCGGCTGCTCCAGAAGCTCGCGGAGGACGTCGAGGAGCTGGGCTTCGTGGAGTCCTCGCCCAAGCAGGACGGCCGCAACATGATCATGGTCCTCGGCCCGAACAAGAAGAAGGCAGAGGCCAAGGCCGAAGTGAAGGCCGCCAAGCAGGAGGCCGCCGCGGAGCGAGCCGAGGAGAAGGCCGCCGAGCACGCCGAGCGGGTTTCCCACCAGCCTTCGACGCACCGGAAGCCCAAGCGGGCCAACGAGGCGCTCGACCCCGACATCGACCTTTAAGAAGAGAGCGAAGAGATGCCGAAGAACAAGACGCACTCCGGTGCCAGCAAGCGGTTCCGGGTCACCGGCACCGGCAAGATCCTGCGGGAGAAGGCCGGCAAGCGCCACAACCTGGAGAAGAAGTCCTCCAAGGTGACCCGCCGCATGACCGGCACCGTCGAGGTTGCCAAGAACGACGTCCCGCGCGCGAAGAAGATGCTCGGTCTCTGACCACGCACAGGGGCTCCGCCCCCGGTGAACCCCCGACTGGGGGCATCGCCCCCAGACCCCCGGGCATCGACCGGATGACTTGAAGGAGTTAGAAGATGGCACGCGTCAAGCGCGCAGTGAACGCGGCGAAGAAGCGCCGGACGACCCTCGAGCGCGCCAGCGGCTACCGCGGCCAGCGCTCGCGGCTCTACCGCAAGGCCAAGGAGCAGGTCACCCACTCGCTGGTCTACAGCTACAACGACCGGAAGAAGAACAAGGGCAACTTCCGACGACTGTGGATCCAGCGGATCAATGCCGCGGCCCGCGCCGACGGGATGACCTACAACCGGTTCATCCAGGGCCTCAACCTGGCCGGCATCGAGGTCGACCGCAAGATCCTCGCCGACCTCGCCGTCAACGACCCCGCTGCCTTCTCGGCGATCGTCGCGCAGGCGAAGGCCGCCCTTCCCGAGGACGTCAACGCCCCGGCCCAGGCCTGAGCCACGCATGACTCTCCTGACCGTGGGCAACGCCCGCGTGAAGGACGCAAGGAAGTTGAGCCGTCGCTCGGTGCGATCCGAGCGACGGCTCTTCCTCGCTGATGGGCCGAAGGCGGTCGCGGGTGCCCTGGAGGCGCCGGAGCGGGTCGTCGAGATCTTCGCGACGCCCGCGGCGGCCGAGCAGTACGACGACCTGCTGGGCGGCGCCGAGGTGACGCTGGTGGACGATCGGGCGTTGGGCTCGTTGTCCGACGCCGTGACCCCCGCTGGTGTCGTGGCCGTGTGCCGCCACTTCGACGTACCCCTCGACGATGTCGTCGACGGAGGCGACGGGCTCGATCTGGCCGGGGATCCTCACCGGGCCCGACCTGGGCTGCTCGCCCTCTGCGCCGACATCCGCGACCCGGGCAACGCCGGCACGGTGATCAGGACTGCCGACGCCGCGGGTGCTGACGGCGTGGTCTTCGCCGGCGACTCGGTCGACCCCTACAACGCCAAGACCGTTCGGGCGAGCGTCGGCAGCCTGTTCCACCTGCCGTTCGCGATCGAGCGGGACCCGGCCGCCGCCGTACGCGCGGCCCGGGCGGCGGGGCTGGTCGTCCTCGCCGCCGACAGCGGGGGAGAGGCCGACCTGTTCGAGGCCGACGAGCTGCTCGCCCGGCGTACCGCCTGGTTGTTCGGCAACGAGGCGTGGGGTCTGCCGACCGGCTTGGCCGCGCTGGCCGACCATCGGGTCCGGATCCCGGTCCACGGCCGCGCGGAGAGTCTCAACCTGGCCACCGCCGCCGCGCTCTGCCTGTACGCGAGCGCGCGGGCGCAACGGTCAGGGACAACTTAGGACCGCAGCCGGTGGCGCTCCGGCGCCCGACTAGCATCCAGAGCATGCCGGATGACGTCCTCGACGCGCTGCCCGACGGCATCGTGCTCGCCGGACCCGACGGCCGGGTGCTCACCAGCAACTCCACGGCGCGGCGGATGCTCGGCATCACCGAGGACCTGACCGGTCTGCCGCTCGCCACGGTGCTGGCGCTCAGCGACCACAACGGCAAGGGATGGGTGGAGAGCAACACGCCCTACGCCGGGCTGCCGTCGCGGACCGCGGTCCCCGAGCAGACCTGGCTGCTGCCGGACGGCACCGAGGTGCTGGTCGCCGCGCGGCTGCAACGGGCGCAGCGCGGCGGCCCGGTCGACACGGTTGCGGTGAGTCTCCGCTCGGGTCGCGGCCGGGCGCGCCTCGACCGGGAACGATCCGATCTCGTCGCCACCGTCGCCCACGAGCTCCGGTCACCGCTCACCGGCGTCCGTGGTTTCGTGCGTGCGCTCCTCAACCGCTGGGACAAGCTCAACGACGAGCAGAAGCAGCTGATGCTCAGAACGGTCGCCGTCGACGCCGACCGGTTGAGCCGGCTGATCGCCGACCTGCTGGACGTCGCGCGGATCGACACCGGTCGCCTCCAGATGCACACGCGACCCTGCGATGTGGTCGTGCTCAGCGAGCGCGTGGTGGCCTCCGTCCAGCACGCCACATCGCGGCGGATCGTCCTCGACGTCGACCAGGTGTCGCCGCCGCCACCGGTGGCTGCGGATCCCGACAAGGTGACCCAGGTCGTCACCAACCTGGTCGAGAACGCCGTCCGGCACGGCGAGGGCGACGTCAAGGTCACCGTGGCGCTCGCTCCCGCCGACTCGTCGTACGTCGCGATCACGGTGGTCGACCAGGGCGAAGGGATCCCGGTGGAGCTTCGCAACCAGGTGTTCACGAAGTTCTGGACCGCGAGCTCGGGGGGCGGGTCCGGGCTCGGGCTTTACATCGTCAACGGGCTGGTCCGCGCTCACGGCGGCACCGTCTCCATCGACGATCGGCCGGGCGGCGGCGGATCCGTGACGGTGACCTGGCCCGTCCACGCTTGACAACCGGTTCGCCGCCGGGGAGCCGTGGTTCCTAGACTGGCGCCCGTGTCCGGACCCAATACCGATTACGACCCCGTGGAGGTTGCTGCCGTGCAGCCTGAGGAGGTCGACGCCGCCCGTACCGTGGCCCTGGCCGCGATCGCATCAGCGGCCGACCTGGAGGAGCTCAAGCGGGTCCGGTCCGCGCACGCGGGGGACCGGTCCCCCCTCGCGCTCGCCAACCGGGAGATCGGTGCGCTGCCACCGCAGGCGCGGAAGGAGGCGGGCCAACGGGTCGGCCGGGCCCGTGGCGAGGTCAGCCAGGCGCTTGCTGCCCGGCAGCAGGTGCTCGAGGCCGAGCACGAGGCGCGGATCCTGGTCGAGGACACGGTCGACGTGACCCTCCCGACCGACCGGCTCCCGGTCGGCGCCCGGCACCCGATCACCACCGGCTCCGAGTTGATCGCCGACATCTTCGTGGCGATGGGATGGGAGGTCGCGGAGGGCCCGGTCATCGAGGCGGAGTGGCTCAACTTCGATGCGCTCAACCTCGGCGCCGACCATCCCGCCCGGACCATGCAGGACACGTTCTGGATCGCAGGCGACGGCGACGCCGAGAGCGGTGTCGTGCTCAGGACGCACACCTCGCCGGTCCAGGCCCGCACCATGCTGTCCCAGCCGCCGCCGATCTACGTCGTCTGCCCGGGGCGGGTGTTCCGTACCGACGAGTACGACGCAACCCACAGCCCGATGTTCCACCAGGTCGAGGGCCTCGCGATCGACGAGGGCATCACGATGGCCCACCTCAAGGGGACGCTCGACCACTTCGCCACCCAGATGTTCGGCGAAGGGATCACCACCCGGTTCCGCCCGTCGTACTTCCCGTTCACCGAGCCGTCCGCCGAGGTCGACCTCAAGTGCTTCGTCTGCCTCGGATCGGGACGCTCCGACGGCGACAGCCTGTGCCGGACGTGCCGGGGTGAGGGCTGGATCGAGTGGGGCGGCTGCGGCGTCGTGAACCCGCGGGTGCTCACCGCCTGCGGCGTCGACGCGGAGCGTTACACCGGGTTCGCTTTCGGCATGGGCATCGACCGGACCCTGATGTTCCGGCACGGCCTTGCCGACATGCGTGCGCTCTTCGAAGGTGACATCCGCTTCACCACCGCATTCGGAACGGAGCTGTAAGGCCGTGAAGGCACCTCTCTCCTGGATCAAGGAGTACGTCGACCTCCCGGCTGACGTCACGACCGAGCTGCTCACCGACCGGCTGACTGATCTCGGGCTGAAGCTCGAGGCGATCCACCACGCGGCGGAGGGCATCACCGGCCCGCTCGTGGTCGGCCGGGTCCTGTCCATGGACGCCGAGCCGCAGAAGAACGGCAAGACCATCAACTGGTGCACGGTCGACGCCGGCCCCGAGCTGAACGCTGTCCACGGCTCCGCTGAGGCTGGCTCCGCTGAGGCTGGGCACGGGGTGGGCATCGTCTGCGGTGCCCACAACTTCCAGCCCGGCGACCTGGTCGTCGTGGTGCTGCCGGGTGGAGTGCTGCCCGGGGGCTTCGAGATCTCGGCGCGGAAGACCTACGGCCACGTCTCGTCCGGGATGATCTGCTCGGCCCGGGAGCTGGGGCTCGGCGACGACCATGACGGCATCATCGTGCTGCCCGCCGGGGCCGGTGGGCCCGGCGACGACGCGTTCGACGTCCTCGGCCTCCGCGAGGAGGTGATCGAGTTCGAGATCAACCCCGACCGCGCCTACGCCCTGTCGCTGCGCGGCATCAGCCGGGAGGCGGCTCTCGCGTTCGGTGCGCCCCACCGCGACCCGGCGCTACGTGACACCCCAGCGCCGGACGGCGACGGCTACCCGGTCGTGGTCGACGACCCCGTCGGCTGCCCGGTGTTCGCCGCTCGGACCGTCACCGGGTTCGACCCGTCGGCACCTACCCCGGACTGGATGGTGGAGCGGATCACCCAGGCGGGCATGCGTCCGATCTCGCTCGCGGTCGACATCACCAACTACGTGATGCTCGAGACCGGTCGGCCGATCCACGGCTACGACCTCGACAAGCTTCAGGGTCCGATCCGGGTCCGACGCGCCGTCGAAGGGGAGCAGATGACCACTCTCGACAGCGCGCAGCGCTCGCTCTCGCCTGAGGACCTCGTCGTGACCGACGACTCGGGAATCATCGGTCTCGGCGGTGTCATGGGCGGCGAGGCGACCGAGATGTCCGCGACCACCACGAACGTGCTGGTGGAGGCGGCGCACTGGGACGCGGTCTCGATGTTCCGTACCGGCAAGCGCCACAAGATCACCTCGGAGGCCGGCAAGCGCAATGAGCGCGGCGTGGACCCGACCATCTGCGCGGCGGCGGCAGACCGGGTGGTCGGACTGTTGGTCGAGCTCGGCGGTGGTACGACGGGGGCCGGCGTCACGGTGGTCGGTACGCCGCCGGTGCCGCCGTTGATCCGGATCGAGGTTGATCTGCCGGCCCGGGTGAGCGGCATCGACATCGACTCCGCGACCGTCGTCGCCAACCTCGAGGCGATCGGCGCGACCGTCGAAGCCGGTGCCGACGGCATCACCGTGGTCCCGCCGCCCTGGCGCCCGGACCTCACCGACCCCGTCGACCTGGTCGAGGAGGTCGTCCGGATCGTCGGCTACGACCAGGTCCCGTCGGTGCTGCCCCTGGAGGCGGCCGGCCGTGGTCTGACCCGCTCGCAACAGCTCCGTCGCCGGGTCGGCCGGACGATGGCCGGTGCCGGTTGCGTGGAGGTGATCAGCTTCCCGTTCGTCGGCGCCGCGACCTTCGACGCGCTCGGCCTGCCCGCCGACGACGTACTCCGGAGGACGGTGGCGCTGGCCAACCCGCTGTCGACCGAGGAGCCCGCCTACACCACCACGCTGCTCCCCGGTGTCCTCAAGGCTGCGGGGCGCAACATCGGACGGGGAGCGGCCGGCGTCGCCCTGTTCGAGACCGGCACCGTGGCGTTCCCGGTCGACCGGGGCGCGGCGCCGATCTATGGCGTCGACCGCCGACCGGACCAGGCCGACGTGCAGAAGCTTGTCGACGCACTGCCCGTCCAGCCGCTCCACCTGGCGGTCGTGCTGGCCGGTGAGCGGGAGCGGGCCGGCTGGTGGGGCGAGGCGCGTGCGGCCGACTGGTCCGACGCGGTCGGACTCGTCCGTCGGCTGGCGACGGACCTCGGAGTCGATGTCGAGGTGCGGCAAGGGAGCCGCTTGCCGTGGCATCCCGGTCGCTGTGCGGTTCTCCTGGTCGGCGACGCCATGCTGGGCCACGCCGGTGAGCTGCACCCCCATGTGTGTGCCGAGTTCGGGCTCCCGGCTCGGAGCGCCGCGCTCGAGGTCGACCTGGACCTGCTGATGGCCGCGGCCACCCTCGTGACGCCGGGCCCCGTGTTCTCGTCGTTCCCGGTGGCCAAGGAGGACGTCGCGCTGGTCGTCGCCGACGAGATCCCAGCCGCGGCGGTCGAGGCGGCCCTGCGCGACGGCGCGGGGGAGCTGCTCGAGTCCGTGCGCCTCTTCGACGTCTACACCGGCTCGCAGATCGACGAGGGCCAGAAGTCGCTGGCGTTCGCACTGAGGTTCCGGGCCCCGGACCGCACCCTCACCGAGGCCGAGACCAGTGCCGCGCGGGACGCGGCCGTGGCCAGGGCCACCGTGCTGGTTGGAGCCGTCCAGCGCTGACGGCTGCCAGATCGGCGCCCGGTCGGGCCAACCGCCGAACGATCGATGACGCGGCTTCGCGAGCCTGACAGGATGTTCGCCATGGCGCTCCACCATTCGCTGCGCGAGCTGGTCTCCGTTCGCGGGGCCGGCGTAGTCGACGAGGCCGAGGAGTTCCGCGGCGTACTCGACGACTTCTTGGCCGAGGACGAGGCAACGCTCGGTGAGCTGAACCTGCTGGTCGACGCCGTCCGGCTGGGTGCGCTGCGCCGCGTGCTCGACGTGATGGCCAACGACGCGGCCCCCCAGGCGGCGATCCGCGAGGCCGGGGCAGCGCTGGCCCGCGACCGCGGCACCGACGATCCGACCCGCTCGTGCTGGGCGCTGGCGAGCCTGTGCTTCGCCCTCGGCAAGGCCGACGAGTCGCTGGTGCGGGCGTTCTTGGGTGACACCGGCACCATGTCGGCCGCGGGCCGCCCGACCGGCCCGAGCGTGCCGGCGCCCCCACCGGTGATCTCCGGTCCCACGACCGCCGAGCGTCCGGTCACCGAGGTGCTTCCGGCCGGGACCTCCGGATCGTCGTCGGCAGCAACGTCGGTGCCGACCGCTGGCCCGGTCTCCTCGCCACCGGCACCCGTCGTCTTCGGGGGGCCGGTGCCCCCGGTCATCCCCGAGCAGCGGTCCAGCCGAGCCGGCGTCTACCTGCTGGTCGTCCTCGTCGGACTGCTCCTCGGCGGCCTGGTCGCGACCGGGATCATCCTGCTGCGCTCGGGCTCCGACGACGCCCCGACCGCCGACGACAACCCGACCGGCGGCCGCAGCGACGAGGGGAGCCCCGGTCCGGACGACGATGCGCCCCTTGCCGACACCGAGATGCTGGTGCCCTACAAGGTAGGCGAGGGCGACACCGCGACCTCGATCATCTACGCAGTCGACATCGACGGCTCCAGCCGCCCGATCACCCCCGGCCCGTTCGACGTGCTTCCGACGCTGTCGCCGGACCGTCGGACCTTGACCTTCGGCATGGGCCGGGCGCCGTTCGTGCAGGTCCGGTGGGACCTCGAGAGCGCCTCCGTCGAGCCGTTCTTCCCCGACAGCGGCCCGTGCGCTCATGCGCTGCGGCCGGGCTGGAGCCTCGACGGCGAGCAGGTCGGCCTGGTCTGCACGGGCGACGACGATCTTCCCGAAGGGATCTTCGTCGCGGGTGCAGACGGGTCGGACCCCCGGCTGGTGGTCGACGACATCCTGGTGCGCGGGTCGCCCACGTGGGTGTCGGACACCGAGTTCATCTTCGGGCGGCAGGACAACGAAGCCACCGATGCCCCGTTGTCCTTCTGGCGCGGGTACGCCGACGGCCGGCCGCCCGAGCAGCTCGACGTCGACCTCGCTGGGCTGCAGCTGACCCACATCGACTGGTCGCCCGAGGCCGGGAAGCTGCTTTTCCTCGTCAGTCCGCGAGGAGAGCCGGAGGTCGGCGACGTCTGGATCATGGACGCCGACGGTCGCAACCCGGAGCAGGTCGCCGACGGTCTCTACGCCCACCCGGTCTGGTCGCCGGACGGGAAGTCGATCGGGCTGACGGTCGTTGACCTCGAGGCCGACACCGAGGCGCTCGGTTATGTCGACCTCGACGACCCGGACGCACCTGACGCCGTCGCGCACATCGTCGAGAACCCGCCGACCGGCGAGGCCGGCATCCCCGTGTGGGGGTCCCGCTAACCGATCTGCGCGGCGAGACCGGTGAGCGCCGCGTCGAGGTCGGGGGCGACCACGAGTCCGTCGACCGTCCGGCGATCCATGAACCCACGCTCGGCGAGACGGTCGAGAGTCTCGACCAGCGGGTCCCAGAAGCCGTCGGTGTTGAGCAGACCGATCGGCTTGCCGTGCAGCGAGAGGGTCTGCCAGGTCCAGACCTCGAACAGCTCCTCCAACGTGCCGAGCCCGCCGGGGAGGGTCAGGAACGCGTCGGCCCGCTCGGTCATCATCGCCTTGCGCTCGTGCATCGTCTCCACGACGTGCATCTGGACGCCTGGCTCGTGGACCCTGCCCCACTCCCGCTCGACCATGAACCGCGGGATCACGCCGTAGACCCGGCCCCCGCCGTCGAGCACGCCTTGCGACAGCCGACCCATCAGCCCGGAGCCACCACCTCCGTAGACCAGCTCGATCCCGCGCTCGGCGAGCTGCTTGCCGACGCCGTACGCCTCCTCGGCGAAGCCGGGATCTGAGCCGCTGCGGGAGCCGAGGAAGATCGCGAGTCGCTGGATCACGCGAGCGACCGTACCGAGCCTCGGTCTCAGTCGACCGGTTGGTCCAGCACTTCCCGCGCGTTGTCCCAGACCGCGCTGTCGCCCGCAACGTCGATCCCTGCGTCGTCCCGGCGGTGCCAGAGCCAGGCGTCCAGGCTCCCGGCCGGCCCCGACACCACGACGTCGGCCGCGCGGCCGGGGTCGGGTACGACGTGCATGTCCTTCTCGTCCGCGTAGACCGTGCCGTCGGGCGCCGTCCCGGCGAAGATGCCGGGCTGGGTCCAGACCGACGTACCGGCGTCCGTCAACCGGAACTCGACGTACTGGGGGAGCGGGTCGAAGCTGCCCCACTCGGGAAGGTTGCCGTACATCCAGTCCAGAGCCTCGTCGACGCCGTCCGCTGCCAGTGCGGTGTCGAGCGGTGTCACGGCCCCAGCCGCGAGCTCGGCGTCGAGCCGGTGGATGAGCGCCTCGTGGGCCTGGCGTCGGTAGGTGAACCCGACCGTGTGGTTCGCCGGGTCTCCCGACCACGAGTGGGCAGGCTCGGCGGGGTCGGCGGCCTCGAGCGCAGCGACGAACGTGGTGTGGGTGTCGTCGTACGCAGCGAGAAGGGCGTCGTAACCCTCCGGGCGGTCCGGCTGGACGTAGCCCATCTCGTCGGCGGACTGCGGCCGGTTGCTGATCATCGCGCACCACCAGTGCTGCACGGTGGTGAGGTGCCAGAGCAGGTCGGCGGCCGACCACTCGGGGCAGGTCGGGACCTGGGCACCGGGGTCGCAGGTCGCGAGCACATCACGGAACCGGGCGGATTCGCGCCGGATATGGTCGAGGTAGTCGGAGAACTCGAGTCGGGTCATGCCGACGGACGCTACGACGCGTCGCCGACGGCCGCGACCGAGTATCGGTCCCCGTTGTGAGGAAACATGCAGAGGACTGTATAGTCATGCACATGAAGCGAGTCAGGGTGGCCGTCGCCGGCGCCAGCGGGTACGCCGGAGGCGAGGTGTTGCGCCTCCTCCTCGGGCATCCCCAGGTGGAGATCGGTGTCCTCACCGCCGGCGGCAACGCGGGCGCGTCGCTCGGCTCCCTCCAACCGCACCTGACGCCGCTCGCCGACCGGGTCCTCGACGAGACCAGCCTGGAGACCCTGGCCGGCCACGACGTCGTCGTCCTCGCACTCCCACACGGGCAGTCCGGTCCGCTCGCCTCGGCGCTCGGCGACCTGGACGACAGCGTGCTGGTCATCGACTGCGGCGCCGACTTCCGGCTGACCGATCCCGGCGACTGGGAGCAGTTCTACGGCAGCGAGCACGCCGGCACCTGGCCCTACGGACTGCCGGAGCTCCCCGGCCAGCGGGACCGGCTCGTCGGCGCCAAGCGGGTGGCGGTCCCGGGCTGCTACCCCACCGTCACGACGCTCACCCTCGCGCCGGCCGTGGCTGCCGGCCTGGTCCAGCCCGACGTCGTGGTCGTCGCTGCATCCGGCACCAGCGGCGCGGGCAAGGCCGCGAAGGCCAACCTGCTCGGCAGCGAGGTGATGGGCAACGCCTCGGCCTACGGCGTCGGCGGCGTCCACCGTCACACCCCGGAGATCACCCAGAACCTCCGGACCCTGACCGACGCACCGGTCCGGGTCAGCTTCACGCCGTTGCTGGTGCCGATGCCGAGAGGCATCCTCGCCACCTGCAGCGCGCCGCTCGCCGCGCCGGTCACGGCGGTGGAGGCCTACGACGTCTATGCCAAGGCCTACGCCGACGAGCCGTTCGTGCAGCTGCTGCCGGCGGGTCAGTGGCCCCAGACCAAGTCGGTCGTCGGGTCCAACGTCGTGCAGCTCCAGGTGACCGTCGACCAGGCTGCCGGCCGGCTGGTGGCCGTCGGAGCGGTCGACAACCTGGCCAAGGGCACCGCCGGTGCGGCCGTGCAGTGCCTCAACCTCGCGCTCGGGTACGACGAGACCACGGGCCTCTCTGCGGTAGGACTGGCCCCATGACGTCATACTCCCTGGCTCGCTTCCCCGAGACCCTCGCGATCGTCCAGCTCGGCCCGGGTGCCGAGATCCCGACCTGGGCCGAGTCCTCGTCGATCTTCTCGGTGACCGCGACCGCGACCGAGACGTCGATCGTGTGTGCGGCCCGGAATGTTCCCGCCAAGGCGCGCCACCACCGGCCCTACACCGCCTTCGCCGTCGTGCCCGAGGACGGCTCCGCCGACTTCGACCTCTCGTCCGGGGTCACCGGCGTGCTCGTCGCGCTGGTCGCGCCACTTGCCGAGGCCGGTGTGACGGTGTTCGTCCTGTCGACCTTCGGCACCGACTGGATCCTGGTCCCCAAGAACGACGCCGAACGGGCCGAGGAGGCGTGGCGACGAGCGGGGCACAGCGTCGCCCCCGCCGTCCCCTAGGTCTCGAGGCTTCACTGCACTCGCACCTCAACCACCGACACCAGGAACCGATCGATGTCTGTCACCACACCTGCCGGCTTCGTCGCCGCCGGCGTGCACTGCGGCCTGAAGGCCGACGACAAGCTCGATCTCGCGCTCGTCGTCAACCAAGGTCCGCACTTCGACTCCGCCTCCGTCTTCACCGCCAACCGGTGCAAGGCCAACCCGGTGCTCTGGAGCGAGCAGGTCGTCAAGGACGGCGTGGTCAGGGCCGTCGTCCTCAACGCCGGCGGCGCGAACTGCTACACCGGCCCCGAGGGGTTCCAGACCACCCATCAGGTCGCCGAGCAGGTGGCCTCGAACCTCGGGATCGGCGCGATCGACGTGGTGGTCTGCTCGACCGGCCTGATCGGGCTGCGCAACGACCGGCCGACCCTGCTCGCCGGCGTCGACGCGGCGCATGCGGCGCTGTCGGTCGACGGCGGTGACGATGCCGCGCACGCGATCATGACCACCGACTCGGTCAGCAAGCAGGTCGTGGTCGAGCGCGACGGATGGTCGGTCGCCGGGATGGCCAAGGGCGCCGGCATGCTCGCACCCCAGCTCGCCACCATGCTCGTCGTCATCACCACCGATGCCGTGGTGCCGGCGGAGGAGCTCGACGCCGCGCTCCGGGCCTCGACCCGGGTCAGCTTCGACCGCCTCGACTCCGACGGCTGCATGTCGACCAACGACACGGTGACCGTGCTGGCCAGCGGAGCCAGCGGCGTCACGCCCAGCACGGAGGAATTCACGGCAGCGCTGAGCGAGGTGTGCTCCGCGCTTGCCATGCGGCTGCTCGCCGACGCCGAGGGGGCTGACCACGAGATCGCGATCACGACCGTCAACGCCGCGACCGAGGACGACGCGGTCGCGGTCGGCAGGAGCGTCGCTCGGAGCAACCTGTTCAAGGCCGCGGTCTTCGGCAAGGACCCCAACTGGGGCCGGGTGCTGGCTTCCATCGGTACGACGGACGCCGCGTTCGACCCGGCCGATCTCGACGTCGCGATGAACGGCGTCTGGGTCTGCCGCAACTCGGGGCCGGGAGAGGACCCGGCGGCGATCGATCTCGAGCCGCGCCAGGTCACCGTGACCATCGACCTCAAGGCCGGTGCCGCGGAGGCCACGATCTGGACCAACGACCTGACCCACGCCTACGTCCACGAGAACAGTGCCTACAGCTCATGAAATCACCCGAAGCGAGTGACAACGACATCGTGCTCGAGACCGTGCTGCACTACCCGGGCCGGCCCGACTCGAAGAAGGCGGCCACCCTGGCGGCGGCGCTGCCGTGGCTGAAGGCCTACCACGGCAAGGTCGTCGTGGTGAAGTACGGCGGGAACGCGATGACCGACCCGGACCTGAAGAAGGCCTTCGCCGAGGACATCGCATTTCTGCGGTTCGCGGGCTTCAAGCCGGTCGTGGTCCACGGCGGCGGCCCGCAGATCTCGCAGATGCTCGACCGGCTGGGCATCAAGTCCGAGTTCCGCGGCGGACTGAGGGTCACCACACCCGAGGCGATGGACGTGGTCCGGATGGTGCTGGTCGGTCAGGTCCAGCGGGAGCTGGTCGGCCTGATCAACGAGCACGGACCGCTCGCCGTCGGCCTCTCCGGTGAGGACGCCGGGCTGTTCACGGCCGAGGCCACCAACACCGTCATCGACGGCGAGGAGGTCGACCTCGGGCTCGTCGGCGAAGTGGCGCAGGTGCGGCCCGAGTCGGTGCTCGACCTGATCGAGGCCGGCCGGATCCCGGTCGTCTCCAGCGTCGCGCCCGACGCCGACGGCATCGTCCACAACGTCAACGCCGACTCCGCGGCCGCTGCGCTCGCGGTCGCCCTCGGTGCAGAGAAGCTGCTCGTGCTGACCGATGTCGAGGGCCTCTACCTCGACTGGCCGGACCCGGAGGAGGTCATCGGCGAGATCGCCCCGGAAGCGCTCGAGGAGATCCTCCCGACCCTCGCCAGCGGCATGATCCCGAAGATGGGCGCCTGCTTGCAGGCGGTCAAGGGTGGCGTGCAGCGCGCCACCGTCGTCGACGGGCGGCAGCCGCACGCCGTACTCCTCGAGCTGTTCACCGACGAAGGCGTCGGCACCCAGGTGCTGCCCGGCGTGACCACGAAGACCCGCAAGGCGCGGGAGGTGGGCGCGTGACCACCACCAGCTCCGCCGGTTGGACCGAGCGCTACACCGGCGCCCTGATGAACACCTTCGGCCCGCCGAAGCTCGTCCTCACCCGCGGCGCGGGTGCGCACGTGTGGGACGCCGACGGCAGGGAGTACGTCGACCTGCTCGGTGGGATCGCGGTCAACTCCCTCGGTCACGCCCATCCCCGCCTGATCGCTGCCGTCACCGGCCAGCTGCAGCTCCTCGGCCACATCTCGAACTTCTTCGCCAGCGCTCCCCAGATCGAGCTCGCCGAGCGACTGGTCGCCCTGCTCGGCACCGAGGCCCGGGTCTTCTTCACCAACTCCGGCGCAGAGGCCAACGAGGCGGCGTTCAAGCTGACCCGGCGCACCGGTCGGACGCGCGTCGTCGCGACCGAGGGCAGCTTCCACGGCCGGACCATGGGCGCGCTCGCACTGACCTCGAAGGCCGCCTACCGCGAGCCGTTCGAGCCGCTCCCGGGTCACGTCGACTTCGTTCCGTACGGCGACACGGCTGCGCTCGAGGCGGCGGTCGACGACACCACGGCCGCGGTGCTCATCGAGCCGATCCAGGGAGAGGCCGGTGTCGTCGTACCTCCCACCGACTACCTGCCGGCCGCGCAGCGGATCGCCCACGCGCACGGTGCGCTGCTCTGGCTGGATGAGATCCAGACCGGCATCGGCCGGACCGGCGCGTGGTTCGCGCACCAGCACGACGGACTGGTCGACCCGGGCCAGCCGGTGGTTCCCGACATCGTCACGCTGGCCAAGGGCCTCGCCGGCGGCATCCCGATCGGCGCCTGCGTCGCCACCGGCGGGTCCGCCGATCTCTTCGAACCGGGCAACCACGGCACCACCTTCGGCGGCAACCCGGTCGCTGCGGCGGCCGGGTTGGCCGTGCTCGACGTCATCGAGGAGGACGGACTCCTCGATCGCGTGGCCACGGTCGGCAGCCGGCTGCGGGAGGGGCTTGCCCGGGACCTTCGGGTGACCGAGGTGCGTGGTGAGGGCCTGCTGATCGGGCTGACGCTGGCCGAGGAGAAGGCAGCCGAGGTCGTGGTCGCCGCCCAGGACGCCGGCTACATCGTCAACGCGCCCACACCCGACCGGATCCGGCTGGCGCCGCCGCTGGTCCTGAGCAACGTCGACGCCGAGGGTTTCCTCGACGCCTGGCCCCGCGTCCTCGACACCGCCGGCGTCGGCGAGGGAGCTCACCGATGAGGCACTTCCTGCGTGACGACGACCTCAGCCCGACCGAGCAGGCCGAGGTGCTGGCACTCGCCGCGACGTACAAGAGGGACCCGTTCCGCCACCGGGCCTTCGCCGGACCGCGCACCGTCGCGATGATCTTCGACAAGCCGACGCTGCGCACCCAGGCCTCCTTCGCCGCCGGCATCGCCGAGCTCGGCGGCCACCCGATGCTGGTCGACGGGACCCTGGCCGGGATCGGGAGGCGGGAGTCCGTGGCCGATGTCGCCCGGGTGCTGGGGCGACAGGCGTCGGCGATCGTGTGGCGCACCTACGAGCAGAGCCGGATCGACGAGATGGCGGCGTACGCCGGCGTGCCGGTGGTCAACGCGCTCACCGACGAGTTCCACCCCTGCCAGCTGCTGGCCGACCTGCTCACGATCCAGGAGCACAAGGGCCGCCTCGCCGACCTGCGGGTGGCCTTCCTCGGTGATGCCGCCTGCAACATGGGCAACTCGTGGGCCCTGGCCGGCGCGATCGCGGACCTGGAGATCGTGTTCGGGTGCCCCGGGGACTACCTGCCGTCCGCAGCGGTGCGCGAGACGGTCGACCTCATGCGCGAAGGCCAGGTCACGGTCAACGACGACCCGGTTGCGGCGGTCGAGGGCGCCGACGTCGTCGTCACCGACACCTGGGTCTCCATGGGCAAGGAGGAGGAGGCCGAGGCCCGGCGGGCGATCTTCGCGCCGTACGCCGTCACCTCCGAGCTGATGGCGCATGCGAAGCCCGACGCGATCGTGCTGCACTGCCTTCCGGCCTACCGCGGTTCGGAGATCACCGCCGAGGTGCTCGACGGCCCGCAGAGCGTCGTCTGGGACGAGGCCGAGAACCGCAAGCACGCCCAGAAGGCGATCCTGGCCTGGCTCGACGCGAGGCGTCATGACTGAGCGCGCGCTGACCCCGCTGACCAAGAACGCCCGCCAGCAGCTGATCACCGACCTGCTCGGCAGTCGTGAGGTGCACTCCCAGGCCGAGCTCGCCGAGCTCCTCGGCGGCAGGGGAGTTCACGTCACCCAGGCCACGTTGAGCCGCGACCTGGTCGAGCTGGATGCGGTCAAGGTCCGGCTCTCGTCCGGCGGACTCGTCTACGCCGTACCCGCCGAGGGAGGCAACCGCGCGCCGGCCCACGCCGAGAGCGCTGCGTCCTACCACCGGCTGGCCCGCCTTTGTGCCGAGCTCCTCGCCAGTGCCGAGGCCAGCGCCAACCTCGTCGTCCTGCGCACGCCGCCGGGTGCCGCGCAGTTCCTCGCCAGTGCGATCGACAAGGTCGACCTGCCGGACGTGCTCGGCTCCATCGCCGGCGACGACACCGTGCTGGTGATCGGCCGCGACCCGACCGGGGGCGACGCCCTCGCCCAGAAGTTCACCGCCTTCGCCGAAAGGAACCACTGAGTTGTCCAAGGTCCTCACCACCCTCCCCAAGGGTGAGCGCGTCGGGATCGCCTTCTCCGGCGGCCTCGACACCTCCGTCGCCGTGGCCTGGATGCGGGACAAGGGCGCGATCCCGTGCACCTACACCGCTGACATCGGCCAGTACGACGAGCCCGACATCTCCGGCGTCCCCACCCGCGCGCTGGAGTACGGCGCCGAGCTCGCCCGCTCCGTCGACTGCCGCCGGGAGCTCGTCGAGGAGGGCCTCGCAGCGATGGCCTGCGGTGCCTTCCACATCCGCTCAGGTGGTCGCGCCTACTTCAACACCACGCCGCTCGGTCGCGCGGTGACCGGCACCATGCTGGTGCGCGCCATGCACGAGGACCAGGTCGACATCTGGGGCGACGGGTCGACCTTCAAGGGCAACGACATCGAGCGGTTCTACCGCTACGGCCTGCTGGCCAACCCCGAGCTGCGGATCTACAAGCCGTGGCTCGATCCCGAGTTCGTCTCCGAGCTCGGCGGCCGGGCCGAGATGAGCCAGTGGCTGACCGAGCACGACCTGCCCTACCGGGACAGCAAGGAGAAGGCCTACTCGACCGACGCCAACATCTGGGGCGCGACCCACGAGGCGAAGACCCTGGAGCACCTCGACGTGTCGCTCGAGACGGTCGAGCCGATCATGGGCGTGAAGTTCTGGGACCCGTCGGTCGAGATCGCGACGGAGGACGTCACGGTCACCTTCGACGCGGGCCGACCGGTCGCGATCAACGGCCAGCCCTACGACGACGCGGTGGCCCTCGTGCTCGCGGCCAACGTGATCGGCGGCCGGCACGGTCTTGGCATGTCCGACCAGATCGAGAACCGGATCATCGAGGCCAAGTCCCGCGGCATCTACGAGGCGCCCGGCATGGCGCTGCTCTGGATCGCCTACGAGCGGCTGCTCAACGCCATCCACAACGAGGACACCCTCGAGAACTACTACAACAGCGGCCGGCGGCTCGGACGGCTGCTCTACGAGGGCCGGTGGCTGGACCCGCAGGCGTTCATGCTGCGGGAGTCGATCCAACGCTGGATCGCCTCGCTGGTGACCGGCGAGGTGACGGTCCGGCTGCGGCGTGGCGAGGACTACACGATCCTGCGCACCGACGGGCCGGCGTTCTCCTACCACCCCGACAAGCTGTCGATGGAGCGCACCGAGAACGCCGTGTTCGGTCCGACCGACCGGATCGGCCAGCTGACCATGCGCAACCTCGACATCGCCGACTCGCGCGCCAAGCTGGAGCAGTACGCCGACCAGCCGATGCACCAGGGCCTGGTCGCCGTCGAGAACGGGGTCCTCTACGGCGAGATCGAATCAGGTGGGGCGGACCGGATCGCGGCCAACCCCGATCTGACCGGCGAGGAGGAGGCCCTCCTCGACGAGGCCGCGATGGAGTTCGGGACCGACTAGATGAGCTCGTCAGAATCGAAGATCCGCGTCCACCGGGTGGCGGCACGCGTCCTCCCGGTCAATGCGGCGCGCGAGGTGCTGCTGCTCCAGGGCCAGGATCCTGCCCATCCCGGCGACCTGCACTGGGTCAGTGTCGGGGGAGCGGTCGACCCGGGCGAGACCCTCGTCGCGGCCGGTGTGCGAGAGCTGCTCGAGGAGACGGGCGTCGTCGTTCCCGAGGACGCGCTGGTCGGCCCCTTCCACCGGGCCAGCCACCCCTTCTCGTGGGACGGCGTCGACTACCTCAGCGACAACCACTTCTTCGCGCTGCCGCTCGACGGCCCGGTCGACATCCACTTCGGGGGTCTTGAGCCGGGTGAGGTGGGCAACATCCTGGAGGCACGGTGGTGGGCGCCCGAGGCGCTCCGCGAGGACGGGACCGCGGCCTCGCCGGACCTGCCGGACATCATGGTGGCGGCGATCGAGGCGGTCCGGGGAGGAGCACGGTGAACAGGGGAAGCGGTGGCGCGGGCACTACCGGCGAGGGCAGGCTCTGGGGCGGTCGGTTCGCGGGCGGACCGGCACCGGAGCTCGAGGCGCTCTCCCGGTCGACCCACTTCGACTGGCGGCTCGGGCACTACGACATCGCCGGTTCGCACGCCCATGCGAAGGCGCTCGCCGCAGCGGGGCTGCTCACCCCCGCCGAGGAGGCCGAGCTGCATCGGGGGCTCGACGTCCTGTCCGACCGGTTCGCCGACGGCAGGCTGCTTCCCGATCCGTCGGACGAGGACGTGCACGGCGCCCTCGAGCGGCTCCTGATCGAGGAGATCGGTCCCGACATCGGCGGCAAGCTCCGCGCCGGGCGGTCCCGCAACGACCAGATCGCCACCCTGTTCCGGTGCTACCTGCTCGACCACTCGCTCACCGTCAGCGCCTTGCTGCTCGACCTGGTCGATGCGCTCGCTGGTCAGGCGGACCGACACCTCGGCGCCGTGATGCCGGGGCGGACCCATCTCCAGCATGCGCAGCCGGTGCTGCTCTCGCACCACCTGCTGGCCCACGCCTGGGCGCTGTTGCGCGACGTCGACCGGCTCGCCGACTGGCGGCGGCGGGTGGAGTCGGACTCGCCGTACGGCTCGGGCGCGCTCGCCGGACAGAGCCTCGGCCTCGACCCCGAGCTGGTCGCGCGCGAGCTCAACTTCACCGGGTCCACGGCCAACTCCATCGACGGCACCGCCTCCCGCGACTTCGTCGCCGAGTTCGCGTTCGTTGCCGCCCAGGCCGGGGTGGATCTCAGCCGGATCGCCGAAGAGGTCATCTTGTGGGCGACCAGGGAGTTCGGGTTCGTCACCCTCCACGACTCGTGGTCGACCGGGTCGAGCATCATGCCGCAGAAGAAGAACCCCGACATCGCCGAGCTGGCGCGCGGCAAGGCCGGCCGGTTGGTCGGCAACCTGACCGGGCTGCTGACGACCCTGAAGGCGCTGCCGCTGGCCTACAACCGCGACCTGCAGGAGGACAAGGAACCGGTGTTCGACTCCGTCGACACCCTCGAGGTGCTGCTGCCGGCCTTCACCGGACAGATCGCGACCCTGACCTTCAACACCGCGCGGATGGCCGAGCTCGCACCCCAGGGGTTCTCGCTGGCAACGGACATCGCCGAGTGGCTGGTCCGGCAGGGAGTGCCGTTCCGGGTCGCCCACGAGGTGGCGGGCAGCTGCGTGCGCGAGTGCGAGGAGCTGGGCATCGAGCTCGATGAGCTGTCCGACGCGCAGCTCGCTGCGATCTCGCCGGCGCTCACCCCCGAGGTGCGCGCGGTCCTCACCGTCGAGGGGTCGGTTGCTTCGCGCAACGGTCGCGGAGGCACGGCGCCAGAGCGGGTGGGTGAGCAGCTGGTCGAGCTGCGGACGTGCGTCACGGAGGCCCGGACGCTCCTGGACGGAGTCCGTGAACGCGCTCGCTGACCTGCTCGACGGTCCGGTCGAGCAGGTCGCGCCGCGACTGCTCGGCGCCGTCCTCCGGCACGGGCCGGTCGCCGTACGCCTGACGGAGGTCGAGGCGTACGCCGGCGCGGACGACCCGGGTTCCCACTCGTTCCGTGGCCCCACGGCACGCAACCGGGTGATGTTCGGGCCTCCGGGTCGCCTGTACTGCTACCTGAGCCACGGGATCCATGTCTGCGCCAACGTCAGCGTCGGCCCGGACGGGACACCCAGCGGGGTGCTGATGCGCGCCGGACAGGTGGTCGACGGGATCGAGGTGGCCCGGACGCTCCGGCCGGGCGCACCGGATCGTGACCTGGCCCGTGGGCCGGGACGACTCGGCCGCGCGCTCGGGATCACCCTCGACCACTACGGCACCGACCTGACAGGTGGCGCGATCACGCTGACCCCGGGAGAGGCCGGCGGAGCGATCGCGAGCGGCCCCCGGACCGGGCTGCGGCGAGCTGCCGACCGGTCGTGGCGGTACTGGATCGTGGGCGATCCGACCGTCTCGCCGTACCGTCGCCACCCGCTCGCCGAGGGCGCCTGAACGCGTCCGCGACGGCGAGGTGTGCCCCGATTTGCACCAGGGGGCACCTCGCCTGCTAACTTCCTCCCCGTCGCAGCATGCGGCTCCCAAACCCGCCGCGAGGCAACAGGTCCCTGGGTCGCTGTGTGCCGAGACACCGGTCGAGATTCTCGGCGGCCAACCCCCGGCACCACACAGGTGCCACGGAGTTGACGGCCCTAACCGACACCGGTAAAGTTTCACAGGTTGCCCCGAAGTCCTGGCGTGAGCCGGACGCGGAGTGCGTGTGATGTTTGAGAACTCAACAGTGTGTCATGCAATTTATGTCGTTGTGATTTGTTTTGTGCGGCATTCGCATTTTGGTGTGGGTGTCGTGGGTTTTTGGCAAGTCAAATGATTCTGGCAATTGCTAGTTTTTGTTTGTTTGCTGGGTAATGATTCTTTTTATGGAGAGTTTGATCCTGGCTCAGGACGAACGCTGGCGGCGTGCTTAACACATGCAAGTCGAGCGGTAAGGCTCCTTTGGGGGTACACGAGCGGCGAACGGGTGAGTAACACGTGAGTAATCTGCCCCTGGCTCTGGGATAAGCACTCGAAAGGGTGTCTAATACCGGATATGACGCGCTCCTGCATGGGGGTGTGTGGAAAGTTTTTCGGCTGGGGATGTGCTCGCGGCCTATCAGCTTGTTGGTGGGGTAATGGCCTACCAAGGCTTTGACGGGTAGCCGGCCTGAGAGGGTGACCGGTCACACTGGGACTGAGACACGGCCCAGACTCCTACGGGAGGCAGCAGTGGGGAATATTGGACAATGGGCGGAAGCCTGATCCAGCAACGCCGCGTGAGGGATGACGGCCTTCGGGTTGTAAACCTCTTTCAGTACCGACGAAGCGTGAGTGACGGTAGGTACAGAAGAAGCACCGGCCAACTACGTGCCAGCAGCCGCGGTAATACGTAGGGTGCGAGCGTTGTCCGGAATTATTGGGCGTAAAGGGCTCGTAGGCGGTTTGTCGCGTCGGGAGTGAAAACATCGGGCTTAACTCGATGCTTGCTTTCGATACGGGCAGACTTGAGGTATGCAGGGGAGAATGGAATTCCTGGTGTAGCGGTGAAATGCGCAGATATCAGGAGGAACACCGGTGGCGAAGGCGGTTCTCTGGGCATTACCTGACGCTGAGGAGCGAAAGTGTGGGGAGCGAACAGGATTAGATACCCTGGTAGTCCACACCGTAAACGTTGGGCGCTAGGTGTGGGACCTATTCCATGGGTTCCGTGCCGTAGCTAACGCATTAAGCGCCCCGCCTGGGGAGTACGGCCGCAAGGCTAAAACTCAAAGGAATTGACGGGGGCCCGCACAAGCGGCGGAGCATGCGGATTAATTCGATGCAACGCGAAGAACCTTACCTGGGTTTGACATACACCGGAAGCCTTTAGAGATAGAGGTCTCTTTGATACTGGTGTACAGGTGGTGCATGGCTGTCGTCAGCTCGTGTCGTGAGATGTTGGGTTAAGTCCCGCAACGAGCGCAACCCTCGTTCTATGTTGCCAGCACGTAATGGTGGGGACTCATGGGAGACTGCCGGGGTCAACTCGGAGGAAGGTGGGGATGACGTCAAGTCATCATGCCCCTTATGTCCAGGGCTTCACGCATGCTACAATGGCCGGTACAAAGGGCTGCGATCCCGTGAGGGGGAGCGAATCCCAAAAAGCCGGTCTCAGTTCGGATTGGGGTCTGCAACTCGACCCCATGAAGTCGGAGTCGCTAGTAATCGCAGATCAGCAACGCTGCGGTGAATACGTTCCCGGGCCTTGTACACACCGCCCGTCACGTCACGAAAGTCGGCAACACCCGAAGCCGGTGGCCCAACCCTTGTGGGGGGAGCCGTCGAAGGTGGGGCTGGCGATTGGGACGAAGTCGTAACAAGGTAGCCGTACCGGAAGGTGCGGCTGGATCACCTCCTTTCTAAGGAGCACACCTGTGGCAGCTGGCCGAATGTGCTGGTTGTGTTGGGGTGTTCACTAGTGGAACGCAATCGACAGCTCTTGAGTGGGCGAGTAGATGGTATGGCGCGCTGTTGGGTGTCTGAGGCATCAGACGTCTTCATCCCGGTTGGGGTGTGGGGGCTGGTAGGGCTCTTGTTGTTTGATTATTGGATAGTGGACGCGAGCATCACGTGCGGATATTTGCCCTGACCGGTTTTGGTTGGGGTTTGTGTTTGTGCGTGTGTTTGTAGTGTTGTATATCGTTTTGTGTTCTTGATCATTTTATTGCACAGGCTGCTGTTTGTTGTGCGTGCGTGACGTGTTTTGTTGTGTGCGTTGGTGGTTTGTGTGGCAAGTTGGTAAGGGCGCATGGTGGATGCCTTGGCATCGAGAGCCGATGAAGGACGTGGGAGCCTGCGATATGCCCTGGGGAGTTGGCAACCGAGCGTTGATCCGGGGATGTCCGAATGGGGAAACCCAGCTGGAGTTATGTCCAGTTACCTGCACCTGAATGAAATAGGGTGTGTGGAGGGAACGCCGGGAAGTGAAACATCTCAGTACCGGCAGGAAGAGAAAACAATAGTGATTCCGAGAGTAGTGGCGAGCGAAATCGGATCAGGCTAAACCTCAATCGTGTGATACCTGGCAGGGGTTGCGGTTGGGGGGTCGTGGGAGCACTCGTGCATCAGCTGCTGGTGGTGTGCGGAGTTAGAAATCATCATTGAGGTCGAAGCAGTTGGAAAGCTGCGCCGTAGCGGGTGATAGCCCCGTAGACGTAAGGTGGTGACTCCGTGAGTGTTTCCCAAGTAACATGCCACTCCTGGAATGGTGTGTGAATCTGGCGGGACCACCCGTTAAGCCTAAATACTTCTCGATGACCGATAGCGGACCAGTACCGTGAGGGAAAGGTGAAAAGTACCCCTGGCGGGGAGTGAAATAGTACCTGAAACCATGCGCCTACAATCCGTCAGAGCTGGGATTCGTCCTGGTGATGGCGTGCCTTTTGAAGAATGAGCCTGCGAGTTAGCGGTGTGTGGCGAGGTTAACCCGTGTGGGGTAGCCGTAGCGAAAGCGAGTCCTAATAGGGCGTTTGAGTCGCATGCTCTAGACCCGAAGCGGAGTGATCTATCCATGGGCAGGTTGAAGCGCCGGTAAGACGGCGTGGAGGACCGAACCCACTTCAGTTGAAAATGGAGGGGATGACCTGTGGATAGGGGTGAAAGGCCAATCAAACTCCGTGATAGCTGGTTCTCCCCGAAATGCATTTAGGTGCAGCGTTGCGTGTTTCTTGCCGGAGGTAGAGCACTGGATAGCCGATGGGCCCGACCAGGTTACTGACGTTAGCCAAACTCCGAATGCCGGTAAGTGAGAGCGTGGCAGTGAGACTGCGGGCGATAAGGTTCGTAGTCGAGAGGGAAACAGCCCAGACCATCGGCTAAGGCCCCTAAGGGGCGGCTAAGTGGAAAAGGATGTGGAGTCGCAGTGACAACCAGGAGGTTGGCTTGGAAGCAGCCACCCTTGAAAGAGTGCGTAATAGCTCACTGGTCAAGTGATTCCGCGCCGACAATGTAGCGGGGCTCAAGCCGTCCGCCGAAGCCATGGCACTCACATCCTGTTCAGTCAGGACCTCAGCCGGCACCTTGTGTGCTTGGTTCAGGGGTGTGGGTGGGTAGGGGAGCGTCGTGTGTCGGGTGAAGCGCCGGAGTGATCCAGGCGTGGATGGCACACGAGTGAGAATGCAGGCATGAGTAGCGAATCACGGGTGAGAAACCCGTGCGCCGAATGATCAAGGGTTCCAGGGTCAAGCTAATCTGCCCTGGGTAAGTCGGGACCTAAGGCGAGGCCGACAGGCGTAGTCGATGGACAACGGGTTGATATTCCCGTACCGGCGAAGTGGCGTCCATGACGAGTCCGGTGATGCTAACCACCCGAAACGTCAGTGACCGATCCCTTCGGGGTGAGGCGCTGGCGCAGAGCGTGGGATCCGATCCGGTAGTAGTCAAGCGATGGGGTGACACAGGAAGGTAGCCCAACCACGCCGATGGTAGAGCGTGGGTAAGCATGTAGGACGCGACCTAGGCAAATCCGGGTCGCTGCCGCGAGGCAAGTCTGAGATGCGATGCCGACCCCTGATGGGGGAAGTGGGTAATCCTATGCTGTCGAGAAAAACCTCTAGCGAGCCACGAGCCGCCCGTACCCCAAACCGACTCAGGTGATCAGGTAGAGAATACCAAGGCGATCGAGACAACCATGGTTAAGGAACTCGGCAAAATGCCCCCGTAACTTCGGGAGAAGGGGGACCCGAACCGTCAACCCACTAGCTGGGGGACGCGGGGAGGGTCGCAGAGACCAGGCCCAAGCGACTGTTTACTAAAAACACAGGTCCGTGCGAAGTCGTAAGACGATGTATACGGACTGACTCCTGCCCGGTGCTGGAAGGTTAAGAGGACCGGTTAGCACACCTCTACATGTATGTGTGCGAAGCTGAGAATTTAAGCCCCAGTAAACGGCGGTGGTAACTATAACCATCCTAAGGTAGCGAAATTCCTTGTCGGGTAAGTTCCGACCTGCACGAATGGAGTAACGACTTGGGCGCTGTCTCAACCATGGACTCGGCGAAATTGCACTACGAGTAAAGATGCTCGTTACGCGCGGCAGGACGGAAAGACCCCGGGACCTTTACTATAGTTTGGCATTGGTGTTTGGTTCGGCTTGTGTAGGATAGGTGGGAGACTTTGAAGCGGCCACGCCAGTGGTTGTGGAGTCAACGTTGAAATACCACTCTGGTCGTACTAGATGTCTAACCTAGGGCCATGATCTGGTTCAGGAACAGTGCCTGATGGGTAGTTTAACTGGGGCGGTTGCCTCCTAAAGAGTAACGGAGGCGCTCAAAGGTTCCCTCAGCCTGGTTGGCAATCAGGTGACGAGTGTAAGTGCACAAGGGAGCTTGACTGTGAGACAGACATGTCGAGCAGGGACGAAAGTCGGAACTAGTGATCCGGCACCACCATGTGGAAGGGGTGTCGCTCAACGGATAAAAGGTACCCCGGGGATAACAGGCTGATCTTCCCCAAGAGTCCATATCGACGGGATGGTTTGGCACCTCGATGTCGGCTCGTCGCATCCTGGGGCTGGAGTAGGTCCCAAGGGTTGGGCTGTTCGCCCATTAAAGCGGCACGCGAGCTGGGTTTAGAACGTCGTGAGACAGTTCGGTCCCTATCCGCCGCGCGCGTAGGAAACTTGAGAAAGGCTGTCCCTAGTACGAGAGGACCGGGATGGACGAACCTCTGGTGTGCCAGTTGTACCGCCAGGTGCAGGGCTGGTTAGCTACGTTCGGAAGTGATAACCGCTGAACGCATCTAAGCGGGAAGCACGTTTCAAGATGAGGTTTCCCCACCCCTTGAGGGTGTAAGGCCCCCAACAGACTATTGGGTTGATAGGCCGGAGGTGTACAGCAGCAATGCCCAGCCGACCGGTACTAATAGGCCGAACACTTGCCACACAAATCCCCAACACAACCAACAAAACAACGTTGACGTGACCGGGACAAACGGCCAAGACACACAAACAACGGCACCAAAGCCGTCCAACACCACAAACACGCGTCCACAAAATCCAACCCCCACCCAAGGGCACCCAACCGTGCCCAAGCAAAAGGGGTTCATAAAGTTACGGCGGCCACAGCGACAGGGAAACACCCGGACCCATCCCGAACCCGGAAGTTAAGCCTGCCAGCGCCGATGGTACTGCAACCGAGAGGCTGTGGGAGAGTAGGACGCCGCCGGACATACATTGCCAACGGGCGACCAGTTTTCTGGTCGCCCGTTGTGCTTTTTGCCGTGACCTGGTCAGTACCTGTGGCTGATCCGGGCCGATTGGGGGGCCACGGTGAGCATCGACCGTGATCCGGGAGTCCGACGGCACCTCGTGGCGCTGTCGGCGCACTTGTCGTCCACAGGCTGCGCCCGGTGCCATCTCGTCCACACGCACTCCCGCGGAATCGCTCCGTTTGTCGGCTGTGCTCCGTTTGCTGGCCGGCAGAAGGAGGTGCCGGATGAGCACGAACAAGAAGGCTGTCAACGGCCAGCATCGCGCCAATGAGGTGCGGCTCGCAGGCACGGTGTCCGGTGAGCCGGAGCGTCGCGTGTTGCCCAGCGGCGACGAGCTGTGGGTGGTCAGGGTCGTCGTGCCGAGGGTGACGGTGCGAGCGCTGCCGGCCGGCGGCCGCGGCCAGAGCGTCGACGTCCTCGACTGCTGTGCGTGGGAGGCGCGCCCGCGGCGTGCTGTCGGTGGGTGGCGGCCGGGCGACCAGGTCGAGGTGAGCGGTGCCCTGCGCCGGCGGTTCTACCGCGCCGGCGGCGCGACGGCGTCGCGGGTGGAGGTGGAGATCAGCTCGGCGCGCCTGATCCGTCGCGCAGTGAGCGGATGAGCACGCCGAGACTCGGCTTGGGCTGAAACGATGTCGCCTTCTCCGGGAGCAGCCGATCGGCTTCCGCAATGCGCTGGACGAGATCCACCGCCGGCGCCGGCATCAGCACCGCGATGCTCGACCGGGGGTCGGCAGCAGCGAGGGCATCGTCGACGGTGTGGTGGTAGCCGATGGTCGTCGGACCGTGGGGGAGCGCCGGCACCAGTTGTCGATGCAGCAGCTCGACGGCGGCCCGGTCGGGCGGCACGGCAAGGTCGACAACGACCCACTCCGAGCCGTCGGTAGCGGCCAGGGTGCTGGGTCCGAGCGCAGCGACAGCGTCCGGTCGGCTTCGCCTCGCGCACGCCATGCCAAGGCTCTCGGCGGCGCTGCGTACGTCGTCGAGCGTCGTGCCGGTCAGGCTGCGGTGGATCGGCCCGAGGAAGAGCGGGGTCGCTGTCTGGTCGACCAGCATCGCCAGACCGAGGTCGCAGGGTCCGCCGGGCTCGCGCCGCTGCAGGCGCAGGTAGGCGGCGTAGCGGTGGTGGCCGTCGGCGATCAGTGCGCGGGTGTCGCGCAGCTCGCCTGCGATGTCGGCCAGCTCCGCCGGGTCTCGGATCGCCCAGATCCGGTGTTCCTGGTCAGACCGGTCGGTGAACTCGTGGTCGGGCGCAGCGTCGAGCGTCGCAGCCATCAACGCGCCGAGCCGCTCGGTCCCGCTGTGGACCAGGAGGATCGGAGCGGGGTTGAGACCCATCTCCGCCATCCGGTCCGCCAGGTCGTCGGCATGCGCGGGGTGGATGCCTTCGTGGGGCAGGACGGCGCGGTCCTCGGCCCGGGTCGCGCGTCGGGAGACGTCCAGCGCACCGACGAGGCCGCGGATCGTGATGCCCGCCGAGCTGTACTCGTGGAGGTAGAGCGCGGGAGCGTCGTCGCGGTGCAAGAGCCCACGCCCCTGCCAGCGAGCCAGCCGTGCAGCGACCCCGCGATAGGGGCGAGCGAACGCGCGGCCGGTGGACGGGTCCCCGACCCGGTGCGGCGCGAGCATCAGACCCGGGAAGGGCAGGAGCCGGAACGGGCCGGCGACGTACGGCGGCGTCACCACCTGTCCGTTGTCCACCAGGGCATCGTACGGAGGGCGGGTCGACCTGAGAGGCTGGCCCCGTGCTGGCCGCATCGACAGAACCTCTGACCACCGCCTACGACCTGGCGATGCTCGATCTCGACGGCGTCGTCTACGTGGGACGCGAGGCGGTCCCGGGCGCGGCGGAGCACCTGCGTGCGACCCGTGCTGCGGGCATGCGGACGGCCTACATCACCAACAACGCTGCTCGCCCGCCCGAGACGGTCGCCGCGCACCTGACCGACCTCGGCGTGCCGGCCGCGGCGTCGGACGTCGTGACGTCAGCGCAAGCGGCCGCGCACCTCCTGCTCGAGCGGTTCGGCGCGGGGGCCCGCGTGGTGCGGCTGGGGGGCGAGGGCCTCGAGGCCGCGCTCGTGGAGGCCGGACTGGTGCCGGTGGGTGCGGAGGACGACGCCGCCGCTGTTGTCAGCGGCTACGGGCCGGAGGTGCTCTGGCGCGACATCATGCGGGTCGCCGTCCGGGTGCGCGAGGGCCTGCCGTGGCTGGCGAGCAACGCGGACCTGACCATCCCGACGGTGTTCGGGGTGGCGCCCGGGCACGGCGTGCTGGTGGAGACGCTCGCCAGGTTCGCCGAGGTCACGCCGGTCGTGGCAGGCAAGCCGGAACGACCGTTGCTCGACGAGACGATGCGGCGCGTCGGCGGAGAGCGACCGCTGATGGTCGGCGACCGGCTGGACACCGACATCGAGGGTGCTCACAACGCAGGGGTGGACTCGCTCCTGGTGCTGACCGGTGTCACCGGTCTCGCCGAGCTGGTCGCCGCCCGGCAGCGGAGCCGTCCGACGTACCTGTCCGCAGACCTCGGCGGGCTGCTCACCTCGCACCCGGAGGTGGTGGCGGACGGAACCGGCTGGGTCGTCGGCGGCTGGCGGGCGGCGGTGCGTGACGGAATCCTTGGTGTGGTCGGGGAGGGGTCGGCGAACGACTGGTGGCGGGCCGTCGCGGTCGCCGGCTGGGCCCACCTGGACGCCGCTGGGACGACGGCCGACATCACCACCCTGGGGGTCCCTGATGCAGCTCCGGTCGGGCGGTAGTCTCGCGGTCATGACCGAGGAACCTGTGGTCGCGCCGCCGGCGGCGAGCGGTATTCGTTCGATCGACGTCGTTCTCGACCTGGTCGCCGGGCTGGACGCCCAGCCCGTCGAGGTGCATGCGGCCGCGTTCGAGACCGCCCACTCCGAGCTGCGGCGGGCGCTCGATGACCCCGATTCAGGGACTACCGACGCCGCACCGGCCGCGCCCGCCTGACGGTGCCACCGCGCCGCCTCCGGCTCGACGCGGAGCTCGTTCGTCGTGGTCTCGCGCCGTCGCGCGAGCGGGCCGCCCAGCTGATCGCGGACGGTCGGGTCCGGGTGTCGGGTGCAACCGCGACCAAGGCGGCCACGGGCGTCACCACGGACGTGGCGATCGTGGTCTCGGAGAGCGAGCACGGACCGGACTTCGTGTCGCGGGGCGCACACAAGCTGGTCGGTGCGCTCGAGGCGTTCGGACCCGCCGGGTTGGAGGTGACCGGGCGGAGGTGCCTCGACGCGGGCGCCTCGACCGGTGGGTTCACCGACGTACTGCTGCGGGCGGGCGCTGCCGAGGTGGTCGCGGTCGACGTCGGCTACGGCCAGCTCGACTGGTCGCTACGGCAGGACCCGCGGGTGGTGGTCCACGACCGACAGAACGTCCGTTCCCTCACGACCGAGGTCATCGGCGGGCCGGTCGACCTGGTCGTCGGCGACCTGTCGTTCATCTCGCTCGCCCTCGTGCTCGACGCGTTGGTGGGCGTGACCCGGCCCGACGGCGACCTGGTGCTGATGGTCAAGCCTCAGTTCGAGGTCGGCAAGGACCGGGTCGGAAAAGGCGGCGTGGTCCGTGACCCCGAACTGCGCACCGAGGCGGTGCTCGGGATCGTGGTCGCGGCCCGCGAACGTGGCTGGGGTACGCACGGCGTGACCGTGAGCCCGCTACCGGGGCCGTCGGGCAACGTCGAGTTCTTCCTGTGGCTGAGGCGCGGACCGACCACGGTCGAAGGGGACCAGATCGCTGCGGTTGTGCACCGGGGTACCGACACCGGGACGCCGTGACGGTGGGATAGGTCAGACTGATCCTGTGACCACGTCAGCCGGGTATGCCACGGACACGCCGCGCCGGGTGCTCGTGCTCGCCCACACCAGGCGCAACGACGCCCGCGACGTCGCCCGGGCGTTCGTCAAGGAGCTCACCGCCCACGGGATCGTGGTCCGGCTGCTGAGGTCGGAGGCCGCGGATCTCGACGTCGAGCCGACTGCCTACGATCCGGCCGTCGAGCTCACCGACTCCGAGACCGACGCCAGCCGCGGTTGCGAGCTCACGGTGGTGATCGGCGGTGACGGGAGCATCCTGCGTGCGGCCGAGGTCACCCACAAGCGGCTGACGCCGGTGCTGGGCGTCAACCTCGGTCACGTCGGCTTCCTGGCCGAGGCCGAGCACGAGGACGTCGCGGCGACCATCGAGGCGATCGTCGGCCAGAAGTACACGACCGAGGACCGGCTCACGCTCGACGTCCGCGCGTTCCACGACGGCGAGCTGGTCTACGCGACGTTCGCGGTCAACGAGGCGAGCGTCGAGAAGGCCGCGCGCGAGCGGATGCTCGAGGTCGTCGTCGAGATCGACGACCGGCCGCTGTCGCGGTGGGGCTGCGACGGCGTCGTCTGCGCCACGCCGACCGGCTCGACGGCCTACAACTTCAGCGCCGGGGGTCCGATCGTCTGGCCGCAGGTCGAGGCGCTCTGCATCGTTCCGCTGAGCGCGCACGCGCTGTTCGCACGACCGATGGTGGTGGCGCCTTCGTCGGTGATCGCGATCGAGGTCCTGGCCGGCAACCAGGGTGCCGGCGTGCTGTGGTGCGACGGCCGGCGCAGTGTCGACCTGCCGCCCGGCGCCCGGATCGAGGTCAGCCGCGGGCTCCGCCCGGTCCGGCTGGTGCGACTCCACCAGGCGCCGTTCGCCGACCGGCTGGTGGCCAAGTTCGGGCTGTCGGTCGAAGGCTGGCGGGGCAGCGCCGAGAAGCGGCGCGAGCACCGTACGTCCGGGGACGACCCCGCATGATCGAAGAGCTCAGGATCAGCTCGCTCGGTGTCATCGACTCCTCCACCCTCGAGCTCGGTCCCGGGTTCACCGTCGTGACCGGTGAGACTGGCGCCGGCAAGACGATGGTCGTGACCGCGCTGGGGCTGCTTCTCGGCGGGCGCGCCGACAGCGGCGCGGTCCGCGTCGGCGCCCGGCAAGCCCGGGTCGAGGGCGTCGTACGGACCGACCGCATCGCTGGCCTCGCGGAGGCCGTCGAGGAGGTGGGTGGTCAGGTCGAGGACCAGGTGGTGGTGCTGGCGCGCAACGTCAGCGCCGAGGGCCGGTCCCGGGCGTACGTCGGGGGGGCCGGCGTACCGGTGGCCACCCTCGCCGAGCTCGCCGAGCCCCTCGTCGCCGTCCACGGGCAGTCCGACCAGCACCGGCTGCTGAAGGCGAGCACCCAGCGCGCAGCGCTCGACGTGTTCGCCGGCGCCACCGTCGCGGACTCCCTCGATCGCTACGGGCAGCTCTTCGAACGCCTGGTCGCGACCGAGCGGGAGCTGGTCGAGGTTGTCGCGACCGCCCGCGAGCGGGCCCGCGAAGCCGACCTCCTCCGGTTCGGTGTCGAGGAGATCGAAGCCGTTGCCCCCCAGTCGGGAGAGGATCACCTGCTGGCCGCCGAGGAGGCGCGGCTCGGCCACGCCGACACGTTGCGGACGGCCGCCGAGCACGCGCGCGAGGCCCTCTCCAGCGAACAGGACTCGCCCGACGCGCTGGGCGCGGTCGCTGCCGCCCGGGGACAGCTCGAGAGCGTCCGGGAGCACGACCCCGAGGCCGGCGCGCTCGCCGACCGGGTCGCCGAGGTGACCTACCTGCTCTCTGACCTGGCCGCCGACGTGGCGTCGTACGCCTCCGGGATCGACAGCGACCCGGTCCGCCTTGCCGGCGTCTCCGAGCGCCGTGCGGCGCTCCTGTCCCTCACCAGGAAGTACGGCGACAGCGTCGACGCGGTGCTCGGCTGGTCCGAGCAGGCCCGCAACCGACTGCTCGAGCTCGACGCGACCGATGAGACCATCGATCGGCTCTCCGGGGCCCGGGTCGCTCTCCGCGCCGAGCTGGCCGAGGTGGCAGCGGTCCTCAGCACTGCTCGTCGCATGGCTGCCGAGCGTCTGAGTGCCGCGGTGACCGCCGAGCTGTCCCTGCTCGCGATGGTGGATGCCAGCATCCAGGTCCAGGTGGGCGACCGCGAGCTGCCCACGCCGGCCCGACGCCGGCAACCCGCCGCCGGATGCGCTCCTCGTCGGCGACCGCTGGCTCCGCTGCCACGACCACGGCGTCGACGAGGTCGAGTTCCTCCTTGCTGCCAACAACGGCTCCGAGCCGCGCCCGCTGCACAAGGGCGCGTCGGGCGGCGAGCTGTCCCGCGTGATGCTGGCCGTCGAGGTCTGCCTGGCCGACACCCACCCGGTGCCGACGTTCGTCTTCGACGAGGTCGACGCCGGCGTCGGAGGTGCGGCGGCCGTCGAGATCGGGCGACGTCTCGCAGCGCTCGCTGAACACGCGCAGGTGCTGGTCGTGACGCACCTTCCGCAGGTGGCCGCGTTTGCCGACCGTCACGTGGTCGTCGAGAAGTCCTCCGACGGCACGGTCACCAGTTCCGGGCTGACCACACTCGACGACGGGGGCCGCGAGCAGGAGCTGTCCCGGATGCTCGCGGGGATGGCTGGATCGGACTCCGCACTCGCCCATGCCCGGGAGCTGCTCCAGATGGCGCGCAGCCGGTGATAGCGTGGAGTTCCGTGAAGATGGCGCCGCCGAGTGGTACGACAAAACATCTGTTCGTGACCGGAGGCGTTGCCTCCTCGCTCGGGAAGGGACTCACGGCCTCGAGCCTCGGTCGGTTGCTTCGTGACCGCGGGTTGCGGGTGACCATGCAGAAGCTGGATCCCTATCTCAACGTGGATCCCGGCACCATGAACCCGTTTCAGCATGGCGAGGTGTTCGTCACCAACGACGGCGCCGAGACCGACCTCGACATCGGGCACTACGAGCGGTTCCTCGACACCGACCTCGACCAGGCTGCCAACGTGACGACCGGTCAGGTCTACTCCCAGGTGATCGCCAAGGAGCGCAAGGGTGAATACCTCGGCGACACGGTCCAGGTCATCCCGCACATCACCAACGAGATCAAGGACCGGATCCTCGCGATGGGTCGGGGAGAGACGCCGGTCGACATCGTCATCACCGAGATCGGCGGCACCGTCGGCGACATCGAGTCGCTCCCGTTCCTCGAGGCGGCGCGTCAGGTGCGGCACGACATCGGGCGTGACAACTGCTTCTTCCTGCACGTTTCACTGGTGCCCTACATCGGTCCGTCCGGAGAGCTGAAGACCAAACCCACCCAGCACTCGGTCGCTGCGCTGCGGCAGGTCGGCATCCAGCCCGACGCGGTGGTCTGCCGCGCCGACCGCGAGCTGCCCGACTCGATCAAGCGCAAGATCTCGCTGATGTGCGACGTGGACGAGGAGGCCGTTGTCACCGCCGCGGACGCGCCGTCGATCTACGACATTCCCAAGGTGCTGCATCGCGAGGGCCTCGACGCCTACGTCGTACGGCGCCTCAACCTGCCGTTCCGCGACGTCGACTGGACCGACTGGGATGACCTGCTCCGCCGCGTGCACCACCCGAAGGAGGAGGTCGTCGTCGCCCTCGTCGGCAAGTACGTCGACCTCCACGACGCCTATTTGTCGGTTGCGGAGGCGCTGCGGGCCGGTGGGTTCGCTCACGAGACGAAGGTCGACCTGCGGTGGATCCCGTCGGACGAGTGCGACACGCCGGCCGGTGCCACGAAGCATCTGCAGGATGTCGACGCCGTCTGCGTGCCCGGCGGGTTCGGCGTTCGTGGCCTCGGGGGCAAGCTCGGCGCGCTGACCTACGCCCGCACCCACGGCATCCCGACGCTGGGTCTGTGCCTCGGCCTCCAGAGCATGGTGATCGAGTACAGCCGCAACGTGCTCGGTCTGGAGAAGGCCGACTCCACCGAGTTCGACATCGACACGCCCGAACCGGTGATCGCCACCATGGAGGAGCAGAAGCAGATCGTCGAGGGCGACGGGGATCTCGGTGGCACCATGCGGCTCGGGCTCTACCCGGCCCGGCTCGCCGAAGGCTCGCTCGTCTCCGAGGCCTACGAGGCGCAGGAGATCGAGGAGCGGCACCGGCACCGCTACGAGGTCAACAACGCCTACCGGGACCGGCTCGAGGAAGCCGGGATGGTCTTCTCCGGCATCAATCCGGACCTCGACCTGGTCGAGTTCGTCGAGCTGCCCCGCGACGTCCACCCCTACTACGTCGCGACCCAGGCGCACCCCGAGCTCCGCTCCCGACCCACCCGGCCGCACCCGCTGTTCGCCGGGCTGGTCGGCGCCGCACTCGAGCGTCAGCGAGAGCTGCGGATCCCCCTCGACGAGACCGGCTTGCGCGGCGAGCCGGCCGAGGCGTGAGCGACCCCCTGTCCGACTCCCCGGGCTCCTGGCCGGTCGTGTCGTCGACGGACCTGCACCGCGACGGCTGGGTGGTCGCGTTGCGCCGGGACCAGATCCACCCGCCCGGCCACGACGGGGCCGAGCCGTTCGGTCGGCTGGTGGTGGAGCACCCGGGGGCCGCGATGGCGCTGGCGCTCGACGTCCGCGGCGGCGTCGAGCACGCCTGCCTGATCCGGCAGTACCGCCATCCCGGCGGCGGCACCTTCGTCGAGATCCCGGCCGGCATCTGCGACGTGCCGGGCGAGGACCCGGTCGAGACCGCCAAGCGTGAGCTGCGGGAGGAAGTCTCGCTCGAGGCGTCGGAGTGGGAGCACCTGATCACGACGTACCCCTCCGTCGGGATCTCCGGCGAGGTCCACCACTTCTACCTCGCCCGCGGGTTGCGCGAGGTAGAGACCGATTACGTCGCCGTCCACGAGGAGGCGCACCTCGAGGTGCTCTGGGTGCCGTTCGACGACCTGCTCGCGGCCGTGCTCGACGGTCGGGTCCAAGAAGGACCCGTCGCGATCGCGGTCCTCACCTACGCCGCTACCCGGGGGTAACGCGGCGGCCTCTCGGGCGGGGGCACCTCGGGTATATCGTCGCGCTCGTGAGAGTCGGCGTACCCAAAGAAGTCAAGAACCACGAGTACCGCGTTGCGATCACGCCCATCGGCGTGAACGAGCTCGCGGCCCACGGCCACGAGGTCTACGTCGAGGCGGGCGCGGGAGCGGGATCAGGGATCCCCGACGAGCAGTTCGCTGCCGCCGGGGCGACCATCCTGCCGTCGGCCGACGACGTCTGGGGCACCGCCGAGATGGTGCTCAAGGTCAAGGAGCCGGTCGCGGAGGAGTACCACCGGATGCGGCCGGGGCTGCTGCTCTTCACCTTCCTGCACCTGGCTGCGGACAAGCCGCTCACCGAAGAGCTGATCAACCGCGAGGTGACCGCGATCGCCTACGAGACGGTGCAGCTGCCCTCGGGTGCGCTGCCGCTGCTCTACCCGATGTCCGAGGTGGCGGGGTGCCTTGCGCCGCAGGTCGGCGCGCACTCGCTGCTCAAGGCCAACGGGGGCAGCGGCGTCCTGCTCGGTGGCATCGGCGGTGTGGCCAACGCGAAGGTCGTCGTCATCGGCGCCGGGGTCGCCGGCCAGAACGCGGCCAACATCGCGTTGGGGATGGGTGCCGACGTCACCTTGCTCGACACCGACCTGGACAAGCTGCGGATGTCGTTCTGGCGCTACAACAACCGGGTCCACGGACTCGCGTCGTCGAAGCTCGCCATCGAGCGGCAGGTCACCGAGGCCGACCTGGTGATCGGCGCGGTGCTGATCCCGGGTGCAGCGGCTCCGAAACTGGTCCCCAACTCGCTGGTCGCGCAGATGAAGCCGGGCTCGGTGCTGGTCGACATCGCCGTCGACCAGGGCGGCTGCTTCGAGGACACCCGTCCCACCACACACGCCGACCCGACGTTCCCGGTGCACAACTCGATCTTCTACTGCGTCGCGAACATGCCCGGCGCGGTTCCCCACACGTCGACCTACGCGCTGACCAACGCGACCATGCCCTACGCCGTCGCGCTGGCCGACAAGGGTTGGCAGCGGGCCTGCCGCGACGACCACAGCCTGGCGCTCGGCCTCAACACCCACGCCGGCCGGCTCACGAGCCAGCCGGTTGCGGCCGCGGTCGGCATCGACGCGGTCGACCTCGACGTCGCACTGGCCTGACGGTGGTGCTGGGGCCGGTCGATCGAGCGGTTCGGACCTACCTCGACCACCTGAGCATCGAGAAGGGTCTCGCCGCGAACACGCTCACCTCCTACCGGCGCGACCTGCGCCGCTACCTGGAGTTCCTGGACGAGAAGGCGATCACGGCGCTCGACGAGATCACCGAGGCGACCGTCGTCGAGTTCCTGGTGCGCCTCCGTGAGGGAAACCAAGCGCACCCGTCGCTCAGTGCGTCCTCGGCCGCACGGACCGTCGTTGCGGTCCGTGGCTTCCACCGGTTCGCAGTCGCCGACGGTCTCGCCACGGCCGACCCGGCCGCGGCAGTGAAGCCGCCCAGCCCTGACAAACGGTTGCCCAAAGCGCTGCCACTCGCCGATGTCGAAGCCATCCTGGAGGCGGCCGGAGCCCCTGGTACACCGCTCGCCCTCCGTGACCGGGCACTGCTGGAGGTCCTCTACGGGACCGGCGCCCGGATCAGTGAAGCGGTGGGGCTCGACCTCGACGACCTCGATCTCGACGATCCCTCGGTTCAGGACGACGCGGGCGTCGTGCTGCTGCGCGGCAAGGGTGGCAAGGAGCGGATGGTCCCGGTCGGGTCCTACGCACTGGAGGCGGTGTCGGCGTACCTCGTCCGGGGCCGCCCCGCGCTGCTGGCCGACGGGAAGGGGACTCCTGCGCTGTTCCTCAACGCCCGCGGCGGCCGGCTCTCCCGGCAGTCGGCCTGGGTGGTGCTGGTGCGGGCCGCGGACCGGGCGGGTATCGACAAGGACGTCTCGCCGCACACCCTGCGGCACTCCTTCGCCACCCACCTGCTCGACGGCGGCGCCGACGTACGCGTGGTCCAGGAGCTGCTCGGACATGCTTCGGTCACCACGACCCAGGTCTACACACTCGTCACGGTCGACAACCTGCGCGAGGTCTTCGCCACCGCGCACCCGCGGGCCAGAAATGGGTGACGCGACCGACGCGGCCTACGACCGCGTCCTCGCCCACGCCGCCGAGCGTGGCCTCGAGCTCTACGCTCATCAGGAGGAGGCGGTCCTCGAGATCCTGGCCGGCAACAACGTCATTCTGGCCACACCGACCGGATCCGGAAAGTCGCTGGTCGCGCTGGCCGCGCACATGGCGGCACTCGCCGAGGACCGGGTGTCGTTCTACACCGCGCCGATCAAGGCGCTCGTGAGCGAGAAGTTCTTCGACCTGTGCGAGGTCTTCGGCGCCGAGGACGTCGGGATGCTCACCGGCGACGTGTCGGTCAACGCCGACGCACCGATCATCTGCTGCACCGCCGAGGTGCTCGCCAACCTCGCGCTGCGGGAGGGCGAGCAGGCCGACGTGGGGCTAGTCGTGATGGACGAGTTCCACTTCTACGGCGAGCCGGACCGCGGGTGGGCCTGGCAGGTGCCGTTGCTCGAGCTGCCCCGGGCCCAACACCTGCTGATGTCGGCGACGCTCGGCGACGTCACCGAGCTCGCCGCCGACATCACCCGGCGCAACGGGAGGCAGACCGCAGTCGTCGACGACGCCGTACGGCCGGTGCCACTGACCTTCACCTGGTCCCTGACCCCGCTGGAGGAAACCCTCGAGGAGCTGGTGACGACCGGCCAGGGTCCGGTCTACATCGTCCACTTCAGCCAGGCCGAGGCGGTTGCGCACGCGGAGGCGATCCTGCGGGGCCTGGGGGTCCGGGACAGTCGCTTCGCGACGTCGTCAACCAACGGCCGAGCCATTGCCGAGCGGTTCGAGGACGTGCGGTTCGCAGCCGGCTTCGGCAAGACCCTGTCCAAGCTGCTGCGCCACGGGATCGGCGTCCACCACGCCGGCATGCTTCCCCGCTACCGCCGGCTGGTCGAGCAGCTCGCACAGGCGGGGCTACTGACCGTCATCTGCGGCACCGACACCCTCGGGGTGGGCATCAACGTGCCGATCCGGACGGTGCTGTTCAGCGGGCTCGCGAAGTACGACGGACGGCGGCAACGCGTCCTGAAGGCGCGCGAGTTCCTCCAGATCGCGGGCCGCGCCGGCCGGGCCGGCTTCGACACCGCCGGCTACGTGGTGGTGCAGGCGCCGGAGCACGTCATCGACAACGAGCGCGCCAAGGCGAAGGCCGCCGCCAAGAACGCGGCGATGAGCGAGGAGAAGCGGGCCAAGCGCGGCTCCAAGGCGCAGCTGAAGAAGCCTGCGCCCGGCACCGTCGTGTGGACCGAGCAGACCTTCGACAAGCTCGTCGACGGCCGACCCGAGCCGCTCAAGTCGCAGATGAAGGTCGACAACGCGATGCTCGTCAACGTGATCTCCCGCGAGGAGGACGCGTTCCCGGTCCTGCGCCGGCTGATGATGGACAACCACGAGGACCGGCGCACCCAGCTGCGGCTGGCCCGCCGGGCGGTCCGGCTCGCCAAGAGCCTGCTGTCGTCCGACGTACTGACCCGGCTCGACGAGGTCGACGCGTTCGGCCGGCGTTACGTCCTCACCGAGGCGCTCCCGGTCGACTTCGCTCTCAACCAGCCGTTGTCCCACTTCGCGCTCGCGGTGCTCGACGTGCTCGACCCGGAGTCCGAGACGTTCACCCTGGACGTGGTGTCGGTGGTCGAGGCAGTGCTGGAGCCGCCGCGCCCGCTCCTCTACGCCCAGCAGCACGCAGCTCGCGGGGAGGCGATCGCGTCGCTCAAGGCCGAGGGCGTCGAGTACGACGAGCGGATGGCCCTGATCGAGGACGTCACCTGGCCCCGACCGCTGGTCGACCTGCTTGACCCGCTCTACGAGACCTACCGGGAGCGGCATCCGTGGCTCTCGCCCGACGCGTTGCTGCCGAAGTCCGTCGTACGGGAGATGTGGGAGCAGGGAATGGGCTTCACCGATCTGGTCGGGCGATACCAGGTCGCCCGGTCGGAGGGCCTGGTGCTGCGCTACCTGACCGACACCTACCGGGCGCTGCGGCAGATCGTGCCGGCGTCCCATCGCACCGAGGAGCTCGAGCTGGTCATCGACTGGCTGGGCGAGACGGTGCGGCAGGTCGACTCCTCACTGCTCGACGAGTGGGAGGCCCTGTCCGACCCCGACCATGCCGCACGCGAGGTACTCGACCACGCACCGCCCCCGCCGCCGCGGTCGCTCAGCCAGCAGGGACGGGTCTTCGACGTCATGGTGCGCAACGCGATGTGGCGTCGGGTCGACCTGGTGGCGCGCGACGACCTCGAGGGCCTGGCCACGTTGGAGCCGGACGGCGAGTTCACCCGTGACGACTGGGACCGCGCGATCGAGGACTACTACGACGAGCACGACCGGGTGCTGACCGACGGGAACGCGCGCGGGCCCGACCTGATCGCGGTCGAGCGGGGTGACGCGGTGTGGCAGGTCACCCAGACCATCCACGACCCGGCCGACCACCACGACTGGGTGATCGAGGCCGAGATCGACCTGGCTGCCTCGGACGAGGCCGGCGAGGCCGTCGTACGAACGATCGGGATGCGGCGGCTCTAAGGTCTGCTGCGGGGGGTCTCGCGCCGGTCGCTGCGCGAGCTCGTCGGTCGACGTTCCCGCGTGTCTCCCCAATGTCGCCGTGTCGACATTGTTGACTGGACCCACGATCAGTTCAGGGCGGTGGGGAAGCCGCCCGTGACAGGACCGAGGTGGCACGTAGTCATGGAGATTTGGCGATGATGGGCGGGATCAGCTCAGGGTCCAGCGCACCGGACATGCCACCTCGGGCAAGAGTCCCCGAGAGGAACGACGTGTCCGACCTGCTTCCCTTTGCCCGGCCCGAGATCGAGGCCCAACCCGAGATGGCGGCCACCACCCAGGCCGAGCCGGTGGCCGAGGATCTGCCGCTCGGCCCCACCGGCCGGCCGATGCCGCTGCTGCCCGACCCCAAGCCGATCACGGAGCACGGGCCGGCCCGCGTCATCTCGATGTGCAACCAGAAGGGTGGGGTCGGCAAGACCACCACCACGATCAACCTCGGTGCGGCGCTGGCGGAGTTCGGCCGCCGCGTGCTGCTGGTCGACTTCGACCCACAGGGCTCGCTCTCGGTCGGCCTGGGCCTCAACCCGCACGAGATGGAAAAGACGGTCTACAACCTGTTGTTGGACCGCACCACCCGGCTCGAGGACGTCGTGGTGCCCTCCGGTGTGCCGGGCATGCACCTGCTCCCGTCCAACATCGACCTGTCGGCGGCCGAGGTGCAGCTGGTCCACGAGGTGGCCCGCGAGCAGACCCTGCAGCGGGTGATCGCTCCGGCGATCGCCGCCTACGACGTCATCCTCATCGACTGCCAGCCCTCGCTCGGCCTGTTGACCGTCAACGCCCTGACGGCGTCCGACGGCGTGATCGTGCCGCTCGAGTGTGAGTACTTCGCGCTGCGCGGGGTCGCGCTGCTCAAGAACACCATCGACAAGGTCCAGGAGCGGCTCAACCCGAAGCTCGAGATCGACGGCGTGCTCGGCACCATGTTCGACGGCCGCACCCTGCACGGGCGCGAGGTGCTCGACCGGCTGGTCCAGGCCTGGGGCGACCAGGTGTTCCACACCGTGATCCGCCGGACCGTGAAGTTCAGCGACTCCACCGTCGCCGGCGAGCCGATCACGTCGTACGCCTCGGACTCGAGCGGGGCCGAGGCCTATCGGCAGCTGGCGAGGGAGGTGGCGCTGCGGTGTCTCGACGCGTGACTCTGCCTGCCGCCGACGACCTCTTCCGACCCACCGCGGACTCCGACGACACCAACGCGGCTCCCGAGCCGAAGAAGACGCCGGTGCGCGCCGTACCGGACACCCCGGACGAACCTGCGGTCGACAAGCGGCCGTCCGGGCGGATCCGGCACGACGAGAAGATGACCGTCTACGTCACCTCGGAGGAGCTGCTGGAGATCGAGCAGGTCCGGTTGCGGCTCCGCGGTGGGGTGGGTCTGGCCGTCGACCGTGGCCGCCTGGTGCGCGAGGCTGTGAGCCTGGTGCTGGCGGACTTCGAGGCTCATGGGGAGGACTCCGCGCTGGTCCGGCGACTGCGTGGGGAATGATGCGTCGGTGACGACGAACGACCAGCACCCCTTCGAGGTGCGCCTCGACAACTTCGAGGGCCCGTTCGACCTGCTGCTCAGCCTGATCTCCAAGCACAAGCTCGACGTCACCGAGATCGCCCTGTCGCAAGTCACCGACGAGTTCATCGCGCACGCGAAGACGCTGACGGCCGACGGCAACGTCGACCTGGAGGAGACGACGTCGTTCCTGCTGGTCGCCGCGACCCTGCTCGACCTCAAGGCCGCCCGGCTGCTCCCGCAGGGTGACGTCGAGGACGAGGAGGACCTCGCGCTCCTCGAGGCGCGCGACCTGTTGTTCGCCCGGTTGCTGCAGTACCGGGCCTACAAGCAGATCGCCGGCGTCCTGGAGGAGCGGCTCGCGGGTGAGTCGCGGCGCTTTCCCCGGGCGGTCGGGCTCGAGGACAGGTTCGCGACGCTGCTTCCCGAGGTGCTGATCGGGATCGGGCTCGAGCACTTCGCGGGCCTGGCGGCTCGGGCGCTGGAGCCCAAGGTCGAGCTCGAGGTGAGCCTCCACCACATCCACGCCCCCGCGGTCAGTGTCCGCGAGCAGGCCGCGATCGTCATGGAACGGCTCCAGCGCGCGGGCACCATGACCTTCCGGGCGCTGTGCGGCGACTCGCCTGACACCCTGACCACGGTGGCCCGTTTCTTGTCGCTGCTCGAGCTGTTCCGCGAGGGAGCGGTGGCCTTCGAGCAGGTCACCGCGCTCGGCGAGCTGAGCGTGCGCTGGACCGGCGGCGACGACGCCGACGTGGACGAGCTGATCACCGACGAGTTCGACGGAACCACAGAGCCGGAGGAGAAGACAGATGACGACTGACGAGGCCCTGGCCATCCCCGTTGCCGAGCTGCGACCCGCGCTCGAGGCCGTGCTCATGGTCGCGGACGAGCCGCTCGACCAGGTCGCGCTCGCCTCGGCGGTCGGGTATCCCGAGGGAGACGTGGCCGCGGCGCTCGCTGCGCTCGCCGGGGAGTACGACGAGCAGGGTCGCGGTTTCGAGCTGCGCAACGTCGCGGGCGGCTGGCGCTTCTACACCCGTGAGGAGTACGCCGCCGTCGTCGAGGCGTTCGTGCTCGACGGACAGCGGGCCCGGCTGACCCAGGCTGCGCTCGAGACGCTCGCTGTCGTCGCCTACCAGCAGCCGGTGTCCCGGGCCCGGGTGTCGGCGATCCGGGGTGTCAACGTCGACGGCGTGATGCGCACCCTGGTCAACCGTGGTCTGGTGGAGGAGGCCGGGCAGGACGGCGAGCACGGTTCGGTGCTCTACCGGACGACCTCCTACTTCCTCGAGCGGATCGGGGTGGTCTCCCTCGACGAGCTGCCGGAGCTAGCGCCGTACCTGCCCGAGCTCGACGACATGGAGGACGAGCTCGCGGCGAGTGCGCAAGCCGATGCCCATACCGAGGACCAGGCAGGGGACCAGGCAGGGGACCAGGAGCCGTCCGTCGAAGGTGACTCGTGACGCGAGAGATCGACACCGATGCCGAGGGGTTGGTCCGGCTCCAGAAGCTGCTGGCCCAGTCCGGGGTGGCCTCGCGCCGCAAGTGTGAAGAGCTGATGCTCGCCGGCGAGGTCGAGGTGGACGGCGAGGTGGTCACCCGCCTCGGCACCAAGGTCGACCCGCGTGCCGCCGTCATCAAGGTCTCCGGACATCGGCTGCCACCGATCAGCGACCACCTCTACCTGGTGCTCAACAAGCCGCGGGGCGTGGTGTCGACGATGTCCGACCCGGAGGGCCGGCGCACGATCACCGACGTCGTCGCCGACCTGATCGAGCAGGATCCGGCGCTCCGGCTGTTCCACGTGGGGCGACTCGACACCGACACGTCCGGGCTGCTGCTGCTGACCAACGACGGTGACTTCGCGCACCGGATGGCGCACCCGTCGTACGAGGTCGAGAAGACCTACGTCGCCGAGGTCGACCGGCCGGCTGGCTCGCGGCACTGTCGCCGACCTGCTGACCGGGGTGACGCTCGACGACGGGCCGGTGCAGGTACGCCGGGCGCGGGTGATCGACGCCGCCGCGAACAAGTCGATCGTGGAGCTGGTCATCCACGAGGGACGCAACCGGATCGTCCGGCGGTTCCTCGACCACGTCGGCCACCCGGTGCGCCAGCTGACCCGCACCCGGTTCGGTCCGATCGACCTCGGGTCGCTGAAGTCCGGCGACACCCGCGAGCTCACCAACGACGAGCTCGGCGAGCTGCTGGACCTGGTCGGTCTCTGACCGGAGGCAAAGAGTTCGAGGTTCGATGTACAGGGACTCAACCGTGACCTACTGTCAAAACTATGCTCCAAGCTCGCGCACTGGGAGGGTCGCGGCGGGGGATCGCTACCACCCTTCGGATCTTCATCTCTGGTGTCCTCGCGATGGCCGCCACCGTCGTGCCCGCGCCTGGTCACGCTGCGGTCGCAGCTGACACGACGCCGCCCGGTGTCGTGAAGAAGGTCACGACATCGGACGTCACGCACAACCACGTGACCCTGAGCTGGACGAATCCGGCCACCGGCGACTTCGCCGGAGTGATGATCCGGCGCCGGTCCGGCGCCACTCCTCCTACCAAGAGCGGCGGCACGCTGGTCGGCACCACCGGCGCGTTCTCGACCTCGTTCGACGACTTCGGCCTGGATCCGAGCAAGACCTACACCTACGGGTTGTTCTCCTTCGACGAGGTGCCGAACTACAGCGTCGCCGTGCCGAAGACGATCACCACGCCGAGCGACGACGTGGTGGCGCCAGGTCCGGTGACCGATCTCCGCGCCGTGTCGGCCACGACGACCTCCATCAGTTTCGCGTGGACGAACCCGGGCGACAGCCGACTACGACGGTCTCGAGGTTCGTCGCCTCAAGGGTGTGGTGGCGCCGGTCGACCGGAGCGAGGGCGCCATCGTCCGCGACACCGGGCCGGCCGCGACCTCGTTCACCGACTCCGGGTTGGTGTCAGGAGCGACGTACTCGTATGCGTTCTTCCCGCACGACGACGCGGGGAACTACGGCACGTCGACCACCCTCAGCGCCGTCACGGACACCGACGACCCCGTCCGTACGGCGGACTGGCCGCAGGGGCGTCAGGGGCCCGAGCGGAGGGCGTGGTCGCGCAACGAGACAGTGATCCGGCCGACGAACGTCGGGCTCGGTCGACCAGGAATGGAGCCTCACCGAGACGGGTGTGCCGGTGATCGTGGGATCGACCCTCTACGTGTCCGGCCGCGACGAGAACGGGACCGGACAGCTCGCTGCTTACGAGCTGGGCTCCGGTGACCTGCTGTGGAGGAAGGGCACGGACACGTGCCACGGGCAGCTGGCACTCGTCTCGACGTACATCGTCGATCGGCTGCACCGACGTCTCCGGCTCCGATGGTTCGATCCGGGTCTTCCGCAGGAGGCGGTTCGCGCGCCGAGATCTGGAACAGCACGGACACTGATGTCGACCAGGCCTTCGTCGACCTCCTGGTGTCCGGCGACACCGTGGTGGCACGTGGCCACGACCGCGTGGTGGCCTACCGGTTGAGCGATGGCGAGCGGCGATGGGGGTACACGTCTCCGGCCCATCAGGTGTTGGACATCGCTGCCTCGGGCGACCGGGCGCTGGTGGCCTACGACAACCGGCTGCAAGCGGTGTCGCTCGTCACCGGGTCGGAGCTGTGGTCGCAGCCAGGTGCGCTACCGACGTGGTCATCGCGGACGGTTGGGTCTACACAACAGGGACGCCGATCGGTGCGTCGCTACGCGCTGGCAACGGCACCCCGGGATGGAGCGTGACGCCCGAGCACAGCGTCGACGGGCTGTTCGCGGTCGACAACAGCACCGTCTACGTCTGGGATGCCGGCTTTCGAGACGGGCGGTCTGACCCCTCGGTGCTGCGAGCGCTGCGTGTCAGCGACGGCTCGGAGAGGTGGTCCTACAACGTGCCAGCACGGGTCGGGCAGTGTCTCGATCGCCGGATCGGTGGTCTGGCTCGTCGTCGACCAGCATCTTCGAGCCAGGGCCAGTTCAGCTCGCTCATCGCACTCCACCGCCCCGACGGTGCGGTCCTCGAGCGGCTTGGACTTCGCCGACAACATCCCACCCTCACCGACCGCGCGCCGGGCATCGCGGTGGGCGGCGGCAAGGTGGCTGCTTACCCAGGGCGGAGCCCCGGCAACCCGGAGCCTCGCAGGGTGCGTGTCCTCGGGCTCGCCGGCGTCCGGCCCGGGTCACCACCGCAGTTCTGCGACTCGGTCGAATCGGTGATCCGTACTCGCACCAACTGGTGTCGTCAGACGCGCCCGGCCCCACTGCGTGGTCGATCGCCGGTGGCTCACTGCCGGCTGGCGTCAGGCTCTCCCCGGAGGGCGTCGTGTCCGGCTCGCCCGCTGCGGTCGGCACGACCCAGGTGACGATCCTGTGCGACGAGCAGCAACGGACGCAACGACCAACGGTCGTTCCCGATCCAGGTGGTGCCGTCGTCCTCGTCGACCGACTGGGTCACCGGCGGCCTGACCACGAGACGCAATCCCTTCTCGCCGGGCACCGGTGCCCTCGACATCACCGCAGCACCCTCGTTGGCCTTCCGCTGGCAGACCGCTCAGGCACCGCAGTCGGGCTACCACGCCGCCAACGTGGTGACCAAGGGTGAGAAGTTCTACACGGTGGCCGGCGACGGGATGCTGAAGGCTTACAACATCACTGGTGGGACCGCGAACCGGACGCCGCGGTGGTCGAAACCGGTTCCTGAAGCACCCACCAACAGGTTCCGAGGCTTCGTCACGGTCGCGGGCTCCAAGCTCATCGTCGCCGATGTCGACGAGCGTCGCCTCTACGCGTTCCGCGCCAGTGACGGCAACCACTTGTGGAAGACCGACCCCTGGGCCGGGCATGTCTCCTTCGATCCATTGATCGTCGGCGACACCGTGGTAGCGGTCGACAACTTTGGAGAACTCAAGGCGTACGCGCTGTCCGACGGTGCTGAGCGGTGGGCAGACACCGCCACCAACCGCATCGGGTTCGGAGAGCTGTCGTCGGACGGCAGCCGCATCTACGGCATGGCGAAGTGCGTCCTCTACGCCCTCGACGCCGACACCGGGGCCGAGCTCTGGAGCACACCCACATTGACGCCCGAGGCCGACTGTCCTGGGACATACCTGCAACCCGCTCCGATCGTCGAGGGCGGCCGCGTCTTCGCGACGGACCTGAGCAGCAAGCTGGTGGCGAACGCCTTCACCGGAGCACCGCTGCTGCAGTTCAAGTCCAACAGCGAGTACGGCGCAGCGGGCGTCGTCGTCGGAGGGACGTGGGTCTTCAGCACGCCGGCGGACATCGTGGCGGTCGACATCTTCACCGGCCGGCGGGTGTGGACAGTGCCTCCGCCGTCGCCGCTCTACGGAAAGATCTCGATCTCAGCGACCGGCGACCTGCTGATCCTGAGCACCCACCTCGGCATTGCCGGGCTCGATCGCCTGACGGGCCAGCCGGTATGGGACGGCGGCGCCATCGACGGCGACGGCTCGGTGCCGAGGGAGCCCATCGCCATCGGGGAGAACCGGATCCTGGTGCCAACCCTGAAGGGTGTGCGCGCCTACGGCCCGCTCTGACCTCCTGACGTCGTCGGCCGGGGCTACCGTGGGGGCGTGATCCCGGCCCCTCCGGTACCCCGAGCGCTCGAGCCGTACGTCGTCGCGCGGATCGCGTACGACGTCGACTTCGGCGCGCCCGGCGTGCACCGGGGCCTGCCCGGGACCGGACTCACGTTCGTGCTGCCGATCGACGACCCGCTGCGGGTCTCCTGGGGTGATCGACCGCGGTCCCTCCACACCGCCTGGTCGTCGCTGGCCGGGCTGCGCGCCGCACCGGCCGCGATCCACCACGACGGCATCCAGCGCGGCATCCAGCTCGAGCTGACGATCGCCGGTGCCCGCGCCGTCCTCGGCGTGCCGGCCGCGGCTCTCGCCGGGACCCTCACCGACGTCAACGAGGCGGTCGTCCCGCGGCTGTTGCGTGAGCTGCCAGGACGCCTCCACGACGCAGCTACCTGGCAGCAGCGGATCGCGGTCGTCGACCGGACCCTCGCCTCGTGCGTGGCCCGCGCTGAGGACGCCGGTCCGCGAGCCGAGGTCGGTCGCGCGCTGGCCCGGCTCACCAGCGGCGTCCGGGTCGGGGTGGTCGCCGACGAGGTCGGCTACAGCCGGCGCCGGCTGTCGACCCTGGTGCGGGACGAGTGCGGGGTCACGCCGAAGGAGTTCCAGCGGGTGGCGCGGTTCCAGCTGGCGCGCGGGCTGCTAGGACGACGGCCGTTGAGCGAGGTCGCTGCCCGCTGCGGCTACAGCGACCAGGCGCACCTGAGCCGGGACTGGGCGGCGCTGGCCGGCTGCTCGCCGACGACCTGGCTTCGGGAGGAGTTCCCGTTCGTTCAAGACGGCAACCCCGCCGGTGACCCAGGCTGGACGCATGACTGAGGCCAACCAGAAGAACCAGACCGCGACCACGGCGTCGACCATCCGCATGTGGGCATCCCTCTCGTTCCACGACGCCGATCGGATGGCCGAGTGGCTCAGGGCGATCGGCTTCACCGAGCACTCGACCTACCGCGACGAGGCCGACCGGGTGATGCACGCCGAGTGGTTGTGGCCCGGCGGCGGCGGGGTCATGTTCGGCACCGCCCGCGACGACAGCCCGCTGCATGAGCCCGGCAAGGCCGGCATCTATCTGGTCACGGACGATCCGGACGCCGCCTTCGACGCCGCGGTCGCGGCCGGGGCAACCGTGCAGCGACCGATGGTGGACCAGGACTACGGCGGCCGTGGCGGCAGCGTGCTCGACCCCGAGGGCAACCACTGGTCGTTCGGGTCCTACCAGCCCGGGTGACGGTGGGACCGGGCCGCTCGGGGCGCCGATCCCCTAACCTTGCGGCGTGTCTGTGCACGCCGCGTCGAGTGGCCTCCTGCCCGGCCCGGTCGAGGTGGTCGGTGCCGGCCTGATCGGTACCTCGATCGCGCTCGCCTGCCGACGGGCGGGCGTCGACGTACTCCTGTCGGACACGTCCGCCGAGCATCTGCGCACCGCGTCGGGGCTGGGAGCCGGGCGCGCGAAGCAACCCGGTGACGAGGCGGTGCTGGTGGTGGTGGCGGTGCCGCCCGACCATCTCGGCGAGGCCATCGCGGCTGCGCTCGACGCGGCCGGGGACGACACGGTCGTCACCGACGTGGGCAGCGTGAAGGCGGCGCCGCTGGTGGAGGTGTCCGGTCACCCGGCCGCGTCTCGTTATGTCGGCAGCCACCCGATGGCCGGCAGCGAGCGCTCCGGACCACTCGCTGCCTCCGCGGACCTGTTCACCGGACGCCCGTGGGCGATCTGCCGGCACGACCGCGCCTCGGCCGCGGCCGTACGGCGGGTTGCCGCGCTGGTCGAGGTCTGCGGCGCGGTGCCCGTGATGCTGACGCCGGCCGAGCATGACAAGGCCGTTGCCCGGACGTCGCACGTGCCTCACCTGCTCGCCTCGCTGATCGCCGGCACCCTGACCGGGGCAGCTCCCCGAGCACCTCGCGCTCACCGGACAGGGGGTCCGCGACGTCACCCGGGTCGCGGCCGGCGACCCGACGCTCTACAGCCAGATCATCGGCGGCAACAGCAATGCGGTCGCGGCGCTGCTCCGCGAGGTCCGCGACCGGCTCGACCTGGCACTGGCCGCGGTCGTCGACGGCGACCGGCCCGGTCTCGAGTCCCTGCTCGCGCACGGCCTTGCCGGCACCCGCGCGATCCCCGGCAAGCACGGCGGCCCGGTCCAGGCGGTCGCTGCCGTCCATGTCGCCGTACCCGACCACCCCGGTGAGCTGGCTCGGCTGTTCGCCGACGTCGGGGCCAGCGCGGTCAACATCGAGGATGTGCGGATCGACCACGACCCGGGCCGGGCAGTCGGTCTGGTCGAGCTCGATGTCGCGGAAGACCGGGTGGAGCACCTGCTGGCCGCGCTCGAATCGAGGGGTTGGGTGACTCACCGGTAGGATCGTGGCCCGTGAACGCAGGTGATGTCAGCTCGCTCGTCGTGGCCGTCGACGGCACGTCGGGCTCGGGTAAGTCGACGACCTGCCGGGCCGTCGCCGACCGGCTGGGCCTGCGCTATCTCGACACCGGTGCGATGTACCGCGCTGTCGCGTGGTGGATGCTTCAGCACGGCGTCGACATCGACGACGTCCAGGCAGTGGCCGCGCACTCCGGGGCGCCGCGACTGGTCTCCGGCACCGACCCGCGACGACCGTCGATCACCCTCGACGGCGTCGACGTCTCCGTGGAGATCAGGAGTGCCGTCGTCAACGCGGCGGTCTCGCCGGTGAGCACCGTGCCGGAGGTACGTTCCCGACTGGTCGCGGAGCAGCGGAGCATCATCGGCGCAGGGGGCATCGTGGTCGAGGGTCGCGACATCGGCACCGTCGTCTGGCCGGACGCCGGGCTGAAGGTGTTCCTCACCGCCGACCCGACCGCCCGCGCCACCCGCCGCGCCGCCGAGGCCGGCACGACCGACGTGACCGCGACCCAGGAGTCCCTTCTCAACCGGGATCGGATCGACTCCGGGCGGGCCGTGGCGCCGCTGGCGATGGCCGACGGTGCGGTCCAGATCGACACCACCGACCTGACCCTCGACGAGGTCGTCGACCTGGTGGTCGGCCTCGCGACGACGCCGGCGGACGTCGCGCCATGAGCGCCGCGTCCGCTCATCTCGAGCGGCCGCGGAGCGACGTCATCCGGCACCCGCACCGGTGGTTGCTCCGCGGTGCCCGCCCGACCGCGCGCTGGGTCATCCGGCGGCGGTACGACGTCCGGGTCCACCATGCCGAGCGCTTCCCGCAGCACGGTCCGGTCGTGGTGACCGCCAACCACATCGGGATCATCGACGGGCCGCTGATGGCGACCTTCGCCCCGCGGCCGGTGCACGCGCTGACCAAGATCGAGATGTTCGACGGCAGGCTCGGCCGGTTCCTGACCCTCGCCGGCCAGATCCCGCTCGACCGGTCGCGGACCGACCCGTTCGCGGTGCGGATGGCTCTCCGGGTCCTGCGCGACAGCGGCACGGTCGGAGTGTTCCCCGAGGGCACCCGCGGCAACGGTGAGCTGGACTCGTTCCGTCGTGGCGCGGCCTACCTCGCGATGGTGACGGGTGCACCCGTCGTACCGCTGACCTTCATCGGCAGCCGGGAGCCCGGCGGCCACACCAACTCGCTCCCACCGAGGCGGGCACGGATCGACATCGTCGTCGGGCAGCCGATCCCGGTCGACGCCGTACCGTGGCCACGGCTGAGCACGGAGGTCGCCGCGCTGAGCGACGACCTGCACCAGCAGATGCTGACCGGGCTGAAGGACGCGCTGGCCGAGACCGGCCGCGACCTTCCCGGACCCTTACCCCAGGAGAAGACCCCATGAGTGACCCCACGAGTGATCCGGCGAGTGATCCGGCGAGTGATCGGCGAGTGATCCGGCGAGTGGCCCCGTGACCGACAGCGGGCCGGTGCCGGTCCTCGCCGTCGTCGGACGGCCGAACGTCGGCAAGTCGACGCTCGTCAACCGGATCCTGGGGCGCCGCGAGGCCGTCGTCGAGGACGTCCCCGGGGTGACCCGTGACCGGGTCTCCTACGACGCGGAGTGGAACGGTCGCGCGTTCACCGTGGTCGACACCGGCGGCTGGGACCCCGACGCCCGTGGTTTGGCCGAGCGGATTGCCGCGCAGGCCGAGATCGCGGTGTCTCTCGCCGACGCAACCCTGTTCGTCGTCGACGCGACCGTCGGCATCACCGACGCCGACGAGGAGGTCGTCAAGATCCTGCGTCGCTCCGGCAAGCCGGTGATCCTGGCGGCCAACAAGGTCGACGACGAACGCGCCGAGGCGGAGGCCTACGGCTTGTGGAACCTCGGCCTGGGGGAGCCCTACGTCGTGTCCGCGCTGCACGGTCGTGGCTCGGGCGACCTGCTGGACGCCGTACTGGCAGTGCTGCCGGAGCCGCCTCCCGTCACCGACAGGGAGTACGGCGGCCCGCGCCGGATCGCGATCGTCGGTCGCCCCAACGTCGGCAAGTCGTCGCTTCTCAACAAGCTTGCGGGGGAGGAGCGGGTCGTCGTCGACAACGTCGCCGGCACCACGGTCGACCCGGTCGACGAACTGGTCGAGCTGGGCGGGCGGACCTGGCGGTTCGTCGACACCGCGGGCATCCGGAAGCGGATCAAGGAGGCGTCCGGGCACGAGTACTACGCGTGGCTGCGGACGTCGACCGCCATCGAGCGCTCCGAGGTGTGCGTGCTGGTGCTCGACGGCCAGGAGTCGATCGCGGAGCAGGACGTGCGGATCCTCCAGGCGGTGCGTGAGTCGGGTCGGGCCCTGGTGATCGCGTTCAACAAGTGGGACCTGGTCGACGACGAGCGTCGCTACTACCTCGACCGCGAGATCGAGCGCGACCTGGTGCAGGTGCAGTGGGCGCCCCGGATCAACATCACCGCTCGCACCGGCTGGCACGTCGACCGACTGGTGCCCGCGCTCGACAAGGCACTCGAGGGCTGGGAGACCCGGATCGGGACCGGTGCGCTCAACGCCTTCCTCGGCAGACTGGTGGCCGAGCACCCGCACCCGGTGCGGAGCGGGAAGCAGCCCAAGGTGCTGTTCGGCACCCAGGCGGCCTCGGCGCCGCCGACGTTCGCGCTGTTCACCTCCGGCAAGCTGGACGCTGGCTACGAGCGGTTCATCGAGCGCCGGCTCCGGGAGGAGTTCGGGTTTGTCGGGACGCCGATCGTGATCAACGTGAAGCCGCGGGAGAAGCGCAAGCGGTAGGGGTGCGTTGAAACCTGGGGCGGCGAACCCTTGATTTGTTCGAACAAGTGTTCGAACATGAGTAGGTGAGTGCACTTCCCCTCGAAGTGGTCCGCCAGCCGGACGACGTGGTGGCCGCGCTCCAACGGAAGATCGAGTCCCTGCAGGGCTCGCCCACCCGGCTGACGATCCCGGTGCACCCGGCACTGGAGGGTCTGGTGCAGCTGCGAACCGGCGCGAGCTATGCCGTCGACTCGGCGTCGCTCGCGCTCGCGCTGGCAGCCGGCGCCTCGCGATCGGGGGAGTGGGTGGGGTTCGCGGGTTGGGGTGACTTCGGAGTCGAGGCAGCGACGCAGTGGGGCATCGACCTTCGACGGACGATCCTGGTTCCCGAGCCGGGCGAGCTCTGGCTCGAGGTGGTCGCAGCGCTCGTCGACGTGCTCAAGGTCGTCGTGCTCAAGCCGACGACGCTGGTCGACCCGAAGGCGGCGTCGGTGCTCGACGCCCGGCTCCGGGCCAGGTCCTCCACCCTGGTCGTCTGGGGGGAGTGGCCACGGGTCGAGGCGCGACTGAGCGCGGAGCGGGTCGTCTGGGACGGTGTCGGTCGCGGCCGTGGCCGGCTCGACCGCCGTGAGCTGCGGGTCGCCGTCACCCGTGGCAGTCAGCGGTCGGCGGGCGACCTGGTCCTGCCGTGAGAGTCCTGCCGTGAGAGTCCTGGTCGCCTGGTGCCCCGACTGGTCGGTCACTGCCGGTCTCTTCGAGCTCGCCGAGACGGGCGCGGGAGGAGGTGCGGGTGTGCCGACCGCTAACCAGCCGGCCGCCGTCCTCAGCAACAACGTGGTCGAGGTGTGCAACGCGTCCGCCCGGTCGGAGGGCGTACGACGTGGCCAGCGTCGGCGTGATGCGCAGGCGAGGTGCCCCGAGCTGGTGCTGCTCCCGGCCAGTCCGGAGCGAGACGCGCGCTACTTCGAGCCGGTATTGGCCACGGTCGAGGAGCTGCGCCCTGGGGTGGCGCCGATCCGGCCGGGGCTGCTCGCGGTGCCGGCCCCGGGACGCTACTTCGGTGGCGAGCCGCATGCAGCTGCTCTTGTTGCCCAGCACCTGGTCGGCACCGGTGTGTGGGATTGCCGGCTCGGTGTCGCCGACGACCTGTTCACGGCCGAGCAGGCGGCCCGCCAGGCGATGGTCCAGGACTGTGTGGTGGTGCCGCCTGGGGCATCCGCGACGTTTCTCCGGATGCTCCCGGTGCAGGTGCTCGCCACCGACAGCAACGAGGCAGAGGGCCGCGAGCTGGCTGACCTGCTCCGCCGACTGGGACTGACGACGTTGGGCGACTTCACCCAGCTCTCGGCGTCGGAAGTGAGCAACCGGTTCGGCAGCTTCGGGGCGAGCGTCTGGCGGCGGGCACAGGGTCGGTCGCCGACCGCGCTGGGGTCTCGGACACCGCCGCCGGAGCTTGCGTGCGAGATCGGCTTCGAGCCGCCGCTGGAGTCGGCGGAGGCGGTCTGCTTCAGCGTGCGCACCACCGCTGAGCGGTTCGTGCGGGGGCTGGCAGAGCGGCAGCTGGTCGCGGTCGGGGTCCGCATCGAGGCGGAGGTCGACGGTGTCGTGACCTCTGCGCGGACCTGGCTGCACCCTCGCTGCTTCACCTCACGCGACCTCGTCGACCGCGTGCACTGGCAGCTCCAGGCCGGCACCGCGGGATCCGGCCTCCGCTCCCGACACGACTCCGGGTCGGTGCGGGCTGGGATCGAGAGGGTGCGCTTCCTGCCCGAGACTGTCGAGGCGGCAGCCGACCACGCTGACGGGCTGTGGGGCGGTGGCGCCGACGAACAGGTGATCCGGGGGGTGGCCCGGGTGCAGGCGTTGATCGGCTACGACGCCGTACGGACGCCGGTCCTCCAAGGGGGTCGCAGCGTCGCCGACCGGCAGGCGAGCGTCCCGTGGGGCGAGCAGCCGGTCGGTCTGCGCCCGGTGGACCGGCCGTGGCCGGGGCGGATCCCCGGCCCGGCGCCAGCTCGGGTATTCGCCAGCCCCCTCGTCGCCGACGTCGTCGACGAGTCAGGGCGGACGGTGGCGGTGACCGAGCGGGGCGTCGTGACCGGTGAACCGTGGCGCTACCGGATCGACGCCGCACCTGACGTCGCCGTACGACGCTGGACGCCGGTCGCGTCCTGGGCCGGTCCGTGGCCGGTCGACGACAGCTGGTGGCTGGCGTCCTCGGCTGAGACCGACTGCGGTCGATCTGCGAGGTTCCAGGTCGTGGGCGTGGACGGTCGGGCGTGGCTGCTGGTGTGGCGCAGGGACGGCTGGGAGGTCGAAGCGGGTTACGACTGACGAGCCCGCGGTCTACGCTGCCAGACAACTCCAGGAGGTACCGATGGCGCCGAAGACACCGTCCGTTGACATCACCATCGTCACGAAGAACCTCAGGGCCCTCCAGGGCGCCCTCGAGCACAGCCTGACCATCCAACGGACACGACTCCAGGAGATCGTCGACGACCTCGTCTCCCGGGGCTCCCTCAGCCGCGCGGACGCGGATGGACTCCTCAGCCAGCTCCTCACCAGCAGCAAGGACTACTCCCAAGCGCTGCTGAAGGTGCTCGATTCCGTCGCCGGCGACACCCGCCGGGGGATCGGCGCCGGTATCGCGCCCGTGATGGCCACCGCCGGCAAGCTGGCCGACACCGTGCGCAAGGCACCCGGCCTGCCGAGGAAGCCCGCGCAGGCACCGAAGTCAGCACCCAAGCCGGTCGCGACCTCCACGCCACCACCGGCCGATCCGATCCCCGGGTACGACGAGATGACCGTGGCCCAGCTCAAGCCAAGGCTGACCCGACTGAACGCCGGCGCGCTGCGCAAGTTCCGTGACCGAGAGCTGGCCGGCAAGGCGCGCAAGGGTGTGCTCGACCAGATCGACCGGCTGCTTGGTCCCAAGTCCTGACCTGAGCGTGCTGCAAGATGGCTGCGTGAACCTCCACGTCATCCTCTGGCCCATCAACGACTGGCCGACGATGGCCGACATCTGGCGTCGTGCCGAGGAGCTCGGGTTCGCCGGTGGTTGGGTCTACGACCACCTGGCCTGGCGCGGGCACTCCCCCTGGGACGACGCCTACGCGAGCCTGGCCGCGGCGGCTGCGGTCACCTCAAAGATCCGGCTCGGCACCCTGGTGACCTCGCCGAACTTCCGGACGCCGGTGCCGACCGCCTCGGCGGTCCGCACGATCGACCGGATCTCGGGCGGCCGGCTCTCCCTCGGCATCGGCGCCGGTGGCAACACCCACACCTCCGACGGCGACGTGCTCGACCGCGACTGGACGCCGCGCGAGCGTGCGGACCGGTTCGAGGAATGGGTGACCCATCTCGACGCGCTGCTGACCGGGGAGTCGGTGTCGGTCGCGGGGGAGTACTGGTCGTCGCGGGGCGTCACCATCGCGCCGGGTCTGGTGCAGCAGCGGCCGCCGTTCTGGATCGCCGCCCGCGGACCTCGTGGGATGCGGCTGGCAGGGCGCCTTGGCCAGGGGTGGATCGCCAACCCGAGCGAGGAGTCGCCGTACGACGACACCCGTGCGCAGCTCGCACGTCTGGAGGAGGCCTGCGCGGCAGGCGGGGCTGACGTCCGGGCGATGCCCAAGCTGTTGCTGACCGGGTTCACCGAGGAGCCGTGGCTGGAGTCGGTCGCGGCCTACGACGACCTCGCCGGCCGCTACGCCGAGCTCGGGATCACCGACGTGGCGATCCACTGGCCGCGATCGGGCACGCAGTGGGACGCGGACTCGGGGGTCTTCGAGGCGATCGCGACCAGCGCTGGTTGACCTTCCGGTCGCCCCCTGGTCGTGAGCCGTGACTCAGGTGCGCTCCTCGTAGGACGTGCCTCGCTCCTCGCGCACCCACAGCAGCCCCTCGCCACCGTCGACACCCTGCGCAACGAGCTCGCGTTTGATCACCTTGTTGGTGGCGGTGGCCGGCAGGGTCGCGGTGATCCGCACGTAGCGCGGCCAGCCCTTGGGCGAGAGGTCGGGCTGGGCGGCCAGGAACTCCTCGAACTCACCGGGAGAGACGTACGACTCGTCACGGAGGACCACGGCCGCCATCACCTGGTCGCCGACGTGGGGGTCCGGTACGGCGTAGACGGCGACCCGGCTGACCGCGGGGAGCCGCTGGAGCACCCGCTCGATCGGGCCAGCGGCGAGGTTCTCCCCGTCCACGCGCATCCAGTCGGCGGTACGGCCGGCGAGGTAGATCCAGCCATCGGCATCGCGGTAGGCGAGGTCGCCCGACCAGTACATGCCGTGCCGCATCCGCTCCTGGTTGGCCTCGGGGTCGTTGTAGTAGCCGGAGAAGTAGCCGGCGCCGGTGGTGTTGACCAGCTCGCCGATCGCCTCGTCGGCATTGACCAGCGCGCCGTTCTCGTCGAAGACGGCACGGGGACACTCCTGGACGGTCTCGCTGTCGTACACCGCGACCTCGTCGCCGCCGCGGCCGATCGAGCCGGGCGGGGTGCCCTCGTCGCGGGTGATGATGATGGCCAGCTCGGTAGAGCCGAACCCGTCGACCACCTGACAGTCGAACCGCCGACCGAACTCCTCGATGTCGCGGTCGCTGGCCTCGTTGCCGAAGGCGATGCGCAGCGGGTTGTCGGCGTCGTCGGGCCGCTCGGGGGTGGCGAGGACGTAGGCCAGCGGTTTGCCGACGTAGTTCAGGTAGGTCGCGCCGTACCGCCGGACGTCGTCGAGGAAACCGGACGCGCTGAACCGCGCCGGGACCATCGCTGCGCCGGTGCAGGCCGCGGGGGCCCAACCCGCAGCGACGGCGTTGGAGTGGAAGAGCGGCATCGAGATGTAGCAGACGTCTGCCGCCGTGATGCCGACCTTCGCCGCGAGGTGCAGGCCCGAGAAGAGCGGCAGCAGGTGGGTCACCTGGACGGCCTTCGGGTCGCCGCTGGTACCGGAGGTGAAGATCATCATGAACGTGTCCATCGCCTCGACCTCGCGGTACGGCGTCAGCGCGATCCGGTCGTCCAACAGCTCGGACCACTCGTCGGAGTCGGTGTTGATCACCCGGACCTTCGCAGCGGCGAGGTCGTCGGCGATGGATTCGACGAGCGGTAGGTGCTCGTCGTCGGTGAGCAGCACCCGGCACTCCGCCCGCAGGATGTCGGCGGAGAGCCCGGCTCCGCGGCGCGTGGTGTTGATGCCGCACAGGACGTAGCCGCCGAGCGCTGCGGCGGCCATCGAGCGCAGCATCTGGGGGCTGTTGGCCAGGACGGTACCGACGTGCATCGGCTGCTCGCGGTCCACGATGCCGATCAGAGCGGCCGCCTCGATGCTCGCCACGCGAACGTAGTCGCGCCAAGACATCACCAGGTCGTCGTGGATGATGGCGGGCTGATCTTCTTCGCCCCGCTCACGGAGGAGCTGTTGCAAGGTGTCGGGCATGGTCGTCCTCGGGTCGGGCGGTCAGTGGGCGAGCGCGGTCGCGGGCGCCAGCTTGCGCTGGAGGAAGTGGACGGCATGGGACACCGCGGGCTGGTGCCAGTCCTTGCCGGGAAAGACATCGAAGTGGTCGCACGGGTAGTGGCGAACCTCGGCCTTGCCGATGAAGGCCGCCTTGACCGCGGCCTGAGGTGGCGCGCTCTGGTCGAAGTCGGCGATCTGCACCAGCAGCGGACAACCGATCCGGGCGGCCGCGGCGCGGGGTTTGCGGGTGCCGAGCTCGAGCGTGACGTCCGCGGCGATCTCGTTGCGCCAGGTCGGGCCGGCGATCGCCAGGTAGTCCTCGAGGGCACCGGGCAGCGTCATCGCACCGACCTCCCCGGGACGGGCGACGATCGGCATCATGACCGGCCCCCGGCCCGCGCGCACCGAGACGCGTCCGCGGATGCCGCGCGCTGTGGCCCGGAGCAGCTCACCGGGGCTGTGCGTCGCGGTCGCGTGGACGGCGGCGGCGATGCCGTCGACCATGGGGACCAGGCTGACCACCGCGGCTACGTCCTCGCGGTCCGCTGCGGCGCGCAGCACGTGACCGCCGGCGAGTGAGACGCCCCACAGCACGATCCGCATCGGGTCAACACCCGGCAGCGCCGCGGCGGCCGCCATCGCGGCTCGGTAGTCGGCGAGCTGGCCGTCCAGCGACACGACCTGCCGCGGAGATCCAGCGCTACCCCCGAAGCCGCGGTAGTCGAAGGCGAGCACATCGAGGCCGGCCGCCGCGAAAGCCTGCGCGAACGGTTGCAGCCCGGAGTCCCTGGTGCCGCCCAGACCGTGTGCCATGACGACGACCGGGTGGCCGGCACCGGTGGCCAGACCGTCGTGCTCCGCGGCGAAGTGCCACGCCTCGCAGGTCTCGCCCTGCGAGGCGAAGGTCAGAGTGTCCGGTGTCATGTCGTGCTCCCCGTGCCGTAGATGGTGCGCAGCCAGATGAATGCCAGCGCCTCGATGTGCTGCGCGCGGGGCGGACCGGAGCCGAGCGAGTGTCGCTCGAGTGCGTGGTCGTTGAGGTCCAGGAGCACCGCGGCGACGGCGGCTGCGCTCGCACCTTCGGCCGCCCGGCCCGCGGCGCGCTCGGTCTCGATCATCCCCGCGATCATGCTGGCGAAGTCGGCGCGTCCGGCGTCCCACATCTGCCGGACGGTGGCGCTGGACGCCCGGGCCTCCAGCAGTGCGCGGTAGGTGTGCGGGCTGGTGTCGACGGAGTCGAAGAGCATCGTGATCGCCTTCCGGATCCGCTGGCCGGGATCGCCCGCTGCCTCGACCAGTAGCTCGTTGGCATCCGCCGCGGCGTCGTACAGGTCCTGCATCAGCGCCATCACTGCGAGCGCCTTGCTCTCGAAGTAGAAGTAGAACGCCGAGCGGGTCACCCCCGCCCGGCGGGAGATCTCGGCGACGTTGATCTCGGCGAGCGACTGCTCGCGGAGCAGCTCGTCGAAGGCCCGCAACAGCGCGTCGCGGCGCACGTCCCCGCGGTTGGTGCCCCGCCGGTCGACCAGCCGGTTCCAGGCGCCGTCGCCCGATGTCGCGGTCACCGGCGGCCGGCCAGGGCACGCTTGCGGCCGGCCGGGATCTCCCGGGCGCGGAGGTCGTGCTCGTAGATGAAGTAGTCGACCTGTTGGGTGTGGCGCGGCGTCTTGAGCACGTGGCCGACGTACTTGGCCTCGTCCTCGAGGATCCCCCGCTCCATCTCCGCCACGTCCGGCAGCGCGTAGGCACCGACGAGGTGGGCGGCCAGCAGGCGCGCCTGGGACTCAACGAACGGGAACAGCGTCGGTGTCGCCTGGGCGAAGCCGACGAAGGTGAGGTCGTCGACGCCGGGCCGGTACATCCGCTTGTAGAGCGGCAGCCGGTTGTCCGGGGCACTGATCAGGTCCGGGTCGAAGAAGGGGAAGGTGATGTTGTAGCCGGTTGCCCACACGATGATGTCGAAGTCGTCGCTGCTGCCGTCCTCGAAGTGCACCGTCTCGCCGTCGAGTCGGGTGATGTTGGGCTTCGGGTCGACGTCGCCCGAGCCGAGCCGCAGTGGCAGCTCGACCGACTGGGTCGGATGAGCCTCGAAGAACTTGTGGTTGGGCTCGGGCAGCCCGTAGAGCGCTCCGTTGGAGCCGTTCATCGGCTGGGCCAGCTGCATGACCTTGCGTTGCCACGAGAGAGGGAGGTACGGCGTGGTGCGATACATCGTGTCGGCCGGCCGGCCGTAGACGTACTTCGGCACGATCCAGGCGCCGGAGCGGGTCGAGAGGGTCACCTTGGTCTGTAGGGCCTTCGACGACAGCTCGACCGCGATGTCGGCCGCGCTGTTGCCGAGACCCACGACCAGGATCCGGGCGCCGAAGAAGTCGAAGGGCGTCTGCGGGTCGATGTAGTGGTGGGAGTGGAGGGTGCGCCCGGTGAAAGTCCCCGGGAAGGCGGGGTAGCGCGGGTCCCAGTGGTGGCCGTTGGCGACGACGAGGTGGTCGAACCGTCGTACGGCGCCCGCCTGGTCGGTGATCTCCCACCCGCCTCCGTCGAGCCGGTGGGCGTGCTCGACGCCGTTCTGGAACTCGATGTTCCGCTTGAGGTCGAAGGCCGCCGCATACGACTCGAGGTAGTCCTTGATCTGGGTGTGGTGGGGGAAGTCGGGGTAGTCCGCCGGCATGGGGAAGTCGCGGAAGGACAGCCGCTCCTTCGACGTGTCGATGTGGAGCGAGCGGTAGGCGCTGCTGTGACCGTTGGGGTTGCCGAACGCCCAGTTGCCGCCGATCCGGTCTGAGGCCTCGAAGCACGTGTGATCGATGCCGTAGTCGCGGAGCATCTTGCTGCTGGTCAGGCCGCTGATGCCTGCGCCGATGATGGCGGTGGTGGGACCGGGCACGGGTCTCCTTGTTCGGGTCGGCTGTGAGGCTCGACCGTACGACCGGAGTTGACACGTGTCAATAAACACTGACGGACGTCTAGAACGGCCTCTCCCACACCGCCGCGTCATGGGCGAAGCAAACCCGCATCGGGTCGAACGCGAGCAGTCGGTCGATCCAGGCCGGCGAGGTCGGCAACGGGTCGGCGTGGCCGAGCGAACGTGCCCGGGAGGCCAGCACGTCGGCGGTCCAGGCCGACGCGGTGTCGTGCGACTGGCCGGCGAGCACGATCGAGCCGTCCGCGCACTCCACGACCAGCGACTGGTGCGCGGCGACGTGACCGGGGGTCGGGATCACGTGTACGCCGGCCAACGGCTCGGCCTCGCCGTCGATCACCTGGTAGTTGCTGCCGGGATGGTCGAGCAGGTGGTCGAAGGTGTAGTCGCCGGCGCGGGCGGTGGCCAGTTCCGCGCGTTGGGCCAGGATCGGCACGCTGCCCAGGAGCGGGTTCCCGCCGCAGTGGTCGAAGTGCAGATGGCAGTTCACGACCAGCGTGAGGTCGGCGATGCTGACGCCCGCCGCGGCCAGTGCCTCGGGGAGTTCGATACGCCGTGGGCGGTACCACGCCTCGGTCTCGACGTCTCCGTCGCCGATTCCGGTGTCGAGGAGGACCAGGCCGTGCTCGTGCCGGACGAGGTAGCCGTAGACGGCTTCGACGCGCGGCGCCCCTCCGGTCTCCTCCGCAGGTCGGACGAACGTGCCGAGGACGATGCGTCGTACGTCGTCGATGCGCATGCGTCAAAGGTAGGCGAGACGCGTCTCCGGTTAGGCCGGCTCGTGCTCCGCCGGCTTCTCGTCGCCACCCTTGGTGGCCTCGGTCTCGGTGTCCTCGGTCTCGGTCGTCTCCTCGGGCACCTCGTTGGTCTCGGGGTTGAGCCGCGGATCGGCGTCGCGGGGGACTCGTGAGGTGGCACCGTCGCCGCCGACCCCGGGTACGGCGTGGGGACCTCCCGGCGACGGGGCAGGTGGCTCGGCAGTCGGCTCCGGTCGGTTGGTCTGGTTCGAGCTGTCGTTCATGGTCTGTCGTCCCTCTTCTCCGCCCGCGCGGGCTCCCTGTCCAGGTATCCCGTCGGACGGGATTCATCCGGGACTCCTCCGGGAGGCAGCTCGGCAGCCCGGGCAGCGACCTACGGACAAGTCGCGTATCGAACTGATGTTCGATACGATGGGGACATGGCATCGCCCGGCATCTCTACCTACGTCGTCTGAGTCCTGTCATGGGCTGGAGCAACCCACCGGTCCCGTGGCGGGAGATCGAACGCCGGCTGTCCGGCCGCAGACCCGGTGTCGAGGACGCGCCAGTGTCGCGGCGCAAGCGCTCGTCGATCGACCTCCACGACGTCGAGAGACCCGAGTCGGTCACGCCGTACGCCGAGCTGCACTGCCACAGCCACTTCAGCTTTCTCGACGGTGCCAGCAGCCCGACCGACCTCGTCGTGGAGGGGAGTCGGCTGGGTCTCAGTGCGCTCGCCATCACTGACCACGACAACTTCGCCGGGGCGCCGCTCTTCGCCGAGGCGAGCGCTGCCTACGGTCTTCCCAGCATCTACGGCGCCGAGCTCAGCCTCGGCCTGAGCGGGCCCCAGAACGGGACCGCGGACCCCGAGGGCAGCCACCTGCTCGTCCTCGCCCGAGGGGTGGAGGGCTACCACCGTCTGGCATCGGCGATGACCGAGGCTCACCTGGCGGGTGACGAGAAGGGCCGGCCAGCCTACGACCTCGACGTCCTCGCCGAGATCGGCCGCGGCCACTGGGTCGTGCTCACCGGGTGCCGCAAGGGGATGCGCACGCCGGAGGCGATCGACGCTCTCACCGAACGCTTCGGTCGTGACCACGTCGTCGTCGAGCTCAGCGGGCACGGCAAGCCCGGAGACGACGAGACCAACGACCTCCTCGCCGCGCTCGCTCGAGAGCGTGGGCTGCCGGTCGTCGCGACCAACAACGTCCACCACGCGACGCCGGACAAACGCCGGCTCGCGACCGCCATGGCGGCGATCCGTGCCCGTCGCAGCATCGCCGAGCTCGACGGCTGGCTGGATCTCTCCGGGTCGGCACACCTGCGCAGCGGTGCGGAGATGGAGCAGCTCTTCGGTCGCTACCCGGGTGCGGTCAGTCACACCGTCACCCTCGCCGGTGAGCTCGCCTTCGACCTGCACAAGGCGTCTCCGCGGTTGCCGAAGCAGGGCATCCCCGAAGGCGAGACGCCGGGCTCCTGGCTTCGGATCCTCACCGAGCGTGGCTTCCAGAAGAGGTACGCCGGCACACCGCTCGAGCGCGAGGCCAGGGCGCGCGTCGACGCAGAGCTGGAGGTGATCCTCCGCAAGGACTTCGCCGGCTACTTCGTCATCGTCCACGACATCGTCGCGTTCGCGAGGAGCAGAGGGATCCTGTGCCAGGGGAGGGGGTCCGCGGCGAGCTCCGCTGTGTGCTTCGCGCTCGGGGTCACCGCGATCGACTCGGTCTACTACCGGCTTCCGTTCGAGCGGTTCATCTCCGAGCACCGCGAGGAGGAGCCCGATATCGACGTGGACTTCGACTCCGACCGGCGGGAGGAGGTGATCCAGTGGGTCTACGAGACCTACGGCCGTCACAACGCCGCGCAGGTCTGCAACGTGGTGAGCTATCGCCCGCGGATGGCTGTCCGGGACGCTGCCAAGGCACTCGGTTTCTCCACGGGGCAGCAGGACGCGTGGTCCAAGTCGGTCGACGGGTGGTCCAGCACGGTCGAGACCGAGTCGGAGATCCCGCAGCCGGTCCTGGCGCTCGCCGGCGAGCTCTTGTCCGCACCTCGACACCTCGGCATCCACTCTGGCGGCATGGTGCTCACCGAGCGTCCGATCGGCGAGGTCTGCCCGATCGAGCGGGCCAGGATGCCTGGACGAACCGTCCTCCAGTGGGACAAGGACGGCTGCGAGTCGATGGGACTGGTCAAGTTCGACCTGCTCGGCCTCGGCATGCTCGGCGCGCTGGACCACATGATCCGGTTGATCGAGGTGCACCTGGGCAAACGCTGGGAGCTGGAGACGATCCCCAAGGAGGAGCCAGAGGTCTACGACATGCTCTGCCGGGCCGACTCGATCGGGGTCTTCCAGGTCGAGAGCCGAGCGCAGATCGGCACCTTGCCGCGGCTCAAGCCCCGCAGCTTCTACGACCTCGCCATCGAGATCGCCCTGATCCGGCCGGGTCCGATCCAGGGCGGCGCCGTCCATCCCTACATCCGCCGCGCCACCGGCAAGGAGCCGGTCACCTACGACCATCCGTCGCTCGAGCCGGTGCTCGCGCGCACCTTGGGCGTCCCGCTGTTCCAGGAGCAGCTGATGGCGATGGCGGTGACCTTGGGCGACTGCTCCCGTGACGATGCTGACCTGCTGCGTCGTGCGATGGGTTCCAAACGTGGCGTCGAACGGATCGAGAAGGTCAAGGAGAAGCTGTACGCCGGCATGGCCCGCCGCGGCATCACCGGTGACCGGGCAGACGGCATCTACGTGAAGATCCTGTCGTTCGCCAACTTCGGCTTCGCCGAGTCACACTCGCTCAGCTTCGCGCTGCTGGTCTATGCGTCGTCGTGGTTCAAGCTCCACTACCCGGCGGTCTTCCTCGCCGGCCTCCTGCGCAACCAGCCGATGGGCTTCTACTCGCCGCAGTCCCTGGTCGCCGACGCCAGGAGGCATGGTGTCGTGGTCCTCAGACCCGACCTCCGGTTGTCGGCTGCCCAGTCCGACCTGGAGGAGGTAGCACCGGCCGATGATCGGCTGCGGTACGACGGCGCGCTGGCCGTGCGACTCGGACTGGACTCGGTCAGGGGCATCGGCACCGAGCTGGCCGAGCGGATCGTCGCCGAGCGGGAGGCTGCGCCGTACTCCGACATCACGGACTTGTCGCGGAGGACCGGACTGACCTCGTCGCAGCTCGAGGCGCTGGCGACCGCGGGCGCGTTCGACGGCTTCGGGCTCGATCGGAGACAGGCACTGTGGATGTCCGGCTATGCCGAGTCCAACGGCCAGCTACCTGGCAGCACACCTGCACCACCACCGCCGACATTGCCGGGGATGAGTGAGGAGGAGCTGACGCTGGCAGACCTCTGGGCAACGAAGATCTCACCGGAGCGGCATCCGATCGAGCACCTGCGGGCTGATCTCGACACGGCGGGGATCCTTCCCATTGCGGCGCTCTGGGAGACCGATCCAGGGCGACGGGTCAGGGTCGCCGGCCTGATCACCCACCGGCAGCGACCGGGTACGGCGATGGGCATCACCTTCCTCAACCTCGAGGACGAGACCGGCATGCTCAACGTGATCTGCTCCCAGGGCGTGATGCGGGTGCATCGCCAAGCCGCTCGCAACCGGGTGGCCGTCATCATTCGCGGCAAGCTCGAGCGCAACGACGGAGTGGTCAACCTGGTGGCGGACCAGGTCGTCTCCCTGGACGTCCTGGTGCCCGGTGCCGGCGCTGCCCTGCAGGTCCGGCAGGCGTCACGAGACTTCCGCTGACGGCTCGTCCAAGTGGTCGCAGTTGTACTCGTCGCAGCTCACCAACCAGTCGCCGTCGACCAGCATCAGCTCATAGGTGGTCGTGATGTTGGTGTACTCCGACCCGACCAACGCCGTGGCCACATCCCCGGCGATGACGATGTCGCTGACGACGACATCGTCCGCGTCGTACTGCGGTTCGATCCAGCCGTTCACCCGCTCCTCGCACGCCTCCTCGACGGTCTCGGAGAAGAGCGCGGTCGCGAGGAGGTAGTCATCGGTCACCAGCCCGCAGTCCGGGTCGAGCAGGGACGCGACCAGCGCGTCCTCGACCGCTGCTTCCTCGGGCGCCGGCCCCTCGGTCGCGCCGTTCCCATCGTCCTTGGCGGAGTCGTCGTCGCTGTCGTCTCCGCACCCGGTCAACAACCAGGGCAGCACGAGTACGGCGGCAGCGAGTCCCCTTCGATTCATGACCCGAGTGAACCGCACGCTTTCCCGGTCGCGCTGAGAAAAGTCGAAAGTCGGTGTCAGGCCGTCTCGAACCACGGGTGGTGGAGGTCGTAGAAGGTCGCATCCGGTTGGTCGTGTCGGTGTCGGCCAGCATCGCCCGGAGACGGGTGGGGTCGTCCACCTTGCCGCGGATGATCTGGACGAACCCTGCTCTGGATGAACATGCGATCGACGCGCCGCCCCGCGGCCATAGCGGATCCGGGTCAGCTCGCCTGTTCTGCCACCACGGACTCGACCAGGCTGACGACATCCATCCCGACGCCCTTCTCCACGAAGCGGGCGGCCCCGGCCGCGAGCGCCCGGTCTTCCATCAGCCCGTTGGCGAAGCCCGACACGACGATCACCTTGGAGGTCGGCGAGGTCTCGCGGAGGGTCGGAAGCGCCTGGAGGCCGTCCATCCTCGGCATCGCCAGGTCGAGCAGGATGACGTCGGGCGAGAGCAAGCTGGCCATGTCGACGGCCTCCTGTCCGTCCGTCGCCTCGCCGACGACCACGAAGCCCGCTCGTTCGAGCTGGAACCGCATCAGCTCGCGCAGGTCGGGGTAGTCGTCGGCCAGCAGCACGCGCACCTTCTCGGGTGCGGTGAGCGGAGTTGTCTCGCGCTCGGGGGTAGCTTCGTGCGATGCGGCGGTGGAGCGGATCATGCTGCCTGCTTCGACCGGGTCATCTGACCGGTCGAGCAACAGGTCGCCCATCATTCCGCGGGCGGCGCGGAGCGTGCGGTCCAGGTAGGACGCGACGGCGTCGTAATCGCTCAGCTGAAGTGCCAGCACTGCGGCGCTGATCCCTTGCACGACGTTGTCGTTGATCTCGAACGCGTGCCGGCGCCGTACCTGCCACTCGCGCAGGCTGGCGGCGAGCTCCTCGCTGGCGGCCTCCCCGCGCACCCGCTCGGTGATGTCGACGCAGGTGCCTCGCATCCGGATCGGCGTGCCGTCCTTGTCCTTCACGACCACGCCGTTCGTGGCGAGGTGGCGCACCTCCCCGTCGGGCCGCACGATCCGCTCGACGATCGCCCAGGAGCCACCGGTCTCGTAGACCTGCCGGTGGGTTGCGGTCACGGTGTCGCGGTCGTCCGGGTGCACCATCGACAGGAACCGGTCGTACGACGCGTTGAACTCCTGCGGCTCGTACCCGTACATGCGGTAGAGCTGATCGGACCACGAGTTCTCGTCACTATCGATGTGCCAGTCATAGTCGCCCATGTTGGCGAGCTGCTGGGCGTCGTTGACTCGTGACTGGAGGTCGGCCAACTGTTGGCGTGTCTCCTCCAGCTCCTGGCGAAGCCTGTCGGTGGTCCTTCTCATGGCTCTCTCCTTGCTTTCGCGTGATTGCCAGGGCTTGTGGGAGATCGAACTCGAAGACGGAACCTGGTCGTCCGTCGTCGCGGGGGAGGGCACGCATCGAGCCGCCGTGGCGCTCGACGATGCGGTGGCAGGTGCTGAGTCCGAGACCGGTGCCGGGATAGGCGTCGCCGTGTGCGCGCCGGAACGGCTCGAAGATCCATTCGTGAGCTCCCGGCGGGATGCCGATGCCGTTGTCGGTCACCCGGACGACGACACGGTCCCTGACGGAGCGGGTGGAAACGGTGACGTCGGGCCGGCGCCCCGGGGGTAGGTACTTGAGGGCGTTCGCGACCAGGTTGTCGACCAACTGGTGCAACAACACCGGGTCGCCAGCCGCATATGGGTTGCCGATGGTGCGAACCTCGTCGTCGGCGTCGTACTCCGAGGCGACGTCGGCCACGAGCTTCGAGAGGTCCACGTCGACCTGGACGGGAACTCGGTCGCGAGCCGCGGCGTCTGCGAGCAGGGCGTCGACGAGCGTGCGCATCCCGTTCGTTGCCTGCGTGATTCCGCCGATCATCGTGGCCGTGCCGGGTGGCCGGTTCGGCGCGAGCGCAGCCTCCAGCTCACCTGTCCACGCCTCGATCACCGACAGCGGGTTGCGCAGGTCGTGAGCTGCTCGCTGGGCGAAAGTCGCGAGCTCCTGGCTGAGCGCCGCCCTGGCCTCGCGAGCAGCGGCGAGGATCAGGCCGATGATGAGGGTCATCGCGATGAACAGCTGGGCCAGCAGGATGTTAAGGCGCACGTTGCCGAGGTCGGCGAACGGACCGTGACCGACGTAGGTCAGCCAGAGGATGCCGGCACCGCCGAACAGCGCATGCATCGCAACCGGAAGTGCCGCGAACCGGGTGCCTGCCCAGACCGCCGCCGCGGGGAGCAGGAAGCTCACCGGGAGCACGGTCACCCGGTCGACCACGACGAGCGCGCCCGTCGCGACGAAGAGCAGCACCAGTTCCGGAGCCTGACCAGGTGCGGCCGTCTCAGGCCGCTCGCGGACCCCGTGACGGGTCTTCATCCAGTCCAGGAGCAGCAGTGTGGCAACGCCCACGGCTGCCATGCCGCAGACGTTGCGACCGAACCAGATGACGAGTCCCGCGATCGAGAAGTCGCCCCCGGTCAGGGAATGACCGACCGAGCCGATCGCAAGGCCGGCGAAGGTTCCGAACGAGGTCGCGGCGAGGAAGATCATCATGTCGCGCGGGTTGGTCGTCGGCGGGGCGCCGCGGCCCAGGGTCGCCGGACTCCACCACCGGAGTGCGAGGACGACGCCCAGCACCGCCGCGACGTTGGACGTCGCGAGCACCGCGGTGGCTACCCCGTCAACACCGTTGACGCGAGCGGTGACCACGCCGACCACGAGCAAGAGCGGGATGTCGATCAGCCACTCGCGAGTCGACGTACGGGTGACGAGCCAGGCGACGGCCAGTCCGCCGGCCGGCCAGACCAGGGCCATCGGGTCACCGTCGACCACGCTGGAACGGCCGATCGCGGCCGCGATCAGGTACAGCACGGCGAGCGCGACCCGCTTGCCGGCCGCCTCCGCTATTCCCCTGCGCATGGCTGTGCCCCCTCCCACTGGGGAGCCTACGGCTGGACGAACGTCCAGACGAGCCGATCGGCCGAGATCCGAACGATCGATGCGGGACCTAGTACCTATGGGCTACTAGGACCGGATTCGGGGCGGTCCAGCACCCTGGGGTAGTCTTCCACCCGCTTCGGACGGCGATGCCGGTCGGAGTTTCGGGCTGTGGCGCAGCTTGGTAGCGCACTTGACTGGGGGTCAAGGGGTCGCAGGTTCAAATCCTGTCAGCCCGACCATGTGATGTCTCAGGACATCCCGGACAACGGACCTACGGAGACGTAGGTCCGTTGTCCTTTTCGGTGTTGGTCCGGTTGAATCCTGTGGGCGGTGCCTCCCTTGCCCAGGGCCGGCTGGCGCCGTGAACCTGATTCAACGGACAGCTGCGGCAGCTCCGCTGCTGGCGTGCCAGCGCCTCAGGAGCGCTCGAACTGGACAGATTCGACGACCTGCTCGAGCTGCGCAATCTGCGACTCCGTGGTCTCGGGCAACGTAGCTCCCGTGAGGACGACACGCTCGCCGTCGACGTCGAGGACCCAGTAGCGCTCGACCACGCCCGGGTCGGCGATCCAGTGGTCGCTGCCCTTGGCGGGGGTTTCGAAGATCGTGAGGCGCTTCCCCCGGCAGATGTCGAAGTCGAGATCGGTCGGAGCAGTGAGCTCTACGTAGACCCCGTCGTATCCGTCGAGCGTGACCGGAACCGCCTGCGTGGTCTCCGTCCGCCGCTGCGCCGAAAGCGCTTCGACCCAGATGTCCGGGAACATCAGCTCCCGAGTGTCGAAGGTGTCCCCCCTGGTGCACGGGTCCAGGTAGACCCCGTCGACGGTCCAGTAGCCGAGGATCCAGCCGCCGTTCTCGGGTGATGCCCAGATGTACTCACCGCCGCCGTTGAGCCCCTCGGGGAGGTCGAGCACTGCCAAGGGCGCCTCGCGCGAACCCGAGGCGGTGACGGCCCACCGCCCCGTCTCCAGGTCCGCCGTGCTGCTCGGGCCGAGGATGCTGTAGTCCGAGGCGTCGTCTGTGGGCGACGTCCCGGACGATGATGGAGCGGACGGGGACGAGTCGAGCGACGGGGACGGCTGGTCGTCGGTGCTGGGGGTGGAGTCGTCGCCGCAGGCGGCGAGCAGCAGGACGGCGAGGGTGGCAAAGACCGCTCCGGCGGTTCGCTGTGTGGTCATGGAGCTGCTCCGTTCTGAGTGATTGAGGGATCCAGTCCCGCTCCGCCCGGTATCACCTCTCCTCCGGCCCGGTATCAGCTGGGTATCAGCCCCGTTGACCGGGATCGGAAAGGGGTCGACAGTCGAGGCATGGGCATCACCGTGCTCGGTCCCCTCGAGGTGGATGGCCACACCAATGGACTCGGGCCCCGCGATCGTGTGGTCCTCTCGGCCTTGATCGTGCGCGCCGGTGGTCCCGTCAGCTCCGAGGTGCTCGCCGACGCGTTGTGGGGGGAGCGGCCCCCGGCGTCATGGGCGAAGGTGGTCCAGGGGTGTGTCGTGCGCCTGCGGAAGCGTCTTGGCGCGGCCGCCATCGAGTCAGGTTCGTTCGGCTATCGGCTCGCGCTGAGTGACGACGAGCTCGATCTCCGGCTGTTCGAGCGGGCTCTGGAACGATCGCGAGAGGCGCAGGCCGCGGGCGACTCGGCGCGGGCGTCGTACGTTGCCCAGGAGGCGCTCGACCTGTGGCGAGGTCGTGCCCTGGAAGATCTGGACGAGTGGGAGCCCGGGCGGGTTGAGGCGCAGCGCCTCGAAGGTCTCCGGATGGACGCCGAGGAGCTGTGGGTCGAGGCCGAGACCGCCGCCGGTCACGCCTCGCCGGTGCTCGAACGCGCTCGGGCGCTGGTCGCCCAGGCGCCGCTCCAGGGAGCGGCGCTGGGTCCTGCTGGCCACCGCGCTGTACCAGGCCGGTCGTCAGGGGGAGGCCCTCGGCGCGGTCAAGCGGGCACGGGCGACGCTCGTGGACGAGCTCGGGCTGGACCCCCGCCCGGAACTGGTGCGGCTCGAGGAGTTGTTGCTGCGACAAGACCCGTCTCTGGACGGGCCGATGCCCCGCGAGATCAGCGCAGTGTGCCCGTATCGAGGCCTCTTGCCGTACGCCGCCGAGAACGCCGACACGTTCTTCGGACGTGACGACGACGTGGCGGCGTGCCTTCGTCGGTTGCGCGACTCGAGGGTGCTGGCGGTCGTCGGACCGTCCGGTGTGGGGAAGTCCTCCCTGGTCCGAGCCGGAGTGGTCGCGTCCTTGGGTCGCAGCGGCGCCGCGGTCCTGGTCACGACTCCGGGCACACATCCGCTCGACTCGCTGAGCGGGCTGAAGTCGCGAGGTCGCCAGACCCTGGTGGTGGACCAGGCAGAGGAAGCGGTCACCGTGTGCGTCAACTCCGAGGAGCGAGAGGGATTCTTCGCGGCCCTGGCCGCGCATGTGGGAGCCGGAGGTGCGCTGGTCCTGTCGCTGCGTGCTGATCACCTGGGCGACCTTGGCGCCGTATCCAGACATCGCACGTGTCGCTCGAGGAGGGTCTCTACCTGCTCGGCCCGATGAGTGAGCCGGACCTCCGCAGCGCGATCGAGGGGCCGGCGCGACGTGCCGGGCTGCGGCTCGAGCCGGGCCTGGTTGACCTGTTGGTCCGCGAGGTCGAGGGTGAGCCGGCGGCACTCCCGCTCCTCTCGCATGTATTGCGCGAGACCTGGGAGCAGCGCGAAGGCCCGACGCTGACGGTGGACGGCTACCGGGCGACAGGCGGGATACGGCACGCGGTCGCACAGTCGGCGGAGGCTCTCTACGACTCCATGGACCACGCTCAGCGGCAGCGGCTCCGCAGCCTGCTGCTGCGGCTGGTGATTCCGACCGAGGACGGCGAACCGGTGCGCGCCCGCGTGCCGCGCGCCAGGGTTGCCGGCGACGATGTACACCAGCGGCTGGTCGAGCAGCTGGTGAATGCCCGGCTGGTGAGCATCGACGGCGACACGGTCCAGATCGCGCACGAGGCACTGGTACGCGTCTGGCCCCGCCTGCGCGGCTGGCTCGATGACGACATAGACGGGCAGCGCCTGTTCCGGCACCTCGCCGGCGCCGCCGACGCATGGGACGCGATGGGTCGCCCAGACAGTGAGCTCTACCGCGGCGCCCGGTTGAACCGGGTCCTGCAGTGGCGTGACGGCGGCTCACCGGACCTGAACGAGACCGAGACCGAGTTTCTCACCGGCTCGATCGTCTTGTCGGAGACCGAGCTCCGGGCTGCCGAGACCCGGATTGCCCGTGAACGATCAGTCAATCGGCGGCTCCGCGGGGCGCTCGCCGGGGTTGGGGGCCTCCTCATCCTGACGTTGGTCGCCGGCGGGCTGGCAGTCCGGACAGCGAACCAGGCGGACCGGGACAAGGGCCGCGCGGAGGCTGCTTCCGGCCGGGCCATCGACGCGGCTCAGCTGGCGGCAGCCAGCAGGGCCAGTGCCCAGGCGCCCTTGCACGAGGACCTCGCGACGGGGCTGCTGCTCGCGGTCGCCGCCCTCGACTTCGAGACCACCCCACAGAAGTGGGAGAACCTAGGTGCCGTGCTGACCCGCGCCGGTCCGCTGTCGGGCGTGCGCGACCTCGGCGAATCAGTGGGCAGACCGGGGACGGCGTGGATCGCACAGATGGCGACGAGTCCGGAGGGCGGCCTGTTGGCGGCAACCCTCGCCCAGGAGGGCGTGCGGATCTTCTCCACTCCCGGCCTCGAGCCCGTCGAGTTTCCGAGTTACGGCCCGAGCCCCGCGGTTGCGTTGTCCCCGGATGGCACGCAACTGGCCGTCGCCGAGGACGGAGTCGAACCGGCCATCCGGCTGTACGACCTGCCAGGTGGCGTCCTGTCCCGGCGCCAGGTGGGCCGGCTGCCAGCGGGTCACATCGACTACTCGTCCCTCGACTTCAGCGGGGACGGCACGCGGATCAGGGCGGAGATCCTTGGCCCGGAGGAACGGGGTCCTGCCGACAATGTCATCGGCACTGCGGTGGTCTGGGACCTGGCTCGCCCGTCGCGACCTGTGTTCGTCGAGCGATTTCCGTTCCGAGGGAGCACGGCGCTGAGCCCCGACGGCCGGCGTCTCTACGTCGTGGGTGCGGACGCCCGGGCGTTGCGGGTGTACGACGTCGACTCGGGCGCCCTGGTCCGGTCGGCCGCGTCGTCTCCTGTGACGAGACTTGGTGCGAGCTCGACGGCACCGAGCCCCGACGGCGCCACTATCGCTGTGGCCACCGGCAGCCAGATCTTGCTGTTCGACGCCCGGACGCTGAGGCGCACTGGGTCGGCGCTGCGCGCCCACACGGCTCGCATCAACGACGTCAGCTATGCCCCCAACTCGGGACTACTGGTCTCAGCCTCCGATGATCGCTCCGTGATCGTCTGGGAGACCACTTCGGGCGACCCGCTCCACCGCTTCGTGGGGTCGGACAGCCTGCGCAACGCCGACTTTGGAACCGACAGTCGAGCCGTTTACGCGACCGGAGCCGACGGCCTGGTCCTGGCCTGGGGTGTGAACGGGGCCAGTCGACTCCTCACGCTGGGAGAAGGTGCCCTCGCGAAGGACCGACAGGTCTACAGCGAGTCCTTTCCTGGACCCGACGGTCACACGGTAGCCCGGGTGACAGCCGGAACGCTCTGGTTCGAGGACGCCAGCACCGGCCGCACCACACGCCATGTGCCCACATCGGACACACGCTTCGCCTGGTCGCCGGACGCTCGCTGGTTCGTGTCCAGCGGCTCCCAAGGCATCGTCACGGTCTGGGATGCAGCCACGGGCGCCGTCCTCGCCCGCAGGACGGTCCTGCGGCAGTCAGAGGAGGCGCTGGTCGCTTTCGGTCCGAGCGCGAACAGGGTCTACGTCGGCACGGACAGCAAGCTCATGACCCTGGACCGCAAGACTCTGCGTCCGGCGTACGACGACGTCTTGCTCGACGACACGCCGACCGCGATCCTGCCCCATCCCGGTGACGGCTCGGTGACCATCCTGATGCAACAGGGAGAGCTTGTTCGGGTGGATCCGGAAACCGGAGCGATCCTGAGCCGCGTGCCGCCGGGATTGCTGGAGACCGAGGACGGGGGCGCCCTCTCGCCCAACCAGGTCGTTGATGGCCGCCACGGATGAGCACTACAACGTGCGACTGCTGGATCTCGCGACCCTGGAGTGGATCGGCACCGACGCCCACATTCCGGGGGATCACCTCACCTACGCACCCGACGGGAGTCAGTTCGCCGCACTCCAGGCGGACCGGATCCGGGTCTGGGACGGCCGGTCCGGCGACTACCAGGCGAGTCTGGCTCTGCCCGCCGACCTGACCGCCGACCCGTCGATCTCCTACCTTCCCGACAGTTCAGGACTGCTCGTCACCGCCAACGACGGCAGGACGTGGACGGTGAACACTCGCATCAGCACGTGGGCAGCCAGAGCCTGCAGGATCGCCGGCCGCAACCTGACCCAGGCGGAGTGGCAGCAGTTCTTCCCCGGCTCGCCCTACCGGCTCACTTGCCCGCAATGGCCCGCCGCCGAGTTGAGACCGCCATGCCCACGCGGTTGCTCCGCGTTTACTCCGCGGAATGGACCCCAGGAACTCCGAGATTATCCGTGCGCTCGAGAGTTGTGGTCGGCAAGGTGTCAACCGCGAACTGGGTTCGCCGGCCGGCTCCTGGTGAATCGCCTCACCGATCAGGGTTGTCGCGCCAAGTGGTGAGCGGAAGCGGTGCGGAGACGGTGATGCCGTTCCGTGTGGTGATGTAGCCGAGGTGCTCGTTGAGGCGCAGCATCGGCGAGTTGCCGGCCTGCGTCCAGGTGTAGATCTCGTCGAGTCCGTTGAGAGCGGCCCAGTGCAGGGTGCGGCGCTTGAGGTGCGAAGCGACACCACGGCCGCGCCAGGCGCGACGGACTGCGGTCAGGGCGTTCTCGGCGCGTGCTGGCCGGTCGGTGTCCCGGTTGAGACCAGCGCAGCCGATCACCTCGTCGTCGTACAGGGCCAGAAACATCGGGTCGCCGCGCCACGAAGTGTTCCACTGCTCGGCGCTGATCTCCAATGGCGTGTGCAGGGCGAAGTCGGCAAGCACCTCCTTGCCGAACGTCTCGAAGCACGCGGACCACAGGTCGCGGCGTTGGCCCGCTTCGATCACCTCGACGCCGGCTGGCGATGCAGGAAACGGTTCGTCGCCGACTGCGCGCACCTGTTCGACCTCGCGGTCGACCTCCACGAACCCGAACTGGGTAGCGAACGCCAAAGAGCCCTCGTCGTCGACGCTGGCCACTGCCGTGGGCACGTCCAGGCCGCTGCAGTGCTCGACGAGCGCTCTCAGGAGCGCCGAGCCGACGCCCCGACGGCGGTGCTCCGGCAGGACTCGTGGGGCTACGAACCCTGCGGCGGCGGTATCGGACCGATCGGCGATGCCGGACCCCACGACGCCGCCCTCGTTGAAAGCCAGCAACAACACACGTTCCGGCGAGTCCTGCTCACGCATCTCCCCGACAGTGAGGCAGCGCGAGTCCTCCTCGACGACGAGCCGGACAGCACGCCACGCTTCATACTCATCGTCGGTGACACACACGGAAAGCTCCATGAATCGCAATGTAGTCGCGGTTCAGATCCGGGTGCGGAAGGTGTTGCGGAAGATCGGGTTGCCGGACTCCTTCACTCCATCCGTGCACCGTCCGGGCCGTCCGGCCCTGAGGGGCACGACCAAGGCAACTCAGCTCAAAGACCTGGTCGTTCACTAGTCGAAAACCCCCTCAAAATCAGGCCTAACGGGGCTCCTCTCGCAACACCAGGCAAGCCGACGGGCAGAGTCGTCGCAGGTCACAGCAGGTTTCGGCATGAGGGAGCAGGCGCGGCCGAGTTCGTCATCCGGTCCTACTCGACCTCCAGTGGATCCCCCGTCGGCGGGTGGTGGTGCCACCGGTGCGGTAGTCGTGAACTTCTCGCGACTCGAAAGGCGTCAGCGCGATGGACCACAGTCGGCATCAGGGCCGCCGGCTCCTGCCGGCCGCAAACGACAGCCGGCATGGTCACCGTCGAGTTGTAGCTCGATCGCCGCACAGTTTGGCAAGGCTGCTCGGACAACTACGTCGCCGAGCGCGCTGCAGGCGGTCGCCGGCCGACGACCGCGATCGCTCAGCCGAGGCCCGTCGCCACCGGGTCTCGCGACCCAAGTGGAGGCGCGGGACGCCTACCGTCTCCGCCCCGGGGTCTAGGATGGGCCCATGGACGCTGGTTCGGCCCTGTGTCGGCAAGCCTTGAGATGAGCGGAGATGCTCAGTTCGTCGGGTCGATCCCGGACGTCTACGAACGTCTGCTCGTCCCGCTCATCTTCGCCGAACCTGCTGAGCACCTTGCAGAGGCCGTTGCCGCGTCCGATCCACGGGAGGTGCTGGAGACGGCCGCCGGCACCGGAGTCGTCACCCGAGCGCTCGAGGCCCGTCTGCCGTCGGCCACGATCACTGCAACCGACCTCAACGAGGCAATGATCGCCCAGGCCCAGCACCGATCGGCCGCGCTGAGCAACGTGGACTGGCGACAGGCTGACGCTCAGGCGCTGCCGTTCGCGAGCGAGGTGTTCGACGTCGTGGTGTGCCAGTTCGGTGTGATGTTCTTCCCGAGCAGGCGGGCTGGCTACCTCGAGGCGCGAAGGGTGCTTCGGTCGGGTGGCCGCTTTGTGTTCAACGTCTGGGACAGCCTCGAGGCCAATGAGTTCCCCGCTGTAGTTCACCGGGTGGTGACCAAGGCAGCGCCGCATTCTCCGCCCGAGTTCCTGTCTCGCACCCCCTACGGCTACTTCGATCGCGACCGCGTCGCCTCAGACCTGGAAGACGCGGGGTTCCACATCGACCTGCAAGTTTGCGATGGGGTGAACCGCGGGTCCCCCCAGGACGTGGCCACGGCATTTTGCCAGGGCACGCCGTTCCGCCTCGAGCTCGATGACTGCCCCGGCCTGGGCGCCGAGCGGGCAACCGGGCTCGTCGCCGCGCTGCGCGCAGAGTTTGGGGACGGGTTGATCGAGGGTCGGGCGCGCTGGCTTCAGGTGATGGCTACGCCGCGAGACGGCTGATCCGGATCGCAGAACCGCAACCGTGTCCTCCGTGAGCCGGCCGGAGAGTCGTCGGACTCCTGTTCGGCCGCGTTCCTTCGCCTTGTCGGCCGGGCCTTCTTCGCCGCGGGGCGCCGTCGACGTCACGCCTGTCCGGCTTCCCGAAGCGCGCGCGGTCCGTTGGGCGTTGTCGGCGTCGTGCCTCGTTGTCGGCGCGGCGCTGCTCGGCGACGAGAACGGTGCTCGACCGGACCGGCCACCCGTACGGCAAGTCGTCCGGGACGTCTGGGACAAGCGGCCGATAATGCCCGGCATTCTTGCTGAGCAGGCGGAATGATGGCTCAGATGCAGCGCTTCCTCGCCGAGCCAGGAGGGCAGGGCCTGCGCGGCAGCGAGGTCTGGTGGGGTGCGTACAGCTTCGATTCCGACCGTGCGCAGTCGGTCGCGATCGTGAGCGCGCAGGTGTCGGTGAAACCGAGGCCGGGCCACGCCTCGCAGCACACGAAGCCGTACCGGCCAAGTGCCTCCAGAACCCCCCACATCAGCACGGCAGGGTCGTTGCGCCAGCTGTAGTCGGGCCTGGTCATTGCGCACACGATCTGAAGAGTTTCGACGCGCTGCTTGCCGAGTCGCTTGCGATCCAGGGTGCCCGCCGAACGCTCGAAGTCGGCATAGGAATGTACGTCCGCCTTAAGCGACCCCGGAGCGGCTCCGGTCTGCTCGCGCTCAGGAGGAACCCGGCAGGACGTCCTTGACCGCGTCGACCACCTTGGCCAGGGTTGGCCGGTCGTCGCCACCGCTCGCCCAGGCCGGGTCCTGCGGCAGCGGACCCATCGGATCTGAGCGTTCGGGAACGGCCGCGCCGCGGGAGAGGGACCGGCGGATCGCTTCGTCAAGTCCGCTCGGTTCGGCAACATGAAGTCGCTCGACCAGGTCGGGTGAGACGCTGACGAGCGCTCGACCGTTGTCCGGGGTACTCGAGGCTACTCCAGTCCTCGTGCTCTCGGTCTTGAGCAGTTCGCCGTAGCGCAACTGGTCGGGTCCGCCCACGTCGAAGTGGCGCGACTGGCCGGCGTACTCGAGGGCGCCGACGAGCGTCTGAAGGACGTCGACGATCGCAATGGGCTGCACCATGGAGTTCATCCATGTGGGCACGGTTTGGACGGGCATCCGTTCGCTGATCTGCCGGATGATCTCGAACGAGGTGGACCCACTTCCCAGGATCACTGCCGCGCGGAGCACGACCAGAGTCCCAGGCGCCTCGCTCAGGATCTGCTCGACCTCTCGACGGGACGTGATGTGCTCGGACAGCTCGGAGTCTGAGACCTCCGGGACCAGGCCGGAAAGGTAGACGATCCGGCGAACGCTGTGAGCCCGTGCCCCGACGGCAAGGTTGGTGGCCGCCTCACGGTCGGTCTCGGCGAAGTCGTCGCCGCCCATCCCGTGGATGAGGTAGTAGATCGCGTCGACGCCCTCGCAGGCGGCCGCGACCTGGTCGCGGTCGAGCGCGTCCATGACGACGGTCTCGACGCGATCTGCCCACCACGGTTGCTCACGGTCCGGGTCTGTGGTGGTGGTGCGCACCTCGTGGTCTCGCTCGAGAAGCGCGGGCACGAGACGACCTCCGACGTAGCCGGTCGCGCCGGTCACCAAAACCTTCAAGTCGTCCTCGAATCTTTGCCCGCGGTGGGGTGTTTTGTGGTTGCCGACAGTGAAGCACGCAGGTCCTCGCCCGGCGCACGATGCGCCGTGCTGAGACCCCGCTGGCATCACTCGCAGCGGCTGGCTGTGTGTAGCCTGCCGGGACAACGAGCGCGACGCACCAGTGGAGCTGTCGCGGGCCGCGGATGACACAGAAGTCGGAGACGAACGTGTTCATGAAGCTTCGGTCGGCGCAGGAGCAACTACGCGGCAGCCTGTTCTTCGTCCCGATGCTCTTCATCGTCGGTGCCGTGGCGGTGGGCGAGGTGGCCCTGGCGGTCGATGCGCGCATCGAGAGCGTTCCAGATCCGCTGACGGCGACGGTCGACAGTGCTCGTCAGGTCCTCAGCGTCGTCGCGGGCGCCACGCTGAGCTTTGCCGGTATCGCGTTCTCCGTGAGTCTGCTGCTGATCTCCCTGGCCTCGAGCCAGTTCTCGCCGCGCGTTGCGCGCGGGTTCTTCCACGACCCCTTCAACAAGCGGGTGATGGGCGTGGTGGTTGGCACCTTCACCTACTGCCTGATCGTGCTGCGCAACGTCCGCGGACCGCTGGAGAAGAGTGGTGAGCCGGTCGTGCCCAGCATCTCGATCCTGCTCGCAATGGTGTTCGGTTTGGTTTCGATCCTCGCCATCGTGGCCTTCATCAGCCACAGCGCTCATTCGATGGACATCTCCAACATCCTGCACCGGGTCACCGACCAGGCGCTCGCCGGACTAGCGGACAGCGACACGACTGCAGAGGACGAAAGAGACGATGGGGGCGACGATGGGGGAGAGGCCATCCAGGCGCCGTCGGGTGCAGGATTCTGCGTGACCTTCGAAGATCACGGGTGGATTCAACAAATCGACCACAGGGCCCTCCTCGAATCCCTCGAGCCGACGTCGACCATGCGCCTGGAGACCGGCCCGGGCCGCTATGCCATCACTGGTACGGCGATCTGCACGATCTGGCCGCCGCCGGAGGACGAGGACCTCGCCAGAGTGGCTGCCCGTGGGGCCGTGACGGTCGGCAGGAGCCGCACCATGCAGCAGGATGTGACGTTGGGAGTGCGCCAACTGGCCGATGTAGCACTCAAGGCGCTGTCGCCCGGTGTCAACGATCCCACCACGGCCCAGGACGCCCTGTTCCACCTCGGAACTGTGCTGCGAGAGGTGGTGGTCCGTGTGCTGAGCGAGCGCCAGGCGATCCGTGACGGCCGGCGCCACTTGTTGCTTCCTCAGAACGTGACCGCCGCGGAGGTGGTGGGGATTGCCTTCGACGAGGTGCGCCTCGCGGCCGCTGGGGCGCCGACGGTCCAGATCTACTTGCTGGAACTGCTGCGGCTGCTGATCGACTCATTCGATCCGCACACGCACGCCGAGGCCGTCTCTGCGCTGCGCCGGCAAGCCGACCTGACGCTGGACGTCAGCAGGCTCGACGAACTCCCCGAGGCCGACCTCGAGCGCGTGCGTTCAGCCCATTACGGCCGTTTCCTCGCGTGAGGGAGCCCGGATGTCGCGCAGAGCACGCGACGCGGCGCCTCTCGGGTTATTCTCTGCCTACGAGGAGGCCCGTTGGAGCCGGGCGCCTCGTCGGCCCTGACGGGCCGCTCTCGGAACCGTGGCGGCCCTCAGGTATATCCCCCCGATCTGAGGGCCGCCCACTCGTTCGCGTGTCCTCCTCGAGGGCGAGCGGGGAGCGGCCCCGACGGACAGGGGGGTCAACCGTCGGGGCCTCACCGCTCAAGACTCCCAGGGTGCCTGATGCGGCTGCCTAGGCTGTACCCGGCGTGGCCGTCCTCAACCGACCGGTTTCAGCGTCAGAAGACGCCGATCTGCTGGACGGTACGGACGACGTCCTCGGTGGCAACTCCGCGGCTGTAGTAGAAGCCTTGCACTTCGTCGCACCCGCGGGCGCGGAGGTAGCGCTCCTGCTCCGCGGTCTCGACACCCTCGGCGACGACGGTCATGTCGAGCTCGTGCGCCATCACGATGATCGCGTCGATGAGGGGCGCGTGGTCCCCGCCGACCGTCAGTTCCTGCACGAACGACCGGTCGATCTTGATCTTGTCGATCGGGAGGCGGCTCAAGTAGGCAAGGCTCGAGTAGCCCTTCCCGAAGTCGTCGACTGCGATCGAGATGCCGAGCCGGCGGATCGCGTCCAGCGTGTCGGCGGCGTCGGACCGGTCGTCCATCAGCAGGCTCTCGGTGATCTCGAGCTCGAGCTGCGAGGGCTCGAGACCGGCGTCGTGCAGGGCACCGACGACCTCGCCGAGCCATCCCGCGCTGCGGAACTGGTGGGGAGAGACGTTGACCGCGACTCGCAGCGGCCGGCCGAGAGCACGCTGGATGGAGGCGACGTCACGGCAGGCTTTGCGCAGGATCCAGCCGCCGAGCTGGACGATCATTCCGCCGTCCTCGGCGATCGGGATGAACCGGGTCGGCGGCACCTCGCCGAACTCCGGATGCGTCCACCGCGCCAACGCCTCGATGCCCACCACCCGGCCGGTGCGGACGTCGACCTGGGCCTGGTAGGCGATGGAGAGGCCGCCGTCGCGCAGGGTCTGACGCAGCGCGGATGCCATCGTCAGCGCGTCGTTGCCGGCGTCGACCATGTCGTCGCGGAACCACTGGAAGTTGTTACGTCCCGAAGCCTTGGCGTGCTCCATCGCGAGGTCGGCACGCTTGAGGAGCTCAGCGGGATCCGGTCCACCCGGCGGATGTACGGCGCCGCCGATGCTCACCGTGACCACCAGCTGATGCCCGCCGATCGTCACCGTGGTCAGCAGGTCCTCGAGCAGCACGTCGACGCGCGAAGTGATGGCTTCGGCTTGCTGAAGACCGGAGATCACGATGGCGAACTCGTCGCCACCGAGCCGGGCCACCACGTCGGTGCTGCGAACCCAGGACCGGAGCCGCTCGGCGATGCGGACGAGAAGCTCGTCGCCCGCGGCCAGGCCGAGCTCGTCGTTGACCCGTTTGAGGTGGTCGAGATCGACGACCAGGACCGCGACCTGGGAACCGTCCTGCTCGGCGGCCGTGATCGCCTCACCGAGCTGGCGCAGCAGCGTGCCGCGGCTCGGGAGCTTCGTCAACGCGTCATGGGTCTCAAGGAACTGCACCTCGGCCTGGGTCTGCTTACGCTGCGTGATGTCGTAGGCGACGACGAGGTATCCGGTGGGGGGAGCGTTGTGGCCGTCACCGGCCAGGGGGGTGACCGCCTCGCTCACCGGAACCAGCACCCCGTCCTGGCGGCGGTACGCGCGCTCCTGCTCGCTGCCCAGTACAGAGTTCCGGACCGGGTCGACGGTGCCCGCGGGGAGTCCGACGCCGGGGTCGGGGTCGATCGTTGCGAGCGGGTGACCGACCAGGTTTGCGGTGTCGTAACCGAGCAGCCGCTCCGCGGCTGCGTTGACACTGACGATCCGCCAGGCCGCGTCGGTGGCGAGCACGCTGAAGGGGATGCTGTTGAGCACCGGCGCAGCGTCGGACACGAGCCGGAGCAAACGCTCCTGCTCGGTGTCGGGCCGCGATGAGTCGTCGCGGCGCTCGTTGGGCATCGGTGCTGTTCCTCTATCCCCCTGCGTCCCCACGGCCGTGCTGACGCTGATGAGTGTAGGAGTCGACGCTCATCGCCGTTGTCGATTCACCGATCCGGGGATGTCCTGGACAGATGGTCAGAGAAGTTTGGACAGGTGGTCAACAAATTCTCAGATCACATGACAATTGGCCGGTAACCGCTCTACTCTGACACGTGGAGGGACAATAGATGGGGAGTTTCTGGGAGCTCGTGGTTGACATCGACGTGCCCGCGGTCATCACCGTGGTGTCCGGCGTCGGTCTGCTCATCTTCTGTGCCTGGGCGGTGTTCTTCCTGGACCAGCGCCGGTGACGCGACTCGGTGCGTTCGCGTTCGCGTTCGTGATTGCGCTCGCCGCTTGTACGGCGGCCGGGCCGGATCGCTCCGCGTCCGGCTCCGCGGCCGGTGTCGAGCGCGTTGTCGCACCGGTTTCGGGGTGTCCGGTGTTCCCGGCCGACAACTGGTGGCGCGCCGACATCTCCGACCTGCCCGTCCATGCCCGGAGCGCGGCCTGGCTACGCCACATGTCGCCGGGTAGCGACCTGCATCCCGATTTCGGTCCGTCGTACGGCGCAGGGCCGCCGTACGGGATCCCGATCACCGTTGTCGACGGTGACCACCGCAAGGTGGCGGTTCGCTTCACCTACGCCGACGAGAGCGACCGCGTGCGGTACCCCTTCGGGCCGGACACCCGGATCGAGGGCGGGCGCCGCAGCGATGGCGATCGGCACGCGATCGTGGTCGACCGTGATCGCTGCCGGCTCTACGAGACCTGGGCGACCCGGTTGCGCGATGGCCGGTGGCTGGCCGGCTCGGGTGCGGTGTGGAGCCTGCGGTCCAACGACCTACGCCCCGACGGCTGGACCTCGGCCGACGCGGCGGGTCTGCCGATCCTGCCCGGCCTGCTGAGGTGGCGCGAAGTCCGGGACGACACCATCGACCACGCCATCCGCTTCACCACCGACGAGACCAGCACCCACCACCTGTGGCCGGCCCGCCACGACGCCGGGTCGCACGGGTCGTGGGCCTACCCGCCGATGGGGGCCCGCTTCCGACTCGCTCCCGACTTCGACGCCACCGGATACGGCCGCTATGCGCGCCGGGTGATCCGGGCGATGCAGACCTACGGACTGGTCCTCGCCGACAACGGCAGCCCGTGGTTCTTCCAGGGCGAGCAGCATCGGCAGTGGCCCGAACAGCTCATCGACGAGCTCAAGCAGATCCCGGCTGACAGGTTTGTGGCCGTGGACACCGCCGGGCTCCAGGTCGACCCCGACAGCGCCGCCGTCGATCGATAGCGTCGTTATCGCCCGTTCGGCGGTGGCAAGAGCCATTCTGGGGGCCTAGCATGACTGCGGTCGCCAGGGGCCGGCCGCTTCGACCCCCCTCGCCCCGCAGGAGGCGGACTTCCGATGAGCCTTCCGGGATTCTTCGACGCTCTCTCCGTCGAGCACAGGGATGCCGTGGCCAACCTGCTGTCCGAGGTCGAGTTCGCACCCGGCACCACGATCTTCACCGAGGGCGACGACGGCGACGCGGCGTACTTCATCGACGAAGGCGAGGTGCGCATCGAGCGGGAACTGCCCGAAGTCGATACCGAGTCGGTGCTGCGCTACGAGGGACCAGGCTCGACGCTGGGCGAGGTCGCCCTCCTCGATCGGCTCCCTCGTTCTGCGACTGCGGTCGCCGAGACGCGGGTGCGGGCTCGGACCATCGCAACGGCCAGCCTGGACGAGTTGGCGGTTCGCGACCCCGCGGCCGCCCTCGGACTGACCCTGGAGCTCGCAAGGGACGCGACGGCCAAGCTCCGGCGCCTCACCGAGCAGGCCTCCGACCTGATGTTCGCCGCCGCGCCAGACCCGGTGGTCGACGACCTGGTCGCTCGCGCCGTGGCAGCACAGGCGCAGTTCGTCGACTGGCCGGAGGAACGGGTGGACGCGCTCCTCGGCCGGCTGACGGCAGTCTTCCTCGAGCACGCTGGGCCGCTGGCGGAGGCAACGGTCGAGGAGACCCACGTCGGCAACGCCGCCGACAAGACCCTCAAGAACATGGTCGCCGCCCAGGGCGTCTACGACTCGCTGGTCGGACAGGTCGGGGCGGGCACCCTCGGCACCGACGACCAGACGCAGGTCACCGAGATCGCCGAAGCCGTGGGCGTGATCTTCGGTCTGGTGCCGGTCACCAACCCCGTCGCGACGGCGTACTTCAAGACCCTCGTCAGCCTCAAGTCGCGCAATGCGGTCATCCTCAGCTTCCACCATGCCGTGCTCGGAGTCGGCAACCGGGTCGGCGAGCTGATCCAGGAAGTGCTGAAGGAGGAGGGCGCCCCTCAGGACCTGGTGCTCTGGGTCAAGAAGCGGGGGAGCCGCAAGCTGACCCAGCAGTTCATGAGCCACTCCGGTGTCGGGCTGGTCCTCGCCACCGGAGGCGCCGCCATGGTGCAGGCGGCCTACAGCTCGGGTACGCCGGCGCTCGGCGTCGGTCCCGGCAACGCCCCGTGCTGGATTGCTCCTGACGCCGACCTCCCGGCGGCGGCGAGCTCGATCGTGATGTCCAAGTCCTTCGACAACGGCGTCATCTGCGGTGCAGAGCACAACCTGGTGGTTGACCGCTCGGTGCGCGACGACTTCGTGGCTCAGCTCGAGAGCCAGGGCGCGGCAGTGCTCACCCCGGCCGAGACGGAGGGGTTCCTGGCACTCGCGGTCGACCCGTCGACCAACCGGTTCCGCGGCGAGACGATCGGCCAGTCGGCGGCGACGATTGCGGGGTTCACCGGCATCAGTCGGCCCTACGAGATCAAGGTGATCGTGGTGCCGGCGACCTGGGACGGGGAGGACTCGCCGTTAGCCGGCGAGAAGATGACGCCCGTGCTGTCCTTGTTCGACGTGTCCGATGACGAGGAGGCGATCGCCTTCTCTCGCCGGCTGCTGGCCTTCATGGGCAGCGGACACACCTCCATCGTGCACAGCGCCGACCCCGACCGGGTAGCCCGGTTCGGCGCTGCGATGCCAACCAGCCGGATCCTGGCGAACTCGCCGGGTGCACACGGAGTGTTCGGGGTGACGACCGGCCTGGTGCCGTCGCTGACCCTCGGCTGCGGCACGTTCGGCGGCAACTCCACCACTGACAACGTCAGCTTCAAGAACCTCCGCAACATCAAGCGTCTCGCGAGACTGGTCCAGCCCGGAGGTGGCGGTGCGGACCATCCAGGCTGAGCCTCGCCACGCGATCGGCGCCCTGGCCGAGTGCGCGGTCTTCCAGGGCATCCGACGCGAGCGCCTCGAAGAGCTGGCCAGGACCATGGAGTGGACCGTGCTCGACCGGGGCGAGGTGCTGATCCGCATCGGCGATCCCGGGGACGACCTCTACGTCGTCGCCGGTGGCCGGCTCAATGTCGCAGTCGCCGGTCCGGACGGAACCGAGACGGTCGTCCGCGAGATCGGTCGCGGTTCGACCGTGGGCGAGGTGGCGCTCCTGACCGGGGCGCGGCGCACGGCCACCGTCCGCGCGGTCAGGGACACTCTCGTCGGTCGGCTGTCTCGCACCGCCTTCGAACGGCTGATGGAGGAGGACCCGCGCGGTGCGCTCCAACTCACCCGGGTCGTGGCCGGCTGGCTGCTGCCGGGGAGCCCGCCGCGCCGCAACAGCGCGCCTGCGACCGTCGCGTTGGTCCCGGTCGCGAACCTCGACCTCGGGGAAGTTGCGGCGCGAATCGGCTCAGTGATCTCGTCGCGCACGCTGGACGCCTCGGCCGTGGACCAGGCACTCGGCGCGGGAGCGGCCCGATCGCCGGCCGGTTCGCCGCACGAGCGGGCGCTCGCCGACTACCTCGACGCCGCAGAGGTGGAGCACCCCCTCATCTTGCTGTCGGCCGATTCCGAGCCGGACTCACCGTGGACCGAACGCGCGCTCCGGCGGGCCGACCGCATCCTCGTCGCCGTCCCCGGTGGCGCTTCTCCGGATCGCCAGGCGCGTCGTCTGTTGACCCGGATCGGGATCATCGCTCCGGACGTCCCGCGGGAGCTGGTGCTCGTCCACCAGGGCGGCCCGCCGCCCCCCGGGACCACCAGGCTCTGGCGCGATGCCGGCGACTTCACCCGCCAGTCGCACGTGCTCGCGAGTGCCGAGACCGACTGGAGGCGGCTCGGTCGGCACCTCACCGGCACGGCGACAGGTCTGGTGCTCGGCGGGGGAGGTGCCCGCGGGTTCGCCCACATCGGCGTGCTGCGCGCGCTGATCGAGGCCGGAGTCGAGATCGACCGTGTGGGCGGCAGCAGCATGGGAGCGCTGGTCGGAGGCATGTGGTCCATCGGACTCACTCCGGAGGAGATCGTTGAGGCCAATCGCGAGATCTGGCACGAGATCCGGCCGCTGAAGGGCTTCACGTTCCCGTTCGTCGCGCTGCACGGCTCGCACCGCAGTCGTTCGGCAATGGCCGGATGCTTCGGCAACCGCCGGATCGAGGACCAGGCGCGTGACTTCTTCTGCACCTCGACGAACCTGACCCGCAACCGAAGCATGGTCCACACCAGCGGCCCGCTGGCCCGCTACGTGCTCGCGAGCGTGTCGATCCCCGGCATCGTGGCGCCGGTCATCGACCGCGGCGAGCTGCTGGTCGACGGCGGCGTCCTCGACAACCTGCCGGTCGACCCGATGAGCAGCACCGGTGCAGGCACGATCTACGCGAGCGACGTGTCGCCGCCACGGACGTTCTCGGTCGGCCTGCACTGGGAGGACGCCCCCGGTGTCGTCGACGTGATCCGCCACCGGCTCCGCCGAGGAGCGGGTACGGCGTTCCCGAGCATCGTGCGGATCCTCGAGCGCACCGCGACGCTCGCCAGCGATCGCGCGGCCTCGACCCAGCGGATGCGCGACGATGTGCGGTTCATCGCGCCGCCCGTCGCGCCGTACGACACCTTGGACATGTCGCACCTGGACGAGATCGTCGAGGTCGGCTACCGGTCGGCGCTCGAGTTGATCCCCCAGTGGACGGAGGAGAGAGATGACGGCAACTGACCAGCGTCCCCTTCGAGTGGTGTGCCTTGGCGGGGGTTACGCCGCGATCTACCTCGCCCGTACGTTGAAGCGCGCCATCAACCGCGGCGACGTCGACCTGACCATCATCAGCCGTGACAACTTCCACACCTTCCACGGCTTCGTCGCTGAGATGTTGACCGGCAAGGTCGGCCCCGGCAACATCGCGAGCCCGGCGCGGAGGCTGTTCCCGCCCGCTCGCTTCCACAACGCCGAGATCAAATCGGTCGACGCCAACGCTAAGACGGTGACGACGTCCCGGCTCCTCGACGGCAAGGAGAAGGTCCTCGAGTACGACCACCTGGTGGTCGCGCTCGGCTCGACGGACGACCTGTCCCGCTACCCCGGCATCGCCCAGCACGCGATGCAACTGAAGAGCTTCTCCGACAACTTCAAGGTCCGCAACCACCTGCTGGCGATGCTTGAGATGGCCGAGATCGAAACCGACCCCGCCGAGCGCCAGCGGCTGCTGACGTTCACGATCGTCGGCGGCGGGTTCGGGGGAGTGGAAGTCGCGACCGAGCTGATGGACTACTTCCGGCGGCTCGCCCGCAAGGAGTACGCCGGGATCGATGCCAGCGAGGTCCGGGTGTTGCTCGTGCACTCGGGGGAGCGGATCTTGCCCGAGCTCGGCCGCCGGCAGCCGAAGCTGATCGGCTACGCCGAGCGAACGATCGAGAAGGCCGGCATCGAGGTGCTGACCAGCACCCGGATCGCGGCGGCGACACGGGACGAGGCGATCCTCTCCGACGGGACCGTGGTGCCCACCCGGTCGATCATCAGCTGTTCCGGGACTGCGTTGTCCCCGTTGCTGGACCTGATGCCCTTCGAGCGGGACGACCGCGGGCGCGTGGTCACCGACGTCAACGTCCAGGTGCCGGGGTCAGACCACGTCTGGGCTGCCGGTGACTGCGCCGCCGTACCCCACCCGCAGGGCGACACCTGCCCGGCTGTTGCGATCTACGCGATGTACGCCGGTCGCCAGATCGGCCGCAACATCCTGCGGCAGATGGAGGGCAAGCCGCTCAAGCCGTTCACCTTCACGGGGCTTGGCGACGCCTGCTCGCTCGGGCGTCGCAAGGCGGTCTCACACCTCAAGGGCATGCGGTTCTACGGGCTGCCCGCGTGGATCCTGTGGCGAGTGTTCTTCTGGTGGTTCGTGCCCACCTGGGAGCGCAAGGCCGACATCGCCTTCGACTGGTTGATGGCGCCGGTCTTCGGGCGCGACATCGTCAACATCCAGGGCGCAGCGCCGTACGGACTGCGCCGCGAGCACTACGAGACCGGGCAGGCGGTGGTGCGGCAGGGCGAGGTGGGTCAGCAGATCTACGTGGTCACCAGTGGGACGGCCGACATCATCCGCGAGACCGCCGAGGGAGAGGTGCTGGTCACCACCCTGAGCGCGGGCGACCACTTCGGCGAGAAGTCGGTCTTCGAGCAGACCCGACGGACCGCGACGGTGCGTGCGAGCTCAGCGCTCGAAGTGCTGTCGCTCGGACAGAGCGAGGCGCGGGCTCTGGCGGAGACGATCCAGACCTTCGGTGCGGCCGTGCGGGAACTGCCGAACGAGCCGGAGCACAACCCGGCGCCGCTCGGCACGGACCCGGCAGCACCGGTCACGCCGGCTGACTGAACCTGACCTTCGTCTTCCCGACGACCAGCTCGTCGCCGTCCTCGAGCGGGCGCGGCATCGTGAGCCGATCGCCGTTGACCGTGGTGCCGTGGGTTGACTGGAGGTCGGTGAGCACGAAACCCGCGGGCGTTCCGGTGATCGCGCAGTGGTGGCGGCTCACCAGGTTGTCGTTGAGGACCAGGTCGTTGTCGGGCATCCGGCCGATCCGGAGGCCGTGCTCGGTGAGGCTCAAGGTCCGGCCGTCATCCATGACCAGCTCCGCCGCCGATACCGCGGCCGGTCGGTAGAGCGTGCGAGCCACCGCAGCCGCGGCTGCGCCGGATGTGCCGAGCGACTTGATCCGCGGGAACGACGCCAACATGCCGTCGCCGTGGACCTGGAACAGGCGCTCCTCCTCGGCCAGGTCCTTCAGCGGGTGGGCGCCCAGGTCCGTGATCTCGAGACCCTCGGGCCGGGTGTCGAAGTCCTCGACCACGGCCTTCGACACGACCACCTGGCCGCCACTCGCCACGCCCATGATCCGCGCGGCCCGGTGCACGTCGTACCCGACGAAGCTCCCGTCGTAGGACGAGACGACGCCGACGTGGATTCCGGTGCGGGACCGGATCGGGCGACCGCCGGGCCAGGTGACGGCGGTCAGGTCCCGCTGTGCCTGCATCGCCGCGGAGATGGCATCGACGACCTTGGGGAACACGACGAAGAAGCCGTCGCCGGCCGTGTCGACCTCGTGGCCGTTGTGATCGCTCCACGCCCGGCGGCAGGTCTCGCGGTGCAGGCGGAGCACGTCCTTCCACTCGTCGCCGAGCCGGTTGGCGTGCAGCGTCGAACCCTCGATGTCGGAGAACAGCATGGCCAGGCGCTGCTGTGACAGCTCACTCACATGGGCATTCTAGAGTCGCCGCCAGGTCTGCACCCGACTGGACATCGCCGTCCACCCCGAAGCGTCCTCGACGGATCGGGGAGCTTGCCCGACTCGCGGCCCCTTCCGGGCGTGAGGTGACCGCCGAGGACGACCCGATTGGAGCTCCGGTCGTACCCAATCACCGCGCGTTGCCACGAGCAGCGCCCGGCGTGGTCCTGGAGACAGGCCAGCAGTTGCGTTGTCGTTGCTCCTGAATCCCTGAAGGGGACACCTCCCCGGTCGTCAAAAGGGCAGCGCCGGGGGCAGGGGCGGTTAGTGATCTGCGCTCAACTTAGTGGGACGGACCGGCATCCGGAAGAGGGTTCGGACGACTGGTCCACCGGGCCGATCACCCCGTGTGTCCCGCTCGGTACGCTGCACCGACCATGACGACGGCCCTCCTGCTCCTCGCGCTGGCGATCTTGCTGATCCTGGCTTGCGGGATGTTCGTCGCCGCCGAGTTCGCGTTCGTCACCGTTGACCGCTCGCAGGTCGACAAGGCCGCTGCGGCGGGCGACGCCAAGGCGATCGGCGTGCAGCAGGCGGTGCGGTCGCTGTCGACGCAGCTCTCGGGCGCTCAGGTGGGCATCACCGCCACCAACCTGAGCATCGGCTTCCTGGCCGAACCGGCGATCGCGGAGCTGCTCCGCGACCCGCTCGGGTCAGCCGGCGTCGCGGACGGAGCGGTCGGGCCGGTCGCCCTCACGACCAGCCTCGTGCTCAGCACGATCCTGACGATGCTCATCGGCGAGCTGGTGCCGAAGAACATCGCCCTGGCGCTGCCGATGCGAACCGCGCGCGCCACCCAGGGACCGATGCGCGCCTTCACCACGGCGATCCGGCTCCCGATCCGGGTGCTCAACGGAGCAGCGAACGCCATCGTCCGATGGTTCGGCATCGAGCCCCAGGAGGAGCTGCGGTCCGCGCGCAGCCCGACCGAGCTCGCGTCGCTCATCCAGCGCAGCGCAGATGTCGGCACCCTCGACGCGGACACGGCCGGGCTGATGGGGAAGTCCGTCGAGTTCGGGACCCGCACCGCCGGCGAGATCATGACGCCGCGGGTCCGCACCCGGTCCCTCGAGGTGACCGACCGCGCGAGCGCGGTGATCGACCTCGCCCGCGAGACCGGCCACTCCCGGTTCCCCGTGCTCGATGAGAACGACGTCGTCGTCGGCACCGTGCACGTCAAGAATGCCGTGGCACTCCCGGTGGCCGAGCGTGCGACGACCCGGGTCAAGCACCTGATGGCCAAGCCGATCGTGGTGCCCGACAGCCTGCGGCTCGACCCGCTGATGGCGCTGCTGCGCAAGGACGGCTTCCAGATGGCCGTGGTGCTGGACGAGTACGGCGGCCATGCCGGCATCGTCACGCTCGAGGACGTGGTCGAGGAGATCGTCGGTGACATCGCCGACGAGCACGACCGGCTCGGTGCCCGAGGCCGGCTGCGGCGAGACGGCAGCTGGTCGGTGTCAGGGCTGCTGCGGCCCGACGAGATCGAGGACCTCACCGGCATCGAGCTCCCCGAGGGGGAGGACTACGACACCGTGGCCGGTCTGGTGCTCAAGGGTCTCGGCCGGATCCCCGTAGCAGGGGACCAGGTCGTCGTACCCCTCGCGGAGAGCCACGACGGCGAGGACGCGCCGGCGCGCAACGCCGTACTGACCGTCGAAGCCATGGAGGGCTTGCGGATCGACAGGGTCGCCGTGCAGGTCGAGGAGGTGGCCGACGATGAATAATGTCGCCGCACTCGTGCTCACGGTTCTGCTGCTCGCCGGCAACGCGTTCTTCGTCGCCACCGAGTTCGCGCTCGTCTCGGCACGGCGCAGCCAGATCGAGCCGCGGGCGCAAGCCGGCTCCCGGCTGGCCCGCACGACGTTGCGCGCGCTCGGCCAGATGCCGCACATGATCGCCGGTATCCAGCTCGGCGTGACGGTCTGCTCCCTGGTCCTCGGCGCCATCTCCGAGCCCGCCATCGCACACTTGCTGGAGCCGCTGTTCGAGGCAGCGCACCTCCCGCACGACCTGCTGCACCCGGTCGGGTTCGCGGTCGCGCTGAGCATCGTCGCGTTCCTGCACGTGGTCCTCGGCGAGATGGTGCCGAAGAACATCACGCTCGCCGGCCCCGACCGGGCCGCCCTGCTGCTGGCACCGCCGATGCTCGCGCTGGTCACCATGCTGCGTCCGGTCATTGTCACTCTCGACGCGATGGCAAGGGCGATCCTGAAGGTGATCCGGATCGAACCCAAGGACGAGCTGAGCTCCACCTTCACCCGCGAGGAGGTCGCCGCGCTGGTCGAGGAGTCACGCGGCGAGGGCCTGCTCGCCAAGGAAGAGTACGACCGGCTGGCTGGGGCGCTGGGCTTCACGGAGAAGACGGTCGCGAGCGTCATGATGCGGGCGGCATCGCTCACGACGGTCCGCCGCGGGGCGACCGGAGCCGACGTCGAGGCGCTCTGTGCCGCGACCGGCTTCAGCCGGTTCCCGGTCGTCGACCAGGGCCCCGACGGCCCCGACGGCCCCGACGAGCTGATCGGCTACCTCCACATCAAGGATGTGCTGGAGCCCGACGAGGAACGCCGCGGCCGGCCGATCGCGGACGGATCGGTACGCCCGTTCGCGACGGTGGGGGAGGACGCGCTCCTGCACGACGTGCTCGAGGACCTCCAACGGCGGGGTGCCCACATGGCGCGGGTGGTGACCGCCGGCGGGGACACCGCGGGCGTCGCTGCCCTGGAGGACGTGATCGAGGAGCTGGTGGGCGAGATCCGCGACGCTGCCCACTCCGACGAGGTCGGGTCATGACGAGTCTCGGAGGAAACTAGGGTGTCCTCCGTGGCCGGTCAGACGACGCGCGACGACGAAGGCTCGAGTGCCGTCTTCACCGTGCCCAACCTGCTGAGCGGGCTGCGGCTCGCCGGCGTCCCGCTGTTCCTCTGGCTGGTGCTCGGACCGGAGGAGGACGCGTGGGCGCTGGTCGTGCTGATGGTCTCCGGCATCACGGACTTCCTCGATGGCTGGTTGGCCCGCAAGCTCAACCAGCAGTCCGCACTCGGGCAGATCCTCGACCCCGTCGCCGACCGGCTCTACATTCTCGCCGTCGTCGTCGGCCTCGCGCTCCGCGACATCATCCCGTGGTGGCTCGCGGTTTCCCTCCCGCTCCGCGACCTGCTGCTGTGGGGCCTGGTGCCGTTGCTACGCACCCGCGGCTACAGCGCGCTGCCGGTCCACTTCCTCGGCAAAGCCGCCACCTTCAACCTGCTCTACGCATTCCCACTGCTGCTGCTGGGAGACGGCGACGGCAGCGTCGCGACGCTGGCCCAGCTGTTCGGATGGGCGCTGGCACTCTGGGGGATCGGTCTCTACTGGTGGGCCGGCGTCCTGTATGCCTGGCAGGTGCGCAAGCTGCTTGCGGCGACGGAGCGGCGCTGATGGCCGACGGCACCCCGGATCCCTCGGCACGGATGCGTACGCCGTTGCTGGCACTGATCAGTGCGGAAGCACTCGAGCGGGACTACCAGATGGTCGCGCAGCGACGGGTCGCGAGCGGGGACCAGCCGCGCGGCCGAGCTCGGGCGTCCGGGCGCGTCGGCGTGATCGCGGTCGTGGCCGGGTTCGGGGTGCTGCTGACGATCGCGGCGGTTCAGACATCCGAGAACGCGGACGTCGACACCGCGAGCCGGGAATCGCTGATCGAGCGGATCGAGGGTCGCCGGATCGCTGTGCGGGCCTTGCAGAGCCAGCTCTCCGACTACCGGGAGGGCAACGCCAGGGCCGAGGCCGCGCTCCTCGACCTCGGCGATGCCGTCAACAACGTCGAGGGTGAGGCGTTCGACCTCGGCGCCCGCACAGGCTTCACCCCGGTCACCGGCCAGGGCATCCGGATCGAGCTCGACAACGCTGCCTTCAGCGATCCCGACACCGAGCACATCCGCGACTCCGACCTTGCCCTGCTCGTCAACGCCTTGTGGACCGCCGGCGCGGAGGCGATCGCGATCAACGGGCAGCGGATCTCGCCCCGGACCGCCATCCGCAACTCCGGCACCGCGATCGAGGTGAACTCGACGGGCATCGCGCCGCCGTACTCGGTGCAGGCCGTCGGCAACGGCGACACCCTGTCGTCCCGACTGCTCGAGTCCAGCAGCGGCGCCGGCTTCGCCGTGCTCGCCGGTGACTACGGCTGGGCCTACGAGGTGGACAATGTCGACGACATGCGGCTAGCGGCTGCGCCGGTTCGGCTACGGCAGCTACGGTCGGCCTCGCAGACGAAGGACGGCGGCAGAGTGCCGGAAGGAGACGGGTAGACGTGATCGCAGTTCTCGGTCTGCTCGTCGGCATCCTGGTCGGGTTCGTGGTCAAGCCCGACGTGCCGCTCGGCTTGGAGCCGTACCTCCCGATCGCCGTCGTCGCCGCCCTGGACGCCGTCTTCGGAGCGCTGCGGGCCTACCTCGACGGCATCTTCGACGACAAGGTCTTCGTCGTCTCCTTCATCAGCAACGTGGTGATCGCCTCCGGCATCGTCTACCTCGGCGACCGGCTCGGCGTCGGCGGCCAGCTCTCGACCGGAGTCATCGTCGTGCTCGGCATCCGGATCTTCACCAATGTCGCCGCGATCCGGAGACACGTCTTCCATGCCTGAGGATCCCGACACCACCCCATCGGCCGACGGCACCCCGCCCGCCGCACCGGCCGACCCCCCCGTGCCTCCCGACGGCGAAGCGCCGCGCCAGAGGATCATCGCCGGCCTGCGCCGGCCGTCGCGGAGCCAGATCGTGGTGGGCCTGCTGCTCGGGGTGCTCGGGTTCGCCGCGGTGACCCAGGTGCGCGTCACCGAGACCGACGACATCTACTCCGGACTGCGAGAGCAAGAGCTCATCGACATCCTCTCCGCCCTCGCCGGCACCCGGCAGCGGGCCGAGGAGGAGATCGACGAGCTCGAGCAGACCCGCGACCAGCTGCGGAACGACACCGGTCGGCGCCAGGCCGCGCTCGCGCAGGCCCAGGAGGACGTCGATGAGCTCAACATCCTGGCCGGCCGGGTGCCCGTCACCGGTCCCGGGATCCGGATCACGATCGTCGAGGAGACCGGTCGGGTCACGCTGTCCTCGCTGCTCGACACCATCCAGGAGCTGCGCACGGTCGGCGCCGAGGCGATGCAGATCAACGGCACCGTGCGGATCGTCGCGCAGACGTCCTTCGAGGAGACCGAGGGTGGGTTCCTGGTCGATGGCGAGCTGGTGGAGGCGCCGTACGTCCTCGACGTCATCGGCGAACCGTCCGTGCTGGCCCCTGCACTGGAATTCTTGCTCGGTCCCAAGGCCCAGCTCCAGGAGGACGGTGCCACCCTGGACGTCGACGAGCTGAGCTCGATCGACATCGAGGCCTTGGCAGCGCCAGAGGAACCTGACTTCGCCGTACCAGACCGTGGTTAGTAGCCTTCGCCTCATGACGCCTGACGACCTCAAGTACACGATTGAGCACGAGTGGCTGCGCACGCCGGGGGAGCAGCCGGGCTCGGTCCGCGTGGGCATCACCGACTACGCGCAGGACGCCCTCGGCGACATCGTCTACGTGTCGCTCCCCGAGGTCGGCGCGACGCTCACCGCAGGCGCCGCGTGCGGCGAGCTCGAGTCGACCAAGTCCGTGAGTGACGTCTACGCCCCGGTCGCCGGCCACGTGGTCGCCCGAAACGACGCTCTCGACGCCACACCCGAGCTGGTCAACAGCGACCCCTACGGCGCCGGTTGGCTGTTCGAGATCGTGCCGTCCGGCGATCCCGAGCTCGACCAGCTCCTCGATGCCGCCGACTACCAGACCCAGATCGGCAACTGATCGGACCATCGGGCCGGACCGGCGTGTTCTGCCCCACCTGGCCTGTTCCGAGAGGTGTAGGTTCGAACTATCGACCTCAACCTCACCCTGAGGGAATGCTCGAGGAGACCTGATGCCCTTCTGCACCGCTTGTGGTCGGCAGAACCCGGACGACGCGCGGTTCTGCTCCCAGTGTGGGACCCGTTTGGCCGCGCCGGAGCCGACCATCGACCCCAGTGACGCCACGGCGACGATCAGCTTCTCCGGTGGCGACAAGGTCGAGACCTCCGACCGACAGCTCAGCCCCGTCGACGCGGCGGCGGTCGACGCGCTTCCGGTGGGCTCCGCGCTGCTCGTCGTCCAGAAAGGGCCGGGGGCAGGCAGCCGGTTCCTCCTCGACCAGCCCGTCGTCAACGCCGGCCGGCACCCCGACAGCGAGATCTTCCTCGACGACGTCACGGTGTCCCGCCGGCACGCGATCTTCAACCGCGCCGGCGACGGCTACACCGTGAGCGACGTCGGGAGTCTCAACGGCACCTACGTCAATCGCGACCGGATCGAGACGATCGCGCTCAAAGACAGCGACGAGGTCCAGATCGGGAAGTACCGGTTGGTCTTCTTCGCCGGCCACGAGGACGTCTAGGTCTCGTGGGGATCCAGTCCGCCGAGCATCACGAGGCACTCCTCAACATCGGCCAGGTCCTCGACCTGCTGCGTCCGGACTTTCCCGACATCACGATCCCGAAGATCCGGTTCTGGGAGGGGGAGGGGCTGATCAAGCCCCAGCGCACCCCGGCCGGCTATCGCAAGTTCTCCGGCCACGACGTGGACCGGCTGCGCTACGTCCTGCGGATGAAGCGCGACCACTATCTGCCGCTCGGCGTCATCCGTGAGCACCTCGATGCGATCGACCGCGGCCTCGCCCCGCCGCAGATCGACGAGGTCGTGCCGACCGTCCCCAAGGTGGCGCTGGCCGCGGACGGTCTCCCGGCCGCCGAGTCGTTCCGCCGCTCCGACAACTTCCGCCTGTCACGCAAGGAGCTGGTGAAGATCGCGGACATCGGCGACGAGCTGCTGGCCCAGCTCGAGGATTTCGGCTTGATCACGCCGTTGCCCACCGGGCACTACGACACCGACGCGCTCGTGATCGCCCAAGCCGCTCGCGAACTGGCTGACTTCGGTCTCGAGCCCCGCCACCTGCGCGCCTTCAAGACTGCGGCCGACCGCGAAGTGGGTCTGGTGGAGCAGGTCGTCGCGCCGGTCCGCCGCGGTCGTGACGCCTCCGCCTCCGCCCGTGCCGAGGAGGCGATCAGCGAGATCGCCGCGCTGTCGGTGCGGCTGCACGCAACGCTGGTGAAGGCCGGTCTCCGCCGCCTCTGACAGTGGGCCCGCGGTGCTTCTCGCGCGGAGTACGCTGAGGCCATGCGCGAGGTCGACGTGATGGGTGTCAGGGTGGAGATGCCCTCCAACCAACCGATCGTGCTGCTGCGCGAGGTGTCTGGAGATCGCTACCTGCCGATCTGGATCGGTGCCGTGGAGGCCACCGCGATCGCCTTCGCCCAGCAGGGCGTGGTGCCGCCCCGGCCGCTGACCCACGACCTGATGAAGGACGTGCTCGCGGCCACCGGCAACGAGCTCTCCCAGGTGCAGATCACCGACGTCAAGGACGGGGTGTTCTACGCCACCCTGGTCTTCGAGTCTGGCGCCGAGGTGAGCGCCCGACCGTCGGACTCGATCGCGCTCGCGCTGCGCACCGGGACCACCATCTACTGCTCCGAGGACGTCCTCGACGAGGCCGGGCTCGCCGTTCCGGCCGAGCAGGAGGACGAGGTCGAGAAGTTCCGGGAGTTCCTCGACCACGTCTCGCCCGAGGACTTCGAAGCCCACTGAGATTGCCTCACCCTCAAGTTGAGGGTGAGAGTTGCGACACGCCGGGCCGACGTCTTGGACAATGCCTGCTCCAGCGCCGTACCTTGAAAGAGTCCGATCTGATCCGGACGTCACCGACTTGACCGGAGGACCGCGTGAACGAGCACCAGCCCGACGCAGGCAGCCAGGCTGCCGACGTCGCCGCAGGCGTCGCCGAGGAGCAGGGACTGCTCTTCACCGACGACGTGTCGCCGCTCCCGAGCGACCTCGGCTATCGCGGTCCGACCGCCTGCAGCGCGGCCGGCATCACCTACCGTCAGCTCGACTACTGGGCGCGCACCGGCCTGATCGAGCCGAGCGTGCGCAGCGCCACCGGCAGTGGTTCGCAGCGCCTCTACAGCTTCCGCGACATCTTGATCCTCAAGGTGATCAAGCGGCTCCTCGACGCCGGCATCTCGCTGCAGCAGATCCGCACCGCCGTCACCCACTTGCGCGAGCGCGGCACCGACGACCTCACCCAGGTCACCTTGATGAGCGACGGCGCGTCGGTTTACTACTGCACGAGCAACGACGAGGTCATCGACCTGCTCCAGGGCGGTCAAGGCGTCTTCGGAATCGCGATCGGTGGAGTCTGGCGGGAGATCGAGGGCACGCTCGCGAAACTGCCGAGCGAGCACGCCGCGCAGGACCCGACCGACTCCGCTGCCGGGGACGAGCTCGCGGCCCGGCGGGCAGCGCGCACCGCGGGCTGAACTTCGATGGGCGCGGTCACCGTCCGCGAGCGGCTCGATCATCGCGGATCGTTGTGCGCTAGTCTCTGCCTGCTGATCCCGCGCGGGAGAGTCTGGGTTCGACCCAGCGCCGAAGGGGCAAATCCTCCCCGGAACCTCTCAGGCACCAGGACCGTGCGGCCGGGCAACTGTGGAGCCGCGCCGGTGCGGTGACAGAGGGGGAGGGCGACGAGATCGACCGATCCCCAGGAGCCCCCGTTGTCCGACCTCCCATCGCTGCCTGAGCTAGACGGCGCTCTGCCGTTCGTGAGCCGCCACCTCGGCCCCGACCAGGCACAGGTCGCGACCATGCTGGAGCGGCTCGGCTTCGTGTCGATCGATGCGCTGATGGACGCGGCCGTACCGGCCGGGATCCGTACGACGGCGCCGCTCGACCTGCCCGCTCCTCTCAGCGAGGCCGCGGTGGCCGACGAACTGCGCGCGCTCGCCGGTGCCAATGCTCCGGGCGAGCCGATGATCGGGCTGGGCTACCACGCGACGATCACCCCACCCGTCGTCCGCCGCAACGTCCTCGAGGACCCCAGCTGGTACACCGCCTACACGCCGTACCAGCCGGAGATCTCGCAGGGCCGGCTCGAGGCGCTGCTCAACTTCCAGACCATGATCAGCGACCTCACCGGACTGCCGACCTCCGGTTCGTCGCTGCTCGACGAGGGCACCGCCGCCGCGGAGGCGCTGGCACTCGTCCACCGGGCCCGCCGAAACTTGACCGGCCCGTTCGTCATCGACGCCGATGCACTGCCGCAGACCATCGACGTGGTCCGCACCCGCGCCCGGGCGATCGGCATGGACGTCGTCGTGAGCGACCTCGCGGCCGGTCTTCCGGACGGTGACCTGGCCGGCGTGCTGATCCAGTACCCGGGTGCCTCCGGGCGGGTCCTGGACCCGCGGCCGGTGGTCGACGCGATCCACGAACGTGGAGGACTGGCAGTCGTCGCTGCCGACCTACTGGCACTGACGCTGCTCGAGGCTCCGGGCTCCTTCGGCGCCGACGTCGTCGTCGGGTCGAGCCAGCGGTTCGGCGTACCGCTGTTCTACGGCGGCCCGCACGCGGGTTTCATGAGCGTCAGTGCCGGGCTCGAGCGTCAGATCCCGGGCCGGCTGGTCGGCGTCTCGCTCGACACCGAGGGACGGCCGGCCTACCGGCTCGCGCTGCAGACGCGTGAGCAACACATCCGGCGCGACAAAGCGACCTCGAACATCTGCACGGCGCAGGTGCTGCTGGCTGTCACCGCGTCGATGTACGCCGTCTACCACGGGCCCGACGGGCTTCGGCAGATCGCGACCCGCACCCATCGCTACGCCGCGGTACTGGCGAACGCGCTGGCCCAAGCTGGTTTCGCGGCAGCCCACGAGCGGTTTTTCGACACCGTGACCGTGCCGGTGCCCGGGCGCGCCGCGGAGGTGGTCGCCGCCGCCCGCAGTCTCGGCGTACACCTGCGGCTGGTCGACGCCGACACCGTCGCGCTGTCAACCTCGGAGCGCACGACCCGCTCCACGGTGTCGACCGTGCTGAAGGCGTTCGGCATCGAGGGCACGGACATCGACAACGTCGACCGGACCACGAGTGACGCGCTGCCGCCGGAACTGCGCCGGACCACCGACTTCTTGAACCACCCGGTGTTCAACACCCACCACAACGAGACGTCGATGCTGCGCTACCTACACCGGCTGTCCGCCCGCGACTACGCGCTCGACCGGGGCATGATCCCGCTCGGATCGTGCACGATGAAGCTCAACGCGACCACCGAGATGGAGCCGATCTCCCTGCCAGGCTTCGCCGACCTCCACCCGTTCGCCCCGGCCGCGGACGCGACCGGCTACCGACAGCTGGTCGCCGAGCTCGAGGGTTGGCTGGCCGAGGTCACCGGCTACGACACGGTGTCGATCCAACCGAACGCCGGTTCGCAGGGCGAGTTCGCGGGCATGCTCGCGATTCGGGCCTACCACCGGGACAACGCAAAGGCCGACGGCGCCCCGGACATCCGCCGGGTCTGCCTGATCCCGTCCTCTGCCCACGGCACCAATCCGGCCTCCGCGGTGATGGCCGGCATGAAGGTCGTCATGGTCAAGGCTGACGACGACGGCACCGTCGACCTCGCCGACCTGCGCGCCAAGTGCGCGGAGCATGCGGACACGCTGGCTGCGATCATGGTCACCTACCCGTCGACACACGGCGTCTACGAGGAGGACATCGCCGAGCTGTGCGAGATCGTGCACGCCCACGGCGGACAGGTCTACATCGACGGCGCCAACTTCAACGCGTTGCTGGGCTACGCCAAGCCGGGTCAGTTCGGCGGGGACGTCTCCCACCTCAACTTGCACAAGACCTTCTGCATCCCGCACGGCGGCGGCGGTCCGGGCGTCGGTCCGGTCGCGGTGCGCTCCCACCTGGCGCCGTACCTGCCGTCTCACCCGCTGCACCCGGAGGAGTCCAAGCGGGAAGGGGTGGGCGCGATCAGCGCTGCCCCTTACGGGTCGACCGGGATCCTGCCGATCTCGTGGGCCTACGTGCGGATGATGGGCGCCGAGGGCATGGCTCAGGCGACAGCGGTCGCCGTGCTGTCGGCCAACTACGTCGCCGCGCGCCTCGGCGAGCACTTCCCGGTGCTCTACCGGGGCGGCTCCGGACTCGTCGCCCACGAGTGCATCCTCGACCTGCGCGAGGTCACCAAGCAGACTGGCGTGTCCGTGGACGACGTCGCCAAGCGACTCATCGACTACGGCTTCCACGCGCCGACCATGTCGTTCCCGGTGGCGGGGACGCTGATGGTCGAGCCGACGGAATCAGAGGACCTTGCCGAGCTCGACCGGTTCTGCGACGCGATGATCGCGATCAAGAACGAGATCGACCGGGTGGCGTCGGGCGAGTGGAGCGCCGAGGAGAGCCCGCTGCGCCACGCGCCGCACACGGCACGGGCATTGGTGGGGGAGTGGGACCGGGTCTACTCCCGGGAGGAGGCGGTGTTCCCGTCCGGCATCACCGCCGACAAGTACTGGTCGCCGGTTGCGCGCATCGACCAGGCGTACGGCGACCGCAACCTGGTGTGCTCCTGCCCGCCGGTGGACGCCTACGCCGAGTGAGTCTCGACCTCGGCGTAGGCGAGCGCGGGCACACCAGGCGTCAGGTCACGGCGCGATCAGGTCGGTCGAGTCGCCGGTGATGACCACGTAGAACCGTTTGCGTGCGGCGGGCGCCGTCACGGTGCCGTCACTGTTGCGCGGGCCGACGACGAAGTGCGTGGTCGCGTTGGTGCCCATCGGCGCACAACCTACGATGCCGGCGAGGCCGCAGACGGTCGCTGAGATCTCTCCGGAAACTCCGGGTTGCTGTCGGCGCCGGGAGCACGCCCGTTCATGACCCCGTCACCGTCCTGGTCGACCTGGTTCTGCAGGGCGACGACGGCGAACACGCCGTTGTTGCTGAGGTCCTCGCCGGCACTGATGTAGACGTTGCCGGCAGCGCGCAGCGAGTTGTCGTCCGGCGGCGTCAGGGTGTGACGATGTCACCCGAGCCGATCTGCGCGACGGCGTACGACGTGCCGCCGAGTGATACGACGAGCGCAGCGACCGCGACGGCGAACGCGGGACTGGGTTTGCGGATCTGCATGACTGACCACCGGGACGGGTGCTGTTCAGCGGCGTTCGGCGACACGGTCGCTCCGGATCGGACTGGCGGCGTGTCGCCCGCGACACCCCGGCAGCGTCACATCGCCCGGGAGACGCTCGACATGTTGAAGTCGGGGATCCGCATCGCCGGGGTCGCGGTCCTCGGGAAGTAGTCCGCGCCCCACTCGCGGCTGAAGCTGCGGGTGGTGGCAGACGCCTGGGTGAAACGGCTCAGCAGGTCGAGCGGGCTCTCGTTCCAACGGAAGTTGTTGACGGCGCCGGTGATCTCGCCGTTCTCGACCAGGTAGACGCCGTCGCGGGTGAGTCCGGTGAGGAGCAGGCTCTGCGGGTCGACCAACCGGATGTACCAGAGCGAGGTCACCAGGAGGCCGCGTTCGGTGCCGGCGACCAGGTCGGCGGTCGTGCCGCTGCCGGAGTCGACCTCGAGCACCAGGTTGTCGACGTACGGCGTCGCCGGCTGGCCGGTGAGCGCCGCGGTGTGCCGGGTTTGGACGAGGGACACGAGCTCGCCGTCCCGGATCCACTCGGTGCGCGCGAGGGGCAGCCCGTTGTCGAACACCGACTGCACCGAGTCGGAGGACCCGACGACCGCGAACGGCGGGCACGCGACGGCGGGATCTGCCGGGTCCGAGATGAGGTGCACGCCCGGCGCGGTTATCGGCTCACCGATCCGGGTGCCGGTCGGGCGCTGGCTGTAGACCGACTGGCCCTCCCAAGCATCGCGGGCTCCCGCGTGCCAGTAGGTGTCGACCATCAGGTCAGCGACGGAGGTGGGCGGCAGGATGGTGTCGTAGCGCCCGGCGGGGAGCTCGACCCGCCGCTCGGCCCAGGCCAGCCGTCGGGCGAGCTCGTCGCCGAGCGCGAGCGGGTCGATGTCCGCGAAGTCGCGGGTGGCGGCGCCGAGCCAGGCGCTCGTGGTCAGGTCGGTGTCCTTGGCGGTGCAGGTGAAGTGGCCCGTCGGCTGCACGTGGCGCAGCCGGAGCCCGGTGCTCGAGCCGAGATAGGTGGTGGTCACCTTGTGGTCGACGAATCCGTAGAGCAGGCGGCCGCCGCCGCTTGCCTGTCCGAACGCCTCGCCGAGCGCGGGCGCGACGGAGTCGTAGATCGTGATGTCGGTGGGTACGGCGGGCTCGTCCCACTCAGGCGACGTCCGGTCCCGCACCAACGGGTTGGCGTCCTCCGCCGGCTTGGCCAGCCGGGCGGCTGCGTCGGCGGCCCGGACGACCTCGGCGATTCGGTCACCTGTGGTTGCGCTTCCGCTGGTCGACCCCGCGGCAACGCCGTCGCCGGAGCCCACGAACGACACGACGGTCGCCGTACGGCTGCTCATCTGGCCGTTCGTGGTCATCGTGTTGTTGGCCCACCTGAGGTTCGCACTGGTGGTCTCTCGGACGATGACGACGCAGTCGTCCGCGGTGGAGGCCGCGAGGGCGCGCTCGACCAGCTCCTGCGGACTCACCGGCCACCCTCCTCAGTCGTGTTCAGGATGCGTACGTCGCGAAACAGCGCCGTCGGACAGCCGTGGCTCACCGCGGCGACCTGCCCCGGCTGAGCCTTGCCGCAGTTGAACGCGCCGCCGAGTACCCAGGTGTCGGGCCCGCCGACTGCCTCCATCGAGCCCCAGAAGTCGGTGGTCGTTGCCTGGTAGGCGGCGTCGCGAACCTGGCCAGCAAGTCGCCCGTCGACGATCCGGTAGAACCGCTGGCCGGTGAACTGGAAGTTGAACCGCTGCATGTCGATCGACCACGACTTGTCACCGACGATGTAGAGGCCGCGTTCGACCCGGCCGATCAGGTCGTCGGTCGAGGGGCCCGAGGGTGCGGGCTGGAGTGACACGTTGGCCATCCGCTGGATCGGGATGTGCCCGGGGGAGTCGGCGTACGCGCAGCCGTTGGACCGGCCCCCGTTGAGGCCGGGCATCAGGGCAGCCATCGGACGGTCGAGCTGGAATCCCACGAGCATCCCGTCGCGCACGATGTCCCACTGCTGCGAAGCTACGCCGTCGTCGTCGTAGCCGATCGTGGCAAGGCCGTGCTCGATCGTCCGGTCGCCAGTGACCTGCATGACCGGGCTTCCGTAGCGGAGCGTCCCGATCTGGTCAGGTGTCGCAAAGCTGGTGCCTGCGTAGTTGGCCTCGTAGCCGAGCGCCCGGTCCAGCTCGGTGGCATGGCCGATCGACTCGTGGATCGTGAGCCACAGGTTGGACGGATGGATCACCAGGTCGTGACGACCGCCTTCCACGGTGGGAGCCTTCAGCTTCTCGGCCAGCAGGTCGGGGACCTCGTCGAGCTCACGATCCCAGTCCCAGGCGTCGGCACCGGAGGTGCCGCCGACGACGTACTCCCAACCTCGGCCGACCGGCGGGGCGATGCTCGCCATCGCATCGAAGACCTCGGACGTGCCGCCCATCGCCTCGAAACCCGGTTGCAGCCGTACCCGCTGCTGTGTGGTGCGGGTCCCCGCGAGGTCGGCGTAGTACTTGTTCTCCTGGACGGCGAGCAGCGAGGCGGTCGCGTGGTCGACCGCGCTGCCGCGGCACAGCCGGACCGTCCAGTCCGCCAGCACGCCGGTCTTGTCGCTGGTCGAGACCTCGAACGGGTCGACCTGGTACGCCGACACCCAGGTCACGTCGTCGTGGACGGGTTCAGGGGCGAGCTCGACCGGCATGGTGGTCATCACCGCCGCGACCTTCGCCACCGAGACCGCGGTGGTCGCCACCCTGATCGCCTCCTCGTCCGTCAGCAGCACCCCGGAGGCGAAGCCCCACGCGCCGCCGTGGACGACCCGGACAGCGAAGCCGACGACCTCGGAGTCGGCCGCGCCTTGGAGTGCTCCGTCACGGACCAGGATGCGCTGAGTGCGGATCCGTTCGAACCGGAAGTCGGCGTGCCCGGCCCCGAGTTCTGCTGCTCGGGCGAGCGCGAGTTCGGAGAGTCGGCGGTAGGGGAGCGCGAGGAAGGTGGCGTCGATCCCAGGCATGCCCTCAAGTTAGCAACGGGTCAGCCGGCGTCGCGCTCGTCCTCCACGATCTCGGCGTCGACGAGGTCGCCGGCCAACAGGTCGAGCGGGAGCTCATCCCGGTCGAGGTCGCCGAGCGCGGCGAAGTCGCTCGCGAGGGTGCGCGGCGCCTCCTCGATCTGGCTGGGCGCGGGCAGCTTGGCGAGCGGCTCGGCTGCGTTGAGCTTGCGCGCCGCCGGGAGCACCGACCGCTCCAGCGAGCCGCTGAAGGCGTTGTAGTCCTTGACGCTGCGCTGGATGGACCGTCCGAGCTTGTCGACGTGCTCGGCGAGCTTCACGATGCGCCGGTAGAGCACCTGACCAGTCTCGAACAGGGCCTGCGCATCCTCGGTGAGCGCCTCCTGTTTCCACGTGAACGCGACCGTCTTGAGCAGGCTCCAGAGGTTGGTCGGAGTGGCGAGGACGATGCCTTGTTGGAACGCGTGCTCCATCAGCGACGGGTCGACCTCGAGGGCGGCGTTGAGCAGTTGCTCGTTGGGGATGAAGGCGACCGTGAACTCAGGGCTGATCGACAGACCGGTCCAGTAGCCCTTGCGGGAGAGTGCGTCGATGTGTCCGCGCACCCGCTTCGCGTGGTCGGTCAGGAGCTGCTGCCGGACCTCGGGTTGGAGCCCTTCGCGCTGGGCGTCCATGAAGGAGTTGTAGGGCGCCTTGGCGTCGATGGCCATCTGCTTGCCGCCGGGCAGGTAGATGACCATGTCGGGGCGCCGCTCGCCGGAGTCGGCGCCGACGGTGTGCTGCAGCTCGAAGTCGACCCGGTTGAGCAGGCCGGCGGTCTCCACGAGGGTCCGCAGCTGGGTCTCGCCCCAGGCGCCGCGGACCGAGTTGTTCTTCAGAACTGACGCCAAGGTGTCAGCCGCCTTCCTGGACTCTTCGACCGATCGCTGGGTATGCCGGATCTGGGTGGCGAGCTCGGCGTGCTGGGCGACCCGGGACTTCTCCAGGGCGTCCACCTTCTGCTGCATCGTCCGGAGGTGCTCGACCACGGGAGTCAGCGTCTTCAGCACCTGGGTCTGTCCGGTCTCGGCAAGCTCGCGCTCCTGCTGCCGGACGCGGTGCTCCCGCTCCCGCTCCGCCTGGTGGGCACGAAGCTCGGCCAGGGTCTGCCGCAGCTCGTCGACGCTGGCCAGGGCACCGGCTAGGTCGGCCTGGACCTCGGCGCGCGCGGCACCTTCCTCCCGCCGCAGCTCCGCCACGGCAGCCTCGTGACGGGCGGCCAGCACCTCGGCGGACACGCCGGTCGGCGGCATCATCCGGGCACGAAGCGCCCAGCCGACGACGGTGCCGAGCACCAGGCCGAGGACCAGGCCGAGGAGGAGCAGACCGAGTGTTTCCATGATGTCGCCCAGTCTCGCACCAGGGTCCGACCTAAATCGGGAACGCCACGGCCATCACGTGCTGTCATTCGGCTCTGTCCAGGCTGCGCCACGTCATCAGGGCCACGTCATCAGTGCCACGTCATCAGGCCACGTCATCAGTGCCACGACATCAGGCGGGCGCACCCTAGTCTTGCCAGATGCGACCGTGGACTGCCGTGCCGCCCCAGCAAGGGCGGCGGTTCGTGATCACCGGCGCCAACAGCGGCGTCGGCTTCCAAGCCGCCCGGATCCTCGGCTCCCGCGGCGCCGACCTGGTGCTGGCGTGCCGCAACCTCGAGAAGGGCGAGGACGCCGCTCGGCAGGTGCCCGGGTACGACGCCGGGCGGGTCGTCGTCCGCCGACTCGACGTGGCGGACCTGGCGTCCGTACGGACTTTCGCCGACGCACTGCTGTCGGAGTACGACGGCGTCGACGTGCTCGTCAACAACGCAGGTGTACTGGGCGCGCCGTTCGGGCTGACCCAGGACGGTGTCGAGACCCACTTCGCGACCAACCACCTCGGCCATTTCGCCCTCACCAACCTGCTGCTGCCACGGATTCGCGATCGCGTGGTCGTGACCAGCTCCCGCGAACACCGTCGCGGCGGCGACATCGACCTCGACGACCTGACGTGGGAGGGGCGTCCGTACAAGGCGTTCGCGGCCTATGCCCAGTCGAAGCTCGCCGACCTGCTGTTCATGTCAGAGCTCCAGCGCAAGCTCACCGCGGCCGGCTCCGGCGTCCGTGCCGTCGGTGCCCATCCGGGGGCCACGTCCACCAACATCACCGGGGGCTCCGGCAACCCGGTCCTCACCTGGATCGGCTACCACGGCCAGCGACTGGTGGGCATGCCGGCCTGGCGCGGCGCGCTCTGCACGGTCTACGCCGCCACCATGGACATCCCGGGGGACACCTACATCGGGCCCCACGGCCGTTTCGAGCTGCACGGCTGGCCGGCGGCGGCACGGCGCAGCCCCTCAGCCCGGGACGAGGTGCTCGCTCAGCGGCTCTGGGAGATCTCGGAGAAGCTGAGCGGCGTCACGTTCCCGTCGCGGTGATCAGTCGACGACCGCGGACTCGATCTTGATCTCGGTGTTGGGTGTGCCGTCTTCTGAGCCGGCCGGGGTGACGCCCGCCTTGGATGCCTCGGCGATGGCGTCGACCGTCCCCTGGTCGACGGTGCCGAAGACGGTGTAGGCGGGGTCGAGGCCGGTGTCGCCGTAGACGATGAAGAACTGCGAGCCGCCGCTGTCGGGGTCCTGTGCCCGGGCCATGGCCAGGGTGCCGGCGGGGTAGGTCTCGGTGCCGTCGAATTCCGCCGGGATGGAGTAGCCGGGCCCCCCGGAACCGGTGGCAGTGGGGTCGCCGCACTGGAGCACCTTGAAGAAGTCGCTGGTGGTCATCCGGTGGCAGGTCGTGCCGTCGAAGAATGCCTGCTCTACGAGGGAGACGAAGGAGTTGGTGGTGCAGGGGGTCCGGTCGCCGTCGAGGGTGGCGTGGAACTCGCCGATCGTCGTCTGCATGGTGACGTCGACCTTTCCGGAGGTGGTCGGGTCGCCAGGCGGGAGGTCCACGTCGCCGCCGGTGCCGTCGGACACATAGCTGCATCCGCCGGCCGCTTCGGTCGATTCGGTCGCCGTTGTGGTCGGGCTGCCTGGAGAGTCGGTGGTCTCGGTGGCCCCGGCCGTGTCGGCGCCGGCCTTGTCGTCCGGGTCGTCCTCGCCGCAGGCAGCGAGACCGAGAGCGAGGACGAGGGCAGTGGCCACGAGGGCGGGACGAGTGAACGAGCGTGCGCGCATGACGGGCATCGTAGACACCGGCAGGTTGGCGCCTTGCGTACGGTGGTGTGTGTGGAACTCGGCGTGCACTATGCCAACCTCTCCTTTCCCGGTTGGCAGGCCCGGCTCACCGCGCAACTGGTCGACACCGCGCAGGCGGCTGAAGCCGGAGGGGCCGAGCTCTTCACGGTGATGGACCACTGGTTCCAGATGGAGAATCTCGGCGGTCCGTCCGAGCCGATGCTCGACGGTTATCTGTGTCTGGCCCACGTCGCTGCGGTGACGGAGACGATCCGGCTGAGCACCCTGGTCACTGGCGCGACCTACCGCCATCCCGGTCTGCTGGCGAAGACAGTGACGACTCTCGACCGCCTCTCCGGCGGCCGCGCCCTGCTCGGGATCGGCGCGGGCTGGTACGAGCGGGAGCACCGGGGACTCGGCGTCCCCTTCCCGTCGACGGCGGAGCGCTTCGAGCGGCTCGAGGAAACCCTCCAGATCTGTCTCCAGATGTGGAGCGAGGACGACGGCTCCTATGCCGGCGCGCACTTCCAGCTCGCGGAGACGACCTGCGTGCCGCCGCCCCTGGCGCGGCCGCACCCGCCGATCCTGATCGGGGGAGCCGGCGAGCGGAAGACGCTGCGGTTCGTCGCCCAGTACGCGCAGTGGTGCAACATCTTCGCCGAGTCGCCGGAGGTCATGAAGCACAAGCTGTCGGTGCTGCGCGGACACTGCGAGACCGCCGGCACCGACTACGACTCCATCCGCAAGACGATCATCTACGAGCCGGACCCGCTGGCCAACGTCGACGAGTTCCTCGCGCTGATGGGACAGTACGCCGCCCTCGGGGTCGAGCTGGTCACGCTGTGGCCGCACGGGGACGATCCGGTGAAGTGGACCGAGCGGGTCTGCGCGGAGGTGCTCCCAGCCCTCCGCGCGCTGTCATAGGGGAGAAGGAGCGAACCCTTCTTAAGTGACATAATGTCACTTATCGGCGAACTCAGCCAGGAGGGTGGGACAAGCCCGATCCGGTGACTGACAAAGTTACGGCCTGCCGCGGAGTTGCCCATTCAACCCGCTAAGCACTCGCTAGTTCTGGCACCGCAGCGGCCGGATTCTGGGATGTACTCGGGATGCTTGCGACGGCTTCACGTCGCAATCACCGGGAGGGAACCCGAACATGACGACGACAACGACGACCGATTTTCACGAGGCGATCGACGGTCTACGGGAGCTGCGACCACACCTCACCGCGTCCCTGGCGCGTCTGGACCTGAACGAGGCGAGTCCGCATCGCCACACCCTCGGACGTCTGCTGCAGTTGTTGGAGTCCTTTCCAGCGACCGCCGAGCACGCACGGCGCGCAGCAGTCCTGGCCAACATGTTCAGGGTGATCGCCCGAGGCGACGCCGCGGACTTCGAGGAGACGGCGCTGCTGTACCGCGGTGCAGGCAAGCGGATCGCCGAGATCCAGAGCGAGTTCGACGATGTGGTCGGCATCGCGCAGGGCCGGCCGTTCACGACCGCGGCCATCCTCAGGCTGGGCCGCAGCGAGCACATCCGGCAGCTCCTCGTCAGTGCCGGCCAGGCGCCGGCCGACGCGGACCTGATCACCGCCGAGTGTGCGAAAGCCGCGTTCTGGCTGCTGATGGCAGGGGTGGGTTCGACGCCGGTGGCACCGGTCCCCGGGTCTCCCCAGGAGCTGCGGCTGATCGTCGAGAAGCGTGGCGTCGGCGTGTGGCGTGCCCTGCTGGCGAATATCGCCGCCAACCCGTTCGCCCCCGAATCCAGTCGGCTGGCGGAGCTTGCCCACGAGGCCGGGCTCGTCACCCCTGCGCTCGCCATCGAGGGGTGCACCCGGGTCTATCGCAAGCGGTTCGAGGAGGCCGAGCGGCGCGAGGTTGCCCACGAGATCCGCAGCCTGGTCGCGGTCAGCGGGTGCAGCCAACGGAAGTTCGCGAAGTACGTCGGTACGTCGGCGCCGCGTCTGTCGACCTACGTCAACGGCCTGGTCACGCCATCCGCGACGATGATGCTGCGGATCCGCCGGATCTCTGCCGAGTTGGCTCCGCAGACTGCGCGCCGAACCGGCTGAGTCGCGTTGTAGATGGAGGGGGCATCGGAGGGATCTCCCTCCGTCTACAACGTATGGCGATCGACCTGATCAGGTGGCGGCCGACAGCTCCTCGATCAGTCCGACCACACGTGCCCTGATCTCGTCCCGGATCGGCCGCACGGCCTCGATCCCCTGCCCGGCCGGGTCCTCGAGCGTCCAGTCCTCGTAGCGCTTGCCGGGATAGAACGGGCATGCGTCCCCGCAGCCCATCGTGATCACCACGTCGGCCTGCTGGACCGCGTCGGCGGTGAGGACCTTCGGCTGCTCGTGGGCGAGGTCGATGCCCTCCTCGGCCATCGCTGCGACGGCGACCGGGTTGATCTGGTCGGCCGGCTGCGAACCGGCCGACAGGACCGTGATGCGGGCACCCGCCAGGTGCTGGAGGTAGCCGGCTGCCATCTGGGAACGACCGGCGTTGTGGACGCATACGAACAGGACGGTCGGCTTGGTGGTCACGGGGCTTCTCCGGTGTGGACGACGGTCGGGAACAACAGCTTCACCACGACGGCGGCCAGTGCGCCGCCGATGATCTGCATCAGGAGGAAGACCGGAACGGATGCCGGGTCGATCCCGGCAAAGGTGTCGGAGAGCATCCGCGCGACTGTCACCGCGGGGTTGGCGAACGACGTCGAGGAGGTGAACCAGTACGCCGCGCTGATGTAGGCACCCACCGCGAACGCCGTGGTCTCGGCCCGGCCGGAGCGAGTTGCGCCGAAAACGACGAGCACCAGACCGAGGGCGGCGACAACCTCACCGAGCCAGGCCCCGGAGCCGGTGCGTTCCTGGGTGGAGATGGACACCGCATCCAGCTCGAACATCAGGTTCGCGACCACAGCGCCGACGCTGCCGCCGACGATCTGTGCGCCGGCGTACAGGCTCGCCTCCCGCCAGGAGATGTGACCGAAGAGAGCCTCGACGGCGGTCACGACCGGGTTGAACGACGCCGACACCGGCTGCAGCGTCAGGATCAGCGCAACCAGTACGGCGCCGGTGACCAGGCTGTTCTCGAGCAACTGGAGGCCCACGTCGTCCGGCGAGAGCCGGGACGCCATGACTCCCGAACCTACGACCGCAGCGACCAGGAAAGCGGTGCCGACGAACTCGGCGGCGACCTTGCGCCGCAGGTCAGGGGTCACTCGGACACCGGCGGCCGGGTGTGCCGCTGCAGTGCGGCCCCTAGCCGCGGCAGGGCCGCTTGGACGTGGCCGTCCGCCCTGCCGCGGAGTGCGCCGTAGACCTTCTTGATGGGCTCGCGCCCACTCCCCGCGACCTTTGCGTCGGTCACGGCCAGGAGCGCCGCGGACACCTCCGCGTCGCGTTCGGCCAGGTGCCGGCCGAAGTCGGTGGCGTCCGACGACTCGAAGCTGAGCCAGAACGGGTCGAGTGCGCGGGCAAAATCGGGAAGGAGCTTGTTGAGCGCCCGCTCGGTGAGGTTCGGCACGACGCGCGACGCCGCCCCGTAACCGGCCTTGAGGGCGGCGCCGGACACGCCCTTCTTGGAGGCGACCTCCTGCTGCACCACTTCGACCAGATCCTTGATTACTCCAGGACGGGTCTTCCTCGCCAGGAGCTGTCGCGACAACGTCATGGGAGAGAACCGTACCGACCCCGGTCGACCTAGGGATGACCACGGTCCCTCGGGGTATCTGAACATCCCGGAACGACAAGACGAACGGAGTCACAAAATGGTCATCCTCGGAGTCATCCTGCTGATCATCGGATTGGTGGCCGGAATCCCGGTCCTCACGACGATCGGCGCGATTCTGGCAGTCGTCGGACTGGTCCTGAACCTGGTGCCGATCAACGGAAACCGGCGCCTGTACTACTAACGCGCCACATCAGTACCCTGCCGGCGCCGTCGGGCGCGATGCCATCGTGCCCGGCGGCGTCGGTCAGTCCAGGCAGAACTCGTTGCCCTCGGGATCGGTCATCACGATGAAACCGGCGCTCAGCGGCGGCTCCGGCTCGAACCGACGGACCCGGGCCGCGCCCAGCCCCACCAACCGTTCGCACTCGGCCTCGAGCACGCTCATCCGCTCGTCGCCGACCAGACCAGGCGCGGCCCGGACGTCGAGATGGACGCGATTCTTGGCGACCTTTTCCTCGGGCACCTGCTGGAAGAACAACCGCGCCCCCGGACCGTCGGGATCCTCGATCGCCGCGGCCGAGTTGCGCCGCTCCTCGGGCACGCCGGCGCGCTCGAGAAAGTCGTCCCAGGCGGCCAGCGGGTCGGCGCCCGCCGCCAGGTCGGCTCCCGGCGGCGCCGGATGGACATAGCCAAGGACGTCGCGCCAGAACGATGACAGGGCCCGGGGGTCGCGCGCGTCGAAGGTGATCTGGATCTGACGACTCATCTGCGCATCGTGACACCAGCCACCGACACCGCCCCCCGACACCGTCAGCCGACGTACTCGGCCAGGTGCTCCCCCGTGAGCGTCGACCTCGCGTCGACCAGGTCGGCCGGCGTGCCTTCGAAGACGACGTTGCCGCCGTCGTGGCCGGCACCCGGGCCGAGGTCGATGATCCAGTCGGCGTGCGCCATCACTGCCTGGTGGTGCTCGATCACGATCACCGACTTGCCCGAGTCGACGAGTCGGTCCAACAGTCCGAGAAGGTTGTCGACGTCGGCGAGGTGCAGCCCGCTCGTGGGCTCGTCGAGGACGTAGACACCGCCCTTGTCCGAGAGGTGGATCGCCAGTTTGAGGCGCTGCCGCTCTCCCCCGGAGAGGGTGTTGAGTGGTTGTCCGAGCTTGACATAACCGAGACCCACGTCTGCCATCCGCGCGAGGATGGTCGCGGCGGCCGGGACCTTGGCGTCACCCTTCGCGAAGAACGTGTGCGCCTCCGCCACCGGCAGGTCCAGCACGTCGGCGATGTTGAGGTCGGCGAGCCGCAGCTCGAGCACCTCCGCCTGGAACCGCTTGCCTCCGCAGTCCTCACACACCGTCGCGACGGTCTCCATGAAGCCGAGCTCGGTGTAGATCATCCCGTTGCCGTTGCACGACTCGCAGGCGCCCTCGGAGTTGGAGGAGAACAGCGACGGCTTCACGCCGTTGGCCTTCGCGAACGCCTTGCGGATCGGATCGAGCAGACCGGTGTACGTCGCAGGGTTGCTGCGCCGCGAGCCCTTGATCGCCGACTGGTCGACGACCACCACCTCGGAACCGCCCGCGATCGAGCCGTGGATCAGCGAGCTCTTGCCCGACCCGGCGACGCCGGTCACCACGCAGAGCACACCCAGCGGGACGTCCACGTCGACGTCCTGCAGGTTGTGGGTGCTTGCGCCGCGGATCTCGACCTTGCCGGTCGCGGATCGCACCGCCTCCTTGAGCCGGGCCCGGTGGTCCAGGTGGAGGCCGGTCAGGGTGCCGCTCCGCCGGAGCTCCTCGACGGTGCCCTCGAAACAGACCGAGCCGCCCGCCGTACCGGCCCCCGGACCGAGGTCGACGACGTGGTCGGCGATGGCGATGGTCTCGGGCTTGTGTTCGACGACCAGGACCGTGTTGCCCTTGTCGCGCAGGCTCACCAGCAGGTTGTTCATCCGCTCGATGTCGTGCGGGTGCAGGCCGACAGTCGGCTCGTCGAAAACGTAGGTGACGTCGGTGAGCGCCGATCCCAGGTGCCGGATCATCTTCGTCCGCTGTGCCTCGCCGCCCGACAGGCTGCCTGACGGCCGGTCGAGCGCAAGGTAGCCGAGGCCGATCTCGACGAACGATTCGAACAGGTGCAGCAGGCTCGCCACCAGCGGGGCGACGCCGCGATCGTCGATGCTGCGGATCCACTCGGCGGCGTCGTTGATCTGCATCGCGCACACGTCGGCGATGTTGATGCCCTTGATCGTCGACGAGCGGGCGGACTCGTTGAGCCGGCTGCCGTCACAGTTCGGGCAGGCAGCGAACACGGCGGCCCGTTCGACGAACGACTTGATGTGGGGCTGGAGCGAGTCGACGTCCTTGCTGAACATCGACTTGCGGATCTTGGGGATCAGCCCTTCGTAGGTGACGTTGATCTTCTCGACCTTCACCTTGCGGATGTCGCCGTAGAGCAGGTCGTTGCGCTGCGCCGCGGTCAGGTCCTTGATCGGTACGTCGGCCGGCACGACCACCTTGTACGGCGCGACCATCCACCCGTCCGCGGTATAGCCGGGCACCAGGATCGCGCCCTCGACGAGCGACTTCGACTCGTCGACGATCACGGTCAGGTCGAGGTCGGAGATGGTGCCGCGGCCCTCGCACTCGGCACACATGCCGCCGAGGTAGATCGCCTGGCGCACGACGTTCTTCTCCACCTTCCCGCCCGCCTTCTCGGTGGACATCACACCGCTGGCCTTGCGGGTGGGCACGTTGAACGAGAAGGCCGTCGGCGGCCCGATGTAGGGCGTGCCCAACCGACTGAACAGCACCCGCAGCATCGCGTTGGCGTCGGTCACGGTGCCGACCGTCGAGCGCGCGTTCGCGCCCATCCGCTCCTGGTCGACGACGATCACCGGTGTGATCCCTTGCAGCAGGTCGTAGTCGGCGCGGTTCAGCGACGGCATGAAGCCTTGGACGAACGTCGAGTAGGTCTCGTTGATGAGCCGCTGTGACTCCGCTGCGATGGTGCCGAACACCAAGGAGCTCTTGCCGGAGCCGGAGACGCCCGTGAAGACGGTGAGCCGCCGCTTCGGGAGCTCGATGTTGACGTCCTTGAGGTTGTTCTCGCGGGCGCCTTGGACGCGGATCAGGTCGTGGCTGTCAGCCGGAGGGGTCGCCATGGGGAGCACCAATCGGGAGAGGGTCAGGAAGCCTGCTGGATGCGGAGCTCGTTGCCGGCCGGATCCCGGAACGCGCAGTCGCGCACGCCGTACGGCTGGTCCATCGGCTCCTGGATCACCTCGGCGCCGCGGCCCTGGAGGGTGTCGAAGGTGTCATCGACGTCAGGGGTCGCCAGGTTGACTCCGAAGTAGGTGCCCTTGGCCATCAGCTCGAGGAGCATCCGGCGCTCGTCGTCGGTCAGGCCGGGAGTCGCTGCCGGCGGGTGCAGCACGATGTTGGTGTCCGGCTGGCCCACAGGACCGACCGTGATCCAGCGCATCCCTTGGTGGCCGACGTCGTTGCGGACCTCGAAACCGAGGACGTCGCGGAAGAAGGCGACCGACTCGTCCGGGTCGGAGTGCGGGAGGAAGCTCGCGTTGATAGTCAGGTGCATGGGCGCCACGGTAGTGCGGTCCACCGAGCCGGTGCTTCTCGATTCCTGATCGCTCGCACCGCCTGCTGCGGACGACTCACCGGCCGTCGCCACGCATCCCCACGTACGCCAACGCCACGCCCAGGCCGGCGATGACAGGTCCTGCGATCGCCCAGAAGTCCACGCCGGACATCGCGCTGCCACCGACGTACCCCAGGCCTTGCAGGGTGAACAACGAACCGGCCAGGACCATGACGATCCCGAGGATCACCGCGAGCGGGTTGCGCATGGGCCGAGTCAACCACGGGGTCCGGGGCCGGACCGTGCGGCATCATGCGCGGATGGCCAATTTCGCGGACTTCCAGATGGGCATCTACCTCGACGGGATCGGCGGAGTGAAGCCCGAGCTCCCGGTCTCCTACGACGAGCTCGCCGCCAGAGCCGGCAGCGCGATGGACCCCGTGTTGCACGACTACGTCGCCGGCGGTGCCGGGGACGAGCGCACGCAGCAGGCGAACGTCGACGCGTTCCGACGCTGGGGCGTCGTCCCGCGAATGCTGGTCGGCACCGCGGAGCGCGACCTCTCGATCGAGCTGTTCGGCCGCCGCTACCCCACTCCCCTGTTCATGGCGCCGATCGGCGTCATCGGCGTCATGCACGACAGTCAGCACGGCGACCTCGAGGTCGCCCGCGCAGCGGACGTGACCGGCGTACCCGCGGTGCTGTCGACGCTGATGCAGGACCCGATGGAGGACGTCGCGGCCGAGCTCGGCGACACGCCCGGTTTCTACCAGCTCTACACACCCAACGACCGCGAGCTGGCTGAGAGCTTCGTCGGGCGCGCGGAGGCGGCTGGGTACGCCGGCATCGTCGTCACGCTCGACACCTGGACCCTCGGCTGGCGGCCCCGGGACCTGAAGCACGCGTCGATGCCGCAGCTCCAGGGCAAGTGCCTGGCCAACTACTTCAGCGACCCGGTCTTCCGCAGCCGGCTGGAGAAGACACCCGAGGAGGACCCGGGTGCCGCGACCATCGCGTGGGCAACCTGCTTCGGCAACCCGAGCCTCTCCTGGGAGGACCTCGCGTGGCTGCGCGGCCTGACCGATCTCCCGCTGCTGCTCAAGGGAATCTGCCACCCCGACGACGTGCGGCGCGCCAGGGACGACGGCGTCGACGGCATCTACTGCTCCAACCACGGCGGTCGGCAGGCGGCGAGCGCCCCGGCGATCGACTTCCTGGCCGGCGTCGTCGCGGCGGCCGACGAGATGCCGGTCCTGTTCGACTCCGGAGTGCGCTCCGGTGTCGACGTCGTCACCGCGCTGGCGCTCGGCGCGACCGCGGTCGGCATCGGCCGGCCCTACGGGTGGGGCATCACCCTGGCCGGCGCCGCCGGCGCACAGCACGTGCTGCAGTGCCTGTTGGCCGAGGCGGACCTGACGATGGGCCTCAACGGCTACCGCTCGGTGTCCGACCTCGCCCCCGAGGTCCTGGTCCGCATCGGGTGAGCCTCAGCGCACGTCCGCGTTGATCCACCCCACGCTGCGTTCCCACAGCTCGGCGGCCAGCTCCGGGGTGACGACCGGCGACGGTGCCTTCTCGCGCTCAGCGTCGTAGTAGCGGCCGGTCTGCCCCGCCACGTCGGGCGATGTCGCGCAGTACAGGGACGTCCGGGCGCCCTGCTCGGTCGACTTCATGAACAGCTTCATTGCCTGCCGCAGCCCGAACGGCACCTCGCGCCACACGTCCGACGCGATCGTCCCCGGGTGGAGCGAGTAGGCCGTCACGCCGGTCCCCGCGAGCTGACGGCCGAGCTCCTGCGCGTGCAGCACGTTGGCCAGCTTGGAGACGCAGTACTCGTCGAGGGCCGTGCGGGTGACCGTCGGCCGCCGTACCGCGTCCCAGTCGATGCCCTTCGCGCGGTAGTGACCGGTGCTGGCGACGTTGACGATCCGACCCGGTCCGCTGGCGACGATGTGGTCGCGCAGCAGCTCGGTGAAGTAGAAGGTCCCGACGTGGTTGGTGCCGAAGGCCAGCTCGAACCCGCTCCCGGTCAGGCCGCGGGACCCCGCCAGCCCAGCGTTGTTGATCAGCACGTGGAGCGGTTCACCGCTCGCGAGGAAGGTCTCGGCCGCGGACCGCACCGAGGCGAGGTCGCCCAGGTCGAGAGCGACGTAGTCGAGATCGGAGTTGCCGGTGTCGTCGGCGATCTCCTTCATCGCGGCGCGGGACCGCTCCTCCGAGCGACCGGCGATCACGACCCTGGCACCGCGGGCTGCGAGACCACGAGCCGTCTCCTTGCCGATGCCGCTGTTGGCGCCTGTCACCAGGAACGTACGTCCGTCAAGATCAGTCATGTCCCCCATCCTCGTCGAGCGGCGGGCTCTTGTCGTCCAACCTCGGTCGGATCCGGGTTCGTGCGTCAGGCCGCACCCGGATCGCGCCCAGCGCCGACCGGGTTCCTGACCGGACGGGTCACCCTCTTCGCGACGCAGGCGATCATCCCCTCCGTCGACCGGTCGGGATCGCTGCGGTAGGCGCTCGGGGACACCCCGACCAGCTCGGAGAAGCGGGTGCTGAAGGTGCCTAGCGAGGAGCAGCCGACGGCGAAACACACATCTGTCACGCTCAGGTCGCCGCGGCGCAGCAACGTCATCGCGCGCTCGATGCGCCGGGTCATCAGGTAGGCGTACGGCGGTTCGCCGTACGCCTCGCGGAACTGCCGACTCAAGTGGCCCGCCGACATCCCGACACCAGCTGCGAGGGTGGGGACGTCGAGCGGGTGGTCGTAGTCGCGGTCCATCCGGTCCTTGACCCGTCGCAGCAGCACGAGCTGGCGCAGCCGCTGCTCCTCGTCCGGTCGGATGCTCATGGCAGGAGATCGTGCCACGTGGTTGTGAGTCAGTCGACGAGGTACTGGTCGGCCCAGGCCGAGATGATCCGGCCGGCGCGTCGGCCCTGCCCGGACTTCGTGAGCAGGTGGTCGGAGCCCTCCAGGGAGACGAAGCTGCGCGGGTGGCGGGCGGTTCGGAAGATCTCGCTCGCGTTCGCAATGCCCACCGTGTTGTCGGTCGGCGAGTGCATCACCAGCAGCGGCCGCCGGAGCGACCGGATGGACTCACGGAGATCGGCGTTGCGCATGTCCTCGATGAAGGTTCGGCGCAGGGTGAGGGCGCGGCCGCCGACCAACCACTCTGCCTGGCCGTCGGCGAGCACCCGGTCGACCAGGGCGTCGTACTGGTTCTCCGCGTGGCCGGGGTCGATCGGCGCGCCGATGCTGACCACCGCACGCACGTCGGTGGCTCCGGCCGTGGCCAGCGCCGCGGCGCCACCGAGCGAGTGTCCGACGAGTACGTCGACCAGGGTGCCGCGCTCGGCCATGAACCGCACCGCCTCGATGGTGTCCGCGACCTTCTGCGTGAACGAGCCGTCGCCCCAGTCGCCCTCGGAGTCCGCCAGTCCCAGGTTGTCGTAGCGCAGCATCCCGATGCCGTCACTCGCGAGCTGCTTGCAGATCCGGGCGGCCGCGGGGCAGTCCTTGCCGAGCGTCAAGCCGTGGACGAACAGCCCCCAGCCTCGGATCGGCTCTGACGGCTCGTCGATGAGACCCGCGAGCAGCGGACCGCTGCTGCTCGGGAACCGGACACGGGTTGCCATGTCCGGCAGATTAGGTCAACTGGCCTCTAGCCAGGAGCCTGTTCGCGAGATCATCACCCGCTGGTGAAGGTTGCACATGCCGTGATCGGTGACCGGGTCCTCGCCACAGGTCGGGAACCCGCAACCGGCCGGCAGTCCGTCCGGGCCGCCGGCGGGCCCTGCGTCGTACGACGATCCTGCACCCATGGCTACCTCCCCAATGTCTGTGATCAACCCATGCTCACCCACCGTGGTCCCAAACCTCGACGGGTAGTCGTCCACAGTCGGCTGGTCACAACGGGTCAGTCGGATGAGCTATCGACCCGCCGTCACCGGGCGTCATCCGACGGCGACCACGCTGGTGCGGTCGCGGCCCGCGCTCTTGGCGTCGAAGAGCGCCCGGTCCGCGGCGGCGAGGACGGACGCGAACACCGGCACCCCGGCCGTCGGAAGGACCACGGCCACGCCGATGCTGATCGTGACCGCCGCTGCGGTGGGTACGGCGGCGGTCGAGACCTCGCAACGGATCCGCTCCGCGACGCCGTCCGCGTCGGCCGGCGCCAGGTCCGGAAGGAACACGCAGAACTCCTCGCCGCCGAACCGCCCGAACACGTCCTCGGCACGCAACTGGGCGCGGATCGTCGTGGCGACCACGGCCAGCGCGTCATCGCCGACCAGATGGCCCCAGGTCTCGTTGAAGTTCTTGAAGTGGTCGACGTCGGCGAAGAGGACGGCCCAGGGACGGCCTCGCCGTTGGCAGCGGTCAGCGCCGTCGATCGCCAGCCGTCGCCAGGATGCGAATCGGAGGGCGCCGGTCTTGTCGTCGTGGTCGGCCCGCTGGAGGAGGGGCACGTGCAGCGCAGCGCGCTGGCTGAGGAGGTAGACCGGCGCCAGCAGCAGCACGAACCAGCCGCCGCCGGTCCAGATGGCCGCGGAGAGCCCACCCACGAGCAGAATGCCCACCTCGGTCAGGTAGAAGGAGGGCGTGCTGAGGGTCTGGCGGAGCCAACCCTCGTCCGCGGGGTGGTTGAGGTAGGCGCTGCCGTGGAACAGCACCGTCTCGATCGCCAGGAACGTCGCCGTCGCAGCCAGTACGCCGAGCAGGCCCGCCGCTCCATTGCCGTCCATCAGGTTCGGCTCGTCGCCGATCACCGCGTGGGCAGTGATCGACGCGCCGAGCCCGGCGAGGACGACGTAGGCCGCCGAACCGATCCACTTCCACGGGGTGACCCGCAGGCCGCGCCACCAGGCGTAGGCGTAGGTCATCGCCACCACGGGCACCAGCCACCAGGTGGCAAGCAGCAGGGCGCTCGCCAAGGCCCACGCCGACAACCCCTTGTGCGGACGCTGGCTGTCCGAGGCGCCGTGTTCGAGGAACCGACCGATCTCGACGTTGAGGATCGACAGCCCGACGAGGAGCAGGTAGGTCGCGGTGGAGCTGGTCGGTGCGCGGTCGGATCCGAGCTCACTCAGCAGCACCGGCAGCACCAGCGCGCCGGCGACCGCTGCGGTCACCCAGACCCGGCACGCCCAGGTCGTCCGCAGGAATGCCCAGCTCCGCCAGCCGTCACCCGGACGTGCGAGCAGGCGGTCGTCGACAGCCATCTCTCTCCCATATCCCCCGACCACAGCCCCACCGCAGTCGACTCTCCCTTCCCACGAACCTACGGTCCGCACCCCGTCGTCGTACGGCGAACGCCGAATCCGGACTCAGATCCCTTGCATCAGGATGTCGAGGTCACGTTCGGCATAGAGCCGGTGCTGCCACTCCTCGTTGAGGACGACGAGCAACGGTTCCGAGAGCGGGAGCATCTCGGACGGCGGCCAGCTGTCGCCCGGCGGCGGAGTGATCATGGTCGCGAGGCGCTCGTCGGTCAGTCCATCGATCACGCTCGAGACCATCGCCCGTCGCTCGTTGCGAAGGGCCACGACGACGGCGAGGTCGGGACGGATCTCGCGGTCACGCGGGATGCCGGGCTTGTCCGGCATCCCGTCCCAGGGAAGGTCGAGCGGGTGCCACGGGCTGAGGTCACCGAGGATGCCCCGGCCCACCCAGGCTGCGCTGGCGAACGAGAGGTGCCGCAGGGTCTCGATGAACGACCACTCCCCGTCCACGCTCTCGTGCAGCATCTCCGGCGGGAGGCTGCGCGCGCGGTCGACAGTGCCCGCCCAGAGCCGCCCCAGGATCTCCCATGCCTCGACGAAACCGGCAGCCGTGGTCGGCCGCATCTTGGGACGCTGTGGGTAGCGCCGGTCGAGCTCGGCGCTGACCAGCGGTGCGACGTCGACTCCGTTGATGCGCAGGTTCCGGACCTCCCCGTTGATCTCGACGTCGTCCAGGACCGCCTCGTCGACCCGCATGCCGCTGAGGATCGCGTCGCGGATCCTGACGTCGTTGAGGTAGACGTCGGTGAACGTCGAGCCGCGGAGGTCGGCGCTTTGGAACCGGGAGCCGCTGAGGTCCTGATAGTCGCTCATGCACCGAGCCTGCCACTGGGTAGCGACATCGTTCGCCGGCTCGACCTGGTCACTTCGAACCATGGTTGCCGAGCGCGCCGGTTGGAGTCCCCGGATTCTCCGGCGAATCGTCGTATCAGATGCCTAATGTCGAAGGTCCTCACAAGACATAGGGCCCTTCGGCGGCGATGCCCCCGAAGCCGAGACCTGGCCCTTGCTCCCCACGAAGACGACCTGCCAGAGAGGAGTTGCTGGACATGTGGAACAACACGCTGGAGACCACCAGGGTGGCGCACCTGTCGCACGACCTGCCGTGCCTGACCTGTGGCCACGGCATCCACACCTACCTCCCCTGCGGCGACCGGTGCGACTGCCCGCCCGTGCTGCTGCCCGGGCAGGCCGCCTGAGCCTCGCTCATCGGGCGGACGCCCTCAGTCGGCGCCGCCTCCTGAGTACGTCGCATGACGACAACACCGTTCGTGCTGGTCCCTGGTCTGGCTCGGCGCCTGGGCATGGGACGAGGTCGCTCCTCGGAGCCGGCGGCCGCGCTCCGAGGAGCGTTGGACTTCGCCCACGACGACCGCCGAGCCGTGCCGTCGACGGTCATCTGCACGGCCTTCACCTCCGAGCAACACCGGAAGTACGCCGCCGCAGGTGCCGACTTCCCCGCCGGGCTCGGCGCCTTGACCGACGTCACCTGGGTCGACCTGCCCACCAGCCGCTGGCCGATGCGGTCCTGGCCCCCAGAGACCTGGCCCCCAGACCTGGCCCCGCTCCTCGGCGAGGTCGCGCGGGGTGTGGGAACCTGATCGGGTGACGACACGTCCCATCGGCATGAAGATCATCCTGCTGGCCACGGCCGCACTCCTCGCGGTGACGCTGTCCGGTTGCGGCGACGAGGAGCCCACCACCATGGCAAACGACGAGGCCGCCGGCCTGTCCCTCGACGACCTCGACGGCCGCGCATTCGCCTCCGTCCGGGTCGACGGTCGTCAGCTGGTCGACGGCACCCAGATCCGCCTCGGCTTCGACGGCGACGCCGTGCAGGCCGACGCCGGCTGCAACCACCTCTTCGGCACTCTCGCGGTCGAGGGCGACACCCTGACCGCGAGCAACATGGGCGGCACCGAGATGGGCTGCCCCGACGGGCTCCAGGACCAGGACGCCTGGCTCTCGGAGTTCCTGTCCGCCGGCGCCGAGGTGGTCCTCGATGGCGACACGCTCACCCTCGCCAAGGACGGGGTCGTCGTCGAGCTGGTCGAGCAAGAGGTCCCCGAGGTTCCCTCGGGCGACGGCGACGAGCCGACCTCCAACGACGGCGGCAGCGTGGTCGGCAGCGGCTAGGGCTGGAGCAGGACCTTGATCGCCCGTCGCTCGTCCATCGCCCGATAGGCATCGGGGGCCTCCTCGAGCGGGAGGGTCAGGTCGAAGACCCGGCCGGGATCGATCCGGCCGGCGACGACCAGGTCCAGCAGCTCCGGGAGGTAGCGACGGACCGGGGCCATGCCGCCGCGCAGCGCGACGTTCTTCTGGAACATCTTCGCGACGGGCAGTTCGACCCCGTGAGGCACGCCGACGAACCCGACCGTCGCGCCGGGCCGCGCGACAGCGAACGCCGTACCCATCGAGTCGTCGGTGCCGACGCATTCGAGGACCGCGTCCGCACCCACTCCCCTGGTGATCTCCTTCACTGCCTGGGCGCCTTCGCGACCGCGCTCGGCGACCACGTGGGTGGCACCGAACGCGGTGGCCAGCTGCTGGCGGTTCTCGTGGCGAGACATGGCGACGATCGTCTCCGCGCCCATGACTGCCGCGGCGAGCACCCCGCACAGCCCGACGGCACCGTCTCCGACCACGACGACCGATCCGCCGGCCGTCACGCCGGCCGACACCGCTGCATGCCATCCGGTCGGCATCACGTCGGACAGCGCGAGCAGCGACGGGACGAGGGTGGCGTCGGGCACGCCGTCGGTGGCGACCAGGCTGCCGTCGGCCTGACCGACCCGGGCGTACTCGCCCTGGCCACTCGCCGTCATGCCGAGGTTGACGCAGGCGGACTGGACGCCGGCGAGGCAGTGCGGGCAGGTGTTGTCGCAGGTGCAGAACGGCACGATCACGAAGTCGCCGGGCCGGAAGTCGTTGACCTCTGCTCCCACCTCCTCCACAACGCCGACGCACTCGTGTCCGATCGTGGATCCGGCCTGGATCGGGTTCTCCCCCCGGTAGGGCCACAGGTCGGACCCGCAGACGCATCCCGCGACCACTTTGACGATGGCGTCCGTGGGTCGCTTGATCGTGGGATCGGGCACGTCCTCGACGCGGATGTCGCGGGGACCGTGGATCGTGGTGGCGCGCATGCCAGCCATCCTGCCGCACTGCCGGCTGCGGGCTGGTGCGCCGCTCCATGGTTGGCGTTATCTCACATGTGAGTTACCGTCAGGTGCATGACGGTCTCCCCTCATCTCGAGAGCGAATCCGACTACAAGGGTCGGATCGGCAACCTGATCCGCGATGCTCGCAAGCACCGCGGCCTGACGCAGGCACAGCTCGCCGAGCGTCTCGCCACCAGCCAGAGCGCCATCAACCGGATCGAGAAGGGGCACCAGAACCTCTCGCTGGAGATGTTGGCCCGGATCGGCACCGCGCTCGACTCCGAGATCGTCGCCCTCGGCGCCGGCCCGACCCATCTGCGGGTCAAGGGTCCGACCACCTTGTCCGGCACCATCGACGTGAAGACCTCGAAGAACGCCGGGGTCGCCCTGCTGTGCGCGTCCCTCCTCAACCGCGGTCGCACCACGCTCCGCAAGGTGGCCCGGATCGAGGAGGTCAACCGGCTGCTGGAGGTGCTCGGCAGCCTCGGCGTCCAGACCCGGTGGATCAACGACGAGAACGACCTGGAGATCATCCCGCCGAAGGAGCTGGACCTCAGCCGGATCGACGAGGTCGCCGCCCGCCGTACTCGCTCGGTGCTGATGTTCCTCGGGCCTCTCCTTCATCGTGCCGACACCTTCGAGCTCCCCTACGCCGGCGGCTGCAACCTCGGCACCCGGACCGTCGAGCCGCACATGTCGGCGTTGCGTCCGTTCGGTCTCGAGGTGAAGGCGACCGACGGCTGGTACCACGGGCAGGTCAACCGGGCGATCGTGCCCGGCCGGCCCATCGTGCTCACCGAGCGGGGCGACACCGTGACCGAGAACGCGATCATGGCCGCTGCCCTGCACCCCGGCACCACCGTCATCCGCAACGCTTCGTCCAACTACATGGTCCAAGACCTCTGCTTCTACCTGCAGGCGCTCGGGGTCGGCGTCGAGGGCATCGGTACGACGACGCTCACCATCACCGGCCAGTCGGTCATCGACGTGGACGTCGACTACGCCCCGAGCGAGGACCCGATCGAGGCGATGTCGCTGCTCGCGGCCGCGATCGTCACCCAGTCGGAGATCACCGTACGGCGGGCACCGATCGAGTTCCTGGAGATCGAGCTGGCCGTCCTGGAGGAGATGGGCTTCCGCTACGAGCTCTCCGAGGAGTACCTCGCCGCCAACGGGCACACCCGACTGGTCGACATCAGCACCCGGCCGTCTGACCTGATCGCGCCGCGGGACAAGATCCACCCGATGCCGTTCCCCGGCCTCAACATCGACAACCTCCCCTTCTTCGCCGTCATTGCGGCGGTCGCGGAGGGTCAGACCTATATCCACGACTGGGTCTACGACAACCGCGCGATCTACCTCACCGACCTCAACAAGCTGGGCGGCAGGGTGAGCCTCCTCGACCCGCACCGGGTGATGATCGAGGGCCCGACGTCGTGGACCGGCGCCGAGCTGATGTGCCCGCCGGCGCTCCGGCCGGCGGTGGTCGTCCTGCTCGCCATGCTGGCAAGCAAGGGCACGTCCGTCCTGCGCGGCACCTATGTGATCCACCGCGGCTATGAGGACCTGGCCGAGCGGCTCAGCTCACTCGGGGCCGACATCGAGACCTTCCGCGACATCTAGGCAGCGCGTGTACCTCGAGGATGGGCGGATCCTGGCTTTCGCCCACCGGGGGGGCGCCTACCACCCCGAGATCGAGGGGCTGGAGAACACGCTGGCCGCGTTCCAGCACGCCGTCGGGCTCGGCTACACCTACCTGGAGACCGACGTCCACGTCACCAGGGACGGCGCGCTGCTGGCGTTCCACGACGACGTGCTCGACCGGGTGACTGACCGGATGGGCGCCATCGCCGACCTGACCCTCGCCGAGATCCGCGCGGCGCGGATCGCGGGCCGTGAGCAGATCCCGACCTTCGAACAGCTGCTCGCGGCCTTTCCGGACGCCCGGTTCAACATCGACATCAAGGGGGCAGGTGCGGTCGCCGTGCTCGCGGCCCTCGTCCGGGAGCATCAACTGTGGGACCGGGTGCTGGTCGGCTCGTTCTCGCCGGCCCGGATCCGGGAGTTCCGCCGGCTCACCGAGGATCGGGTCCCGACCGCGGCACACGTGTGGGAGATCCTGGCCTTCCGGTTCCTCCCGAGCGCCTGGCTCGCCGACCGGATCGCCGGACGGCGGTTCGCGGCGCTCCAGGTACCCCACCGCCGGGTACGGCTGCGCGTGGTGACCCCGGGATTCGTCCGCCGAGCCCATGCTGCCGGCAAGCAGGTGCACGTGTGGACCGTCGACGAACCGGACGAGATGCGCCTGCTCCTCGATCGCGGGGTCGATGGTCTCTTCACCGATCGCACCGACCTGCTGAAGGATGTGCTGCTGGACCGGGGTGAGTGGCAGTAGTCTCCCGGCGGGAGGGAGTCCCATGGACAGCACGCCACCGATCGCGGATCTGGGCCCGCTGAACCGTGCCCGCGAGCAGCGGGCCTGGTACTTCTACGACTGGGCCAACTCGGCGTTCGCGACCACCATCGCGGGCGTGCTGTTCGCGCCCTACCTGATCACCATCGCCGAGCGCGCTGCGTGCGGATTCGTCGGCGACGACGATCGGAAGTGCCGCGAGACGCTGGAGGTGCTGGGCGTCGGCATCGCGCCCGGGTCGCTGCCGTCGTACGTCATCACCTTGTCGACGGTGCTGGGCGCGGTCCTGTACCCGCTGCTCGGGGCGATGGCTGACCGGACGGCCCGCAAGACCGACCTCCTCGCGGGCTTCGCGTGGGTCGGTGCGACCGCCGCCGCCCTGTTGTTCTTCCTGACCGACGACCGGTGGCTGTTCGGCAGCCTGGTGTTCCTCGTCGCCAACCTCTGCTTCGGCGCGTCGATCGTGATCAGCGACTCGTTGCTCAACCTGATCTCGGAGAAGGACGAGCGCGACCGGGTGTCGTCGGTCGGCTGGGCCTACGGGTACGCCGGCGGCGGGCTGTTGCTCGCTGCCAACTTCGTCATCGTGACCTTCCATGACTCGATCGGGCTCAGCACCGAGATGGCAGTGCGGATCAGCCTGCTGAGCGGCGCGATCTGGTGGGCGGCCTTCACCGTCATCCCGTGGCGCGGGATCAGGGACAAGCCTCCGATGGCGGTCGAGGAGGCCAGCGGCGGGCTCGTGGCCAGGTCGTTCGGCCAGCTCGTGGCGACCCTGAAGGAGCTCCGCAACTATCCCGTGGCGGTGACCTTCCTGCTCGCCTACCTCTTCTTCAACGACGGCATCCAGACGGTGATCGCCTCGGCCGCGATCTTCGGCGAGAAGGAGCTCGGCTTCGACACCGGGGTCGTGCTCGGCGCCTATCTGCTGGTGCAGTTCGTCGCCGTCGGCGGAGCCATCGCGTTCGGCCGGGCGGCGGTGCGGGTCGGTGCGAAACGGGTGATCCTGGGGGGCCTCGCCGTCTGGATGGCCATCGTCACGGTCGCGCTGGTCGTACCGGAGAAGAACCTGCTCGCATTCCTCCTGCTCGCCACCGCCATCGGCATCGTCCTGGGCGGCACCCAGGCCCTGGCCCGGTCCTACTTCTCCGTCCTGATCCCGCGGGGCAAGGAGGCGGAGTTCTTCAGCCTCTATCACGCCATGGACCGGGGCACGTCGTGGCTCGGCACGCTCACGTTCGGACTCGTCTACCAGTTCAGCGGGTCCTACCGCCCGGCCATCTTTGCGCTCATCGTGTTTTTCACGATCGGCGGGCTGCTGCTGCTGCGGGTCGACACCGAGCGTGGCATCCGCGATGCTGGCAACGATCGACCCGCAATTGTCCGATTTGGCGGTTGATGCCCGAAGATTCTTCGGGGGATGAACCTTTTCGCTCCGGGTAGCGTTGAAGGAGTAACGGTTGCGGTGGTCAACTGCGCCCGGGGAGATCCCCCGGCGACCACGCGGCCGGACCCAGCCAGGAGCAGGGTCGGGACACGGGAGGAACAACATGGCGGAGCGCACCTTGCGAGGCGCACGGCTGGGTGGCCAGTCGTTCGAGGACGAGCGCGGCATCGAGTTCGCAGCTCGCCAGCAGGTCGGTTACCTCTGCACCCACGGGCACTCGTTCGAGATCACGATGTCGATCGAGGCCGACGTCCCCGCTGTCTGGGAATGCCCGCGTTGCGGTGCCGAGGGCGAGAGCACGGCGGGCATCCAGCGGGTCGAGAAGGTCGAGAAGCCGCAGCGCACCCACTGGGACATGCTGCTCGAGCGGCGCTCCGAGAAGGAGCTCGAGGACATCCTGACCGAGCGGCTCGAACTGCTCCGCGGCGGCGAGATCGGTCCCGCCCACCTGCACCGCACCGGCCGCAAGCGCAAGGCTGCCAACGCCTGAGGCCCAGAACCCGGGCCCCGCTCCTACTCCTCGACGACCTCGCCGCGGACCACGGTGTCCGTTGACGTCGGCCCGTCGCCGGTCGGCGTCGAGCCAGTCCGCCCAGCCGCGACGACCGTCAGTCGCGAGCCGACGTAGGCCGAGAGCGCCCGCCGGAAGATCGGCCGGGTGACCGGCAGGATCAGCAGGAACCCGACGACGTCGGTGGCGAAGCCGGGTGTCAGTAGCAGGGTGCCCCCGATCAGGATCAGCACGCCGTCGGCGAGCTCCTTCGCGGGCGGGCGATAGCTGTTGAGCGCGGTGCGCAGTGCCTGCCAGGCCCGGCGCCCCTCCCGCTTGACCAGCCAGGCGCCGATCAGACTGTCGAAGACGAGCAGGGCGATCGTCCACCACGGGCCGATGGCCTGCCCCACCTGGATCACCAGGTAGACCTCGACCAGCGGCACCACCACGAAGGCGACGAACAGCATCAGTGGCAGCCACCGGCGCGGGCGCTTCGTCGTCGTCACACCCACGAGGCTACGGCGTGCGACCAAGTTGTCGAGCGGTCGTCGCCCGGCGCTTGCGGGTGCGCTCCCAGCGCTCGCGGACCCCCCAGTGGGTGATCCGCTTGAGCGATTCGAAAGCGACCTGACCGCTCATCTTGGACTCGCCCCGCACTCGTTCGATGAACTCGATCGGCACCTCACGCACGACCAGGCCCGCGCGCAGGCAGCGGGCGGCCAGGTCGGTCTGGAAGACGTAGCCGGTCGACCGCACCGACGCCAGGTCGATCTCATCCAGGGCTTCGCGCCGGAACAGACGATAACCAGCGGTGGCGTCACGAACGTCGATACCGAGCAGCAGGCGCACATAAAGGTTGCCACCCCGCGACAGCGCCTCGCGGCGCCGCGGCCAGTTGACGACGCTGCCGCCAGGAACCCATCGCGAGCCGATCACCAGGTCGGCGGACGGCAGCGCATCGAGAAGCCGGTGCAGCTGCTCGGGTTGGTGGGACCCATCGGCGTCCATCTCGCCGATCACGTCGTAGCCGGCGGCGAGCGCCCAGGAGAAGCCGGCGAGGTAGGCAGCACCCAGTCCGCCCTTCGCGGTCCGGTGCAGGACGTGGACCTGGGAGTCCTGGGTCGCCAGCCCGTCGGCGATGGCCCCGGTGCCGTCGGGTGAGTTGTCGTCGACGACGAGTACGTCGACACCCGGCTGCGCCTGCCGGAGCCGGCCGACGATCCACGCAACGTTGGCCGCTTCGTCGTACGTCGGGATGACGACGACCACCCGGCCGAGCGCGGCGAGCCGGTCGTCGTTGGTGCTGTCTACCTCAGCCAACAGGAGCCTCACTCGGACTCGGGCTCGGACTCGGGCTCGGACTCGGGGACGGCTCGAGCTCCGACGCGTCGGCGGCCCGGGTCGACCCGGCATCATTCCGCTTCCGACGGTACGCGATCGCGCCCAGCACGAGGCCGAGCAGCCACAGTCCGGTGAACACCCGGGACGGCCAAACGCCCAGCCGGATCGCAGGCGTCAGGTCGGTACTGAGCCCGACCCGCTCCACGAGCACTGCCGTCGTCCGCGGATCCGCCGAGGCCACCACGGTGCCGTCGGGCGCGATCACGCCGGTGATCCCGTTGGTGGCCGCGACCACCAGCCAGCGCCCGGACTCGATCGCCCGGAGCCGGGTGATGGCGAACTGCTGGTCGATCTGGTCGGTGAAGATGAAGCTCGCGTTGCTGGTCTGGACCGTCATCAGCTCGGCGCCCTCGCGCAGCTGGTCGCGGGACACGTCGTCGTAGGCGACGTCGAAGCAGATGGCGTCGGCCACCTGGATCCCGGCCACCTGGATCGGGCTGGTGCGGGTGCCGCTCTTCATGTCGCGGCCGATTGCGCGGAGCGCACCGAAGTTGGGATCCCAATAGCGGCGCAAAGGGATGTACTCGCCGTACGCGACCGGATGCCGCTTGGTGTAGCGGTCGCCCGGTCCGGTGGCGGGATCCCACACGATCCCCTGGTTGAGCACATGGTCCTCGCCGGCGTCGACCAGACCACCGATCACCACCGGGACGCCGATCGCGGCGACGGCCTCGCGGATGCCGTCGTTGACCTCGCCGTCGCGGAACGGGTCGACGGCGGTGGAGTTCTCCGGCCAGAGCACGAAATCGGGGCGGACTCCGCTGTTGCCCAGGCCGATGGTCGCGTCGACATGGTTGCGGGTGACGCCGCGGTGGTCGTAGAGGATGTCGTCGGCGGGACCGGGCAGGTTGCCCTGGACCGCAGCAACGACCGCTGAGCCGGTCTCCTCGGCCTGGTACGGCGCCAGCACGGGGACCAGGAGCGCCGCCACGACCGCGACCGCTCCCCCGAACGCGAGCGGTCGCCAGCGTCGTGCGGACGATCCGGCCCGCGGCAGCCAGCTCTCGACCCCCGCCGCGAGCAGGAAGCTCGTGAGCGCCAGCAGGAACGAAAGCCCGGTCATGCCCACGTAGGCGAGCGCCGGGGCGACGGGGGTGTCGACGACCGCGAACGCCAGCCGTCCCCAGGGCATGCCGCTGAACGGCCAACCGCTCCGCAGCCCGTCGACAGCGGTCCAGGTTGCTGCCAGCCAGACCGGCCACGCCGGCAGCCGGCGCACGAGCGGGACCGCGAGCCCCACCAGACCGTAGAACAGCGCTTCGATCGTCGACAGTGCCAGCCATGCGTCCGGCCCGATCGAGGTCCGCATCCAGTCGATGTGCGTGAAGTAGAACGCCACCCCGAACACCAGCCCGACCAGCCCGGACCTCCAGAACGGGAGCTCCCGCGTCGCGAGGGCGAACGCCGCGATCCCGACCGGAAGCAGATAGGGGATCGCGATCGGCTCGTACGACGCGGCCAGCGCCAAGCCGCCCCCGGCGGAGAGCAGCAGGCGGGCGAGCACGTGGTCAGCCTAGATGGCGCCTGTGCAGGACGACGGAAGGGTCGTACCCACCTTCGGACCACCCCGATTTCCGACCGGCTGCCGGTTCCGAGATGTTGTCTAGGGGGGGAACGACCCTTCCGTGTCGCTCTCGAGGAGCGAACCGACCTCCGCGAACCGGTGACGGGAGGTGTTGGCGCTACACCCCCGGGTGCCGGCCACTCGGACGTCGGTCCGCCTACCACGACCTGCACGAGCGACGTTCACGTACTTTGGCGAAGGACCCCGGGGAGTGTCAACCGGCCATTGACCTGCGCAGACGCGCGAACGCGCAGGTCAGGGCGGGGTCGGACGAGGTCCAAAATCCCGTAAAATCCTTGGTCGACGTCGGCGTGTCGCGTGCAACGCGCCGACAGGGGGCTCCGTCAGGGTACGACGACGGTGCCAGTGGCGGTCGTCGCGACCAGCGGCGGGTCGAGCAGGGACGCGGCCCCGGGACGGTCCCCGGTCGCAGCACCCCGGGCAACGACGGTGAGAGTGAACGTCATCACCCGTGACCGGTTACCGACCTTGACCAGCTCAGCGGTCGCCTCGACGACGTCGCCCGCACGCACCGCGGCGCGAAACTGGACGTCGTCGTAGGACGCAAACAGGCCCTCGTCGCCGTCGGTGAGGATGCAGAGCTCGGTGGCGACGTCGCCGAACAGGCCGAGGCCGTAGGCACCGTCGACCAGGCTGCCGGCGTAGTGGGCGTGGGAGTAGGGCACGTAACGGCGCTGGGTCGCCTTGTCGCCGACGCATGCGGTCATGAGGCCACCTTATGGACCAGGAAGCTCGCCACCTCGCCCGGCGTCGTGCCACGTCCGAAGATCCGGTCGACCCCGAGCTCGGCGGACATCGCCTCGTCGAAGCGCGGCCCACCCACCACGAGCAGCGGGCGCTGGTCGGCAGGGAAGGCCTCGCCGAACGCAGCCGACATCTCTCGGGTGTTGAGAAGGTGCGCGTCGCGCTGGGTGACGACCTGGGACACGAGCACCGCGTCCGCGTGCTCGGCCACTGCCCGATCGACCAGCTGCGGCACCGAGACCTGGGCACCCATGTTGACCACCTTGATCTCCCGGTAGTACTCCAGTCCCTTCTCTCCCGCGAACCCCTTGATGTTGAGGATCGCGTCGATGCCGACAGTGTGCGCATCGGTCCCGATGCAGGCACCGAGCACCACGAGCCGCCGGCGCAGGCTGCGCTTGATCGCTGCGTTCGCCTCCTTCGGGGTGAGCAGCGGGTAGTCCCGCTCGACCACCTCGACCGCATCCAGGTCGACCAGATGGTTGACCCGGCCGTAGACGACGAAGAACGTGAAGCCGGGGCCCATCGGTTTGCTGTGGACGACGAGCGCCGGGTCCATCCCCATCTTCGCCGCGAGCTGCTGGGCAGCGCCCTCAGCCCGCTTGGAATGGGGCACCGGGAGGGTGAAGCTGAGCTGCACCATGCCGTCGCCGGTGGTGTCGCCGTACGGGCGGACGAGGGTCGTCATTTCTCCTCCAGGAGCTCAGACGCCGGGTTGTAGTAGGCATCGGCCTTGCGTGCGACGCCGTCGAGACCGCGACCCCCGTCCGGTGGTCGCTTCATCGTGCCGAATGTGCCGTCGGCGATCGCAGCGAGCAGCGGCGGGTCGCCCGCCTGGTCCGCGTCGTGCACGATGCGGTCGAGCAGGTCGATGGTCTCGCCCAGCACCTGTCGCGCGCGGGTCGCGATCAGCCCGTCCGGTGCGGGGTTGAAGTCCTCGTGCAGGCCTCCGGCGGCGTCGAGGACGTAGCGGACGTTCTGGAGGGCCAGGTCCCGGTCGGACAGCCACGGCGTGACGACCGCCTCGGTCATCATTCCGACGAGCAGGATCCCCTGGCCGGTCATCGCGCCGACCAGGTTGAAGAACCCGTCGAGCAGGTAGCCGCGGAAGACGTCGCCGGTCATGTGCCGGGTCGGCGGCATCCACTTCAGCGGCGCCTTCGGGAAAAGCTCGCGCGCCAGCAGCGCGTGGGCGAGCTCGAGCCTGAAGGACTCCGGCACCGAGGGGTCGATCTCGAACGCGTGGCCCAGGCCCAGCTGCCAGTCCTCGAGGCCGGCCTCCTTGGCGAAGTACTCGTTGAGCAGCTGGCTGGTGGTGACCGTGTGCGCCGCCTCGACCGCATCGGCGGTCGTGAGGTAGTTGTCCTCACCCGTGTTGATGATGATCCCCGCCCGTGCGTGGACCTGCCGACTGAACCGCTGGTCGACGAACGTGCGGACCGGGTTGATGTCGCGGAAGAGGATCCCGTACATCGAGTCGTTGAGCATCATGTCGAGACGCTCCAGACCGGCCAGCGCCGCGATCTCCGGCATGCAGAGTCCGCTCGCGTAGTTGGTCAGCCGGATGTAGCGGCCGAGCTCCTTGCCAGACTCGTCGAGCGCCGCCCGCATCAGCCGGAAGTTCTCCTGGGTGGCGTAGGTGCCGGCGAACCCCTCCCGGGTCGCTCCCTCGGGGACGAAGTCGAGCAGGCTCTGGCCCGTGGACCGGATCACGGCGATCACGTCGGCGCCCTCACGGGCAGCCTGTTGTGCCTGTGGGATGTCCTCGTAGATGTCGCCGGTCGCGACGATCAGGTAGATCCACGGCTGGCGCGGCGCGTCGCCGAGCCGCTTGATCAGGCGGTCGCGCTCAGCCCGGCGACGGTCGATCTGGCGGATGCCCGCGCCGACCTGGCGGCGGCTCGCCGTACGGGCTCGCTTGGCAGGGGCGCCGTCGGGGATCTCGAACCGCACCGAGCCGGCCGAGGCCTTCTGGGCGAGCGTCGTCAGGTCCTCCGCCTCGCCACGGACCAGTGCGTCCCACACCGGCAGCGCGACGCCGTGCTCGAGGCCGACGTCGGCGCGGACGGCGTCGAGCAGCCGGTTCGCCCACGGCGTGCCTTCCGCGTCGGCCCCGCTCAGGCCCGCGAGCCGCAGGGTGGCACGCTCCACGGAGACCGTGGTGTGCTGCTGCGCCAGCCGCACGATCGGGCGGCCGGCCCGGCGGGCCAACGACCGGGCCTTCCGGACGGTGACCGGGTCGAGATCCAGCTTGCCCGTCATCCGAGCCGCTCCTCGAACAGCCGCCGGACGCCTGGGTTGGTCCGGATCAGGTCGAGTGCGAGCGCCGCGTGACCGGGGACGTAGCCGTTGCCGACGAGCATCGTGACGTCGGCGGCAACCCCCTCGGCGCCCAGCGCGGCGGCGGAGAACGAGGTGGCCATCGAGAAGAAGATGACCGTGCCCCCGTCGGCGGTGGACAGGACGGCGCCGCCTTCGCATCCCGGCACGTCCACGCACACCACGGTGATGTCCGCGGGCCCGCCTGCGGCGGCGACCGCATCGCGGAGCGCGATCGGGTCCCGGGCGTCGGTCACGACGACCTCGTCGGCAAGCCCGGCGCCCCGGAGCGAGACGGCTTCCCGCTGGGCCGGAACGATGCCGACCAGCCGACGCGCGCCGGAGGCGCGGGCAGCGGCCAGCGCTAGTGAGCCGGACTTCCCGCCGCCGCCGATCACCGCCACGCACGGGGCCGACCCCCGGTCGACGTACTGGCTCACCACCCTGGAGGTCAGCGCAGGTGCGCCGCAGACGTCCATGACGGCGAGACTGAGTCCGGTCGGCAGGTCGTCGGGAAGCACGGCCGCGATCGACCGGCCGAACAAGATGGCGTGGCCGGCACAGGGCACCTGCTCCGAGCGACCGTCCCAGCCGGCGAGGCCGTCGGTGATGACCAGCGGTGTCAGTGTGAGCGACACCAAGGTGGCGACCCGTTGGCCGACGACCAGGCCGAGCGGCGACTCCGGTCCCACTTCGTCGACGGTGCCGATGAGCATCCCGCCCGAGCCGGTGACCGGGTTCTGCATCTTGCCCCGGTCGGCCACGATTCCGAGTACGGCGTCACGCACCGCTCCCCCGTCGCCGCCATGGTCCTGCTCGAGCTGGCGGAACGACGCGGCGTCCAGATTGAGCCGCTCGACTCTGATCCGGACCTCGTCGGGCCACAGCTCGGGGCGGGTGTCCAGACTCCGGGCAGCCTGCGGCAGCACCCTGGGCTCGTCTCGCACCCGGTGCAGCCCAGTCGGGTCGCTTTGCTGGATCACCGTCGACACTGTCCCTCCAGACAACTTGAACCGGAAATCCTCCGGCGTGTGGATATTGCAGCCGGACGATCTTCACGTAGTCTTTCACCTGGTCGGGTGGTGACACAAACGACACCCCGGTCCCACGAAAGGAGCGCTCCCCCATGAGCATCGAGACCTCGATCGCCGCCGGCATCCGCGAGCCGGCAGGTCAGCCCTACCCCTACACCCGGGCGGAGCTGAGCGAACCGGACTGGACGCGCTTCCCGGGCTGGAAAGACGTCACCGCCGAGGACTGGGCGTCGGTCCAGTGGCAGCGGGCGCACTGTGTGAAGAACCTCAAGCAGCTCCGCGAGCTGCTGGGCGACCTCGTCGACGAGCGCTTCTATGCAGATCTCGAGCGTGACCAGGCCGAGCGCGCGACCATGTCGATGCTGGTGCCGCCGCAGATGCTCAACACGATGGTTCCGCACGTGGTTCCCTCCGGCCGCGGATCGTTGACCGACGCGTTGTACGCCGACCCGATCCGCCACTACATGCTGCCGGTCTACTCCGACCGGCGCACCGACTGGCCGTCCCACCCCCACGCCACGCGGGACTCGCTCCACGAGCACGACATGTGGGTCGCCGAGGGCCTGACCCACCGCTACCCCACCAAGGTGCTGGCCGAGCTACTGCCGACCTGCCCGCAGTACTGCGGTCACTGCACCCGGATGGACCTGGTCGGCAACTCGACCCCGACCGTCGAGAAGCTCAAGTTCGTGGCCAAGCCGAACGACCGACTGACCTCGATGCTCGACTACCTGCGCCGTACCCCGTCGGTCCGCGACGTGGTCGTGTCCGGCGGCGACGTCGCCAACATGCCGTGGCCGCGACTCGAGGCGTTCCTCGACTCGCTGCTCGAGATCGACAACATCCGGGACATCCGGCTCGCGACCAAGGCACTGATCGGCCTGCCGCAGCACTGGGCACAGCCCGACGTCGTCGAGGGCGTCGGGCGGGTGGCCGCCACCGCGCGCACACGCGGCGTGTCCGTCGCCATCCACACCCACGCCAACCACGCCCAGTCGATCACGCCGGCCGTGGCAAGCGCTTCGGCGATGCTGCTGGACGCGGGCGTCCGCGACGTACGCAACCAGGGCGTCATCCTCAACGGTGTCAACGCAGATCCGCACGCGCTGCTCGACCTGTGCTTCGCACTGCTCGATGGCGCCCGGATCATGCCCTACTACTTCTACATGTGCGACCTGATCCCCTACAGCGAGCACTGGCGGATCTCGGTCGGGCAGGCCCAGCACCTGCAGCACCAGATCATGGGCTACCTGCCCGGCTTCGCGACGCCGCGGATCGTCTGCGATGTGCCGTTCGTCGGCAAGCGTTGGGTGCACCAGATCGCCGACTACGACGTCGAGCGCGGCATCAGCCACTGGACGAAGAACTACCTGACCTCGATCGAAGCCGGGCACCCCGAGGCGCTCCAGCGCACCTACGAGTACTACGACCCGATCCACACGCTGCCGCAGAGCGGCCAGGCGTGGTGGGCCAACCACGCCGACCTCGACGAGTCGGCGCTGCGAGCCGCCGAGGCGGCCGAGGCGTCACGCCGTACGGCCGCGCTCCAGGCGTACTGACCGGTTAGGCGGAGCGGGAGCGGTTTGGTCCCAAACCGCAGGTTCAGCGGCCTCATGGCTGCCGTTTGGGACCAAACGTCAACCAGATCACCCCGTGACCGGACGGTTCTCGTAGTACGTCGACAGCACGATCGTGGTCCTCGTCGAGACGTTGGCCGCTGCCCGGATCCGGGCCAGCAGCTCCTCGAGCTCCGCCGGCGAGTGTGACCGCACCTTGATCACGTAGGACTCCTCGCCGGCCACCGACCAGCAGGACTCGATCTCCGGGAGGTGCTGGAGCCGCTCGGGGCAGTCGTCGGGCTGGGACGGGTCGAACGGCGCGATCGCGATGAAGGCGGTCAGGGGGAGACCGATCTCCGCGTGGTTGACCGTTGCGCCGTACCCCAGGATCAGGCCGCGCTGCTCGAGGCGTTTGACCCGCTGGTGCACCGCAGACGTGGAGAGTCCGGTGGCCTTGCCCAGATCGGTGTAGGACATCCGGCCGTCCTTGGCCAGCAGCTCCAGGATCTGCCGATCGATGACCTCCACCGAGAAGGAACTGCCGCTCTGACTCACGGCCCTCACCCTAGAACATCCGGGTCGCGGAGAGCCCTACGATCGGCAGGATGGACACCTTTCCTGCGCCCGGGCGGCTGATGCTGCTGGACACCGCCTCGTTGTACTTCCGGGCCTTCTTCGGAGCCCCGGAGATCCTGGCTCCCGACGGCACCAACGTCAACGCCGTACGCGGCCTGCTGGGGTACATCGCGTACCTGACCGAGCAGTACCGCCCGACTCACCTGGTCTGCTGCTGGGACGAGGACTGGCGTCCGCAGTGGCGGGTCGACCTGATGCCGACCTACAAGGCGCACCGGGTGGTCGAGCCGGTCGCCGGGGCGCCGGACATCGAGGAGGTGCCCGATCCGCTCGAGGTCCAGGTGCCGATCATCCGCGAGGTGCTGGCCGCGTTCGGTATCGCGGTCGTGGGTGCCCCCGGCTACGAGGCGGACGACGTGATCGGCACGCTCGCGACCGGCGCGGGTCAGCCGGTCGACGTGGTCACCGGCGACCGGGACCTTTTCCAGCTCGTCGACAATGCGGCCGACGTACGGGTGCTCTACATCGGGAAGGGCGTCGGGAAGCACGAGCGGGTCGACGAGGCGTGGATCCTCGAGAAGTACGGCGTGACCGCCCGTCAGTATGCCGACTTCGCCACCCTGCGGGGCGACGCCTCCGACGGCCTGCCCGGGGTGAAGGGAGTCGGCGAGAAGACCGCGGCGACGCTTCTCCAGCGGTTCGGCGACATCGACGGCATCATCGCCGCCGCGGCGGATCCTGCGAGCGACCTGGCGCCGGGTCCCCGGCTCAAGATCAAGGGCGCCGCCGACTACCTCGCCGTCGCGCCGACCGTCGTCGCCGTCGCTCGTGACATCGAACTCCCGCGGGGCGATGCGCTCGCGCTCCCTGCCGCTCCGGTGGACCCGACAGCCCTCGCGGACCTGACCGAGCGCTGGGGTCTCACCACCTCGGTCGAGCGGCTGACCGGCACCCTTGCGGACGAGTGACGCACTAGCGCGCGGCACCCTCGACCCGGGCGTCCAGCACGTCGAGGAGCCGCTCCGCGAACGCCGTCGGATCGTTAGCCGGCGACCAGTCGTTGGCGACGAACCCGGCGTGGTCGCCGGGGAACTCGACCACAGCGACGCCGAGCAGCGCCGCCAGCGCCTCAGCCCCACGACGGGGCAGCGCCCCGCCACTTGCGGCTCCGACGGCGGGGACGATCCGTACGCCTGACGCGCGGAGTGCCTCGCCGTCGGGGTGGTACGGCGCGATCCGCATGTTGTGACCGAGCAAGGGGTCGTCGCGATCGCCGTCGTCCTCGCTTGAGAAGCCGAACTGCTCGGGTGGCGGTGCGGGCTGGTCGAGGTAGTCCTCGGTGAAGACACCCTCGTGCATCACCAGCTGGATGAACTTGGCCATCGCCGGACCCTGACCGCTGCGCTCGTAGGTCTCGACGATGTCGCTGTTGATGCGCTCGACGATGTTGGCGTCCTCGAGCAGCGCCGAGAGCGGGGGCTCGTGCAGCACGACCGTGCCGACCTCGTCGGGATGCGCGAGGAGCCACGGCAGCGCGGCCACCGCTCCCCCGCTGGAGGCGAACACGTCGACGGGACCGAGGCCGGCCGCCTCGACGACCCGGTGCACGTCGTCGGCGTGAGCCTCGAAGTTGACGTCGGCGCCCTCATCGAGCCGGCTTCGCTCGCTCATCCGCGGGTCGAGGGTAACGACGGTCCGGTCGGCCAGGTGCGGCACCAGCTGCGCGAACCCGGACGCACCCATCGGGGAGCCGAACACCACGACCGGTCGGTGTGGACCGGGGGTCTCGGGTTCGTGCAGGTCATAGGTCACGACGGCGCCGGGGACCTCGAGCTGGTGGGTGGTCATCGTGGTCATGGTGGACACGGTCTCCTCCGGTAATGGTTGGTGGGACTGACCTGAGGCGGGCGCAGGACTCATCGCCGGGCTCAGTCCGGCGAGACGATCCCCCGGCGCAGAAGGTCGATGGCGGCGCGTGCCGTCTTCCGGACCGGCGAGTCGCCGGCCGCGCCGGCGATCTGGCCGGCGAAGTCGACCAGCTGCTTCATCTGGCGCACGAAGTCACCGGCGGTGAGGTCGGCGCGGACGAGCACCTCGTCCAGCGCATCGCCCTCCGCCCAGCGGTAGGCGGTCCACGCGAATCCAGCGTCCGGGGGTCGCAGGAAAGCCAGCCGGTGGTCCTTCTCCAGGCGTTCGAGCTCGACCCACAGCCGCTGCATCGCCTCGATGGTGGCCGAGATCTGGCCGCCCGGGAGCCGGGGCGCGGACTCGTCGGGTCGCCGCGCCTCGTAGACCAGCACCGACAGCACGGCAGCGAGCTGGGAGGGCGAGAGGTCGTCCCACATCCCCTTCCGCAGTGCCTCCGCAGCGACCAGGTCGAGGTCGGAGTAGATCCGCATCAGACCCCGGCCACGGTCAGTGACCCGGTCCCCGTCGAGGTACTGAAGGGCGTCGAGCACGTCACACACCCGGTCGAACTCCCGGGCGACGGTGTTGGTACGACGGTCGACCCGCCGGGCGAGGGTCTCGGTGTCACGCTGCAGCTTGAAGTAGCGCTCGGTCCATCGCGCGTGGTCCTCCCGATCGGGGCAGCTCTGGCACGGATGCGCTCGCATCCTCGCCCTGAGTGCGGAGACCTCGTCCACCACAGCGGGGTCGGTCGGGCCCTTCTCCAGCTTGGGGCGGGTGACGGACAGCGGGAGGTCCGCAACCGCCTGCCGCACCGATTCGGCTACCTGCTTGCGCTGGTGGGGGTTGCGGGGCTCGAACTTCTTCGGCAGTCGGATCCGACCCACGATCTCGACCGGCACCGGGAAGTCGATCATCGCCAGCCGTTTGGCCTGACGGCCCGCGGTCACGACCAGGGGGCGATGTCCGTGCTCGGACAGGCCCGGGTCGACCACCGCGGCCGGGCCGGTGAACCGTCCGACCGGCACCACGATCACGTCGCCCGGCTTGAGCTGCTCCAGCGACCGCTCAGCCTCGTCACGGCGGTCTGCGCGACGGGCCTTGCTGGCCCCCTTCTCGAGTAGGCCGATCTGTCGGCGCAGGTCGGCGTACTCCAGGAAGTCGCCGAGGTGGCACTTGGCTGCTTCGGCGTACCCCGCGAGCGCGTCCTCGGCCTTCCGCAGCTGCCGGGCGAGGCCGACCACGGCCCGGTCGGCCTGGAACTGCGCGAACGACTGCTCGAGCAGCTCCCGCGAGCGATGCCGGCCGTACTGGTGCACCAGGTTGACGGCCATGTTGTAGGACGGCCGGAAGGACGACCGGAGCGGGTAGGTGCGGGTCGACGCCAGACCCGCCAGCTCCCGCGGGTTCATCCCGGGCTGCCAGAGCACCACCGCGTGGCCCTCGATGTCGAGGCCACGACGCCCTGCCCGGCCGGTGAGCTGGGTGTATTCGCCCGGCGTGATGTCGGCATGGGTCTCGCCGTTCCACTTCGTCAGCTTCTCGAGCACGACCGTCCGCGCCGGCATGTTGATCCCGAGCGCCAGGGTCTCGGTCGCAAACACGACCTTCACCAGACCGCGCAAGTAGAGCGCCTCGACGCAGACCTTGAACGCAGGGAGCATGCCGGCATGGTGCGCGGCGACACCGCGACTGAGCGCATCGAGGAAGTCGCGGTAGCCGAGCACCTCGAGGTCGGCGCCCGGAAGCGCGCCCACGGTCTGCTCGACGAACGAGACCACCTCGTCGCGTTCGTCGGGCGTGTTGAGCCGCAGGTTGGCGTCGAGGCACTGTTGAACGGCGGCGTCACACCCCGCCCGGCTGAAGATGAACACGATCGCCGGCAGCAGGAGCTCGCGTTCGAGCCGCTCGATCATGTCGATCCGGCTCGGGATCCACACCCGACGGCCGTTGCCGACGCTGCGGGGGTTCTTCGACGAACCGGGGTTGCCCTTGCGCGGCGACCGCCGGTCGCGCATCAGCCGGGTGCTCGCCCAGTCGTCGCGGGCGATCCGCATCAGCTCGTCGTTGACCGGCGCCCCCTCCCGCACGAACCCGGCCGATGCGTCGACGTCCGAGGACGCGAACAGGTCCAGGAGCCGGCGACCCACCATCACGTGCTGGTAGAGCGGCACCGGTCGCCGCTCGGCGACGATCGTCCTGGTCTCCCCGCGGACCGTCTCGAGCCACTCGCCGAACTCCTCGGCGTTGGACACGGTCGCCGACAGCGACGCCACGGTCACCGACTCCGGGAGGTGGATGATCACCTCTTCCCACACCGCGCCACGGGCGCGGTCGGCGAGGTAGTGCACCTCGTCCATCACCACGAACCCGAGCCCGATCAGCGTGCGGGATCCGGCGTAGAGCATGTTGCGGAGGACCTCGGTGGTCATCACGACCACCGGCGCCTCGCCGTTGACCGAGATGTCCCCGGTGAGAAGGCCGACCCGGTCCGGTCCGTAGCGGACCACGAAGTCGTGGTACTTCTGGTTGGACAGCGCCTTGATCGGCGTCGTGTAGAAGCACTTGCGGCCGGTCTCGATCGCCAGGTGTACGGCGAACTCGCCCACCACCGTCTTGCCGGCCCCGGTCGGCGCCGCCACGAGCACACCGTGGCCGGCCTCGAGCGCACGACACGCGTCGACCTGGAAGTCGTCGAGCTCGAAGGCGAAGGTCGCAGCGAAGTCGTCGAAGAAGGTCATGCCAGCACCTGGAGCGCCCGCGGTACGCACTCGACGGTGAGCGGCAGCGCGCCGTACCGCTCGCCGTCGGCGTAGCCGACGATGCCCGGGCACGCCACCGTGACCCGCCGGGCCAGGTAGCGCGCGAACTGCGGATGGTGCACGTGGGTGCCCTTGAACAGCTTGGGATAGGTCCGCACCAGCTCGGGCTTGGTGATCGGATGGATGGCCACGACGTCGAGCAGTCCGTCGTCGAGGCGCGCGCCCTCGGCGATCCGCAGCCCGCCCCCGAACGAGGGTCCGTTGCCGATCGCGACCAGCATCGCCCGGAACCGGAGCGGCTCACCGTCGAGGTCGAGCTCGTAGTGCAGCGGCTCGAAGGTGCGCAGCTCGGCGAGGGTGGCCAGGTTGTAACGCATCTGCCCGCGCGGCCAGGTCATCCGGTTGGCGCGCTCGTTGACGACGGCGTCGAACCCGGCGGCGAGGACGGTCGCGAACCACCGGTCGCCCGACCGGGCCAGGTCGACCCGCTGGGGCTGCCAGGCCAACAGTCGAGCAGTGGCGGCCGCCGGGTCACGCAGCGGCAAGCCGACCGAGCGGGCCGCATCGTTGCCGGTGCCGGCCGGCAGGATGCCCAGCGGTACGTCGGTGCCCCCGATCACCTGCAGCGCCAGGTGGACCAACCCGTCGCCACCGCAGACGACCAGCGCGTCGATGCCGTCGGCGACGGCGGCGCGGGCGAGGTCGGAGGCCTCGTCAGCGTCGCGGCCCTCGAGGGATCGGACCCGCCAGCCGGCGCCGTGCAGCAGGGGCAGCGACTCGTTCCGCATCCGTCGGGCGCGACCCTTGCCCGCGGTCGGGTTGGTGAGCAGGGCGATCTCACGGGTCACGGGCTGAAACCTATCCCGCACCCCGGTCCCAACCCGATCCGTCACGAGCGACGCGGAGCCGCACTGCAAAATGACCGGGAGGCGCGCCGACCGCCTTCGCAAGCCGGCCGACAGCGTCGAGAACGCGTGGCGCGGTGAAGTCGGTGCCAGGCGCACCGAGGGTGAGCCGGTCGACGCGGCGTACGAGGTGGACCTGGCCGTGTCGCCACGCCTGGTGGATCTCGACCCGCGTCTCCTCGTCGGCGACCGCCACCGGGTAGGCGACGTCGGCGGCCATCAGGTCGCAGGCGAGCTCCTCCGCGCTGCTGTCACTCCGGAGCACGCCCGGCACGATGCCGAGCTCGAGGCGGCCGACTGCCGACCAGGTGACCGGGTCGGTGCCGAGCCACTCCGGGAGGTCGAAAGCGTCGACCGGGCTGCACACTTCGAAGCTCACAGCGGTGACGCCTCGTCCGGGCTCAACCCCGCGTTGAGGTCGCGGCCTGCGCGCCGTCGGTCGTTGAGCCGTGCGATCACCTCGGAGACGCCGAACAAGACGATCATCGGCACCGCCATGAAGGTCATCGTGAACGGGTCGCCGGACGGTGTGATCACAGCGGCAAAGATGAAGGTGCCGATGATGATCCAGTGGCGATGTGCCCCGAGCGTGCGTCCCTTCACCACGCCGGCGAGATTCAACATGACGACGAAGACGGGTATCTCGAAGGCGATCCCGAAGGCGAGCAGCGTGCGGATGAAAAAGGTCAGGTAGTCGTTGAACTCGACCAGGTTGGTGAGATCTGCTGGCGTGAACCCGATCAGCACCTCGAGCCCCTTCGGCAGGGTGAGGTAGCCGATCAGGATGCCGAGGAAGAACAGCGGACCGGCGATGACGCCGAAGATCGCGGACCACTTCTTCTCCTTGGCGTGCAGGCCGGGGAGGATGAACGCCCAAATCTGGTAGAGCCACACCGGACTCGAACCGATCAGACCGGCCAGCCCGCACAGCTTGAGGTAGAGCAGGAAACCGCCGGCAGCGCCGGCCGTCGTTGCCTGGGTCCGCCCATCGGGAAGCGCGTCCTGAGCATTCAGATAGGGGTCGAGCACCAGCGCGAACAGCGGGTCGAAGAAGAACAGGGCGAGCACGAACGCGGCCACGATCGCGAGCGCGGACTTCAGGATTCGGGCGCGCAACTCCCGCAGATGGTCGGACAGAGCCATCCGCCCGTCGGCACCGACGGGGTGGACGGGTCTGCCGACGAATAGCTTGGCGACTCCCGTGAGCGACAAGTGCAGCCCGGAATCAGCTGCTGTGCTTGTGCTGCTCGTCGACGATCTCGCCCTCGGCGACTTCGTCGGCAGCATTCAGCTCGCCCGCCGGGGTGGGCGTCGGGCTAGCCTTCCCGGGCTCGTCGTCCTCGCGCAAGCCCTTGGTCTCCGACTTGAAGATCCGCAGTGCCTGACCAGTGCCCCGGGCGAGCTCCGGAAGCTTGGCCGCACCGAAGATCAGGATGACGATGGCAAGAATGATCACCATCTCCCAGGTGCCGGGCATTGCGATCAGGGGAATCATCAGTGGACCAACTCTCGGCTCGAGCATCTCGGGTACGAACCATCGTACGCCGCAGTCAGCAATAGAGCGCGAGGGTCTCCCGCGCGGTCGCCGTAAAGGTGTCGGTGAACTCTATGGGAGCCACCACAGCGGCGTACGGCGCCAACCGCAGCAGCAGCCTGATCAGCCAGCGCGGGTCGGCCACCGGAAGGTCGACCTCGAGCACGCCTCCGGCCTGGGGCCGGACCTCCTGCATGGGGTAGTAGTGCGGCACCCAGTCGGCCGCCGGCTGCAGGACCAGGGTCGCGAGCGTGGCCCCCGGAGGCGCTTCACCGGTCAGCAGACCCTCGTTGACCGCGCGGGGAGGCCGCGGCTCAGTGGTGGCGGGTGAGTCGAGCACGGTCGCCTCGGTGATCCGGTCGAGACGGAACAGCCGTTCGCTCGCTGCCGTGTGACACCAAGCGTCGAGGTAGTGGAACCGACCGTGCGGGACCACTCCGCGCGGGTCGACGATGCGCTCGGAGAGCTCGTCGCGGGCCGGCACGTGATAGGTGAGCCGCACCTGACGACGCTCCGCAGCGGCCCGCCGCAGCGTGTCGGACAGTGCGATCAACGCGACCTCGCCCGACCGGGCGTCCACCGCGATCCGGCGGGCGACGGCGGCCGTGCTCGCCGCTGCCTCGAGCTTGGCGAGGACCGCGTCGATGATGACCTGGGTGTCGCGCGGCGAGGCGTCGCGCAAAGTGTGCAGGGCGACCATCACCGCCGACGCCTCGGTCGGGCTCAGCCGCAGCGGCCTAGCCAGGTAGTCGGCGTTCTCGATCCGGATCACTCCGTCGCTGACCGGCCCGCCCTCCTCGGACTCGATGGCGTCGAGGTCGACGTCGATCAGGTCGTCCGGCAGACCTCCAGGGAGTCCGCACATGAAGAGGACCTTGAGATCACCGAGCACCTGGGCCGGCGACGTCCCCAACAGTTCGGCGGCGTCGGCGAGCCGGACCTGGTCGCGGTGGTGCAGGAACGGCACCAGGGTCAGCAGCCGGGCGACCTGGTCGCGGGCGCCCGGTGCGGCGGTCGTCGTCATCCAGCCACCGCCTCGAGCCGGCCGACGACCTGGGCCCGCAACGCCGCCGGCTCGAGCAACACCACGTCCGGCCCGTGGTAGAGCACCTCGTCGACGAAGCCCCGCGCCGGGCGGTCGAGCTCGACCAGGTCCCACGAGGTCCGGGTGTCCGGACCGACGACGCCCTCCTCGACCCGGGCCGCCCGACGCCGGAAGCTGTGTCCGGTCCCCCGACGGACCATCAGCACCGCGCGCTCCGCAGCCGGGACCGGTGCCAGCCGATCGATCACTTCACGAAGGTCGGTGTCCGGCGGTACGTCGTACGCCCGCGCCGCACCCACCTTCCGCACGGTGCCGACCACCCGGTCGAGCCGGAACACCCGCTCGGCGGCTCGGTCGGTGTCGAAGCCCACGAGGTACCAGCGTCCAGAGGTCCGCACCATGCCCCACGGCTGGAGGTGGCGCCGGCGGGCCGCCTCCTCGTCGGGGCGCTGGTAGTCGAACTCGATGCAGGTGCGGTCACAGACCGCCTCCCAGCACGGCGCGAAGGCCGGCTCGTCGGCCGTCAGCCGCGGCTGGGCGATCTCCAGCGCCGTCAGGTCGACGTCGATCCCAGCGGCGTTGAGCTTGCGGACGGCATCGGTGGTGGCCTGCGCCATGGTGGCCTGTTGCCAGACCCGGGACGCCAGACTCACCACCGCCGCCTCCTCGGGAGTCAGCGAGACGTCCGGCAGCGCGAACTGGTCGGGAGGGATCCGGTAGCCGATCTCGTCGTCGAAGAGCGGGTCGAGCTGAGCAACCTCGACGGGTACGCCGAGACTCCGCAGCTCGTCCTTGTCGCGCTCGAACATCTTCTCGAACGCATCGGGGCGCGAGTCCGGGTAGAGCAGCTCGCGGATCCGGCCCTTGGCGATCGGGCGCCGTTGGACCAGCAGCATGATGAGCAGATTGAGCAGGCGCTCGCTCTTCGGCGCGGGCATGACCCTAGTTTGCCTTGGTTCCGGGACTTGCTGCGGCCGGCACGTCGGTCTGCGGCTATGCCGCGGCCAGGATGTCGACCACGAAGTAGAGGATGTCGGTCCCCTTGATGTCAGGCTCCTGGCCCTGCTTGCCGTAGCCCTTCGCCGGCGGGATCTCGATCAGCAGTCGACTGCCGACAGGGACGCCGACGATGCCGTCGGACCAACCCTCGATCACGGAGATCCCCGATCCTTGGGCGCCGCCGACGTTGACCTTCAGGGGCTCGCGCTTGTTGCCGTAGCTGCCGTCGAACGGCTTGTCGCCGCCCCAGACCTGCCCGAGGTAGTTGACGATCGCGAGGTCGCCCTTCTCGACCTCGGGACCGTCGCCCTCGATCACGACGGCGGACCGGATCTTCTTGCCTTTCACGTCGGGCTTCTTCAGACCGCGCGAGGTGAGCGCGGTCGGCACGCCGTCGGAGGACACGATCGTCGGTGCCCAGGCCGGCGCCGGCTTCTTCGTGCCCTCGGGGCCGTCGAGCGCGGTGCTCTCGAGGTCCGCGACAAGGGCGAAGCCGTCCTCGTTGCCGATGCCGATGGAGGAGAGATTGAGCGCGAGGGTGCCGAACTCCTCCTTTGCGTCGATCGCGAACGCGATCCGGGTGCCGAGCGTCATGCCGGCCTCGACGCGCTCGGCGATCAGGTTGGTCAACAGGTCGACGACCTGGGTGGGCTCGGCAGGCTCGGCGCCGACCTCGAACGTCGCCGCGGTCTGGTCCTCGCCGTAGGTCTCGAGCGCGATCTCCCGGCTGAAGTCGTCGGAGACCGCGAGGTTGACGAGCACCTCGTCGCCCTCCGCGAGCTCGGCACCGTCACCTTCCTCGAGCACCTCGCTCTCCGTCTCGCCCGGTTCGAGCAGCGCTTTCCACTCCACGTCGGGGACCTCGCCCACCGGACCGGAGACCTCGAACGCGTCGAAACCGACGGCAGTCCTGCCCTCCTCGGGCGTGTCGTCCCCGCAGGCGGTGAGCACCGCGAGCGTGCACAACGAGACGGTGGCAAGCGCGGCAGGGCGGGTCAGTCGGCTGAGCACGCGCAAACCCTACAAGTTGGATCGGCGGGGTGCGTCTCCGGCGTCAGGTGGAGCAAGCGAGGTGGCAACTCGCCGCCTCCCGCCGAGCTGCCGGCAGGACGGCGCCCTACATTCCGTCGATCAGGCGCTGGACGCGCTCGTCGTAGGCCCGGAACGGGTCTTTGCACAGCACCGTCCGCTGCGCCTGGTCGTTCAGCTTGAGGTGCACCCAGTCGACCGTGAAGTCACGGCGGCGCTCCTGGGCCTTCCGGATGAACTCGCCCCGCAACCGGGCGCGGGTGTTCTGCGGAGGCACCGACTTGGCCTCGAAGATCCGCAGGTCACTGGTGACCCGGGCGACCGCCCCCCGCTTCTCGAGCAGGTAGTAGAGCCCCCGGCTGCGATGGATGTCGTGGTAGGCGAGGTCGAGCTGCGCGACCCGCGGGTGACTCAGCGGCAGGCCGTGCTTCGCGCGATAGCGATCGATCAGCTTCCACTTGATCACCCAGTCGATCTCCCGGTCGATCAGGCCGAGGTCGTCGGACTCCACGGCCTTGAGACCGCGCTCCCAGAGGTCCAGGGTGCGTTCGATGACGGGCGTGCTGATGCCGCGCCGGTCGACGAAGTCCCGCGCCTTCGACAGGTACTCGCCCTGGATGTCGAGTGCACTGGCCTCGCGGCCGTTGGCCAGCCTGACCTTGCGCCGGCCGGTGACGTCGTGGGAGATCTCGCGGATCGCCCGGATCGGGTTCTCCATCGTGAGGTCGCGCATCACCACGCCCTCCTCGATCATCCGCAGCACCAGGTCGCAGGACGCCACCTTCAGCATCGTGGTGGTCTCGCTCATGTTGCTGTCACCGACGATGACGTGCAGCCGGCGGTACTTCTCGGCATCGGCGTGCGGCTCGTCGCGCGTGTTGATGATCGGCCGGCTCCTGGTGGTCGCGCTCGAGACGCCCTCCCAGATGTGCTCGGCTCGCTGGCTGACGGAGTACGACGTGCCTCGCGGCGTCTGGGTGACCTTTCCGGCGCCCACGATGATCTGCCGGGTGACGAGGAACGGGATCAGTACGTCGGCCAGCCGGCTGAACTCGCCCGCCCGGCTGACCAGGTAGTTCTCGTGGCAGCCGTAGGAGTTGCCCGCCGAGTCGGTGTTGTTCTTGAACAGGTAGATCTCACCGGCGATGCCCTCGTCGTGCAACCGCTGCTCGGCGTCCAGCAGCAGTCCCTCGAGGACCCGCTCCCCCGCCTTGTCGTGGGTGACCAGGTCGACGATGTCGTCGCACTCGGGAGTGGCGTACTCCGGGTGGCTCCCGACATCGAGGTAGAGCCGGGCGCCGTTGCGCAGGAAGACATTGCTGGATCGACCCCAGGACACGACCTTGCGGAACAGGTACCGAGCCACCTCGTCGGGGCTCAGCCGGCGCTGCCCCTTGAATGTGCAGGTGACGCCGTACTCGTTCTCGATCCCGAAGATCCGGCGGTCCATGTCCTGAGCCTACGGGGCGGTGGGCAGGTGTGGGGGATGTCCAAGGCCACCGCCCCGATGAACGACCGATCGGGCTGGACGGGCCCGGACCGGGTACCGCGCCGCGATGACTGCGATGACCCCACTGTGGCTGGACCGACCCCGCGCGACCCATCCGCGCCTGACCGCGCCGGCGAGGTACGACGTCGTCGTGGCGGGTGCCGGTGTGGTCGGCCTGCTGACCGGGTTGCTCCTCGCCCGCGCCGGACGGCGGGTCGCCGTACTCGAGGCGCGTCGGGTCGGCGACGGCACCACCGGGCACACGACCGCGAAGGTCAGTGTGCTGCAGGGCACTCGGTTCAGCCGTGTCCTGCGCACCAACGGCCCCTCGGTGCTGCGCGACTACGTCACCGCGAACCAGGAGGGCCAGGCGTGGCTGCGGCAGTTCTGCGACGCGTACGGCGTCCCCTACCAGGACCGCCCTGCCTACACCTACGCGACGACCCGGACGGGCGAGGTGCGTGCCCGGGCGGAGCTGGCAGTGGCCGAGCTCGCCGGGCTCGACGCGACCTGGGAGGAGACCACGGAGCTGCCCTACCCGGTGCTCGGGGCGGTGCAGCTCGCCGATCAGATGCAGCTGCACCCCCTCGAACTGATGGATGCGCTGGTCGCCCAGCTGGTGGCCGTGGGCGGGGAGATATTCGAGCACAGTCGGCTGACCGACGTGAGCGAGCGGGACGGCAACGTGACGGTGACCACGCCGCAGGCCCCGATCACCGCGAACCACGTCGTCCTCGCCACCGGACAGCCGGTCCTGCGCCGGCACGGGTTCTTCGCCCGCCTCCACCCCCAGCGTTCCTACGCAGCCGCACTCCGTTCCCCATGGGTCCCGCACGGCATGTACCTGTCGGCCGACTCCCCCACGCGCTCGCTGAGGTCGTTGCCCGTCGCGGGGGGCGAGGAGCTGCTGCTGGTGGGCGGCAACGGACACATCACCGGGCGGGCGGCATCCGAGGCCGCCCGGGTAGAGGAGCTCGTGGACTGGGCGCGCTCGACGTTCGGCGGTGAGGTCACCCACACCTGGTCGGCGCAAGACCACGCGACCGTCAGCGGCCTCCCCTACGTCGGGCCGATGCTTCCCGGGAAGGACACCGTCTGGATCGCGACCGGGTTCGACAAATGGGGTCTCGCGGCTGCTCCCGCGGCGGCGCTGCTGCTGACCAAGTCCCTGCTCGAGCACGACGGTGCGGGCCGACGCCCACCGTGGCACCGCGCCTTCAGCACCTGGACACCCCGGGAGGCAGCAGGAGCGGGCCGGGCTGCCCAGTTCAACGCCGGTGTCGGCTTCGAGATGGCCAAGGACGTCGTACGCCGTCGCTGGCGCGACGCCGAGGACGCCGATCCCGCCCTCCGCGGCATCTGCACCCACCTCGGCGGCGCCGTCCGCTGGAACGACGCCGAGCAGTCCTGGGACTGCCCGCTGCACGGATCGCGCTTCGACACCGACGGCTCAGTGCTCGAGGGTCCGGCGGTGTGCGGGCTCAGGAAGGTTTAGGGCGGGGTGGATGGGGGCTCGGGCTGTCGCCCCGCGGTTTGGTCCCAAACGACATCAGAACTGCTCCGAATCATGCAGTTCCTGACCATTCGGCGACCCCCACGACGCGCTTCCATCGGTTCATCACACGCATCCGACCGCGTTCGCCGTACAGGGACTGGTCGACCAAGGTGCGCCACCGCTGGATCCTCCGAAGGCTGTGCGGTCGACCGACGAGTCGGTCGAGTTCGTGCATCACAACGATGGGGTGGTTGAGGAGATCGTCGAGGGTGAATCCACACCGCGTGTACGGCGAGTTCGACCACCCGCGATCTCGCCGTAGGTCGACGGCATGTTCCTTGCGCCCACGGTGGACAGCACCGTCGTACTCGTGCGCACGGGGCATGCCGTCCACCAACAGGTCGACCACGCCGATCAGGTGCCCAGCGTTGTCGTAGATGGACACCTGTGGTGTCACCGGAACCTCCATGACTTCGTGAAGTACCCGGAGCATGGATTCGCCAGCGGACTCGGCGCGGCGATCCGCGAGGGAGTGAGCCTGACGCAGACGTACCGATCCGGGACGCCTGCTTGCTTCGATCTCAACCAGCCTGTTCAAGTCGATGTGGCCGAGGCGCAGAGCCGAGTCCAGCATGATCACAAGGTCGAGGACGCCGAGATCGCGAGCCGCGCGCAGCAGGATCTCCTCCGGAGCCTCGACGGGCAGGCTGTGCGCGACGCCGGCCGGAGAAGGATGCTTCAGTCGTGAGGTGATCAGTCCGTGGCGACGCGGACGCCGGTCTCCTCGCACAGCGGCGAAAACGGGGACGTTCTCTGGGATGTTGGGCAACTGCCAGTTGAGCAACCGGGCACCGGTCAGGTGGGTGAAGACGGCATCCTGAGGAAGCACCAGGAGCAGCGCAGCCAGCTCTCGAAGCCATGATTGTTCGACGCTCAGCCCGGGGCGTTCGAGCTGGTAGAGCCCGTGGCTCAATCGTTCGTACCCCGACGCGCGGACCTGCCCGCGGATGAAATCCCCTTTGACCTCCATGGCGACAGCAGCATGCGGATCGAGTAGTCCGATCGCCAGCCACCATTCCCGAACTGTGGATAGTCGCGACTTTCCACCGGCAGTGACCCCGCCGTCGGCGGGTCTTCGTGCTCCGGCCAATGGGCACGAACGACACGCGCCTTGCGGTTGAGGCTGTGGTTTGGGACCAAACCACAGGCTGAGGCGACCCGGACCGGATCAGAACAACGGCTTCACAGAGGCGGAGCGATCGGGGGTTCGCCCGACTCCGGATCCTCGAGGGGAGGTACGTCGCCGCTGACCTGGTCGGTCGGGTCGGCAGGATCGTCCTCGGTATCCGGAGATGGCGGCGGAGGGGCTGGGGACGAAGCGTCCGGGCTCGCCTCCGGTGCGGCGTGCTCGGTCGGCCCACGGTCACCCAGCAGGTCCTGAACGCGGGCTGGCCGGATCCGCACGAACTTCCGAGGCTGCACGCGGCCGCGGTCGAGTACGGCGACCTCGAGGTCTGCGACCGGGATAACGCGGTCGGTCGTCTGACCTCCCTCCGTCGAGTGACCGAGGGACGCGACCGCAACCGCGAGTGCCTCGCCGAGAGAGGCTCCCTCGGTGAAGTTCTCGGCGAGATAGGCAGCGACCGTCTCCGCGTCGCCACCCATCACCGCGTAGCCGTGCTCGTCGGCGACCCGACCCTCGTAGGTGAGCCGGTAGATCTGGTCCTCGGCAGTGCTTCGCCCGACTTCGGCGACGAAGATCTCCACCTCGTAGGGCTTCTCTCCGCCGCTGGAGAAGATGGTGCCGAGCGTCTGGGCGTAGGCGTTGGCCAGGCCCCGACCGGTCACGTCGCGACGGTCGTAGGAGTAGCCCCGCATGTCGGCGAGCCGGACGCCGGCGATCCGCAGGTTTTCGAACTCGTTGTAACGGCCGACTGCGGCGAAAGCGATCCGGTCATAGATCTCCGAGACCTTGTGCAGTGCCTGCGAAGGGTTCTCGGTCACAAACAGCACACCGTCGTCGTACTGCACCACGACAAGGGACCGACCGCGTGCGATGCCCTTGCGTGCGAAGTCGGCCCGGTCCTTCATCAACTGTTCGGGCGAGACGTAGAAAGGCATGCTCATCGGATGGCCTCCCCGCCGGGCAGGTCGAGCGGGGCGACCGGGCCGTCAGGCCGATCCATCCGGGCCCCCACGACGCGATCGGCCAACCGGGCGATGTCGTCCTCGGGCAGCTTGCGACCGCCGTCGGCCGTGACCACGTGGATGACCGGGAAGATCCGGCGGGTCAGGTCCGGTCCGCCGGTGGCCGAGTCGTCGTCGGCGGCGTCGTACAGCGCCTGCAGCGCGAGAGTGACGCACTCGATCTCGCTCAGATCATTGCGGTAGAGCTTCTTCATGGCGCCGCGGGCGAACAGCGAGCCGGAACCGACCGTGAAGAACTGGGTCTCCTCGTGGCGACCGCCGGTCACGTCATAGCCGAAGATCCGACCGATGCCGCGGTCGAGGTCGAACCCGGCGAACATGGGTACGACGGCCAACCCCTGCATCGCCATACCGAGGTTGGCGCGGATCAATGCCGACAGCCGGTTGGCCTTGCCGTCGAGGGACAAGACGCTGCCCTCGATCTTCTCGTAGTGCTCAAGCTCGACCTGAAACAAGCGCACCATCTCAACCGCGAGCCCTGCGGTACCGGCGATGCCGACCACAGAGAACTCGTCCGCCGGGAACACCTTGTCGATGTCTCGCTGGGCGATGACGTTGCCCATCGTGGCGCGCCGGTCGCCCGCCATCACCAGGCCACCGGGGAATGTCGCCGCGACGATGGTGGTCCCGTGCGGCGCCAGTGCGGCGGCACTGCCTGCCGGAAGCGAGCGGCGGGCCGGCAGCAGGTCGGGAGCGTGCGCGCTCAGGAAATCGCTGAAGGACGACGTGCCCGGCTGCATGTAGCCATCCGGGATCCGAGCAAAGCTCATGCGCGCACCCGCTTCGCTCCGTGCGCGCGTGGTGCACGCAGAGGGATGCGCTCGATGAGGCCGCTTCGCTCGCTCATTCGCCGCCCTTCTGGATGAACGACTTCACGAAGTCCTCGGCGTTCGACTCGAGGACATCGTCGATCTCATCGAGGATCGCATCGACATCGTCGTCCAACGCCTCCTTGCGCTCGGCGACGTCGGACTCAGGAGCGACCTCGGTCGTCTCCTGCTCCTCACCGCTCTTGCGCGGGTGCTTCTGCTCTTGGGCCATGACTCAGAGACTAACCAGTCGGCGGGCGGCGCCGCCGTTCATCCCCGGCCCTTGACCCATCGAATGGGCGCAGACTGCATGGGTCACCCGAAAATTGATGCCGTTTGGGACCAAACCACAGCCCGACCCAGCCCGAGGCGCCCAGCCCGTCCCCCGCTCCCCTCACCGGCTGAGGGCAGCCACCAGCGCCTCCGCGGTGTCACAGGCATCGATCAGGCCGCCGACGTGGGCCTTGCTGCCCCGCAGCGGGTCCATGGTGGGCACCCGTTGCAGCGACTCCCGACCGGGTAGGTCGAAGATGACGGAGTCCCAGGATGCGGCCGCCACGTGGGCGGCGTACTTCTCGAGGCACCGGCCGCGGAAGTAGGCGCGGGTCTGCTCCGGCGGCTCGGTCATCGCCCGCTCCACCTCGGCGTCACCAAGGAGCCGTTGGATCCGGCCGGCCTTGACCAGGCGGTGGTAGAGGCCCTTCTCGGGGCGTACGTCGGAGTACTGGTAGTCGATCAGCTGGAGCTTGGCGTCGTCCCAGTCGAGGCCGTCGCGGGAGCGGTACTGCTCGAGGAGCTTGAGCTTCGCGACCCAGTCGAGCTGGTCGGAGAGCGACATCGGGTCGCGCTCGAGCCGGTCCAGGACGTCCTCCCAGCGGGCGAGCACGTCGAGGGTCTGCTCGTCGGCGTCGGCGCCGAGCCGGTCCTCGACGTACTTCTTTGCGAGGTCGAGGTATTCCAGCTGGAGCTGTACGCCGGTCAGCCGACGGCCGTCTGCCAGCGTGATCGTCTGCTTCAGCGTCGGGTCGTGCGACACCGCGCGTAGGGCTGCGACCGGGGTGTCGACCGCGAGGTCGCGGCCGATGAACCGCTCCTCGATCATCGTCAACACCAGCGCGGTGGTGCCGATCTTGAGGTAGGTCGCGATCTCCGACAGGTTGGCGTCGCCGATGATCACGTGCAACCGGCGGTACTTCTCCGGATCGGCGTGCGGCTCGTCGCGGGTGTTGATGATGGGTCGCTTGAGGGTGGTCTCGAGTCCCACCTCGACCTCGAAGAAGTCGGCCCGCTGACTGATCTGGTAACCGTCCTCGCGGCCGTCCTGCCCCTTCCCGACCCGACCGGCGCCGCAGATCACCTGGCGGCTCACGAAGAACGGCGTCAGGTGCCGCACGATGTCGGCAAACGGTGTCGAGCGGCGCATCAGGTAGTTCTCGTGGGCGCCGTACGACGCTCCCTTGTTGTCGGTGTTGTTCTTGTAGAGGACGATCGACGGGTTGCCGGGAAGTTGCTGGGCCAGCCTGGCCGCGTCGAGCATGACCTGCTCCCCCGCCTTGTCCCATCGGACGATGTCGAGCGGCGAGACGACCTCGGGCGTGGAGTACTCCGGGTGCGCGTGGTCGACGTAGAGGCGGGCGCCGTTGGTGAGGATGACGTTGGCGAGGCCGAGGTCCTCGTCGGTGAGCTGGGTCGGGTCCGCGACCTGCCGTGACATGTCGAAGCCGCGAGCGTCGCGCAGCGGCGACTCCTCCTCGAAGTCCCACCGGGCACGACGGGCCCGCACGGTCGCGGACGCGTAGGCGTTGACGACCTGGGAGGACGCGACCATCGGGTTGGCGGTGGGCAGGCCCTGGACCGAGATGCCGTACTCCACCTCAGTGCCCATCACCCGCCGAACGCTCATGCCTCCAGCCTACGCGGGCCCACCGCCATCGCTGGGGCGCATGGCGGGAGCCGCCGCGGGTACTGCACAAGCGGGAGGGCAGATGACCAAACGAGGTGCGGCCGGATCAACGGCCGGAAGCAAGGCAGACCAGGCCAGGAACCATCCAGCGCTCGAGTGGCTGGCGAAGATCGGAACGGCGGTCTACGGCGTCATGTACGTGGTCGTCGGCTGGCTCGCGCTCCAGATCGCCTTCGGCGAAGCAGCTGGCAAGGCCTCAGGCTCGGGGGCGCTCAAGGAGATCGCCCAACAGCCCTTCGGTGAGGTGCTGCTGTGGGTCGCCTGCGCCGGGTTCGCGGCCCTGGTCGTCTGGAAGGGCTTCGAAGCGGTCGTGGGTCACGACGAGAAGGACGGCACCAAGCTGGTCGTCGCCCGCGCGGGATCCGCCGCCAAGGCGATCGTGTTCGTCCTGCTCGCGGTGCTCGCGTTCAAGACCGTCACCGGCTCGTCCGGCGGCGGCAGCAGCGAGGAGGGCTACACCGCCAAGCTGATGCAGCTGCCGTTCGGGCCGGCGCTCGTGGTGATGGTGGGGATCGCGATCCTCGGCTACGGCGGTTACAGCATCTACAAGGGCCTGTCGAACAAGTGGAAGAAGAGCCTCGAGTCCGACGGCCACACCGGTGATGTCGGGACCGCCGTCACGTTCCTGGCGAGGGTCGGATACTCGAGTCGCGGCTTCGCATTCGGGGTGATCGGCGGCCTCTTCGGGTGGGCCGGTCTCACCCACGACGCGGAGAAGTCCGGCGGGCTCGACCAGGCTCTGGTCAAGCTCCGGGACGCCCCGTTCGGGCAGGTGCTTCTCGTCGTCGTCGCGCTCGGGCTCACCTGCTACGGCGCGTTCAACATCGCGAAGGCGTGGTACCTCCGACAGCGCTGACCGCCGTCGCCGAACTGCTGGTCAGAGGTACTGGCCGGTGTTGGAGACAGTATCGATCGAGCGACCCGGCTCGGTGCCCTGCTTGCCGGTGATGAGCGTGCGGATGAACACGATCCGCTCGCCCTTCTTGCCGGAGATCCGCGCCCAGTCGTCGGGGTTGGTCGTGTTGGGCAGGTCCTCGTTCTCCTTGAACTCGTCGACGCACGCCTGGAGCAGGTGAGAGATCCGTAGCCCCTTCTGGTCGTGGTCGATGAAGTCCTTGATCGCCATCTTCTTGGCGCGGTCGACGATGTTCTGGATCATCGCGCCCGAGTTGAAGTCCTTGAAGTAGAGGACCTCCTTGTCGCCGTTGGCGTAGGTGACCTCGAGGAACCGGTTCTCCTCGGTCTCGGAGTACATCCGCTCCACAGCGGCCCGGATCATGCCGGTGACCGCGGCCTGCCGGTCGCCGCCGAACTCGGCGAGGTCGTCGGCGTGCAGCGGCAAGGTCGTTGTGAGGTACTTCGTGAAGATGTCGCGCGCCGACTCGGCGTCGGGCCGCTCGATCTTGATCTTCACGTCGAGCCGACCAGGACGCAGGATCGCGGGGTCGATCATGTCCTCGCGGTTGGAGGCACCGATCACCAGCACGTTCTCCAGCAGCTCCACACCGTCGATCTCGCTGAGCAGCTGCGGGACGATGGTGTTCTCGACGTCGGAGGAGACGCCGGAGCCACGGGTCCGGAACAGCGAGTCCATCTCGTCGAAGAACACGATCACCGGCGTACCGGCGCTTGCCTTCTCCCGCGCACGCTGGAAGACCAGTCGGATGTGCCGCTCGGTCTCGCCGACGTACTTGTTGAGCAGCTCGGGGCCCTTGATGTTGAGGAAGTAGGACTTCCCCTCGGCGCCGGTCTTGGCGGCGACCTTCTTGGCCAGCGAGTTGGCCACCGCCTTGGCGATGAGCGTCTTGCCGCAGCCTGGCGGACCGTAGAGCAGGATGCCCTTCGGCGGCTTCAGCTCGTGCTCGGCGAAGAGCTCCGGGTAGAGGTAGGGCAGCTCGACGGCGTCCTGGATCATCTCGATCTGGTTGCCGAGGCCGCCGATGGTCTCGTAGGTGATGTCGGGGACCTCTTCGAGGACGAGCTCCTCGACCTCGGACTTCGGCACCCGCTCGTAGACGTAACCGGCCCGCGCGTCCAGCAGCAGCGAGTCGCCGGCGCGGAGCGTCTCACCCAGCAGCGGCTCGGCCAGCCGGACGACCCGCTCCTCGTCGGCGTTGGCGATCACCAGCACCCGGTCGCCGTCGGCCAGCACCTCCTTGAACATCACCACCTCGCCGACCGTCTCGTAGTCGAACGCGGCCACGACGTTGAGGGCCTCGTTGAGCATGACCTCCTGGCCACGACGGAGCTGGTCGAGGTCGACGTTGGGACTCACACTGACCCGCAGCTTGCGGCCGCCGGTGTGAACGTCGACGGAGTCGTCCTCGTTGCGCTGCAGGAAGGTGCCGAACCCTGCTGGTGGCTGAGCCAGCCGGTCGACCTCCTCCTTCAGCTTCAGGATCTGGTCGCGCGCCTCGCGCAGGGTGCCGGCCAGGCGTTCGTTCTGGGCGGTCACCGCCGCGAGCGAGCGCTGAGCATCGGCGAGCCGGAGCTCGAGCGAGCGGGACCCGCCACCCGGGACCTCCGTCAGCCGGTGGCGCAGGTCGTGGATCTCGGTCTCGAGGTAGCGGACCTGCTCCTCGAGCTGCTCGCGGCTCTGTCGACCCCCGTCGGATCCCATGCTCGACATCGGCGCACCTCCTGCACGTCAGTCACGACCCTACTCGGCAAGATGTTTCACGGAAGGGCATCCACGCCGGTCGTCGGTCACGATTGGATTGCGTCCCCGCGGCGGCACCGTGCGGCGAAGTTACGCAGGATCGTCGGAGGATGGGTCACGGTCACCGCTGCCGCGGCGGCACCGAGGGCGTCCTGCTCGGACGGGTCGAAATAGCCGTGGTGGGCATAGACCGCGATCCGCGTGAGGATGCCGTCGAGGTCGAGCTCGGGGTGGAACTGCGTTGCGTAGACGTGCTCCCCGACCCGGAACGCCTGGACCGGAGCGGCCGCGGACGTCGCGAGCGCGACGGCGTGGTCGGGCAGCCGGCTGATCGCCTCCTTGTGGCCGCCGTACGCCCGGAAAGCGCGCGGCAGCCCGGCGAACAGCGGGTCGGCCAGCCCTGCCTCGGTCAGCTCGACACTCACCGGTCCGACCGGTTCGGGAAAGCTGCGGTCGACCACTGCGCCCTGATGCCGGCCGATGCTGCCGATGCCGTAGCAGGCGCCCAAGAACGGGTGGTCGCGGGCGATCACGTCGTCGAGCAGGCGCGCGAGGTCACGCTCGGCCAGCCGCTGGGCATCGGACTTGGCGTCCTCGGCGTCGGACGCGTTGAACGCTCCGCCGCCGAGGATGATCCCGGCCCAGTCGTCGAGGTCGATCGGAGGCAGCGGCTCGGTGCCGAGCTCGATCCGGGTGAGCTCGTCGGCAGCGATGCCGAGGAACCGGACGAACGCCGCGTGCTCGTCGAGCGCGGCCCTTTCCTCGGTCCGGATGGAGAGCAGGAGGAACGGCTTGGCCGCGACGTCGGGAGCCATCAGTCCTCCGGCGAGTCGTCCGCCGGATCGGCTGAGCGTGGACCGGTGTAGTCGGGGCCGTAGGCGCCGGGTGCGGGTCGCCGGGTCTTGCGCGGTGCCCTCTCGCCCGGCGCCATCCGCCGGGCGGTGACGAGGAACGCGGTGTGACCGATCATCTTGTGTCCCGGGCGTACGGCGAGGCCCTCGACGTGCCAGTCGCGCACGAGGGACTCCCAGGCGGCCGGCTCGGTGAACCCACCGTGGACCCGCACGGTCTCGACGAACCGGGACAGCTGGGTAGTGGTCGCGACGTACGCGCACACGATGCCGCCCGGCCGCAACGCCCCGGCCGCAGCTTCGAGACAGTCCCACGGCGCCAGCATGTCGAGGATGATCCGGTCGCAGCTCTCACCGGTGGCCGGCAGCTCCTCGGCGAGGTCGCCGATCGTCAGCCGCCAGGCGGGATGGGACTCACCCTCGGCCGCGCCGAAGAACTGGCTCACGTTGCGACGTGCGACCTCCGCGAACTCCTCGCGGCGCTCGTAGGACGACACTCGCCCGTGCGGGCCGACCGCACGCAGCAGCGAGCAGGTCAGGGCGCCGGAGCCGACACCGGCCTCGACCACGTGGGCGCCCGGGAAGATGTCGGCCATCGCGACGATCTGGGCTGCGTCCTTCGGGTAGACCACTGCGGCGCCGCGGGGCATCGAGACCACGAACTCCGAGAGCAGCGGCCGGAACACGAGGTACTCGCCACCCGCGGAGGAGGTGACCGTGAAGCCCTCCTCGCGGTCGATCAGCTCGTCGTGGTCGAGGTGGCCGCGGTTGGAGAAGAAACGCTTGCCCGCCACCAGGCAGAAGTTGTGCTTGCGGCCCTTGCCGTCCACGAGCCGAACCCACTCGCCGGCTCGCAGCGGTCCCCGGTGTACGCCGGACCAGGCTTCGGCTGCGACATCACCGGGGACGCCGGCATCGGGTTGGCTCACGGTCGGCGATGCTATCCAGCCCGGACCGCGCGTTCCACGTCGGTCGTGGCGAGCACGCCGAAGACCGTCCCGTCCGGCTCGATCAGGAGGTACTCACTGGCCGGTGTCCGCCGGATGGCGTGCAAGAGCTCTGCGCCCGTGATCGACACCGGCAGCCGCAGCCCCTCCTCCACGGTCCTGGTGACGGCGGAGACCGCGACCCACGGGCGCCGGTCCTCCGGCATCGCGCGCAGGGCCGACTCGTCGACCACACCCAACGGGCTGCCGGCGGGCGAGACCGTGACGATGCTGCCTGCCCTCGCTTCCCGTGCGCGGCGGATCGCCTCGGCCAGCGGCAGGTCGTCGGGGACCGCGAGCGTACGACGCGCGAGGTCGCGCGCCACCACGTCGCCGAGCCGGGTGCGGATCCGGGCGCCGGCGATCGCCCGCGAGGCACCGGTCCACAGGAACAGTGCAATCACGAACGCCAGCACCAGGTCGAGCAACGTGGTCTCCACGCCGATCGCCCGCTCCTGGACGACCGGCCACATCAACACCGCGACGGCGGTGATCCGACCGCCCCAACCCGCCGCGACGACCCCGGTGTCGACCCGTCCGGTCAGCCGCCACACCGCGGCCTTGAGCACCCGGCCACCGTCGAGCGGGAGACCCGGCACCAGGTTGAGCACGCCGATCAGGATGTTGGCGCCGGCCAGCCCCTCGACGATGAGCAGCAGCAGCCCGTCGGGCGTGACGAACCACAGTGCGACTGCGGCGCCGCCGACTGCCAGCGAGGTGATCGGTCCGACCACCGCGATCCAGAACTCCTCGCGCGGCGTGCGAGCCTCGCCCTCGATCGCGGTCACCCCGCCGAGGAAGTGGAGCGTGATCGAGTGCACCTCGAACCCGTAGCGACGCGCAGCGACCGCGTGCGACGCCTCGTGCAGCAGCACCGCGAGGTAGAGGACGATCGCGAAGGCGATGCCGACGACGTACTTCCACCCTCCGAGCCCCGGCTGGATCTGGTCGACCCGGGGCGCCATGACGAACGCGATCAGGGCGGCGACCAGGAACCAGGACGACGAAACCAGTACGTCGCTGCCGGCGATGCTGCCGATCCGGAACGTCCCGGGCGGGATCGGCTCACGCGTCGGCGACGAGCGTGGGCCCGGGTCGGAGGAAGACACGCCCCGAGGCTATCCCCAGGGTGGGATCCGGCTGGCTGTCGGTGGTCTGTCCTACGGTCAGGTCATGGGCACCCCGACTGTTCCGACCGGCGTCGCGCCGGTCGACCCGGCCGAGCGGGTCGGCACCCGCGTCGACGGCGTCGAGGTGCTCGGGGCGCTCTCGCCGTCGCGGGCCGGCGACTTCCTGTCGTGCGCGCTCCGCTACCGCTTCCGCACCATCGACCGGCTACCGGAGCCCCCGTCGGTCGACGCCGTCCGCGGCACCGTGATCCACAAGGTGCTGGAGGACTTGTTCGACCTGCCTGCGTCCGAGCGCACCCCGGACCGGGCCGCGGCGATGGTCGATCCCGCGTGGACGTCCGTGCTGGAACAGGAGCCGACGCTGGGCTCACTGTTTCCTGACGGTGACGAAGGGGCGGCGATCGGTGCCTGGCTGACCTCCTGCCGGTCGGTGCTCGCGCGCTACTTCTCGTTGGAGGACCCACGCCTCCTCGAGCCTGCGGACCGCGAGCTCTACGTCGAGACGCTCACCGACACCCGCTTGTTGCTCCGGGGCGTCATCGACCGGGTCGACGTCGCCCCGGACGGCGCGATCCGAGTGGTGGACTACAAGACCTCGAGGAGCCCTGGGGCGGAGTTCGAGGGCCGGGCCCTGTTCCAGCTCAAGTTCTACGCGCTGGTGATCTGGCGGATGCGGGGCGTGGTCCCCCGGCGGCTCCAGCTGATCTACCTCGCCAACGCGGAGATCCTCACCTACGACCCCGACGAGCAGGACCTGCTCGCGACCGAGCGCAAGGTGCAGGCGATCTGGCAGGCAGTCCGCCGCGCGCAGGAGTCCGGTGACTGGCAGCCCAGTCCCGGCCCGCTGTGCCGGTGGTGTTCCCATCAGTCGCTGTGCCCTGCCTACGGGGGCACACCACCGCCGCTGCCGGTGGCTCAGGAGTCGGCCCCAGCCCCGCCGGAACCGTCCGGATAGAGCACGCAAGCAACCTCCACGCCCCCCGCGCGGCGCAGCGCCGGGTCGACGCCCTCATGGAAGTGGACCCGGACGCCGGACCCGGCGTCGGTGATGGCGTCGATGCCGCTCCAGAGCGGTTCGTCGGGCACCTCGGCCCGGACCCGGTCGAGGAACTTCCGGGTCTCCTCGGCACCGCGAGCCCCGATCGTCGCCTCCGTGGCTGCCCGGTCGAGGTGGTCGAGGTCGCCGACGGTGGTCCGCTCCGCGTCGTACTCCTCCGGGGTACGCCGGGTCCAGTGCGCCTCGACCAGGGCGCGCAGGTCCCGCGACTCCCACCCGCAGGTCGGGGTCGCCTCGCTGCAGCGGGGGTGGAACGCGCACCCCAGTGGCGGGTCGGCCGCGTCCGGCACCTCACCCCGCGGCAGGTCCCGGGTGATCTGCCGGCCGGGATCCGGATCGGGAATCGCCCGCAGCAACGCCTTCGTGTACGGGTGACGAGGGTTGGCGAAGATCTCCTCGGTCGGACCGATCTCGACGATCCGGCCGAGATACATGATCGCGATCCGGTCGCAGAAGTACTTGGCGCTGGCGAGGTCGTGCGTGATGTAGACGTAGGTCAGGCCGAGCTCGTCCTTGAGGTCGAGCATCAACTGCAGGATCTTGGCCCGCACCGACATGTCGAGCATCGAGATCGGCTCGTCCGCGACCAGCACGCTGGGTCCGGTGATGATCGCCCGGGCGATGACGACCCGCTGCTTCTGCCCTCCTGACAGGTCTCGCGGGTACTTCTCGAGGAACAGCTCCACCGGAGACAGCCCGACCCGTTCGAGTGCTTCAATCACCTTCGCCCGGCGGGCACTGGCTGACCGCATGCCGTGTACGCGCAAGGCGTCGCCGACCGCCTCCTGCACGGTCATCGCCGGGTTGAGAGCGGCGTTCGGGTCCTGGAACACCATCTGGATGTCGCGGCGCAGCGCCCGCAGGCGGCGCCCGCTCAGATGGGCCAGATCCTGGTTCTCGAACGTGATCGAGCCAGCCGTGGCCGGCGCCAGCCCGAGCAGCGAACGGCCCAGCGTCGACTTCCCGCTGCCGCTCTCACCGACCAGTCCGACCACCTCACCGCGCTGGAGCCGGAGGTTGACGCCGTCGACGGCCTTGACGGTGCCACTGTCGCTTCCGAGCAGGCGGCCCAGCGTCCCCCCGCGCAGACCGAAGTGCACGGCGAGGTCGCGGACGTCGATGATCGGGTCGGACTCGATCCCCGAGGCGGGCGTGGTCTCAGGCTTCGTCGGCAACGGTCAGCTCCTCCTGCTTCAGAGGCTGGGTCCCGCCCGGCGGGATCTCGTCCGTCGGACCGACCAGCCAGCACTCGACACGGCCACCGCTCGGGCGCTCGACGTTGATCGGGTTCTGAGTGGCGCACACGGCCATCGCCGAGGGGCAGCGCGGGTGGAAGCGGCACCCGTCGGGCGGGTCGACCAGGTCGGGCGGCGCACCCGGGATGAAGTTGAGGCCGGTCGTCCGCAGCGAGATCGTCGACCGCAGCAGCTCTCGGGTGTACGGGTGCTGCGGATTCTCGAACACGTCGGCGACCCGCCCCTGCTCGACGATCCGGCCGGCGTACATCACCGCGACCCGGTCGCACGCCTCGGCCACGATGCCGACGTTGTGGGTGATGAGCAGCAGCGACGTCTTGAAGTTCCGCCGGAGGTCGTTGAGGATCTGCACGATCTGTGCCTCGACGAGGACGTCGAGGGCGGTGGTCGGCTCGTCCGCGACGATGAACGCCGGCTGGAGGACCAGCGCGAGCGCGATCATCAGCCGCTGTCGCATGCCGCCGGAGAACTCGTGCGGGTAGGACCGGTAGCGGGTCGGCGGGATCCCCATCTGACGAAGCGACTCGAGCGCGCGCTCCTTGATCTGGGCCTTGGTCAGTCCTGGCTCATGCTGCTTGATCGTCTCCTCGAAGTGCTGGGAGATCCGCATCAGCGGGTTCAGCCGGGTCAGCGGCTCCTGGAAGATCATGCCGAGCTCGTAGCCACGCAGCCGGTAGGCGTCCTTGGGTCGCATGGCCAAGACGTCCTTGCCGTCGAACCACACCTCGCCGTCCCGCTTCGCGCCGGATGGCAGCAGCCCCATCAGACCCCGCCCGAGCGTGGACTTGCCGCACCCGGACTCGCCGACCAGCCCCAGGGTCTCGCCCGCGGCGATGTCGAAGGTGACGCCGTCGACGGCGCGGATGGCGCCGCGGGTCGTGCCGTACCACACCCGGACGTCGCGGGCGGAGATCACCGGATCGGTGCTCATCGGGATGCTCATCGCTCCTCACGCGGGGTCATCACGACCGGCAGCAGCCGCCGGCGGCGCAACGTCGGGTTGACCGTCTCGTTCAGGCCCTCGCCGACCAACGTCAGACCGGTCACCAGCAGCACGATGGCGAGGCCCGGGTAGAGACCCGTCCACCAGATGCCGGCGCCGGCGTCGGAGAGCGCCCGGTTGAGGTCGTGTCCCCACTCGGCGGCCTCGGTCGACTGGATGCCCAGCCCGAGGAAGCCCAGCCCCGCCAGGGTGAGGATCGCGTCCGCCGCGTTGAGCGTGCCGAGCACCGGCACGCTCTGCACCACGTTGCCGAACAGGTAACGGCGCATGATGACGAAGTCGCTGGCGCCGATGGCTCGGGCGGCCTCGACGTACGTCGCCTCCTTCGCGCTCACCGTGGTGTTGCGGACCACCCGGAAGTACTGGGGAATGTAGATCGCCGACAACGAGAGAGCGACGGCAAGCACGCTGCCGCCCAGGATGCCGGTGAGCAGGAAAGAGAACACGATCGCCAGCAGGAACGACGGGAACGCGAAGAGCGCGTCCATGACCAGCACCAGGACCCGGTCCAGCCACCCGCCGTAATAGCCCGAGATCAGTCCGAGCGGCACACCGATCGCGACGCAGATCAGGATCGACAGCACGACGACCTCGATCGCCGTTCGTGCCCCCCAGATCACCCGGGAGAAGACGTCGAAGAACAGCCGGTCGGTGCCGAACAGGTGGTCGCCGCTCGGCGCACCCGCCTTGGGGAACCGCACTCCGTCGACCGAGGCCTGGGCGAAGCCGTAGGGAGCGATCAGCGGCGCGAACACCGCGCAGATGACGAAACCGGCGGTGATGACCAGCCCGGCGACGAGCATCCAGCGAGCCAGCCCCGCGGTCTCCCGGAACGGCTTGGTGAGGAGCTGGAGGAACTTCCGCATCAGTACCTCACCCGGGGGTCGATGAGTGCGTTGACGATGTCGACGAGGAGGCTGATCAGCACGACGGCAACGGCGAAGATGGTGATGATGCCCTGGACAGCCCCGTAGTCACGGTCGTTGATGTAGTCGACCAGCTTCTTGCCGAGGCCGGGCCAGTTGAAGGTCGCCTCGGTCAGCACTGCACCACCGAGAAGGAGTGCGAACTGCAAGCCGATCACCGTGACCACCGGGACCAGTGCGTTGCGGAAGGCGTGCCGGCGGGTGACCTTGTTGGTCGAGATGCCGCGAGCCTCCGCGGCTTCGACGTAGTCGCTCTGCATGGTCTGCAGGATGTTGACCCGGACCAGCCGGATGAACACTCCGCTGACAAGTAGCCCGAGCGTGGTCGCCGGCAGGATCAGGTGCTTGAGGACGTCCGCGATCGCGGCGTCGTCGCCGGTGAGGAAGACGTCGACCAGGAGGATGTGCGTCTTCGGCTCGACCATGAAGACCGTGATCGGGCTGGCGGCACCGGAGGTCGGGAGGCCCAGCGGCTGGGCGACGTAGATCTGGAGCAGGAAGCCGACGAAGAACACCGGCGCTGCGTAGGTGAGGATCCCGAAGATCCGGATGATGACGTCGGGCACCGAGTCGCGGAAACGTCCGGCGACCAGGCCCAGCGGGATCCCGATCAGCAGCGCGAGCAGGAACGACACGACAGTGAGGCTCAACGTCGCTCCGCCGTTGTCACGGATCACGTGGAGCACCTGCTGGTTGTCGCTGAAGGTGGTCCCGAAGTCGAGACGGGCAACCGACGAGAGGTAGTCCCAGTACTGGACGATCAGCGGCTCGTTGAACCCGAGCGCCTCACGGCGCTGGTCGAGCGCCTCGTCGTTGAGCTTGCCGCCCAGCGCCGCCGACACGGGGTCGCCGGGCGCCACGCGCAGCACCACGAAGACGAGGGTGAGGATCACCCAGATCATCGGAATGACAAGGAGGACGCGCTGCAGGATGTAGCGCGGCAAGGATCCTGATGCGAAACGAGTCATGGCATTCGCCCCGACACGGGCCGCGTGGGGAGGAACCTTGCGGTTCGCTCCCCACGCGGTCGCGCTCGAGCGATCAGGAGTTCTTGCTCACCAACCAGAAGCGGAAGATGAACGACGGGTCGAGCGTGTCCTCCACGCCCTCCATCCCGGGTCCGTAGACGCCGATGTTCTGACCGACCCACGACGGCATGAACGGGACGTCCTCGGCGATGAGGGTCTGCAGCTCTCCGAACGCCTCTTCACGGACGGCCGAGTCTTCCGAGCCCTGCTCCGTCGCCACCAGCTCGTTGGCCACGGGGTTGGTGTAGCCGTTCTGGAAGAAGCCACCGTCGACGACGAACGGCGACAGGTAGGTGTCAGCGTCCGGGTAGTCGGGGAACCAGCCGAGGACGAAGAGGTCGTACGCGCCCTCCTTGTAGATGGTCTGGTACTGCTCCCACTCGGTGCTCTTGAGGTCGACCTCGAACAGGCCGCTGTCCTCGAGCTGACGCTCGAGCTCGTTGGCCTCGTCCTCGGTCGCGGGGCCGTAGTGGGTGGGCGTCCAGCCCACGGTCAGCTGGACGGGGGTCTTGATCCCGGCATCCTCGAGGATCTGCGCGGCGGCCTCGGGATCGGGCTCGCCGTACTTCTCCTGGAAGGCGTCGACCTGACCGGCGTAGCCCGGCGGGACGATCGAGTACAGCGGGTCGACGGTGCCGTCGTAGGCGTTCTCGGAGATCGCCTCACGGTCGAAGACCTGGGCGGCCGCCTGCCGCACCGCCGCCTGCTTACCGACCTCGCTGTCCACCTTCCACACCCAGTAGCGGATCTCCGCACCCTGGCCGGTCGCGACGGTGACGCCGTCGCTGCCTTCGAGGTCCGCGACGTCGGTCGGGCTGAGGCTGCGCCATGCGACGTCGACCTCGCCGTTCTCTGCGGCCAGCTTGAGGGCGGAGGCTTCGGAGTAGTACTTGACGAAGACCTGGGAAGCCTGGGCCTCGTTGTCGCCGGCGTACTCCTCGTTGACCTCGAGGACTGCCTGGTCGCCAGCCTTGTACTGGCTCAGCTTGTAGGGCCCGGAGCCGACGACGTCCTCGTCGGGAAGCTTCTCGTCAGCGGGGAAGGTGTCCTCATCGACGATCGCAGCCGCACCCGGGTAGGTGAGGATGTATTGGAACGTGGTGTCCGGCTTGTCGAGGTGGAAGATCACCGTCGTGTCGTCCGGTGTCTCGATCGCGTCCTCGTTGAGGGTGACCGTGCCGTCCTCGGCGGAGTCGGTGATGCTGCCGAGGAGGTAGATCGCGGCGCCGTTGGCGTCCTGGATCGCGATCGACCGCTCGAAGCTGTACTTCACGTCGGACGACGTGAGGTCGTTGCCGTTGGAGAACTTCAGGCCCTCCTTGAGGTTGCAGGTGAGGGTCTGCGGGTCGTCGTAGGCGCACCCCTCAGCCGCATCGCCAACGATCTCGTTGGAGTTGGCGGGGACGGTCACGAGCGTCTGGTAGAGGTTGTACTCCAGCGTCGAGGACCCCAGGTCGTAGGACCCGGCAGGGTCGAGCGCGGTAACCGTGTCGGTCGTGCCGAGGATCCAGGCTTCGCCGACTCCTCCGCCCGCGTCCCCGGACCCACCACTTCCACCGTCATTGTCGTCACCACAGGCCGCGAGACTCACCGCCAGAGTTCCCGCTCCGACGAGTGCGAAGAACTTCCGCTTCACGTGTGCCACCTCAACATCGCTCAAGCAGTCCCCGCTGGTCGGGGGCCGGACTCCTCGCGGAAGATACTCCGGGGAGCAGACCGCGGCTAGGGAAGATCCCTCGCTGGCGTGTCTCGATCAGGCAACGTTTTCAGCACGGTCGGCGTGACCCCGACGAGAGAGTCGAGGAAGGTACGGCGTTCCCCCCGGGGAACGGCGACATGGTTGGGTACGACGAGCACCTGGCACCCAGCCGCAGCCGCGGAGGTCGCGCCGGTGTCTGAGTCCTCGATGGCGATGCAGTCCTCGGGCGCGACCCCGAGCGCGGCAGCCGCGGTCAGGTACGGCTCGGGATGTGGCTTCCCCTCGTCGACCTGGTCGCCGGTCACGACGACGCGGAAGGTCTCCGGCGGCAGGTGCTCGAGGATCGGCGCCACGAATCGCTGGTAGGACATCGTCACCAGGCCGCAGGGCACGCCGGCTGCCGTGAGCGCGAGCAACAGCTCGCGGGCTCCGGGGCACCACGGCACCGCGTGCTGCACCTGCGCGACGACGCCGTCGAGCAACCGCTCGACGATCTCCTCGGCGCTCAGCGGGATGCCCGTCCGCTCCCGGATGTAGTGCCCCGAACTGATCAGGCTGTTGCCCACCAGCTGCTTCGCGTCCTCGACCGACCAGGTGGCGCCGTACTCCTCGGCCAGCGCATGCTCGGTCGCCATCCAGTAGGGCTCGGTGTCGACCAGCGTGCCGTCCATGTCCCACAGGACGGCGGCCGGGGCCTTGTGACCGCCGCCGGAGCGACCTCCTCGACCAACGATGTCAGTCCTCCGGGTCGTAGCCCAGGTTGGGCGAGAGCCACCGCTCGGCCTCGGCGAGGGTCCAGCCCTTGCGTTCGGCGTACTCGGCCACCTGGTCGCGGCCGAGCCGGCCGACGACGAAGTACTGCGATACCGGGTGGCTGTAGTAGGTGCCGGAGACGGCCGCTCCTGGCCACATCGCCATCGACTCGGTCAGCTCGATCCCGGCGTTGGTCTCCACGTCGAGCAGGTCCCAGATCGTCTGCTTCTCGGTGTGGTCGGGGCACGCCGGATAACCCGGCGCCGGCCGGATGCCGGTGTACTTCTCGGCAATCAGGTCCTCGTTGCTGAGCTGTTCGTCGGAGACGTGCGCCCAGAACTCGGTCCGGACACGCTGGTGCAGCCGCTCGGCGAACGCCTCGGCCAGCCGGTCGGCGAGCGCCTCGATCATGATCGCCGAGTAGTCGTCGAGCTCGTCCCGGAACGCCTTGACCCGCTCGGGCAAGCCGATGCCGGCGGTGACCGCGAACGCACCGACATGATCGGCCAGCCCGGCGTCGACCGGGGCGACGAAGTCGGCGAGCGACCGGTTGGGGATGCCCTCCCGGTGCTGGCCTTGCTGCCGCAGGTGGTGCAGGGTCGCCCGGACATCGGCCCGGCTGTCGTCGGCGTAGACGAGGACGTCCTCGCCGGTGCTCGCCGCGGGAAACAGCCCGTAGACGCCGTTGGCGGTGATCCACTTCTCGGAGATCATCCGGTCGAGCATCTGCTGGGCGTCGTCGTAGAGCTTGCGCGCGGTCTCGCCGGTCGTGGGGTTGTTGAGGATGTCCGGGAACTTGCCCTTCATCTCCCACGCGTTGAAGAACGGCTGCCAGTCGATGTAGTCGCGCAGCTCAGCGAGGTCGTAGTCGGTCAGCACGTGCACACCCGGGGTCGCCGGTTGCGGCGGCTGGTAGCCGGTCCACTCGATCGGCGTGGCGTTGGCCTTGGCGTCGGCGAAGCTGAGCTGCGGCCGCTCCGACTTCTGCGAGTGGCGTGCCCTCAACGCGTCGTAGTCGTCCTTGATGTCGGCGAGCAGCGGAGCGCGGCGCTCCTCGTGGAGCAGCGCGGCCGCGGTCGGGACCGAGCGGGAGGCGTCCTTGACCCAGACGACCGGGCCGTCGTACTTGGGATCGACCTTGACCGCCGTGTGGGCACGTGAGGTGGTCGCACCACCGATGAGCAACGGGATCTCGAGACCGAGCCGCTGCATCTCCGCCGCCATGTTGACCATCTCGTCGAGGGACGGGGTGATCAGGCCGGACAGGCCGATGATATCGGCGCTGTGCTCCTTCGCCGCGTCCAGGATCTTCTGCGCAGGAACCATCACCCCGAGGTCGATGACCTCGAAGTTGTTGCACTGGAGCACCACGCCCACGATGTTCTTGCCGATGTCGTGGACGTCGCCCTTGACCGTCGCCATCACGATCGTGCCGTTGGTCTGCTTGGCGGTGGCGAGCTCGGGGTTGTCGACCTTCTCCTGCTCGATGAACGGGATCAGGTAGGCGACCGCCTTCTTCATCACCCGCGCCGACTTCACGACCTGCGGCAGGAACATCTTTCCCGCACCGAAGAGGTCGCCGACGACGTCCATCCCGGACATCAGCGGACCCTCGATCACCTCGATCGGGCGACCGCCGCGGGCCGCGATCTCTTGCCTCAGCTCCTCGGTGTCCGTCTCGACGTGGGCATCGAGACCCTTGACCAGGGCGTGGGTGATCCGCTCGCCCACCGGCAGGTCCCGCCACGCCTCGGTCGCGACCTCGGCGACCTCGCCGTTCCCCCGGTGCTGCTCGGCTAGGCCGAGCAGCCGCTCGGTGGCGGCCAGCGAGTCGCCGGTCCGGTTGAGGACGACGTCCTCGATGGCGTCGCGGAGCTCCGGGTCGATCTCGCTGTAGGGCACCAGAGCCCCCGCGTTGACGATGCCCATGTCGAGTCCGGCCTCGATGGCGTGGAAGAGGAAGACCGCGTGGATCGCCTCACGGACGGGGTTGTTGCCACGGAAGCTGAAGCTGACGTTGGAGATCCCGCCCGAGACCTTCGCGCCCGGGAGGTTCTGCTTGATCCAGCGGGTCGCCTCGATGAAGTCCTGGCCGTAGGTGGCGTGCTCCTCGATGCCGGTCGCGACGGCGAACACGTTGGGGTCGAAGATGATGTCCTCGGGCCGGAAGTTCACCTGGTCGACCAGGATCCGGTAGGCCCGCTCGCAGATCTGCTGGCGGCGCTCCAGGTTGTCGGCCTGACCGTCCTCGTCGAAGGCCATCACCACGGCCGCCGCGCCGTACTTCTTGCAGAGCCGAGCCTGCTCGATGAACTTCTCCTCGCCCTCCTTCATGGAGATCGAGTTCACGATCGGCTTGCCCTGCACGTTCTTGAGCCCCGCTTCGATGACCTCCCACTTGGAGGAGTCGACCATGACCGGCACCCGGCTGATGTCGGGCTCGGACGCGACCAGCTTGAGGAACCGGTCCATCGCGGCGACGCCGTCGATCATGCCCTCGTCCATGTTGATGTCGATCACCTGAGCGCCGCTCTCGACCTGCTGCGCGGCCACCGACAGGGCGGCGTCGTAGTCGCCGTCCTTGATCAGGTTGCGGAACTTCGCGGAGCCGGTGATGTTGGTGCGCTCACCGACGTTCACGAACAGGCTGTCCTCGGTGATGGTGAACGGCTCGAGGCCGGACAGCCGCATCGCCGGTACGACGACGGCGGGCTCGCGCCGCTCCAGGCCGTCGACGGCCTTGGCGATCGCGGCGATGTGGGCGGGAGTGGTGCCGCAACAACCCCCGAGGATGTTGACGAAACCCGCCTCGGCGAACTCCTTCACGATGGCCGCGGTGTCCTCGGGCGTCTCGTCGTACTCGCCGAAGGCGTTGGGAAGACCGGCGTTCGGATAGGCCGACACGAACGAGTCGGCGAGCCGCGAGAGCTCCGCGATGTAGGGACGCATCTCCTTGGCGCCCAACGCGCAGTTGAGGCCCACCGCGAGGGGCTCGGCGTGGCGCACGGAGTCCCAGAACGCCTCGGTGACCTGGCCGGACAGCGTGCGCCCGGACGCGTCGGTGATGGTGCCGGAGATGACGACCGGCCAGCGGCGCCCGGTCTCCTCGAACAGCGTCTGGACGGCGAAGATCGCGGCCTTCGCGTTGAGGGTGTCGAAGATCGTCTCGATGAAGATCAGGTCGGAGCCGCCGTCCACAAGAGCGCGGGCCGCGGTGAGGTAGGCGTCGACGAGCTGGTCCCAGGACACGTTGCGGGTCGCGGGGTCGTTGACGTCGGGGCTGATCGAGGCGGTGCGGGTGGTCGGGCCGAGGGCGCCGGCGACGTACCGCGGCTTCCCGGTCGCGGCCGCAACCTCGTCGCAGGCCGCACGTGCCAGCCGCGCGGACTCGTGGTTGAGCTCGTAGGCCAGCTCCTCCATGCCGTAGTCGGCAAGCGAGATCGCGGTCGAGTTGAACGTGTTGGTCTCGATGATGTCGGCACCGGCCCGGAGGTACTCACGGTGGATGCCGGTGATGATGTGAGGCTGGGTGATCGACAGCAGGTCGTTGTTGCCCACGAGGTCCGACGGCCAGTCAGCGAACCGCTCGCCGCGATAGCCGGCCTCGTCCGGACGGTCCCGCTGGATGGCGGTGCCCATAGCACCGTCGAGGATCACGATCCGCTCGCGCAACAACGCGCTGAGCTCGTCGGTCGCGTCCGGTCGCCAGTCGTGGGAACCCGATGCCATGTCACACCCTTCCGTTACGGAAGGCGCCCTTGGAAATCTCCGAGCGTGGCGAACCCTCCGGTATGGGTCCGTTGCAACGCCTCTCGGCCCGTCAATGCTAACGGGAGACCCCCACCTGGCGACGATTTCCCGAATGCTGGCACCGCCCGGTCCTCTAGGCTCGACAAGGTGATGGAGATCGAGGAGACCCCGGACCTGGTCCGGCCCGTGGTGATCGCCGCGTTCGAGGGCTGGAACGACGCGGCCGAGGCCGCCTCGGCGGTCGTCGACCACCTGATGACGGTGTGGAACGCGCGGGTGGTGGCGGTCATCGATCCCGAGGACTACTACGACTTCCAGGTCAACCGGCCGACCGTCGGCGTCGACGACAACGGCTTCCGGATGCTCACCTGGCCGAGCACCCACGTCTCGGTCGCCTCTCCCCCGGACCTCGACCACGACGTGATCCTGATCCGCGGGATCGAGCCGAACATGCGGTGGCGCGGGTTCTGCGCCGAGCTGCTCGCCTGCATCGACGACCTCGGCGGTCAGCTCGTGGTCACCCTCGGCGCGCTGCTCGCCGACACGCCGCACACCCGCCCGATCCCCGTCACCGGGACGGCCACCGAGCCCGACCTGGTGGACAGGATGAAGCTCGAGCAGTCGACCTACGAGGGACCGACCGGCATCGTCGGCGTGCTCCAGGACGCCTGCGTGAAGCTCGACATCCCGGCGGCGTCGTACTGGGCCGCCGTACCCCACTACGTCGCCCAGCCGCCCTGCCCCAAGGCCACGCTGGCGCTGCTCGGCCAGATCGAGGACCTGCTCACGGTGAGCATCCCGCTCGGCGACCTACCGGAGGACGCGCGTGCTTGGGAGCGCGGAGTCGACGAGCTCGCCGAGGAGGACGAGGACATCGCCGACTACGTCCGATCGCTGGAGGAGACGCGGGACACCGCCGAACTGCCGGAAGCCTCCGGCGAGGCGATCGCACGCGAGTTCGAGCGCTACCTCAAGCGCCGCGGCGAGCCGGACTAGGGCCACGCTTGGCTCAGAGCGCCAGGCCCAGGGCGGCGTCCAGCACCGGCAACAACGTGGTCGCTGCGTCCGGGTCGCTGGTGTCCGCCAAGCCGTCGGTGCCGAGCGTCGCCGCCGCCCAGACATCGATCGCCGCGGTCGCCCGGGGCGCGTCGAGGTCGTCGGCCAGCGCGGCCAGCACCTCGGTCACGACCGGGCCGGCGGGTGCGCCCGCACCGAGCGCGACCGCTCGTCGCCACCGAGCGATGTCGTCGACGGCGACCCACAGCACGTCATCGGTCCACTCCCAGTCCTCGCGGTAGTGGTGCCGCAGCAGCGTGAGCCGGATCGCCATCGGGTCGATGTCGCTGTTGCGCAGCGCCGAGACGAACACCAGGTTGCCCCGCGACTTCGACATCTTCTCGCCGTCGTAGCCGACCATGCCGGCGTGCGCGTAGGCGCGGGCGTACGGCGCGCCGGTCGCGACCTGCGCGTGCCCGGCGCACATCTCGTGGTGCGGGAAGGCGAGGTCGCTGCCACCGGCTTGGACGTCGACCGTGGTGCCCAGGTGCTCGAGGGCGATCGCCGCACACTCGATGTGCCACCCCGGGCGGCCGCGACCGAACGGGCTGTCCCAGGACGGCTCCCCCGGTCGCTCGCCACGCCAGACCACGCAGTCGAGCGGATCCTTCTTGCCGTCGCGGTCGGGGTCACCGCCACGCTCGCCGAAGAGCCGCAGCATGGTCTCCCGGTCATAGCCCGACTCACTGCCGAAAGCAGGGTCGGCGGTGACGGAGTAGTAGAGGTCGTCCTCGACACGGTAGACGGCGCCGGCCGCCTGGAGCCGCTCGATCAGGGCGACTGCCAGCGGGATCGACTCGACCGCTCCGACATAGGCGTCCGGCGGCAGCACCCGCAGTGCCTGCATGTCCTGCCGGTAGAGCTCGGTCTCCCGCTCGGCGAGCTCTACCCAGTCGACGCCGACCTTGGTCGCCCGCTCGAGGAGCGGGTCGTCGACGTCGGTGACGTTCTGGACGTGGCTGACCTGATGTCCCGCCGACCGCCAGGCCCGGTTGAGGAGGTCGAACCCGATGTAGGTGTTCGCGTGGCCCATGTGAGTCGCGTCGTACGGCGTGATCCCGCAGACGTAGAGCGTGGCCGCGCCCTCGGGCGTGGTGTCGACGAGCCCGCCGCTGGCGGTGTCATGGATCGCCACCGGCGGTCCGACCACGGACAGGGTCGGCATCTCCGGAGCGGTCCAGGCGCGCATGCGGCGATGCTATCCGTGACCGAACGGCGCAGTTCCCGCGGCCCGCGCAGGCGGACCATCGACTAGAACGGTGGCCAGGGGATCGCCGGCCAGCCGTGGTCGGGACCCGGCAGCACGTCTCTCGCGAGGAGCCGTGCGGTGCGCCGTTCGAGTGCCTGGATCTCGAGGTCGGTCAGGTGCTCGCCGAGCTCTTCGCCGAGCTCCCCCCGCACCGCATCGCGTACGGCGCCCACCGCGACGCGTTCCTCGTCGGTGAGCGGAGTCCCGGCCCAACCCCAGAGCACGGTGCGGAGCTTGGGCTCGTGGTGGAAGGCGACCCCGTGGTCGACGCCGTACCGGTGTCCGCCGGGCATCGGCAGCACATGGCCGCCCTTGCGGTCTGCGTTGTTGACCAGCACGTCGAACACGGCCATCCGGCGCAGCGCCGGAGTGTCCTCGTGGACGAGGGTGACGTCGCGGTCGCGGCCGTCGATGCCGTCGACGACGGCGAACCACCCGGCCGGCACCTCTCCTGCGGGCACCAGGGTCACCGCTTGCTGGGCAGGATCGACGCTCTGCCAGTCCTGCAGCATGCCGGGGCCGTGCGGTCCCTCACCGCTCCAGGTGCGCGGCACTATGTCCCAACCAAGGGCCTCGCTCACCAGGTAGGCCGCGACCTCACGCCCGGCGAGGGTTCCCTCGGGGAAGTCCCACAGCGGCCGCTCGCCGGCGACCGGCTTGTAGACGACCTCCCGGCCGTCGAGCTCGGCGAGGAAGGTTGCGTTCGACGCCGGCAGGATCCGCCCACGCAGCCGGGGGCGGTGCGAGGTCGCGTCCATCACAGTTCGCTCACTCCTCGGGGCGGCGCTTGAAGCCGTTGGCCCGCACGCAGAGGTGGCCGTCGGGATCGACCGGCTGTCCGCAGAACGGGCAGTCGGGACGGCCGGCACCCAACACGCGCTGGGCACGCTGGACGAAGGCGCGGGCATGGGCCGCGTCGATCCGTACGACGAACACCTCGCTCGGGTCGGCCTCGTCGGGCACGACCTCCTCGGCGTCGGCGTCGGCGAGCCCGACCAGCTCCTCGCCGACCGGGAACACCTCGATCACCACTCGCTCGGCCTGCGGGTCCCACGACAGTGTCATCGTGCCCGCACGAAACTCCTCGGCGATCGGCAGGTCCAACGGGTCCTCGTCGGCGAGACCGACCGGCGCGACGGCCGGGATCACCGTGACGGTGCGGGCGTCGCTCATCACCTCGTCGAGCAGCTCGTCGATCCGCTTGGAAAGCGCAGCGACCTGCTGCTTCTCCAGAGCCACGCTGATCAACCGGGCGCCGTCCCGCGCCTGGAGGAAGAAGGTGCGCGCGCCCGGCTCGCCGACGGTGCCGGCGACGAAGCGCTCCGGCGGGTCGAATCCGTGGACGATCGGTGGCATGGATCCCAGCCTACGAGGGACGGCTAAGAGCCCTCGGTGACCGGGTCGGGACCGGCCCCGCCGCCGACCGTTGCACCAGACCGCCGGGACCCCTTGGCGGCCGGGCGCACCAGCCAGGACAGGTCGCCGGCGTGGGTGTTGGACGCCAGCACGTAAGGCCGGTCCACGGTGAACTGCACGATGGAGACGGAAGCCGGATCGACATTGATCCGCTGGAACAGGTCGAGGTGCATCCCGAGCGCGTCGGAGAGCACGGCCTTGATGATGTCGCCGTGGCTGACTGCCACCCAGACCGCGCCCGGACCGTGCTCGGCCTCCACAGCGGCGTCGTGGCGCCGTACGGCATCGACGGCACGGTGACGCATCGCCGACATCGACTCGCCACCAGGGAACGCCGCCGCAGACGGATGGCGCTGGACCGTTGCCCAGAGCTTCTCCTTCGCGAGCTCCCGGATCTTCCGTCCCTGCCACTCGCCGTAGTCGCACTCGGCCAGCCCACGCTCGGTGACGGCCCTCGGGCTGCCCGGCCGCGCAGCAGCGATCGCCTTGGCTGTCTGCCGGCACCGCTCCTGTGGGCTGGTGACCAGCGCCGCGACCGGGACCACCGCGATCCGCTCGGCGGCAACGCGGGCCTGCTGCTCGCCGGTCTCGTCGAGCCGGACGCCCGCCATCCGGCCGGCGAGAATGCCCGAGGTGTTGGCTGTCGTGCGTCCGTGCCGCACCAGCAGAACCGTAGCCACAGCAGCGAGACTAGACCGATCTCGCGGCTCGCTCCGCTCCCGCCTCAACCACCGATAGGTTTGCGCCTTGTGATTGTCGACAGTGCCGTCTACCGGCAGGGAGAGCGCCTGCCGGTCGACTGTGGCGTCCAGGACTACCAAGCGCTGCGCGCGGCTGCTGAGGACGGCGGCGACCACGACTTCGTCTGGGTGGGGCTCTTCGAGCCGACTCACGATGAGCTGGACGAGATCGCCGAGGCGTTCGGGTTGCACCCGCTTGCCGTCGAGGACGCGGTCAAGGCGCACCAGCGTCCCAAGCTCGAGCTCTACGAGGGCAACCTGTTCCTCACCGTCAAGACGCTCTGGTACGTCGACGAGGACGACGCCGTCGAGACGGGCGAGATCAACCTCTTCGTCGGGGACGACTTCGTGATCACGGTGCGCCACGGACGCGGTTCCCAGCTGAAGGACGCCCGGCACTCGCTCGAGGCCCAGCAGGCGGTCCTGAGCCACGGCCCCTCGGCGGTCGTCTACGCCGTCTGCGACACCGTCGTCGATGGCTACCTAGGGGTGATGGAGGAGCTCCAGATCGACGTCGACGAGGTCGAGACCTCGGTCTTCTCCGAGGAGCGGACCAACGACTCGGTGCGCATCTACACCCTGAAGCGCGAGCTGGCGGAGGTACGGCGTGCAGTGCTGCCGCTCCGGGAGCCGATGCGGCGCTTCACCGCCGGCGCGGTGCCGGGAATCCTGGCCGAGGCGGGGCCGTTCTTCCGCGACGTCGGCGACCACCTCGCGGTCGCGGCGGAGTCGATCGACACCCTCGACTCCTTGCTCTCGACCGCGTTCGAGGCGCACCTTGCCCGGATCCAGGTGCAGCAGAACGACGACATGCGCAAGATCTCCGCCGGCGCCGCGCTGCTGCTGCTGCCGACGCTGATCGCCGGGGTCTACGGGATGAACTACGACCGGATGCCTGAGCTTCATTGGCAGTTCGGCTACCTGTGGGCACTGTTCCTGATGATCGGCAGCTCGGTGGCCCTCTGGGCGTGGTTCAAGAAGTCCGGCTGGATGTGACCGTCACGCGGTGAGCACACCGGCGGCGAGGAGGGCGATCACGCCGCCGCCGAGAAGCACCCGGTAGATGACGAACGGGGCGAGCGTGTGGTGGCTGACGTAGTGCAGCAACCAGGCGATCGCGGCGTACCCCACGACGAAGGACACCGCGGTCGCAACCAGGGTCGGCGCCCAGCCGTACATGTTCTCGCCGTGCGGGATCTCCTGCAGCTCGAAGAGACCGGCACCCACCACGGCCGGGATCGCGAGCAGGAACGCGAACCGGGTGACCGCTTCCCGCTCGAAACCCAGGAACCGGCCCATCGAGAGGGTGGCGCCTGAACGGGAGACCCCGGGGACCAGCGCGGCGGCCTGCGCCGCTCCCATGAGGACGGCGTCGCGGACGTTCATCTGCTTGATCTTCTTCTCGTTGCCGCCGAGCTTGTCGGCGAGGCCGAGCACCAGGCCCATCACGATCAGCATCGTCCCGATCAGCCACAGGTTGCGGAAGTTCTCCTCGATCAGGTCCTTGAGGAAGACCCCCAGCACCACGATCGGCAGCGAGCCGATGAGGACGAACCATCCCGTCCGGGCATCGACGTGCCCGCGGTACTCGGCCTTGAAGAGCGACAGCGTCCAGGTCTTGGCGATCTGCCAGATGTCGTGGCGGAAGTAGACGAGCACCGCGAGCTCGGTGCCGATCTGGATGACCGCGGTGAAGGCCGCGCCCGGGTCACCCCACCCGAAGAGCTCGGGGAAGATGCGCAGGTGAGCGCTGCTGGAGATCGGCAGGAACTCGGTGAGGCCCTGCAGGGTGCCGAGGAACAACGCCTGTAGGAAGTCCTCCACGGTGACGGATCCTACGGACACGCCCCAGGCGAGCCGTCATCCGCCCCGGGAGCACGAGGGACTACCTTGGCCTTCATGCAGCAGCGGTACGTCGGCAGCAGCGGTCTCCGGGTGTCGCGGTTGGGTCTTGGCACGATGACCTGGGGCAAGGACACCGACGAGCACGAGGCTCGCGACCAGCTGGTCGCCTTCTGCGAGGCCGGTGGGACTCTCGTCGACACCGCCGCCGGCTACACCGACGGCCGCTCCGAGGAGCTGATCGGCTCGCTGATCGGCGACGTCGTACGACGGGACGACGTCGTGCTGGCGACCAAGGCCGGCATCTGGCGGCGCGGCGGCGAGCGCTCCACCGACACGTCGCGCCGGGCGCTCCTCGGTGGACTCGACACGTCGCTCGCGCGGCTCGGCGTCGACCACGTCGACCTGTGGCAGGTCCACGTCTGGAGTGACGAGGTGCCGCTCGACGAGACGCTGGCGGCACTCGACCGAGCGGTGTCGTCGGGCCGGGCGACCTACGTGGGCATCTCCAACTACACGGGCTGGCAGACCGCGCAGGCCGCGACCTGGCAGCGCGCCACCGGAGACCGGGCGCCGATCGTGTCCACCCAGGTCGAGTACTCACTGGTCAACCGCGACATCGAGCGCGAGGTGGTGCCTGCGAGTGCCGCGCTCGGGCTCGGCATCCTGCCGTGGTCGCCGTTGGGTCGCGGCGTGCTGACGGGCAAGTACCGCACCGGCATCCCCGGCGACTCGCGTGCCGCCTCCCCCGTGTTCGCCTCCTTCGTCGAGCGTTACCTCGACGATCGGAGCCGAGGCATCGTCGAGGCGGTGATCCGGGCGGCCGACGGCCTCGACTGGACGCCGCTGGAGGTGGCGCTGGTCTGGGTACGCGACCGGCCCGGCGTCACGGCTCCGATCGTCGGCGCCCGCACGGCCCCGCAGCTCAAGGGCGCCCTCGGCGTCGAGGGCAAGGAACTGCCGCCGGAGATCCGAGGTGCCCTCGACGACGTGTCGGAGCCCGCCTGATGCGCAGCGGCGCGGTCGAGTGGCAGTTCGAGAAGGTCACCTTCTCCCGTGAGTACCCGCGCAACGTGGTCACCCGGGCGCTGATCGAGCGTGCCGAGCAGGGTGGCTGGGAGCTGGTCCGGGTCCGGATCGCGGCGGACGGGACCCGGCGGGTGATCCTGCGGCGCAAGATCATCCGCGCGGTGCGCACCGCTTAGGGTCGCGGCTCCCGCACCCGCGCTCGGCCACCGGCGCTCAGACCTGGTCGAGGAACCGGTCCATCACCCGCGCGCCGAAGGTGAGCGCGTCGACCGGTACCCGCTCGTCGATGCCGTGGAACAGCGCCGTGAAGTCGAGGTCCGCGGGCAGTCGCAGCGGCGTGAAGCCATAGGTGCGCATCCCGAGCTTGCGGAAGTGCTTCGCGTCGGTGCCGCCGCTCATCAAGTACGGCGCCACCAGCGCATCGGGGTCTTCGGCGATCAGGGACCGGGTCATCGCATCGACCAGCGCGCCGTCGTACGGCGTCTCCCAGGGTGGTTGGTTGGAGACGTAGTCGACGCTGATGTCGTCGCCACAGAGCTCGGCCAGGGTGCGGAAGAACTCGTCCTCGTATCCCGGCAGGGTGCGGCCGTCGACGTGGGCAGTTGCCTCCGTCGGCACGACGTTGACCTTGTAACCCGCGCTGAGCATGGTCGGGTTGGTGGTGTTGCTGAGCACGGCTCCCAGCATCCGTGCCGCACTTCCGAACTCCGCCACGACCTCACGCGCGTTCTCCGGCGTCACCTCGGTCCCGGCGAGCGCACCGACGGTGCCCAGCAGGGTCCGCATCGTCGGCGTCAGCCGGACCGGCCACTCGTGGGCGCCGATCCTGGCGACGGCTGCGGCGACCTGGGTGACAGCGTTGTCGGGATTGATCATCGAGCCGTGACCGGCCCGACCGCGGGCCGTCAGCCGCATCCACGCCATCCCCTTCTCGGCTGCCTCGATCAGGTAGAGGCGGCGTCCGCGGACCGTCGTACTGAAGCCGCCGACCTCGCCCACCGCCTCGGTGCAGCCGTCGAACTCGTCGCGATGGTCACGCACCATCACCTCGGCACCGAGGTGACCGCCGGCCTCCTCGTCGGCGGTGAAGCAGATGACGATCGGGCGCTCCGGGATCCGGCCGGTGCGCTGGCGCTCCCGGACGACGGCCAGCAGCATCGCGTCGAAGTCCTTCATGTCGACGGCGCCGCGACCCCAGACGTAGCCGTCCTGCACCTCCCCGCTGAACGGGTGCACCGTCCAGTCCTCGGCGGCCGCGGGTACGACGTCGAGGTGGCCGTGCAGGAGCAACGCGTCGGTCCGGGAACCGTCTCCACCCCAGCGCGCGAACACCGACGCGCGCCCCGGCGCGCTCTCGTAGAGGCGGGTCGGGATGCCGACCTCCTCGAGCAGTCCGGCGACATGCTCGGCGGCCTTGCGCTCCCCTGGTCCGTCGTCCGACCCGTAGTTCGTCGTGTCGATCCGGATCAGGTCGCGGCAGATCTCGACGACCTCGTCCATCCGGTCATCCTCGCACCTGACCGCGAGTGGGTACCGTCGACCCGTGGTCGAGTCAGTGACTCCGGAGGACGAAGCGGCGCTGGCCGCGGTGAGCGTGCTGATGCGCGACTTCAACGAGGAGTACGACGAGCCGTCCCCCGAGCCCGAGGCGCTGGCGGCGATCCTGCGCACCCGGATCGCCGACGGCAACGCGACGGTGCTCCTCGTTCGCGACGACTCCGACGGCCCGGTCGGCGTAGCCGTCGTACGCCTGCAGCCGTCGCTGTGGAGCGACGCGACGGAGGCCTACCTGGCCGAGCTGTACGTCGTCCCTGCCCGCCGTGGCCAAGGCTTCGGTCGCGAGCTCCTGACCGCGGTCCTCGCGACCTCCCGCGCGGCCGGCGCGGACTACGCCTACCTGATCACCAGCGAGGACGACCGTCTCGCCCAACGGGCCTACGAGGCCGCAGGGTTCCGCCGCACCGAGGGCGAGGACGGTCCGGTCATGTGGGCCTACGAGCAGGACTTGTAGCCCGATAGCCGATCGCGGGGTGACGTCGTCGGGAGCACCTCGGCGCTGGTCGACCACGGCGAGGCCCTCGTAGCCGCCCTGAACCGCCGGCCCGTGCTGGTCGCCGGCTGCGCGACCGCCAACGGTGGCGTGGTGGTGAAAACCGACGGCGATGGCGCGTTCTTGGCGTTCGGGTCTGCGGACGGGACGGTGCGGACTCTGGTCGAGGTGCAGGAGCGGGTAGCGCGGGCTGCGGCGCACGATCACCGAGGAGTTCCCCCGAGATCGACGCCCCAGGGACTTGACGTACGCCGGGGGTCCGCTTCCTCGGCGGACCCCCGGCGGGTCGAACTTGTTGCTCGAACCTGGTGCTCGAACCTGACCTGTCCGATCAGGGCCGATACACGTTGGCCCGGATGGCGTCCGGACCGTTGCCGGCCGGGCCCAGGTTGAAGGTGGCGTCCGCAGTGTCGACCACGGCGAAGCTTCCGCCGAACACGCCGATGCTGGGACCACCCTGTCCGGGACCACCGTCGCCGCCGTCGCCGCCGTCACCGCCCGCGCCTCCAGCGCCGCCGCGGCCGACCTCAGCGAGGCAGGTCGACCCACCGGGGCCGCCGGGGCCGCCGGTGCCACCGGTGCCACCGACCCCGCCCGGACCACTGTGACCGGCCTGGCCGGTGCTCACGACGGTGCCATGGAGCACCAGAGTGCCGACGGGGACGTAAGCAGCGATCGATCCATATCCGCCCTTGCGGCCCTTGCCTCCGGTGGCGGACTGGCCTCCCTGTCCACCGCCGCCACCACCGTTGCCGGCGCCGGTGATCACCGTGGCGCCGACCTGACCACCGCCGCCACCGCCGCCACCGCCGCCACCGCCGACGGTGCCGTCGGCGCCGTTGGCGGAGAGTCCGGGAACATAACCGGTCGGGCTGAACTTCCCCCGCACCAACTGGCCGTCAGCCCCATCGGCCCCGTCAGCACCATCGGCTCCCTTGCCGCCTGCCTTGCCGGGGTTGCCCTCCAGGCCCGGCGCACCGCCGGTGGCGCCGGCGCTGCCGGCGCTTCCGGGGAGACCGTTCGCGTCGTCACCGGAATCGTTGCCGCCGACTCCTCCTTGGCCGCCGACACCCGGCAATCCGGTGTTCCACCCGCCTCCATTCCCGCCGCCGCCACCGCTCCAGGTGTCGCACGACCCGGGGTCTCCCGTGCCACCGGTCGCACCCGAGAAGCCGTTGATCCCCTTGAGCGCCACCACCGCCGAGCCCGCTGAGCCGGACGTCAGGCTGCCGCGGACCATCGTCACCGAACCGGGCCCCGCGACGAAGAGCGCCACCGAGTTGGTCGCGGACACTCCGTTGTCGAGCGCGACCTCCGTGAGCGTGGCGACGCCGCTCACCCGGAGCGCCGGTTCGCTGCCGGCGATCTCGATGCGGAAAAGCTGGAGGTCGCTGGTGCCGGTGATGTTCCACGGCAACCCGTTCGTGTGCGTCGGCACGGCCGTGCGGCCCCAGGTTGCGTCGTACCCACCGTAGACGTCGACCCCGTCGGGCACGTTGATGATAGCCGCGTTGGGATTGTAGACACTGTTCACGTAGACCGAGCGCCGCTCGGCCGTAGTCAGGCTCCACGCCTGCGTGAGGCTCTGGATAGGCAGCGACCTCGTCCCGGGATTGTTGTCGTTGCCGGCGCTCCCGTCGACGAAGACCGCGGTCGCCTCGTCGCCGTCGATGCCGTCGCAGTTGGTGTCCGCGAACGTCAGGTCGGGGGCGTCCGGTGCGTCGGGGTGGATCGCGGCGTTCTTCGGCGCACAGTCCAGCGGAGCCGAGGCGTAGCCGTCGCCATCGAGGTCGAGCGGCTTCGTCCCGGTGAAGGTCTGGGTGATTGCCTGCAGTCCGGCAGTGTCCCGGACCGGCTGCTGGTTCGTCCGCGTATAGGTGATCTTGGGCTTGGCGGCAAGGTCAGGGGCCGCCTTCTCCTGCACCAAGATGATGAGGAACTTGGAGGACGACGCCGCGACCCGGGTGACCTTGTAGCCCTTGACCACGAACGGGAACCCGCTGGTGTCGAGCGCGTGCGAGATCGTCTCGGAATAGGTGAGTCGGATGCGATCGACCTTGTTGTCGAGGTCCACGTCGAGCATGGAAGCGGCGACGATCTTGGGTGCCACGTTGGCCGCGTGGCCCGGTGTCGCGGCGAACGCAGTCGCCGGGATGCCGAGCAGGGCGGCGAGCGCGAGCCGGGCGACTGCCCCGAATGCGTTCATTGCGATGTCCTTGAGGTGGTGATGGAGGGGTTGGACAGGCGGCCGTCGGTCAGCCGGCCCAGGAGCTCCAGCAGTTGGAGCTGCCCCTGGAACTCCGTCGCAGGGTGCCCCACCCGCTCGAGCACGCCGCGGAGCGGCAGGTGATCGGCGTCGATGGTGAGGCGTAAGGCGATCGGGTTGTCCAGGTCCATACCGGAACAATGGCCGCGCGACCGGGTGCGGCACATTGCGGAAGGACCCCACCATTTGGGGGAAGGGAACCCCCAGAGATCAGGGAATCGGCGGCAGGTCCGAGCGCGAGTCGATGCCGAGCTTCCGGAACGCCGCAGCAAGGTGCTTCTCGACGGTCGTAGGTCGGACGAACAGCTCGCGAGCGATGTCCGCATTGCGCAATCCCGCCCTCGCGAGCTGCGCGACCCGGCGCTCCGAGGGCGTCAGTGCCTCGACCCCGGTCGTGGCCACCGTCCGCGGCCGCCCGCCGGCGGCCGCCATCTCCGCCGTGGCGCGCTCGAGGAGCGGCATTGCGCCAGCCTGGGTGGCCAGGTCCATCGCCTCCGCCAGCGGACCGCGTGCGTCTCTCCGAAACCCGGACCTCCGGAGCGTGGCGCCCAGTTCGAGCAGCGCATGCGCGCGTTTCAACCGCATCGAGCTGCCGTCGTACACGGCCACGGCCTCGCGCAAGAGGTCGATGGAGGGCGGGTCCTCGAGCAGCGCCCGCACCCGCAACACTCTCCCGAGCCCGCTCGGCGCCCCGAACCTGCGGGCGGCGTCGTACGCCGGCCCGAGGAGATCCAGCGCCTCCTCCCGCCGACCCAGGCCGGCCAAGACCTGCGCCGCGTCGATCCGCCACGGCGAGAGCTCGGTGATCAGCCACTCGACGGCGTCGAGCCTTTCACCGGCGCTGCGCAGCAGCTCCAGGCCTTCTTCGGGAGCTCCCGCCCGCGCCCTGACCCGACCGATCGCGGCTTCCGCGATCGCGGCGAACGCGGTGTCCTCGCGGTGGGACGGAAAGGTGAACGCATCGGCTGCCGCCGCAGCTCCGGCGATGTCTCCCAGCTCGAGCCGGGCATACATCTGGGTGGCGGCGGAGACGGGTCCGGTGACGGCGAAGGTGGTGTCGGCGCCCGCGAGCGCCGCGCTGGCATCAACCTCTGCCTCGGCCGGCCGACCCAGGCGGTAGCAGGCCATCGCCCGCACGCTGAGCGCCTCCGCCCGCCACATCACCGAGTCGTTCTCCTCGGCGGCTGACAGGTAGCGCTCGGCGAACCTCAAGGACTGGTCGACGCCTCCGAGGTGCAGCAAGAGGAAGAGCCAGGTTGCCGGCGAGCGACGGTTGGCCGCGTCCATCGTCGCTCCGGAGGTGACCCGCTCGACGAGCGGCATGATCTCCGAGACCGGGGTACCTCTCGCGGTTCGGTAGAGGATCACCGGGAGCAAGCAGTCGCGCTCGGCCTGGGTCCGGCCCGCGACGGCGGCGAACCGGTCGATCTGGTCCGGCGAAGGCCGCTCGCTCCCGGGTGTGATGCATTGCAGCATCAACTTCATCGCGAGCATGGCGTCTGGTTCGGCTCGTTCCGGCGGATCGACGTCACCCGCCATCGCGTCGTCGTGCCCCGCCCTCCCCCGCACCGTTCGGTCGGCCAGCTCCATCGCCGCGGACGACCGGCCGGCGATCCACAGCAGGTGCGTTCGCGTGACGTCGAGCGCGATCCGCTGCACATCCTCGAGCTCCGGCTCCTGAGCGCGCCCAGAGCCCAACGCCCGCTCGAGGAACCGGGCGGCGGCGTCCGGTGCGCCCCGGACCACCGCTGCGCGCGCTGCGCGCCGGAGCACGTCATTGGCCCAGCGCGCCTCGACAGCGGGCGCCAGCACGAGTTGCGCAGCGACCGCCTCCACGGGCGAGCCCAGCTGATGCAGCGCCTCGGCCGCCGCCAGGTGGCGCGCCGCCCGCAACGGGCCCGGCAGGTCGTCGTACACGGCCTCCCGGACCACGGGGTGACGGAAGCCGAGTGAGTCATCGAGGATGTCCAGCCGGATGAGGGCAGCGGCCGCGGTTCCGGCTGCGCCGACGTCGAGCCCGGCGAGCCGCGCGGCGGCCGCGAGCGACGGCGCCTCGCCGAGGATCGCGACGGCCTGCGCGAGCGAGACAGCCGCATCACCGGCCCGGGCGATGCGGACGAAGACCAGCCTTCCGATCGTCCCCGGTGCGAGCTCGGCGAGCGCGCGCGCTCCCGACTCGGTCGGAGCCAGGTCCTCAGCGATCACCGTCGCAACCAGCTCGGACAAGTACAGCGGGTTGCCGAGCGTCCACGTCATGCAGGCGTCGACGAACTCGTCGGCAACGTCGATCAGCTGGTGTCGGAGCACGTCTGCGACCGCCTCGCGCGTCAACGGCTCGAGGACGACCTCGAGCCCGGCCGACGCGTAGAGCTCGGGCAGCACCGCAGAGTCGTTGTCCGGGTCGGCGCGAGTCGCGAGCACCAGCGCGATGCCCGCGGAGTCGACGCGCCGGGCGAGGTAGTGGAGGAACCGGAGCGACGGTTCGTCGACCCACTGGACGTCGTCGACCAGCAGCACCAACGGACGTTCCGCCGCTACCCCGGCCAGCGCACCGAACAGCGCCTGCAACGTGGCGAACAGGGCATCCGGCCGTGCCTCGGCCGGACTGTCGACGCCAAGGCCACCTGAGCCCATCGCTGCGTCCATCACGCCACTGGGGAGCTGGCTGAAGAGCTGGCGCACGACGCCCAAGCCGTAGTCCCGTTCCAGCGTGTGACCGGTGGCCCGCAGGCAGAGAACCCCGGCCGCGGCGGCCTCACTCGTCAGCGCAGCCAGGATGCGGGTCTTTCCGATCCCTGGAGGGCCCGAGACAAGGCCGGTCCGGCCGGACCCGGCCCGGGCCGCGGCGACGACGGTCTGCAGCGTCTCGAGCACTCGCTCGCGCTCGAACAGCAGATCTGCCGGCACCTGCGACACTATGGCGGATCCTCAGCCACTCGAGGAAGAGATCGCGCGGAGTACGGCGAACGCGATCGCCCGCGCAGCTGCCCTGCGGAGCTGCGGGATTCCGCGCAGCGACGGCGCGCGCGGCCGATCTCGTGGCCTACGAGCAGGAGCTCGCCACGGCTCCGTCTCAGCCGGCCTCGAGCCACGAACCGGTCCGGGAGACCGTGACCTGACGATGGTGTTGGCACATCGAGGTCGTCGTGACGGGCTGCCCGTCGCACGCCGGAAACGCGCAGGTCGCGGTCGGCACCGCGGCGCGATCGGGGATCTGCGTGGGTCGCATGTCCATCACCTCCGTTCACCTGGTCAGACGCGCAGGAGACCCTGTTGGTTGCGCCACACCCGAGCACGGAACGAGACCACATGACACCGGCCCCGGTTCTCTGACGTGCAGAGATCGGGGCCGAGCTGGTGTCCGAGGGGGGACTTGAACCCCCACGCCCTAATACGGGCACTAGCACCTCAAGCTAGCGCGTCTGCCAATTCCGCCACCCGGACGAGTGCGGGGAGACATTAGCAAAGGAAGGGCTCGGAGCCCGCATCGGGATGGCGGCCTTGAACCAGTGCGACCGGCCTGCAACGGTGGAAGTTGCCCTGCACTCAACTCGGAAGGCATTCCATGCTCACCCTGACCGAGAACGCATGCAGCATTGTGAAGCGCTACACCGATCACCCGGAGACCCCGGACGCCGCCGGTCTCCGGATCACCGCCACCGCTGAGGCCCAGCTCGCCGTAACTACTGCGGACGAACCTGTGGCCGGCGACGAGCTCGTCGAGCAGGACGGCGCCAGGGTCTATCTCGATGCCCGCGCCGCGCAGCAGCTCGAGGACAAAGTGCTCGACGCCGGTATCGACGAGTCCGGCAATATCGAGTTCGGGTTGCTCACCCAGGCCTGAGTGCTCAGCGCTCAGGGCTCAGGGGTCGATCCCCCAGTCCGCAAGCGCCAGTTCGGGGTCGACCGGCTCACCGTCGACGCGCACCTCGAGGTGGAGGTGCGAGCCCGTGGTGTTGCCGGTCGAACCCACGGCGCCGAGGACATCACCGGCTGCGACCTGCTCGCCCGGGGCCACGCTCTGGCTGGACTGGTGGCAGTACCAGACCTCGGTGCCGTCCTCGAGCGTGACGACGGTCTTGGCGCCGTACGCGCCGTCGTAGCCGACCTCGGTCACGACGCCAGCGCCGACGGCGAGCACGGGCGTGCCCTCGGGGGCGGCGAAGTCCAGGCCGGTGTGGTCGCTGGACCAGAGCGAACCGGCGCTGCCGAACGTCGCGGTCAACCGGTAGCCGTGCACCGGGAGCACGTGCGCTTCCGGCTCGGGCCGGACGGTGAGTCCGCGGACGATCCTGGTCGGCTGCACGGGCGCGTCGGCGACCGTCACCAGCCAGGACGGGGATGCGCTCTCTGCGGCGATGGTCGGGACGAAGACTGAACCCGCGACCGCACCGATCAGCGCGGGCGCGAAGGCAGCCTGCCGGATTCGGCGGGCGGTGGACTTGTTCACAACGCTTCCTCTGGTTCGCGAATGCTTGCTTTTGCAAGCACCTGCGCACCAGTCAGCCAAAACCGCTGACCCGGGTTCAAGTCGAGCGAGGCAGCGCTGTGGCTGCGGTCACTAGAACGGGTTCTCGTTACCGCTCAGACCAGCCCGTTTCGGCGACCGAGATCACACAGCGGCCCTCGGGCTGGCCGCCTACCGCCGGTGCCCCCAGGCGGTGACCTCGATCCGGGTCGGGATCCACGGATCGAAGCGCAGTCGCATGCCCGCCTCCGGCGGAGTGCGGTTGCCCTTGCGGCTGTTGCAGCGGCCGCAGGCAGCGACCGTGTTGAGCCAGGTCCAGGTGCCACCGCGTGACCTCGGCACCAGGTGGTCGATCGTGTTGGCGTGGGCGCCACAGTAGGCACAACGGTGCTGGTCGCGGCGGAGCACCGCCTCGCGCCCGTAGGCCGCCGGGCGATACATCCACGACGCGACGACGTACCGGACCAGGCGCAGCACCTTCGGCCACGGGTGCGGGCCGATCGTCTTGTCAGCCTCGGCCTCGTGCACGACGGCGACGCCGCGGAAGAGCATCCGCACGGCGTGCGGGAACGAGACGACGTCGTGCGGCTCGTAGGAGGCGTTGAGCAGCACGACCGGGCCGTGGACCGCCATCGCCATCGCCTCCTTCCGTTGCCGCACCCTAAGCATGGCGTGAGCCGTGGCAAACAGGGTTTCCCCGATGTTGCCGAATATTGTGACTCCGTGCATCGGCTCCGCATCGCCTTCGTCCCCGGCGTGACACCCGACAAGTGGGCGAAGGTGTGGCGCGAGCGGCACCCCGGCATCCGGCTCGAGCTGCTCCCGGTCGAGGAGTCGGAGCAGCGCACCGTGCTCGACGACGGGACGGCGGACCTGGTGCTGGCCCGGCTCCCCGTCGATCGCGAGCGGCCGACGCCGCTGCACTGCGTGGTGCTCTACGAAGAGCTCCCGGTCGTGGTGGCGGCCGCCGACCACTTCGTCGCCGCAGCGGACGAGGTGACGACCGACGACCTCGCCGACGAGCAGCTCGTGCTTCCGGAGCGCTCCGGATGGCGGCCGACGGTTGCCCAGCTCGACTTCCCGGCGATGGCCGTCAAGGAGGCGGTCGAGGTCGCGGCTGCCGGGACCGGCGTCGTCGTACTGCCGATGGCCCTGGCGCGGCAGCACCACCGCAAGGACGTCGTGCACCGGCCGGTCGCCGACCTGCCCCCCACCCGGATCGCGCTGGTATGGCGGGTCGAGGACGACGGACCCGTGCACCAGGACTTCGTCGGGGTCACCCGGGGCCGCCGGGCGAGCAGCGGCCGCGGCTCCTGACCCGGGACCGCGGCGCAGCTAGTCCCAGTGCCAGGTCTGCTTGGCGAGCAGGTCGCGCGCCCGCGCGATCCGCGACCGTACGGTGCCGACGGGTACGGCGAGCCGCTCCGCGATCTCGTCGTAACCCAGCTGGTCGAACTCCCGCAGGACCAGCGCCTCGCGGTAGGGCTCCGGCACCCGTTCCAGGGCCTGACGCACCGCCACCTCGTCAGCGACGACCGAGCTCAGTCGGCGCGCGAACTCCCACTGCTCGGGGACGTCGTCGGTCGACGGCTCGCTCTTGCGTTGTTTGCGGCGCAGCACCTGCAGTGCCTCGTTGCGGGCGATGGCGCGCACCCACGTCTGGAACCGCGAGCGTCCCTCGAACTGGGAGATCTTCTCCATCACCGCGATCAGCGTCAGCTGCGCTGCGTCCTCGATGTCGGCAGGGTCGACGAGGAGCGAGGTGATCGCCGGTTGCGCGATCCGGTAGCGGTGCACCAGCTCGAGCAGCAGCTCGATCGCCGGCACCGCCCCAGCTGCGCCGTGGACCGCGATCCCGTCGAGGGTCGCGGTCCGTTCGTCGGCGCCGGCTGCGGCGTATGCGGACACCACCGCGGCCCGCGCCGCGGCGTCGCCGGCGACGGCCGACTGCAGGAGCGCCGGGTCTGTCATCGCGCACCGCCGGCGTAGTCGAGAGCCACGACCACCGCGATCCCGACCGCGACCACCGCGGCGACGAGCGCCGCCAGCAGCAGTGGCCCGCCGGGGAACCACGCCCGCCGAGCAACCAGCGCCTGCCGCGGCCCGTAGCCGGTCAGGTGCCGCGACTCCGGCGGGTCCGGTCGAGCTGGCATGGCCGCCGGAGCTCCCGCGGGTACGACGGTGGCGGGCGCCAGGCTGCTGTCGAGCGCTCCCACCAGGTCGCGGACCCAGGTGCGGGCGTCCGGGTGGCGGGCATCCCGGTCGCGGGCCATCCCTCGATCGAGCTCTGCTGCGACCCGAGGATCCCGCGGTCCGGCGATCAGGTCCACCAGCTCTGCGATCACGGCCGACGCGGCGAAAATGTCGGCCCGGCCGTCGATGGGGGCGCCGATCGCCCCCTGCTCGGGAGCCATGTAAGCCGGCGTGCCGACGGCAGCCGTCACCAGCCGGGTGGACTCGAGCGCCTTGGCGAGGCCGAAGTCGCCCAGGAGGAGATAGTCGTCATCGCGCAGCAGGGTGCCGCCGGGCAATCCGTCGGCCGCGCTGTCGGCGGGTGCCGGTCTGATCAAGATGTTGGACGGCTTGATGTCACGGTGGACGACGCCCCGGGCGTGGATCGCGGTGAGCGCCGCACCCAGCGCGGCCGCGACCGCCCGGACATCGGGCACGCTGACAGTCCCTGCACCCTGCGCGAGGCCGTCGATCCGGTCGCCGAGGGTGCCGCGCTCGGCGAGCTCCAGCACCAGGTACGGACGGCCGTCCGGGAGCTGCGCCACGTCGTAGACAGCTGCGGTGCGTGTCGATTCGATCCGGCGCATCAGCCGAGCTTCCTTGACGAACCTGGCGCGCCCGTCGGGGTCGAAGGCGACCTGGGCGGACAGGACCTTGAGTGCCACGAACTGATCCAGCACCGGGTCCTCGGCACGGTAGACCGCGGCATGCGCACCAACGCCGAGCCGTTCGAGTACGACGAATCGACCGATCGACTCCACGGCGTCATCCTGTCAGACGCTGATGTGCCGCCGGCCCGAACAGGCCGGCGGCACCCGGCTCAGTTGTTCACCCAGATGGCCGCGACGCCCAGCTCCATGTCGAGCCCCACGATGTCGTCCGGCGCGTCGGGCAGGGCGATGATGTGGAGTGCCCGCACCGCGATCCCGTTGAACGGGAAGGTCTGACGGATCTGCTCGTTGATGATGACCTTCACCAGACCGGGTATCTCCACGACGGTGTTCGGTTCGACCCTGACCGGGAACGTCTCACCGTTGATCGTCAGGCCCACCAGCCGGGACACGGCGTCCACCGTCGGCGGGCTGCCGTCGAGCTTGCGGAGGTGGGCCTTCCCGACGGCCGCGTCGATGGTGATCGCTCCGCCGAGCAACGACACCTCGGCAACCCGTCCGATCATCAGGCCCTCGGACTCCGCGTGGGTCACGACACCCTCGGCGGAACCACTCAGTCCGTAGGCGGTCACCAGCCCTGGGAGGTTGAGCTTCGCGGCGGCGTTGGTCAGGGTCAAGCCGTTGGTGCCACCGGCGGGCATGATCATCGCCGAGGTCGGCCCGGCGTTCAGCTTGAGCGTGTCGCCCACGTGGATCCTGGTGCGGGTCGAGTACGCCACGCCGAAGATCGGCTCACCGTCGATCGGCACCGGGAGCAGGATCTGGGCCTTGGTCGGGGTGATCTCGATCGTCGCACCCTTGCCCAGTTGGCCGTAGTCGGACAGCAGGGTGATCTTGATGCCGGTCGCGACGGACTTGATGAGGGCGTCGCCGCCCACCTGTCCCTTGACCTCGTTCAGCACGACCTTGGCCAGGCCGGGGATGGTGACGGCGGTGTTCTTGGGGACCGCGACCGGCAGGTCGTTGTCCTGGACGTGAAGGTTGACCAGTCTCGTGCTGCCGGTTCGCTTCACGTCGTCGCCGTTCAGCGTCGCGGCTGCCTTGGTTTCGATCGCGTCGACGGTGATCGCGCCGCCCAGCAGACCAACGCCGGTGATCTTCGCCTGGGAGGTGATAGTCGTGCCCCCGCCGAGGGTGCGGGTGGTGCGTTGGCGGGTGGTGACAGCAGTCGCGGTCAGCAAGCCGTCGAGCACGTTGACGCCGGCGATGCCGTTCTCGGACGACCGACCCGGCTGCGTGACCCGGAGACTGCTCGCGCCGGTGAGCTCGGATTGGACGGTACCGGCGACCGTGACGCGGGAGCCGCCGCTCACCGACTGGAAGACCGGATCCGTGGGATCGGCGGCGCGCGCCGTGGACGCCAGCGGACCGGCCTCGATGACGCAGAGAAGGGACACGAGAAGAGCAACCACGACGCCTGAGATTCCGCCGCGCGGTGCCCTCGGGAGCTTGAGGGACATATCACAAAGGGTAACGGACTAGACGGGTTGCTGAGCCCACATCTCGAAAGTCCTTTGCCCCCGCGCCAGCGTTGAGGAGCTTGGCTTCAACCGTAGTAGCGGGCGAGCCACTCCCCCAGCGCCCGTGCGCTGCGATCGACGAGCGCCGGCCAGTCCATCGCGGCCTCATCGGCGTGGTCGGAGACGTGCTTCACGAGCCGCACCGGGACGCCGAACTGCAGCGCCGCATACGCAACGGCATAGCCCTCCATGTCGACGAGGTCGGCCCGAGCGGCCAGTCGTGCGCGCACCGCGGGATCGGCGACGAAGACGTCGCCGGTCGCGAGCACGATTTCCCCCGGGCCGCAGCGCAGTCGCTCCTGCGGGTCGTAGCCGAGCACGCGGATCGCGTCGGCGTCGATGTCGTGGTTGATCACGACCCCGGGCTCGTGCAGCCCCTGGTGGTGGTCGTGCAGGGCGCCGGCGGTGCCGACGTTGACCAGCTCGAGCCGGCTGAGGTCGTCGTAGGACGCCAGCGCCCGGGCGACCGCGGTCGCCGCCGCTGTCTTGCCGATGCCGGTGATCAGGACGGGCAGCGAGCGAGGGACGTACGCCGCCTCGGCCTCGGTCGCCGCAACGACCAGATGACGCGCGATCGCCGTCACCAGCTGGTGGCGATCGGACGGCCCTCGTAGAAGCCGGCGGCGGACTGCACCCCCACGACCGCACGCTGATGAAGCTCCGCGAGCGTCGACGCGCCGGCGTAGGTGCACGCCGAGCGCACGCCTGCCGAGATCTGGTCGAGCAGATCCTCCACCCCGGGCCGCGCCGGATCGAGGTACATCCGCGACGAGGAGATCCCTTCCTCGTAGAGGCCCTTGCGGGCCCGGTCGAACGCGGACTCCGAGGAGGTGCGGTTGGCCACCGCGCGCGCCGACGCCATGCCGAAGGACACCTTGAACGCGCGGCCGTCGGCGTCCTGGAGCAGGTCACCCGGTGACTCGTGGGTGCCGGCGAACCAGGAGCCGATCATCACCGACGACGCGCCCGCAGCCAGAGCCAGGGCCACGTCACGCGGGTGGCGGACCCCGCCATCGGCCCAGACGTGAGCTCCGACGTCCCGGGCTGCGGCAGCACAGTCGAGCACGGCCGAGAACTGGGGCCTGCCGACGCCGGTCATCATCCTCGTGGTGCACATGGCACCGGGCCCGACACCGACCTTCACGATGTCGGCGCCCGCCGCGACCAACGCGCGGGTTCCGGCGCCGTCGACGACGTTGCCGGCTGCCACCGGCACCGAGGGGTCGAGCGAGCGGACGGCCTGGAGCGCCTCGACCATCCGGTCCTGGTGCCCGTGCGCGGTGTCGACCACCAGGCAGTCGACGCCGGCGTCGAGCAGCGCCCGGGCCTTGGCGGCGACATCGCCGTTGACCCCGACCGCGGCGGCGATGCGGAGCGATCCTGCATCGTCCACGGCGGGCCGGTAGAGCGTCGCGCGGAGCGCGGCGGTGCGGGTCAGCACCCCCACGAGCAGTCCGTCGCCATCGACGCCGACCGCGATCGCTGAACGGGCGTCGTCCAGCGCGTCGAACGCCTTGCGGGGCTCGGTGTCCTCCTCCAGCAACACCTCGACCGGACGCATCACCTGGTGCGCCTGCGCGAACCGGTCGACCTCGGCGCAGTCGTCCTCCAGCACGATCCCGACGGGACGGTGCTGGTCGTCGACGACCACGGCCGCTCGGTGCGACCGCTTGGGGATCAGCGACAGCGCCTCGGCGACCGTCTGGTCCGGGCGGAGCTGGATCGGGGTGTCGAGCACCAGGTGCCGGGTCTTGACGAACGCGACGACGTCGCCGACGACGGGCGCCGGGATGTCCTGAGGGATCACCACCAGACCCCCGCGGCGGGCCACGGTCTCGGCCATCCGCTTGCCCGCGATCGCCGTCATGTTGGCCACCACAACGGGGATCGTGGTCCCGGTCCCGTCGTCGGTGGCCAGGTCGACGTCGTACCGACTCCCAACGGACGACCGTCCCGGGACCATGAACACGTCGTCGTAGGTCAGGTCGTGGGCGGGTGCCTGATCGTCGAGGAATCGCACGCCCCGAATCTACCCGTGCGGTCGGCTCCAACCGGATCGGGCAAAGATGGAGCGATGACGTCCGTGACCGCACGTGCCCCCGGCCGGGTCAACCTGATCGGCGACCACACCGACTACAACGGAGGCTTGTGCCTGCCGTTCGCGGTCCCGCTGGCCACGACCACCACGGCCCGACGTCGTGGCGATGACCGGCTCCGCATCCGGTCGACCGCGTTCCCGGCCCCCTGGACGGGTCGCCTGGACGACCTCGCGCTCGACGCCCGGGAGGCGATCCCCGGCTGGGTGCGTTACGTCACCGGCCTGCTGTGGGCGGCCCGCGAGGACGGCTGGCCGTTGACCGGTCTCGACCTTGTCATCGACACCGAGCTGCCGCTGGGGTCCGGGCTGTCGAGCTCGGCGGCATTGGAGTGCTCGGTCGCGGTCGCCGTCGGCACCCTGCTCGACCGTCCGCTCGACCCTGGCAGCCGGCAGCCGCTCGCCGAGCTCTGCCGCCGCGCCGAGACCGAGTACGTCGGTGCGCCGACGGGCGGCATGGACCAACTGGTCTCGCTCCTCGGCAAGCCGGGCCACGCCGTACTGATCGACTTCGCGGACACGACCGTGCGGCAGGTGCCGCTGGCGCTCCAGGAGGCCGGGCTCGTGGTGCTCGTCACCGATACCGGTGCGGCGCACGACCTCGCTGCGGCCGACAGCGGCTACGCCCGGCGACGCGCCGAGTGCGATGCGGCCGCTGCCGCGCTCGACCTCCCGCGGATCGGTCTCGCGTGGGCGGACGACCTCAGCCGGCTCGACGACGACGTCCAGCGGGCACGCGCCCGCCACGTCCTCTCGGAGAGCGCCCGGGTCGAGGACACGCTCGCCGTCATCGCGACCGGCGACTGGGCCGCGGTCGGGGACATCCTCACCGCGTCGCACGCCTCCCTGCGGGGTGACTTCGACGCCTCCACGCCGGCGCTGGACCTGGCCGTCGCCACCGCCGCGCAGGCCGGTGCTCTCGGCGCCCGGCTGACCGGTGGCGGCTTCGGCGGGTCGACGATCGCGCTGGTCGAGGTCGATCGAGTCGGCGTCGTTTGCGCAGCCATCGACGCGGCCTTCGCCGAGGCCGGGCTCCCGGCGCCGACCCACGTGACCGCGCTGCCGTCCGAGGGCGCCTCGGTCAGCTACTAGGCCGGCAACCGGAACCCGACTACTTGAGCTCGGCGCTGGTGAGGCCCAGGAGTCGCCGCGCCACGATCAGCTGCTGGATCTGCTGCGTGCCCTCGAAGATGTCCAGGATCTTGGAGTCGCGCGCCCACTTCTCGAGCAGCTCGGTCTCGGCGTAGCCGACCGAGGAGCACAGCTCGACGCAGCTCAGCGTGACGTCGGAACCGACCCGGCCGGCCTTGGCCTTGGCCATCGACGCCTCGAGCGAGTTCGGCTTGCGGTTGTCGGCCATCCACGCGGCCTGGAGCGTGAGCAGCCGCCCACTCTCCCAGTCGGCTTCGAGCTGGAGGAACTTCGCTGCGGCGGCGGACTGCAGGTAGGCCGGCTTGTCGTAGTCGATCTCGACCCCGGCGTCCTTCAGCAGGTCGCGGGTGAGGTCGAGGGACGCCCGGGCGCAGCCCACGGCCATCGCGGCCACCAGCGGCCGGGTGTTGTCGAAGGTCGCCATCGCGCCGGCGAAGCCCTGCTCGACGTTGACCTCGGGGGACCCGAGGAGGTTGTCCTTCGGCACCCGGGCATCGGTGAAGGTGATCACTGCGGTGTCGGAGGCTCGGATGCCGAGCTTCTCCTCCAACCGCTCGACCTTCACGCCGGGCGTTCCCTTCTCGACGACGAACGACTTGATCGCCGCCCGCCCCAGAGACTTGTCGAGGGTGGCCCAGACCACGATGCAGTCGGATCGCTCGCCTGACGTCACGAAGATCTTCTCGCCGTTGAGGACGTACTCGTCGCCGTCGAGGATCGCGGTGGTCGAGATCGCGGCGGAGTCCGAGCCGAAGCTCGGCTCGGTGATCGCCATCGACGCCCACTTGCCCTTGAACCGCTCGAGCTGCTCGTCGTTGGCCACGGACGCGATCGCGGAGTTGCCGAGACCCTGACGCGGCATCGTGAGCAGCAAGCCGGTGTCGCCCCAGCACATCTCGGCGACCGAGGTCACCGAGGCCATGTTGGAGCCGTTCTTGACCGCGCTGTCGCCGTCGTCCTCCTCGCGCCGGACGCCGGTCGCGCCGGCACCCTCGCTCGCGCCGGACTCGGCCAGCCCGTCGATCATCGCCGCCAGCATGTCGAGCTCCTTGGGATACTCGTGCTCGGCGATGTCGTACTTGCGGGAGATCGGTCGCAGCATGTTCATCGCGACCTGGTGCGCCTGGTCGATCAGCGCACGGTGCTTCTTGGGTACCTCGAGGTTGATAGCCATCAGACCAGCACCGTTCCTTCCATGATCCCGATGGCACGCAGGTCGCGGTACCACCGCTCCACCGGGTGTTCCTTGACGTAGCCGTGGCCGCCGAGGAGCTGGACCCCGTCGTTGCCGATCTGCATGCCGCGCTCGGCACACAGCTTGCGGGCCAGCGCCACCTGCTTGGTGAAGTCCTTGCCGGCAGCGGCACGGGCAGCCGCGCGGTAGGTCAGCAGTCGCATCGACTGCAGCTCGATCGCGATGTTGGCGACCATGAACGCGACCGACTGGCGGTTGGCGATCGGCTCGCCGAAGGCTTCACGTTCCTTGACGTACGGCGTCACGTAGTCGAGCACGGCCTGACCGGTGCCGACGGCGAGCGCGCACCAGGCCAGCCGCGACAGCCGGACGCACTCGAGGTACGTCGAGCCGTCGGTCTCGCCCAGCACCGCATCTGCGGACACCGCGACGTTCTTCAGGTCCAGGGTGGTCATGCCCGCGGCCCGCACCCCCATGCCCGGGTCACCCTCGAGCGAGAGCCCCTCGGTCGACGACTCGACGAGGAACAGGACCGGCTTGCCGTCGAGCGACGCGCCCACGACGAACAGCTCCGCCTCGGTGCCGCGGGCAACCATGCTCTTGCGGCCGTTGAGGACGTAGCCGTCGCCCTGCTTGGTGGCGGTGGTCGACGGTGTGGTCACGTCGAAGAGCACCGCGGGCTCGTTGAGCGCGAGCGCCGCTGCCGGGACCGCGTCTCCGGTGAACGCCGGAAGGTAGGTCTGCTGTTGGGCGTCCGTGCCCCACAGTCCGATGGCCGTCGCGACCGATCCGGGCGCGAGAGCCGCGACGGCGAGTCCCATGTCGCCCTTGGCGAGCGCTTCGGCGACGAGCGTGCCTGCCATCGCCGAGCGCTCCTCGGAGATGCCGCCGAGCGCCTCAGGCACACCGAGGATCGGCAGCCCGATCTCGAGGCTTGCCTTCAACAGCGCGTCGGGCGCGGCGCACGCGGCGTCGGCCTCGGCCGCAGCGGGGCGGACGACCTCCTCGGCGAACTCGCTCACCACGTCGACGAGCATCTGCTCGTCCTCGGTGGGCGTCAGGTCGAAGACCCCGGAGGCCGGCGCGTTCGCCACGCGGACGCCCGGCTTGCCCTTCTTGCCGGCTCTCGCGAAGGTCCGGCTGGCGTTGGTGATGGTCTTGAACCCGCTGCGGGTCACCGAGAACACCACCTGCTCGGTCTGCTTGCGCAGCCTCATCTTGTCGATGAGGTCGCTCTGGGCGAGCTTGCTGAGTCCGGCGACGAGGATGCCGATCGGATCCCGGCTGGCGTCGCTCGGGACACCGTGCTTGCCGCCCGGCTTGAGATTGCTGATCAGGGACATGTCCACAAATGTAACTGTGAGTTACACACAGCGCTACAGAAGCTTGCCAATTGGTCGGCAAATGGCGCGTGCGACGCGTCACAGGTCGCCCTCTAGGATCGCTGCCCATGTCCGACAAAGGGCCCGACGAGGCAGTGCACGCGCCGTACGGCCCGCTCCCGCGCGGCGGCACGGTCCGCCCGATCACCCGCTGGGGGACGCCGGTGATGCACCGACCCCAGCAGCCGGTGACGGCTGATCAGTTCGGCGACGTCGACCTGCGCGCGCTCGCAGCCGACCTGGTCGCAACCATGTACGCCGCCGACGGGGTCGGGCTCGCAGCGTGCCAGGTCGGGGTCGACCTCGCGCTCTTCGTCTTCGACTGCCCGGACGAGGCCGGTCAACGCTCGGTCGGCGTGGTCTGCAACCCGACCGTCACCGTGCCGGAGGACCGCGGGCGCAAGCTCGACGACGGAGACGAGGGCTGCCTCTCCTTCCCCGGCGCCTTCTCCCCCTGCGCGCGGCCTGAGTTCGCGACCGTCGAGGGCTTCGGTCTGGACGGCGAGCCGGTGCGGTTCGAAGGCGACGGCCTGCTCGCCCGCTGCCTCCAGCACGAGACCGACCACACCGACGGCACGGTGTTCGGGGACCGATTGTCGGCGCGGGCTCGCAAGAGGCTCCAGAAGCTGCACGACAGTGCCGCCCTCGACTATCCCGCCGACTGGCCCACGTGAGCCGGGACCCATCCGCTGACCGAGGTGCCGACGCCGGCTCGCGACGAGATCGTCAGGTCGCCCCCCGCCGCGCGGATCCGGTCTCGCATGTTCTGCGAGGGAGAGCGACGTACTCCGGCTGATGGCGCAGGGATTCTCCAACGACGGCACCGCGACTGAGCTGTTTGTCAGCCCCCGCACGGTCGAGGCGCACATCGGACGCATCCTCGACAAGATCGGGGTGGATCGCGACACCAGCCACAACCCGCGGGTTGCCGCCGTGCTCCACTTCCTCCACCAGCAGCCTGGGCTCCGCACCTGAGCCGCTGAGCTCACCCGGGCGCGACCACCTTGGGAACCTCCCGGCCGATCCGCATCGGCACCTGCAGGAACCTGCCCACCTCGGGGTAGATCACCGACTTGCCGGTCGTGATCATGGCGGCCGACAGCGCCCGGGCGGGATCGGTCCAGCTCAGGATGTTGATCCAGCCGAGGTGGCCGAAAGCACCGACGGTGTCGGGACCGAACAGGCTGGCGCGACGCCCCCCGAGCATGAAGCCCATGCTGAAGCCGATCGGCAGGCCGAGGGTGTAGTCGACCTCGAGGTGCGACTGCTCGGCGGTCGCTCGACGGATCGTCCGCGGGTCCATGACCCGCACCCCGTCGAGCTCGCCGCCGTTGCGCAGCAGCTCGTAGAAGCGGCTGAGCTCGTTGGCCGTGCTCACGCCGTTCGCGGCCGGCAGCACGCCGCGCAGGAAACGTGGGTCGTTGGAGAGCCTGGTCGCCTCGTCCGGGTGCAGACCGAGCGCCCGGGCGATGAAGGTCGAGGTCGGCGGGAGCAGTGGCGGACCGGTCGGATAGCTCAACGCGACCTCGGAGACGTCCTCCTCGGCCACGCCGTAGTTGGTCCACCGGAAGTCCAGCGGCTCGAGGATCTCCTCGGCGAGGACGTCCCGGATGCCCTTCCCGGTGATCTCGCGGACGACCTCGCCGAGCAGGTTGCCGCCGCTGACCGCGTGGTAGGCCTGGCGCTTGCCGGGACGGTGCAGCGGCTTGGCGTCGTACATCAGCGAGCGCTGCCACTCCCAGTCGTCGACCCGGTCGAGATCGAACGAGCCCCGGGGCAGGTTCGGGATGCCCGCCCGGTGCGACAGCACCTGGGCGATGGTGATGCCGTCCTTGCCGTTGCGGGCGAACTCCGGAAGGTACTCGGCCACCCGGTCGCCGACGTGCAGCACTCCGCGCTCGTCCAGCAGGTGGATCAGCGCCGCAGTGATTGCCTTGGTGGCGGAGAAGATGCAGATCGGGGTCTCCGGGGTGGCGAGCACCTTCTCCGCTTCGCGCGGGTCCTTCGGACCGTTGCCGCGGGCGTGGCCGATGGCGCGGTCGAGTACGACGGCCCCCTCCCGACGCACGCACAGCGTGAGCGCGGGATGGATCCCGGAGCGGTAGAGGCTGCGCGCGCTCTCCCAGATCCGCTCGACACCGTCGGTCGTCAGGCCGACGTCGGCAGGGTCCACCTCCGCGGCGATCGTGGTGACCGAGTCGAGGTCACGCGGCACCGTCGCCCGTCGCAAGGGGTCGGGCACGACCGGGAGACGCGGGGTCTGCACGCGGCTATCGCTTCTCGCACGCCGACTGGACGACGACGAGGGTCGCCGTACCCGGCATCCAACCCCACTGGAACACGGCGACTCCTCACGCTTCGGCAGCATCCTTGCACTGCAGGCCGCCGTCGTGCCGCTTTTCGTCAGCGCGGTCTCAGCGCCGTGTCAACGCCGGGTCAGCGCCGGGTCAGCGCCGGGTCACCGCCGGGATGTCACATAGCACGCCACAGCGGAGGCAGCGGCGACGTTGAGCGAGTCGATGCCGGCGGTCATCGGGACGATGGCCCGGCGATCGGCGGACTCCTCCCACCGAGCAGACAGCCCGTGCCCCTCGGAGCCGAGCACCAGTGCCACCTTGTCGACACCGGCGACGGCCTCCTCGATCGGCACCGCATCGTCGGCGAGGGTGAGGGCCACGGTGGTGAAACCCGCGGCCGACAGGTCCGGGAGCGCGTCGTGCCAGCCGGCCAGTCGCGTCCACGGCAGGCTGAAGACCGCACCCATCGCGACCTTGATCGAGCGTCGGTAGAGCGGGTCGGCACACCGGGGCGCGAGCAGCGCCGCGTCGAACCCGAGTGCCGCTCCGCTGCGGAGGATCGCACCGACGTTGGTGTGGTCGACGATGTCCTCGAGAACCAGCACCGACCGCGCCCCGTCGAGTACGTCGGCGACCGGCGGCAGCGGTCGGCGTACCAGTGAAGCCAGCGCGCCCCGGTGCACGTGGAAGCCGGTGACGTCCTCGGCGAGCGCCTCCGAGACGACGTAGCAGGGCGCGTCGGTGGTGGCGAGCACGTCGGCGAGCCCGTCGAGCCAGCGCGGCGCCATCAAGAAGGAGCGCACCGCAAAGCCGCCCTCGACCGCTCGCCGGACGACCTTCTCGCCCTCGGCGAGGAAGAGGCCGTGCTCGGCCTCGAGGTGCTTGCGCAGCTGTACGTCGCGCAGGTCGCGGTAGTCGGCGAGCCGGGGGTCGTCGGCCGCCGTGATCTCGACCAGCTCAGCCATCGGAGACGGGAAATGCCGTGGGGTTGGCCACCCGGACCACCCCGCCGATGACGATGATCGCGGGCGGCTTGACCAGCTCGTCGGCGATGGCGACCCCGAGGGTGCCGAGCGTGGCGAGCACCGTGCGCTGGGTCGGCATCGTGCCGTCGCAGACGATCGCGACCGGCGTGCCCGGCCCGCGGCCCCCCGCGACCAGCGCCTCGGCGATCTTCGGGGCGTTCTCCACGGCCATCATCAACACGATGGTTCCCCGCATCCGCGCGAGCGCGCCATAGTCGACCAGCGACTCCGGGTGACCGGGCGGCAGATGTCCCGAGACGATGGTGAACTCGTGGGCGACGCCCCGGTGCGTGACCGGGATGCCGACGAGGGCCGGTACGGCGACCGGGCTGGTCAGGCCCGGGATGACGGTGACCGGCACCCCCGCATCACGACACGCGATGACCTCCTCGTAGCCGCGACCGAAGACGAAGTTGTCGCCGCCCTTGAACCGGACGACCCGCTTGCCGGCGAGGGCGCGCTCCACGATCACCCGGTTGATCTCGGCCTGCTGGGCGCTCCGGCCGCGCGGCAGCTTGGCCACGTCGATCAGCTCGACGTCAGCAGGCAGCTCACCGAGGAGCTCGCGCGGCGCCAGCCGGTCGGCGACCACGACGTCGGCCTCCATCAGCGCCCGGCGCCCGGCGATCGAGATCAGCTCCGGGTCGCCCGGACCGCCGCCGACGAGGGTGACGCCCGGCGTCCGTTCGCGGTGGTGGGGCGCGGCGATCCGTCCCTCCCGCAGCGCCACCAGGATCTCGTCCCGCAACGCGACCGACCGGCGGGGCTCCCGGTTGCCGAGAACAGCGACGGTCACGCCGGCGTGCCGGCCCACGGCCGGGGTCCACGCACTCCCCCGGGTGGCGTCGTCGGACCGCACGCAGAAGACCCGCTGCTGCTCCGCCAGCTCGCTGATCCGGTCGTTGACGGCGGGGTCGTCGGTGACGGCGATGACGTACCAGGCGCCCTCGAGGTCAGCATCCTGGAAGGGCCGCTCGTGCCAGGTGATCTCTCCGGATCCCACGAGTCCCTCGATCGCCGGTGTGACCTCCGGCGACACGAGGTGAACGTCGGCCCCCACCGCGATCAGCTGCGGGACCCGCCGCTGGGCCACGTTCCCGCCGCCGACGACCACGACCCGCCGCCCGGCGAGGCGCAGGCCCGAGGGGTAGGTGGGGAAATCCATGGCCCCATCATCGACCGGGGCGCGTCCCACCCCTGTCAACGACCCAACAGCCGGACTAGATTCACGGGAGTTCGATGCCTGTGCTGACGCATTCTCGAAGGAGCACCCATGTCCTTGGACCGACCGGTCACGCCCGATCCCTACGACCTGCTGCCCGCCGTACCGTCGTTCGGCGTGACCAGCGCCGACGTCGATGACGGCCGGCCGCTCAAGGACGACCAGGTGTACGACGCCGGCAACACCTCGCCGCAGCTGTCCTGGGAGCCCGGCCCCGACGGCACGCAGAGCTATGTCGTCACCTGCTTCGACCCTGACGCACCGATCGTCAGCGGCTTCTGGCACTGGGTTGTCGTCGACATCCCGGCCGGCGTCACCAGCCTCGACACCGGGGCCGGCGCGAGCGACGACTCGCTGCCGGACGGTGCGTTCCACGTCCGCAACGACTTCGGCGAGGCGGCTTTCGCTGGAGCCGCGCCCCCGGAGGGGGACCAGGTGCACCGCTACTACTTCGTCGTGCATGCCGTGAAGGAGCCGGCACTGGGCGTCGACGGCAGCGCGAGCCCGGCCGTCGTCGGCTTCAACCTCGCGTTCAAGACCGCGGCGCGCGGCGTGGTCGTCGGCACCTACCAGCACTAGGTCAGGATCCGGCCCGACCCAGCCCGACCCGGCCCGACCCAGCCGCTCGGACCCCTCGACGACCGGCAGGTCCGGGCGCGTGCCGGTCGCACGTTTCTTGTCGATTGGCCCTTGTGGCGCCGGTGACATCGGAGTTACGTAGGCCCATGGCCGACAAAAACCTCCGAAAGGCCAGTGACCAGGACCTTGCGGCGCCCGGGCCCGACCGGATCCGCAACGTGGTGCTGGTCGGGCCCACCCAGTCAGGCAAGACCGCTCTGGTCGAGGCACTCGCGAAGGTGTCCCTCGGTCAGCACCGGTCCGTCTCGCTCTCCGTCGCCCCTTTCGTCCACGAGGGCACGAAGATCAACCTGATCGACACGCCCGGCTACGCCGACTTCGTCGGCGAGGTGCGCGCCGGGCTTCGCGCCGCTGACTGCGCGCTGTTCGTCATCGCCGCCAACGAGGGCGTGGACGACGGCACTCGCGAACTGTGGCGGGAGTGCGCCGTCGTGGGCATGCCGCGCGCTGTCGTCGTCACCAAGCTCGACCATCCACGCGCCGACCACGACGGTGTCGTCCGCGCCGCCCAGGCGGCGTTCGGCGAGAAGGTGCTGCCGGCCTACGTCCTCCGCAACGACGGGGTCGAGAGCCTGATCGGCTCCGGCGCCGACGACCCGCGCCGCGGCGAGCTGATCGAGGCGATCATCGAGGAGTCCGAGGACGAGACGCTGATGGACCGCTACCTCGGTGGCGAGCAGATCGACGAGAAGCTCCTGGTCGAGGACCTCGAGACGGCGATCTCCCGCGCCGGGTTCTTCCCCGTCATACCGGTGTGTGCGCAGACCGGCCTCGGCCTGCCCGAGCTGATCGACCTGTGCGTCCGCGCGTTCCCCTCGCCCCCCGAGCACGTCCCACCGGACGCCTTCACGCCGGAGGGAAAGACGGCGGCGCCGGTAACGTGTGACCCTGCCGGGCCACTGGTCGCCGAAGTCGTGAAGACGACGAGCGACCCCTACCTGGGGCGGGTGAGCCTGGTCCGGGTCTTCTCCGGAACCCTCGACCCGGACGCCTCGGTCCACGTGTCCGGGCACTTCTCCAGCTTCGGCACCGAGGGACACCAGGACCACGACGAGGACGAGCGGATCGGGGCGCTGGCATTCCCGTCCGGCAACCAGCAGGTACTCGCGCCGCGCGTCCTCTGCGGTGACGTCGCGATCGTCGGCCGGCTGTCGCACGCCGAGACCGGTGACACGCTGTCCAGCCCCGACGCACCACGGGTGCTTCGCCCCTGGTCGCTGCCCGACCCGCTGCTCCCGATCGCGATCGAGGCCGCGACCCGGTCCGACGAGGACAAGCTGTCGGCAGCACTCTCCCGCCTGGCGGCCGAGGACCCGAGCCTGCGCGTCCACAACAACCCCGAGACCGGCCAGCTCGTCATCTGGGTGATGGGCGAGGCCCATGCCGAGGTCGCCCTCGAGCGGTTGCGGGACCGCTACGGCGTCACGGTCGAGCAGCGCGAGCTGGTGATCCCGCTCCGCGAGTGCTTCGCCGCCGGTGCCAAGGGCCACGGCCGGCACGTCAAGCAGTCGGGCGGTCATGGCCAGTACGCCGTCTGCGACATCGAGGTTGAGCCGCTCCCGGAGGGGTCCGGCTTCGAGTTCGTCGACAAGGTGGTGGGCGGCTCCGTGCCGCGGCAGTTCATCACCTCGGTCGAGAAGGGCATCCGCGCGCAGATGGTGCGTGGTGTGCGGCTCGGCTATCCCGTTGTCGACATCCGGGTCACCCTCACCGACGGCAAGGCACACAGCGTCGACTCGTCCGACATGGCGTTCCAGACGGCCGGCGGACTGGCCCTGCGCGACGCAGCCGACCAGGCCGGCATCTCCCTGCTGGAGCCCTACGACGAGGTTTCCGTCATGGTGGCCGACGACCTGGTCGGCGGGGTGATGAGCGACCTGTCCTCTCGGCGCGGTCGGCTGCTCGGCACCGACCAGGTCGGCGACCGGGCGCTCGTCAAGGCCCACGTCCCTCAGCGGGAGCTGGCCCGTTACGCCATCGATCTCCGTGCCGCCTCGCACGGCGCCGGCACGTTCAGCCGCACCTTCGCCCACTACGAGCCGATGCCGGAGGACCTCGCGAAGCAGGTCACCGCCCGCGGCTGATCATCACCGCACGGAGTCGCCGCCGGCCTCTCGCAACAGCTGCTCGAAGGGGGTGACCGGCTCGACCGGGCGCGCCGCAGGCGCCGGCGTACTCCTGACGCCGCCGGCGACGAGTGCGGCGAGCTCCGTCGCCGCCCGGTCGATCCGCTTCTGGAGCGCGCCCTCCACCTCGGTGGTCGAACCGGTCAGGACCCCGAAGTCGTCGGTCGCGGCAAAGACACCGGTGGGGACCACGACGGCGTGCAGATAGGAGAACAGCGGCCGGAGCGCATGGTCCAGCACCAGCGAATGCCGCGCGGTCCCGGCGGTGGCGGCGACGAGGACGGGCTTGCCGTCGAGCGCGTCCGGGTCCAAGACGTCGAAGAACGACTTGAACAGGCCGGAGTACGACGCCGCGAAGACCGGTGTGACGACGACGAGCCCGTCGGCGCGGCGCACGTCATCGAGCACCGTGGCGAGGTCGTTGCTCGGGAATCCGGTCAGCAGACGGTCTGTCAACGCGTGCGCGATCGGCCGGAGCTCGATGACCTCGACCGCTACCTCGGCGCCCCGCGCCTCGACCGACTGCTCGACGGCGCCGCCGAGCAGGTCGGCCAGCAGCCGGGTCGACGACGGCACGCTGAGGCCCGCCGTGATGACCAAGATGCGCTTCATGCGGTGACCTCCGCCTTCTGGGCAACGAGGGACCCATGCGTCGGCGCATCGGGGATGTGCTCGGGGCGACCCTCGGCGAATCCCTTTCTCAGGTCGGGCAGGATCTCGCCGAGCAGGTCGAGCTGTTCGAGCACGGTCTTGAGCGGCAGACCGGCGTGGTCCACGAGGAACAGCTGACGCTGGTAGTGGCCGGCGTACTCACGGAAGGTCAACGTCCGCTCGAGGACCTGCTGTGGTGACCCGACCGTCAGCGGCGTGTCCTCCATGAAGTCCTCAAGCGACGGACCGTGGCCGTAGACCGGTGCGTTGTCGAAGTAGGGCCGGAACTCGTTGATCGCGTCCTGGCTGTTCCTGCGCATGAAGATCTGCCCGCCCAGGCCCACGATCGCGCTGTCGGCCGGGCCATGGCCGTAGTGCTCGTAGCGCTCGCGGTAGAGCGAGACCAGCTGGGCGGTGTGGGACGGCGGCCAGAAGATGTGGTTGTGGAAGAAGCCGTCACCGTAGTAGGCGGCCTGCTCGGCGATCTCCGGGCTGCGGATCGAGCCGTGCCAGACGAACGGCGGCGTGTCGTCGAGCGGACGCGGCGTGGCGGTGAAGCCGTGGAGGGGAGTTCGGAACCGGCCCTCCCAGTCGACCACGTCCTCGCGCCAGAGGCGGTGCAGCAGCGCATAGTTCTCGATCGCCAGGTTGATGCCCTGCCGGATGTCCTTGCCGAACCACGGGTAGACCGGTCCGGTGTTGCCGCGGCCCATCATCAGGTCGACGCGACCGTCGGTGAGGTGCTGGAGCTTGGCGTAGTTCTCCGCGATGAGCACGGGGTCGTCGGTCGTGATCAGGGTGGTCGCCGTGGAAAGTATGATCCGCTCGGTCCGGGCGCCGATGTAGGCCAGCGTCGTCGTCGGCGCGGAGGCGATGAACGGCGGGTTGTGGTGCTCGCCGGTGGCGAACACGTCGAGGCCGACCTCCTCGGCCTTCTTCGCGATCGCGACGGTCGCCTTGATCCGCTCGTTCTCCGTCGGCGTCCGCCCGGTCGTCGGGTCGGTCGTCACGTCCCCGACGGTGAAGATGCCGATCTGCATGTGCCCACTCTCCTGGATTCTGGTTGACATGGCAACTATATCCGGGAAACCGGAGATCGTGCTCGGCTATTCCCTCGATGCGGTCCGTCACCGTAGTCGCCAGATTCCTCCGCCGGAGCGGCGCTGCACTGTCAGACTGCCGCTGTGTTCAACGAACGGTTCAACCAGGCCGTCGAGCGTCTGCTGGGGGGCGATGAGTCGCTGGCGGCCGCCCGGGCGCTGGAGGAGGTTGTCCGCGAGGACTACGCCGACGACGAGCGGTTCGCCGACCTGATTCAAGCGCTTGAGCGCTACGCGCCCGACGACACGGCCGGGACTGCTGGGCCAGCGGTGCTCAGGACCGCCGTCAGGGAGGTCCTGGGCGACGAGACCACCGAGTTCGAGCCCGACCGCGGCTGAGCGTCCGATCCGGCAGCAGGGAGCCTGCGGACCACTGGTGCCACACTCTCCCCATGACCGACGAGACCGTCGCGCGCCCGGCCCGCACGGAGACGATGACCGACGTACTCGGGCATCCGTGGCTGGCCGAGACGATCACCCTCCCACCGGACGCCGAGGGTGAGGTCGTCGCCACCCTGGTCAGCCGGCAGGCGTCCGCACCGACCCCGCGGGCGGTGCTGCACGTGCACGGCTTCGCTGACTACTTCTTCCAGTCGGAGTACGGCGAGTGGTGGCTCGAGCGCGAGCACGACATGTACGCGCTGGACCTGCGCAAGTACGGCCGATCGATCCGCGACCACCAGACGCCGACCTACGTCGCCGACCTGGAGGAGTACTTCGCCGAGCTCGACCATGCCTGGCAGCGGATCACCGAGCGCGACGGGCACACGCAGGTCGTCCTGTCCGGCCACTCGACCGGTGGGCTGGTGGTCGCGCTCTGGGTGGACGCGCGGCAGCCCAAGGAGCTCGTCGGGATCGTCCTCAACTCACCCTGGCTCGACCTCCAGGGCAAGGCGTGGATGCGCACGCCTCCGGCGAACGCGGTCCTCGACCGGGTCGGGCGGCTGCAGCCGATGCGGATCTTCCCCCGGGAGGTCAGCGGCGTCTACGCGCAGTCCCTGCACCGGGACCACGCGGGCGAATGGGAGTTCGACCTGACCTGGAAACCGCTCGAGTCCTTCCCCGTCCGCTTCGGGTGGCTGCGCGCGATCCGCGCGGGCCACGCCCGGGTACAGGCCGGGCTCGACATCGAGTGCCCGGTCCTGGTCCTCTCCTCGGACCGGACCACGTTCACGACCGTCCTCGACGAGAACGCGCACTCCACCGACATCGTCCTCGACGTCAAGCAGATCCGGCGGTGGGCCGGCTCCCTCGGCAGCAACGTCACTTCGATCGCCGTACCGGGCGCCGTCCACGACGTCGTGCTGTCCCGCCCGAAAGCCCGGGAGCGGGCATATGCCGAGATCCAGCGCTGGTTGGCGTCCTACGTGCTCGGGGACGACGGCGTCGTCTAGTCTCGCCGACATGGACCCCTTGCTCGGCCTCTCCCTCGGCCGCATCGTGATCGGCGCCGCCTCCGTCGCCTCCCCGTCGCTCACCGCGAAGCTGTTCGGGCTGTCGCCCGCCAACAACCCGCAGATGGGGTACTTCACCCGGATGTTCGGCGTCCGCGAGATCGCGCTGGGCGGCCTCACCCTGCTCGCCAAGGGCGACGCCCGGCGAACGATGGTGCTCGCCGGCATGGCCGTTGACGGCGGGGACGCCACGGTCGGCGCGATCGCGCTCGCCCGCAAGGAGGTCCCGGTCGTCTCGGGCGCCCTGCTGATCGCCGTCGCGCTCGGCGCCGTCGGTTCCGGCGGAGCGGCGCTGCAGGCGGGTCAGTCGCAGGCGGGTCACTCGCAGACGTAGGTGCCGTCGCTGTCGTAGGAGCAGTCGATCGACTCGGCCCAGACGCCGAGGATGACGATCGCCACGACGTAGAAGGTCAACAGCGCCATCGACAGGCCGAACGCGATCCAGCCGACGATGATGCCGCCGAGCGCCATGCCCGCGCCGGCCTGGTCCTGCTCGCGGATCTGCTTGCGCGCGACGTGACCGAGGATCGCGCCGACGACGCCGGGAAAGCCGCAGCAGAAGACGACGCTGGCGATGCTGACGACGAGGGAGGCGATCGCCAGGCCGTTGGTCTGCTGCGGCGCCGGGAAGGACCCGTACGGCGAGGGCGGCGAGCCGTAGGGCTGGTACGGCGGCGACCCGGGCTGTTGCTGCTGCCCGTAGGGGTCGGGGGGCGGCGGTGGCGGGCTCGACTCGGCGGGCTGCTCACCCCACGGCGGCGTGCTCATCGGCTCCTGCTCATGGCGCGCATTGTGTCAGTTCGACCGATCAGGTGAGCACGATCGCCACGACCGCCACCAGACCGACCACGACGATGACCCCGCGGAGGACGGCCGGCGGCAGCCGCCGACCGACGGACGCGCCGAGCAGCCCACCAGCGACCGCGCCGAGCCCGAGGAGGAGCACCAGCAACCAGTCGATCTCGACCTCGCTGCCGACCAGGTCGAGCTCCACGACAACCACGAAGACGAGTCCCGCGACGGCGTTGACGCAGGCGGCCAGGACGTTCTTCGCGCCGTTGAGGCGCTGCAGGGACTCGTTGATCCCGATGCCGAGCACCGCCATCAGCAGCACACCCTGGGCGGCGCCGAAGTAGCCGCCGTAGACACCGGTCAGCAGCACGCCGGGCCACACCCACCAGGCACCGTCGCGCCCACCAGTCTCACCAGCAGTTGCAGAAGCAGTCTCACCCGCCGCCTGCCCGCCCGCCGCACGGTCGGCGACGGCCTTGGACAGCCGCGGCTGCAGGATCACGAGCACCACGCCGAGCAGGATCAGCGCGGGGACGATCGCCTCGAACGCGCCGGGCGGAAGCACCAGGAGCAGGCCGGCTCCGAGCAGGCCGCCGATGACCGCGGCCAGGAGCAGCCGGGCGATCCGTGCGCGCTGCCCCTCGAGCTCACGCCGGTAGCCGATCGCGCCGGCCACCGAACCCGGCACCAGGCCGATGCTGTTGCTGATGTTGGCCGTCACCGGAGGCACGCCGATCGCGAGCAGCGTCGGGAACGTGATCAGGGTGCCCGACCCGACGACGGTGTTGATCGCGCCCGCCCAGACGCCGGCCAGGAGAACAGCGGCGATCTCCCAGGGGCTCATCCGCGGTGGAGACGGCGGCGCGCGGCGAACCGGCCGCCGTGCCTCTCGAGCACCAGCGGCATGCCGAACGTCGCCGACAGCGCCTCGGGGGTGAGCGCCGTCTCGATCGGGCCCTGGGCGACCACCCGGCCCTCGCGGAGCATGAGCACGTGGGTGAAGCCCGGAGGGATCTCCTCCACGTGGTGCGACACCAGGACCGTCGCCGGAGAGGCCGGGTCGTAGGCGAGCACCGACAGGGTCGAGACCAGGTCCTCGCGACCACCGAGGTCGAGACCGGCAGCCGGCTCGTCGAGCAGCAGCAGCTCGGGGTCGGTCATCAGGGCCCGCGCGATCTGGACCCGCTTGCGCTCCCCCTCGCTGAGGGTGCCGAACGTGCGATCGGCAAGCTTGTCGGCCCGCACCTCGCGGAGCAACGACCAGGCCCGGGCGTGGTCGAGGTCGTCGTACCTCTCGCGCCAGCGGCCGACGACGGCGTACGACGCCGACACCACGACGTCGCTCACCTTCTCCTCACGCGGGATCCGCTCGGCCAACGCCGCACTGGTCAGTCCGATCCGGGGGCGCAGGTCGAACACGTCGACGGTGCCGATCAGCTCACCGAGGACGCCGACCGCGCCCGACGTGGGGTAGAGCTGCGCCGCGGCGACCTGGAGCAGCGTGGTCTTGCCGGCACCGTTGGAGCCCAGCACGACCCAACGCTCACCGTCCTTGACGACCCACGTCACCCGGTCCAGCAGGACCGCGTCGCCGCGACGGATGGTGACCTCGGCAAGCTCAAGGACGGCGGGCATGTCGCCACCCTATCGACCGGACTCCCGGCTCCAGATGCCGATATCGTCACGCGTCGTGGCGACCGAGATGCCGGCTTCGGGCCGGGTGGCGTGGTGGGGTACGGCGTTCCTCCGCGGGTTCGTCGACCCCGACGAGTACGTCGACCGCGTGCACGCCGGCGACGCCGCCCATGTCTTCGGTCACCCCGGCGGAGCTCGGTCGCTCCTCGAGGTGACGGCTGCCGTCCGCCGGGCCGGCGCGACGGCGTTCGGCGCTGCCTTCCCGGCACCCGGCGACCCGTGCGGGGTAGCGGGACCGGCACCGTTCACGGCCGCTGCGACGGAGGTCGGCGAAGCCGTGGTCGCACTCGGCGTCCGGACCGAGCCCGGGCCCGGCTGGGTTCCGGAGACGGTCGGACACGCGGTCGAGTGGACGTCGTACGGCGCCCGCCGGCGGATGCCGCCCGACCTCGGCGAGGCCGACCGGACACTTCGCCGCACGCTGCTCGACGCCGCCAACGACCTGGCCCGGCTCGACGTCGCCCGGTGGCAGCCGGAGGTCGCCGACGCGCTGCACGACCTGCGGGCCGGGGAGCCGGTGGAGGCACCCCGAGGAGTGCCCGGCCGGGCAGCCGACCTCGCGCGGCGCGCACTGCACCTGTGGGAGGTCGTCGACCTCGCGCTCGACGGCGAGGGCGCCGCCATCAGCGCTAGTGAGATCGGCGCGCGCCGCGCCGTCCTGCTGCCGCTCGGCACGGCCGCCCGACACGCCCTCACCGCGGCCTGCTCACCGGACGGCTGGCCGGACGGTTGACAGGACGAGCAACAGGACGAGTAACAGGACGAGTACCAGGACGGGGGCGCCCATGCCCTAATCTCAGGCAACGATGACCGGACCTGCTGACACGCTGCTGATCACGCTCACGGGCAAGGACCGACCCGGGGTCACGTCAGCGATCTTCGGCGCGCTCGCGCACGCGGGCGTCAACGTCGTGGACCTGGAGCAGATCCTGCTGCGACGTCGTCTGGTCCTCGGCGTCCTCGTCACCGCCCCGCGCGACGTCAAGCGCCTGCGCCGGTCGATCGAGGAGGTGGCGGCCGACCTCGGGATGTCGGTCGATATCGAGAAGGGCGTCGGCGACAACCGATCGCGTGCCGAGGGCCGTTCGCACGTCACGGTCATCGGCTCGCCCCTCAGGGCCGCTGCCATGGCCGCGATCGCCGGTCGGATCGCCGACCTCGGCGGCAACATCGACCGGATCGAACGGATGGCGCGCTACCCGGTCACCGCGATCGAGCTGGACGTCTCCGGCGCGCAGCCGGCGGCGCTGCGCAGTGAGCTGGCGCGCGAGGCCGCCGCCCTCGCGATCGACATCGCCGTCCAGCCGGCGTCGTTGCTCCGCCACGCCATCCGGCTGATCGTGATGGACGTCGACTCGACGCTGATCCAGGGCGAGGTCATCGAGATGCTGGCGGCCCATGCCGGCTTCGAGGCCGACGTCGCTGCCGTGACCGAGGCCGCGATGCGCGGCGAGCTCGACTTCGAGGAGTCGTTGCGCGCGCGGGTGCGGCTGCTCGCCGGACTCGACGCATCGGTCATCGATGCCGTCTACGACTCCATCGTCGTCAACCCCGGTGCGCGGACGCTGGTCCGGACCCTGCGGCGACTGGGCTACCGGTTCGCGATCGTGTCGGGGGGCTTCAGCCAGATCACCGACCGGCTCGCCGAGGAGCTCGGGATCCATCGCTCCCGCGCCAACACCCTCGAGATCGTCGACGGCAAGCTCACCGGTGAGCTCGTCGGCGACGTGGTCGACCGCGCTGGAAAGGCCGACGCGCTTCGAGAGTTCGCGGCCGACCTCGGCATCCCGGAAGCCGCGACGATCGCGATCGGGGACGGCGCCAACGACCTCGACATGCTCGAAGCAGCGGGGCTCGGGATTGCCTACAACGCGCGGCCCGTCGTCCGCGAGCTGGCCGACACCACGCTCAACGTGCCCTACCTCGACGCCATCATCTACCTGCTCGGCATCAGTCGGGAGGAGATCGTGGCGGCCGACGCCGCGGAGGGCATCATCACGCCTGCTCCCCCGGTGTAGGGCGACGTCCCGGTCACGAGCCGCCGCTGCGTCCTCCGTGGAAGAGGGTCAGTCGGGCGCGTCCCATCGCGATCCGGTCCCAGGTGGCCGGGAGCTCGAAGACCGACGTCGCACTGGTCGGGTAGCCGCGCATCAACCGGTCGACTGCTTCCGTGGGGCCTTCCCCGTCGTCGAGCAGCTGGGCCAGCATCCCGACCGTCGGATTGTGGCCGACGACGACCAGGGTTCCGACGGCTTCGTCGGTCATCGCAGCCAGGTCGAGCATGCCGTCCTCGTCGGCCCCGTAGAGCGCCCGGTCGAAGGTCGCCGCGACGGACCAGCCCGCCGCCTCGGCCAGCAGCTCCCACGTCTGCCGGGTCCGGGTCGCCGCCGACACCAGCGCATGGTCGGCTGTCACGCCCTGCTCGGCGAGCCAGGCACCCGCCGCAGCCGCGTCTTCACGGCCACGCGTCGACAGCTCGCGCTCGAAGTCGGTCGGACCGTGACCCTCGGCCTTCGCGTGCCGGACCACGACGAGCCGGTGCTGGGTGCTGACCATGGGGGAAGCGTAGAGGGAGGATGAACGGGTGTCGTCGTACGGACCAACCCACCTGGTGCCGCTGGTGCTCTTCGTCGTCGGGCTGATCGCCGCCTGGTGGCTCGGCCGGCGGCATCGGGCGGTCGACGGTCCGACCCGGTTCAGTCGGACGGTCGCGCTGCTGATCCCCGCCGTGACGGTGCCGTTCCAGCTGATCGACCTGGCGTTCAACTTCGACATCGGGGTCACGCTGCCGTTGCACCTGTGCGACCTGGCGTGGATCGCAGCGACCTGGGCGTTGTGGACCCACCAGCCGTTTCCGGTGGCACTGACCTTCTTCTGGGGGCTGACGCTCACCATCCAGGGCGTGATCACCCCGGCGCTCAACGAGGACCTCCCGCACCCGCGCTACTTCGCGTTCTGGGCCCTCCACCTGCTGATCGTCTGGGCCGCGGTCTACCTGGTGATCGGACTCGGCAAGGTGCCGCGCTGGCGCGACTACGGCGCGACAGTCGCGACCACGCTCGGCTGGGCGGCAGCGACGTACGGCTTCAACGTGGTCGCCGACACCAACTACGGCTATCTGCTGCGCAAGCCGCGCAGCTCGATCCTCGACTTCTTCCACGACTGGCCGTGGTACGTCGCCGAGGAGATCGCGTTGATCGTGGCGGTGTGGGCCGTGCTGACCTGGGTCGCCCGGAGGAGCGTCAGGCCCCCATCGCGTGGAAGCCGCCATCCACGTGCACGATCTCTCCCGTGGTAGCGGGGAACAGATCGGACAGCAGCGCACCGACGGCACGAGCGGTCGGCTCGGTGTCGGAGTTGTCCCAGCCGAGCGGCGCCCGGGTCTTCCACAGGTCCTCGAGGTCGCCGAAGCCCGGGATCGCCTTGGCAGCCAGCGTCCGGAGCGGACCGGCCGCGACCAGGTTGACCCGGATGCCGTGCGGACCGAGGTCGCGGGCGAGGTAGCGCGAGCACGACTCGAGCCCGGCCTTGGCCACGCCCATCCAGTCGTAGGCCGGCCACGCCACCGACGCGTCGAAGGTCAGACCGACGATCGAACCGCCGGCCGGCATCATCGGCCGGCAGGCCACGGCCAGCGACTTCAAGGAGTACGCCGACACCTGCACCGCCTGCGCGACGTCCTCCCACGGCCCGTCGAGGAAGTTGCCGCCCAGCAACGTCTCCGGGTTGCCGTAGGCGATCGAGTGCACGACGCCGTCGAGGGTCGCGGCCTCGCCGAGGTGCTCACGCACCATCGCCGGGAGGGTCGCGAGATGGTTGGGGTCGGTGACGTCGAGCTCGAGCACTGGGGGGGTCTCGGGCAGACGCTTCGCGATCCGCCTGGTGATCCCCAACGCGCGGCCGAAGTTGGAGATCAGGACCGTGGCGCCCTGCTCCTGCGCGAACCGGGCCACGGCAAAGCCGATCGAGGTGTTGTGCGTGACGCCGGTGACCAGGATGTTCTTCCCGGCGAGCAGGCCTCCGTTGGTGGCAGCAGCCATGTCAGTGCCCCATCCCGAGACCGCCGTCGACCGGGATCACCGCGCCGGTGACGTAGCCCGACGCAGGGTCGGCCAACCACGTCACCGCCGCGGCGACCTCCTCCGGCCGTGCGTAACGGCCGAGGGGGATCTGGGCCCGGATGGCGCTCTTCTGGTCGTCGGTCAGTACGGCGGTCATGTCGGTCTCGACGTATCCCGGCGCGACGACGTTGGCGGTGATCGAACGGGAGCCCAGCTCGCGGGCGAGCGAGCGCGCCATGCCGACCAGACCGGCCTTCGAGGCGGCGTAGTTGACCTGCCCCGGAGACCCGAGCAGGCCGACCACGCTGGAGATGAAGATGATCCGACCGCGCCTGAGCCGCAGCATCCCCTTGGCCGCCCGCTTCGCCAGCCGGAAGGACCCGGTGAGGTTGGTGTCGATGACCGACGACCAGTCCTCCTCCGACATCCGCAGCAGCAGGGTGTCGGCGGTGATGCCGGCGTTCGCGACCAGGATCTCCACCGGGCCGTGCGCCTCCTCGGCTGCGGCGAACGCGGCGTCGACGTCGGCAGGCTGGGTGATGTCGGCCTTGATCTCGAGGGCACCCTCGGGCGCACCGCCGCTGCGGGTCGTCACGGCGACGTTGTCGCCCTGGGCGAGGAACGCCTCGGCGATGGCGCGGCCGATGCCGCGGTTGCCACCGGTGATCAGGACTGAGCGCGGCTCGGGGAGGGTCGCTGAGTTCACGCCTCTGACGCTATCCGTCGCGTGCGGTGCCGCTCGCCGCCAGGACGCAGCAACTTCACCGAGATCTTTTGTGGGAACCCTACAAAGGTCCCGGGTCAGTCGTCCTCGAGCCGGAAGCCGACCTTCATCGTGACCTGGAAGTGCTCGACCTGGCCGTCCTTGACCTGGCCGCGGGTACCGATCACCTCGAACCAGTCGAGATGACGCAGCGTCCTGCCGGCGCGCTCGATGCCGTTGCGGACTGCCTGGTCGATCCCGTCGGGGGACGTGCCGACGATCTCGGTGACCCGATAGGTGCGGTTGCTCATGGCTTCCACCCTAGACCTGCTCACCGCACCCGGCGCGGCGTACGCTGCAGGTATGTCCGACAGCCCGATCCGGATCACCACGGCCGGATCCAGCCCCGAGGCCGACCTGGCCCGACGGCAGCGGCGCTACATCATCTCGATGTCGATCCGGACGGTGTGCTTCATCGGCGCCGCGATCGCCGGGATGGCCGGGATCACCTGGCTGTGGCCGTTCCTGATCCTGGCCGCCGTGGTGCTCCCCTACGTCGCCGTGGTCAACGCCAACGCCGCCAACTCGCGCACCGACGCGCTCCCGCTGACCGACGGCGGCCGCAGCGACCGGCAGTTGGGCTCCAAGTGACCGAGGCTCCCGAGGACGAGCCTGCCGACTGCTCCGCGAAGGGCTGTCGCGCCGCCGCGACCTGGCGGCTGCTCTGGAACAACCCCCGGATCCACACGCCGGACCGCCGCAAGGTGTGGCTCGCGTGCGACGAGCACAAGGAGTCGCTCGAGACGTTCCTCGGCGCTCGGGGCTTCCTGATCGAGACGATCGACCACCGCACGCCCTGATCGTGGTCGTGGGCGGCCACCCCCGGCGGAGTCAGCCGCCGATCGCCGACATCGGCCGGTCGGGCTGCAGGAACGTCGGGTCGTCGATGCCGTGACCGGCGGCCTTGCCTGCCATGGCGACCAACCAGCGCTCGGCGAGCGTCTCGTCGCTCGCGCCTGCCCGCATCGCGGCGCGCAGGTCGGACTCCTGGCGGGCGAACAGGCAGTTGCGGACCTGCCCGTCGGCGGTCAGACGGACCCGGTCGCAGTCGCCGCAGAACGGCCGGGTCACCGACGCGATGACCCCCACCGTGGCCGGACCGCCGTCGACGAGGAACAGCTCGGCCGGGGCGCTCCCCCGCGGTTCGGAGGCCGGCTCCAGCGAGAACTCGCCGGCGAGACAGGCGAAGATCTCCTCGGCTGTGACCATGCCTTCGCGGGACCAGCCGTGTTGGGCGTCGAGGGGCATCTGCTCGATGAACCGCAGCTGGTAGCCACGCTCGAGGCACCAGCGCAGCAGCTCGGGCGCCTGGTCGTCGTTGAGGCCGCGGAGCAGCACCGCGTTGACCTTCACCGGGCCCAGGCCGGCCGTCTCGGCTGCGGCGAGACCCTCGACGACGTCGCCGAACCGGTCCCGCCGGGTGATCTCCAGGAAGGTCTCGGCGCGGACCGTGTCGAGGCTGACGTTGACCCGGTCGAGCCCGGCGTCGGCAAGCGCCCCGGCCGTGCGGGCGAGTCCGATGCCGTTGGTGGTGATCGACAGCTCGACATCGGGGTCCACCGCGCGGGTGCGGCGGACGACGTCGACCAGCCCGCGTCGCACGAGTGGCTCACCGCCGGTGAACCGGACCTCGCGGACGCCCAGCCGCTCGATCGCGATCGCGATCAGCCGGACCACCTCGTCGTCGGTGAGCTGGTCCTCCCCCGGCAGCCAGTCGAGGCCCTCGGCCGGCATGCAGTAGGAGCAACGCAGGTTGCAGCGGTCGGTCAGCGACACCCGGAGGTCCGTCGCCACCCGGCCGTAGCGGTCGACAAGGGGTTGCATCCCACCAGGATAGGCCGGGACACGGACAGGCCCCCATCAGCGGTGAATCGGCCCGCACTACGGTGGGCGCGTGGGTGAGTGGCTGGCGTCGTGGCGATTCCTGCTCAGCCGCCGCTGGGTGCTCCTCCTGCTCGCGATCCTCGTCCTCGCCGCGGGCACCTGGTGGCTCGGCGAGTGGCAGTTCGGCCGCCTCGACGACCGCGAGGCTCGCAACGCCGTGATCGATGAGAACGCGCACGACGACCCAGTTCCCGTTGGCGAGGTCCTGGCTCCCGGTGAACCGGTCGCCTCCGAGGAGGAGTACACGGTCGTCGAGGCGACCGGCACCTACGACGTCGAGGACACGCTCATCGTGCGCTACCGGACACGGGACGGCGCCCCGGGGGCGCAGGTCGTCGTACCACTGCTGACGGCGGGCGGGACTGCCCTGGTGGTGGATCGTGGCTGGCTCTCGGACGAGGATCCTTCCGTCGACCTGCGAGACGCGGCGCCCGAGCCCCCGCCCGGGGAGGTGACCATCACCGGCTGGGTCCGCATCGACGGGGAGGGCGACAGTACCGAGGTCGCCGACGGCGGGATGCGTGCGATCTCGAGCGCCGCGGTCGGTGATGCCCTCGGCCTGGAGGTGTACGGCGGGTTCGTGGAGCTGTTGACCGAGGATCCCGCCCCGGAGGAGGCCCTCGAACCGCCCGAGGAGCCCGACACCGGCGATGGCCCGCACTTCTTCTACGGCCTGCAGTGGTGGTTCTTCGGACTGCTCGCCCTCGGCGGCTTCGGGTACCTGGCCTGGGACGAGCGCACGAACGGCCCGCGGGGCGAGCGACGGCGGAGCCGGTCCGCCTCAGAGTGAACGGCTCAGCCCGCCGTCCACCGGCACCATCGCCCCGGTGACGAACGACGCGGCCGGCGAGAGCAGGAACGCCGCGACCCGGCCGAACTCGGCGGGCGCGCCGTACCTCCGGAGCGGGATCAGCTCCTTCCAGTGCGCCTGCGCCGCGGCGGCGTCTCCGGTTGCGTCGTCGAGCTGGGCGACCCGCTCGGTGTTGAGCCGCCCCGGCAGCAGCGCGTTGACGCGCACGCCGCGCGGGCCGAGCTCGTCGGCCAGGTCCTTCGCGACCATCGCCAGACCCGGACGGAGGCCGTTGGAGACGGTGAGCCCCGGGACAGGTTGCCGCACGCTGCTGGAGAGGACGAGCGCGAGCGAGCCATCCTCACCGAGCGCCGCGCCGACCTCGCGGGCCAGCCGGACACTGCCGAGGAAGACCGACTCGAACGCGGCCGTCCACTGCTCGTCGGTGATCGCACCGAGCGCGCCCGCCGGCGGGCCGCCGACACTCACCAGCGCGCCGTCGAGACGTCCCCACCGGTCCTGCGCGGCCGCGATCAGCCGCCCCGGTGTCGACGGATCCGCGTTGTCGGCCGCCACCCCGACCGCCCCGTCCGCCCCGAGCACGGCCAGCGCGGTGAGCGCCCCCTCGACGTGCTGCTGCGAGCGGCTGGAGACCACGACACGGGCGCCTTCGGCGGCCAGCGCCTCAGCCGCGGCCCGGCCCAGGCCTCGAGTGCCGCCGGTGACGATGAAGACGCGGTTGCGCAGATCGAGATCCATGTCGCCAGGTTAGGTCGTAGCATGACCGCCATGTCCCACGGCGTCCTCGCCGGTCGGGCCACGATCTCGGGCGTCGCTCTCGCACTGGTGCTGGTCCTCTCTCTCATCGTCGGCGCGCCCTCGCACGCTGCCGGAGGCACCCTGAGCGGGACCCTCACCGGTCCGGACCTGAGGCCGTACGAGCTGTTCACGATCGACGTCTTCGAGGCCGACGGGCCGGACCGCTGGCGGCTCGCGACGTCCCGGACGGTGTGGTCAGGCGACGGGCAGCCGCCCGGTCAGTTCGCAGTCCCGCTGCCGGCCGGCACCTACCGGGCGTGCTTCAGCGCGCCGGTCGAGGACTGGACCGAGGACGTCGGTCGGCGATGCTGGTCCGACGGCTACGAGGTGTGGGACGCGACCGACATCGTCATCGCCGAGGGCGCGACGACGACGATCAATCCCTCGCTGCCTGCGGAGGGCCGGTTGCGCGGCCGGATCGTCGGACCCGGTGGCACCGGCGTGTCGGCGTACGTCGCGCCGTACCGGCGGTTGCCGAACGGGACCTGGGACTGGCACGGCGGGAAGCAGAGCCAGGCCGACGGCACCTTCACGGTGCCCGACCTGGATCCCGGGACCTACAAGGTCTGCCTGCTCGACGTTCCGCGGGAGTTCGTGGCGGAGTGCTGGGACGACGTAGCCACCCTGGTGGAGGCCCAGGAGGTGGCGGTGGCGCCGAACACCACCACCCCCCTCCGCTTCCGGCTCGCCAGACGGGCCTCGGTGTCGGGCACGGTCAGCCGACCGCCGGGCTCGACGGCCCCCATCTACGTGACGTCCTACCGGTGGAACGGTGGGCGTTGGGCAGCCACCCCCGGCGGAACCGTGGCCGGCGCCGACGGGAGCTACCGGATCACCGGCCTCGACGCCGGGACCTACCGCGTCTGCGCCCACGGCTACGACGTGGTCACCGGCTGCTGGAAGCGCGGATCGAGCCCCTCGGACGGCACCGACATCCCGCTCGCCGACGGCGCGAGCCGGCAGCGGCTCAACTTGGCACCAGGGCTCGCCGGTTTCGTGACCGGCACTCTGCCCGACGTCTACCTCGGCGCCCAGGGTTATCCGGTCCCGGTCGCCTGGAAGGAGGTCGACGGCAGCTGGCGATCGATCGCCACGGGCGAGGCCGTGCCGTCCGGGACGGGTGCGGACTGGATCTTCGAGGTCGGATCGCTGCCGACGGGTCGCTACGTGGTGTGCGTGAGTCACGAAGACCCGGAGTTCGTGCCCGCGTTCGCCATGACCTGCAACGGAGGTAGCCCGTCGCCGCAGGGCGGCGTCCCGTTCGAGGTCGTCGCTGGTGCCACGACGAGCGGCATCGACATCCCGACGGGACGGGCCGGCGAGATCAACGGCAGCGTCGCGAGCCCGCCGACGCGGGTGCGCGTCGATCTCTACGCCCCGACCGGACGGCTGGCGCTGAGCCAGTGGACCGGGCCCGACGGCCGGTACCGGTTCCGCGAGCTGCCCCCGGGCGACTACCGCATCGGCTTCCACCGCAACGCCGGCCTCACCCCGCTCGCGGCGGAATGGTGGCAGAACCGCGGCGACGGGCTCGGCGTGGCCGGCGCCACGCCGATCCCGGTCGACGGCGACCGGATCATCGGGATCCGGGCGACGCTGGACCCCGGCGGCGCGATCGACGGCCGGCTGCTCGACAGCGCGGGTGCCCCGGTCGCCGGCTGCACCGTCCGGGCCCGGGCCCGCGACAACTCGCTCGCCGTCCGCACCGCGGTCACCGACGCGACCGGCGCCTTCTCGATCGGCGGACTCAGCACCGCGTCCTACGTCGTGCTCGTCCCCAACACGTGCAGTGGCGAGCCATCCTGGATCTACTACGACACCGACTCCGCCGACGGCACGACCGCCCGGCTGCGGGACGCCGACGACATCGCGGTCACCCGCGGCCGGACCACCGCGCTCGCGGTCGATCTGCAGACGAACGGATGAGGTCGTGACGTGACTACCGTGCCCCCCAGGCTGATGGCCCGCCGGAGATTGATCTCGGTCATCGCTCTCGCGCTCGGGCTGGTTCTCTCCCTCGTCGGCGGCGCGCCTGCCCGGGCCGCCGGCGGCACCCTCGAGGGAACCCTCACCGGACCCGGTGGCGATCGGTTCGAGTACTTCCGGATCGATCTCTACCAGGCCGACGGCCCCGGCACCTGGAAGCTCGCGACATCTCGACAGATCACGTCCTGGGACACCGGCCTGCCGGTCGGGGACTTCCAGATCGCACTCCCCGCTGGCAGCTACCGGGCCTGCTTCACCGCGATGACCTTCGAGAGCGTCGACGACTCCGGGCGTGGCTGCTGGCGGGGTGCCTACGACGTCTTCGGCGCCACCGACATCGAGATCACCGAGGGCGGGACGACGACCATCACGCCGCGGCTCCCCTGGGAGAGTCAGGTCCACGGCCGGATCCTGGGTCCGCACGATGTCGGCATCTCGGCGTACGTCGTGCCGTACCGCCGGGCAGCGAACGCGAGCTGGGAGCAGCTGCATGGCAGCCAGAGCCTCGCCGACGGCAGCTACGTGCTCGCGGACCTCGACCCCGGGACCTACCGGTTCTGCGTGCTCGACGTCCCGCGCGAGTTCGTCCCCGAGTGCTGGAGGGACGTGACCGCGGTGGCGGACGCCACGGAGCTCCTCGTGCGGCCGACCGCGGACGCGGCCGTCTCTTTCCGGCTCGCCCGCCGCGCCAACATCGGCGGGACCATCACCATCCCGGCCGGCGCGACCTCCGCGGTCGGCGTCACCGCCTACTCGTTCCGCGACGCCCGCTGGAGGGCCGTCGGCTACGCGAGCGCGGGGCCCGACGGGACCTACCGGATCACCGGCCTCGACGCCGGCACCTACCGGTTGTGCGCCTTTGGCCACGACGTCGTCAGCAAGTGCTGGCGCGACGGCACCGAGCCTGCGGCAGCCACCGACATCCCGCTCACGGCCACGCAGACCCGGAACGCCGTCAACCTCACCCTCAGTCCGGCCGGGTATGTCGGCGGCACCCTGCCCGACGTCTACCTCGGCGCCGAGGGATACCCGAGCGTCACAGCCTGGCGGTCGGTCGCCGGTGGCTGGGAAGCCGCGGCTGTCGGCGATGCCTACCCCGCCGGCGGAGGCAACAACTGGAACTACGAGGTCGGCTCGCTGACGACGGGGACCTACGTCGTCTGCGTCGAGCACCTCGAACCCGAGTTCGTCACGGCGTTCCCCCGCACCTGCAACGGGGGCAGTCCGTCCCCGCAGGGCGCGGCGCCGTTCGAGGTGGTGGCCGGCGCGACCACCACCGGCATCGACATCGCCACCGGCCAGGCCGGCGAGATCAACGGCAGCGTCGCGAGCCCGCCGACGCGGGTGCGCGTCGATCTCTACGCCCCGACCGGACGGCTGGCGCTGAGCCAGTGGACCGGGCCCGACGGCCGGTACCGGTTCCGCGAGCTGCCCCCGGGCGACTACCGCATCGGCTTCCACCGCAACGCCGGCCTCACCCCGCTCGCGGCGGAATGGTGGCAGAACCGCGGCGACGGGCTCGGCGTGGCCGGCGCCACGCCGATCCCGGTCGACGGCGACCGGATCATCGGGATCCGGGCGACGCTGGACCCCGGCGGCGCGATCGACGGCCGGCTGCTCGACAGCGCAGGTGCCCCGGTCGCCGGCTGCACCGTCCGGGCCCGGGCCCGCGACAACTCGCTCGCCGTCCGCACCGCGGTCACCGACGCGACCGGCGCCTTCTCGATCGGCGGACTCAGCACCGCGTCCTACGTCGTGCTCGTCCCCAACACGTGCAGTGGCGAGCCATCCTGGATCTACTACGACACCGACTCCGCCGACGGCACGACCGCCCGGCTGCGGGACGCCGACGACATCGCGGTCACCCGCGGCCGGACCACCGCGCTCGCGGTCGACCTGCACGCCAGCGGGTGACCGCCCCGGTCAGCCGACCGGGTCGTCGATCGCTTCGGCGACGTGGGAGACCGGCACCACGTCCGCTGCGCCCTTCCTCGCGGCGTCCGCAGTGTGGTCGTCCGGCTGCCGCTGGCTCTCGCGCTCGGCCTCGACCCGCTTGAGGTAGTGCTCGACCTCGCGGGCCCGCTGCTCGGCGTCCCAGCCGAGGTAGCCACGGGCCAGGTCTGCGACGTACGGCGCCGCGGCGACGCCGCGGTCGAACGTCTCGATCGACACCCGGAGCCGACGCGTCAGGACGTCGTCGAGGTGGCGGGCGCCCTCGTGGGTGACCGCGTAGACGGCCTCCGCCTGGAGGTAGTCCTCGGCACCCGGCAGTGGCTGGGCCAGGTCGGGCTCGGCGGCGATCAGGTCGAGCACCTCCAGCACCAGTGAGCCGTAGCGCTCCAGGAGGTGCTCGATCCGGTTGATCGCCAGCCCGGACTGGGCGGCGAGGGTGCGCCGCTGGTTCCAGAGCGCATGGAACCCGTCGGCGCCCACGAGCGGGATCTGCTCGGTGACGCAGGGTCCGACCGCCTTGCCCTGCGAGGTCTCGAGGCCGCGCACGGCCTCGTCGACGGCGTCGGCTGCCATCACCCGGTAGGTCGTGTACTTGCCGCCGGCCACCACGACCAGGCCGGGCACGGAGTGCGCGACGGCGTGCTCGCGGGACAGCTTGGAGGTCGCGGCATCCTCGCCGGCGAGCAGCGGCCGGAGGCCGGCATAGACACCCTCGACGTCGTCGCGGGTCAGCGGCACCTCGAGGACCCGGTTGACCTGCTCGAGCAGGTAGTCGATGTCGATCGAGCTGGCCGCCGGGTGGTCCTTCGACAGCTCCCAGTCGGTGTCGGTGGTGCCGATGATCCAGTGCCGCTTCCACGGGATCACGAACAGCACCGAGCTGTCGGTGCGCAGGATCAGCCCCGCCTCGCCACGGATCCGGTCGCGGGGCACGACCAGGTGGATGCCCTTGCTCGCGCGCACCTTGAACTGGCCGCGCTCGCGCGCCATCGCCTGGGTCTCGTCGGTCCAGACGCCGGTGGCGTTGATGACCTGCGACGCACGGATCTCGAAGCGGTGCCCGGTCTCCAGGTCGATCACCTCGGCACCGACGACCCGCTCGCTCTCCTTGACCAGCCCGAGGACGCGGGTGCGACTGGCAACGGCAGCGCCGTAGGTCGCAGCCGTGCGGGCCAGGAACATCGTGTGCCGGGCGTCGTCGACCTGCGCGTCGTAGTACTTGATCGCGCCGACCAGGGCGTCCTTGCGCAGCGACGGGAACGCCTTGCGGGCGCCGTGCCGGGTCAGGTGCCGGTGCACGGGCGTGCTCGCGCCGTAGCCACTGGCCTTGGCGAGTGCGTCGTACAGAGCGACCCCGGAGCCGGCGTACCAGCGCTCCCAGCCACGGCGGGTCAGCGGGTAGAGGAACGGCACCGGCCGCACCAGGTGCGGGGCCAGCCGTTGCATGAGCAGACCACGCTCCTTGAGGGCCTCGGCCACCAGCCTGAAGTCGAGCATCTCCAGGTAGCGCAGCCCGCCGTGGATCAGCTTGGAGCTCCGGCTCGACGTACCGGACGCGAAGTCGCGGGCCTCGACGAGCCCGACCTTGAGCCCTCGGGTCGCGGCGTCGAGAGCGCAACCCGACCCGACCACGCCCGCTCCGATCACGAGCACGTCGAAGTGCTGGGTCGAGAGGCGCTTGAGCGCTGCGGAACGGGCGCGGGGCGAGAGGGCTGCGGGAGTCATCACACGTCGACCCAGTCGAGGGTGCGCTCCACGGCCTTCTTCCAGCGTGCGTAGCCCTCCTCGCGTTGCGCTTCGTCCCACGTCGGCTCCCACCGGGTGTCCTCGGCCCAGTTGGCGCGCAGCTCGTCGGTGTCGCGCCAGAACCCCACAGCCAGGCCGGCGGCGTACGCCGCGCCCAGCGCGGTCGTCTCGGGTACGACGGGCCGGCTCACCGGCACCCCCAGCACGTCGGCCTGGATCTGCATGCAGAGGCTGTTGAGGGTCACTCCCCCGTCGACCTTGAGCACCTCGAGCTGCACCCCCGAGTCCTGGCACATGGCCTCGACCACGTCTCGGGACTGGTAGCAGATCGCCTCGAGCGTGGCCCGCGCCAGATGGGCGTTGTTGTTGAAGCGGGAGAGGCCGACGATGGCGCCGCGCGCGTCGGAGCGCCAGTACGGCGCGAACAACCCCGAGAACGCCGGCACGAAGTAGACGCCGCCGTTGTCCTCGACCTGTCGAGCCAGCGCCTCCGACTCGGCCGCACCGCTGATGATGCCGAGCTGGTCGCGCAGCCACTGGACCGCGGAGCCGGTGACCGCGATCGATCCCTCGAGGGCGTAGACACAGGGCTCGTCGCCCAAGCGGTAGGCGGGCGTCGTGAGCAGGCCGGCCCCGGAGCGGACGATCTCGGTGCCGGTGTTGAGCAGCATGAAGTTGCCGGTGCCGTAGGTGTTCTTGGCCTCGCCGGGCGCGAAGCAGACCTGGCCGACGGTGGCTGCCTGCTGGTCGCCGAGGATCCCGGTCAGGGGCACCTCGCCACCGAACGGGCCGCTGGCACGGGTCACCCCGAACGGGCCACCGGACTCCGACGCCGAGGACTCCCGGATCTGCGGCAGCATCGCCCGCGGCACGTCGAAGAACCCGAGCAGCTCGTCGTCCCAGTCGAGGGTCTCGAGGTCCATCAGCATGGTGCGGCTGGCGTTGGTCACGTCGGTGACGTGCTCCCCTCCGTCGGGTCCGCCGGTCAGGTGCCACAGCAGCCACGTGTCCGCCGTACCGAAGAGTGCGTCGCCGCGCGCGGCCGCGTCCCGCGCCCCGTCGACGTGCTCGAGGATCCACTGCAGCTTGCCGCCGGCGAAGTACGTCGCCGGGGGCAGCCCGGCGCGGTGCCGGATCGTGTCACCCCGCCCGTCACGGTCGAGTGCCGCGGCGATGGCGTCGGTGCGGGTGTCCTGCCAGACGATCGCGTTGTGCAGCGGCCGACCGGTGCGCCGGTCCCACACGAAAGTGGTCTCCCGCTGGTTGGTGATACCGACAGCCGCGAGGTCGCGGGCGTCGATGCGGGCCTTGCCGAGCGCAGTCTGGATCACGGCCGAGGTCCGCTCCCAGATCTCGACCGGGTTGTGCTCGACCCAGCCCGGCCGCGGCAGGACCTGCTCGTGCTCGAGCTGGTGTCGGACCACCTCTGCGCCCGCATGGTCGAACACCATGAAGCGCGTGCTGGTCGTGCCCTGGTCGATGGCCCCCACGTATTCCGCCACGGGCCCACTCTGGCACGTCAGTCCGGCGAGATGAGGGCGAGGTGCAGCGCGGCGGGTGCGGAGTAGCCGATCCCGACCTCGTTCAGCACGTAGTCGTCGGCGAGGTCGCGATAGGTCTGCTCACGGGTGTCGAAGTCACCGAGAGTCAGATCGTCCGCACGGTTGTCGTTGACGGACGAGAGTGGCGCCGGGCCACCGACAACGGCGCCGGGGAGGTCGAGATCGACGGCCTGGATCCAGTGGTAGGGGTTCTCGACCCCGCCGGTCACGGCCTGCCACCGCAGGCCCCACGGGTTCACGCCGAAGAACCAGCCGGTCGCCCGGTGGAGCGCGGGTCCCGCACTGTCGAGACCGGCCCGGGATGCCAACGCGAGCACCACCGCACCGGCCTCGCTCTGGCGCACCGAGCCCCACTGCGCCCAGCCGGCCCGGCCGAACGCCGTGTCCGACCCCACGAGGTAAGCCCACGCCTCCCCACCAGCGCGCAGGATCCGGCAGCCGGCTCGGCGGACGGCGGGCGCTGCCGGTGCGTCGCCGGGCCGTAGCACCCCGCACAGCTCGGCGGCCGCGATCGCGGACATCTCGTAGCCGTCGGCGCCGACCAGCCAGTTGCGCTCGCCGTTCGCGGTTGCCCGCCGCAGCGACGCGAGGGCGTCGAGGGCGTAGGACCGCGCACCGGTCGCGCGCCACAGAGCCGACTGGGCGACCGCGACGTCGTCGCGCCAGCTCTCCTGCTGGTAGCAGCAGTTGTGCCACACGCCGCCCAGCCGCTCGGCCTCCGCCAGCCAGGCGCGGGCCTGGCGGACCAGCCGGGCCCGCCGGCCGGGCGGGACGCGGATCGCCACGTTCGCGAGCGCGGCCGCGGTGATCGCGGCGACGTCGGACCCGCCGGTGGCTTTCGTGAGGACGTACGACGGCCGCCGGCTGCGCCGCGGGTCGTCGCTGGTGTCGTCGGCGGCCGGATCCCGGAATCCGGCGTTGTGGTCGGCTGCGGTGTGGCCGACCTGGGCGACGAACACGCCCCGACGGGGATGTGCCTTCCGCAGCCACCGGACGCCGACCGCGGCCGTGTCGGCGATCTGATCGGACCGGGTCGGCTGGTTGGCGGCCGCGATCTCGAGCATCAGGGTCGAGAACCCCGTCGTGACGGTGAACTTCAACTGGTCGCCGGCATCCATCCACCCACCCTCGACGTCGATCACCTGGCCACGGCGCGGACCGTTGGAAATCTTGGAGCGGCGGTCGCGCAGGTGGCTCGGGTCGTGCCACCTGGACGGCTCGTCGCCGTCGGCGTTGGCGTGGAAGATCGACAACGTCGAACCGAGGACTCCTCCGTATCGGCGTTCGCCGACCTCGAGGACGGCGGACGTCGTCGCGCCGACCACGACCCGGTAGCGCCCCGGCTCCGTGATCACCGAAAGATCCGCGAGTGCAGCGTGCTGCCACGGCTTGGGCGGACCCGTCAGCGGTCGGAGGTCGGCGGTGTCGACGACGGCGCCACCGTCGTCCTCGTCCACGACCGTGTAGGAGATCGGGTCGAGCGGCGAGTTCCATGCCACCACCGCCGGCGGCACCACGCCGGGTTCTGCGACCAGCGGCACCCGGATCGTCGGAGAAGGGGCGGCGCGGGAAGCCCGGGTGGTCTCGATCGTCGGCGTCGGGCGCGCCGTCTCCGAGCACGCGCCGAGCACCAGGAGCACCGCCGCCAGCGCGAATGCCATCGAGCGACACCGGGTCATGCGCCCATCGTGCTCCGATCGGCAGGCTCGTGGCGACGGAATCCTGATCCGGGTTCGCCGTACCCTTGACTTCAAGTTAACTTCATGTTTCACGATGGATTCATGAACACTGCACTCATCACCGGCGGCAGCGCCGGACTCGGCCGCGCGCTGGTGGCCGCACTCGTCAATCGGGGCTGGCACGTCGTCACCGACGGCCGCGACGCGGCCCGGCTCGCCACCCTCTCCGAGCTCCCCGGCGGCGACCGGATCACCACCGTCACCGGAGACGTCACCGACGCCGAGCACCGCGCTTCACTGCGTGCTGCGATCCACGGCCGCCTCGACCTGCTCGTCCACAACGCGAGCGCGCTCGGCCCGATCAGCGGCGAGACCCGACACCGGCTGCTGGCCGACACCACGCCCGACGACCTCCAGCACGTCTGGCGCCACAACGTCGGCGCCCCGCTCGTGCTGACGTCGCTGTTGCTCCCCTCGTTGGTCGCCTCCGGCGGCGTCCTGATGTCGATCTCCTCGGACGCCGCCGTCGAGCACTACCCCGGCTGGGGGCTCTACAGCGCGTCGAAGGCGGGCCTCGACCACATCACGCTGACGTTCGCGGCCGAGAACCCCGAGATCACGGCGTACGCCGTCGACCCGGGCGACATGCGCACCCAGATGCACCAGGACTGGTTCCCGGGTGAGGACATCTCGGACCGACCACTCCCCGAGACGGTGGTGCCGCACCTGCTGGCGCTGTTGGGAAGCCGGCCACCCTCGGGCCGCTACCGGGCCGCCGACTTCCCGGCGCTTCGGGTCGACGAAGGCGCCGGGGTCTGACATGCCGCTCCTCCACGAACGACCCGCGACCAGCTTCAGCGCACCCCGGGACGCGTTCGCCCCGGCGCCGGCAGAGCGACGTGGAGTCGCTCGCGACCGGGTGCGGCTGCTGGTGGCCGACGGCGACCGTGGGCTGACCCACACCCGGTTCGCCCACCTGACCGAGCACCTCCGTCCGGGTGACGTGGTGGTGGTCAACGACTCCGCGACCGTCGCCGCGCAGTTCGACGCGCAGCTGGTCGGTGCGGCCGACCGGCAGCGTCCGGTGGTCGTGCACCTCGCCGCCCCGTTGCCCGACGGCACCTGGGTGGTCGAGGTACGACGCGCGCCCGACGCCGATCGTTCGGTGCTCGACGCGGCAGTCGGCGACGTGCTCGAGATCGCTGCCGGCGTGGCCCGGCTGCGCCTGGTGTCGCCGTACCCGGAGCCCGGCTCGTCCCCGACCGGGGTCGGCAACCGGTTGTGGCGCGCGGATGTCGACGGCGATGTCGCCACCGCCCGCCGCTACGGCCGCCCGATCTCCTACGGCTACCTCGCCGACCGCTATCCGCTGAGCGACTACCAGACGATCTTCGGACGCAGACCGGGCAGCGCCGAGATGCCATCGGCGGGCCGGCCGTTCACGGCCGAGCTGGTCACCCGCCTGGTCGCCAGCGGTGTCATGGTCGCTCCGGTCACGCTCCACACCGGCGTTTCCTCACAGGAGGTCGGCGAGGCACCGCAGCCCGAACGGTTCGAGGTGTCGGCGTCCACGGCTGCGGTGGTGAACGCCGCGCGCGCCGGTGGTGGCCGGGTGATCGCGGTCGGCACCACCGTGACCCGCGCCCTTGAGTCGGCGGTGGAGTCGGCGGTCGGGACGGCCGGGGACGACAGCCGCCTGATCGCCGCGCGGGGCTGGACGACCCGCGTGGTGACGCCGGCAGACCCGCCGCGGATCGTCGACGGCCTGGTGACCGGGTGGCACGACCCGGAGGCGTCGCACCTGCTGCTGGTCGAGGCAGTGGCCGGGCCCGAGCTCACCCAGCAGGCGTACGCCGCGGCGGTGGACGCACGCTACCTCTGGCACGAGTTCGGCGACTCCGCGCTGCTGCTTCCCGCCGCTGGGTGAGGGCTGGTTACGGGACGCACGGCTCAGGGAAGATCCCGATAGTGGTTTCGCCAGCCATCGGGCACGCTGGTGCCATGACGAGCGTCCCCCATCGCCCGCCCGCTGCCGCGCGTGCCGTCGACCTGTGCAAGGTCTATGGATCCGGGCAGTCGGAAGTCCACGCCCTCGCAGGAGTCACCGTCGACCTCGAGGCCGGGAAGTTCACCGCGATCATGGGCCCTTCGGGCTCTGGCAAGAGCACCCTGATGCACTGCCTCGCTGCCCTCGACACGCCGACCTCGGGCACCATCGAGGTCGGCGGCACCTCCTTGTCGGGGCTCAGCGACAAGGCGCTCACGGCGCTGCGCCGGGACCGGGTCGGGTTCGTCTTCCAGGCGTTCAACCTGATCCCGACGCTCACCGCGAAGGAGAACATCCTGCTGCCGCTCGACCTGGCGGGCACCAGGCCGGACCGGTCGTGGTTCGACACGGTGGTCGACGCGGTCGGCCTCCGCGACCGGCTCGGCCACCGACCCAGCGAGATGTCGGGCGGTCAGCAGCAACGCGTCGCGTGCGCGCGGGCGTTGGCCAGCAAGCCGTCGATCGTCTTCGCGGACGAGCCGACGGGCAACCTCGACAGCACCTCGGGTGCCGAGGTGTTGTCGTTCCTGCGGCGCAGCGTCGACGAGTTCGGTCAGACGGTGGTGATGGTGACGCACGACGCAGTCGCGGCGTCGTACTGCGACCGGGTGATCTTCCTCGCCGACGGCAAGGTCGTCGACGAGATCAACAACCCGGACCGTGAGCAGATCCTGGCGCACATGACGGCACTCCAGTCGCTGGCGGCCGCCGCCCGCGGGACCGGCTGACGATGTTCAAGCTCACGCTGCGCAACCTGCTGGCGCGCAAGGTCCGGCTGGTGATGAGCGGCCTGTCGATCGTGCTCGGGGTCGCGTTCCTGTCGGGCGTGCTGGTCTTCAGCAACGGCCTCTCGACCACCTTCGACGGCATCATCTACGGCTCCACGCCGGACGGTGTCGTCCGCGCGAAGGACTTCGCCGAGTTCGACGCGGGCTACTCCGGCACACCCAAGAACGTGGTCACCCCCGAGGACCTCGCCGTCCTCGAGAAGGTGCCCGAGGTCGACCGCGCCGACGGGGACATCGCCGGGTTCGGCATGAACCTGCTCGCCTCCGACGGCACCCTCATCGGCGGCACCGGCGCCCCCACCCTCGCCTTCAACTACCACGACGGTCCCAACATGGACGGCGGGCAGATCCTGCAGATCGAGGACGGGCGATGGCCACAGGGCACCGACGAGATCGTTCTCGACGCCGCTGCCGCCGAGAACGGCGGCTACCAGGTCGGCGACGAGGTGAAGCTGCTCGCTCCGTACGGCGAGATCGAGCAGACCGCCACGCTCGTCGGTACTGCCGAGTTCAACGGCGGCGGTACGGCGGGCGCGACCCTGCTCATCTTCTCGACCGAGGGCGCCCAGCGGATCTTCATGGGTGGCCTTGACGTCTACAACCGGATCAGCTTGACCGCCGCCGCCGGGGTGTCCCAGGAGCGGTTGGCCGACGCTGCTCAGGAGGTCGTCCCCGACGACTTCGAGGCAGTGACCGGCGACCAGGTCGCCGACGAGTCGCAGAACCAGATCGGCCAGTTCCTCGACATCATCAGCATCTTCTTGTTGATCTTCGCCGGCATCGCCGTGCTGGTCGGAGGATTCATCATCCTCAACACGTTCACGATCCTGGTCGCCCAGCGCGCCCGCGAGCTGGCACTGCTCCGGGCTCTCGGGGCAGGGCGGGAGCAGGTCACCAGGTCGGTCCTGGCGGAGGCGGTGGTGATGGCCTTCCTGGCCTCGACGGCCGGCATCGGCCTGGGCTGGCTCCTCGCCCGCGGGCTCGCTGCCCTCTTCCGGGGGGTCGGGCTCGACATCGCCGGCAACGCGCTCGACCTGACCCCAAGCGCGGTCCTGGTCAGCTACGCGGTCGGCATCCTGGTGACGTTGGTGGCTGCCTACCTCCCGTCGCGTCGGGCCGGCCGGGTCGCGCCGGTCGCGGCGATGCGGGCCGAGCAGTCGCCCGCGCCCCACCCCCTCGGCCGCCGTACCGTCGTCGGCGCTGTCCTCCTCGTCGCGGGCGCCCTGATCGCCGCCACCGGTGTGATCGGAGCCCCCGGACCCGATCCGCTCTGGGTCGGGATCGGGGGGGTGATCTGGATCCTCACGGTGGCCGTGACCAGCCCGATCATCGGCAGACCGCTCCTGCTCGCCTGCCGGTGGCTCTTCGGCCGCGTCTTCGGCTCCCCCGGCCGACTGGCCGGCGAGAACGCGCTGCGCGATCCTCGGCGTACGGGGGCCACCGCGTCTGCCCTGATGATCGGGCTTGCCCTGGTGTCGACGATCGGAGTGCTCGCAGCCTCGTTCAACAAGTCGATCGATGACGTCGTCGACGAGGAGTTCACGGCCGACTACCTGGTGCAGGGCGTGAACTTCATCCCGTTCTCGACATCGGTCGGGGACGCGATGGAAGACGTCGCCGGGGTCGCGACCGTCAGCCGCCAGCAGTGGGTACAGGCCAAGCTCGACGGGAAGACCGAGTCGATCGCCGCCAACGACGCCGCGTTCGGCGACGTCTACGACCTCACCGTCGTGGAGGGGCGCACCGACCTCAGCGGCCCCGAGGCGTTCATCACCGACGACTTCGCCACCGCCCACGCCACCGACCTCGGCGACCCGCTCGAGCTGTCCTTCCCGGGAGGGAAGAAGCTCGAGCTGGCGGTCGTCGGCATCGTGGAGTCGTCCGAGGTCACGGGCTCGATCAGCATGCCGCTGGACCAGATCGATGCGTCCGGTCTGGCCCGTCAGGACTCCAGCATCAGCATCCTCCTCGAGGACGGCGCCGACTCCGACACGGTGCGGGACGAGCTCGACGACGCGGCAGCCGCGGTCCCGATCGTCGCTGTCTACGACAAGGACGGTTTCAGCGACTCGCTGCGCGGCCAGGTCAACCAGCTGCTCTACATGATCTACGGCTTGCTGGCTCTCGCGATCGTGATCGCCGTGTTCGGCATCGTGAACACGCTCGGGCTCAGCGTCATCGAGCGGACCCGGGAAGTGGGCCTGCTGCGGGCGATCGGGATGAGTCGCACGCACCTGCGCCGGATGATCACCCTCGAGTCCGTCACCATCGCGCTGCTCGGCGCGGTGCTCGGTCTGGGGCTCGGACTGGTCATCGGGGTCACCCTTCGCGAGGCGATGAAGGATGACGTCACCAGCCTCGGGCTGCCCATCGCCCAGCTCGTGGTGTTCCTGGTGATCGCGGTCGTGGTCGGCGTACTCGCCGCCGTGATCCCCTCGATCCGGGCCTCCCGGATGAACGTGCTCGAGGCGATCGCCGAGGAGTGACGCATCCCCAGTCGCCCCACTCCCTGACGTTTTCGGGGTGATTCGGACGGAATGACCCCGAAAAGGTCAGGTGCGCGAGGGACGGGTGGGTCAGGCGAGCGCGACCAGGTCGGCGTACTCGACGTTCCAGAGGTCTTCCACGCCATCGGGGAGGATCAGCACCCGGTCCGGCTCGAGGGCGTGTACGGCGCCCTCGTCGTGGGTGACCAGCACGATTGCACCCTCGTAGGAACGAATCGCGGCCAGCACCTCCTCGCGGGAGGCGGGGTCGAGGTTGTTGGTCGGTTCGTCGAGCAGCAGCACGTTGGCTTGGGACACGACCAGGCTCGCCAGCGCGAGACGGGTCTTCTCGCCGCCCGACAGCACGCCGGCCGGCTTGTGGGCGTCCTCGCCCGAGAAGAGGAACGACCCGAGCACCGACCGCGCCTCCGTGTCGGTGAGCTGGGGGGCCGCGGACTGCATGTTCTCGAGCACGGTGCGACCGATGTCGAGGGTCTCGTGCTCCTGCGCGTAGTAGCCGAGCTTGAGCCCGTGGCCCGGTACGACGGCACCCGTGTCCGGCTGGTCGACTCCGGCGAGGATCCGCAGCAGCGTGGTCTTGCCCGCGCCGTTGAGACCGAGGATCACCACCCGCGACCCCTTGTCGATCGCCAGGTCGACGTCGGTGAAGACCTCGAGCGAGCCATAGGACTTGGAGAGCTCGGCCGCGGTGATCGGCGTCTTGCCGCACGCCGCGGGCTTGGGGAACGCGATCCTCGCCACCTTGTCTGCCTGCCGCTCGGTCTCAACGCCGGCCAGCATCCGCTCGGCGCGCTTGAGCATCGACTGCGCGGCCTGTGCCTTGGTGGCCTTGGCCCGCATCTTGTTGGCCTGGTCGGTGAGCGTCTTCGCCTTCGCCTCGGCGTTCGACCGCTCCCGCTTGCGTCGCTTCTCGTCGGTCTCTCGCTGCTGGAGGTAGGCCTTCCAGCCGATGTTGTAGGTGTCGATGGCCGCCCGGTTGGCGTCGAGATGGAGCACCCGGTTGACGGTCGCCTCGAGCAGGTCGGTGTCGTGACTGATCACGACCAGTCCGCCCGTGAAAGCCTTGAGGAAGTCGCGCAGCCAGACGATCGAGTCGGCGTCGAGGTGGTTGGTGGGCTCGTCGAGGAGCAGGGTCTGGGCGTCGGAGAACAGGATCCGCGCCAGCTCGACCCGGCGACGTTGACCGCCGGACAGGGTCTTGAGCTGCTGACCGAGGTGCCGGTCGGTGATGCCGAGGCTGTGCGCGATCGTCGCGGCCTCCGACTCGGCGGCATATCCGCCGCCGGCGTGGAGCTCGGCGTCGGCGCGCTCGTAGCGGCGCATCGCCCGGTCCCGGACAGCGGGATCGTCACTGCCCATCTCGACCTCCGCCGCGCGCAGCCGTCGTACGACGTCATCGAGCCCGCGTGCGGACAGGATCCGCTCCCGGGAGAGCTGGTCCGGGTCGCCGGAGCGTGGGTCCTGCGGCAGGTAGCCGACCTCGCCGGTACCCGTCACTGACCCTCCGGCGGGCAGTGCCTCGCCGGCGAGGATCTTGGTGAGCGTGGTCTTGCCGGCGCCGTTGCGGCCGACCAGGCCGACCTTGTCGCCCGCGGCCACGCGGAAGGTGACGTCCTCCATCAGGAGCCGGGCACCGGCTCTGACCTCGAGCTGGTGAACCGTGATCATGACGTGGCTCAGTCTCCCACGGAGCGCACACACCGACCCAAACGGCACGATCCCTTAGGGTGCACGCGTGGTGCGATTCAATCCGAAGGCTCGGCTCGACAGGTCTCGCGTCCGCGACGTCGGCGACCGCGGCGGTGGCATCGGCGCCGGCTCCCGTGGTGGCTCCGGCATGCGGCTGCCGATCCCTGGAGGGATCGGCGGAAGGGGCGGTATCGGCGGCCTGGTGCTGGTCATCGCCTTGGTGATCCTCGCCCAGTGCGCCGGCCTCAACGTCAACCCGTTCGGCGACTCGGCGGTCTACTCGCCCTCGCGGCTCGGTGACGCGCAGGACTCCGGGCGCTACGACCACTGCGAGACCGGCGAGGACGCCAACCAGGACCACGACTGCGCGCGGGTCGCGATCGAGAACTCGCTGTCTGACTACTGGGACTCCGAGCTGGGCGGGAAGTTCCGGGCCATCGAGACGCTGACCACCTTCTCCGGGTCGGTCAGCACCGGTTGCGGCGGGGCCGACTCGTCGGTCGGTCCGTTCTACTGCCCGGCCGACGACTCGATCTACCTCGACACCACATTCTTCGACCAGGTCCTCGAGGACCAGCTCGGAGGCCCGGACGGCGGCTTCGTCGAGTTCTACGTGCTCGCCCACGAGTACGGCCACCACATCTCCAACGTCCTCGGCTTCATGGGCCGGGTCCGCTCACAGGAGACCGGGCCGACGTCCCCCGGCGTACGGCTCGAGCTCCAGGCGGACTGCTACGCCGGCATGTGGGCCAACCACGCGACGACGACCGAGGACGAGGCGGGACAGGTGCTGATCGAGGACCTCACCCAAAGGGATGTCGACCTCGCGATCGCTGCCGCCGAGGCGGTCGGGGACGACCGGATCCAGCGCAAGACGCAGGGCCAGGTCAACGAGGAGTCGTGGACCCACGGTTCCGCCGCCCAGCGCAAGCACTGGTTCCTGGTCGGCTACGAGCGGGGCTCCCTCGACGACTGCGACACGTTCTCCGCGTCGGAGGCCGAGGTCCTCGGCGAAAGCTGACCGGGAGCGTGCCAGCGGGCCACGGCGCCACTCCAGGTCACAGCTCCAGGAGGGCCTCGATGTGCGGGAACTGCCGCTGCAGCGTGCGGAGGTGCGGGGCGACAGCGGGGTGGCGGTACTTCGACGCCAGCGCGCCCTCGCCCACAGCGGCTCGGGCCAGCGCCCACTCAGCGCGGCTCAGTGCCGTGTAGACCGCGACGATCTGCCCGCTGAGCACCACCTGGTCCCGGTCGGCGCCCGGGATGCCGAGCAAGTAGGCGTCGAGCAACGGCTCGAACCCCTCCCTCGCCGAGAGCGACAGATAACCGAGATCGCCTCCGACGGGACCGGTGCCGAGCGTGCCCCAGTCGATGGCGATCGCCTCGTCGCCGTCGCGGCCCGGGAGGTTCGTGGCGGTCGGGTCCCCGTGCTGCGGGACCTGGGGCGCCCCGTCGAGCAGGTCGAGCATCGCCTCGCGGTGCCGCCACAGGTGGTCGGCTACGTCGGCCACGCTGGTCCGTTCGAGCGTCGGCCAACCGCCGCGGTGGGAGACCCGGCCAATCCGGTCGCGCATCAGGTTGCGCGCGAGGAACCGCGGCCGAGGGAGGTCGGCGGCCGCGAACCGGCCGAGGCACAGGGCGAGGAACAGTCCGCTGGACGAGGCGTCCTCGACCCAGTCGCGGACGATGGTGATGCCGTCGGGATCCTCCTCCACCGATGCCGTCGGGCTGCGCAGGCCCGGTGTCCCTTCGGTGATCCCGGTGACGATGACGTCCGCTTCCCGGCGCCAGTAGCCGATGTGGCCAGGTTCGCCGAGCGCGGCCGGGTCCCCGGGCTGCGGCGCTGCGATTCGCTTGACGACGACAGGACGGCCTGCGAGCGCCGTACGCCAGACACCTACGGTGGAGGTCCCGGAGCCACCCGGGAGCATCACCCAGTCGGGCTCCGGCTGCCACATGACACGGACGCTAGCCGATGACACGCCTCCAGAACGGGAGGCTCGGAGCCACGCCGATCGGCCCCCATGACCGGTTGCGCAATGACGTCGAACGGTGCTCGCCGCCCGTCCTCGACCCTCACCGCCCGTTCTTCCCGAGACCGCTCCCCGGACGCCTGCAATCCAGTAGCGTCGGGAGCATGCGCACCCCTCGCGTCGCCGTTGCTGCGACCCTGATGACGCTGACGCTCCTCACCGCCTGCGGGGGTGACGAGTCCGACTCCTCCGAGGAGGTGACGGCCACCGTCACCGCTACACCGTCGGATTCCACGTCCCCGACCGAGACCTCGCCCACGACCGAGGCTTCAGTGACCCCGATGGACCCGACCGAGGGAGACGTCACCCAGGATCAGCTCAACGCCGCGTTGCTGACCCCGGAGGAGGTGAGCCCCGGGCTGGTCCTGGGCACCTGGACCAATGAGGACTCCCCGCCGCCGTGTGACGCCTCCGCGATCCCCGTGGACCTGCAGGTCCCCCCGTCGGTCGAGGGGGGCGTCGAGATCAACACCGCGGACGGCAACGCGTCCTACGAGGAGGAGATCGCTATCTACGTCACCGAGGGCGAGGCCAGCGAGGCGTTCACCATCGGATCCGCCGGACTCGACTGCTCAACGGCCGCCCTCGAGGACGGCTCCACGGCAACGATCGGCCCCGCGACCGACGTGACCGCCGAGGTCAACGCTGACAGCGGCATCGGCAACAGCACCGCCTGGGAGATCACTGGCGAGGGGTTCAGCGGCGTGCTGATCGCAACCCTCGCCGGCCGGATCATCATTGCCAACACGTTCGTGGTCGCCGACGGCTCGGACACCTCGACGCTGCCGACACCGGTCGAGATCGCCGGTCTCGCCTGGACCAAGGCGCTCGCCAACTAGCCACGGCGGAGCATCCTCGACGACCCGGTCAGCACTTCGAAGCGCCGCCCGGGCTCGCCGGGATCAGGCGTTCTCGACGTCGATCGCCAGCGACTGCGCGTCACTGACGGCCGCCTCGAGGACCGCTCGCCTCGGATCGGGTACGGCGAGCCAGGGGCCGGCCACGTCGAGGCGGGACAGGCGGGGGTCGGCCAGCACGGCGTCGGCGGCGGAGCGGTCGCCGCCGACCACGAGCGGTCCGTCGAGGCCGGCCAGGATCCGGGCAGCGTGGTCGGCCGCTGCGCCGTACGCTTCGCGCGCCTGGTTGTCCCGGCGCCGGGCGAACCGCTGCTGCGACTGGCCGCCGGCCTTGGTGCGGCCCTGGACGTGTCGCTGACCGACCTTCGACTCGACCAGCTGCTCCCCCGCCAGCCGCGCCACGGCGAACCCGCCCTTGCGGACCAGCAGGATGCCCCAGGCCGGGGGCGGTTCCGCCGCCTCGAGGAACGCAGCCACCTCGGCCGGGCCGTCGTACTCACCGTCGAACGGCAGCCGCGCGGTGAAGGTGGACCCGTCCTCCGCGCTGCCACGAAGCGAGCCGCCGGTTGCGGCGAGCACGGTGACACCGTGCCGGGCCGTGAAGTTCTCCACCCACCGCGGGACACGGGCGAGCGGGACGAGGATCCGGGACACGAGACTGGACGCTACCGACGAGAACGTGTTCTAGTCTCGTCGCATGCCCGACATGCATCCTTGCCAACTCGTGGACGTGGACTTCGTCGACTCCGCGCGCTACCGCTACTCCAACACGGTCGATCTCGCGATCACCCCGGAGCAGCTGTTCGAGGTGCTCGAGGACGCCGAGGCCTGGCCGCACTGGGCGAAGGTGATCACCAAGGTCACCTGGACCACCCCGCTGCCGCGCGACGTCGGCACCCGGCGGGTCGTCGACATGCGCGGCGGGCTGATCGGGGACGAGGAGTTCCTGCTGTGGGAGCCGCCGACCCGGATGGCGTTCCGCTTCAACGAGTCGTCGGAAAAGACAGTCAAGGCGTTCGCCGAGCGGTACGACGTCGTCCGCACGCCCGGCGGCTGCCGGCTCACCTGGACCCTCGCGCTGGACGTCGCCGGCCCGTCGCGGCACTTCATGCCACTCGGCAAGCCGGTGATGAACCTGACCTTCCGGTGGTTCCTCAAGAAGCTGCGCCGCTACACCGACGAGAGGTACGGCGTCACCGCCGCTCGGTGATCCTCAGACGTTGAAGCCCAGCGTCCGCAGCTGCTCGCGGCCGTCGGGGGTGATCTTGTCGGGGCCCCACGGCGGCATCCAGACCCAGTTGATCGCGACGTCGTTGACCAGACCCTCGAGCGCGCTCTCGGTCTGGTCGGTGATGACGTCGGTCAGCGGGCACGCCGCCGAGGTGAGCGTCATGTCGAGCACGAGGTTCGTCTCGTCATCGAGGTGGACGTCGTAGACCAGGCCGAGGTCGACGACGTTGATCCCGAGCTCGGGGTCGACGACGTCCTTCATCGCCTCCGTGACGTCCTCGACGGTCGTGGTGGAGGAGCCGACGGGCCCCGCCGATCCAACGGCCTCGGGCACCTCGGGCAGGTCGCCGTGGTCGATCGGGCTCTGCTGGGTCTGGTCGGTCATGCTTTTCCTCCGGCTTGAACGGTGGCGTCTTTCCAGGCCATCCACGACAGTAGTGCGCACTTCACGCGCGCTGGGAACTTGGCGACACCGGCGAAGGCGATCGCATCTTCCAAAGTGTCCTCGTCGGGCTCGACCTCGCCCTTGCCCTGCATGAGGGACAGGAACTCCTCGTGCACGGCGAGCGCGTCGTCGACGGTCTTGCCGACCACGAGGTCGTAGAGCACCGACGCGGCCGCCTGCGAGATGGAGCAGCCGAGAGCGTCGTACGACACGTCCTCGACGATCCCGTCCGCGAGATGCACCCGCAGGGTCACCTCGTCACCGCACGTCGGGTTGACGTGGTGGACCTCGGCCTCGAACTCGTCACGCAGACCCTTGCCGTGGGGGTTCTTGTAGTGGTCGAGGATGATCTCCTGATACAGGGCATCCAGGTTCTGAGCAGTCACGTCAGCCCACCTTGAAGTAGGTGCGGGTGTATTCCAGGCCGTCGACGAGTGCGTCGATCTCGGCCGGCGTCGTGTAGAGGTACGACGACATCCGGGTCGAGCTCTGCACGCCGAACCGCGCGTGGGCAGGCTTCGCGCAGTGGTGACCGGCGCGTACGGCGATGCCGCGCGAGTCGAGCACCTGGGCGATGTCGTGCGGGTGGACGCCGTCGAGCTCGAAGGAGATCGCGCCGCCCCGAAGAGCCGCGTCGGTCGGGCCGAGGATCGTGATCCCGGGGACGGTGGCCAACCCTTCGAGTGCATAGCCGGTGATGGCCTGCTCGTGCGTGTGCACGGCGTCCATGCCGAGATGACCCAGGTAGTCGACGGCGGCGCCGAGACCGATCGCCTCGACGATCGGCGGCGTGCCGGCCTCGAACTTGTGCGGGATCGGTGCGTACGTCGAGCCCTCCATCCGCACGGTCTCGATCATCTCGCCGCCACCCAGGAACGGCGGCAGCTGGTCGAGCACCGAACGCCGACCCCAGAGCACGCCGATGCCGGTCGGGCCGACGACCTTGTGGCCGGTGAAGGCGATCAGGTCGGGCCGCTCCTCGTCGGTCATCGCGGCAAGGTCGATCGGCAGCTGCGGTGCGGCCTGCGAGGCGTCGATGACGACGAGCGCGCCGACCTGGTGGGCGCGCCGGGCGATCTCGGCGATCGGGTTGATCGTGCCGAGCATGTTGGACACCCAGGTCAGGGAGACCACCTTGGTGCGCTCGGTGATCAGGTCATCGATGTTGGAGAGGTCGAGGTGACCGTCGTCGGTGATCCCGAACCAGCGGAGGGTGGCGCCCGTGCGCTGGGTGAGCAGCTGCCACGGCACGATGTTGGAGTGGTGCTCCATCTCGGTGATGACGACCTCGTCGCCGGCACCGATCTGGCGCTCGCCGGGCCAGACCAGGGTGTTGGCGGCGAGGTTGAGCGCCTCCGAGGCGTTCTTGGTGAAGATCACCTCGTCGCGGTCGGGCGCGCCGATGAACGCGGCAACCTTGTCGCGCGCCTCCTCGAACGCCGCCGTCGACTCCGCGCCGAGCTGGTGCATCGCTCGCGCGATGTTGGCGTTGTGCCGCTCGAGGTGGTCGACCATCGCATCGATCACCACTTGCGGCTTCTGCGAGGTGTTGGCGCTGTCGAGATAGACCAACGGCACCCCGGCGTCCCCGGATCCGAAGAGGACGCGCTCGAGGATCGGGAAGTCCTTGCGGACCACGTCGAGCTCAGGGAGCAAGCCCTTCATCGCCATTCCTTTCGTGTCACCGGTTTCGAGGCTCGGCCGCGGGCGGCCTCGCACCTCAACCAGCGGTGACAGCCTTGACGTACTTGTCATAGCCGTTGGCCTCGAGCTCGTCGGCGAGCTCCGGGCCGCCCTCGTCGGCGACGCGACCGTCGACGAACACGTGGACGAAGTCGGGCGTGATGTAGCGCAGGATCCGCGTGTAGTGCGTGATCAGCAGGACGCCCTTGCCCTCGCGCTCGCGGAACCGGTTGACCCCGTCGGCCACGACCTTGAGCGCGTCGATGTCGAGACCGGAGTCGGTCTCGTCGAGGATCGCGACCTTGGGGTCGAGCAGGTCGAGCTGGGCGATCTCGTGCCGCTTCTTCTCGCCGCCGGAGAAGCCCTCGTTGACCGAGCGCTGCGAGAACGTCGCGTCGAGGTTCATCCGGTCCATGACCGCGTTGACGTCCTTGACCCAGGTGCGCAGCTTCGGAGCCTCGCCGTCGATGGCGGTCTTGGCGGTGCGCAGGAAGTTCGCCACCGAGACGCCGGGGACCTCGACGGGGTACTGCATCGCGAGGAACAGGCCGGCGCGGGCGCGCTCGTCGACCGACATCTCCAGCACGTCCTCCCCGTCGAGAAGGACCGTGCCCTTGGTGATCTCGTAACGCGGGTGACCGGCGATCGAGTAGGCCAGCGTGGACTTGCCCGAGCCGTTGGGGCCCATGATCGCATGGGTCTCGCCGTCGTTGATGGTCAGCGTGACGCCCTTCAGGATCTCCTTCGGGCCGTCCTCGGTGTTGACCTGGACGTGCAGGTCCTTGATCTCGAGGGTGCTCATGCGGGGGTGACTCCGTTCAACGTGGTGGTGACATCGACGTAGAGCTCGTCACCGCGGATCTCGACAGGGAAGGTGGCGACGGACTCGGTCGCGGGAAAGTGGGTGGGCTTGCCGGTGCGCAGCTCGAAGCACGAGCCGTGCAGCCAGCATTCAACGACACCGCCGGTGCCGTCGTTTGAAACCTCTCCCTCGGAGAGCTGGACCGCGGCGTGGGAGCACTGGTCTTGCAGCGCGAAGAACTCCTCGCCGTCCCGCGCGACGGCGACGTCGTAGTCCCCGATGGTGACCGCGAGGGCCTCGTCCTTGGGTACGTCGGCCAGCGCGCAGGCGCGTTCGAACGTCATCGCAGCTCCTTGAGGACGTTCTTCGCGAGCTCGTCCTCGACGGTCGCGAGCAGCTTCTCCTCCAGCTCGGGTACGCCGACGCGGCGGATCAGGTCGTTGAAGAAGCCGTGCACGACCAGGCGCCGGGCCTCGGGCTCGGAGATCCCGCGCGAGCGCAGGTAGAACAGCTGCTCGTCGTCGAAGCGACCCACCGCGGAGGCGTGACCCGCACCCGCGATCTCGCCGGTCTCGATCTCGAGGTTCGGCACCGAGTCCGCGTGGCAGCCGTCGGTGAGGACCAGGTTGCGGTTCTCCTCGAACGTCTCGATGTCCTCGGCGACCTTGCGGATCAGCACGTTGCCGATCCAGACCGTGTGCGCCTTGGCACCCTGCAACGCACCCTTGTAGACCACGTGGCTCTTGGTCTTCGGCGCGTTGTGGTCGACGAACAGCCGGTGCTCGAAGTGTTGGCCGGCGTCGGCGAAGTAGAGGCCGAACAGCTCGGCGGAGCCACCCGGACCGGCGTAGTCGACGTTGGTGCTGGTGCGGACGAGGTCGCCACCGAGGGTGAACTCGAACTGCCGCAGCGTCGCGTCGCGACCGACCCGGATGTTGATCTGCTCGGCGTGCACGGCGTCGTCGGCCCAGTCGTTGACGTGGACCAGGTCCAGCTGGGCGCCGTCGCCGACGAGGACCGTGGTGAACCCGTCGAAGGTCGTGCTGCCGGAGTGCTCGACGAGGACCGTGGCGCGGGCGTGGGCGCCCACGCGGATGACGACGTGGCCCCACACGACGTCGTCGACCGACGTTCCGTGCAGCTGGATGCGCACCGGCGCGTCGAGGTCGGCCTCGGCCGGCACGTCGACGAACAGGGCGCCGCCGCCGTGCTCGACCGCGAGCGCACCGAGCCGGTCGAACGGCGCGGTCCCGCCGAGGGCGATCGCCTCGTCGGAGCCGATCGCGGTCAGCGTCACGCCGGGCGGAAGCTCCTGCTTCAGCTCGAGGTGCGCGTCGGAGAGCGGACCGTCCAGCAACCCGCGCAGCCGCTTGAGCGGCGTGAACCGCCAGATCTCTTCACGCCCGGTCGGCGCAGGGTGCGCCGCGAGGTCGTAGGTCGGCTCCGGGTGGAGGTGGCTCTCGACGTGCCCTTGCTCGAGCGCGTCGTTCAGTACAGCCGCGGTCACCCAACAGCCCCTTCCATCTGCAGCTCGATCAGTCGGTTCAGCTCGAGGGCGTACTCCATCGGGAGCTCCTTGGCGATCGGCTCGACGAAGCCGCGCACGATCATCGCCATCGCCTCGTCCTCCGCCATGCCACGCGACATCAGGTAGAAGAGCTGGTCGTCGGAGACCTTGGAGACCGAGGCCTCGTGGCCCATCGACACGTCGTCCTCGCGGATGTCCACGTAGGGATAGGTGTCGGAGCGGCTGATCTGGTCGACCAGGAGCGCGTCGCACAGCACGTTGGACTTCGAGCCGTGCGCGCCCTCGTTGATCTGGATCAGGCCGCGGTACGACGTACGCCCGCCGCCGCGCGCCACCGACTTGCTCAGGATCGAGCTCGACGTGTTGGGAGCCGCGTGCACCATCTTGGCGCCGGCGTCCTGGTGCTGGCCCTCACCCGCAAACGCGATGGACAGCGTCTCGCCCTTGGCGTGCTCGCCCATCAGGTAGACAGCGGGATACTTCATCGTCACCTTGGAGCCGATGTTGCCGTCGACCCACTCCATGGTGGCGCCGGCCTCGCAGACCGCACGCTTGGTCACCAGGTTGTAGACGTTGTTGGACCAGTTCTGGATGGTCGTGTAGCGGCAGCGACCGCCCTTCTTGACGATGATCTCCACGACCGCGGAGTGCAGCGAGTCCGACGAGTAGATCGGCGCCGTGCAGCCCTCGACGTAGTGAACGTAGGCGTCCTCGTCGACGATGATCAGGGTCCGCTCGAACTGGCCCATGTTCTCGGTGTTGATCCGGAAGTAGGCCTGGAGCGGGATGTCCACGTGGACGCCCTTGGGCACGTAGATGAAAGAGCCGCCCGACCACACCGAGGTGTTGAGCGCGGCGAACTTGTTGTCGCCGACCGGGATCACGGTGCCGAAGTACTCCTGGAACAGCTCGGGCTGCTCCTTGAGCGCGGTGTCGGTGTCGAGGAACAGCACGCCCTGGGCTTCGAGGTCCTCACGGATCGAGTGGTAGACGACCTCGGACTCGTACTGCGCGGCGACACCGGAGACCAGGCGCTGCTTCTCGGCCTCGGGGATGCCGAGCTTGTCGTAGGTGTTCTTGATGTCCTCGGGGAGGTCGTCCCACGTGGCGGCCTGCTTCTCGGAGGACCGCACGAAGTACTTGATGTTGTCGAAGTCGATCGCCGAGAGGTCGGAACCCCAGGTGGGCATGGGCTTGCGGCCGAAGAGCTTGAGGCCCTTCAGCCGGAGGTCGAGCATCCACTGCGGCTCGGACTTCAGCGAGGAGATGTTGCGGACGACGTCCTCGTTGAGGCCGCGCTTCGCGTCGGCGCCGACGTCGTTCTTGTCGGACCAGCCGAACTCGTAGCGACCGATGCCCTTCAGCTCAGGGTTGAGGTCTTCGATGGAGGTCATGAGGTGACCTGCTCCTTCTCTCTGTCGGTCGAGCGGGTGGCCGGGATGCACGTGGTGCAGACGCCGTCGCCGTGGGCGATCGTCGCCAGTCGTTGGACATGGGTGCCGAGGACCCGGCTGATCGCCTCGGTCTCGGCCTCGCAGAGCTGCGGGAACTCGTGGGCGACGTGGGAGACCGGGCAGTGCTGCTGGCACAGCTGCTCGCCCACGACGGGCAGCTGGCGCACGGAGGCGGCGTAGCCCTCCTCGGAGAACACGAGTGCCAGCACCTCGGCCGGCGTCGCCTCCGGGTGGTCAGCTGCGACCTGCGGGAACCGCTCTTCGATGAAGGACGCACGCCGCTCCGCGAACGCCTTGACGGCGTCGGGTCCAGCGGTCTCGGCGAGGAAGCGGAGCGCCTCGGTGGCGAGGTCGTCGTACTGCTGGTCGAAGCCGTCGCGTCCGTGCTCGGTGAGCGCGAACACCTTGGCCGGGCGGCCGCGACCGCGCTGTCCCGCGTTACGCGGGTCGCGCGCCTCCACGGCGCCCTCTTCGAGCAGGTGCTCGAGGTGACGTCGTACGGCGGCCGCCGTCAGGTCGAGACGATCGGCCAGCGCCGCAGCGGTGGAGGGTCCGTCGACCAGGATCGACCGCGCGACGCGCTGGCGCGTCGGCTGATCGATGACCGGGTCCATGTTTTCCACAACAACAGTGTGACGTTAATGCTTCCGGCCGTTCAAGCAAGGTGAGCCTAAGTAGCGGGCCCGTGCTCCTCAGCGGCGCACCGGCGGCGTTCGGATCGGATCCGATCGCCGGGACCACGGACCCCACCCGGTCTCGTTGCGCGAACGGATCACGCACCGATAGCGATGGTCGGGCCGCAGCCGCGTGACCACGATCAGGACCTGCTGATGGTCGTAGAGCACGGCTCGCGTCGCAGTCCGCGGCGCCGTCCCTGCGCCCCGACAGCGCGCTTGTCGCGCATCGATCGACAGGTCGCTGAACGTCCGTGCCGTGGGCACCGCCAGCTGATGCGGCCCACGGACCCGCACCTCGGGCGGCCGCGGGGCACGAGGTAGCGGGAACGCCTCCAGCACCACCGGCTCGAGCTCGAAGGTCGCGCCTCCTGGCAAGCGCGGGTAGCGACGCTCGGGAAAATGGCCAGGGGCGACGAACTCGATCTCCGGGTGGATCACGCCACCCACCGACGGCCGGGTGGTCACCGCGTAGCGCCCGTCGGGCCCGGTGGTCGTCGTCGGTCCCCCGGCGCCTGTAACCTCGACCCCGGCGAACGGGTGGCCCGCCTCGTCGGTGACGATGCCGGTCACCGTCGCCGGAGCGTCTACGCGGAGGTCGATGTCGTAGCGAGCACCGGGCTCGTGCAGCCCCCACGGGCCGGGGTCCAGCTCAAGGAAGGCGTGACGGAGGCTGTCGACCTCGGCGGACACCGAGAGGTCGCCGGTCCATGCGCGGGTCTTGGTCGGGTCGACGGATGTCACGAACCTGCCGTCGGCGCCGGCGGTCGCCTGGTCGACGATCGACACGGTCGAGTCATACCGCCAGGCGTAATACCGCAGCGTGACCTGGCCCGCAACCGGATCCCCGTCGACGTTGCGCAGGATCCCCGACACGGTGACTGGCGGGACTGCCGAGTCGCCCACTTGCAGCCGGATGGTCAACTCGTCCCCCGGACGGACGCCGTACCGCGTCGCGGCCGCGAATCCGGGTGCGGTCACGACCATCGCCACCTCGTCGTACGTCTCGCTCCACCTGTCGAAGCGACCGGCCGCGTCCGTGAACAGGACGTCCTGGAGCCAGTAGCCGGAGGAACAGCCGTCGTCGTCGTCGCACCCCTCGATCTCCGCATCGATGTTGTGGACCAGGACCTTGGCCCCGGCCACCGGCGCGCCCTGCGGGTCGGTGACCACCCCGCCGAAGGTCGGCCGCTTCGTCACCGTGACGTCGACGTCGATCAGGTCACCGGGCAGGTAGTCCGGCAGGTCGGTGTAGTCGGCGCGGTACGCCGCGTGGTCGGCCCAGACCTTGTCAGCCCAAATCGGCTCTCCCCGGACCCAGCGCCTCGGGCTGAAGGTGAACGTGTACTCGCCTTCGGCGTCGGCCGTCGTGGTCGCGAAGATCTCGTCCCAGTAGCGGTCGAGGGTGACCACCGATCGCACCCGGGCGCCGGGCACGGGATCGCCGAACTGGTCGGTCACCGTGCCGCTGACTGTGATGGGCGCTGCTGCCGCGGCCGGTGGCACGGTCGACAGGCCGAGCGCGGTGGTGACGGCCGCGCAGATCGCGCCGGCGATCCATCTTCGACCCATGGTCGTCCCAATCTGTCCCTGCCCCGTCGGCACTGCCGCGCCTGAGTCGACGGTACGTACAACATCGTCGCGGGTCCGCCGTATCGAAGTTCCTTTACTCGGGGGCGTGCTCAGCGACGTACGGTGATCGACCGCCAGGGCCGCGGCGACGGGTTGCGGCGACCCGACCGGTCCACGACGACCAGGGAGACGCCGTACTTGCCCGCGCGCAGCCGCTTCTTGAGCCACCACCCGGTCCGAGGCTCGCCGGGCTTCGTCATCGACGTGGGATGCCGTTGGTAGGCACCCCATCTGCCGTTCAGGCGGAGCCACCGCCCGGAGGTGCGGTTGCGGATCGCGACCATGACCTTCGTGACGGCCACCTCGTCGTGCGCCCACCCGCTCACCTTGAGCCGGCCCCTGCCGTTGACCCGCGTGATGGCGCCCCCGGGGGGCCGGTTGATCGCCTGGTCGGGCCGAGCCCGGAAGTCGTGGGTGAGATCGCCCTCGCTGGCCGTGAAGATGTACTCCTCCGACCAGGTGCCGACCTGGGCTTGGACCGTGTACCGCACGCCGGGGTAGAGGCGGTCGACCCGATACCGGCCCGCGGCGTCGGCGTTGAAGTAGTCGTAGGCACCGGCGCCGGGCTGGTCGCCGATGAAGATCATCTCGGCGCCGGCGGCGGGCGCCCCTCGCTGGTCGTAGACCGTGCCCGAGATGGAGCCGCGGGTGGCGTAGGCCCGGAACACGACGTTGTCGTAGACCCCGGGCCGGAAGGTCCGCCACCCCGCGAACTCACCCGACGGCAGCCGCGCCTCGACCCACGGAAAGCTGGCGGTGCACGTGAACGAGAACCGGCCGTGCGCGTCGGTCCTCGCCAGTACCGGCGGAAACTCGTCCTGGTCGGCCTCCGGACAGAGATCGGTGTCCGGGTCGAGGACGACCTCGATCGTGGCTCCCTCGACCGGCCGGCCGTCATGACCGAGAACGACGCCGTTGACCCTGACGGTGTCCGCAACGGCCATCGGCGCCGCAGCCGCCGGCACCGTCGCGCTTCCGAGACCGACCGCGACCAGTGCGACGGCGAGGGCGACGACAAGGGTGACGGCAAGGCACACCCGTTGGACTCCGCGCATCTCCACTCCCCCTGTGTACCGGGTTCCTCACCCGGACCCTGACAGTCAACGCCGTGCGGGGCGCCCTATGAACCCATTGGAGGGGTGACGCGCTCAGATCTGATAAGCCGAGGCGGGCGGGCGCGGCCGGGTGCGGCGGAGCCAGGCGAGGCCGGCCAGCGGGAGCACCAGCGGCAGGAACGCGTAGCCCTGGCCGAAGTGCGACCAGACGGTCTTGTCGGGAAAGAGGTCCGGTGCGGCGTAGCTGAGCGCACCGACCGAGAGCACGCCGACCAGCTCGATGCAGACCGCGATGCCGGCGACCCGCCACCCCCGCCGCCCGCCGAGGAGCAGCGAGGTCGTCGCGATCAGGTAGACCGCAGCCGCGAACAGGGACAGGGAGTACGCCAGTGGCGCCTCGCCGGCGTCGGTGCTGAGCTGGACCAGCGAACGCCCGGTGGCGGCGACCGCGAACACGCCGTAGCCGAAGACGAGAGCCCGGCCCCAGCCGACGGCCAGCGCTGGGGAGGCGTGGGTGCCGGTCTCGGTCACGCGGCACCGGCCCAGATCGCGTCGAGCCGGACCTCGAGTGCCGCGACCGTCAGCACGGCCAGGAGGACCACCGCAGTGCCGGCGCGGGTGCGCTCTGCCAGCGACCAGAACGCGCCGATTGGAAGCGCCAGACTGGTGCCGACGAGGTAGGCCACGAACAGCGTGCCGTCGACGTCACGCTCGGTGTTGGCAAGCGCGATGCAACCCCCGGCCAGCTGACCGAGCAGGACCAGCTCGGTGACAGCGAGGAGCCCGAACATGGCGTCCGCGGCCGCGAGGTCGCGGACCAGGTGGACGACCAGGACGATCGTCGTGACGCCGCACAGCACGAGAACCGCGCCGAGGACCCAGGGACTCACGGCGTTCACCCTAGTGACCGAACGGTCGGCGGGAGTTGCCACACCCGGCAACAGGCTGACATGACCGGTAAAGGGCACTACGCTCCGAGCACCATGCCGCCTCCCGACTTCGCTCCATCGGGTGCGAGCGCCTCTGGGTCGTTCGCCGATGAGCTCCGCTCCCTCTACGAGATGCGCCAGCGCGCCGAGTCCGAGATCGCCAACTCGCTCGCCACTCGCCGCGAGGCGCTCAGTGAGGCAGACCAGATCGTCGCCCGCGCCCAGGAAGCTGCGGATGCCGTTGAGAAGGAGGCGGCCTCGATGGCGTCGCTCGCCTCGGCCGAAGCCCGCGGCCGGGCCGAGCAGATCATCTCCGAGGCCAGGGGCTCCGCCCAGTCCATCCTCGCCGAGGCCGAGATGGACGCCGATCGGATCCGGCGCGAGGCGTCGGTCGCGTCCTCACGAGCCGAGGAGCTCGAGGCGTCGGCCACCGAGCTGATCGAGACCGCGCGACGGATGGCGGAGTACGAGCGCGACGCCTCGGCGCGGGAGACGGCCGAGCTACGCAGTTCCGCACTGTCCGCTGTCACCACCGAGAGCCGCGGCGCGCTCGACCAGCTGGACCTGGTCGCGACCGGGCTCAACGAGGCGATCATCGCCGCGTCCGCACGTCTTTCCGACATCCTGGCGGCCCTGTCCGGTGCTCGCGAGTCGATCCCACAGGTCGATCGCGACGAATCTGTCGAAGACTGATTTGCTGTGGTTACCCTTGGCTCCGTGACCACATCTCAGGGAAGCGGAACCGCCGATCTCGTTGCCGAGTTGCGTGCTCAAGCCGAGGCCGCGGTGGTGCGCGCTGCCGAGACCGAGGAACAGGTTGCGCGCGAGGTGGTCGAGGTCCGCGCCCAGGCGGAGGCGGTCGCCGCCGCGCTCGCGGCCGGTGCCCGACAGACGGCCGAAGGAGTGACCGCCGAGGGCGAACGAGCGGCCGCCACTGTGCTTGCCGAGGCACAGGCGCAGGCCGCGGCAGCGGTCGCCGAGGCCGAGGCCAAGGCGGCGAGCATCCGAGTCGCCGCAGCCGAGGCTGCCGACGATGCCGCAGCGGCGCTGGCGCGAGCGGAGGTACGCCGCGAGTCCGCCGGCGTTCAGGCCGATGCGCTCCGACTGACTTCGCGCCGCGAGGCGACGATGAACCGCCGGCAGTTGCTCGAAACCACCCATCAGGCCGCCCACGGCCAGCTCGACACTGCCTCCGACGCGGTGTCCCGGCTCAGCGTCACTCTCGAGGACTTGTCGACGACGCTCTCCGAGATCGCCCCCCGCACCGCCCAGCTGCGGGCGGACCTCGACGCCTCGGTGGGCCTCGGGTCCGACCCGTCCGCGCCCTCGGAGCCGGCGGCACCGGTCGGGGCCGACTCCGAAGCGGCATCCGACGCCGCAGCGACGACGTTCAGCCGTCCCGCCGAGCGGCTGCGTAGGGTGCGCAATCGCTGATCGGATGCGGGCGATCGCAGTCCTGATCGGTGTCCCGATGGCTAGTCCGACGGAATCGGTGTCGGATGTGATATCGCGAGGTTCTGTCGCCTGCGGTTCTGTACGAGACTATTGAGGCTAGGGAAACCCATGGTCGGGGCTTCCTCGCTCCACCTAGACCTCTATCGCTCCAAATGGGGGATCCATGACGACGCAGACCGGCTCGGGCTCTGACCCGACCGCGCATGAAATGCGCGAGGTGTTCGACCTGAAGGGACGCGCAGAACAGGAGTTGGCCGAGGCGGCCGACATCCGCCGCGCCGCTCTCTCCGAGGCCGACGCCATCGTGATGCAGGCCCAGCGGATCGCCGACGGTGTGGCCGGCGACGCCGAGAACCGCAAGACCCTCGCTGCAGCAGAGGCGAAGGGCCGCGCCGAGCAGATCCTGGCCGACGCCCGCTCCCGCGCCGAGCAGATCGCCGCCGCCGCAGAGCGCGAGGCGGAGGAGGCTGCAGCCGACTCCGCAGCCGCGCGTGACGAGGCAGCGCGCGCCAAGGTCACCGCCGAGCAGCTGCTGGCCGAGGCCCGGCACGCGGCCGAGGCCGACCGGGAGGCAGCGCAGCGACAGACTCGGGCCCTCGTCGACGAGGCGACCGCGGACGCCGCGGCACAGGCGGACATGGCGCTGCGCGACCTCGTCGCCATCGCCTCCTCGCTGCGTGACTCGATGGCTGCCGCGTCGATCCGGCTCGGCGACATCCTCGACCAGCTCGGCGAAGTCACCGACAAGTTCGCCGCCGCACGGCAAGGCGAGACTTCGGGATCCTCCCGCTTCCGGCGGTGAGCGGAGTGTTCGATGTCGCCGTCTACTCCGACACGACGGCCGAGGAGTCAGTCGACGGACTAGAAGGCTTCAACTTCCGCGCGCTCAGCCCCGGCATCACTCCCGAGGACCGTCGACGGATCCGCGAGGAGCTGCTCCACCGGGTGCACCCGACGTGGAACCACGACCACGACGAGCTCGCCCATCCCCCGACCTGCGCCTACACCCGCCACGACGGCCGCCGCTATCTCGCTCGGGGTCACTCCACCGGGCTGACGCTGAGCGGACGCCCGGGCAACCTGGTCACCCAGGTGGTGGTGAGCGATGACGCCGGGTTCGGTGACTACCGGCCCGCCCAGCTCTATGCCGCGCCGGCCTGGACCCTCGCCGAGACTCCGAGCGGTGACCTCGAGCGGTGGACCGTCCCTGCGTCGGTCCGTCCGGACTTCGAGGCCGATGCGCTGCGGGAGATGATGAGCCAGGACCCGTGGGCCGTGCGGGTGCTCCCCCATTACGTGACCATGCTCGAGGCGGCGGCTGGCGACGTACCGCGCCGGCTGGTGCTCATCCACCGCGACCTCGACGTCGTGATGAGGTGGATCGCAGCGGGTTCGCTCCTGCTGGACGACGACAGCGCAGCGAGACTGACGTTCCGCGCCCTCGTGGACGATCCCTCGCGGACCGAGGCCGCCGTCGTCGGCGTGAGCCCCGAGTTCGAGCTCGAGCCGAGCTTCGGCACGCACGTGATCGACCTCGAACGGCGGACCGTGAGCGACATCGACGCGAGCGAGGGCAGCCTGGCGCGGGTCGCAGCGTTCCTGGAGGATGCCCCGGCAACCGAGCGCCCGGCCTTCGACCTGGCGGCGCAGTGGGAGGCTCACGTCGGACACGAGCTCGCCGCGCGCGCTGCGTCCGCGCTGTCCGGCGGCATCCCGACAGCCGATGCCTGGACGCTCGCGCTGGAGCTGGTCGAAGCTCTCGACAGGGCGGGCGCCACGTCCTCGCTGACCGGTCCCGATCCGTCCATCGTCGACGCGCTCGCCTGCTGGTCGCCGAGCAGCGCCGAGGAGATCAAGGCTGCTCGTGACACGCGTGACCGGATGGGGGCGGCCGGGGCGGCGGACATCGCCGAGGTTCTCGACCGCGTGTCGTGTGACGGGCTGCGACGGCTGGTGACCCGCCTGTCCACCGACCTCGACGCCCACGACCGGGTCGCCGAGCTCGCCGTGGTCGGCGGCACGTGGGACTGGTTGGCCGACGAGCCCGAAGCAGCCGCCGTCCACCCCTGGCTCGAGGCCGCGACCATCGGCCAACTGCCGCGCCAGCAGCGAGCCGACGCGCTGCCGAACGTCAACCTCAAGCCCAAGACCTGGCCGATCGTCATCGGCCGCCCGATCCTTCCCCGCGACAACCTGCTGGTCGCGGCCTGGTTGCGGCACCAGGGCGTCGATGTCCGGCTGGCCGCCCTCGTCCGCAACGCCGTGCAGACGCTGCGCAACGGGCAGGGGTCGAGCAATGCGTCCTACGACGAGCTCCTCGACGCCGTACTGCACGCGCCCTACTACGGCGCGGACTTCCCCGACGAGGAGCTGGCCCAGCTCGCCCTGGACTACGCCGACGTCCACCAGCGCATCGAGGCAGCCCGCGCCCGTGTACGGGACCGCACCAACCCCACGCTCAAACCGCTGCTCGGCGACCTCGCCGCCTGGGGCCCGGCGGTCGCCCCCCATCTCGGCGACTGCCTCCTCGATGCGGTCGACACCCGCGCGGTCGACTACGTCGCTGCCGAGGCCGGGACCTGGGCCGGCGACGGCGTGCGGGTTGCGCTCCGGAGGCGATTCGCGACCGACCGCAAGTCCGACGTCGTGCTCCGAGCCGTCAAGGTCGCCGGCGGCCAGCCGGCCACGATGGCGACCGGTGCCCTGGAATTCCTGACCGAAGACGTGAAGTCGACCACGCTGACCCGCATCCGGGGAGAATGGGAGCGTCCCGAGCGAGACCGGATGGACGCCCTGCTCCGCAATGCCCGCCCCGAGCGGCGGCGGGGCCGCACCGGCCGGTTCAGCAAACCCAAGGGAGCCTAACCGTGCTGTTGGCAAGTATCGCGACCTGGTGGGCGGCGGCGGCGCTGATCACCCTCGCTGCCGGCGTCCTCGTGGGGGTCGCCCTCCCGGTCCTCAGCTACACGGGCCGTTACTCGCGCCCCGACATCACCACGCCCGAGGCGGTCGCCGAGGGCCGGGTGATCAGCTCCTTCCTCACCCCGGACAACAGGTTCGGCTGGGACCGTGCGTGGCCGCTCTACCTGCCGCACCAGGGCTTGCGCGACGCGGCCGCGATCCGCTCGGGCGCCGTGGGCATCGGCACCCTGGTGAGCGAGGTCGCGCGGACACTGTGGTGGCGTCCCGGCAACGGCGGGGTCCGGGCGGCCGCATCGGTCGGCACCGGGCTGGTCTGGGTCATCCTCGTCCTCCCCGCCCTGGCGGGCGCCCTCCTCGGTCTCTCCGTCTCAGTCGGAGCCTGGCACCTGGTGGTCGTCGTGGTGGGAGGTGCGTTCACAGCGGCGCAGGCCGCGACGATCGGCGTACGCCGGACGGTCGAGGCGACGCTCCGCACGCAGCGACGGACCACCTCCCGGTGCCCTCGTTGCTACGCGGTCGACCCGACGCCCAGCTATCTGTGCACCAACGCCGGCTGCCTGGTCATCCATCGCGACCTCACCCCGGGTCCCCTCGGCGTCTTTCACCGGCGGTGCGCCTGCCAGACGACCATCCCGGCCACCGTCCGGACCGGCGGCCAGAACCTGGTTGCGGTCTGTCCGGCCTGCCGCCGCGAGCTGCCGAAGGGCAGCGGTACCCGGCAGGTCATGTTCCTGCCCGTGATCGGCGCGGTCGCCTCGGGCAAGACCCAGTTCCTCTCCGCGGCAGTGATGAGCATCGCCGACCGGGTCAAGGCCCACAACGGGGAGTTCACCGCGATCTCCCCCACCTCGCGCGCCTTCCTCAAGGCGGCCGACGCAGCCGTCACCTCCGGCCGGCGCGTCGCGAAGACGCCGTGGGACGACCGGCCGGAAGGGCTGCCGTTCCGGCTGACCCAGGGAGCGGTCGACAAGGAGCTGCAGCTGATGGACGCAGCCGGCGAGGCGTTCGCCGACGAGGACCGGTCCCGAGCCCTGGTCTACTTCGACACCTCCGACGTCATCTTGCTGATGCTCGACCCGCTGGCCCTGCCCAAGGTGATGCCTCTCTACGACGCCTCCGACCTGGCCGGAACGGTGTCCGTCTCCGACGGCGACCCGACCCGCTCCTACCACAGCGTGGTCGAGCGGCTGAAGACCGAGCACGTCGACCTGACGGTCAAGCACCTCGGCGTGGTCGTGACCAAGGTCGACATCGTCCACGAGCTGATGGGCGAGGACGTCCTCGACGCAGCCGACGGTGGCGCCGTACGGCGCTGGCTCTCCAACCGGGGGCTCGACGACTTCGTGGCCGCGATCGAGAGCGACTTCGGCACCGTCGGCTACTTCGCGGTCGACTCCTACAGCCTGCGAGACCAGGATGACGCGCTGCACCCGTTCAACGTGCTCGACTGGGCGTTCCACGAAGCCGGGTTCTGGGTCGAGGCGATGGCGCGCCCCGAGACCGAGAGCGAACTGGAGGGCGTCCTGAGATGACGACACCACCTCGTGAAACCCTGCCGCCGCACTACCACGCGCTCCGGGTCCTGTGGACCGTGCTCCAGGTCGCGCTGCTGCTGGTCGCGATCGGGCTGTTGGTCCAAGCGGTCCCACCCGGCGAGCTGATCGGCGACGTGGGCGACTGGGCGCGAGATCTCTAGGACGCACCCCTCTCGCGAACCCGTCCCGCTGCACCCGGGGCCATACCTGGGCCCCCGGTCCCGCTCCGTAGACTGGCGCCCGTGCCGGCCGTCGTTGAGATCACTGATCTCCGCATGTCCTACGGCGGCAAGGCGGCCGTCGACGGGCTGTCGCTCGAGGTCGCAGCCACCACGATCACGGCGGTGCTCGGGCCCAACGGAGCCGGTAAGACGACGACCCTGGAGACCTGCGAAGGCTACCGCCGGCCGCACGAGGGCAAGGTCCGGGTGCTCGGGCTCGACCCCGTGGCCGACCGCCGCGCACTGATGCCGCGGATCGGGGTGATGCTGCAGTCAGGCGGCGCCTGGAGCGGCGTCCATGCCGAGGAGATGCTCCGTCACGTCGCCCGGTTGCACGCCCACCCGCTCGACAGTGGGTTGCTGATGGAACGACTGGCGCTCCACGAGTGCGGGCGGACGCCGTACCGCCGGCTGTCGGGTGGTCAGCAGCAGCGGCTCGGTCTCGCAATGGCGCTCATCGGCCGACCCGAGCTGGTCTTCGTCGACGAACCCACCGCCGGCCTCGACCCGCAGGTACGGCGCACTGTCTGGGAGCTGCTCGAGGAGCTGCGGACCGACGGGGTGACCGTCGTGCTGACGACGCACTATCTGGAGGAGGCCGAGCGGCTGGCCGACCAGGTGCACATCCTCGACAAGGGCCGACTGGTCGCCAGCGGCTCCCCCCTCGAGCTCACTCGTGGCGGCACCGTGGCGACCATCCGGCTCGTCGTCACCCAGCCGTTCCCCCCGGGCGCTCCGCAGGCGCTCGCGTCCGCTCTGGGGCCGACCACCGAGCTGGTCGTGCTCGACCCGCACAGCCTCCAGGTGTCGGGGCCCGCCGACGGCTCGACCCTGGCGGTGGTGTCGCGCTGGTGCGAGGAGCACGGCGTGCTTCCCGAGTCGCTGACCCTCGGGCAACGCAACCTCGAGGACGTCTTCCTGGAGCTCACCGGACGGCAGACCACCCCGTGAGCAGCGGCACCTTCGCCCCCGCGCCGGGCGCCGCTCCCCTCGCGCGGCAGGTGCTGGCCCAGGCCACGATGGAGACCCGGTTGCTGCTGCGCAACGGCGAGCAACTGCTGCTCGCGGTGGTGATCCCGCTGCTGGTCCTGATCGGCGCGGTTCGAGGGGCGCCCCGGCTGAACCTCGACTCCCCGCACACGTCGGTCGACGTCCTGACACCCGGCGTGCTCGCGCTGGCCGTGCTGTCGACAGCCTTCACGTCGCTGGCGATCGCGACCGGCTTCGAGCGCCGGTACGGCGTCCTCAAGCGGCTCGGCGCCGCTCCGCTGTCTCGTGGTGCACTGCTCGGCGGCAAGATCGGCGCCCTGCTGTGTGTGGAGGTGCTGCAGTTCCTTGTGCTCGGTGCCGCCGGCCTCCTGCTCGGCTGGTCTCCTGACGTCGACGTGGTCGGCCTGGTCCTCGCCGTACTGCTCGGCACCGCAGCGTTCGCCGGCCTGGGCATGCTGCTCGCCGGCACGCTGCGCGCCGAGGCGACCCTGGCTGCCGCCAACCTGGTCTACCTGCTGCTGCTCGCGGGCGGCGCCGTCGTACTCCCGGCGGCGGCGTACGGCGGCCTCGGCGGCTTCGTGTCGTGGCTCCCGTCGGGCGCTCTCGGCGAGGCCATGCGCGCCGCCTGCGAAGGCAGCATCGCCGTACGGGAGCTGGTGGTGCTGGCGGGGTGGGCGGTCGTCGGCGGCGGTGCGGCTGCCCGGTGGTTCCGATGGGAGTGACCACCACTCCGTCCCGGCTGCTCGTCCGCCTCTCCTGGGCCAACCTGGTCGCGAACGTCGCGATCGTCCTGACCGGCGGCGCCGTCCGCCTCACCGGTTCGGGTCTGGGCTGTCCGACCTGGCCCCGCTGCACGGAGGAGTCGTACGTCGTCCACGACGAGCTGGGTCTTCATGGCGTGATCGAGTTCGGCAACCGGACGCTGACCTTCGTGCTCGTCGCGATCGCCGTCGCGTGCTGGGCGGCTGCGCTCCTCCCGGTCCTGCGGGACCGAGACGTTGCCGACCGACGTCCGCTGCTGATCGCGACCGTGATCGCGCTCGGCATCCCCGCGCAGGCGGTGATCGGCGGAGTCACCGTCCATACCGACCTGAACCCGTGGATCGTCGCCCTGCACCTGCTGGTGTCGCTTGCGATCATCGGTGCCTGCGTCCTGCTGCTGGACCGGCTGATCGGGCGGCCGCGGGCTTGGGCGCTGCCATGGACGCGGCGGGCCGCGCTCGCGACGTTCGTCGTCGGGTGGGTCGTCCTCTACCTCGGAACCGTGGTCACCGGCTCCGGTCCGCACAGCGGCGACGAGGACTCACCGAGGACGGGCCTGGATCCCGGGACCATGTCCCACGTGCACGCGTGGGCGGTCTACGCATTGGTCGCCCTGACGGTCGCCACCGTGCTCCTGGCCGGTCGCGACGGGAATCTGCCGCTGCGGACCGCGGCGCTGGTGCTGCTGGCGACCGAGGGCGTCCAGGCGACCATCGGCTACACGCAGTACTTCCTCGACCTACCGACCGGGCTGGTGCTGCTCCACCTGCTCGGGGCGGCGCTCACCGCAGCCGCACTGGCGTGGGTCGCTATCTCGACCCGGGCCCGCCTGCCGAGTCAGTGAACCAGTCAGTGAACCCTGCCAGTGAACCGGTCAGTGAACCGGCTGGTAAGGGGCCGGATGGTGGAGCGGCTCCTGCCTCGGGACGTCGGCGTTGGAGCGCGCCAACGTCCCGAGGGTAGATCGTCATCCGAGAAGCGGCTCGGCGGGCGAGGCCGAATGGCCCACAACAGCCATTCGGGTCAAGAGAACCAGGATTTCCGGAACCGGTCACGCCTTTGGCGTACGTCGCGACCACATCCGATACCGAAGGCGTGACCCCGCCGAAGGGCGCGGTTTCGGCAGCAGTCGCCGGCCGAAAGCATCGGATTCGGCAGTGGCGCGCCAGCCGGACGGTCAGCGCAGTATCAGCGCAGCAGCGGGTCGATGGCGACCGCGACGAACAGCAGCGAGAGGTAGAGGTTGCTGCTGTGGAACAGGTGCATCGGGCGGATCACCGAGAGGTCCTCGGTGCTCCGTGCACGACGCTCCATCTGGTGGGCCTGCACCAGGAAGACGGCGCCCAGTGCCGCCGCGGCGATCGGGTAGAGCAGCCCGGTGTCGGCGACCGGCCAGAGCAGCAGGCTGGTCGCGACCATCACCCAGCTGTAGACGATGATCTGCCGGGCGACGGCGCGAGCCGAACGGACCACCGGCAGCATCGGCACGTCGACCTGCTTGTAGTCCTCGCGGTAACGCAGCGCGAGAGCCCAGGTGTGAGGTGGCGTCCAGAAGAACACCACGGCGAACAGCACCACCGGCGCCCAGGCGAGCTCGTTGGTGACCGCGGTCCAGCCGATGAGAGCCGGGAAGCACCCCGCGATGCCGCCCCACACGATGTTCTGGGTGGTGCGCCGCTTGAGCAGCATGGTGTAGCCGAAGACGTAGAAGGCGTTCGCAGTCACCGACAGCGCGGCGGACAGCGGGTTGACCCATGCGTAGAGGATCACCGTGGACAGGATCCCGAGCACGAATCCGAAGATCAGGGCGGCGCGTGGGCTGATGATGTGGCGCGGCAGTGCCCGCCGGCGGGTACGACGCATCTGCTCGTCGATGTCGCGGTCGTAGACGCAGTTGAAGACCGACGCGGAACCCGCCGACAACGAACCACCGAGCACGGTCGCGACGACCAGCCCGAGGTCCGGCACCCCGCGTGCGGCGAAGAACATGACGGGCACGGTCGTGAGCAGCAACAGCTCGATCACGCGCGGCTTGGTGAGGCCGACGTACGCGAGGACCACGTCGCGCGCCGACGCCCGCCGATGGGTGTCGCCGGGCTCGACGACGCCGTTCACTCCGACGACCAGCGGAACGGCTGGTCGGTCAGGGTCGACGGTCGTCACGGGCAACCTCACGGCGAGGGGTCAGAGCGACCCGCAGTCTATCGGTGTTCATGCCCGGTTCTGCTATCCGGTCCCTGTCGGCCCGGGGCGGCCTCTCGGTAGGGTCGTGACCATGATCCCGGAGCTGGAGTGGACCGATCTCGACCGTAGGGCGGTCGACACCGCCCGGGTGCTGGCGGTGGACGCCGTGCAGAAGGTGGGCAACGGCCACCCCGGTACGGCGATGAGCCTCGCGCCCGCGGCGTACCTGCTCTTCCAGAAGGTGATGCGGCACGACCCGGCCGACCCGAACTGGATGTCGCGGGACCGGTTCGTGCTGAGCGCCGGCCACAGCTCGATCACCCTCTACACCCAGCTCTTCCTCGGCGGTTTCGGTCTCGAGCTCGACGACCTCAAGTCGCTGCGGACCTGGGGCTCCAAGACCCCCGGCCACCCCGAGTTCGGCCATACCGCCGGTGTCGAGGTGACCACCGGTCCGCTCGGCCAGGGCGTCGCCAACGCGGTCGGCATGGCCATGGCGGCCCGCCGCGAGCGCGGGCTTCTCGACCCTGATCCGGCTCCGGGCGAGTCGCTGTTCGACCACCACATCTACGCCATCGCCTCCGACGGCGACCTGCAGGAGGGCGTGAGCAGCGAGGCGTCCTCGATCGCCGGCACCCAGGAGCTGGGCAACCTCACCGTGATCTACGACGCCAACCGGATCTCGATCGAGGGCGACACCGACATCGCGTTCAACGAGGACGTCGCCAAGCGCTACGAGGCCTACGGCTGGCACGTCCAGACCGTCGACTGGACCAAGGGCGGAGACCACGCCAACGGCGTCGACTACGCCGAGGACGTCCCCGCCCTCTACGAGGCGATCAAGGCGGCCGACGCCGTCATCGACCAGCCGTCGCTGATCGTGCTGCGCACGATCATCGCCTGGCCCGCGCCCAACGCGCAGAACACCGGAGCTGCCCACGGCTCGGCGCTGGGAGCCGACGAGGTCGCGGCCACCAAGGAGGTGCTCGGGTTCGACCCCGCGCAGACCTTCGAGGTGCCCGACGACGTCCTCGAGCACACCCGCTCGCTCCTGGAGCGCGGCAAGGTGTGGGGGGCCGAGTGGGACCGGCAGTACGACGCGTGGGCCGCCGACCACCACGACCAGGCCGCGCTGCTGTTCCGGATGAAGGGCCGGGCACTGCCCGAGGGGCTCGAGGCCGCGTTGCCGGAGTTCCCCGCCGACGCCAAGGGGGTCGCCACCCGCGCCGCGTCCGGACAGGTGATCAACGCGATCGCCCCCCTGATGCCGGAGCTCTGGGGCGGGTCCGCCGACCTCGCCGGCTCCAACAACACGACCATCAAGAGCGCTCCGTCCTTCCTGCCGAAGGACCGGTCCGTCGAGGAGTGGCCGGCCGACCCGTTCACCGGGCGGGTGCTCCACTTCGGCATCCGCGAGCACGGCATGGGCGGGATCATGAACGGGATCGCGCTCCACGGCGGCACCCGGGTCTTCGGCGGCACCTTCCTGACGTTCTCCGACTACATGCGCGGGTCGGTCCGGGTCGCGGCGCTGATGCAGGCACCGGTCGTCTATGTCTGGACCCACGACTCGATCGGTCTCGGGGAGGACGGTCCGACCCACCAGCCGGTCGAGCACCTGTGGGCGCTGCGGGGCATCCCCGGGCTCGACATCGTCCGTCCTGCGGACGCCAACGAGACCGCCGCGGCGTGGTTGCAGATCCTCAAGAACACCGACCGGCCGGCCGGCCTGATCCTGACCCGGCAGAACGTCCCGACGTTCCCGCGGGGCGAGGACGGCTTCGCCACGACGGCCGACGTCGGCAAGGGCGGCTACGTCCTGGTCGAGGCCGACGGTGCCCAGCCCGACGTGATCCTGATCGGCACCGGGTCCGAGGTTCAGCTCGCCGTCGGGGCGCGTGAGCTGCTCGCCGCCGACGGCATCAACGCGCGGGTCGTCTCGATGCCGTCGGTCGAGTGGTTCGAGCAGCAGACCCAGGCCTACCGCGACGAGGTGATCCCTCCGACCGTCAAGGCCCGGGTCAGCGTCGAGGCCGGCATCCGGCAGGGTTGGCGGGAGTACGTCGGCGATGCCGGTCAGATGGTGAGCCTCGAGCGCTTCGGCGCCTCGGCCGACGGCGCCCGGATCTTCCGCGAGCTCGGCTTCACCCCCGAAGCCGTCGCCCAGGCCGCCAAGGACACCATCGAGGCGGCAACGCGTTAGCACCCGCTCAACGACTCACGAAGGAGGACCCGATGAGTGATCGTCTGAAGGCACTGGCCGATGCCGGTGTGTCCATCTGGCTCGACGACCTGTCGCGCGAGCGCATCGAGACCGGCAACCTGGCCGAGCTCGTCGCCGGGAAGTCGGTGGTCGGGGTGACGACCAACCCGACCATCTTTGCCGCGGCGATCGCCGAGGGCGAGCGCTACGACGAGCAGGTGCGGGCGCTCGTCGCCGACGGTGCCGACGTCGACCGGGTGGTCTTCGAGCTGACCACCGACGACGTACGCAACGCGTGCGACATCCTGGCTCCGGTCGCGGACGCCACCGCCGACGACGGTCGGGTGTCGATCGAGGTAGAGCCGACGCTCGCCAACGACACCGACGCGACCATCGGGTCCGCGAAGGCGCTGTGGGCAGCCGTCGACCGGCCCAACGTCCTGATCAAGGTCCCGGCCACGCTCGAGGGCCTCCCGGCGATCACCGCGGCGATCGCCGAGGGCATCAGCGTCAACGTGACCTTGATCTTCTCGACCGAGCGCTACCAGGCGGTGATGGACGCCTACCTGTCCGGGCTCGAGCAGGCCCTGGCCAACGGCGTCGACCTCTCCACGATCCGCTCGGTCGCGTCGTTCTTCGTGTCGCGGGTCGACACCGAGATCGACCGTCGGCTCGACGACCTCGGCACCGACGAGGCGCTCGCCCTCCGCGGCCAGGCAGCCGTGGCGAACGCCCGGCTCGCCTACGCCGCGTTCGAGGAGGTCCTGGCCTCCGACCGCTGGCAGACGTTGGCCGGCGCGGGAGCACATCCCCAGCGTCCGCTGTGGGCGTCGACAGGCGTGAAGAACCCGGACTACCCCGACACGCTCTATGTCACCGACCTGGTGGTCGCCGACACGGTCAACACGATGCCCGAGAAGACGCTGGACGCGTTCGCCGACCACGGTGAGGTCAACGGCGACCAGGTGACTGGAAAGACGGCCGAGGCGCAGGCGCTGTTCACCCGGCTCACCGAGGCCGGGGTCGACCTCGACGACGTGTTCCTGGTCCTCGAGTCAGAGGGCGTCGACAAGTTCAAGAAGTCGTGGATCGAACTGCTCGAGACCGTCAAGGGTCAGATGGGCTGACCGTGGACCCGACGACGACGCCGGCGTGGGCGCGGCTGGGCGAACTGGCCGCCGCGGGCACTCCTGACCTGCGCGCTGCGTTCGACGAGGACCCTGGCCGGGCCGCGCGGCTCACCTTCGACGCCGGTGACCTTCACGTCGACCTGTCCAAGAACCTCGTCGACGACGCGGTGCTGGCTGTCCTCGTCGATCTGGCCCGCGAGGTCGGGCTCGAGGAACACCGCCACGCGATGTTCGCTGGCGAGCACATCAACGTCACCGAGGATCGCGCAGTGCTCCACACCGCGCTGCGCCACCCGCCGGGGACGGTGCTCGAGGTGGACGGACAAGACACGGTGGGCGACGTCCACGCCGTGCTCGAGCGGGTCTACGCCTTCGCCGAGCAGGTGCGATCAGGGCAGTGGCTGGGCGTCACCGGCCAACGGATCCGCACGGTGGTCAACATCGGGATCGGTGGATCCGACCTGGGCCCGGTGATGGCCTACGAGGCGCTCAAGCCCTACCGCCAGGACGGGATCGAGTGCCGCTTCATCAGCAACATCGACCCGACCGACGCGGCGGAGACCCTGGTCGACCTCGATCCGGCCACCACGCTCTTCATCGTTGCCAGCAAGACCTTCGGCACGCTCGAGACACTCACGAACGCGCGCCTGTGCCGGACCTGGCTGCTCGACGGACTCGGCGACCCGCCCGCGGCGGTCGCCCAGCACTTCGTCGCCGTCTCCACCGCTCTCGACAAGGTCGCGGCGTTCGGCATCGACCCGGACAACGCCTTCGGCTTCTGGGACTGGGTCGGCGGTCGCTACTCGGTCGACTCCGCCATCGGCACCTCGCTCGCGATCGCGATCGGCCCGGCGCGGTTCGCCGAGTTCCTGGCGGGCCTCCACACCATCGACGTCCACTTCCGCGACGTGCCGCTCGAACGGAACGTGCCGGCCCTGATGGGGCTGCTGAACATCTGGTACGTCAACTTCCTGGGCGCACAGACGCACGCCGTTCTCCCCTACGCGCAGTCCCTGCACCGGTTTGCGGCCTACCTTCAGCAGCTGACGATGGAGAGCAACGGCAAGGGCGTGCGCTGGGACGGCGCCCCCGTGACCACCGACACCGGCGAGGTCTTCTGGGGCGAGCCAGGGACCAACGGCCAGCACGCGTTCTACCAGCTGATCCACCAGGGCACCCGGCTGATCCCGTGCGACTTCATCGCGGTGGCCAACCCGGCCTACCCGCTGCGCGACGGCGATGTCGACGTCCACGAGCTGTTCCTCGCCAACTTCTTCGCGCAGACGAAGGCGCTCGCGTTCGGGAAGACCGCCGACGAGGTGAGAGCCGAGGGTACGGCGGAGGCGATCGTCCCGGCCCGGGTGTTCCCGGGCAACCGTCCGACGACGTCGATCATGGCGCCGGAGCTGACGCCGGCGATCCTCGGGCAGCTGATCGCGCTCTACGAGCACATCACGTTCACCCAGGGCGTCGTCTGGGGGATCGACAGCTTCGACCAGTGGGGTGTCGAGCTCGGCAAGCAGCTCGCGCAGCAGATCACTCCCGCGGTCGCGGGCGATGATGCGGCGATCGCGCAGCAGGACCCCTCGACCCGCGCGTTGATCGACTACTACCGGAGGCACCGACGTTGATGGACGACCGACCGTCACCCCTGATCGAGGTCAAGCCGGATGCGGAGACGCTGGCCACCGCCGTCGCAGGTGAGCTGCTCAACCGCATCGCCGACGCCCAGGCGGCCGGCCATGTCCCGCACATCGGCCTCACGGGCGGCACGATCGCCGACGCCGTCCACCGCGAGGTCGCGCGGATGGCGCCCGCGTCCGGCGTCGACTGGGGCGGGGTGCACTTCTGGTTCGGCGACGAGCGGTTCGTCGCCGCCGACTCCCCTGACCGCAACGCCGGCCAGGCCCGCGCGGCGTTCCTCGACCAGGTCGGCGCGAGCCGGGTCCACGAGGTGCCGGCCGCCGGTCAGGTGCCGGACGCGGAGTCAGCCGCCGCGTCGTACTCCGACGAGGTCCGGGCCGAGGGCGGCGGCGTCTTCGACATCCTGATGCTCGGCATCGGCCCCGACGGCCACATCGCGTCGCTCTTCCCCGGCCATCCCGGCCTGGGGGTCACCGACGCGATCGCGACCGCGGTCCACGACTCCCCCAAGCCTCCGACGGACCGGGTCACCCTCACGTTCGAGGCGTTCGAGCGTTCACACGCCGCGTGGTTCCTCGCCTCCGGGGAGGCCAAGGCCGACGCCGTCGCCCGGGCACTCGCCGAGGAGGGCACCGTCGCCGAGACCCCGGCCCGCGGTGTTCGCGGTCTGACCGAGACCACCTGGTTCCTCGACCACGACGCAGCCTCGCGGCTGTAGACCTACCTCAGAAAACGATCTCGCCGGACTTGCGGCGGGTGCGGAGGAGCTGGATGGCCTCGTCGAGGATGACCTCGGCCTCCTGGTCGGAGCGGCGCTCCTTCACGTAGGCAAGGTGGGTCTTGTAGGGCTCGATCTTCGGCGCCGGCGGCGCGTTCTCGGAGTCCAGGCCGGCTGGCAGGCCGCACTTGGGGCAGTCCCAGGAGTCGGGCACGGCTGCCTCGACGGAGAAGGCGATCACCGACCGGTGACCGTGGGCGCAGAAGTAGGTCACCGTCTGACGCGGTGCGGCCTCGCCACGCTCGGCCTCACCCATCGGGCCTGCGCCGACGCGACTACCGCGGATCGCGTTGCCACCACCAGCCAACGGACACTCTCCTCAGTTTGATCCGGCGGGACCGGAAGCGTTGTTCAGTCTCGGGGGATCACTGATAGGCAAGTAGCAGGCCGAGCGCGATGACGCACGCGAACCAGATGACACCGATGCCGATCGTGAACCGGTCAAGGTTGCGCTCGGCGACCGACGAACCGCCCAGGGAGCTGGACACACCGCCGCCGAACATGTCCGAGAGCCCGCCGCCACGGCCCTTGTGCAGCAGCACGAGCAGGATCATCAGCATGCTCGTGAGCACGAGCAGAACGGTGAAAGCGGTTTCCAACACGTCAGGGATCCTACGTCAGCCTCGAGCGCGTTCCGAACCCGGGACACACGTGTGGACAGGGCCGTTCGTCACAGCGCCGGCATGTCGTAGAACCGGCAGATGCCGCGGCCACCACCCGCTGTCACGTTGGGGAGTACCCGCCCTGGCGTCGTGCCGACCGGTACGTCGACCCAGCCTGTCGGCCAGAAGTCGCGTGGGTCCGCGCCGTCGGAGTCGGTGGCCCCGGCTCGCCAGCATCGCGAGAGTCGCAGGTGATCTCCAGGCCTGGCAAGGTAAAACCTTGAACGTTGGTTTCGTTCCAGGGTTAAGACCTGAGCGGATCTCTGGTACAACCGTCTGGTCTATTCCAGTTGGACCACCATGCTTCGTTCTCTCGGGAGTTCGCCTCATGCGTCACCAAACAATCGCCTTGGCTACCGCCGCGGCCATGACCGCAGTCTTCTTCTCGAGCGTAGGTACCAGCAGCCTTCGAGCTTCTGCTGCCTCCTCGGTCCCGTCTACGCCCTCGAAAGCCCCGGCCATCGCGGACGGAGCGATCGCGCTGTCGGGTGACGAGGCGGCGGCGTACCGTCTGCCGTCCGACCTTCGCGAGGCGTGGGTCGCCCAGTACGCCGACGGCACCCGCCAGACCCGCTACCAGCAGGTCGTGGCCGGCGCGGACGTGCTCAACGGGCAGGTCACCGTGTTCCGTGACGCCTCGGGGACGGCGACGTCCGTGATCGGCGCTCACTACGCCAGCCTGGAGCCGGCCACCGTCCTCCGGTTGACCCGGACCGACGCCCGGGAGAAGGCCACCAGCGCTATCGGCGCGCGCGGCGCACGGTACGTCACCTTGAAGATCGACCCGCGCGACGGGCGACAGTTCTACGAGGTGGAGACGCGACGGGCCGCTCACCGGTGGATCCAGTGGATCGACGCTGCGACCGGCAGGATCGACAACCAGTTCGACGCCGTGGCCCACGGTGAGGGTGACGGGGTGAAGGGTGACCGCAAGGTCATCGACACCACCAAGTCCGGCGATGCTTGGCAGCTCGTCTCTGCCGACGGCCGTCAGCTGACCTACGACGCCTCAAACGGCACCGCCCACCCGGGCTCGATGATGACCGACCCGGACAACACGTGGGACCTCAGTACGCCCTACAGCGTCAGCCCCAGCCAGCCCCCGGGCGTGGACGCCCACTACTACGCGAACGTGATTGATGACTTCTACGGCACCGTGTTCCGGCGCAACAGCATCGACAACGCCGGGATGCCCATCATCTCCACCGTCCATTACGACGTGGCTTACTGCAACGCCTTCTGGAACGGCGAGCAGATGACCTACGGCGACGGTGACGGCCCGGGTTGCCTGCCGCTTTCTGGAGGACTCGACGTCGTTGGCCACGAGCTCACCCACGGCGTCACCGACTTCACCTCCGACCTGATCTACGAGAACGAGTCCGGTGCCCTCAACGAAGCCTTCAGCGACATGATGGGCAACTCCGCCGAGTTCTGGGCGGACGACCGCAACCTGGACCCGACGGTCGAACCGGACTGGCTCATCGGGGAGGACGTGATCCCCGCCGGGGTCTACGGCGGCACCACCGCCGGGTTCCGCAACATGGGCGACCCTAGGGACGACGGTGACCCCGACCACTACTCCGAGCGCTACACCGGCACCAGCGACAACGGCGGGGTCCACACCAACAGCGGTATCCCCAACCACGCCTACTTCCTCGCCGTCAACGGCGGGCGGAACGCCGGCTGCGACACCACCGGTTCGGGAGGTCACACCCACTCCGCCGACTGCGCAACAACAGTCGGCGCATTAGGCCTGGCCAAAACCCAGCAGATCTTCTACAAGGCGTTCACCAGCCTGACCGAGTACGCCAACATGTGCGACGCCCGTAACGCCACCATTGCTGTCGCGGGCCGCAGCAAGAAGGGCATCAAAGCCGCCTGGGACGCCGTGGGGGTGCACACCGGCTGCGCCACCGCAGTGCCACCGCCGCCTCCCTGCGTGAGCGACGCTGACGCGCAGATCCCGTTCGAGTCCCCCCACCCCTACGGCAACAACGGCGACTGCACCTGGACGTTCGACAACGGCCAGGCCGGGTTTACCTTCCACTTCGACCAGCTGGCGACCGAAGCTGGCTACGACTACGTGATCATTTACGACGGCAACGGCAACGAGCTCGCGCGGTACGACGGTCCCCATCCCCTGGGCCAGACGACACCTTGTATCCCGACCAGCGTCGGGTCCGTGCGACTCGTCACAGACCCAGCCGTCGTCGACCAAGGCTTCCACGTGGACGCGGTCAATCCCTGCTAGAGACTGCGTCGCCTCCCAACTGACCGGCGGAGCGTTGACGAGACGCCTGCGCTCCGCCCAACGGTCTAACAGGCCGTTGGGGCACGGAAACGCATACCCGTGTTCCCATGGGGCCAAGCCAGTCTCAGGGCAACGGAGACGCGGAGAGCGGCCCGGTCGTGTCGAGCGATGACGCGACCTCTGCTGGCCGCCCTGCCTCGACGGTTCAGTCGATGAAGAGACAGCGTTCTGGCTCGCCCAGCCGGGATCTCAGACAATCTCGTCAAGGTTGAAGCAGACGTGGCTGCCGGCAGGCTGGTCAGATCGCGCGAGGAACTGATGGTGCGGATCCGCGCCGACCGGCACGACGGCGGAGGGGGTCGAGGGCGCTCGTGAGCGCACCTTGGCGCAGGGATTCTGTATCAGTAGGGGCGCGTTCGAACGCCGAGATCGGTGTGGCTCGGGCGGAAGCCACCGACCGGTGCGTTCAGCCAGTTCCTAGTTGCGGCATGTCGTAGAACCGGCAGATGCCACCGAACTCGTCGGCCTGCAGGCTCGCCCCGCCGACCAGGCAGCCGTCGATGTCGGGCTGGGCCATGATCCCGGCGACGTTGGCGGCCTTCACCGAACCGCCGTACTGGATCCGTACGGCGTCAGCGGCGTCAGCGCCGTAGGACTCCTTGATCTGTCCGCGGATCGCGCCACAGACCTCCTGCGCGTCGTCGGGCGTGGCGACCTCACCGGTGCCGATCGCCCACACCGGCTCGTAGGCGATGACCAGACCGGCGACCTGCTTGGCCGTCAGCCCTGCGAGCGACCCGACGACCTGGGCGGTGTTGTAGGGCACGTGCGTGCCCTCCCGCCGGATCTCGAGGCCCTCGCCGACACAGACGATGGGCGTGATCTTGGCATCGAGCGCGGCCTTGGCCTTCGCGGCGACGAGCTCGTCGGTCTCCGCGTGGTGCTGCCGGCGCTCGGAGTGGCCGACCGTCACGTAGGAGCAGCCCAGCTTGGCGAGCATCCCCGCCGAGATCTCGCCGGTGTAGGCACCGGACTCGTGCACGGAAAGGTCCTGCGCGCCGTACCGGATCGAAAGCCGATCGCCGTCGACCAGCGTCTGGACGGACCGGATGTCGGTGTACGGCGGCAGCACGACGACGTCGACCTTGCCGTAGTCGTGCCGCTTGTCCGACAGGGTCCAGGCGAGCTTCTGGACCAACACCACCGCTTCTTGGTGGTTGAGGTTCATCTTCCAGTTGCCAGCCATGATCGGCGTGCGTGTGCTGCTTGCCATGTACTAGTCCTCCAGGACTGTGATGCCGGGCAGTTCCTTGCCCTCGAGGTATTCGAGGCTGGCGCCACCACCGGTGGAGATGTGACCGAAGGCGGAATCTTCGAACCCGAGCTTGCGCACCGCCGCCGCGGAGTCGCCGCCGCCGACGACCGTCAGGCCGTCCACCTTGGTCAGCGCCTCGGCAACCGCCTTGGTGCCGGCCGCGAAGGCGTCGACCTCGAAGACGCCCATCGGGCCGTTCCAGAAGACGGTGCGCGCGTCGGCGAGCGTCCTGGCGAACGCGGCAGCGCTCTCCGGCCCGATGTCCAGGCCGAGGCAGTCGGCCGGAATCTCGGAGGCCGGCACGGCGCCGGGGGCGGGTGTGCGATCGCCCGAGGGGAACTCGGTGTCGACGATGATGTCTGACGGCAACAGCAGCTCCACCCCCGCCTCGCGCGCGCGCCGGAGATAGTCCCGACAGGTGTCGAGCTGGTCCTCCTCCAGCAGGCTCTTCCCGACCTCGTGACCCTCGGCCGCGAGGAAGGTGAAGACCATGCCGCCGCCGATGAGCAGCTTGTCGGCCTTGCCGAGCAGGTTGTCGATCACGCCGAGCTTGTCGGACACCTTCGAGCCGCCGAGGACGACCACGTAGGGCCGTTCGGGGTCGACCGTGAGCCGACGCAGGACATCGATCTCGACGGCGACCAAACCGCCCATGGCGTGCGGCAGCCGCTGCGCGACGTCGAACACCGAGGCCTGCTTGCGGTGCACGACGCCGAAGCCGTCGGAGACAAAGGCGTCCGCCAACGCCGCGAGCTGGTCGGCGAACGCACCACGCTCGGCGTCGTCCTTGCTCGTCTCCCCCGCGTTGAAACGTACGTTCTCGAGCACCGCGACCTGGCCGTCGTCGAGCGCCGCCACGGTCGCTTGCGCGGACTCGTCGACGGTATCGGCCGCGAACGCGACATCCTGCCCGAGCAGCTCACCGAGCCGGGCAGCGACCGGTGCGAGGGAGTACGCCGGGTCGGGCTCGCCCTTGGGACGACCGAGGTGCGCCGTCACGATCACCCGGGCGCCGGCCTCTGCCAGCGCCTTGATGGTCGGGACGCTGGCCCGGATCCGGCCGTCGTCGGTGATCGTGCACTGCCCGTCGTCGAGACGATCGAGCGGAACGTTGAGGTCCGACCGGACGAGGACCCGCTTGCCAGTGACCTCGCCCAGCCCGGGGTAGCTGCCCATCGTGTCGTCGACGCCGTCAGAGAGTGGCGCCGATGTGGACGATCAGGTCCGCAAGGCGGTTGGAGTAGCCCCATTCGTTGTCGTACCACCCGGCGACCTTGACCTGGTTGCCGATGACCTTCGTCAGCGGTGCGTCGAAGATGCAGGACGCGGGGTCGGTCACGATGTCCGAGGACACGATCGGGGCGGTCGAGTAGCGCAGGATCCTGCCGTCCGCGGCCGCCTTCACGATCTCGTTGACCTCCTCGACGCTGGTCTCCCGCGACGCCTCGAAGGAGAGATCGGTGAGCGAGCCGGTCGGGGTGGGCACGCGGAGCGCGTAGCCGTCGAGCTTGCCCTTGAGCTCGGGCAGCACCAGGCCGATCGCCTTCGCGGCCCCGGTCGAGGTGGGGACGATGTTGATCGCGGCGGCGCGGGCACGGCGCGGGTCCTTGTGAATGTTGTCGTGCAGGTTCTGGTCGGCGGTGTAGGCGTGGATCGTGGTCATCAGGCCCTTGTTGATGCCGAGCCCGTCGTTGAGCGCCTTGGCCATCGGGCCGAGGCAGTTGGTGGTGCACGACGCATTGGAGATCACGGTGTGCTGGTCGGAGTCGTAGAGCTCGTCGTTGACGCCCATCACGATCGTGATGTCCTCGTTGGAGGCCGGCGCGGAGATGATGACCTTCTTGGCGCCACCACCGTCGACGTGGGCGCGCGCCTTGGTGGCGTCGGTGAAGAAGCCGGTTGACTCCACGACCACGTCGACGCCGAGGTCGGCCCACTTGAGCATGGCCGGGTCGCGCTCGGCGAACGCCTTGATCTCGGTGTCGCCGACGACGATCGCGTCGTTGGTCGAGCTCACGTCCGCGTCAAGACGGCCGAGGATCGAGTCGTACTTCAGCAGGTGCGCCAAAGTGGCGTTGTCGGTCAGGTCGTTGACGCCGACGATCTCGATGTCGAGGCCCTGCTCGAGGTTGGCTGCGCGGACTGCGCGGAAGAAGTTGCGGCCGATGCGGCCGAAGCCGTTGATGCCGACACGTACGGTCATAGCGTGGTGCTCCTTGTCTCGGTGGTGGGCGTTCGGTCACCCGCCTTGACTGGACTGCGGGCGTTCAGTCACCCGCGTCGACAACCCTACAAGCGGCTTCTGGCCGCCCACCGACCAGTCCGTCGTACGTGCCGGTAACAACGGCCGCCCGTCGCAGACGCCCTCAGGGAGCAGGGAGGACGTGCGCGTCGGCGCCCGGGAAGGTCAGTGCCTCATGGCCGTCCTCCCACCGCACCAGGTACGGCGGACTGCCATCCTCGCCGCGCACCTCGAGCACCTCCGCCTCGCGTCGGTGCATCGAGTCGGTCCGACCCTCGACGACCAGTCGGTCGCCCACGTTGGCTCGCATGTCGTCACCTCCCGTGTCACCCGCCTGGTTGAGGGCCTGGTTGCGGGCCAGGTTGCGGGTAGGAACCACGATGCTCCGCCGCGGCCGCAGGGACAAGGGGCCAGCGCCGTCAGTCGCCGCCGGCGAGCATCTCGGGCGTCAGCGACGCCTCGGTGTCGGGCACGCCGATCTCCTCGGCCCGCTTGTCGGCCATCGCGAGCAGCCGCCGGATCCGACCGGCGATCGCGTCCTTCGTGAGCACCGGGTCGTGCAGCTGGCCGAGCTCCTCCAACGACGCCTGCTTGTGCTCGAGGCGGAGCCGACCGGCCATCCGGAGGTGGTCAGGCACCTCCTCGCCGAGGATCTCCATCGCCCGCTCGACCCTGGCGCCGGCCGTGACAGCCGCACGCGCCGACCGGCGCAGGTTGGCGTCGTCGAAGTTGGCGAGACGGTTGGCAGTCGCCCGGACCTCCCGCCGCATCCGTCGCTCCTCCCAGGCCATCAGCGTCTCGTGGGCACCGAGCCTGGTCAGCAGCTGGCCGATCGCGTCGCCGTCGCGGATGACGACCCGGTCGATGCCGCGGACCTCGCGCGCCTTGGCCTGGATGCCGAGCCGGCGGGCGACTCCGACGAGCGCGAGCGCGGCCTCCGAGCCGGGGCAGGTGACTTCCAACGAGGAGGAGCGACCGGGTTCGGTCAGCGAGCCGTGCGCCAAGAACGCGCCCCGCCAGGCGGCAACCGCGTCACACCCGCCACCGGAGACCACGGCGGGCGGCAGTCCCCGGACGGGACGGCCGCGTTGGTCCAGCAAGCCGGTCTGGCGGGCGAGCGCCTCGCCGTCCTTGACGACGCGGACGATGTAACGGCTCCCCTTGCGGATGCCGTTGCCCTGCACCATGACGACGTCAGAGGACTGGCCGTACATCTCCGCGATGTCGCGCCGGAGTCGGCGGGCGGCCGCGCCGGTATCCAGCTCGGCCTCGACCACGATCCGGCCCGCGACGATATGCAACCCACCGGCGAACCGCAGCGTGGACGCGACCTCTGCCTTGCGACAACATGCCTTCGTGACCGGGGTGCTGGCCAGTTCTGCCTTGACCTGAGCCGTCATCGCCATGGGCTGATCCTGCCACGAGGGTCAACTATGGAATTGCGGTCGGCAGGAACGAGACGTAGGGAGCTCACCCCGGAGCCGCGTCGGCCTCCCTGGACTGCATGATCCGTGCGTACGCCGCCGCGAGCAGCGCCGGGTCGTGCCGCGGCGTGCCATCACTCATCGCGACGTCGTCGATGACCAGTCGGGCGCCCAGCGCACGGACCATCGACACCAGCTCGTCGGCGTCGTCGCCCACGCTCTCGCGGTCGGCCAGCACCGTGTGGACGACCAGGTCCGGCGCGTGCTCGGCCAGCACCGCCAGGTGGTCTGCCGGGCCGAATCCTCCGGTCTCCCCCTGCTGCTCGGCGAGGTTGAGCACCACGACCAGCCGGGCGGCGGTCGCGACCAGTGCGTCGCGCAGCTGCGGCACCAGGAGGTGCGGGATCACCGAGCTGAACCACGACCCAGGACCGAGGACCGCCCAGTCCGCTTCCTCGATCGCAGCGAGTGCGGCCGGGCTGACCGTGGGATCGGGTGGGTCGAGCGCGATGGACGCGATCACCCCCTCGGTCGTCGCGACCTCGATCTGGCCGCGCACCGTCACCAGCCGCTCCGGGTCAGGATCGATGCCCCGCACCTCGGCGGTGATGTCCATCGGGGTCATCGCCATCGGCAGCACCCGGCCCTTCGCCCCGAGCAGCCGGCCGACCCAGTCGAGGGCATCGACATGGTCGCCGAGCAGCTCCCACAGTCCGACGATGAGCAGGTTGCCGACGACGTGACCCCGCATCTCGCCGTCGCCCTCGAACCGGTGCTGGAGCACCCGGGCCCAGGTATCGCCCCATTCGTCGTCGCCGCAGAGCGCGGCGAGCGCCATCCGCAGGTCGCCCGGAGGCAGCACGCCGAACTCACCCCGGAGCCGACCCGACGAACCGCCGTTGTCGGCAACGGTGACGACCGCGGTGAGCTCATCGACCGTCAGGTCGTCGACGAGCATCCGGAGTGCGGTCAGCGAGGCGTGCAGGCCGTGACCACCGCCGAGCGCGACCACTGCTTGCGCCCGGTCGTGCGGCCGGCGCGTGCGTGGCGGAGTCATCCGGGGTCCCCGCGCAGGTGTGGGGTGGTCACTCGCGGCCCAGATCCCGGTGGAGCGCGCGAGCGACGTAACCGCGCTCCTTCATCCGGCTCGCGATCTCCTCGCTCATCGCGACACTGCGGTGCTTCCCACCCGTGCAGCCGATCGCAACCCGCATGAACCGTTTCCCCTCGCGGAGGTAGCCCTCGGCGACGCCCGCCAGCAGCGGCACGAACTGGTCGAGGAACTCCGCGGCGCCGGCCCGGCCGAGCACGTAGTCCGAGACGTCCGGGTCGCGGCCGGTGTGCGCACGCAGCTCCGGCACCCAGTGCGGGTTGGGCAGGAAGCGCATGTCGGCCACGTAGTCGGCGTCGGCCGGGATGCCGTACTTGAAGCCGAAGCTGATCGTGGTCACCCGCAGCCGGGTGGTCTCCGGAGTGCCGAACGCCTCGGCGATCCGGTCGGTGAGCTGGTGCACGTTGAGGTTGCTGGTGTCGATGACCAGGTCGGCGTCGGCGCGCAGGTCGGCCAGCACGACGCGCTCGCGCGCCAACCCGTCGAGCAGCCGGCCGCCCTCCTGTAGCGGGTGGGGACGGCGTACAGCCTCCTGACGGCGGACCAGCACCTCATCGGTGGCGTCGAGGAAGACCAGGGTGTTGTCGCGCCCCGTGACGCCGTGTGCGAGCGCGGCGCGCAAGCCCTGGAAGAACGACCCGGACCGTACGTCGACGACGACCGCGATCCGCTGGGTCCTCCCCTGACTCTCGTCAACCAGCCGGACCACGTCGGGGAGCAGGCTCGGGGGCAGGTTGTCGACCACGTAGTAGCCGAGATCCTCCAGCTCCTTGGCCGCGGTGCTGCGCCCGGCTCCCGTCATGCCGGTCACCACCACCAGCTCGCCCGCGGGCTGGTCACTCGGATGGTCACTCGGATGGGCACTCGGATCGGCACTCGGATCGGCACTCATGGGGCCGTAGTCTTCCCGGTCCGGGCCGGTGCTGTCGCGCCACCCGCCGCAACCGCCTCCTTGATCGCGGCAGCCGTGCGGGGTCCGATGCCCGGGACGGCCGCAATCTGGTCGACCTCTGCCTCGCGCAGCTTCTTGAGCGACCCGAAGTGGCGTAGCAGCGTCTTGCGGCGTACCTCCCCCAAGCCGGGTACGTCGTCGAGCACGCTCTCGACCATCGACTTCGAGCGTCGGCCGCGGTGGTGGGCGATCGCGAACCGGTGCGCCTCGTCGCGGACCCGTTGCAGCAGGTAGAGACCCTCCGACGTCCGTCGGAGGATGACCGGATCCGCCTCGCCGGGGAGCCACACCTCCTCGAGCCGCTTGGCGAGACCGCAGACCGGGATGTCATCGATGCCGAGCTCGTCGAGCGCGCGCTGTGCGGCCGCCACCTGCGGCGCGCCGCCGTCGACCACGACCAGCCCGGGAGCGTAGGCGAACTTGCGCGGTCTGCCGGTGTCGGGGTCGACCAGCAGAGGACGGCCGTCGTCGGAGTCGGTTCCCGCGGCGAGGGGCGCGCCGTCACGAAGGACGCTCCGCGCCTGCTCGTCGAGCAGCCGCCGGAACCGGCGGGTGATCACCTCGTGCATGGCAGCCGTGTCATCGATGACGTCGGATCCCGCAACGTCCAGTCCCCGGATCACGAACCGGCGGTACTCGCTCTTTCGCGGGAGGCCGTCCTCGAACACCACCATCGACGCGACGATCTCGGTGCCCTGGATGTGGGAAACGTCGTAACACTCGATCCGCAGCGGTGCGTCGTCGAGTCCGAGCGCGTCGGCGACCTCAGCGAGCGCCTGGTTGCGCGTGGTGAGGTCGCTCGCCCGCTTGGTCTTGTGCAGCGCCAGCGACTCCTTCGCGTTGCGCTCGACGTTCTCCTGCAGCGCCTTCTTGTCCCCGCGCTGCGGCACCCGGATCGACACCTTCGCCCCGCGCAGGTCGCTGAACAGCTCCTCGAACGTCTCGGGGTCCGGTGGCAGGGCTGGGACCAGGATCTCTCTCGGGACCGAGTCCGGCTCGCCCGTGTAGAGCTGGAGCAGGAAGGTCTCGACCAGCTCGGCGGTGCCCCCGTCGTCGGTGCGGTCGGCCACCCAACCGCGCTGCCCGCGGACCCGGCCGCCGCGCACGTAGAACACCTGGACGGCGACCTCCAGCGGATCCTCAGCCAACGCGATCACGTCGGCGTCGGCGCCGTCGCCGAGCACGACCGCCTGCTTCTCGAGCGCCTTCTGGAGGGCGCCGAGGTCGTCACGGAGCCGGGCGGCCTTCTCGAAGTCGAGCGACTCGCTGGCGGCGTACATCTGCTGCTCGATGCGCTTGATGAACGGCCTGGTGCGCCCGCCCATGAACTCGCAGAAGTCGTCGACGATCGCCCGGTGCTCCTCGGCCGTGACGTCGCCGACGCAGGGCGCGGCGCACTTGTCGATGTAGCCGAGCAGGCACGGGCGTCCGATCTGCTGCGACCGCTTGAAGACGCCGTTGCTGCAGGAGCGCATCGGGAAGACGCGGAGCAGGATGTCGACCGTCTCGCGGATCGCCCACGCGTGGCTGTAGGGACCGAAGTAGCGGGTGCCCCTGCGCTTCGCTCCGCGACCGACCGTCACCCGGGGGAACTCCTCGCCCACTGTGACCGCGAGCCACGGATAGGACTTGTCGTCGCGGTACTTCACGTTGAAGCGGGGGTCGAACTCCTTGATCCAGGAGTACTCCAACTGCAGCGCCTCGACCTCGGTCTTCACGACCGTCCACTCGACCGAGGCGGCGGTCGCGACCATGGTGGCGGTGCGCTGGTGGAGGTTGCCGATTTCCTGGAAGTACGACGAGAGCCGGGCCCTCAGGTTCTTGGCCTTGCCGACATAGATCACCCGCCGCTGCTTGTCGCGGAAGCGATAGACCCCGGGCTCCGTGGGGATCTCGCCCGGCTTCGGGCGGTAGGACAGCGGGTCGCGCACATCCTCACCCTACGGACCTGCGACGACCGTCAACCGGAGCGCGCGGATCCAGCTCAGGACGGCCAGGTCAGCGCGCGGTCCGCGGATCCCGTCGGAGATGACCTCGGTGTCGAGCCACCGCCGCTCACCAGGACAGCAGACGCGCCAAGGGCTTCGCCGATCGAGGACTGTCGGGAGAGACTTCAGCCATGGTTTGTAGGGACGACTACGGCTATCCGCTGACGACGACCACCGTGGCGGCGGCGGCGTACGTCTCCGGCGTCCGCGACCTGCTCCGGCTTCGCCGCAACGCCCACGTGCGGATCGCGTCCGCGATCGCCCATGACCCGACGTTCGCGCTCGCGCACGCCGATCTGGCGCTGCTCGGCCACGAGATGTGCGTCGACGTCGACATCGCGTCCCGGCTCGATGACGCCCGCCGACTGGCCGACCGGGCCACCGACCGCGAGCGCAGCCACGTGCACGCCGTCGACCGTCACCTGCAAGGCGACCACCGGCCATTGCTCACGCACGTCGCCGCCTACCCGCGCGACGCGGTCCTGCTGTCCGTCGCGATGCCCACGATCGCCTTCGCCGGCGTCACCGAGGTGCCCGCCGAGGCGTGGGCGATCGTCGAAGGAGCGGTGTCGGCGTACGGCGACGACCCCTGGTTCCTCGGTCTGCTCGCCTTCGTCCGCCAGGAGCAGCGACGGTACGACGACGCGATGGCGCTCTCGTGTGATGCCCTGGCCGCCGACCCGACGGCCGGGCACGCCGCGCATGCGAGGGCCCATGCCCACTACGAGACCGGCGACCACGTCGCCGGGCTGGCGTGGATGGACGCCTGGGTGGCGGGTGAGGGGGCCGGGACCGAGAGCCTGACCCACTTCTCCTGGCACGCCGCCCTGCACGAGCTGTCGCTGGGAGATCTCGACGCCGTGCGGAAACGCTACGCCGAACAGCTCCAGCCTCGTCACGCCGTCGGCTGCCGGGCCCTGGTCGACACCGGGTCCCTGCTCTACCGCTGGGCACTGACGCCGGACGCGGAAGCCGTCCCCGGTCTCGAGGAGGTCGCCCGGGTGACCGGGCGCGGCGGGCTGGAGGCCCCGGCGACGGCGTTCCTCGGGATGCACGCCGCGGTCACGCTGCTCGCGCTCGACGACCTCGACGGACTTCGTCGCCTGGCCACCCGGTGCGCGGGGCATCCGCACGCCGCGCAGCGCGAGATGGTCGCGCCACTGGCCGATGCCCTGTGGGTGCTCGGCTCCGGCCGACCGTCCGAGGCGGCCGACCGGCTGGCCGCGCTCGCGCCCCAGGACTGGCGGTTCGGCGGTTCCGACGCGCAGCGCGAGATCGTCGAGGAAACCCGGATTGCCGCCCTGCTCCGGGCGCAGCGGTACGACGACGCCCGGCAGCTGCTCGACGCCCGGCTCGACCGACGCCCGTCACCCCGGGACGCCCGCTGGCGGGAGTCTGCGCTCAGGCCTTGAGGATCTTGTCGCCGTCGAGGGTGATCTCGACGGCCGCCAGCGCCGCCGGCGCCGGACCCAGAGTCACCTCGCCCGTCGCAGCGTCGTACTCACTGCCGTGGTTGGAGCAGTAGATGACGCCCCCCTCGACCGAGGTCACGAGCAGCTGCTGGTGGGTGCACACCGCCGTATAGGCCTTGAACTCGCCCGCCGTCGGCTGCGTGACCACGACCCGCGGGCCAGTGAGCACGACGCCACCGCCGACCGGGACCTGGTCGGTGGTCGTCAGCTCGGTCCCCGCGGCCGCGGCGGTCGCGCCGTCGCCGCTGCCGTCGCCGCTGCTGTCGCCGCTGCTGTCACCACCGGCACATCCGGCGAGTGCCGCGGCGACACCCAGTGCGCCCAAGCCGTGGAAGACGACCCTGCGGTTCGCCCGGATCTCCTGGCTGCCCGTCATCAGAGCCTGATCCGGTTGCCGGCCGCCACCGACAGCGCGGTGGCCGCCGCCCGGGGTGCGGCCCCGCCGCGGGCACGGCGTTCGATGATGGTCGAGCGTTCAGCCGTCATGTCGGTCAACGTAGCCGAGGAGCGGTTGGTTCGGACCGCCCCGGATCCACACACAACCTTCAGCGTCCAACCGTTCAGCGTCCAACTTCGGCGTCCACCTTCAGCGTCCAACTTCGGCGTCCAGCATTCAGCGTCGCGCCGTGCTCCTTGCCTTGGCACTCCGGGCAGCGGAAGCAGCCGCGGCTCGCTTGCGTTTCGGCTGGGCGGCCGCGCGACCTTCGAGCAGCGGCGCCAGGAACTCGCCGGTGAAGCTGCCGGGCGTCGCCGCGATCTGCTCCGGCGTGCCCTCGGCGACCACGGTGCCACCGCGGGAGCCGCCTTCGGGTCCCATGTCGATGATCCAGTCGGCGGTCTTGATGACGTCGAGGTTGTGCTCGATCACGAGCACGGTGTTGCCCTTGTCGACCAGCGACGACAACACCCCGAGCAGCTTGCGGATGTCCTCGAAGTGCAGGCCGGTCGTCGGCTCGTCGAGGACGTAGACAGTGCGCCCGGTCGAGCGCTTCTGCAGCTCGGTGGAGAGCTTGACCCGCTGCGCCTCGCCGCCGGACAGCGTCGTGGCCGGCTGTCCGAGCCGGACGTAGCCCAGGCCCACCTCTACCAGGGTCTTCATGTGCCGCGCGATCGCCGGGACCGCACCGAAGAACTCCAGGGCCTCCTCGATCGGCATGTCGAGGACCTCGGCGATGGTCTTGCCCTTGTAGTGGACCTCGAGGGTCTCGCGGTTGTAGCGGGCGCCGTGGCAGACCTCGCACGGGACGTAGACGTCCGGGAGGAAGTTCATCTCGATCTTGATCGTGCCGTCGCCGGCGCACGCTTCGCAGCGCCCGCCCTTGACGTTGAACGAGAACCGCCCCTGCTGGTAGCCGCGGATCTTCGCCTCCGGGGTGGACGCGAAGAGCTTGCGGATGTGGTCGAAGACCCCGGTGTACGTCGCCGGGTTGGAGCGCGGCGTCCGTCCGATCGGGCCCTGGTCGACGTGGATCACCTTGTCGACGTGGTCGAAGCCGGTGATCTTCTGGTGCCGTCCGGGGATCGACCGCGCGCGGTGCAGCTCCTTGGCAAGGGAGGTGTAGAGGATGTCGTTGACCAGGGTCGACTTGCCCGAGCCCGAGACGCCGGTGATCGAGACGAACATCCCGAGCGGGAAGCAGACGTCGAGGTCCTTGAGGTTGTGCTCGCGGGCACCGTGGACCTTGAGCTCGCGACCGACGGTGCGGGGGCGGCGGATCGAGGGCACCGGGATCTCGCGACGACCCGAGAGGTACTCCCCCGTCATCGAGTCCGGGTGTGCGAGCAGCCCCTTGACCGGGCCGGAGTGGACGACCTGGCCGCCGTGCTCGCCGGCGCCGGGACCGATGTCGACCACCCAGTCGGCGACCCGGATCGTCTCCTCGTCGTGCTCGACGACGATCAGCGTGTTGCCGAGGTCCTTGAGCCGGAGCAGGGTCTCGATCAGCTTCTTGTTGTCGCGCTGATGGAGGCCGATCGACGGCTCGTCGAGGACGTAGAGGACGCCGACGAGACCGGCGCCGATCTGGGTGGCCAGCCGAATCCGCTGCGCCTCGCCTCCGGACAGCGAACCGGACGGACGGTCGAGGCTCAGGTAGTCGAGGCCCACGTCGAGCAGGAACTGCAGTCGCTCCTGGATCTCCTTGAGCACCCGCTCACCGATCTGCCGTTCGCGGGCGGACAGGTCGAGGCTGCGCAGGTGGTCGGCAGCCTCGTTGATCGGCAGCGCGCACACCTCCGCGATGTTCTTGCCGCCGGCGTCCTTCGGCCCCAGGGTCACCGACATCGACACCGGCTTGAGGCGCGAGCCGGCGCACACGGGGCACGGGACTTCGCGCATGAAGCCCTCGAACCGCTCGCGACTCACGTCGCTCTCGGCCTCGCGGTGGCGGCGCTCGACGTAGGACCGGACGCCCTCGAAGTCGGCGTAGTAGGACCGCTCGCGGCCGTACCGGTTCTTGGTGACGACGTGGACCTTCGTCGGATGGCCGTCGAGGACCGCCTGCTGCGCCTTCGGCGAGAGCTGCTCCCACGGCGTGTCCGTGTCGAAGCCCAGCTCCTCGCCCAGCGCCTGGACCAGCTTGCCGAAGTAGTCGGCGACATGGGCATGGCTCCACGGCTGGAGCGCGCCTTCGGCCAGGGTCGCGGTCGGGTCGGGCACCACCAGTTCCGGGTCGACCTCCATCCGGGTGCCGAGGCCGGTGCAGGAGGGGCAGGCGCCGAACGGCGAGTTGAACGAGAACGACCTCGGCTCGAGCTCGTCGGTGTCGATGTCGTGCTCGTTGGGGCACGCCATCTTCTCGCTGAACCGCAGCTCACGGTGCGGGTCCTTCTCCGGCAGGTCGACGAAGTCGAGCACCACCAGCCCACTGGCGAGGTTGAGCGCGGTCTCGACCGAGTCGGTGAGCCGGCGCTTGGCCGACTCCTTGACGGCGAGCCGGTCGACGACGACCTCGACGCTGTGCTTGACCTTCTTGTCGAGCTTCGGCGGGCTGTCGAGGTTGTGGGTCTCGCCGTCGACCCGGGCTCTGCTGAAACCCTGGGTCTGCAGCTGCCGGAACAGGTCGACGTACTCCCCCTTGCGCCCGCGGACGACCGGGGCCAGCACCTGGAACCGTCGCCCCTCCTCGAGCGCGAGCACGCGGTCGACGATCTGTTGCGGGGTCTGCCGCTCGATCGGGGCGCCGCAGGTCGGGCAGTGCGGACGGCCGGCGCGGGCGTAGAGCAGTCGGAGGTAGTCGTAGACCTCGGTAATGGTGCCGACGGTCGAGCGCGGGTTCTTGGAGGTCGACTTCTGGTCGATCGAGACGGCCGGCGAGAGGCCCTCGATGAAGTCGACGTCGGGCTTGTCCATCTGGCCGAGGAACTGACGGGCGTAGGCCGACAGGGACTCCACGTAGCGGCGCTGGCCCTCGGCGAAGATGGTGTCGAAGGCCAGGCTCGACTTCCCCGACCCCGAGAGCCCGGTGAAGACGATCAGGGAGTCCCTGGGCAGGTCGAGCGAGACATCCTTCAGGTTGTGCTCGCGCGCACCGCGGATGATGAGCTGGTCCGCCACTAACGTTCCGTCCGTCTTCGGGTTCCTTCGAACAAGTGTTCGTCATCCTACGTCGGGCAGGCAACCCCGCCACGCCGTCGAAGACGCCATCGGCACGATCTCACGTGCCACCGACAAGGCCGACTTTCGGGGGATGATGGACCGGTGACCGACCACTCCAGCCAGCTCTCGGCCGCGACCGACCGGCTCCTGACCACCGTGGCTGCCCTGCCCGAGGGCGACTGGGGAGCTCCCAGCGTCTGCGTCGGTTGGTCGCGGGCCGACGTGATCGCCCACCTCGCGCTCAACGCCGAGGGGCTCGGCGGCGCCGTCCACGGCCTCGTCGAGGGCGATCCCACCACGATGTACCGGTCGAACCACGAGCGCGATGCCGACATCGCGGCGCTCGCAGCCGCGCCCCCCGGCGAGATCCGCGAGCGCCTCCGGACCGCCGTGGCGCTGTTCGCCGACGCTGCCGCCCGGCTGCCATCGCTCCCGCCCGACGCCACGTTCGAGCGCACCCCCGGCGGGGCCGTGATGCGGGCGGACGCCGTCCCGGCGCTGCGACTGCGGGAGGTCGAGATCCACCACGCCGACCTCGACGCCGGCTACGGCTATGCCGACTGGCCGCCGGCGACCGTCGCGGAGTTCCTCGACCGGGAGGCCCGGGGGTACGACGGAGCCGGGCTCGTGCTGCGTGCGACGGACCTCGGTCGTGACTGGACGTTCGGGTCCCCCGGCGTCGACGCGCCGGTGGTGTCGGGGCCGGCCTCGGCACTGGCCTGGTGGGCGACCGGCCGTCCGGTACCCGACGGCGGGTCCGGCGCCGTACTGTCGAGCACGACCGGCACGCTTCCCGCCCTGGAGGGCCGATGACCTACACCGGAGCCGTCACGCCGGGAGGCAATCCCGACGTACGGGACCTGGAGCACCTGACCATCACCAAGGTCGCCGTCGACGAGCAGATGTCCAACAACGCCTATCTGCTGCGCTGTACCGAGACCGGCGACCAGTTGCTGATCGATGCCGCCGCCGAGCCCGAGACCCTGCTGCCGCTGGTGGGCGGCGCCGGCCTGACGACCGTCGTCACGACGCACCAGCACTGGGACCACCACCGCGCGTTGGCCGAGGTCGTCGCCGCGACCGGCGCCGAGGTCGTCGCCGGCGCGCCGGACGCCGATGCGATCACCGAGCAGACCGGTGTCGAGGTGGCCCGCCGGGTCACAGACGGCGATTCGGTCGCGGTCGGGTCGTGCGAACTGGAGGTGATCCGGGTCACCGGTCACACCCCCGGGTCGATCTGCCTGCTCTACCGGGACCCCGCGGGTCATCCGCACCTGTTCACCGGCGACTCGCTGTTCCCCGGAGGCGTCGGCAACACGTTCGGCGACAGCGCCGCCTTCACCCGGCTCATCGACGACGTCGAGGCAAAGTTGTTCGGCGCGCTCCCGGACGACACCTGGTTCTACCCGGGCCACGGCGACGACTCGACCCTCGGCGCCGAGCGGCAGAGTCTTGCAGGGTGGCGCGAGCGCGGCTGGTGAGCCCGCCCGCCACCCCGGTCAGGCTGCCACCGCGGCGGCCACGGGTGCCGCCTCCTTCGTCGCCGAAGCACGCTCGGCGCGCTCGCGGTGCCACGCCCGCCGGGCGACGGCGCCGGTGCCGGCCACTGCCGCGAGGATGAGGCCGGCGTCCGCCCAGCCGGGAAGGTCGCCCAGCGCGGTGACGATCGTGATGCCGTTGACGATGACCACCAGTCCGCCGACCATCGCGCCCATCGGCGCGTGCGGGAGACGTCCGGCGAGCCGGGCCGCGATCGGCGCCATGATGACCCCGCCGATGACCAGGCCGATCACCGGCAGCCACGGGATGCCGTGCTGAGCGGCACCGGTGAGGAAGCCGAAGGACACCGCGACCGCGACCACGAACTCGGCGGCGTTGACGGTGCCGACCACCTTGCGTGGCTCGTGGCTCGTGACGGTCATCAGGCTCGGCGTCGCCACCGGTCCCCAACCACCGCCGCCGGTAGCGTCGACGAACCCGCCGAGCAAGCCGATCGGAGAGAGCCAGCGCGCCGATCCGCCGTTCTTCGGTGTCGGGATCAGCCGGACGCCGAAGCCGAACCTCGCGAAGATCACGAGGCCGAAGAAGATCAGCAGCCCCGCCATCCAGGTCTTGGCCGACTCGAGGCTGATGTTCGTGAGGACGACCGCGCCGAGGAAGCCGCCGATGGCTCCCGGGACCGCGATGCGGAGCAGGATCGCCTTGTCGACGTTCCCCTCTCGCCAGTGGGCAAGTCCGCTGATCAGGGTTGTCGGCAGCTTCGCGGCGTGGGTTGCCGCGCTCGCCGTGACGGGCGCGATGCCCATGAAGAGCAGGACCGAAGCCGAGGTGACGCCGAACCCCATCCCCAGGGTGCCGTCGATGAGCTGGGCGAGTCCGCCGGCGAGGGCGAAGACAAGAACGATCCACACAGTGACCTACCTCGATAAAGTGTATTAACGCGGTAAAGATAGCAGATCACTGGACTTTGACGAGAATCGCTGGTCTCAAATGACGAACGGCCCCACCCGGAGGTGGGGCCGTTCACGACGTACGTCGCTCAGATGGCGCGGACGTTCTCCGCCTGCAGACCCTTGGGGCCGCGGGTCACGTCGAACTCGACCTTCTGGTCCTCGGCGAGCGTCTTGAAGCCGGTGCCGGCGATGCCGGTGTGGTGCACGAAGACGTCGCTGTCACCGCCGTCCTGCGCGATGAAGCCGAAGCCCTTGGTCTCGTTGAACCACTTGACGGTTCCGGTTGCCATGATTTTCTCCTTGAGATGTTACTGCTGTCGAGACGCGCAGACGATGGTGCCTGCCGCGCGGATGAACACACCTGCACCGCAACCTCGACGGCAGCCCGAACGACAGGCCGCAAGGAATTCATGTAGATGAACCGGCGCCCCTGCAGTCCGGACGCCGGGGGAGCTCGTGCGTGACGAGCCCCTTCAACTGGGAACAACCTATCAGTGTCGGCTCCACAACCACGTTTCCGCGCGCCCGACTTGGTCTGTCATCGCTCCAAGGCGGCCGGCAGACCATGAGCAGGTCCCTTGACCGGGTCGTCCGAAGCGCCCTACGTTCACGCGCTAACGGCAGCTTTTGTCGCGACCAGGGCGAAGGGGTCGCCACGGCCCTCACGCGGCAGGACACCCGGGTGCGACGATCCGAACGGACGGAGTGGTGGCGAATGAACGCCGTGGTCGCACCGCCGACTCCCCCGCCGGCCGGCGCGGCATCCAGCGGGATCGCGGCCGCTGGGTGCGGGATCTCGTCGTGTCCACGTTCGGTGCGTGAGTCGGTATGACGTTCACGCCGCGCGAACGCGAGGCCATGCGCCTGATCTGCGACACCTTCGCGCCGGGAGACGGCGCCGGTGTCCCAGCGGCAAGTGAGGCAGGTGCGGTCGAGCTCACGCTCGAGGTGGCGACCGCCAACCCCAGGAGGGCCGACCTGCGGCAGTTGCGACTGTTGCTCCGCGCGTGGGACACCCGGCCGTTGGCACTCGCCGTCACCGGTCGGTCGCAGCGGTTCTCCCAGCTCGACCAGGCCGGTCGTGAGCAGTTCCTGCTCGCCCTCTCCGACTCGCGGACCGAGGCGAAGCGAGCCCTCTTCGCCGCGCTCAAGGGCGCAGCCCTGCTGCCCTACTACCTCAAGGGTGGCCCGGCGCTCTGGGAGCCGATGGGCTACTCCGGGCCGCTCGGCCGGCGCGACGACCCTCCGCCTCCGCGGTTGGCGCCAGTGCGGGCGACCGCGGCTACGGACCTGACCTGTGACGTGGTTGTGGTCGGCTCCGGAGCCGGCGGTGGCACGGCGGCCGGGGTGCTGGCGGCAGCCGGGCTCGACGTCGTGGTCCTCGAGGCCGGTGACTTCCACGACGAGCGGCACTTCGACGGCGGCGAGGAGACCGGGTTCCTCAACCTCTACGCGCTTGCGCCGCAAGCGTCCGCCGAGGGTCAGATCGCCCTGCTCGCCGGCCGCGGGTTGGGCGGCGGAACCGTCATCAACTACACGACCTCGTTCCGCACCCCGGATCACGTGCGCCAGGAGTGGGCCGACCTCGGCGCCAAGCAGTTCGCCACCACGGAGTACGACGCCGCACTCGACGCCGTCTGCAGCCGACTAGGGGTCAACACCGACCACGACCAGGCGGCGCCCCGCGACGCGATCCTGGAGCGCGGTGCGACCGCGCTCGGCTGGCGCTCGGCGGCGATGCCCCGCAACGTCCTCGGCTGCGACCAGGGCGTGGAGTGCGGGCGCTGCGGCATGGGCTGCCGGCTCGGCGCCAAGCAGTCGGTCACCAAGACCTGGCTGGTCGATGCCGCTGACGCGGGTGCCCGGATCTACACCGGCGTGACGGTGCGCCGGGTGACCCAGGCGCACGGCCGGGCAACCGGGATCGAGGCCGTGAGCGCCGAGGGACATCGGGTCACGGTCCGCTCGCGGGCTGTCGTCGCGGCCGCCGGCGCGATCCAGACGCCTGCCCTGCTCCAGCGCAGCGGCCTGCGCAACCCCAACGTCGGGAGTCACCTCCGTCTCCACCCCGCCACCGCCCTCTGGGGGCTGATGGACGAGCCGGTCGACCCGTGGGTCGGCGCCATGCAGAGCCGGTACGTCGATGACCTCACCGATCTCGACGGCCGCGGCTACGGCGTGCTGTTCGAGACCGCGCCGGTGACACCGGGCTTCGCCACCGGCTTCATGAGCTGGCGCGGGGCGGACGCGTTCCGCACCCGGATGATGGAGCTTCGCCACAGCCTCGGCGTCGCGCTGATCGTCCGCGACCGCGACTCGGTCGGCACCGTCCGCGTCGGACGGGACGGCGAGCCGGTCGTCCGCTACCGGCTGTCGGCCCACGACTCCGAGCACCTGGTACAGGGCATCGTCGGCGCCGCCCGGATCGCCGAGGCAGCCGGCGCCACGCGGATCGACTCGCCGCACCTGCGCACCGTCGGCTACCAGCCCGGGGTCCGCGGCTCGCTGGAGACGTTCGAGGCCGACGTACGCGCGGCCGGCACCGAACCGGCCCGGCTGGCGCTCGCCGCGCTGCACATCATGGGCACCGCCCGGATGGGCGGTTCGCCGTCGACCTCAGCCGCCGATCCGGACGGCCAGATATGGGACCTGCCGGGCCTCTACGTCGCCGACGCGTCCTGCTTCCCGACCGCGTCCGGAGTCAACCCGATGATCTCGATCGAGTCGATCGCCTACCTGAACGCGACCCGGCTCGCGGCCCGGCTGACCTAACCGGTGGACCTGACCGGCGAATCTAGCTGTAGGTGACCCGGACGTTGTCGGTCGCGGGGAGCGACTGGCAGCCCAGGCGGATGCCGTCGGCAAGGTCCTCCTCGTCGAGCACGTCGTTGTGCAGCATCCGGACCTCGCCCTCGAGCAGCCGGATGGCGCACGCGGAGCACTCCCCCTCGCGGCAGGAGTACGGCGCCTTCACGCCCTTGCTCTCCAGGAACTCGAGGAGCTTTACCTTCGGGTCCCAGTCGTCGAAGGTGTGGTCGGCTCCGTCGAGCTCGACCTCGAGCTTGACCGGACCGGCCGGACCGGGCACCTCCGCGGACTCGTCGGTCCCGCCGTCGGGCCCGTCGTCGGATTCGGCCTCCGCGATCTCGCGCTCGGCCTCCTGGAGCTCCTCGAGGTCGCCGAACGGGTTGCCGCCGAGGGAGACGAACTTCTCCTGGTGCCGGCGGGCGCGCGGGAACTCCAGCTCCCGCAGCACGGTCGTGACCATCTTCATGTACGGCGCCGGGCCGCACACGAACGCGTCCCAGGTGAGGTACGGCTCCAGGAACGCCTTGATCTGTTCCGGCGAGGGGAGACCCTGGACGGACTCGAGCCAGTGGATGACCTGCAGCCGATCGGGATGCTCCGACGCCAGCCGGGTGAACTCCTCGGCGAAGATCACCGACTGCTCGTCGCGGTTGGCGTAGAAGACGACGATCTTGCCGCGGCCCTCCGAGAGGGCGGTGCGGGTGATGGACATGATCGGCGTGACGCCGCTGCCGCCGGCGAAGAGCAGCAGGTCCGCGTCGAGCGACGCCGGTGTGAAGATGCCGGAGGGCGGCAGCGCCCTGAGGGTGTCGCCGACCTTGAGGTTGTCGCAGATCCAGTTCGAGGCGTAGCCGTCGACGGTGCGCTTGACGGTGACGGTCAACGGACCACCGTCGTGCGGGCTGCTGGACAGCGAGTAGCAGCGCGCCGCGATCCCGGTCTGGTCGCTCGGGACGGCGACGGTCAGGAACTGTCCAGGCTTGTAGACGAACTTCTCGGGGGCGTCGGCCGGGACCTCGAAGCTGACCGAACGCGCGTCAGCAGTCTCCTCGACCACGTCGACGACGTTGAGCAGGAAGGACTCGATGTCCACGAAGGCTGTCTCTCTTGGCTGAGGGCAAGGGCGGTCGGACGCTACCGAGCGGCGCTGCTCAGTAGCCGTCCTCGGCGCCGACGGGGATCTGACCATCCAGTACGGCCGCCTCAATGCTAGCCAGCAGCCGGGGGCACCCCCGGTGGCCGTCCCGGCCACCGGATGGGTCGTCCCGCCTGCCCAGCACCGGGCACGCCGTCACCGCCTCCGCGCTCCACTGGATCGAGGTGTGGTGGTCGCTGTTCTTCTTGACAGCGACCGTGGCGAGGCAGTCGAGGCAGGCGACCTCGGCGAGCCGGGCCCGGGTGTAGAGCCGCTGCTCCTCGAGGGTGTCGGCGTTGGTCGGGACGAAGGACGGCATCAGCGGCTCACGCGTCCGCGGTCGCCGTCGCGTCAGACTCGGCCGACCGGGCGTCCTTGCCCTCTTCCTCGGCGCGTTTCGCGAGGTTCGCGGCGACCTCTGCCTGCCAGTACTCGTTGGCCTTCGTCGTGTCGACCTCGAACTCGAACCGGTCGGTCATCTCGGGCTTGACCTCTGCGACGTCGGTGTAGAACTGCTCATACCACCGGCGCAGCTGGTAGACCGGCCCGTCCTCCTCGCACAGCAACGGGTTCTGGACGGGCACCTTGTTCTGCCAGATGTGCACGTCCTGGAGGAACCCACCGCCGAACATCTCGGCGTACTTCTTCGCGATGTAGTCGGCGGTCTTGTCGTCCATGCCGTCGGGCTTCTTGACCGTGATGCCGTACTGAAGGGTGAACGAGTCCGGTCCGGTCGGGATGTGGCAGTTGACCAGGATGACCTCGGTCTCGAATCCCTTGTAGTCGACGTCGAGCCAGTTGATCATGTACGCCGGACCGTAGTAGGTCGCCTCGGACTTGAGAAACAGCTCGGCGTCCCCGTAGCCCCCGGCCTTGTCGGGCCGCCCCTTCGACTCCATGAACTGGGTCGCCTGGGTGCCCTCGAAGATGTTGCGGAAGCTCGTCGGGAACGAGAAGTGCACGTAGTAGAAGTGCGCCATGTCGGCGACGTTGTCGATCAGCTCACGGCAGTGCGAGCCCTCGATCGGGACGGTCTCCCAGCTCCAGTCGGTGTAGGACTCGTTGGCGTCGCCGAGCGCTTGACCCACACCGGGCAGCTCCGGCGGGAGGATGCTGTGGTCCGCTCTCGAGCCCTCGGGGTCGTTCCACACCAGCAGCTGGCCGTTGCGGACGACCGTCTCGTAGCGATGGGTGCGGGCGCGCAACGGGACGCGCCGGGCGTACGGGATCTCCTTGCACTTGCCGTCGCCACCCCAGCGCCAGTCGTGGAACGGGCACGCGATCTGGTCGCCCTTGACCTCGCCCTGGGTGAGGTCGCCGCCCATGTGCCGGCAGTAGCCGTCGAGGGCGTTGAGGTTGCCCTGGCTGTCTTGCCAGACCACCAGCTTGGTGTCGAAGCCGGTGATGGCGTGCGGCTTGCCGTCAGCGAACGTCGAGGCCAGCCCGAGGCAGTGCCAGCCGCGTGCGAAGCGGATCGGCGTCGTGCCGTGGTCGAGACTGCGCACATCCGACTTGGGGGTGTCACTCATGTAGAACACGTTACAGTTTTGCCGGTAGTCTGACAACGAACACCGCGTCGTCAGCGGTTGATCCGCATCACACAGCGCCAGTCCAAGGAGGCCTCGTGCACGTCGAGTTGGAGCCACAGCAGAGAGCGCTGCGCGAGGAGCTGCGGCAGTACTTCGCCGACCTGGTGACCCCCGAGATCCGGGCGGGGCTCTCGTCCGCGACCGGAGAGTTCGGCGAGGCGGGCGTCTACAAGGACGTCATCCGCCGGATCGGCTCCGACGGCTGGCTCGGCATCGGCTGGCCGAAGGAGTACGGCGGACAGGACCGGTCGATGATCGAGCAGCTGATCTTCACCGACGTGGCTGCCGTGGCCGGCGTACCGATCCCCTACCTGACCCTCAACACCGTCGGCCCGACGATCATGCGCTACGGCACCGACGAGCAGAAGGAGTCCTTCCTTCCCAAGATCCTGGCCGGCGACCTCCACTTCTCCATCGGCTACTCCGAGCCCGGGTCCGGGACCGACCTCGCCTCGCTGCAGACCAAGGCGGTGCTCGACGAGGCCGCCGGCGAGTGGGTGATCAACGGCCAGAAGATGTGGACGTCGCTCATCCAGTACGCCGACTGGATCTGGCTCGCCTGCCGCACCGAGCCCGACCAGCCGCGGCACAAGGGGTTGTCGATGATCCTGGTGCCGGCCGACGCGCCCGGCGTCTCCTACACCCCGGTGCACACGGTCGCCGGCGTCGGCACGTCCGCGACGTACTACCAGGACGTGCGGGTGCCCGCGGCCAACCTGATCAGCGAGCGCGGCGGCGGCTGGGCGCTGATGACCAACCAGCTCAACCACGAGCGGGTGGCGCTCACCTCGGCCGCGCCGTTGGTGCACTCGCTCGCGCTGGTCCGCGAGTGGGCCACCGTGACGTCGAACCCCGACGGCCGCCGGGTCATCGACACCGAGTGGGTGCAGATCGCGCTCGGGCGGGCCCACGCCCGGATCGAGGCCCTGTCGCTCATCAACTGGAAGCTCGCCGCCGACGCCGACCACGGAGTCGCGCTCTCGCCTGCGGAGGCCTCGGCCACCAAGGTCTACGGCTCGGAGCTCGCGACCGAGGTCTATCGCAGCCTGATGGAGATCGTCGGCCCCCACGCCGGGGTGACGGCGGACTCCCCCGGCGCCGCGGTCGCCGGGCGCCTCGAGCGGTTCTACCGGTCGTCGCTGGTGATGACCTTCGGCGGCGGCACCAACGAGATCCAGCGCGACATCATCGGCTACGTCGGCCTCGGCCTCCCGGCCGCGAAGCGATAGAGGACCACCATGGACTTTCTGTTTACCCCCGAGCAGGACGAAGCGGCGGCGCTGGCAGCCGAGATCCTCGCCGACAAGGCCACGATCGAGCGGATGAAGGCGGTGGAGGCCGCCGGTGACCGCTTCGACCGCGAGCTCTGGGCCACCCTCGGCGATGCCTTCGACTGGTCCGAGCTCGACCTGATCGAGCTGGCGCGGGTGCTGGTCGAGGTGGGCCGCAAGGTGGCACCCGTGCCGCTTGCCACCCACGGCGCCTGCATCTCCTTCCTGGGCGGGCTCGACCGGACCGCCGACGCGGCGGTGTACGCCGCGGCGGTCGCCGAGGATCGCGACCACCTCCCGGCCGCGCCGACCACGGTCGCCGACGCCCAGGGCACGCTGACCGGCACCAAGACGCTGGTCCGTGCCGGTCTGACTGCGGACGCCCTCCTGGTGACGGCGACCGGCCCGGACGGCGTCGGCGTCTACCTGGTCGACCCCGCCGCGACGGGGGTCGTCCGCGTGGCCCAGCGCACCAGCGACGGCGACCAGGTCGGCGCTGATCACCTTCACCGGCGCGCCCGCGGAGCTCCTCGGCGCCGACGCACAGCGGCTCCACGAACTGCTGACGGTGTGCGCCGCTGCCGAGCAGCTCGGCGTCACCGAGGGCGCACTCGCACTGACGGCCTCCTACGCCAAGACCCGCGAGCAGTTCGGTCGCCCGATCGGCACCTTCCAGGCGGTCTCACAGCGCCTCGCCGACGGATTCATCGACGTCCTCGCCCAGCGGCTGACCCTCTGGCAGGCGGTCTGGCGGCTCCAGGAGGGCCTGCCGGCGAGCACCGAGGTCGCCGTCGCGAAGCTGTGGGCCGCCGACGCCGGCCACCGGCTCGCGCACACGACGGTCCACGTGCACGGCGGTGTCGGCATCGATCTCGACGGCGACGCCCACCGCTACTTCACGACAGCCAAGCGCTTCGAGTTCTTGTTCGGCGGCGCGACCGAGCAGGCGCTGACCGTAGGCAGCGCCCTGGCTTCCCAGACCTGATAACGACGGCGCCCGTTCCGTTCGCGGTTCCGCAGTAGCGCTGTAAACAGGACCTATCCGTTCGGGCAGGCTCCGAGTTCCAACTGCCCCCACGGTCGCTTGCTCGGGCCGGCGCAACACGTCCACTGACTCACTGCATTGGGGGATGGCCACATGGCCACCATGACTACTCATGCGCGACTGCGCACTCTCACCGGCGCGGTCACCGCCGGACTTCTCGCCCTGACCATGGGCATCCAGGGCTCGGCGCACGCGTCGGTGTCGCCGACGCCGACCAAGACCGTCGGCCTCTCGGGACCGCGGTCTACGACCTCACCGTGCTCGACAGCGGGCGGGTCATCCTGGGCGGCAACTTCACCAAGGTCGGGGCGTTTCCGCGGATCGACGTCGGCGCGATCCTGCCGACCGGCAAGGTCGACCCCAAATTCGACGCCTCCACCAACGGCGATGTGCGTGCGGTCGCTGCGTCCGAGGACGGCTCCCGGGTCTTCATCGGCGGCACCTTCACCGAGGTCAACGGCGTGCCGCGGCAGAACCTCGCCGCGATCGACGCGGTCACCGGGGCCCTGATCCCTGACTGGCAAGCGGACACGACCGGCACCATCCCGACGGTGAAGTCGTTCGACGTGGTCGGCAACCGGCTCTACGTCGGTGGCAAGTTCACCGGCATCGACGGCACCAACAAACAGAAGCTCGCCGCACTGGACGTCAACACCGGCGACCTCCTGCCCTGGAACACCTGGCTCAACGGCAACGTCAACGAGGTCCGGGTCTCACCCGACGGCGGGACTGTGTGGGTGGGTGGCACCTTCACCAAGATCCGCGGGATCGCCCGGCCCTACTTTGCCGGCATCGACGCCGCCTCGGGGCTGCCGACCTCCTTCAACCGAGACGGCTGGGGAGGCTACATCGTCACCGTCGCGACCAATGCTGACGGAAGCACCGTCTACGCCACCTCGGAGAACAACGTCATCTTCGCCTACCAGCCATCCGTCTCCAGCGACCCGATCTGGCAGACCAAGATGAGCGGCAACACGCACGCGATGGCGGTCTCGCCGACCGAGATCTACATCGGCGGCCACTTCGCGGGCTTCAACCAGCCGAGCACCAACCGACCGTTCCTGGCCAGCATCGACCCTGCCACCGGCCTCGCGACCGACTGGGACCCGAAGGCCACCGGTATCAAGAGCGGCACCTGGGCGCTCGTCATCCATGGCGACAACCTGCACGCCGGCGGTCAGTTCACCCACTTCAACGGGGTGCAAGCAGCGGCTCTACGCGCGGTTCGCCGGAGCACCGACGCCGTAGCCGGCCGAAGCCGGCGGGTCGACGGCTGTCCGCGCGGGCACCTCCTGACCTGTTTCGACCGCGCCGAGGAACAGGGACAGCTAGCCTCCGTTTCCGTGACGAGGCATGCGAACGAGACCGCCGTCCTCGCCCTGGTGGCCGCTCTCCTGGCGGCGTGTGGAGGGGACGACCACCCCCGGCCGGCGGACGCCGCGCCGCCCGCGAACCTCAGCGAGGTCGGAGGCGACCTCGACAAGCTCGAGTTCTACCTCGAGTCCCAGCCGGGTCTCGAGAGCGTCGCGGCAGAGGAAGTCGAGCACGACACCAACTACTACGGCTGGAGTGCGGAGGTGGTTCTGGATCCGGAGGCGGAGTCCACGGCCGTCCGCGACACGCTCCTCGCCGCCACGGCATTCGACGACGCCGCCGACTACGGCGAGCCCGGCAGCGTGCGCATCACGCGCGCCGGACGGGACCATTTCCTCTCCTGGAGCCTCGGCGGTGGGGACCGGACGCGCGGACGAGCTCGCTGACATGTTCGCCCTCGGCGAGGCGCGGTTGCCCGAGACCGGGTGGGAGCTCGACGAGTTCGGGCAGTTCAGCTTCTTCAACCTCCGCGACCTGGACGCGATCACTGAGCTTGCGGCGCAGCTGGCCTCCGACGTCCTGCTCGCCGAGCACAGGACGTGGCAGTTCTCGACAGACTTCGCCGCCACCGGCAACCAGGGGTCGCACGGCCTCCAGAGCAGCACCGGGCTCACCTCCACCGTGGCGGACGCCTGGCGCGAGGCCGTCTCCGCAGTCGACGCGCTCGAGCAGGTGGAGCTCGACAACCTGCACCTCCTCGACCGGGTCGGCCCGGGGAACTCCATCGCCGATCCACCCCCGAGAGGCAGCGTCTACCTGTCCATCGACCTGAACTCGGAGGCTGCCGGCAAGTCGGGGCTCGAGACCGGGGAGCTGGGTGCCGAGCTGCACCGGCTCGTCGAGTCCACCGTCCCGATCCTGGCCGACTTCCCGCACGGCTCTCGGTACCTCATCGACGTGTGGGTGGGCATGGGCGACGACCGCGACGAAGTGACGCTGGTCGACATCGAGAGTGGCGAGAAGGACGGCGGCGGGCGCGGCGGCACCATCGCCGGCCACGCCCGAGCCCTCCTCGACGAAGTGGACTGAGGACGGTCAGAGACCGGCGACTCCGTCGAGCTTCTTGACCGTTGCCTCGAACTCCGCGACCAGGTCGGCCATCACCTCGGCCACCGGGCGCACCTCGTTCATCCGTCCCACGATCTGGCCGACCGGCATCGAGATCACGTCCGGGTCGCCGGAGGCGTTGATGCGGTTGTGCGCATCGGCGACCAGCAGGTTCTGCAGCGGCATCGGCAGCGGCGTCGGCGCGTCCTCCTCGGCCCACGCCTCGGTCCACTTGGTCTTGAGGAGGCGGGCGGGCTTGCCGGTGTAGATCCGGGTGCGGACGGTGTCGGACGACGTCGCGCGCAGGAAGGCGGTCTCCCAGCCCTTGTTGCCGGCGAGGTTGCGGTACTCCTCGGTGCCGAGCCAGATCGAGCCGGTCCAGACGCCCTGAGCACCGAGCGCGAGAGACGCCGCGATCTGTCGGCCGGACCCGATGCCGCCGGCGCCGAGCACCGGCACGTCCGGTCCGACCGCGTCGACGATGTCGGGCGTCAACACCATCGAGGCGATCTCGCCGGTGTGACCGCCGGCCTCGTAGCCCTGGGCGACGATGATGTCGACCCCGTTGGCGACGTGGCTGACCGCGTGCTTCGGCGCACCGGCCAGCGCCGCGACCTTGAGGCCGGCCGCCTGGCACTGCTCGATCACGTCGTTCGGCGGCGTGCCGAGGGCGTTGGCGATGAGCACCGGCCGGTGCTGCAGCGCGACGTCGACGTGCGAGCGAGCCATCGAGTGCAGCCAGCCGAGCACTCCCTCCCGGCCCTCGCCTTCCGGCAGCGGCGGCACGCCCAGCTTGAGGAGCGTCTCGTCGACCCACTTCTTGTGGTCGCCGGGGATGTAGGTCGACAGGTCGGTCGACGTGCCCTCGGTGGGGATCTTCATCGGCATCACCACGTCGACGCCGTACGGCTTGCCGTCGGTGTTGTCGTCCATCCAGGTCAGCGCCTTGTCGAGATCGGCGGCGTCGTTGAACCGGACGCAGCCGAGCACTCCGAGGCCACCAGCCCGCGAGACCGCCGCCGCGACGTGCTCGGACGGCGTGAAGGCGAAGATCGGGTACTCGATGCCGAAGGCATCACACAGCTCGGTGCGCATCAGGCAGTCACCCCGTTCGACGCGGTCTGGGCGGTGCCGGCCTGCTGCGCGCTGAGCGCCAGCTCCTTGGCAGCCGGGTACTGCGCCTTGCCGGTCGCGTTGCGCGGGATCTCGTCGACGAGGGTCAGCACCCGCGGCAGCTTGTAGCCGGACAGGTGGGCGCGCAGGAAGCCTCCGCAGCTCCTCCAGCTCGACCTTCTGGCCCTCGCGCGGCTGGACAACGGCGGCGACGGTCTGTCCGAACTTGTCGTCCGGCAGGCCGACCACGAGTACGTCGTAGACGGCCGGGTGCCCCTTGATCGCCATCTCGACCTCTTCGGGATAGACCTTCTCGCCGCCGGTGTTGACGCAGTTCGAGCCGCGACCGAGCAGCGTGATCCGGTTGCCGTCCTCGATCCGCGCGTAGTCGCCGGGGACCGAGTAGCGCACGCCGTCGACCTCGTAGAACGTCCGCGCGGACTTCTCCGGGTCCTTGTAGTAGCCGACCGGGACGTTGCCGGACCGCGCCGTGCGGCCGACCTTCCCGACGTCGGCCACCGGGTCGAGGACGTGACCTTCGTCAGAGATGACCGCGGTGTTCGGTCCGACCGAGACGACCGGGCCGTCGGTGGACAGGGCGCTCGCGTCCTGCATACCGGTGCCCTGGAAGCCGGTCTCGGACGATCCGACCGAGTCGGTGAAGATCGCGTTGGGGAACGCGGCCATCCAGCGCTCCTTCACCGCCTTGCTGAAGACCGCTGCGCTGCTGGCGATCGCGAACAGCGTCTGGCCGCTGAAGCTGTGCTCGCTGCCCTGGCTCGCCTCGTAGGCCTCGATCAGCGGCCGCGCCATCGCGTCGCCGGTCATGAACATCATGTGCGCCTGCTCGCGGTCGACGATCTCCCAGGTGCGCACCGGGTCGAACTTCGGCTCGAGGATGGTGAGCTGACCGGAGAACAGGTGCATCAGCAGGCTGGCCTGGGCGCCGCCGTGCATGAGCGGACTGAGCGGGAAGGTGATCAGGCCCGGCTCGGCCGCCTTCTTGGACTGGTCGTACTCGGTGAGCGGCTCGCCGGTCGTGAAGTCGATGCCGCCGCCCAGCACCCGCCAGAAGTCCTCGTGGCGCCACATGACGCCCTTCGGGTAGCCGGTGGTGCCGCCGGTGTAGATGATGTGGATGTCGTCCGCGCTGCGCTCGCCGAAGTCACGGGCCTCGCTCCGACCCGCCATCGCATCGGCCAGGAGGACGCCGCCGTACGACGAGAAGTCACTGGCGTCATCGGGCTCGATCGGGTCCGGCAGGACGACGAACGTCTGCAGCTGCTGGTGCTTGGGGGCGACCTCGGCCACCAGCTCGCTGTAGACCCGGTCGTGCACCAGTCCCTTGAGGTCGGCGTTGTCGAAGATGTAGTCGAGCTCGCCGGCGACGTAGCGATAGTTCACGTTGATCGCCACGGCCCGCACCTTGAGGATCGCCAGCAGCGCGATCACGTGCTCGATGCTGTTCTTGGCGTAGAGACCAACGTGATCGCCCGTGCCGATCCCTTGCTCGGCAAGGAAGTGCGCGAGCTTGTTGCTCTCGGACTCCAGCTCTGCGTAGGTGATCGTGCGCTCACCCACCTTGACGGCGGGTCGGTCCGGCGGAGCGGCATCGACGGCGTGCTCGAAGAGGTCTGCGATGTTCAAGGCCACACCTCTCAGACTAGAACACGTTCCAGTTTTTCGCTAGCGTGGCCTCTGTGACTGATTGCCTCGTCGAGCAGGACGGCCACAAGCTGGTCGTCACCATGAACCGACCTGAGAAGCGCAATGCGCTGTCGTCCCAGATGTTGCGGATCATGGAAGAGGCATGGGACCGGGTGAACGCCGACCCCGAGATCCGGGTCTGCATCCTCACCGGCGCCGGCGGCTACTTCTGCGCAGGGATGGACCTCCAGGCGGCCGACGACAAGCCCCCGTCGGAGAGCTTCGAGTCGGGTGAGTTCGACCCGTCGGTGATCAAGGGCCTGCTCAAGGGCTTCCGTCTGACCAAGCCGCTGATCGCCGCGGTCGAGGGCCCCGCGATCGCCGGCGGCACCGAGATCCTCCAGGGCACGGACATCCGGGTGGCGGGTGAGTCCGCGAAGTTCGGGGTCGCCGAGGCGCGGTGGAGCCTCTACCCCATGGGTGGGTCCGCCGTCCGACTCCCCCGCCAGATCCCCTACACGGTGGCGGCCGAACTGTTGCTCACCGGCCGCACCCTGCGCGCGCCCGAAGCCAAGGAGCTCGGACTGATCGGCCATGTCGTCCCGGACGGCGAGGCACTTGCCAAGGCTCACGAGATCGCCGACCTGATCGCTGCCAACGGCCCGCTCGCGGTCCAGGCCATCCTCAAGACCATGCGGGACTCCGAGGGCAAGCACGAGGAGGACTGCTGGGCCGACGACGCCACGGTCGGTGCCGCCGTGTTCTCCTCCGACGACGCCAAGGAGGGCCCGCGCGCCTTCCTGGAGAAGCGCAAGCCCGAGTTCAAGGGCTGCTAGGCCGGCTCAGCCGACGGTGCGGCCCCGGCCGTCCCAGTACTGCGCCCGTAGCGCCTTCTTGTCCGGCTTCCCCAGGGCCGTCAACGGCAGCGCGTCGGCGACGATCACGTCCTTCGGGACGTGCACCGATCCCTTCCGCTCTTTGACCGAGGACCGGATCTCCTCGGTCATCGTCGCGATCGCATCGGCATTGCGCGCCGCGTCCGGGCGGAGTACGACGATCGCGGTGACCGCTTCGCCGAACTTCTCGTGCGGCGTCCCGATGACGCCGACCTGCGCGACCATCGGGTGCTCGGCGACGACGTCCTCGACCTCTCGCGGGAACACGTTGAAACCACCGGTGACGATCATGTCCTTGGTCCGGTCGACGATGTACCAGAAGCCGTCCTCGTCCTCCCGGGCCACGTCACCGGTGTGCATCCAGCCGTCACGGAAGGTCTCGGCGGTCTGCTCCGGGAGCTGCCAGTAGCCGCCGGCGAGCAGCGGTCCGGCCACGCAGATCTCCCCGGGCTCACCCTGCGGCACCGGCTGGCCGTCCTCGCCGAGCAGCGCGGCCCGGAGGAAGGCAGCGGGACGACCGCACGACGTCAGCCGCGCCTCGATCGGCTTGCCGTCCGCGTCGACGTGGTCACCCTTCGGGAAGTAGGTGATGGCCATCGGCGCCTCGGACTGGCCGTAGTACTGGGCGAAGATCGGTCCGAACCGCTCGAGTGCCTCCTTGAGGCGCACCGGGTTGATCGCGGAGGCGCCGTAGTAGACGGTCTCGAGCGAGGACAGGTCGCGGGTCCGCGAGTCCGGGTGGTCCATCAACGCGTAGAGCATGGTCGGGACGACCATCAGCGAGTTGATCCGCTTCTCCTCGATGGTCGCCAGCACCTCGGCGGGGTCGAACCGGGCGGAGACGAACAGGGTGCCGCCCTTGATCACGGTCGGCACGAAGAACGCAGCGCCGGCATGCGACAGCGGCGTGCACATGAGGAACCGCGGGTTCTCCGGCCACTCCCACTCGGCGAGCTGGATCTGGCTCATCGTGTTCATCGCCTGCACGGTGCCGATGACGCCCTTGGGCTTGCCCGTCGTACCGCCGGTGTAGACGAGGGAGACGATGTGGTCCGGCGCCAGCAGGCGGGCCTGGAGGGGCTGCGGGTCGAAGGTCGCAGCGACAGCGGTGAGGTCGGAGCCCACAGCTGCGAGCGCGTCAGGCACCGGCCCGATGGTCAACACCTGCTTGAGGCCCGGGCACTTGTCGAGCAGTTCGAGGGCGCGGGCCTCGAAGTAGGGGTCGATGATCAGCGTGGTGATCCCGGCGTCGTTGATCACGTAGGCGTGGTCGTCGGCCGAGCCGAGCGGGTGCAGCGACGTGCGCTGGTAGCCCTGGGTCTGCCCCGCGCCGAGGATGAAGAGCACCTCCGGGCGGTTGAGCGCGAGCAGCGCACCCGGAGCGCCGGTGCCGGCACCCAGGGACTCGAAGGCCTGGACGTACTGGCTGATCCGTTCGGACACCTGACCGCCGGTGAGCGTCACGTCACCGAGGTGAATGACGGGGCGGTCCTTGTGTCGCTTGAGGGCAGCGACCATCAGGTGTCCGTTGTGGGCGCCGATCCGCAGGGTGTCGTCCATCCGGCAAGACTAGAACCTGTTCTAGTCTCGATCAACCATCACCCCGTGGCTTCGAGCGGGACGCAGAGCGGACGGACCCCGCCGAGGCGTCGTTGGTAGCGGACGTGGTCGCCGTGCGCCTCGAGCGCCCGCCACAGGGTCTGGTGAGCCGCCCACGGCAGCGGCTCGGCTCCGTCGTACCAGCGCCCGCCGAAGCTGATCCACACCGGCGTCCAGGCCGCCGCCAGGTCCCAGGCGCCGCGCTGACGCAGGATCAGGGTCCGCCGGATCTGGAAGGCGGTCCGCCTGCCGTCGACGCAGATGGGAGCGGTCGCGACCGGCCACACCCGCAGGTCGAGCTCCATCAGCTCCAGCTCCAGGTCCTCGAGCAGGCGCGGGTCCACCAGGACCGTGGCGACGTTCTCGTGCGGGAGCCGCATGCCCGCACCGTAGTACCGCTCGCGCGCGTCAGGCGAGGAGCTCGGCGACCTGCCGGACCTCGGCGGCACTACGACAGCTGAGCAGCAGGGTGGTCACACCGGTCTCCTCCCAGGCGGCGACCCGGTCCTTGACATAGGCAGCGTCGCCGATGATGTGCATCTCCTCGACCAGCTCGTCCGGGATCAGTGCCGCCGCTTCGTCACGCTTCTGGGCGAGGAACAGCTCCTGGACCTGGTCGGCGACGGCGGCGTACCCCATCCGTTCGAAGACGAACTTGTGGAAGTTCTGGTCCTTCGCGCCCATGCCGCCCATGTAGAGCGCGACCACCGGCTTGATCCCGTCGACGACGGCGCGGCGTTCGTCCTCGCTCTCGGTGATCTGGAGGTGGCAGGTCGCGGCAATCTCGAAGTCGGCGCGAGTACGACGCGCGCCCTCGCGCGCGAAGCCCTCGTCGAGCCACGGCCGGTACATCCCGGCGCTTCGCGGCGTGTAGAAGATCGGGATCCAGCCGTCGGCGATCTCGGCGGTCTGCGCGACGTTCTTGGGGCCCTCGGCGCCGAGCCAGATCGGGATGTCGGCGCGGAGCGGGTGCACGATCGGCTTGAGCGGCTTGCCGAGTCCGACCGCACCCGGTCCGTTGTAGGGCAGTGGGTAGTGCGGCCCCTCGTTGGTGACCGCGCCCTCGCGGGCGAGCACCTTGCGGATGATCTCGACCACCTCGCGGGTGCGCGCCAGCGGCTTGGCGAAGGGCTGGCCGTACCACCCCTCGACGACCTGCGGTCCGCTGACGCCCATCCCGAGGATGACCCGGCCGCCGGTGAGGTGGTCGAGGGTCAGCGCGTGCATCGCGATCGACGTAGGCGCGCGGCCCGACATCTGGACGATCGACGTGCCGAGCCGGACGCGGGAGGTCTCCCGACCCCACCACGCGAGCGGCGTGAACGCATCACTCCCCCACGCCTCCGCGGTGAAGATCGCGTCGAATCCCGCATCCTCCGCGGCCGCGACCAGCTCCCCGACACCCTGCGGGGGCTGAGCGCCCCAGTAGCCCAGCTGCAGTCCAAGCTTCATGCGACACATCATGCCGTACTTGATGCGCAAACTAGAACGTGTTTCACTTTCGCCCATGAGCCGGACCCTGCAGGCGCCCGTGACGGTCGCTTTCGACTACACCCGTTCGACCGGTCCTGTGATCGGTCGTTTCCTCTCCGGCCTACGCGACGGAGTGATCGTCGGCGGGCGGACCTCGTCCGGGGACGTCGTCGTACCACCTCTCGAGTTCGACCCGGTGACCCACGAGGCGACGACCGAGTTCGTCGAGGTTTCCGACGTCGGGACCGTCACGTCCTGGACCTGGGTGCCCGAGCCGGTCAAGGACCAGCCGTTCGACCGTCCCTTCGCGTTCGCGCTCGTCACCTTCGACGGCGCCGACGTCCCCTTCCTCCACGCGCTCGACGTGTCCTCGCCGGCCGAGGTCAGCACCGGCATGCGGGTCCGGGTGCGCTGGGCCGCCGAACGCACCGGCCACATCAACGACATCGCGGCGTTCGAGCCCCTCGGCACCGCTGATCGCGAAGCCGCCGAGGAACAAGACGGCGCGTCGAGATCCGGTGACACACGCGCGGCGGCTGGGACGACCGACCCCGTGACCGGCGTCGTCACCCGGGTCTCCCTGGACTACGACTACGCCGCCTCGCCGGAGGAGTCGCTGTTCTACCGCGGCCTCAACGAGGGCCGGATCATGGCCCAGCGCTGCCCGACGTGCCAGAAGGTCTACATCCCTCCCCGGAGCGCGTGCCCGGCCGACGGCACTCCCACCGAGGAGGAGGTCGAGCTCTCCCAGACCGGCACCGTGACGACGTTCTGCATCGTCAACGTGCCGTTCCTCGGGCAGAAGATCACCCCGCCCTACGTCTCCGCGTACGTGCTCCTCGACGGAGCCGACATCGCCGTCCTGCACCTGATCCTCGGCGTTCCCGCTGACGAGGTCCGGATGGGCATGCGCGTCAAGGCCGTGTGGAAGCCGAAGGACGAGTGGACCTTCTCCCTGGAGAACATCGACCACTTCGCGCCCACCGGCGATCCGGACGCCGACTACGACACCTACAAGCACCACCTCTGAGGGAGAACGTTCGATGAGAGATGTTGCGGTCGTCGGGTTCGCCCAGCGACAGATGCCCGAGTTCGACGGATCGCCGACCTGCGTCGAGCTCCTCGTCCCTGTCTTCAAGGAGTGCTACGAGCAGACCGGGTGGACCCGCAAGGACGTCGGGTTCTGGTGCTCCGGATCCTCCGACTACCTGGCCGGCCGCTCGTTCTCCTTCGTCCAGGCGGTCGACGCAATCGGCGTCATCCCGCCGGTCAACGAGTCGCACGTCGAGATGGACCTCGCCTGGGCGATGTACGAGGCCTGGATCAAGATCCAGACCGGTGAGGTCGACACGGCCCTGGTCTATGCCTTCGGCAAGAGCTCGGCAGGCGTGCTCCGTCGTACGCTCGCGCTGCAGCTCGAGCCGTACACGATGACCCCGCTGTGGCCCGACACCGTCTCCCTTGCGGGCATCCAGGCCCGGACGGGCATCGATGCCGGCCTGTGGGACGACCGCGCGATGGCTGAGGTGGCCAACCGGTCCCTGACCGATGCGGAGAAGAACGAGTACGCCGTCCGCCAGGGCGGCTCGTCGGTCGACGAGCTGCTCGCCCGACCGATGTACGCGGATCCCCTCCGCAAACATGACTGCGCGCCGGTCACCGACGGCGCAGCCGCCCTCGTCCTCGCCGCCGGCGACCGCGCTCGCGAAGTGCGCGAGCGGCCCGCCTGGCTGACCGGCATCTCCCACTTCGTCGACCCGATGGGCCTCGGCGTGCGCGACCTGACCCGATCGCCGTCCACCCAGCAGGCGGGTGCGGCGCTCGACCTCGACGGGGTCGAGGTCGCCGAGCTGCACGCGCCGTTCAGCCACCAGGAGCTGATCCTGCGCCGCGAGCTCGGCCTCGGCGACGACGTGGCGATCAACCCTTCCGGCGGGGCGCTGACCAGCAACCCGATGTTCTCCAGCGGCGGCATCCGGGTCGGCGAGGCGGCGAAGCGGGTGTGGTCCGGCGAGGCCACCAAGGCGCTGGCACATGCCACCTCCGGCCCGGCGCTGCAGCAGAACCTGGTGTGCACGTTGGCTGCATCGAATGAAGGGGAGAGCAACTGATGGGCAAGCAACCTGCGGCGATCATCGGCGTCGGCCAGACGCACCACCGCGCCAAGCGCGAGGACGTCTCGATGGCCGGCCTGTGCCGGGAGGCCATCGACCGGGCGCTCGCTGACGCGAACATGTCGCTGGACGACATCGACGCGATCGTGGTCGGCAAGGCCCCGGACCTCTTCGAGGGCGTGATGATGCCCGAGCTGTTCCTCGCGGAGGCACTCGGCGCCGCGGGGAAGCCGCTGCTACGCGTGCACACAGCCGGTTCGGTGGGCGGCTCGACGGCGATCGTCGCCTCCTCGCTGGTCCAGGCCGGCGTCCACAAGCGGGTGCTGACCGTCGCGTACGAGAAGCAATCGGAGTCCAACGCCATGTGGGCGTTGTCGGTGCCTTTGCCCTTCAACATGCCGGTGCACGCGGGCGCGGGCGGCTACTTCGCGCCGCACGTTCGCTCCTACATCCGCCGGTCGGGTGCGCCGACCCACGTCGGCGCGATCGTGGCGGCCAAGGACCGCAACAATGCTCTGAAGAACCCCTACGCCCACCTGCACAACGAGGGGACGACCGTGGAGTCGGTGCTGGCCTCCCAGATGCTCTGGGACCCGATCCGTTACGACGAGACGTGCCCGTCCAGCGACGGCGCGTGCGCCCTGGTAGTCGTCGACGAGCAGACCGCGGCGTCCTCTCCGAATCCGGCTTGGATCCACGGCACCGTGATGCGGTCGGAGGCCACGACCGCCGCCGAGCGCGACCAGGTCAACCCGCAGGCCGGTCGCGATGCGGCCGCCGCGCTGTGGAAGCAGGCAGGCATCACCAACCCGCTCGAGGAGATCGACGCCGCCGAGATCTACGTGCCGTTCTCGTGGTTCGAGCCGATGTGGCTGGAGAACCTCGGCTTCACCGCCGAGGGCGAGGGCTGGAAGCTCACCGAGGCAGGCGAGACGGGGATGGACGGCACGCTCCCGGTCAACTGCTCCGGCGGCGTGCTCTCCTCCAACCCGATCGGGGCATCCGGCATGTTGCGCTTCGGCGAGGCGGCCCTCCAGGTCCGCGGGGCTGCGGGCGAGCACCAGGTCGACGGCGCGCGGCGCGCTCTCGGCCACGCGTACGGCGGCGGATCGCAGTTCTTCGCGATGTGGGTGGTCGGCGCCGACAAGCCGAGCAACTGATGAGCGAGCCCGACGACGCCTTCGTCCTGGTCGACCGGCCGCGAGCCGACGTCGCCGTCGTCACCCTCAACCGGGTCGAGCGGATGAACTCGATGGCGTTCGACGTGATGGTCCCGTTCCGCGACGAGCTCCGGCGTCTCGGGGACGACAACGAGGTCCGGGTCATCATCCTGACCGGAGCCGGACGGGCGTTCTGCTCCGGTGCCGACCAGAGCGGCGAGCGCGGCCGGATGCCGAACATCGGCGGTCTGACCGGCGTGACCGTCGCGCTGCGGGCGATGGAGCTGCTCGACGACATCATCGTGACGCTCCGGCGGCTTCACCAGCCGGTGATCGCCGCCGTCAACGGACCGGCCATCGGTGGCGGGCTGTGTCTCGCGCTGGCCTGCGACGTCCGGGTCGCTGCGGAGTCGGCGTACTTCCGTGCCGCCGGCATCAACAACGGCCTCACGGCCAGCGAGCTCGGCTTGAGCTACCTGCTCCCCCGCGCCATCGGCACGTCCCGGGCCGCCGAGATCATGCTGACCGGTCGCGACGTCGCCGCCGCCGAGGCCGCGGCGATCGGGTTGGTCTCGCGCGTCGTCCCCGACGATCAGCTGCTCGACAATGCGCTCGAGACGGCGACGTCCATCACCCGGTGGAGCCGGCCGGGGGTGGAGCTGACCAAGCGCACGCTCCAGGACAGTCTCGACGCCGCCAGCCTCGAGCAGCACATGCACGCCGAAGGTGTCGGACAACTGCTGGTGCGACTGATGACGCAGAACTTCGAAGAGGCGGTTGCCGCGCGCAAGGAGAAGCGCGAGCCCCGGTTCCTCGACTAGCGCGCCGCTGGTCGAGGTGCGAGCGCATCGAGCCTCGAAACCGAGGCGTCTCGGCGCGCCGTACTCTTGACCGCGTGATCGAGCTCCGAACCCCGACCCAGATCGAGCAGATGCGTCCCGCGGGACGCTTCGTCGCTTCAGTGATCAGCGCCCTGGCCGACAAGGCCGACGTCGGAGTCAACCTGCTCGAGCTCGACGAGCTGGCGCACCGGATGATCAAGGACGCCGGGGCGACGTCCTGCTACATCGACTACCACCCGTCGTTCGGCGCGATGCCGTTCGGCAAGGTGCTCTGCACGTCGGTCAACGACGCCGTGCTGCACGGCCTTCCGTTCGACTACACGCTGCAGGACGGCGATCTGCTGTCCGTCGACTTCGCGGCGTCGATCGACGGCTGGGTCTCCGACTCCGCCCTCTCGGTCGTCGTGGGCACGGCGCGGGACGAGGACCTCCGGCTGATCGATGTCGCCCAGCGCGCGCTCGACGCGGGCATCGCGGCTGCGCGACCCGGCAACCGGCTCGGCGACATCTCCTACGCGATCGGATCCGTCGCCCGCGCCGAGGGTCTCAAGGTCAACCTGCAGTTCGGCGGCCACGGCGTCGGCCGGACCATGCACGGTGATCCGCATGTCGCCAACGACGGTCAGGCCGGCCGTGGCCTCAAGCTCCGACCGGGTCTGGTCATCGCGATCGAGCCCTGGTTCCTGCACACGACCGACGAGATCCGGTTCGACCCTGACGGCTGGACGATCCGTAGCGCTGACGGCTCCCGCGGGGCGCATGTCGAGCACACGGTCGCCCTCACCGACGGCGACCCGATCGTGCTGACCGCTCGCGGCTACTAGTCCAGGCCCACCACGAAGCCGTAGACGCCGAACGCCACTCCGATGCCGACGATCAGCCAGAGGGAGATCCAGGCATAGGTGTGCATGGTGTGCTGGTAGCGGTTCTCCGAGTATCCCGGGAACTTCTCGGCATCGGTGTCACTCATGAGCGCTCCTGAGGTGGGACGGTTCTCTCCAGGTACGTTAGCGCCGAGTTCGATCGAATGGCGCCCATCTGCGCCGCGCGCCACTCCCCCGCCACTCCCGCGCGCCACTCCCGCACTACCTCGGTGGTGGGTGTGCTCCCTCGGCGCTGTGACCAGTCACAAGGCCCGGGGAGCGGACCGGCAACCGAGGGAGCGCACCGAACTCTGAGTTACAGCGGTCACCGCACCCATCAAGCCGGCTCCGCGAGCGAGGTGAGGTACGGCGCGGGTGATCCCGCCTACCCGTAGGTGACCTGGAGGTCCTTGATGCCGTGGATCCAGCCGTGTCGCAGGCGGCGAGGCTCGGCCAGCTTGCTGATGTCCGGCATGTGGTCGGCCAACGCGTTGAACATGAAGTTGACCTCCTTCCGGGCAAGGTTGGCGCCGATGCAGTAGTGGGCACCGTGGCCGCCGAAGGACAGGTGCGGGTTGGGGTCGCGCAGGATGTTGAACGAGAACGGGTCGTCGAAGACGTCCTCGTCGAAGTTGCCGCTGGAGTAGAAGATCCCGACCCGCTCGCCCTTCTTCACAGCCTTGCCGCCCACCTCGACGTCCTCCATCGCGGTGCGTTGGAAGCAGAGCACCGGTGTCGCCCAGCGGATGATCTCGTCGACCGCCGTCTCGGGTCGCTCACGCTTGAAGAGCTCCCACTGGTCGGGGTGGTCGAGGAACGCGTTCATGCCGTGGGTGATGGCGTTGCGGGTGGTCTCGTTGCCGGCCACGGTCAGCATGATCACGAAGTAGCCGAACTCGTCGTCGGTGAGTCCACGGCCGTCGCGGTCCGCGCTGATGAGCTTGGTGATGATGTCGTCGCGAGGGCTCTCCTTCCGCTCCGCTGCCAGACCCATCGCGTAGCCGAGGATCTCCGCTGCGGCGATGTCAGGCTCGCCGTCGACCTCAGGGTCGTCGTACGACATCATCTGGTTGGACCAGTGGAAGAGCTTGTGGCGATCTTCCTGCGGCACTCCGATGAAGTCGGCGATCACCTGCAGCGGGAGCTCGGCGGCCACGTCATCGACGAAGTTGCCCGCGCCCTTGGCCTTCGCGGCCAGGACGATCTCCGCGGCGCGGCGCTGCATGGTGTCGTCGAGGCCGCCGACCGCGCGCGGCGTGAAGCCGCGACTGATGATGCGCCGGAAGAAGACGTGCTCGGGGTCGTCCTGGTTGATCAGGATGACCCGCTGCAGCTCGACCTGCTCACGCTCCATGCCCTCGGCGAAGCGGATGATCGCCCCGTTCTCCATGCTGGAGAAGCGCTTCGAGTCCTTTGAGACCGCCGACACGTCTGCGTGCTTGCTGACGGCCCAGTAGCCCGTCCCCGAGTCGGGGTCCATACCGTCTCGCGACCCCTGCGGCTGCTCGACCCAGCGCACCGGTTCGCTCTGGCGGAGTGCCTTGAACTGCTCGTGGGGAATGCCTCCGTCCTCGATCAGGTCGGGCCTGGTGAAGTCGAAGTCGGCGGGAAGGTCAACAGTGGTCACGTCAGGGGAACCTTTCGATCGCTCGAGCAGCATGGAGCGGGCCCGGCTGGAACACGTTCTAATCCGAGACTACAGAGCGTCGGCCAATTACGAAAGTGTTTCGTGTCTCGTTCTTGGCAAAAATGAGAACCTGTTCTACTTTGATGTCATGGGCAACCCCGTGATCATCGACGCCGTCCGTACTCCGCTCGGCAAGCGCAAGGGCTGGCTCGCCGGACTGCACCCGGCGCAGCTGCTCGGATTCGTCCAGGAGGAGGTGCTCCGCCGCGCGGGCGTCGACCCCGCATGGGTAGAGCAGGTGATCGGTGGCTGCGTCACCCAGGCCGGCGAGCAGTCCAACGACATGGTGCGCCGTGCGTGGCTCTACCAGGGGCTGCCCCGGCACACCGGCGGCACGGTCATCGATGCCCAGTGCGGCTCCGGCCAACAAGCCGCCCACCTCGTGCACGACATGGTCGCCGCCGGGAGCATCGACGTCGGCGTCGTGTGCGGTGTCGAGGCGATGTCCCGGATCCCGCTCGGTGGCAACGTGCCTGCCGGCCTCGGCGACCCGCGGCCGGACGACTGGGCGATCGATATGCCCAACCAGTTCCAGGGCGCTGACCGGATCGCCAACAATCGCGGCATCACCCGGGCCGACCTCGAGGCGTTCGGCCTCGCCTCCCAGCAGAAGGCTCGGATCGCTGTCGACGAGGGCCGGTTCAAGCGCGAGATCGCAGCGATCGAGGCGCCCGTGCTCGACGACGAGGGTACGGCGACCGGCGAGACCCGCATCGTCGACACCGACCAGGGACTCCGCGAGACGACACTCGAAGGGCTTGCCGGCCTCAAGTCCGTGCTGCCCGACGGCCTGCACACCGCCGGTACGTCGTCGCAGATCTCCGACGGCGCGGCGGCGCTCCTGATCATGGACGAGGAACGGGCCAGCGCCCTCGGCCTCAAACCCCGGGCACGGATCAAGTTCCACTGCCTGGTCGGGTCCGACCCCTATTACCACCTCGACGGCCCTGTCGATGCCACGCAGCGGGTGCTCGACAAGACCGGCATGGCGATCAGCGACTTCGACCTGTTCGAGGTCAACGAGGCCTTCGCGTCGGTCGTGCTGTCCTGGGCCGGCGTGCACGGCGTCGACCTGGACAAGGTCAACGTCAACGGCGGCGCGATCGCGCTCGGCCACCCGGTCGGCGCCACCGGTGTCCGGCTGATCACCACCGCACTCAACGAGCTCGAGCGCCGCGACCAGTCGACCGCACTCATCTCGATGTGCGCCGGCGGCGCGATGGCCACGGGCACGGTCCTCGAGCGGATCTGACCCGAAGGCCGGGGGCCCGCCGGACTACCGCGCGCCGTACACCGGTTCCGGAGCGGGCGCCGCAGCGAGCAGGCCACGCAGGGCGGTACCGACCTCGGGCGCCTCCCACCGGCGCCCGAGGTCCTGGAAGGGGCCGTGCGCCCAGCCGTTCTCGACGGTCAGCCTGGACCCGTCGATCTCGATCACCCGGCCGGTGACGTCGCCGGCCTCCTCCGAGGCCAGCCACGCCACGATCGGCGAGTTGTCCTCGGGCAGCGCCATCGCGGAGGTGTCGAACGCGCCCTCGGTCATCCGGGTCCTCGCCACTGGCGCGATCGCGTTGACCGTGACCCCGTAGCGGCCCATCTCCCCGGCCGCGACCAGGGTGAGCGCCGCGATGCCCGCTTTCGCGGCGGAGTACGTTGCCTGCCCGATCGAGCCCTGGAGCCCCGCTCCGGAGGAGGTGTTGATGACCCGGGCGATCCGCTGCCGTCCTTCCTTGGCCTCGGCGCGCCAGTAGCCGCCGGCGTGGCGGAGCGGCGCGAAGTGACCCTTGAGGTGCACCCGGATGACGGCGTCCCACTCCTCCTCGGAGGTGTTGACGAGCATCCGGTCGCGCACGAAGCCGGCGTTGTTGACCAGGATGTCGAGCCCGCCGAAGGTGTCGATCGCCTGCTGCACCATCGCCGCGGCCGCGTCGAAGTCGGCGACGTCGGCGCCGTTGACGACGGCCGCGCCGCCCATCGCCTCGATCTCGGAGACGACCTGATGCGCCGGCGTCTCGCCGGTGTCCTCACCCGCGAGCGAGACGCCGTAGTCGTTGACGACGACCTTGGCGCCGTGCCGGGCCAGCTCGAGCGCGTGCGCGCGGCCGATCCCTCTCCCGGCGCCGGTGACGATCGCGACCCGGCCCTCCAGCAGACGACTCATGGTGCATCTCCGTTCGATCGCTGAGCTAGGTAGAGGAAGACCGGTTGCTCGCCGCCGCCGTGGCAGGCGACGGTGGCGCCGGAGACGTACGACGCGAGGTCGCTGGCCAGGAACGCGACGACCCGCCCGATCTCGGCGAGGTCGGCCATCCGGCCGAGCGGGATGGTGCGCTCGATCTCGGCGACGGTCGCGTCGCCGCCGTAGTGGTCGGCGGAGTCCGGCGTATGGACCAGACCGACGTCGACTGCGTTGACCCGGACCTTCGGGCCCCACTCCTGCGCGAGCGACCCGGTCAGCGCGTCGAGGCCCGCCTTGGCGGCGCCGTACGCCGCGGTCCCGGGCGAGGGCCGGTTCGCCGACACCGACGAGATGTTGACGATGGCACCGCCGCCCGCCTGCGCACGCATCACCCGCTGAGCTGTCTGGCTGACGTACAGGGCCGACATCAGGTTGAGACCGACGACCTTGTCGTGGAAGCGCGCCGAGGCGTCGGCCGCGAGGGCGTACGGCGCACCGCCGGCGTTGTTGACGACGATGTCCAGCTGCCCGTGGTCGGCGACGATCCCGGCAACCAGACCGGCGACCGACTCCGGGTCACGGACATCGCACTGTCGATGACGGGCGCCCTCGGGCGGATCCGCCTCGGAGCGGCCGCAGGTCACGACCGTCGCGCCGGCCTCGAGGAGGACCTCGGTGATGCCGCGACCGATGCCCTTCGCCCCGCCGGTGACGAGCGCGACCCGGTCGGTCAGGTCGATCGTGAGTGCCATGCCGGCATCCTACCAAGCAAATGCTTGGTAGGGTTGGTCGAGCTCAGCCGACGAAAGGCAACCGATGATCACGACCGACCGCCGCGCCGACGGGATCAGCGTCGTCACCATGGACGCTCCCCCGGTCAACGCGCTCACCGTGCAGGGCTGGTTCGACGTGGCGGCCGCCCTCGACGAGGCCGGCCGCGACCTGGCCACGAAGGTGGTCGTGCTCCGCGCCGAGGGCAAGGGCTTCAACGCCGGTGTGGACATCAAGGAGATGCAGCACACCGCCGGGTTCGACGCGCTGCTGGGCGCCAACCGCGGCTGCTACGCGGCGTTCAAGGCGGTCTACGAGTGCCCGGTCCCGGTCGTGGCTGCGGTCAACGGCTTCTGCGTCGGCGGCGGCGTCGGGCTGGTCGGCAACGCCGACTGCATCGTGGCCAGCGACGACGCCTACTTCGGGGTGCCGGAGGTCAACCAAGGCGCGCTCGGCGCGGCGACCCACCTGGCGCGGCTGGTCCCGCAGCACATGATGCGGACCCTCTACTTCACCGCCCGCACGATCAAGGCCGCCGACCTGGTGCAGTTCGGCTCGGTGCTCGAGGTCGTCCCGCGTGGTCGGCTCGACGACGCCGCGCTGAAGGTCGCCTCCGAGATCGCCGCCAAGGACGGTCGGGTGATCCGCGCCGCGAAGGCCGCGCTCAACGGGATCGACCCGATCGACGTCAACAAGAGCTACCGGTTCGAGCAGGGCTTCACCTACGAGCTCAACCTGATGGGCGTCAGCGACGAGCTGCGCGACGACTTCGCAGGCACCGAGAAGAGCAAGGAGAACAAGTGAGCCGCAAGCCGCAGGACAAGCGGATGACGATCGACGAGGTCGTCGCCACGCTGGAGAGCGGGATGACGATCGGCATCGGCGGCTGGGGCCCCCGACGCAAGCCGATGGCCCTGGTCCGGGCGCTCTACAGCTCCGACCTGACCGACCTGACCGTCGTCAGCTGGGGCGGCGCCGACGTCGGGCTCCTCGCCCGGGCCGGCAAGATCCACAAGCTGGTCTATGCCTTCGTGTCGCTCGACTCGATCCCGCTCGAGCCGAACTTCCAGCGGGCCCGGCAAAGCGGGTCGATCCCGGAGGTCGTCGAGCTCGACGAGGGCATGTTCCAGACCGGTCTCCGCGCCGCGGCTCAGCGGCTGCCGTTCCTCCCGGCGCGCGCGGGACTCGGGTCCGACGTACTCGTCAACAACCCGTGGATCAAGACGGTCACCAGCCCCTACGACGGCCCGACGGGTGTCGCCGAGGAGCTGGTTGCCGTACCCGCCCTCGAGCTGGACGTCGCCCTCGTCCACCTCAACCGCGCCGACGAGCACGGGAACGCCAGCTATCTCGGACCCGATCCCTACTTCGACGACCTCTTCTGCATGGCGGCGAAGAAGGCCTACGTCAGCGTCGAGCAGGTGATCGACACCGCCGGCCTCACGGTCGACTCGCCGGTCCAACGACTGCTGCTGAGCCGGATGATGGTTGCCGGTGTCGTCGAGGCCCCCAACGGCGCGCACTTCACCACCTGCACACCGGACTACGAGCGCGATGAGGGGTTCCAGAAGGCGTACGCCGCCGCGGCCGGCGGCTCCGACGAGGACTGGCAGGCGTTCCACGACCGGTTCCTGGCCGGCGACGAGGCGTCCTACCAAGCCGCGGTCCGTGCGTTCCACGAGGAGGCAGCCCGATGACCGCCTGCACAAGAGCCGACGTCTGCGCGGCCGCCATCGCCGACGCGTTCCGCGACGACGGCGAGATCTTCGCCAGCCCGATGGGCCTGCTGCCGATGCTGGGTGTCCGGCTGGCCAAGCTCACGTCCAACCCGGACCTGGTGCTCAGCGACGGCGAGTCGCTGTTCCTGGCCGGCGTACCGCCGCTGTTCGCCAAGGCCGACGTCGTCGAGGGCTGGATCCCGTTCCGGAAGGTGTTCGACGTCGTCGCCTACGGCAAGCGGCACGTGATGATGGGCGCCACCCAGGTCGACCGCGACGGCAACCAGAACATCTCCGCGATCGGCGACTTCGCCCAGCCCACCCGACAGCTGCTCGGGTCCCGGGGTGCACCGGGCAACACGGTCAACAACCGGACGTCCTACTGGGTGCCCCGCCACTCCCCCCGGGTCTTCGTCGAGCAGGTGGACGTCGTGAGCGGGGTCGGTCCGCGGCGGGCCAAGGTGGCCGGCCCGGCAGCGGCGCGGTTCAACGACATCCACCGGATCGTCACCAACCTCGCGGTGCTCGACGTCGGCGGCCCCGACGACACGGTGCGGCTCCTCAGCGTGCACCCCGGCGTCACCGTCGACGAGGTCGTCGCCCAGACCGGTTTCGCGCTGGCGATCCCCGCCGAGCTACCGACCAGCCGCGAGCCGACGACGGAGGAGCTGGTCCTGATCCGGGAGATGCTGGACCCGCGCGGTCTCAGGTTCAAAGAGGTACCGCAACCGGAGGGTGCGGCATGACCACACCACAGGTGATTCGTACGCCGTTCACCGACCTGGTCGGCGTCCGGCACCCGGTCGTGCAGACCGGGATGGGCTGGGTCTCCGGTCCGCGCCTGGTGTCGGCCACCGCCAACGCCGGCGGCCTCGGCATCCTGGCCTCCGCCACGATGACCTTTGACGAGCTCGAGAAGGCGATCGTCGAGGTCAAGGGTCGCACCGACCAGCCGTTCGGCGTCAACCTGCGCGCCGACGCCGGGGACGCTCCGGCCCGCTGCGACCTGCTGATCGAGTACGGCGTGAAGGTCGCCTCGTTCGCGCTCGCACCGAAGCCGGAGCAGATCGCGAGGCTCAAGGAGCACGACGTCGTCGTGATGCCGTCGATCGGCGCCGCCAAGCACGCGAAGAAGGTCGCGGGCTGGGGTGCCGACGCGGTGATGGTGCAGGGCGGCGAGGGCGGCGGCCACACCGGCCCGGTGCCGACCACGCTGCTGCTGCCCACCGTGCTCGACGCCGTGGACATCCCGGTGGTCGCTGCGGGCGGGTTCTTCGACGGGCGCGGTCTGGCCGCCGCGCTGTCCTACGGCGCTGCCGGCGTCGGCATGGGCACCCGGTTCCTGCTGACCTCCGACTCCGCCGTGCCCGACGCGGTGAAGCAGCTCTACCTCGAGCGCGGGCTCACCGACACCGTCGTGACCGCCAAGGTCGACGGGATGCCGCATCGGATGCTCCGCACCGACCTCGTCGACGAGCTCGAGCAGACCAGTGCGGTGCGCCGGATGGGTCCGACGCTGCGCCGTACCTTCGAGTTCAAGCGCGACTCCGGCATGTCCTGGTGGGAGCTGGCCAAGGATGGCCGGGAGATGAAGAAGCAACAGGGACGCACCCTCGGCCAGATGGCACTGGCAGCGAACACCCCCACCATGCTCAAGGCCGGGCTGGTAGAGGGCGACACCTCCGCCGGCGTCCTCGCCAGCGGCCAGGTCGTCGGCGTGATCGACGACCTGCCGTCCTGCGAGGCACTCATCGACCGAATCGTGACCCGGGCCGCGGACGAGCTGCGCCGGGCGTCGTCGTACGCCGTGTGATCAGTAGCTGAAGGTGGTGGCGCCCTCGTCCCCGATCCACTGCCACATGGGGACGGTGCCGCCGATCTCAGCGCCCTTGATCAGGTTCTCGGGGTCCAGCGCCTTGGCGTTGAAGCACACCGGGCACACCAGGTAGCTGCCGCCGGCAGCGAGGTAGCGCTCCATCAGCTCGGGCAGCGGCGGGCAGCCGTCGCAGGCGGTGCCGACCGCGACCCCGGGGGTCGCCAGCCGGACGGCCTCCTTGGTGAGGAACATCAGGGTGGGGCGGCCCTGCTCGGCCGCGCCGAGGGCGACCAGGAAGGCCACGGTGACCTTCTCCGCGTCCTCGAGGCCGGTGGTCAGGCTGATGACTGCCTTGTTCGACATGGGTTTCTCTTCCTTCGTCAGTCCAGCGGGTGGCCGGATGTGACGAAGGTAGGGACGAGCGGCAGTTCGGCTCATCGGCGTCGACGCGTAGCCGGAGCCACCCCGGCGTGGGCCGTTGGCGGCTAGCGCGTAGCCGCGGGTCCGGCGAGAACCCGCGCCACTGCGGCCGTCCGGGCCGTACGCCCGGACAGTCCGAGCTTGAGGTAGACGTTCTGGAAGTGCCGCTCGACCGTCCGCACGCTGAGGGTGAGCCGGTCGGCGATCTCGCCGTTGTCGAGACCCTGGGCGGCGAGCATCAGGATCTCCCGCTCCCGGTCGGAGAGGTGATCGATGGGGACCGCCGCCCGGTCCGCGTCCATGAAGTCGGCGACCTCGCGGCGGAATACCTGCCACGCCGGCTCGTCTGAGAGCAGGACGTGGTTGCGGGACTCGAGCATCACCAGGCGAGCGTCCGGGATCGCCGTGGCCAGCCGCGTCCCCCACTCAGGCGCGGCCCGATCGCCGTTGGCGTGCAGGACGAGCGTCGGCGCTTTGATGTCGGGCAACACGTGAGTGACGTCGACCTGCTGCCGGGCGATCCGGCTGCACACGGCGTTGTCGGTGTTGGTCGACGAGCGCTGGAGCTCGTCCATCCACTCCATCTGCTGCTCGTTGGCGTCGGGGATGAACGTATGGGTGAACACCCGCCGGAACACCGGGTCCGGCCTCGCCCAGCCGGCGCGGATCATCGCCAGGTATGCCTCCTCGGCGGGTTCGTCGGTCGTGTGCGCGGCCCCGGCCATCCCGCCGTAGAGCACCATGCGGGTGATCCGCTCTGGGTGCGCATGCGCGTAGGCGAGGGCAACCGGCGCTCCTCCTGACATGCCGAGGATCGCGAACCGGTCCATCCCGGAGGCCTCGACAAGTGCCTCGAGGTCGGCGAGACGTCGCTCGAGCGAGAAGTCGGAGACGTCCCATTCCGACAGCCCGAACCCCCGCTCGTCGTAGCGCACCACCGTCGCGATGTCGCCGAGGTCGTCGAGGAAGTGCCGCCAGACCGGACTGTCCCAGTCGTGCTGGAGGTGGCTCAACCAGCAGGAGGCGATCAGCAGCGGCGGGCCCGAGCCGTGCCGGGCCCACGCGAGCCGGACGCCGTCGTCGGCGCGACAGAACCGCACCTCCTGCTGAGCGGCTGGCTGACGAGCGCTTTCCACGCGCACAGGCTACTTCTCCCGCCGGTTCGGCGGGGGCGGCCGCCTCCAGTGAGCGCATGCCCGATGATGACGCTGTGCCGAATGCGACAGCCCGGGTGTTCACCGTCACCAGCGCCACCGACCGCGGACCCGGCTCGCTGCGCGAGGCCGTCGAGCGCGCGAACACCGCGGACGGCGAGGCACGGATCGAGTTCGCGATCGCCGGTGGGCCGACGACCATCCGGCTCGCGTCGCCCCTGCCCCCGATCAACTTCCACGGGCTGATCGACGGCTGGACCCAACCGGGGTACGCCGCCGCTCCCCTGGTCGAGCTGAGCGGGGCGGATGTCGATGCGGGCAATGGCCTCGAGATCGTCGGCGGCGGCCTGACCGTGCGCGGGCTCGCAGTGACCAGCTGGCCGGGGCACGGGATCTTTCTCCACGCCTGTAGCGATGTCGAGCTTCTCGGCCTCCACGTCGGCGTCGGCCTCGACGGAGAGCAGCCGGCGGGCAACGTTGCCGACGGCATCCACGCAGTCGATGCCCCCCGCTGCAGCGTTGGCGGCCCTGCTCAGGACACCGTCGTCATCTCCGGGAATCAGGGGCACGGCATCTGGATCAAGGAGGGTGCTGTCGACTTTCGCGTCCGAGGGAGCCTGATCGGGGTCGGACGTGACGGGCACGCGCCGCTTCCGAACGCCCGAAGCGGGATCAAGGTGGAGCAGGCCCGCGCCGCCTGGATCGGCGGCAGCGAGCGCGGTGAAGGCAATGTGGTCGCGGGCAACCGTCTGTACGGCGTGGAGATCGGTGGGCCTCGGGCGCGCGACGCGGTCGTGATCGGGAATTTGATCGGCACCGATGCGAGCGGGCTCGCCGCACTTCCCAACGGCCGGTCCGGCCTCCTCGTCTACAACACGCCGCGCGTCCGGATCGGCGGCGCGTCGGCACGCGAGGCGAACGTCATCTCCGGCGGTGAGCGTGCTGGCGTGAACCTCGACGGTTCAGTCGCGACGGTCGATCCTTACGACTACGCAGGGAGAGGGAACGCCACTGGCATCGTGATCCAGGGCAACTTGATCGGAGTCGACAAGACCGGCGAACGCCCGCTCGGAAATCGCCTGCGCGGCATTTTGATCACCTACGCCCAGGACAATGCAATCATCGACAACGTGATCAGCGCCAACGGCGAGGACGGCATCCTGATCCTCGGACCGGACGACGACTCGGACCCCAACCTGGTGCCGTCCGGCAACCGCATCCTCCGAAACCGGATCGGGGTGACCCGTTCGGGGGCCCCCTGCGGCAACCGACGCCACGGCGTGCTCGTGTGGAACGGCAGCAACAACCACATCGGAAGCGACGATAGCCGCGACGCCAACATGATCTCGGGCAATGAGGGTCGTGGTGTGCACTTCAGCGGCCTCGGCGCCCGCACCAACGTCCTCAGCCCGCTGAACGACCTGACTGACAACGGGCAGGGCGAGTTCCACCAACCGCGCGAGTGACAAGCGGCAGGACGACGCAGATGCGCCGGGTCACCATCAGAGTCTCCAAGGACCCCGGCCAGGGAAGCGAGCGGGTGCGTGGTTGCCGCCTGCACGTCGGCTCGAACACCGCTCATGGCACCACGTAACGTGTGCTCGTGCTCGCACTCCGTGTCAGGTCGTCGGCGGACGGCGGACCCGGATCGTTGCGCGAGGCCATCGCGCGCGCGAACGCCGCCGGCGGCCAGACCCGCATTGAGTTCGCGATCGAGTCCGGACCGGCGACCGTTCGGCTCGCGTCTCCCCTGCCCCCGATCAGCTTCCACGGACTGATCGACGGTTGGACGCAGCCGGGGTATGCCGGCGCTCCCCTCGTCGAGCTCACCGGGGCCGATGTCGAGGCCGGCAGCGGGCTCGAGATCATCGGCGGCGAGCTAATGGTGCGCGGGCTCGTAGTGACCGACTGGCCCGGCGACGGGATCTTCGTCCACGACTGCGATGGCGTCGTCCTGGTCGGGCTTTATGCCGGCATCAGCCTCGATGGCCGGACCGCTGCGGGCAACGACGGATCGGGGATCCACGCGCTCGGCGCAACCCGCTGCGTCGTCGGCGGACCGGGCGACTCGACAGTCGTCGCCTCCGGGAACGGCGGTTACGGGATCTTGTACGACGAGGGGTCCGACTGGGGGCAGATCGAGGGGTGCTTCGCCGGCACCGACCGGACTGGTCGCTCGGCGGTGCCGAACCAGCTCAGCGGAGTTCGGGTGATCCAGGCGGGTGGCTTCACTGCTCGCGGCATGGAGCCCGACGCCACGAATGTGTTCTCCGGCAATGTCCAGTACGGGCTGGAAATCGTGGGTCCTCAGGCGCACGGCGCCGTGGTGATCGGGAACCGAATCGGGTCCGACGTCTCGGGCACCTTCGCCGTCCCCAACAACCGCTCCGGCATCCTCGTCTACAGCACACCCCAGGTCCGGATCGGCGGACAGTCGACTCACGACGCTAACGTGATCTCCGGCAACCACCGCGCCGGCATCACCGTCGACGGAGCGTTCACCGAGCTTCCCGAGTATCCCTACAGTGGGCTGGGTCACTGCCACGACAACGTGGTCCAAGGCAACCGCATCGGAGTCGACCGGACCGGCGAACTGCCGCTCCCGAATCTACTTCGCGGCGTCCTGATCAACCACGCGCAGGACAACGTTGTCATGGACAACATCATCGGTGCGAACGCCCAGGACGGCGTCCTCGTTCTCGGGCCCGGGGGCGATGCCAACCCTTACCTGGTGCCATCCGGCAACCGCGTGCTGCGCAACCGGATCGGCGTGACGCCCTCCGGAAACCCGTGTGGCAACGGACGACACGGCGTCTTCGTCCGGCACGGCACGAACAACACGATCGGTGGAAACGCATCCGGTGATGCCAACGTCATCGCGGCCAATGCTGGACGCGGGGTCATGTTCTCCGGGACCGGCGCCAGATCCAACGTCCTCAGCCCGCTGAATGAACTGGCCGGCAACGTCCAGGGCGAGTTCCACCAACCGCGCGAGTGACGCGCGAAAGGATGATGTGCGTGCGTTTTGGCCTAGGAACCGTCTTCACCGTCACCAACACGCGCGATCGCGGCCGCGGATCGTTGCGGACCGCGATCCGACGGGCGAACCGACGACGCCGGACCGCGGTGCGGATCGAGTTCGCGATCGGCTCGGGGCCGGTGACGATCTGTCCGCTGTCACCCCTGCCACCCATCACCTTCACCGGCACCGTGGACGGATGGACCCAACCCGGATTCACCGACAAGCCGCTGGTCGAGCTCTGCGGCACCAGTGCCGAGTCCGGTGTCGGCCTCGAAATCGCAGCCAGCGGCGTCACCGTCCGCGGGCTCGTGATCACAGGCTGGACCGAGGACGGGATCTTCGTCCACGACTGCGACGACGTCAGGCTGGGAGGTCTTCATCTCGGGGTCGACCACAGCGGGACGACCGCGCTCGGCAATGCGGGCTCGGGAGTCCGCGCGCTGAACGCCGACCACTGCACGGTCGGCGGGACCGGACCCATGTCCATCGTGTCGTCGGGCAACGGCGTCAACGGCGTGCTGCTGGTCGACTGTCGACAGGCGCAGGTCACGGGCGCGTTCCTCGGCACCGACTGGCGTGGCAGGGTCGCCGTTCCGAACAGCGAGTCAGGGATCCGCCTCGTCAACAGCCCCCGAGCGATGATCGGCGGGGAGCAAGAGGGGCTGCGAAACGTGGTCTCTGGCAACGCCCTCCACGGGGTTTCCATCGTCGGCGCTGGATCAGGCGGCGCAGTCGTGATCGGCAATCGCCTCGGCACCGACCTGAGCGGTCGGATCGCGATCCCGAATACCGCTGGCATCGCGATCTGGGAGGCGCCGGACGTACGGATCGGCGGACCCTCGGCTGGGGAGGGCAATCTCGCCTCGGGCAACCTCAAGTACGGCGTGCTGGTCGGAGGCGAGCGGGCGCGTCGGACGAGCGTGATGGGCAATCGAGTCGGGACCGACGTGACCGGCGAAGCGGCGCTCCCGAACGGGCATTCCGGAGTTGTCTTCCAGAGCGCTCCCGAGCCGCAGATCGGCGGTGCGCTGCCGGGCGAGGGCAACCTGGTCTCCGGGAACGGACGCTACGGGATCGAGGTCACCCGGCCGCAGTCGTCGGGCGCGGTCATCCTCGGAAACTACGTCGGGACCGACCGCAGCGGACAACGCGCCATCCCCAATGGACGCTCCGGGATCCTGGTCTACAACACATCGGACGTTCGCATCGGAGGAGTCGCCCCGGGCGAGGGCAACGTGATCTCTGGTGGCGCGCGGGCTGGCATCAATCTCGACGGATCCGCGATCGTGGAGACTGAATTCGCCGGCAAGGGCAACGCCCGGCGAAACCTGGTGCGCGGCAACCTGATCGGTGTCGACAGCACCGGCGAGGCTCCGCTGGGCAACCAGTTGCGGGGGATCTTGATCTACGAGTCGCACGACAACGTGATCTCCGACAACGTGATCAGCGCCAACGGCGAGGACGGCATTCTCATCCTGGGGCCGCTGGACGACAGCGACCCGAACCTCGTGCCGAGCGGCAACCGGATCCTGCGCAACCGGATCGGCGTCACCCGGTCCGGCGCACCCGCGGGCAACGGCCGACACGGGGTCTTCGTGCGCCACGCCAAGAAGAACGAGATCGGCGGTGACACCGAGGACGACGGCAACGTCATCGCCAACAACCAGGGCCGTGGCATCCAGTTCACCGGCGTCGGCGCCCGCACCAACTTCGTCAGCCCGCACAACAAGGTCGCCGACAACGCCAAGGGGTCGTTCCACCAGCCCAGCGAGGATGCGCCTACAGCGCCTTCTGATAGGCCAGCTCCCGGCCCATGACCCGGTAGCCGAGGAGCTCGTTGACGCCGATCATGTGGTCGTTCGACTCCGCATTGAAGGTGTCGATCTGCTCGAGCTGCGGCTCCACCTCGGCGAGCCAGCGGAGCAGCTCGGCCTTGATCAGCAGACCCAGCCGATGACCGCGATGGGAGCTCACCACAGAGGTGTCGTGCTGGTGGCCGAACGCCGGGTTCTCCGACTCGACGACGACGACCGTCTGTCCCGCCAGCTTGCCGGACGGCAGGTGCCGCGCGACCACCCGGTAGGCGCGTTCGCGTCGGAACACGCACGCCGCCTCGTAGGCCCGCATCCGGTCGGCGTTGAACACCTCGTCCTCGATGTCCAGGTCGTCCGTGGGCGCGTCGTTGATCGCCGCCGCAAGCTCGGCGATCTCGTCGAGCTCCTCCTCGGGGGTGGGCAGGAGCCGTCGCTCGAGGGCGTAGTCGGAGGCGCTCGCCAGCGCCTCGTCGTACCGCTTCGCAAGCTCGTCTCTGTCGACGTCGGCGAGGTACTGCCGCCGGTTGATCCCCTGGTACTTCCTCTCATAGCCGTGCCGCTCGGCGAAGCGCCTCGTCGAGTCCGACTCCCACCCGTCCGCGCCGACACTGGTGCGCCCGAGACGCCGGGTCTCGTCCTCGAGGAACGTGAGCAGCGTCGTCCCGTGGCCCTGCCGACGGTGCTCGGGATGGACGATGAGTGCCAGCCAGGCGAGGTGAAGGTTGTCGTAGTTGCTGATCGAGATGGTGCCCCCGCCGACGACGACACCGTCGTCCCGGGCGAGGTACGGCGTCGCGGGCTCGCCGTCCCAGCCGTGCCGGAAGCGGGCCTCGGCGCGGAGCAGGGTGGCGTCGTGCTCCCAGGGCGAGTCCTCGCGCTGGACGGCGTTGGCGAGCTCGACCCACTCCTTGAGCGCGGTCACGTCGTCGGGACCGAACTTTGTGATCTCCATAACGGCCAAGCATCCATCCCTCTTGCGGACTGCGCCACTGCATTACCGCGCGGATAGTCTCAGGATCGTGAACCAGCAGTCGTCGCCGCCCCGCCGTCGACACCTGATGGACCCCGACGCACCGCGCAGAGCCCCGAGCCCGAAGGACCTGGAGCGGCTGCACCGCGTCCAGCGGCGGGTGACCTCGGCACTGGTCGTCACCACCCTGGTCCACCTCACGGTCGGCCTGATCCTGGCCGCCGACGCGGTCAGCGACGACCGGCGCGACGCCCAGGTCATCCTGATCCTGCTCGGCGCCGCCTTCTCCGTCGTCGGCATCGCAGCCGTGCGGGCGATCAACAAAAAGCCGCTGCTGACGTGGTGGATGCTCACCGGCCTGGTCCCGGTGGCCGCCGGTCTCTGGTGGGTCGTCGCGCGCTGACGTGGGCGGTCAGGTCGCGGGCACCAGCAGGATCCGCTCGCGGACCGCTCGGTATCCCCGTGCGGCAAGACGGGCGCTGGACTCCCGGTCAGCGGTCGGCGACGGCACGAGCACGTCACTTGCAGCCACCGTCGCCGTGGCGGTGGCCGCCGCCAGGACCGCCGCCTCGAAACGCGGGTCACCGGCTGGGACGTACGTCGCCCCGACCCGGGTCATGCCCGCGACCGTGCGACTGCGACCGACCATCGCGACCGGGCCGGTGTCGTCCTCCCAGATGACGATCCGCCCCTCTGCGAGCGGGTCGTCGACCACGTAGGAGCGGTCACTCGTGTCGCCAGGGTGCTGCGCCATCAGCTCGTCGAACCAACCGTGCAGCAGGGTCGCGTCGGGGGCGTCGGCGGTGCCCGCCCGTCCCGGAGCCGGAGGCGGCGGACGAAGCCGGTCGAGGCGGTGGACGATCAACCGGTGCCGCGGCACGAGCGTCGTCCCGTGGCGCTCCCATGCGGCGAGCGCGGCGTCGACGGTGGTGACATCACAACCGATCCCGCCGGCAGCCGGGAGCACACCGACCAGCTCGTCGACCGCGTGGTCCGGCATCGGCGTCAACAGTGCCGGGTGCCGCGGACCCCGGAGGAACGCGCCGGCCAGGTCGCCGTGCTCACCGGACCACCCGGGCACGCTCGATCCTCGCTGAGGTTCAGAGTCGCTCGATGATCGTCACGTTGGCCTGGCCGCCGCCCTCGCACATCGTCTGCAGGCCGTAGCGGCCACCGGTGCGCTCGAGCTCGTTGAGCAAGGTCGCCATCAGCCGGGTGCCGGTGGCGCCGATCGGGTGCCCCAGCGCGATGCCGCCGCCGTTGATGTTGACCTTGTCGTGCGGCGCGCCGGTCTCCTTCATCCAGGCGAGTACGACGGACGCGAACGCCTCGTTGCACTCGAACAGGTCGATGTCGTCGATGCTCAGGCCGGTCTTGTCGAGCGCGTGCCGGGTCGCGTTGATCGGGCCGGTCAGCATCCACACCGGGTCGTCGCCCCGCACCGAGAGGTGGTGGATCCGGGCCCGCGGGGTCAGCCCGTGCGCCGCGACCGCGGCCTCCGACGCGATCAGCATCGCCGAGGAGGCGTCGCAGATCTGGGAGGCGACCGCTGCCGTGATCCGGCCGCCCGGGGCCAGCGGCTCGAGACCCGCCATCTTCTCCAGCGACGTCTCCCGCGGGCACTGGTCGGTCGCGAAGACCGAACCGTCCTCGAGCGCGATCGGCACGATCTCGCGGTCGAACCGTCCCTCGGCGATCGCGGTCCGGGCCCGCTCGTGCGACGCGAGCGCGAACTCCTCCATCTGCTCCCGCGAAAGGTCCCACTTCTCCGCGATCATCTCCGCGGAGCGGAACTGGCTGACCTCCTGGTCGCCGTACCGGTTGAGCCAGCCGGGCGACTCGGCGAACGGGGTCGAGAAGCCGTACTGCTGCCCGACCAGCATCGCGGCCGAGATCGGGATCGCGCTCATGTTCTGCACGCCGCCGGCGACGACCAGGTCCTGAGTTCCCGACATGACGCCCTGGGCAGCGAAGTGCACCGCCTGCTGGGAGGAGCCGCACTGGCGGTCGATGGTCACCCCGGGCACGTGGTCGGGAAGCCCGGCGACCAGCCATCCGGTGCGCGCGACGTCTCCGGCCTGCGAGCCGATCGTGTCGCAGCAGCCGAGGATGACGTCGTCGACCGCGCCCGGGTCGACGCCGGTGCGGTCCACCAGGGCGGCGAGGGTGTGGGCGGCGAGGTCGGCCGAGTGCACCGCGGCGAGCGCGCCGCCGCGCTTGCCGACCGGGGTGCGGACGGCGTCGACGATGTAGGCGTTGTTCATGAACTGATCCCGTCAAGGAGGATGCGGACGTACTGGTCGGCGACCTCGGTGTGGGTGGTGCCGGGGCCGCCGGCACGAGGTGGCCGGTACCACCGGACGGCGACCCACACGGTGTCGCGGATGAACCGGTAGGTGAGGGTGACGTCGAGGTCAGGGCGGAGCACGCCGGTGCGCACCCCCTCCTCGATGAGCGTCACCCAGACCTGGCGGGACTGGGCGTTGCGGTCGGCGAGGTAGCCGAAACGGTCGAACGTGCCGAGGTAGTCGGCCTCGTTCTGATAGATCGCGACCTCGTGACCATGCTGCTCGATCGCCTCGAAGGACACCCGGACGGCGCGTTCGAGCTTGGCTCGGGCGTCCTCGGCACTCGCCAGGATCTCGTCGTACTGTGCGAACAGGCCCTCCTGGAAGGTCGACAGGATCTCGTCGACCATCGACTCCTTGGAGTCGAAGTGGTGGTAGAGGCTGCCGGACAGGATCCCGGCGGCGTCCGCGATGTCGCGGACCGTCGTGTTCTTGAAGCCCCTCTCGGCGAACAGCCGGGCCGCGATCGCGAGCAGCTGGTCGCGGCGGCGGGGTTCGCCAGCCGGGGGCTCAGGCGTGTTGGCTGCTGACACTGATCACCTCACCGGTCAGGTACGACGAGTAGCCACTGGCGAGGAACACCATCACGTTGGCGACCTCCCAGGGCGCTGCAGCGCGTCCGAACGCCTCCCGCTGCTTGAGCTCTGCGAGCAGCTCGGGCGACGTCACCTTCTCCAGGAACGGGTGCATGGCCAGGCTAGGGGAGACCGCGTTGACCCGGATCCCGTGCGGCGCCAGGTCGATCGCGGAGCACCGGGTCAGCGCCATCACACCGGCCTTCGCAGCCGCGTAGTGGGCCTGCCCCTCCTGCGCCCGCCACCCGATCACCGACGCGTTGTTGACGATCACACCCTGCTTCCCGGCCGCGACCATCCGCTGGCCCGCCGCGCGCACGCAGCGGAAGGTGCCGGTGAGGGTGATGTCGAGGACTCTCGACCACTGGTCGTCGGTCATCTCCAGCACGCTGGCCGTACCGCCGAGGCCGGCATTGTTGACCATGACGTCGACGCCGCCGAACTCGTCGGCCGCGTCGAGCAGGGCCGCCACCTGGGCCTCGTCGGTGACGTCGCAGACCAGCTGCCGGACCCGGCCGGCGCCGAACTCCCGGGCGAGGGCCTCCTCGGCCTCGGCCAGCCGGCGCTCGTGAGTGTCGCTGAAGACCACCGCCTTCGCACCCTCCTCGAGGGCTCGTCGTACGACGGCCGCACCGATGCCGGCGCCGGCGGCGGCCGTCACCACGACCACCCGGTCCCGCAGCAGGCCGTGACCGGGCAGGTAGTCCGGCGTCGGCTGCTCAACCCTGGTGGTGGTCATCCCTTTGGCTCCCTGGGTAGGCCGAGCACGCGCTCGGCGAGGATGTTCTTCTGGACCTCGTCGCTGCCGCCGTAGATCGTGTCGGAGCGGGAGAAGAGGAAGAGTCGCTGGTGCTCGTCGAGGTCGTACGTCGTGTCGGTCCCCTTGGTGAGCAGCCCGGACGCGCCGGCGACGTCCATCGCCACCTCGCCGAGCTGCCGGTGCCAGTTGGCCCAGGCCAGCTTGAAGATCGACCCCGCTCCCCCGCCCGCGGCCGAGTCCTGGCCGCCCTCGACCGACGCCAGCGCCCGGAGCGCGAAGCTGCGGATCGCACTCAGCTCGACCTTGAGCCGGGCCAGCCGGTCGCGCACGACCGCGTCGTCGATGCTGCCGTTGCCCCTGGCCCGCGCGATGACGACGTCGAGCTCGCGGGCGAAGCCGACGGTCTGGCCGAGAGTCGAGACGCCGCGCTCGAAACCGAGCAGGCCCATCGCCACCCCCCAGCCCTGACCCGGCTCACCGACGACCAGGTCGGCACTCGTGCGGGCGCCGGTGAAGAAGACCTCGTTGAACTCCGAACCGCTGGTCAGCTGCTCGATCGGCCGGATCTCGACGCCGTCCTGCTGGAGCGGCACCAGCAAGAACGACAGTCCGTGGTGGCGGGAGGATCCCGGTTCGGTGCGACAGATCACGAAGCACCAGTCGCTCAGGTGCGCGTTGGAGGTCCACACCTTCTGGCCGTCGACGACCCACTCCTGGTGGCCGGCCGGTCCCTCGAGTCGTGCCTTGGTCTGGACGTTGGCCAGGTCGGAACCCGCGTTCGGCTCCGAGTAGCCCTGGGCCCACAGCTCCTCGACCGCGCGGATCGGCGGTAGGAAGCGCTGCTTCTGCGCATCGGTGCCGAACGCGATCAGGGTCGGTCCGAGCAGGGTCTCGCCGAGGTGGTTGACGCCGTGCGGCGCGTCGGCGCGGGCGTACTCCTCGTGGAAGATCACCTGCTGCCACAACGACAGCCCGCGGCCGCCGTACTGCTCCGGCCAGCCGACGCAGGTCCAACCGTGCTCGGCGAGCAGCCGGTTCCAGGCCAGCCGGCCATCGAACGCCTCGTGGTCGCGGCCGGGACCGCCGAAGCCGACCAGGTCGCGCCATTCGCCGACCAGGTGCTCGGCCAGCCAGGTGCGCACCTCCTCGCGGAAGGCGCGGTCGTCGGCGCTCTCGGTCAGGTCCACGTCATCACCATACCAAGCAAATGCTTGGTAGGCTGTGGGAGTGGACACGATTCCGGCGATCCTGCGCGCCGCCGCGGTGACGTACGGCGCCAAGCCCGCCCTCGTCGAGGGCGGACGTGCCCTCAGCTACGCCGAGCTGCACGACCGCGTGCGAGAGCTGGCCCGACAGTACGTCGGCCACGGCCTGGCCCCGGGCGAGCGGGTCGTGGTGTGGGGCCCCAACAGCATCGAGTGGGTGATCGCCGCGCTGGCGACGACCTACGCCGGCGCCACCCTGGTGCCGGCCAACTCCCGCTACACCGGTCACGAGGTGGCCGACCTCGTCGACCGCACCGGGGCCGCCATCGTGATGGTCGCCGACGGCTTCCTCGGGCGCCACCAGCTCGACGAGCTGCGCGGTGCCAGTGAGATCCCGTCCGTCCGGGTGCTGGGCGAGCTCTCCGAGCTCTCGCTCCACCACTGGGGCGAGGAGCGGCAGCTTCGCGACGCGACGACCGACGAGGTCGAGGCTCGTGCCGACGCGGTGGCCGCAGACGACGTCGCCGACATCCTCTTCACCTCCGGCACCACCGGCCGGCCCAAGGGTGCGATGAGCGCGCACCGGCAGAGCATCGGTGTCGCGCGCGCCTGGGCCGAGCTCGGCGGGGTGAGCGCCGAGGACCGCTACCTGGTGGTCAACCCGTTCTTCCACTCCTTCGGCTACAAGATCGGCGTCATCGTCGGCCTGCTCACCGGCGCCACCCTCTACCCGGTCGCGACGTTCGACATCGACCAGACGATGGCGCTGATCGAGTCCGAGCGGATCACCCTGCTGCCCGGTGCGCCGACGGTCTACCAGTCGCTGCTGGCGGCGCCGGGCCGGGCCGAGCGCGACCTCTCCTCACTGCGGCTGGCCGTGACCGGCGCGGCCGTCGTACCCGTCGTGCTCATCGAGCGGATGCGGGACGAGCTGGCGATCGACCAGGTCGTCACCGCCTTCGGGATGACCGAGGCGGTCGTCGTGACCATGTGCCGCGACGGCGACTCCGCGGGGACGGTCGCGACGACCTGCGGCCGAGCGATCCCCGGCATGGAGACCCGCATCGCCGCTGACGGCGAGCTCCTGGTCAGGGGCGACTACGTGATGCTCGGCTACCTCGACGACCCAGAGGCCACGGCCGAGGCGATCGACGCCGACGGCTGGCTCCACACCGGCGATGTCGGGGTGCTCGACGACGACGGCAACCTGCGGATCACCGACCGGCTCAAGGACATGTACATCTCGGGCGGCTTCAACGTCTACCCCGCCGAGGTCGAGCAGGCGCTGTTGCGGTTGGACGGCATCGAGGACGTCGCCGTCGTCGGCGTCCCCGACCCGCGGCTGGGCGAGGTCGGCAGGGCCTACGTCGTCGGTACGGCGAACGCCGATCAGGTGATCGCCTTCGCCCGGGAGCGGCTGGCCAACTTCAAGGTGCCGCGGTTCGTGGAGACGATCGACGTGCTGCCGCGCAACCTGTCCGGCAAGGTGCTCAAGAACGAGTTGAGGGACAACTAGGTGGATCTCGAACTGAGCGACGAGGAGCTGGCCTTCCAGGCCGAGGCGCGGGCCTGGCTGGCGGCCAACGTGCCCGCCGAGCCACTGCCGTCGATGGACACGGCCGAGGGCTGGGCCCGTCACCAGGAGTGGGAAGCCCGGCTGGCGGCCGACCGCTGGTCGGTCGTGTCCTGGCCGCGCGACTATCACGGTCGCGAGGCCTCGCTGGTCGAGTGGGTGATCTTCGAGGAGGAGTACTACCGCGCCGGCGCGCCCGGTCGGGTCTCCCAGAACGGCATCTTCCTGCTCGCGCCGATCATCTACGAGCACGGCACCAAGGAGCAGCAGGACCGCTACCTGCCGACGATGGCCACCGGCGAGCAGATCTGGGCGCAGTGCTGGTCCGAGCCCGAGGCGGGCTCCGACCTGGCCTCGCTGAAGTCGACCGCCCGCCGGGACGAGGAGCGCAGAGGCTGGGTGCTGAACGGGCAGAAGACCTGGTGCTCGCGGGCGACGTACGCCCATCGAGGCTTCGGCCTGTTCCGCTCGGATCCCGAGGCTGCCCGCCACCACGGGCTCACCTACTACCTGTTCCCGATGGACGCGGCCGGCGTCACGGTCCGGCCGATCGCGCAGCTCGACGGCGAGGCCGGCTTCGCCGAGGTCTTCTTCGACGACGTGTTCGTGCCGGACGCCGACGTGCTCGGTGCGCCCGGTGACGGCTGGCGGGTCGCCATGAGTACGGCGGGCAACGAGCGTGGACTGTCCCTCCGCTCCCCCGGCCGGTTCTGCGCGGCAGCCGACCGGCTGGTCGACCTCTACCGGGAGAGCCGCGGCGCCGACGCGGGCGAGCTCGCCTCCCCAGCAGGGGCCGTCGGTGACCGGGTGGTCGACGCCTGGCTCAAGGCCGAGGCCTACCGGCTCTACACGTGGGGCACCGTCACCCGTCTTGCCGACGGCGGCGAGATGGGCGCAGCCGGCTCGGTCAACAAGGTGTGGTGGAGCGAGCTCGACATCGCGCTCCACGAGACCGCGCTGGACCTGCGCGGTCCTGACGCCGAGCTGGACTCGGCCTGGCTCGACGGCTACACGTTCGCGCTGTCCGGTCCGATCTACGCCGGCACCAACGAGATCCAACGCAACATCATCGCCGAGCGGATCCTCGGTCTGCCCCGCGAGCCCAAGGGAGCGCAGCGATGAGGTTCGAGCTCACCGACGAGCAGCGCGCGTTCGGCGACGCGCTCGAGGCCCTGCTGTCCTCGGTCGACGCGGCGGGCGTGGCGCGAGCGTGGGCGGACGGCGACCACGGCCCCGGGTTGAAGCTGTGGGCCCGGCTCGCCGACCAGGGCGTGACGGTGCTCGCGACCGAGGCGTCGCCCGTCGAGGTGGTGATCGCGTTCGAGGCGCTCGGCCGGCACGCCGTACCCGGCCCGTGGGTCGAGTCGGCCGCCTACCTGCCGGTCGCGCTCGGTCGCGAGGTCGAGGGCGTCGCCACCGTGGCTGCACCCCCGCACACGCCGTACGCCCTCGACGCCGACGTGGCGGACGCCGTCTATCTGGCCGGGCCCGGCGGAGTCACGGTGGCCGACATCGGGGAACGACGGACGTCTGTCGACAGGACCCGCCACCTGTTCACGCCGGAGGTGTCGAAGGCCGCTCCGCTCGCATCCCAACCACCGGCGTCGGCCTTCGACCTTGCCGCGCTGGCAACCGCGGCCCAGCTGCTCGGTCTCGGCGAGCGGGTGCTGGCGGACACCGTCACCTACGTCAAGCAGCGCCGGCAGTTCGGTCGCGAGATCGGCTCCTACCAGGCGATCAAGCACCAGCTCGCCGACGTGAGGATCGCGCTCGACTTCGCCCGCCCGCTCGTGCACGGGGCGGCGCTGTCCCTGTCCCTGTCCGTGCCGGCCGTGCCGGGCGTGCCGGGCGAGCCGGGCGAGACAGGTGCGCGCGCCGTGTCGGCGGCGAAGGTGATGTGCGCCGACGCGGCGTACCTCTCAGCCCGCACCGGCCTCCAGGCGCACGGCGCGATCGGCTACACCCAGGAGTTCGACCTGAGCATCTGGATCACCAAGATCCGCGCGCTGGTCACGGCCTGGGGCACGCCGGCGTTCCACCGGGATCGGATCCTCGCCTCGCTGACCGCACCGCCAGGCGCCTGAGATGGAGTTCGCGCTCAGCGAGGAGCAGGGTGAGCTGGCTGCCACGGTCCGCGCCGTGCTCGCCAAGCATGCCGACCCGGCGGCGGTCCGCGCCGCGGTCGCGACCGACCAGGGCTACGACCCCGCGCTGTGGTCAACGCTCTGCGAGCAGGTCGGGGTCGCGGCGCTCGCCATTCCGGAGGAGTACGACGGCGCCGGGGCGACTTTCTTCGAGACCGCGGTCGTCCTCGAGGAGCTCGGCCGCTCGCTCGCACCGACCCCGCTGCTGGCGTCGGTGATCGCGACACAGGCCCTGCTCGCCGGTGGCACCGACGCCGCGAAGGCGAGACTCCTCCCCCGCATCGCCGCCGGCGAGATCGCCACACTCGCGTTGAGTGAGGGACCGGTGCTCGACGGTGACCGCGCCGCGATCGTGCTCGCCGTCGACGGCGGCGACCTGGTGGAAGTCACGGGAGCCAGCGCGACCTGGGCCGAGACGATGGACCAGACGATCCGGCTGGCACGGCTGGACCGCGCCGGGGCGACGGCGACGGTCGTCGGTGACGGGTCTGCCGCACGGGCGTGGGCCGAGCTGGTCGAGCCGGCGGCGGCCGCTGCCCTCGCGGTCGGCCTCTGCGAACGGGCGCTCCGGATGACGGTCGCCTACAGCAAGGAGCGGGTGCAGTTCGGCCGGCCGATCGGCTCCTTCCAGGCGCTCAAGCACCGGATGGCCGACATGCTCGCGCGGCTCGAGGTCGGCCGGTCCGCGTCCTGGGCGGCCTCCTATGCGCTGGCAACCGAAGCCGACAATGCCGACGAGCTGACCCACGTCGCGGCGTCGTACTGTCTCGATGCGGCCGCTCATCTGGCCGGTGAGTGCGTCCAGCTGCATGGCGGCATCGCGATCACCTGGGAGCACGACGCCCAGCTGGTGTTCAAGCGCGCCCATGCGCTGGGCCGGCTCTTCGGTGCGCCGCACGACCACCGGGCAGCCATCTCGCTCTGAGCAGTTGACAATCCCTGCGTTCGGGGGGAGCGTTGAAGACGGCGCCACGCGTGGCGCTGGGCATCGACCCCCACCGGACGATGCCCGCACCCGGTGAGGCGAGCAGCGTTACGGGGTGGCAATAGTGGCAAGACTCGGTGCCCGGACCCCGCATCACGCGGCTACTAACGTCCCTCGGCACGACTGCTACGTCTGATCGCGTGCCTTCCGATCTGGGGGAGGATCGAGACGGCGTGACACGAGCAACCGAGTTCAGGCGACGGCGTTGACGACCGCCATGCTTGTCTTCGTCACTACCAGCGTCCTGCTGACGCTGCTCCTCGGCGAGCGTCACGCGTCGATCACCCAGGGCGCGCGGGTGGGGCCGCCGACCGACGGCCTGTACAGCGAGAGCGCCCTGCCGCGAGCGGTCGCGAAGTGTTGCCCGGTCATCGGCGTCGCGCTCATCGCCTTGGCGTTGACGGCGCCCATCTTGTGGCACCTGCTCCCATGAGCTACCGGACCGGGCCAGGGAGAGCGCGTCGGCACGCTCACTGCCGACTTGAGGGGAACTGAGAGATGTCAGCCACTGCGAGATCATCACCCGACGTGCTCGGCAGCAACGTCTACCTGCTGGACCTCCGACCCCGGGACGGGGACATCCGCCGGGCGATGCAACTGGTGGCGACGTTGCGGGCCAGCTCCGACAACTCCTCACGAACGGTGGTCCTCGACAACCTGGTCCAGGTGATCGCAAACGGCGACGCCACCGACTACGAGCGCACGGTGGCGTTGAGCGTCCAGCTCGGGCACCTGCGGGTGGCCGATCTCCAGAACGAGCTCGACGCCTGCCTGGGCAACGGGCCGAACCTGCCGTTCGCGACCGCGGCGATCATCAAGCTCTCCCGTACCGCCCAGATCGAATCCGCCTTGCTCCGCGCCGGGCGATCGGCGGGCGCGGCGCATCGGGTCGCGACCGGCTGCGCCGACGCTGCCTTCTGGCTGCTCATGGCCGACATCGACCCGCGTCGACCCGCGTCGGTACCGAAGACCCCGCTCGACCTGCTGCTGACCCTGGAGCGGCGTGGTGCCGACACCTGGCGCCAGATCCTGGCGAACATCGCCGTCCACCCCTGGGGCCCGACGCCGATGGGGCTCGCAGACCTGGCCCGGGCGGCCGGCCTCGCAGCTGCTGCGCAAGCAGTCGAGCGCTGTGCCGAGGTCTATCGCAAGCAGATCACCGCATCCGAACGGGCCGAGGTAGCCAAGGAGATCCGTCGGCTGGTCGCGGTCAGCGGCTGTAGCCAGCGGGAGTTCGCCGAGAACATCGGTACCTCGGCTCCGCGGCTATCGACCTACGTCAACGGCGGCGTGACGCCGTCGGCAACGATGATGCTCCGGATCGGTCGGCAGTCATCCGCGCTGGCCAAGAGCCGCGCGCCGCGATGACGACTGCAGGTCGAGCGCGCAGCCCAGGGTGAGCGGAAAGCGCGGCGGCCACCTCACCGTGCCCACCTCGCCGTGCCCACCTCACCGCCCTCTGAACCGTCTCCGAGCCGGGGCGGGCCGGGCGTCGCCGATCTGGTCCAGGTCGGTCAGGTCGCCGAGATCGGACAGGTCTTCGGTCTCGTCGACGACAAGGGAGCTGAAGGCTCGGTCGGGACCGCGCATCACCGCGAGCACGCCGGGCGCCGTCATCGCGACGACGTCCTCCCGGTCGGCCGACGCGATCGGCTCCAGTGCCTGGAGGTAGCGCATCGTCGCCATGCCGAACAGCTGCGAGACGACCAGCTCCCACTTCATCGCGGAGATCGGACGGGTGCCGCGCCGCATCAGCGGCAGCAGGAGTGCTCGGTTCAGCCAGCGGAGGATCCGCGGGGCGTCGTCGCCGGCGTGCGACGACCGCGCGACGATGCGCAGCATCCGCTCACTCGTGCGCGGGTGCTCGCAGAGCACGAGGAATCGCCGCACCAGCTGGATGGCGAAGTCTTCGGTCGGGTCCAGGCTGCGCATGACGGGGCTGATGCTGCCAGCAGGTCCGGGCGCCGGGGCGCACGGGTCACCGGTTGGCAGTACGAATCATCCGCCGGATCTGGGGCGGGATCGGCTCGGCCAGCAGGACCGGTCGCAGGATCAGCCGGCGGGAGGTGACCGCCCAGATCCGGCCGGTGTTCGCCGTACGGCCGCGCGGCAGGAACCAGGGGCCACCGCTCGCCCCGCCGTTCAGGTCGCACTGGTGCATGGCGGCATCGTCTGAGTCCTCGAACCGAGTGGTGCGACCGTCACAGCGATGCGCGCTCTCTCCGTCGTACGGCTCCTCCGCGGGCCAGCCCCAGATCCGGACGCCCCAGCGCTTCTGCGGCTTGCCCCAGACCACCTCGTTGCCGCCGACGACGTCGACCAGCTTGCGGCCGCCGCGCCTCTGGAACGCGATGATCGCCTGGTCGTAGCGGAAGGACTCGTCCTCGACCCAGCCGTTGAACGCCCAGGCGTTCCTCGCCACCCACTTGCCGTCGGGCGCCCGACCGTCGTGGTAACGCGGCACGAACACCCAGTCGCTGTAGAAGCGGGGCTGCTGGAGGAAGGTGACGTTGGGACCGGTGTGCACGCAGTGGCCCGCCGTGATCACCTGGTCGCTCTTGCGGGTCCTGATCGCCGATGCGGAGCAGACGTAGTCGAGCCCGTTGTCGGAGAAGAAGAGCTTGCCCGTGGTCCTCGGCGTCCGGACGGGTTGCGCGGAGGTTCGCTGCGATCCACGGTCGCGCACGCCGTCGGGTGCCGTCGCGTCGGTCAGGCTTGGCACAGCCTCCTCGATCGGGACGGCCGCCTCCATCCGCGACGGCGTCCAGTAGCGCCGGACCTCCCGAGCAGTGCGGATCGGCTGCGGCGCGAGCGTGACGTCCCCGGGTCGCGACGCGACCGCGGCCGTCGTCGGTGCCCCGGCGTCCGCGGACGTCGACATCACACCCGACAAGGTCGCCGAGACGAGCACGGCTGCGACAAGCGCAGTTGATCCACGATGAGCCCCCATGGGCGGGCACTCTACCTGCCGAGCACGCGCCACCAGTGCGAACCAGAGCAAGCGCCCCGGGCCGCTCCGAGCAGGTGGTCCAGGCACCCCCGGCGGAGGCCCGCCGAGTCAGTCGGTGGTGCGGTAGCGCCCGCGGAAGTACAGCAGCGGCGAGACGTCGTCGCTGTCGGTCGTCTCGAGGTGCTCGACGCGGCCGATCACGACGTAGTGGTCACCGCTCTCGTGGACCGTGTTGATGGTGCAGTCCAGGTGGCCCAGCGAGCCGTCGATCACCGGCGCGCCCGTGACCTCGGCCGGTCGCCAGCCGATCCCGGCGAACTTGTCGACGCCCTTGCTCGCCATCCGTGCCGAGATCTGCTCCTGCTCGGCGGACAAGATGTTGACGCAGAACCGTCCGGCGCGCTGGATCAGCGGCCAGGCGCGCGACGACTTCGCCGGCACGAACAGCACCAGGGGCGGGTCGAGCGACACGCTCGAGAACGACTGGCAGGTCATCCCGACCGGCTCGCCGCCACTCATCGTCGTGATCACGGTGATCCCGGACGCGAAGGTGCCGAGCACGTCGCGGAAGCGACGGGCCGCCGCCCGGGCCTGCGGGTCGTCCTGGACCGCGACGTCCTCGCCGGGGCGGAACTCGAAGTCGATCTCGGCGTCGCCGAGCCAGGAGTCGATGAGGGCCGGGTGCGGCCAGTTCTCGCGAGCGTCGGAGCTCATCCCCTCGGGAATCGCACCCTCGGGCACGCGGTGCGACTCGGTGGGCATGCCGGTCACGGTAGCGACCTCAGCTTCCGCCACCGAAGTCGTGACCCCAGTACGAGACCGCGGTCGACTCGCGTGCGACCCACAAGTGGTCGTCGACGCGGAGCCCCTCCGTGCCGAACTCGATGTCGAAGCCGCCGGGCGACCTGACGTAGAAGGAGATCATCTCGTCGTTCATGTGGCGCCCGAGCGTGGCCGACAGCTTCGCGCCGTGCTTGCGCACCCTCTCGAGCGCACGACCGACGTGGTCGAGCTCGTCGACCTCGAGCATGATGTGCACGCACTTCGACGGGTTCGGCATCGGCAGGAACGCCAGCGAGTGGTGCCGCGGGTTGACGCCCAGGAACCGCAGCCAGACCTTGCTGCCCGGCTCCTTGCCGACGAACTCCCCCGGCATGCTCATCGAGTCCCGCAACCGGAAGCCGAGCACCTCGGTGTAGAACCGCAGCGCCTCGACGTCGTCGAGGACGGGTACGACGAGGTGGCCCATGCCCTGGTCGCCGGTCACGAACCTCGCGGCGTACGGCGTGACGATCGGCCGCGACTCGTAGGTGATGCCGTGGAACAGCTCGAAGACGTTGTCCCACGGGTCGCGGAACCGGACGAGCTCCTGGACGCGGCGGTCGTCGAGCTCCTCCTTGGTGCCCTCCTCGAAGTCCACGCCCGCCTTCTGCAGGTGCTCGCGAGCCGCCTGCAGCGCCTGGTGGTCGGCCACCTCCCAGCCCGAGCAGTCGAGCTGGTCGACGTCGGACGGGACGACCACGATGCGCGCCGATACCTCGTCGATGCGCCAGTACTGGTGGTCCGGGTTGGGCCCGCGGCCCTCGGCCAGGCCGAGCACCTTGCCGGCGAAGGTCTTCCACGCACCCAGGTCGGTGCTGGCCACCCGCACGTAGCCCATGGACTTGATGTCGATCGTCACTTCTTGGTCCTCTCGACATGGCGGTTGAGGAACTGCACCGCGATCTCCCGGAACTCCTCGGCCGCCTCGATCTGGGCCCAGTGCCCGCACCGCGGGAAGACATGCAGCTGAGCTCTGGGGATGAGCTTGAGCGCCGCCATCGCGCCGTCGAGCGGGTTGACCCGGTCCTCGCGACCCCACGTGAGCAGCGTGTGGTGGCGGACGTGGTGCGCCTCGCGCCAGAGCATGCCGTCCTCGGCGGTGTCCGGGTTCCAGAAGGACATGCCCATCGAGCGCATCGCGTCCTGCGCACCGGGAGCGGTCGCGTCGGCGAACCGCTCCTCGACGAGCTCGTCGGTCACCAGGTCCTGGTTGACCACCATGGTCGAGATGAAGGCACGCAGCTTCTCCCGCGTGGGCTCGGCACCGAAGTCCATCAGCCGCTGCACGCCCTCGGTGGGGTCGGCGTGGAACAGGTTGAGCGACAGGCCGCCGGGGCCCATCATGATCAGCCGCCCGACGCGATCCGGGTAGGACAAGGCCAACCGCATCGCCGTACCCCCGCCGAGGCTGTTGCCGAGCAGGTGCACCTTCTCCAGGCCGAGCTCGTCGAGCAGGGCGACCACCGCGTCGGCGGAGAACCGGTAGTAGTTGCCGACCACCGGCGGCTTGTCGGAACCGCCGAAGCCGGGCTGGTCGACCAGCACGGTGCGGAAGTCGGCGGCGAAGCCCGGGAGGGCGGTGCCGAAGTTCGACCACGAAGACGCGCCGGGACCGCCGCCGTGCAGCATGACCAGCGGCAGCCGGTCACCGGTCGCGCCACCGTCCGCGCCGGCGACGTAGTAGTTGAGCATGATCTCGCCGGCCGCCTCGGTCTTCACCTGGGCGGTACGGCGGGTGCTGGCCTTGCTGTAGTCGGCCACCGGCTCAGTACATCCCCGGGTCGACCTTGTGCCCGAACTGCTGGGCGCCGTACATCTGCAGGGCACGCTCGGGGTCGTTGGCGGCGTGCACCCGGCCGGCGTGCGCGTCACGCCATGCCCGCTGGAGGAAGGTTCCCTCGGCCAGCGCCCGGCCGCCGGACGCCTCGAACAGGGAGTCGATGGCCTCGATCGCGCGGGTGGTGCCGAGCACCTGGTCGCGCCGGACGCGGAGCCGCAGCTCGAGCGGGATGGTCTCGCCGCGGGCGACGCGGTCCTGCTCCTCACGGATGTTGTTCATCAGCAGCGCCCAGGCCGCGTCGATCTCCGACGAGGACCGCGCGATCCGTACCGCGGCGAACGGGTCGAGGGACGCCTTCTCACCGAGGTAGGCGGCACGCACCCGCTTCTGCTGCATCTCCACGTGCTCGGCGTAGGCACCCCTGGCCATGCCGATGATCGGCGTGGCGATCGTGCTGGTGAAGATCGAGTGGAAGGGCAGCTTGTAGAGGTCGCTGGTGTTGACCGCCTGTCCGGGGCCCTTGCACTGCCCGGTCTCGCCCATCGACAACGTGAACGCGTCCGGGATGAAGGTCTCTTCCACGACGATGTCGTTGGAGCCGGTGCCGCGCAGGCCGACGACGTTCCAGACGTCGACGATCTCGTACTTCTCACGCGGGACCATGAAGGTCCGGAAGTCGATGACCTGTCCCTCCTCGTTGAAGACCAGGCCGCCGAGCAGCACCCAGGTGCAGTGGTCACAGCCGGACGAGAAGCTCCACTTGCCGGACAGCTTGAAGCCGCCCTCGGTGACCACCGCCCTGCCGGTCGGGGCGTAGGACGAGCTGAGCCGGACGCTCTGGTCGTCGCCCCACACCGCCTGCTGCGCCTCGTCGTCGAAGAGCGCCACCTGCCACGGGTGGACGCCGACCACGCTGGACACCCAGCCGGTCGAGCCGTCGGCGGACGCGATGTCGCGGACCGCGGTGTAGAAGTCGACCGGGTCCGCCTCGAGACCGCCGTACCGTTTCGGCTGGAGCAGCCGGAAGAATCCGGTCTCCTCGAGCTCCTTGATCGACGCCTCGGGCACGACGCGCAACCGGTCGCCCTCGTCGGCTCGGTCGCGGAAGGTGGGGAGCAGGTCACGCACGCCGTCGAGGACGGACTGGACCTCCGCAGATCGGTTCATGGGTCAATACTAGAACACGTTCTCGTTTTGGTGAAGCACCCGTGGCGAACCGCACCTCCGGCCGTGTTTAGACATGTGCGCGCGGTGTAGCCAGATCCGGGGTCAAGGACCCTTGGGGTCCCCGGGAGATGGCGGTACGTTCCGGCTCAGGTTGTCTCCGGCAACCGCACAGACCATGGGAGAAGGGTCGATGATGAACAGCCAGATGACGGGTTCTGACACGGACACCGACACGAGCGGGGCGGCTCGGGAGTTCCAAGCCTCTCTCGACCGCCGGCGAGACGCCGAGGACGTCATGGCGGTCGCCCTTGCCGCCCGTCAGCAGGCGGCGGCGTACGCCGGCGATATCGTCCGCCGGTCGGAGGAGCTGGCGAGCGAGATCGAGGAAGCGGCGCGAGCAGCTGCCCGCACGACCACCCTCGACGCCCACGCGAACGCCGAGCGGATCCTCGCGGAGGCCCGGGAGGAGGCTGCGCGCATCTCCGGGGAGAGCGGAGCTGCCCTCGCCGAGGCCCGCCGTCAGGAGGCTGAGGCGCGAGCTGTCGCCGACGCGATCCAGGCCAAGGCCGAAGCAGCGCTCGAGCAGGCGACGCTCGAGTCCGAGCAGCGCCGCGAGGCCGCGCGGATGGAGGTTGCCGCCCAACGCAGCATGGCGCGCGCTGCCATCGACGAGCAGGCGAGCCAGACCCTCCAACGCCTCGAGGCGTTGAGCCAGCACGTGCAGGAAGCGCTGGACCGGGCGAGCTCCGATTTCGGCGGTACGGTCGCGCAGCTCGCCGAGTTCCAGGTCCCGACCGTCACCAGGACCTCCGCCGCCCCGGAGCCCGCCGACCTCCTGAGTCCGATGACGCCGGCTGAGGACCGGCGCCGCAAGCCGTTCCGCTCGGTGCAGTAACCCGACTCCAAATCTGGCAACACTCGTCCTTGGCACTGCCCGGGACGCCGGTTAACGTCCCCAGCACGATGACCGAGAGCGAAGCCACCGGGCCGGGCGACACCGGCGAGGCGAGCCGCGCTGCCGACGACTTCCGGATTGCGCTCGAGCGTCGGCGTGAGACCGAGGACCTGCTGGCCGAAGGCCGGGTCGCCCGCCAGGAGGCGCTGGACGAGGCCACCGAGATCCTCCGCGTCGCCGAGGAGGCGGCTCGCGTGATCGAGGAAGCGGCGCGAGCCGCTGCGCGCACCACCCTGGCCGAGGCCACCGCCCGCGCCGAGCAGGGCATCGCCCAGCAACGGCACGCCCAAGCGGCCTACCAGGAGCAGGTCGATGCCATGATCGCGCGGATCGACGCGATGGCGAGCGACGTCCAGCTGGTCCTCGACCGCGCGATGGCCGAGCTCATCGAAACCCTCACCCCGCTCGCCGAGCCGCCGGTCAGCTGGACCGTGGAGCCGCACTCGACCAACGGCGACGGCGAGCGAGCGACCGCGGCCCGGCGCGAGCGGTGGCGCACCCTGTTCCGTCCGCCCGCGTGACCTCCGACAGCCCGGTCACCCCGGCGCCCGCGACATCGTAGATCTCCAGGAGCTGCGGAGCGAGGCCCTGCCAGGAGGGTCGCGCGGCGACCTGCTCGCGAGCAACCAGCCCGCGGCGAGCCAGGCCCTCGCGATCGGCCAGGGCGCGGACCAGTGCGATGCGCAGGGCGTCGTCGTCGAGGGGTGGGACGATGACTCCCGAGCCGGCAACGGCCTCGCCCATGCCGGACACATCTGTGGCGATCACCGCTCGGCCACAGGCCTGCGCCTCCAACGGCACCATCGCCATCGCCTCCCAGCGCGACGGCGCCACCACGACGTCGGCGACACCGAACCACCCGGCGACGGCGGCACTGTGCCCGACCAGGTGGACGCCGTCCCCGGTGTCCCGGATCGCCGCGCTGATGCGGTCGCGATCCGGGCCGTCCCCGACGAGGACGAGCTGCGCATCGGGCAGCTCCGCACGGACGTCGCGCCAGACACGGACCAGGTCGAGCTGGCCCTTCTGCTGGCACAGTCGACCCACGCACACGGCGATGGGCGCGTCGAGCGAAACCCCGGCCGCCGACCGTGCCTCGGTCTGGTCCCGGGGTGTCCAGCTGCTCGTGTCGACGCGGTTGAGCACCACCTCGAGGTCGCCGCCCACCCCCTCGCGTCTCCCGGCGTCCCGCTCAGCCTGGCTGACGCAGACGGTGACATCGCTCCACCGGGCCCCGCGCCGTTCCCAGGCGATCGACGCAGCGCGCATTGCGCCGGATGCGGCCTGGAACGACCACGCGTGCGGCTGGAACACCGTGGGCAGTCGGCCGCGCAGTGCGAGCCGACCGGCCAGCCCCGCCTTGGAGCTGTGCAGGTGGACCACGTCCGGCGCCCAGCCGCTGGTCACCCGCCCCAGCCGCCGGGTCTCCCCCGCGACGCCGGCGCCCGGCCGCCGGTCGGCGTCCCACCGCAGCCATTCGATGCCGAGGTCGGCCACCGCTCCGGCCAGCGGCCCGGGCGGGCAGGCCACGGCGACCTCGGCCCCGGCCCGGCTGAGCTGCTCGACGTAGTCACGGACCACGGTCGGCACACCTCCCTCGACGGGTTGGCTCACGTGGAGGACCCGGACCCGACTCATTGCTGTCGTCCCAGGACGACATGAGCCAGCCGACGAACGGCCGGTGCCCGCGAGCTCACCCGTCGCGCCGCCGGATAGACCGGCAGCAGCTTCACCCGGAACGTTCGCGGGGTGTCGGTCGCGTTCACGTCGGTGCGGGTCACCGCGAACCGGCCGGCCCCGTCGTGCACGGCGAACGCGGCGGCGTAGCCCGCATCACGCACCGCGCGGCGAGCCGCGGCGTCGTGGCAGCCGAAGGGGTAGGCGAAGGTGCGGACCTGAGCACCGAGCGCTGCTTCGAGCTCGCGACGTGCCTCGGCCGTGTGCTGGGTGAGGCCGCCTGCATCCATCCCGCTGAGGTCGCGATGGTCGAGCCCATGAGCGCCGACGGCCATCCCCGCCGACCCGAGGGTCCGAAGCTCGTCCGCGGACATCAGCGGGTGCCGGTCCGCGGGGGCAAGCCAGTCGGTCATCCCACCGATCAGCCGCGAGGGCACGAAGAGGATGCTCGGGACGCCGAGGTCCCGGAGGATCGGTGCGGCGTACTCCCCCACCCCCAGGTAGCCGTCGTCGAAGGTGATCACCACGCTCCTGCGCGGCACCGGCTGCCCGTCCAGCGCGCCGAGGAACCCTGTCTCCGACAGGGGCCGGAAGTCGTGCTCGAGCAGCCATTCCACCTGGCCGCGGAAGGCCGCGGCCGTGACGAACATGCCGTGCGGGTCCCGCTCGCGAGCGACGTGCCCCACGCCGTGGTACATCAGCACCCGCGGGCCGGGACCGCCGCCGATCATCACGGACGCCGGCCCCGCAGCGCGTAGTGACCGGCCATGACGAGGAGGACGGCCGCGACCAGGAGACCGCCGAACCAGAGGGACCGCGGCGGACCCTGCTCCGTCCCGCCCTCGGTCGCCCCGGCGACGATCAGGATCCGCACGTCGTCGTCCTGCTCGCCCTGCGCGACGGCGAGGTCGGCGAGGTCGTTCGCCACCTCGACCGCATGCCGCCGGTCTCCGGACTCGACCGTGATCCTGATCGTCGCTGTCTGCGTGTCCTGGGCAACGGTGACCAACGCTTCTGGCTCGTCGCCGGCGACCGAGTCGATCGTCTGCGGCGCACCGAGATAGACGACGAACTCGTGAGCGACCAGCTCCAGGCTGTCGGCGTCGACGACACCCTCGACATCGGGCCGCACGGCGATCGCGCTCTCCGCGCTGTGGCTGACGGGCAGCAGGAGGATCACGACACCCCCGACCCCGACGAAGGCCGCGGCGGCCACGAGAAGCCGCCAGTCAGGCAGCCACCGCGCGCGGTGCCAGGCCCGGGTCAGGTCTGAACGGTCGATCATGCTTCCAGTCACCTCTGCGAGCTTGGGGTTGCGATGACGCCACCGTGGCCGGGGCGGGTGTGGTCGGTTGCGACATAGGGCCGACCGGTCTCCGATACAGCGGTGTAGCCGAGCAGCGTCCACGTCAGCGCCGCGACGATGGGGTTGCGCAGCGGCATGTCAACCACGCCGTGCGCGGCAATCGCGACCAGTCCGGAGACCGCCGCGATGCGCCACGCGGAGTCGAGCCCGAGACCCTGCGCGTACCACTGCCAGGCTCGGACCATCACGATGATGCACCCGATGACGACCAGCCCTGCCGCCGCCAGCCCGACCACCCCGCGCTCCGCCAGGACCGTGAGCAGAAGGTTGTGCGGGTGGAGCGGAGGCTGGACCGAGACACTGCTGGCGGATTCGCCCGCCGCCGCCGGGAAGCCACCGGGCCCGACACCGAACCAGGGATGCTCACCGGCCTGCCGCCAGGCTTCCGCCCAGATGGCGGGCCGGTCGTCGTAGGGGTTGTTGGACGCGTCCGAGAACGACCGCAGCCGGGAGCCGAGCGCTCCGAGGGTTCCGGCGGCGGGCGGAGCCGTGAGAGCCACCATGAGGAACCCGATCACGCTCACCAGCGCGAGCGCCAGCCACCTGCGCGTGGTGGGCGAGAAGACGGCCACGATGACCAGGGCCAGACACCCACCGATCCACGCGCCGCGGGACATGCTCATCACCCAGGCGGCCCCGATCGCAAGCGTCGACACGAGCTGGATCGAGAATCCCGCACGGGTGGTCGCCGTCACGACCGCGATCACGCCGATCGGCAGCATCGCAGCGCAGAAAACGCCGAGCTCGTTGGGCTGGGCGAACGGGCCCTGCAGCCTCCCGGTGATCACGCCTCCACCCTCGGTCGACATGATCGACCCGGCCGAGGACAGGGCCCACACCGAGATCGCCCCACCGATCGGAGTGGCGAGGGGGAGCCAGCCACCCACCTCGCTGACGTCAGACTCGGCAAGGACGATCGCCGTGGCGTAGCCGAGAGCCAGCACGGCGACGACTGCGAGCGTCAGGGATCCGCTGCGGTCAGCGGACCCCGCGGTGGACAGGATCGCGCTGACCACGCAGAGGAGCAGCCCGGCGAGCAGCACCGAGCGCCGCGGACGGAGCTCACCGAGCAGCACCGCGACCGCCGCCGCCCCGGCGGGGACCAGCATGGCAGCGAGTACGACGGAGATGCCGATCCCGGGGACGTCGATCGCTCCGAAGGGCAGGAGCACGATCACGACCGCGATCGAGCCGCGCAGGAACGGGGCACTCATGATCCGAACCTCGTCCTGATCCCGCCGGGAAGCAGCGTGCCGAGCTCCGAGACCGCGGGACGGTCGACGACCCGACTGATGCCGATCCAGGCCAGCACATAGATGACGGCGCCGACCGCGACCGACAGGAGGGGCGGCGCCGGGACGGCCATTGCCCCGCCCGCGACGGCCGACGCCAGGGCGACCACGGCGATCCGACGGAGCTCGAAGACGGCGCCGACCTCAACGCGCAGCGTCCGGACCAGGATCACACCCTGCACGAGGAACGCCGCGGTCGTGGCGGCGCCGGCGCCGACGATGCCCCACCACGGGATCAGCAGGAGGTTGAGGACCACGTTCAGCACGAGCGCGACCACGCTGGCGCGGAGTACGACGGGATCGGGTCGCATTGCCAACAACACCGAAGCGGCCAGGTGCGCGACTCCGAACAGCAGCGGCGCCGCCGCGATCGACAGCATCATCAGCGGAGTCACGAACTCCGGGCCGAAGAGCAGCGAGAGGATCTCGTCACCCCGAACCAGGATCGCGACGCCGTAGGGCAGGTACAGGGCAAAGACCGCCACGCTGCAGCGCCGTGCCCACCGCCGCACCTGGGCGCGGTCACGAGCGTGGCTCGCGATCACCGGCACATAGGCACGCGAGATCGTCCAGCTCACGAAGAGCACCGCCTCCAGCAGGCGGTAGGCCGCGCTGTAGGCACCGACCGCTGCGTGACCGAGAAGCACACCGATCAGGACCGTGTCGATCCGGAAGAGCCCCATGGTGGCGACCGCCTCGAGACCCATCACCCGGGCGGCTGCCAGAAGACGTCGCACCTCCCGGCGGGTCCCCCGCAGCAGGGGGACGGCACCGGCTCGGCGGGCGGCGTCGGCCATGCCGACCAGGCCGAAGACCACCGATGCCAGGTAACCCAGCGCCGCGGCCCACACCTGCGGATAGAGAGCCAGCAGCAGGACGACGAGGACCAGCCCGAGCAATCGCTGCAGGACCAGGACGACCGCCGTACGGTGTTGCCGCTGGCGGGCGCCGCAGGCGGCCCGGAAGGCATCGCTGAAGGTGTCCAGCAGCGACGCGACCACCAACATCAACACCGCTGCGAAGTGATCGGCGCCCGGGGTCGTGAGGGCCAGTACGACGACGACTGGCCCGATGATCCCCGCGCAGACGGTGGCTCGGATCCGGAGCAACGCACCGAGGCAGGCGTCGAGACAACGGGGCTCGGCGCTGGCGAGCTGCACCAGCCTGGCGTCGAGGCCCATCGACGGGAGGACCGCAAGGAGGAGTCCGATGCCCAGCCCGAACGAGTAGACGCCGAACTCCTCGAGCCCAAGGACCCGCGCGCAGACGACGAACATCACCAGACTGGCGATCTTGCCGAGGATCTCCGACGCGGCGAGGGACAGCGCAGTGTGCGCCGTCCGGCGTGGTGCGTCGACCCGCGCGACAGACGTCATCGCGACACCAACCGGCGGACGACGTGGTCCGGCAGCGCCTGCTTGAGGTTCGACTTCAGTGCGACGCACCGGTCGGTGACCGAGGTCAGGAACCGGTGCGAGGCAGCATGCAGCCCCTCTCGCCGCAGCTCGGCGGTCCCGAACTTGGCGGTGGACTCTCCGCGTAGCCAGTCGAAGGTCTCGATGCCAGGTGCTTCCGAGGCATTCGTGACCGCCATCAGGTCGGCCACGGTGCCGCCCCGGTAGCGCAGCAGGTCGTGAGCGACCCGACCGTCGAACAGCCGGTGGACCTCGCCGTCGATCATCACGATGGCGTAACCGCCGATGACGCCGTCGATCAGGACCAGGTTGAGCTCGGCCCGACCCGCCCCGATCCTGTCCATGACGATCCGCTCGTAGAAGGCTCGGGTGCCAGGGTCGTCGAGCTGGCTCCGGCGACCCACGCCGTGGTCGCGACCGCGGCGTACGCCCACCACCTCCGGGAGCCACCGCTCCAGCTCCTGCGGATCTCGTACCGTCACCCGTACGGAGGTCCGGCCATCCGCCTCCATCCGGTTGAACGCCTTCTGGCCCTGCCGGCGACGGCTGCGACTGATGACATATCCGTTCGCGAGGCCCTCGATGCGCGGCATGACCGGTCCCGGCTCGATCGAAGCTCCGGGGAGCAGCGCGGCCAGCGCCGCCGCGGTGGGATCCCCGATCGGCAGCTGTTCCAGATCCATCGACCACACGCGCTGCCGGCGCAGCCACCCGGCGACGGCGGCCGCCAGCTCGCCCGCAGCGTCGGGGCCGTCGGTGTAGAACTGGGTGTAGTCGCCGTACTCGCCGCCCAGCATGGAGATCGACGGCACCCCCAGCTTCCGGGTCACGGCGAACGCGCCGAGCGCCGCGGGCGGGAGGGGCCGATTGAGGGGCCGTTCCACCATGACGACGACCGGCTCCCCCGGCAGCATCGCGGCCGCGGCGGAGAGCCAGTGCGCGGTGGAGGAGAACGGCGGACCGCCGCGGTCGATGAAGTCCGCGTGGTCGGCAAGCGCGGCACAGGCGGCGGGCCCGGTGAGGATCTCGGTCAACGGACGGCACCACCGATCGCGGCCGCGAACTCGTCGACCGCCCGCCAGCGCGACCGCAGCGTTGCGACGTCGTCCAGCAGAGCGCGCGTCCTGGGGGCGGCCACGTGCCCGACCAGGTTGCGAAGGGTCAGCCACCGGAAGCACGCGACGATCTCACGGCGCTCGTCCCCGCCGACGCCCAGCAGCATCGACTCCACCTCTGGCAGGGACACGTCGATCGGCCGGGTCGTGAGGTAGCGGAGGGTGTCTTCGTGGAGGTAGCCCGGTCCGAGATGCTCCCAGTCGATGATCACCGGCCCGGCGTCGGACCTGATCAGGTTGCCTGGATGGAAGTCGCCGTGACTGGTGTGAGCACGAGGAAGCGACGCCGCGGCCGCCCGCACGCGCAGGAAGGTGATCGGACTCACGCCGACCGTCGGCAGCAACGCCGCGCGGACAGGTCGCGTCAGCGGGTTGGTCCGCCAGGACGACGACCGGACGTGGAAGCGCGGTGCCGGGGCGCGCGCGATCCGGGCGGCGAGGTCGAGGGCATCGGCCAGCGAGACGCCGCCGACCTCGCCGATGATCCGCTCGCCGACCAGCCACCTCCCCTCGCCGTCACCCGCGATCACCCGCGGAGTCGGCAAGCCGTGCGCGAGTGCCCACCCCCGGCCGAGTGCCTCCAGCCGGAGTCGCCGGCGCTGGTCCCGGTTCCCGGCGACGCTCACCAGCGCGCCAGGGTCCCGCAGCAGTGCGGCGGGAGGAGCGGTCTGCTCAGATCGCACGGGGGCTCCTCACCCGTCGCGCCAACGCGCTGATCGCCCCGGTTGCCTTGGCCAGGTCCCGAGCGGCGACCATGCTCGGAACCAGCGAGGCGGTGCGCAGCGGCTCCGGCCCCCGCAGCGCACGCACGACCGGCAGCGACAGATAGCCCGTGGCGCCGGCGATCGCGATCCGGCGAAGCACGGGATGAACGCCGGTGAGGAGCCCCAGCCCGACCGGGTAGACAGCCGCGCGGGCGAGGTCGCGCCTCAGCAACCGGGGGTCCAAGGAGTCGCCGCTGCCCCCGCCGTACGCCCTGAACATCCGGAGGTTCTCCCGGATGGTCGGTCGCTGCGTCCAACAGACCTCGGCATCGCGGACCAGCACGGTCCTGGCTCCGCGACGGGCCAGTCGCTGGCCGAACACGACGTCCTCACCGGTGGCAAGGTGTTCCGGGAAGCCTCCGACCCGGCTCCAGGCAGCCCGGGTGAACGCCATCGACCGGCCGGTCGGCATGCCGGAGTCGAACTTCCGTCCGAACAATCGACCGTAGGTGCCCACGAACGGCGTGCGTGCTCCCAGTTCCTCGATGTTCGGGTACGACGCCGCGGCCAGGGCGCGCTCCCACGGCTTGGTGCCGAGAACCCGGTAGGTGCCCGTCCAGAGCTCGGCGTCCGGTCGCGCCTCGATCGCGCACCGGAACGCGGCGAGCCAGTGGTGCTCCGGCAGGCATCCGGCGTCGGTACAGGCGATGACATCGTTGGCGGCGGCATCGATCCCGCGGTTGCGACCCGTCGAGATCCCGGCGCCCGGTGCCACGATGAGCCGGACTCGCGGATCCTCGGCACAGCGCCGCTCGAGCACCTGGATCGTCCCGTCGGTCGACCCGCCGTCCACCACGACCACCTCGTCGCCCGGGTTGAGCTGGGGGATCAGCTGGTCGAGGAGCTGGTCGATCGTGGAGAGCTCGTTGAGGACGGTGGTGACGACGCTGATCGGACGGGTCGGTTCGAGACCGACGCCCGGCCGGTCGGCCAGATCGGCCAGATAGGTCGCCATCGCCTCGGCGAGCGTTGCCGCGTCGGGGTGGAGCTGGGCGATGCGCGATGCCTGAGCACCGCACCGGCGCCGATAGCCCTCGTCCGCGAGCAGCCCGAGCGCAGCTCCGACCTCGTCGGGGGCATCGGGCGCTACGGCGACGCCGCAACCGGGGGTGCGCTCACTGGCAGGCGGCACGGCGATCACGGGGACCCCGTTGGTCATTGCCTCGAGCACGACCATCCCGAAGGCCTCGCGACCCATCCGACCCACCGCCTTGGTCAGGAGTGCGACGGCGTCGAAGGCTGCGATGTCCCCCATCAGGTCGGGAACGTTGCCGAGGAAGGCAACCCGGTCGTCGACACCGAGCGACTCGGTGAGGTCCTGCAGTCGACGCAGCTCGTCGGGGTGCGCGGGGTCGACGATCCCGGCGACAGCGAGCGACCAGGTCCCGGCTCGCGGATGGGTCAGCGCACAGATCGCGTCGTCGATCCCCTTGTGGGGAGTGAGCCGGCATCCCATCCCGAGGACGAGCCGTCCATCGTCGTCGTCGAGGCCGAGCCGGGCCCTCGCCTGCTCCCGGCTGCGGCCGACCGGCATCCGGGGTGGCATCAGTACCGCCGACCGGGAGGCCCAGGTGCCGTCGAGCAGCCATCCGGCGGTGGCGATCTGCCCGTCCGACAACCGGTCCAGGACCCTGGTCAGCGGACCGGCGAACGAGGGGTCGTGGCGCACCCAGGCGACGGGGATGCCCAGGCTGCGAGCGGCGGGTACGGCGGCAAGCGCCGCCTTGACGCCATGGGCAACGACGAGGTCAGGGCGATCAGCTCGTAGGTCGCGCCAGATACCGACACTCAGGCCGCCGATGGCGACCGGCCTGCGCGGGTCGCTGAGCGTCGTCACCCCGGAGCCGCGAAGACGCCAGCGCTCGCTGGTGTCTCCGCTCCCCATCGAGATGAACCGGAAGTCCATCCGGTCCGTGGCATCGGCCAGGTGCAGCTGCCAGAGCTCGGCGCCCGCCATCATGGCGCCGTTCTGGACGACTGCGACCCGCAACCGACCGGTAAGGCCGCGCCCGGCGCGCCGGGTCGGCAGCGACGTCACCGCGCCGTCACGTCCCGGCACCACGCACCACCTGACTGAACGTCCGCACGATGATCTTGATGTCGAGCCACAAGGACCAGTTCTCGATGTAGAGGTTGTCGAAGACAGCCCGGTCGGCGATCGAGGTGTCACCGCGCAGCCCGTGCACCGCGGCGTAGCCGGTCATCCCCACCGGCACCCGGTGACGTTGCGCGTAGTGCGGCACCGCGGAGGCGTAGTAGTCGACGAAGTGAGGACGCTCCGGCCGGGGGCCGACCAGGCTCATCTCCCCCTTGAGCACATTGATCAGCTGAGGCAGCTCGTCGATCGAGGTCTTCCTGATGAACCGCCCTACCGGTCCGATCCGAGGGTCACCCGCGACGCTCCACGTGGTAGCCGCCTCGGCCGAGGTGGTCGGGCGCAGCGATCGGAACTTGTAGAAGATGAAGACGCGACCACCGCGACCAACTCGCTCCTGCTTGAAGATGACCCGTGGGCCACCCTCGAGCCGGACGGCGGCGGCCACCGCCAGCAGGAGCGGGGCAAGCACCAGGATCGCGGTGCTCGCCACGACGACGTCGAGGAGCCGCTTGATCAACCGGGCGACAGTTTCCCGACGCTGTGGCCGGACGAGCCGGATCGGGATCCCCCAGATCTGGTCGTGGACCGAAGTCGCCGACCAGCGCAGCGCCTGGAGCCCGGTGACGTCGTAGACGTCGATCTCGAGCAGGTCGCACCATGCCAGCACCGCCACCATCCGCTCGGGCGGGACGTCGGTCGCCGTCACCATCAGGTCGCTGACTCGGTGGCGGGTCGCGAGCACGCTGAAGTCCTCGAGCGACCCGAGCATCCGCTGACTGCCATCTCGTCCTGCGGTCAGGCGCCCGACCAGCTCAGCGCCGAGCTCGGGCCGCTCCCCCATCCGCCGCGCCAGTTCCTGCGCGACCGGTCCGTCTCCGAGGATCGCGATCCGCCGTGACCCGACAAGCCCCCGGCGCCGGGCCCCGAGCTCGATCCGATAGACGATCCCGCGGCTGACGGGGATCGCCAGTGCCGCGCCTGCGGCAACCTCGGAGCCACCCGTGACATCGATCCAGGACGCAAGGGCCACCACCGCGCCCAGTCCGGCCGCGAGCCCGAGCAGGATGCGTGGCAGGTCGTCGAGTGCCGACAGTGCGAAACGACAGCGGTAGAGCCCTGCGGCTCGCCAGACGACGGCCGCGACCGCGGCCACGACACCCACCGGCAGCGCGAGGGTCGGGTCGGCGGCAACGGCCACCGCCGGCACCAGCAGGTCCGTGACCGCCAAGGCAGCGACGAACCCGTACGACGCGCGTCGGGCCGTGCGCAACGGGGTGCCTGCCGAGGCTGGACGATGGATGACCTCGGCCGTCGCGGTACGGCGGCCGTCTCTTGCGGGGCGGCCCTCGAGCGCCGGCGCGCTCATGTCGCGGACCCGCCGCACCACACGTGGAGCGTCGCCGTGCCGTCGTTCATGGGGGGTCCTTGCAGCCACGGTTGTCTTCGATGCCACGACCGAGGCAAGCGGCCGCGGCAGGAGCCGATCCGAACTCATGGGAGCAGTGGCCGACGGCCACCCGGAGCACGGTGTGACCAGGACGATGAGCGGTCCCCAGCAACGCTCATCTGACCCTGGTCAGTCCTCAAGTGGCGCCGAGATGCGGCTTTGATCCAGGACTCCTCAAGCGCAATCTCTCTTCCGATAATTCCGGGTGAAGTCTCGGATCCGACCTCGGACTGTGGTTAGGTTTTGGGATCGGCAAGGACAGCTCCGGTCCGCGCAAGGGGACGTTTGACATGGTGGCGACGACACCGGCCTGGGCACACGAGGGCACGCCCCGAGTGCGCCAGCTCGGCTCGACAGACAGCGGGCCCGCCGTCGACGAGACGGACCGGGCATTGATCCGAGCCTGCCGCGCTGGTGATCCGGCCGCCTGGGACGAGCTTGTCAAGCGCTACCAGCGACTGGTCTTCTCGGTCGCGCTCCGCAACGGCCTCCAGCGCGATGACGCAGCAGACGTCACCCAGGAAGTATTCATCGCCCTCCTCGATGCACTCGACTCGCTGAAGGACGACGCCGCACTCGCGTCGTGGCTGATGACCGTGGCTCGTCGGACCGCTTGGCGCACGAAGGAGCGCGACGGGCCGGTGCGCCGGCTGCCGGCGGACAGCGAGCAGCTGCCGCTCGACGACCCGATCGAGGCCTGGACCCGACTCACCGTCCTCCATGAGGCTGTCGCCCGGCTGGGCGAGCCCTGCCGGACCTTGATCCGCGAGCTCTATCTCGACTCAGAGATTTCCTCCTACGCGGAGATCGCCGCCCGGACGGGACGCTCGATCGGAGGCATCGGACCGCTGCGGGGCCGCTGCCTCCAGCGCCTCCGCACCCTGATCGGAGAGGACTTCATGTGAACGGGCGACCGACGTCCACCAACCCGGTGCCCGACCTCCGCACCTACATCCGACCGACCCTGGACTGACGATGGAGCGAGAAATGGCGAACAGCGACCTCTCGGCGGCGTCGCACACCACCGACGAGCACGATCCGATCGAGGAGTTCCGCGCAGAGCTGCAGACCCGACGGGAGGCCGAGGAGGTGATCGCTGACGCGCTCGCCGCCCGTCGGCAAGCAGCGTCCTACGCCGAAGAGATCATCCGGCACTCGGAGGAGTTGGCCCGCGAGATCGAGGGTCAGGCCCACCAGGCGGCCCGGGTCACAGCCGAGGAGGCGAAGGGGCGCGCCGAGCAGGTCCTCGCCGATGCCGAGGCCGAGGCCGCGCGGATCACCGCGGACGCCGAGCGAGGTGTCGCTCGAGCCCGACAGGAGGAGGCCGAGCACCTTGCCGAGGTCGCCCAGCGAGCGAAGCAGGCCCTCCATCGCCTGGAGGCGATGGCCGGCCAGGCGCAGGTCACGGTCGCGCAGGCCGAGGCCGACCTGGCCCCGCTCGGTGCGCTCGGTGCGGACGGCACCGCTGCGACTTCGACGGTGGCCCGGCCGGACCGGCCGGGCCGCTGGCACAACCCGTTCCGCTCGATCTATTGAGGAGCGCCCACCGACAGTTCCCCGCTATCGGTTCGCGGCGATGCGGAACGCCCGCAGCGCCGGCTTCGGCTTGAGGTTGCGCCGTAGCAGGCCGAAGCCGTCCTCGTGGACGTCGCCACGTCGACCGTCGACGTCGCGATACCAGAAGATCGGACCCACGTAGCGGTACCGATCGCGCACCAGCCTGATGGCCCGTTTCAAGAAGGAAGCCTGCACGCGTTTCGTCACGCCCTGATCCCATGGATCGGGATCATCGGAGATGCCGGTGGACCAGCCGATCTCCGTCATCCAGATCCGCTTGCCACCGTCGCCGTTGTGCCGCATGACGCGTCGGACGGCCGGGGTGTGGGTCAGCCGCCAGATCTCGCCGACGTCCCGCGCCTCCGGCGGGGCATCGCTCGGCGCGACGTACGGATGCGTGGCGACGGCGTCGAAGCATCCCCTGCCGCCGGCCTGGTAGAGCCGTCGCAGCCAGCTCTCGTCGTTGTACTCGAGACCACCGGTGAGGACCGGCGAACTGTCCACCGCCTTCACCCTCCGATACGCGGCGCACAGCAGGCGGGCATACCGCGCCGGGGAGCCGCCGACGAGGAACCTGTCGGAATTCGGCTCGTTCCAGATCTCCCACGCGTCGATGGTCCGGCCCCATCGCGACGCTGCCCATCGCAGGGCGCGCGCATAGTCCGCCACATCCGTCGGGAGCGCCCGGGTGCCCTCACCTCCGTTGGCCCAGGCTGGCGTCGTCCAGAACATGGCGAGCACCCGGAGACCCCGGCGGTCGGCCTCGCGCAACACGTTGTCGATCAGCCGGACGTACCAGTCGGCGTACCGGCCCCGGCCTTCGGCCTCGAGGCTCGCCCACCCGATGTCGATCCGGATCCAGGACGCGTCGGCATTCGCGATCCGGTCGAGCACGGCGCGTCGTCGGACCGGCCCGCCCTCGTAGAGGCTGGCCAGGTGCACGCCGAGTGGGTTGGGACGCGCGGCGGCTTCGGGAGCGGCGACGGTCACCGTCCCGTGGTGCGCTCGAACCGGGCCGGGGACCGCGATGCCGAGAACCATCGTGGCAGCGAGCACGCCGGGCAGCACCAACCGTTGCAGCGGCGTCATCCGATCTCCCCGTCCGGCCTCCAGATCAGCTGATCTGGCGGTAGACCGAGGGTAACCCGCTCCCTCCCATCGCGGACGTCGTTTGACGACGGCCCGGCTTCAGCCGACGGTGACCTCCAGGTCGCGGGCCTGCTCCGCCCTCAGCATCAGCGCGATGTCGATCAGCTGGTCCTCCTGGCCCCCGATCAGCTTCCGCCGACCTGCCTCGAGCAGGATCTGAGCGCCGGAGACGCCGTACCGCTCGGCCGCGGTGCCCGCATGCTTCAGGAACGACGAGTAGACGCCGGCATAGCCCATCATCAGGGTCATCCGGTCGAGCTGGCACTCCTCGGGCATAGCCGGTTTGATCACGTCCTCCGACGCGTCGACGATCTTGAGGAAGTCGACGCCGGTCGTCCACCCGAACTTGTCGCACACCCCGATGAACGCCTCCAACGGCGTGTTGCCGGCGCCGGCGCCGAAGCGGCGGACCGAGCCGTCGATCTGGGTCGCACCCGCGCGGGCCGCGATCACCGTGTTGGCGACGCCCAGACCCAGGTTCTCGTGGCCGTGGAAGCCGACGTCGGCCTGCGCGCCGATCTCGGCGACGACCGCGGACACCCGGTCTGCGGTCTGCTCCATGATCAGCGCGCCGGCGGAGTCGACGACGTAGACGCACTGGCAACCGGCGTCGACCATGATCCGCGCCTGCTTGGCCAGCACCTCGGGTGGCTGGGTGTGGCTCATCATCAGGAAGCCGACCGTTTCCAGGCCGCGCTCGCGGGCCAGCCCGAAGTGCTGGATCGAGACGTCGGCCTCGGTGCAATGGGTGGCGATCCGGCAGATCTGGCCGCCGTTGTCCTGGGCGGCCCGGATGTCGTCCTTGGTGCCGACCCCCGGCAGCATCAGGAAGGCGATCTTCGCGCGCTTCGCGGTCTCGGACGCGACCTTGATCAGCTCCTGCTCCGGCGTCCTGGAGAAGCCGTAGTTGAAGCTGCTGCCCCCGAGGCCGTCACCGTGGGTGACCTCGATGACGGGGACCCCGGACTCGTCGAGTGCCCGGACGATGTCCTCGACCTCCTTGGCCGTGAACTGGTGCCGCTTGTGGTGCGAGCCGTCGCGGAGACAGGTGTCGGTCAGGCGGAGGTCGAGGTTGCCCCACGGCTCGTCGCCGTGCGTGCCGGACCAGGTCCGGTCCAGGGTGTTGAGGCCAGCGAAGTCGGTCATGTCAGTTGCTCCCGAGGATCGAGCGGGCGATGTGCTGACCCACCTGGGTCGCTGCGGCGGTCATGATGTCGAGGTTCCCGGAGTACGGCGGCAGGTAGTCGCCCGCGCCCTCGACCTCGACGAAGATCGAGACCCGGCGCATGCCCGAGGTGGTGTCCGAAGGTCCGTCGAACTGAGGCTCCTGCAGCAGCCGGTAGCCGGGGACATACTCCTGGACGGCGCGCTCCATCGCCTGGATCGAGGCTGCGATGGCATCGGTGTCGGCATCCGGGTCGACCGCGCAGTAGATCGTGTCCCGCATGATCATCGGCGGTTCGGCGGGGTTGAGGATGATGATCGCCTTCCCCCGCGTGGCGCCACCGATCGTCTCGACCCCCGCGGCAGTGGTGCGGGTGAACTCGTCGATGTTGGCCCGGGTGCCGGGTCCGGCGCTGACGCTGGAGACGGAGGCGACGATCTCGGCGTACGACACCGGGGTGACCCGGGAGACCGCTGCCACCATCGGGATCGTGGCCTGCCCACCGCAGGTGATCATGTTGACGTTGGGCGCGGCGACGTGCTCCTCGCCGTTGACCGGCGGGATCACCGCCGGGCCGACCGAAGCCGGCGTGAGGTCGATCGCCCGGATGCCGGCGGCGGCATAGCGCGGGGCGTACTCCTTGTGGACGTAGGCCGACGTGGCCTCGAACAGGAGGTCGGGCAGCTCGTCCTGCTCGAGCAGCCAGTCGACGCCCTCGTGGGTGGAGACCAGCCCCTGGTCGGCGGCGAGCTTGAGACCCTCGCTGGCCGGGTCGACGCCGATCATCCAGCGCGGATCGATCACGTCGCTGCGCAGCAGCTTGTACATCAGGTCGGTGCCGATGTTTCCCGGGCCGACGATCGCGGCCGTTGCCTTCCTTGTCATGGCTTTCCCTTCCGGTGGTTGAGGTCCGAGCGCAGCGAGCCTCGAAACCACTACTCCTCGAACTCGACGACCAGCGGCTGGAACCCGCTGATGGACGCCGCCACCCGGTCACCCGGGGCGAACGGCACGAACGGGCCCAGGGCCCCGGACAGGATCAGGTGGCCGGCACGCAGCGGATCGCCGAAGCGGCGCGCCTGCACGGCCAGCCACCGCAACGCTTCGAGCGGGTCCCCGAGGCAGGCGGCACCAGTGCCGGCAGAGCGCTCCTCGCCGTTGATGGTCAGCGACATGACGACGTCGCGCGGCTCCAGCTCGTCGAGGTTGCGTCCGTCCCGGCCGACGACGAACAGGCCGGAGGAAGCGTTGTCGGCAACCGTGTCGGTGAACCCGATCTGCCAGTCGGCGATCCGGGAGTCCACGATCTCGAGTGCCGGCAGGGCGACCTCGACGGCCGCGCGCACCGCCTCGAGCGTGATGTCGTCCTCGTCGAGGTCGAGGTCCTCGGCCAGCACGAACGCGACCTCTGCCTCGACCCGCGGCTGGACCAGCGTCCGCATCGAGATCGGGGTCCCCGACAGACCGGCACTGACGTCCATGTCGCTGAGCAGGTAGCCGAAGTCGGGCTGGTCCACCCCCAGCTGTCGCTGGACCGCCTCCGACGTCGCACCGATCTTGCGGCCCACGACCCTCGCCCCGTCGGCGAGCCGGCGCTGGACGAGTCCCTGCTGCACCGCATAGGCCGCGGGGAGGTCGTCGGTACCGATCAGGTCGCGCACCGGCGCGCACGGCACCCGGGTTTCCTGCGCGACGGCGAGGCGTTCCACCGCCGCAGCGATCGCGTCGTGGGAGGTCACGGGACAGATACTAGAACCTGTTACAGTTTTGTGCCATGACGGGTCGTACGACGGGCGCGCTGACTTCCCTTCCAGCGGAGGTTGACGTCGTGGTGGTGGGCGCCGGCGGCGCCGGGATGAGCGCTGCCCTCGCGGCCGGACGCCAGGGCTTCGACACGATCCTGGTCGAGAAGAGCGCCTACTTCGGCGGCTCGACCGCCCGGAGCGGAGGCGGGGTCTGGATACCGGGCAACTACGCGCTCAAGGAGGCTGGCGAGGACGACGACCTCGCCAACGCCAAGCTCTACCTCGACTCGATCGTCGGCGACGCCGTCGCGAAGGTACGCCGCGACACCTATCTCGACCGGGGCGCGGAGGTCATGGACTTCATCCGGGCCAACACCCCGGTCCGGTTCACGTGGGTGCCGCAGTACGCCGACTACCACCCGGAGGCCCCAGGCGGCCGGGCTCGCGGCCGCACCGTCGAGCCGGTGCCGTTGGACGCGCGCTCCCTCGGCGAGGAGCTCGACCGGCTGCACCCGCCGTACACGAAGGCGCCGGCCAACCTCATCGTCACCCAGGCGATGTACCGCAAGATCAGTCTCGGCCTGCGCACCGTCAAGGGACCGATGACGATGTTGCTGGTGCTGTTCCGGCGGCTGGTGAGCATCGTCCTCGGCCGCAAGATGTTCGCGATGGGCAATGCCATCGCGATCGGTCTCCGCAAAGGCCTGATCGACGCCGACGTGCCGGTGTTCTACGAGCACGCACTGTCCGACCTCCTCCTCGAAGACGGACGCGTGGTGGGCGTTGTCGTCGAGCACGACGGGGAGCGGCGCCAGGTCCGCGCCCGACGCGGGGTGATCCTCGGCAGCGGCGGTTTCGAGCGCAACGCCGAGCTGCGCGCCAAGTTCCTCCCGCAGCCGACCGCCGAGGAGTGGTCGACGGGCTCGATCTACAACACCGGCGCCGGGCTCGAGGCCGGGATCGCGGCTGGTGCGGCGACCGCCGTGATGGACGACGCCTGGTGGGGTCCGACCATCCCGCTGCCCAACGGCCCGTGGTTCTGCCTGGCCGAGCGCAACCTGCCGGGCTCGATCATGGTCAACCAGGCCGGCCAGCGATACATGAACGAGGCGCTTCCCTACGTCGAGGCCGTCCAGGAGATGTACAAGGGCGAGCAGACCGGCGTCGCGCACGTGCCGAGCTGGATGATCATCGACCAGCGTTACCGCAACCGCTACCTGTTCGCGGGACTCAGTCCGCGGCAGCCGTTCCCCGGGCGCTGGTACAAGAACGGCACCATCAAGAAGGCCGCCACCCTCGAGGAGCTCGCCGCCGAGATCGAGGTGCCGGCCGACGCCCTCACGGCCACCGTCGAGCGGTTCAACGGCTTCGCGGGCTCCGGTGTCGATGAGGACTTCCACCGCGGCGAGTCCGCCTACGACAAGTACTACTCGGACCCGACGGTCAAGCCGAACCCGTCGCTGCACGTGATCGACCAGGCGCCGTTCTACGCCGTCAAGATCGTGCCGGGAGACCTCGGCACCAAGGGCGGCCTGCTCACCGACGAGCGGGCCCGGGTGGTCCGCCCCGACGGCTCCGTGATCCCCGGGCTCTATGCGGCGGGCAACGTGTCGTCCGCCGTCATGGGCTACACCTACGCCGGTCCGGGCGCCACCATCGGACCTGCACTGGTGTTCGGCTACCTGGCAGTGGAAGACCTGGTCTCGGCCTCGAAAACCCCATCCACCGGGAGCGCCTGAATGCCGATCGACCCGAACGCAGCGATCGGGGCCGATCTCGGCTCCACCACGTTCGCCTGGACCGAGAGCGACGTGCTGCTCTACCACCTCGGCATCGGGGCCGGCGCGCGCGAGGGCGACAACCTGTCCCCCGCCGCGCTCCGCTACACCCTCGACGGACCTGCGCTTCAGGTGCTGCCGTCGTTCGGGGTGGTCGCGCCGACCTTCCACGAGACCGACCCGCCGCCGCTCGACCTGCCGGGGTGCGACATCAACCTCGCCCAGGTCGTGCACGGGTCGCAGTCGATCTCCGTCTCCGGCGCGATCCCCACGTCGGGCACGGCGACCGTCTCGACGACGCTCACCGACATCTGGGACAAGGGCAAGGCCGCCGTGATCTGGCAGGAGGGCGTGGCCACGTCTGAGTCCGGCGACGAGCTGTGGCGCACGCGGTCGTCGATCTTCGTCAAGGGCGAGGGCGGCTGGGGTGGCGACCGCGGTACGGCGGAGCCCGTGGCCCTTCCCGACCGCGAGCCCGACCTGCTGACGTCGTACGACGTGACGGCGCAGCAGGCGCTGCTCTACCGCCTGTGTGGCGACCGCAACCCGCTGCACGCCGACCCGGACTTCGCGAAGTCAGCCGGGTTCCCCGCACCGATCCTGCACGGCCTGTGCTCCTACGGCATCGTGCTGCGCGAGCTCACCGACGGCCTGCTCGGCGGCGATGCCACTCTCGCCCGAGGCTTCACCGCCCGGTTCGCGGGGGTGGTGTTCCCCGGCGAGACGATCCAGGTGGCCGGCTGGCGTGAGGACGGCCGGATCGTCGCCTCGGCGGCCGTCACAAGCGGGGACCGGGACGGCGCACCGGTCCTGGCCGACTGCGTCCTCACCACCGTTCGCTGAGGCGGATACGTCCCAGCACGCCGTCGCCCTAGACTTCTGCGATCGTGGAGGTCTTTCGTCAGCAGCTCTCCGGCCTGAGGTGGCGCACCGGGTTCACGACCGGCGTCATCACGGTGACGACCGTCAACGCCGTCGCGCTCGCGATCGGCTTCCTCGCCAGGGCGCTCCAGGGTCCGGTCGACGAGCCGATCTTCGAGCGGATCGACGGCGCCGGCACCACCGACTGGACCGACGTCCTGGAGATCCTCACCCAGATGGGCAACGTCCCCGAGACGCAGCAGCTCGGTGCGGTGCTCGCGGTGCTGCTCGGGATCGGGTTCGCGGTCAAGGGGTGGCGCTGGTGGATCCCGCTGCTGCTGTTCCCCGTCGCCTGGTGGCTGGCGCGGTTGGGTCAGCTCGCGATCGCGGCCATCGTCGACCGAGATCGCGATCTGGTCAGCCTCGTGGGCACCCCGATCGGCGCGTTCCCGTCCGGCGGGTGTGCCCGGATCATCCTGATCTCGGGCACCGCCGTCGTCCTGCTCGTCCACTACGGCCGGCTGTCCCGGAGGCCGACGCTGTGGCTGCTCGGCATCCCGCTCGTGCTCGGGCTGGCCGAGGCCTACTTCCGCACCCGGCTCAACCAGCACTGGTTCACCGATGTGGTGGCCGGTGTCCTCTACGGCTGGCTGATGCTGGCCGCGCTCTGGGCGACGCTGCGGGCGTTCGACCCCGACCCGGCCGGGTCAGGCGTCGGGAGGCGAGCGGACGAAGACCGCGCCCCCGACGGCCCCGCCCTCGGCGACCCGGTCACCGATCCCGTCGCGCCGTCGTGACCCTGCTCGCGGCGAGACGGTGAGCCGGGCCGGGTCGTACGGTAAAGAACATGTCCTACCCTCCCCCGCTCTACGACGGCAGCTCCGGCGAGATCTCGGCCACCATCAAGCCGGCCGGGGCCCGGCCCGACCTCGTCTACCCGAACGGGAACCGGGTCACCTACCTTGCCAAGGGAGCGGCGACCGGTGGACTGTTCGGGCTCTACAAGTGGGAGTTCTCCGAGGCGGTGAGCGGGCCGGGCGCCCACTTCCATCGCACGATCGCGGAGTCCTTCTACATCCTCGAGGGCGAGGTCCTCGTCTACGACGGCAACGAGTGGGTCAGGACCGCTCCCGGCGACTTCCTGCACGTGCCTCCCGGCGGCTTGCACGGGTTCCGCAACGAATCCGGCGCCGAGGCGTCGATGCTGCTCCACTTCGCGCCCGGCGCCCCCCGAGAGCGCTACTTCGAGGGTCTCGACCGGCTGGCCCGCGGCGAGGAGTGGACCCCGGAGGAGTACGACCAGTTCATGGCCGAGCACGACAACTGCTGGACCGACTGACCGGCGCCCTCACGGGTAACGCTGCCGCCATGGCACGTTACGAAGTCAACGAGGCCGCCGTGGCGAAGGCACGGGCGCTGATCGCCGGCCGGCAGTACGTCCTCGACAGCGACTGGGGCGACGTACAGCCGGACGCGGAGGCGGGCAACGCGTTCCTCGAGCGCAACTCGTGGGAGCAGTACGCCGCGTGGCACCTGGGTCTCACGGCGGGCGCCAACGACGAGACCAAGGCGCGCTACGCCTTCGGGTACGGCGACTTCCGACGGGTCCACCGCGCCGGACTCATCGCGTGCGTCTATCGCGCCGCGGAGTGGCGTCACAAGCAGGTCGAGCTCGCGGCCCACGACCTCCTGCAACTGCTCGACAAGACGGCGGGGATCGACTGAGGTCCGCCGACCTGGCTCAGGCTCGCCGCGCAGCGATGACCTGCTCGCGCAGGATGTCGCCGTGACCGGCGTGCCGGGCCAGCTCCTCGATCAGGTGGACATACATCCAGCGCACGCTCACCGAACCACGCCGGGCATGCTTGCCTGTGTCCTCGAGGTCGTGGTCGAAGGCGATCCGGTCGGACTCCTCGCAGACGCGCCGGAAGTTCGAGCTGATCGAGGCGATGGTGTCGTCCGGCGCCAGCCGGAAGCTCTCGTCGATCTCGTCCGGGACACCCACCTCGGCACGGGTGCGGCCGGCCAGGGTGACCTGGAACCAGACCTGCTCGGCGAACGCCGCGTGCTTGACCAGGCCGAGCAGCGTGGTCAGCGACGGCACCAGGCGGCGTCGCGCCTCGTCCTCGGTGAGACCCTCGAGCAGCTTCAGGATCTCGGCACGGTTGCCGGCGAGGCTCTCGACGAGGGTCTTCCGCTCCGGAGCGGTGAAGTCGGGTTGGTCGCTGCTCACGCGGGTCAGGTTACGGGCGCGGCGACGGACCGCGAGCCACGGTCCAGACTCGCGTCCGTGCCGCCGTCGGGCGACCCGAGCCACCGCGCTTCGGTCTCGCCGAGCTCGGACCGGGCGCGCGCGAGCGTCGGGAGCAGGCTGCGTCGCTGCGGTCCCGCGACCCGGCGCACACGGACGGCGTGACGGCGTGGGTCAGGACTTCCGGTTAGCCCGAGGCGGGTCGGACGGCCGCCCGCGACGTCGCCGCGAGCGGCGTAGTGGAAGTCTCGACCACCGAGCCACCCGCACCCCGCGAGTGCCGGGCCACCCGCTCCTGCAGCACCGCCAACGCTTCCACGAAGGCGTCGCCGTGCTCGGCAGACGCCTTCGTGCTCCCGACGACGTCCACGAAGGCGAACGTCACCCGGCCACGAGGAAGTTGGCGCGCCATCGGTCAACTGCGCGGCACGGCTGCGGGTCGAGGCAACCGTGGTGACCCGGCGCTATCGATTAGGAGGCGGAGAGGATCAGGCCGCTCGTCGGCACACCGGTGCCGGCCGTGACCAGCACGTGGTGCGCGTCGACCGGATTGACCGAGGTGCCGCGGATCTGACGGACCCCCTCCGCGATGCCGTTCATACCGTGGATGTAGGCCTCGCCGAGCTGGCCGCCGTGGGTGTTGAGGGGCAGCCGGCCGCCCACCTCGATCGCGCCGTCCTTGATGAAGTCCGGAGCCTCGCCCCGGCCACAGAAACCCAGCTCCTCGAGCTGCATCAGGACGTACGGCGTGAAGTGGTCGTAGAGCACGGCCATCGAGATGTCGTCCGGTGTCAGCCCGGACTGGCGCCAGAGCTCCCGCCCGACGACACCCATCTCGGGGATGCCGATGTCGTCTCGGTAGTAGGACGTCATCACGAACTGGTCGCGACCACTCCCCTGCGCTGCCGCGGCGAGGTACGCCGGCGGCCGGGCCAGGTCCCTCGCCCGCTCCGCCGAGGTGATGACCAGCGCCACCGCGCCGTCGCTCTCCTGGCAGCAGTCGAGCAGGTGCAGCGGGTCGACGATCATCCGGGACGCTTGGTGGTCTTCGAGCGTGATCGGCTTGCCGTAGAAGAACGCGTTCGGGTTGGTCGCTGCGTGCCGGCGGTCGGCGACGGCGACCCGGCCGAAGTCCGCCGAAGTGGCGCCGTACTCGTGCAGGTAACGGCGGGCCTGCATCGCCACCGTCGCGGCCGGCGTGCCGAGACCCATCGGATAGGTCCATGCGTTGTCGAGCCCGTTGGTGTTGACCTGGTTCGCCGCGGCGACCGACACCTGTCCGAACCGCGACTCCGAGCGCTCGTTGAAGCCGCGGTAGGCCACGACGACGTCGGCGACACCGGTGGCGACAGCCATCGCAGCCTGCTGGACCGTGGCGCACGCAGCGCCGCCGCCGTAGTTGATCCGGCTGAAGAAGCGCAGCTCCTCGATGCCGAGCTCGCGGGCGAGCGCGATCTCCGAGGACGTGTCCATCGTGAACGTGGTCAGCCCGTCGACGTCGGCGACCGTCAGGCCGCAGTCCGCGAGTGCGTGCTGGACGGCCTCGACCGACAGCTGCAGCTCGGAACGGCCCGACTCCTTGGAGAACTCGGTCGCCCCGATGCCGACGATGGCTGCCTCGCCGCCCAGGGACCGAGCAGTGTCGGTCCTCATGCGACGACCTTCACGGTGCCGGTCACGTGGTCGCCGAGCGACACCCTGCCGACGACGTCGATGGTGGCAGTCCCACCGGAGATCTCGGTGACCGTGCCACTGAAGGTCAGCGTGTCGTAGGGGTGGGCCGGGGCACCGAGCCGGATCGCGATGCCCTTGAGCTCACAGTCGTGGCCGACCCAGTCGGCGATGAACCGCTCGACCAGTCCGTTGGTCGTGAGGATGTTCATGAAGATGTCCTTCGACCCGGCGCTCTGGGCAACGTCGCGGTCGTGGTGGACGTCCTGCCAGTCACGGGTCGCGATCGCGGTGCTGACGATCGTCGTCGGGGTCATCGGCAGACTCCACTCGGGGATCACCTGACCTGCCTCGAGGGTTCTCATGCCGTCCTCCAGATCGGAAGGGTCAGCTCGTCGTCGACCCGGTTGTAGTCCACCCTGAGCCGCATCCCGATCGCGATCTGGTCGTCGGCGACGTCGGTCACCTCACCGACCATCCGAACGCCCTCGTCGAGGTCGATCAACGCGATCACGAGCGGCAGCTCCTTGCCCGGGACCGGTGGGTGCCGGTGCACCACGTAGGAAAAGACGGTTCCGAGCCCCGATGCCACGACGTAGCCGCGGTCGAGAGCGCCGCACGCGGGACACGCAGGACCCGGCGGATGCCGGAGCACGCCGCAGGCGTTGCAGCTCTGGATCCGCAGCTCGCCTTTCTGCGTGCCCTCCCAGAAGTAGGCGCTGTCGCGGTTGACCATCGGGCGGATCATGGTTTCGAGGCTCCTCGCTGCGCTCGTCGCACCTCAACCACCAGCTTTCGGGATGAACTTCAGCACCCGGAACAGCATGGTGGCGACGAGCTCCTCGCCGACGTACCAACGGTTGCGCGACGTCACGAAATAGCCGAGGCCCATCGCGGTGTCCTTGGGGCCGGCGACCGAGTCGAGCGCCGTGGTGACGCGAAGCTCCTCGCCGACCTTGAGGTAGCGCTCGTAGGTCTGCTCGCAGTTGGTGCCGAGCACGGCGGTGAAGCCCTCGCCGGTGAGGATCTCCATCATCGAGTGCAGCGGGTCGTCCGGCGCCCGCTTGCGACCGAGCCCGGGCATCGTCCAGACCTGGGCCATCGACGGCGGGGCCTCGCCGCTGCGGAAGCGCTCGTTGTCGTAGCCCATCGCGTCGAGCCAGGTGCCGATCGTCGGCTGGTTGACCGGGTAGGGGGCGGCCGTCTCGGACGCCTCGCCGAGGGCGATGATCCGCTCGGCCTCGGCCATGATCCGGTCATGCCGCTCGTCGGGCTCGGCCACGGCGCTCACCGTGGGACCCTCGGGAGGCCGAGACCGAACATCGCGATCAGCTCGCGCTGCACCTCCTGCACGCCGCCACCGAACGTCAGCACCAGGTTGCGCTTGGCCTGTGAGTCCAGGTAGTCGAGCAGCTCCCTGGTCGCCGGCTCGCCCGCGTCGCCGTGGCGGTGGACGGCTGCGATCAGGTCGGCGATCAGGTGCTGCACGTGGTCGGAGGCGAAGACCTTCGACGCCGACGCGTCGGCGACCTTGATCTCACCCACCGCGGCAGACCGGGCGACCTCCCAGTTGAGCAGCTCGTTGACGCGGAAGATGGCCGTGGCCTCGCCGAGCAGCGCCACCAGGTCCGGCTGGTCGCGGACGCCGGCCGCGTCGGCCCATCGGATCACCCGGTCGCGGAGACCCTCGATCCGGCCGGCCGGGCCGAGCATGACCCGTTCGTGGTTGAGCTGGGTGGTGATCAGCCGCCAGCCCTGGTTCTCCTCGCCGACCAGCATGTCGACGGGGACCCGCACGTCGTTGAAGTAGGTGGCGTTGACGTGGTGCGAGCCGTCCGCGGTGATGATCGGCGTCCAGCTGTAGCCGGGGTCCGTGGTGTCGACGATGAGGATCGAGATGCCCTTGTGCTTGGGGGCATCCGGGTCGGTGCGGACCGCGAGCCACAGGTAGTCGGCCTGATGGCCGCCGGTGGTCCACATCTTCTGGCCGTTGACGACGTAGTGGTCGCCATCCCGCTTGGCGGTGGTGCGGAGCGAGGCCAGGTCGGTGCCGGCGTCCGGCTCGCTGTAGCCGATGGCGAAGTGGACGTCGCCGGCGAGGATCCGCGGCAGGAACAGCTGCTTCTGCTTGTCGGTGCCGTAGCGGATCAGGGTCGGTCCGACGGTCTGGAGCGTCACCGCCGGCAGGTGCACGTCGTGGTACTGCGCCTCGTTGGCGAAGATCGTCTGCTCGACCTCGCCGAGGCCGTGCCCGCCGTACTCCTTGGGCCAGCCGATGCCCATCCAGCCATCGGCGCCCATCCGCTTGATCAGGCGCTCGTACGACGGTCCGTGCCGGTCCCAGGCACCCTCGACCGCGCCGGGGTCGGCCGGGTGACCGAACTCCGCGGCCAAGCCGGCGAACCACTCCCTGAGCTCGGCCTTGAGAGACCGCTGCTCGTCGCTGAGCTCGAGGTTCTTGGCCCCCCGGTCCTCGACCGGCACCTGGCCGGGCAGGGTGTCGAGCGCGTGCGCGAGGTCGGTGCCCCAGCTCGAGTAGCCGATCAGCGGGTAGGTGACGTCGACGCCCATCCCCCCGTGCAGGTGGTGGCAGGTCCGGAACGCGGCGGGCGCGACCCGGCTCACCCAGTAGCCGGCGACCGCGAGGTCGTCGGCGGCGGGCAGACCGTTGGCGACCCGCCACACGGCGTTGTCCGCAACGAGGTCGAGAGTGCGGCTGGCGACGTAGACGTCGGCCATCTGCAGCGCGACCGCCTGGAACTCCGCCAGCGCGCGACCGAACTGCTCGCGGCCCTTCACGTAGTCGGCGGTCAGGTCGCGGGCCCCGGCCAGCACGCCGGCGGCGGTCACGGCGCGGCCGGCGGCCGCCACGGCCCGGAGGTACGGCGCGGCATCCCCGTCGAGCAGCTCGGCCGGGGCGTCGTCCAGCACCACGCTGAAGGTGGGCGTGCCGGCCGACGAGCTGGCCGGCAGCAGGGTGACCCCCTGCCCCCAGGGGTCCACGAGCGCCACCACCTCGGCGTCACCGTCGCGGGCGACGACGAGCATCGCGGAGGCCGTGTCGGCGTAGGTGACCGCGACCTTGCGGCCGGTCACCCGGCCGTTGACGTAGGTCGCGGCGGTGCCCGGTGCGTCGGTGAACGCCGGCGTCAGCACGGATCCCCCGGTGATCGCCGCGAGGTGCTCCTTGCGCTGCGCCTCGGTGCCGTGGGCAGCGAGCGTGAGAGCCGAACAGCACAGCGTCTCCCAGGCCGGCACCCGCTGGGCGCGTTGCCCTGACTCACGGAGCAGCACGGCAACCGCGCCGAGACCGAGCCCGTCGCCGCCGTACTCCTCCGGAACGGGCAGCGCCGTCAGGCCGGCCGCCTGCCAGGCCACCCAGTCTCCGGAGCGGTCCAGGACCTCGGTGACGACCGCTCGCACCGCACTGATCTCCTCGGCTTCCACAGACAGAACTGTAACGTGTTCTACTTCCGCACGCATCTGGGTCCCGGTAACAATGGGGTGTGCCGTCCGCCCTCGAGCAACGCCTCACCACCCACGTCGACCGGCTCGCCGAGGCGCACCCACCGCTGCGCATCGAGGACGTCGACTTCACGGTCCGCGACCCGGTCGGACTCGAACACCGGTACGGGCACGTCCTCGACTACATGGCCCGGGTGGAGCTCGAGGTCGATCGCAACGTCCTGGAGCTGACCACGATGCTCCCGGACCCGCCGGAGGTCGACCGCTACTTCTACGCCGACGTGTGGCAACCGCAGGAGATCCAGCACGGCCGGATCCTGGACCGGCTCCAGGTCGAGCTCGGGCGAGCGCCGGCGGTGGCGGACACCGAGAGCGTCAGCGCCAAGCTCCGGCTGCTCGGCACCCTGGCTCATCTCCCGGCGTTCCAGGACGTCTGCCGGATGCTCTACTACCTGACCGGCATGTCCACCGAGCGATCCGCGGTGCTGGCCTACAACCTGCTGCACGACGGAACCGCCGCGATCGGGGAGCAGGCGGTCGCGGAGACCATCATCGGCCCGATCAAACGCCAGGAGCCCGGCCACTTCGTGTTCTACCAGCTCTCGGCGCGCGGCCTGTGGGACCAGCTGTCCGGCTGGCAGCGCTGGTTGGTACGGCGGATGCGGTCACTCTCCTTCGGACCGGTGGGGGTCAACAACGACCAGCAGCGCGCGGACTTCGGCGAGGTGATGCTGGCACTGAGGATCAGCGAGGACGCCGCCTTCGCGGCGCAGGCGGTCCGGGTCGAGCGCGAGCTGCTCTGGGCGCACTGCGAGGGCATGGAGGTGCCGCCCTACGTGCTGCGCGCGTTCCGTCATGCCGCCGAGCTGGCCCGCTCCCGTACCGCCGACCGGGACGCCTGACCCGAAAGCGTTGGAACCTGTTCTAGGGTGGCGGACATGGGGGTCTCTCCGCTCGCCGTTGCCCGTAACCGGGTGTACCTGCCGTGGGCGCCGGTCCCGGAGGGACGGATGGTCGAGCTCCCCGGCAGGGGTGGCGCGACGTACGTCACCGACACTCCGGGGCCCGACCCCCACGCGCCGACGGTCGTGCTCCTGCACGCCCTGGGCTGCACCGGCCTGCTGACCTGGTTCCCGGCCATCCGCCCGTTGTCGCAGCGGTTCCGCGTGGTGACCCTCGACCAGCGCTGGCACGGCAGTGGAATCCGCAGCGAGGAGTTCACGCTGTCCGACTGCGCTGACGACGTCGCCGCGCTGATCGACGTGCTCGGGTTGGAGGACGTGATCGTCGCGGGCTACTCGATGGGGTCGATCGTCGCCCAGCGGGTGTGGCGACAGCATCCCGACAAGGTCGACGGCCTGGTGCTGTGCGCGACGACTGACCGGTTCCAGCTCACCCCCGTCGAGAGGGCGTTCTTCGCCGGCATGGGTGCCAGCATGCTGGCGACCCGCGGCATCTCCCGCAGTCGTACGGCGCTGGCAGCCGCCCGCGCCGCCTCCGGCCGGCTCGACCTCGATCCCACCGACATGCACGAGTGGGCGTTGCGGGAGTTCCGCTCCACCAGCCCGTGGGCGGTGGGTCAGGCGCTGGCCGCGCTCGGTCGGCACCACTCACGACCGTGGATCAGCCGGATCGACGTGCCGACCGCCGTCGTCGTGAACACCCGGGACAAGGTGGTCCGCCCCGAGCGGCAGGTCCGCCTGGCCCGGTCGATCCCGGGTGCGACGATCCACGACGTGAAGGCTGGTCACGCCGCCTGCGTGCTCAGCGCGGAGCGGTTCGTGCCGGCGTTCCTGGAGGCGACGCTCACGGTCAACGCGCGCCGGCGGGACTTCCAGCGGCGCAGTCGCAGCGCCTGATCAGCGCTTCTTGGCCACTGCTTGACGGAGCCGCTCGAGCTCGCCAGGGAAGTGCCGCACGAGCGCGTCGCCGTCGGGCACGGACTCCCGGCAGGCGATGGCGCCGACGTGGACCATGCCGGCGTTCGACATCACCGTGATGTTGAGGCCGGCGCCGTGGAAGACCGGCCCCAGGGGATAGAGCGCCTCGATCCGCGCGCCCATGAAGTAGAGCGGCACCGGCGGCCCCGGCACGTTGGAGATCACCAGGTTGTGGACCACCGGGTGCTTCTCGGCGAGCCGGAGGTTGGCGTAGGTGCGTACCGCGAGCCCGAAGACGCGCGGTGCGGCGAACTCTGCCCAGTCCTGAAGCGCATCGGCGCTGATCGCGTTGTGGTGGTCCTTGGCGTTGCGGTTGCGTTCGGCGAGCATGTCGAGCCGCTCGAGCGGGTCCTCGATGTCGGTGCCGAGCTTGGTGAAGAACGCCGAGACCTTGTTGGCGCCCTGGGACCGTTTCGAGGACTCCCGCACGCTGACCGGGACGCTTGCCATCAGGGAGGACTCGGGGAGCTCGCCCCGCTCGTCCAGGTAGGCGCGGAGGGCGCCGCCGCAGAGGGTGAGGACCACGTCGTTGACGGTGCTGCCGGTGGCCTTCTTGATCTCGCGGATGTCGTCGAGGTCGACATCGGCGAGTGCGATCGTGCGGTGAGCGGTGATGGTGCCGTTGAACGACGTCCGCGGCGCGGAGAACGGCGCGGCCATCGCGGTGCCCTCGCGGGCGCGCCCGATGCTCTTCGTGATCAGCTCCGCCGACGGCCGCAGCACCTTGGCCAGCGTCACCGGTTTGGTTGCGGTGCCGATCACCGCCCGGCCCAGCAGCTCGCCGCGGCTGGGATCGCGCGGGTGCCGCTGGGTCTCGCCATCGGCGATCGGTGGCGCGTCCGGCTCGAGCGCGCACAGGTGCGAGATCAGGTTCGAGCCCGAGACGCCGTCGACGGTTGCGTGGTGCATCTTCGAGAAGACCACGACCTTCTCGTCGGCCGCTCCGTCAGCTCCCTCGGGGCCGTCGGGCCGGTACCCCTCGATCACCCACATCTCCCAGAGCGGACGGGACCGGTCCAGCGGAAGCGCCGCGAGGTGGGCGCAGAGGTCCATCAGCTCGCGGTAGCTGCCGGGGCTCGGTACGGCCAACCGGTGCACGTGACGCTCGATGTCGAACTGCTGGTCGCGCACCCAGACCGGGTGGTCGAGCCCCATCGGGACGCCGCGGATCTTGCGGGTGAACGCCGGCACGTCGTGGACGCTGTCGTCGATGTGCGCCATCAGGTCGGCGAACGAGTACGGCGTGGTCATGGTGCTCTGGTCGAGAACCATCACCGCGCACACGTGCATCAGCTGCGCGGGGGTCTCGAGGTACAGGAAGCTCGCGTCGAGTCCTGACAAGCGGTCCATCCGATGGCTCCCATCAGCCCGGAAAGTAGAACGGGTTCTATTCTGCACCAATCGCCCGATATCGTGCACATCATGGTCAACCGCTTCGTCGTGCGCCAGGCGGTCACCGCCGCTCTCACTGCCAACGCGATCCGCCCCGTCCCCGGCTTCCGGGTCGGCGTCCCGGTGTTCTTCGCCGGCTGGTTGACCGGGGAGCTCGCGCCACACGTGCTCGCGATGACCGCCGCCGATACGGCACACCAGCTCGCACGAGGTCGGCGCGACCCGGTCGGCCTCGCCCTGGCCGGCGCGAGCGTTGCGGGTCTGGGCTACCTGGTCGCGCAGAGCCGGCGCGCAATGCACATCGCCGAGGAGGCGCTCGTGGAGGGCCTCGGGGTCGACTACGTCGAGCAGCTCGACGAGGCACCGAGCCCGGCCGACCTCGCGACGCCGTGGGGGCGGGTCGCCAATCCGTTCGCCTTCGGGCGAGCCCGCCGCAAGGCCGGCGTGCTGGTGAAGCGCAACGTGCCGTTCGCGCCGTACGGCAAGCGCGGGATGCTCGACGTCTACACCTCGTCCACCACCCCGGAGTCAGGCGCACCGGTGCTGCTCCACGTCCACGGCGGTGCGTGGGTCATCGGCAGGAAGGAGGAGCAGGGCCTTGCCCTGATGGAGCACCTGGCAGCCAAGGGCTGGGTGTGCGTGTCGGTCAACTACCGGCTCGCACCCCGCGACCGATGGCCCGCCCAGATCATCGATGTCAAGCAGGCGATCGCGTGGATCAAGGAGAACATCGCCGACTACGGCGGCGATCCGGACTACGTCGCACTCACCGGCGGATCCGCCGGCGGGCACCTGACGTCGCTCGCGGCGCTCACGCCGAACGACCCGACCTTCCAACCCGGTTTCGAGGACGTGGACACCAGTGTGCAGGTCGCGGTGCCGCACTACGGCGTCTACGACATGGCCGGGGCGAGCGGACAACGCAACGTCGAGCTGATGCGGGACCAGTTCCTTGCCAAGCGGGTCTTCGACCGGCCCTACTCCGAGGCTCCCGAGGTCTACGAGGCCGCCACCCCGCTGCTGCGGGTCACCCCCGACGCTCCCGACTTCTTCATCCTGCACGGCCGCAACGACACCCTCGTCGGTGTGGAGCAGGCACGCCAGCTGGTGGGCCGGCTGCGGGAGACGTCGAAGCAGTCGGTGGTCTATGCAGAGCTCCCCCACGCGCAGCACGCGTTCGACGTGTTCCCGTCGATCCGGTCGCAGCACATCGTGCGTGCCATCGACCGCTACCTGCACTGGCACTGGAACATGTGGCGCCTGGAGCGGGCGCGCGGCTAGGTGTGATGTTTGAGGGCTCCACAGTGCTGACCTGCTAGCCGAGGTCCGCAAGGACTGGCGATCCGGCCGGTGGCAGAGTGGATCGCCGAGCACGGCGAGGCGTAGACCCATCAGCGGGTGATGCCCAACGCCGCGCAGGCGACTTGACTCGGACACGTACCCGCCGGTCTGTGTCGCGCGTCCCGTCCCATTCACGGGAGGGTGCGTATGTTTCGCGCGGCGGCGCACTCTCGTGCTGGTATACCGAGCCATACTGTCGCGAGCTGGGTCCGATGGTGCAAGCCCCGAGACCCCTGGCGATGTCGCAAAGGATGCTGCTACTTTCTCCTACTCTTGAGTCGGCGCGCTCGGACCCGCGATCACTCGCCCGTGATGAGGAGCCACCGCCATGCAACCCCTAGCAACTGTGCCCGACTTCGCCTCACGGGTGTGCCTCCTGCTCTTGGCAGCGCTGCTGTGCGTCCCGTCCGGCGGTGGTATCGGGTCCGGCAGCGCAGCTGCTTCAGTCGCGGCTCCGTCGGCGTGGTCGATGGTTTCTACGGGCGGCAACACGACATGTGGTGTGCGAAGCGACGGCACGGCTTGGTGTTGGGGCGATGGCACCAGCGGTCAACTGGGCAACAACACCATGTCGCCGACGAACCGGCCGGTGGCCGTTGTTGGTGGACCATCCTTGTGGCAGAGCGTGACCGTCGGGTCAGGTCGGGTCTGCGGCCTGGGGACTGACGGCACGGCGTGGTGCTGGGGCAGCGGTCTGCTTGGCAACTCGACCCGCGACGGATCGACCAGCCCGGTCCGGATTGGCACTCACACGGACTGGACTGTCCTGTCCGCTTCGGGAAGTCACAGCTGCGGTCTGCGTGGTGCTGGAATCTTGATGTGCTGGGGCGCGAACGAAGGTGGGCAACTCGGAATTGGAACCGAGGTTGACGCCCTTGCGCCGCGGCGAGTGGGCACCGCGAACGACTGGGCGACCATCAGCGCGCGAGGCAGCCACTCCTGCGCCACAAGAGCCGGCGGAGCTCTTTATTGTTGGGGATACAACCAGGATGGAGAACTGGGCGACGGAACTCGAACGCGACGTTTGACGCCCCAGCAGGTGGGCACCGCCGCGGACTGGACGACCGTGAGCGCAGGCGGCTCTCACACCTGCGCCACCAGGACCGACGGCGCTCTGTTCTGCTGGGGTAAAAACGATTCGGGACAGCTTGGGGACGGCAGCGCATCCGCGCGCCGCGTTGTGCCAAGGAAGGTCGGCATAGCGAAAGACTGGCGGAGCGTGACTGCTGGGCCATTCTCAACCTGCGCCACGCGCAGTGACGGGACGCTTTGGTGTTGGGGCAACCTCGAGGGCACCCACAACTCGACGAACTTGCCACAACAGTTCGGCACGGCGACAAACTGGGTGAGCATGGACTTCGGCTCAGATCGCGGCGGTGGTCACGCCTGCGGCATCCGCGGTGGGAACCAGATCTGGTGCTGGGGAATTAACTACAGCGGGCAACTTGGAGTCGGGCGCCCGAGTCAGCGGACGCCGGCAACTGTAGTGAACACCTCAGGTTGGTCCGAGATCTCCGCCGGGTTCGGTCACACCTGCGGGCTGGACGTCAACGACATCGCATGGTGCTGGGGCGACAACACCTTTGGATCGCTAGGCGACGAGACCGATATCGATCGAGTCCGGCCCGTGCAGGTGCTGGTGGGCGATCACTGGATCGACGTCGATGCTGGGTCTGATCACACGTGCGGTGTCCGCAGCACCGGCACGATGATGTGTTGGGGAATCAGCACGGATCCCCCTAAGCAGATCGGCACCGAGACGGACTGGACCTCAGTCTTTGACGGCGACGAACTGAGCTGCGGCCTCCGTGCAGACTCAAGTGCGTGGTGCTGGACTAGGTGGGCGCCGACTCCGTGGGAAGTCGATGGGTCGGCCTCGTGGGCGGTGCTCAGCGTCGGAAGCTACCGCGCTTGCGGCGTCCGCACTGATGGCACCGCTTGGTGTTGGCATGAGTCAGGCGAACCGCAACAGGTTAACGCCGCAACCAACTGGCGCACGATCACTGCTGGCTCCGTACACGCCTGCGGCACCCGGACCAACGGTGCCCTTTACTGCTGGGGCGAGAACACGTATGGCCAGATTGGCGATGGAACGACCGCGTACAGGGCCGGTCCGAAGCAAGTTGGGAAATTGACTACGTGGGTCACGGTGAGCGCAAGTGAGGGCTACGGAGCCCACACCTGCGCCACCAAGACTGACGGCACTCTGTGGTGCTGGGGAAACAACTGGGCCAGCCAGATCGGCGACGGAACGACCGTGACCCGCCTGACCCCCCGCCAGGTTGGGACCGGCGCGACGTGGTCTTCGGTCGACACCGGGAGTCAGCACACCTGCGCCGTGCGAAACGACGGCTCTGCAGGATGCTGGGGATGGGTCGGCGCAGGACAGATCGGGAACGGTTCCACGCTTGTCTTGAGCACCCCGGCACGAATGGTCAGTTGATGGTGAATCGTCCTCGCAGACCGCGACTTGTCGGCTCAGAGTTGCAGGCGACCAGTTGGATCCGCGCCACGGTTCTCGCAGTGGGCCTCGTCGTCCTGATGGTCTCGGCCATCAAAGGGCCGGCGTCAGGTTCGTACGACGCATCCCTCGGAATAACCGTTCGCGCTGCAAACGATTCCGGCGGGATCGAGGGAGCCGAGAGATCTGACATCGTGAAGGCCAGCGTCGATGCGCGTGGTTCGGTGACGCAGGCGGGGCCGTCGCGAGGCATCGATCGGGTACTGGTGATTCGCGGGTACACGGCGAGCCGTCCGTTGCAGCCCTCGTCGATAGAGGTGATTCGTGCTTTCAAGCGAGTGCATCGCTACTACGACGACCTCTCCCGAGGGCGGTTCGGTCTCCGGCGTGCGGTGGTTTCCGACTGGGTCAGGATCGGACCTGGTGGTGGCTGCACCGGCGCAGCGGATCGAAAGCACTCCGAAGCAGTGCGGAAGGTGAGGGCAGAGGGGATTAACCCTGCCGCTTTCGACCATGTTGTCCTGTACGTCTCGTGTCGTGGTGATGTTGCCGGACGTGCAGACATGTCTGACGATTACGGAGTCGCCAGCGGTCGCGTATGGCTCTACGGAAACCTGGGGAAGCGTGTCATCGCGCACGAGTTGCTGCACAATCAGGGCCTCGGACATGCGAACCTTTGGCGCTGTCGGAAGAACGGTCGCCCCGTTACCTACGGCAGCGCTTGTTCACTCGAGGAGTACGGGGATTCCGACGATATTATGGGGGGCGGGTATCAACTAAACCCCGCAATGCGCGCGTATCTGGGCTGGCTCGATGGCCGGCGTGCTGTGACCGACGACCGGCAGATATCGCTCCGGCCCCTTGGCGGTGAACAATCACCTCAAGCTGTTTTGGTTACGAGGGGCAATGTCGTCACGGGCGACCGATGGTGGGTCGACTTACGATCTGACTCCAACGGCTTGGTGGTTCATCGATACGACGCGCTGGTCGACGCGGTTCCGGCGCATTCCGCGTTCGCATTGCCGGAGGGGAGCACCCTGACCCTCCCCCACGGCATCCGAATCTCGGCAGTTGCGGTTGGCCCGGATCGCGCGCGGGTCGGGATTGAGTTCGGCTCGCCGCCCGCCCAGGTGCCCGCACAGCCTGGTGACGTCCAGGCCGTCGCTGGGCCGCATAGCGCCGCCATTTCTTGGCAGCGTCCGGCGGATCGAGGAGCCCCCATCCATGCATACGAAGTGACGGCTTTCCCGGGTGCGAGTCGCAAGATCGTCCCGAGCGCCGGGGGCGTCACCACTTCGACCTTCTTCGGGAACCTCGATTCCGAGACCGCTTACACGTTTCAGGTTCGCGCCCTGAACCAGGTCGGCAAGTCCTCGGCAGGCAGTACCGAGTACCCGGTCACGCCCACGCATCGGGGGCCGATGTACTACGAATGAGGGCCGGACGTGGTCGACACCATGGAAAGCCCTGCTGGGTGGTGGGCTTTGAGGGGCTCCCCGGTGTCCTACTCGCCACTCTCGATGATCCCGCTGTCGGCGCCGAGCGCGACGACCGGGTCGTCCACCCTCCTGGTCGAGATGCCGTGGACGTAGGCCTCGATCACCACCGCGTACAACGCTTGGTCGATCCAGCGTCGGGGCTCCAGGATGGACGGGAAGTGGCAGCCCTTGCGCAGTTCGATGTCGCCAGTCTTCGTCGCCAGCAGTTTGGGACGGTGCCGTTGCGTTCGGTGACGAGGTCCTCGGCGCGCTCGTGACGCTCCGCGCCGATCACGGCGGCGGCTTCGAACTCAAAACCGTTCTTGGAGCACGGTGCGGACCGACTCGCGGATCATGTCGACGCCATCGCATCAGCTCGCCACAACAGTCCTCGCGTGCACGCACCAGGTCGCATGCTTTCTCCTGCTTGAGAGTCGGTATCGACACGGTCGTGAACTCGCCCGTGACGCTGTCGGTCGCCGCTGCCGTTACCGATCGGGCGTGCACGTCGAGCCCCACACTCGTACGCTCTGTAAAGACTGGGGCCTCCCACAATTGTCGGATAGGCCGAGCAGGCAGCCCCAGCTCGGTAACCCACGAATCATGTGAGTCAGGTCCCAGCTTGCACCCCGTCACTCCGACGCGGTCACGTCAGACCGTCCGGGCCTACCAGGCCACGAGCCCGGGCAGTCCTAGCGCGGAGTCCGGGCAGTCCTAGCGCGGCAGCCCCAAGATCCGCTCGCCCGCGACGTTGCGCAGGATCTGCGTCGTACCGCCGGCGATCGAGAGGCAGCGCGTGTTGAGCATCTCCCACACGTCGGCCTCGATCCCGCCGGCATCGCGCGTGATCGCGCCGACCGCGGCGACCGCATCGCCCTGCAGCTCGACGACGAGTGCCGACGACGACTGCCGGCTGCGGACCCCGAGCAGCTTGGCCACGCTCGACTCCGCACCCGGTCCGTGGCCACCGATCGCCCGCAGCGTCGTGCGTACACCGAGCAGCCCGCACACGGTCGCCAGGGCGACCGCATGGCCGACCTGCGCCAGCTCGACCGGGCCCAGACCGTCGGCCGCGAGCTCGACAGCCCGCTCGACGCTCTTGCCGAGCCGGGCGCTCGCCATCGCGACCCGCTCGTTGGCGAGCGTGGTGCGCGCCAGCCGCCAGCCGGCACCGGGCTCGGCGACGACGCAGTCGTCGGGCACGAACACGTCATCGAGGAACACCTCGTTGAAGAGCGCCTCGCCGGTGATCTCGCGGAGCGGCCGCACGTCGATGCCCGACGACCGCATGTCGACGAGGAAGTAGGTGATGCCCTGGTGCTGCGGCGCCTCCGGATCGGTCCGGGCCAGGCAGATGCCCCAGTCCGCACGCTCGGCGACTGAGGTCCAGACCTTCTGCCCGGTGAGTCGCCAGCCGCCCTCGACCCGCTCTGCCCGAGTGCGCAGCGAGGCAAGGTCGGAGCCGGCGCCCGGCTCGGAAAAAAGCTGGCACCAGATCAGCTCGCCGAGCAGTGACGGGCCCACGAACCGCTCACGTTGCCCGTCCGTGCCGTGCTGCAGGATCGTGGGGACCGCCCAGCCTGCGATCACCAGGTCGGGACGGACGACGCCCGCCCGCGCCAGCTCCTGGTCGATCACGACCTGGGTCACGGGGTCGGCAGCCAGACCGTACGGCGCCGGCCAGTGCGGGGTGAGATAGCCGGTCTCGACCAGCGCCGCACGCTGCTCGGTCGCGGGCAGGCCGGCGATCCGTGCGGCCGTGGCACCCGCCTCCGTGCGGAACGGCTCGTCGCGTCCGCCGAGATCGACGCTGACGCGACGCCGTACGCCTCCGACGGCGGCAGCCGTCAGCCGTGCTGCGGCAGCCTCGGGGGACTCCACCAGCGCCCGCAGCGACACTGCCCGGCGCAGGTAGAGGTGGGCGTCGTGCTCGTAGGTGAAGCCGACCCCGCCGAGCACCTGGATGCAGGCCTTCGCTACGTCGACCGCCCCGCTGAAGCAGACCGCCTGCGCGACGTCGACCGCGAACGCCCACTGCTCGTCTTCCGTCGCGCAGGCCGCGTCCGCCGTGCAGGCCGCATCCCACGCGGCCGCGGTGACCGACTCGGCCGTCTCCAGCATCTCGGCGCAGAGGTGCTTGACCGCCTGGAAGGATCCGATCGGCCTGCCGAACTGCTCGCGCACCTTGGCGTAGGCCACCGCGGTGTCGAGGCACCAGCGCGCAACGCCGGAGGCCTCGGCGGCCGCCAGGGTCACGGCCGTACGGCGGACCCGCTCGTCGCTCGGGACCCCGTCGACCGGGTTGCCGTGGCGCGCGCTCAGGTCCAGCCCGTCGAGTGCCTCGGACGTCCCAGCGGTGCCGCCGTCCCAGACCAGGCCACCGGCGTACACCTGGACGCCGTGCCGCCCGGGGGTGCCGGTGACGGCTCCGCCGATCGCGGCCCCGAGCAGCCCGCCCGGCACCAGCTCGTAGGCACAGGCCTCGAGCGCGACGGCCTGGTCGAGCATCGTGCCACCGCCACCGCCGGCCGTCTCGGGCACGGCGATCGCCGTCACGCCCATCTCCTCGACCGCGACCCAGATGTCGTCGAAGCGCTCGGAAGGACGACCCTCCGCGGCGCGGATCGCCTCGACCGGCCCGAGGCTGGCCGCCCACTTGCGCAGGCTCGCGGCGAGCTCGTGGTGTTCGTCGGTGATGCCGATGGACATCGTGCTCCTTGGTCTCGAGGTCCGCTGCGCTCGCACCTCAAGCAGCGGAGCCCAAACTAGAACGTGTTCTAAGACTACTAGAGTCGGGGCGTGACCGACACGATGCCGACCGACCTGCTCGAGCACGCGCTCGCGGCGAAGGGCTTCATGCCGCCCGACGAGGGCGAGCTCCTGCATCGCGCCGCGCGCGAGCGCCTCCCCCACGGGCCCGCCCTCGAGGTCGGCACCTACTGCGGCAAGTCGGCGATCTACCTCGGCGCGGCCGCCCGCGAGGTCGGTGGGACGGTGTTCACCGTCGACCACCACCGCGGGTCGGAGGAGAACCAGGCCGGTTGGGAGCACCACGACCCGACGGTCGTCGACCCCGAGCTCGGGCTGATGGACACGCTGCCGACCTTCCGCCGGACGATTGCCCGCGCCGGGCTCGAGGAGCAGGTCGTCGCCATCGTCGGTCGCTCGACCGCCGTGGCCGCCCACTGGCGCGCGCCGCTGTCGCTGCTCTTCGTCGACGGCGGGCACGGCGAGCAGCCGGCCCGCGACGACTTCGAAGCCTGGGCCCGGTGGGTGATGCCCGGCGGCCTGTTCGCCATCCACGACGTCTTCCCGGATCCGGCGGACGGCGGGCGTGCGCCGTACGAGCAGATCTACCTGCCGGCCCTCGCGAGCGGCAGCTTCGAGGAGGTCGACGCGGTCGGTTCGATGCAGGTGTTGCGACGACGCTCAGGCGTGGCCGGCGACCCGCTCGGGTGACGGGCAGTCGCACTCCAGCGCGATCTCCTGGAAGTGCGCCGCCAGCGAGGTACCCCGGATGATCCCCGAGCCAGGGGTGCTGTGGCCGAAGGTCTCGCCCAGCGCGTCGGCCGCCAGGATCACCGCCGCAGCCGTGTAGGTCGTGTGCTCGTCGGGCCACGGGACGTTGCGCGGCTCGACCTCGCCCGCCGCGTTGGTGACCTCGACCTCGGCGGCCGTGGCGCCGTAGACCCAACCGGTCCAGTACTTGCCGTCTTCACCCCGCAGGTGCTGCATGTCCGTGAAGAGCGCCCGCGCCCGTCGGTGGTCCCCCAGCGCGTCGAGAGCCATCGCGAGCTCGCAGGTCTCGGCCCCGGTCACCCAGGGATTGGTGTCGACGCACCGGATCCCGAGGTCGGGTACGACGAAGTCGTCCCACCGCGAATCGAGCAGCTCGAACGCGTCCCTGCCGCGCACCGCCCCGCCGAGCACCGGGTAGTACCAGTCCATCGAGAAGGTGCTCTTGTCGGCGAACCGGTCGCGATGAACCCGGACGGCGTGGCCCAGCCGGCCGCCCGCGAGCTCCCACTCGGGCTGGGGGTCGTCCATCAGGTCGGCCAGCGCGACGCCCGCGCGCAGCGAGTGGTAGATCGAGGAGTTGCCGGTCAGCAGGCAGAAGTCGTCGACAGGAGTCCAGCGGATGCCGCCGAACGGCTCCTGCAACGAGACCACCCAGTCGAGCGCGGCTCGGACCGTGGGCCAGTAGCTCTCGACGAACCGGATGTCGCGGCGAACCAGCCAGTGGTGCCAGAGGCCGACGGCGAAGTACGCCGACATGTTGACCTCACCGCGCGCGTCCTCGGGTCGGCCGTCGACGATCTTCATCGGGAACGATCCGTCCGGGCGCTGCATCGTCGGGATCCACGCATAGGCCCGCTCGGCGGCCGTCACCTGGCCACCGACGAGCAGCGCCATCGCGCCCTCGACGTGGTTCCAGATGTCGACGTGCTCGCCGAGGGTCCACGGGATGGCGCCCCACGGCTCCTGCATGGCCGCGATCGACGCCGCTGTCTCGGCGATGTCGACAGCACTCAGCACGCCTTCGACGTACGGCAGCCGGACGAGGGGGACTTCGGAGACGTCACCCACGGTGCGAGACCTCCGGCTTGCGGAAGTACAGCACCATGCTCTTGCCGATCGCCGGGTCGAGCACCTTGCCGGCGAGCTGCAGCACCTTCGGCTGCTTCATGATCTCCCAGACCAGCAGCCTGTGGTAGGCCTTCGCCAGCGGGTGGTTGTCGTTCTCCACGCCGACCGCGCACTTGATCCACCAGTACGGCGAGTGCAGCCCGTGCGCATAGTCCCTGCCCTCGAAGACCATCGCATCGCCCGCAGTGCCGTCGTTGGGGCGGCCGGCCTTGGTGATCTTGTCGATCAGCTCATGGTCGGTGTAGATCCGGATGTGACCGCCCTCGGCGTTGTGGTAGTCGGCCGAGAGCTTCCAGTTGATCACCTCGGGGAGCCACCGCGGCACCGAGACCGCCAGCGTGCCGCCCGGACGGAGCACCCGGACCAGCTCCTTGATGGCCTGGACGTCGGCTGGGATGTGCTCGAGCACCTCGGCAGCGACGACCCGGTCGAACTCACCGTCGGCGAACGGCAGGGCGAGTGCGTCGCCCTGCTTCACGTCGGCCTCGGCACCCACCGGGACCTCGCCGGCATCCTTCATCGCGGCGAACAGGTCGCGCACGCCCTCGAGCTCATCGGCATCCATGTCGAACGCGATCACGTCGGCGCCCCGGCGGTACATCTCGAAGCTGTGCCGGCCGGCGCCGGCGCCCATGTCGAGCACCCGGTCGCCCGGCTTCAGACCGAGTCGGTTGAAGTCAACGGTCAGCACTGGTCTCCCCCTCGGTGGTCGACGTGCGGGGGCCGGCGAGCCCCGAGCCGTCGAAGTCGTCGATGACGTGCTGGTAGGCGTCGGCGACCTTCTGCGCGACCGCACGCCAGCTGAACAGCTCCTCGACCCGCCGACGGCCGGCGGCACCCATCCGGGCCCGTCGCTCGGGGTCGTCGAGCATCCGCTCGAGCGAGACCAGCAGCTCGCCCACGTCGCCGGGAGCCACCAGGTCGGCGCACTCGCCGTCCGGGCCGACCACCTCGGGGATCGCGCCCGCACGGCTCACGATGAGCGGGGTGGCGCACGCCATCAGCTCGGCGGTGGGCAGCGAGAAGCCCTCGTACAGGGACGGCACACAGGCCACCTCGGCCGAGCCCATCAGGTCGACCAGCTCGTCGTCGGTCAGCCGGCTGGCGAACCGCACGTGCTCGGCGATACCGAGCTTGTCGATCAGCCGCTCGGTCCGGCCACCCGGCTTCGGCGTGGTGACCAGCACCAGCTCGACGTCACGCTCCGTGCGCAGCTTCGCGAAGGCCTCGAGCAGGGTCGCGATGCCCTTCATCGGGGCGTCGGCACTCGCCATCGCCATGATCCGGCCCGGCACCCGCGGCTTGGTCGGCGGCACGAAGTTGTCGTCGACGCCGAGCAGGATCACCTGCACCCGGCTCGGGTCTACCCCGAAGTCGCGCACCATGTCGCGCTTGGAGGCCTCGGACGGCGTGAGGATCCACCGCGCCCTGCGCGCGACGTACTTCTGCATCCGGAGGAAGCCGTACCAGCGGCTCACGGTGAGCTTGCGCCACGGGTTCTTGGTCTGGCTGAGATCGATCCGCCGGTCGAACGTGATCGGGTGGTGGATCGTGGTCAGCATCGGCAGGCCGAGCTTCTCGATCTCGAGCATCCCGTGGCCGAGCACCTGGTTGTCGTGGGCGATGTCGAAGTCGTCGACCCGTGTCGCCAGGACCTTCGCGATCCGCTTGCTGAACGTGCGCGGCTCGGGGAAGCCCGCCGTACACATGATGGCGAACTCCTGGACGTCGACCAGGTCGCGGAACTCCTTGAGCTTGGGCACCCGGAACGGGTCCGGCTCGCGGTAGAGATCCAGGCTCGGCACCTTCGTCAGCGCCACGCCCTCGTCGAGCTCGGGGTAGGGCTGGCCCGAGAAGACCTCGACCGTGTGCCCCAGGCGGACCAGCTCACGGCTCAGGTGGCGCAGGTAGACGCCCTGCCCACCCACGTGGGGCTTGCTGCGGTACGACAGCATCGCGATCCGCATGCCGACTCCTCTTCCTTCATCCCGGCGCTGGCTCGTGGCGCTGAGTCGCGGCGCCGAGCTCCGGGATGGAGCAGGGCCGACAGAACATAGAACGTGTTCCTATTATGGGCTACGTACAGGTAGCCTATCTTCGAGCGTCCCAGCGTGAGGAATGCTGAGGACGACACTGAACTCAACTTTCCGGCTCGGGTGCGCCATTCCAGTGACGTGAGGCACACCGGAGCGTCGACGTCGCATGGGAGACCGTCGTGACCGCTTTCAATGTCGCCAACTCGCTTTCGACCGACGACCGGCCGGGCGCGACCGACACCGCCGGCAGCGCTGCCCAGCGCGACCGGCGCAAGCGAATCCTCGACGCCACCTACGACCTCGCCAAGGAGGGCGGCTTCGACGCCGTCCAGATGCGCGCCGTGGCCGAGCAGGCCGACGTGGCGCTGGGGACGCTCTACCGCTACTTCCCCTCCAAGATCCACCTCCTCGTCTCGGCGCTGAACCGTCAGTTCGAGGACGCCCAGTCCAAGCTCCAGGTGCGTGAGATCCCGGGCGACACGCCCGGGGAGCGAGTTCTCTACGTGCTGAAGCGGCTCACTCGCGGCATGCAGGGCGACCCCCAGCTCACCGAGGCGTTGACGCGAGCGTTCATGTTCGCCGACGCCAGCGTTTCCCACGAGATCCACGCCGTCGGGATGTCCATGACCTCGATCGTCACCCACGCCATGCACGGCACGGTGCCCGACGGCGACGCGATCACCGAGGAGGACGTCACGCTCGCCCGGGTGATCGGCGACGTCTGGCTCTCCGCGCTGATGGCCTGGGTCACCGGCCGCTCGACCGCCCCCGAGACCGCCGCGCACATGGAGGCGGCGGTCCGGCTGATCCTGCGCTGAGGTCGGTTCGACCCCGAGGGACGTGCGGCAGTCTGAGCGCTGTGTCAGCGCCGGCGCGCCTTCGCGATGGTGTTCTCGACGATGGTGTTGAGCCGGGCAGCCTGCGGCCAGCCGACATAGTGGCTGAGGAAGATGACGATCTCCCGCAGTGCATCGTCGTCGAGCTCGCCCTTGGCGTGCGCGGCGGGCACCTGGATCCCGAGCACGTCGGCCGCGCCCTGCCCGTTGAGCAGGCCGATCAGCAGCAGCCGGCGGTCCCGGTCGGACAGGCCGGGTCGTTGCCAGATGTCACCGAACAAGTGGTCAGCGGTGTAACGGAAGAAGTCGCCCTCGCCGTCGGTCATGTCGAAGCCGTAGACCTCCTCCATCTTCTCCAGCCCGCGCCGCCGCGCCTCCGGTAGGTCGTCGAACTTGCTCATGACAGGCCCAGCCCTTTCCCCAGTCGTGGCAGCGACTCTCGCGCCAGCGGTACGTCGACACCGAGCTCTTCGGCGAGCGCGATCGCGAACGACAGGTCCTTCTCACCCAGCGTCCTCACATGGTCGAAGACGCCGTACCAGAAGTCGTCCCCGGCGATCGGCGCCGCGGTCTCGCGGTGCATGATCGCGCCGGGTCCGCCGGTGATCGCGTCGGTGTGCCGGACCACCTCGCCGAGAGCCCGCAGGTCGAGGCCCGCGGCCTCGGCGAGCCGCTGCGCCTCGGTGACGGCGGTGAACGCAACGAAGTGGATCAGGTTCCGCGCCAGCTTCATCCGGGTCCCGGCTCCGAGCGGCCCGGCGTGGACGACCTTCGACCCCATCGCGTCGAGAGCAGGCAGGGCGGTCGCGAACGCGCCGTCGGCTCCGCCGACCATGATCGCCAGCGAGCCGTCGGCGGCGCCCATCGGTCCGCCACTGACCGGGGCGTCGAGCACGGTGAGCCCGTCGGCCCCGAGCTCTGCGGGAGTGCCCGGAGCGACGGTCGAATGGATGACCAGCACCGGTCCGGGACCGACCTCCCGTGCCACGGCGCGCACCTGCGCGTCGTCGCGGACCATCACGCAGATGACGTCGGCGACCTGCGCCAGCTCGCCGACGCTGCCGGCGGCCTTGGCACCTGCAGCCGCCAGCTCGGCAACCGGCTCGGGTGCGACGTCGTAGACCCACAGGTCGACGTCACCCGACTCCGCCGCCGCAGCCAGCCGCAGCGCCATCGGCTTGCCGATGTTGCCCAGACCGACGAACCCCACCCGCTGCGTCATCAGAGCCGGAACGTCTGGCCGCCGTCGACCGCCAGGATCTGGCCGGTGACCCAGGACGCCTCGTCGGAGAGCAGGAACAGGCAGCCGCCCACCAGATCGGAGGTCTCGCCCATCCGTTTGATCGCGAGCGAGTTGCGGACGATGTCCTGGGCCGCCTCGCCCGCCTGGATCCTGGTCGCCTCCGTCGCGACCGGCCCAGGTGCGATCGCGTTGACCCGGATGCCCTGGCCGCCCAGCTCGTGGGCGAGCTGCTGGGTGAGGCTGTTGATACCGGCCTTCGCGAGCCCGTAGAAGCCGGAGTAGAGGTACGCCGCCGTTGAGCTCTGGTTGACGATCGCTCCCCCGCCCCGCTTGGCGATCTCGGGATAGACCGCGCGCGTCATCACCAGCGCGCCGTCGAGATTCACCGACATGAACTTCTTGTAGTAGTCCCAGTCGACGGAGATCAACAGGTTGAACTCCATCGCGCCATAGATGGCCGCATTGTTGACCAGATGGTCGATGCCGCCGTACTCCTCGACGGTACGGGCGACCAGTGCCGCTGCCGACTCTGCGTTCGAGACGTCGCAGGACACGAACAGTGCCACCCCGCCGTCCGCCTCGATCTCCTTCGCGACACGCTCACCGCTCTCGGCATTGAGATCAGCCACCACGACCGCAGCACCCTCGGCAGCCAGCGCCTTCGCGTAGGCCTCGCCGATCCCCTGGGCCGCGCCCGTGACGACGACCACCTTGTCCTTGAATCGCATGATCAGTCCTCAGCAGTAGTCAGTAGCAGGTCAGCAGTAGTCAGCAGTAGTCAGCAGTAGTCAGGCTTCGCGACCTCATGCCGGCTCCGCCATCGTCTTGGTCTCCAGGTACTCCTCGAACCCGATCACGCCCATCTCCCTGCCCAGCCCGGACTGCTTGTAGCCGCCGAACGGTGCGTCGGGACTGAACCAGACACCGCCGTTGACCGCGAGCGTTCCGGTCCGGATCTGCCGAGCCACCCGCTTGGCGCGCTCCAGGTCGGCGGAGTCGACCGAGCCGGACAGGCCGTACTCGCTGTCGTTTGCGATGCGTACGGCGTCGTCGTCCCCGTCGTGAGGGATCACCACGAGCACCGGCCCGAAGATCTCCTCCTGCGCAAGCCGCGAGGAGTTGTCGAGGCCGGCGATGACCGTGGGCTCGACCCAGAACCCGGGCTGGTCGACGATCCGCCCCCCGGTGACGATCCGGCCGCCCTCCTCCGCGGCGAGGCTGAGGTAGCTCTCGACCCGGTCGCGTTGCACCTGGCTGATGACCGGCCCGCAGATCGCGTTGGGGTCGCCGGGGTCGCTCAGGCCGATGGAGGCCATGGTGGCGGCGGCTACCTCGACTGCTTCGTCGTACTTCGCCCTCGGCACGACGAGGCGGGTGGTCAGGGCACAGCCCTGGCCGGCGTGGATGCACGCAGCGAAGGCCGTGGCCGCGGCCGAAGCGGCGACGTCGGCATCGTCGAGCACGACCGCGGCGGACTTGCCGCCGAGCTCGAGGAACACCTTCTTCAGGGTGGGCGCCGCAGCTGCCATGATCGCCCGGCCGGTGCCGGTCGAGCCGGTGAAGGACACCATGTCGATCCGGGGATCGGACGCCAGGACCGCAGCGACCTCGTTGGAGAGGGGCGTCACCACGTTGAAGACGCCTGGCGGGATGTCGGTGTGCTCGGCAACGAAGCGACCCAGCTCGCAGGCGACCCACGGGGTGTCCGGTGCCGGCTTCAGCACCACGGTGCAGCCGGCAGCGAGGGCCGGGCCGACCTTGGCCAGGTTGATCTGGTTGGGCACGTTCCACGGGGTGATCGCCGCGACGACGCCGACCGGTTCGCGTACGACGGTGCGCCGGGTCGGGATCCCCAGCGGCTGCGCGACCCCTAGGTCGGTCTCCCACTCGTAGGCCGCCAGCAGGTCGGTGACCCACTGAAGACCCGCCACCGGGACGTCGAAGCCGGCGGCGGCCATCATGAAGCCGGGCATCCCGACCTCGGCCGTGGTCAGCGCACGGAACTCGTCGGCGTGGTCGAGCAGCGCCTGGTGCAGCTGCCGCAGACAGCGCACCCGGAGCTCGACGTTCGTCGACCAGTCGGTTTCGTCGAACGCGCGGCGAGCGGCTCCGATCGCGGCGTCGACGTCAGCAGCAGTGCCGTCGGGGGCGACACCGATCTGCTGCCCGGTCGCCGGGTTGAGGATCGGGTACGCCGTACCGTCGCTCGCGCCGGTCAGCTTGCCGTCGACGAGCTGCTGTGCAGGTGGGTTGGTGAGGGTCATGCGCCCGCCTCCGCTGGCTTCTGGGTGACATGGTCGCCGCGCTCGACCGGCGGCGGCCAGACCGACGCCGGGATGTCCTTCAGGTGGTAGTGGCCGGGCACGTCGTGGCCGCTGACCGACATCCGTTTCAGGAGGGTGTCGGGCGCCTTGCCGTCCTTGATGATCTCGAGGAAGGTGTGCGCCGTCGACGGCATGTCGAACCAGTCGCGCTGCCAGGCGAACTTGAGCTTCCCGGCGTCAGCGCCGGTGGTCTGCCGCTCGACGCCGAACCAGGAGCCGCCGATGCCGAGGATCTCGTACTCGCGGCCGGTCTCGTCGTTGGTGATCCCCGACCGCTGCTTCCAGAAGCCGACGATCATCGCGTTCTTGTCGTCGATCAGCGTCGCTTGGTAGTCGTAGTGCCAGCCGTCGAGGCCGTCCATCTCGATCCCGATCGCCCACTCGCGGATCTGCTCCCGGCCCACGGCCATGAAGTGTTCGTCGACGGAGTACATCCAGCCGTAGGTGGCGTCCTCGGCGTACCACTCGGCCATCACCCGCCAGTCGCCGGTGCGCTCGGCATCGCGGTTGACCGCGAGCCAGGAGTCCCAGAAGTCCTCGATCTCGGCCCTTGTCAGTGGCGCGGTCAGGTCACTCATGTCGAGTCCTCTTCGATGGCGAGGGCGAACGCAGGGCAGTACTTCACAGCGGTCGTCACGTCCGGGCGACGCGACTCGTCCGGGTGCTCCTCGAGCACGACCACCACATCGCCGCTCTCGTCGAAGCCGAACACGTCGGGGGCCTCGCCCTGGCAGAGCTGGTGGGCCTGGCACAGGCCGACGTCGGCCACCACTCTCATCGGACTCGTCTCCGGTAGCGGACCCGACAGGGCTGTTCGAGCTGGATCACCATCTTCGAGCAGTCGTCACGATAGGAGTCGAGAGGCTGCGCCGCCTCGAACTCGAAGTCGCGCAGGATCACCGAGAAGATCGCCTTCATCTGCATCATCGCGAACGCGTTGCCGACGCACCGGTGCTTGCCGGCTCCGAACGGGATCCAGGTCCACCGGTTCTGCAGGTCCTCCTGGCGCGGATCGAGGTAGCGCGCCGGATCGAACGCGTCGGCCTTCGGGAAGTCGTCCTCGATCCGGTTGGAGACCCGCGGCGATGCGGCGACCACGGTGCCCGCCGGGATCGTGGTCCCGGCCAGCTCGAAGTCCTCCTGGACCAGCCGCATCAGGATGATCAGCGGCGGGTGCAGCCGGAGCGTCTCCTTGAGGGCCGACTCGAGCAGCGGGATCGAGCGCAGCGCCTGGAAGGACACCTCGGCGCCGCCTGCGTAGAGCGTGTCCAGCTCGGTGACGACGTCGGCCAGGACATCGGGGTGGCGGAGCAGCTCGATCATCGCCCAGGACGCCGTACCGCTGCTGGTGTGGTGGCCGGCGAACATCATCGAGATGAAGATGCCGGTGACCACGTCCGCAGTCATGTCGATCGAGATCAGTACGTCGAGCAGGTCGCGGTCCGACTTGGCGACGGTGCCCCGCGCCTTCCGCTTGTCGATGATCCCCTGCACGAGTGCCACCAGCCGCTCTCGGGCTGCGTCGCGGATCCGGAAGCTGTCGATGTCGGCGTACGGATCGACGTACGCGATCGCGTCCGTGCCCCGCTCCAGCTCGTGGTAGTGGTGGGCGAAGGAGGCGTCGAGCTCCTCCCGGAACGGCTTGCCGATCAGGCAGGACGAGGTCGTGTAGATCGTGAGCTCGGCGAAGAAGTCGAGCAGGTCGATCTCGCCCTCGTCGCCCCACCCGGCCACCATCCGGTTGATCTCGGCTTCGATCGTCTGCGCGTGGCCCCGCATCATGTCGCCCCGCAGCGCCTGGTTCTTCAGCATCTGCTGGCGCTCCTCGGGCGAGGCGTCGAAGACGACTCCCTTGCCGAAGATCGGCGTCATGAAGGGGTACGCCGCCGCCTGGTCGAGCACCGAGTCGGGCGCCCGGAAGAACGCCTCGTTGGCGTCGGCGCCGGTGACCAGCACGACGTCCTTGTCGGCCAGCCGGAACCGACCGATGTCGCCGCACTCCTCCCGGACCCGGGAGAACAATCCGATCGGGTCGACCCGCATCTCCGGCAGGTGGCCGGTGCCGCGGATGATCTCGGGCACTTCGGGGCTCTGGTCGTCGAGGGCGGTGGAGACCTGAGGGATCTCGGTCAACTCGTGCGTCGTGGTCATTGCATCTCCACCGGGGCTTCCGGGTTGACGTCGACCGGGCTGATGTGGACGCCGCGCGGGGCGCGGACGACGGTGGTGATCGCGTCGGCGATGGCGCGGGCCTTGAGGAAGTGCGAGTGGCGGGCCTGGCCCCACTTGACCCACTGGTCGAGCACGAACGCGGCCCGGTCGGCGTCCCAGTCCATGCCCATCTCGCTCCAGGTCGGACCCGGCCGCACGATCGACGCCCGGACGCCGGTCCCCTCCAGCTCCATCTGGAGCGAGGCCACCAGTCCTTCGAGCCCGGACTTCGTTGCGCTGTAACCGCCCATGAACGGCCGCGCGCGGACAGCGACGTCGGAAGAGACGAACACGATGTCGCCGCGCTTCCGCTCGACCATCGACGGCACGAAGGCGCGGATCAACCGGTGGGGACCGAGCAGGTTGACGTTGACCTCGTCGTACAACCGCTCCGGTGCCGTCTCGAGGAGCGAGCCCGGCCCGATGAGTGCGGCGTTGCTGATCACCACCTCGACGGCGCCGAGGTCGGCTGCCACCTTCTCCGCGAAGTCGGCGACCGAGGAGCCGTCTGCGACGTCGAGCGGATGGGCCACCGCTTCTCCCCCGTCGGCCCGGATCTCGGCCGCGAGGGCTTCGCACCGGTCGGTCCGGCGAGCTCCGAGGGCGACCGGGAATCCCGCCGCAGCCAGGGCGCGCGCGGTTTCGGCGCCGATGCCGGACGAAGCGCCGGCGATGGCGGCCGGGCGCCGGGTCGGCTGCTCGTACCGGCTCATCGCGTGCCCCGCTGGGTGAAGGTGGTCGGGAGCTGGGCGAAGCCCCGCACGTTCACGGAGTGCACCCGTACGGCGCGTTCGCGATGCACCTCGAAGTGCTCGACCCGGCGGACCAGCTCGCTGAGGACGACCCGCGCCTCGAGCCTGGCCAGGTTGGCGCCGAGGCAGAAGTGACGGCCGGTGCCGAAGCTCAGGCTCTCGGCCAGCTCGTTCTTGGAACGATGGATGTCGTAGTCGGACGGCCGGGTGAACACGCGCTCGTCGCGGTTGGCAGATCCGATCAGCAGCAGCAGCTTGGACCCCGCCGGCATCGTGCGGCCGTGCATTGTGACGTCAGTGGTGACGTAGCGGGCCAGCATCTGGGTGGAGTTGTCGTGTCGGAGGGTCTCCTCCACCCATGGTCCCACCAGGTCCGCACCGTCCGCACCGTCCGCACTGTCCGCACCGTCCAGCCCGAGCACGGCGTCGCGCTGGTCCGGGTGCGCGGACAGGTGGAAGAGCGCGTTGCCCAGCAGCTTGGTGGTGGTCTCGTTGCCCGCGACGACCATCAGGCAGAGGAAGGCGTTGATCTCGTTGTCGGTGAGCCGGTCGCCGTCGACCTCGGCCTCGACCAGCGCGGAGGTCAGGTCGTCGCTCGGCTTCTCCCGACGCTCCTTCACCATGTCGGCGTAGTAGCTGAAGAGCTCGATCGCCGCCTCCACGCCGGCCGGCGGGACGTCACGGACGCCCGCTTCACGATGCACGAGGAGGTCGGCGAGGCGTCGTACCTCGTCGCGATCGGCCACCGGGACGCCCATCATCTCCGAGATCACGTCCATCGGGAGCTTGCCGCCGAGCTCCACGATCCAGTCCGCGGAGCCCTGCTCGGAGTTCACCGCGAACATCTGCTCGAGGTAGTGCTCGGTGAGCCGTTGGACCTGCGGCTCCAGCTCGCGCACGCGACGTGGTGTGAACGCCGCTGATACGAGCTTGCGGATCCGGCTCTGCGCCTTGCCGTCGAGCGCCAGGAACGACATCACCCGGTGTGCCTCGGGGTTCCAGGCGCTCGGGTCGAGGGTCACGCCCATCTGGTTGGAGTAGGTCACGTCGTCGCGGAACGCGGCGAAGACGTCCTCGTGGCGCGAGAGCACCCAGAAGTCGTCGCGATCGCTGTAGTAGAGCGGCGCCTCGTCGCGCAGCCGCGCGTAGATCGGGTAGGGGTCCTCGTGGAAGTCGTAGTCGTAGGGGTCGAAGAGCAGGGGCGCCGTCGTTGCGCCGGTCGGACGGGTCATCGGCGGTCCCCGAGGATGGTGGCGACGACCGTGTCGAGGCGGTCGCCGAGCTCGGCATAGGAGATCAGGCCCATCCCGGCCTGGAGCAGCGCCCCGGAGAACGCCAGGACGAGCACGTCGACGAGCTCCGGGGTGCGGCGGTCGCCGAGCGCGGCGTCGAAGCGGCTCACGAACTCGCCACCGATCCTTCGTCGCAGCCGCTCGACGTCCGGGTCCGAGCCGAGCAGTGCGGCGTTGGCTCCGGCCGCGATGTGCGGGTTGCGTTCGCACAGATCGCTCAGCGCTCGGGTGACGGCCTGCACGCGTTCGGTCGCGCTCGCCGACCCTGAGACGGGGGGCGTCTGGTCGACGATCGCGCGGTGGAAGAGCTCGGCCAACAGGTGGTTCTTCGACGAGAAGTAGGTGTACGCCGTCGCCGGCGACACTCCGGCCCGTACCGCGACCTGACGGATCGTCAGCGCCTCCGGCCCCACCTCGGCGAGCTGGGCGAGGCCGGCGTCGAGCAGCCGCTGCACGGTCACGGCCTGACGCTCGTTGAGCTGCCGGCGCGGCATGCTGGTCACCTGACTGGACACCTGTCCAATATAGGAGACGCTCCGGTCGGACGCAAGACCATTTCTAGAACTCGTTCTACTGTGGGGTCATGCGCAACGGAGTAGTCCTCTTCACGTCCGACCGCGGGATCACGCCGGCCGAGCTCGCCCGGGCCGCGGAGGAGCGCGGTTTCGACACCATCTACGTGCCGGAGCACACGCACATCCCGGTACGTCGCGACGCCTTGCACCCGACCGGGGGCGAGGAGCTGCCGGACGACCGCTACCTGCGGACGCTCGACCCGTGGGTGTCGCTGGCGACCTGTGCCGCCGTCACCGAGCGGATCGGCCTCTCCACCGCGGTCTGCCTGCCGGTCGAGTCGGACCCGATCACCCTGGCCAAGACCATCGCCACCCTCGACCACCTCTCCGGCGGACGGGTCACGATCGGCGCCGGCTTCGGGTGGAACACCGACGAGCTGGCCGACCACCACGTCCGGGCCGGCAACCGACGTACCGTGTTGATGGAGTACCTCGAGGCGATGCGTGCGCTCTGGACCGAGGAGGAGGCGGCGTACGACGGGGAGTTCGTGCAGTTCGGACCCTCCTGGGCCTATCCCAAGCCGCCACAGGGTCGGATCCCGGTCATCATCGGCGCCGGCGCCGGGCCCAGGACCTTCGAGTGGATCGCCCGCCACGCCGACGGCTGGATGACAACGCCGACCTCGACCGAGGTCGCCGCCAGCGCGGACCTGCTGCGGAAGGCGTGGGCAGACGCCGGCCGTGAGGGCCAGCCGGACGTCCGGGTCCTGGTGGCGAAGCGCCCGACACCGGAGGACTTCGCGGACTGGACCGCGGCCGGTGCGTCCGAGCTGATCTGGGGCGTCCCCGACGCCGACCGGGACACCGTGCTCACCTATCTCGACAAGATGGCCGGCCGGCTGGGGCTCCCCTGATGTCGGCGCACCTGACAAATTCGGGCTTGAACGAGCCGGATGACCCCGAAAACGTCAGGGGCGTCGGCCCCCGAGCAAGTCGGTACGGCGACCTCACGCGGGCGGAGCTGGCGATCCTGGTGCCGGAGCTGCTGCTCATGGGCCAGCTGATCGACCGGTCCGGCATGGCGTGGTGCATCTCGGAGTTCGGCCGCGACGAGATGCTCCAGGTCGCGATCGAGGAGTGGGCGGCGGCCAGTCCGATCTATACCCGCCGGATGCAGCACGCGCTCGGCTATGCGCCCGCCGAACCCGGACACGGAGATGTGGTCACCATCTTCAAAGGGCTCCAGCTCGACATCGGCGCTCCCCCGCAGTTCATGGACTTCCGCTACACCGTCCACGACCCACAGCACGGCGAGTTCCAGCTCGACCACTGCGGTGCCCTGATGGACGTCGAGCCGATGGGCCCGGACTACGTGAAGGGCATGTGCCACGACATCGAGGACCCGACGTTCGACGCCACGGCGATCGCCTCGAACCCGAAGGCGCAGGTGCGCCCGATCCACCGGCCGCCGCGCGTGCCGGCCCACCGGAATCCGCACTGCGCCTGGACCGTGACCATCGATGACTCCTACCCGGAGGTCCGGGGCATCCCGGCGCTCGCGGTCAACGAGCGGTCCCGAGCGGCGATGCTCGCGCTGGCGCCGATCGACCGGACGGACGAGGGCTCGCCCGACTACGCCGGACCGCTGCTCAGCGACCTCGACTTCGCAGCCTTCTCCCACTCCGCGCTGGCGCGGATCGCCGACGAGATCTGCTTGCAGATGCACCTGCTCGACCGCGCGTTCGCCTTGGCGCTCGCGAAGCGCTGCACCGGCCCCGAGCAGCTCACCCGGATCCGCCGCCAGCAGCTCACCGGGGCCGCCGGGGTCGGCGCGCTCCGGATCGCCCGCGCGCTCGGGCTCAGCCCTGACGCGGCAGGCGCGCGCCGGCTGCTGGCGCTCCATCCGCTGCTCAACCCGGCCGCGTACGTCGATGCCGCCTTCGACGACGCAGGGGCGGTCGTCGTACGACGCTCCGCCGCGCACGACGACCAGGCGTGGATCTCGCTGTGCGGGCCGGACTGGACCGGCGCGCTCGCGGCAATCGTCCAGGCGCTCGACCCGCACCTCGACGTCCAGCTGAGCGCCGCCGGGGACGACGCCTGGTCCCTGGCCGTGGTCCGCCGTGACCAGCCTGCGCCGGAGGCGCAGGAGGTCACCGTGACCAAGTTCAGCAGCGGCGTCGAGTTCGTCTTCCAGCCCCGTCGCTCGTTGCCCATCACGCCCGTCTGAGGGAAGGTCAGCACCATGACTTCCGACCGTCCGTTCGACACGATCCTGCGCAACGGCCGCTACTTCGACGGCACCGGCGCGCCCGCACCGATCCGCGACGTCGGCGATCCGGGACGGCCGGATCGCTGCAGTGTCGGCCGATCCGCTGGACGCCACCGGCTGCCCGCGGGTCATCGACGCCGACGGCCGCTGGATCCTGCCGGGGCTGGTCGACATCCACACCCACTACGACGTGGAGGTGCTGCGGGGTCCGGCGCTGGCCGAGTCGCTGCGGCACGGCGTCACGACGATCCTGGTCGGCTCCTGCTCGCTGTCGACGGTCCACGTCGACCCGGTCGACGCAGGCGACCTGTTCGGCCGGGTAGAAGCGATCCCGCGCCGCCACGTGATCGAGCACCTCGAGGCAGCCAAGGACTGGGCCGGCGCCACCGACTACGTCGCCGCGCTGGAGCGGCTTCCGCTCGGTCCCAACCTGGCAGCCTTCCTCGGCCACTCCGACGTACGCACCGCAACCATGGGCCTGGACCGCGCGACCCGGCGCGAGGTCAGACCGTCCCCCGCCGAACAGCGGCAGATGGAGCGACTGCTGAACGAGGCCCTGGACGCGGGTTTCGTCGGCATGTCCGCCCAACAGCTCCTCTTCGACAAGCTCGACGGCGACCTGTGCCGGTCGCGCACCCTGCCGTCGACGTACGCCAAGGGTCGGGAGATGCGCCGGCTGCGCCGGATCCTGCGCGAGCGGGGCCGGGTGCTCCAGGCCGGTCCCGACGCCTCCCACCCGCACACGATCTTGACGCAGGCGCTGGGGTCGATCGGCGGGCCGGGCCGCAAGCCGCTCAAGACCAGCCTGCTGTCGGCCGCCGACATCAAGGCGATCCCGTTCGTCATCCACCTGATGCGCGCGCTGGCCGGCGTGGTCAACAGGCTCGGCGGCGACTTCCGGTGGCAGCACCTGCCGGTGCCGTTCGAGGTCTACGCGGACGGGATCGACCTGGTGATCTTCGAGGAGTTCGGCGCCGGCGCGCAGGCCCTCCACCTGCAGGAGAAGCTCGCCCGCGACGAGCTGATGCGCGACCCGGCCTACCGCGCCCGGTTCCGCAAGGACTACGAGTCCAAGTACGGCCCGCGGGTGTGGCACCGCGACTTCTTCGACGCCGAGATCGTCGCCTGCCCGGACGCCTCGGTGGTGGGCAAGTCGTTCGGGCAGGTCGGCGTCGAGCGCGGCGGCGTCCATCCCGTCGACGCGTTCCTCGACCTGGTGCTCGAGCACGGCACTCACATCCGGTGGCGGACGACGATCTCCGGCCACCGGCCCCAGGTGCTCCGCAAGATCGCCCGGGAGCGCGGCGTCCAGATGGGCTTCTCCGATGCCGGAGCCCACCTGCGCAACATGGCGTTCTACAACTTCGGGCTGCGCCTGCTCAAGCATGTGGTCGACGCCGAGCGCGCCGGCACGCCGTTCCTCACGGTGGAGCAGGCGGTGCACCGTCTCACCGGCGAGCTGGCCGAGTGGTACGACCTGGATGCGGGTCGGATCCGGGAGGGTGACCGGGCTGACCTGATGGTCCTCGACCCCGAGCGGCTGGACAGCTCCCTGGACGACTACCACGAGGCCCCGATCGAGACCTACGACGGAATGTCACGGATGGTCAACCGCAACGACGCAACGGTCACCGCGGTGTTCGTCGGCGGACAACCGGTGTTCCTCGACGGCGAACCGACCGAGCTGCTCGGTCAGCAGCGCACGGGGGTCTTCCTCCGCGCAGGTCGATCAAACCCAGTCGCGCCGACGCAGGGTCAGCCGCCGAAGGCGTGGGTGGCGGTGACTCCCCCGTCGACGGTGATCTCGGCCCCGTTGATGTAGCCGGACTCGTCGCTGGCCAGGAAGACGTAGAGCGGGGCGACGTCCTCGGGGTGGCCCACCCGACGCAACGGCACCCGGGTAGCCCCGTACTCCATCGCGGCGTCACCTCCGTGCACGCGCGTCATCGGGGTGTCGATCATGCCGGGGTGGACGGAGTTGACCCGGATCCCCTTCGGACCGAGCTCCATCGCAGCGCACTTGGTCATGCCACGGATCGCCCACTTGGTGCCGGCGTAGGCCGTGCACGACGCCATGCCGGCGAGCCCCTCGACCGAGGACGCGTTGATGATCGAGCCGCCGCCGTTCTTGCGCATCGTGCGGGCGACGGCCTGCATGCCGAGGAAGGACCCGACCTGGTTGACGTTCACGAGCAGCATGAACTCCTCCAGCGGCATCTCCTCGATCCGGCCGAACCGGAGCAGGCCTGCGTTGTTCGCGAGCACGTTGACCGCACCGAACCGGTTATTGGTGTCCTCGACCAGGGTCGCCCAGGCTGCCGCATCGCTCACGTCGTGGTGCGCGAAGTGCGCAGATCCCCCCAGCTCGTCGGCGAGCGCCTGCCCGGCCTCCTTGGCGATGTCGGCGACGACGACCTTGGCGCCCTCGGCCACGTAGGCACGGACGATCGCCTCGCCCTGCCCCATTGCGCCGCCGGTGACGATGGCGACCTTGTTGTCGAGACGGCCCACTTCAGACTCCTAGCTGCATGATCGAGTCGGCTGCGAAGCCGACCGAAGGGTCGCGATCGGCGAAGTAGTCGCCGAGCTGCTTGTCGAGGTCGTCGGTGGTCCACAGGTCGCCGGCGGCGTCGAAGCGCTGGGCGACGACGGGCGCGGCCACGACGGCAACCATGCCGCCGTAGACGACGAAGACCTGGCCGGTGACGCGCGCCGCCGCCGGCGAGGCCAGGTAGGCCACGAGCGGGGCCACGTGGTCGGGTGAGTAGGGGTCGACGGACCGGCCGGACGTGTCCTCGCCGAAGACCTCGGCGGTCATCGCGGTACGGGCCCGCGGGCAGATGGCGTTGGCACGGACCCCGATCCGCGACAGGCCGCGGGCCGTCGACAGCGTCAGGGCGGCGATGCCGGCCTTGGCCGCGGCGTAGTTGGGCTGTCCCGGCGAGCCGCCGAGGAACGCCTCGGAGGCGGTGTTGATGACGCTGCCGTAGACCGCGGCACCGGACTCCTTCGACTTGCCACGCCAGTACGACGCCGCGTTGCGGCTCAGCAGGAAGTGGCCGCGGAGGTGGACCGCGATCACGGCGTCCCACTCCTCGTCGGCCATGTTGAAAAGCATCCGGTCCCGGGTCATGCCCGCGTTGTTGACGACCACGTCGAGCCCGCCGTACCCGTCGACCGCGGCGCTGACCAGGGCGTCGGCGGTCGCCCGCTCGCTGACGTCTCCCGCCACGACCGTGGCCTGACCGCCGCGGCTGCGGATCTCCTCCGCGGCCTCCTCGCCCGCGCCCGGCAGGTCGTTGACGACGACCCGGGCACCGGCATCGGCGAGAGCCAGCGCCTCGGCGCGACCGAGACCGGCTCCGGCGCCGGTGACGATCGCGACCTTGCCGTCGAGGCTGGTGCTCACGCGTCGTCCTCCACCAGGCTGATCGCAGCGCGCGGGCACGCGGCCACGGCCTGCCGCACCCGCTGCTCGTTCTCGGCCGTCACCTCGTCGGTGTTGAGCTGTAGGAAGTCGTCATCATCGAGCTCGAACACGTCGGGCGCCAGCGCCTCGCACATCGCGTTCGACTCGCAGAGATCGAAGTCGACCTTGATCTTCATCTTGTGTCTCCTCACACCATCTTGCGGTGGTCCCAGGTCGCCACGTGCTCCGGATGGATGATCACGGCGACGCGCTTGTGCGCCTGCTTCTCGACGGTCTCGCGACCGAAGTCTCCCAACGCCTCGAACGACTCGGCGGCAACCATCCGGGTGGCCACCTCAGACCCGATCGAGTAGATCGAGTCGTAGTCGCGCACGATCTCGGCCTTGCCCCGGATCGCGACCCCGCGCAGCTCGAAGTAGTCGACGCCGTCCTCCACCAGCGCGGTCACCCGGGGGTCGCGCTCGAGGTTGCGGATCTTCTGGCTGCGGGCGTAGGTCCAGAACGCGATCTTCCCGTCGCGCACGATGTAGAAGAGTGTCGTCAGGTGCGGCATGCCGTCGTGGCCGTTGCTCGCGACCTGCACCTTGAGGTTCTGCGACAGCAGCGACTGGACCTCGTCGTCGGACAGCTTCACGGCATCCCGGTTGCCTGCCATCAGGTGCCTTCGGAGGAGTGTCCGGGGAAGATGTGAGCGCTCGGGTCGATCACGACCGCGGCATTGTTGACGGCGGTGGCCGCCTCGCCGAAACCAACGGCGATCAGCCGCACCTTGCCCGGGTAGTCGGTGATGTCGCCGGCGGCGAAGACCCGCTCGAGGTTGGTGCGCATCGACGAGTCGACCACGAGGTGTCGCTTCTGGGTCTCGATCCCCCACTGCTGGAGCGGTCCCAGGTCGGCGATGAAGCCGAGGGCGGCGACGACGGCCTGGGCCTTGCGGGTGACCACCTCGCCGTCGACGGTGATCTCCACCTCGGCGAGCGCGCCGTCGCGACCGCCGGCCGCGTCGCGCAACGCCGTGACCTCGGCCTTGGTGATCATCTCGGCCGACGACGCGCGGACCTGCTCGACAGTGCGCGCGTGCGCACGGAACGCGTCGCGCCGGTGGACGAGGGCAACCGAGTTTGCGACCGGCTCCAGGTGCAGAGCCCAGTCGAACGCGCTGTCGCCGCCGCCGACGATCACGACGTCCTTGCCGGCGTAGGGCTCGAAGCTCGGCACGAAGAACTCCATGCCGCGGCCCACCCAGTCGGCGCCGGACGGCAGCGGTCGCGGGCTGAACTTCCCGATGCCGGCGGTGATCAGCATGATCTTCGCCCGCACCGACGTACCGTCGTCAAGACCGAGGGTGACGCCGTCGGCGTCCTGCTCGAGGGTGGTAGCGGTCCGGTCGAGGAGGTACGTCGGCGACGCGGTCGCGGCCTGCTCGACCAGGCCGGCGACGAGCTCGCGCCCCTTGACCGTCGGGAAGCCGGCGACGTCGAGGATCGCCTTCTCGGGGTACATCGCCGTGATCTGGCCGCCGAGCTCAGGGAGCGAGTCGACGACGGCGACACTCATGCCCCGAAATCCGGCGTAGTAGGCAGCGAACAACCCGGTCGGGCCAGCTCCCACGATCACCAGGTCATGCTCCACGGGAGAAACTGTAACGTGTTCTACTTCTTCGTGGGACATGGCCCTCCTCTATTTCGTGTCGACCCCGTCGACCAGCCAGCCCTCGTCGGTGTGCACCATCGTCAGCAGCGCCCGGTAGGGCGTATAGGTCGACTTCGCGCCCTCGCCCTCTCCCCGGAAGACGTACTGGTTGAGGAAGACCAGGGCCTCGAGGTCGGTGTCGTTCGCGCGGACCACGCTCTGCGCGACCACCCGCACCTGCACCTCGGTCTTCTTGCGGACGAACTCGTCCTGCACGTCCTCGGTCGTAGCGCGGAACTCCTCGCTGAACTCGTCGGTCATCAACGCCGCTGCGCTGTCGACGCCCGCCTCGTAGTTCTGCCAGCTGCGGCCGAACATCACCACTGCGGCATCCGCGGCCGCCTGGACGCCCTCCTGCACCGCGAGCTGGTTGAGCCCGACCGGCTTGTCGGACGGCACCGTGATCGTCCTGTCGCCGTCTCCCTCCCCGGCCGAGGAGGAGCTCGCGGCGACCTCGACGTCGCGGGCCGCGTTCCAGACGAACCATGCGCACTGCAGCACCAGTGCCAGCACCAGCACCCCCAGTACGGCGAGCAGGGTCGAGGTCAGTCCAGCGCCGGTCTCACCGGCCGACTCCTCGGAGTCGTCCGGCGGCTGTTTCACCGGCCGGCGCGGCGGCTTCGGCGGCGCGGGCGGCTTGGCCGCCGGCGCGTCCGCGGCAGGGGCAGACGGGGTCGCGGTGGGCGCGGTCGTGGCCGGCGCCGACGTCGCGGCTGCGGCCTCGTCCCGGCCGGCGATCTTGCGCGGCCGCGGTGTCGTCGTGCGGGACGGGCGGCGCGGGGTAGGACGGCTCATGCAGTCACCTGACGTACTGGAGGTCGCTGGTCAACCACCGGCCGTCGACGAGGTCGACCTCGAGCTGGAGCCGGTAGGTCCGCGCGACCGGTTCGAACTCGGTCAGCTTGTTGGCGACCGTCCCCGAGGTCGCGACGATCACGGTGGCGCGGTCCTCGCCGCCGGCCACCAGACCGGCCCACTCGACCTCGCCGGTCTGCGTGGCCTGCGCGCGTCGGGTCAGCTTCACCAGGTCGTTCGAAGCCCGTTTGTACTGCCGGAGGAAAGGTCCGGTCGCGAGGGCCTTCACCGCCTCGATGTTGGCCTCGACGTTCTCGTGGTCGAGGTTGAGGAACGCGTTGGCCATCTTTGCGGCCGCGTCGATCTGGTCGCCGGTACGGACCTGTTCGGCCTGCGGCGCAGACTCCATCGCCTCGATGATGCCGTCGCCGACGTCCTCGCCGGCGCGGCTGGCCTCCCCCGTCTGGCGCTCGATGGTGAGCACCGACCCGGCCTCTTCCCAGAAACCGTCCCCGTCCACGGCGTCGGCACGGTTGCTGTAGGAGCTCTCCATCAGCAGCGCGAGCGCCACGACCGCGGCCAGGCACACCACCACGAACGCGCCGAGCGCGGTGTTGAGCCGAGATCCGCTACGCCTTCCCCGATCCCCGGACGAGCCAGGTGTCAACGGGTCACCGGACCCACGAGCAGCCACTTCCACGCATCCCCTCCCAGGACGGACAGGTTCCCCGGCTGACGGAACTGCATCTGGCGGCCCTCGTCGTCGCGGAGACCCGGAACGTTTCCAGTCACCGGGTCGTAGACGCCACTGTAGACGCGCGGCGGGGAGGCGTTGCCGCGGCGGGGCGGGACGTACTTCGGACCACGCATGACGTAGGGCTCCGGAGACTTGCATTCGGCCGGGAAGTACGGCGCGTCGGTCCGGTCCTGGGGGCTGCGCCACTGGCTCGGCGGCAGGAAGCCCTCGGTGCAGGGCGGGACGCTGTAGTCGAACTGGAGGTTGATGTGGCCGTACCCGTCCCGGGTGCTGCCGGTCGGACCGCCGGCGAAGAGGGTCGGGTAGGTCACGATCAGCTGCTCGAGCCCGTCGAGGTTCGCGAGCACGATCTGGTCGATCGTGACCAGGTCGCCGAGGAGCACCGGCAGGGTGGGCTCGACCTCCTCCAGCAGCTTCTGCAGCTCACGGGCGGCGCCCGGTGTGCTGGTCAACACCTTCCGCAGGTCCTTGTCGCTCCCGCGCAGGGCAGCCGTGATCGTCGAGAGGTCGCGGGCGAAGGAGCGGATGTTCTCCTTCTGCCCCTGCTGGGTGCGGAGCACGGTGAGGCCGTCGCGGAGCAGCGCAACCGTCTCGTCGGTGTGCGCGGAGGCCTCACGAATGAACGACGACCCGCTGTCGAGCATCGTCTGGAGGTCACGTCCGGTGTCGCCGAACAGGAGACCGAGCTCCTCGATCACCACGCGCAGGCTCTTCTTGTCGACGGAGTTGACGAACTCGTCGAGGTCGATCAGAAGGTCCGCCTCGTCGACGGGGAGGGACGACTCGTCCCCGTGGAAGACGGTGCCGTCCTTGGCGTAGGGACCGTCCTCGTCCTCCGGTTGGAAATCGAGGTACTGCTCGCCGACGGCCGACAGGTTGTGGACGTAGACCGCCGAGTCGGTCGGTAGCTCGGTCTCCTCCTCGATCAGCATGTCGACCTCGACACCCTCGGTCGTCGGGGTCATCTTGGTGACCTTGCCGATCTTGACGCCGCGGTAGGTCACCTCGCTGCCCTCGAACAGACCGCCGGACCCGGGGAGGGTCGCGGTCACGTTGTGTCCGCTACCGGTGATCTTGTCGACGAAGCCGAGATAGGTGGCGGTGATGTAGGTGATGCCGACGGCGCTCAGGACCACGAAGGCCATCAGCCGGATCCGGACCCCGCGGCTCATGCCGTCGCTCCCATCAGTCCGGACGGGTCGTCGGAGGGGTCGGGGTCGATGCCACGGATGAGCTCCGCGGAAAGTCCGGGTACGCCGTCGGTCAGACCGTTGCCGTGAGTCGTTGAACGAGCCCTGTTCGACCAGTCGGCCGAGGTCAAGCGGCGGCAGCGTGTTGAGGACCTGGCAGACCGGACTGTCGGCCAGCGCCCCCCTGCGGCACTGACGGCGAAGGTCGGCGAGCAGGTTGGCGCTCTGCAGCACCTTGGCGCACGCGGCGCTGGTCAGGCTGCCGCTGCGCAGACACCGCTGCACGGCGCCCAGCACCTGCCCGGGGCCAGGAAGGTCGAGGTCGGGAATCCCGAGCCCTCGCAGCAGGTTGTCGAAGTCGAGGTCCAACGTGATCGTCGCATCGGCGTAGTCGCCCTCGACGATGTCGTTGGCCGTCTTGGGGAACGGGAAGCTGATCATCAGGTTCAGACCCGGCCCGAGCTTGTGACCTGCCCGGTAGAGCCCGTCGAGCACCGGGTGGAGGTGCTCGAGCATCTTGAGGATGTCCTCCTTGCTGGCGTTGATCACCCGGGTCCCGACCCGACCGAGCTCCTCCAGGGCGCCCAGCATGTCGATCAGCTCGTCATGCTGGTCGGCGAGGACGTCGATCGCCGGACCGATCGCGTCGAGCGCGTCGCCGATCGTCTCCTTCTCGGCGTTCAGGGTCGCGGCCAGGTTGTTCATCGACTCCATCGCCTGGATGATGTCGCCCTTCTGGTCATCGAGCGTGCCGAGCACCCCCTCGAGCGAGAGGAGCAGCGACTTCAGCCGGTCCTCGCGACCCGACATCACCAGGTTCGCCTCCCGGGTGATGGTGCCGAGCTGGGCGACGCCGCCGCCACTCAGCAGGAACGAGAGCGCTCCGAGCACCTCCTCGACCTCGGGGTTGCGGCCGGTGACGGACAACGGGATCTCGTCGCCGTCCTCGAGCCGTCCGGTCGGCTCCTGCTCGGTCGGCTCCTCGAGGGAGACGTACTTCTCTCCGAGCAGGGAAACCTGCTGGATGTCCGCGATCGCATTGGCGGGGAGGACGACGTTGTCCTTGATCCGCAAGGTCACCTTCGAGTGCCAGCCGACGCGGTCGACCTCGGTCACCTCCCCGACAACGACGTCGTCGACCATCACCGGAGAGCGCGGGACGACGTTGAGCACGTCCGCGAACTCGGCCGTCACCTCGTAGGCGTCGTCCGCGTCGACCGGCGAACCGGGTAGCGGAAGGTCGTAGGCGCCGTCGAAGTCGCACCCCGACAGCAGCGAGGCTCCGAGGGTCGTGGCGAGCAACCAGCGCACGGTCCTGGTCACGAGCCACCCCCGAGGAGTCCCGCGAGCGACGGGTCGTCGTCCGGGACGTAGTCCATGTCCGGCAGGGCGGGCACGTTGACCACGCCGTTCTTCGAAACCGCCGGCTTCGGGCTGTCCGCGTAGCCGGGCGGGATCGGCGGCAAGTTGTCGACGATCGGGCTGAGCAGCTGGGCGATCAGGTCGCATGCGGTGTCCTTGAGCGCCCGCGGGGCGCCGGGCGCCTGCTGGATCATGCCGCAGATGAAGCCGTCAGCAGTCCAGATGTTGCCGGCGATGCCGACCCGCGAGTTCTGCGACCCCGTGGAGTGGTCGAAGCCGAGGTGGAGCGAGTCCATCGCGGTCGGCGCGATCTCCAGCGTCGACCGCAGGTTCTCCTTCTCGGAGGCAATCGTCGCCATGACGGTCGAGAGGCGCCGGATCGACCGGGAAAGCCCGTCCCGGTTGTCGCGGACGAACGTCTCCACCGTGCCGACCGCACTCGCGACCGCGGCCACCGCCTGCTGGAGCTCGTCGCTCTCGTTTGCGAGCGTCTGCGACACGCCGGCGAGATCCTTCATGAACGCCCGCACCAAGGCGTCGTTCTCGGCGAGCGTGCCGGTGAAGGCCGCCAGGTTCGACACCGTCTCGAACAACGGGCCGGCGCTGTCACCGAAGGTCTCCGCGGCCAGGGCCAGCTCGCGGATCATCTCGTTCCCAGCGGCACCCTGCCCCTCCAGCGCGTTCCGTCCGGCACGCAAGAGGTGGTCGAGGGAGCCGTCCTTGTTGACCCCGTTGGGCCCCAACGACCGGGTCAGCGCCTGGAGGCTGGCGTAGATGCGGTCAAGCTCGACCGGTACGCCGGTGTCGGGCAGCTCGATGGTCGCGCCGTCGGCCAACGTCGGACCGCCCTCGTAGACCGGCGTGAGCTGGACGAACCGGTCCGCGACCAGGGTCGGGGTCACGATCACCGCCTTCGCGTCCTTCGGCAGGTCGTAGTCCGCGTCGTACTCGATCTCGACACGCACCGCGTTGCCGGCCGGCGTCACGGAGGTGACCTCGCCGACGTTGACACCGAGGATGCGTACGTCGGTCGCCTTGAAGACGCTGACCGCGCGGGGGAACATCGCCGTCACCTTCTTCGTCTCGCTCTCGGACACGACCACGTTGAGCACCGCGCCGAGGCCGATCAGGAGCACCACGAGGAGGACGATCCTGCGGTCGATGCGCTGCCAGATCTTTGCCACCATCGCCATCACCGCAACCCGCTCGGGACGAACTCGCCGGTCGGGAAGCCGGCGATATTGATCGCCAGCGCGTCGAACCACGGTCCGGTGCCGATGATGTTGCTGAGGATCTCGACGTAAGGCCCCACCTGGCGCAGGGTCGCCTTCAGCTCGTCGCGCTTGTCGACGAGCACACCGAGCAGCTCGTTGACCTCGTCGAGAGCCGGTCCGATCTGGTCCTCGTTGTCCGTGGCCACTCCCCGCAGCTCGATCGCGAGGATGCGGGCGTTGACGAGAAGCCGGTGCACGGCGCGCTTGCGGCTCTGGAGCTCCTTGAAGACCAGGTCGCTGTGCCGCATCAGGTCGACGATGTCGTCGCTACGGCGCTCGAGGACCTTGGTCACCTGCTGAGAGCCTTCGAACAGCGCCTGGATCTGCTCGTCACGCTGGGACACGCTGCGTGACAACCGGGCGATGCCGTCGAAGGCCGCGGCGAGCTCGGGGGCCGACTGGTCCATCGTCTGCGAGACGACATCCAGCGCCTCGGACAACTGACGGGTGTCGATCTTTTCGGTCGTCGTCGTCAGGTCGCTGAACACCCCGACGATGTCGTAGGCCGCCTCGGTGTTGTCGAGCGGGATCGTGCCACCGCTCTCGAGCTGCCCGTCGGTCGAAGGCTGGAGGTCGAGGAACTTCTCGCCGAGCAGGTTGAGCACCTCGATCGACGCCGTGGAGTCCGGGCCGAAGTCGACGTCACCCGAGTCGACTTCGAACTTCACCAGCACCCGATCCTCGTCAAGCGTGACGTCGGTGACGCGGCCGACCCGGATCCCGCCCACTTGCACGATGTTGCCCTTGTGAATGCCGCTGGCGTCGCTGAACTCGGCGTAGTAGGCCGTGCCACGGAACCCCGGGAACTTGCTCAGGTTGAAGGTCGCAGCGGAGAGCAACGCCATCAGCACGAGGGTGGTGACGCCGAGCCGCATGATGCGCGCGTCGCTGGCCGTCTTCATCGGTCCTGGCACCTCGGAGCGGTGGATTCGAACTCGAACTCGGAGAACATGTCCTCGATCCGGTCGATGATCGGGATGTCGCCGAGGACGGGAAGGTCGAGCTGGACGTTGGCAGCACAGACGTAGTACTGGTACCAGGAGCCGTAGGTACCGGTGCGGGTCTGGTCGGCCATGACCTCGGGCATCCGGTCCAGCAGATCGACGACCTCGGCACGCTGGTCGGGGTCGTTGAGCAGCTCGGCCAGGTCGTGCAGAGCCGCGATGTCGCGCTTCAGCAGCGGCCGGCCGCGTCGCAGCAGGTCGGCGACCGTGGCGGTGAGGTCGGAGATGTTGCCGAGCGACCCGCCGATCGTCTTGCGGTCGCGCGCCAGGTCGCGCATCCAGTCCTTGAGCTCGATGACCAGGTTGCTCAGCTGCTCGTGCCGGCGGTTGACCGTGTCGAGGGTCTCGCTGAGGTTGGTGACCACCTCCCCGATCAGTCGATCGCGGTCTGCGAGGGCGGTCGTCAGGGAGGCGGTGTGCTCGAGCAGACCGCGCACCGTGCCACCTTCGCCCTGGAGCACCTGGACGAGGTTCATGCTCAGCTCGTTGACCTGATCCGGCGTCAGCGCCTGGAACAGCGGCTTGAACCCGTTGAACAGCACCGTGAGGTCGAGCGACGGCCTGGTGTGCCCGACCGCGATGGTGTCTCCCTCGTCGAGGATGTCGGCGTCGGCCGCCTGCCTCCCCCGCTCCAACGCCAGGTAGCGGTCGCCCACCAGGTTGAGGAAGCGGATCTCGGCTGTCGAAGCGGTGGTCAGCTCGATGTCGGCGTCGATCCGGAAGGTGACCTTCGCCATCGCCCGCTCATAGTGCTCGACCTTCTTGACCTCACCGACGCTGACGCCGGCGACGCGCACGTCGTCGCCCTTCTCGAGGGTGCTCGCGTTGGTGAAGATCGCGTCATAGGTCCTGCCGGGCCCGAGACCGATGTTGCCCATGATGACCACGAGCAGCCCGGTCGTCAGCAGCGAGATCACGCTGAAGATGACGAGCTTGATGCCGGCTGCGGCGAAGACCTTGTTGCGGCTGTGGGTGGTGGTCATCCGGTCCGCTCCCCCTTCCGCACGACCGGCCCGTAGAGCAGCGACCCCAGCGCGCCGTACTGCTCGGGCTCCTTGCCGGAGCGGTTGGCGAGCAACGCGTTGACGACCTCCTGGTCGCCCTCGGTGCCGGCGAAGCCACTGGTGAGGTTGATGTCGGGCAGCGCTCCGAAGTGAGGAATCACGCTGGTCGGGGGGTTTTCGTCGATGTCGCTCCCGTTGTCCAGGGGCACCCGGTCACCGGGGACCTTGAACTTGGGGAGGCCGAGGCACCACGGTCCGTGACCGACCTCGCCGTAGACCATCAGGTCCGACTCGTCGAAGGGCCGGTACTGCACGCTGCCGAGCTCCATGTACTGCTTGACGACATTGCCCTCGAAGGTCTTCGACAAGATCGGCGCGTAGGCCGCGGCTCCCCTGATCACGCACGGGAACATGGGTGAATAGGTGGCCAACATCGCCAGCACCGGCTCGGTCACCCGGCCGACCTCGATCATGTTCTGCTCGTTGGCGCGCAGGATCCGGGTCGACGTCTTCGCGAGCCCGGCCAGGTCCGCGAAGAACACGTCGAGATCAGCGGCCTTCTCGGTGATGGTCCGACTGGTGACGGTGACGTTGTCGAGGGTGTCGAGCAGGTCGGGCGCTGCCAGGTCGTAGGCGTCGGCGACGTCGGCCAGGGCAATCAGGTCCTGCCGCAGCGTGGGGAGGTGGTCGTCGATCACGGCGAGGTAGGCACCGAGCTCGTCCATCGTCTGCCCGATCTGCTCACCCCGTCCCTCCAGAGCCGTGGCCAGCGCGTTCAGCGTCGCGTTCAGGTCGGCTGGACGTACGGCGCGCAGGAGCGGGAACAGGTCGGCGAGGATCTGACTGAGCTCGACGTTCGTGTCGACCCGGTCCGAGGGGATCACGTCACCGTCGCTGATCGAGTCGGCCGAGGGCGCAGAGGGTCGTTTCAACGCGATGTACTTCTGCCCGAAGAGCGTGGTGGGGAGGATCTCGACGGTGACGTTGGCCGGGATCTGCTTCGCTGCGTCGGGTTCGAGCGCGATGTGGATCTCCGCCTGCTGGCCGTCCTGGGTGACCTTCCGGACGTGGCCGACCAAAGCTCCGTTGAGTCGGACGTCCCCGAACTTGGCGAGCTGCAGACCGGCGCGGTCGGCCTTGACCGTCACCATCGTCACCCGGTCGAACTCCTTGTTGTAGATCGCGATCGAGAGCCAGACCAGCAACGCCAGTGACAGCAGGAAGGCGATGCCGGCGACGAGCAACCGGTTGTGCTCCTTGGCCGAGTCGTGATGAATGTTGACCAGCATCAGCCCGTGATCCTGACGGTGGTGGTCGAGCCCCAGATCGCGAAGCTGAGGAAGAAGTCGGCCACCACGATGGTGACGATGCTGGTCCGGATCGCCCGGCCGACCGCGCGACCGACGCCGGCGGGTCCGCCGGAGGCGGTGTAGCCGTAGTAGCAGTGGATGAGGATCACCGCGACGGCGAGGAACAGCAGCTTGAAGAAGGACCAGAGCATGTCGATCGGTGGCAGGAACTGCAGGAAGTAGTGGTCGTAGGTGCCGGCGGACTGCCCGTAGATGTAGACCACGATCAAGCGGGGCGAGAGGTAGGAGGCGCTCAGGGCGACGATGTAGAGCGGGATGACTGCGATGAACGCCGCGATGATCCGGGTCGTCACCAGGAACGGGAGGGACGGGATCGCCATCACCTCGAGCGCGTCGATCTCCTCGGAGATGCGCATCGCGCCCAGCCGTGCGGTGTAGCCGCAGCCGACGGTCGCCGCGAGGGCGATCGCCGAGACGAGCGGCGCCACCTCACGGGTGTTGAAGTACGCCGAGATGAACGCGCTGAACTTCGCGACGCCGATCTGGCTCAGGGACGCGTAGCCCTGGAGACCGACCTCGGTGCCGGCGAAGAACGACATGAACGCGATCACGCCGACCGAGCCGGCGATGACGCTCAGTCCGCCGGCGCCGAAGGCGACCTCCGCCAGGGTGTTCCAGATCTCCCGCGGGTAGCGCTTGATCGCGGCGGGCACCCACACGATCGCCTTGACGTAGAAGATCAGCTGGTCGCCGTACTCCTCCAGCGAGCGCCGCCCGCCCTTCGCCGCGTCAGTGACGACTTCAGTGATCGCGGCCATGTCAGAGGCCCACCGGAGGGATGACCTGGAAGTAGATCGCCGAGATGACCGCGTTGAGGAAGAACAGCAGCATGAAGGCGACGATCACAGCCTCGTTGACGGCGCGACCGACGCCGAGCGGCCCGCCTCCGGCGTTGAGGCCCTTGTAAGCCCCCACGATCGCGGCGAGCCAGCCGAAGATGATGGCCTTGACCATCGCGATGTAGAGGTCGGGCAGGGATGCGAGAGCCGTGAACGACGACAGGAAGGCACCGGCCGAGCCACCTTGCACGATGACGGTGAAGAAGTAGCCGCCGCCGATGCCGGCCGTGATCACGATCCCGTTGATCATGAACGCGACGAACATGGTGGCCACCACCCGGGGCGCCACCAGGCGCTCGAGCGGGTCGATGCCGAGCACCTCCATCGCGTCGATCTCCTCGCGGATCTTGCGCGCGCCGAGGTCTGAGCAGATGGCTGAGCCGGCAGCGCCGGCAATGATCATGGCGGCAGCGATCGGCGCGGCCTCGCGAACCGTGGCGAGCACAGCCGTGGCGCCGGCGAACGACTGCGCACCGAGTTGCCCGGTCAGGTTGCCGACCTGGAGTGAGATGACCGCGCCGAAGGGGATCGACACCAGGATCGTCGGCATCAGGGTCACACTCGTGATGAACCAGGCCTGCTCGACGAACTCGCGGAACTGGAACGGCTTGGTGAAGATCCGCTTGGTGACCTCGACGGTCATCACCGCGAGCTCTCCAGGTCCACGGATGACCGAAGCAGCGCTGAACGCCAATCCGGTCACCTCCCCCGCGTCACCTGCAAAGCGCCATAGTAGAACGTGTTCTCGTTATCTGATCTCAACGAACCATACTGTGACCCGTTACACAAATCGCTAACGCAGTGGGGCAGCCTGCGTCACGGTAGTGGGTCACACGACCTTGATGCGCCGAATCGGACAACCCGTTATCGGCACCGTTAGCATCACCGACCGTGGGGACCCCTGACGCCGGACTCGGCACCGTCGGCCGACACCCGTCCGCCGTCCTGCTGGCAGCCCAGCTCGCCGTCGTCCTGCTCTACCCGTTCCTCGACCACTCGACGCCGGGCCGCGCCGTCGTCGGGGTGGTGCAGATGGGCGTGGTCCTGATCGCCGCCTGGGCGGTGCGCTCGACGCCGGTCCTGAGCTGGGTCGCCGTGGTCCTCGGCGCGCCCGCGATGATGCTCACGATCGCCGAGGCGATCTCCCCCGACGTCGACGCGATCGTGCTCGCCTCGGCCGTGTTCCACGCGCCGTTCTACCTCTTCGTGTCCTACGCGATGATCCGCTACCTGTTCCACGACGACGACGTCACCCGCGACGAGCTGTTCGCGGTCGGCGCGGCGTTCACGGTCGTGGCGTGGGCGTTCGCCTATGTCTACGCCGCTGCCCAGGTGATCTGGCCCGGATCGTTCGTCGGCCACGGCATTGAGGCCGGCGCCGACGTCAGCTGGTTCGAGCTGCTCTACCTGTCGTTCACAACGCTCACCAGCGTCGGCCTGTCCGACGTCTACCCGGTGCTCGACCACGCCCGGTCGCTGGTCATGGTCGAGCAGGTCGCGGGCGTGCTCTACGTCGCCCTGGTGATTGCCCGCCTGGTCGGGCTCACCAACCTCCGCCGCATCGGCCGCTGAGCGACACCGTCCCTCGGTCGGCGGCTCCCCCTCACTTGGTCGCCTCAACCATCTGCCGGAGCTCCTTGCGGAGCTCGGAGATCTCGTCGCGGAGCCGGGCGGCGAGCTCGAACTGGAGCTCCGCGGCCGCACCCTTCATCTGGTCGGTGAGGTCCTGGATCAGCGCGGCGAGGTCAGAGCTCGGCAGGCCGGCCAGTTCGCCGGCGTGCTGGCCCAGCGCCCCCTCTCCGAGGGTCGGCACCGGAGCCCGGCGCCCCCTCACCCCCCCGGCGCGCCCCTTGACCCCGGCATCGGCCCAGGTCTGGAGCAGCTGCTGGGTGGTCTCGTCCTCACGTGCCAGCATGTCGGTGATGTCGGCGATCTTCTTCCGCAGCGGCTGCGGATCGACGCCATGAGCCTCGTTGTAGGCGACCTGCTTGGCCCGTCGCCGGTTGGTCTCGTCGACCGCAGACTCCATCGAGGCAGTGATCCGGTCGGCATACATGTGCACCTGGCCGGAGACGTTCCGGGCGGCCCGGCCGATCGTCTGGATCAGCGACTTGTCGGACCGCAGGAAACCCTCCTTGTCGGCGTCGAGGATCGACACCAGGGAAACCTCGGGAAGGTCGAGACCCTCGCGGAGCAGGTTGATGCCGACGAGCACGTCGTAGGCGCCGAGCCTGAGGTCACGAAGCAGCTCGATCCGCTTGAGCGTGTCGACCTCGGAGTGCAGATAACGGGTGCGCACACCGGCGTCGAGCAGGTAGTCGGTGAGATCCTCGGACATCTTCTTGGTGAGCGTCGTCACCAGAACTCGCTCGTTGCGATCGGTGCGCAAGCGGATCTCGTGGATGAGGTCGTCGATCTGCCCCTTGGTCGGCTTGATCACGACCTCGGGGTCGATCAGGCCGGTGGGCCGGATGATCTGCTCGACGACGTCGCCCTGGACCTTGTCGAGCTCATAGTTGCCGGGGGTCGCGGAGAGGTAGATGGTCTGACCGGTCCGGTCGAGGAACTCCTCCCAGCGCAGCGGCCGGTTGTCCATGGCGCTGGGCAGCCGGAAGCCGTGCTCGACCAGGTTGCGCTTGCGGGACATGTCGCCTTCATACATCCCGCCGATCTGCGGGACCGCGACGTGTGACTCGTCGATGACGAGCAGGAAGTCCTCCGGAAAGTAGTCGAGGAGGCAGTTGGGCGCGGACCCGCGGCTGCGGCCGTCGATGTGCATCGAGTAGTTCTCGATGCCCGAGCAGGTGCCGATCTGGCGCATCATCTCGATGTCGTAGGCGGTGCGCATCCGAAGTCGCTGGGCCTCCAGCATCTTGCCCTGCCGCTCGAAGGTTGCCAGCTGGTCGGTGAGCTCGGCCTCGATGCCGTTGATCGCCCGTTCCATCCGCTGTGGACCGGCGACGTAGTGGCTCGCCGGGAAGATGTAGAGCTCGGTGTCCTCGGTCAGCACCTCGCCCGTGACCGGGTGGAGGGTCATCAGCCGCTCGATCTCGTCGCCGAAGAACTCGACCCGGACCGCCATCTCCTCGTAGACCGGGAAGATCTCGAGGGTGTCGCCCCGCACCCGGAAGGTGCCGCGGGTGAATGCCAGGTCGTTGCGGGTGTACTGGATCTCGACCAGGCGCCGGAGCACCGAGTCGCGGTCGTGCTCAGCACCCACCCGCAACCGCACCATCCGATCGACGTACTCCTGCGGCGTGCCGAGGCCGTAGATGCACGACACCGTCGACACCACGATCACGTCACGCCGCGTGAGCAGGCTGTTGGTGGCGGAGTGCCTGAGCCGCTCCACCTCCTCGTTGATCGAGCTGTCCTTCTCGATGTAGGTGTCGGTCTGAGGGACGTAGGCCTCGGGCTGGTAGTAGTCGTAGTAGGAGACGAAGTATTCGATCGCGTTGTTGGGGAACAGCTGGCGCAGCTCGTTGGCGAACTGCGCGGCAAGGGTCTTGTTGGGCTGCATCACGAGCAGCGGACGCTGCACCTGCTCGGCGACCCACGCGACGGTCGCGGTCTTGCCGGTGCCGGTGGCGCCGAGGAGCACGACGTCCTCGGTGCCGGACTCGATCCGGCGGGTGATCTCGGCGATCGCAGCCGGCTGGTCACCGGACGGCTGGTAGTCGGACTCCACCTTGAACGGAGCCACCCGACGCTCGAGATCGGTGATCGGTCGCATGCGACGAGCGTACGGCGGACCGGGGACACCCCTCCGCGCCGGCCAGCGGCGGGGCCGGTCCGGCTCGAGGCGGGGGTGGGACCGCCGCGGTTCAGAGCAGCGGCCGGAGCGGTTTCAAGAAGGCCTCGGTGAACTTGCGGTGGAGGTCCCGCGCCTCCCATTCGCCACTGGTGAGCTCGAGGCAGTTGGACTGGTCGACGAGGAAGATGTCCTCGAGCTCCTTGGCAAGACCCTGGTCGATTGCCTCGAGGTTGATCTCGTAGTTGCCCTGCAGGCTGAGCCGGTCGATGTTCGCCGTGCCGACCGTGCACCAGGTCCCATCAACGGTCGCCGTCTTGGAGTGGACCATCGCATCCCGGAAGCGGAGGACCCGCACCCCGGCGTCGAGGAGCTGGCTGAAGTAGCCGCGGGAGATCCAGTCCGCGACGATGTGGTTGGACTTGAGAGGCACCAGCAGCCGGACGTCCACGCCGCGCCGGGAGGCGTCCTTGAGCGCATCGACGAAGTCCTGGTCGGGCAGGAAGTAGGCCTGGGTCAGCCAGATGTTGCGACTGGCGCGGTTGATCGCCTCGAGGTACATGCCCCGGATCGGGAACACCCACAGCCTCGGCACGTTGCGCTGGACCCTGACCAGCGGCTCCCAGGTGGACGCCGTCTCCAGGAGCAGCGGGCGCTCCGAGGCGCGGAGCCGACGGCGCCGGTTGAGGTTCCAGAAGTCCGCGAACGCCCGCTTGAGATCCCAGACCGCGGGGCCGGTCACCCGCACGTGGGTGTCGCGCCACTCCGTCTCGTAGGCGGACCCGATGTTGTAGCCGCCGATGAAACCCGTGTGATCGTCGATCACCAGGATCTTGCGATGGTCCCGGCCGTAGCGGCGCAGGTCGAAGAACCGCCAGCCGGCCGAGTAGACGGGGTAGCGCAACACCTTCATCGAAGCCGGGAACCGCTTGAACGGCGGGGCCACGACCAGGTTGGCGAACCCGTCATAGATGCAGTAGACCTCGACGCCCCGGTCCGCAGCAGCCGACAGGGCACGCTTGAACCGCTCCCCTGTCGCATCGCCCTTCCAGATGTAGGTCTCGAAGAGGACCTGCCGCTGGGCGCCGTCGATCGCCGCGATCATGTCCTGGTAGAGGTCGCGACCGAACGTGTACGTCGTCACCTCGCCGTCGCCCACCGTGACCGTCGAGGGTGCCCGCGTCGGGAACGGCTTGGGCCGCTTCCCTCGCCGCCGGTAGGAGTCGACCAGCGACATGGTGACCGCGAGCCCGACCTGGATCCCGAGGACCGTCAGCAGGAGTCGACGGACCAGCCGGGAGATCCCGACACCGTCGCGCTGAGTGCCCACGTCAGTCAATCTAGGCGGTGTGTCCGCATCGGAGGACTCCGCCCCGCGGGTCAGGACGGTGGCGGGACCGACACGATGTCGATCCGGCCGATCTGCCAGTCATCACCGTCACGGATCATCGCGAGCGATGCCCACTGCTCGGCGATCACACCGTCCGGGTTGTCGACATCGGTGAGCCGTTGGCGCACGAAGGCCAGCACGTTGACGCTGTCGTCGTCGACGATGTTGTAGGCAGACTGCTCGATCTCGCCGACGGCCGTTGCCTTCGTCCTCACGATCACCTTGCGGAGCTTCGGAGCGATGTTGTCCTCGTAGTCGGCCCGGAGCTCGTCGTCGGCGAGGTACTTCGTCCAGTCGTACTCGTCGTCCATCGCGCGGTGGTCGAAGGAGACGATCTCGCCGAGGATCGCCTCGGCGGCGGCCTGGGCGTCGGGACCGGCGGCGTACGACGCGAGGTCCTGCTCAGCCTTGTCCAGGTCGTCCTGCGTGGTGTTCTTGCCCTGGACCAGCCACACGACGGCAACCAGAGTCGCCACCAGGGCGCCGATGAGCACCATGACGACCAGTTGGTGGACCTGATCGGTCCGTTCCTGGTCCTCCGTTGCCTTCTCGACACTGATCATGCTCATCGCACCGGGCCAGGGGCGTGCGCGGCACCGCGCTGGAGACGTGCGAACGAGACCGAGCAGGCTCCGTAGTCCTGGAACGCGTGGCGCTCCGGGTCGTAGGGCTTGTGCCGGGTCGTCCCGTAGTCGCAGCGCGCGGTGCGGACACCGATCAGATGCAGGTTGATCCGCTCGTCGGAGATCACACCGACCAACGTACCGAGGCCACTTGCGTACTCCTGGAGCAGCGTCCGCAGGTGGGGCTGGTAGGCCATCGCCACATCGGTGAAGCTCACGCCCGCATCGAGGAAGCCCGGGAGCACCTCCTCGGCGTCGCGGACCAGTGCCCTCAGGTCCTCGATCTGACCTGGGGTCCGGTCGAGCACCCGCTGCCACTCGGGCTCGTAGGTCCGCAGGAATGCCGCGAACTGCTTGGCCCTGGCCCCGAGGATCCGAAGGCTGCCCTCGTTGTCGCTGACGATCCGGAGGACGGTGTCGGCGTTCGTGATGACCCTGTTGGTCTCGGGCCAGGCGGCATCGAGAGTGGCGAGCAGGTCGGAGCCCTGGTCGAGGATCCGTCCGAGGTCGTCGCCGGTGCCCGCGAGCGCCGTGTTCAGCTCACGGAGCACGATCCGGAGCTTCTTGTCGTCGATCTGGCGGAGCACGTCGTTGACCGCGACCACCGTCGTGCTCAGGCTCTCCGGCAGGTCCGTGGACTCGGCGTCGATCGTGTCACCGCTCTCGAGGAACGGACCGTCGATCGAGTCGGGCTGGAAGTCGAGGTACTGCTCGCCGACCGGCGACAGGCTGCGCACCCGCGCGAGCGAGTCCTTCGGGATGTCGGTGCCGGAGTTCAGCCGGATGGAGGCCAGGACACCCTCGTCGGTCGGCACGATCTCGGTGACCTTTCCGACCTTGATGCCCCGGTAGGTCACGACGGATCCCTCGAACAACCCGCCCGTCTGCTCGAGCTCGACGTCGACCTTCACCGGACGCGAGGTCAAAGGTTGGTCGAGCACCGCCGCGAACAGGTAGCCGACGGTGACCACGAAAACCGCGAGGATGCCCACCGCGCTCAGATAGAGACGGTCGCTGAGGATGCTGCGCAGGCTCGGCATGTCAGCCCCTTCCCCCGAGCAGCCCGCCGAGCAGGCCTTCGAGTGACAGCTGAGTCGCCGGGCTGTCCCCGCGTCCGGATCCGTCGGACCGGCCGATGTCGTCGGACGGCGGCGAGGTCGACTGACCCCCGGTGCTGCGCCCCAACAACCCGCCGGGCAGGTTGTCGAGCCCCAGCAGGTCGATCACGTCGGCGATCGGAGCGGTGATGCCGATCAGGTCGAGCAGGCCTTGCAGGCCCGGAATGTTTCCGGCCTGGATGTTGTCGAGGTGCACGTCGATCGAGATCGAGCCGTAGTCGCCGGGGATGACGCCGCGCAGCGTGTCGGCCGCTGTGACCAGGCTCTGCATCATCCGGCTGAACCGGCCGCGGTTGCGCGCGAACTCGGCAAGCACAGGCTCGGTCTCGGCGAGCAGGGCGAACAGCTGCGACCGGGTCGCGGTGACCGTGTCGTTGGCGGCCGACGAGAAGCGCTCGACCGCCTTGAGCAGCGCCGTCAGCTCGGGCGTCGCCCGGCGCAGGACGGCCGCGGCCGGGCGGATCTCCTTCACCGCCCGGTTGATGATCCGCTGCCGGTCGCTCAGCGTGCCGGACAGGGAGTTGAGGGACCTGAGGACGGCGTCGATGCTTGCCGTGGTGGCGTTGGCCTGGGTGAGGAACGTCGCCGCTTGGTCGAGCAGCAGCCGCTGGTCGCCCTCGTTGCCGCCGAGAGCGGCATTGAGCTCCTCGGTGATCGTCTGCAGCTGCGCGAGACCACCACCGTTGACCAGGAGCGACGCCTGAGCCAGCGCGTCCTCGACAGTCGGTGCGGTTTCGGTCTCGTCCAGCCCGAGAGTGGTCCCGTCGGCGAGCTTGGCACCCTCGGGCGGGTTGGTCACGTCGACGAAGAGCTCGCCCAGCGGCGTCGTGTAACGGAGCCGCGCGGTCGCACCCTTGTGCAGCTCGGCGTCGGTGCGGACGTCCATCTTCACGATCGCGGTGTAGTCGTCGATCGTGATCGAGGTGACCTTGCCGCTGTCGACGCCGTTGACCTTGACCGGTGCCCCCTGGGCAAGGTTGAGCGCCTCGTCGAACTCGGCCTTGAGCTCGATCGTGTCGCCCGACACACCGGTGCCGGGTATCGGCAGGTCACGCATCGTCGTCGAGCATCCCGATGCGACCAGCACTCCGGCGGCGGCGACCGTCGCCGCGGCTGCTCTGATCGACAGCGTCGTCATCAGTTGTTCCCGGTGGGGTCGGAGCCGAAGAGCTGGCAGATCGCCGGCGGCAGCCGGTCGCAGACCTGGTTGACGACGCCCCCCAGCGGTGTCAGCACGACGGGGTCGACCACCACCTTGAGCCGGTTGCCCTCGCGAGTGCGCTCGAGGTTCTGGAGGGCGAGTGGCATGACCCGCAGGATCTCTGTGAGGTTGCGGTGCTTCTTCAAGATGGTCCGCATCAGCCGGGTCGACCCGTCGAGCGCTTCGATGATCTGCTCCCGGTTGTCGACCGCGAACTGCGCAACGATCGTGACGGCGGAGTCGAGCGAGCGGAGCGCCGTACGGAAGTTCTCGCGCTCGTCGGCCAGCAGGTCGGATGCCTCTGTCACCTGGCTGATGAACTCGCGCGCCGTGGACTCGTTGGTGGCGACTGCGGCCAGCAGCACGTCCAGCGAACGCAGGGTGGACGCGACGTTGTCACGCTGGCCGTGGAGACCGTTGACGCCATCCTGCAGGGCGTGCACGGTCTGGTTGATCAGCGAGCCGTTGCCGCGGAGCGCGTTCGTGCCCTCGTTGATGAACCGCTGAATCGCCTTCGTGGCCTTCTTGGACCCGGCGATCCCGGTCGCGAAGTCGTTGAGTGAAGCCAGGACCTGGTCGAAGTCGACCGGCGCGCGGGTGCGCTCGACCCCGATCTCGTCGCCGTCCTCGAGGGTTGGGCCCTTGGAGTAGACCGGCGTCAGCTCCACATACCGGTCGGTGGCGACCGACCGCGCGACCACGACGGCGCCGGCATCGGCCGGGACCCGGTGGTTGTCGGCGATCTCCATGGTCACCCTGACCTGCTCGCCGTCAGGCTCGATCGAGGTGATCTCGCCGACCACGACGCCCAGGATGCCGACATCGTTGCCGACGAACAGGCCGGCTGAGTCCTCGAAGTAGGCGACGACCTCCATCTTTCCGCCGGTGCCGGGCAGCGAGCTGCACGCCGCGGTCAGCAGCAGCACCACAGCCAGCAGCACCAGCCGTACCGGGCGCACGGACCCAGCATTGCCGGACCGCCGTACGTCGTCGACGATGGTCACAGTCATCGACTGGTCGACCTCGCCCCTCATTGGCAGTCACCTCGCATGTGGCACGCGACATCGTCGGCTGGGATCGCCGGGATGTCGGAGAACAGGTCGACCCAAGGGCCGTTGCCCGCCGCGTTGGCGATGTAGCGGACGGCCGGGGCCATCACCTCGAGCACGTGCTGCAGCTTGTCGTCCTGCTGGTTGAGGAAGATGATCACGTCGTTGAGGTCGCGAAGACCCGGCGCCAGCTTGCCCTGCGTCGACTCGACGATCGAGCGGAGCGCCCGGGACAGCTCGGTCGTCTCGACCAGCAGCCGGTGGATGGCCTGCCGACGCGACGTGACCTCGGTGATCACCAGGTTGGTCTGCTTCATCATCGCGACGATGTCGTCGCTGCTCGCCGCGAGCTGGTCGGTGACGCTGCGTGCGGCCGTGAGCAGCGCGCCCGTCTGGTCCGACCTCGACGCGATGACCTCGGAGAGCCTGGCCACGCCCTCGAGAGCTGGCCGGATCTGGTCCTGCGAAGCGCCGAGGGTGCCGGCCATCTGGGTCAGCGCCCGGGCCAGCAGCTCCGGATCGAGCTCGTCGAGCGCCCGCGCCCCGCTTTCGAGCACGTCTTGGAGGTTGTAGGGCACCGCGGTGCGATCGATCGGGATGGTGCCGTCGGCAAGCTCGCCGGCACCGGACGGGTCGACCTCGAGGTAGTGGGTGCCGAGGAGGGTGGCCACCTTGACCGTCGCCTCCGTGCGGGAACCGAGATCGATGTCGCTGTCGAGGACGAAGGACACCACGACGCGGTCCTCGTCGAGCTCGATGCCGGTGACCTTGCCCTTGGGCACGCCGTGCACCTGGACGTCCTCACCGTTGCGGAGGCCACCGGTGTGCTCCAGCACTGCGGTATAGCTCGTGGTGCCGAAGCTGACCACGCTGAAGAGGATCACGGCGGCCGCGATCACTCCCCCGATGACGATCGCGACCAAACCGGTCTTGAACGGGTCTCGCGCGTTCATCGGCTTCATCGGCAGACCTCCGACCACGGGCCGCTCTGACCGGAGGGGTAGACCAGCTGATCGCCGAGGGCGATGGCGAACGTGCAGGCGTAGACGTTGAGCGCGTTCTCGTAGGACCCCGCCCGGCCGAGGGACTCGAAGATGGTCCCGAACGCCTCCAGTGAGTCCTCCAGGTCTCCGCGGGCCTCCTTGAACATCGCGGCGACCGTGGCGAGCCGGTCGGTGGTGCGCGTCATCGGCGACTTCGCGTCACGCAGCAGGTCGCTCGTCGCTCCGACCAACTGGCTGATGCCGTCGATCGAGGCGCCGATGGCCTTGCGATCCCGGGCCAGCCCGGTCATCAGGTTCCGGAGCTCGACCACGGTGTCCTGCAGCTCGTCGCCCTTCCCTGCGAGGTTCTCCAGCACGGGGGTGAGGTTCGTCATCACCTCACCGATCACGTCGTCGCGGTCCGCGAAGAAGTTGGTGAGCTCCGCGGTCTGCGCCAGCAGCCCCTCGATCGTGCCGCCCTCGCCCTGGAGGACCTTGACCAGCGAGGTCGCCAGCTTGTTGACGTCACTCGGCTGCAGGATCTCGAACAAGGGCCGGAAGCCGTTGAGCAGCTCGGTCAGATCGAAGCCCGGGCTGGTCCGCCACCGCTGCGTGCCTCTCACGAGCACGAACATCTCGATGGTGTCGCCGTCCTGGAGCTCATCGCCCCGAGCTCCCTCCTGGCGCAGCTGGAGGTAACGCTGCCCCAGCAGGTTCTGGTAGCGCATGATGATCTTGGTCGTGTCGTAGATCTTCTGTTCCGCAACCAGCACGAAGTCGACCATCGCGCCGTCGTCGGTCGTCTCGATGCCCGTCACCTGCCCGACGCGCACACCGGCGGCCTTGACGTCGTCACCGACCCTGAGTCCGCTGACGTCGGAGAACTCGGCCCGGAACTCGCTCTTGTCGCCGGAGATGCCGTTGGCCATCGTGTTGACCAGCAGGATCAGCAGCAGCAGCGCGGCGATGGCGAACGCAGCGACCTTGGCTGCTACCGACTTGATCCCGGTCACCGGGCACCGCCCACCATCGCGCCGAAGCTCGTCCGGTACGACGGGCGGTCCCCGCTGCCGTAGTACGGCGGGAGGTCGGAGTCCAGGAGCGCGTCAGCCTGGATGAAGCCCTCCTTGATGATCGTCGGGAGCTTGTTGCCCAGCGCGATGTTGATCGTCATCGCGTCGGTGATGCCGGCTCGACGGTTGTCGTAGAGGATGTCGATGAAGCCGCCCATGCCCCGGATCCAGCGGACCAGGCGCCGCTCGTTGCGGGACAGGAACTCCGTCGACGCCGTCGCGAGCTGGGTGCCTCCTGTGATCAGTGCGGTGATGGCTGCCTCTTGGTGGATCAGGCTGTTGGTGAACACCAGAGCGTCCTCGGTGGCGTCCAGAAGGTCGGGCGCCACCTCGTCGATGACGCCGACGGTCGTCGCGAGAGCTTCGAGGTCCGCGCGCACTGCGGGCATCCGCGGGTTGAGCCGGCCCAGGTAGGAGTTCAACGTGCGGACCGTCGCTGCCAACTGGTCACCGCGTCCGTCCAGGGCCTGCGAGGCCGATCCGATCGCTGACGCGAGCTCGGCAGGACCCAGCGCTGTCACCAGTCGGTCGATGTCGTCGAGCGCCTGCTGGAACTCCAACGTCTCCTGCGTCGAGTCGGCCTTCACGTCGTCGCCGGCCTCGAGGCTGTCCGTCGAAGGGCTCCCGTGCACGATCAGGTCGACGAACGTCGTACCGAAGACCGTCGCCGGCAGGATCCGCGCCACGACGTTGGCGGGCACGTGCTCCAGGTCCTCCTCCGACATCTCCATGTCGACCCGGACGCCGCCGGACTCGTCGCGCGAGACCGAGTTCACCTTGCCGACGAGGACACCGCCCATCTTGACGTCCGAACCCTTCCGGAGCGCACCGCCGGCGTCGGCCACGATCGCCGAGACGTGAGGCTTGGACCCGAAGGTCCCGTTGCTCCGCAGCGAGACCAGCGATCCGATCACCGCCAGCGCGACGAGCGCGATCAACCCGCGCCGGGCGAGGGTGTGACGTGGGAGCTCTCTGGGCATCGGTCAGCTCACCCCGAGATCCGGAAACCGGGGTCGCCGCCCCAGAAGATGAGGGTGAGGATCATGTCGATGATGACGATCGACACGATGCTGGCGCGGATCGCTGCGCCGGTTGCCTCACCCACTGCTTGGGGTCCGCCGCCGACCTTCATGCCGTACCAGCAGTGGATGAGCGCGATCGCGAACGCGAAGATCAGGATCTTGACCACCGACAAGAACACGTCGCGCCCTTGGATGAACGTCGAGAAGTAGTGGTCGTACTGGCCCGGGGACTGATCGAAGAGGACCACGACCGACATCTGTGAGGCGGCGTAGCTGCCGATCAGCCCGATGAGGTAGAGCGGCAGGATCGCCAGCATGCAGGCGATCACCCGGGTGGTGACGACGTAGCGCATCGGGTTGACGGCCATCACCTCGAGGGCATCGATCTCCTCGTAGATCTTCATCGACCCGATCTGCGCCGTGAACCGGCAGCCGACCTGGGCGGCGAGCGCCAGCGCCGCGATCAGCGGGGCGAGCTCCCGGGTGTTCGCGCTGGCCGAGATGAAGCCGGTGAGGGGGGCGAGGCCGACGATCTCGAGCCCGTTGAAGCCCTCGATCCCGATCGACGTGCCGGCCGCGATCGACAGCAGGATCATGACGCCCACCGTGCCGCCGCCGACCAGGATTGCGCCGCTGCCCCATGCGATGTCCTTGAGCTGCCGCAACACCTCCCGGGGATAGAGCGCCACGGTCGACGGCATGCCTTTGACGACGTCCAGCGCAGAACGACGCGAAGTGACCGATCACGGCGAGCGCGTTCATCAGCGAGTCGGTGGCGCCGACCATGCTGTCGGAGAACCGCTCACCGGCTCCCCGCGCCCGGGGCTGGACGTCGACCATGGCTCACACCATCCCTTGCGGCACGAGCATGACGTAGGCCTGCGTGATGCCGACGTTGACCACGGCGAGCAGGATGACGCTGAGAACGACCGCCTGGTTGACCGCGTCGGCGACCGCCTTCGGGCCGTTGCGGGCCTGGAGGCCCTTGTGCGAGGCGACGATCACTGCGATGAACCCGAAGATCAGCGCTTTCAGCTCCGCGAGGAAGAGATCCATCGGCTGGGCAAGCCCGACGAAGGAGTCGAGGTAGGTGCCGGAGGAGATCTGCCCGGTGCCGACCACCAGCGCGAAGGCGGTGATCATGGCGGACATTGCGACGACCACGGTGAGCAGCAGGGAGATCAGCAGCGCCGCCAGGACTCTCGGGGCGACCAGGCGCTGGATCGGCGAGATGCCCATGACCATCAGGGCGTCGGTCTCCTCACGCACCGTCCGCGCGCCGAGATCGGAACAGATCGCGGACCCGACCGCGCCCGCGATCATCAGCGACGTGACGAGCGGGGCGCCCTGGCGCAGGATGCCGATCCCGTTGACCGCTCCGATGAACGACTGGGCACCGATCTGGTTGGCGGCAGCGCCGATCTGTACCGAGGTGATGACGCCGAAGGGGATCGACACCAAGATGGTCGGCAACAGCGACACACGGGTCATGAACCAGCACTGGAGCAGGAACTCGGTCCAGGAGAAGCGGCGGGCGACGATGTCGGTGACGATGAATCTGGCCGATTCCACCGCGAGGATCAGGAGGTCGCCGGTGGTCTTGACGCCGGCCTTCGCCCGGCTGATGAGACTGTCGAAGATGGACCGTCCGCCAAGCACCATTGCGGTCATTGCGGCCCCTTCGCGTTCCCCAGGCGGGGAGGGTGTGGGAGCGCGCACAGCGACACCGGTCCCATGCGCCACCCCTGTCGCTGAGCTCGATGCTCAGACTTTTGCCTGTTGCTCGGTGTAACAGATATCACGAGAAAACGTCACACGCTGGGCAAGTGTCCACGTAGTGAGGCCCGGTGACCACGCCTCGGACGCCGTAACCCGGCCGCCCCGACCAGCATCGGAACCCGCCCGCGGTGCGGACGCCACGGCTCGAGGAACGCCTGCAACGCGCGGTCATCGATCTCTCGACCCAACAACGCCCAACCCACGTCCTTGGCTACGTGGTAGTCGCCGAACGACACTGCGTCGGGGTCGCCGAGGGCGCGTTGCCGGACCTCGGCGCTCGTCCACGCTCCGAGACCGGGCAGGCTCTGCACCGCTCGGTCGAGATCCGCGGCCGGACTGCCCGAGCTGCTGACGATCCGCTCCAGGGCGTCGGCGTGGCGGGCAGCGGTGACGACGGCACGGGAGCGCGCTGGGTCGATGTGGAGACCCAACCAGGACCACGACGGGATGCCCGCCAGGGTGTCGGGATCGGGCTGGAGGCGGAGACCGACGGCCGGTCCCGGGGCGGGCGCGCCGTACTTGAGCACCAGCGCACGGAAGCCGGCGAACGCTTCCTTGCCCGTGACCTTCTGCTCGATGATCGTCGGCACCAGCGCCTCCAGCGGTCGCGCGGTGCGGCCGAGGCGCAGGTGCGGGAAGCGGCGTCGGGCCTCGACGACCACAGGATGGAGGGCCTCGAACCCGGTCCAGTCGTCCGCGGCGCCCAGGAGCTCGGGCAGCTGGTCCAGCGCCCAGAGCGAGCCGGGACCCCACGCCTGCGCTCGAACCTCACCGGCCGCGCTGCGGGACTCGATGCCGAGGGTGACCGGCCCCTCCGGCGTCCGGCTCGCCCGCCAGTGCGGCCCACGCTCTCCCGCCGGGGCCAGCCGCATCGTCGGGTCACCGGATCCACGTCGCTGTTGGCCGAGCAGGTTGCGGACGGCGCACGGCCACTCAGGACGCCACACCCGCGTCGCCTTCGGCCGATCCACGCGACAAACACTAGGCTCTAGTCCCGACACGAAACCCATTCGCTGCAATACGAGAGATGTCCGGGAGGAGACAGCATGAGTTCGGCTCCCGACACCCGTCGCGCCCGCCTCGACCAGGAGGCGGTGTTACAGGCCGCCGAAGTGCTCGTCGACCGGGAGGGCTATGACTCGCTGACCATGACCTCGCTGGCCGCAGAGCTGGACACCAGGGTCTCCTCCCTCTACAACCACGTGGCCAACCTCGAGGACCTGCGCGCCTCGATCCAGGTGCGTGCGATGCGGTTGCTCGGTGAGCACGTACGGCGAGCGGCGATGGGGCACGCAGGTGCCGACGGCCTGCGCGTGCTCAGCCACGAGCTGCGCGCGTTCGCCCGGTCCAACCCGCAGCGCTACGCGGCAATCACCCGCCCGCCGATCGTCCCTGAGGCGTTCTTCGCGGCGGCAGCCGACACGATCGAGGCGCTCGGCGTGATGGTGCGCTCCGCCGGACTGCCCGAGGAGCGACTGCTGCCGACCGGGATGGCGGTCTTCGCCGCGCTGCACGGCTTCGTCTCCCTCGAGGTGGCCGGCTACTTCGGCGACGTCGACGACGACCTCGACGCGGTCTACGAGATGGTGATCCGCGGCGCCGTCACCGCGGCGGTGCTCGAGGCAACCCACGACTGACGGTGGTCCCGGCTAGCGTCGGGTGGGTGTTGTTGCACACGATCGTCGAAGTCTCCGCCCGGATCGCGGCCACTCGTTCTCGCAAGGAGAAGACCGAGCTGATCGCCGACCTGCTGACTCGCACCGAGCCCGGACAGCGGGAGCTCGTGGCCTACTTCGTCAGCGGCCGGCTACGGCAACGCCGCACCGGCCTCGGCTGGCGCAGCCTCGAGACCTTGCCGACACCAGCAGCCGAACCGTCGCTCGGCGTCGACGAGGTCGACGCTGCGTTCGCACACCTCGCCTCGCTGGGCGGTCCCGGGTCCGTTGCCTCCCGGAACGCCGCGGTCGGCGCGCTGTTCGGCCGGGCGACGTCCTCCGAGCAGGACTGGTTGCGAGCGGTCGCGCTCGGCACGGTCCGCCAGGGCGCGCTGGAGGCGGTGATGACCGCGGGGGTCGCGAAGGCCGCCGACGCTCCGGTCGCCGCCGTCAGGCGCGCCGCGATGCTCGCCGGTGGCGCGACGTACGTCGTCGACGCCGCCTTCACCGGCCCTGACGCGCTGGCCGCGATCGGCCTGACCGTCGGACGGCCGATCCAGCCGATGCTCGCGTCGTCGGCACCTGACCTCGATGCGGCGCTGGACAAGACCGGTGGCCAGCTGGCCGTCGACGCCAAGCTCGACGGCATCCGGATTCAGGTGCATCGCCGCGGCGACGAGGTCCTGATCGCGACCCGCAGCCTCGACGACATCACCCACCGGCTGCCCGAGGTGGTCGAGGTGGTCCGCTCGCTGCCGGCCGACCAACTGGTGCTCGACGGCGAGGCGCTGGCCCTCGACCACCGGGGACGGCCGCGCCCGTTCCAGGAGACGGCGGCCCGCACCGCATCCAGCGTCCTTCCGGACCTCTCCTCCGGCGCTCCTGGGACGGCTCGGTCGGTGGTGACACCTTTCTTCTTCGACGTCCTGCACCTCGATGGACGCGACCTGCTCGACCTGCCCGCCACCGAGCGCTGGGCCGCGCTGGAGGCGCTGGTGCCCGAAGCCCACCGGGTGCCGCGCTGGCGCGGGACCGATCCGGCGGCTGCCCGTTCGTTCACGGAACAGGTGTTGGCCGACGGCCACGAGGGCGTGGTGGTCAAGGCCGCCGACGCGCCGTACGCCGCCGGTCGGCGAGGTGCCGCCTGGGTGAAGGTCAAGCCTGTGCACACCCTGGACCTGGTCGTGCTCGCGGTGGAGTGGGGTTCCGGCCGGCGCCGCGGGACGCTCTCCAACATCCACCTGGGCGCCCGCGACGACGACGCCCCGGAACGCCTCGTGATGCTCGGCAAGACTTCGAAGGATGGTTACGAAGATGGCTGGACACCGGTCGGAAAGACGTTCAAGGGCATGACGGACGAGATGCTCGCGTGGCAGACAGATCGTTTCCTGGAGCTGGAGACGCGGCGAGACGGGCACGTGGTCTACGTCAGGCCTGAGCAAGTAGTCGAGATCGCGTTCGACGGAGTCCAGCGCTCCAGTCGTTACCCGGGCGGTGTGGCCCTACGCTTCGCCCGCGTGCTGCGCTATCGGGACGACAAGGTTGCTGCCGAGGCGGACTCCATCGACACTCTCCGTTCGTTCCTCTGAGCCATCCCGTCAGGGGGACAGGTTGACGAGGCCGTGCAGGGGCATTCTCAGGAGATGGCCCGCTTCGCGGACTTCTTGGCCGGTGTTTTTCTGTGGAAGCGAAGTGCGCCGCCTGCCGAAGACGGGGCGCGTTCCGCCGGTCGAGCCGGGTCGTGAGCGCCAGCGAGTATGCGTGTCGAGACCAGCCGCCGCGGATAGCGTGCGGTCGCGCCGTTTTCCGGGCGTCGCTCAGCGCGGCAGAGGGTTCGGGCCGGTCGCGGTCACGAGCCGCTGGGGAACCCAATCGTTGACGTGATGGAAGCCGTCGGCGAACGGGCCAGCATCGAGCTCGACGGATGCCCTCAGTGAAAGTCGGTAGAACTTCACGTGGGTAAAGTCCTCGAACAAGATGTAGGCGGGGTCGGGTGTGCTGTTCGGGCCCTGGAATTGCTGTCCGGTCAGGACGGGCTTGTGGGCTCCGACGAACGCGTCGAAGGTGTCGCCGACCACGACGCCAAGGTGCTCCAAACCCATCTTGTAGACGCGCTGGTGTATCGGCGGGATGAGCTCGATGAGCGGGACGATCTTGCCGTCCAAGACTTCGAGCGGCTCGGCGGGAACTATCAACGAGATCGGGCGGCCGTTCCAGACGTTCTCACGATTGGCGACCGCGTGACGTTCGAGCAGGTCCCTCACATGGGCGTACTGGTCCCACTCCGGCACGCGGACGGCGAGGTGGCTGAGGGGGTACGGGCGGATGTCGATGCCCCGGGCGAGCAAGCGCTCGTGCTGCTGGGCGGCGAACGCCCGATAGTCCCCGATGATGTCGCCAATCGGATCGGCCATCGCTGCCTCCTCTCGGCCGCAATCGTACGATGCGGCGGGCGGCCGCCGCATCAGTCCATCGCTCGCCAAGCGTCCGCACAGCCGCATTGAGGGCGGGTAAGGGGACACACCCAGGGATCGCGTGTTCAGTGATGACGGTGCGCGCGAGACCTTCGAGGGCAAGACGGACGAGATGCTCGCGTGGCAGACCGCACAGTCCCTGGAGTTGGAGACGCACCGCGACGGTCGCGTCGTCTACCTACGCCCCGAGCAGGTGGTCGAGATCGCGTTCGATGGAGTCCAGCGGTCGAGTCGCTACCGGGGCGGTGTCGCGCTCCGCTTCGCACGGGTCGTTCGCTATCGGGGCGACAAGCGCCCTGCCGAAGCAGACACCATCCGCGATGTACGGTCGCATCTTGGTGCACCGGGCCACAGCTGGGCGCAGGCCACGATCGACGGCGGGAGTCTGCATTGACAGCAAGCAGTGAACCTGTGATCCGGAAGGCCGAGCTCCACGACGTCCTCGCCATCTGCCGATTCGGCGAAGCGCACGTGCGAGCGCACTACGCGCCGTTGCTCGGGAAGGACGCTGCCGATGAGCAGGTCCGGGACTGGTGGAGTCCAGGAGGCCTGCGCACAGCCGTCGGTGCCGGTGTCGTACTCATCGCCGAGACCGAAGGAGAGGTCATCGGCGTCGGGCAGCGTGGCCGGCGAGGATCCGATCATGTGATCTACAAGCTGTACGTCCATCCCGAGCACCGCGGCACCGGCTTGGGACGCAGGCTGCTCGGTGAACTCATCAGGGATCTGCCCGTCGGTGCAGATCGCCTCTACATCGAGCACTTCGTGTCCAACCAACGCGCCGGCGAGTTCTACGAGCGCGAGGGCTTCGCCGTGCAGCGGATCGAGCCGAGTCCGACCGGCAACCTCTCGCTCGGGATCGTTTGGAGGGTGCGTGAGCTGTCGGAATCGGGGCCAGGACCGATTGAGTAGTCAGTGCCGCAGATGCGTCAGCAGCACGTCCACCAGCTGTTCGGGAGCCTCTTCGGCCATGTGATGCCCCGAGTCGATGACGGCAGATCTGACCGGGAGGCGGCACCAGGACTTCCACACCGCTGCCGGATCGCCGTAGAGCTCAGCCATGTCGTCGTACCGAGACCATGCCACCAGCGTCGGGCACTCGATCTTTCTGCCCGCGGAGCGGTCTTCTTCGTCATGGCGGCGGTCGAGATGGAGCCCCGCTCGGTAGTCCTCGATCATTGCTCGGACAGTGGCCGGGTTCGTCACGGCGTCCACCAGGTCGGCGTAGTTCTCCGCGCCCATCGCGTCGGCATCAGGCCGATACCAGGCAAGAGGATCTGCGTTGACGACCCGTTCGGCGTGAGGGGAAGCACCGAAGAAGAACCAGTGCCACCATGCCTCGGCAAATCCGGGTCCGGCTCGCTGCAACGCGTCGAGGATGGGGACGCTGTCCAACGCGACCAGACTGGTCACGCGCTGGGGGTGGTCGAGCGCCGCCCGGTAGGCAACGTAGCTTCCGCGGTCGTGTCCGACAACGGCGAACCGGTCGTGTCCGAGGCCGGTCGCCAACGCCGCGATGTCGGTCGCCATCGCCCGGTCACAATAGGCCCAGTGCTTCTGGTCGGGTTCCGGCTTTGATGACTGGCCATAGCCCCGCAGGTCCGGGCAGATGACCGAGAACCCCGCCGCTGCGAGGCGTGGCGCGACCGCGTGCCAGGTCGTGTGCGTCCGGGGATGACCGTGAAGCAGGATGACGGCCGGCCCATCTCCCCCGAGCCGGACTCGGAGGTCGATCCCCACATCTACGCTGATGCGCTGAAGTTCGAAGCCCGGAAACACGACGTCATGTTGTCACCGACCGCGCCCCGACGCAGGACCGTGCCGCACTCGACGTGGGCGAGCAAGCGACTCGAAGTGGTCCCCGTCCGCGGAGTCGCTCAAACCATCCGACCCAGCGATCGGCCCGCTGCCTATCCGGCGAGCCTTCGCTCGGCCCGCCTCTCGGCCTCGGCGAACCGCGGGGACGGCTTTAGCCGAGACGGATCGACCTTGGCGCTGAACGGGGTGGCGGTCGTCGAATACACCAACAAGCCGCTGCTACTCGCCGAGTAGACCCTGCCGTCCGAGATCGTCACCGTTGCGTAGGGAGCGTTGGAGTACGTCCCGCCCGAGCCCGCCGTCCACAGAGCCGGGCAACCTGTGTAGCAGTTGGCCGGATAGGCGAATACGTCGTTGCTGGTAGGTAGGTAGACCACTCCGTTGGCGACGGTAGGTGGATAGGCCGTGCTACCCCCGGTGTTCGTCGACCACACCGGCGAGCAGGAAGCCGCGCCGCAGGATGAGTTGAAGACAACGAGACTGCTTCCCTGCGTCACGTAGATCTTTGAGCCGGCGACCGCCACCGTTCTGTGGGCACTGCCGGGCAGCGTGCCACTCCACGCGGCGACGCACCCCAGGCATCCTGCGCGACGCGCCGTCACCGCTGAGCCCTCGACGGAGTAGACGTAGTTGTTCGCGAACACCGGAGAGGTCCCGGTGGATATCCCGGTCACAGAACCCAGCTTCGTGCACGTTGCCCCGGCAGAACCGCAGCCGACGGCGAAGGAGACCAGGTCGTTCCCGAGACGCGCGTAGACGCGACCGCCCCCGAGCGCGACGCTGTTCTCGGGGTAGAAGAACGACCCGTTGGTGGAGCCCCCCGGTCCTATCCACTTCGGCGTGCACGTGGCCCCGCCGGTCCGGCAGTTGACGTCGAACGCGTAGACCCCGTTGGTCAGCGTGGTCGATCCCTGCGCGACCACGTAGACCACTCCATCCGCGATCACGGGCGCGCCGACGCCGGCAGGGAGGACGGCCCGCCAGACGAGTGCGCCGGTGGACGCATTGCGTGCCTGGAGCAAGCCCACTCCCGCAACCACCACGACACCCCCGCCCACAGCGGGCGGGACCAGCTGCTGCGCAGTGGGGTCTACGTCGAACCGGAGGGTGTCGTTGGTCCGACGATAGGCGCGCAGGTGACCGTCGTTTCCGACCACGTAGTAGTACGAGCCCGCGGTCACCGGAGCGGATGTGACCGACGAAGCCCCCGGCGGCGCAACCTCCAGGTCGAGGTCTTGCACGGTGGAGGAGTTGAGCACGTTCTCGAAGCGGTTGAGTCCCTTGCCGCTGGCGTTTCCCCGCCACTGCGGCCAGTTGGTCCGGACCAGGTAGGACTGTTGTGCGGCCTTGCTGCCGTTGTGGGCAACGCCGGTGATGGTGTGGTTTCCCGGGTGCGCTGTAGACGGGATGGTCAGCCCGTAGCTGAAGGTGCCTGCTGCGTCGGTGGCGACGAAGCCCACCTGGTCGTAGTCGAAGTAGACGTCGACCAGCGAGCTTGGGACGAACCCAGCACCGTTGACCGTCGTGACGGCCCCCGGTGCGCCGATCGTCGACGGCAGGGTGAGGGTCGGCGCCGCATGAGCGATCGGAGCGATCAACACGCTCGAGATCAGCAGGCCGATGGCGGCGGCGAGGATCCGCAATTGGGGCATGATCGGTTCCCTTCTCCCTACCCACACAACACCGGAGGGGCGAGAACGACCAGCGCCTCCGCACGGGTGCCGGGTGGTCTACCGGCGTACCGCGATCGACGCCAGCAGGGGCCATCGGTCCCACGAGCAAGCACGGTATCGGCTCAGGGGGCTCCCGGCGGCGAAACAGGACCCGTCAGTCTGGCCAGACTGGTGGCGTCACAACCGTGCAACTCTGAGTTGCACATCGCGTACACTTTCGCCATGGCGACCCGGGCCCCTCAGATCGACGGACGTCGGAAGGCAGCTGCGGCACGCCGACGCGCTCGCAAGGAGCAGATCATCGCCGCGACGCGCGAGCTCTTCGACTCCCGTGGTGTGCGCGACGTGCAGATCGAGGAGATCGCCACGGCGGTCGGCATCAACCGGGCCATCGTCTACCGACACTTCACCGGCAAGGAGGAGCTCTTCGCGCTCACCCTCGTCGGCTATCTCGACGAGCTCCACGATGCGATGCGCGATGCGGTGGACTCGACTCCCGAGTCCCATCAACAGCTCATCGCTGTCGTGGGCGCCTTCTTCGACTACGGCGTCGCCCACCCGGCTTTCGTCGACTGCGCCCTTACCCTGATGGTGCGCCCAGGTGACGAACTGCTCGACGACATCTCCGAGGGCGCGCTCTTCCGGCTGGGCCGCGGGATCACCTCGTGCATGACGATCCTCTCCGATGTGCTGTCCGCCGGCGTCAGCGCCGGCACGTTCACCGTCAAGGGTGACCCCGCCATCGTCGCGAACACGATGTACGCCAGCGGTCTCGGTGCCCTCCAGCTTGCGCGCCTCGGCATCCTGGTCACGGAGGCGGCGCCCGGCATCCCGATGGTCGCGGAGCTTTCCGCCGAAGAGGTCCGCGACTACGTGGTGACGTCGGCACTCGCCCTGGTGACCACGCCACGGTCCGTCCGGTCCTGACCTGACCTCGCGCAAGCGTGTCGCCCCGAGGACCGGGACGGCGTCTTCAGTGCGTGCGACCCACGCCCGGTCAGCGCTCCATGATCGCCACGACGCCCTGACCGCCTGCGGCGCAGACCGAGATCAGCGCCCGGCCGGAGCCCTTCTCGGCGAGCAGCTTCGCGGTGTTGGCCACGATCCGCCCGCCGGTGGCGGCGAACGGGTGACCAGCGGCCAGCGAGGAGCCCTTCACGTTGAGCTTGCTGCGGTCGATCGAGCCGAGCGGCGCGTCCACCCCGAGGCGTTCCTTGCAGAACACCGGGCTCTCCCACGCGGCGAGGGTCGACAGCACCTGCGAGGCGAACGCCTCGTGGATCTCGTAGTAGTCGAAGTCCTGGAGGGTGAGGCCATGACGCGCAAGCATCCGCGGCACGGCATAGGCCGGCGCCATCAGCAGGCCCTCGTGACCGTTGACGAAGTCGACCGCCGCGACCTCGGAGTCGACGAAGTAGGCCAGCGGGGTCAGCCCGTGCTGCTCGGCCCACTCGTCGGATGCGAGCAACACCATCGAGGCACCGTCGGTCAGCGGGGTGGAGTTGCCGGCGGTCATAGTGGCGGCCTCGCCCTTGCCGAACACCGGCTTGAGCTTGGAGAGCTTCTCGAGCGAGGAGTCGGCGCGCAGGTTGTTGTCGCGCTCAAGACCCCGGAACGGCGTGACCAGATCGTCCTGCCAGCCCTCGTCGTAGGACTTCGCCAGGTTGTGGTGCGACCTGACAGCCAGCTCGTCCTGGGCCTCGCGGGCGATCTGCCACTCCAACGCGGTGAGGGCCTGGTGGTCACCCATCGACAGCCTGGTGCGGGGCTCACCGTTTGACGGGATCGCGAGCCCGATGTCGCCCGGGCGGATGGTCGCGAGTACGGCGAGCCGGTCCTTGGTCGACCGAGCACTGTTGAGCTGGATGAGCTTCTTGCGGAGCTTCTCGGAGATAGCGATCGGCGCGTCGGACGTCGTGTCCACGCCACCGCCGATGCCCGAATCGAGCTGGCCCAGCTTGATCTTGTTGGCGACGTAGTTGATCGCCTGGAGACCGGTGCCGCACGCCTGCTGCAGGTCCACGGCAGCGGTCTCGGCAGCGAGCTTGGTGCCCAGCACCGACTCGCGGACCAGGTTGAAGTCGCGGCTGTGCTTGAGGACAGCGCCACCCGCAACCTCGCCGATACGCTCCCCCTCGAGCCCGAAGCGCGTCACCAGGCCGTCGAGCGCGGCGGTCATCATCTCCTGGTTGGACGCGGTGGCATAGGCGCCGTTGGATCGGGCGAACGGGATGCGGTTGCCGCCGATGACCGCAGCGCGGCGGGCGGTGGAGTGAACAGAGTCAGCCATGTTTCCTATCCTCATGCCTCAGGCCCCACAAGAGAACCGATTGAGGGCCAAGTCACGAAATGTGGACTCGGAGTTACACATCTAGTTACATAGCCGGTGAGCGGGCTCGGCCCGTGGACCTGGAACTATCTGAGTGCGTGGCCCTTGCAAGGATCTGGGCGCGCGCCGACCTCAGCTGTGGAGGCACTGCACCGTCATGAGCGACAAGTACCAAGGCTTCGTCTCGTCCCCGATCGGCAAGCTGCTGGTCAAGAACCTCGGACTCCCCAACCCGACGACACTCGACCGCTACACCGTGGGCGACCCGCTCGTCGATGGCAGCGTCCTGGTCGGCGGCACCGGTCGGGTGGTCGAGTCCCTGCCCGGCCTGCTCGACCTGCTCGGCATCGCATCCACCACGTCGATCGGCGATGGCGACCGGGTCAAGGGCATCGTTTTCGACGCGACCGGCCTCAAGGACTCGGCGGCGCTGATCGCGCTCCGCGACTTCTTCACCCCGATCCTGCGCAGTCTCGACGAGTGCGCGCGGGTCGTGGTCCTCGGCACCCCGCCCGAGCTCACCAGCGGCTCGGAGCGCGTCGCCCAGCGGGCGCTCGAGGGCTTCACCCGCAGCCTCGGCAAGGAGATCGGCAAGGGCAGCACGGTCCAGCTGGTCTATGTCGCCGAGCGCGCGGAGGCCGGCGTCACCAGCACCCTCGGCTTCCTGCTCTCCCCCAAGTCCGCCTACGTCTCGGGCCAGGTGATCCGGGTCGGAGCCCACCCGCCCAAAAGGTGGCCGAAGTGACCGAGGTCGCCGACCACACCCGCCCGCTCGAAGGAAAGGTCGCGCTCGTGACCGGGGCGAGCCGCGGGATCGGCGAGGCGATTTCCCGGGTCCTGCACCGTGACGGTGCGACGGTCGTCGGGCTCGACGTACCGCAGGCCGCGAGCGAGCTACAGACCCTGATGAAGGAGCTCGACGGCGACTGGCTGACGCTCGACATCAGCGGTGACGACGCCCCCCAACGGATCGCTCACCACCTCAAGGAGAAGCACGGCGGCGTCGACGTCGTCGTCCACAACGCGGGCATCACCCGTGACCGCAAGCTCGCCAACATGGGCGCCAGCGACAAGGGCGACCGCTGGGCGCAGGTCCTCGGCGTCAACCTCACCGCACCCGAGCGGATCACCCGCGAGCTGCTCGACCAGGGTGTCATCAACGCGGGTGGCGCGATCGTCGGCGTGGCGAGCATCGCAGGCATCGCGGGCAACGTCGGCCAGACCAACTATGCAGCCTCGAAGGCCGGTGTCATCGGCCTCGTCGACTCGCTCGCAGACGAGCTCAAGGACGGCATCACGATCAACGCGGTCGCTCCGGGGTTCATCATCACCCAGATGACCGCCGCGGTGCCGTTCGCCACCCGTGAGGTCGGTCAACGTCTCAACGCGATGTCGCAGGGCGGGCTGCCGGTCGACGTCGCCGAGACCATCGCCTGGTATGCCAACCCGGCGTCCAGCCTGGTCAACGGCAACGTGGTCCGGGTCTGCGGCCAGATGATGCTGGGGGCCTGAGATGGCGGCGACGACCGGCAGGGTGCGGGTCCTCGAAGGTCGCGGCGGCATCGGGACCATGGTGAGGGCCGCTCTACCGGCGGTTCCCGGCGTCAACCTGCTCCCCGGCATCAAGAAGACCGGCCGCGATCTCCCCGACCTTGAGCTGCGGCGCGAGCTGGTCCCGGTCACCCGGGACGAGGTCGACCGCTATGCAGCGGTCTGCGGTTTCCCGGCCAAGGACGTCGCACCGGTTCCCTATCTGCACATGCTGGCGTTCCCGCTCCACATGGCGCTGATGACCGACGCGGCCTTCCCGTTCCCCGCGATCGGTTCGGTGCACCTCGAGAACTCGATCACCCAGCACCGTCCGGTCGGGGTCGGCGAGATCGTGTCGCTCTCACTCCGGGCCGACAACCTGCGCGACAGTCCCAAAGGCCGGGCGTGGGACATGAACGCGGTGGGCACGGTCGGCGACGAGGTCGTATGGGAGTCGGTCTCGACGTACCTCCGCATCGGTCGGGACAACTCGAACGGGGAGCCCGGCGCCAAGCCAAGTTCCGGCTTCACCGCGGTCGAGGCCAAGGGTCCCGTGTGGAGCATCCCGGAGAACATCGGCCGCACCTACGGCGCGGTCTCAGGCGACCGCAACCCGATCCACCTCTACCCGCTGACGGCGAAGGCCCTCGGGTTCCGGCGGCACATCGCGCACGGCATGTGGAGCAAGGCCCGCTGCATCGCAGCGCTCGAGAACCGGCTGCCCGACCACGTGAGGGTGGACGTCGGCTTCAAGAAGCCGATCTTCCTCCCGGGCACGGTGCGGTTCGGCGCCGAGGCCAACCCGGCAGGGTGGGACTTCGCTCTGGTCAACCCCAAGTCGGGTGCGCCGCACCTGCTGGGGCGAACCACCGCGCTCTGACTCGCGAGGTCAGTGGGTGCCCTGGAACTTCTCGCCCGAGAGCAACGCCGACGTACCAGGGAACTGGGCTGTGTAGCCGGAGAGCGCGATGCCGTTGCGCGCGGCTCCGGTGGCCGTGCACTCCGCCTTCCCGGAGGCGTTGGTGAGTGCCGAGCAGGCGGTGGTGGTGGACTTGCCGACCTTGAAGGTGATCGTCGAGCCCGCGACCGGGGTGTTGGCCGCACCGTAGGTGACCGTCGCTGAAAGTACGCCGTTGACCATCTTCGTGGTCACGATGGCCGGAACCCCCTGGGTGATGGTCAACGTGCTGCCGCCGAGGTTGAAGCCGACGAACGTGTAGTTCGGCGAGCCGAGCGTGCCCTTGGCGACGGTCAACGGATAGGTCCCCGGATCCGATGCCGGACCGGCGGTGGTGCTGAACTTGGGAACACCGGTGAGCACAGTCGCACTGTCCCCGTTGCGGAACCCGGTGAACGTGGCGCGGAAGGTCGGATCAGGGTCGCCGTAGGCCCGCGTGGCGGGCTCGGCCGTGACTGTGAGCTGCTTCTTGAGAACCGTCAGCGTGCCGGCCACGAACGCGAACCGGTAGTTGGTCGCGCGCAGCGACCCGACCGCGGCATCGATCGGGTAGCTGCCTGCGTTGCTCTTCACCACCGCGGTCGTCGACAGGGACGGCACACCGGTGAGGTCCGATTCGTCGTCGTCGTTCTTGAAGCCGGTGATGGTGTGCGCGAACGGCGGATTGCCGAACCCGTAGGTCCGGCTCATGTCTGACGCCCTCACCGTCAGCGTCGCCTTCAGGACTCGGAAGAACGACGAGCGATACGACGCGATCATGTAGTTGGCGTCCGACAGCACGCCGCCGCTGCACGACGCAGGATCCACCGCGTAGTCACTCCCGACCGCGAGCGTGGGGCCGATCGGCTCACCCGTCGCCAGCGACGTGCAGCTCACACCCGAGGCGGTGAGATCGGTGATTCCGGTTGCGGCGACGAACGCAGGTGCCTCGCCGAAGATCTGCGCGCCGCCGACACCCACCGCCACCGGCTTCGGCGTCACCGACATCACTCCCGGGAGGAACCGGAGGAAGTAGTTGTTGCTCGGCACCTTGAGCGTCCCGGCGGCGATCGAGATCGGGTAGTTCCCGACCCGCGACGTCCTCCTCGCCTTGGTCGAGAGCGTGGGCTCTCCCTTGAGTACGGAGGAGTTCTGGTTGTTGACGAACCCCGTGACCGTGTAGCTGAGTGCGGAGTTCGCCTGGCGGTAGACCTTCGTCAGGTCATCGGCTTTGACCGAAAGCGGCGCGCGATAGACCGAGAAGGTCGAGCCGTCGTAGCCGGCGATCTCGTAGCCGGGGTCGGAGAGCGTGCCGCCACTACACGTCGCGCCGGCGATCTTGTAAGGCTGGAGCGCCTTGAGTGTCCGGGTGATCGCAACGTCGTTGGTCAGCCCCGAGCAGGTGACGCCGGTGACGGTCAGGCCCGGCGTTCCGGTCGAACCGACGAAGGCCGGCCGTCCGCCGTAGTTCTGGGCGCCGACGACCTTGACCCGCACAGGGGTCGGTGCCGCCTCGGCCACCTGCGGAACACCGAGCATCCCGACCACCATCGCGACCGGCACGACCAACCTACGAACGCGCATCAGGTTCCTTCCACCGAACCGTTCCGGTCGGTGTGCCGGTCAGGTGCCGGGCGAAGTTAGCACGCTGAGCACACCGACGTCCCGGGAAAGCGAGGTCGTCTCGAGCGCCGTCAGCGACGCAGGGAGCGCTCCACGCGCTCGACCCGAGCCTTGAGGACGCTCCCCTCGGCGAGCAGGTCCATGTGTTGGTGAGCGATGGCCCGGAGCAGGTCGACAGCGCCGTCCGCATCGCCCTTCGCCGCGACCAGCCTGACCCGCGACAGCCCATGGAGGAGCCCCCAGCCGCGACCGACGGCGCCGAGGACGCCGGCTGAGGCGTCGTGGTAGCGGAGGCATTCGTCGAGCGTGGCCTCGCCGAACGGGTCGTACGCCGCGACGTCCGCCGGCATCGCGGCGGTGCAGCCGTAGACCGCCGACGTCTTGACCTGTCCCTGCCACTGGAGGTGGTTAGCCAGGAACCCCACCGTGACGTTGAGCCACGGCAGCTGGTCGTCATAGATGCCGCGGACGACCAGCGTGGAGGAGCCGCCGATCAGTGCCGGGTAGAACGAGGCGGCGATCCTGGCATTCACCGTGGCTGTCGGTGCTGCGTCGACGAAGGCGAGCTCGATCGGCGAGCCGTCCCAGGCTTGATCCTCGAGATCACCGAGGTGCAGCTCGACGAGGTCGCCGTACGGCGCGATCGCGCGGGTGAGGCGCGGCACGAAGCTGTCACCGAGCTGGATGGTGACGTCGCCGAAGACCCGTTCCCGCCTTGCTGTCGCCCTCGCAGGTGCGGGCAGGAAGCCACGATCGAACCCATGGATCGGTGGGCCGACGGATCGGAGCGCACCGGCGAGCGCCGGGTTGGCACGCGCACCCTCCGCCGCCGCGACCAGCGATGCCCCGAGGAAGCTGCCCACGTCGACGATCGCGCCCTCGCCCCGCCAGATCTTGGCCGCGAGCTCGGTACAGCAGGGCCTGCTCGGGCACCGAGGTCGAGCCCGGCACCGTCGGTCGCTCCCGCACCCGCGTCGTCGCGGCCGAGAGGTCGACTGCACGCAACGCCGTGGTGGCGACAGCGCTGTCGCCGAGAAGGGGCAGCACGGTAGGGCGCCCACCCGCCGTCTCGTCGACGCCGTCCCACCCGAATTTCCGGTAGAGGACGCCGCTCGCGACCTGGTCGATGCTCCGGTCCAGGCGTCGCCGCGCGTCGGGTCCCCTGGCCTCGTCGGTGAGCACGTCGGAGTAGTCCGCGGGGAGCGAGCGCAGGTATTCGAGGGCCTCTGTCTGCCGCCCCTTGTGGGCCATGAGCAGGCCGCGCGACAAGCACAGTCGGAGGTCGGTGCCCCGATCGATGCCGGCGAACGGGACTGCGTCGTGCAGGCGAAGGCACTCGTCGAAGGTGCCGTGGAGGAACGGGTCGTAGCCAGCGGCGTCGGCCGGGACCGCCTTGACGTTGGTGTAGACCGAGCTGGAGTTGACCTGGCCCTCCCAGCGGAAGTAGTCGGCAAGGTGCCCCATGGTGACGCGGATCCAGGGCAACCGGTCGAAGAAGAAGTCCTGGTGGATGAGTGTCGAGGCACCGGGCACCAGCGCTGGCAGGAACTCCCGGGACACGTGAGCGTTGAGGCGCGCTGTCTTGCAGACGTCGATGAAGGCGATCTCGATCGGCGAGCCGTCCCACTGCTGGTCGTTGAGGTCACCGATATGCAGTGCGATCGTGTCGCGGTAGGGCTCCGTCGCACGCTCGAGCGCGGGCACCAGGTCGCCGCCGAGGGTCTGCTCGACGCCGTCGTAGAGCTTGCGCCGGGAGGCACCAGCGCCACGAGGCACGGGATGGAACCCTCGCTCGTAGCCGTGGATCGGCTTCCCCTCAGGAAAGCGTGCCCAGTCGACGGCTTCGCGGACCGGGTTGGCCTGCAGGCCCTCCGCCTCCGCGACGAGGGACGAGCCGAGGAAGCTGCCGCCGTCGATGATGGCGCCGGCTCCCCGCCACGAGGTCGCCACGAGGCGCGTCAGCAGCGCTCGCTCCTCAAGGGTGAGCATGCCGGGTGCCACGACGGTCTGCCGCAGCCGGGCGACCTCGGCCGGGATTCCGAGCCGGTCGAGGTAGGGCGAACTGCTGACCGCTGCGGGCGGCAGCGGCAGCTGGTCGTCAGCCAACTGCGCCCGACTTCGGCGTAGCGATGGCGAGCACGACGTTGATGCTGAGCTCGCGCTCGGTCAGGTCAGGAACCGTCTGCCGGACCCGGTCCAGGATCTCCGGTGTGAGTCGCTCGAGAGTGGCTGGCGACGACGGGATCTCCTCCCAGTGCTCGATCTCGAAATACTTCTCGGTGATCGCCCGCAGCTCGTCGAGACGGATCCGGTTGAGGTCGGTGAGGTAGGGGTGGTACGGCGGCAGGCTCGGGACCAGGTCGATATGGCGCCAGTCCATGATCTGGCGGTGGATCCACCGCGATTCGTCGAGCTGCTGCGGCTGGTTCGGCGCGTCGTGGTGCCCGTTCCAGCAGTAGAAGTTGTGGTGGTGGAACACCAGCTTGGTGTCCGGCTTGCACAGCGGGACCAACCCGGCGAACACCCGGTCGAGCTCGATCAGGTGCTCGGTGACGTTGTGCAGGGAGATGGTGTCGAACTTCTCGTCGAAGGACAGGTCCTCCGACTTGCCGCGGACCAGCCGGATCGCCGGCAATGTCGCTGCGATCTCGCGCGGGGTGATGCCCATGTCCGACCACGTGCGGATCCGCTTGTTCTTCGCGTCCGACGTCTCGAGGTCCATAGCCGGGTCGAGCCCGAGGTACGACGTGGCGCCGGCGATGAGGAATCCCATCCCGAACCCCCCGAACCCGCAGCCCACGTCGATCACGCTCCGGCCGCGGACGTGTTCCTGGATCCGGCGCGGCCACGAGATGTAGCCGAAGTCCGCCGAGACCTCGATCAGGTGGGCGTCGTAGTTGCGCAGCGCCGAGTCGACGTCGGTGGCGTTCGAGAAGAACGCGACCTTCGCGCGTTCCGGGTCCGCGGTCCAGTCGCCGGCGAGCTCGAGCTCGGCGAGCTGCTGCGCCGCGGCCCGGAGCTCGTCGGTCGGCCCGGACCGCCGCGCCTCGAGGTAGCCGGCGTCGACGACGGCGAGCAGCGGCCGCGCGTGCGCCATCGCGGCGTTGTCGGTGTCACCTGAGCGCACCCTGTCGATCTTGACCAGCAGCCGTGCCGCTGCCGCCGGGTCGCCCATCAGCGGCGCCGCGGTCTCCGCGTCGAGCCGGGCGCCGCGGTAGTCACCGGACGCCAGCTTTGCCCGCGCCCTCAGCAGCATCGCGCCGCCGTGCTGCGGACGCTCCTTGAGGTAGGCGTCAAGCAGGGACACCGTCACGTCCGGACGGTGTGCCTTCAGCTCGACCCGGGCAAGCAGGATTGTCGCCGGACCAGTCGGCTTCTCCTCGACGAGCGGCGCGAGCAACCGGCGTGCCTCGTCATGGTCGCCGCTCCGGAGCGCCGTGCGGCTGGCCGCCAGCAAGGAGGTCACCGCGTGCGAGGGCGGATCAGGCCCTCCTGGGCCGTCGTCGCGACGAGCGTCCCGTCCTGGGTGAAGACCCGGCCGAGCGAGAGACCGCGAGCGCCACCAGCCGACGGTGACCACTGGTCGTAGAGCCACCACTCGTCGGCGCGGAACGGCCGGTGGAACCAGATCGTGTGGTCGAGCGACGCCATCTGGACGTCGTTCGTGTCGACCTCGTGCGCGGCCAAGGTGGCGCCGAGCAGGGACACGTCGCTGGCGTAGGTGAACGCAGCGAGGTGCTCGAGCGGGTCGTCCGACAGCCGCCCGTCGATCCGGATCCAGACCTGCGCCTTCGCGGGGTGCAGGGGGTCGGGGTCGAGTCCGTAGCGAGAGCTCCCCAGCCAACGCACATCCAGGGCCGCCCACTCCTTGCCGAGCCCGTCGTCCGACCCACGCTCCTGCATCAGCTCGACCAGGTCGAGCCCCTCGTCCGGCGTCTTCACCTCGGGCATCACGTCCTGGTGCTCGAAGCCGGCCTCGCGGACCTGGAAGTTCAGCGACTGGTAGTAGATCGGCCGGCCGTGCTGGCGCGCCAGCACCCGGCGGGTCGCGAACGACTTCCCGTCGCGGATCCGCTCGACGTCGTAGATGATCGGCACGTTGTAGTCGCCGGGCAGCAGGAAGTACGAGTGCAGCGAGTGCACGTGGAACTCCGGACCGACCGAGCGCGTGGCCGCGATCAGCGCCTGAGCCGCGACCTGGCCGCCGTAGACCCGCTGCCGCACCGTGTCCGGCTGCTTTCCTCGGAACAGGTCGGTGTCGAGCTGCTCGAGATCCAGGAGCGAGATCAGCTGCCGGGTCGCTTCGCTGCCCGCGGCTCCGGAGTCGGCCTCCGCCTCGCGATCGCTGTGCGGGTTCATCCATTGCCTCCGGTCTCGTCCGGCCGCTCGAGACCGGCCAGGAACTGTTCGAACTGCTGACCGATCTCTTCACCCGTCGGAAGGGGCTGGTTCTCGGCGAGCAGGCTGGCGCCGGTCTCCTCGGCACGAGCGAACGCGTCGTACTGCTGCTCGAGCGCGGTGACGACCTCGTCGACCTCGCTGTTGGCGGCGAGGTAGCGGGTGACCTCCTCCTCGCGCTCGTCGGCGTCGGTGCCGAGGTCGGTGAGGTCGATCGTCAGCCGCGCGGCGAGCTCGACCTGCTCGAGCAGTGCGATCGAGGCACGCGGGTAGTCGAGCTGCGCGAGGTAGTGCGGCACGTGCGCGACGAACCCGAGCGCGTCGTGGTCCCACTCTCCCAACCGCACCTCGAGGAGGGCTTGGGCGCTGCTCGGGATCCGCAACTCCCCCTGCCACGGACTGGTGCCGGTCAGCAGTTCGGTGTTGTTGGCGTGGTGGGTGATCGCGATCGGCCGGGTGTGCGGTACCGCCATCGGCACCGAGCCCATCCCGATCACCAGGGACACCGAGAACCTCTCGATGACCTCGAGCACGCCGCGACAGAACGCCTCCCAGCGGGTGTCCGGCTCCGGCCCGTGCAGGAGGAGGTACGGCGTGTCGCCCTCGTCGCGGAGCAGGCGCACCACGAGGCGCGGGGCGTCGTAGGCCTCGTAGTGGTCGCGCACGAAGGACATGGGCGGTCGGCGGGCGCGGTAGTCGTGGAACTGGTCGACGTCGAAGGTGGCGACGACCACGCCGCCGCCGCTGTCGGCACCTTCCTTGACCAGGTGACGGCACGCGATCGCACCGGCATTGCCCGCGTCGAGGAATCCGTCGAGCGCGACGACCATCCGCAGCTCCTCCACCCCGGCCAGCTCCGGCACGTCGTCGACGATGTGCACGAGGCGCGGTGTGGGTGTCACGGGGAAAGGCTACTGACCCCCCTCTGGGCGGGTCACCCGTAGGTGCGTCGCAACAGTCGGATCCCCGCCCGGACCAGCTCGGCGGTGGTGATCCCCAGCTGGTCGTAGAGCACCATCTGCTGGTCGCGACGATCGGTGAGGGCGTCCAGGAGCGTCCACAGCGCCGGCTCCCCGTAGGTGGCTGCGATGTACTCGCAGACCCACCAGGAGACGGCGTACCAACCCTCGACGTCCGGGCCGCTGAACTCCCCGTCGGACGGGACGTCGGAGACGCCGGCAGCCACCAGGTCGAGGGCGTCGGTCTGCAGCCGCCGCTCGGCCGGGGCGACCGGCCGGACGGACACGTACTCGGCCAGGCCCTCCGCGAGCCACAAGGGCACGCCGCGGGCGTGGTCGCCGAGGGCGACGTGGGTGAGCTCGTGGCGCACCAGCCGGTCGAGCACGACGGCGCTCTCGTCGAGGACGTCCGGGCTCAGCACGACCCGGTACGACGCCACCAGCCCGTCGGTGTCGTTGGTGTTGCGGGGCACCGGCACGGTCACCCCGTCGAGCCGGTCCGGATCGGAGACCGGCAGACCGTCGAGCGACTCGAGGAACGCGTCATCGGCGAGGACGTAGACGATCACCCCGCCTGGATCCTCGATGTCCGGCGGCAGCACCGACCGCACCTCGAACCTGGCCTCCGACACCGACGAGAGAACCGCGTCGGCCCTCGCCACGGTGGTCGCGTCGAAGATCCCGAGCACCCCCGCGCCGACGCGGACCTCGATCGCACCGAGGTCCCACGGCTGCGGGTCGGAGCCTGCCTCGGCCTCCCAGGCGGCATCCGTCGTCGACGTCAGCAGGTACCGGCGCCCGTTGCGCGTCGGGCCGAAGCGCCACCGGTCATGGGTGACGACGGGCGCGACGTCGTACCCCTGGATCTCCAGCCGGACGGTCACCTCGGCCCAGTAGTGCTCACCCGCCCTCTCGATCGTGTCCTCGACGAGGTCGAAGCGCACCTTCCCGAGCGGCAGCCGGCCGAGGTTGTCGTAGTAGCGGTCCTGCTCGGCGACGAACCCGGGATCGCGTTGCCCGAGGGTGCGCCGGAACGCCGACGGGTCACGGTTGACGATCGCGCGGGCTCGCTGGCGCAGGGTGCGCTCGATCGCCTCGGCGACGCCTGCGTCGGGATCACTGGGCGCGGTCGGTGAGTCGTCGCCGCAGGCCGCCAGCAGCGGCGTCAGCAGGACGGGCAGCAGCAGAACGGACAGGATCCGGTGCCAGCCGCCGACGCTAGCCGTTCCTGTCGGCATCGAGGAGCGCCCGGCCGTCCGACGCAGCGGCGTCGTCGGTCCCCTTGCCGGTCATCTCATGGACGATGTCGAGCGCGATCGTCTGTGCCGACAGGCCGACCCGCTCGAGGATGACGGCCCGCTTCGCGTGGTCAAGGAACTCCTGCGGAATGCCGTGCACCCGGACCGGTGTGTCGATCCCGGCGGCCGACAGCGTCTGGAGCAGGACGGCGCCGACACCGCCGATGACCCCGTTGTCCTCGATCGTGACGACCAGGCGATGGTCGGATGCCAACTGCACCAGCGCCGGGTCGACCGGCTTGACCCAGCGCGGGTCCACGACGGTGACGCCGATGCCCTGCGCGGTCAGCCGCTCCGCCACCCCGACTCCGGTGCCGGCCATCGAGCCGACGGCGACGACGAGTACGTCGCGCCGCCCGTCGCGCACCAGCACGTCGACGCCGCCGATCCGGTCGACCGCCTCGATGTCGTCGGGGGGCGGTCCCTTCGGAAAGCGGACGACGGTCGGCGCGTCGGCCACCTCGACCGCCTCGTCGAGCAGGTTGCGCATCCGGGGCACGTCGCGGGGCGCCGCCAGCCGCAGCCCCGGCACGACCTGGAGCACCGACATGTCCCACATGCCGTTGTGGCTGGCGCCGTCGTCACCGGTGACGCCGGACCGGTCGAGCACGAACGTCACGCCGCACTTGTGCAGGGCGACGTCCATCAGCACCTGGTCGAACGCGCGGTTGAGGAATGTCGCGTAGACAGCGACGACCGGGTGCAGGCCGCCCATCGCGAGACCGGCCGCAGACGTCGCGGCATGTTGTTCGGCGATGCCGACGTCGAAGGTGCGCTCGGGGAAGCGGGTCTGGAACTTGTCGAGGCCGACCGGGTGCATCATCGCCGCGGTGATCGCGACCACGTCGGGGCGCCGGGCGCCGACCTGCACCATGTGGTCGGCGAAGTGGTCGGTCCAGATGAGGCCCTTCGGCTTCTCGGCACCGGTCTGGACGTCGAAGGGGCCCGGCGCGTGGAACTGGTCGGCCTCGTGCCGCTCCGCCGGGTCGTAGCCGAAACCCTTCCGGGTGATGGCATGCACGATCACCGGGCCGCCGAACTTCTTCGCCTGGTGGAGAGCGTGCTCCATCGCCGGCCGGTCGTGGCCGTCGACGGGGCCGACGTACTTGAGGCCGAGGTCCTCGAACAGGCCCTGCGGGGCAAGGGCGTCCTTGAGGCCCTTCTTGACGGCATGGAGGGCGTCGTAGGCAGTCGGGCCGACGGCAGGGACAGCGTTGACGCGCTTCTTGACCAGGTCGAGGACCTGCTCGTAGCGCGGGTTGGTGCGGAGCCCGGTCAGCGCGGTGGCGAGGCCACCGATCGTCGGCGTGTAGGAACGGCCGTTGTCGTTGACGACGATCACCAGCCGCGAGTCCCGCGCGATGGCGATGTTGTTGAGCGCCTCCCAGGCCATGCCACCCGTCAGGGCACCGTCGCCGATCACGGCGACGACGTGGCGGTCCTCGCCGCGGATCGCATAGGCCTTGGCGATGCCGTCTGCATAGCTGAGCGCGGTCGACGCGTGGGAGTTCTCGACGATGTCGTGCTCGGACTCGGCCTGGCTCGGGTAGCCGCTCATCCCGCCCTCCCGGCGCAGGGTGCCGAACTCCGCGACCCGTCCGGTCACCAGCTTGTGGACGTAGGCCTGGTGACCGGTGTCGAACACCACCCGGTCGCGCGGGCTGTCGAACACCCGGTGGATGGCCAAGGTCAGCTCGACGACACCGAGGTTGGGCCCGAGGTGACCGGTGTTCGTGGCGACGGTCCGGATCAGCAGGTCACGGATCTCGCTCGCGAGGGTCGCCAGCTCCACGTCGGACAGGTCCCGCAGGTCGCGGGGCGACGAGATCTGGTCGAGGAGGGACATGGCGGCCAGTTTAGGCCGTCAGATCGTGAGGACCGCGATCGACGGCTCTTCAAGGCTGCCGAGCCAGACCCTGCCGGCGTGCTCCCGGACGCCGGTGACCATGTGGAACGACGCGCCGTGGTCGGCCGCGTCGACCTTGAGGTCGTGCACGAGCAGCCCGGTCTCGTCGTACGCCTGGACCCAGACGATCTGCTTCGGCTTCGGCTGCAACGCCTCCGGGATCTTGGTGACGACCTTGCGCAGCGCCATCGGTCCGCGCTGGATCCGCTCGACGAGCGGATCGGTCGGGCTGCCGAGGGTGACCCAGATCAGGCCGTCACTGCCCCGCGCAATGTTGTCGGGGTAGCCGGGCAGGTCGGAGCACAGCTTGTCGCGCATGCCCTTGCGCGGGGCTGCCAGCCAGTGCCGGACCACCGTCCGGGCGCCACTCTCGGCCACGCAGACGAACGACTCGTCCCCGGCCAGGGCGACACCGTTCGCGAACGCGAGCCCGGTGAGCACGGTCGCGACGGCCCCGTCCGGGTCCCGGCGCAGCAGCCGTCCGGTGCGGGTGCCCCGGATGAAGTCGTCCTTCCATCGTTCGATGCCGAACTGCTGCGAGGAGTCGCTGAACCAGATCGTGCCGTCGGCCGCGATCGCTGCGTTGTTGCAGAACCTCATCCTCACGCCGTCGACGGAATCGGTGATCAGGTCCACCGACCCGGAGGCGGGATCGACCCAGAGCAGTCCGCGGGCGGCGTCGCAGACCAGCAGCCGGCCGTCCGCGGCGTACTCGATGCCGAGCGGGCGGCCTCCGGTGTCGGCGATCCGGTCGACCCGGGCGCCGTCCGGCGAGACTCGGAAGATCGCGCCGTCCTCGGTGCCGGTGAAGACCGCACCCTCGTCAGGGCCGGAGGTGGCGACGCAGACGTCTTCGGTGCCGTGGCCCGGCACGGGGATCACGGTGAAGGTCATGGCAGCAGGCTCCGGTAACGGTCGGAGGCGAGGAACTCCGGGAGGATCCGGGTCGCCGAGGCTGTCAGGGGCAACCGGTGGAGGGTCTCCGGGTCGACGAAGACGATCTGCCGGCCCTCCCCCAGCACGACGTCGCCATCGGTCACCGTCGTCGGCGCCGTATAGATGAAGACGTCGTCGAAGGACTCGTAGGCGGCGTGGTAGATCGAGATCTCCTGCCACAGCTCCAGCGCCGGGGGCCCGAGGTCGAGACCGGTCTCCTCCAGGAGCTCGCGGTAGGCAGCAGCTTCCGGCTCCTCGTCGCGGTCGACGTGGCCGCCGACGAAGCCCCAGCACCCCGGGTCGATCACCGGGTGCTCGTCGCGCTCCTGGAGCAGCAGCCACCCACGCGGGTCGACGAGCAGGATCGAGGCGAACCGGCGCATCCGGCCACGGTAGCGGCAGCCGGATCGGGGGCGACCCGGGACTGCGGTCAGCCGGCGAGGAAGCTGAGCCGAACCTCGCGCACCTGGTTGTCGACGTTGAGGTCGACCAGGCAGATGCTCTGCCAGGTGCCGAGCGCGAGCCGCCCGCCGACCACCGGCACCGACGCGTACGGCGGGACCAGCGCCGGCATCACGTGCGACCGCCCGTGCCCCGGTGACCCGTGGGCGTGCCGCCACCGGTCGTCGGCGGGCAGCAGGTCGGCCAGGGCCGCCAGTAGGTCGTCGTCGCTCCCCGCGCCGGTCTCGATGATCGCGATGCCCGCGGTTGCGTGCGGGACGAAGACGTGCAGCAGCCCGTCGCCGCGCCGGGACGCGAAGTCTCCACATCGCTCGGTGATGTCGAGCACCCGCTCCTCGCCGCCGGTCCGGACGCTGAAGGTCTCGCTGTCCATCCGACCGGTCACCCCCCGAGCGCCGTCTCGATCCGCTCCACCTTTGCCGAGAGCTGTCCGGTGAAGCCGGGTCGGATGTCGGCCTTGAGGACCAGCCCGACCCGCGGTGACACCGCCGCGACGACGTCCACCGCGCGCTTGACCACCGCCATCACCTCGTCCCACTCCCCCTCGACGTTGGTGAACATCGCGTTGGTCTCGTTCGGCAGGCCGGACTCGCGGACGACCTCGACCGCGGCGGCGACTGCCGCGGTGACGCCGCCGGTCTCATCGGCGGCGGCTCCGGACGGGGAGATGCTGAAGGCGACAAGCATGGCTGCCACGGTAGTCGGGGCTCGTGACGGTCGTTGAGCGACCTCCTCGACGGGCTAACGGTCAGAAGACGTGGTACTCCCCTGGCGCCAGGAAGAAGCCGGTGCGCACGCCGGTGTCCAGGCAGGTGACGCCGGCCGTCTCGACCAGGCACTGCACGTAGCCGACGACGGCGACCACCCCGTCCCCGCGGATCTCCTGGGCACCCGGCTCTCTGATCGTGTCGGTGTTGCAGACGGGTCGGGCGACCCCGTCGAACGTCTCGATCCGGCCCACCCCCTCGGCCGCGCCGCCGCACACCTTGGCGTCCTTGATGAAGCCGCGCCTCAGTTCGCAGGTCGGTCCGATCACCGCGTCATCCAGGAGGCAGTAGATGACATCGTCCGGCGTCGAGAACCGGGCGACGCTGGTCAGGTCCGGCCCGCCGGCGGCGCCGATCCGCCGCTCCGCCTGGCGGTAGGACGTGGGTCCGACCGGCTGGTCCGTCGGTGGCTCCGGAGACGGGCCCGGGGTCTCCGTCGGCGACTCGCTCCCGGCCGGCGGAGTCGAGCCCGCCGAAGTCGGCGCCGAGGTCTGGGTCGACAGCGTCGAGGTACCGGCGGTCGGCGAACTCGGACCCGTCGTCGAGGGCCGGGTCGTGATCGTCGGTACGTCGTCCGCGTCGCCGCCGTCGGACCCGCACCCGGTGAGGACCGGGGCGAGTCCGACGACGAGTGCGATCGCTCCGATCAGTGCGCGCGGGCTCATGCCGCTATCGTCGCAAGCGGCCCGGACTTTGTGGGGTCAGCCGCGCCGCTTGGCTTCGAGACGGGTTTCGCAGGCTCAGTCCGACTGCGCTCGCAGGTTGCGCAGCACGTACTGCATGATGCCGCCGTTGCGGTAGTAGTTCGCCTCGCCGGGTGTGTCGATCCGGACCACGGCGTCGAACTCGACGCTGTCGGCCTTGACCTTCACCGTCCGCGGCGTGCGGCCGTCGTTGAGCTCGGTGATGCCGGCGATCGAGAACGTCTCCTCACCGGTGAGGCCCAGCGACTCCGCGTTCTCCCCCTCGGGGAACTGCAGCGGGATCACGCCCATGCCGATCAGGTTGGACCGGTGAATGCGCTCGTAGGACTCCGCGATGACCGCCTTGACCCCCAGCAGCGACGTACCCTTGGCCGCCCAGTCGCGCGACGAGCCGGAGCCGTACTCCTTGCCGGCCAGCACGACCAGCGGGATGCCGGCGTCCTGGTAGTTGACGGAGGCGTCGTAGACCGTGCTCACCGGCGCATCGTCCAGGGTGAAGTCGCGCGTGAATCCGCCCTCCGTGCCCGGGGCGATCTGGTTGCGGAGACGGATGTTGGCGAACGTGCCGCGGATCATGACCTCGTGGTTGCCTCGGCGCGAGCCGTAGGAGTTGAAGTCGCGCGGCTCGATGCCGTTGTCCGAGAGGTAGCCCCCGGCAGGAGAGTCCTTCTTGATGGCACCGGCCGGACTGATGTGGTCGGTGGTCACTGAGTCACCCAGCTTGAGCAGCACCCGCGCGCCGTCGATGTCGGTGACGGGAGTCGGCTCCGCCGGCATGCCGTCGAAGTACGGAGGCTTGCGGACGTACGTCGACTCCGGGTCCCAGTCGAAGGTCTTGCCCTCGGGGGTCGGCAGCGACTGCCACACCTCGTCGCCCGCAAAGACATCCCGGTAGCTCTCGTCGAACATGTCAGAGTTGATCGCGGCGGCGATCACCTCCTCGATCTCCGACGGCGTCGGCCAGATGTCCTTCATGAAGACGTCGTTGCCGTCGTTGTCCTTGCCCAACGGGTCGTTGAACAGGTCGACGTCCATCGAGCCGGCGAGCGCGTAGGCGACGACCAGCGGCGGGGACGCCAGGTAGTTCATCTTGATGTCCGGGTTGATCCGGCCCTCGAAGTTGCGGTTGCCCGACAGCACGGAGACGACGGCGAGGTCGTTGTCGTTGACTGCCTGGCTGACCTCGGGGATCAGCGGCCCGGAGTTGCCGATGCACGTCGTGCAGCCGTAGCCGACCAGGTTGAAACCGAGCTTGTCGAGGTAGGGCGTCAGGCCGGACTTCTCGTAGTAGTCCGAGACGACCTTCGAGCCGGGCGCGAGCGTGGTCTTGACCCACGGCTTGCGTTGGAGGCCCTTCTCGACCGCCTTCTTGGCGAGCAGCGCGGCGCCGATCATCACCGAGGGGTTCGAGGTGTTCGTGCAGGACGTGATCGCGGCGATCGTGACCGCGCCGTGGTCGATCTCGAACTTGGTGCCGTCAGCGAGTTCGACCCGGGCCGGGTTGCTCGGTCGTCCGCCGTCGGCGGGAGCCGCCGAGACGTAGTCGCGCGGCGGTGCCTCACCGTGGCCGTTGTGCGGAGTGTCGGAGGCCGGGAAGGACTCCTCGACGTTCTCGTCGTAGCCCGACGTCTGCTGGGCGTCGGTGTCGCCGGGGTCGACGTAGTCGGCCAGGGCGCCGCGGAACGCCTCCTTGGCGTCCGACAGCGAGACCCGGTCCTGCGGACGCTTGGGGCCGGCCAGCGACGGTACGACGGTCGCCAGGTCGAGCTCGAGCTTCTCGGAGAAGCGCGGCTCCGCGTCGGGATCGTGCCAGAGGCCCTGCTCCTTCGCGTAGGCCTCGACGAGTGCCAGCTGCTCCTCCGACCGACCGGTGAGCTTGAGGTACTTCACGGTTTCCTCGTCGATCGGGAAGACCGCGATCGTGGAGCCGAACTCGGGACTCATGTTGCCGATGGTGGCGCGGTTCGCGAGCGGCAGGACCGAGACGCCCGGGCCGTAGAACTCGACGAACTTGCCGACGACGCCGTGCTTGCGCAGCATCTCGGTGATGGTGAGGACCAGGTCCGTCGCCGTTGCACCACCGGGGAGGTCGCCGCTGAGCTTGAAGCCGACCACCCGCGGGATCAGCATCGACACCGGCTGGCCGAGCATCGCTGCCTCGGCCTCGATGCCGCCGACGCCCCAGCCGACGACGCCGATGCCGTTGACCATGGTCGTGTGCGAGTCGGTGCCGACACAGGTGTCGGGGTAGGCCTGGAGCACGCCGTCGACCTCGCGGGTGAACGCAACGCGGGCGAGGTGCTCGATGTTGACCTGGTGGACGATGCCCGTGCCCGGCGGGACGACCTTGAAGTCGGAGAACGCGGTCTGTCCCCAGCGGAGGAACTGGTAGCGCTCGCGGTTGCGCTCGTACTCGATCTCGACGTTGCGCTCGAAGGCCTCGGGCGTCCCGAACACGTCGGCGATCACCGAGTGGTCGATCACCATCTCCGCCGGCGCCAGCGGGTTGATCTTGGTTGCGTCGCCGCCGAGGTCGGCCATCGCCTCGCGCATGGTGGCGAGGTCGACCACGCACGGCACGCCGGTGAAGTCCTGCATGATCACCCGGGCGGGGGTGAACTGGATCTCCTGGTCAGGCTGGGCCGTCTCGTCCCAGCCGGCCAGCGCCTTGACGTCGTCGGCGGTGATGTCCGCGCCGTCCTCGGTGCGGAGGAGGTTCTCGAGGAGCACCTTGAGCGAGAACGGCAGCGAAGCCTGGTCGAGTCCCTCCCCGGTCACTGCATCGAGGCGGAAGATCTCGTAGGACTTCCCCTCCACGTCCAGGGTGCTCCTGGCGCCGAAGCTGTCCTTGCTGGCCATCCGGGTCTCCGTCCTCGTCGACATCTGTTCGGTCGGGTAGGTCTGGCTTCTCATCCTGCCGCCGCGACCGGCCGGCCGGATAGTGAGGCTTCCCTAAGCCGTGACATCGTCACCGATGTCTCTTGATGTCAAGATACATCAGGAGGTGCGACATCAGCAACCGGGTCGACAGCCGACGGTCTCAGAACCGTCTCACCTTCCCCCACCTGTGGTGCACAGGCGATGCGGCCTCCTTAGCCTCACCACAGGCTCCTCCAGATCCCAGGGAGCCGTCTGCATCCCGGGAGCGGAGATCAGGAGCGAGCATGAGCGAGCTGCAGAGCAGCACGGCAACGACGGCGTACCGCCACCTGCAGGTCGTCGGACCGGCGTACGCCGAGGCGGTACCGGCCGAGCTGACGTCCTTCGCCTGGACCGCCCGGCTGTCGCGGCGCGAAGCAGACGTGCTCCGTCTCCTCGCCGAGGGCCAGTCGACGATCGAGATCGGCCGCACCCTGTTCATCTCCCCGGCCACCGTGAAGTGCCACGTCGCCCGCCTGATCGCCAAGGTCGGCGTCCGCGACCGCGTTCAGCTGGTCGTCGCGGCCTACCGCAGCGGGTTCGTCCCGATCGACTGACGCCCGACCGAATCCCTCAAGCCGGCACTCCGTCCCCGGTGTCCGCGAACTGGGTGCGGTACAGCTCCTCATAGCGGCCGCCGGCCGCCAGCAGCTCGGCGTGGGTTCCCTGCTCCAGGATCTGACCGTCCTCGACCACCAGGATGCGATCCGCCGTGCGGATCGTCGAGAGCCGGTGCGCGATGACGAGCGCCGTTCGTCCGACGAGCACCTCGGCGAGCGCCGCCTGCACCGCCGCCTCGGACGTGGAGTCCAGGGACGCCGTCGCCTCGTCGAGGACGACGACCCGCGGTCGTTTCAGCAGCAGCCGGGCGATGGTCAACCGCTGCCGCTCGCCCCCGGAGAGCCGATAGCCCCGCTCACCCACGACCGTGGCGAGGCCCTCCGGCAGCGCCCGTACGAAGTCGGCGAGGCGGGCCCGCCCGAGTGCGTCCCACACCTCCTCCTCCGTCGCATCCGGGCGCGCGAACAGCAAGTTGCCGCGGATCGAGTCGTGGAAGAGGTGACCGTCCTGGGTCACCATGCCGACCGCGTCCCGGATCGCCGCCGCCGAGAGCTCCCGCACGTCGACGCCGGCGAGGCGGACCGCGCCCGTGTCGACGTCGTACAGACGGGACACCAGCTGCGCGATCGTGGACTTCCCGGCGCCAGACGAGCCGACCAGCGCGATCACCTGGCCCGGGTCGGCCCGCAGCGTCACCCCGTGGAGGACCTCCTCGCCGCCGCGCGCGTCGAGCGTCGCCACGTCCTCCAGCGATGCCAGCGAGACCCGATCCGCCGACGGGTAGGAGAAGCGCACGTCGTCGAGCTCCACCGACACCGGTCCGGCCGGCACGTCCCGGGCACCCGGTCGGTCCCGGATCAGCGGGTCGAGGTCGAGCACCTCGAAGACCCGCTCGAAGCTCACGAGCGCCGCCATCACCTCGACGCGGGCGCTGGCGAGGGCGGTGAGCGGGGCGTAGAGCCGGATCAGGAGTAGCGACAGCGCGACGACGTCCCCGGCGTCGAGGCCGCCGCTCAGGGCGTAGTAGCCACCGAGGCCGTAGACCAGGGCCACCGCGAGCGCGGACACCAGGGTGAGAGCGGTGACGAACGTCGTCTGCACCAGGGCAGTCCGGACCCCGATCTGCGCAACCCGCCCGGCCCGCGCGGCGAACTCGGCGGACTCCTGGTCCGGCCGGCCGAACAGCTTGACCAGGGTCGCACCGGGCGCGGAGAACCGCTCGGTCATCTGGTTGCCCATGGCTGCGTTGTGATCGGCCGCCTCACGCTGGATGCCGGCGAGCCGGTTGCCCATCCGGCGCGCCGGCAGCACGAAGACGGGGAGCAGCACCAGCGCCAGGAGCGTGACCCGCCAGGAGATGCCGAGCATCACCGCCAGGGTGAGAACGAGCATCACGAGGTTCCCGACCACTCCGGAAAGGGTGCTGCTGAACGCCCGCTGGGCGCCGATCACGTCGTTGTTGAGGCGACTGACCAGCGCGCCGGTCCGGGTCCGGGTGAAGAACGCGACGGGCATCCGCTGGACGTGGTCGAACACGGCCGTCCGCAGGTCCAGGATCAACGCCTCGCCGATGCTCGAGGAGAGCCACCGGGTGACCAGACCCATCGCCGCGTCCACCACGGCGACAGCGGCGATCACCAACGCCAGCAACACCACGACCCTCGGCTCGGACCCCGCCACGATCGCGTTGACCACCCGGCCGGCGAGGACCGGCGTTGCCACCGCGAGTGCGGCGCCGGCCACGCTGAGGACGATGAAGCCGACCAGCTTGCGCCGGTGCGGTCGCGCGAATTCAAGGATCCGACGGGCAGTTGCGGCACTGAAGACGCGCCGCTCGTCCGCCGCACTCATCCGTCGGTGCATCTGGCTCCACGCGATCGACTCCATACTCACGGCCGTACTCCGTCCTACGGCGTCCTTCGACGCCGGGTCTCTGCGACGACCATAGAACTTCAAGTCAGCGTGAAGACAAGTTCAGTCGCGCACCGGACCGGGAGGTTGGCGGAGGGCGTCGGGCGGCCGTAGGTTGCTGTTCCTCATGCGTGCCACGATCCGGGTCTACTGGCGCATTCTGGTAGCCGGGTTCCGCCGACAGTCGGCCTACCTTCTCGCCGCATTCGGCGGCCTGGTCGCCAACACCACGTTCGGCCTCCTCAAGGTCGCGATCCTGTTCGCCACGGTGCGGGCTGCCGGCGGCGAGCTCGAGGGGTACGACATTGCGCTGATGAGCACCTACATCTGGGTCTCGCAGGGACTCCTCGGGTCGGTCAACCTGTTCGGCCGGATCGATATCGCCGACCGGATCAAGGACGGCGACGTCGCAGTCGACTTCCTACGACCGCTCGACGTGCAGGCGGCCGCGATCACGACCGAGGTGGGCAAGTCGCTGTTCAACCTGATCCCGCGCGGGATCCCGTCGGTGCTGATCGGCGGCCTCGTGGTCGGGATGGCGTCGCCCGACAACCCGCTGGCCTACCTCCTCGGCGCGATCAGCATCCTGCTCGGCATCGTGATCGCACAGGCCACCGTCTATCTGGTGGTGGCCGCACCGGGCTTCTGGCTGGTCGAGACCCGCGGCCTGCAGATCCTCTACATGGTCGTGTCGGGCTTCCTGGCCGGGCTCTTCGTCCCGATCTGGATCTTCCCGCACTGGCTGGAGATGATCGCGCACGCGACGCCGTTCCCGTCGATGCTGATGTACCCGGTCGACATCGTCTCCGGTCGAGTCGACGGGCTCCAGTCGCTCGCGCTGCTCGGGGTCCAGGTCGCCTGGCTGGCGGGCACCGCCACCCTCGGCCAGCTGCTCACCCGTGCCGGCCGGCGACACCTGGAGGTGCAGGGTGGCTGACGTCGGTCTCGCCGCGGCTCTCCGCACCCAGCTGCGCCCCTATCGGGCCGTGCTCGCATCGCGGGCACGCTCGCAGCGTGCCTACCGGGTCAGCTTCGCGCTCGACCTGGCCAGCTCGTTGCTGGTCGGGATCATCGAGCTTGCCGAGATCTGGGTTCTCTTCCACAACGTCGTCGAGCTCGGCGGCCTCGACTTCGCCCAGATCCTGCTGGTCTTCGGCCTGGCGGACCTGTGCTTCTCACTCGCCGACATGTCCTTCGGGCACTGCGACAACCTGCCGACGTACCTCCGGGCCGGCACCCTCGAGGTCTTCTACCTCCGCCCCCAGCCGTTGCTGCTGCAGCTGGTCACCAGCGACATCTCACTGCGCCGGCTCGCGCGGGCCACGGTCGGTGCGATCGCGCTGACGGCCGGCCTCATCCTCAACGACATCGCATGGAGTCCCGCGCACGTGCTGCTGCTGGTGCTCGCGATCTGCAGCGGCTACGCCACGTTCGCCGGGATGTTCGTCTGGGCGGGCGGCGCGCAGTTCTTCCTCGTGGAGGGCTACGAGACGACCAACGCATTCGTGTACGGCGGCCGCTACGCGGCAACCCAACCCGCTTCGGTGTGGAACCGGCCGTTGTGGGCGGTCTTCGGGTTCTTCTTCCCGATGGCGTTCACCGGCTTCCTGCCGGCGCTGTGGCTGCTGGGCATCGCGCCGCCGTACGGGCTGCCCGACTGGGTCGGCTGGTGCGCGCCGGTCGCCGCGGCGTGGACCTGGCTGTTGGCACTCGCGAGCTGGCGTTTCGGCGTACGGCACTACCAAGGAGGCGGCGGATGACCAGTCCCGAAGCGGAGCCGATCATCGAGACGAGTGGACTGACCCGGGAGTTCCGGGTCCGCGACGGCCTCCGCCGCCGCACCGTCGTTGCGGTCGACGATCTCGCCGTGCGGATCGAGCCCGGCGAGGCGGTCGGCTACATCGGCGCCAACGGCGCCGGGAAGTCGACGACGATCAAGATGCTGACCGGGATCCTGGTGCCGACGCGAGGCTCCGTCGCGACGTGCGGCCTGCGGCCGGTGCAGGACCGGCGGCGGCTCGCCCGGCAGGTCGGCGTGGTTTTCGGCCAGCGCTCCCAGCTGTGGTGGGACCTGCCGGTGCGCGAGTCCTTCCGGATCCTCGCGGCGATCCACGCCCTCTCCTCCGAGGCGGAGAGGGCGCGCACCGACGAGCTGGTCGAGCGGCTCGAGATGGCGGAGTTCCTGGGGACCCCGGTGCGGCAGCTGTCCCTCGGCCAGCGGATGCGGGCCGAGGTCGCCGCGGCACTGCTCCACTCCCCCCGGCTGGTGATCCTCGACGAGCCGACGATCGGGCTCGACGTGCTGTCCAAGCAGCGGCTCCGCGAGTTCCTGGTGGCGGAGCGTCGGACCCACCGAACCACGCTGCTGCTCACCACCCACGACATGGGCGACGTCGAGCGGCTTTGCGACCGGATCCTCGTCATCGACCGCGGGCGGCTCGCCTACGACGGCGACCTGCCTGGCCTGTCCCGGACCGTCGGCGCCGAACGGGTGCTGGTCGTCGATCTCGCCGAGGCGACCGACGACCTGACCGGCGTCGCGGGCACCCGACACCTCGGCTCCGAGGGCCACGGGCTGCGTCAGCGGCTCGCCTTCGACGCCGAGGAGACCACCGCCGCCAAGGTGCTGGCCGCGGTCAGCGAGCGTGCGGAGGTGCTCGACCTCACCGTCGAGGAGCCCGACATCGAGGACGTCGTACGCCGGATCTACGCCGCGCGCCGCTGACGACGGGCATGCCCGCCGAGCCGCCCGAGGCTTCACGCCCCTGACGTTTTCGGGGCATTCGTCGCAGAATCATCCCGAAAACGTCAGGTAGGTCGGGCCCTCGCCGGAGGCTGTGGATGAGCAGCGCACGGAACCTGGTCCGCCGCGCACGCTGTGCGGGTGACAGACCTTCGGATCGCCCGCTCCGGCGTGGTCGTCCCCGTGCGACCGGATCCATCCGGCCGTACCGGACCCACGCCCGAACAAGCGCGCGGGCGCGGTTGGCGTCGTACGGCGCCGGGGCTCTATGTCCCCGCCGACACGGACCAGTCGCTGCTCGATCAGCGCATCGTCGAGGCTGCGGGGGGTGCGCCGAACGGTACGGCGGTCAGCGGCTGGGCAGCCCTAGCCTGGCAGCGGGCGCGGTGGTTCGACGGGTTGGCTCCTGATCACACTCCCCTGCCCGTCCCGTTGTCGCTGGGGCACCAGCGCCGGATGAGACCGCGCGCGGGTGTGGTCCTGTGTGAGGACTGGCTGTTCGCCGGCGACGTCGTCACCCTCGACGGCCTGCCGACCACGATCCCGGTCCGATCGGTCACCTTCGAAGCTCGCCGTGCGTGGTCACTCGAGCGCGCGGTACAGATCGTCGACATGGCGGCTGCCGCCGACCTGGTCAGCCTCGACGAGCTCGCTGGCTACGCCGTACGCCTGCGCGGCCGACCCGGAAGCCGACAGCTCCGCACCGCGATCGAGCTCGGCGACGAGAACGTGTGGTCCCCGATGGAGGTCACGCTCAGGCTGGAGTGGCGCCGCCCCGGCCGGCAGGAGGGACGGTTGCCGCTCCTGTGCAACCCGCCGATCTTCGACCTCGAGGGCAACCACCTGTTCACGCCGGACCTGTTCGATCCCGAGTGGGCGGTGGCGGGCGAGTACAACGGTGCCGTCCACGATCCCGACGAGCCGCGACGTCGGGACCTCGATCGCGAGGAGCGGTACCGGGCCCATCACATCCAGGTGGCGACGATGATGCGGGGGGATCTGCGCGATCCGATCCGGTTCCACGGTCGGCTCGCTGCGGCGTACAAGCGGGCTGTCCACCGTCCCCTCCGCCCGACGTGGACGCTCGCCCCACCCCCGTGGTGGGTCGACACGTCATCCGTCGCCGCCCGCCGGGCGCTGGATCCGGACACCCGCGCTCGCTGGCTCCGCCGGCAACACCGAGGTCCCACGCGCACCTGACGATTTCGGGGCGATTCCGTCCAAATCACCCCGAAATCGTCAGGTGCGTCGGGCCCCCGGGTTGTCGCGCCCGATTTTGCAGCGCCGTGTAGACCGGTCGTGAACGATCGGAGATGACGTGACTGACCGGGCTGAGCGCAGCCGACGGGATCGGGCTGCGGCTGCCGCGACCGCGGTCGTCGTGCTCGCGCTGGTCCTGGCGTTCATGATCGCCCGGGGGGACAACGAGGCGGCACGCTCGTCCGGGTCGCCGTCCACGGCCCGGACCGGGGTGGCGGACTGCGGGCACGGCGATCTCGTCGCGGGCCGGAACCGGCTGGAGACGGTAGCCGGAACCGCCTACCGCACCACCACCCTGGAACTCGCCCCGGGCGTCGAACCGTGCTCGGTCGACGGCTACCCGTCGGTGATCGTGCTCTCCGACGGGCGTCCCGCGGGCGTCGGGACGGAGTCCGACCCCGGCCTCGGCCGCGCACGACGGCTCACCGTGCTGCCGGACCGTTCCGCGAAGGTGACCCTCGGCTGGGCCGTCTTCGGTTACTGCGGCCCGACGGTCAACGACACCATCCGGCTGTTGATCGCGCCGGACCTCAGTCTCGAGATCGCAGGCTTCGGCCCGACCTCGTGCCGCCCGGGCGACGGTCGGCCGCCGGTCCGGGTCGGTTCGTTCACGTACGTCGACCCGACGGTCGAGCAGGGCACGGTCACGGGTCTGGTCGCCCTCAACAGCGGACCGGCACTCGGCACCGGCGAGTTCGCCACCTCCGGCGTCGTCGAGTTCGACGGCGATCCCGACAGCTTCGTCGCGCCGATCGGCCCGGCCGGTGGCTACGAGATCGAGCTGCCCGCCGGGCGGTACCGCGTGACTGTCTCGACCCGACAATGGAACGCGGGCGCGCCGTACCCAGCCGGGGTGTTCGAGGTCGTGGGCGGCGAGCTCAACGAGCGCAACATCACGCTCCCCGTCCGATGACCGGCTCCAGCCACGCGACGCACTCGTCGAGAGCTGGTGACCGGCCCTCGGGTGCCCGGGCTCAAAGCTCTGACCCCTGGCGAGGTCTGCCCTACCGTGAGACGCTGTAGGTGAGGGAGTGACATGCAGCACCTGGACGCCCAGCTCATCCACGACATGCGCAACGCGGTGGCAGTGATCCGCGGCGCTGCCGTGCACCTCGGTGAGGGCGACCAGCTCCCGGCCCCGGTGGTCCACCGGCTGGCGGAGATGATCGCACGGCGCGGCGACCTGCTCGGCCACCTGCTCGACGACCTGTCCACCGCCGACAGCCTGGAACGAGGGGAGCTCTCGATCGCGCGGCAGCGGGTCGTCCTCGATGAGGTCTGCCGTGAGGCCCTGGCCCACCGCGCGCTGCCCGGTCAGGTCGCCGTCTCCCTCGACGCGGCTCCCGATGCGGTGGTGCTCAGCGACCCCACCCGGGTGCTGCAGATCCTCGACAACCTGGTCACCAACGCCGTGCGCTACGGCGGACCGCACATCACGATCCGGGCGCACCGGGACGATGCCGTCGTGCACCTGCAGGTCCTCGACGACGGCCCGGGAGTGCCCCCGGCGCTGCGCGAGTCGATGTTCGACGCCTACGCGCGCGGCCGCGAGTCCGCTCCCGCCGGCGGGAGCGGACTGGGTTTGTCCATCGTCTCCCGGCTGTGCCACTCCCTCGGGGGCAGCGTCGCCTACGACTACGACGAGGGCTCGGCGTTCACCGTGACCCTGCCCGCCGTCCCCCGGGCCGCCCAGTTGCCGCAGACCGACGTCGCAGACCGCGGGCACAGCGTGGCGTTCTGGTACGACGAGGCGTCGCTCGTGCAGCGCATCACCGGCTACGCCGCCCTCGGGCTGACCGGCGGGGAGGCCGTCCTCCTCGCGGTCACCCCGGGTCGCGGTGACGCGGTGGAGGCGGAGCTGACCGACCTCGGCATCGACGTCGTTGCCGCGACGCGCTCCGGACAGCTGATCCGGGTCGACGCCGACGAGATCCACGACCGGCTCGTGCGTGACGGCCGGGTCGACCCCGGACTCTTCGAGGACCTGATCGGGACGGCTGTGCGCCGCATCGAGACCTCGTGGCGGAGTCTTCGCGCCTTCGGCGAGATCGTGGACGTCTACTGGCAGCGCGGTGACGGCCATCTGGCCCTCCAGCTGGAGTCCTGCTGGAACGACCTGCGGCGCCGACACGACTTCCCGCTCCTGTGCGCCTACGAGGTCGCCGAGGACGCTGCGGTCGGCGAGCTCAGCGACTGCCACGACGCCGTCGCCGCCGCCTAGCCTCCCGCTCGCTGGCCCTGCTGCTCGCTACCCCTCCTGCTCGCCGGGCCGCTCCAGCAAAGCGACGCATTCCACGTGATGCGTCATCGGGAACAGGTCGAACGCCCGCAGGCTGACCAGCCGGTAGCCGTGCTCGGCGAAGATCGCGACGTCGCGGGCGAGCGCGGCGGGGTCGCAGGCGACGTACGCGACCGCCCGCGGGCGCCGGTCGACGACCTGCTCGACGACCTTCCGCTTGGCACCCGCCCGCGGCGGGTCCAGCACCACGAGGTCGAACGGCGCGTCGTACTCCGTCGCCAGGACGACACCGACGTCGCCCCCGGTCGCCCGCAGACCGGGGCAGTTCCGCCGAGCCAGCCGTACGGCGGCAGCGTCCCCCTCCACCGCGCAGACCCGCCCGCCCGGGCCGACCGCATCGAGGAGGAACCGGCTGAACAGGCCCACGCCGGCGTACAGGTCGAGCGCCGACTCCCCCGGCCGCGGGGCCAGCGCCTCGAGGACCGCAGCGACCAGCGCCTCCGGCGCACCGGGATGGACCTGCCAGAAGCTCGCCTCTTGATCAGGCGCGGTGGCGACGGCGAACGACGCGCCCCGGACGTCGTGGGACGGCCCCTCCTGCGCCTCGAGCAGGCAGCGCTCCACCGGGACGACGTCATGCGATCGGTGCTTGCGCATGCCGCGGCGACCGCCGGGCAGCGGGACATAGCGCTGCCGGGTCCGCCAGCCCAGCCCGTCGCGGTCGCCCGGCACCGGCTCCACGACGACGTCGACGTCAAGGTGCGCCAGCCGGCGCAGCTGCTCCCGCACCACCTGCGCCTTCAGGTCACGCTGCGCCGACAAGGACGCGTGCTGGAAGTCGCACCCGCCGCACTGGCCCGGTCCGGCGTACGGGCACGGCGCGACGACCCGGTCCGGAGCCGCCTCGAGCACCTCCACCGCGTCCGCCCGCCAGAACCGGTCGCCCTCGGTGCCGTCGGTGATCTCGACGACGACCCGTTCCCCGGGCAACGCGTGCCGCACGAAGACAACCCGGTCGCCCTCGGCCAGCCGCAGGCGTACGACGCAGTGCCCGCCGTGCGCGACCGGTCCGACCTCGGCCTCGAACCGCTCGCCGACGTAGGACCGCCCCCGCTGCTGCCGGACCCGGGGGCGGCGCGGCGGACTCATTGGATCTGCCGGTCCTTGCCCTCGGCCTTCCCGCGGCGCACGTCGCCGGGACGGACGCGGGTCTCCTCGCGCTCCTCACGCTCGCGCACGAGCTGCGAGGACCGGAGCTGGTAGGGCACCGAGGTGACCATCACCCCCGGACTGAACAGCAGCCGTCCCTTGAGCCGCAGGGCGGTCTGGTTGTGGAGCAGCTGCTCCCACCACCGGCCGACGACGTACTCGGGGATGTAGACGGCCACGACCGCGCGCGGGTTGGCGCCCCGGATCGCGGTGGCGTACTCGACGATCGGCTTGACCACCTCGCGGTAGGGCGAGTGCAGGACCTTGAGCGGCACGCCGGTGTTGCGCTCGTCCCACTCCTCCAGCAGCCGGGCGGTGTCGGCGTTGTCGATCGACACGTAGACGCCCTCCAGGGAGTTCGGGCGGGTGGCCTTGGCGAACGCGAGCGCCCGCAGGGTCGGCTTGTGCAGCTTGGAGACGAGCACGATCGCGTGCACCCGGGTCGGCAGCGCCTTGTCGGTCTCGTCAGCGGCCAGCTCCAGCTCGACCGAGTCGTAGTGCCCCTTGATCCCCCGCATCACCATGAAGAAGAAGGCCATCGCCAGGATCGTGATCCATGCACCGGCGAGGAACTTCGTGATGAGCACGACGACCAGCACGACCGCGGTGAAGGTCAGGCCGACCGAGTTGATGATCCGGGAGTTGAACATCCGCCGTCGTTGGGCTGGATCGCGCTCGGTGGCGAGGGCGCGCGTCCAGTGCCGGATCATGCCGAGCTGGCTGAGGTTGAACGACACGAACACACCGACGATGTAGAGCTGGATCAGCTTCGTGGTCTCCGCGTCGAAGGCGACGATGAACGCGATCGCCATCGCCGCGAGGAACACGATGCCGTTGCTGTAGGCGAGCCGGTCGCCACGCGAGCCGAGGGCGCGCGGTGCGAAACCGTCCTTGGCCAGGATCGACCCCAGCACCGGGAAGCCGTTGAATGCGGTGTTCGCCGCGAGCACCAGGATCACGCCGGTGACCGTCACCACGAAGTAGAAGCCCGGGCTGAAGTCGGAGAAGACGGCACGGGCGATCTGGGCGATCACCGTGTGCTGGTCGAAGTCGTCGCCCAGCGGCTCGCCGTCGCGGGTCAGCTTGTCGAGGTGGTGGGGGTCGACGTACCGCAGGCCCATCTGCCTGGCCAGCACGATGACGCTGACCATCATCGTGATCGCGATCACGCCGAGCAGCAGCAGCGTGGTCGCTGCGTTCCTGCTCTTCGGACGCTGGAAGGCCGGCACTCCGTTGGAGATCGCCTCGACACCGGTCAGCGCAGCGCACCCCGACGAGAACGCCCGGGCGAGGAGGAACAACAGGCCGATCGTCGTGAGCGGCTGGTCCCAGCCCTCGTCCGGCCGGATCACGAGGTCCGCGCTCTCGACGTCCGGCAGCGATCCGGTGGCCATCTGGATGAATCCGAACAGGCACATGCCGAGGATCGCGAACATGAACAGGTAGGTCGGGATCGCGAAGAACCCCCCCGACTCCTTGATGCCGCGCAGGTTCATCGCCATCAGACCGACCACCATCGCCACGGCGACGATCACCTCGTGGCCGCTGAAGGCCGGGATCGCCGCCGCCGCGTACTGCGAGCCCGACGAGATCGACACCGCGACGGTCAGCACGTAGTCGATGAGCAACGCGCTCGCCACCGTGGTGCCCGCCGTCCGGCCGAGGTTGACGGTGGCGACCTCGTAGTCGCCGCCGCCGGATGGGTAGGCGTGCACGGTCTGCCGGTACGACGCGATCACGGCGGCCATCACCAGTGCGACGGCGATCGCGATCTTCCACGACCAGACGTACGCCGAGGCGCCGGCGATGGCCAACATGATGAAGACCTCGTCGGGGGCGTAGGCCACCGAGGAGAGGGCGTCGCTTGCGAACACCGGAAGCGCGATCCGCTTGGGAAGCAGTGTCTCCCCCAGCTGAGCGCTCCTGAGCTTGCGCCCGAGCAGAATCCGCTTCGAGACGTCGCCGACACCCACGGGCGACACGTTAGGGCATGACGCCCGATCCGGAGTCAGGAGGCGCGCAGCACCAGCGCGCACGCCGGGAGGTCGTAGCCCCCGTCGCCCGACCGGTACGGCGCCACGAGCTCCTCGGCGGTCTGCCGAACCGCGGCCATCTGCTCGGGCGTGGCGGATGCGAGGGCCGCTGCGATCGGCGGCGCGAGCACCCGGACCATGTCGAACTGCTCGGCCGCGCTCTCGTAGTGGCGGGTGTACTCCGTGGTCTCGACCCGCACGTCCGCGAACCCTGCGTCGCGCGCCAGCTTCTCCAGCTGCTCCGGGTCGCCGAGGGAGAACGGTCCGCCCGGCAGCGTCGGCGGCGGCCCTGACAGCAGGCCACCCATGACCGCTGCCATGCCGACCGACGACATCCACGGGTTGCGGGCCGGACCGGCCCAGACCGCGGTCGCGAGCCGGCCACCGGGCCGGAGGACGCGCCGTACCTCCTGCAGCGCCCGGAGGGGTTCGGGCACGAACATGAGACCCATGCGGCACACCACGGCGTCGTACGCCTCCGAGGGCCCGGGGATCGCGGCGGCGTCGATGACCTCGGCAGCGGCGTTGGGCAAGCCGGCGAGCTTCTCCCGGATCAGCTCGACCATCGCTGGCGCTAGGTCGCTGGCGACCACCGAGCCCGCGCGTCCGACCAGCTCGGCCAGCTGGACAGCGAGGTGCCCGGTGCCCGCCCCGAGCTCGAGCACCCGCTCCCCCGGCCCGATCGCGGCCAGCTCGAGGAGCACGTCCGTCGCCGTGCCGTTCGTCGTCTCGATGTCCTCAGCGTGCGTCTCCCATGCCTCCGCCACGCCGGACCAGGTTGCTGCGGTCATCCCGATCACCCTTTTCAATATAGTGGAACTGTTTCCAATACGGTTATGGTGTATCCAATGAGTCAGCCTGTCAAGAGGTCCTACGACGCCACCCGCCGGCGCGCCCAGGCGCGCGAGACCCAGCGGGTGGTCCTGCGTGCCGCGCACGACCTGTTCGTCGAGCAGGGCTACGGCCGCACGACCATCGCCCAGATCGCCGACCGGGCGGGGGTGTCCCCCGAGACGATCTATGCGACCTTCAAGAACAAGGCGACGGTCCTCCACCGCACGTGGGACGTGACCGTCGGCGGGGACGACGAGGCGGTCGTCTTCCACGAGCGTCCCGAGGCGATGGCGGTCCGGGCCGAGCCGGACCTGGCGAGACGACTCATGATGCAGGCCAAGCTGTCCACCGTGACCGCGCGCCGGATGACGCCGTTCGTCCGATCCGTTCAAGGCGCCGCGGCGAGCGAGCCGAGTGCCAAGCAGATGGCCGCCGAGATTCAGCGACAGCGGCTCGACGGCATCTCGGTGATGGCCGGCGAGGCCGCTGCGACGGGTCAGCTCAAGGTCAGCGAGGACGAGTGCCGCGACATCCTGTGGGCGATGACCGATGGATATCTGTGGCACCAGCTCGTCGTGGAGCGTGGCTGGACCGACGAGCAGTACGCCGACTGGCTCGGTCGCACGTGGGTCGCGCACCTGGTGCTATAGCGTTCACCCGTGCACGTCGTGATCATGGGCTGCGGCCGCGTCGGCTCGACGCTCGCCCGCAGCCTGGAAGACCGCAACCACACCGTTGCGGTGATCGACAGCGAGCCGGACTCGTTCCGCAGGCTCGGCCCCGGCTTCAACGGCGACAAGATCGCGGGGATGGGCTTCGACCAGCAGGTCCTGGAGAAGGCCGGCATCCGGCGTGCGGATGCCTTCGCCGCCGTGTCCAGCGGCGACAACTCCAACATCATCGCGGCCCGCGTGGCGCGCGAGACGTTCGGCATCCAGCAGGTCGTGGCTCGGATCTACGACCCCGGCCGGGCCGAGGTCTACCAGCGGCTCGGCATCACGACCGTGGCCACCGTCAAGTGGACCGCGGACCAGGTGCTGCGCCGGCTGCTGCCGGCCGGCGCCGAGCCCGACTTCCGCGACCCCTCCGGCACCGTCCGGATGGACCACATGATGGTGCCCGAGAACTGGGTCGGCTCCTCGGTCGGCGCGTTCCAGGAGCAGGCCCGCGCCCGGGTCGCCTGGATCGACCGACTTGGCGAGGGCATGTTGCCGACCCGCGACAGCATCGTCCAGGAGGGCGACCTGCTGCACGTCGTCGTACGTGAGGAGAACGCCGGTCACGCCTACCAGGTGCTCGACGCCGGCCCGGACCATGCGGACTGAGGGTGGCCTGAGGGTGGACACTGAGGGTGGACACCGGGGTGGACACTGAGGTGGACGGGATGAAGGGGCTGACATGAGGGTCGCCATCGCCGGTGCCGGCGCTGTGGGTCGATCGATCGCGGCCGAGCTGATCGAGAACGGTCACGAGATTCTGCTGATCGACAAGTCACCCTCGGCGATCCGGCCGGAGCGGGTGCCCGACGCCGAGTGGCTCCTGGCGGACAGCTGCGAGCTGTCCTCGCTCGAGGAGGCCCAGCTCGACAAGTGCGACGTCGTCATCGCGGCGACGGGTGACGACAAGGCAAATCTGGTCACCTCGCTCCTCGCCAAGACGGAGTTCGGCGTGCCGCGAACCGTCGGGCGGGTCAACCACCCCAACAACGAGTGGCTCTTCACCGAGGCGTGGGGCGTCGATGTCAACGTGTCAACGCCGCGGATCATGTCCGCGCTCGTCGAGGAGGCGGTCACCGTGGGCGACCTGGTGCGGCTGTTCACCTTCCGCCAGGGCAACGCCAACCTGGTCGAGATGACGCTGCCCGCCGACTCGCCGTTCGTCGGCAAGGCGTCGGGACTGATCCCGCTCCCCGACAACTGCGCCCTGGTCACCATCCTCCGCGACGGCCAGGTCTATGTGCCGACGCCCGAACAGCCCGTGGAGTCTGGCGACGAGCTGCTCTTCGTCGTACCGGCCGAGGCCGAGGACAAGCTGGAACGACTGCTCGCGCCGACCAATCACCCCGGCTGACTCACCCCGACCAACCACCCCGGCTGACTCACTCCGGCGCGGGTTCCTCGATCGGCGTGGCGTTGCGAGCGAGCATCCAGATCATCAACGTCCACGAGCCGATCCGGAGCACCCAGCCGAGACCGGTGCGAAGCACCAGGATGACCACCACGGCCACGTCGGGATCGATCCTGCCGTAGTAGCCGAGCAGCCACACGGGGCCCTGGCCGAGCACGCCGACCGCGCCCGGGATCAGCATCACCCAGGTCAGCCGGGTGCAGAGCTTCACCACCTGCTTGTTCCGGTGCCAGCCGACCGGGTCCTCGGTCGCGGCGCCGAGCATGAACCCGAGCACCGGCCAGCGGATCAGGCAGGAGAACCCGAACACGACGGTGTAGCCGAGGCTGATCAAGATGCCCGGCAGGAAGAAGGCCAGAGCCTGGTCGGACTCCGATCCTCCGGACGACTCCGCCCAGCGCACGAACACCCAGCCGATGCCGATCCCGAAGACGGCGTTGAAGACGTACTGCGTCGAGCTCTTCTGAAGCAGGCGCACGAGGAGGGCGAGGCCGGCGATCGCGAGGCTCGCGATCAGGGCCGCCTGGAGCTCCTTCGTCGGCAGCCAGATCGCGCTGAAGACGACCCCGGGGATAGCCGTCTCGAGCATCCCGCGTCGGCCGCCCAGGGACGCCGAGAGCTGGTGCCGGACCAGCTCCTCGACCGTGTCGACCCCGATCTTCCTGGCCGCCTCGGTCGAGAGCGAGTGGTCCTCGTCGTCGGGCCCCGGTTTCGTCACCACCTGGTCCTCGCGGTTCACAAGAGCTCGTAGCGGGGGTTGTAGAGCACCCGCTGCCCGTCGTGCTCGCCGATCCGGCCGGACACCTGGACCGCCCGGCCCGGCCCGATGCCGGCGATCCGGCGGCGGCCGAGCCAGATCAAGATGAGCGTGTCAGTGCCGTCGAACAGCTCGGCCTCGAGGGCGGGTACGCCGCCGCGCGGGCGCAGCGTGACCGTGCGCAGCGTGCCGCGCAGCTGAACCGGTGTCCGGCTGGGGGCGTCCTTGATCGTGACCACGCCCTCGCTGGCGAAGGTCCGCCGCAGATCGCGCGCCTCGGCCTCGGCGGGGCTCGCCCACCGGCTGATCGTGCGCCGCAACCGGCTCGTGGTCGTCACGTGCGCCCCTCAGGCTCCGGCTTGCTCGTCTGCCGCAGCAGCGGCAGCCTGGTCGGCCTGGTCGGCCCGGTCGGCCTGGGCCTGACGGATCTCCTCAGGCAGGCTCAACGACAGCTGCTCACCGACCGGCATCGCCTGGTCGCCTCGTCGTACGGCGACGCTGGTCACGGCGGTGCCCCACTCGGCGAGGGCGTCGGGATCGCGGGCCGGTCGGCCGAGGAAGGTCGCCCGCAACAGCCAGCGAGGGCCGTTGAACCCCACCACGCGCGACGTCTGGTTGCCGACCTTGCCGTCGGCGCCCTTCACCTGGATCTCACAGTAGAGCTCGGTGCCGAACGGCCCGTCATGCTCGGTCGCGGTGCCCCCGCGGCGGGCCGCGTCGGCCGCGATCTGCGGGCGCACCTCGCTCCACAGGTCGCCGTGCCGAGGGGCCGCGTAGGCCCTCAGCTCGACCGCGCCGTCCTTGCCCGCCAGCACCACCGATCGCACCTTGCCGGACTTCTCGTCGACCTGCACCCGCAGGTCCCGACCCTCGGCCGGGGGTATCAGCAGCGCCCCCAGGTCGACCCGGTCGACACCGTCCTCGGGCAGCTCGTCGGCGTCGTAGGGACCCTCGGAGCTCCCGTCCGCGGCCACCTCGACGGCGTCGCCCTCGACCTCGTCGACCGACGCCTCGGGCGCGGGGTCGAGGTCGGTCGCGTCGGACTTGCGACGGAACCTCACTAGCTGCTCTCCTTCACCTGCTCGGTCGGAGGGCCGAACCCTCCGGTAGAACCGTAGCCGCCGGTGCCACGCGCGCTCTCGGGAAGGTCCCCGACTGCGACGAATCGGGCCCGCTCGAACCGCTGCACGACCAGCTGTGCGATCCGGTCCCCCCGGCTCAGCTCGATCGGCTCGACGGGGTCGTGGTTGATGAGCAGCACCTTGATCTCGCCGCGGTAGCCGGCGTCGACGGTGCCCGGGGTGTTGACGATCGAGAGCCCGTGCCGCGCGGCGAGACCGCTGCGCGGATGGACCAGGGCGACGTAGCCGTCGGGCAGCGCGATGGCGACGCCGGTCGGCACCAGCATCCGCTCTCCCGGCTTGAGCGTGACGTCCACGGTCGTCACCAGATCGGCACCGGCGTCGCCAGGGTGGGCGTAGGCCGGAAGCGGCAGGTCGGGGTCGAGGAGGGTGACCGGGATCTCCAGGTCGGCGTCGTGGGGCACGGACCGACCCTATAGAGCCACGTTTCCGGCACCAATGGGATCCTTCTCCCCGTGACCAGCGGCCCCGAGTACGACGAGCGCCTCGCCGTACCGCTGCGCTGGTGGGCCCAGGGCACGATGCTCGTGGCGACCCTGTGGCTGACCGTCGTGGTCGCCGTCCCGGGGCCGACGGCGTGGGTGGTGACGGCCGTCGCGCTGGCGCTCCTGGCGCTCGCGCTGTTCTGGTACGGCGACGCCCGGGTGATCGTCGGCGACGGCTGGTTCCAGGCGGGCCGGGCGCGGATCGAGGTGGGTCACGTCGGAGAGGTCGCAGCACTCGACCCCGAGCAGACTCGTCTGGTCGCCGGCCGCGACGCGGACGCACGGGCTTACCTGCTGCTCCGCCCCTACCTGAACCGCGCGGTCCGGGTCGAGGTGGTCGACCCGGCCGACCCGACGCCGTACTGGCTGGTCAGCTCCCGCCATCCCGAGGCGTTGGCGGACGCCCTGACCGCGCTTCCGCGCGATCGGTAGGGACTCGATAGGGTCGTCCCATGTCAAAGGGTGACTCTTCCAAGGTGTGGTCGATCTTCTCGATGGTTGCGTCGCTCGGCGGCGCCGCTGCCGCACGGAAGGCGATCGACAAGTCCTGGCAGGTCAGCACCGGCAAGAAGCCGCCGGAAAACCCCGCCGACCCCGACATCGACATCTGGGAGGCCGTCGCGTGGGCTGCGGTGACCGGTGCCGCGGTGGCGCTCGCCAAGATGTACGCCCAGCGCCGCGCCGCCAGCTACTACGTCAGGTCGACGGGCACGCTACCGCCGCCGCTCCGCAAGGACGGCCAGTAGACCAGCCAGTAGGCCGGCTAGTAGACCAGCCAGTAGATCCGGACGACGCGCGTCAGGCGCAGTCGCGGCAGATCATCTTCTTGGCGTCAGCCAGCTGTGAGCGGTGGTGCACCAGGAAGCAGCTCATGCAGGTGAACTCGTCCTCCTGCTTGGGCTTCACCTCGACGGCCAGCTCCTCGTGGGAGAGGTCGGCTCCTGGCAGCTCGAACGACTCCGCGGCCTCGGCCTCGTCCTCGTCGACCTTGCCGGAGTTCTTGTCGTGGCGGCGCGCCTTGAGCTCTTCGATGCTCTCCTCGGACTGCTCGTCCTCGTTCTTGCGCGGTGCGTCGTAATCGGTCGCCATGACGCTGCCTCCTCCTCGGTCGCCGTCAATCGGTCCTCCCTGCCCCGGACCTGCCCTGTTCTGATCGGCGCGGCAGATTGTGCACTATCCCGGAGCTGAGCGATACCTCGGGGGGCGTACGAGTGGTCGGAACAGCGCGAGGACCCCGCCTATTCCCTGGTGAAGCCGACAGTTCTCGCGAGCGCGACGAACTCGTCGAAGCCGTGATCCGGTCCGCAGACGACCAGATCCGTCCCGCCCGCTCCCGGGAGGACGACGAGGCTCGCGCCGGCCAGTCGCGCGATCAGCCCACCGGCGGCGTAGTCCCAGAGGTTCACGCCCTCCTCGACGTAGCCGTCGAGCGAGCCCTCGGCCACGTGGCAGAGCTCCAGTGCGCACGACCCGTGCCGCCGGATGTCGCGCACCAGCGGCAGCAGCCGCGCGGTGGCGGCGGCCTGGACGGCGCGCTTCTCGGCGCTGTAGGAGAAACCCGTCGCGATCAGCCGCTGCCCGACCGGAGCCGGTCCGCGGACGGTCAGCGGCCGGCCGTCCCGGGTCACCGCACCGCCGCCGGGAGCGGCGGGATCGGCGAACCCGACGTAGGCGCGGTCCTTGGCGGCGTCGAGCACCACGCCGGCCACGACCTCGCCGTCGACCTCGGCCGCGATCGAGACCGAGAACTCCAGCAACCCGTAGAGGAAGTTGACGGTCCCGTCGATCGGGTCGACGATCCAGCGCACGCCGGTGCTGCCCACCACGTCGTCGCCCTCCTCGCCGAGCACCGCGTCGTCGGGCCGCACCGCCAGCAGCCGGGCCCGGATCAGCTCCTCGGCCGCCCGGTCCGCGAGGGTGACGACGTCGACGTCGCTGGACTTGGTGGCCGCGACATCGACGCCGCGTTCGCCGTAGTCACCGATGAGCGCCGCCGCCTCGCGGGCAACGGTGAGCGCCAGCCGGGCGAGCTCCTCGGGAAGCGGGCTCATCCGGAGGTCCGCGGCAGGCAGCAGTGGGGCGGGCAGGCCTCGATCGGTCGGTCCACCGCCAGCTCGCGCAAGGCGGCCACGAATCGAGGATCGACGCCGGCGGTCCCGGCCCGGCGGGCCTCGATGCCCAGCTCGGCCGCGGTGGCCAGGGCCTCGGTGTCGAGGTCGTAGACGACCTCCATGTGGTCGGAGACGAATCCCACCGGGATCAGGACCACCGCGCGTACGCCCTCGGCAGCAAGCTCCGCGAGCCGGTCGTTGACGTCAGGCTCCAGCCACGGCGTACGAGGGGACCCGCTGCGCGAGCAGAAGACCAGCTCGTGGCCGTGGCTGTGTCCACTCATCGCGATGACCCGCTCGGCCACGGCAGATGCCACGTCGAGGTGTTGTGCCAGGTAGGCGCCACCGTCGCCCGGGCCGCTCTCGTCGTTCATCGCGGTCGGGATCGAGTGGGTGACGAAGATCAGGCGGGCTTCTCCCCGCAGCGCCGGCGACAGCTCGCCGAGCGCTGCCATCGTCCGGTCGACGACCGCCGCGACGAAGCCCGGGTGGAACGCGAACCAGCGCACCTTGTCGATGCGCGGCGCACCCGGGACGGCCGCGACCGCTTCCTCGATGTTGTCGAGGTACTGACGGCAGCCCGACCACGACGAGTAGCCGCTCGTCGCGATGCAGGCGACCCGCCGCCGGCCGTCGTCGGCCAGCTCGCGGACCGCGTCGACGAGGTAGGGCTCCCAGTTGCGGTTGCCCCAGTAGACCGGCAGGTCGACACCGGCGGCGGCGAGGTCGGCCTCGAGCGCGGCGATCAGCGCCTTGTTCTGGTCGTTGATCGGCGACCTGCCGCCGAAGAGGAAGTAGTGCTGGCCGACCTCGGCGAGCCGCTCCGGTGGAATGCCGCGCCCGCGGGTGACGTTCTCGAGGAACGGTATGACGTCGTCGGGACCCTCGGGTCCGCCGAAGCTCAGCAGCAGGAGCGCGTCGTAGGCAGGCACCGGGTCGGGATTGGTCACCCGCCCATCGTAGGGAGGACGATCGGCGCATCATGTTCGGTACTGCCCTTGCCCCCTACCGCCGGATCTTCACGCCGGCCACTGCGCTGTTCAGCCTGACCGGTCTGGTCGCGCGGCTGCCGATGTCGATGGTCGGCCTCGGACTCGTGCTGCTCGCCGAGCACGAGACCGGCTCCTACGCGTTCGCCGGCGCCGTCTCGGCCGTCGCCCTGATCGCCAACGCGGGGTTCGCGTTGATTCAGGGCCGGCTCCTCGACCGGCTGGGGCAGGCCAAGGTGCTGCCGTTGCTGATCACCCTCTGGGGCGTCGGACTGGCTGCGGTGATGCTGTCGCTGACGGCGGACTGGCCGACCTGGACGACGTTCGCCCTCGCCGCTGTCGCCGGCGCTGCACTCCCCTCGGTCGGTACCTGCGTCCGGGCGCGCTGGTCGTACGGCCTCAAGGACGACCCGAGCGGCCTGCACACCGCGTTCTCGTTCGAGGCGGTCGCCGACGAGACCGTCTTCCTGCTCGGACCGATCATCGTCACGATGCTCGCCACGGCCGCGCACCCCGTCGCCGGCCTCGGCGCGGCGCTCGGCTTCGGGCTCGTCGGCACCTACCTCTTCTCCGGCCTCCGCTCCACGGAGCCGCCGGTCCACCCTGCATCCGCATCCGGCACCCCACGTCCGGCGCTGCCCTGGCTCGCCGTCGGTGCACTCACCGTGCTGACGTTCGCGCTGGGTGTCCTCTTCGGCGCGGCAGAGGTCAGCACGGTGGCCTTCGCCCAGGAGCAGGGCCGCCAGGGCGCCGCCGGCTTCCTGCTCGCGGTATGGGCGCTGGGCAGCCTGATCGCCGGCCTGATCTCCGGCGCGATCTCGTGGCGTCAGGGGCCGCTGGTCCGGATGCGCTGGGGCGCTCTCGGCATGGCGGCCGCGATGGCGCCGCTGGTGCTGGTGCCCTCGATCCCCGTCATGGGACTGGTCCTGCTGATCGGCGGCTTCGCGATCTCGCCGACCCTGATTGCCGCGATGTCCCTCGCTGAGCAGGTGCTGCCCCCCGCCCGGCTCACCGAGGGCATGATGCTCCTCCAGACCGGGATCGCCCTCGGCTTGGCTCCCGGGGCGGCCCTGTCGGGCGTCGTGATCGACGCACACGGCGCGTCTGCCGCCTACCTGGTCTCGTTCGGCGGTGGCCTCCTCGCCTTGGCCGCCGCCCTCGCCACCCGGGTGCCCGTGACGACCCGATCCCGGGACCGGGTGGGCGACGTCGAGCGAAACCTGGCGTAACGGGTCCGGCGGGCCGCACGAGGTGAGCAGGTTCCGGCGGCAAGACGGTCCCGGGCGTTACGTCAGCGGCCGGATCATCGACCAGTAGTCCGAACCGGATATCGACTTATCGGCACGCCGGGCGCAGGTCCCGATTCTCGCCGCGGCGCGGGCGTAGTCTCGCCCCACCGGACAACATCCACACAGGAGCACGGCGGTCTCGGCAACGGGACCGGAAGGACGGAGCATGGCGCACCTCGATCTCGCAGGAGTCAGCGCCGACGGACGGCGTCTGCTCCTGGTGGGTCGGCAGGGCGAGGAGTTCACCCTCGAGATCAGTCCTGCACTGCGTGCCGCGCTTCGCGGTGAGACCACCCGCATCGGCCAGTTGGAGATCCAGATGACGAGCACTCTTCGCCCCCGCGAGATTCAGATGCGGATCCGAGCCGGCGAGACGCCGGAGGCGGTCGCCAACGCGGCGCAGACCACGGTCGACGCGATCATGCCGTTCGTCGGACCGGTGCTGGGCGAGCGTGAGCACGTCGCCGAGCGCGCCCAGCAGTCCTCGCTGCGGCGCCCGGCTGGTGACGCCGGCTCCGGCACCCGCGTCCTCCGCAACGCCGTCAGCGCCCACCTGTCCACCCAGCAGGCCAAGGCCGACGACATCTCCTGGGACGCGTTCCGCCGTGACGACGGCCGTTGGGAGGTCGCCGGTACGTTCGCGACGACCCAGCGGTCGGGCACCGCGCGGTTCGTCTACGACGTGCCCGGCAATTACGTCACGACCGACAACGACGACGCTCGATGGCTGGTCGGTGACCTGACCGAGACGGCAGCTGCGCAGCACGTCGACGACCTGCAGCAGGCCAGGAAGCGCCGGCTGGTCGCGGTCTCCTCCGAGGAGCTGCCGCTGGGCGACGACGCCATCGACCTGGCCACCGGCGAGGCGGTCAACCCGGTCGTCGACGCGGTCGTCGACGCCCCCGTGGCCAGCCCGACCTACGACGACCCGCTGCGCGACACCTCCGCCGACGTCGCGAGCGAGCCTGGCCCGTCCGACGAGCCGACAGCGGAGCCAGCCGCCGAGGCTCCCCAACACCGCCGCCCGGTCGCAAAGAAGCGGGGACGGGCGTCGGTGCCCAGCTGGGACGAGATCATGTTCGGCGGTGGCGACCAGTAGGTCGGGACCGGCAGTTCTGAGACGCTGGACGGAACCAGGGATAAGCCAGCTCCGGATCGGCGTACTCTGCCCGCATGTCTTCCTTCGTGACCGGCGCAACCGGCTTCATCGGTCGTCATCTCGTCAGTGAGCTCGTCGACCACCGTGAGGGCCCGATCTTCGTGCTCGTCCGAGCGTCGTCGCTCTCCCGGATGGAGACGATGATCCAGCAGTGGACGCGCGGATCGGGCTCGTCCCGGGTCGTGCCCGTCATCGGCGACCTCGGCGAGCCGGGACTCGGCGTGGACCCGGGGTGGCTCGCCGACCACGTCGGGAAGGTCGACCATTTCTTCCACCTCGCGGCGATCTACGACATGACCGCCGACGAAGCCACCAACGACGCGATGAACGTCCAGGGCACCCGCTACGCACTCGAGCTGGCTGACGCCCTCCAGGTGGGCCGCTTCCATCAGGTGTCCTCGGTCGCTGCGGCGGGCGACTACCACGGCCGGTTCGACGAGACCATGTTCGACGAGGGCCAGCCGCTGCCGTCGCCGTACCACCGGACGAAGTACGAGTCGGAGAAGATCGTCCGCGAGGAGTCGACGGTGCCGTGGCGCGTCTACCGTCCGGCGATCGTGGTCGGCCACTCCGAGACCGGCGCAATGGACAAGATCGACGGTCCCTACTACTTCTTCCCGGTCATCAAGCGGCTGCGCGACAGCCTGCCGTCCTGGATGCCACTGGTCGGCGTCGACCTGGGCGACACCAACCTGGTCCCGGTCGACTACGTCGCCAAGGCGATGGACCACCTGGCACACCTGCCCGACCGCGACGGCGAGGCGTTCCACCTCGTCAACCCCGAGCCGCAGTCGGTCGTCGAGATGATCAACGCCTTCTGCTCGGCTGCCGGCGCGCCGAGGTTCGCCACGCCGATCGACCGGAACCTCGCCGGCGGCGCGACCCGGCTGCTGCCCCGGGCGCTGCGGCCCGCGAGCCTGCTCAGCGCCATGGTGCGAACGACGCCGGCCCAGGTCATGCTCGACCAGACGCTCGGTCGGCTCGGCATCCCTGCCGAGGTCGTCGGGCACACCTCGTTCCCCTCCGTCTTCGACTCGAGGGCGACTGAGAAGGCCCTGGCCGGCAGCGGGATCTCGGTGCCCGACCTCGAGTCCTACGCGCGCACGCTGTGGGGCTACTGGGAGGAGAACCTCGACGACGCCACCGGCCGCGACAAGCGGAACCGATCAGCACTCAACGGCAAGCACGTCGTCATCACCGGCGCGTCCTCCGGCATCGGCAAGGTCACCGCGCTCAAGGTCGCCCAGGCCGGCGGGATCCCGGTGCTCGTCGCGCGCGGCAAGGACAAGCTGGAGGAGACGAAGGCGACGATCGAGCTGCGAGGGGGTCAGGCCCACGTGTTCCCGTGCGACCTGTCCGACCTGAGAGCGATCGACGACCTCTGCGAGCGGCTGGCGACCGAGCTGCCCACCGTCGACTTCGTCGTCAACAACGCCGGCCGGTCGATCCGCCGGTCGCTACGGCTCTCGCACGACCGGTTCCACGACTTCGAGCGCACCATGCAGCTCAACTACTTCGGCGCGATCCGGCTGCTCATCGGGCTGATGCCGAAGATGCACGACCAGAAATCCGGCCACATCGTGAACATCTCCTCGATCGGGGTCCAGACCAACCCGCCGCGGTTCTCCGCGTACGTCGCCTCCAAGGCCGCCCTCGACGCCTGGAGCAACGTCGTCGCCTCCGAGGTGGTCGGCCACGGCATCACGTTCACCAACATCCACATGCCGCTGGTGCGGACGCCGATGATCGCGCCGACCAAGATGTACGACAAGTTCCCGACCCTCTCCCCCGCGCAGGCCGCGGACCTCGTGATCAGGGCGATGGTGGAGAAGCCGCACGAGATCAACACCCTCGCCGGCAACGCGGGCGCGGTCGCGCATACGTTCGCCCCGAAGGCGGCGTTCCGGATCCTCAACCTCGCCTACCAGGTGTTCCCCGACAGCGCGGCGGCCAAGGCGAAGGCCGGACCTTCGGACGCCGCTCCCGAGGTCGCCGCCCCCGCTGCCGATGCGGGACCGGTCCAGCCTGGCGGCCGGGAGTCCGAGCAGATCCTGATGGCCCGGCTGTTCCCGGGAGTGCACTGGTAAGTCTCGACCGAGACCTCGCCGACCGGCTCCCTCAGCCGGTCTCGACCGGGCGGCTCGGGTCGCCGATCCACTCGCTCCAGCTGCCCGGGTACAGCGCAGCCGAGACCCCTGCGATCTCGAGCGCCAGCACGTCGTGGGCCGCGGTCACGCCGGAGCCGCAGTAGGCCGCCACCGAGGCTCCCTCGCTCGCCGCACCGACGGCCGCGTAGAGCGCGCGGAGCTCTCGGGCCGGCCGGAACCGCCCGTCGGCGGTCAGGTTCAACGCCGTCGGGACGTTGACCGCACCCGGGATCCGTCCGGCCACCGGGTCGATCGGCTCGGTCTCGCCTCGGTAGCGGACGGGAGCTCGGGCGTCGATGACGACGTCGGTCGAGCGCACGTCGTCCGCGGTCACGACCGGCATCGCGCCGGGTGCCGCGGTGAACGTGCCGGGAGCCCGCGGGGCACCGGCGCCGGTCTCGACGGGCAGCCCGGCGGCGACCCAGGCCGCCCAACCGCCGTCCAGCACCCGGACGTGGTCGTGCCCGTGGTAGCGCAGCAGCCACCAGCAGCGCGCGGCGGCGTGGCCCGCCCAGTCGTCGTAGACGACCACGGGACGGCCGGCGGACACACCTGCCACCCGCATCGCCGCCTCGAAGCTGTGCGTCTGCGGCAGCGGGTGCCGACCACCGGCACCGGGCGGGGCGGCCAGGGCGGTGTCCAGATCGACGTACGACGCACCCGGCAGGTGCCCGGCGGCGTACTCGTCCGGTCCGCAGGAGGCGCCGCCCATCCGGTAGCGCACGTCAAGTGCGGTGACCCCGCCGACGCTGCCCAGCAGCCCGGCCGCCTCGTCGACGCCGACCAGCGGACCGGCGGTCAATGCCGTCCCGTGCGCGGTTTGACGGTGAGCACCGGACACGGTGCGTCGAGCAGTACCCGCTGCGCGTTGGACCCGAGGATCAGCTTGCCGACCGGCGACCTGCGCCGCAGCCCGATCACGATCAGGTCGGCGCCGAGCTCCTCGGCCAGCCCGACCAGCTGGTCGGAGGCGTCGTGGCCGCGCTCCAGCACCCGCAGGTCGTGGTCCACCCCCGCGTCCGCGAGCACGCGTCGTACTTCTGCCAGGTAGGTCGGCTCCGCGTCGTCGTCGCTCAGGGCGTGCACCACGACAAGTCGCGCATCACGGCGCTGCGCTTCCCCGATCCCGGCCAGCAAGGCCGCGTCACCTTCGGGTTTCGGGACGTACCCGGTCACCACCGTCGCCATACCCGCCACCCTAGTCGAGCGCCCGCACCGCGCCGCCCCGACGCCGTCGGAGGAGCTTTCACGAGGTGTCGAGAACGCCCACGTGACTTCGTCCCTTCCTCGACCGCGGCCACAATGGGCCGCAGGGCGCACCAAGACCCACGATGGCCAAGTACCTGCTGCTGAAGCACTGTTGAAGCACTGTTGAAGCACTGCCGCGGTGCGGGCGACCCGATCAACAACGTGCCGATGGACCAGTGGACCCCCGACAAGATCTCGGACCACATGCAGTTCATCCGGCGACCAAGGACCTGATCGCCGGCTGGATGGTGATCGACGTCGACACCTACGACCGGGCGCTCGAGCTGGGGCGGTGCGCTGTCGGCCGCTCCGGGGGCCGGCGGCGAGCCGATCCACGAGTGGCTCAAGGTCCGGCCGTTCCTGGTCCTACCTCCCAACGTCACGGAGTGACTGCGATGGCGCCGCACGGCGACTCGGCAGGCTGCGCGCATCAATGCGGCGGGCGGACAGATCGGTGATCTCCGGCAGGCAGGAGCGGCCAGGCTTGTGGAGGACCAGGGCAAGCGAGCGCCCGATCGGGCAGGCTGCCGCACATGGGGTACGACGGCGCAGGCGGCCTGCGAGAGCCGGTCGAACGGACCGTGCAGCAGCTGCTGCGCCGGGCCGTGGTCGACCACGCGCTGGCGGAACACCGCCGGGACTTCCCGCCGGCGCTCCAGGTCGGCGTGCCCGGCATCCGCGTCCGGCGGTTCGAGATCGCCGCGTCGTCCGACCACGCCCTGCGCACCGACGTCGTCGAGGCGATGCTCAGGCCAGCCGTCGCCAAGGGGGTGGTCCCGCTTCTGTGGCTCACCCGGCGCGGCGACACAGCGCCGCACGACATCGATGGTTCCTGGGCGTCGGCCGTGCACGCGGCCGGCGGGGAGCTCGGCCTCGCCCTCGGGCTGGTGATCGTCACCCGGCGCAGCTGGCACGACCCGCGCACCGGCGTGTCTCGAACCTGGAAGCGGATCCGGGTCCGGTAAGCCGCTCCCGACCTACCAGGTGTGCACCGGCACGTTGGCGTGCATGCCCTCGCGGTAGATCGCTAGAACCGAACGGAGCGCGTCGTACCGGTCGGTGTCGTCGCGTTCGGCCATCTGCCTGACGAACCACTCGGCACCGTTGATGCCGCCGAGGCAGCGACTCTCGATGATCCCGAGGTAGTGCTCCGCGACCGTCCGCTCGACGCCCCAGGCTGCGAGCCCGTCGTAGGCCAACGGCAGCAGCCGGCGGAGCACGAGCTCGGTCGCGCGCACCCGGCCGACACCGGGCCAGTAGACCTCGGCGTCGATCCCGTCGCGCGCCGCCACGTGGAAGTTCTCCTCGGCCGCGCTGAAGGACATCTGCGACCAGAGCGGCCGATCGCTCTCGGCCAGCGAGCGCACCAGCCCGAAGTAGAAGGCCGCGTTGGCCACGATGTCGACGACCGTCGGTCCGGCGGCGAGGGTGCGGTTCTCGACCCGCAGGTGGGGACGACCGCCCTGGATGTCGTAGACCGGGCGGTTCCAGCGATAGACGGTGCCGTTGTGGAGCCGCAGCTCGGACAGGTTCGGTGTGCCGCCGGCTTCGAGGACCGTGAGCGGGTCTTCGTCGTCGGTGACCGGGAGCAGCGCCGGGAAGTAGCGGACGTTCTCCTCGAACAGGTCGAAGACCGACGTGATCCAGCGCTCGCCGAACCACACGCGGGGCCGCACTCCCTGCGCCTTCAGCTCCTCGCTGCGCGTGTCGGTGGCCTGCTCGAACAAGGGGACCCTGGTCTCCCGCCACAGCTGCTTCCCGAGCAGGTACGGCGAGTTCGCGCCCAGGGCGAGCTGCACCCCCGCGATCGCCTGCGAAGCGTTCCAGTAGGCGGCGAACCGTTCGGGCGGCGTCTGCACGTGGAACTGTGTGCTGGTGCACGCGGCCTCCGGAAGGATCGAGTCCGCGGTCGTCCGCAACAAGTCGGTGGCGCCGCGGATGTCGATGCTGATGTCTTCGCCGCGTGCGTTCAGCACCTGCTCGCTCAGCAGCCGGTAGCGCGGGTTGCTGCTGATCGCCTCGATCGACAGGTGGTCGTCGGTGAGGGTCGGCAGGATGCCGATCATCACCAGGTGCGCACCGACGGCTGCCGAGCGCTGCTCGGCCTCGTTGAGGCTGCGCCGGAGGCCTTCCTCGAAGCCGGGCAACCCGGCGTCACGGAGCGTCGTCGGCGCCGAGTTCATCTCGATGTTGAACTGGCCGAGCTCGGTCTGGAAGTCCGGGTCGGCGATCGCCTCGAGCGCCTCCGCGTTGCGGAGGGCGGGATCGCCCGCGTCGTCGACCAGGTTGAGCTCGACTTCGAGACCGGTCATCGGGTCGTCGGTGTCGAACGCCGCCTCGCCGAGCATCCGCGCGAAGACGTCGAGGCACCGCCGGACCTTCTCGCGGTGCCGGGTCCGGTCCGCGCCGGTGAACTCCTGTGCGTCGACCTCCTCACCCATGACCCGACAGTAGCCATTTTTCAGGCCGGCAGCCCCTCGTCCCACGCGAAGTCACCCTCGACCGAATCGGGAGGAACCGCCTGCTCGAGGCAGCTCGCAAGGATCGAGGCCATGCCGTAACCCGGATCGATCTCGCGGCAGCGGTCGATCGCGATCCACGCCATCGCGCCGTGTCCCGCCTGCCAGGCCGCCCAGCCGAGCAGCGCGGCCGGCGCCGGCGCCAGGGCATCGGGCATCCGCCGCAGGACGTCGCCCCAGAAGGTCTGGTGCCGTCCGGCGTCCGGACGCCGGACCAGCGCCCACGCCGCATCGCGCACCCGGACGTCCTGCATGCACCAGCCGATCCGGGCCACCTCGTCGTCGGTTGCCAGGGTCCCGCGAGTGACGTGCGGCCCGACGACTCGCTGCAGCCACTGACCCCATCGGCGGCGGTCGGCGCCGGTGCGAGGCGGTCCCTCCTCCGACATCCCGCCCCGTCCGAGGGCTGCCTGGATCTTCAGCTGGGCGTCGCGGTCCGGCGCGATGCTGGCCACCAAGGCGGCCCGGTCCTTCTCGACCACGATCCCCTGCAGCACGGCCTGCGCGGCGAACCGATGACCCACGACGTCGTAGCGGATGCCGACCTCGCTGTGACGGCTGTCGCCGACCAACGGGTAGTAGCGCCGGTCGTCGACGCGGACCGCGTCGACGATCCGCAGCTCCGACCGCTCGCAGCCCCTCCGGAGGGCGGGCCACACCTCCCCCACGACCAGCGAGTCATCGCTGAAGAACAGGAAGACAGCGCGCCGGACGCCGTTGCGGCGGGCCGGGCCGAGCAGCACCTCCGCGACACCGATGGCGGCCTCGGGCGGGTCGTCGCGAGCGGGCAGCGTGGTGCGAGCGTGGAAGACGTGGTCGCCCTCGGCGGTCAGCATCACGATCGAGTCGGCGGGCCGGAACCCGAGGACGAGCGGAGCCGCTGCGATCAGGTCTTCGGTGCAGCGAACATCAAGGGTCATCGAGCACGGGGTCCTTGGAGATGAGGTCATGGAACCACCGTCGACCGCCGGTCCGACGATCGGCGGTCCTGCCGCCGACGCCTGTGGACGGCGCGTGTCGTGCACAGGTGCCGGGAGCGTGGGTGGCTCGTCGTACCGTTCACGCGTGCGCGCGCAGGCCTCGGTCCTCCATCTGGACCTCGACGCGTTCTTCGCTGCCGTCGAGCAGCGCGACAAGCCGTCGTTGCGGGGCAAGCCGGTCGTGGTGGGCGGTGTCGGCGGCCGCGGGGTCGTGTCGACGGCCTCCTACGAGGCCAGGGCGTACGGCGTCCGCTCCGCGATGTCGACCAGGGAGGCCCGCGCCCGGTGCCCCCATGCCGCCTACCTGTCGGGACGGTTCGACGCCTACCGCGCGACCAGCGCCGTGGTGATGGGGCTGCTGCGCTCCTGCTCGCCCCTGGTCGAGCCGCTCTCGCTCGACGAGGCGTTCGTCGACCTGGCGCAGGTCGACCTGCCCGACCTCGAGGTGGGGACCGTGACCGAGTTCGCCGACGGGCTCCGGGAGCGCGTGCGGGACGCGACCGGCGGCGTGACGGCCTCGGTGGGCGTGGCCAGCTCGAAGTTCCTGGCCAAGGTCGCCAGCGACCTGGACAAGCCCGACGGGCTGGTGGTGGTGCCGCCGGGCACCGAGCTGGACCTGCTGCGACCGATGCACGTGTCGGTGATCCCGGGAGTCGGTCCGGCCACCGTGGAGCGTCTGCGCCGGGTCGGCGTGCACACGATCGCCGACCTCCAGCAGATCAGCGAGGACGAGCTGGTGCGGATGCTCGGGAAGGCGCACGGGCATGTCCTCCACGAGCTCGCGTTCGCCCGCGACGACCGGCCGGTCGAGGCCGACCGGGAGACGAAGTCGGTCAGCGTCGAGGGCACCTACGAGCAGGACCTCACCGATCGCAGGCTGATGGCGAGCCTGCTGACCCGCCAGGCCGCCGATGTGGCCCGCCGGTTGCGCAAGAACGGAATGTCCGGCCGGACCGTCACGATCAAGGTGCGGATGTACGACTTCACCACGCTCAGCCGCTCGACGACCCTCCCGTCGCCGACGGACGACGAGGCCGTGGTCGGGCGGCTAGCCCGGCGGCTGCTGGAGGACCTCGACACGTCCGGCGGCGTCCGCCTCCTCGGCGTGGGTGTCTCGGGGCTCGCCGACTGGGTGCAAGAAGAGCTCTTCGGCTCCGAGGTCGAGCCCCCGGAAGCGGTCGACCCCGGGGAGGTCGCCGCGCCAGATCCGGCAGGTTCGGCCGTGCCGTTGTCAGCCCCGACGCCGGACCCGACGCCGGACCCGACGCCAGACCCGACGCCAGACCCGCCGCCAGACCCGACGGGCGGCTACCGGCCCGGGATGGACGTCGTCCACGACCACCACGGACAGGGGTGGGTGTGGGGGGCCGGCAAGGGCGTCGTCACCGTGCGGTTCGAGACCGCCGAGACACCCGTCGGGCCGGTCCGCACGTTCGCCGTCGACGACCCCGCACTGACCCGCTGGCGGCCGGCCCAGCCCGGTCTGCAGTGAGCAGGAGTTCACCCGGTCGACACAGACTCGGCGTTGCCGGACGAGGTCGGAGCGGCGACCATGGGAGCTGTCGCACCCTGGAGACACGCTCGAACGGGCGCGGCAGGGAAAAAGGGTGAGGGCCTCTTGATGGTATGAGCATCAGGAGGCCCTCGGCTTGACCGGCTGCGGTGGCTCCGATCGACCCGAACTTCCGACCTCTCCGTCAAACCCGCCACCGGGGCCGACGCCCGCAGGTTGCCCCGCAGGTAAGAGAGGACTTCCGTCCGACTCCCCGATCCTTCGCGCCTGGCCCGGAGGCCCTGCGATCCGTTTCGGTAGGGAGAGTTCTACGCCGCGCCAGACCACCGGCACAAGCCTTTCGGGCGAAGTATTTCGACATTCTTCTAGTCCCACAGGATCCTCCACAGCGGCGCCGTACTTCCTCCACAGGAATGGCCCGAACTCCACAGAAATCGCCCGGTGCCTGTGGAACGAGGTCCGCCGGATACGGTGGCCGGCGTGCCCGCAGAACACCCTGGTTCATCGGCTCCGATCGCCCCCCGGCGTCCGGTGACCTCCACCTACCACGGCCGGACCCGGACCGACGACTACGAATGGCTGCGGGCCAAGGACGATCCCGCGGTGATCGGCTACCTCGAGGCGGAGAACGACTACACCCAGGCCCGCACCGAGCACCTGGCCGACCTGCGGCAGCAGATCTTCGACGAGATCAAGTCCCGCACCCTGGAGACCGACCTGTCGGTGCCCACCCGGGTCCGCGGCTACTGGTACTACGGACGCTCCTTCGAGGGCCGCCAGTACGGCGCGAGCTACCGGGTGCCGGTCGTCGACCCCACCGACTGGGCTCCCCCGCGACCCGCAGAGGCCGCGCGACCCGACGAACCGGCTCTGCCGGGCGAGCAGCTGCTGCTCGATCTGGACGCGCTGGCCGAGGGCCACGACTTCTTCTCCGTCGGCGGCTCATCGGTCAGTCCCGACGACCGGCTGCTCGCCTACGCGACCGATGTCGTCGGCGACGAGCGCTACACAGTCCGGGTCAAGGACCTGACCACCGGCGACCTGCGCGACGACGAGCTGACCGGCGTCCTCGGCGGCGTCACCTGGGGCGGCAGCCCGGACCACTTCTACTACTCGACCGTCGATGACACGTGGCGCCCCGACAAGGTCTGGCGCCACCGGCTCGGCACCGCCCAGGGCGACGACGAGCTGGTCTTCCACGAGCCGGACAGCCGGTTCTGGGTGGGCGTGGGCCGCACCCGCAGCCGCCGCTACGTCGTCGTCGCCTCCTCCGCCAGGAACACCTCCGAGTACCACGTGCTCGACGCGGCGGACCCGAGCGCAGCCCCGTGGTGCTTCGCCGAGCGGGAGGAGGGGGTCGAGTACTCCCTCGAGCACGCGGTGATCGCGGGCGACGACACGTTCCTGGTGCTCCACAACGCGTCCGGTCCGGAGTTCGAGCTCGCGACCGCTCCCCCGCGGCCCACCGGCCGCGCGGACTGGGTCCCGCTGCTGGCGCACGACCTCGCCGTCCGGCTCGAGGACGTGGACGCCTACGCGACCCACCTCGTCGTCCAGCAGCGCAGCGAGGGCTTGCCACGGGTCCGGATCCTCGACCTCGGCCCGGACGGGGTCGGCGACGACTGGCTGGTGGAGTTCCCGGGCGAGCTCGCGACCTCCGGGACGGGCAGCAACCCGGCCTTCGACCAGCCGACGGTCCGGGTCGGCATGACGAGCATGGCCCAGCCCGCCTCGGTCTACGACCTCGACGTCCGCACCCGCGAGCGCACACTCCTCAAGCAGGCGCCGGTGCTCGGCGGCTACGAGCCGGCCGACTACGAGGAGCACCGACTGTGGGCAACCGCGCCCGACGGCGTCCAGGTGCCGATCTCCCTCGTCGTCCGCACCGACGCGAGAGGGGCCGCCGGCACCGCCCCGGTCCCGACGCTGCTCTACGGCTACGGCGCCTACGAGATGTCGATCGACCCGTACTTCTCGGTCGCCCGGCTCTCCCTGCTCGACCGTGGCGCGGCCTTTGCGATCGCCCACGTCCGCGGCGGCGGGGAGCTCGGCCGGCACTGGTACGACGACGGCAAGCTCGCGCGCAAGCAGCACACGTTCGACGACTTCATCGCGTGCGCACGCCACCTGGTTGCGAGCGGCTGGACCACGCCCGACCGACTGGTGGCCGAGGGTGCCAGCGCCGGTGGGCTGCTGACGGGTGCGATCGTCAACCAGGCACCGGATGCCTTCGGCGGGATCGTCGCGGGCGTGCCCTTCGTCGACGTCCTCACCACGATGCTCGACGCCAGCCTTCCGCTCACCGTCACCGAGTACGACGAGTGGGGCAACCCGGAAGCGGACCCGACCGCCTACGACCTGATCGCGTCGTACTCGCCCTACGACAACGTCGACGACCTGCCCTACCCGCCGATCCTGGCCGAGACGTCCTTCAACGACACCCGGGTGCTCTACGTCGAGCCGGCCAAGTGGGTGGCCCGGCTGCGGGCGACCGCGCCGCGCGCCGACGTACTGCTCCGGACAGAGATGGCGGCCGGCCACGGCGGCGTATCCGGGCGTTACCGCGCCTGGCACGACCGCGCCTTCACGCTGGCCTGGATGCTCGACCGGATGGGCCTGGCCGGCCGGGGTATCGAGCCCGCGCCTCAGGACCACTGACTGAGAAGTCGCTGAGATTTCCTCGCTTCGGCAACTCCCGGACCCGCTGGGACGTCTGAGCATTCAAGAGCACTGTTCGGATCCGGCCCCGATGAAAGCCAAGGGGAGCACCTCGGGAACCCGGGAACACCGCGATGGGAACACCGCAATCCGGAAGAGCGTTGATAACGAAGTACCGGTGTCGACAAACACCGGTCAGCGAAGGAGGGTCGCGATGGCAGCAACAGCGGTAGCCACTCGGACGGGAACGCGGGGACGGGACGCTCGTCCGTCCACTGGTCGCGAGATCGAGGGCCGCGACAGTGTCGGGCTTTACCTCGACGAGATCGCCCGCACCCCGCTGCTCGACGCCGCGCGGGAGGTGGAGCTCGCCAAGACCATCGAGGCCGGGCTGTTGGCCCAGAACCTGCTCGACCAGGGCCGGATCGCCCGGGCCAAGGGCGGGGCGCCCAAGCGCGCCACCCAGGACGAGCTCGAATGGCTGGCAGAGGAGGGTCGCAAGGCGACCACCGAGTTCATCAACGCCAACCTGCGGCTGGTCGTCTCGATCGCCCGCAAGTACGGCCGCGCCCAGATGCCGATGCTCGACCTGATCCAGGAGGGCAACACCGGGCTGATCCGCGCGGTCGAGAAGTTCGACTACGCGAAGGGCTACAAGTTCTCGACCTACGCGACCTGGTGGGTCCGACAGGCGATCACCCGCGGCATCGCGCAGCAGGCCCGCGTCGTACGCCTGCCCGTGCACGTGGTCGAGGAGCTCAACCAGGTGGGCGGCGCCCGCCGCACCCTGGAGCGCCAGCTGGGTCGCGACCCCGATCCCAGGGAGATCGCGGCCGAGCTCGGCATGGACATCGACCGGGTCCTCGACCTGATGTCGTGGGGCCGGGACCACGTCAGCCTCGACACCCCTATCGACGAGGACGGCGACACCTCGCTCGGTGACCTGATGGCGCAGGAGACCTCCCCGGGGCCCGATCTCACGGTCCTCGACACCGAGGCTCGCGACCGGCTCAACAGCCTGGTGGGCCAGCTCGACGACCGGGCCGCCGACATCATCCGGTCGCGCTACGGCCTGGTGGACGGGCGGCAGCACAAGCTCGCCGACATCGGCGCCAAGCACGGCATCTCTGCCGAACGGGTCCGCCAGCTGGAGCGGGAGGCCTTGCAGAAGCTGCGCCGCCTCGGCGACCCGGACCTGGCCGCCTAACCACAGCTACCCGAGCAGCTCCTCGACGACCTCCGTCACTCGTTGGCGGAGGTCGTCGAGCGTTCCCGTGTTGTCGATGAGGTACGTCGCGACGGCCCGCCGGTCCTCCCGGCTGGCCTGAGCCGCGATCCGGGCGGCGGCCTCCTCGCGGGTCCACCCGCGGTGACGGACCATCCGGTCGATCTGGACGTCGGCCGGTGCGTCGACGACGATCACCGCGTCGAAGGTGCCGGCCCGTCCCGACTCGGCGAGCAGCGGGATGTCGTGCACCACCAGGTCGGCCTGGTCCGCCGCCTCCTCGAGGGCGACGATCCGCTCGAACACCAGCGGGTGCACGATCGCCTCGAGCACCCGCCGCTGGTCCTCGTCGGCGAACACGATCGACCCGACCTTGGCCCGGTCCAGGTCTCCGTCCGCGGTGAGCACGTCCGGGCCGAACGCCTCGATGACGCGCTCCAGCCCCGGCGTTCCCTTCGCGACTACCTCGCGCGCCAACTGGTCGGCGTCGATCACGACCGCACCGAGCTCTCGCAGGATGCCTGACACCGAGCTCTTGCCCGAGGCGACTCCCCCGGTCAGTCCGACGCGCACATCCGGACCCTACTGTGGTCCCGTGGTCAGAGGCACAGTGCTCGAGGGTGACCGGGTGGCCCTCCTGGTCCCGGGGTCGCACGCCTACCTCGACGCGGTGATCCGACTGCTGACGGCCGGCGTCTTCCCCGTCCCGCTGGACCCACGGCTCACCGCGTCCGAGCGGGAGCGGATCCTGGCCGGACTCGACGTCACCCTGGTCGTCGCGGACGACCAGGCCCTGACCCGCCTCGCGGCGACCCTGCCGCCGGCCGGGCTTCCCCGCGGCCGGCCGATGCACTGCACCAGCGGGACCACGGGCACCCCCAAGGGCGTGTGGTCGGGGCTCCTCGACGCGCACGCGGCCACGGCACTTCTCGCGGAGGAGCGCGAGCTGTGGGGTTTCCGGGCCGAGGACGTCAACCTGGTGCTGAGCCCGCTCTACCACTCCGCCCCGCTCCGCTTCGCGATGGGCACCGTGCTGGCCGGCGGCCGAGTGGTCATCCCCGGGCCCTTCGACCCGGCAACCGTGACGGCGGCGATCGAGCGCGAGCGACCAACCACGATGTTCTGCGTGCCGACCCATCTCCAGCGGCTGTTCGCCCACTGGGACGCCCGGCTCGAGGCCGGTGCCAGCATCCCCGACCTGTCGTCCTTCCGGCTGGTCGCCCATGCTGGCGCGCCGTGCCCCACGGACGTGAAGCAGCGGCTGATCGAGCTGTTCCCGGCCGGGTCGACCTGGGAGTTCTACGGCTCGACGGAGGGACAGTTCACCGCCTGCCGCAGCGAGGAGTGGCTCGAGCGCCCGGGCACCGTCGGTCGCGCCCGGCCGGGAAGGCGGCTGCTCGCCGATCCCGACGGAAGCTTGTGGTGCGTGGCCCCGGAGCATGCCCGGTTCAGCTACTACGGCGACCCGGCCAGGACAGCAGCCGCGTGGCGCGACACCGAGCACGGTCCCGCGTTCACCGTCGGCGACCACGGGCGGATCGATGCCGACGGCTACGTCTATCTCGACGGACGGCGCGAGGACCTCATCATCAGCGGCGGCGTCAACATCTACCCTGCCGAGGTAGAGCAGGTGCTCGGTGAGTGCCCGGGAGTCGTCGACATCGCCGTCTACGGCGTCGCCGACCCGGATTGGGGGCAGCGGGTCTGTGCCGCGGTCGTCGGCGCGGTGCACGAGGACGCGCTGGCGGCGTACGCCCGCAGCCACCTGGCGCCGCCCAAACGACCGAAGAGCTACCTCTTCCGTGCCGACCTCCCGCGCACGCTGACCGGGAAGATCCTGCGCAGCGCGCTGCCGGGTGAGTTCAGCTGATCCAACTCGTCCGGCCAGTGCGGCTAACCCCGGAGGGTGGAAACCAACCAGCGGGTCGACTGCCGGAACTGGAGCCAGGACATGGCGTGCGCCCGCTTGGGAAGGACGCGCAGCACATACAGCGAACCCGCTGCCATCCGCTGCGCGAGTGACGCGACCGGCGGCAGCGTGCGCTGGGCGCCGACGATCGTCACCGTCCCTCCGTTGAGCGGCACCAGGGAGTCGCGACCCCCGTGCCACTGGCCGATGCTCGTGCGTCCGACGTCGCAGGCCCCGTCATAGGTCGCGGCCAGCGCTGCCGCGGCCGCGAACAGCTCCGGTCGTTCGCAGGTGGCGCGGAGCGCCAGCATGCCGCCGTTGGAGAACCCGGTCACCCCGGCACGGCGCCGATCCACCGCCCACCCGCGAGCGATGTTGTCCACGACCCGCGCCAGGTAACCCACGTCGTCGACCGGCTCCGACGTGCAGCAGAACCCGGCATCCCACCGCCGGGATCCCGCCTCGCTCACCCCGAACGCGAAGATGGTTTCCGGGTTCTGAGCGTGCAGTCCGGCCAGCCATCTGGATGCGGTGTCGCGGTCCTCGGGCCCGTTGGCACCGTGCAGGAAGACCACGACGGCGCGCTCCAGCTCGAGGAACCTCCGGCAGCCAGGTGACCGGGCCGGACTGCAGGACGGCACCCGGACGAAGAACGTCCGGCCGCCCACGAGGGTTCGCTCCTCCGTGGTCCAGCTGGTCGACACCCTGGCCGTCGCCGGTGCGGACGCCGACGGCTGCGCCGAGAGGCTCCCGGCGCAGGCGAGGACGATCGCGATGGCGATGACTCCGAGACGGACCAAGCGAAAGGTCCCCATTGTCCGGCTCCGTTCCTGAAGCCTCCCCACGGCGCATCATTGCTCAGGAAACGGTCCGGCTACACCCGGAACTGCGATTATCCCGTCAGGCGGTCGCCCCGGTGGGTGCCGGGCAGAACGTACGGCGGTACTGCAGCGGGCTGACGCCCCTGACCCGCTGGAAGTGGTGCCGGAGGGCGGCTGCGTTGCCGAAGCCCACCTCGGTGGCGATCCACTCGACCGGCTGGTCGGTCGTCTCGAGGAGTTCCTCGGCGGCGGCGACCCGCTGGGTGGTCACCCAGCTGTGCGGGGTGGTACCGGTCTCGTCCCGGAACCTCCGGGCGAACGTCCGGGGGGACATCAGCGACCGGCGGGCGAGCGAGTCGACGCTGTGCTCCTCGGCGAGGTTCTCGAGGATCCAGGTCAGCAGCGGTCGCAGGGTGTCGGCGTCGCAGTCGGGCACCGCACGGGCGATGAACTGCGCCTGGCCGCCGTCCCGGTGCGGGGGTACGACGGCGCGGCGGGCGACCATGCTCGCGACGGCTGCGCCGTACTCCTGGCGCCAGATGTGCAGGCAGGCGTCGAGGCCAGCGGCGGTGCCGGCGCTGGTGACGACCTGGCCCGTGTCGACGTACAGCACCTCGGGCACGACCTTGGCCCGCGGATAGCGAGCCTGGAGCTCCTGGGTGTATATCCAGTGGGTGGTGCACTCGCGGCCGTCGAGGAGTCCGGCGGCTCCCAGCGTGAAGGCGCCGCTGCAGACCGACAGGATCCGAGCCCCGCGGTCGTAGGCCTCGCGGATGGCGTCGATCACCGGGCCGGGCGTCGCGCTGCCGCGCGGCATTGCTGGGATGGCCACCAGGTCGGCGTGCCGCGCCCGCTCGAGGCCCTCGTGGACCTGGAGTGAGAAGCCCATCGACGTCGGGATCGGCTCGGGCGACTCGGCACAGACGGCGAACTCGAGCTTCGGCACGCCGTGTGCGGTGCGGTCGAGGCCGAACGCCTCACAGAGCACACCGAGCTCGAAGGGAGCGACGCCCTCGTAGGCGAGGACGGCCACGTTGGTCAGCATCTGCCCATGCTGGCACTTCGATGGCAGAAAATCAACGGACCCCGGCATATCTGCCACTGGTGGCAGGATCACATCAGATGCAGACTTTCTGCCATGACCTTCTTCATCCTTCTCGTGATCGTGGCCGTCGTCGCAGCCACGGTGCACGCGATTGTGCGCGACGACCGCGGTCAGCTGCCGCCTCCCTCCTCCCACGCCGTCGACCGGAGCTTCGTCCCGCCCGCCAGCCTGCTCAACCGACGCTGACGCTGGACGCGGGAACAAGGGAGTCGCACCATGGGTTACGTGATCATGACCGTTCTCCTGCTCGCCCTCGTGCTGTTCGGCACCGTCGGCACCGTGGTGACGCTGATCCGCGAGGACCGCGGCCCCCAGTCGCCGCCCCTGTCCCACCGCCTCGACCGCCGTTTCCTGCCGCCGGCTCGCGGCGGCTCGCGCGTGGCTTGAGGCGCAGCCCGAGAACAGACAGCAAACGGCCCCCCACGTCCTTCGACGTGGGGGGCCGTTCTGCTGTGTGGCGGAGCGTCAGCTCCGTCAGGCAGAGCCGCCGGTCAGCTTCTCGCGGAGCGCCTGGAGCGCCTCGTCGGACGCGAGCGAGCCTCCGGTCTCCTCGGTCTCCTCGGCGTCGCCGGTGGAGTACGACGTCGGCTCGCCGGCCTCGATCTCGGCCTGCTTGGCCTCGGCCTGCTGCTTGACGTGGGCCTCCCACCGGGTGTGCGCCTTGGCGTACTGGTCCTCCCAGACCGCACGCTGGTCCTCGAAGCCCTCGAGCCACTCGCCGGTCTCCGGGTCGAAGCCGTCCGGGTAGACGTAGTTGCCCTGGTCGTCGTAGGTCGCCGGCATGCCGTAGAGCGTCGGGTCGAACTCCTCGACGTCGGACGCGGCGGGGTTCTCGTTGGCCTGCTTCAGCGACAGCGAGATCCGGCGACGCTCGAGGTCGATGTCGATGATCTTGACCATGACGTCGTCGTTGACCTGGACGACCTGCTCCGGGATCTCCACGTGGCGCTCGGCCAGCTCGGAGATGTGAACCAGGCCCTCGATGCCCTCCTCGACCCGGACGAACGAGCCGAACGGCACCAGCTTGGTGACCTTGCCGGGCACGATCTGACCGATCTGGTGGGTGCGGGCGAAGTGCTGCCAGGGGTCCTCCTGCGTCGCCTTGAGCGACAGCGAGACCCGCTCGCGATCCATGTCGACGTCGAGCACCTCGACGGTGACCTCGTCACCGACGGTGACCACCTCGGAGGGGTGGTCGATGTGCTTCCAGGACAGCTCGGAGACGTGGACCAGACCGTCGACGCCGCCGAGGTCGACGAACGCACCGAAGTTGACGATCGAGGACACGACGCCCTTGCGGATCTGGCCCTTCTGCAGCTGGGTGAGGAAGCCGTGGCGCACCTCGGACTGGGTCTGCTCGAGCCAGGCACGGCGGGACAGGACCACGTTGTTGCGGTTCTTGTCGAGCTCGATGATCTTCGCCTCGAGCGTCTGACCGACGTACGGCTGCAGGTCGCGCACCCGGCGCATCTCCACCAGCGATGCGGGGAGGAAGCCGCGCAGGCCGATGTCGATGATCAGGCCACCCTTGACGACCTCGATGACGGTGCCCTCGACGACGCCGTCGGCCTCCTTGATCTCCTCGATCGTGCCCCAGGCGCGCTCGTACTGGGCGCGCTTCTTGGACAGGATCAGGCGACCTTCCTTGTCCTCCTTCTGGAGGACCAGGGCCTCGACCTTGTCGCCGACCGAGACGACCTCGGACGGGTCGACGTCGTGCTTGATCGAGAGCTCACGCGAGGGGATGACGCCCTCGGTCTTGTAGCCGATGTCAAGCAGGACCTCGTCCCGGTCGACCTTGACGATGGTGCCATCCACGATGTCACCGTCGTTGAAGTACTTGATGGTCTGGTCGATCGCGGCCAGGAAGTCCGCCTCCGAGCCGATGTCGTTGACGGCCACCTGAGGGGCGTTGTCGTCGTATCGGCTGGCCAGCGGGGTCGAGAGGGTGCTCGTCATAAGTAGGGACAGTCCTTGGATGGGCAGATGTAGAGGGCATGGAGCGACGGCGGCCGGGAGGCCGCAGACCTATCAAGGGTACGCGGGTGCCCAGCCGGGAGTCCAACTCGCGGCGTACCCTCTCCCGCGTGGAGCAGGTCGGGCAACGTCGGCAGGAGCATTGGCCCCATCCTCCGGTGAGCGCCCACCGGCGCACCGCCTCGGAGGAGGAGTCTCGCAAGGCCAACGGCCCGGACTGGGACCGGTACGCCGACGAGTACCAGGCGACGCACGGGGACTTCCTCGGTGACGTCGGTTTCGTGTGGGGACCCGAGGGGCTGACCGAGTCCGAGGCCGGCGTCCTCGGCCCGCTCGGCGACCGGGACGTGCTCGAGATCGGGTCCGGTGCCGGGCAGTGCTCCCGCTGGATCCGCAGCCAGGGCGGCCGGGCCTACGGTCTCGACCTGTCGCAACGACAGCTCCAGCACTCCCGGCGCATCGACGACGCCACCGGGATCGCGGTGCCGAGCGTCCTCGGTACGGCGACCGCGCTCCCGTTCGCCGCCGCCAGCTTCGACGTCGCCTTCTCAGCGTTCGGCGCCCTCCAGTTCGTCGCCGATATCGAACAGACGGTCGCGGAGACCGCGCGGGTGTTGCGCCCCGGCGGGCGGTTCGCGTTCTCGATCACCCACCCGACCCGGTGGATGTTTCCTGACGACCCCACCGAGGAGGGGCTGACGGCGAGCCAGTCCTACTGGGACCGGACGCCCTACGTCGAGGTCGACGACACCACGGGGGCGATCGCCTACGTCGAGCACCATCGCACCCTCGGCGACTGGGTGGGCCTTCTGGCCGCCGCAGGGTTCCGGCTGACGACCCTGCTCGAACCGGAGTGGCCAGCCGACCACGACCGGCTGTGGGGTGGGTGGTCCGCGGTCCGGGGCCGGCTGACACCGGGTACCGCGATCTTCGGCGCCGACCTGGCCGGCTGATCGGTCCCATTAGAGTCGCGACGTGGACGACCACGAGATCGCCAAGTCGGCGGCGCTCGAGCAGCGGCACTGGTGGTACGCCGAACGCCGGGCGATGGTGCGCCGTACGGCGTCGCGCTGGCCGCCCGGCCGCGCCCTCGACGTCGGCTGCGCCGGCGGCGGCAACACCGCCGTGCTGCGTGATCTCGGATGGTCGGTGACCGGCCTGGAGCACTCCGCCGCCGGTGCCGGCATCGCTGCTTCCCGCGGCCTGGACGTCGTCCGCGGTGACGCCACGGCGTTGCCCTTCGACGACGCCACCTTCGACCTCGTGATGGCCACCGATGTCTGGGAGCACATCGAGGACGACGGCGCGGTCGCGAGCGAGACCGCGCGCGTGCTCCGTCCCGCTGGTCGGGCGCTGGTCGCCGTCCCGTGCAGCATGAAGCTGTGGAGCGGTCACGACGTCGCTCTCGGGCACTTCCGCCGCTACGAGCGCGAGCAGCTGGGAGCCGTGGTGACCGGCGCCGGCCTCGAGATCCTCGACATGTGGTCCTGGAACGTCCTGCTCCGCCCGGTGGTCCGCGCCCGTCGTCGCAAGCGGAGCCGGGCCGAGAGCGAGATGGAGCCGGTGCACCCGGTGCTCAACGCGGGCCTGCGGACGGCTGTCGCGCTGGAGCGGGTGCTGCCGCTGCGCCGACTCCCCGGGGTGAGCCTGGTGGTCTCGGCGCGCAAGCCGTGACCAGGACGGCAGGACCATGAGCTGGACGGCAGGACCATGAGCGGGCCGGCGGGTTGGGTCGCCGACCCGACGATCGGGTGGCGGATCCTGCTGACGGCGACGCTGACCGACCCACCCGCGAGCGACGTCGTCGCCGATCGGCTCGCCGCGCTGGCGCTCGACCAAGGGTGGTCGTCGCCGCCCGTCCGCAGCGCCGCCTCCGCCGCGGAGCTGCGCGAGGACCTGACCTTCCCGGCACCCGCGCCGCTGCTGGTCGGGATCGCCGGACCCGACCTGGTGCTGTCCGCCCACCACGGCGCGGTCGACGGGCTCGGGCTCCTCCAGGTGCTCGATCGGCTCGGTATCGGCCCCGCCACGTCCTCGGCGCGCGGAGTGGGCGGCCGGGCGGCCGCGCACGGCTACGGCGGGACGATCGCCCGCCGGCTCGCCGAGGCTGCCTTCCGGCCAGCGGCAGGGGTACGGCGCGATCGTGCGCCCCGCCGGGTGGCCGGTGACGTGATGGTCGACCTCACGGTGGAGGGCTCCTACGGCACCTCAGCGCTGGTCCATGCCGCCGCCCAGACGGTGGCGGACCGCGGCACCGGGCGTGGCATAGCGGTGGCCGTCGGCGCTACCCACGATCCCGGCCGCGACGGCGGCATCAGGAATCGCAGTGCGCTGCTCCGCCTCCGCGACGTGGAGCGTCTCGACCTCGCCGGCGTGGAACAAGCGCTGCGGGTGGCGCCCGTGGAGCGGCCGCCTGTCCTGCGATCGCGGCGTCCGTGGACGCCCGCCCTCGAACGCGCGACGGCGATCGGGCTGGGCGTGCTCGGGCGGCGACTCGGATCGACGCTCCTCGTCTCCCACCTCGGGGAGGTGACCGCGCCGCCGCTCATCGACCGGCTCGCGCTGCACCCGGTGACCGCCGGCGGCACCGGCATCTCGCTCGGTGCCGTGGGGCTTCGGGGGCGCACGGTGCTCACGCTGCGGGCTCGCGCGGCCGACTGGGACGCCGACGGCCTCGAGCAGCTGCTCGAGGCCGTCGGGGGCAGGCTGGTCTGAAACGCGGCTCGGCCAACCCGCCCGCCCCCTCCTTGGGAGGTCGGTGGGTCTGTCAGGCGGAGACCAGCGGCCGGTCCACATGTGCGTGCTGGGCGACGCCGCCGGCCTGGCGTCGACCGACGTACAGGCCGAGGCCGAGCAGGAGTCCGCCGAGCAGCAGGAAGCTCACCGGGAAGAGGACCCTTGTCCCACCCAGCAGGGTGGCCTTGGTGGCGACATCGTCGACGTTCTTGTCGACCTGGGCGCTGGTGTACTGGACGGTCCCGACGAACGCGGGCACGCTCTGGCCGTTGTAGACCAGCTCCTGGACCCGCTCCTCGACCCGGTTCACGGGAGAGCCGGTGACCGGCTCGACGTAGAACGTGCGGGTCATCGAATAGACCATCTCGGCCTCGATCGAGTCCTCGACCCCGAAGATGGAGCCGGGGAGGTCGCGGATGTCGATCACGGTGGGCTCGATGACCTGGACGAACTTGTAGACCCGGGTGCCCTGGATCGACTCCTCACCCTCGTAGGTCGCCGGCGCTGACTCGCCGATCGCCCCGTCCCACTGGTCGTAGGTCTTCTTCTCGGTGTTGAACGGGAACTTGTAGACCTGTCCCACGAAGTTCGTCGGCACCTCCGCGACCGTCTCGCCGTCGGACTCGGCGATCCAGGTGTCACAGGCGGCGCACTCGACACCGGCGCCGGAGACCTCGTCGAAAGCGACCCGCTCGGTCGACAGCTGGAAGTTGCCACCGGCGGCCTTGTCGGTGGTCGTGGCGTTCACCCAGACCCGAACACCGTCCGGGGCGTCGGCGTCGACGTCCTCTCGGGTCTCCGACGTGATCACGAGGTCGTGGGTCTCGGCGGCGAGCACCTCGGGGTCGGAGTTGAAGATCTGGGCGCCGGCGGCCTCCAGGCTGGTCGTGCTGCTGTAGCCCGTCGGCACCTTGGCGAGCGCCGGATAGGCGTAGAACCGGACCAGGCCTGCGGCCACGATGAGGAACACCCCCAGCCCGACGAGAACGGGTCCAATCATTCGACGCATGTCGTTCCTCCGATGACTGCCACGCGCTCTTCCCGCGGGCGATGATGAGCGGCGGGCACGGTGGCGCTCGCCGCGAGATCTGGGGACAGCTCGCTGGTGACGAGGTCGAGCGCCTGACGGCGCATCTTCGACCAGTCGAACTGGTGGGCCCATGCCTGGGTGGCCCGGAACCGGACGGCCCGGTCCAGCGGATGCTCCGCCTCCGTCAGCGCATCGCGCAGCCCCGCTGTCAGCCGCCGACCGACCTCCTCGAGGTCGTCGCTGTCGGGCACCAGCCAGCCGGACCTGCTGGGGCAGACCGAGTCGCGGAGGCCGGGCACGTCCCGGGCCAGGGTCGGTACGCCGTAGCCCGCGGCCTCGATGACAGCCTGCCCCCAGCCCTCCGCGTCGGAAGCGCAGACGTGGACAGCTGCACGGTCGAGGAGGACCGCCTTGGCGTCGTCGTCGACGAACCCGTGGAAGGTCACCCGATGACCGAGACCGAGCTGCGCGACGAGGCCCTCGAGCCGGCTGCGCTCGGGTCCCTTGCCGATCACGTCGAGGCGCAGCCGCGGGTAGTCCGACCGGAGCGCACCGACGGCGCGGATCACCAGGTCCACTCGCTTGTGAGCCACCAGCCGACCGAGCACCGCGATCCGGTGGGGGTCCTTGGCCAACGGGTCACCCGTGCCCAGGGGCGGCAGGTCCGCGCCGTTGGCCAGCAGGCCGACCGGTCCGGCCCAGGAAAGCTGCCGCCGCATCTCGTCGATCGTCGAGCGCGAGACCGCGACGACCCGCTGCCGGCGGTAGACGAGCGGCAGCAGGACCCGTTCGAGCCACCGGCCGAGCGCTGCGAGCAGTCCGGGGAAGTGGGTCGTGAACTGGGTTTGGTGGACGTGATGCATGACCAGCACCACGGGCGTGCGGCGGCGGACGAAAAGCGGCGCGAAGGACGGCAGTCCGCATGACGGGTCGATCACCGCGTCGACCCGTCGGCGCCGAGCCAGCAGCCGGAGTGCGCCGTGCAGGTAGAACGAGAGAGCGCCGCCGCGGCGTCGTACGACGATGCCGTCGCGGAGGACGGTCGCCGCCTGGCCGGGCTCGCGCGCGGTGAGGAACTCCACCTCGGCCCCGCCGTCGCTCATCGCGCGAGCGAACTCCCAGGCGTAGATCTCCGACCCGCCGGCGAGCGAGTGCTCGGGGTCGCGCCAGTTGACGATGGCCACCCGCCGTCCGGCAAGTGGTGCGGGCATCGGTGCCGTGGTCATCTCAGGCCTCACCCAGCAGCGAGACGACGGCGGGGACTGCGAGCGCGACCGGCAGGGCGACCGGGGCGGGCAGCGGCATGGGGGACGGCAAGCGCGCCGCAGCGGTCGCCCGGCCGCGGACGGGGGCTTCGAGCTGCCGCGTGCGCCAGGCGATCGCAGCAAGCTCGGCGAACGCGCCGGCACCATGGCGGGCCGGCACGAACGTCGAACCGGCCACGTCGGTCCAGGTCACGGGGATCTCGTCGATCCGGGCATCGGCCGCGCGGAGCCGGACGAGCAGCTCGACGTCGAAGGAGAAGCCGGCGGCGACGAGGTCGTCAGCGATGCGGCGCGCGAGCGCACCACGGATCACCTTGAAGCCGCACTGCGTGTCGACGACACCCGGCACCAGTCGGCGGGCGAGGCGCCGGTAGCAGGCGGCGCCCGCCGTGCGGATCCGGGAGCTGCGGACCTCGGCGACGGAGCCGTCGAGTCCACGGGATCCGATCACGACGTCGGCGCCGGAGTGGACGCGGTGCCAGGCTGCGTCGAGGGCAGTGAGGTCGGTGGCACCGTCGGCGTCCATGAAGGCGACCAGGTCGGCGTCGCTGGCCAGCAGCCCGGCGCGGACCGCGGCGCCCTTGCCGCGGCGCCCGCAGTGCACGACGCGGACGGGCAGCACGGGCGTGGCCGCGTCAAGCGCGACGGCAGCGGTGCGGTCGGTGCTGCCGTTGTCGACGATCAGCACCTCGACCCCGCCGAACATCGATCGCCGCGCGGAGACGAAGCTGCGCAGCGCTCGCAGCGTCCGCGGCAGCCGCAGCTCCTCGTTGTACGCAGGAATGACGATTTGAAGCATCCGGACCCTCCCAAGCCATCAGCATCGTGACCCGACCCGCTCCCGGGACGTGTCGTGGACGGCCAACCGCGTGCTCCCCAGCTGCGGTCGGCCGTGCTGACTTACTCGCTCGAGTAGGTGTAGAGCTCGCTCTTGCCGACGGGCTTCTGATCACCCTGAGCGGCCTGGACGCCGCCGACGAGCACGGCACCAGCGGCGAGTGCTCCAACGACAGCAGAAATAAGCATGTTCATCCGAAGGTCCCCTCCCAAAGACCCGCGACGACCCGGCACAGCGAGTCGCGCGACCTTCGTCACCGTGGGTGGCGGAGGTCTCTCCCAATCTGGATTCTGATCGTCGCGCCGACCAAAAGCAAAAGCCCAGAGGCGGAGTGCCCGATAACGATCAGGACAATTGTCCCGGATCCGATACCGCCGTCGCTGCCACCCGGCAACAAAGCGCCTTCGGGGCCCAGGTCGGGGCCCAGGTCGGGGCCCAGGTCGGGGCCCAGGTCGGGGCCCTGCTCGGGGCCCTGCTCGGGGGCCCGTCCGGGGGCCAGCTCGACCAGGATGAGCCCGTCGCCGTCGTGGACCACGTCTCCGGCCGGCAGGTCGATCCCCGACCGGCCTTTCTCGACCAGGACCCAGTGCACGTCGAGCGCCGACAGCGCTGCAGCCGGATCGGGTGCGGCCAGCGCCCGCCGTACCGCCTCCACGCGGGGGTCCTCGGCCGGGACCACGTCGTCATCGAGGAAGACCCGGTCGTCGACGAGCACCTCGCCCGGGAAGAAGCGCGGCGCCGGGTCGAGCACCGCGCGCCGGTGGTTCCAGGCGTAGCCCCGGTAGGACCCCTGCCACGGGAGTACGACGACGCGGCCCGGATCGGCCCCGAGCAGCGCGCCGACCTCGTCCCACTCCGCGGGGTAGGTCGACCGCTGCAGCTCACCGGCGGCGCCCCAGGCCAGGGCGGGAAGCAACAGCACCGGAGCGATGACGACCAGGCCGACCACCGACCACAGCGCTCCGCGCCCCGGCCGGACCCGCTCCCGGACCGCGGTCGCCGCACCGGCAACACCCACCGCGAGCACTACGCCGAGCGGCGCCAGGAACCGGTGCGAGTCCCGGAGCAGCGCGATTCCGGGCAGCCGGTCCGCCAGGTCCTCGAGCAGCTCGGCGCCGCCGGGGACGGCCGGCGTTGCCGCGACGACCAGCGCGCCGATGCCCAGTCCCACCAGCCGGCGCCACTCGCCCGGGTGGTCCCGCACCGCTCGCCGGAGGCCGGCCGCCGCGGCCGCGGTGAGCAGGCACGAGAGAACGACCAGGACAGTGCTGGTGCGGGCCTCCGGGAGGATCGACAGCTTCCAGATGCCGCCGAGCGAGGCCAGGCTGGGCAGCAGCCCGGCACCGGACTCGGCACGCGCCGCGAACCCGGCGAACACCCCGTCAGCCGACACCCGGGTGGCATCCGCTGTCAGCGCCGGCACCAGCCAGGTCAGGTTGCCGACGACGCCGACGGCGGTGATGCCCAACCAGCTCCGGCGGTCCCGCGTCGCGCCGAGCACCGCGAGCACGGCTACCGCCATCACGCCGCTCGACGGACTGCAGACGGCGGCCACCGTGACGACGACGCCCGCCTCGGCCCAGCCCCCTCGAGGGTCGGCACGGAGGCGGCGGGCCGCGAGGACCACCCACGGCAGGGCCAGGTAGCCGAGCAGGATCGCCCACTGGCCGATGAGCAACCGCTCATAGACCCAGGGGTTCCAGAGGAACAAGGTGATCGCGGCGGCGCGGGAATACCACGGGTGCCCTCCGACGACCCGGCCGATGCCCGCGCCGCCGAGCAGGAACCCGCCGACGAGCAGCACGCGCTGCACCCAGCTGCCAGGCACGACCTGGGTCACGACGGAGAGGACAGCGTCCATCGGCACCGCCCGCGGCAGCCCACCGTCGAGGCCGAGCCAGGCCGGCTTCCACGGCTGGTCAGGGACGAAGACCATGTCCCCGAAGAGCCAGTAGCCGGGGCCGAGGAGCAGCGGACCGAACACGGCGAGCGCGATCAGCGTGGTCCAGGCCAGATCCGCGACGGTCTCCTGACGGGGCCTGCTCACGGAAGCTCCGGGAGGCCCGCAACGACCTCGGTCACGCAGACCTCAGCCCTCCCGTCGCCCACCAGCTGGAGGTCGCTCACCTCTCCCGGGACCTCCGGCAACACCAGCCACACCTCGTTGGGGCCGCGGCGGGCGAGGAACTCGTCGGTCCAGCCCGCTGCGCTCACGGTGAGGGTCGACTCGGCGCCCGAGTAGTAGCGCACCCGGAGCAGGAGCCGACCGTCGACGGGCAGTGCCAGGTCGATGTCGACGGGACTCGACGACACCGCGTAGCCGCAGTCCGCGTCCGGTCCAGGGAGGCTCGGTGCCGAGCCGGGCAGCTCCACCGGCTCGAGACGACCGTCCGGTCCCACCACGCGCAGGCGGGGTGACGGCTCGTCGAACGCGGGGAGCTCCGGCAGCGGGCCGAAGATGACGGAGTACCGGTTGTCGTCACCGACCAGCGGCAACACCAGCTCCGTGGGCGCCGGGCCGTCGAAGATCACCTGGGTCGGGTCGGCGGCGAGGTCGTCACGGAGATTGGTGGTGAACGCGCGGTCCTCGGTGTTCTGGAAGTGCGGCACGAGCAGCGCCGTACCGAACGTCGCAGCGATGCCGTACGACGCGAGCAGCCCGCCGACCACCAGTCGACGACCGCGCCTCGTGGCGGGTGCCGGCAAGGAGGCGCCGCGGAGACAGAGCGCGATGCACACCACCGCCGCGTGCAGCGTGTCGGAGGAGTAGCGGGGGTCGAGGCCGATGATCTGCCCGAAGCCGGAGCGGCCCGCGAGCAGCAGCCCGAGGTCGGCCGCGACGTACCCCGCGAGCACGGCCAGGCCCCAGCGGCGCGCTGGCCCGCCGCGCCACAGCAGCAGCCCGATGACCGCGATCACCAGCACCAGGCTCGCCACCGTGACCCACGTCGCGGGCACCACCGCGCCGCCCGCCGTCGTGCCGGCCCACGGCCCGCCGACCAGCCCGGGCACCACGCCACGGGCGACGAACGACCACGACACCTCGACCTGCTGGCGCGCGGTGCCACCGCCGCCCTCCACGTCCGTGAGCTGCGCGTGGACCAGGAGGAAGGTGGTCACCACGCCCACCATTCCCGCCCACAGCCAGCGGAACCTGCCCAGCGCGGCTGTCAGCCGCCGCCATCCGCTCGCCTCGTCGGCGAGGGCCACGGCGACTCCGAAGACCAGCGGGAGGATGAGCACGGCGCGCTCGTGCCACAACAGGGCGGTCGCAGTGACCAGCACGATGGCGACGCCGTTGACCCACGGGCGACCGTCGTCCTGGCGCCACCGGACGAGCAACCAGATCGCAGCGAGCGAGCACAGCACGTGCGGCCACAGGAACATCGCCGCGCTCCACCACAGGGTCGGCACCAAGGTCATCGGCGCCCACGCAAAGACCGCGAGCAGAACCACTCGCGACCACTGCCGGTCGAGCAGCCGGGACAGGATCAACCAGACCAGCACTGTCGCCGCGAGGTTGACGGCGAGGATCGCCACGGCGATGACCGGCCAGTCGTACGGCGCATGGTGGGCGACCACCCACAGCGTCAGCTGCTGGAACGGGTTCACGTGCCCGGCGAAGTCCGAGAACAGGAAGTCCCAGGTGAGGTCGGACCGGTAGGCCCGACCCGTCATGTAGAAGTCGTCCTGGTTGAAGTACGAGCCCGCCAGCAGCCGGCCCCGCACGACCAGCATCACCACGATCACGCCGATCGCCGCCGCGCCCTGGGCGCCCCGCCATGGCCTCATGCCGGGGTCCCGTCCCTGACGGGGTCCATCGGCCGGCGCCGTGGCAACCCGAGGACCAGGCCGACCAGCAGGCCGACCCCGAGCGCGGCAACGACGTCGGCCGGGGTCTCGAACGCTTCGGGCCTGCCGAGCGCGTCGAGCAGGCCGGACAGCGCGACCAGGCCGCCGCCGGCGAGGACCATCCGGAGCAACCACCGGCCGCCGAAGGCTCCCGCGACCAGTCCGAGGGTCGCGACCGGGCCCAGCAGGAGCAGCACGGCACCGGTCATGAAGGCCCACCCCACCCCGTCCAGGCGCTGTGCGGCCGGCCATGGGACGTCCGGCCCGGTCCGAGTGGGGCGTCGCCCGCGCAGCCGGGCGACCAGCCTGGCCAACCCGATCACGAGCGCGCCCAGCAGCAGCGCTCCGCTCACGACCAGCCCGAACGGCAGCACCACGTCGTAGGTCGCCTGCGGGCGGTAGCGCAGCTCGACGGTGACCTGGTCCCCCGCCGGCAGCAACCAGCCCTGCTGCCACCCGTCGACCCGCAGCGGCGTGAGCTGCTCTCCGTCGACCTCGGCGACCCAGCCGGCGTTGAAGTTCTCCGCCACCGACAGCAGCGTCTCCTCGCCGGCGCCGACCTCGACGGTGCGCTGCGCGCCGCCCCAGCGCTCGACGGTCACCGGGCGGTGCGAGGGGTACGGCGGAGCCGCGTCCTCGCTCGCGAGCAGGTCGATCACCTCGAACTCCGCGGTCGGGTTCGCGTGCAGCCGATGCTCGCCCTGCCCGAGATCGAGGCCGAGAAGCTCGCCGGTCCCCTTGTCGCACGCCTCGAACGCGAGCGGACTGCCGTTGATGACGTCGGCCATCGTCCCCGTCACCCGGGTCGCGACCTCCAGGCCGTCGACGTAGAGCACCGGCCCGAACCCGCAGAGCGCGCCGGTTGGGGTCTCCGACAGCAGCGGTCTCGTGACGTCGACGCCGGTGAGCGTGACCTCCGGGACGACGACCCGCGCGGCGCCCGGCGCCTTCTCGAACCGCACCAGCAACCGGCGGGTCTGCACCGGCCGGAGCGCGACCGCGGTGTCGCCCGTGAGCGCCACCCGCTGGGTGCGGCCGTTCGCCGTCACCACCGCGCTCGCCGGAGCCTGGACCCCGGAGGCGACCGTGATCGCGGAGACGGTCCGCAGCTCCTTCCACCGGAAGGTCAGGGTCGGGTAGAGATCGCGGTCGTCGGACACCCACGAGGTGCTGGGCTGACCGTCGTAGGCGAACCGCGCCGCCACCCTGGGGTCCTGGCCGTAGGTCGACGACGCGGTGACCGGCGGCCGATGCTCGACCGGGTCGAGCAGCCGGGCCGCCTCCACGGTGCTGCGCGCGACGACGTGCCCGGTGAGGGTGACCTGCTGTGCTCCCTCCAGCGTGAACGTGCGGTCGAGGCCCGCCTTCTCCTCCGAGCCGCGGATCCGCGCGACGTCGCAGTCCGGAGTGCCGAACACGACGAAGCACGCGCGCCGCCCCGGCGTCGTGCTGAAGGCCCACGCCGCCGAGGTCGGGACCGTCCCGGGCACCACCAGCGTGCGGTCCGGCCGCAGGCCGTCCACCGCGACCTCCCGCAACCCGACCCGTGCGCCGCGTTCGGCGGTCGCCGCGGCCAGCACGCGGATCTCGACACCGTCCACCTCGCTGCCGTCGAGCGCGACGACGGCCGGCGCTCCCGAGGTGTTGACGTCGACCCGGACCCGTTGCGAGCCGGCGACCACCTCCAGCGTCCGGATCGGCACGATGGCGGGGTCGTCCGCCACCGGGGTGATCCTCACCTCGCTGACCGGTCGGGGCCCGGCGAAGTCGAGCCGGAGCCACTGCTCGTCGGGCTCGCCGGCCACCGAGCTGACCCACTGGGTGTCGATGTCACCGTCGATCGCCGCGCCCGGACCTGCCTGGGCGAGGACCGGCCCGTAGTTGTCGGCGTACCCCTGGGCCGACGACGCCGTGACCGAGGTGAGCCCGGCGTACTGGGCGACGATCTTTTCACCAGGCCCGCCAGGGAAGTCGTGGGCTCGCCGATCCACCCGCCACGGCTCGGAGGCCGTCATCACCGCCGACAGCGCCTCATCGTTGTTTCCGAACGCCCGCTCGCGGCGCTGGTCGCTGTCGGTCACGACCGTTGCCACGCCGTCCCAGCCCGGCTCTCCCTCGAGGACGGTCGGCGTGGCTCGGCCGACCAGGCCGCCACCCTCGACCGCGAGCACGCTCTCCGCGGCGCCGCGGACGGTGACCACATCGTCGACCGGCGTAGCCCGCAGCAGCGGCAGCCGGCCGGGCACCTCGAAGATCTCGACCTCGGTCGACCCGTCCGCACGCCGGCCGAACCCGGCCACCCGCTCGAGACCGGCCCGGGACAGCGACACCGCGGCCGCGCCAGGGTGTGGGGATCCGGTCAGGTCCCGGAGCAGGTCCCGGCGCAGCACGACGTGGGTGATCCCGGCGCGGGCGAGCTCGCCGGGCAACGCCTCGGTCGCGCGACCGGTCGCGATCAGCTGGTCGAGTGCGGAGAGATAGCGGATCGACTCCCCCGGGATCAGCGGGACCTGGCTGCGGCTGACCATCGGCGCGTCACCGAGGATCGCCAGCGGCTCGTCGAGCGTCCACCCCCACTCGTGCTGCGCGAACCGCGACCCCGGGACGACCAGCGTCCGGCCCCCGTCGGCACCACCCGGGGCGTACTCGGCCAGGTAGCTGCGCGCCTGCTGCCAGTACGGCGGGATCTGGTCCCACCCCGGCGTTCGGGCGTCGGCCTGAAGGTAGGGCCGCCCGAGGACGAGCACCACCAGCAGCGGCGCGAGCAGGACCAGCCGCTCCGCAGCCCGGATCCGCGGTGCGCGCGCGAGGAGCAGCTGCGTGCCCCGGGCGACCGCGCAACCGAACCCGATCGCGACCGGCAGCCGGACCACCGGATCGATCTTGTGCACGTTGCGGAAGATCTGGAGCGCGCCGTCGAGCGCTCCGCGGACCAGGTCGGCTGCCGGCGCCCCGGCCAGCCCGCCGTGCGCGACGGTCAGGCATCCGAGGCCGACCACGGCGGTGAGCATGAGCGGCCGCTTGATCCCGCTGTCGAGGAGCGCCAGGCCGGCCAGGCCGGTCCCGGCGACAACGGCCGCCACGGCGACCAGGACCGGGTCGGTCGCGAGATGGAACGCCGCGGGCCACCACGGCTGGTCCCCCGACACCAGGTAGGCGATCCACGAGGAGTCCCCGCGCGCGGCCTCGGACCAGCCGACGAGCGCCGTCGTGTCACGAGCGCTCTCGACGTACTCGTAGAACGGCGGCGCGAACCGCGAGAGCACCAGGAGGGGGAGCGCCCACCACAGGCAGCCGGCGGCCACTGCCGCGAACCAGACGCCGGCGAACCGGGCGCTGGTGAGCCCCCGGGTCACGCCCCAGACGACGAGGATCATCGCCAACGGCAGGCAGGCCGCGGTCTCGACGGCGTTCACGCCGCCCATGCAGACGACGGCTGCACCGCTCAGCACCGCCGTCCGCAGCGGCGACAGCCGCCCCCGCAGGTGGAGCAGCACGACGAGCACCAGCCACGGCATCACCGCGCCCGGTAGGGACTCGCCGGTCTGTACGGCGACGGTGCCGAGCAGCCGGGGCGAGAACCCGAAGACCACACCGGCGAGCAGAGCGGGGAGGTCACCCAGCCCGACCGCGCGCGCCACCCGGCGCGCGCCCTCCACGGCGATGATGAGGATCAGCGCGGACCAGAGCCGCTGGCTGACCCACGGCGCCACGGTCAGCGCGTCAGTGACCACGAACCATGCGCCTTGCGGGAAGAGGTAGCCGTAGGCCTGGTTCTGGAACTCCCCGAAGTTGGACTCCGGGTGCCAGAGCGTGAACGCGCCCGAGAGGAAGCTGCCGGGCCGCTCGGTCAGCTCGGCGCGGGTGTCGTAGGTCGCAGCGCCGGGTTGCTGGATCAGCATGAAGAAGGCGATGACGACGTAGAGGCACGACGCGACCGCCGCCCCTGTGGTGGTGGGTTCCTTGGTCTCCCCCATCCAGCCCTCCTCAGCCGGCCACTGTATTGGTCGCGTGGTCGCCTACTACCCTCGGAGCGTGACGAGCACCGTCGACCGCGCACAGCGTGGGGGCACCGGATCCCCGTCGGGCGGCCGCTCCCGCCTGGTCACGCTGTTGCGCAGCAGCGCCGGCATCGCGATCGCAATGGCGGTCATGAACATCGGCACCTACGCGTTCCAGATGGTAGCCGCGCGGCTGCTCGGCCCGAGCCAGTACGGCGCGGTCGCCGGCATGATGGCACTGCTCATGGTGCTGTCCGTCGTGCAGCTCGGCCTCCAGGCCACAGCCGCCCGCCGGATCGCCGCCGCGCCCCAGGACGTCGCCGCGATCGAGCAGACGGTGCTGACCACGACCTACCGGGCGGCGCTCGTCCTCGGCGCGCTCGCGGTCGCGGCGTCGCCGGCGGTGTGGTGGCTGCTGCGCCTCGACGGGCTGCTGCCCGCGGTGCTGCTCGGGCTGTGCGTGGTGCCGGTCACCATCGTCGGCGGCCAGGCCGGCGTCCTCCAGGGCGAGCGCCGGTGGCTGCCGCTGAGCCTGCTCTACCTCTCGGTGGGCGTTCCCCGCGTGCTGCTCGGCGGCGCCGCGCTGGCCATCTCGGCGACGGAGGCGAGCGCGATGGCCGGCGTACTCGCCGCCTCCTGGCTGCCCGTCCTGATCGGCAGCTGGACCCTCCGCCACCGCAGGCACGACGCGATCGTCACCGAGCACGACCGCGAGGTCCGCCGCGACGTACGGCGCGAGACCTACGGCAGCTCGGTCGCGCTGCTCGCGTTCGTCGCGCTCTCGAACCTCGACGTCGTCGTTGCGCGCAACGTCCTCGACGACCACCAGGCCGGTCTCTACGCCGGAGGTCTGATCGTCACCAAGGCAGTGCTGTTCCTGCCCCAGTTCGCGGTCGTGATCCTGTTCCCGTCGATGTCCACCGCCGGCGAGAGCCGGGCCGCGCTGCTCCGCGGGCTCGCCTTCCTGACCGCTCTCGGTGCAGCCTGCGTCGCCGGTGCCTACGTGCTCAGCGGCGTCGCGCTGGTCTTCATCGGCGGCGACGGCTACCACGAGGTCCAGGACCGGCTGTGGCTCTTCGCCGCCCTCGGCGGCCTGCTGTCGGTGCTTCAGCTGCTCGTCTACGCCGGCCTCGCCAAGCGCGGACGCTGGACGAAGTACCTGGTCACGCTCGGCGTCATCGCACTGGTGCTGGTCGGTGCCCTCGCCACGACCCTGACCGCGCTGGCGGGGACCGTCGCGATCATCGACACGGTCGTCGTGGCGCTGCTGGTCGCGCTGCAGGTGTTCCGCGGTCGCCGGGGCATGGAGACCCTCGAGAAGTAGCTGTCGGCGCTAGTGGGCAGCCTCGTGCCAGCTGGCGCCGGTGCCGACGGAGACGTCGAGCGGGACCGCGAGATCCGCTGCGCCGCCCATCCGCTCGCGGACGACGGTCTCGAGGGACTCGCGTTCGCCCGGCGCGACCTCGAACACGAGCTCGTCGTGGACCTGGAGCAGCATCCGCGACTGCAGACCCGCGTCGTCGATCGCCTGCTGCGTGTGCAGCATCGCAACCTTGATCAGGTCGGCGGCCGATCCCTGGATCGGCGCGTTGAGAGCCATCCGCTCGGCCATCTCGCGGCGCATCCGGTTGTCGCTGGTCAGGTCGGGGAGGTAGCGACGGCGGCCCATGATGGTCTCGGTGAATCCGGTACGCCGGGCCTCGTCGACGACGCCGGCCAGATAGTCGCGGATCCCGCCGAACGTCTCGAAGTACTCGTCCATCAGGCCGCGAGCCTCACCGGCCTCGATGCCGAGCTGCTGGGACAGGCCGAACGCAGACAGGCCGTAGGCGAGCCCGTAGTTCATCGCCTTGATCTTGGCGCGCATCTCTGTGGTGACGTCGTCGGCGGGTACGTCGAACACCCGCGATGCGGTGATCGAGTGGAAGTCGTGACCCGACCTGAACGCCTCGATCAGCAGCTTGTCCTCCGACAGGTGCGCCATGATCCGCATCTCGATCTGGCTGTAGTCGGCCGTCATCAGCGACTCGTAGCCACCGCCGACGACGAAGCCCTCCCGGATCCGGCGACCCTCCTCGGTGCGGACCGGGATGTTCTGGAGGTTGGGTTCGGTGCTCGACAGCCGACCGGTCGCTGCGATCATCTGGTTGAAGGTCGTGTGGATCCGCCCGTCAGGCTGGACCGTCTTGAGCAGGCCCTCGATCGTCTGCCGGAGCCGGCTCACATCTCGGTGCCGCAGCAGGTGCAGGAGGAACGGGTGCTCGGTCTTGACGTAGAGCCCCTGGAGCGCATCGGCATCGGTCGTGTAGCCGGTCTTGGTGCGCTTGGTCTTGGGCATGCCGAGCTCGTCGAACAGCACGACCTGGAGCTGCTTGGGCGAGCCGAGGTTGATCTCCTTGCCGATCACCGCGAACGCCTCGTCGGCCGCGTTGCGCACCTCGTCGCCGAAGTGCTCCTCGAGCGACGTCAGCTGGTCGAGGTCGACGGCGATGCCGGTCTGCTCCATCCGCGCCAGCAGGTGCACCAGCGGCAGCTCGACCTCGGTCAGCAGCCGCGAACCGCCGGCCCGCTCCAGCTCACCCTCGAGCGCCGTCGACAGGTCGACCACAGCCCGCGCATACAACATCGCCGTCGAGGCCGCGTCGGCAGCGCCGTCGTCGAAGAGCGCTCCCTGGTCGCTGTCGGCCTCGCCCTTCAGCTCGCGTCGCAGGTAGCGCAGGGTCAGGTCGGACAGGTCGTAGGAGCGCTGGTCGGGGCGGGCAAGGTAGGCCGTGAGCGCGGTGTCGCTCACGACCCCCGCGAGTCCCCACCCCTGGGCAGCGAGCGCGAGCTCGGGGCCCTTGGCGTCGTGCAGGATCTTCGGCCGGGTGCGGTCCGCCAGCCAGCCGGCCAGCGCCGCCTCGTCGTCGGGACCGAGGGCGCTGACGTCGACGTAGGCCGCCTGCCCGTCGGCCACTGCGAACCCCAGGCCATCGGCCGCGCCCGTGCCGGCAGCCCAGCTGCCGCGGACGTGCAGCCCGACCACCTGGTCGCCGAGACCCTCGAGGAACGCGCCGACCTCACCATCAGCCAGCGTGCGCCCGGCCAGCTCGAAGCCGCCTTCGTCGATCGGCTCCTCGCCCGCGAGGGTCTCGATGGTGCGGGTGCGGAGCTCGCCGCGGAACTCGAGCTCGTCGAACAGCTCGAGCGCCGCCTGCCGGTCCCACGCCTGCAACGCCATCTCGGCCGGTCGCACACCCAGGTCGAGGTCGGTCACCAGCGCGTTCAGCCGCCGGTTGCGGATCACGTCGCCGAGGTGCTCGCGCAGCGCCTCGCCCTTCTTGCCGGTGATCTCGTCGGCGTGCGCGATGACGTTGTCGAGACCGTCGTAGGTGTTGAGCCACTTCGCGGCGAAGCCCTGGCCGACCCCGGGTACGCCGGGCAGGTTGTCGGAGGTCTCGCCGACGATCGCGGCCAGCTCGGGGTAGCGGGCCGGCGGCACGCCGTACTTCTCCTCGACGGCCGCAGGCGTCATCCGAGCCAGGTCGGACACGCCGCGCATGGGGTAGAGCACCGTCGACCGCTCGGTCACCAGCTGCAACGAGTCGCGGTCGCCAGTGAGGATCAAGACCTCCATCTCGGCCGTCTCGTCCGCGTCGTCGGCAAGCGCCTGGGTGACCAGGGTCGCGATGACGTCGTCGGCCTCGTAGCCGTCGGCCTTGAGGTAGGGGATCGCGAACGCGTCGAGCATCCGTTCGATCAGCGGCAGCTGGCTGCTGAACTCGGGCGGTGTCTTGTTGCGCTTGGCCTTGTATTCGGAGTACTCCGCCAACCGGAAGGTCTGCCGCGAGACGTCGAACGCGACTGCTGCGTGAGTCGGCTGCTCGTCGCGGAGCACGTTGACCAGCATCGAGGTGAACCCGTAGACCGCGTTGGTGTGCTGCCCGGTCGCTGTCGAGAAGTTCTCGACAGGAAGGGCGAAGAACGCCCGGTAGGCCAGCGAGTGGCCGTCGAGGAGCAGGAGGCGCGGGCGCACGTCGGGAGACTCAGGCACCCGACGACTCTATCCATGGGCGCCGACAGGAGAATGGCCCCATGAGCGACATCGACGACTTCCTCGCTGCCCTGCCCGACGGCAACGGGAAGCTCAACGACAAGATGGGCGTCCGGCTGGCCGAGATCTCCCCGGAACGGGTCGTCGGGACGATGCCGGTCGAGGGCAACACCCAGCCCTACGGGCTCCTGCACGGCGGCGCATCGGTCGTCCTCGCCGAGACCCTCGGCTCGATCGGCTCCGGCCTGCACGCCCGCCAGTACGGGAAGGTGTCGGTCGGCGTGGACATCAACGCCACCCACCATCGCGCAGCGACGTCCGGCATCGTGACCGGCACGGCGACCGCGATCCACCTCGGTCGGACCAGCGCGGCCTACGAGGTCGTCATGGTCGACGAGCGCGGCAAGCGGGTCTGCACGTCGCGCATCACCTGCGCACTGATCGACCCGCGCTGAGTGGTAGGTCCCGCCGACTGCGGTCAGTCGGGGAGCGACACCTCGGACCGGGTCCGGGCCCGGCGCTGGTTACGGCGCGCCACCAGCACGCGAGGCGTGCTGCGCACCGAACCGACGGGAGCAGCCGGCGTGAGCCGATTGCGTACGGCGGACGTGGTAGCAAGCCGGAAGGTGGCAGCCGGCGCAAACCCGATCCGGGCCATGAACCGGTTGGCGTCACGGGCGGTCGCCGGCACCGCGGTCGTCACGTGCAGGACACCGTTCTCCTCCGCGAAGGCCACCGCCGCCTCCATCAGCGTCCGGCCGACACCGCGCTTGCGATAGGGCACGAAGACCCGGGGATGGGTCGAGTTCACGCAGGGCTCGAGGTTGATCGGCGACACCGTGGTGAGTCGCAGCAGGACCGCGCCGGCGAGGTGCCCGTCGTACTCGACGACGATGAAACGCTGCTCCGGCGAAGCGGCGGCCCCCTTGATCACGAGCTCGATATCGACGAGCTGCTCGGACCGGTCGACGCGGCGCAGCACGTCGCTCCAGAGGTCGGCGAGCTCGGGCGCGTCCTCAGGACGAGCGATCCTCGGTGTCAGGCCAGGCCGGCTCATGCGTCTCCCTTCATGGTCGGGGATCACCCTACGCCGGGGCCGCTACGGGCAACACCCGATCGGCGGGGACGTAACGGTTTGGTCAAAACCGTCATTCCTCCCGTACTGCGGGGGGCAAGCAGCCTACGGTGGCCCAAGCCACCCCTGGCCTAAGCCGTCGGGAGTTGCCCCCTTGTGCACGCTTGCTGCACATGACAGAAAGGTTCGCAGAGTGATTCGATCCAACAACCGTCCCTGGCTCAGGCTCATCGCCGGTGGCGCCGTACTCGGCCTGGCGCTCACCGCGTGTGGCGACGACAGCGACGACAACGGCGGCGACGCCGGCGGCGACGACCCCAGCAACAGCGCCGACACGGCGCCGCTGACCAACTCGAAGTGCGACGGCAGGGCGTCCTCCGCTGATGCCTTCTACGCCGGCGGCATCCTGCCGCTCACCGGTTCGCTGGCCTTCCTCGGCCCGCCGGAGATCGCCGGGGTCGGCCTCGCCGTCTCCGACATCAACGCGGCGGGCGGCGTCAACGGCGCCGATGCCTGCCACAACATCCTCGACTCGGGCGACTCCAACGACCTCTCGGTCTCGCGCCAGAGCGCGCGTCAGCTGGTCGGCAAGGACCCGTCGGTCGTCATCGGCGCCGCATCGTCGAGCGTCTCCCTCGGATTCGTCGACACCCTCACTGAAGCGCAGATCACCCAGATCTCGCCGGCGAACACCGCCGCCGAGCTGAGTGGCTACAGCGACTTCTACTTCCGCACCGCGCCCGAGGACAGCGTCCAGGGCAGCGCCCTCGGCTCCCTGATCGCTCAGGACGGCCACCAGAAGATCGCGTTCCTCGTCTTCAACGACGCCTACGGCACCGGCCTTCGGGACTTCGTCGAGGCTGCCTACACAGGAGCCGGTGGCGAGGTCGTCTACGGCGCCAAGGGCGAGGGCCAGGAGTTCCCGCCCGGACAGACGACGTTCTCCTCCGAGGTGACGTCGGCGCTCGCGGCCAACCCGGACGCGATCGTGATCCTCGCGTTCGACGAGACCGGTGCGATCGTGCCCGAGCTCGCCGCGCAGGGTTGGGACATGTCGAAGGTCTACATGACCGACGGCAACACCTCCGACTGGGGCGACGCGTTCGACCCGGGCACCCTCGAAGGCGCCAAGGGCACCATTCCCGGAGCTGACGCGCCGGGTGACTTCAAGGACCGGGCCAGTTCGTGGTCCGACGAGTTCGAGGGTTCCACGCTCAGCGACTTCTCGTACGCCGCGGAGTCCTACGACGCCGTTGTCCTGGCCGCCCTCGCGGCAGCCAAGGGCGGTTCCAACGACTCGGTGACGGTCCAGGAGAACCTGGCCGCCGTCTCGGGTGCCACGGACGGCACGGAGTGCACGACCTACTCCGAGTGCCTCGAGCTGATCGAGGCGGGCGACGAGATCGCCTACCAGGGTCCGTCGGGCATCGGTCCCATCAACGAGGACCACGACCCGTCGTCGGCCTTCGTCGGGATCTATCAGTACAACGGTGAGAACGCACCGGAGCTCATCGACTCGGTCGAGGGCGTCAGCGGCAGCTGACGGTCTGATCCACCGAACGACGGTGCCCCGGGCCTGAGGCCCGGGGCACCGTTGGGTTTTGAGGGTTGTCGAGGGTTGTCGAGGGTTGTTGAGGGTCTTTGGTCCGTCCGAGGTCAGGCCGACTCGCCCTCGACATCCTGGGCCAGCGTGCCCAGGTAGAGCTGGATGACCTTCGGGTCCTTCGCGAGCTCGTGGCCGGTGCCGGTGTAGGCGTCACGACCCTGGTCGAGCACATAACCGCGGTCGCAGATCTGCAGGCAACGACGGGCGTTCTGCTCGACCATCACCACGCTCACGCCAGAGATCTTGTTGATCCGCCGCACCCGGATGAAGGTCTCGTCCTGGCGCACCGGCGACAGGCCCGCGGAGGGCTCGTCGAGCAGCAGCACCGACGGGTCCATCATCAGCGCCCGGGCCATCGCCAACGACTGACGCTCACCGCCGGACAGGGCGCCCGCGCGCTGGTTGCGGCGGTCCTTCAGCACCGGGAACAGCTCGTAGTTCTTGGACAGCTGGGTCGCGAGGGCCTTCGGCCGCAGGAAGAGCCCCATCCGCAGGTTCTCCTCCACCGACAAGGTCGGGAAGACGTTGTTGTTCTGGGGGACGAACCCGACCCCGAGCTCGACCAGTCGGTTGGCCCGGGTACCGGTGATGTCCTCATCACGCAACCGCACCGTTCCCGAGTGGACCCGGACCAGGCCGAAGATCGCCTTCAGCAGCGTCGACTTCCCGGCGCCGTTGGGACCGATGATGCCGACGATCTCGCCGGTGTGCGCGACGAGACTGCACCCGTTGAGGATGTTGACGCCCGGTAGGTAGCCGGCGACGACGTCCTTGGCCTCGAGGACCGGCGACTCGGTAGCACCGCTGGTCATGACCGGCCCTCGCTCTCAACCTCTGCCTCGATGGCGGCGAACTGTTCGTCCTCGAGCAACGAGTCGTCGCCGAGGTCCGTGTCGTGGTGGGCGCCGAGGTAGGCGTCGATCACGGCATCCTGCGCCATCACGCTGCTGGCGGTGCCCTCGGCGACGATCTTGCCCTCCGCCATCACCACGACCCAGTCGGAGATATGGCGGACGACGTGCATGTCGTGCTCGACGAAGAGCACCGTCATCCCGTCGTCGCGCAGTCCCTCGATATGGCCCAGCAGCGACTGCGTGAGCGCGGGGTTCACCCCGGCCATCGGCTCATCGAGCATGATCATCGTCGGGTCGGTCATCAGCGAACGCGCCATCTCGAGCAGCTTGCGCTGCCCGCCGGACAGGCTCCCGGCGAAGTCGTCCTTCTTCTCCAGCAACTTGAACCGATCGAGCAGGTTGAGTGCCTTCTCCTGGATCTCGCGCTCCTGTCGCGACCAGATCGGCTGCAACCAGCTGGTCAGGATGCGCTCGCCGCTCTGGCCGGGCGCGCCCAGCATCATGTTGTCGAGGACCGTCATCCGGTTGAGAGCCTTCGTCAGCTGGAAGGTCCGCACCATGCCGGCCCGAGCGACCCGCGACGCCGACGTACGGCTGATGGCTTGGCCGTCGAACGTCCAGGACGCCCCCGATGAGGGTTTGTCGAAGCCTGTGATCAGGTTGAAGAAGGTGGTCTTGCCCGCCCCGTTGGGACCGATGAGCGCGGTGATGATGCCGCGCTGCACCTCGAGGTGGCCAACGTCGACGGCGGTAATGCCGCCGAACTGACGCACGACGTTGTTGACCCTGAGGATCGGGTCGGGCTTGGCGGCTCCCGGCTCCTCCGCCACGCCGGACATCAGTGCGACGCGAGCCGCCTTGTCGGAGAGGTCAGCCGCGACGGCGGACCCGGACACTGGCTCAGACATTGAAACGCAACTCCCTCTTGTCGCCCAGGACGCCTTGTGGTCTGAAGATCACCAGCAACATCAGCGCGACGCCGATGACGATCCAGCCGAACTGGCCGGCCTGCTGCGTGTTGAGGTAGGAGTCGGGAATCGTGTTGTCGGCAACGCCGGTGACCAGGATGCGTACCACGAAGAACAGGATGGAGCCCAGCACCGGGCCGAAGACGGTGGCAGCACCGCCGAGCAGGAGTGCCGTCCAGCAGTAGAAGGTGAGCGTCCTCCCGATGGAGTCGGGGACGACCGAGGACGGCAGGACGTAGAGCATCCCCGCTATTGCCCCGAACAGACCGCCGAGCACGAGCGCCTGCATCTTGATGGCGAACACGTTCTTGCCGAGGCTGCGGATCGCGTCCTCGTCCTCCCGGACGCCTCGGAGCAGCCGCCCCCACGGGCTACGTACCAGTAGCCAGACAACCAGGACGCACAGGAGCACGACCGTCCAGGCGACGGCCCGCATCCACCAGCTGTTGGCCCCCGTCAGGATGTAGTTGAGCGAGCCGATGTCGAGGGTTCCGGAGCCGAAGAAGGAAAGGTCGGTGACCGGACCGCGGAACCGCTGGCCCTCGATGCCCTGCGGGCCGCCGGTGTGCTCGTTGAACGCGGTCGCCCGGCCGACGTAGCGCACGATCTCCGCGGCCGAGATGGTCACGATCGCCAGGTAGTCACCACGCAGCTGCAACGTTGGGACGCCGAGGACCACCGCGAACAAGCCGGCGGCGGCGAGCCCGATGACGATCGCGAACACCAACGGGACGCCCTCGACGATCGAGATCGCGAAGCCGTAGGCGCCGAGCAGCATGAAACCGGCCTGCCCCATGTTGAGCAGCCCGGTGTAGCCGAAGTGGATGTTGAGCCCGATCACCGCGACCGCCACTGCAGCGGTCTGCGGGTCGAGTGCCTGGTCGAGCATGCTGTCCCCGAGCCGGGTCGGCCACCCCAGGTCGACGCCGAAAAACGCCAGCAGCATGTCGACCAGGATCAGTGCCGCGATCACCCACGCCACGTAGCCGGCGATCTCCCGGGCAGTGGCACTGAGCATCGGCCCACCCGCCCCGGAGACGTCCTCGTCGTGGTCGGCCGGTGTGTCGGTCTTCTTCTTGTTGAACACGTCGTCCTCCTAGCCGATCCGCTCGGGTCGCCCGAGCAGTCCCTGCGGTCGGACCAGCAGCAACAGGATCAGGATCACCAGTGCGGTGGCGTACTTGAAGTCGCTCGGCATCCCGAACACCGGGGACACCTCGACGACGTATCCGATGATGAGCGATCCGAGCAGAGCGCCGAACGCCGTGCCGAGACCCCCCAGGGTGACAGCGGCGAACAGCAGCAACAGGATCTGCAGGCCGGAGTCCCACTTCACGCCGTTGGTGACCAGCGCGTAGAGCACTCCCGCCAGCCCGGCGAAGGCCGCGGCAACCGTCCAGACCAGGCGGATCACCCGGTCGACGTCGATCCCCGATGCCGCTGCCAGGGCCGGGTTGTCGGCGACCGCGCGGGTCGCCTGGCCGATCCGGGTCCGGAGCAGCACGAAGCCGACCCCGATCAGAAGCACGATCGAGATCACCATCGCGATGATCGACTGCCAGGTGATGCCGACCGGACCGATCTGGACGCCGTCCGGGATGCCGGTGACGACCCGGACGGTCTCGGTGTCGATCAGCTGGAAGACGTACTGGAGCGCGAGCGACAAGCCGATGGTCACGATCATCATCTGGGTCAGACCGAGCCCTCTTCGGCGCAGCGGTTGCCAGAGGCCGCGGTCCTGGACCCAGCCGAAGCCGCCGCAGATCACTGTCACCAGGGCGACCGCCGGCCACAGCGGCAACCCTCCGTTCTGGACCAGCAGGTAGCCGGTGAACCCGCCCAGCGTCAGCAGCTCGGCGTGCGCGAAGTTGGAAAGGCCGGTGGTGCCGTAGATCAGCGAGAGGCCGATCGACGCCAGGGCCAGCAGCAGTCCGAGCCGGAGGCCGTTGACGGAGCTCTGGAGGAAGTAGTCCCAGTCGCTCGTCTCGGCCACGTAGTTCTCCGACCGGACGCCGAGAATGACCGCCTGGCCGCTGGCGAGGCCGCCGAGCGTGCCGTTGACCACGACCGAGTTGCCCGGGCCCTTCAAGAGCTTGCTTCTCGACGGCACCGCGTCGACGCCCTCCGGGAGAGAGTCCTCGACGATCTCGACCTGGAAGCGGCCGGGCTCGGTGAAAGCAAAGCTCCACCGTCCGGACTCGTCGGTGGTGGCAGTGGTCGGCTCCGTGCCGAGAACCGGGTCGCCCTTGCCGTCCACCGGGGTGATCAGCACCTCGACGCCCTCGAGCTGCCCCTCGCCGGTATCGAGGGTGCCCGTGAGGCAGCCCTGCTCGGCGCTGGCCCGACATGGTTCATCTTCAGCGTGTGCTGCCGTCGGAATCGCCAGGACCAACCCGACGAACAACAGCGCCAACCAGCGCAGTCCCACCTGGAGCTCCCTCGTGCTAGGTGCGCGAGGTGCCGACACCTCGCGGAGCAGGCAGCACTATATGCACCAACAGGATCTGCGGTCCTTAACCCGGTAGGTCCGACACCCAATCGTGACGGAGCGGACCGGTGCCCGGAGTCGTCCGGCGATCACGATGCGGGCCCGTTCGGAAGCCCGTGTGAGACCACGCCCTCGGCGACCTGACGCATCGACATCCGCAGGTCCATCGCGGTCTTCTGGATCCACCGGAAGGCCTCCGGCTCGGTGAGTGACAGCTGGTCCTGGAGGATGCTCTTGGCCCTCTCCACCGCCTTGCGGGTCTCGAGCCGGTCCTCGAGATCGGTCACCTGCGCCTCGAGCTCGGCGATCTCGGCGAACCGGCTGACCGCCATCTCGATCGCCGGCACCAGCTCTGACTGGGTGAACGGCTTGACCAGATAGGACATCGCACCGGCGTCGCGCGCACGCTCGACGAGGTCGCGCTGCGAGAACGCGGTCAGCATGACGACCGGCGCGATCCGCTGGCCGGCGATGGCCTCGGCCGCCGAGATGCCGTCGAGCACCGGCATCTTCACGTCGAGGATGACCAGGTCGGGGCGCATCTGCTCGGCGAGCTCGATCGCCTTCGCGCCGTCACCGGCCTGTCCGACGACGTCGTAGCCCTCTTCGACCAGCATCTCGGCAAGATCCATCCGGATCAGGGTCTCGTCCTCGGCGATGACGACAGTGCGGGCAGCGGGCGTCTCGGTCACGGCGCAAGGCTATCGGTCGCCGTGTTACGACGGGATGTCAGCGGTGGCGCCCCCCTCGGCTAGGGTTTTCTCGCTGAGCCGGGTTGGCGGAACGGCAGACGCGATGGTCTCAAACACCATTGTCCGAAAGGGCGTGTGGGTTCGAATCCCACACCCGGCACTCAGCCTGATCCCGGACTAGTCTGTCAAGGTGGGCATGCGGACTGAGCCGACCGACAAGTGGGTTCGCGGGTACGTCGGCAGTACGGCGATCGTGGACACCCGCGACGCCGTCCTGTTCTGGGAGACCAGGTTCCCGGTTCCTGCCTACGCGTTTCCACAGGCAGACGTCCGCACCGACCTGCTGCAGCCATCGCCGCAGCCCCTGACCACGCCCTCGTTCTACACACCGAAGGGCCCGGTCTCGCAGTGGTACGACGTCGTGACCGACGGACGAGTGCTCCAGCACGCGGCCTGGGTGAGGGACGACCCGACCATCAACGACCGGATCGTCCTGAGCTGGGAGCCCGGCGTGCTCGACCGGTGGCTGGAGGAGGACGAGGAGGTCATCGCCCACCCGCGTGACCCGCACAAGCGGGTCGAGGCGCTGGTGAGCTCCCGCCACGTCCAGATCTCTCTGGAGGGCAACCTGCTGGCGGACAGCCACTCCCCCGTGTTGTTGTTCGAGACCGATCTGCCGACCCGCTTCTACCTGCCCCGCGAGGACGTCCGGCTCGATCTGCTCGTCCCGAGCTCCAACTCCAGCGTCTGCCCCTACAAGGGAGCGGCCGAGGAGTACTGGAGCGTGCCCGGTGTCACGGCCGGTGCCAACATCGCATGGTCCTACGAGGCCCCGTTCCCCGCCGTCGCGCACATCGCCGACCGGATCGCGTTCTACAACGAGCTGGTCGACATCGCCGTCGACGGGGTGTCGCAGGAGCGGCCGCGCTCGATCTTCAGCAAGGCCGGCAACCGCCCGAGCTGAGGGGTCAGCGTCGCCGGTAGGCCGGGGCGAGCTCGTTGATCGCGTCACCCATCCGGTGGATGCGAAGGGCGTTGGTCGAACCGGGGATGCCCGGTGGGCTGCCGGCGACGATCACGACCAGGTCGCCCTCCTTGACCCGCCCGATGCGCAGCAGCTCCTCGTCGACCTGGCGCACCATCTCGTCGGTGTGTTCGACGGCGACAGTCAGGAACGCCTCGACGCCCCAGGTGAGGGAGAGCTGCGAGCGGCAGCGCGCTTCGGGGGTGAACGCGAGCACCGGGATCCCGCTGCGCAGCCTCGCGAGGCGCCGGGCGGAGTCACCGGACTGGGTGAACGCGACGACGTACCTGGCTCCGACCCGCTGCGCCACCTCCTCGGCGGCCTTCGTGACGATGCCGGCGCGGGTGTGCGGATCCCAGTCGATCCGCCCGAACCGGCTGAACGTGGGATCGACGAGCGCGTGGTCCTCGGTGGCGCAGATGATCCGTGCCATCGTCTCGACCGTGTGGATCGGGTGCTGTCCGACGCTGGTCTCCCCCGACAGCATCACCGCATCGGCGCCGTCGAGTACGGCGTTGGCGACGTCGCTGGTCTCCGCCCGCGTGGGCGCCGGGTTGGTCACCATCGACTCGAGCATCTGGGTCGCGACGATCACCGGCTTGGCATTGCGCCGGGCGGCGACGATGACCTTCTTCTGGAGGAAGGGCACCTCCTCGAGCGGGCACTCGACGCCGAGGTCCCCGCGAGCCACCATGAAGCCGTCGAACGCCTCGACCAGCTCGTCGAGGTTGTCGATCGCCTGCGGCTTCTCGATCTTCGCGATGACGGGGAGGACGACCCCCTCCTCGCGCATGATGACGCGGACGTCCTCCGCGTCGGCCGCGCTGCGCACGAAGCTGAGCGCGACGTAGTCGACGCCGAGCTGCAGCGCGAACCGCAAGTCGGCGGCGTCCTTCTCCGAGAGCGCCGGCACGGACACGGCCACGCCCGGCAGGTTGATGCCCTTGTTGTTGCTCACCTCGCCGCCGACGAGGACCTCGGTCTCGACGTCGGTGTCGGACACCGTCACCACCCGCAGCCGGACCTTGCCGTCGTCGATCAGGATCGGGTCGCCCGGGCCGACGTCACCGGGGAGGCCCTTGTAGGTCGTACCGCAGATCTCGGCGTTGCCGTCGACCTCACGCGTGGTGATCGTCCACCGCTGGCTGCGCCGCAGCTGGACCGGACCGTCGGAGAACCGCTCGAGCCGGATCTTCGGGCCCTGGAGGTCCGCGAAGATGGCCACGCCGCGGCCGCTGGCGTCCGACGCCTCTCGTACCAGGCGGTAGACCTCGGCGTGGTCGGCGTGGCTCCCGTGGCTCATGTTGAGCCGGGCGACGTCCATGCCCGCGTAGACGAGCTCGCGAATCCGTCTCTCCGAGCTGGTCGCTGGTCCCAGCGTGCACACGATCTTTGCTCTCCGCACGAGTGCCAGCCTAGTGGGCCTGGATCGTTCCAACCCGCTGTGTCCGCGGTCAGACCGTCAGCGGGCGCTCGGTCGGGGGGATCGGCACCGGCAGCGTGGTGGAGCCGGTGAGGTACTTGTCGACCGCAGCGGCGGCAGCTCGACCCTCGGCGATCGCCCACACGATGAGCGACTGACCGCGGCCGGCGTCCCCGGCGACGAAGACACCCGGCACCGAGGCCATGTAGGCCGCGTCGCGGACCACGTTGCTCCGGTTGTCGAGCTCGACGCCGAGCTGCTCTACCAGGCCGGGGCCCTCGGGACCCAGGAAGCCCATCGCAAGCAGCACCAGGTCGGCCGGGATCTCGCGCTCGGTGCCCTCGATCTCGACCAGCTGGCCACCCTCGAACGTGACGTCCACCAGGCGCAGCGCCCGGACGTTGCCGTCGTCGTCGGCGACGAACTCCTTGGTCGACACCGAGTAGACCCGGTCACCGGCCTCCTCGTGGGCCGAGGAGACCCGGAAGATCATCGGGTACGTCGGCCACGGCTGACCCTCAGGCCGGTCGGTCGGTGGCTCGGGCAGGATCTCGAGCTGGGTGATCGAGGCTGCTCCCTGCCGGGTCGACGTCCCGAGGCAGTCGGCACCCGTGTCACCACCACCGATGATCACGACGTGCTTGCCGTCCGCCCGGATCTGGTCCTCGACCGTGTCGCCGAGCGAGACCCGGTTGGACTGCGGCAGGAACTCCATCGCCTGGTGGATGCCGGCGAGCTCACGGCCGGGGACCGGCAGGTCGCGCGGCACGGTCGCGCCGATCGCCAGCACCACCGCGTCGTACCGGTCCTTGAGCGCGCGGCCGGTCAGGTCGCCGGCGCCGACCTCGACGCCGGAGCGGAACACGGTGCCCTCGCGCTTCATCTGCTCGAGCCGACGGTCCAGATGCTGCTTCTCCATCTTGAACTCGGGGATGCCGTAGCGGAGCAGTCCGCCCGGCTTGTCCGCGCGCTCGTAGACAGCGACCGTGTGGCCAGCGCGGGTCAGCTGCTGGGCGGCCGCGAGTCCGGCCGGGCCGGACCCGACGACCGCGACGGTCCTGCCCGACAGCCACTCGGGTGGCTGCGGAGAGACATAGCCCGCCTCCCACGCCTTGTCGATGATCGACACCTCGACGTTCTTGATCGTCACCGCCGGCTGGTTGATGCCCAGCACACAAGCCGTCTCGCACGGTGCGGGGCACAGGCGACCGGTGAACTCCGGGAAGTTGTTGGTCGCGTGCAGCCGCTCGATCGCACCCTGCCAGTCGTTGCGCCAGACCAGGTCGTTCCACTCCGGGATGATGTTGCCCAACGGGCACCCCTGGTGGCAGAACGCGATCCCGCAGTCCATGCAGCGTCCCGCTTGCTCGGTGATGATCGGCAGCAGCGCGCGGCCCGCCCCACCGGGGTAGACCTCCTGCCAGTCGTTGACCCGGTCCTCGACCGGCCGCCGCTCGGCGACCTCCCGGTCGACCTTCGGAAATCCCTTGGGATCAGCCATGGAGGCTCTCCATCATCGCGTCGGCCACGCCGTCCTCGTCGAGCCCTTGGGCTTCGGCCTTCGCCTTGGCCTCGAGCACGATCCGGAAGTCGCGCGGCATCACCTCGGTGAACCGGGCAAGTGCGGCCGGCCAGTCGGCGAGGAGCGCCTCGGCCACCTTCGATCCGGTCTCCTCGCGATGCCGCTTCACCATCGCGTGGAGCTCCTCCTGGTGCTCGGCCGAGGACGCTGTGGCCGGGCCCAGCTCGACGAGCTCGCCGTTCACGCGGTACTCCTTCAGGTCGAGCACCCAGGCAACGCCGCCGGACATGCCGGCCGCGAAGTTGCGTCCGGTCGGCCCGAGGACGGCGACCTTGCCGCCGGTCATGTACTCGCAGCCGTGGTCGCCGACGCCCTCGGTGACCACGGTCGCGCCCGAGTTGCGGACGCAACAGCGTTCGCCGACACCGCCGCGGATGAAGATCTCGCCCGACGTGGCGCCGTAGGCGATCGTGTTGCCGGCGATGATGTGCTCGTCGGCCTTGAACGGCGCGGCGCGGTCGGGACGGATCGCGATCCGACCACCGGAGAGGCCCTTGCCCACGTAGTCGTTGGCATCGCCCTCGAGGCGCAGCGTCACGCCGCGCGGGACGAAGGCGCCGAACGACTGACCCGCCGATCCGACGAAGGTGATGTCGATGGTGTCGTCGGGCAGGCCGTCGCCGCCGTACTTCTTGGTCACCTCGTGGCCGAGGATCGTGCCGACGGTCCGGTTGACGTTTCGGATCGCGAGCTGGGCGCGGACCGGCTCACCGTGGTCGAGCGCCGCGGCCGCGATCGGCAGCAGCTCGGTGACGTCGAGCGACCTCGCCAGGCCGTGGTCCTGCGTGCCGGTGTTGCGTACGTCCTGCTCGGGGAAGTGCGTGTCGGCGACGTGGACCTGGTGCAGGATCGGCGCCAGGTCGAGGCCCGAGGCCTTCCAGTGGTGCTTAGCCCCCAGGGTGTCGAGTGCCTGCACCTGACCGACCGCCTCCTCGAGGCTGCGGAAGCCCAGCGAGGCGAGCAGCTCGCGCACCTCCTCGGCGATGAACTCGAAGAAGTTCACGACGTGCTCGGCCTTGCCGTTGTAACGCGAGCGCAGGACCGGGTTCTGGGTGGCGACGCCGACCGGGCAGGTGTCGAGGTGACAGACGCGCATCAGGATGCAGCCCGACACGACCAGCGGCGCGGTCGCGAAGCCGTACTCCTCGGCGCCGAGGAGCGCGGCGACGACGACGTCGCGGCCGGTCTTGAGCTGACCATCGGTCTGGACGACGATCCGGTCGCGCAAGCCGTTGAGCAGCAGCGTCTGCTGCGTCTCGGCGAGACCGAGCTCCCAGGGACCGCCGGCGTGCTTCAGGGACGTCAGCGGGGAGGCGCCGGTGCCACCGTCGTGACCGGAGATGAGTACGACGTCCGCGTGCGCCTTCGACACCCCCGCGGCGACCGTGCCGACGCCGACCTCCGAGACCAGCTTGACGTGCACGCGGGCGCTCGGGTTGGCGTTCTTGAGGTCGTGGATCAGCTGTGCGAGGTCCTCGATCGAGTAGATGTCGTGGTGCGGCGGCGGACTGATCAGGCCCACGCCCGGCGTCGAGTGCCGGGTCTTGGCCACCCACGGGTAGACCTTGTTGCCGGGCAGCTGCCCACCCTCACCGGGCTTCGCGCCCTGCGCCATCTTGATCTGGATGTCGTCGGCGTTGGTGAGATATTCCGAGGTGACGCCGAACCGGCCGGAGGCCACCTGCTTGATCGAGCTGCGCCGCTCCGGGTCGTAGAGGCGGTCTGCGTCCTCGCCGCCCTCGCCGGTGTTCGACTTCGCACCCAGCCGGTTCATCGCGATAGCGAGGGTCTCGTGCGCCTCGCGGCTGATCGAGCCGTAGGACATGGCGCCGGTCGAGAACCGCTTGACGATCTCGGCGACCGGCTCGACCTCGTCGATCGAGATCGGCGCCCGGCCGAAGTCCGACGGGTCCTTGAACCTGAAGAGCCCGCGCAGGGTCATCAGCCGCTCGGACTGGTCGTCGACCGCCTGCGTGTACTGCTTGAAGATGTCGTAGCGACCGGTGCGGGTCGCGTGCTGCAGACGAAAAACCGTCTCCGGGTTGAACAGGTGCGGCTCACCCTCGCGCCGCCACTGGTACTCGCCACCGATCTCGAGCTCGCGGTGGGCCGGCGCGATGCCGCCGCGGGGGTAGGCCGTGGAGTGCCGGCGGGCGACCTCCTCGGCGATCGTGTCGAGCTCGGCGCCGCCGAGCTTGGACGTGGTGCCGGTGAAGTACTTGTCGACCACGGCCTGGGACAGCCCGATGCACTCGAAGATCTGCGCGCCGGTGTAGGAGGCGACCGTCGACACCCCGATCTTGCTCATCACCTTGACCACGCCCTTGCCGAGCGCCTTGATCAGGTTGGTGACGGCCTGCTCCGGGTCGGACTTGACGAAGTAGCCCTCACGGGCGAGGTCCTCGACCGACTCCATTGCCAGGTAGGGGTTGACCGCCGCGGCGCCATAGCCGACGAGCAGGGCGACGTGGTGCACCTCACGGACGTCGCCGGCCTCGATCAGCAGGCCGACCTGGGTGCGGGTCTTCTCTCGCACCAGGTGGTGGTGGACCGCACCGGTGAGCAGCAGCGACGGGATCGGCGCCAGGTCCGCGGTCGAGTGCCGGTCGGACAAGACGATGATTCGTGCGCCGTCGGCGATCGCCCCACTGACCTCCTGACAGATCTCGTCGAGGCGCTGCGCCATCGCCGCTCCCCCACCGTCGACGGGGTAGAGACCGCGGGACACGTGGGTGATGAAGCCCGGCATGTCGCCGTCGCGGTTGATGTGGCGGATCTTGGCCAGGTCGTCGTTGGAGATGACCGGGAACGGCAGCACGACCTGGCGACAGGACGCGGGCGTCGGCTCGAGCAGGTTGGCCTCGGGACCGATGGTGCCGTTCAGGCTGGTCACCAGCTCCTCGCGGATCGCGTCCAGCGGCGGGTTGGTGACCTGGGCGAACAGCTGGCTGAAGTAGTCGAACAGCAACCGGGGCTTGTCGCTGAGCGCGGCGATCGGGGTGTCGGTGCCCATCGAGCCGAGCGGCTCACCACCGGTGTTGGCCATCGGCGTGAGCAGGATGCGCAGCTCTTCCTCGGTGTAGCCGAAGACCTGCTGGCGACGGGTGACCGACGCGTGGGTGTGGACGATGTGCTCGCGGTCGGGGATGTCGTCGAGGTGGATCAGGCCGGCGTGCAGCCACTCGGCGTAGGGGTGCTCCTCCGCGAGCTCCGCCTTGATCTCGTCGTCCTCGATGATCCGGTGCTCGTCGGTGTCGACGAGGAACATCTTGCCGGGCTGCAGCCGGCCCTTGCGGACGACGGTGGCCGGGTCGAGGTCGAGCACGCCGACCTCCGAGGCCAGCACGACGAGGCCGTCGTCGGTGACCCAGAACCGCGAGGGGCGCAAGCCGTTGCGGTCGAGCACGGCGCCGATCTGGGAGCCGTCGGTGAACACGACGCACGCCGGGCCGTCCCAGGGCTCCATCAGGGCGGAGTGGAAGCGGTAGAAGTCGCGCCGCTCGTCCTCCATCTCGGTGTGGTTCTCCCACGCTTCGGGGATCATCATCAACACGGCGTGCGGCAGGCTGCGCCCGCCCATGTGGAGCAGCTCGAGCACCTCGTCGAAGGAGGCAGAGTCGGAGGCACCCTGGCTGCAGATCGGGAAGAGCCGCTCGAGCTCGCCGGGGATCACCTCGCTGGTCAGCAGCGCCTCGCGGGCGCGCATCCAGTTGCGGTTGCCCATGACGGTGTTGATCTCGCCGTTGTGGGCGATGAAGCGGAACGGGTGCGACAGCGGCCAGCTCGGGAAGGTGTTGGTCGAGAAGCGGGAGTGCACCACTGCGAGCGCCGACGCCATCCGCTCGTCGACGAGGTCGGGGTAGAAGTTGTCGAGCTGGTCGGTCGTGAGCATGCCCTTGTAGATCAGGGTGCGCGCCGACAGCGAAGGGAAGTAGACGTCGGTCTCGCGCTCGGCGCGCTTGCGCAGACAGAACGCCCGACGCTCCAGCGCCATGCCGGTAAGGCGCTGCCCGGCGGCCTGCACGACCACCTGGCTGAACGTCGGCATCACACTCGTTGCCATCGTGCCGAGGACGTCGGGGTTGATCGGGACCTCGCGCCAGCCGACGACGTCGAGGCCTTCCTCCGCCGCGATCTCCTCGATCCGGCGGCGGGTCTTGGCGACCTGCTCATCGTCTCCGGGCAGGAACGCGGTCCCGACGGCGTAGCACCAGCGTTCGGGAAGCTCGAAGCCAGCCTCGCGGACGACCTCCCGCAAGAAGGCGTCGGGGACCTGCATCAGGATGCCGGCGCCGTCGCCCGAGTTGACCTCGGCACCGGCTGCGCCCCGGTGATCCAGGTTGCGCAGAGCAGTGAGGGCCTTGGTCACGATGTCGTGGCTGGCCACTCCCGTCATGGTCGCGACGAAGGCGACACCACAGGCGTCGTGCTCGTTGCGCGGGTCGTAAAGACCCTCGGGCGGCGGGAACGCGTGCGAGTAGGGCACCAGTGTTCTCCCGTCGGCTTCGTCCGTGGCCGGTTCCTGCGGAGCAGGGGTCACAGAAGGTGGGGCGCAAGGGACGTCACTGGCCCACGCGGCGGAGCCCTCAGGTTACCACCGGGTGACATCGCTACGTCACGCCTCAGTCCTCGGTGGACACCTTCCCGGCGGCGGACGCGTCGTCGTCGGAATCGTCCTGCGGATCGGTGTCCTCAACAGGATCCGTCCCGTCCCGGTAGACCGACTCCTCGCGACCAGGATGGCGTCGCGACGAGATGACGACGTAGACCGCCGCGGCCACGAACAGCACGATCGAGGTCCACACGTTGAACCGCAGCCCCCACACGTTCTCCAGCTGGACGTCGTCGATCCGGAGGTACTCGATCCAGCCGCGACCGGCGGTGTAGGCCATCACGTAGACCGCCATCACCCGGCCGTAGCCGAGCCGGAACCGGCGCTCGAGCCAGATCACCAGGACGAACGCGGCGAGGTTCCAGAGGCACTCGTAGAGGAACGTGGGGTGGAACGTCGTACCCGGCTCGAAGGTGGCGCCCGTCGGCCAGTGGTCCCGGTCGATCTCGAGGCCCCAAGGAAGGTCGGTGGGCCGGCCGTAGAGCTCCTGGTTGAACCAGTTGCCCCACCGGCCGATCGCCTGTGCCACCAGTACGCCGGGCGCGAGGGCGTCGACCATCGGCAGGAACCGGACGCCCTTGGCCCGGCACCCGAAGTAGGCCCCGACGGCACCGAGCGCGACGCCGCCCCAGATCCCGAGGCCGCCGCGCCAGACGTAGAGCGCGGTGACCGGGTTCTCGCCGTCGCCGAAGTAGCGTTCCCAGTCGGTGGCGACGTGGTAGAGCCGCGCCCCGACGATGCCGAACGGCACCGCCCAGATCGCGATGTCCTGGACATCGCCAGACTGGCCGCCGCGCGCGACCCACCGGCGCTCGCCTATCCAGATCGCGGCGACGATGCCCAAGATGATGCACAGCGCGTAGCCGCGGATCGGCACCGGGCCGAGATCCCAGACCCCGTCCTCGGGGCTGGGGATCGTGAAGATCAGCCCAGGAATCAGCTCAGGGATCGGCACAGGAAGCAAGGTCAGTCCTCCGACAGCAGGGTTTGGATGTCGTTCGCGAACTCGACGGCGGACGTCTCCTGGTTCCAGACGACCACGGCCTCGGCCTCGTCGTCGAGCCCGAGCACGAAGGTCGAGTGCCCGCCGAGATCGTAGCCACCGCTGGGCAGCCGCTTCCCGTCGTTGACGTAGAGGTGGAGCGGATCGCCGGCGGCGACGATCTCCTCGAGGTCTCCGGTGAGGCCGATGAAGCCGTCGCCGTAGCCGTCGAGGTAGTCGCGCAGGGCGGCGGCGTCGTCCCGCTCCGGGTCGGTCGTCACGAACACCAGGTCGACAAGCTCGCGGTCCTCGTCGTTGAGCTGGTTGAGACCGGCGGCGAGGTTGTTCATCACCAGCGGGCAGAGGTCCGGGCAGTGCGTGTAGCCGAAGAAGACCAGGGTGATCGGCTGGTCGGTGTCAGCAGCCAGGGAGTACGGCGCTCCGTCGGTGTCGGTCAGCACCACCGTGGGCGCGGCGTACGGCCGGTCCAGCCGGGCGCCCGTGAACTCCTCGGACCCAGCCCCTGCATCCCCACACGCGGACACCAGGCAGGCCAGCAGGGCGACCACTCCGAGCGATAGGACGTGCCGCATCTACCCGCGCACTCCTGCGGCCAGGTCCTCGGTCAGCGCCACCAGTGCGCGCCGGGCGGCGTCGAGGTCCCCGGGGTGGTCGAGCAGCGCCCGCACGAACGCCGAGCCGACGATCACGCCGTCGGCGTAGGACGCCACCTCCGCGGCCTGCGCTCCGTTGCTGACGCCGAGCCCGACCCCCACCGGCAGCCCCGGCGCCGTCGACTCGATCGTGCGTCTGGTCCGCGACACGAGGGGCCCGGCGAGGTCGCTGGTCGCGTCGCGGGCACCGGTCACCCCCATCACGGCGGTGGCGTAGACGAAGCCGCGGCATGCCGCTGTGGTCAGCGCGATCCGCTCGTCGGACGAGGACGGCGCGACGAGGAAGACCTTGTCGAGGTCGCGGGCGTCGGCGGCCGCGATCCACTCGGGGGCGAAGTCGGGGGTCAGGTCCGGCGTGATCAAGCCGGCCCCACCGGCGTCGTACAGGTCCTGCGCGAAGCGCTCCACCCCGTAACGCCCGACCGGGTTCCAGTAGGTCATGACGACTGTGGGCGTGCCGGTCGCGGCCACCGCCTCGACGGTGCGGAGCACGTCGGCGGTGCGGACTCCGGCATCCAGCGCCTGCTGCGCGGCCGCCTGGATGGTCGGGCCGTCCATGACCGGGTCGCTGTAGGGCAGGCCGACCTCGATGACGTCGCAGCCGGCTTCGACCATCGTGGTGAGCGCGGCGATCCCGCCGTCGACCGTCGGGAAGCCGGCGGGCAGGTAGCCGACCAGGGCAGCCCGGCCGTCGGCGCGCGCCTTGTCGAACGCGAGGCTGGTGCTCACGTGGGCTCCTCGAGCTTCGGCGCGCCGAGATCGAAGTAGTCCAGCGCGGTGCCCATGTCCTTGTCGCCCCGGCCGGACAGGTTGACCAGCAGTGTCTGCCCCTGCCGCTCCTGAGCCACCTTGAGCGTGCCGGCGATCGCATGTGCGGATTCGATCGCGGGGATGATGCCCTCGGTCCGGGCGAGCAGCGCCATCGCGTCCATCGCCTCGGCGTCGGTGACCGGGAGGTACGACGCCCTCCCGCTGGCCGCGAGCGCAGCGTGCTGCGGTCCGACGCCGGGGTAGTCGAGCCCGGCCGAGATCGAGTGCGACTCGACCGTCTGCCCCTCGTCGTCCTGGAGCACGTAGGTGCGTGCCCCGTGCAGGACACCGATGCTGCCGGCAAAGATGGTCGCCGCGTGTCGCCCCGTGTCGACGCCGTCGCCACCTGCCTCGAAGCCGTAGATCGCGACCTCGGGGTCGTCGAGGAAGCCGGCGAAGAGACCGATCGCGTTGGATCCGCCGCCCACGCAGGCGGCAATCGCGTCCGGCAGCCGTCCGGTGAGGTCGAGGCACTGGCGCCGCGCCTCGTCGCCGATCCCGCGCACGAAGCTCAGCACCAGGCTCGGGAACGGATGCGGCCCGGCCGCGGTCCCGAAGAGGTAGGCGGTGTGGTCGACGCTGGCGACCCAGTCGCGCAACGCCTCGTTGATGGCGTCCTTGAGGGTGCGCGAGCCGCTCTTGACCGGGATCACCTCGGCGCCGAGCAGTTGCATGCGGGCCACGTTGAGCGCCTGCCGCTCGGTGTCGACCTCACCCATGTAGACGGTGCAGTCGAGGCCGAGGTAGGCCGCGGCGGTCGCGGACGCGACCCCGTGCTGACCGGCTCCGGTCTCCGCGATCACCCGGTTCTTGCCCATCCGCTTGGTCAGCAGGGCCTGGCCGAGCACGTTGCGGATCTTGTGGGCGCCGGTGTGGTTGAGGTCCTCGCGCTTGAGCAGGATCCTCGCTCCCAGCTTGTCGGAGAGCCGGTGGGCGTCGTAGAGGATGCTGGGAACGCCGGCGTAGTTGTGCAGCATCCCCTCGAACTCCTGCACGAACGTGGGGTCGGCCATCGCCTGCTGCCAGGCGGTCTCGAGCTCGTCGAGAGCAGCGATCAGGGCCTCCGGCATGAACCGACCGCCGAAGCTGCCGGTGCCGCCGTACCACCCGTGCAGGTCGGCGTCGTACTGCGTCACGCCTCGACTCCCGTCATCGCGGCGACCGCCTCGCGCGGTGCGCCGACACCAGATCCGCGCACCAGCGCTTCGCCGACGAGCACCACCCGGGCGCCCTCGGCGACGTAGCGCTTCACGTCGGTGGGGCCGCTGATACCCGACTCGGCGACCAGCACCCGGTCGGCGGGGACCAGGGGCGCGAGCCGGCCGAACGCGTCGGGATCGACCTCGAGCGTCTTGAGGTTGCGGGCGTTGACGCCGATCAGCTCGGCCCCGAGGGCGACCGCGCGCTCGGTCTCGGGCTCGTCGTGCACCTCGACCAGCACCGTCAGCCCCAGCTCGCGGGCGGTGTCGTGGAGTCGGCGCAGCTCGTCGTCGGGCAGTGCCGCGACGATCAGCAGCGCCAGGTCGGCACCGGCCGCGCGGGCCTCGAGCAACTGGTAGTCGGCGACGATGAAGTCCTTGCGAAGCAGGGGTACGTCGACCGCGGCCCGTACGGCGCGCAGGTCGTCGAGGCTGCCGCCGAACCGGCGCTGCTCGGTGAGCACGCTGATCGCGGCGGCACCGCCGGCGGCGTACTCCTGCGCCAGCGCGGCCGGGTCAGGGATTTCGGCAAGCTCGCCCTTGCTGGGGCTGCGCCGCTTGACCTCGGCGATCACGCTCGACCCCGGTCCTCGGAAGTGCGGCATCGGGTCGCGGGGTGCCGGCGCACCGGGGAGCAGCGCGCGCAGCTGGGCCGCCGGCACCGCAGCCTCGCGGGCAGCGAGGTCCTCGCGGACACCGGCGACGATGTCGTCGAGCACCGACATTGCGCCTCCGTGACCCATGTTTTCCCGACCCGAATGCGTTCGATCGGCGGACTCCCAAGTCTCCCACGCGGTCCCCACCGTCATCACACTGCCCGGGATCCGACCGGCGCTCTCGCGCCCTCCTGGAGCACGTCCAGAGAACCTCCTCCGTCGCCTGCCCAAGTACGGCTATTGTCTGGGCCGTCGCCCGGGAGGTGCCTGGGCCCGTCCCGAAGGGGAACTTGTGAGCTACGAACCCCCTGCATATGGCAGTCCGCCTCCTCCGCCCCCCGGTGGCGGCGGTGGCTATGGCGGCCCTCCGCCCGGAGGTGGCTTCGGCGGCGCCCAGCCGCAGAGCACCTCGGTGATGGCGATCATCTCGCTGGTCACCGGCATCCTCAGCATCGTCTGCTGCGGAAGCTTCATCTTCGGCATCGCCGCCGCGATCCTCGGCTTCCTGGGCCGCAAGGAGATCAACGAGTCCAACGGCGCCAAGAAGGGTGCCGGGATGGCGATGGCCGGCCTGGTCCTGGGCGCGGTGGGCATCGTCTTGTCCCTCGTCTACTGGATCCTCGTCATCGCCGGCAGCTTCGACGGCTACTACGGCTGACCGCCGCGGGGAACGTGCCGGATGGGCAGCCGCTACGGCGCCAGCCAGGCGCCCGCCGGCACGTTCCTCAGCACCGTGAAAAGGGCGAGCACCGCCACGAGTGCCAGCGCCGACCAGTTCATGGCGCGTTCCGACGGGTCCCACGACCGTCCGCGCCAGCGTCCCATCGTCCAACGCGCGAAGACGTAGGCAAGGACCGGGATCGCTGCCACCAGGACCAGGTTGCTCGAGGCCGCGTCGAGGACCTGCAGGTTGGTGAGGTCGTTGACGGCGCGCAGACCGCCGCAGCCCGGGCACTCGATCCCGAAGATCGCTTTCGTCGGGCAGATCCCCCACGCCCCCTGGACGTGCGGATCACGGAGGTGGAGGGCCACCGTTGCCGTGGCCAGGGTGCCGACGACCGCACCCGGCAGCGTCAGCCTTTGCCACCGGCGCCGGACCTCACCGCGCGGGCCAGCCACCCGGTGGTCCGGCGTCGGCGGTGCGGTGGTCACGGCGTTTTCTCGGGCCGGTCAGTGACCGGTCTCGTGCAGGCCAGCCTTGTCCATCGCGACGAAGACCGGGCCTCCGGCGAGCACGATGACCACGCCGATCCAGAACAGCACCATGCTGATCGGGCTGAGCATCAGACCGACACCGCCCACGACGAAGCCGACCAGCGCCACGATGACGGCGGTCCAGGCCGCGGGGGTGTTGCCGTGGTTGTCAGACATGCAGGCGCTCCTCGGTTCGGTTGGCGAAGATTCTAGGGGTCAGTCGTCCGCTCGTGGTCCGTCGGGTCGGCGCCGTCGTCCATCGCCTTCCAGAGGTCGAGGCTGGTGCGCTCCTCAGCCGGGGTGGCGGCGGGCTCGGCGCCGTGGGTCACCGGCGCGTCGTACCGGCTTCCCATCTCGGGCCAGCCGGTCACCAGCCTCACCGCGGCCGCCGCGGCGGCCGCGGACACCAGCCCGGCGACCAGGGTGACCCAGAACCACGAGGTCGACTCCAGCGGGTACTGGTCCGCGAGCATCGGGACACCGAGCTGGTCGGCGATCGCGGTGGCTGCGTCGTCGTCCTGGACGAACCCGCCGATGACCACGACCGCGACGATGCCGGCGGCTGCGAGGGTCGCCACCGCGGCGACCGCCTGGCGGACCCGGCCGCGTGTCACCAGCAGCACGCCCCAGCACGCGAGCGCGACGAGCGCCAGCGCGCCGGCCAGGGGGAACTCGACCTCTGCCTGGTCCTGACCGACGAACGAGAGCAACCCGAGCCGCTCGAGGTCATCCGACGGGATCCGCAACATCGCCTGGTTGCCGGTGTAGGCCGCCAGCGCGGACGCACCGAGTCCGAGGAGGACCACCGGTCCGAACGTACGGCGCGCGCTCACCCGAGCCGCCCGTCGTCGAAACAGGTGCGCGCACCGGTGTGGCACGCCGGTCCCTCCTGGTCAACCTTGAGCAAGAGCGTGTCGCCGTCGCAGTCCATCCGGATCTCCTTCACGTGCTGCCGGTTGCCGGAGGTCTCGCCCTTGACCCAGTACTCCTGCCGCGAGCGGCTCCAGTACGTCGCCCGCCCGGTCGTGAGGCTGCGGTGCAGGGCCTCGTCGTCCATCCACGCCAGCATCAGCACCTCACCGGTGTCGTGCTGCTGGACGATCGCGGGCACCAGGCCGGCGTCGTTGCGCGAGAGCCGAGCGGCGATGACAGGGTCGAGGGAGGTCACGCCCCCATTATCCGGGGTGGCGCCTCAGCCCTGCTGGGCCATCCAGGACGCGTGCAGTCCGGCGTAGATCGAGCCGCTCTCCCGCACCAGGTCGGCATGCGGACCGCGTTGCACGACACGTCCGTCGTCGACGACCACCACCTCGTCCGCGGCCTCCGCCGTCGACATCCGGTGGGCGATCGTGACGGAGGTGCGGCCCGACATCAGCCGGTCGAGCGCGCGGCCGATGCGGGTCTCGAGCTCGGGGTCGACCGCGCTCGTCGCCTCGTCGAGCACCAGCAGGTCGGGATCGGCGAGCTGGGCCCGCAGCAGCGCGACCAGCTGCCGCTCCCCCGCCGACAGGGACTCGCCGCGCTGGCCGACCCGGGTCGCCAGTCCGTCCTGGAGCCCGGCGAGCCAGTCGCCCAGGCCGAGCTCCCCGGCCGCCTCGACGATCTGCTCGTGGGTGGCGTCCAGCCGGCCGTACCGCGCGTTGGCGGCGAGGGTGTCGTCGAACAGGAACCCCTCCTGTGGCACCAGTACGACGCTGGACCGCAGCGAGGCCTCGGTGATGTCGCGGAGATCGACCCCGTCGAGCAGCACCCGGCCCTTGGTCGGATCCATCAGCCGGGTCAGGAGCTTGGCCAGCGTCGACTTGCCGGAGCCCGTCTCACCGACGACCGCGACCCGGCGGCCGGCCGGGATCGCGAGGTCGATGTCGCGCAGCACCGGCGGTCCGGCCGGGTAGGAGAAGCCGACACCCTCGAACGACACGTCCAGCGCACCGGCGGGCAGCACCTGGCCGGCCGGACCCGGGTCGACCAGGTCGGCTGGGGTGTCGAGGATCCCGATCACCCGTCGCCACCCCGCGATCGCGTTCTGCGCGTCGGTGAGCACCTGGGTGCCGAACTGAACCGGGCCCACGAACAGGGTGACGATGAACGCGAACGCCAGCACCTCCCCGGCAGTGATGTTGTCGGCCCAGAGCCGGCCCTGACCGAGCCAGATGCCGACGATCAGCACGCCGGCGTTGGCGAGCCCGGCGGAGACCCCGCCGAGCGAGAACGAGAACGCCGTGAAGCCCTGCGCGCGCGTCGACGCCGCCTGGTGGGCCGCGACGGCGGTGTCGATCCGCTCCTGGGTCCGCGCCTCGACGGCGTAGGAGCGCACCACCGCAGCACCGACCACCGGCTCGGAGATGGCAGAGAGCAGCGCGCCGACCTGGCGTCGTACGGTCGTGTAGGCGGCGGACAGCTTGCGCTGGAAGTAGCGCAGGCTGAGGAAGAGCGGCGCGAAGCAGATCCAGACGACGAGAGCCAGCTGCCAGCTGTAGACCACCATCAACACGGTCGCCACCAGGATCTGGCCGATGCTGACGATGAACAGCAGGCCGCCGAACACCAGGAACTGGCTGACCTGGTCGACGTCGCTGGTCACCCGGGAGACCAACGCGCCGCGGCGCTCGGTGTTCTGGGTCAGCAGCGGCAGGTCGTGGACGTGACGGAACGCCTTGACCCGCAGCGTCGCCAGGCCGTGCTCGGAGGTCGAGAACAGGCGCACCGTCATGGCGTACGACGCCCAGCTGGTCACCACGATCGCGGTAGCCGCCGCCAGCGCCAGCCAGAGGGTGAAGGTCGCGTCCGGTCCGTCGTCACCCCGCAGGCCGCGGTCGATCGTCTGCTGCACGGCGATCGGTACGACGATCTGGCCGACCGAGGCGAGCACGGCGAAGGCCATGGTCTTGCCGATGCCGTCCTTCAGCTCGGGCGAGTGGGCGACGCCCCGGCGGATCGTCTCCCACGCGCCGAGGTCCTCGCCGGTGTCCAGCATGGTCATGGCGCCACCACCTCGCCCGCCTGCTCGTAGGCGTTGACCAGCCTCGCGTAGTCGTCGTTGCGGGCGACCAGCTCGTCGTGCGGACCGCGATCGACGATCGTCCCGTCGGAGAGGTAGAGCACCTCGTCGGCGAGGCCGATCGTTGCCTTGCGGTAGGCCACCACGAAGAGCGTCGGCGCCTTGGTCTCGACGTTCGCCTGCGCTCGAGCCCCGACCTCCGGTGACTTCAGCGCGGCCAGGATCCTCGCCTCGACCTCGGGATCGACGGCTGACGTCGCGTCGTCGAGCACCAGCAGCCGGGGGCGGCGTACCAGGGCCCGGGCGAGGGAGATCCGCTGCCGCTGGCCACCCGACAGCGAGGTGCCGCGCTCGCCGAGTCGGCCGTCCAGGCCGTCGGGCAGCGCCGCGACGAACCCGTCGGCCTGGGCGGTCCGCAGCGCCGCCCACACCTCCTCGTCGGACACGTCCGCGCCCAGCGTGACGTTGCCGCGCACGGTGTCGTCGAAGAGGAACGCCGTCTGCGGCACCACTGCGAGCACCTCGGCCAGCTCGCCGCGGGCCAGGTCACGCAGGTCGGTGCCGTCCACCCGGACGGAGCCGTGGTCGACGTCGACCAGCCGGGTCAGCAGGTTGGTGAACGTGCTCTTGCCCGAGGCGGTGGCGCCGACCAGCGCAACGGTGCTGCCCGGCTCGACGGTGAAGGTCACATCGCGCAGCAGCGGCCGGTCCGGCTGGTAGCCGTAGTGCAGCCCGTCGACGTCGAGCTGCGCGCCACCGGCCCCGGCCGGCGCGCGCGCATCGCCGTACTCCATCGCGCCTCGGGCGCGCAGTACGGCGTCGACCCGGCGGTAGCCGACCACACTGCGGGGGAACTCCCCCAGCAGCCAGCCGATCGACCGGATCGGGAACGAGACGATGGTCAGCAGGTAGGCCACGGTGACCACGTCACCCGGGTCCGTGGCACCGGACAGGACCCGGTGCACGCCGAGCACCAGGACGACGAGGACAGCAAGGTTGGGGAGCGCGGCGAGAGTCGGGTCGAAGGCAGCGCGGATCCGGCCGACCTTGATGTTGACCTCACGGAGCTCGGTGGCCTTGGCCCGGAACCGCGCGGTCTCCTCCGGCTCGCGGCCGAGCGTCTTGACCACCATCGCGCCGTCGAACGACTCGTGGGCGATCTCGCTCAGCTCGGCGCGCAGCTCCTGAGCACGGGTGGCCCAGCCCTGCGCGAGCCGCTGGTAGACGACGTTGGTCGCGATCACCAGCGGGAAGACCAGCAGACCGACGACGGCGAGCGCCAGGTCGGCGAACAGCATCTGGACGACCGCGATCACCATCATCGCGACCGTGCCGACGGCCATCGGGAGCGGCGCGATCGGACTCCACGCGGCCTCGACGTCGGAGTTGGCGTTCGACAGCAGCTCACCGGTCGGATGGCGCTGGTGCCACTCCATCGGGAGCGAGAGGTACTGACGGGTGACGGCCCGGCGGGTACGGGCCTGCATCCGGTACTGCATGACACCCGCGCCGAGCCGTCGAGCGACGATCCCGACCGCACGCAGGATCGCGACACCGAGGAACAGACCGAGCACCGCCCAGAGCATGTCCGCGCCGATCTCGCCGTCGCGGAACGCCGGCAGCACGACGTTGTCGGTGGACCACCCGAGCACCCAGGCGTCGGCCACCGTCAGCGCGCCGAAGAGGAGGCTTCCGACGGTCGAGACGCCGAAGACCCACGGCTCGCGCTTGATTGCTACCCAGAGTACGGCGAAGCCGGCGCCCGTCGTACCAGCGCCACTCTGCTTCGTGTCCGTCACTGCGGTCCTGCTCCTGTCCGTCACCGGTCGCAACCGGGCCGGAGGGGCAGCCTATTCCCGGCTGTCGAACCTCCGGTCGGGCCGGTCGACCCGGGTCGTGCAATCCTGCCGCCATGACGTCCTTCGCCCGCGCCGAACGTGATCGCCTCTGTGACCTCGCCCTGGAGGCCGGTCCGGACGCTCCCACCCTGTGCGGCGACTGGACCGTGCGGGACCTGGTGGCGCACCTGGTCGTGCGCGAGAACAGTCCGCTCTCGGTCGGCATCGTGGTTCCGCCGCTTGCCTCGATCACCGACAAGGAGACCGAGCGGGTGGCCAAGAAGCCGTTCGACAAGCTGGTCGGCCGGGTCCGGAAGGCGCGCAACCCGATGTCCCTTCCGGGCATCGACGCGGCGGTCAACACCGCGGAGTACTTCGTGCACCACGAGGACATCCGCCGCGCGACCGCCGGGTGGGAGCCGCGCACACTCGCACTCGACGAGCAGGACGCGCTGTGGAACGTGGCGCGGGTGTCCGGCAGGGGCCTGATCCGGCCGGCCGGCGTACCGGTCCTCGTCCGGCGTACCGACACCGGCGCCCAGACCAACCTGCGGGCGGGGTCGGACCCGGTGGTGATCAGTGGGCTGCCGTCGGAGATCGTGCTGTTCCTGTACGGCCGTCGGGAGACCTACGGCCTGACCTTCGAGGGTCCCGAGGAGCGGGTGGACCAGCTGCGTGCGGCGAGGCTCGGCATCTGAGACCCCGGATCAAGGCGGCCGGATCGAGGCGTGCCCGTAGCTACGCCGGCTCCACCGCGGCCAGGTCCAGCCCCATGGGGGACTGCTGCGGGATCTCACCGGACGCGACCACGGCGCCGGCGATCGGGCGCAGCGAGTCCGTCAGGGTCACGAGCTCGTCCGCGGTGAGCGCGCCGTACGCCGTCGCCGCCAGGTCGTCGGTCACCTGCTCGACCTGGTCCTTCAGGTCCCGGCCTGCGTGGGTGAGCGCGCCGGCCTCGTCGACCAGACCTCGCGTCCGCAGTGCGGTGACGCGGGCCGACCACTCCGTTGGGTGCATGTTCCGGGCGGTTTCGTAGACGTCCGCGGGCGCTCCGGTCGCGAGCGCATGGAGCACGTGCGACTCCCGACCACCGATCCCGGCCGAGACCAGCGCCGCGACATGACCGTCTCCCCGGTGCTCGCGGAGCAGGGTCGCCGCGTGCCAGAGCCTGGCCAACGGCTCGTCGGGAGCCGGAAGCGCCTGGTTGGCCGCGAACAGTCCGCGGCCCTCCGGCACAGCGCTGGCTGCGGCCGTGCCGGCCAGACCGGCCGCGACCGCGACGGTCGGGTCGTCGGCGAGCGTGCCGAGCTGGCGGCGGAGCGCCGCGACGGAACCGGCCTGACGAGCCGCCAGCGCGGTGTCTGGCGGCGCGTAGTCCCACGCATCGGGCAGCGCCCGAGCGACGTGCTCGGGCGTGAAGTTGTAGAAGAGCGCATGCACGAGCGCCGGACCGACCGGCCCCAGCGGCGCCGCACGACCGGCGAAGTAGCCCATCCAGAACCCGCGATAGCCCGCGGCCTTCAGCTCCGCGAGCGGCTCGGGCGAGAAGTAGGTGATCGCATGGATCGGTTCGAGCAGGCGCCACAGCCGACGGGCGTGGGCCGGGTCATGGCCAGGCATGAGACAGGTCTACGCGGGGCGTGCCGCTGGGACCAGCCGGTGAGAGCGGGATCACAAGCCGGGAGCCGCCGGCGACATCGAAGAGGTCGTCGCCGGGCGCCTCTCGGCCGTCGACGGCTCGTGATGGAATGCCGGGCATGTCCGTGCGACACCTCTATCTCATCCGGCACGCCGAGCCCGACGACGACGGCGCGCTGACCGAGCGGGGGGTTCGGCAGGCCGTGCTGCTGGGCCGGCGCCTTTCGCACGTGCCCGTCGGGTCGGTTCAGCACGGCCCGCTGCCGAGGGCGACCGAGACCGCGCACCTCGTGGCCCGGCAGCTGGGCAGCCAGGTGCCGGTCAGCGAGCTCGACGCCGCCGGGGACTATGTCCCCCACCTTCCGTCCCCCGACGAGGTCGACCCGGAGCACCGGACAGATGTCATGGCGTTCCTTGCTGACGTCTCGTCGCGGGAAGCGGCACAGGGAGCGAACCTCGCGGCGGAGGCCATCCGGCTGCTGACCGGGCCCGAGCCGGGCAAGGAGGACAGTCACCACCTGGTGGTGACGCACGCGTTCACCATCGGGTGGCTCGTGCGCCATGCGTGCGCCGCTCCGCCGTGGCGTTGGTTGGGTTTCGACCACGGCCACGCGGCGCTGACGGTGCTGCGTTACTTCACAGACCGCCCCCCGACCGTCGTGGTGTTCAACGACATGGCGCACCTGCCCGACGAGCTGCGGTGGACCGGCTTTCCGGCCCCTCTGAGGTTCTGACGCATATCCGCCCGGCTGGATCGGACGGCAGTGGGCCGCCGCGGCAGGTCTGGGCTGGATCTGGGCTGGATTATCTGGGCTGGATCTGGGCTGGATCTGGGCTGGATCGAGCCGTTCGAGTCGTCTGCCCCGAGGTTTCCACAGCCGACCAGGAGTGATGGTATTCGTCGGTATGTTCGAATATACTGCAACCATGCTGAAGGAGCTCCAGGACCTCGATCCCGCCGCTGTCGTCGCGACGATGGAGGAGGTCGTGCTGGGGCAGCGGCAGCACGACGTGGACGAGCTCCGGCTGGTCCTGCAGTGGGCCGACATCCACTCCGACGACCCCTGCCAGAGCCGGACGCTGGGGGCGGACCAGCTCGTCGACTACGGCGGCGACGGCACACCGCCGGTCCAGGAGCTGTGCTGGGCAGAGCTCGCGATCGCCCGGCAGTCCGGCGTGGTGGCGGCGAAGCGACTGGCGGCCGACGCTCTCGACCTGCGGCACCGGCTTCCGCTCATCTGGGAGGCTGTCCAGCACCTCAAGCTGCCTGTGTGGGTCGCCCGCAAGGTCGCGACGATGTCCCGCCAACTGTCGAGGGACGCCGTCGCGCTGGTCGACCTCGCGGTCGCTGCCGCTGTCGACCAGGCCGCTGGCCGGGTCCTGGCGATCGCCGAGGCGAAGGTGATCGAGGCCGACCTCGACGCCCACCGCGAGCGACTTGCGGCCGATGCAGCGAAGGTCGGCGTCCGGTTGTCCAAGGCCCGACCAGGAGCCGCGGTCGACCCCGTCGACGGCGAGCCCGCCGCTCTCCGCGTCATCCTCAAGCTGCCGCCCGGGACCGCCCTCGGCTTCGACGCGACCGTCGACGACGTCGCCGACGCCATCTGCGACCAGCTGCCCCACGCCGAACGCGAGCTCATCACCCGCGGCGAGCTCGAGGCCATGGCGATCGAGCTGCTCAGCAACCCCCACGCTGCCGCCGCCTTCCTCGACCAGGCCCGCGACCCGGCAACCACAGACGAGCAAGACCCGAGCCTGCCGAAGCCGAAGCCGAAGCGGCGGCCGGCGACCCTCTACCTGCACCTGACCGACCTGGTGCTGAACGGCACCGCCGCCGGGGTCGCCCGAGTCGAAAGCATCGGCCCGATGATCCTCGACCAGCTCGCCGAGCTCCTCGGAACCCGCGAGGTCACCGTGCAGCCCGTCATCGACCTCAACCACGCACATGCGGTCAACGGCTATGAGCATCCGACGTCGGTCAAGCAACGCAGCATGCTCCGCATGCTCGGCGACGCGTTCCCCCACTCGGCCAACATCGGCTATCGGCGGCTCGACCACGATCACGCAACGCCCTACCGGTCCCCCGGCGACGGCGGACCGCCCGGCCAGACAGGCGACCACAACGATGCGCCCCTCACCCGGACGCACCACCGGGTCAAGACCCACCAGCCCGGCTACGACCTCCGACAGCTCGGCCTCGGCACCTACCGGTGGGTGACCCCGCACGGTCTCGGCCGCATGGTCACCCCGTCAGGCACCCGAAGGTTCCTCCCCCTCGACGCCGGCAACGGACTGGTCGGCGAGATCTACCTCAGCGATGTGTGTTGACGGCTCCGGCTGGGCAGCTCAGCGCACGGCGTACCCGGTGCCGGCGAGCGCCTGCTTGACCTCGGAGATGCGCAGGGTTCCGAAGTGGAACACGGTCGCAGCGAGTACGGCGTCCGCGCCTGCGTCGACCGCCGCCGGGAAGTGCTCGACCGCGCCTGCGCCGCCGGACGCGACGACCGGGATCGAGACCTCGCGGCGCACCGCCCGGATCAGCTCCAGGTCGAAGCCATCGGTGGTCCCGTCGGCGTCCATCGCGTTGAGCAGGATCTCCCCCGCTCCGAGCGCCGCTGCGCGGACCGCCCAGGCGATCGCATCCAGCCCGGCGGACTTCCGGCCGCCGTGGGTGGTGACCTCGAAGCCCGAGTCCGTCCCGGCGGCCCGACGGGCGTCGACGGACAGCACCAGCACCTGGTTGCCGAACCGATCGGCGATCTCGGCCACCAGATCGGGCCGGTGGATGGCCGCGGTGTTGACCGCGACCTTGTCCGCCCCCGCGCGCAACATCGTGTCGACGTCGTCGACGCTGCGGATGCCACCGCCGACAGTAAGCGGGATGAAGACCTGCTCGGCGGTGGCGGACACCATCTCCAGGGTCGTCGCGCGCCCCTCGTGCGACGCCGAGATGTCGAGGAAGGTCAGCTCGTCAGCGCCCTCGGCGTCGTAGGTCCGGGCCAGCTCGACCGGGTCTCCGGCGTCGCGCAGCCGCTGGAAGTTGATGCCTTTGACGACCCGTCCGGCATCGACGTCCAGGCACGGGATCACCCGCACCGCGAGGCTCATCGCCCGCCCCTCATCGGCCCGCCACCGGCAGCGTCAGCGCGAGCGCGTCCTCCAGTGTGAACTGCCCGGTGTAGAGGGCGGTGCCGGCGATCGCGCCCTCGACGCCGACCGGCACCAGCTCCATCAGCGCGCGGATGTCGTCGAGGGTGGTCACGCCACCCGACGCGACCACCGGGCGGTCGGTGGCGTCACAGACGTCCCGCAGCAGCTGAAGGTTCGGACCCTGGAGCATGCCGTCCTTGTTGACGTCGGTGACGACGTAGCGGGCGCATCCCTCGACGTCGAGACGGGCCAGCGTCTCGTAGAGGTCGCCGCCGTCCTGGGTCCAGCCCCGGGCGGCGAGCGTCCGGCCGCGTACGTCGAGCCCGACCGCCACCCGGTCGCCGTAGGTCGCGATCGCCCGGGCACACCACTCGGGCTGCTCGAGGGCAGCGGTGCCGATGTTGACCCGCCGGCACCCGGTCGCCATCGCGGCCTCCAGCGACTCGTCGTCGCGGATGCCGCCGCTCATCTCGACCTGGATGTCGAGCCTGCCGACGATCTCGGCCTGGAGCGCTCGATTCTCGCCATGCCCGAACGCCGCGTCCAGGTCGACCAGGTGGATCCACTCGGCACCGGCGTCCTGCCAGCGCAGCGCGGCCTCGATCGGGTCGCCGAACCGCTTCTCGGACCCGTCGACGCCCTGGACCAGCTGGACGGCCTGGCCGCCCTTGATGTCGACGGCGGGAAGGAGTTCGAGGTAGTTGCTCACCCCAGAATCCTAAGGACTAACGGTCACCGCCAGACAGGAGCGACGTTGCGGTGATACGAGCGCCCGAAGCCGCGGCCGAGGATGAACAGGACCGGTGGCGGGATCCTCGCCCGCAGAGCCGCCAGCACCTCCGGGTCGCCGCCGTCCTGCAGCCAGGCGAGGAACCGCCCGCCCTGGACCGGTCCTCCCTTCCGGAACTCTGCCTCGATCGCCTTCCACTCCGGGGTCTCGATCCGTTCCTGGATCACCGGAGTGATAGCGCGCTCCTCGTGCTCGAGGTGGGCGTCGGTGACCCGGGCCGCCTCACCGACAGCGTCAGCCGCGGCCGTCGCGCGAGTCGTGGTGGGGTCGGCCGCGACCGCGTCGATCGCCGCGGTTGCCACGTCGCACGCAGCGGCCATCGCCTGGTGCTCGGACTCCATCGCGTCGACGACGGCGGGGTCCACCACCGCCAGGGTGCGCACGTAGGGCCAGACGTGCTCGTCCTCCTGCTCATGGTGATGGCGCAGCTGCTCCCACAGCGCAGCCCATGCCCGCTGCAAACCCGCGGCCCGGGCGGCGTCGCCGTCATGCATGGCCCGCAGGGCGTTCTCCGTCCGCGCCAGGTCGCGCCGTACGGCGGCGTGGATGATCTGGTTCATGTCGAGGTCGGCCACCGGGCCAACCTAAATACTCTTCACCCAGTTGCGCAGCAGTTCGGCACCAGCGTCGCCCGACTTCTCGGGGTGGAACTGGGTCGCGCAGAGCGGCCCGTTCTCGACGGCCGCGACGAAGCGGTCGCCTGCCGTGCTCGCTCCACACCACTCGCGGCTGGTGCGACTCCGGCGTGCGGTCGTTCGTGATCAGCGTCCAGTCCCGCACCCCGTAGGAGTGCACGAAGTAGAAGCGCTCGTCCTCGATCCCGGCGAAGAGCCTCGACCCGTCGGGCACCTCGACCGTGTTCCAGCCCATGTGCGGGACGATCGGCGCCTGGAGACGCTCAACGACGCCGGGCCACTCCCCACAGCCCTCCGTCTCGACGCCGTGCTCGATGCCGCGCTCGAAGAGGATCTGCATGCCGACGCAGATGCCCAGCACCGGCCGGCCCCCTGCGAGCCGACGCGCGATCACCCGCTCGCCGCGGATCGCACGAAGTCCTTCCATGCAGGCCGCGTAGGCACCGACGCCCGGCACCAGGAGGCCGTCGGCCTGCTGCGCCAGGTCCGGGTCGGATGTCAGCGTGACCGTCGCGCCGGCCCGTTCGACCGCGCGCACCGCGGAGCGGAGGTTGCCGGAACCGTAGTCCAGGACAACCACACCGGGTTGGCTCACAGAGCGCCCTTCGTTGACGGTATTCCCGTCTCCCGGGGGTCGAGGGCGATCGCGTCGCGGAACGCCCGGGCGACCGCCTTGAACTGGGTCTCGACGATGTGGTGCGGCTCGCGGCCTGCGAGCACCCGCACGTGCAGCGCCAGGTGGGCGTGAAACGCGACCGTCTCGAAGACGTGCCGGGTCAGCGAGCCCAGGTAGGGCACGTTGTCGCCACCGCCGCCCAACGCGACGTACTGCTGTCCCTCGGGCTCACCGGTGTGCACGCAGTAGGGACGGCCCGACACGTCGACGACGGCCTGCACGAGCGCCTCGTCGAGCGGCACCGTGGCGTCGCCGAAGCGACGGATGCCCACCTTGTCACCGAGTGCCTCCCGCAGCGCCTGCCCGAGGGCGATCGCGGTGTCCTCGACCGTGTGGTGGGCGTCGATGTGGGTGTCGCCCGAGGTTTCGACGGTCAGGTCGACCAACGCGTGCCGCGCGAACGAGGTGAGCATGTGGTCGTAGAAGCCGACACCGGTCGAGACGTCGTGACGCCCGGTGCCGTCGAGGTTGACCTCGACGACGACCTTGGACTCGCTCGTCTGCCGTTCGATGCGAGCAGTACGGCTCATGTCATCTCCTTCATCACGTCGACAAGGGCGTCCTCGAACGCCGTCATCTCCTCAGGTGTCCCGATGGACACCCGCAGCCATCCGTCGGGACCGGTCTCCCGGATCAGCACGCCCCGGTCGAGCAGTCCCTGCCAGACAGCATGACGATCCCGGAAGGTGCCGAACAAGCAGAAATTGGCGTCGCTGTCGGCGACCCGGTGTCCCTGGTCGCGCAGCCAGGCCACCGTCTTGTCGCGCTGGGAGCGCAGCTGGTCGACCTTGCCGAGCAACTCGGGAGCGTGGCGAAGCGCGGCGAGCGCGGCTGCCTGGGTGACCGCGGACAGGTGGTAGGGCAGCCGCACGACGCGGATCGCGTCACAGATCGCCGGGTCCGCTGCGAGGTAGCCCAGCCGAAGCCCGGCGGCGGCGAACGCCTTGCTCATCGTGCGGGTAACCACCAGGTTGCGGTGGGCGGGCAGCAGCTCGATCGCGCTCGGGACGCCGGCGCGCCGGAACTCGCCGTACGCCTCGTCGATGACGACGATGCCGTCCTCGCCGACCGCCTCGCACAGCGAGGTGATCGCCTCCGGCGGCAGCGCCGTGCCGGTCGGATTGTTGGGACTGGGCAGGAGCACGATGTGCGGGCGGACCTGCTCGACCGTCGCCCGCACGTGGTCGAGATCGAGCGAGAAGTCGTCCTGCCGACGTCCGGCGACCCAGGTGGTCATCGAGTCGCGCGCGTACTCGGGATACATCGAGTACGTCGGAGCGAAGCTCAGCGCCGTCCGCCCCGGCCCGCCGAACGCCTGCAACAGCTGCAACATCACCTCGTTGGACCCGTTGGCCGCCCACACCTGGTCGGCAGTTATCGCCGACGGTGCGAGCGAGCGAGCCCCGACGCGACAGGTCACGCGAGAGGTACGCCGCGAGCGCGGTGCGGAGCTCGACGAACTCGCGGTCGGGGTAGCGGTTGAGCGTGATCGCGGCCTCCGCCGCGGAGACCGCGATGTCGGCGACGCACTCGCGCGACGGGCCGTAGGGGTTCTCGTTGACGTTGAGCTGGACGGGTGCCACCGCGGCAGCGACCTGCGGCGCGCCGTAAGGCTCGATCCCGACGAGCTCCGGGCGGATCGGGGGAAAGCTCACTCGAATCGGACCTTGACCGCCGCGCCGTGCCCCGGCAGGTCCTCGGCCTCGGCCAGGGTGACCACGTGGTCAGCCACCTCGCGCAGGCCCTGGGGGGAGTACTCGACGACGTGCACCGACTTCGTGAAGGCGCGGACCGACAGGCCCGACGAGTGGCAGGCGCAGCCGCCCGTGGGCAGCACGTGGTTGGAGCCGGCGCAGTAGTCGCCGAGGCTGACCGGTGCGTAGGGGCCGACGAAGATCGCGCCGGCGTTGCGCACCCGAGCGGCGTACGACGCCGCGTCGGCCGTGTGGATCTCGAGGTGCTCGGCGGCGTAGGCATCGACGACCGCGAGGCCCTGCTCGAGGTCTCGCACGAAGACGATCCCCGACTGCGGACCGCCCAGCGAGGTGCGGATCCGGTCGACGTGCTTGGTGACGGAGACCTGCTTGTCGAGCTCGGCATCCACGTCGTCGGCGAGAGACTCGGACGTGGTCACGAGCACTGCGGCCGCGAGCGGATCGTGCTCGGCCTGGCTGATCAGGTCGGCTGCGACGTACGCCGCGTCGGCAGTGTCGTCCGCGAGGATCGCGATCTCGGTCGGCCCGGCTTCGGAGTCGATGCCCACCTGGCCCTTGAGGATCCGCTTGGCCGTGACGACGTAGATGTTGCCCGGGCCGGTGACCAGGTCAACACTGTCGACCTTCACGTCGGCGTCCTCGACGCCGTAGGCGAACATCGCGATCGCCTGCGCACCCCCGACGGCATAGACCTCCTCGACGCCCAGCAGTGCGCACGCCGCCAGGATCGTCGGGTGCACCGACCCGCCGAAGCTCTTCTGCGGCGGGCTGGCCAGCGCGATCGACCCGACCCCCGCGGTCTGCGCGGGGACGACGTTCATCAGCACGCTCGACACCAACGGTGCCAACCCACCGGGCACATAGAGTCCGACCCGGCCGACCGGCACCTTGCGGTGCGTGACCCGAGCGCCGGTGCCGAGGTCAGTGACGGCGTCGTGCTCGAGCTCGGCAGCACAGGTTGCCCGCAGCCGACGGATCGACTCGTCGAGGCCCGCCCGGATGTCCGGGTCGAGCTCCTCGAGCGCCGTGGACAGCGCTTCCGGGGAGACCCTGATGTCCTCGACCCGCACGCCGTCGAAACGCGTCCCGAGATCCCGGATCGCGTCCAGCCCACCGGTGCGGACCTCCTCGCAGATCGCGTGCACCGCCGGCACCGCGGCTTCGACGTCGAAGTCGGCGCGGGGCACGGCTGCGCGGTAGTCGGCCGCTGACGATGCAGCGTCCGCCTCGCGCAGGTCGATGCGACGGATGAGGGACATGCGGCCGATTGTACGGTCGCACGCCCCTCGCTCCGCCGTCCTCGACGTCAGGCGGACGGCACCAGCCGCACGCAGATTGCTACCGCAAGCATCCAGACCGGAAGCAGGGCCTGGGTAGGGATCCACCGGGCGACCGATGTCGTCGGCGGCTTCGCCGCATGGCGGGACGCGGGGCTCCCGATGGGCGGGATCAGGGTTATCCCGACATTCCGGTTCCGTACGGCGCCGACGGCCTCCACCGTCCACCACGACGACATCGTTGCGCCGCGACTCGGAGTCCGGTGCCGTTCAGGCCGCCCGTAGTTCCTTGGCGATCGCCTTCGCAGCGTGTCTGGCCTGTTTGGCTGCGTACCCGATCTGCGCGGCTCGCGGAACGAACCCGATGAAGCGCAGCCCCGCTGCGGCAGGGACCTCGCCCGTGGTTGTGGGCCGGCCCCGCTCGTCGAGCACGCCGAGGTGTCCGACCAGTTTTGTCAGTCCCCGCCGGAACCCGGTGGCGCAGACGATGGCATCGGGGCTGATTCGTGCGGTGTTTGCCAAGGTCACGGTCCCTAGACTCAGGGACTCGACGCCGCAGACGATCTCGATGGATCGATCTCGAATCGCAGCGATCACCTCCTCGTCGAGGATCGCCGGGGCGACGCCGAGGCGAGCGCTGCGCGCGAAGATGCCTTCCTCGGGGATGGGTAGGCCGAACTCGCTGAGGTCGCCGATGGTCATCCGGCGACCGAATCGCGCGATGGCGTCTGCGAGTCGGATCGGCGCGTTGTGGAGCGGGATGGCGACAACGTCGCCGGGGAGTCCTCCCGGTCCCTTGCGGAGCATGATGTTGGGCGGCGTCCGAACCGCGAGCCACACCTTGGCTGCACCACCGCTGGCTAGGTCGTAGGCGATCTCGATGCCGGAGCTGCCCGAACCGACGACCAGGACCTTGCGTCTGGCGTAGGGCGATGGATTGGCGTAGCGCGAGGAATGCACCAGGTCGCCGGCCCACTCTTCGCGCCCGGGCCATTCGGGGATGAAGGGCTCGTGGTCGTAACCGGTGGCGACCACGACCTGGGGCGTGGCGACGGAGCCGCTTGATGTCGTCAACCGCCAACCCTCATCGGCCGAGTCGATGCGCTCGGTTGCACACCCCAATTGCAGGTTGATGCTGCTGTCGGCGGCGTGCTGTTCGAGATGAGCGATCACCTGGTCGCGGGTGGGATAGGTCGGCGTTCCCTTCGGATATGGCCGATTCGGCAGGTGCGAGAACTGCCTGCCGGTGTTCAGGTGCAGGCGGTCGTAGCGGTTCCGCCAGGCAGACCCGACCTGCTCGGCCCGGTCGATGACCAGGGGCTTCAGACCTCGATCCGCCAACGCGACCGCGGTCGACAGCCCCGATGTGCCGGCGCCGATGATCACGACCTGATGGGTTTGCATCTCAGGCCCGCCTGGCGAGCACGGCACTTTGAGGTCCGGCCAGCGACTGTTGCCGGTCGACCTCCCAGCCGGTCTCTTCGAGCCAGCTAGTGATCTCATCCACGCTGTAGACGTCGCCTTCGGCGATGTGGGCGGCGAACTCGCCGGCCATCAGTGCGGCTGGCACGGGCTGGGTGTGGGTGGGGTCGGTCCAGAAGTCGGCCGCGATCAGTAGCGCGCCGGGGCTGACTGCGGCGGACACCCGGGTTAGCAGCGTCCGGCTGTCTTCCGGCGAGAGGTAGTGGATGACGTTGTTGATCATCACGACGTCATGACCGGTCGGGATCGGATCGGCGAGGATGTCCGCGCCACGTACGGTCACCCGGTCAGCCAGGCCTGTCCCGGCGACGTGCTTCTCTGTCGCGCCGATCGCGATCGGCAGGTCGACCAGCGTCGCCGTGAGCTGCGGGTTGTCACGCAGCAGGGCCGTGGACCACGAGCCGGTGCCGCAGCCGAGGTCGAGCAAGCGGTGCCGGTCGCCGAGGTCCACGGTGGCTGCGAGTGCCCGCGTCGGGCCGGCCAGCATTGACTCGATCCCGTCGAGCATGACCTGCTGCGTCTCGGGCGGCAGCTCGACGGCCTGCTGGCTGGGTCCGTGGGCCAGCGTGTCGGCGAAGCGGCCCCACGCTGGATAGCTCAGCGCATCCCAGAAGCGGAGGCCGGCGGAGAGTCCGCCACCGGTGAGGAAGCGGTCCGCGGTCGGGCTGTTCGTGTAGATGCCGCCCTGCTTGTGCAGCAGACCGAGGGCGGCGCATCCGTCAGCGAGGATGCGCGCGGAGCGCTCAGCCAGACCGGCACGCGCGGACAGCCCTGCCAGGTCGGTCGGGTCGTCCTTGAGCGCGTCGAAGACGCCGAACTCGTTGGCCACGAACAAGAACTTCGCGGCCATGAAGCCGCTTGCGATCTGCATGATCGGATCAGGGGTGATGTCGTCCATTCGCCCAGCATCCGGCCGCAGGGTCCGAGCCAGAATCCCAGAATTCTGGTTTGTTCACCAAACACATCCGGGACCTATCGTGGAGCCATGGATCGCGACAGGCTGGCCGCCGAGCTCACCGGGCTGGCGCGCGAGGGTCTGGACTGGACCGAGTACGTCACCACTGCGGACCAGGCGCTGGCCAAGGCCATCGACTTCGACCGGTCCTGCTGGCACACCGTCGACCCGGGCACCGTCCTGATGACCGGCAGCGTGAACCGCAACGTCGCCTGCAGCGGCTCGTGGCTCGCGGAGCACGAATACATCATCGAAGACGTCAACAAGTGGGACTTCCTGGCACGGTCCGGACGGCTTGCCGGAGCCACCAGCCAGGCCACGCATGGCGACCTGATGCGCAGTGCACGGAACCGGTCACACCGCGGCTTCGGGATCGGCGACGAACTACGCGGAAGCATGGTCGACCACGACGGCTACTGGGCAGCCGTCGGGCTGCTGCGGGACGAGGACCGGGCGTGGTTCTCCGAGCAGGACGTCACCGTGTTGGCGAGCCTGTCGGCGATCATCGCCGAAGGTGCGAGGCGGGCGCTGGTCAGCTCGATCGCGGCTCAGGCGATGGCGAACACGATCGGCCCCGGTGTGGTCACCTTCGATGCCGGGGGCAACGTCGAGGCACTGACGCCGGCCGCCATGGAGTGGATCGGGTTGCTCACCGAGGACCCACCGCCCGAGACGCCCGGGGAATCCAAGGTCCTCCAGGCCGTGGCCGCCCGAGCCCGTAACGCGACGAGTGGCGACCCGCTGAAGGCGGCGGCGCGTGCCCGGCTGCGAGCCGCGGACGGTACCTGGCTGCTGCTCTACGGAAGTCGTCTCAGCGGCGACGACGATCGGACCGTCGTCGTGATCCAGCAGGCGTCGCCCTCGGAAGTGGCGCCGCTCGTGGCACTCGCCTACGGGTTGACTCCCCGCGAGGTGGATGTGACCCGCATGTGCCTTGCCGGCCTGGCCACCAAACAGATCGCCGAACAGCTGTACCTGTCGGCATACACGATCCAGGACCATCTCAAGGCGATCTTCGAGAAGACCGGCGTGCGTTCGCGCGGCGAGCTGGTCGGGCAGGTCTTCCTTGAGCATTACATTCCCCGTTGGCAGCCACTGGAGCACCCACCCCACGGTTGGCACGGCTACGAGTCCCACGCTTAGGAGCCGATCGCCCTTGCTGCACCAGAGGGCTTGGTGCCGACGTCCCTAGGCGTCCGCCCCCGCACGCGCTCTGGGCAGACGAGGAATCTCGTCAGTTCAGTGGGTCGCGGCCTCCAGAGCTTCAGCGGCATCGCCGGTGAGCTCCTCACGCGTTGCATTGCGGAGCGGATGCGCTCGACCTCAAGTTCGCGGGCGCCATCGCCAAGATCGGCGTTACGACGTACGTCGCGGACGCGGGCCGGCCCGAACGGCAAGCTGGTGCGCTGGCAGCTGTGACGGCGGCAGCAGCCCGCCTGTTCGACGTGCTTGCCGGATAGCTGGTGGCCGGACGGCTACGTTGGGACCGTGACCGCCCGGCTGCCGATGTTCCCGCTGAACAGCGTGGTGTTCCCGGGTGTCACGGTGCCGTTGCACGTGTTCGAGGACCGCTACCGCGCGCTGATGCACCACCTGTTGCGGATCGAGGACCCGGCCGAGCGGTTGTTCGGGTCGGTGGCGATCCGGGAGGGCTACGAGGTCGGCGACCACGGCGCCCAGTCGCTGTTCCGGGTGGGGGTCCGGCTCCAGCTCACCGAGGCCGAGGCCCACCCCGACGGCACGTTCGACATCGTCGCCGTCGGCCGCGACCGGATCCGCCTCGGCCGGCTCGAACGCGGCGACCTGTTCCCCATGGGCGAGGTCGACGACCTCCCCGAGCCCGGCGTCACGGTGCCCGCCGAGCTCGTCCAGCGGGCTCGAGCTGTCTTCACGGCCTACCGGTTGGCGCTGAGCGAGATCTCCGCCGACCCCTATCACGGCGCACTGCCGACCGACCCGATGTACCTCTCCTGGGTTCTCGCCGCCTGCGCGCCGCTCCCGATGGCCGAGCGCCAGCAGCTGCTCGAGGCGTCGGACGCCGAGGAGCGGCTGGTGCTGACCACCGAGCTGCTGCGCACCGAGCTGCGGGCGATGAACGTCATCACCTCGCTGCCGGCTACCGAGGTCGCCCGCACCCGCTGGTCGCCGAACTGACCGATGGGCAGGAAGCAGCAAGCGGGTGCCACGCCCGCGATCGCCGCGCTGAGCGCCGCATCGGTCCCGTTCACGGTGCACGACTACGCCCACGACCCTCGGTCCGAGTCGTACGGCGAGGAGGCGGCGGTCGCGCTCGGCATCGCCGCCGGCCGGGTCTTCAAGACCCTGCTGGCCGCCGTCGACGGCGTCCTCACCGTCGCGGTGGTGCCGGTGTCGGGCCAGCTGGACCTGAAGGCGCTGGCCCGAGCGGTCGGCGGCCGGAAGGCGGCAATGGCCGACCCCCAGGCGGCCGAGCGGTCGACCGGCTACGTCGTCGGCGGCATCTCACCGCTCGGCCAGAAGCGCGCGCACCCGACCGTCGTCGATGCGACCGCGCTCGACCACCCGACCGTGTTCGTGTCGGCAGGCAGGCGCGGCCTGGAGGTCGAGCTCGCTCCAGCGGACCTGGTCCGGCTGACCGCTGCGATCACAGCACCGGTCGGTCGTCCGACTCCTTGACCGTCGCCGGGCGCGGCGTGAGCGGCTCGAGCTCGCCGAGCCTGCTCTTCGTGGTCCCGAAGTAGGCCATCGCTACGAGGGCGATCGCGAACGTGCCGAGAGCGGCGATCGGCCAGCACAGCAACGGCGTCCACCCGCTCACCTCGATGGCGGCGAGGTATTCCTCGCCGATGTTGTCCTTGGTCGCGAACCGCTGGGGATCGGGCGGGCTGAGCGCCGTACCGACCGCGTAGGAGACGTACGCCGCGAGCGCGCTGCCCGCTGCCAGTGCGGCCAGGGCCGCAAGCGCCTGCCGTCGGCCGAGCACGGCGGCGAGGACCCCGAGCAGGGCCCCGAGACCGAGGGCCAGCACGGCGTACTGAGCGGGCCCGTCGAACTGGTGCGCCAAGCCCTGGTCAGTCAGGTCGAGCCACCGCGGACCCCAGGTGGTCGTGTCGTAGATCTCGCCGCTGTTGGGCGGCCCCCACCACTCGTACCAGAGCCAGCCGGCCAACGCCCCCAGGCCACCGGAGGCAGCGAGCACCGCGGCGACCACCCTTCCGACGACGTGCCACGACGGACGACGCCGTTCGGCAGTGGGAGGAGGCGCGGGGGTGGCCGTTGCTTCGGTCTCCTGGGAGGTCACCGGATCATCTTGTCAGGCACCCGGGCCCGAGCAGCTGCTTGAGGTCGGCGAAGAGAGCCGGGCTGGGCGAGACGCGGAGCCGGTCGTCGAGCCGCATCAGCTTGGTCGCGTCACGGGAGAGCAACCGCAGCCGCACTTCTGTGAGGCCGGGGTGCGTGCCGAGCACCTCCTTGAGCTGGGCAATGACCGGGGCCGTGCACCGGGTCGACGGCAGGCTGATCACGACCGGGCCGTCGCTCCTGGTGTCGAGGTCAGGCACCGTGACCTCCAGGGCGTGCAGCTCCGGCTGTTCCTTGCTGCGGGACAGCCGACCCTTGACGGTGATGATCGCGTCGGGGACCAGCAGGGTGCTGGCGAGCTGGTAGGCGCTCGGGAAGAGCAGCACCTCGATCGCTCCTTCGAGGTCCTCGAGGGTGACCATCGCCCAGGGGTCGCCCTTCTTGGTGATCTTGCGCTGGACCGCGGTGATGAGTCCGCTGACCAGGACGGTGGCCTGATCGGGTCGTTCCTCGTCGGTCATCAGCTCGCCGATCGTGCAATCGGCACTCCCTGCGAGCACGTGCTCCAGTCCCAGCAGCGGGTGGTCGGACACGTAGAGGCCGAGCATGTCGCGCTCGTGGCCGAGCAGCGTCGTCTTGTCCCACTCGTCGAGGTCGGGGATGGTGACGCTGACCCCGAAGCCGCTGTAGTCGCCGTCCTCTCCCTCCGGGTCCAGCCCCGCGAACAGCGAGTCCTGGCCGATCGCCTCGTTGCGCTTGATGTCGACGTACTGATCGACCGCGGTCTCGTGGATCGCAACCAGCGCGCGGCGGCGGTGCTTGAGGTCGTCGAACGCGCCGGCCTTGATCAGCGACTCGATGACCCGCTTGTTGCAGACCAGCGCCGGCACCTTGTCGAGGAAGTCGTTGAACGACTCGTAGCGACCGTGCTGCTCGCGAGCCGCGACGACCTGCTCGACGACGTTGGCGCCGACGTTGCGGATCGCGGTCATGCCGAACCGGATGTCGGTGCCGACCGGCGTGAAGTTCTTGGCCGACTCGTTGACGTCGGGCGGCAGCACCTGGATCTTGAGGCGTCGGCACTCGCCGAGATAGATCGCCATCTTGTCCTTGTCGTCCTTCACGGACGTGAGGAGCGCCGCCATGTATTCGGCGGTGTAGTTGGCCTTGAGGTAGGCGGTCCAGTAGGAGATCACGCCGTAGGCCGCCGAGTGCGCCTTGTTGAAGGCGTAGTCGGAGAAGGGCAGCAGGATCTCCCACAGGTCGGTGATCGCATCCTGGGAGTAGCCGCGCTCGAGCATCCCGCCCTGGAAGCCGGCGTACAGCTTGTCGAGCTCCTCCTTCTTCTTCTTGCCCATCGCCCGGCGCAGGTTGTCCGCTTGTCCGAGCGTGAAGCCCGCCAGGACCTGGGCGATCTCCATCACCTGCTCCTGGTAGACGATCAGGCCGTAGGTCTCCCCCAGCACCGGCTCCAGGGCGGTCGCCAGCTCCGGGTGGATCGGGTCGATCGGCTCGCGGCCGTTCTTGCGACGGGCGTACTTGTTGTGGGAGTCCGCGCCCATCGGACCGGGCCGGTAGAGCGCGCCGACCGCGGAGATGTCGGCGAACTTGTCGGGGCGCATGCTCCGCAACAGCGCACGCATCGGTCCGCCGTCAAGCTGGAAGACGCCGAGCGTGTCACCCGCCGACATCAGCTCGTAGGTCGCCGGATCCTCGAACCGGAGCTCCTCGAGGACCACCTCCTCGCCGCGGTTGGCGCGGATGTTGTCGAGCGCGTCGTCGAGGACGGTCAGGTTGCGAAGGCCGAGGAAGTCCATCTTGACCAACCCGAGCGCCTCGCACATCGGGTAGTCGAACTGGGTGATGACCGCGCCGTCCTGCGACCGGGCCATGATCGGCACGATGTCGATCAGCGGCTCGCTGGACATGATCACACCGGCGGCGTGCACGCCCCAGTTGCGGATCTGGCCCTCGAGTCCGATCGCCGTCTGGTAGATCGTGCGGACGTCGGTGTCCTGCTCGTAGAGCGAGCGGAACTCGGCGCCGTCGCCGTAGCGCTTGTGCTGGTCGTTGAAGATGTCCTTGAGCGGGACCCCCTTGCCCATGATGTCGGGCGGGAGCGCCTTGGTGATCCGGTCGCTGACGGCGAAGCCGTAGTCGAGCACCCGGGCGGCGTCCTTGATCGCCGCCTTTGCCTTGAGCCGGCCGAAGGTCGCGATGTAGGCGACTCGGTCGCTGCCGTACTTGTCGGACACGTACTGGATGACCTCGGTCCGCCGACGCTCGTCGAAGTCGATGTCGAAGTCCGGCATCGAGGGACGCTCGGGATTGAGGAACCGCTCGAAGATCAAGCCGTGCTCAAGGGGACAGAGGTCGGTGATGCGGAGTGCGTAGGCCGCGATCGAGCCGGCGCCGGACCCGCGACCGGGCCCGACGCGGATGCCGTTGTCCTTGGACCACTGGATGAAGTCGGCGACCACCAGGTAGTAGCCGCAGTAGCCCTTGCTCGCGATGACGCCGAGCTCCATCTCGACCCGCTGCTTGACCTCGGGAGTCAGCTCGCCGGAGTAGCGCGACGCGATCCCGCGCCAGACCTCCTTGACGAACCATGACTCCTCGGTCTCGCCGGCCGGTACGTCGGCGCGGGCCATGTAGCCGCCGGTCGACTCGGCGAACTCGACCTCGCACCGCTCCGCGATCAGCAGCGTGTTGTCGCAGGCCTCGGGCATCCCGAACCGGTCGGCCCACAGGTCCCGCATCTCCGCCGCGGACTTGATGTAGTAGCCGCCGCCGTCGAACTTGAGGCGGTTGGTGTCGGACAGCCGCTTGCCGGAGGCGACGCAGATCAGGGCGTCGTGGGCATCGGCGTCGTCGGGGTTGTTGTAGTGGGAGTCGTTGGTGGCGACCGGCGGGATCCCGAGCTCCTTGCCGAGCCGCAGCAGGTCGTCGCGGACCCGCTTCTCGATGTCGATCCCGTGGTCCATCAGCTCCAGGAAGAAGCTGTCCTTGCCGAAGATCTCCTGGAACTCCGCGGCCGAGCGGCGGGCTTCGTCGTACTGCCCGAGGCGCAGCCGGGTCTGGACCTCGCCCGAGGGACAGCCGGTTGTCGCGATCAGTCCCGGCGCGTAGGTCTGGAGCAGTTCGCGGTCGGCCCGCGGCTTGTAGAAGAAGCCCTCGAGGCTGGACCGGGACGAGAGCCGGAACAGGTTGTGCATGCCCTCGGTCGTGGCCGCCCACATCGTCATGTGGGTGTAGGCACCGCCACCCGCGACGTCGTCACCGCCCTCCTCGGCCCCGTTGAAACCGCCGCCCTTGCTCCACTTCACCCTGCGCCGCTCGGACCGGTCGGTCTGGGGCGTGAGGTAGGCCTCGATGCCGATGATCGGGCGGATGTCGTGCGCCTTGGCCTTGGAGTAGAAGTCGTAGGCCCCGTGCAGGTTGCCGTGGTCGGTCATCGCGATCGACGACATGCCCAGGTCGCTCACCCGCGCGAAGAGGCCGTCGAGCAGCGACGCCCCGTCCAGCATGGAGTACTCCGTGTGGACGTGCAGATGGGCGAAATCCCCGGCGGCTGCCATCGGTGCTGAGACTCCTTGACGGGTCGTGGACGACGGTCCTGAACAGGATGGGGTCGGGGAAGGGCATCAGCCTACGCGACCGATAGGGGCAGACTAGAGAGGCCCACCGACAGAACGGAGCTGCACCATGACCGGCAGGATCGTCCACTTCGAGATCCCCTTCGACGACGGGGACCGGGCCCGCACCTTCTACAGCAGTGTCTTCGACTGGCAGCTGATGCCGATACCGGAGATGGACTACACGATGGTGTCCACCGGCCCGTCCGACCCCCAGACCGGTCCCTCCGAGCCCGGCTTCATCAACGGAGGCATGTTCCAGCGCGGGGAAGGCTTCACCGGCCCGGTCGTCGTGATCGACGTCCCCGACATCGAGGCTGCCCTCGCGAGTGTCGAAGCCGCCGGCGGGAGCATCGGCCGCGGCAAGGAGGCCGTCGGCGACATGGGGTTCGCGGCGTACTTCACCGACACCGAGGGCAACCTCGTCGGCCTCTGGGAGACCGCAGGCTAGGAGGACCCGGAGCCCGGCCACTCCATCCGGATGTCCGGGGCCTTCTCGTCGTTGCCCGAGCCGTCGGTGTGCTCCCGCTCGACGAGTCCGTGCCGGGCGTAGAAGGCCCGTGCCGGCGTGTTGGACTCGAACACCCACAGCGAGAACCCCGCCGGACGGACCGACTTCGCCACGTCGAGCAGTGCGGAGCCGATCCCTTCCCCCTGCGCGTCCGGCCGGACGTACAGGGCGTCGAGCCAGCCGCCCACCAGCTCGGCGAACGCGACGATCCCCCGTCCGTCCTCGGCCACCCAGCCCTCGCGCTCGCCTCCGACCAGGTTCAGGCCCGCATAGAAGGCGTGCACCTCGTGCGGCAGGTGGATCGACGGCGGCATCACCGGGACCGCCGCTTCCCGCGCCGCGATGAACAGGTCGGCCATCGCCGGCAGGTCCTCGGTGGCGACCGGCCGGATGGTCAGTGCGGCGTCAGTCGCTGTCACGGATGACGTCGAGGGCGTGTTGGAGGTCGTCGGGATAGCCGCATTCGTACTCCACGGCGTCTCCCGACTCAGGGTGCTCGAACCCGAGGCGTACGGCGTGCAGCCACTGCCGGGTGAGTCCGAGCCGCTTGGCGAGCACCGGGTCGGCCCCGTAGGTCAGGTCGCCCGCACAGGGGTGCTTCAACGCCGCCATGTGCACGCGGATCTGGTGGGTGCGGCCGGTCTCGAGGTGCACTTCGAGAAGGCTGGCGAACCGGTGCGCCTCGAGCGTCTCGTAGTGGGTGACGCTCGCCCGACCGCCGTCCATGACCGCGAACTTGTAGTCGGCGCCCGGATGCCGCCCGATCGGCGCGTCGACCGTGCCCGAGAGCGGGTCGGGGTGTCCCTGCACCAGGGCGTGGTAGGTCTTGTCGACCGTCCGCTGCCGGAAGGCGTTCTTGAGGATCGAGTATGCGTGCTCGGACTTCGCGATGACCATCACGCCCGACGTGCCGACATCGAGCCGCTGCACGATGCCCTCGCGCTCCTTGGCCCCGGAGGTGGAGATCCGGAAGCCGGCGCCTGCCAGGTGCCCGACCACGGTCGGTCCGCGCCAGCCCGGGGAGGGGTGTACGGCGACGCCGACCGGCTTGTCGATCACGACGATGGCAGGGTCGTCGTGGATGATCTTGATGCCCTCGACGATCTCGGGCACGACCTCGAGCGGATCTGCCTCGAGTGGGATCTCGACGTCGAGGACGGCCCCCGGGAGCACCCGCTCGCTCTTGCTGACCACGGCGCCGTCGAGGCGCACCCGGCCGGCGGCGATCAGCTCCGCGGCCCGAGACCGGGACAGGCCGAACAACTGGGCCATCGCCACGTCGACCCGCTGTCCGTCCAGACCGTCGGGAACCCGCAGGCTCCGGTGGTCGGTGCCGCTCACGCGTCGTCCTCCTGGCCGGGCTCGACCGGCTCCGGCTCGTCGTCGCCCTGCCGGGTGCGGTCCATCCGGATCCCACGGAAGACCTGGAGCAGGATCAGCCCGGCCCCGACGTTGATCGCGATGTCGGCGACGTTGAAGATCGGCCAGTTGGGGAGCTGGAGGAAGTCGATGACATGGCCGCGGAACGGCGCCGGGTCGCGGAGCATCCGATCCGTGAGGTTGCCGGTGATGCCGGCCAGCAGCGCGCCGAGACCCACTGCCCAGACCGGGTCGACGACCTTCCGGCTCAGGGCAAGCACGACGACCGTCGCCGCGATCGCGAGACAGGACAGCCCGACGGTGAAGCCGGTGCCGAGTGAGAACGCGGCACCGGGGTTTCGGGTGAGGTGCAACTGGAGGAGGTCGCCGACGACCCGGACGTCGGCGCGGCCGGTGAGGTGCTCGACCGCTGCGCGCTTCGAGACCTGGTCGATGAGGTAGAGAACGACCGCGACGACCGCGAAGACGGTCCACGCCCGACGGCTGGTCAGCACGGTCCGCCGGGGGCCGGCAGGGCCGCTGTCGCTGCTGCCTACCGACGTTCCTCGCGCTGCTTGCATGTCATGCACAGTGTGGCACGCGGAAACGCCATCAACCTCATCTTGCCGATCGCGTTGCCACACGACTCACACACGCCGTAGGTGCGGTCCTTGATGCGCGCCAGGGCTCGGTCGATCTGGGCCAGCTTCTCCCGCTCGTGGTTGAGCACGGTGAGCTCGTGGTCGCGCTCGAAGCTGGTCGCTCCCAGGTCGGCCTGGTCCTGCCCGGCGCCGTCGCCGGCGTCGCGCAGCAGGCCGGACAGGTCCTCCTCCTGCTCGGCGACGATCTGCCCGCTGTGGGCACGCTGCTCGTGCAGCTCGGCGAGCACCTCGGCCAACTCGGACTTGGACCACGCCTCCTCACCCTCCAGGACGACCATCTTGGCGGGGGCGGCCTTCTTGGCGGGGGCGGCCTTCTTGGCGGGGGCGGCCTTCTTGGCGGGGGCGGCCTTCTTGGCGGGGGCGGCCTTCTTGGCGGGGGCGGCCTTCTTGGCGGGTGCGGCCTTCTTGGCGGGGGCGGCCTTCTTGGCGGGTGCGGCCTTCTTGGCCGGTGCGGCCTTCTTGGCCGGTGCGGCCTTCTTGGCCGGTGCGGCCTTCTTGGCCGGTGCGGCCTTCTTGGCCGGTGCGGCCTTCTTGGCCGGTGCGGCCTTCTTCGCCGGTGCGGCCTTCTTCGCCGGTGCGGCCTTCTTCGCCGGTGCGGCCTTCTTCGCCGGTGCGGCCTTCTTCGCCGGTGCGGCCTTCTTCGCCGGTGCGGCCTTCTTCGCCGGTGCGGCCTTCTTCGCCGGTGCGGCCTTCTTCGCCGGTGCGGCCTTCTTCGCGGGCGCGGCCTTCTTCGCCGCTGCCGCTTCGGGGCGACGCCGGGTGATGATCTTGCCGGCCGCGGACACCGTGCGCCCTGCCAACGACTTCTTCATGGTGCTGGCCATGCTCAGGCCTCCTCCGGACCGTATCGCCCGCGGCTAGAGCCACGGGCTGCACGGAGGGTAGCCGCTGTGCCGTCCGTCACCAAGGTGCCACTCCGCGATATGGGCCGGGGGAAGATGACAACGGCCGACCCGCCGGAGCGGGTCGGCCGTTGCCGATGCATGTGCAGGTGACCGTCAGGTCAGCGCTCTTCCTCGCCCAGGATCGACCGGAGTCGCTTGGGAGCCGGAGATTCGTCGGTCGGAGCGACCGTGTCCCCCGGGGTCTGCAGAGACTCGAGCTGCTGGGTGAAGTAGCTCTTGAGCCGCGAGCGGTACTCGCGCTCGAACGAGCGAAGGTTCTCGACCTCGACGCCGAGCTTGTCGCGCTCCTTCTCCAGGTCGGAGAACAACTGGGTGCGTCGTTCGGCAGTCTCGGAGTCGAGCATCTCGGACCGGGCGCGAGCGTCGGACTCCATCCGATCGGCCTTGCCCTTCGACTCGTTCTCGAGCCGCTCGGCCTTGGTGCGGGCCTCGCCGACGATGCGGTCTGCCTCGTTCTTCGCGTCCTCGACGAGCTCGTCGGCGTTGCGGGTCGCGATCTCGAGCAGTCGAGCCGCCGCGTTGGACGCCTCGGGGACCGTCTCGACCCGGATCATCTCAACGCCTCCGGCCGGAGCGGGCGCTTGGACGACGGGGGCAGGCGCCTCGGGAACAGGAGCCTCCTGCACCGCGGTCAACTGAGTCGGAGCGGGCTCGAACGACGGCGAACCCGACTGTGCCGCAGCAAGCTTCGCGCGCAGCTCGTCGTTCTCGGCGGTCAGGCGAGCAAGCTCGGCCTCCACCTCGTCGAGGAACTGGTCGACCTCACCCATGTCGTAGCCCTCGCGGAGCCGGACGGGGGTAAAGCGCTTGTTGCTCACGTCCTCGGGCGTCAGCGGCATGACCTCACCTATCTTTGAGACTGGGGACTTGCTTGTCCCGCGAACAATAGCGCCTGACCAGCGACACCTGAGAGTCGGCGACTCACGCGAAGAAGATCTGACGGTTAACGGCAAGCGCCACGTAGGCCAAGATCAGCACCAGGATGAAGCTCAGGTCGAGTGCGAAATTGCCGATCCGGATCGGCTTCACGACACGCCCGAGCGCCTTGATCGGCGGGTCGGTGATCGAGTAGACGATCTCGAGTAGCACCAGCACCACTCCGTGTGGCTCCCACGACCGGGCGAAGACCTGCACCCAGTCGACGATGAACCGGATCCAGAGCAGCCCGATGAAGGTCCAGAGGACACCCTCGAGGATCTGGCCAGCGAGCGACAAAGACGGTTCCTAGCAGTTGCTGATGGGACTGCCGCGATCCTAGGGGGCACGGTCCGGTTCCTAGCGCGCGGGTCGAGTCTGGCGGACCCGGGCGATGCCGCACGATCTGCGACACGCTCGGTCAAGCGATCTTCGAGCTCAACTCTGGTTGAAGAAGCCGCCCTCGGCGATGCGTTGCTTGTCGGCTGCCGCCACGGTGACGTTCGGCGGGGAGAGCAGGAAGACCTTGTTGGTCACCCGCTCGATGCTGCCGCGAGTGGCGAAGATCAACCCGGCGGCGAAGTCGACGAGTCGCTTGGCGTCCGCGTCGTTCATCTCTGAGAGATTCATGATCACCGGGGTGCCGTCGCGGTAGTGCTCCCCCACGGCGCGCGCCTCGTTGTAGGTGCTCGGGTGCAGGGTCGTGATCCGCGAGAGCTCCGCCACCACCCCCACCGCAGGCGCCGCCACCGGACGACGCCGTTCGTTGATGTCGGCTACCGGAGCCGGACGCACGCGGGCTGCTCGATCCGGACGGACCTCGCCGGCCGGAGCGGTGTCGTACCCGTCGCCGTCGAACTCGTCGTAACCGGTGTCCTCGAGCAGGCCGAGGTATTCACCGATCCTGCGCATCGCACCGCTCATCGCTGTTGCCTCCGCCTTGTCTTCTCAGCTCGCCCCGGGAGGGACGCCGCATGGCTTGTTGTGGACATTACTGGACCAAGGGCCTTGATCCGAGGACCGCCGTGCCGACGCGCACGTGTGTCGCGCCGGCCTTGATCGCGGCTTCCAGGTCGCCGCTCATCCCGGCCGACAACCAGTCGGCGGTCGGGTGCTCGGCGAGAAAGCCGCGTCGCAGCTCGGAGAGCCGGGAGAACGCGGCAGCCGGGTCGTCGTCGAGCGGGGCGACCGCCATCAGGCCGCGGAGGCGGAGCATCCCGGAGCTCTCCACGAGCGAGGCCAGCACGGCCAGGTCGGTCGGGTCGGCACCCGAGCGACCGACCCGGTCGGGCGGGTCGAGGCTGACCTGCAGCAGCACGTCGACGGGCTCGGCGCGGGCATGGGCGCCGGCGTCGAGCCGGCCCACCAGCTTGGCCCGGTCCACGGAGTGCACCACGTCGGCGTACGCCGCCACCGCGGCAGCCTTGTTGCTCTGCAGACCGCCGACGAAGTGCCACCGGAGCCCCGGCCCGAGGTCGGCGCACTCGTGCTGCTTGGCCTCGGCCTCCTGGTGGCGGTTCTCGCCGACGTCGGTGACGCCGAGCTCGGCCAGCAGCCGCACGTCGGAGGCCGGGAAGTACTTGGTGACGACGACCAGGGTCACCTCGTCGGTCCGGCGGCCCGCTTCGTCGCATGCGGCGGCGATCCGCGCGTGTACGGCCGCCAGGTTGGCGCTGACCTGCGCGCGCCGTGCGTCGGTCATGCGATCCACACCAGCCCGGCGAGCCGGCCGGCCGCGGCACCGTCGCGGCGGTAGGAGTGGAGCTGCTCGTCCTCGAGGGTGCAGCGGTCGACGTGGGTCGCGGTGGCACCGGCGGCGGCCAGCTGTGCAGCGACACCGGCACCGAGGTCGAGCGCGGGAGTGCCCCAGGAGGTCTCCGACATCGCGGCGGGTACGGCGGACACGACCTCTCGGCGCATCTCCTCCGGAACCTCGTAGCACCGGCCGCACACGTGCGGCCCGATCCAGGCGTGGACCCGGTCGGCCCCGACCGCTCGCATCCGCGCGACCGTCCGGCCCACGATGTCGAGGCTCATGCCGAGGCGACCTGCGTGGACGGCGCCGATGACGCCGACGCCGGGATCGGCGAGGAGCACCGGGACGCAGTCGGCGACGCGGACCATCAAGCCCAGCCCACGGCGGGTGGTCACGAGCGCATCTGCCCGGGGGACACCCTCGCTGGGTCCGGCCGGCAGATCCGCGACGTGCACCACGTCGTCCCCGTGCACCTGGTGCAACCGAGCGAACGACACCCCGGTCGCCTCGACGACCGTCGCGAGGGACGCCGCGAACCCGTCCTGGTCGTCCTGCAGGTCGACCGTGGCGTCGGTGAACGCGACCTCGACCCGGACCCCGTCAGCGGAGTCCGGGCCGGGCACACAGGTGTCACGGAAGGCGAACACGAGGTGGGTGGCCGAGCCGATCGAGGCTCACTTCAGGAAGTCCGGCACATCCAGCTCGTCGTCGTCGTAGTGCACTGGCGTCGACGCCGGCCGCGCTCCGACGGGCACCGCCGGCTTCTGCTCGGCCGGCGCCTGCTGGTCCCCCCGCTGCTCGGCGGCCGTGGACGGATCGGACTCACGGCGGGCCGCAAGGGCCGCCCGCACGTCCTCCTGGGACTGCTGCGGACGGGCATCGCGCCGAAGCGCGCTGCCGGTCTCGCGCTTCCTCGGCGGCGTGCCGCCGTCGAAGCCCGCGGCAATGACCGTGATCCGGACCTCGTCGCCGAGCGCGTCGTCGATGATCGCACCGAAGATGATGTTGGCGTCGGCGTGGACGGCGTCCGCCACCATCCCCGCCGCCTGGCTGATCTCGAAGATGCCGAGGTCCGAGCCACCGGCGACCGAGAGCAGCACGCCGTGTGCTCCGTCGATCGAGGCCTCGAGCAACGGGCTGCTCACTGCCATCTCGGCGGCGACGATCGCGCGGTCCTCGCCCCGGGCCGAGCCGATGCCCATCAGCGCCGACCCGGCGTTGCTCATGACCGCCTTGACGTCGGCGAAGTCGACGTTGATCAGGCCCGGGGTGGTGATCAGGTCGGTGATGCCGGAGACACCCTGCAACAGCACCTGGTCGGCCTGCCGGAACGCGTCCATGACGGACACGTTGCGGTCGGAGATCTGCAGCAGCCGGTCGTTGGGGATCACGATGAGGGTGTCCACCTCCTCGCGAAGCCGCTCGATGCCCTCGTCGGCCGACTTCTTCCGGCGCGCGCCCTCGAACGCGAACGGCCGGGTGACGACGCCGATGGTCAGGGCGCCGAGCGATCGGGCGATCCGCGCAACCACCGGCGCGCCGCCGGTGCCGGTGCCGCCGCCCTCGCCAGCCGTCACGAAGACCATGTCGGCCCCCTTGAGGACCTCCTCGATCTCCTCAGCGTGGTCCTCGGCCGCCCTTCCTCCCACGTCGGGGTTGGCGCCGGCGCCGAGCCCGCGGGTCAGCTCGCGGCCGATGTCGAGCTTGACGTCGGCGTCGCTCATGAGCAACGCCTGTGCGTCGGTGTTGATCGCGATGAACTCGACGCCCTTGAGACCGACCTCGATCATCCGGTTCACGGCGTTGACCCCGCCGCCACCGACGCCTACGACCTTGATGATGGCCAGGTAGTTCTGTGCAGCAGCCACGCCGTCTTCCCCTCTCAGCTTTGGATTGTCAGAACCCTTACCCTCATCCTGAGGGTTATAGTTATGTCAACCTCTTGATGTCCACGACAGTAAGGACGCCAGGCTTCCGTGCCCGGGAGACACGCCGCAGCGGAGGTCAGCAGATCCGGAAAAACGAACTAGCGGGTCGTCGGCAGGCTCGGCACGCTGACGTCGTACGACTGCGCCTGCGGCCGGGCGTCGAGCAGCTTGAGGAGGACCTCGGCCTTCTCGTCGGACTGCTCCGCACTCCCCCACACGACCTCGCGGCCGTCCCGCAGCTCGAGCAGGATCTGGTCCGCGGTCTCGACCTCGATGTGGTCGACGCGACGGGTCACCGCGTCGTCCAGGCTGGCCACGACGGCTGCGGCTTCGGCGAGCGCCAGCCGGTCGGCCCGCGAGCCGACCCGCACCTGCGGCAGCGCGGCCGGCGGCCGCTTCGGCATCTGCTGGAAGGTGAAGGTGTCGCCGCCCTCGGCGAGGAACGTGAACGACGGACCCTCGACGACCACCGCGAGCGGACGCCACTCCTCGATCTCGATGCGAATGTCGTGCGGCCACTGGCGCGAGGCGTCAACCGACTTCACGGCCGTGAGCTTGCCCTCGATGCTGGCCTCGATGTCACGGAGGTCGATCCTGACCAGAGGGTCGTCGATCGGCAGGTTCGCCGCCGCCAGCACCTCGGCCTCGGAGAGCTGCGAGGTCCCGCTGACCTCGGCGCCCTGGACCCGCAGCCACGGCGAGAAGTAGAGGCCGTAGCCGGCGAAGCCGACCGCCCCGACCACGAGCACGGCCACCAGGATGGGACGCCAGGCCAGCCACCGCCGGGTCCACTGGCGGCGCGCGAACCGCCGGCGACTGCGATCCTGCTGGGAGCGCTCAACCATCGGCGCGCTCCTGGAGCGCCACCAACAGCTGCGGTGCCAGCGCCGTCACGTCGCCCGCTCCCAGGGTCAGGACCACGTCACCGGGACGGACCCGGTCCAGCAGCGCCCTCAGCGCCAGGTCGCGGTCGGCGACGAACGCCACCTGCTCCGCCGGGAGGGGTACGGCGTCGGCGACCACCGCACCGGTGACTGCCGGGTCGGGATCCTCGCGGGCGACGTAGACGTCGAGCACGACGACTTCGTCCGCCGTACCGAGCGCGGCACCCATCTCGGCGCCGAGGATCCGGGTCCGGGACACCAGGTGGGGCTGGAAGCACACGACCAGCCGGCCACCCTCGACACTGCCCGCCACCGACCGCGCCGCCTCGAGGTCGCCCCGGATCTCGCTGGGATGGTGGGCGTAGCTGTCGTAGACCCGGACCTCCGAGCCAGCGCCGCCGACGACGCCCTTGAGCTCCATCCGACGGCCGGTCCCGACGAAGGAGCCGAGCCCCTCGGCCAGCCGGGCGGCGTCGTAGCCCAGCTCGACGCCGAGCGCGAAGGCAGCGAGCGCGTCCAGGACGTAGTGCCGACCGGGGATCTGCAGCGCGACCCGTGCGAGCGGCGGCTGTCCGGTCCGGCCCGCACCGGGTAGGACGTCGAACGAGGTGATGCCGTTGACCACCTCGAGGTCGGCGGCACGCAGCGAGGCGTCGCGGTCGACTCCGACCGTGATCACCGCTCGGCCGCGCTTCCGCAGCCGTTCGGCCAGCCGGGCGCCCCCGGGATCGTCGACCCCGACGACCAACGGTCCCTCAGGGTGCACACCGTCGGCGAACTCGTCGAACGCCGCTGCGTAGGCCGCTTCGGTGCCCCAGACATCGAGGTGGTCGGCCTCGACGTTGATCACGATCGCACCGAACGTGTCGTAGACCAGGAAGGCGCCGTCGCTCTCGTCGGCCTCGGCCACGAAGTAGGGGCCGGCCCCGAGGTCGGCGTTGCGGCCGGTGGCCGTGAGCACCCCGCCGACGGCGTACGACGGGTCCGCTCCGGCGGCGATCAATGCCACCGTCAGCAGCGAGGTCGTGGTGGTCTTGCCGTGGGTGCCGGCGACGGCGAGCACCCGCTGGCCGGACATGGCGGCCTTGAGGCCGGCCGAGCGCGGGAGCAGGGTCAGTCCCCGGCGCCGGGCCTCGAGCACCTCCGGGTTGTCCTCGCGGGCAGCGGTCGTCACGACCAGCGTGTCGGCATCACCGACCTGCGCGGCGTCGTAGCCGAGGTGGCACCTGACGTCGAGCTCGCGCAGCTGGGCGAGGAAGGGAGTGTCGTTGTCGTCGCTGCCGGTGACCGGCACGCCCCGCCGGGCCATGACCCGGGCGATGCCCGAGAGACCGGCGCCACCGATCCCGACGAAGTGCACCCGCCCGAGCTGCTCCGCGGGGGGGATGTCGTCAGGCACGGGCAGTCTCATCGGCCCGCCGTCTCGGCGATGATCGTCGCCAACCGGTCGTCCGCGTCGGCCGGCACCAACCCGGCCGCCGCAGAACCCATGGCGGCCAGCCGGGCGGGGTCGGTCGCCAGCGCCGGCACCGTGTCGGCGACGTAGTCGGCGGTGAACGTGGCCTCCTCGGCCATCAGCGCTCCCCCCGCCGCGACAACCGGACGGGCGTTGTGCACCTGCTCGCCGTTCCCGTAGGCCAGCGGCACGAAGATCGTGGGGACCCCGGTCGCCGCCGCCTCGACCACGCTGTTGGCGCCCGCCCGGCACACCATCAGGTCCGCCGCGGCGAGTGCGTAGTCCATCCGGTCGACGAACGGCAGCACCACGTAGGGCATGCCCGTCTCGACCGGCTCGACCCATTCCGGGTCCTCCTTGCCCCGCGCGCCGATGACGTGGAGAACCTGCACACCACTCGTGCCGAGCGCGGCGGACGCCCGGGTCACCGCGCGGTTGAGCTTCCACGCACCCTGCGAGCCGCCGGTGACGACCAGCGTGGGGAGGTCGGGGTCGAGCCCGAAGAAGGCGCGCGCCTCGGCGCGCAGCGCTGCACGGTCGAGCTGGGAGATCATCCGACGCAGGGGCAGACCGACGTACTCCGCCCTCTTCAGCGGGGTGTCGGGGAAGCTGACCGCGACCCGCTGGGCGATCCGGGCGCCCACCTTGTTGGCGATACCCGGCAGCGCGTTCTGCTCGTGGACGACCAGCGGCAGCTTGCGGCGGCGCGCCGCCAGGTAGGCGGGCATCGACACGTAGCCGCCGTACCCGACGATCACATCGGGCTGCACCCGGTCGATCACCTCGTGGGCCGCCTTGACCGCGTGGCGCAGCCGCGACGGCACCATGGCCAGGTCCTTGTTGGGGCGCCTCGGCAACGGGACCGGCGGGATCAGCTCGAGCGGGTAGCCGGCAGCCGGCACCACGGTGTTCTCGAGACCCCGCGGCGTGCCGAGGCAGGTGATCACGGTCGCCGGGTCCAGGCGCACCAGGGCGTCGGCCGTGGCGAGCAGCGGCGAGGTGTGGCCGGCGGTGCCCCCACCGGCGAGCAAGACCTTCATCAGGAGCGAGGCTATCGACGCGCCGACAACCCGGTGGAGCGGGCCCGGCGGCGCTGGGCGAGCGCCCGGGCGGCCGCGGGCTCACGGCGCGCGAAGCCGACCACCAGGCCGAGAGCGATCAAGGTCGGCAGCAGGCTGGAGCCGCCGTAGGAGACCAGCGGCAGCGGGATCCCGATGACTGGCAGCAGCGCCAGCACCATGCCGACGTTGATCATCATCTGGCCGAGGAGCCAGATCACGATGCCGAAGCTGCAGTAGCGGACGAACGGATCCTTGGCCTGCTGGGCGATCCGCAGCGTCGCGTAGGCGATGGCGAGGAAGAGTCCGACCACCAGCAGGGTGCCGACCAGCCCGAGCTCCTCCCCGAGCACCGCGAAGATGAAGTCGGTGTGGGCCTCGGGGAGCGTGCCCCACTTCTGCCGGCTGGCGCCGATGCCTTCGCCGAAGATGCCGCCGCTCGCCATCGCGTAGAGCCCGTGAGCCGGTTGCCAGCCGGTGCCGTGGTAGTCCTGGAACGGATCGACGAAGGTCGTGATCCGGTCCAGCCGCTCGGTCGAGGTCGCGGCCAGGCCGAGAGCGAGCACGCTGACCACGCTGAGGCACATCACGAAGAGCCGGGCGGGCGCACCGACCACCCACAGCATGCCGACCAGGATCGCGAAGAACACCAGCGCGGTGCCGAGGTCCCGCCCCACGACGACGAGCGCGCTCGCGAGCAGCATGCCGGGGACGACGGGGACCATCATCTGGTGCAGGCTGCCGAGCCGACGGTCCTTGTTGGCGTAGATGTGGGCCGCCCAGATGATGATCGCGAGCTTGGCGATCTCGGACGGCTGGATCTGGATCGGCCCGAGCGCGAGCCAGTTCTTGTTGCCGTAGATCGCGACGCCGAACCTCGCGGTCGCGAGGAGCAGGATCAGCGACACCGAGAACGCCGGGTAGGCCAGGCTGCGGATCAACCTCGGCGGGACCCGGGACGCGAACCACGCGAGGGGCACCCCGATGGCGACCCACAACAACTGCCGCTTCACGATGGCGTAGGAGTCGCCGAACTGCTCGTAGGCCTCGACGCTCGACGAGCTCAGCACCATCAACAGGCCGATGGTGAGCAGCAGCGCGATCGAGCCGAGCAGCAGGTAGTAGTTGGTGAGCGGGCGCGCCATCGCGTCACGGACGGCCGACACCCAGGTGGTGCCGCGGCCGTTGCGGAAGTGCGACAGCCGGGATTCCTGGCGGGAGTCGGGGAGCGCGGCGGTGATGGCGGCCCCCTTCCCCTCTTCAGCCAGTCTGGTGCGGCTCGTCCTCGGTTGCCGCTCGGACCGCTGCTGCGAAGGCATCGCCCCGTGCGGCGTAGTCGGTGAACTGGTCCATCGAGGCACATCCCGGTGCCAGCAGCACGGTGTCCCCGGGTTGCGCGGCCGCGGCCGCCGCCCCGACGACGCGTCCCATCAGGTCAGCCCCGTCTACCGGGCCAGTCTCTCCGGCGGTCACCTCGATCACCGGCACATCGGGCGCGTGTCGCGCAAGCGCCTCCGCGATCACCGCGCGGTCGCGTCCGATGAGGACGACGCTGCGCAGCCGGCTGCCGACCCTCTGCACCAGCTCGTCGAACCCCGCCCCCTTGGCCAGGCCCCCGGCCACCCACACCACCGGGTCGTAGGCCGCCAGCGAGGACTGCGCGGCGTGCGGGTTGGTCGCCTTGGAGTCGTCGACCCAGGTGACTCCCGCGTGCTCGGCGACCACGGCGATCCGGTGGCCGTCGGGCCGGAACGCTCGCAGGCCGTCGCGTACGGCGGCCTGGCTGATGCCGTGGGCCCGGGCCAGGGCCGCGGCGGCGAGTGCGTTGGCGACGAAGTGGGGCGCCGGTGAGGCGAGGTCGGACACTGCGCACAGCTCGGCGGCGCTGCTCTGCCGCTCGTCGATGAAGGCCCGGTCCACCAGGATGTCCTCCACCACGCCGAGCATGCCGACCGACGGGATGCCGAGGGTGAAGCCGATCGCCCGCGCGCCCTCGACGACGTCGGCTTCGCGGACCAGCCGCTCGGTCGTCGGGTCCGCGACGTTGTAGACGCAGGCCCGCTCGACGCCTTCGTAGATGCGGCCCTTGTCGCGGGCGTAGTCGGCCATCCCGGACTCCCCGGCATACCAGTCGAGATGATCCTCGGCGACGTTGAGCACCGCGGCCGACTCGGCCGCCATCGTCGACACGTAGTGGAGCTGGAAGCTCGACAGCTCGACCGCGATCACGTCGTACGGCTCGGGGTCCATGACCGCCTCGGTCAGCGGCAGGCCGACGTTGCCGGCTGCGACGCTGCGCAGTCCGGAGGTGCGCAGGATCGAGTCGAGCATCTGCACGGTCGTGGTCTTGCCGTTGGTTCCGGTGACGCAGAGCCATGGCGCCGGGTGCTCGGGGTCGCGCAGTCGCCAGGCCAGCTCGACCTCTCCCCAGACCGGGACGCCGCGCGCCCGCGCCTGGGTCAGCAGCGGGGCATCGGACCGGAAGCCCGGGGAGGTGACGACGAGCTCGACGTCGTCGGGCAGCTCCTCGGTGGCGCCGGGGTGGAGGTTGACGGTTGCCCCGAGGATCTCCAGCAGCTCGGCCCGCTCGAGCTGGGCGGCGGTGGCGTCGTCGGCCAGCACGGTGACGGACGCGCCCAGGTGGGTGAGGTTGTCGGCGGCGGCGTAGCCGCTCGCGCCGAAGCCCGCGACGACCGCGCGCACGCCCTGCCAGGAGTCCTTGCGGCCGAGGGTCTCGACGCGGCTCAAAGGCGCGCCACCCACTCCGCGTAGAACACGCCCAACCCGGTCGCGACGAACAGGCCGGTGATGATCCAGAACCGGATCACGATCGTCACCTGCTCCCAGCCGCGCAGCTCGAAGTGATGTTGCAGCGGTGCCATCCTGAATACCCGCTTGCCGACACCGGTGAACTTCTTGGTCACCTTGAACCAGCTGACCTGGACCATGACCGAGGCAGTAATCAGCACGAACAGCCCGCCGAGGATCACCAGCAGCAGCTCGGTGCGGGTGAGGATGGCGAAACCGGCCAGCCCGCCGCCGAGGGAGAGAGACCCGGTGTCGCCCATGAAGATCCTGGCGGGCGAGGCGTTCCACCACAGGAATCCGAAGCACGCGCCGGTGATCGCCGCGGCGATGATGGCGAGGTCCAGCGGATCGCGCACGTTGTAGCAGCTGGCGCTCGGCTCCTCCTGGCAGAACTGGTTGCTCTGCCAGATGTTCACCAGCATGTAGGCGCCGAACACCATCACGCAGGCGCCGGCGGCGAGGCCGTCGAGTCCGTCGGTGAGGTTGACCGCGTTGCTGAAGCCGGTGACGAGGAGCCAGACCAGGAGCAGGGCGAGGATCATCGGCAGCTCGAGCCAGTCGATCTCTCGCAGGAACGAGACCTTCTCGGACGCAGGGGTCCGCCCGTTCTCGTCCGCGAGCCACGGAGCCAGCGCAAGAGCGCCGAACGTCACCGCGATGACGGTCTGGCCGACCATCTTGGCCTTGCTCCGGAGCCCGAGGCTGCGCTGCTTGGAGATCTTGATGAAGTCATCGAGGAAGCCCACCAGGCCCATCCCCACGAAGAGGAAGAGCAGGAGCAGTGCGGACGCGCTCGGCAGGTCGGTGGTCAGCAGCTTCGCGCCGGCGTAGCCGAAGACCACCGCGGCGATGATGACGACGCCACCCATCGTCGGCGTACCGCGCTTCGTGTGGTGGCTGGTCGGGCCGTCATCGCGGATCTCCTGGCCGTAACCCCACTTGGTGAAGAACCGGATCGCGACCCGGGTGCCGAGCAGCGAGATCAGCAGGGCAATGCCCCCACCGAGCAGGATCGCTAGCACGCTGCTGTCCTCTCAGCCACTGTCCACGTCACCCAGCAGCCGCTCGGCGACCCATTCCAGCGCCGCCCCCCGCGACGCTTTGACGAGGACGACGTCTTCCGGACCGGCATTCTGCCGCACCCAGTCCAAGGCTTCTTCGCGCCCCTCTGTCCTGACCACGACGGGGGCGTCCGCCGGAGGTACCGCCTGGGCGATCGCCTGGGCGATCGGAGCAGCCGGCTGACCGACCACGACGACCACGTCGACCCCGAGCCGGACGGCGTCGGTGCCGACTGACCGGTGGCCGGCCTCGTGCTCGCTGCCGAGCTCGAGCATCTCTCCGAGCACCGCGACCGTACGGCGACCGCGCGCCCGCCCGATCGCGACCAGTGCCTCGAGCGCGGCGCGCATCGAGTCGGGGTTGGCGTTGTAGGCGTCGTTGACGACGACCATCCCGTCAGGCCGATCGTGGACCTCCATCCGCCACCGCGAGGCGGCATCGACCGCGGACAACGCGGTCGCGATGTCGGCGAGGGGGAACCCGGCGGCGAGGGCCATGGCGGCCGCCGCCGTCGCGTTCTGGGCCTGGTGTGCGCCCGCGTGGAGCAGCTGCACCGGACGTGCGTCGTCGTCGTGGAACAGGGTGAACCCGGGGCGTCCCAGCGCGTCGAGCTCGAGGGCGTCGTAGCGCACCGCCGCGCGGTGGCCCCAGGTCACCACGCGGGCCTGCGTGCGCGACGCCATCGCGACGACCAGCGGGTCGTCGGCGTTGAGCACCGCGGTCCCGTCGACCGGCAGCGCCTCGACGATCTCCCCCTTCGCCTGCGCGATCTGCTCCCGGCCGCCGAACTCGCCGACGTGGGCGGTGCCGACGTTGAGCGCCGCGGCGATCCGCGGGGGCGCGATCTCACAGAGGTAGGCGATGTGCCCGATGCCGCGGGCGCCCATCTCGACGACGAGGTAGTCGGTCCCGGCGTGGGCGCGCAGGACGGTGAGCGGCACGCCCAGCTCGTTGTTGCCGTTGCCCTCGGTCGCAACGACCCGGTCGGCGCCGGCGAGCCGCTTGAGCACGCCCGCGAGGTAGTCCTTGGTGCCGGTCTTGCCGACCGACCCGGTCAGCGCCAGCACCGTGGCCGGTGTGCGGTCGACGACGTGCCGGGCGAGCCGCCCGAGCGCGGCCAACGGGTCGTCCACCACGACCGTGGGCGCAGTTGTCGGTCGGCTGCCGAGCACCGCGTGGGCGCCGGCGGCGTACTCGTGGCCGTCGACCCGCTCCCCCACGATCGCGACGAAGAGCCCGCCGGCCACCGGCACGCGGCTGTCGACGTAGGCGTGTCCGGTCACGGTCAGCGCCGGATCCCCGTGCACGTCACCGCCGACGACCGTCGCGATCTCGTCGAGCCGCATCGGGATCATCGGTCGGCTCCTCGAAGCAGCTCACGCACGACCTCGCGGTCGTCGAACGGATGCACCACGCCCGCGACCTCCTGCCCGGTCTCGTGACCCTTCCCGGCCACGAGGACGACGTCGCCCGGTCGGGCGGCCTCGAGGGCGGCCCGGATCGCGGCTCCGCGGTCGCCGATCTCGCGCACCTCCCCCCGGCGGGCGATCTCGACGTCGGCGACGCCCGCCAGCACCTCCGCCCGGATCGCCGCGGGCGACTCGGTGCGGGGGTTGTCGTCGGTCACGATCACCAGGTCCGCATCGGCCGCGGCGATGGCTCCCATCACCGGACGCTTGCCGCGGTCGCGGTCGCCGCCGGCACCGATCACGACGATCAGCCGGCCGTCGGTCACCGGCCGCAGTGTCGCGAGCACCGCCGTGAGCGCATCCGGCTTGTGGGCGTAGTCGACGTAGACCGCGAATCCGGTGGACGCGTCGCCGGTCACCCGTTCCAGCCGCCCCGGCACGCCCCCGGTCGCGGCGATCCCGGCGACCACCGCCGTGGCGTCGAGCCCGGCCTCGACGGCGGCGGCGACGGCGGACAGCGTGTTGGCGACGTTGAAGTCCCCGGGCAGCGCGACCGACGCGGGCAACGCGAGGCCACCGGGTCCACGGATCGTGAAGGACGACCCGTCCGGCCCGAGGTCGACGTCGACGACCGACCAGTCGGCGTCGCGGCCGTGGGTCGACATGGTCCGCACCGGGACGGTCGCGGTCGTCACCAGCCGGCGGCCGTAGGCGTCGTCGACGTTGACCAGCCCGAGCCGCGCCCGTCGGGGGGTGAACAGCGTTGCCTTGGCCGCGAAGTAGTCGTCGACGTCGGCGTGGAAGTCGAGGTGGTCACGGCCGAGGTTGGTGAAGACGGCGACGTCGAACACGACCCCGTCCACCCGCCCCAGCACCAGGGCGTGGCTCGATACCTCGATCGCGCAGCAGGCGACGCCCTGCTCGCGCATCAGCGCGAACAGCCCGTGCAGGTCCGGGGCCTCCGGTGTGGTGAGGGCGGTCCTGAGGTCGGCTCCGCCGATCCGGGTGCCGACGGTACCGACGACGGCGGAGGTGATGCCGGCCGCGCCGAGACCGCCGTCGAGGAGGCGGGTCACCGTGGTCTTGCCCTGCGTGCCGGTCACGCCGATCATCCGCATCGCCCGCGCGGGGTGGCCGTAGATGCCCGCCGACACGGCGCCGAGCACCGATCGCGGTTGGGCCACGACGATCGCAGGCAGGCCGGGGGGGACGCCGGCGGCACCGGACTCGTCGGTCAACACCATGCTGGCACCGGCTGCCGCCGCCTGGGCGACGAAGTCGATCCCGTGGGCACGTGCCCCGGGGAGCGCGGCATAGACGTCACCCGGCAGGACCCTCCGCGAGTCCAGGGTGATGCCGGTGATCCTCGCGTCGGCACCATCGGCACCATCGGCACCATCAGGGCCGTCGGGGCCCTGCGCCCGCGCGCCGGCCTGCTCAGGGACCAGGGCGACGACGTCGTCGAAGGACAATGCCGTCGGGTGCTGGGGGCGCGTGCTCCCTGGGTCCATCAGGGCCCCTCACCACTCGACGGGCAACTGCGAGGCCCGGGTGCCGGTCGGCGGCACGCCGTAGCGCCGGAGGGCGTGGCTCATCAGCTTCGCGAACGCCGGACCGGCGACCGCGCCGCCGCCGCCGGTGCGGGAGTCGTGGACCACCACGTAGACCGTGAACCGGGCGTCGTCGGTCGGACCGAACCCGACGAACGACGCGGTGTGGCTGCCGTCGTAGCAGCCACACTTGTCGGCCACGCGTTGCGCCGTGCCCGTCTTGCCGGCGACCCGATAGCCCGGTACGCCGGCCAGCGGGGCGACACCGTCGACCGGGTCGAGCACTCTTTCCATCATCAGTGCAGTCTGCCGCGCCGCCCTGGTGCTGACCACGCGACGGGTGCCGGCCTGGTCGGTGCCGACCTCCGTGCCGTCGTCCAGCGTGGCGCTGCCGTCCACGAGGCTCGGGTCGATCCTCACGCCGTCGTTGGCGAGCGCGTTGACCGCCGCGACCATCTGGATCGCGTTGATGGAGAGCGACTGGCCGAAGGCGATCCGGTCGTCGACCTGGTCGGTCCACGCCGCACCCTCCGGGAGGAGACCCTTGGTCTCGCCACCGAGCCCGATCCCGGTCTCCGCGCCGAACCCGAACGCCGTCAGGTAGGACCGCAGCTGCCCGGGCGCGAACTCGTCGGCAGCGAGGACGGTGCCGATGTTCGACGACTTGGCCAAGATGCCGGCCAGCGTGAGGTGCTCGATGCCGTGCACCCAGTGGTCGTGGATCGGACGGTCCTGCCGGTTGAGGACCGGCGGTACGACGTACTGCTGGCGCGGCCGGCCGAGGCCGGCGTCGATCACCGCGCTCAGGGTGAGCACCTTCTCGGTCGAGCCGGGCTCGTAGACGTCGGTCAGGGCGCTCGACTTGTAGCGCGACTTCGGCCACTCCTGCGGTTCGCTGGCGTCATAGGTCGGATAGTCCGCCAGGGCGAGGATCTCGCCGGTGCGGCTGTCCATGATGACCGCGATCCCGGACTCGGCACGCGAGCCGACGACGGTCTGCTGCAGCACCCGCTGCGTGTAGAACTGGAGGGCGCTGTCGATGGTGAGGTTGAGGTCCGAGCCGTCGATGGCAGGGCTCACCGTGTTGTCGCCGAGCGGGATCTGGGCGCCGGCGCCGATCTCGTAGCGGGCCTCGCCGTCCACGCCGGACAGGTAGTCGTCGAACGCGTCCTCCAACCCGGCGAGGGCGCGCGCCGAGCCGTCCCGCCGGGGCGTGCCGAGGAAGCCGACGATGTTCGCCGCCACGTCGCCGTACGGATAGATCCGCACCGGGTCGCGCTGCATGAAGAGGCCGACGAAGCCCTTCTCCTCGGCATCGGCAACTACGGCGGTGGCGAGCCGGGCGGGCACCTGACGAGCGAGGTACTGGAACCGGCTGTCCTCCATCCGGAGCCGGTCGAGCACGCGGAAGTAGTCGAGGTCGAGCCGCGTGGCCAGGAAGGTGGCGAGCTCGGGGGCGTACTCGCGGGTGAGGGTCGGGTCGGCGACGATCATCCGGCCGTCGATCGACTCCGCGAGGGGCTCACCGTTGCGATCGAGGATCTCGCCCCGGGTGGCAGGAAGGGTCACGGTGACCGAGCCCTCTGCGGCCGCCATCTCGGCGTACCGGTCGGGGTCGACGCCCTGGAGCTGCACCAACCGGGCCGCGAAGACCGACAGCACCATCGCGATGAAGAGGAAAGCCACCCTGAGCCGCAGCTGCGGGGCCGCGCGTAGCGGACCGCGGGCCGTACGGGGTCCCCTCGATCCGGTCACACTCTCAAACCTAGATCGCTAGCGCTGCCGAGCCCGGTCCGGCACGCCGGAGCGGTCTCCGTTGCGACGTTCCGCCCTCTGGCCCGCCCTCCGGTCCTCCGCGCGGTTCTCGGCGCGGTCCTCGGCGCGGTCAGGTCGCTGATGCACGATCACCGGCTCCGGGTCGAGCGCGGCCGGCCGCTTCGGGCCGGGGACCGTCGACGGCAGCTGGAACCCGGGCAGCATCGTCCCCTCGTCGCCGAGCACCTCGCCCGTCGCCAGGTCGAGCACGAGCGGCCCACCGGCCGGAAGCACCATGTCCATCCGTTGCGCTTGGGTCGCGATCCGTTGCGGGTCGCGCAGTGACTGCAGCTCGACCTGGAGCGCCTCCTGCTGGGCGGTCAGGTCGCCGGCCTGCTGCTCGAGCGCCGCGGCCCGGAAGGACGCCTGCTGCATCGAGGTGTTGAACATCAACAGCCCGATGACGCCACCGAGCAGGATGGCGCTGACGAGGGTCACGAACGGGACCCTCGGGGCCCGCGGCCGGGTGCGGGGCCGGGGTACGACGGTGAGCCGCGCGCGCCTGACGGCGACCTCGGCGATCCGCGGGAGCCGCGCGCGGACCTGGGCTGCGGTGCTGCTCACTAGGCTGCTCCCTTAGGTCGGACTCGTTCGACAGCGCGCAGCCGCACCGATGCGGCGCGTGGGTTCTCGGCGATCTCGTCGGCGTTGGCCTGTTCGGCGCCGCGGGTCACCAGGCGCAGAGCCGGCTCGTGTCCCTCGGGCACGAACGGCAGGTCCTCGGGGACGTCGCTGCGCGCCGCGGCGGTGAAGGCACGCTTGACCAGCCGGTCCTCCAGCGAGTGGTAGGCCTCGACGACCACCCGGCCGCCGACGCCGATCGCGTCGATGGCCGCCGGCATCGCTCGCTCGAGCACGCGGAGCTCGTCGTTGACCTCCATCCTCAGCGCCTGGAACGTGCGTTTGGCCGGGTGACCGCCCGTCCGCCGCGCCGGAGCGGGGATCGCGTCGTAGAGCAGGGCGACCAGGCGGCCGGAGGTCGTGAACGGTTCCCGGGCGCGCTCCCGGACGATCGCGTCGACGATCCGGCGGGCGTGACGCTCCTCGCCGTACGCGCGGAGCACCCGCACCAGGTCGGGCGGGTCGTAGGTGTTGAGCACGTCGGCGGCGGTCGGTCCGTGCCCCGTGGTGGTCGGGTCCATCCGCATGTCGAGCGGCGCGTCGACGGCGTAGGCGAAGCCGCGCTCGGGGAGATCGAGCTGCATCGACGACACCCCGAGGTCGAACAGCACGCCGTCGACCTCGGCCAGGCCGAGGTCGAGGAGCACGTCGGGGATCTCGTCGTAGACCGCGTGCACGGGGGTGAAGCGGTCGCCGTACGGCGCCAGCCGCTGGCGGCTGAGCTCTAGCGCCCCAGGGTCGCGGTCGATGCCGATCACCCGGGCGAGCTCGCAGCGGGCGAGGACGGCCTCGCTGTGGCCACCGAGGCCGAGCGTCGCGTCGACCAGGACGGCGTCGCTGTGGTCGAGCGCAGGTGTCAGGAGCGCCACGACCCGGTCGAGGAGTACCGGGACGTGTCGGGGAGTCGTCATCGCCGGGTGGCCCTCAGCGACCCAGCCAGGAGACGAACAGGACGGCCAGCAGGACCGAGAGCGAGACCGCCGCCGAGAACGCCATCAAGGTCACGGCCTCGCGAGCCTGCTCGCGCACCCGTGGCTCTCTGATCTCGGTGGCAGCGCTTGCCGCTCCGGCTGCGCTCGCGCCCATCACGCTCATCGGTTCGACCCCCTGCCTTGTGAGAAGCGATCCGCCGGGCCAGGTCCCCCGCCCGCTCCCGGTGGGGTTGCCGTCTGGTGCCGGGGAAGGTGCCCCAGAAGGCAGCGGGAGCGGGCCAGAGACCTCGTCCTGCGGATCGCTGTGAAGTTGTGAAGTTGTGAAGTTGAGTACTAGTCGTCGTCCTCGTCGAGGTCGACGAAGTCGCCCATCGCGTCCGCCTGGAACTCCCGCCAGCGATCCGGGTTCCAGATCTCGAGCCGGTCGCGCACACCGATCACCACCACGTCGCGCTCGAGCGCGGCGTAGTCCCGCAGGTGGGCCGGGATGCCGATCCGGCCCTGCTTGTCGGGCGTGCCCTCGTCGCCACCCGCGAACAGCACCCGTGCGTAACGGCGTGCGGCCCGGTTGGTCATCGGCCGGGACGCCGCGCGGTCGGCCTCTCCCTTGAACACGTCGGAGGGCCAGACGACGAGGCAGTTCTCCTGACCCTGCGTCACCACGAGCCCCTCCGACAGTCGGTCCCTGAACTTCGCCGGGAGGAAGAGGCGCCCCTTCTCGTCCAACTTCGGGGTGTAGGTGCCCATGAAGAGCATCGGGCACCTCCTAGTTCCTCCACTTTCCCCCACAGTACTCCACTTTCCCCCACCGTCAACCACTTCGACGCATGTTTTGCCGCCAATCGAGCGGCGTTTACGCAGGCCAGCGGCCGGGGAGCCGAGTGGAGGAGATCTGGAGGAGATCTGGAGGAGATGGGGGGCCCGGCGCCGGCGGTCCGCGTGCGACGGTCGATGCAAACGCGTGACCGCTCCGTGACCTCGGGGGCGTTCCCGCGAGTTAGGTTGCTCCGGCGCCGTACCTTTGCCCTATCGCGGGCCCTACGCTTGACGGGCGCGCAAGAGACGGGAGACCAGCACGTGGAGCCGCCGACCACCGAGCAGCTGCACCACCCCACCGGGGCCGACGTCGCGACCGTCGCCCGGGTGGCCGGCCGGATCCGCGCCAACATCGAACGGGTCATCGAGGGCAAGAGCGAGGTGGTGTCGGCAGCGCTCGTCGTACTGCTCGCGGAGGGCCACCTGCTGCTCGAGGACGTCCCGGGCGTCGGCAAGACCATGTTGAGCAAGTCGCTTGCCCGCAGCATCGACTCGACGGTGCGCCGGATCCAGTTCACGCCCGACTTGCTGCCCTCCGACATCACCGGCGTCTCGGTCTACAACCAGCAGACCCGCGAGTTCGAGTTCCGGCCCGGCGGGGTCTTCGCCAACATCGTGATCGGCGACGAGATCAACCGCGCCTCCCCCAAGACGCAGTCAGCGCTGCTGGAGTGCATGGAGGAGCTCCAGGTCACCGTCGACAACGTCACCTACCACCTCGAGCCGCCGTTCATGGTGATCGCGACCCAGAACCCGGTCGAGATGGAGGGGACCTACGCGCTGCCCGAAGCGCAGCGCGACCGGTTCATGGCGCGGGTGTCGATCGGCTACCCGGTGCCGGCGGCCGAGATCGCGATGCTCAACTCGCACACCGACCTCAACCCGCTCGACGACCTCGAGCCGGTCACCGACAGCGCCGAGCTCCGCAAGCTCTGCGCGATCGTCGGCCAGGTCCACGTCTCCGAGGCGGTCCAGCGCTACGCCGTCTCCCTCACCGCGGCCACGCGGGACCACGCGGACCTGCTGCTCGGCGCCTCGCCGCGCGCGACCCTCCACCTGGTGCGGGCGGCGAAGGCCTACGCCGCCCTCCACCAGCGCGACTACGTACTGCCGGACGACGTGCGCGCGCTGGTCAACCCGGTGCTTGCCCACCGGCTGCTCCCGAGCGCGGAGGCGGCCGTCGGCGGTCGCGGCACCGGCGCGATCCTCGAGGGCATCGCAGCGCAGGTGCCGGTACCCGAGATCCGCTCCTGACGGCCGACGGGACGGCGGACGATGCGTGACGGGCTGGCGGGACTGACCCTCCGCGGCCGTGCGTTCCTTGCCGCCGGCAGCACCGCGATCTGCTGCGCGGTGCTCCTCGGGCAGACGGCGCTCACCCGGATCGGTGTCCTCGTCGTCGTGCTGCCCCTCGTCTCCGCTTTCGTCATCGGACGCCGCCGCTACGCGCTCGCCGCGACCCGTTCGGTGCACCCGCGGCTGGTCGCGGCGGGGCAGCCCGCGCGGATCGACCTCGATCTCGTCAACGCCGGCCGCTCGAGCGCCGGCGCGGTCCTGGTCGAGGACCAGGTCCCCTATGCACTCGGCACCCGGCCGCGCTTCGTGCTCCAGGGAATCGCCCGGCAGTGGCAGCGCCGGGTGAGCTACCAGGTCCGCTCGGACGTGCGCGGCCGGTTCGAGATCGGGCCGCTCACGATCCGGATCGCCGACCCGTTCGGTCTGATCGAGCTCCGCCGGCTGGTCCCCGGCGTCGCGCCGCTGGTCGTCACGCCGCGAATCGTGGCCCTACCTCGGATCCCGGTCATGGGCGGCTGGAGCGGGTCGGGCGAGCACCGGCCCCAGGCGTTCGCCGCCGGCTCGGCCGAGGACGTCAGTGTCCGCGAGTACCGCCGCGGCGACGAGCTGAGGCGCGTCCACTGGCGCAGCTCCGCGCGAGTGGGCGACCTGATGGTGCGCCGCGAGGAGCAGCCCTGGGAGGCGCGGGCCACGGTGCTGCTCGACAACCGGCTCCGTGCGCACCGCGGGCAGGGGCTCGGGTCCAGCTTCGAGTTCGCAGTGGTAGCGGCGGCATCCCTGGTGCTCCACCTCGACCAGCACGGCTACGCCGTACGGCTCGTGCTGGCGGACGGCTCGGGTGCCGACGAGACCTCGACCGCCGTGCTCGAGCGACTCGCACTGGTCACGATGACCCAGACGGCGGGCATCGACGTCAGCTGGACCGGCGACCAGACCCGCGGCGGCCTGGTGGTCGCCGTGCTCGGCGGCGTCGAGCCGGGCGACAGCGTCGCGCTGCGACAGATCCGGCACGACGCGGGTACGGCGCTCGCACTCGCGCTCGACGTCGACCAGTGGTCGGGTCGCCTGCCGTCCGGGCAGACCGACCCGTCGCCGTCCGTCGCCGCTCTCGGCTGGCGCACGGTGACGCTCGGCCCCCGCGACCGGCTCGACTCGGCCTGGCGCGACCTCGGACGCGCCTCCGGTCGGGCGGCGGCCGCAGCCGGGCTCGCCAGCACGAGGTCCGACCGGTGAAGGGCGCCGGCCAGTCCTTCGGGTACGCCCTCCTGTTCGCGCTGATCGCCGGCGGCACGGCATGGGCCGCGCTGATGGCGTGGCGGGGGTTCCTGATCGACTCCGGCTCCTACCTCGCACCGCTCGCGGTGACCGCAGTCGTCATCGGCGCGTCCGGCGCCGTGCTCCGCTGGCTCGGTGCCCCGGTCCTCGTGACTCTCACCGTCCAGGCCGCGCTGGCGATCGCCATGGTCAGCAGCGAGCTGGGCGGGGGCCCGCTCCCGGTCGGAGCCGTCGGAAACGAGATCGCCCGTTCGTTCGAGCTCGCCATGGACTCGGCGCGCACCTACGAGGCTCCGATCCAGGCCGACGTGCCCTCGGTCGCGCCCCTGATGATCGCCGGCGGCGCCTTCTTCCTGTTGCTCGTCGACTTCCTCGCCTGCACGCTGCGCCGGGTCCCGCTCGCCGGGCTCGCGCTGCTCGCCATCTACTCCGTCCCCGCCGGCGTGGTCCAGTCGGGCCCCGGGTTGGTCGCGTTCGTGCTCGCTGCAACGGGCTTCTTGGCGCTGCTCCATCTCGACAGTCGCGACGGCCTGATCAAGTGGGGTCGACCGCTCGGCCCCGACGAGGCCAACCCCTGGACCGAGGTCAACCCGGTGGCGGACGCGATGCGGGTGGGGGCCGGACGAATCGGCCTGACCGCGACCGTGGTGGCGGTCCTGCTCCCGCCGTTCGTCCCCGTCCTCAACCTCGACCTGCTCGGCCTGGGTCCCGGCGACGGCGACGTCAATATCGAGATTCACAACCCTCGCGCCGACCTCCGCAGGGACCTCGAGCGCGAACAGGACGTCCCCCTGATCAGGCTTCACACCGACGACCCGTTCCCGGACTACCTGCGGGTCGCCGTGCTCAACCGGTTCACCGGCGTGGAGTGGAGCAGTGGCGACCGCGGGGTGGCCGACGGGAACACCGCGACGGGCACCCTGCCTCCACCGGAGGGACTGTCACCCGACGTACCTCGCTCGGTGTACGACTACCGGTTCGAGGCGAACGAGGCGTTCGACTCCTCGTGGCTGCCGACCCAGTTCCCCGCCTCATCTGTCGAGGCCCCGGGCGACTGGCGCTTCGACGAGGACACCATGGACTTCCTCGCCGTACCCGAGGACCTGACGACCGAGAACCTCGAGTGGTCCGTCCAAGGCATCGACCCTCACTACGGCACCACCGGGGAGTTCTTCAAGGACGCCACGACGGTCGCGGTCGACGACGAGTTCCTCGAGGTGCCCGGTGGGCTGCCGTCGATCGTGCGCCTCCAGGCGGTCGAGGTGACCGAAGGCGCTCTCTCCGAGTACGAGTCCGCGCTGCTGCTGCAGAAGTGGTTCCGCGAGAACTTCACCTACGACCTGGACAAGGCACCCGAGGGTGTCGGCGGCAACGCCTTCGAGACCTTCCTGAGCGCCACCGCACCCGGCGGGCGCACCGGATACTGCGAGCAGTTCGCGTCCGCGATGGCGGTGATGGCGCGGATCGTCGGCATCCCAGCGCGGGTGGCGGTCGGCTTCCTCGAGCCGGACGATCTCGGCAACGGCAACTTCGAGTACAGCTCCTACGACCTCCACGCCTGGCCCGAGCTGTACTTCCAGGGCGCGGGATGGGTCCAGTTCGAGCCCACCCCGGGCGCCCGCGCCGACGCACCGCCCGACTACTCGACGGTGCCGGTGCAGGTTCCGACCGAGCCGGACACGACCACGGGCCCGACGGGGACTGCACCGAGCGACGATCTCCCCACCGATCGCCCAACGGTGAACGAGACGGTCGCACCGGAGGACGCGGCCGCCGGGGACGGCAGCGACGCCGACGGCGGCACCGACTGGACCGTCGTCCTGCTCCGGGTCGCCCTGCTCGCGCTGATCCTGGCCGGGGCCGGAGCTCTCGCGCTGGCACCCCGCTCCCTCCGTCAACGCGCGCGGAGCCGCCGGCTGTCCGGCACGGCGGAGGACGTCTGGGACGAGCTGCGTTCGACCTCGACCGACCTCGACCGTCCGTGGCCCTCCGGGCGGTCGCCCCAGGAGGTGGGCCGGGTGGTGGTCGAGCACCTCGGCGACCGGGCGGCGACTGACCGGGCCGAGCGGCCGCGCACGGGACCCGATGCCGACCCCGGAGCGACCGCGGCCCTGGAGCGCCTGGTGGCCGCGCTCGAGCGTGCTCGCTACGCGAGGCCCGGCTCGGTCGCGCCCGGCGGGCTGGCCGAGGACGCCCGGACCTGCTGTGCATCGCTGGAGGCCGGCGTCACCCGTCGGGTCGCCCGGCGGGCGCGGTGGCTGCCCCGCTCACTGTGGCAGCGCCCGACCCGCGATCCCGCCGACCGAGGCCAGCTGATCGACGTCTGACGGGATCAGAATCCGCGGTTCTTGCGGCGGCGCCAGCGCTCCTCGACGCGCTCCATGAACGAGCCGGAGGTCTTGAACCGGGGGTGGCGACGACCGCGGGAACGACCCCCGTCGATGACGCCGAAGCCGGAGGGGTGTGCCGTCGTCACCTCGGAGCCCGACTTCTGCTGACCGCTGATTGCCTGGCCGCGGAGCGCGCTGAGGCCGATCGTCGCCGAGCCGAGCATGATCACGAACCCGACGATCCCGACCTGCCAGTAGCCGCTGATGGCGCCGCCCATCAGCACGGCGATGCCGACCGCGAACACGAACCCGGCGAGCAGGGCGCGGCGGCGGGCCGCCTGGCGCAGGGTGGTGCCCCGAAGGGTCGATGCGAACTTGGGGTCCTCTTCGACGAGCGCGCGCTCCATCTGCTCGAGCAGTCGCAACTCCTCTTCGGAGAGTGGCACCGGTTTCCTCCACGCATGCGGTCGACGAGTGGCGTCGAAAGTCTGATCTTCAGTGTAGGCAGGCTCCGCGTCGACCGGTAGGCCGTCCAGATATTTCCTCTCGCAGGGTCCGAACCGACGCAGACCGAGGGTCCGTGCCGACCGGTGATCGGACGCGTGCGCGACGCTCCCAGGGTGTCACAGCAGGCTGCCTCGACGTACGGCGGACGGACCGAACCGGTCCGTCGCCCGATCGACGGCCCGGTCGGCGTCGGGCCATCCGGGATCCGGCTCACCGATGACCAGCTGCCGGCCACCGAGCTCGCGTCGGCCTCTGAGTCCCTCGACCCGGACGCCCACCAGCCGCACCGCCATCCGCAACGGGAACGTCGCGTCGAGAAGGAGCAGGGCCGCCTCGTAGACGTCATGGGTGACGTCGGTCGGCTCCGGCAAGGTGCGCGATCGGGTGATGGTGCGGAAGTCGCTCCACCGGATCGTGATCGCGACCGTGCGACCGACCTTGTCCGCGGCCCGGAGCCGGGCGGCGACCCGGGCCGCCAGTCGCAGCACCTCGCGCGCGAGCCGGTCGCGGTCGCGGGTGTCGGCCGCGAGGGTGTGCTGCGCGCCCATGCTGCCCTCGGGCACACCCTCGCCGAACCCGAAGGTCCCCGCTCCACCGGGCGAGAGCTCGCTCCGGTCCACGCCCCAGGCGAGGGTATGGAGATGGCCGCCCAGGTGGCCGCCGATCATCCGCCGCAGCTCCGCGACCGGCACCCGGGCGACGTCGCCGACGGTGATCAGGCCGAGCCGGTGGAGCCGCTGCCGGGTCGCCTCGCCCACGCCGTAGAGCTCGCCCACGTCGAGCGGGTGGACGATCGTGGCGAACCGCTCGGGCGGGATCGCGAGCACGCCGTCGGGCTTGGCCCGCCGGCTGGCCAGCTTCGCGACCGAGATCGCGGCGGCGATCCCGACCGAGCAGGTGATCCCGTGCTCCGCACGGACGCGCGACCGGATCCGCTCGGCAATCACGTCCGGCGGACCGAACAGCCTGGCCGCGCCACGGACGTCGAGGAACGCCTCGTCCAGCGACATCACCTCGACCACCGGGCTGAAACCACGGAAGGTCTCCATGATCGCCTTCGACACCGGGCGCAGCACGTCGAAGTCGGGTGGGACCTCGACCAGGCGCGGACACAGTCGGCGCGCCTCGACGCCGGACATTCCCGACCGGATCCCGTAGCGGCGCGCCGGGTAGTTCGCAGAGAGCACCACCCCGCGGTGCCCGCCGCCCACGACGACGGGCAGCTCGTGGAGCTCCGGACGGTCGCGGATCGCGACCGATGCGTAGAACGCGTCCATGTCGACGTGGAGCAGGTGCGGCGCGGTCATTGCGCCGACCGGTGGAGGTCAGGTCGCGAGCAGGTGGATCTGGGTCGCGAGCGGGAGGTACTCCGCGCGCTGGGCGACCGCGCGCTCCAGGTCCACCAGGGCCGCGGCGGCGCCGGGCTCCTGGTCGAGCAGCGACCCCGGGACCAGGTCGGTGAAGACGCGCACGGCGTGCACGGCCGAAACCGCGAACCCCGCCTGCTCGACGAGCGAGCCGAGCTCGGTCGCGGTGAACCGGCGGGTCGGCCGGGAGGCGCGTCCGGACCGTTCGACCGGCTCGTCGCCGTCGAGCAGAGCGAGCGCCTGGTGGAGGTGGCCGGCCATCGCCCGGGCGACCACGGCAGCGTGCCGCTGGGCGACGAGGATGCTGACCGTGCCGCCGGGCCGCAGCACGGTCCGGATCGTGCCCAGGGCCTCGCCCGCGTCGACCACCTCGAGCAGCCCGTGGCAGAGCACCAGGTCCGCGCTGTCGGCGCCGACCACGTCGAGAAGACCGGACACGTCGCCCTGGTGGGCGGCGACGTCGACTCCGACCTCGAGTGCCCGGCGGGCCAGCGCGGCCAGGGCATCGGGACTCGGGTCGACGACGGCGACGCGGTGACCGGCCTGTGCCACTCTGACCGCGAATCCTCCGGTGCCGCCGCCGATGTCGACGACGTCGCACGGCGCGCCGGACAGCATCGGCCCGAGCGCGTCCCAGACCACGGCGGTGCGCACCGAGCCCGGGCGCTCCCCGGGCCGCTCGCTGGAGACCATGGCGGCAACACTAGTGCGGCCGGCCGTGACCCTCAGCCTGCGGCTCGCACGACGAGCTGGTCGCCGAGCGGGACGTGGGGGGACAGACCGAGGGCCTGCTCGATCACGGCAAGGAACCGATCGGCGTCCCGGACCAGGTCGTCGGCGTCACGCTCGTTGACCGCGCGGGTCGAGCCGGACTCGGCGGCGGCCCGTTTTGCCGCGCCGGCCGAGAAGAACGAAGCCCACTCCCCCAGCTCGGGCGCGACGTCGGCGAGCAGGACCCAGGCGTTCTTCTGGTGACGGCGCCGAGCGGGTGCCGGTCGGGCCCGGGCCGCCAGCAGGGCGGCGGCAGCGCGCAGCGCCGCCACGTGGGCACAGGCGTAGCGCTCAGCCACGTCGCGCGAGGCGACCGCCTCGCTCAGTGACTCCGCCGCCCGCGACAGGTAGGAGTGGGTAGTGGCGGGCAGGTGGTCGGGGTGCGGAAGCAGGTGCTGCGCGCTGGCCATGGCGAACTCCTCGGATCATGTTCGAACATCTGTTCGAACATGATCAAGGTACACCGATCCCCCGACACGAGGTCAAGACGCACCGAGGGGAGCGTCGATCACGGCCTGGTGTCGGCCCGCTCGAGGTCGGCCGCGCCCCGGCAGTGCCGCCGGGCCTCGGGGTGCCAGAGGAACACCAGGGTGACCGCACTCATGACGGCTGCGGCGATGATCACCCCGCGGAACAACGGGGGCGGCATCGTCCGCGCCGTCGCGAGGCTCGCCAGCAGGATGCTGACCGACACCCCCGCGAGCGCGTGTCGCGCCCAGTTGTGACCGGCCCGCAGCAGCGGGATCAGGGTCAACGTCGTGACCGCCACCACGGCGTAGAGCACCAGGATGACCGGGACGAAGTCGAGCTGCTGCACCGTGCTGTCTCCGCTCCGGCCCGGAGACCAGGCAGCCTCGAGGTCCTCGCGGAAGACGACGACCAGCGCGCAGACCACGACACCGGCGGCAACCTGGAGCCACAACAGCCAGGTCGCCAGGTCGACCGCTGCCGGTCGCTTGTCCATCCGTCCTCCTCGATGCACCCGTTCCCCCGGCGGCGCCACGTCGGCGCGTCCTCTAGGGTCACACCCATGTCGGCCGACCATCCCTCGATCAGCCGGTTCCGCGTCGAGCACGCACGACGCGGCGGAGCGGGCGAGATCGTCATTCTGCCCGATGCCGTCCACACCGCCGCACTCGCGGCAGCAGCGCTCGGCTGCGCGGTGGGCGCGATCGCCAACAGCCTGCTCTTCGACGCCGACGGCTCGCCGGTGCTCGTCCTCACGTCCGGGGCCCACCGGGTCGACACCGGCAAGACCGCCGCGGGAGTCGGAGTCGCGAAGCTGCGGCGCGCCTCGCCCGAGTTCGTGCGTGAGCACACCGGGCAGGTGATCGGCGGGGTTTCCCCGATCGGCCACCCGGCGCCGGTACCGACCTACCTCGACTCATGGCTGCGGCAGTACGACGTGGTGTGGGCTGCTGCCGGACACCCGGCCGCGGTGTTCTCGACGACGTACGACGAGCTGTTGCGGCTCACCGGCGCCAGTCCGATCGACGTCGAGTGAAACGGAGCCAGCGATGAGGATCGTCGTCATCGGCGGCGGCCTGGCCGGCCTCGCGTCCGCCGCACGGCTGGCCAAGGCGGGCCACCAGATCGTGCTCGTCGAGGCCTCGGCGACCCTGGGTGGGGCGCTGGGCGCGGTCAGCCAGGACGGCTACACCTGGGACGGCTCGGCCACGTCGACCCTGCTCCCCGCGGCGCTGCGGGACCTGTTCCGCAAGTCCGGTCGCCCTCTCGAGACCGAGCTCGGCGGCGAGCTGGAGCCGCTCGAGGTGATCACCGAGCACCGGTTCGAGGACCGGACCTCGGTGCGGGTGCCCGGAGGTTCCAGGGCCGCCCAGGTCGCCGCCTTCGACGAGCTCGGGCCGGGGCTCGGCGATGCCTGGGTTCGTCACGTCGACACCTACGCCCCGGTCTGGGACGTGCTGCGCAACAACTACGTCGAGGTTCCGTGGGACCCGCGCGACGTACCGACGGATCTCAACTCGCTGTTCAACACCCGAGAGACGCTGCACAAGCGACTGCGCCGCGACTTCCGCGACGACCGGCTCGGCCTGGTCGCCGGCCACCGCGCGGTTGCGGAGGGCCACGACCTGCGCAACGTGCCGGCGTGGGTGGGCGTCACCAACTACCTGGAGCAGTGCTTCGGCGCCTGGACCGTCCCGGGCGGGATGGCCCGGATCGTCGAGCTGCTGACCGCCCGCCTCCAGACTCGCGGCGTCACCGTCCTCACCGGTACGGCGGCGCGCGACCTGGTCGTCCGCGACGGTCGAGTGGCTGCGGTGTCGGTCGAGACGGGCGAGATCGACGTCGACGCGGTCGTCGTCGCTATCGACCCGCGGCGGTTGCCGGCGCTTGCTGCGGTCGTCGCGCGCTCGATGCCTGCCCTCCCGCCCGTGGTCGCCCATCTCGGACTGGTGGGCGAGGTGCCCGACCTCCCGGCCGAGTTCGTGCTGCACGCCGACCCGATGATCATCATCCGCACCGGCGGCAGTGCTCCGGAGGGCGGCACCGCGTGGACCCTGCACGGACGCGGCAAGCTGGCCGAGGACATCCTCGAGGCCCTCGCGCGGCACAAGATCGACATCCGTGAGCAGGTCGTCACCCGGATCGACCTGTCACCCCGAGACCTCGTCGAGCAGTGGCACGGCTCGCCGTGCGGGGTCCTCTGGCAGGGCCGCGGCACCGTCCGTTACCGCCTCGGCCCGACGACGCCGATCAGCGGGGTCTACGCGGCGGGTGCGCATGCCGCCCCCGGCGCAGGCGTGCCGTTCGTGACCCAGTCCGCCGCGCTGGTCGCTCAGGTGATCGGACCTGCCCAGTAGCCGCTCAGACGGTGATCCGGAGCGCCTCGAAGATCTCGAGCGTGGCCTTCGACCGGTTCAGCGTGTAGAAGTGCAGCCCCGGCGCGCCGCCCGCGAGGAGCTCCTCGCACAGCTCGGCGGCGAGCTGGATGCCTTCCGCCCGAACCGCCACCGGTTCCGGTCCGGCAGCGGTGATCCGCGCGACGATCTCCTCCGGGACCGAGGTCCCGATCAGCTCGCCCTGGCGACGGATCGCGTTGAGGTTCAGGATCGGCATGATGCCGGGAAGGATCGGGATGTCGACGCCCCGGGCGCGCACCCGCTCGACCAGTCCGAAGTAGTCCGCGGCGCGGAAGAACATCTGGGTGACCGCGAACTCGGCACCCGCCTCGGCCTTCGCCACCAGCCGGTCGGCGTCGACGTCGAGCGACTCGGCGTTGGGGTGTCCCTCGGGGAACGCGGCCACGCCGATCCGGAAGTCCCCGCGGGAGCGCGCCAGCTCGACGAGGTCGAGCGCGTAGTTGAGCCCGCCCTCGGTCGGCGTCCATTCGGCGCGGGGTCCCTCACGCGGGTCGCCGCGCAGCGCCATCACGTGGAAGACACCCTCCGCGACGTAGGAGTCGAGGATCGCCTCGAGGTCCTCGCGGGTGTGGCCGACGCAGGTCAGGTGCGCCATCGGCATCATCGAGGTCTCGCGCGCGATCCGACCGGTGATGGCCACCGTCTTGTCGCGGGTGCTGCCGCCGGCGCCGTACGTCACGGAGACGAAGGTGGGGCGGTAGGGCTCCAGCGTGCGGATCGCGTTCCACAGCTGCTCCTCACCTGCTTCGTCCTTCGGCGGGAAGAACTCGAAGGAGAAAGAGCGTTCGCCCCGGCGGATGATTTCGCCGAGGGAGCGGCCGCGACCTGTTGTCATGCGCGCAGTTTAGGGGGCACTAAGGTCGGCCCGTGACCGGGCAGGCGTGGAACCAGGGCGACCAGGAGCGGTTCCGTGCCGACCTCCAGACCGAGATCGACGGTTTCCTGGACGAGCAGGCCGAACGGCTGACGCCGCTCGGCGACGACGCGGCGCGGCTCGTTGCCGAGGGGCGGGCGGCGGTCAGCGGCGGCAAGCGGTTCCGCGCGGCGTTCTGCTACTGGGGCTTCCGCGCTGCCGCGCGGGAGGAGTACGACGAGCGCGCGATCCTGCGTGCCGCCGCCTCCCTCGAGCTCCTCCACGCCAGCGCGCTCGTCCACGACGACCTGATGGACGCCTCCGACACGCGTCGCGGTCGTCCCGCCACGCACCGCGGCTTCGCCGATCTCCACCGGCAGCAGTCCTGGCCCGGCGACCCGGCGCAGTACGGCGCCGCCGCGGCCATCCTGCTGGGCGACCTGTTGCTGTCCTGGTCCGACGAGCTGCTCCGCCGGTGCGGCATGCCGTGGGACCGGGTCGGACCGGCGCTCGACGTGCTCGACACCTGCCGGTCGGAGGTGATCGCGGGTCAGTTCCTCGACGTGTCGGTGCAGGCGCGTGGCCGGGCCACGGTCGACGACGCGATGACCGTGCTCCGCTACAAGTCGGCGAAGTACTCCATCGAGCGCCCGCTCCACGTCGGCGCCGCGCTCGCCGGCGCTCCGCAGCACGCGCTGGCCGCGCTCTCCGGCTACGGTCTGCCGCTCGGTGAGGCGTTCCAGCTGCGCGACGACCTGCTCGGCGTGTTCGGTGACCCGACGACGACGGGCAAGCCCGCCGGCGACGACCTGGTCGAGGGCAAGCGGACGGTGCTCGTCGCGCTCGCGCTCGCGGGTGCGCCGGAAACCGAGCGCGCCCGCCTGGACGCCGCGCTCGGCACCTCCTTGGGCGCCGACGAGGTCGCCGAGCTGCGCGGCATCATCGACCGCTCAGGAGCGCACCTGGCGGTCGAGTCGAAGATCGACGATCTCGCCCGGCACGCGGTCACGGCGCTGGCCGCCGCCCGGACCACGGTCGGCCTCGACGAGCAGGCGTGCGCCGTACTCGAAGGGCTGGCGGCAGCCGCCACCCGACGGACCGTCTGAACCCAGGGGCCTCAGTCCAGCGACGTGATCCCGGTGTCGTCCGGGCCGGGTCCGCGCAGCAGCACCTCGAGCGACGCGTCGCCGTTGCGGTGCTTCCCGAGCACGCGGCAGAGCTTCTCGAAGGCGCTCGGCTCAGCCCGGGCGAGGCTTCCCCAGCCCTCCCACAGCAGGACCGTCGGCTTGCTCAGGTCGCGCAGGCAGTCGCGGAGCGCGTCGAGGTTGCCTCCGTAGTGGTCAGGGAAGTCGAGCGCGGCGCCGATGGCGCCGAGCACCTCCTTCTTGCTCTCCAGCGCCACGCCGTCGACGTACCCGAACTGCCAGCCTGCGTGCTCGACCGCGTGCTGGACGTCCGGGACGTGGAGGGCGGTGTGCCACCGATGGACGCCGGCGTCGTGCCGGCCTGCGAGCACCGCGGCCAGGCCGCTCATGCCCGCCTCGAATCTTCCTGGGTCATCTCCTGGGCCATCTCCTGGGTCATCTCCTGATCACCTCGAACGACTCGTAGTGGTCTTCGGTCCAGTAGAGCTCGCCCTCAGCGCCGCCGACGATCCGACGGGCGCCACGGTCGTCCGACCCGGGCGTCTCCACCGTGTACTCCCGGTAATAGCCGTCATCCCGGTCAGGAAGCAACCCCTCGAAGTTGCCGAATGTCGATCCGTCCTTGTCGTAGGGGAACGGACCGCCCCGATCGATCAGCGCAACGACGTCCGCTGCTTCCGGCGGGAGGTCGTCCAGCGCGACGTACGGAAGGCCGCTGACCTGGTCGGTCGTCGGCGCGGAGTACGACGATGTGGCGCCGCCCGGCTCCGGATCGTCCGCCGTCGGGTCGTCGTCGGCGCCGGTCTGGATCCACCACACCACCGCGACCAGCCCGGCAACGACGGCCGTCGAGATCAGTCTGGTCGCCGTCTTCCCGAGTCCCGCGGAGGCCATGGCGGGATCTTCAGAGGGCCAGTGCCTGGGCGCGGCGCTTGACCTCGGTGCCGCGGTTCTCCCGGAGCGCGTCGATCGGCCGGCCGGGCAGGTCGGCGTCGAGGAAGATCCAGGCGATGCACTCGCGGTCGTCGAAGCCTGAGTCGTGCATCAGGGTGAGCAGGCCCGGTAGGCCCTTGACCGGCAGCCCTTCGTCGTCGATGAACAGCGCAGGGACCATCGACGGGCGACCGGCACCGGGCACTGCCGCGGCCAGCTCGTGGTCACGCACCATGGTGCGGACCTTCGCCGGCGTGACGCCGAGGAGCTCGCCGGCGGCGTCCCACTCCAGCCATTCGTCGACGAGGGTCGCCAGGTCGTGGTCGGCCAGCCGGGGTGCGGGTTCACTCATGCCGCTCATCATTCCAGCCGTCCGGCATCGGTCCAGCCCCCGGCGTGGTTGCGGTCGCCCGCAGACGGGCCCACGTATCCTGTGGGTTCCGGAACTTCCCCTCCGGAGCCCCGAGATACCTGCACAGGAGGGTCGCTGTGCACGAGGACACACAGCACCGCGGCACCAGCCCGCGCGCCGTAGCGTCCCCTGACAACGACCCCCAGGTGGGACGACTCCTCGACGGCCGCTACCGGATCGGGCCGCGCATCGCCCGCGGCGGCATGGCGGCGGTCTACGAGGCGCACGACACCCGGCTCGACCGGGCCGTCGCGATCAAGATCATGCACGTCGGACTCGGCGACGCGACCACGGGCGACGAGCAGTTCGCCGCCCGGTTCGTGCGCGAGGCCCGGGCCGCCGCCCGCCTGTCGCACCCGAACGTCGTCGCGGTCTACGACCAGGGAGAGGACAACGGGACGGTCTTCCTCGCCATGGAGCTGGTGCCCGGCCACACCCTGCGCGACACCATCGCCAAGGAGGCGCCGATGTCGCCCGAGCGGGCGCTCGCGATCCTCGACCCGGTGCTCTCCGCGCTCGCCTCGGCCCACCGCAGCGGGCTCATCCACCGGGACGTCAAGCCGGAGAACGTGCTGATCTCCGACGACGGCCGGATCAAGGTCGCCGACTTCGGCCTCGCCCGCGCCGTCAGCGCCGAGACCCAGCACACAGCCACCGGCGGGGTGCTCATCGGCACCGTGTCCTACCTCGCGCCGGAGCTGGTGGTCGACGGCAAGGCGGACGCGCGGGCCGATGTCTACGCAGCCGGGGTTGTCCTCTACGAGCTGCTGACCGGTCACAAGCCGCACCAGGGCGAGTCTCCGATCGCGGTCGCCTACAAGCACGTCCACGAGGATGTCCCCCCGCCTTCGGCGGAGGAGCCCGGACTCCCGGCGTACGTCGACGCGCTGGTTGCCCGGGCGACGACCCGCGACCGATCCCTGCGACCGGCCGACGCCGCCGTGCTGCTCCACCACGTGCACCGCGTGACCCACGCCCTGCACCACGGGGTCCGCGAGGACGACGAGCTGGTCGCCGACCTGCTGCCGACGCAGCCGCGGACCGAGACCACCGACACGATGCCGGAGCCGATCCGCGACCTGTGGGACGACGCCCGGATCGCTCCCCCGGTCAAGATCCTCGAACCCGTCACCCGGGAGGGCACGACCAGGTTCGAGACGGTCCCGCCCCCGCCCAGGCGCACCCCTCCGTCGCCACCCCGCGCGGCGACGGGCTCCGAGCGACCGTCGCGGCCGCGACGGCGCCGCCGCGGCGTCGTACTCCTGGTGCTCGCGGCGGTCCTGATGGCGGCCGTCACCGGTGGTGCCTACTGGTTCGGCTGGGCCCGTTACCTCGACGCACCGAGGGTGGTCGGCCTCTCCCAGGCCGAGGCGGAGCAGAAGATCGACGCCGCCGGGCTCGAGGTGGAGTACGCCGTTGCCGTGTACTCGACCAGCGTCGACGAGGGCGTCGTGCTCGCCAGCGATCCCGGTCCCGGCGAGCGGATCCTGCCGGGCGAAGCGGTCACCCTCACCCTCTCCCTCGGGGAGGAGATGCACGACCTGCCCAAGCTTCGCGGGCTCACCCTCGATCAAGCCAGGGACACGCTGACCGAGGTGAAGCTCGTCGTGGGCAAGGTCAAGGAGGACTACTCCGAGGTCGTACCGAAGGGCAAGGTCATCAGCAGCGACCCCGGCCACGGGACGAAGAAGGCCGAGGACCTCCCGGTCAACGCCGTCGTCGACCTCGTGGTGAGCCTGGGACGCGAGCCGCTCAAGGTCGGCGACTGGGTCGGGGAGAGCTTCGAGAAGGCACAGGACAAGCTCGAGAAGCAGGGCCTGGTCGTCAACGTGGCGGGCCGCGAGAACAGCGACACCATCGCCGAGGGCGACGTGATCAGCCACGAGCCCAGCGGCGGCACGCTGTTCAAGGGTGACCAGGTCGACTTCGTCGTGTCCGACGGTCCCGAGCTGATCGAGGTCCCCAGGGTGTTCTACGAGCCCACTGACGAAGCAGTCGAGACACTCGAGGATCTGGGGTTCGAGGTCGACATCGAGCACGCGCCGGTCTACTTCACCGGCGAGCGCGCCTACTCGACGGACCCGCCCGCGGGGAGCATGGCCGAGAAGGGCAGCACGATCGTCCTCTACGTGGTCTGAACCGCACCGATGACCCCAGCCACGGCTGAGCGCCGTACCTCGCTGCTGGCCGCGGGAGCGCTGCTCGCCATGACCGCGGCCTGGGGCAGCACCTTCTTCCTGATCAAGGACCTGCTCGACCGGGTGCCGACGGTCGACTTCCTCGCGGTGCGGTTCCTGATCGCGGGCGTGGCCATGGTGCTGGTGGCCCCGCGGGCGATCGCCCGGTTGTCCCCGGAGACCCGGCGGCGTGCTGTCCTGCTCGGCAGCATCTACGGCGTCGCGCAGATCATGCAGACCGCCGGCCTCGCCCACACCCCGGCCAGCGTCAGCGGCTTCATCACCGGGCTGTACGTCGTGGCGACCCCCCTGATCGCCGCGGTTCTCCTCCGCATCCCGATCTCGGCGCTCACCTGGGCGGCCGTCGCGCTCGCCACCGCGGGTCTCGGGGTGCTCACCCTCGACGGGTTCTCCATCGGCTACGGCGAAGCGATCACGCTGGTGGCGGCGATCCTCTACGCATGCCACATCGTCGGCCTGGGTGCGTGGTCGACGCGCGCGGACGCGCTCGGGATGTCGATCCTCCAGGTGCTGGTGATCGCGGCGATCTGTCTGGCCGCGGCGCTGACGACCGGGGACGCGGGCGTGGTGCTGCCGGATCGGGGATCGGACTGGGTCTCGGTGGTCTACATGGCGCTGGTCGCGGGAGCAGCCGCGATGCTCGCCCAGACCTGGGCGCAGGCGCACCTGCCGCCCACTCGCACCGCGATCATCATGAGCATGGAACCGGTCTTCGCGGCCTTCTTCGCGGTCCTGCTGGGAGGCGAGGTGATCACCGTCCGGATGCTGATGGGAGGGGCGATGGTGCTGGCCGCGATGATCGTGGTCGAGCTGCTGCCGCGCCGGAAGGTCGAGGCCGAGGTCACCCACCTCGTCGTCTGAGCGCTGTCCGACGCGCACGTCCAGATGGTGGCTCCGGGTCGTCCGGGCCACGACCTCGCACCTACGCTCGAAGCATGGTCGTGGTCATGGCGCCGGACGCAACGCCGGAGGACGTTGCGCACGTCGTCGAGAAGGTCGAGGCCGTCGGCGGCACGGCGTTCGTCTCCCAGGGCGTGGACCGCACCATCATCGGCCTGGTCGGCGACATCGACAGCTTCCACGGCCTCAACCTCCGCACCCTGCGTGGCGTTGCGGGCGTGCACCGGATCTCCGACCCTTACAAGCTGGTCAGCCGCCAGCACCACCCGAACCGGTCGACGGTCTGGGTCGGCAAGCCCGGCTCCCAGGTGCCGATCGGTCCGGCCACGTTCACGTTCATCGCCGGGCCGTGCGCCGTCGAGACGCCCGAGCAGACCCTCGAGGCGGCGACGATGGCCAAGGCCGCAGGAGCGTCGGTGCTGCGCGGCGGCGCCTACAAGCCGCGGACGTCGCCGTACGCGTTCCAGGGCTTGGGCAGGCGCGGCCTCGACATCCTCGCCGCCGTCGGCAAGGCGACCGGACTGCCGATCGTCACCGAGGTCGTCGACGCGCGCGACGTCACCGAGGTCGCCGAGCAGGCGGACATGCTGCAGATCGGCGCCCGCAACATGGCCAACTTCGGGTTGCTCGAGGCCGTCGGCGAGTCCGGCAAGCCGGTCCTGCTCAAACGCGGGATGACCGCGACCATCGAGGAGTGGCTGATGGCGGCGGAGTACGTCGCCCAGCGGGGCAACCTCGACATCGTGCTGTGCGAGCGCGGCATCCGCACCTTCGAGCCCGCCACCCGCAACACCCTCGACATCTCGGCCGTCCCCGTCGTGCAGGCGGCGAGCCACCTGCCGATCATCGTCGACCCGTCGCACGCCTCCGGGCGCAAGGACCTGGTCGTCCCGCTGGCCCGCGCGGCGATCGCCGTCGGCGCCGACGGCATCATCGTGGACGTCCACCCCGACCCCGAGATCGCCCTGTGCGACGGTCCGCAGGCCCTCCACGGTCAGGACCTGCGGGCGCTGGCCCAGGCGGTGCGACAGCTCTCGCCGCTCGTCGGCCGCCGACCCGCGGAAGCGACGACAGCGAGCCCTTCGGGTTAACCTCCTCCGCGACACAGAGGGGGGTCGTTGGACCAGGCCAGGCGGTTCTGTACGCAGTGCGGCTACCAGCTCGTGGTGGGCCGGTACTGCACGAACTGCGGTGCCCGCTACCGGCCCGAGACCGACACCGGGAGTGCCCCGCCCCAGGTCGGGCCGCCCCCGACCACGGCCACCGTCACGCCGTACGACGTCGGACCGCCTCCCGGCCCCCGGTCGGTCCTGCCCTGGCTGGTCGGCCTGCTGGTCCTTGCCACCGCCGTCGCCATGGTCGTGGTCGTCCTCGTGGTCGTCGGCGCCATCGGCGGCGGTGTGCTGCGCGCGGACTCGGGCGACGATGCCGCTGAAGCGCCCGCGCTCGGCGGCGGGGAGGACCAGCGCACCGACACCAGCAGCGAGGTCGGTCGCGGGATCCCACTGCAGCCGACGAGGGTCACGGTTCCCGATACCGCGCCGGCCAGCGTCGACGGCAACGGAGACCCCGTCACCTTCCGGGCCGACAGCATGCTCGACACCGACCCGCGCACCAGCTGGCGGATGCCGGGCGACGGGGCGGGCTCGGTCATCACCTTGCTCTTCGACGACGCCGTCACCGTGACCGCGGTCGGGCTGATCAACGGCTACGCGAAGACCGACCCGCCCCACGACTGGTACGCCGGCAACCGCCGGATCACCTCGGTCGTCTGGGTGTTCGACGACGGCACCGAGGTGCCCCAGGACCTGGCCGAGGTCCGGGACCTGCAGACCGTTTCCGTCGGTGCGGTCGAGACGACGACGATCGAGCTGCGGATCCTCGGCGTCACCCAGCCCGGCAAGGGTCCGGACGCACGCGACTACACCGCTGTGAGCGAGATCGCCATCACCGGCTTCGGGATTCGTTGAGTCATTCGGTTTCGAAGACCCGAAGCAGGACCTGGCGGTTGTCTGCCGGGCAGGTCCAGGGGCAGTCCCGGCTCAGGTCGACCCCAACGGGTCAGATTCGGGACAGCGCCTCAGCAGCGGTCTTCACCTCGGCGCGCGACACGTCCAGGTGCGTCACCAGCCGCACCGTGCGCGCACCGACCGCGCCGGCGAGCACGCCGGCCTCCCGGGCTGCGGTCACGAAGGCGGCGGCGTCGGGGCGGTCGAAGGCGACGATGTTGGTGTCCACCGTTGCGGGGTCGACCCCGCAGGCCTCGGCCAGCAGCCGCGCATGGGCGTGGTCGTCGGCGAGCCGCTCGACGTGGTGGTCGAGGGCGTACAGACCGGCGGCAGCAAGTACGCCGACCTGCCGCATCCCGCCGCCGAGCCGCTTGCGGCGCACTCTCGCCTCGGCGACCAGGTCGGCGGGGCCGGCGAGGAGCGAGCCGACCGGCGCACCGAGCCCCTTCGACAGGCACACGCCCACGACGTCGGCCACGGCGCCGTACTCCTCGAACGAGACGCCGGTCGCGACGTGCGCGTTCCAGATCCGGGCGCCGTCGAGGTGGACGGCGGCCCCGTGTGCGTCGGCGAAGGCCCGCAGGGCCACCAGGTCGGCGAGCGGCAGCACCGCTCCCCCGGCGAAGTTGTGGGTGTTCTCGACCGAGATCGCCGCGGTGGGCACGAAGAAGGGGCCGAGATCGGGCGCGAACAAGTCTTCGACGGCCCGCAGGTCGACCTGGCCGCGGGGGTGCGACCAGGTGCGCATCGTCAGTCCGGAGACGGCGCCGTGGGCACCGAGCTCGGCCCGGGCGATGTGGGCGCGCGCCTCGCACAGCACCTCCTGGCCGGGTGCCACCACCAGCCCGACCGCGAGCACGTTGGCCATCGACCCGGTCGGGGTGAACAGCGCGGCCTGGTGTCCGAGCAACCCCGCGACCCGCTCCTCGAGCCGTCGGACCGTCGGGTCCTCGCCGTAGACGTCGTCGCCGACCTCGGCCCGTGCCATCGCGGCGCGCATCGCCTCGCTCGGCCGGGTGACCGTGTCGGAACGGAGATCGATCATGGCGTCGTCACGCGCGGCGCAGCATCTCCGCGACCAGGAAGGCCATCTCCAGCGACTGCACCCGGTTGAGGCGCGGGTCCACGACCGACTCGTAGCGGTGCGCAAGGCCGAGCTCGTCCAGGTCCTCACCGCCGCCGATGATCTCGGTGACGTCGTCGCCGGTGTTCTCGACCAGGATGCCGGCGGGGATCGTGCCCAGTGCCCGGTGCACATCGAAGAAACCCTGCACCTCGTCGAGCACGTCCTCGAACCGCCGGGTCTTGTAGCCGTTGGAGGTCTCGAAGGTGTTGCCGTGCATGGCGTCGCAGACCCAGGCGACGTCGACGCCCTCGGCCGTGACCTTCTCGACCAGCTGCGGCAGCCCGTCGCGGATCCGCCCCGCGCCGAACCGGGTGATGAAGGTCAGTCGGCCCGCCTCGTTGGTGGGGTTCAGCTTCGCCGCGAGTGCGAGTGCCTCGTCGGCGGTGGCGGTCGGGCCGAGCTTGCACCCGATCGGGTTGCTGATCCGGCTGAAGTACTCCACGTGCGCCCCGCCGAGCTGGCGGGTCCGCTCCCCGATCCAGACCATGTGGGCGGAGACGTTGTAGGGGTTCTCGGTCCGCGAGTCGATCCGCGTCATCGCGTGCTCGTACTCGAGCAGCAGCGCCTCGTGCGAGGAGTAGAAGTCGACCCGGTGGAACTCGTCGGGGTCGCCGGCGCCGATCGCCTTCATGAACGTGAGTGCACGGTCGATCTCGGCAGCCATCGCCTCGTAGTGCTGACCCACCGGGCTGTTGCGGACGAACTCGGAGTTCCACGTGTGCACCTGCCGAAGGTCGGCGTAGCCACCGGTGGTGAACGCGCGCACGAGATTCAGCGTCGACGCAGACGCGTGGTAGACGTCGAGCAGCCGCTGTGGGTCGGGGCGACGGGACTCCGGGGTGAACTCGACCCCGTTGACTGCGTCGCCGCGATAGGCCGGCAAGGTGACGCCGCCGCGCGTCTCCTGGTCCGACGAACGCGGCTTGGCGTACTGGCCGGCCAGCCGTCCCACCTTCACCACCGGCACGGAGGCGGCGTAGGTCAGCACGACCGCCATCTGCAGCAGCACCCGCAGCTTGTTGCGGACGTTGTCGGCGGTGGCCCCCACGAACGTCTCAGCGCAGTCGCCGCCCTGGAGGATGAACGCCTCGCCGCGGCCAGCCGCAGCAATCTTCGCCTTGAGCTCGTCGCACTCGCCCGCGAACACCAGCGGCGGCATCGTCCGCAGCCGGGCGACGGCGGCCGCGACCGCGACCGGGTCGTCGTACGACGGCTGCTGCGCGGCGCCGAGGGCGTGCAGCTGCTCGAGGCTCGGGATCTGCGGTCGTCCCGAGGAGCCGAGGGACGAGCCGTCGCGAAGGTTCACCGGACAAGGGTACGGCGACCCAGGCGACGCCGCGCTATCGCGGGTCGTCGGTGGGATCGACGTCCAGGTGATCGAGGTCGGCGAACCGCGGCGGCTCGTCGTCCTTGTTCGCGACCAGGTTGAGGAGCCAGGTCACGACCCAGAGTCCCAGCCCGATCACCATCAGCCCACCGGCGATCTTGTAGACGATCGAGTCGCGGTCGACCCAGGGACCGGCGAGGTAGAGACAGAGGATCGCCGCGATCGGCGGCACGTAGGACGGCGCGGTGAAGAACCCGCCCTTGTGGTCGGCTCGGTTGCCCTTGAGGACCAGGCAGGCGACGTTGACGATCGCGAAGACGCACAGCAGCAGGAAAGCCGTCGTACTGCTGAGGTTCGCGACGACGTTGCTGTCCGGGTCGCTGGTGACATACCAGATGAGCAGCAGCGCGAGCACCGTCGTGAACAGGATCCCGGCCCAGGGCGTGCGGCGACCCGGGAGGACCGCGCCGAGCTGCTTGGGCAGCACCCGCTGCCGGGCCATCCCGTAGATCAGCCGGCTCGCCATCAGCATGTTGATCAGCGCCGTGTTCGCCACCGCGAACACGGCGAGGAACGGAAAGACCTTGTCGATCGGGAAGCCCGGCGACCCGATGTGGACAACCTCGACCAGGGCCCTGCCCTCGGACTCGTAGATGTTCTTGAGCTGCGTCTCGTCAAGCACGCTCACCACGGAGATCGCAACCAGGATGTAGAGGATCGCGGCGATGCCGAGGCCGATGAACATCGTCCGCGGGAAGATCCGCTCCGGCTCCTTGGTCTCCTCGACCATGTTGACGGAGTCCTCGAAGCCGACCATCGCGAAGAACGCGATCGATGTCGCGGCCGTGACCGCGAACACCCAGCCCATGTCCTGGTAGTCGTCGAAGCTGACCAGGTCACCCATCTCGGCGTCGCCCCGGGCGACCACCGCGAACCCGACGCCGACGACGATGCAGAGCGCCGCCATCTCGATCAGCGTGAGCACGATGTTGAACTTCACGCTCTCCCCGACACCGCGCAGGTTGATCAGCGCCAGCAGGACCATGAAGCCCATCGCCACGATCGTCACCACACCGGTGTCGATGGAGGTGACCGTGGAGCCGTCGACCGTGGTCGACCACACGTCGTTGAGGGCCAGCCCCGCGAAGAAGTTCTGGGCGAGGGTGTTGGCCGACGTCGATGCGCTGGTGATGCCGGAGCAGACGACCGCGAAGGCGACCATGAAGGTGAGGAAGTGGATCCCGAACGCCTTGTGCGTGTACAGCGCGGCGCCGGCCGCTGCCGGGTACTTGGTGACCAGCTCCAGGTAGGAGAACGCGGTCAGCACGGCGACGACGAAGGCGAGGAGGAAGGGCAGCCAGAGGACACCGCCGACGTACCCGGCCATCTGGCCGGTCACCGCGTAGACGCCGGCACCGAGGATGTCGCCGACGATGAACAGCAGGAGCAGCCAGGGGCCCATGACCCGCTTGAGCTCGTGCGGCTCTCCGGTTGGCGGTGCTTCGTCCTCAGCGGTCGACACTGTCATCCGAGATCCCTTCGACGGCGCGGGTGCGATCGAGCGGGATCACCTTCCCGCACGATCCGTCGTTTGGGAAGTTCAGATCGCGAGACCCCGGACGAACACCGCCTGCGGCCGGCCGAGCCCGGCCACGTCCTCGGCCAGGTCTCCGTCGGCGACGAGCAGGTCGGCGTCGTACCCCGCGGCCAGTCGGCCGGTGACGTCCCCGACACCGCAGGCGTCCGCGGCACCGGAGGTACCGGCGGCCAGCGCCTCGACGACCGGATAGCCGCTGGTGACCAGGTCGGTGACCGCGATCCATGCGTTGCCGTGGGCCTTGAGCGGCATCGCTCCGGCGTCGACGCCGGGGACGACGCGCACCCCGTGGTCGCGCATCCGGCCGACGTCGAGGTACCGCTGCGCGAACATGGCCGACATGTCCACGCCCACCTTCGCGAAGGTCTCGGCCACCTGCGGCGGAGGGGGTGGCATCCGCGGCACGAGGGTCTGGTCGAAACCCATGGTCGGGTCGACCACCACGCCGGCCGCCGCCACCCGGTCGAGCAGGTCGTCGGAGATCGCGAAGCCCTGCGCGCTGATGCCGCTGAAGTGCTCGATGCCGTCGACGCCCCCGGCCAGCGCCACCTCGATCCCGGTGATCGAGTGCGCGTGCGCGAGCACCCGGAGGCCGGCGGCGTGCGCGGCGTCGACGAGGACGCGCAGGTTGTCGGCGCCGAACTGGGCGCCGAACATGTCCGTGCCCGGCGTGAGAAAACCGCCACTCGCCATCACCTTGATCACGTCGACCCCACGCTCGTCGTGCTCGGCGACCGCGCGCTTCAGCGCCTGGGGATCGTCGGCCGTGCAGCCGAGGAAGTGGCAGTGCCCGCCGGTCACGGTGACGGGGGGGCCCGCGGCAACGATCCGTGGCTGCCCGGGCTCCGCGCGGTCCCGGAACACCAGCGTGCGGTAGTCACGATCACCGAGGTCGAGGACCGTGGTCACTCCGTGAGCGGCCTGCGCGGCCAGCGACCTGGTGATCTCGACGTCGAGCTCCGCGGCCGTCATCGAACCGGCCCGTTCGAGCGAGCCGGGGCGGGCGTCGGCGACCAGGTGGACATGGCCGTCGACCAGACCCGGCATCAGGGTGCCGTCGTACGACGCCACCTCGCACCCGTCGGGCACCGAGAAGTCGCACGCCTCGACGCCGACGATCCGCTCGCCCTCGATCAGGACCGTCGCGCCACCCGGGAGGAAGCGGGAGCCATCGAACGCATGGGGCGCACGCACCGCGAACACACGCCAATGCTGGACCGCGCCCGGCGCGGTGTCATCGCCCGAACGGCCTAACCGAAGAAAACCTGTGCCTCGGCGTACTCCTCCGGGGTGACCAGCTTCAGCACCCCCGTGCCTTCGATGAGCGGCACCCGGACGATGTCCTTGCCACGCAGCGCCACCATCACGCCGAACTCACCATCGGCGACCGCGCCGATCGCCTGGAGGCCGAACCGGGTGGCGAGCCACCGGTCGAACGCCGTGGGCGTGCCGCCCCGCTGCACGTGGCCGAGTACGACGGCACGAGCCTCCGCGCCGGTGCGTTGCTCGATCTCCTTGGCGAGCCGGTCGCCGATGCCGCCGAGTCGCACGTGGCCGAACGCGTCGAGCTCACCGCTCTGCAGGGTCATCCCGGTGCCGTCCCGCGGCACGGCACCCTCCGAGACCACGACGATCGGCGCGAACCGGGACTCGAACCGCTTCCGCACCAGCGCGCAGACCTCGTCGATGTCGAACGGCTGCTCGGGGATGAGGACGGTGCTCGCTCCGCCGGCGATGCCGGAGTGCAGCGCGATCCATCCGGCGTGCCGGCCCATCACCTCGACCACGAGCACCCGGTGGTGGGACTCGGCGGTCGTGTGCAGCCGGTCGATCGCCTCGGTTGCGATGTTGACCGCGGTGTCGAAGCCGAACGTGAAGTCGGTGCCCGACAGGTCGTTGTCGATCGTCTTCGGCACCCCGACGACGTTGACGCCCAGGTCGGCGAGCTTGGTGGCGACGCCGAGGGTGTCCTCGCCGCCGATCGCCACCAGCGCGTCGACCCCGCCGCCGGCGAGGTTGTCCTTGATCCGCTGCACGCCGTCGTCCACCTTGAACGGATTGGTGCGCGACGACCCGAGGATGGTGCCGCCGCGCGGCAGGATCCCGCGGCACTGCTCGATCCCGAGCGGCATGGTGATGCCCTCCATCGGGCCCTTCCACCCGTCGCGGAACCCGACGAACTCGAAGCCGTGCTGCTTCACGCCCTTGCGCACGACGGCGCGGATGACGGCGTTGAGACCGGGGCAGTCGCCGCCACCGGTCAGGACTCCGACACGCATGCCAACTCCTTCGCTTGGAACGTTCAAGGAACCCGAGCCTATCGTCCGGCTGCGACCCCGGTCACTGCCGAACTCTCGCTACGGTTGGCCCATGACCTTCTCGATCGTGGCTCGGTCCGCCGACGGTGAGTCCTGGGGCGTGGCCGTTGCGTCGAAGTTCCTCGCGGTCGGGTCGGCGGTGCCTGCCGCGGTCGCCGGCGTCGGTGCCGTCGCCACCCAGGCCGACGCCAACGTCGCCTACAAGGGGCTCGCGCTCGCCCACCTCGACGAGGGCGCAACCGCGCCAGTTGCCCTCCAGCGGCTGCTGGAGGAGGACGAGGGGCGCCAGCACCGTCAGGTCGGGATCGTCGACATCGACGGCGGCGCCGCGTCCCACACCGGCCAGGAATGCATTCCCTGGGCCGGCGGGGTGACCGGTGACGGCTACGCGATCCAGGGCAACTGCCTGGCGGGTGCCGAGGTCGTCGACGCGATGGAGGAGGTGTGGCTCGCGAGCGACCCCGACGCACCGCTGTCCGACCGGCTGCTCGCATCCCTCGCCGCCGGTGACGCCGCGGGCGGCGACAAGCGCGGCCGCCAGTCCGCAGCGATCCTGGTGGTCGAGGACGGGGCCGGGTACGGCGGGTTGGACGACGTCGCCGTCGACCTCCGGGTCGACGACCACGCCACGCCGATCGACGAGCTGGCCCGGTTGCTCGACCTCAACGACCTCTACCTGACGGCCTCGACCGAGGAGCAGAAGGTCCCTGTCGACGACCAGCTGCTGGCCGAGCTCGAAGGATTCGCCACTGCCGCCGGACGGCGCGACTTCCGAGAGTGGGTCGGCACGGAGAACTACGAGATGCGCGTTGCCGACGACCTCACCTGGATCGACGAGCGCATCCTCCGGATCGTCCGGGAGTCAGCGGGCTAGACGGTAGGCCGGCCCAGGTTGTCGAGAGAAGCCTGCGCGGCGTCGCGCTCCGCAGTCGCCGTCCTCAGCGCGGCCGCCGCTTCGTCCCGCACGTCCTCGGCGTCCCCGAGCTCGTCGTCGACCTCGTCGAGCTCGCTCTCGAGGTCGGCCAGCCGGCGCCTCAGCTCGTCGAGCTCAGCCTGCAGCTGGAGCGACCGGGCGGACAACCGGTCCACGTCCGCCACCGCCTCCGCATGCGCCCCGTCGGCCTGGTCGTAGGACGCCGTGGCCTGGTCGAGACGCTCAGCGACCGCCGCCCGTGCCTTGGCCGCCGCGTCCGGATCGGGCACGACCCGCAGCGCAGGCGGGCCGGGCTCCGGCGCCTCGCGCGCGGTCGCCGAGAAGCCGAGCGCCTCGGGCGTCGCGAGGGCGGCGGCGAGCGCCATCTCTCCGACCGGGTCGATGCCGGTGGTCTGCAGCGCGGCCACCAGCAGGCCGCTCCGGACGGCGCGCCCGCAGTCGGCATCGACCATCGCCGCGGTGAGCGTCGCCTCGACCTGATCGGCGACCGCCTGGGTGACCTTGTGCCCGGCCTCCGCGGCGAGGTGACGGGCCTGGTCGGTGACCGCGGCCGTCACCTGGCGCCGCTGCTTGGTGAGGGCGCGGAGCTCGCCGGCGGACATCGCCGCCTGGGCGTCCCGGAGCGCGGCACCGACACTGAGCAGCTGGTCGACCTGTCCCGACTCCCGGCGGACCAGCAGGTTGACCACCCAGGCGGCGAGCCCGGGCTTCCGCAGCGCCTTCACCGCCGGCGCGAGGTCGGTGCCCTTCAGCTCCTTGGCCCTCGCGTCCCGCGCCGCCGTGAACTCCCCCGGCGGCAGCGCGTAGAGGTCGTCGGCGATCTCGAGCAGGTCATCGGCCATCAGTCGTCGAGCCCCTGCTCGATCGCGTAGCGGGTCAGCTCGACGCGGTTGTGCAGCTGGAGCTTGCGAAGCGTGTTCTGCACGTGGTTCTGGACCGTGCGGTGGGACAGCACCAGCCGCTCGGCGATCTGCTTGTAGGACATGCCCTTGGCGACCATCTTGAGCACCTCCGTCTCACGGTCGGTGAGCTGCTCCCCCGGTGGAGTCGCCGGGCCGGGGTCCTGCGCCATCCGGCGGAACTCCCCGAGGACCAGGCCCGCCAGCCCGGCCGTGAACACGCTGTCACCGACACTGACGCTCCGTACCGCCGCGATCAGCTCGTCCCGCGAAGCCGACTTGACCAGGTAGCCGGTCGCACCGGCCTTCACCGCCTCGAGCACGTCGTCCTGCTCGCCCGACGCAGACAGGATCAGCACCCGCGCGGACGGGTCCTCCCGAAGGACCGTCGCCGTCACCTCGACCCCGCTCGGCGGCGGGATCTGCAGGTCGAGGACCACGACCTGCGGCCGCGTGGCCCGGAACCGGGTGATCGCCTCGGTGCCGGTGGCAGCGGTCGCCACCACCTCGAGCCCGGCGGCCTCGAGGTCACGGGCGACGGCGTCACGCCACATCGGGTGGTCGTCGACGACCATCAACCGCAGCCGAGCCCCCGCCTCCATGACCCGGACCCTACTCAGCGAGCCTCTGGAACCGGCCGCGACGGTGCAGCAACGTGTCGCCGCCGGAGTCCTCGACGGTGACCGAGTCGAGGACCGCCTCCACCTCGACGGACCAGCCCAGCTCGCGTTCACCGGTGAGCGAGACCAGCGCATGGGTGGTGGCCCCGGCGAGCAGCGGTCCGTACGGCGTCGCCACCCACTCCGCCTGGCGGAACGGCCCACCGGGCGCAGGGGCGGTGCCGGCAAACGACTCGGCAAGCTGCCGGTCGTCCCAGGTGAGGAGCTGGACGACCGCCCGGCCGCTGTCACGCAGCTCCGCGAGGAGGTCGCTGTCGGGGTCGATCAGGGCGACCAGGCTGGGTGTGGGGCCGAGCGCGACCATCAGCGAGGTCACCGTGATCCCGGCCCGGGCCGCGGCCGGTCCCCGCGGTCCACAGGGTCACCGCGCCGCCGATCCGCCCGCGGAGCCGGCGGGCCGGATCGGGCTCGGGATCGGCGAACGGGTGCCCGGTGTGGATGGTCATGGGGTCACCCGGGTCCTGGGTACGACGAGCTCCCACTCGGTGCCGAAGTCACCGGTGCTGAGCGTCGCCGTACCTCCGAGGTCGCGGAGCCGGCCATCGATGGACTCGCTGACGCCGAGCCGGCCCTCGACCCGGGCAGCCTCCAACCGTCCCGCAGGGATACCGCCGCCCTCGTCGCGGACCGAGACGGCGACCCGGTCGCCGAGGTCCTCCAGCAACACCCACGCAGGCGCCCCCGTGCCGACGTGCCGCGTCACGTTGTCGAGACAGGCCGCCACCACGGCCACCAGCTCCGCGACGACCGGACCCGGGAGGTCGACCCGGCCACTTGGGAGCGCCACCTCGACACCCGGTCGCCGTACGAGCTCGCTCAGCGCGGCCGCAAGATCGTCCCCGCCGGGATGGTCGGCAGCAGTCACCCGGTCCTGCGTGCGGATCAGGATCCGTAGCGCCTGCTCCTGCTCACCCGCGAGTCGGCCGAGCTCGGCGGCGTCACCGCCGAGCTCTGCCCCGCGGCGCTGGACCAGGGCCAGCACCTGCAGCACGCCATCGTGGACCAACCGAGCCAGCCGCGCTCGCTCGCCCGCCGCCGCCGCTTCTCGCTCGGCGCGGTCCCGCTCGGCGGCCATCTGCTGCAGCGACTCGACGAGGTAGCCGACGATCGGCCCGCCGATCAGGAGGAGGAACTGGTTGGCGTAGTGGCCCTGGTCGTGGTCGGCGCGGATCACCCAGTCGGTCCCCGCGAGGGCGACCGACGCCACCAGGCCGCCGCGCCAGCCGTAGCGCACCGCCCAGGCCAGCAACGCACCCATCACCCAGAAGCCTGGGATGGTGGCGTTGAACCACTCGCCCTTGACCAGCGGTGTCACCGCCAGCAGGCCGACGGCGATCGCAAGGTCGACGACCAGCAGCCGTACCGTGCGTCGGACCGGTCGCGCGTAGGTCACGATCGCGTAGCCGGTCCACACGACCATCACGCCGACCGAGCACCAGGCGGCGACCGGGTGGTCGAAGTTGTTGCGGTAGGCGTTCAGCCCCACTGCGTTGACGAGCACGACGACGCGCAGCACCGCCAAGGCGCGGAACATCCGGTCCTCGACCGCGACCACCGCACGGACGGATGCACCGGTCACGGTCAGGCGGCTGGCTTGCGCTGCTCGTCACCCTTCGCGGAGTCGCCCTTCTTGGACTCCTCCTTGGCACGGGTGGCGTACGTGTCGACGTACTCCTGGCCAGAGAGCCGCATGATCTCGTACATGATCTCGTCGGTGATCGACCGCAGGATGAAACGGTCGTTCTGGAGTCCGGCGTAGCGCGAGAAGTCCAGCGGCTTGCCGAAGCGGACGTGCGGACGGGTCCACCGGCCGAACTTCTTGCCCGGCGGGGCCACCACGTCGGTGCCGACGACCGCGACCGGGATGACCGGGACACCCGTCTCGAGGGCCAGCCGGGCGATGCCGGTCTTGCCGCGGTAGAGGCGGCCGTCGTGGGAGCGGGTGCCCTCGGGATAGATCCCGAACAGGTCACCGTTGCCGAGCACGCGCTTGGCCGAGAGCAGCGCGCCGGCCGCGGCATCGGCACCGGCCCGGTCGATCGGGATGTTGCCGGTGCCGCTGAAGAACGTCTTCTGCAGCCAGCCCTTGACGCCCGGGGAGGTGAAGTACTCGGCCTTGGCCACGAAGCTCACCTTGCGCGGCACCACGAGTGGCATGAAGAGCCAGTCGGCGTAGGACAGATGGTTGCTGGCGAGGATCGCCGGTCCGTCCGGGACGTGTTCGACCCCTTCGGCGTGGGGCCGGAACACCAGTTTGAGGATCGGCCCGAGAGCGATGAACTTGAGGAACCAGTAGAACACCCAACGCACCCTTTCCCCGAGACCGACGAACCACAGCCTAGTGCCTTGATCGGGCCGATCGACACTGGTGCAGAATCGCAACATGAGCCGCCACCCCGACTACGAGCCGCTGACCGTCGCCGCCCGGCCTGAACTGACCGGAGGGCGCTCGATCGGCGTGCTGCTCAGCCACGGGTTCACGGGCTCGCCGGTGTCCATCCGGCCCTGGGGACGCGCGCTGGCGGAGCTGGGGTACGGCGTACGCGTCCCGCTCCTCCCCGGTCACGCCACGACCTGGCAGGACCTCAACACCAAGCGCTGGGACGACTGGTACGGCGTCCTCGGCCCGGCGTTCGACGAGGTCGCAGCCGAGCACGACGCCGTCGTCGTCGGCGGGCTTTCGATGGGTGGAGCCCTGGCGCTCCGACTCGCGGAGGACCGGGCCGACAAGATCGCCGGCGTGATGGTGGTGAACCCGGCGATCGCGACCAAGCGGCTCGACGTGAAGCTGCTTCCTGTGCTGAAGCACCTGGTGCCGTCGATGCCCGGGATCGCCAACGACATCAAGAAGCCGGGCGTCGAGGAGCACGGCTACGTCCGCACTCCGCTGAAGGCGGTCCACTCGCTGTTCCAGGCCTGGCGGCCGCTCATTGCCGACCTGCCGAGAGTCACCGCTCCGCTGATCTACTTCCGGTCGGCCGAGGACCACGTCGTCGACGACGCCTCGCAGCCGTTGATCCTCGACGGGATCTCCTCGACCGACGTCGAGGTCGTGACCTTGCCGGACTCCTATCACGTGGCCACGCTCGACAACGACGCCCAGACGATCTTCGAACGGTCGGCGGAGTTCGTCGCCCGGGTGACCGCAGCCGAGTAACCCGCGAACCGGCGAACCGGCGAACCGGATTGTCGCGCGCCGTACCCTGGGGGCATGGCCCGCGAGGACGAACCGGAGCCTGCCGACCTGGCCCGCGAACGGGAGCGGGAGTGGCAGGACATCGTCGACAACTTCGGCGAACGCGCTGTCCTCGAACCAGAGGCCGGGCGGGCTACCGGTGCGCAGCCGCCGTCGGAGCCCGACGACCCCGACAACCCCGACAACCCCGGCAACCCCGACAGCCCCGGCGAGCCGGTCGCGGTCGACCCGGACGCCCAGTTCGTGCCGCCGACGCCACCGCCCGTCCCCCGTCCGCCGGTCGACCGGCTGCTCGCCTGGATGGGCGTCTTCGGCGGACCTGCGCTGGTGCTGGTCTTCATCGTGCTCGGGATCAGCGTGCCGGCCTGGACCGGCCTGCTGCTGGCGGCCGGCTTCGTCGGCGGGTTCGGCTACCTGGTGATCCGGATGTCCGACGAGCCTCGCGATCCCTGGGACGACGGCGCGGTCCTGTAGCGACCCACCGCCTCGTCAGGCGCCGGCGGCGAGCAGGGCCGCGCCGACCGCGCCGGCCTCGGGACCGAACCTGGTCGGCACGATCGGTGGGACCTGGCGGTAGCCGGTTGCCTGGAGCGAGTCGAGCAGGCCGTGGCGGGCCGGCTCGAGCAGCAGGTCGCCGACGGCCGATACTCCCCCGCCCACCACCACCACCGCGGGGTCGAGGGCCGAAACCAGACCCGCGATGCCGACGCCCAGCCAGGTGCCGACGGACGCGAACGCCTGCAGCGCCGGCTGGTTGCCGCTGCGCGCGAGGTCGGCCACCTCGGGGCCGTCGAGGTGCGAGCCGAGAGCGACCCGTACGACGCGCTCCAGCGCGCGTCCGCTGCAGTACTGCTCCCAACAGCCACGCAGCCCGCACTCGCAGGCCAGGCCGTCCGGCACCACCTGCATGTGCCCGAACTCGCCCGCCATGTCGTTGGCCCCGCGGATCACCCGGCCGTCGACGACCACGGCGCCGCCGATGCCGGTACCGACGGTGACCAGCAGCGCTGAGGAGATGCCGCGGAGGGCGCCGGCGGCGAGCTCGGCGTAGGCGGCGCAGTTCGCGTCGTTGTCGACGACGACGGGCACTCCGAACAGGTTCGCGAGCCGTTCGCGCACCGGCGCGTCCCGCCACGGCAGGTGTGCGGCGAACCGCACCCGCCCACCCGCGCGATCGACCAGACCTGCTGCCGACAGACCAACACCGGTCAGGGGTCGGCCACCGGCCACCTCGAGCGCCGCCCTCGCCACCGCCTCCTCGACGTCGGCGTCGGACGCGGACCGGCCGGGCATCGGCACCTGGGCCGACGAGGCGACCACCAGGTCGCCGGCCGCTCCGGCGAGCTCGACGGCGAGCACCTTCGTCCCACCGACATCCACCCCGACGTGCACCGCGGACGCCTAGGTCCGCGCGAGGTCGGCGGCGCCGATCACGCCGGCCCGGTTGCCCAGCACGGCGGGCCGGATCTCTGCCTGCGGGCGGTAGCCGCGTCCGCTCAGGGAGTTGGCGAACGCGTCGCGGACCGGACCGAGCAACAGGTCACCGGCCTCGCTGACCCCGCCGCCGATCACGACCACGGTCGGGTCGAGCACCGCGACGAGGGAGGCGATCCCGTGGCCGAGCCAATGGCCGAGCGAGCGGAGCTGCTCGATCGCGAACCGGTCGCCGTCGTGGGCCGCCGCCGTGATCAACGGACCCGTGATCGCGGCGGGGTCACCGCCCGCTCGGTCGAGCAGGTCGCGGGCCGGCGTCGAGCTGCCGGCGGCCGCGTCGCGGGTCGCGCGGACCAGGGCCGAGCCGGAGGCGTACTGCTCGAAGCAGCCGCGGTTGCCGCAGCCGCACGGCCGGCCGTCCGGCACGACGCAGAGGTGGCCGATCTCCCCGGCGACGCCGTACCCGCCGCGGAGCAGGCGGCCGCCCGCGATCACGCCGCCACCGACTCCGGTGCCGACCGTGATCATGAGCTGGTCGTCGACATCGCGGCCGGCGCCGTACTGGAACTCGCCCCAGGCCGCGGCGTTGGCGTCATTCTCGATGGTGACCGGCAGCCCGGTCAGGCGCGACAGGTCCCGACCCAGCGGCTCGTCACGCCACGCGATGTTGGGGGCGAACAGGACCGTGGAGCGATCGGCGTCGATGTAGCCGGCCGCACCCACGCCCACTGCAGTGACGGGGTGCCGCGCGGCAAGGCCGGCAACCAGGCCGGCGACCGCGGCCTCGATCGCCTCCGGGTCGGTGGCCGGGGACACGACGCGATCCTCCTCGAGGACCGCGCCCTCATGGTCGACGACGGCACCGGCGATCTTGGTGCCGCCGATATCGATGCCACAGGTGAGCTGGGGGGTCATTGGTCGTCGACCGGACCCTCGTCGGCGTCATCGAGGTCGATGTGCTCGACCTCGGCACCCCGCTGCGCAGCGCCCTGGTCGGACGGAGGCACGGTCTCGAGGATCCCGGCAGCGGCCTGCAGCAGCGAGCTTGCAGCCGTGAGCAAGTGGGTCTTCACCTCGGGTGAGGTCTCGCGGACGGCGTGGACGACCCGGCAGACCGGGCAGTAGCGGCATTCCGCGCTGCCGGTGGCGATGTGGCCGTTGACCTCCTGGGCGAGGGACGCGGCCTGGTCGGCGAGCCCACCGATGCCGCCGCCGACGTCCGCGCCCTGCTGTCGCGCCAGGTCGGCGAGGGCGCCGAACAGCTTCAGCGCTTCCTCCCCGACGGTGCCGATCTCGGCATCCTGGTGCCGGGGCGGCTCACGCTGGTCGCCCTGGGGGTCCTGGGGGTCCTGCGGTTCGCTCATGTCACCGCCTGCCTGGTCGTGTTGGGCGCCGGGTCCGGCCCACGGAACCGCACCTTTAGCTCGCCGCCGTCCACCTTGGCGCCGGCGACGCGCAGCCGCGACAGCCCGGCCGGCAAGGTGAGCAGCCGGCGGGAGGACCCGACGGTGACCACCAGCTCGTCGCCGTTGCGGGCCAGGTCGACCTCGGCACGAGTGACGAACGGTAGCGCCAGGTGGAGCACCGCGTCGCCCCGGGCATCGCGCGTCACCCGGAACGGGCCGTCGCCGTCGGGCCGCACGAGGGGATCGTCACCGCCGTACAGGCTCGTCGCCAGCTCGATCAGCGCGGGTACGCCGACCGGTTCGCCCGACTGGTACTCCGAGCGCCAGACCGGCAGGCCCGCGAAGGACTGCTCGACCTCCTTGAGGACGGTCTGTTGCGCGTCGACCCAGCCGGCCCGCCAGGCGTCGCCGTCGCCGGCCGGGAAGACCCGGTTGGCCACGACGCCGTCGACCCGGTAGCCGAAGAGGGACAGGCTCGTGTAGGACCGCCGCGCCTCGGCCAGGACGACGTTCTCCGGCGTGAGCACCAGCCGGACCGAGGCGTCCGGGCCGGCGAGCAGCGCGTGCACCTCGTCGAGCTCGGCGTGCAGCCGGGTGATCGCATCGAACACGGTGTCGCCGGGCATCGGCACTCCCGCCGCGCGGTTGAGCACCGGCCGGAGCGCCTTGACCAGACGCCGCTGGATCGGGAGCAGCCGCTCCATGTACCAGCCGAGCGCCTCGGGGAGCGCCAGCAGCCGCAGTGTCTCGGCCGTCGGCGCGCAGTCGACCACGATCGCGTCCCACCGCCCGGAGCGGGCGTGCAGGCGCAGCTCGAGCAGGGCCAGCACCTCCTCCGCGCCGGGGATCACGGTCATCTCCTCGGCTGCAACCGGGTCCATCCCCGCGGCGTCGAGCACGGACAGCAGGTAGCGCTGGATGTCGGCCCACGACTGCTGGAACCGGAGCTGGGCATCGACCTGGTGGACGAAGAGCCGCTCCGCGATCTCGGTCGGTTCGGCGTGCACCCGACCGGGTGCGTCGTAGGCGTCGGCGAGCGAGTGGGCGGCGTCGGTCGACAGCACGAGGGTTCGCAGCCCGGAGGCAGCGGCCAGTGCGGCGGTGCCGGCAGCGACGGTCGACTTGCCGACACCGCCCTTGCCGGTGAAGAGGACGATGCGCACAGGGAGGCTCCGCGGTGGCTGCAGGGCGATCAGGCGCCCGACTCGACGCGCTTCTTGAGGCCCTTCAACGCCGCGTCGATCAAGATCTTCTCGCCCTTGCGCTTGAGCATGCCGATGAGCGGGATCGAGACGTCGAGGGCCAGCCGGTAGGTCACCTCGGTGCGCCCGGGCGCGCTCTCGTCGAGGACGTAGGCGCCGTCGAGCGAGCGCAGCATCTTGCCCTGCACGAGGGTCCAGGTGACCTGTCGGTCGCCGTCCCAGACGTAGGAGAGCGTGTACTCGTCCTTGATCGGCGGCACGTCGAGAACGAAGTAGACCTGCTCAGCACGCCCGCGCGCGGCCGGGTCGGCGTCGTCGTAGGACGCCTTGACGTCAGCGACGATGACCCCCTTGGCCCACGCGGGGTACGCCGGGAAATCGGCGATGACCGCCATCACGTCCGCCGCCGGGGCGTCGACGACGATCGACGAGGACGTCTGCTCAGCCATGGACCGCAGGCTACCGGAGAAGCGGGTCACCCCAGCACGGCGGTAACCTGCCGTGCGGTCTATCCCAGGAGGGTCCAACTTTGCGCGAGTACTCCACTCCCCAGTCGGTCGACGTCCCCACCAGCGGGAACCTGACCGACGACGTGGTCCGCAACGCCGCTGAGGCTCCCGACCACGTCGCGTTCGCCCGCCCCGCCACGGACACCGGGGAGTGGGAGGACGTCACCGCGGCCGAGTTCCTCCGCGAGGTCAGCGGGGTCGCGAAGGGCCTGGTCGCAGCGGGGATCGAGGCAGGCGACCGGGTCGGGATCATCTCCCGCACCCGTTACGAGTGGACCCTGCTCGACTACGCCATCTGGTTCGCCGGTGCGGTCACCGTGCCGATCTACGAGAGCTCCTCGGAGGAGCAGATCGCATGGATCCTGGGCGACTCCGGCGCGAAGGCCGTGGTGGCCGAGGACAGCGGCCACGTCGCGAAGATCACAGCCGTACGGCGCACCCTGGACGAGCTCCACCACGTCTGGTCGTTCGGCGACAACGCGGTCGACGTCCTCACCCGCCTCGGCGCCGACGTCGGCGACGAGGAGCTGGAGGAGCGCCGGACGACCGCCCAGCCGAGCGACATCGCCACCTTGATCTACACCTCGGGCACCACCGGTCGACCCAAGGGCTGCACGCTCACGCACGGCAACTTCCAGACCGAGCTGACCGTTGCGGTATCCGAGCTGGATCGTCTGTTCGCGGCCGAGGGTGCGTCGACGTTGTTGTTCCTGCCCCTCGCCCACGTCTTCGCGCGGATCATCCAGGTGGGCGCCGTCAAGTCGCGTGCGCGGCTCGGCCACAGCGCCGACATCAAGAACCTGCTCCCTCAGCTGCAGAGCTTCCGACCGACCTTCATCCTGGCCGTGCCGCGGGTGTTCGAGAAGGTCTTCAACACCGCATCGCAGAACGCCACGGCCGACGGTCGAGGCATGATCTTCGACCGCGCGGCCGATACCGCGATCGCCTACTCCCGCGGACTCGACGCCGGCCGGGTTCCCTTCCGGGTGCGCGCCCAGCACGCCGCCTTCTCGCGGCTCGTCTACGGCAGGCTCCGCGACGCACTCGGCGGCCGCTGCGAGTTCGCGGTCTCCGGCGGCGCCCCGCTGGGGGACCGGCTCGGCCACTTCTACCGCGGCATCGGCCTCACCGTGCTCGAGGGATACGGACTCACCGAGACGACGGCCGCGCTCACCGTCAACCTCCCCGATGCGCTCAAGATCGGCACCGTCGGCCGCCCACTGCCTGGTACCACCGTCCGCGTCACCGACGACGGGGAGATCGTGTTCAAGGGTGGCCAGGTCTTCTCCGGCTACTGGGCAAACCCAGAGGCGACCGCGGAGGCGATCGACGCCGACGGCTGGTTCCACACCGGTGACGTCGGCGAGGTCGACGACGAGGGCTTCGTCCGGATCACCGGCCGCAAGAAGGAGATCCTGGTCACCGCCGGCGGCAAGAACGTCGCCCCCGCCGTGCTCGAGGACCGGGTCCGGGCTCACGCGCTGGTCAGCCAGTGCCTGGTCGTCGGCGACGGCCAGCCGTTCATCGCGGCGCTGGTGACGATCGACGCCGAGGCACTCCCCGCGTGGGCGGAGCAGCACGGCAAGAGCGGGAGCGTCGAGCAGCTGGTCGACGACTCCGAGCTCCGGCAGGCGGTCCAGCTCGCGATCGACGACGCCAACCGCGCGGTGTCGAAGGCCGAAGCCATCCGCAAGTTCGAGATCCTCCCCTACGACTGGAGCGAGGAAGGCGGTCACCTGACCCCCAGCCTCAAGCTCAAGCGCAACGTCGTGCTGCGCGAGTGCCGGGACGACATCGCCGCGCTCTACGAGGTCTGACGCCGTTCTCCGGTCGTTCTCCGGACGTCTCTCCGGATGTCTCTCCGGATGTCAGATCCGGCGCCGTCGTGGTTCGATCGGATCAATGCCTGACCCGATGTGACTAGGACCCGATGGCGTTCGGTTCGCCTTTCCGATTTCGCTCACAGGTAGCCGCAGTTCCTCGATAACCTCCGATCGCTCGGTGCTGCCAGGGAGGGCACATCGGGCTGGGACATAGCTCAAAACCGGGGAGACGTCGCGGCGCCGTGCCGCGCCCCCCGGCCTGGGGAGCGGGAGGGCTCTTTAGATGGATCGCCGAAAGTTGCTGCTCGTCGTCGCCGCGGTTGTCGCGGTGCTCGGCGTTGCACTCGTCTTTGTCTACGCCAAGGGCGCCGACACCCGCGCCGCCGAGAAGTACGACACCACCGAGGTGTTGGTGGCCAACGAGCGGATCAACCCGGGCGAGAGCTTCGACGAAGCGCTCGAGCGGGGGAAGTTCGAGCTCGCCGACGTCGCGAAGGGCCAGGTTCTCGAGGGGGCCGGCGACGAGTCGGGCCAGTTCGAAGGCTCGGTGGCGCTGACCTCCGTCTATCCGGGCGAGCAGCTGGTGCCTGAGAAGTTCGGAGGCGCGCTCGACGTCGAGTCTCAGACCACGCTGCCGATCCCGGAGGGCAAGGTCGCGATCTCGATCCTCGTCAACGACGACGGCCGGGTCGGCAAGTTCCTCGCTCCTGGTGCCGAGGTCGCCATCATCTTCACCGACATCGACCGCACCACGCAGGAGCCGGTCCTGACCAAGACCCTGCTGAAGCGGGTCACGCTGCTCGCCGCCGGATCGACGTCGTCGCTCAGCGGCGCCGACAACGAGAACGCCTCCGCTGAAGACGCGCCGAGTGCGCAGAACGAGCAGGCGATCCAACAACTGCTGACGATCGCAGTCTCCCAGCGCGACGCAGAGCGGGTCCGCTTCGCAGAGAAGGACGGCGAGCTCACGGCTGCGCTGCTCAACGGGGCGAGCGACATCGACGACACCACGGACGGCGTCGTCAAGGACACCCTGCTGAAGGCGGATCGCTGATCATGCCCGTCCTCGTCGAACCTGACGGCGCGGTCGTGCCGGCTCTGCTCCGTGCGATGCCCGCCGGCGCCCATGCCGTCGCGACCGCAGACCGGATGGACGTCTGGTTGGACCAGCACAGCGACGAGTACGTCGTCGCGCTCGGTCCGTCGTTGCCGCTGGACCAGGCGCTGTCCCATGCCGAGGACCTGCGGATCGCCAAGCCCACTGTCAGCGTGATCCTGCTCCGAGACGCCTTCGACACCGAGGCGCTCACCCAGGCGATGCACGCCGGCGTCCGCGACGTCGTTGCCTCCGACGACGAGAAGGGGCTGACCAAGGCGGTCGAGCGTGCGCACCAGCTCTACCTCGCGCTCCGCGGTCCGGGCGGCGCCCGGCAGATGGGCCGGATCGTCACCGTCTTCTCGCCGAAAGGTGGCGTGGGCAAGACCACCTCGTCGGTCAACCTGGCGCTGGCGCTCGCAGACAAGGGCGCACGGAAGGTCTGCCTGGTCGATCTCGACCTCGCGTTCGGCGACGTCGCGATCACCATGCAGCTGTTCCCGACGCACTCGATCGAGCAGGCCGTCGGGTCGGAGGACTCGATCGACCTGGGGATGATCGAGGGGCTGCTGACCCGGCACGAGGACTCGCTCACCGTGCTCGCCGCACCGGCGCACCCGGACGTGCGCGAGCGGGTGACGCCGCTGCTGATCTCGCGGATCCTGCGCACGTTGAGAGACGGCTTCGACTACATCGTCGTCGACACATCTCCTTCGTTCGACGATGCGACCCTCACGGCGCTCGACGAGACCGACGAGTGCGTGGTCGTTGCCACGCTCGACGTACCAACCCTGAAGAACGTCAAGGTCGCGCTCGAGACGATGGACATGCTCAACATCGCCCGCGGCCACCGGCATCTCTTCCTCAACCGCGCCGACGCCGAGGTCGGCATCAGCGTCGACAAGGTCGAGACCATCTTGGGCATGCCGGTTTCGGCCCAGCTGCAGAGCGCGATGGACATCGTCGCCGCGACCAACAGCGGCACGCCGATCGTCACCGGACAACCCAACCACCCGGCGAGCCGCGCTTACAACGAGCTGGCCGCCGCCGTCACCGGCGAACCGATCGGCCAGCCGGCGATCGCCCTGGACACCGCCGACGCTGTGGCACGGACTCGTGGCCTGTTCCGTCGCGGAAGGAGCTAGATCATGTCGAGTCTCGCCGAACGCCTCGAGGCCGCCCGCCAGGAGGCCCGGGGCAAGCACGTCGGTGAACCGGAGTCCGTTGACCCGAAGCGGCCGGACGACCCCGACCTCGCCGAGGACGTCGTCGTTCCGGTCAAGGTGGCTGCGAAGGGTCCACTGACGCAGCGCACCGCGGCGTCCGCCGCCGTACCAGCGAACCGCTCGGCACAGCGGCGGGCCCTCGCCAGCAACGAGTCCGACCGGATCGAAGAGCTCAAGGCCAGCGTCCACGCCCAGCTGCTCAAGGAGCTCGGGCCCCACCTGTACGACGCGGACATGGACCAGGCCGAGCTCGACCAGCGGGTGCGGACCGTCCTCGCAGAGGTGCTGAGCGCGCAGGACCGCCCGCTCAGCAACAGCGACCGCGCCCGCGTCACCCAGGAGATCAGCGACGACATCCTCGGCTACGGTCCGATCGACCCCTACCTCCGAGACCCCGAGGTGTCCGAGGTCATGGTCAACGGCCACGCTGACGTCTGGCTCGAGAAGGGCGGGCGGCTGACGAAGGCCGACGCGCACTTCGCCGACGAGGCCCACCTGCGGCGCACGATCGACAAGATCGTCTCGCGGATCGGCCGACGCGTCGACGAGTCCAGTCCGATGGTGGACGCGCGACTCCCTGACGGCAGCCGCGTCAACGCCATCGTGCCGCCGCTCTCGATCGACGGGTCGGCGCTGACGATCCGGAAGTTCGCGACCGACCCGCTCACCGTCGATGACCTGATCACCTTCGGGTCGCTCAGTCCGCAGACCGCGGCATTCCTGGACGCCTGCGTCCGCGGCCGACTCAACATCATCGTGTCCGGCGGAACCGGTGCGGGGAAGACGACCACGCTCAACGTGCTGTCCTCCTTCATCCCCTCCGACGAGCGGATCGTGACCATCGAGGACGCGGCCGAGCTGCAGCTGCACCAGGACCACGTCGTACGGCTGGAGTCCCGCCCGGCGAACATCGAGGGCAAGGGCTCGGTCAGCATCCGCGACCTGGTGAAGAACAGCCTTCGCATGCGTCCGGACCGGATCGTCGTCGGCGAGGTACGAGACGCCTCGGCCCTCGACATGCTGCAGGCGATGAACACCGGTCACGACGGATCGATCTGCACCCTGCACTCCAACGGCCCGAGGGACACCCTCGCCCGGATGGAGACGATGGTCATGATGGCGGGGATGGACCTGCCGATCCGGGCGATCCGCGAGCAGGTGGCCTCGGCCGTCGACCTGATCGTCCACCAGTCCCGGTTCAAGGACGGCTCCCGCCGGATCACCCACGTCACCGAGGTCGAGCGGATGGAGGGCGACGTGATCACCCTCCAGGACGTGTTCGTGTTCGACAACTCGGCCGGTTTCGACGAGAACGGCCGGGTGCTCGGTCGGCTTCGCAGCACCGGTCTGCGGCCGAGGTTCATCGACAAGCTCGCCTACAGCAACGTCGCGGTCGATCCCGCCCTGTTCCGGCTGGACCGGTCATGAGGCGCTACCTGCTCGGTGCACTGGCGGCCGTCATCGTCGTACTCGCGCCCTCGACTGCGTGGGCCGCCGACGACGAGCCGTCGATCGCGCACGTCGAGACGACCGACGACGGCGTCCGCGTCCTGGTCAGCGTGCCACCCGGCGCGGAGGTCGACCTGGGCGCAGTCACCGGCACCTTGAACGGTGACGACCTCACCGCGACCGCGACGTCGACCGGGAGCGACACGACGGTCCAGCGCACCACGGTGCTCGCCATGGACACCAGCGACTCGATGGCGCGCAAGGGACGCTTCGAGGCAGCCAAGGAAGCCGCGGTCACCTTCCTCGAGAACGTCCCGGCTGATGTCGCGGTCGGGATCGTCACCTTCGACGGTGCCGTGACCACAGCCCTCGACCCGACCACCGACCGCGCCGCGGCCGAGGACGTCGTCGCCGGGCTCGAGCTCAGCAAGGGCACGCTCCTCTACGACGGGATCGTGGCTGCTGTGGACCTCGCAGGTGCGGACGGTCAGCGTTCGATCCTCGTGATCTCCGACGGCGCCGACACCGGCAAGGTGACCGGCCTCGCCGATGTCACCGCCGCTATCGCGACGGCCTCGACCCTCGTCGACGTCGTCTCCCTGGACCAGGAGAACAAGCCGAAGGCAACCGCCGCGCTCGAGGACCTGGCAGCCGCTGGTCAGGGACAGGTGATCGAGTCGACGCGCGTCGCCCTGGGTGACGCCTTCGCCGCGGAGGCCGAGGTGCTGGCCGAGCAGATCCTGGTCACTGCGCCGCTGCCCACCGGCTTCGACGCCGAAGAGGCAACGGTTGAGATCACGCTCCCGACTCCCGGCGGCGATCTGGTCGCCAGCGCGTTCGCGAAGATCCTCGACGCTCCGAGCAACGAGACCGGGCCGTCGACCGCGCCGATCAACCCCGACGACGGCATCCAGGTGCCCGAGTGGGCGCTGTACGCCGGCATCCTCGTGTTCGGCGTCGGGCTGGTCACGGCGGCCGTCCTGCTCGTGCCTGCCAAGAAGCAGCCGATGACGCTGGCCGACCGGGTCACGGCCTACACCGGCGGCTCCGGTGCGGCCGAGCCGAAGGCCTCGTCCGAGCCGATGTTCGACCAGGCCAAAGCAGCGGCTGCGGGTGTGCTCGACCGCAACAAGGGGCTCGAGCAGAAGCTGGAGGCTCGGCTGTCTGCTGCAGGGAGCAGCTTCAAGTCGTCGGAATGGCTGCTGCTGCACGTCGGGGTCGTCCTCGCCTCCGGTCTGTTCGGCCTGCTGGTCGGTGGCGGCAACCTGGTCATCGGCGTGCTGTTCGTCGTCGGCGGTTTCTTCCTGCCGCGGTTCTTCCTGTCCTTCAAGGCCAGCCGGCGTCGGGCCGCGTTCAACACCTGCCTGCCCGACACCCTCCAGCTGATGTCCGGCTCCCTGTCGGCCGGGCTGTCGCTGGCCCAGTCCGTCGACACCGTTGTCAACGAAGGACCGGAGCCGGTCGCAGCCGAGTTCAAGCGGGTGCTCGTGGAGAACCGGATCGGCCTCTCGATCGAGGACGCCTTCGACGGGGTCGCCGACCGCTTCGACAGCAAGGACTTCGCGTGGGTCGTGATGGCTATCCGGATCCAGCGTCAGGTCGGCGGCAACCTGGCCGAGCTGCTCACGACCGTCGCTGCAACGATGCGCGAGCGTGAGTACCTGCGCCGCCAGGTGGCTGCTCTCGCTGCCGAAGGCAAGCTCTCCGCGATCATCCTGGCCTGTCTGCCGCCGGGCTTTCTGATCATCCTGAGCTTCACGAACCGCAGCTACATCGAGCCGCTGTTCAACAACCCGCTCGGGGTGATGATGCTGGTCGGTTCGAGCCTCTGGCTCTGCTTGGGCGTCTTCTGGATGAGCCGCATGGTCAAGGTGGAGATCTGACATGGTCCTTTTCCTCGCTGTCCTCCTGTTCGCCTCGGCGATCGTGCTGCTGCGGGTCGCACTGGTGAAGAGCCAGACCGACACCGGCCTCGAGCGGTCGATCGCAAGCCTCGAGCAGATGTCCTTGCACCCCTCGTCGCTGACCGAGGAGCTCGAGCTGCCGTTCGCGGACCGGGTGCTCGAGCCGCTCCAGGCGCGAGCGCTGAGCCTGGGTCGGCGGTTGACCGGTGGCGACAAGGCCGAGCGGCTCCGCCACAAGCTCGACCTCGCAGGCAACCCCAGAGATCTCTCGGTCGACCGGATCGTCTCCCTCAAGGTGATGGCGGCGGTGGTGCTCGCGCTCTGCGGGCTGGCCTACGGCATGCTCATCGACACCAGCCCACTCATCTATCTCGCCCTGGGGGTCGGCGGCACGGTGGTCGGCTTCGTCGCACCCGACCTCTACCTCTACCAGAAGGCCTACGAGCGGTCCGAGGAGATCCGGCGCACGCTCGCCGACGCCGTCGACCTGCTGACGATCAGCGTGGAGGCCGGCCTCGGTTTCGACGCCGCGCTGCAGCAGGTGGCCCGCAACACCGGTGGCCCGCTGGCCGAGGAGTTCTCCCGGATGCTCCGCGAGATGCAGCTCGGCAAGGGTCGTTCGGACGCGCTGCGAGCCCTGTCGGACCGCACCAACGTCGACGACCTGAAGACCTTCGTCGGTTCGATGGTGCAGGCGGACTCGTTCGGCATCTCCATCGCCCAGGTCCTCCGGGTGCAGTCCGGTGAGATGCGGATCAAGCGCCGGCAGTACGCCGAGAAACGGGCGCAGCAGGTGCCGGTCAAGATCATGGTGCCGCTGATCATCTGCGTTCTGCCGTGCCTGATGACTGTCGTCATGGGACCTGCGATCATCAGTGTCATCAAACAGTTCAGCTGATCACCCCACGAGTTCAGCGGAGTCATGCATACCGGACAAACGTTTGCCGTCGTTGCAGCAGCCAGGCTGTTCGCACTGCTCGCTATCGGTGCGCCCGCGCTCTGGTACAACGAGGCCGGCGCGTTGTGGGCGCTGTTCGCACTTGCCGCCCTCTGGCTCTACCAGGCGCTCACGGTCACCCGGAGCGACCTGGAGCTGACCCTCACGCCACCGGTCGAGGCGGTTGCGGTCGGAGTGGTGTGCGCCCTCGGCATGCAGTCCTCGCCGGCGATCCTGGCCGCGCTCGTCGTACCACCGCTCTACGCCACCGCGGCCGAGGGGCTGCGTCCGATGATCAGGACGGTGACCTTCCAGCTCGTCGCTGTGGTCAGCATCGGGCTGATGTGGCGGCAGGACACCCTCACCGATGAGCAGGGTCTCTCGATCTTCTCCTGGTCGATGGTCGGTGTCGGCCTCAGCCTGGTCGCGAGCGTGACCTTCAACTCCAGTCGCCATGCCCAGGATCCGCTGTCGCCGTACCGCGATGCCCAGCACCTGATCAGGCAGCTCATCGAGCTGTCCGGCGACCTGAGCTCCGGACTCGACGTCGCCGCGATCGGAGGCGAGATGCTGGGGGTCGCCGGCGACGTGCTCCCCACCCGTGCACTGGCGCTCTACGTCCCCCGCGGCGACGCCCTCGCCCCGGTGGCCTCGAGCACCGACCTCGAGCAGGCCGATGCGGACGCGTGCGAGAAGCTCGCGACCGACGCCTGGGCTCGCGGTGAGCCCGTGACCGGCGGCCAGGGCTTCGCCTTCGCGGCGGGGGACGCCGCGATCGTCGCCGGGCTCCGCCCGGGGCGGGAGGCGGTGCGGGGCGGCGACCCGCCGTTCGAGGAGCTGCAGGCGGCACTCGCCACGAGCGCGGTGAAGTTCGACACCGCGCTGCTCTTCTCCAACTTCCGGGACGTCGCGACTGCGGACGAGCGGCAGCGGCTGGCCCGCGAGATGCACGACGGCGTCGCCCAGGACATCGCTTCGCTCGGCTACCTCGTCGATGCCCTCGCCGCCCGCCCGTCGGATGACCTCCAGGCCCGGCAGTTCGCCATGCTCCGCGAGCGGGTGACCAAGGTTGTCGCCGAGGTACGGCGCTCGGTGATGAACCTGCGCACCAGCATCGGTGAGAAGGAGAGCCTCGGTGCCGCGATCAGCGCCGTCGCCCGGCACCTCTCCGAGGCGTCCGGGATCCCGATCCGGGTGCGGCTCGACGAGCAACCCACCCGGCTCCGGCCCGAGGTCGAGGCCGAGCTGTTCCGGATCGCCCAGGAAGCGCTGAACAATGCGGTCAAGCACGCCCGCGCCACGGCGATCGACGTTCGCTGTCAGGTCTACGCGCCCGATGCGCGGATCACGATCGCGGACGACGGCGTCGGCCTGCAAGGCGGCCGCGCCGATTCCCACGGACTGAAGATCATGCGCGAGCGCGCCAAGCTGATCGGCGCCCAGCTGAGTGTGCGCGACAACGCCAGCCGGGGACTCACGGTCTCCGTCGTACTGCGCGCCCCGGGCGGACCTGCCCAGGCCCCGGAACGGACTTTGACGAAGGAGACTCGATGACGAGCGACAAGATCACGATCCTGCTGGTGGACGACCACGAGCTGATCCGCAGTGGCCTCGGTGCCGTGCTGGACCTCGAGGAGGACATGGACGTCGTCGGCACCGCACCGAGCGTCGCCGACGCGATCACGGCGTACGACCAGCTGCAGCCGAAGGTCGTGGTCGCCGACCTCCAGCTCCAGGACGGCACCGGGCTGGACATCGTGCGCAACATCCGCAAGAAGAGCGACGTAACCGGGGTGATCGTGCTCACCATGCACTCGGGCGACGACCAGATCTTTGCCGCGATGCAGGCCGGTGCGTCCGGGTTCGTGGGCAAGGATGCACCGGCGACCGAGGTCATCAAGGCAGCCCGGCACGCAGCGGTCTCCCCGAGGGCCTTCGTCTGCGCCGGCCTGGTGGGCGCGATGATGCGCCGACGGTCCGGAGAGGTGACCTCGCTGACCGACCGCGAGCACGACGTGCTGCTGCTGCTGGCAGAAGGCATGAACGCCGCGGCAATCGGAGCGAAGCTCTACCTGTCGGAGTCCACGACCAAGTCCCACATCGCCCGGATCTACCAGAAGCTCGGCGCAGTCAACCGCGCGCAGGCGTTGGTGACCGCGATGCGCATCGGCCTGCTCTCGACCGTGCAGCCGGCTGCCAGGGCGTGAGCCGGCTGCGCCTCCGGGCGCAGCAACGGTAGTCCGAAAGGACTACCGCCTTCGAGACGAACTCCCGATCCGCCGAGGTACTCGATCCCGGGAGGATCTCCTCATCGGGGGAAACCCCCGCCGACATCGCTACAACCTTGAGGGAGAACCTTCGATGATCCAGTACCTGCAGATCCTGCTGAACGCCCGTCGTGACGACGAGCGCGGTGCGTCCGCCGTCGAGTACGGCCTGCTGGTCGCGCTGATCGCGGTCGTCATGGCCGTCGGCGCGGCTGTCTTCGGAACCGAGCTGAGCGGCCTCTTCAGCGGCGTGGCCGCCCAGATCTGATCGTTGGACCAAGCACGGCGAAGGCCGCACGTCCCGATGGGGCGTGCGGCCTTCGCACATCCATCACCCAGGCTCGACCGGAGGCCTCCGATGCAGCTCCGCTCCTCCCGGCCGCGCCGCGACGACGGCGGGGCATCAGGGGTTGAGTACGGCCTCATGATCTCGGTCATCGTGCTGGTCATCGTGGCCGCGATCGCCCTGTTCGGCAGCCTGGTCTCCGACCTCTACGCCAACGTGTTCTAGGTGTGCTTGCCGCGGGGCGCGGCACTAGTCACTCCGGGCTACCGCGGTCGAGACGAAGTGCTGATCCACTCGACGCTCGAGATCGGAAGACTAGGGACATCGGGGATCACTCCCCGGGACACCAAGAGAGATCACCGCCCGATCAGCCGGGACTGACGCACAGCCGGAGATCTCAACACCCACAAGGAGACCTCCGATGATCCAGTACCTCCAGATCCTGCTGAACACCCGCCGCGACGACGAGCGCGGTGCCTCCGCCGTCGAGTACGGCCTCCTGGTCGCGCTGATCGCGGTCGTCATGGCCGTCGGCGCCGCTGTCTTCGGCACCGAGCTCAACTCGCTCTTCAGCGGCGTAGCCGGCCAGATCTGATCTGAGCGGCGAGCGAACCACCAACGAGGCCGCACGCTCCCACGGGCGCGAGGCCTCCTGGTTCCCTCAGGGACGTCGAGCGATCGCGATCCGCTCGACCACCGTGGGATGTGAACCGAACCACCACTGCGACCAACCGGGTGGGGTCGGGTCGGCAAGCGACTTGATCGCAAGCCGGCGCTGGAGGGCGACGAATGGCTGGGGGGCGTTCGTCGCCTTCAGTGCGTCGACGTCCGCCCGGGTCTCGATCTGGCGACTGATGCCGTTCTGGACGGGGCTCGCGAGAACCGCGGCGATCGCCGCGAGCGCGAGGATCATCGGCACGGCCCCGACCTCGCCCACCCGGGGCCGTCCCCGCCGCTCTGCCACGCCGACCAGCAGGCCGAGCAGGCCCACGCCGACGAGAGCGCCGGCGGCCCCGAGAGACGTCCCCGTGAGCACGTCGTCGTGGCGAGCGTGCGCCAGCTCGTGCGCGACGACCGACAGCACCTGTTTGTCGGAGAGATCGTTGACGAGCGTGTCGTAGACCACCACCCGGCGGGACCCGCCATAGCCCGAGACGTAGGCGTTGAGCGTCGTCGTACGGCGGGACGCGTCGGCCACGAGCACCTCGTCGACCTCGACGCCCTCCGTCTCAGCGAGCTCGAGGATCTGGGTGCGCAACGGTCCGTCCTCGAGCGGGGCGAAGGAGTTGAAGAGCGGCTCGACCAGCAGCGGGTAGACGAACGACCCGGCGAACACGAACACCGCCAGCACTCCCCCCGCGACGGCCGGCCACGCACGCCGCCACCGGCGGGCGGTGGCGACCACTGCGACCACGGCGATCGAGGTGGTCACGACGTCGACCAGCTCACCCTTGACCAGGTCGAACGCCCATGCTGGCCACGCGGAGGTGCTGAGCCCGGCGTCGAGCTGGAGGCGACGCAGCGCAATGGCGAACGGCAGGGTCGCCAGCCGGCCGATCACTTCCAGGGCGGCGACGACGAGGACCACCTGGCCCCACCACCGGCCGGGCATCTGCTCGGCGAGCCGGCGGCCACGAGCACTGAAGCCGAGCCAGCAGACGATACCGAGCGAGAGCACGAGCGAGCTCCAGCTCCAGACCCGCGCCCACCGGGCATAGTCCTCGGCCCGCTGGATCTGATCCGCGGTGAAGATCGACCCGGCCGCCACCGGGTCGGGCGCACCACCCGGCAACGGGTTCCACGGCACCAGCCAGCCGGCTAGCAGCACGAAGGCCGCGACGCCGACGATGGTGGTGCCGACGGCGATCCGCCGCCCGTCGTCGGGCGCGGAACCGGCCGGCGGTGACATGTCAGCCACTCTCGCTGGAGACGGAGGTGAGCTTCTCCTGCCACGCACGGGTGAGGTCCTCGATCTTCCAGCCGAAACGCTGCCGCAGCTCGGCCTCGAGGTCTGCGCCTCCGAGGACGGCTTCGTAGAACGCCACCAGCGTTTCCTCTCCACCGCGCTCGGCCAGCGTCACGCACACCAGCCACGAGGCCTCGTAGGCGGCGCCGAGATGCTGGGCACCGGTGTCGAGGTCGATCCGGCTCGGCAGCGTTTCCGGGAGACCATCGGCACGCACCTGCGCGATGATCTGGCTTGCGGTCCGCGCCACCGGAAGGCTGACGTCGCGGAGCGCGACGTAGTCGGCGAAACCCTCGAGCAGCCAGTTCTCCACGCCGTTCGTCGTCGGTGTCGCGGTGAGCGCGTGGACCGCCTCGTGGCTGAGCACCACCTGCGAGGAGAGCGGCCCCTGGTCGCGGTAGACGTCGGGGTTGATGAAGACGTGGACCGACGTGCCAGGCACGTTGGCGCCGTCGGCCGAGGCGGTGACCGCCACGATCGCGTCGTAGCTCCCCGCCGGTTGACCGAGCGCCGCATGCAGGGCCTCGCTGGACGCCGGCACCTCGACGACGAGGCGGTCGGCATCGCTGCCGAGCACCCTCCGGGCGACCACCAGCGCGCGCTCGCTGACGGCGAGGAGTGGCCGGACCGGCACCGTCCCGTCGGCGACCAGCACGACGACATCGTCGGTACGACGGACCGTCGCCGCGCCGCTGAGCCAGACCGGGGAGCGACCGACTCCCCCACCGATCGCGCGGATCTGCGTGCCGCCGTCAGCGAACGCGAACTCGACCTCCGCCCGCGCAGGGCGCACGTCGAAGCCGGAGATCCGCCACGTGGTCGCGATCGCGGCCGTCCAGGTGCCGTCGGCAGCGACCTGACCGTTCTCGGTCAGGTAGGTGAAGGTCACGTCGACGAGGTCGAGCGCCGTCGCCGTCTCCGCGACGGAGCGGAGCAGGGACCGGGCGTCCTCGTCGGCGCCCAGCCCGGCCGCCGCGTCGGTGTCCCCTCGCCGCAGCGACCGCTGGAGGTCGGCCAGGGTGCGCGACGCTGCCGCGGGTGCGACGGCATCGGTGGACGCGGTGGGCGTCGGAGCGACGTACGGCTCGTCCTCCTGGCAGCCGGTCAGCAGGCCGGCCGCGAGCAGGGCGCCCGCGAGCAGGAGCCGGCCGCGATCAGCCAGGGCGAACCGCACCGACGTACGGCATGTAGTGCAGGTCGCTCACCAGCACACCAGCGCCCGGGTTGGCCGCGTGCACGATCAGACCGTTGCCGATGTACATGCCGACGTGGCTGATCGGGCTGTAGTAGAACACCAGGTCGCCGGGGATCAGCTGGCTCTCGGAGATGTGCGGTCCGGAGCCGTACTGGGCGCTCGATGAGTGCGGGAGCGAGACACCGGCCTGGGCCCAGGCCATCATCGTCAGACCCGAGCAGTCGAACGCGCTCGGCCCGGCGGCGCCGTAGACGTAGGCGTCACCGACCTGGGCCATGGCGTACTGGATGGCTGCTGCGGCCCGACCCTCGGCGGGGACGGACGAGGGTGCCCGGACGCTGCCGTCGCGGGACAGGATCGCGGCTCGCTCCTCGGCCTCGAGCTCGTCGAGCAGGCCTTCCGCCTCGGCCAGCTTGGCGTCGACCGTCTCCTTCTCGTCCTTCAGCTCGGCTTCGACGTCGACGACCTGGTCGCGGCGGTCGGTGGTCTCCTTGCGACGGATCGCGTAGGACTTGAGCTCGTCGTTGTAGTCGGAGAGCAGGGACTCCTGCAGATCGCTCACGGTCGTGAACGTGGAGAGCTCGCCGGCGAACGCGTCCTCGTCGGCGCTGAGGAGCTCCGTCGCGGGGCCCAGCGTCTGCGCCTGGAACTGGCGGATCACGGAGTCGCGGACGTCCGAGCGGATCCGGGCGACCTCGTCGCCCTGCCGGACTTCGTCGGACTGGAGGGAGTCGAGCTCGTCGTTGAGCTCGACGAGCTCGAGCTTGGCGTCGTGGTAGCGCTCCTGCGCCTGCTCCGCCTCGTGGAAGAGCCGGTCGACCCGTGCGCGCACGTCGTCGATGTCCGGTTCGGCCTGGGCGGGCGCGGAGCCGTTGACCGTCAGTGCGACGGACCCGGCGAGCGCGAGCGCGCTCAGCGCAGTGACGAAACGTTTGCGGCCGTTCAGCACGTGCTGGCGGTCCCCTCTTTGGTGTCGTACGCCTACCGGGTGAGCTGACGGGTTCGGGCACGACTTGCCCTACCCGCGCTCCTCGCGACCGTGTGCACGGTCGCGCCTTGCGCGGGATTCACCCCAGGATGGTGTGGTTCCCCGGCTCCGGTGCCGCAGGCGGCACCGGACTCGACGCGGTGCCCGCGCGGATCGGTCGATCCACTTCCACGGACACCTGAGGGAGCAGCCTAAACCGGCGAACGGGCGTCGCCAAACCCCGGCTCGCCGGGTCGAAGGTCAAGAACACCGAGGTGAACGTCACACCTGTCATACCTGTCATACCTGTCACACCCGTCACTCAGGCCGACTCGACCTCCGGGCCGTCGACCGGTTGGACGAGGCGCAGCCGCGGGATCAGCCCTTCGTCCGCCAGCACGTCGAGCGCCCGCAGCTCGTCGTCGTCGATGGTCAGCTCCGGTGGCGGTCCGAGCAGGACGGTGACCACGCAGTCGTGGCACGCCAATCCGCGGACCAGGCAGGTGTCGCAGTCGATCCTCGTCGTCATGGCATCACCGTGACAGGACCGTCCGACAGAAGCCTCAGGCGTCGCTTCGGGCGACGACCTCGACCGAGTCGTCCCGGCCGCACCAACGGCAGCGCACCGCCTCCACGCTCTCCGCAAGCAGCTCGGAGTCGTCGACGGTGTGCGCGCCGGCGAGGTCGAAGTGCCAGAACTCCGTCGTACGTCGGCTCCGGGTCACGTCGAACCTGGTCAGGTTGCCGCATCCTGCGCAGCGCCAACGCTCGCTCGGCTCGGGGAGGTCGATCACGTGCAGATCCTAGGAGGCGCGCCTCCCGGTTCCTGTCGGAGGTTCCTCCTACCGTCGGCCCCATGACCGCCGTCACCGTCCGGAGCCGCTGGGAGGACCAGCGCAGCTTCGACGAGCTCGGGCGCCCCCTGCGTGACGTGACGTTCTGCGTGGTCGACCTGGAGACCACCGGCGGCTCCGTCGGAGACGGCGACATGATCACCGAGATCGGCGCCGTCAAGGTCCGCGGCGGCGAGATACTCGGCGAGTTCCAGACCCTGGTCAACCCCCACACCTCGATCCCGGCGTTCATCGCCGTTCTCACCGGCATCACCAACAACATGGTCGCCGACGCGCCGCCGATCAGCGTCGCGCTCCCGTCGTTCCTCGAGTTCGCACGCGGATCGGTGCTGGTGGCGCACAACGCGGGCTTCGACGTCGGCTTCCTCCGCCACTTCGCCCGCCAGCAGGAGATCCCGTGGCCCGACTTCGAGGTCCTCGACACCGTCAGGCTCGCCCGCCGCGTGGTCACCCGCGACGAGTCGCCCAACCACAAGCTGTCGTCCCTGGCGCGGGTGTTCCGTTCCGGCACCACGCCCAACCACCGGGCGCTCGCTGACGCGCGGGCGACCGTCGACGTGCTCCACGGCCTGATGGAACGTCTCGGCGGCCTCGGTGTCCACACCCTCGAGGAGCTGCAGACCTACTCGTCCAAGGTCGCGGCCACCCAGCGGCGCAAGCGCCACCTCGCCGACCGGCTCCCCCACGCGCCCGGCGTCTACCTGTTCTGCGACGAGCAGTCCCGGGTGCTCTACGTCGGCACCTCCAAGGACCTGCGCAAACGGGTGCGCTCCTACTTCACCGCCTCGGAGACCCGCACCCGGATCGGAGAGATGGTCGGCCTGGCGTCGTCGGTCACCGGCATCGAGTGCGCGACCGCGCTCGAGGCCGAGGTGCGGGAGCTGCGCCTGATCGCGGAGCACAAGCCGAGCTACAACCGCCGGTCGCGGTTCCCCGAGAAGGTCACCTTCGTCAAGCTGACCCGCGAGCCGTGGCCACGGTTGTCCCTGGTCAAGCGGGTGCTCGACGACGACGCCGACTACCTCGGGCCGTTCTCGTCCCGATCCGCCGCCGAGAGCTGTCTCGCGGCACTGCACGAGACGTTCCCGATCCGGCAGTGCTCGGACAAGTTCGGCCGGCAGCCGTCGCGTGCCGCGTGCGTGCTTGCCGAGCTCGGCCGCTGTCTCTCACCCTGCGACGGCAGCGTCGATGCCGGCACCTACGCCGCCGTGGTCCGCCAGTTGCGCGACGCTCTGCTGCGCCACCCCGACGACGTCGTCGAGCTGGTCAACGACAAGATGGCGGCTCTTGCCGAGCAGGAGCGCTTCGAGGAGGCCGGCGTCCATCGCGACCGGCTGGCGTCGTTCGTCCGCGCCGCCGCGCGGACGCAGCGACTGACGTCGCTGACCCGCTGCCCCGAGGTGGTTGCCACCCGGCGTGACGAGGACGGTCGGTGGTCGGTCCACATCGTCCGGCACGGCCGGCTGGCGGCGGCGGGCGTGATCCCCAGCGGCGTCGACGCACAGGCCTACGTCGAGCAGCTGCGAGCCTCGGCCGAGACCGTGGTCCCGAGCGTGGGCCCGATCCCGGCCGCGACCGCCGAGGAGTCCGAGCGGATCCTGCGGTGGCTCGAGCTGCCGGGCATCCGGCTGGTGGAGATCGACGGCGAGTGGACCTGTCCCGTGCGCGGGGCGGCCCGGTCGGCCTAGCCGCTGCCCCTACTCTTGGCCAATGATCACTGCCATCGTGTTCGTGAAGGCCGACGTCGCCCGGATCCCCGAGGTCGCCGAGGCGATCGCCGCGCTCGAAGGGGTCAGCGAGGTCTACTCCGTGACCGGCCAGATCGACCTGATCACGCTGGTGCGCGTGCGCCGTCACGAGGAGGTCGCCGGCGTGGTGGCCGACCAGCTCAACAAGGTGCCTGGCGTCGTCGGCACCGAGACGCACATCGCCTTCCGCGCCTACTCGCGGCACGACCTCGAGTCGGCGTTCTCCCTGGGCCTCGACTAACGACCCGCCCCGGCGCTGTGGGCGTTCGCCGGGCGGCAGCCGAGGATTCGGGCGCGGCACCCCGCGGGGCGTAAAATCAGTGGGTGAACAACGCTCTTGTCGACTGGGTCTCCAGCTACTGGATCGACGCGCTCGGCTGGGGTGGGAGCGCGCTCCTCGTCTACTCGTTGCTCCAGCAGCGCGTCCTCCGCTTTCGCACCCTCAACCTGGTCGCCGGCAGCGTGCTGATCGTCTTCAACGCGCTCCTGGGGGTATGGCCGATGGTCGCCCTCAACGCCGTGACCAGCGCGATCAACCTGTGGTTCATCGGGCAGTTGCGCCGGCAGCGGCACGACGCCGCCTCGTTCGAGGTGATCGAGGTCGGTCTGGACGACCAGTACCTACGGCACGTGCTCGACACCCACGCCGAGGACATCCGGCGGCACCAGCCGACGTTCGTAGGTCGGCCCCTCCCCGGCCAGGAGGCGTTCGTGATCGCGAAGGGCGACGAGACGGTCGGAGTGGTCGTCGTCGAGCGGGACGGTGACGTCGCGCGGATCCGCCTCGACTACGTGACGCCCCGATACCGCGACTTCACCCCGGGCGAGTTCGTCTGGCGACGCAGCGACCTGCTCCGGAGCCGCGGCTACCAGCAGGTCGTGACGTCGCCGGAGATCGTCTCGCCCTACTACGACCGGATCGGCTTCCGGTCGGCGGGCCGCAGCTTCGTGCTCGACCTCGACGAGGCCGACGGAGTGCCGGCCTAAGCCGACGCCGCAGCCACCCAGCGGTTCAGCGTCGCCTCCGCGGCGCCCGTGTCGATCGCCTCAGCGGCGCGGACCATGCCCGCGGCCAGCGCGTCGGGCACCTCGGCGCCCGGCATGTCGTAGACAGCCAGCGCCGCTCCCGCGTTGAGGAGTACGGCGTCGCGCACCGCTCCCGTCTCCCCCGCCAGCAGGCGGCGTACGACGGCCGCGTTGTGCTCGGCGTTCCCCCCGCGCAGCGCGTCCCGGTCGACGAGGGGCAACCCGAGGGCCGCCGGATCGACCGTGGTACGGGTGACCTCCCCGTCGTGGGCGACCCACACCGCGGAGGTCGTGGTCGTCGTGAGCTCGTCGAGCCCGTCGTCGCCGCGGAAGACCCACGCGTCGACGTCGCGGGCCGCGAGCACCCCTGCCATCACCGGCGCCACCCGCAGGTCGGCGCACCCGACGGCCCGCGCCTGCGCGTGCGCCGGGTTGGTGAGCGGACCGAGCATGTTGAACGTGGTGCCGATCCCGAGCTCGCTGCGCGCGGGGCCTGCGAACCGGAGGGCGGGGTGGAAGGTCTTGGCGAAGCAGAAGGTGATGCCGGCCTCCTCGGCGACCGCTGCCACCCGCTCCGCGGGCAGGTCGAGCCGGATTCCGAGCACCCGCAGCACGTCGGCCGAGCCGGACTGGGAGCTGGCCGACACGTTGCCGTGCTTGACCACCTTGGCTCCCGCCCCGGCGGCGACGATCGCGGCCATCGTGGAGATGTTGACCGACATCGAGCGATCGCCACCGGTGCCCACCACGTCGAGCAGCCGACCGCCGACCGTGATCGGTGTGGCGGCGGCGTACATCGCGTCGACCAGGCCGGTCACCTCGTCGACGGTCTCGCCCTTCGCGCGCAGCGCGACCGCGAAGCCGGCGATCTGGGCGTCGGTGGCCTCGCCGGCGAGGATCTCACCGGTTGCCCACGCGACCTGCGCGGAGGTCAGCTCGGTGCCGGCGACCAGCGCGGTGAGGACCTCCGGCCAGCTGTGCGCGGTCACGCCGACGGGGAGGGAACTCGCGACCGCAACAGCGCGATGACCGCGTCTGCGAGCTGGAGCGGGTCGATCGGGTGCGGCACCGCCGCGTCGGCGCGCGACCAGGTGGCAAGCCAGGCGTCCTGGGGGCGTCCGGTCAGCACCAGCACCGGCGGGCACCGGTAGATCTCGTCCTTGAGCTGCTTGGCGATGCCCAGGCCACCGGCCGGGACCGCCTCCCCGTCGAGGATCGCGAGGTCGATGTGCCCGGCGTCCATGTTCTGGATCACCACCGGCTCGGTCGCCACTTCGACGTACTCCACCTCGGGCAGGTCCGGGTGCGGACGCCGCCCCAGCGCCAGGATCACCTGCTCGCGGGTGTGGACGTCGTCGCTGTAGACGAGGACCTTGAGTACCTGGGAGTCCGTCACGTGCGGGATGTTACTCGGGGTTCGAGGCGCACTTCGCTCGCACCTCAACCGCCGCCCTGTTTCTCCAGCCGATCGAGCCTCCGGTCCTCGCGCTCCGCCTCCTTCATCGACGCCCGCACCCACTGCGTGAACAAGACGACGAAGAACACCAGGCCGATCAGGTCACCGGCGCCCCACAGGATCCCCCCGGCCAGCTCCTGGTCCGCACGGGGGTCGGGCAGCCACGACGCCATCGGGCCGGCGTGAAGCGAGGGGTAGTGGTCGCCACCGATCAGGGCGGTCTGCCCCATGATCGTGACCCCGAGGAACGCGTGGAACGGCAACGTGAGCACCGTCAGCAGCACCCGGAAGGGGTGGGCCACCCGACCGGGCAGCGGGTCCACGCCCACGATCGGCCAGAAGAACAGGGTCCCCACCGCGACCAGGTGCACGTGCATCATCTCGTGCACGTACGCGTTCGACAGCGAGGCGTCGTACCAGCCGGTGAAGTAGAGGGCCCACGGCGAGACGACGTACAGGAGGAACGCCAGCGGCGGGAACGACAGCACCTTCGCGACGCGCGAGTGGAGTACGGCGAGCAACCACCGCCGGGGCGCCTTCGGCAGGGTCCGCAGCGCCAGGGTGATCGGTGCGCCCAGCGCGAGCGACAGCGGCACCACCATCGACAGCACCATGTGCTGGGCCATGTGCACGCTCAGCAGCACCGTGTCGTAGGCGGCGATCCCCGACGAGGTCACGAGGTAGAAGGCCAGCATCCCGACCCCCCAGGCGATCGACCGTCCGACCGGCCACCGGTCCCCCCGCCTGCGCAGCGCCCGCACGCCGAGGGCGTAGAGACCCACCGACCACACCGTGACCACGAGCGGCAACGGGGCGAGCGTCCACTCGGTCACGAGGGTCGCCCAGGAGAGCGGGTCCACGCACTGACGGTACGACCTCGCGACACCCCGTCCGTTTCCTGGGGGTCGGGGAGACGTCGGGGCCCACTATCGACATAATGACCCCGTGGCGACAACAGCTTCGGCATCTCTTCCGGCCTCGCGACTGCACGGCCAGCACGACCGACCCAGCATGGTCGCCGTCGGCACCATCATCTGGCTGTCCAGCGAGCTGATGTTCTTCGCGGCCCTGTTCGCGTCCTACTTCACGATCCGGTCTGTCAGCCCCGACATGTGGGCCGCGAACACCGACCTGCTCAACGTGCCGTTCGCCTCGGTCAACACCACGATCCTGGTGTTGTCCTCGTTCACCTGCCAGCTGGGCGTCTTCGCCGCTGAGCGCGGTCAGGTCGGCCGCAAGGGATCGCTGCTCGACGTCGGCGGCTGGGGGCTTCGCGAGTGGTTCATCCTCACCTACGTCATGGGCGCCATCTTCATCGGCGGCCAGGCCCTGGAGTACGCCGAGCTGATCCACGAAGGCGTCACCATCCCCCACGACGGCTACGGCACGATGTTCTACCTGACGACCGGCTTCCACGGCATCCACGTGACCGGCGGCCTGATCGCGTTCTTGTTCGTCCTCGGCCGGACCTATCTCGCCAGGCGCTTCACCCATGAGCAGGCGGTCAGCGCGATCGTCGTGTCCTACTACTGGCACTTCGTCGACGTGGTGTGGATCGGGCTCTTCGCGACGATCTACCTGGTGAAGTGAGGATGACCGTGGTGCCGCCGACGAAGACCGATTGCCGGACCTGCCCGTCCCTGATCTGCAAGGACTGATTGTGCGCCTCCTGAACCGCTCCGCCGGCCGCTTGTCCAGGCACCGTCGCGGACCGATCGCCGGCCTCGTCCTGCTGCTGCTCGGGCTGCTCATGACCGGCGGCCTCTACGCCGTCCTCGCGCCCGCGCAGGCCGACTCCACCCAGAGCCAGGAGGAGCTGGTCAAGGAGGGTCGCGAGCTCTTCATCGTCGGTTGTGCCTTCTGCCACGGCCAGAACGGCGAGGGCGTCCTCACCCAGAGCGGCACCCAGTACGGCCCCGCGCTCACCGACGTCGGCGCGGCAGCGGTCGACTTCCAGGTCGGCACCGGGCGGATGCCGATGGCCACGCCGGGGTCGCAGGCGCCGCGCAAGGAGGTCGTCTACAGCGACGCCGAGATCGCCGCGCTCTCGGCGTACGTCGCCAGCCTCGGCACCGGGCCGTCGATCCCGGACGCCGCCCTGTACGACCCGGACACCCTCTCCGCCGAGGCGTACGACGAGTACGTCGTCCGCGGTGGCCAGATCTTCCTCGCCAACTGCACCGCCTGCCACAACTTCGAGGGCTCCGGCGGGGCGATGCCGCGCGGTGGCTACGCCCCCAAGATCCGTGGCGTCGATCCCAAGCACGTCTACGAGGCGATGCTGACCGGCCCCCAGTCGATGGACACCTTCTCCGACGGCAACATCCCGCCGGACGACAAGCTGGCGGTCATCGCCTACCTGGACACGCTCGACGAGCTGCCGAACTACGGCGGCTTCACCCTCGGCGGCCTCGGCCCGGTCAGCGATGGCCTGATCACGTGGCTGGTCGGCATGGGCGGCCTGGTCGCGTTCGCGGTGTGGATCGCGGCCCAGACGACCCGCACCAACAAGAAGAAGGACGGGGCTGACGCGTGACCGACTCTCACGGCGACATCGAGCCGGCCGGCGACCACGGCGACCACGGCGGCGAACTGGTCCCTGACGAGCCGATCGCCAACCCGGGCCTCCCCGAGCACCTCCCCAGGCCGACCGACGTCGACCCGGCGAAGGACAAGCGCGCCGAGATCCAGGTGGCCGCGCTGTTCGGGCTGTCGGCCGTCTGCACGATCCTGTTCGCGGTCGCCTACTTCACCTTTGACGTCGGCGACAACTGGCATGTCGTCGGCGGCCTCGGCGCGTCCACGGTGGCGCTCGGTGGCACGCTCGGCCTGTCGATGCTCTTCATCGGCATCGCGATCATCCACTGGTCCCGCAAGCTGATGGGCGACCACGAGCTCGTCGAGCTGCGCCACCCGTCCTACTCCGAGGAGGCGGACCGCGTCCGCGCACTCGACGACCTGAAGACCGGGTTCGAGGAGACCGGCATCGCCCGTCGACCGCTGATCGTCCGGTCGGCCCTCGGGTCCCTCGCTCTGCTCGGCGTCCCGGCCGTGATCCTGCTCCGCGACCTGGGCACGCTCCCGGGCGACAAGCTCGAGCACACGATCTGGGGTCAGGGCGGCCGCACGATCAAGGTCGTCGAGGACGGCCGGGAGGTCGAGGTCGAGGTCCCGCTGATGAGGATCGCTCGCGACGCCATCGGCACCCCGATCCTGGCCTCCGACCTCGAGATCGGTGACCTGGTCAACGCCCAGCCCGAGGTGCTGTTCAACCCCGAGCGCTACCACGTCGAACACGCCGAGGTGGAGGGCGCTGCTCTCCAGATCCACAAGAGCAAGGCCTCCTTGATCCTGCTCCGGATGGAGCCGGCCGACATCAAGCCGGGCAAGGGACGCGAGGACTGGACCGTCAACGGCATCGTGGCCTACTCCAAGATCTGCACCCACGTGGGCTGCCCGATCTCCCTCAACGAGCGCACCACGCACCACCTGCTCTGCCCCTGCCACCAGTCCACGTTCGACATGACCGACTCCGGCAACGTCATCTTCGGCCCGGCCGGCCGACCGCTGCCGCAGCTTCCGATCACGGTCGACGAGCAGGGCTACCTGGTCGCGCAGAGCGACTTCACTGAACCGGTCGGACCGAGTTACTGGGAGCGGGACTATGAAGAGCGCTGACGTCGCATCGACCAACGGCACCGAGCCGGCGACTCCCAAGCGGAGCGCCAAGGCCGCGGGCGCCGTTGCCACCTGGGCCGACGACCGGCTCGGTCTCGCCAAAGCGACCAAGGGCATGTCGCTGCGCAAGGTCTTCCCCGACCACTGGTCGTTCATGCTCGGCGAGATCGCGCTGTGGAGCTTCGTCGTCCTGCTGCTGACCGGCGTGTTCCTCACCCTGTTCTTCGACCCGAGCATGACCGAGGTCCAGTACAACGGGTCCTACGACCCATTGCGCGGGGTCCACATGTCGCGGGCGATGGCCTCGACGTTGGAGATCTCCTTCGACGTCCGCGGTGGCCTGCTCATGCGGCAGATGCACCACTGGGCGGCGATGATCTTCATCGCCGCGATGATGATCCACCTGCTCCGCGTCTACCTCACCGGGGCGTTCCGCAAGCCGCGCGAGATCAACTGGATCATCGGCTGCACGCTGCTGCTGCTCGGCACGATCGAGGGCTTCACCGGCTACTCGCTCCCCGACGACCTGCTCTCGGGCACCGGCGTCCGGGCCGCGGACGGCTTCATGAAGGCCAGCCCGGTGGTCGGCACCTACATGTCGTTCTTCCTGTTCGGCGGCGAGTTCCCGGGCGACCAGATCATCCCCCGGTTCTACGCCATCCACATCTTGCTGATCCCCGGCATCCTGCTGGCCCTGATCACGGCGCACCTGATCCTCGTCGTCTACCACAAGCACACCCAGTGGCCCGGCCCCGGCAAGACCGAGGCCAACGTCGTCGGTCCGCCGCTGCTGCCGATCTACATGGCCAAGGCGGGCGGCTTCTTCTTCATCGTGTTCGGGATGACCGCGCTTCTCGGCGGTCTGTTCACGCTCAACCCGGTGTGGAAGTACGGGCCCTACGACCCGTCCAAGGTGACCGCTGGCTCACAACCTGACTGGTACATGGGCTGGCCCGACGGCCTGCTGCGGATCATTCCAGCCTGGGAGACCCATATCTGGGGGGTCACGCTGTCGTGGAACATCATGCTGCCGATCCTCATCATGCCGCCGCTGATGCTGATGGTCTTGATCCTGCTCCCGTTCATCGAGTCGTGGATCACCGGTGACAAACGCGAGCACCACCTGCTCCAGCGACCTCGCAATGCGCCGACGCGGACCGCGGTCATGGCGGCGCTGGTCACCTTCTACGGCCTCTCCTGGGCCGCCGGCGGCAACGACATCATCGCGATCAAGCTGCACCTGAGCATCAACCAGATCACCTACTTCCTGCGAGGAGCGGTGATCATCGGACCGATCATCGCCTTCATCATCACCAAACGCTGGTGCATCTCCCTCCAGCGACACGATGAGGGCAAGCTGCTGCACGGCTACGAGACGGGCGTCATCGTCCGCTCGCCCGACGGCGGCTATGCCGAGAAGCACCTGCCGATCGGCGAGACCGAGGCCTACGTGCTCACCGCTCGCGACCGGGAGGAGGTCTACTCCCCCAACGGCGGCACCGACGAGGCGGGCGTGGCCGCTCCCGGCGGCAAGGTCTCCGAGGTGGCCAACAAGGTCCGCGGCAAGCTGTCAGAGGTGATGTACGCCGACAACGTGCAGAAGCCGACCGCCGAGGAGCTGCACGAGGGTCAGCACCACTCGGAGCACGAGCTGCACGAGCTGGAGCACCAGATCGCCACCGGCCCCAACAAGCACGGGCCGACCACCGACCACTGATCGGCAGCCCTTCTGTGCGCCGAGCCCCGTCGAGTCGCCTCGACCGGCTCGGCGTACGTCGTGGTGGTCCGGCCGGACTGAGCAGCCGGACCTAGCTGAGCGCTGATCCGGCCTTGTAGTCCGACCAGTCGATGTTCCAGTCGCCGTAGCCGTTGTCGGGCTCCATCGGCCGGTCGGTGCCGGTGTACTCGACCACGTCGCCGCGCCGGGTCATCCCATAGAGCCAGGCGGCGTTGTCGGTGCTCAAGCCGGTGCAGCCGTGGGACACGTTGGCGCTGCCCTGCGAGCCGACCGACCAGGGCGCCGCGTGGATGAACTCACCGGAGTTCGTGAGCCGCATCGCCCACTGCACGTCATCGATGTCGTAGGCCTCCGAGGAGCCGGCCGGGATGCCGACCGTCTCCGAGTTCATCCGCTTGACGTCGAACTTCTCCATGATCACCTTGACGCCGGAGCGGGTGGTGAACCCCTCCTTGCCCGTCGTGATCGGGATCGTCCGGAGCAGCGAGCCGTTGGAGTAGACGTCCATCTGATGGGTCTGCGCGTTGACCTTGTAGACGTTGGCATCGCCGACGCTGAAGTCGAGCCGGCGATCCTCCTGACCGTAGATCCCGTCTCCGGCGTCGATGCCGTTGACATCGAGGTCGACGCTGACCTCAGTGCCGGCCTGCCAGTACTTCTTCGGCCGGTAGTGGACCTCGCTGTCGCTGACCCAGCGCCAGGTGCCCGACTGCCGGGGCGTGGTGGTCACGTGCATGTTGCGTTCGAAGGTCGCCCGTTCAGTGACCGGGATGTCGAAGGTGACGATGACCGGCATGCCGATCCCGACGGTCTCGCCGTCGAGCGGGGCGACCGACGCATAGGTCTGCTGGTCGAGTGTCAGCGCCTCGGTGGAGAAGGTGGACCTGGCGCGCACGGCCTCTCCGTCGCTGCTCTCGCCCGTCGACTTCACGGTGTACGTCGTGCCCGGCTCGAGCCGGTCAGCAGCCGTCCATCGGCTGCCGCCGCCGGAGATGGTGCCGTCCAGGGTGCCGTCGGGGTAGCTGACGGTGACCTTGGTGAGGGAGGCGTCCTGGGCCGTGACCTCGAGCTCGGTGTCGACCGGGACCCCGGTCGCGCCCTTCTTGACGCTGGTGCGCAGGACCGGCTCGACCACTGCCGCTGCGGTCGTCTCGTCGTCCGCGCCGCCGTCTCTGACGCCGGCTGACTCGAGCGCGTCCTCAGCCGCACTGCACCCGGTCACCAGCAGCGCGGTGACGGCCAGCAGGGCGAGGCCGCGACGAGGCGCGGGAAGGCTGCGGCGGGCGCGGGTCGACAGGGAAGGCATGCGGCAGGTGTCTCTCTTTCGGGATTGGAGCGGCACGACGCCGCCCGAAAAGGGTAACCCGAGCCCCCACCTGCAAACGCCATCCGGCGCGTTGCCAATGTCACGCGTCGGGGAGGCAACCCGTCCGGGTCAGTGCGCGTGCTCTCCGCGGTAGTACTCGAAGATCCAGCCGGACAGGGCCAGCACCCCGAGCGCCATCCCGAGGACCAGCATCCACCACTGGGTCACGGCTGTGGCGAACACGATCAGACCGAGCGTGCAGGCGCACCAGAACGGCCACCAGGAGTACGGCGGGAAGAATCCCAGCTCACCCGCGCCGTCGGCGATCTCACCGTCGATGCGGTCCTCAGGGCGGGCGTCCATCCGCTTGGCATGGAAACCCAGGTAGAGGGTGACCATCCCGGTCAGCAGCGTGGTCATCACCAGCGCAGAGGTTCCGGTCCAGTCGGCGCAGGAGACTCCGGGCCTTGCGTTGCAGTCGCTCGCGGCGTCGGTGATCAACCAGTAGGCAGGGGTCACCAGCACCAGGAAGATGGTGGTGATGCCGAAGAGCCAGGCTTCGACCCTCATCAGACCTCGTCCTCCGTCGCGTCGTGGCGGTAGCTGTGGCTGTCCGGATCGCCGGCGTCCTTCTTGGCCTGCTGCTGGGCGAGGTGATCCTTGCGGCCGCGCGCCTCCGGTGCGTCGACGAGCTGGTCGGTCGCCTCGGCCGGATTGGCGTCGAGCTCGATCGCCGCGATCTCGGGATGGTGCAGGTCGAACGCCGGGGACTCGGAGCGGATCCGGGGGAGGCTGGTGAAGTTGTGCCGCGGGGGCGGGCAGCTGGTGGCCCACTCGAGCGAGCGACCCCAACCCCACGGGTCGTCGACCTCGACCAGGGGCGCCTTGCGGGTGATCCAGACGTTGTAGAAGAACGGCAGCATCGACGAAGCCAGGATGAACGCCCCGATCGTCGACACCTGGTTGAGCACGGTGAACCCGTCGCCCGGCAGGTAGTCGGCATAGCGGCGCGGCATGCCCTCGATGCCCACCCAGTGCTGGATGAGGAACGTGGTGTGGAAGCCGATGAACAGCAGCCAGAAGTGGATCTTGCCGAGCCGTTCGTCGAGCATCTTGCCCGTGAGCTTGGGCCACCAGAAGTAGAAGCCCGCGAACATCGCGAACACGACCGTGCCGAACACCGTGTAGTGGAAGTGCGCCACCACGAAGTAGGAGTCGGACACGTGGAAGTCGAGCGGCGGACTGGCCAGGATGATCCCGGTCAGACCACCGAAGAGGAAGGTCGTCAGGAAGCCGATCGACCACAACATCGGCGTGTCCAGGCGCACTGATCCGCCCCACATGGTGCCGATCCAGTTGAAGAACTTCACTCCGGTGGGGACCGCGATCAGGAACGTCATGCCCGAGAAGAACGGCAGGTTGACGGCCCCCGTGACGAACATGTGGTGGGCCCAGACCGCCACGGAGAGGATCGCGATGCCCATCGTCGCGCCGACCAGGCCGACGTAGCCGAAGATCGGCTTGCGGCTGAACACAGGCAGGATCTCGGAGATGATGCCGAAGAACGGCAGCGCGATGATGTAGACCTCAGGGTGGCCGAAGAACCAGAACAGGTGTTGCCACAAGATGGCGCCGCCATGGGATGGGTCGAACACATGGGCGCCGAGCTGGCGGTCGGCCTCCAGCGACAACAGCGCCCCGGCGAGCACCGGGAACGCGATCAGCACCAGCAGGCTGGTGATCAGCACCGTCCAGGTGAAGATCGACATCCGGAACATGGTCATGCCAGGGGCACGCATGCAGATGATCGTGGTGATGAAGTTGACCGCGCCGAGGATGGTGCCGAGACCTGCCATCCACAGGCCCATGATCCACAGGTCGCCGCCGACGCCCGGGCTGTTGACCGCGTCCGAGAGTGGTGTGTAGGCGAACCAGCCGAACGACGCCGCACCCTGCGGGGTGAGGAAGCCGGCCGCGGCGATCAGGCCGCCGAAGAGGTAGAGCCAGTAGCTGAACATGTTCAGCCGCGGGAACGCGACGTCGGGCGCACCGATCTGCAGCGGCATGATCGCGTTGCCGAAGGCGAAGAACAACGGCGTCGCGAACAACAGCAGCATGATCGTGCCGTGCATCGTGAACAGCTGGTTGTAGGTCTCCTCGTTGACCACCTGGCTGCCGGGGTAGGCGAGCTCCGAGCGGATCAGGAGAGCCATGATGCCGCCGGCCATGAACCAGGCCATCGCCGTCGTGAAGTAGAGGTTGCCGATCACCTTGTGATCGGTCGTGGTCATGACCCGCACCAGCTGCTGGCCGAGCGGCTTGCGCTCGGAGAGCTCCGCGGAGCGGGCGGCGGTGGCGGTCACTCGCCCTCCTCATCGGTTTCGTTCAGATCCTCGAGGACCGGGGTGTTGGCATAGTCGCCGCCCACCACCGGCTCTTCACTGACATGGTCAGGGTCGGTCGCCAGCTCGGCGAGGTAGGCGTCGTACTCGTCCTGGCTGACGATCTCCACCTCGAACAGCATCCGCGAGTGGTAGGCGCCGCAGAGCTCGTAGCACTTGCCGGCGAAGGTGCCGGTCTCGGTCGTGGTCACCTGGAACCGGTTGTCGCGGCCGGGGACGACGTCCATCCGCATCGCGAAGGCCGGGACGCCGAAGTCGTGGATCACGTCCGGGCTGTAGAGGTCGAACTGGATGGTGCTGTCGACCGGCAGCACGAGCGTCGGCCGGTCCTCACCGGTGCCGGCGACGTAGACGTTGGTGCCCTCCGGCGTGTCGACCGAGTCGGGGTAGTTGAAGGTCCACTGCCACTTCTGGCCGACGACAGCGATCGTCACGTCGGGATCGGGATCCATCTCCAGCATCACGTTCTGCACCCGCACGGTGTGCGAGAAGAAGACGACGACCATGATGATCGGGAAGATCGTGTAGAAGATCTCGACCGGCAGGTTGTAGCGCGTCTGGACCGGGACCTCGTCGTCGCTGCGACGCCGGAAGTACCACGCCGCGCCGAGGATGAAGCCCCAGGTGACCACACCCGTCACGAGGGCGGCGATCCACGCGCCCTGCCACAGGTGCAGGTTGTCCCGGCCCTGCTCGGTGACGGGATCCGGCATACCGAGCCGGCCAGCCTGGTTGTCGTCAGAGCAGCCGGTCAGGACCAGCGCGAGTACGACGACGCCGGCCAGCACGGCCACTCGGCGCAGGCGCCGGGCCGGTCCACCCGTGCGCTCGGGGTGCCTCAAGCCCACGAACGAGCCTTCCTCTCGACGGTCACAACTCCTGCGAACACTATCGGAACCGAGCCGTTCTGAGAGCACAGGGTCGGAAACGTGGCGGCCACTAGATTGGAGACCGTGACCAGTGCCCGCGGCTACCTCGACACGGCATCGGTGGAGCCACTGCACCCGGCCGCGCGGGAGACCCTGATCGCCGCGCTCGAGCGGGGATACGCCGACCCACGCCGCCTCCACCGGGCCGGCCGGGAGGCGCGGCTGCTGCTCGACAACGCCCGCGCCGTGGTCGCCGAGTGTCTCGGCGTCCGCGGCGACGAGGTGGGTTTCGCCGCGTCCGGCACCGACGCGGTCCACCGCGGGCTGCTCGGGCTGGTCCGGGTCCGTCCGGGCGACGGGGTCGTGCACAGCGCCGTCGAGCATTCCTCGGTGCTGCACGCGGTCGCCTGGCACCCGTCCCCGGCCCACGGATCGGTCGCCGTCGACGCCGCCGGGCGGGTCGACCTCGACGCCATGGCCGCCGCGGCCCGGCAGCCCGGGGTGGCGGCGGTCGCCCTGCAGGCCGCCAACCAGGAGGTCGGCACCGTCCAGTCGGTCGATGAGCTCGACCTTCCGGACGACGTGCCTCTCTTCGTCGATGCAGCGGCGTCGGTCGGACGCCTTCCGCTTCCGACCCGGTGGTCCGCGCTCGCAGCGTCCGCGCACAAGTGGGGCGGACCGAGCGGCGTCGGTGTGCTCGTCGTACGCCGGTCCGCCCGCTGGGCCACGCCGTTCCCCGGCGACGACGGCCTCGACCACCTCGGAGGTGAGGCGTCGGTCCCGGCTGCGCTCGCGGCGGCAGCCGCCCTCCAGGCGGTGCTGGCCGAGCGCGAGGAGACCGCCATCCGTCAACATCGGCAGGTCGAGCGGATCCGGGCCTGCGCGGGCGCGCTCCCCGACACCGAGGTCGTCGGCGACCCGGATCGCCGGCTCCCCCACCTGGTGACCTTCTCGGTGCTCTACGCGAGCGGTGACGAGATGGTGGCCGGTCTCGATCGGCGGGGCTTCGGGGTCGCGAGCGGCTCCGCCTGCACCGCGTCGACCCTCGAGCCGAGCCACGTGCTGGCCGCCATGGGAGCGCTGACCCACGGCAATGTCCGGGTGTCCCTGCGCCGCGACACCACCGACGACGAGGTCGACGAGTTCTGCGCCGCGCTCACCGATGTCGTCACCGGGATCCGCGCCGGGATCGGGCTGTGAGCGCCGGGGCGGTCGAGATCGACTGCCGGGGACAGGTCTGCCCCGGCCCGGTCATCGAGCTCGCCAAGGCGCTCCCCCGCGTTGCCGTCGGCGAGCTGCTGGCGATCCTTGCCGACGACCCGGCCGCCCGGCACGACGTAGCGGCCTGGTGCCGGATGCGCGGCCAGGAGTACGTCGGCGAGGAGCCCACCGACGGCGGGGCCTCCCGCTACGTCGTGAGACGCGTCAGCTGACGTTCTTCGCGACCTCGTCGGCTGCCTCGTCGCCGTAGGACCCGCGCAGCCGCTCGACGAACTCAGCGGGAGTGAAGCTGTACTCCTGCGGTCCGACCGTCTCGACGACGTACGCCGCGAGCACGCAGCCCACCTGCGCGGCTCGCTCGAGAGCCAGCCCCCAGCCGAGGGCGGCGAGGAAGCCGGCCCGGAACGCGTCGCCGACGCCGGTCGGTTCGACGGGCGTGACGTCGTTGCACGCCGCCACCTCGATCAGGTGCTGGTTGGTGCCGACGATGCGCACGCCGTCGGCGCCGAGCGTGGTCACGTGGAGGCCGACCCGGGCCTTCACGTCGTCGGCGGTCCAGCCGGTCTTCTTCTCGACGATGTGGGACTCGTACTCGTTGGTGACCAGGATGTCCGCGCCGTCGATCAGCTGTCGGATCAGGTCGCCGTCACCGAAGGCCAGCTGCTGCGACGGGTCGGCGACGAACTTGTAGCCACGCTGGCGACACTCCTCGGTGTGACGCAGCATGCCCTCGGGGTCGTCGGGCCCGATCAGGACGTAGGCAGGCTCGCCGACCGTGTCGACGATCGGCTTGAGCTCGATCTCGCGCGCCTCACTCATCGCTCCGGGGTAGAACGATGCGATCTGGGCGTGCGTCGAGTCGTTCGTGCACACGAAGCGAGCGGTGTGCCGGGTCGGTGACACGTGGATGTGGTCGCAGTCCACGCCGTGCCGCTCCAGCCAGGACCGGTAGTCGGCGAAGTCCTCACCGACGGCGCCGACGAGCACCGGGCGCACGCCGAGGACGCCGAGCCCGAACGAGATGTTGCCCGCGCACCCGCCGCGGCGTACCTCGAGGTCGTTGACGAGGAAGCTCACCGAGAGCTTGTCGAGCTGTTCGACGACGAGCGAGTCGGCGAACCTGCCCTCGAACGTCATCAGGTGGTCGGTAGCGATGGAGCCTGCGATGAGCAGAGAGCCGGTGGCGTCAGTCACGTCACGGAAGACTACCGGCCGGTACCGCTGGGTGTACCTGCGAGTAGCCCCTAGCGTCGGTGCCATGACCCCCTACGAGGAGATCGAGACCCCTGCTCAGCTGCGGGGCGACTGCGAAGCGGTCACCGCCCGGTTGGCACGCGCCGCGGAACAGGCCACCCGGACCGCGCCGAGCATCCACTTCGACGAGTTCCCCCGCGAGATCCCGAAGCGGGACATCCAGATCTCCGAGGCCGCCCAGCGCCTCGCCAACGCTCTGCACCTGCACCTCGACTAGCCGCGGGTCGGCTGCTCTCTGCACGAAAAACAACCGAGTCGGCTCTTGTCTGCACATGTTCGTGCAAACAAGAGCCGACTCGGCGTTTGTCAGTGGAAGCTGTCTCCGCAGGCGCAGGAGCCGGTTGCGTTGGGGTTGTCGATGGTGAAGCCCTGCTTCTCGATGGAGTCGACGAAGTCGATCACCGCACCGTTGAGGTAGGGGACGCTCATCCGGTCGACGACCACCGCGACGCCGTCGAAGTCGGTGACGACGTCACCGTCGAGGGTGCGCTCGTCGAAGAAGAGCTGGTAGCGCAGGCCGCTGCAACCGCCGGGCTGCACGGAGATCCGGAGCGAGAGGTCGTCGCGACCCTCCTGCTCGAGGAGGCTCTTGACCTTGCTCGCGGCCACCGGGCTCAGGTTGATCTGGTCCTCACGACGGTCCACGGCCACCGGGGCAGCAACCGTCGCGGTCGCTGTTGCGGTCGACGTGCTCGTCGCGGGGGCTGCCTCAGCACCGTGGCTGTGGCCGTGGCCGCCGCATCCGCACTGGTCGCTCATGCTCACTCCAGACAAAACTCGGGTCGGTCTCGGGGTCGGTGTTCGACAGTCCCAATGGTCGCACATCCGGGGTTATTCCCCACGTTGTCGCCGGTCACCAGGTAAGGACGGCCTTCACCACCTTGCCGGCGTTCGTGTCGGCGATCGCATCTGCGATCCGTTCGAACGGGTACGGCGTCACGAGCTGGTCGACGTCGAAGGCACCCTGCGCCCGCCTGCGGATGAGCTCGGGGACCATCTCCTGCGGGTCGGCATCACCCTCGACCGAGGACCGGACGACCTTGCCCGACTGGAGCAGGTCGATCGCGTCGATGGGGTACTCCGGCGCTCCGAGCCCGAGCGCGACCAGGGTGCCCCGCGAGCGGAGCGCGTGCTGAGCCTGCTGCACCACCGCCGGGATCGCCGTGGTGTCGATGGCGTACGACGCCCCGCCGCCGGTCAGCGCCTTGACCCGGTCCACGATCGGCGCCTCGTCGGAGTCGCCGGCAGCCGGGTCGAGCGCGCAGGCGCCGTACCCCTCGGCCAGCCGGCGCCGGGCGGCCACCGGGTCGACGGCGACGACGGTCCCGACCCCCGCGCCGCAGGCGGCGGCGATCGCGGCCAGGCCAACGGCGCCGGCGCCGAAGACGACCAGGCTCTGCTCGGGAGTCGGGCGCAGCACGTTGAGCACCGTGCCTGCCCCGGTCTGGAACCCGCAGCCGAACGGCGCGAGCAGCGTCAGGTCGAGTTCCTTCGGCACGACCACGCAGTTGTCGGCGTAGGCCAGGGCGTGCCGGGCGAAGCTCGACTGGCCGAAGAACGACCCGAAGACCGTCTCCGCACCCCGACGCATCGTGGTCGAGCCGTCCGGGCGCATGCCCATGTAGTTGAGCAGGATGTGTTGCTCGCAGTACCCCACGTCGCCGGCCTCGCACGGTCCGCATCTGCGACAGGACCGAAAGCTCAGGACGACGTGGTCGCCGACCTCGATCCCGCGCACGTCCGCACCGACGACCTCCACCACCCCGGCACCCTCGTGCCCCATGACGGTCGGGAACATCTCAGCCGGCAGCATCGTCGGCACGGTCAGGTCGGTGTGGCACAGGCCGGTCGCGACGATGCGGACCAACACCTCGTCGGGCCTGGGGTCGTCGAGCTCGACGTCGGTGAACACGAACTCGTGGGATTCCGGGGTGAACGGGGCGCCCGCGAGCGCGACGGTCGTCTGCATGCCACCGAATCTAGAACACGTTCTCGTTCTCGTCACCCGGTCGGCGGCGTGGCATCCCTCGGACCTAGGAGTCCGACCAGGTCCGCGCGACCCGCTCCGCGAGCAGCGCCAACGACCTTTCCGGGTCGGCGAACGCCTCCTCCTCGCCCACGAGATCGACAAGCGAGTAGGCCGCATCCATCCCGAGCGCTCGCATCTCCCGCGAGCCGACGAGCATCTGTCCGGCCAGCACGATGCACGGACGCAGCGCGTCGGCGGCGATGGCGGCGACGCCCGCCGGCACCTTGCCCGCGCGACTGCTGAAGTCGAAGGCACCTTCGCCCGTGATGACGAGGTCAGCCTGCCGGGCGCGGTCCGCGAGCCCGACCGCCCGCGCGACCAGCGCGATCCCGGCCTCCCGCTCCGCGCCGAGGAGGAACAGGCCGAACCCGAGCCCGCCGGCCGCTCCTGCGCCCTTCTCCAGCGAGATCCGGAAGTCCGTGACCGCCGCGAACCCCTCGAGGACACCGTCGATGAGCGGCATCCGCTCTTCCGCGATCCCCTTCTGCGCACCGAACGTCCGGGTCGCCCCGAACAGCCCGGTCAGCGGACTGTCCACGTCCGTCGCCGCGACCAGCCGGGTAGCCGCCGTACGCCGTCGGGCCGGCGCGAGGTCGACGTGACGTACGCCGTTGACGCCGAGCACGCCCCGGCCCAGCGGCACGTCGGCCTCGGCACCCAGAGCCCCCAGCATCCCGGCACCCGCGTCGTTGGTGCCACTCCCCCCGAGTCCGACGACCACGGTCCGGGCACCCGCGTCGATCGCCGCGACCAGGAGGTCGCCGACCCCCGCGGTGCCGGCGTGCTCGCCGCGCTCTCCCCCGGTCAGGTGGGAACCGCACGCCTGCGCGCTCTCGACGTAGGCCGTGTCGGCCACGAGCAGGACCGTCGCGGGGACCGTCTCACCGAACGGACCAGACACGGACTCGACCAGCAGCTCGCCGCCCAGGGCGGCGTGGAGTACGTCGACGAAGCCCGGGCCGCCGTCGGACATCGGCGCCAGATCGATCTCGTCGTGCGGCGCCTGCCGGCGCCAGCCCTCGGCGATCGCCTCCGCCGCATCGACCGCGCTCAGGGTCCCGGCGAACTTGTCGGGTGCCACAAGTATCCGCATGCGGGTCATCCTCGCCGATGCCCAGGCTTTGGCCATGGGCGACGTCGAGATCCGGCCGATGGCCCAGGCGGGATATCTCGCGGTTCGACGGGTGGCACCTCCGGCGCCGTACGTTCACCCGTACGTTCACCCGCACGTTCACAATGGCGCCCTGCTGTAGCAGCGCACCCGACCACGAATCGGCGCCCACCCGGGTGCGGAATAGGATTCGACCATGACCACCGTCGATCTCCCGCTGCTGCCCCTCGGTCGCGGCACCGATCCGCTCTCGGAGCGTGGCGTCGAGTGCCCGGGGGATCTGCCGGCCGCGTCCGACCCCGACCTCGTCGCGCGAGCCCAGGCGGCCAAGGACGCGCTGGGCGAGAAGGTGTTCGTGCTCGGTCACCACTACCAGCGCGACGAGGTGATCCAGTTCGCCGACGTGACCGGCGACTCGTTCAAGCTCGCGCGCGATGCCGCCGCTCGACCGGAGGCCGAGTACATCGTCTTCTGTGGCGTGCACTTCATGGCCGAGTCGGCCGACATCCTCACCGGCCCGCAGCAGCAGGTGATCCTCCCTGACCTCGCCGCCGGCTGCTCGATGGCCGACATGGCGCGGATCGCCCAGGTCGAGGCTGCGTGGGAGGCGATGGCCGCTGCAGGGGTGCAGGACCACGTCGTGCCGGTGACCTACATGAACTCCGCCGCCGCGATCAAGGCGTTCTGCGGGCGCAACGGCGGGATCGTCTGTACGTCGTCCAACGCCGAGGTCGCTCTCGAGTGGGCCTATGCGCAGAAGGGTGCCGGCAACCCCGACACCAAGGTCTTGTTCCTGCCTGACCAGCACCTCGGGCGCAACACGGCCGTCCTCAAGCTCGGACTGAGCCTCGGCGACTGCGTGGTGTGGAACCCGCACAAGCCGGGCGGCGGGCTGACCGCGGAGGAGCTGCGGGACGCGAAGATGATCCTCTGGAAGGGCCACTGCTCGGTGCACGGTCGCTTCTCGCCCGATGTGATCGACGCCCTGCGCGCGAAGATCGCCGACCTCAACGTGATCGTCCACCCGGAGTGCCAGCACGAGGTCGTGCTCAAGGCCGACTACGTGGGGTCGACCGAATACATCATCAAGACCATCGAGGCCGCCCCGGCCGGCTCGAGCTGGGCGATCGGCACCGAGCTCAACCTGGTGCAGCGGCTGGCCAACGCCCACCCCGACAAGAACATCGCCTTCCTCGATCGGAACGTCTGCTACTGCTCGACCATGAACCGGATCGACCTCCCCCACTTCGTGTGGGCCATGGAGTCGCTGGTCGACGGCGTGGTGGTCAACCAGATCGAGGTCGACCCCCAGACCGAGCGGGAAGCACTGGTCGCGCTGCAACGGATGCTCGACCTGCCCGGCAAGAGCCACCGAGACTGACGAGAGATCCTGCTGAGTTGATGAGGCAATGAGCTTGTTCCGCCGTACCAAGTCCGAAGACGCGGCCTTCGACGTCGTCGACGTGAAGCCTGGCGGCAAGGGCCGCCCCACGCCCAAACGCAAGGAGGCCGAGGCGCTCGCCAAGGCCCGGGCCCGCACCCCACGCACCCGCAAGGAGCTGGCCGCGCGCCAGCGGCAGGTCCGCACCGAGGACAGTCGCAAGATCCGCGCCGGCATGAAGGCCGGCGACGAGCGCTACCTGCTGCCGCGGGACAAGGGCCCGATGCGTCGCTTCGTTCGTGACTACGTCGACAGCCGGTTCAGCATCGTCGAGCTGCTGATCCCGCTGCTCGTCGTCACCATGATCCTCGGCTACTCCGGCAACGCGTCGCTGGTGCAGGCGAGCTACCTGGTGATGATGGCGACGTTCCTCTTCGTGTTCGTCGACATGTTCGTGCTGCGTTTCCGGCTCCGCAAGGAGCTCAGGCGCCGGTTCCGCGGCGAGCCACTGAAGGGCACGACCTACTACGCCGTCATCCGCTCGCTCCAGATGAAGTTCATGCGGATGCCCAAGTCCAAGGTCAAGATCGGCCAGGACCTCCCCGAGGACTACCGCTAGAGCTTCGGCGACTTGGTGTGGGCCGGGTCGGAGATGACGACCGGTCCGACCGCCTCGTCGATGGCGCTCAGCGTCGCCTCGTCCAGCGTGACGCCTGCCGCCTTGACGTTCTCGGTGACCTGCTCGGGGCGCGAGGCGCCGATGATCGCTGCGGACACGTTGGTGTTCTGCAGCACCCAGGCGACGGCGAGCTGAGCCAGGCTGAGACCGACGCCGTCGGCGATCGGCCGCAGCGACTGGACCCGCTCGAGGACGTCGTCCTCGAGCCACCGCGAGATCATGTCCGCGCCGCCCTTGTCGTCGGTGGCCCGCGAGCCGGCCGGCGGCGCCTGGCCGGGGAGGTACTTGCCGGTGAGCACACCCTGCGCGATCGGGGACCAGACGATCTGGCCCATCCCGAGCTCGCGGCAGGTCGGGATCACCTCGGACTCGATCACGCGCCAGAGCAGGGAGTACTGCGGCTGGTTCGACACCAGCGGCACGCGGAGCTCGCGGGCGAGCTCGGCGGCCGCTCGGATCTCCTCGGCGCGCCACTCCGAGACGCCGATGTAGAGCGCCTTGCCGGACCGGACGACGTCGGCGAACGCCACCATCGTCTCCTCCAGCGGCGTGCCGTGGTCGTAGCGGTGCGCCTGGTAGAGGTCCACGTAGTCGGTGCCGAGCCGCCGCAGGGAGCCGTCGATCGACTCCAGGATGTGCTTGCGCCCCAAGCCTTTGTCGTTGTGGGCGCCGGGACCGGTCGGCCAGAAGACCTTGGTGAAGATCTCCAGGCCCTCGCGCCGCTCCCCCGCCAGCGCCTTGCCGAGGACGCTCTCCGCCGCGGTGTTGGCGTAGACGTCGGCGGTGTCGAACGTGGTGATGCCCTCGTCGAGCGCTTGCCGGACGCAGGCCAGTGCCGCGTCCTCCTCGACCTGGGAACCGTGGGTGAGCCAGTTGCCGTAGGCGATGGCCGAGATCTTCAGACCACTTGCACCGAGATTGCGGATCTCCATGACACCGACCCTATCCAGGCCGGGAAAGGCGCCCTGCGAGGATGGCGGCATGACCACAGCCGACGTCTCCGTCCGCGTCGCCTGGGCCCAGGACGGCGCCGGCATCGCCGCCGTCCAGCTCCGCGCCTGGCAGCGTCGGTACGACGCGCTGCTGCCGGTCCTGCTCGCCGAGCGCGGCCTCGACCCCGAATCCCACGCCGCCGCCTGGCAGGCGTCGTTGGACCGGCCGCCGGAGGCCCGTCACCGCGCGCTCGTGGCCCTCGAGCGGGTCCGGGTGGTGGGGTTCGCCCTGACCGGTCCGGCCACCGACCCGGATGCCGACCCGGCTGTGGACGGCGAGCTCGGAGAGCTCACCGTCGACCCTGACCACCTCCGGCAGGGACACGGGTCCCGGCTGCTCCAGGCGGCCGTCGACACCCTCGTGGCCGACGGCTTCACCCGGGTCACGATCTGGGTCGACGGCGCCGACGACGACACCCGCGCCTTCCTCACCGGCGCGGGGTGGGCGCCGGACGGCGCCAGCCGCGAGCTGACCGACGAGACCGGCGCCGGGACGGTCAAGCAGGTGCGGCTCCATACCGCGATTGCCTGACCGTCCCCCGCCGGTCCCTGTTCGCCGGTCCCTGTTCGCCGGTCCCTGTTCGCCGGTCCCTGTTCGTCAGGCTGGCTGGGCCGCCCCGAGGATGGCGATCACCTCGTCGGACGAGTTGGCTGCCTCGAGCCGGGCGACCTGCTCCTTGTCCAGGAAGATCTCCGCGATCCGCCCGAGCAGCTTGAGGTGGTCGTCGCCGACAGCGGCGACACCGACCACGAACCGCACCTGCTTGCCCTTCCAGTCGACGGGGTCCGCGTAGCGGACGAAGGACACTGCGGTCCGCCGGATGGCCGGCTTCGCCTCGTTGGTGCCGTGCGGCAGCGCCAGCCCGTTGCCCATGAAGGTCGACACCGACTTCTCGCGGGCGTGCATGGCTGCGACGTACGACGCGTCCACCGCCTCGGCCGCGACCAGCAGCTCACCCGCCCGGGTGATGGCAGCGTCGCGGGACTCCGCCGGGGCGTCGAGGACGACGGAGTCAGCCGACAGGAGGTTGCCGCTCAGACCACGCTCCTCCACCGGCGCCGCCCCCGCCGGCGCCGCGCCGCTGTTGCGCTGCCGGACGAGAGCGACGATCTCGTCGTACGCCGGGCTGTCCATGAAGTTGTCGACCGAGACCTGCACGGCCGAACCGGAGCGCATCGCGGCTCGGTCGGTCAGGTCCTGGTGGCTGACGACCACGTCGAAGTCGTCGGTCAGGTTGGCGATGGCCTTGTTGACCACGGTGACGTCGGTGAAGCCAGCCCCGTGGACCTTTCGGCGTAGCACCGAGGCGCCCATCGCTGAGGAGCCCATGCCGGCGTCGCAGGCGAACACGATGTTGCGGATCGGCCCCGTGGCAGCGGTGGCGGCGCCGACCAGTGCCGACGACGCGATCGAGGTCCGCCCCTTCATCGCCTCCATGGCGTGCGTGGCGCCGACCAGCTGGTCCTCCGCCTCGACGCTCTTGTCGGTCTTGAGGAGCAGCGCGGCCACGATGAACGACGCGGTGGCGCCACCGATGATCGACAGGGTGACGCCGGCGACGCTGTCACCCGGCGTCTGCGCGTAGACCGCGATCACGGAGCCCGGGGCTGCCGGCGCCCGCAGACCTGAGTCGAACAAGACGTTGATGAAGACCTGGGTCATGCCGCCGGCGAACATGGCGAGGATCAGCTTGGGCTTCATCAGCACGTAGGGGAAGTAGATCTCGTGGATCCCGCCGATGAAGTGGATGATCGCCGCACCGGGGGCCGACGCCTTGGCGAGTCCCTTGCCGAAGATCGAGTAGGCCAGCAACAGGCCCAGCCCCGCCCCCGGGTTGGCTTCGAGCAGGAACAGGATGGACTTGCCCTGCTCGACCGCCTCGGTCGTGCCCAGCGGCGTCAGCACGCCGTGGTTGATCGCGTTGTTCAGGAACAGCACCTTGGCGGGCTCGATCAGCAACGAGGTGAGCGGCAACAGGTCGTTGTTGACCAACCAGCCGACGGCGTCCCCGGCCTCGTTGCTGACCCGGGTGAGGATCGGACTCATCCCGAAGAACCCGAACGTCGCGAGCACCATGCCCCAGATGCCGGCCGCGAAGTTGTTGACGAGCATCTCGAAACCGGGCTTGATCTTGCCGTCCCAGATCGCGTCGATGTGCTTCATCGTCCAGCCCCCGAGCGGGCCCATGATCATGGCGCCCATGAACATGGGGATCTCGGTCCCGGCGATGACGCCGAACGTCGCGATCGCGCCCACGACACCACCACGGGTCTCGTAGATCATCTTGCCGCCGGTGTAGCCGATCAGGATCGGCAGCAGGAAGACGATCATCGGTCCGACGATGCCGCCGCCCGCGAAGTCTCCCCAGCCCCCGATCTCGGCCACCCAGCTCGACGGGCCGTCCCAGCGGTCGGTGAGTCCGGTGATCCAGCCCTTCTCGATGAACAGGGCGGTGATGAGGCCCCAGGCGATGAACGCGCCGATGTTGGGCATGACCATGTTCGACAAGAAGGTGCCGAACCGCTGGATCCGGACGCGAACGCCGCCTCCAGGTGCTGCGTGCGAAGTCATCGTGACCATTGCTCTGCTTCCTCCCGGGGTGACGGCTGTGATGCCCGTCACGCAGATCTGTGAATACCTTTGTATCGCGCCCGATTTATTCCGTCAAGTCCCTACCTCAACAAGATCGCAGATGGAAAACAACAAATATGGGGTATCGTGGGGGTCCACACCAGCTCCAGGACCAGGAAGGCACACCGATGAAGGCACTTCGCTTCTATGCACCCGAGGACGTGCGCGTCGAGGAGGTCGACGAGCCGATCTGTGGCCCGGACGAGGTCAAGCTGCGGGTACGCAACTGCTCGACCTGCGGCACCGACGTGAAGATCCTCCACAACGGCCACCAGAACCTCACCCCGCCGCGGATCACCGGCCACGAGATCGCTGGAGAGGTCGTCGAGGTCGGCGCCGACGTGAACGCGACGTACGACGCGTCCTGGGCAGTCGGCGACCGGACCCAGGTGATCGCGGCGGTGCCGTGCGGCGACTGCTACGAGTGCCGCAAGGGCTGGATGGCGGTCTGCCAGAACCAGACCTCGGTGGGCTACCAGTACGACGGCGGCTTTGCCGAGTACATGATCGTCCCGCGCCAGGTGCTGGCCGTCGACGGGCTCAACCGGATCCCCGACAACGTCGGGTTCGCCGAGGCCTCGGCTGCCGAGCCGCTCGCGTGCGCCATCAACGCCCAGGAGCTCCTGGGAATCGAGGACGGCGACACCGTCGTCGTGTTCGGCGCCGGCCCGATCGGTTGCATGCACATCCGGGTCGCTCGCGGCGTTTACGGCGCCGCGCGGGTTTTCCTCGTCGACGTGAATGCCGACCGGCTCGCGATGTCCGCCGAGGCTGTGCACCCCGACGAGGTCATCGATGGCTCCGAGGTCGACGTCGTCGAGCGGGTGCTCGAGCTCACGGACGGTCGCGGTGCGGATGTCGTGATCACGGCGACCGCAGCCAACGTCACTCAGGAGCAGGCGATCTCGATGGCCGCCCGCAACGGCCGGATCTCCTTCTTCGGGGGGCTGCCCAAGACCGACCCCTACATCCGCTGCGACTCCAACGTCGTGCACTACCGGCAGCTCCACATCCACGGCGCCAACGGCTCGGCCCCCGAGCACAACCGGCGGGCCCTGGAGTACATCGCGACCGGTCAGGTTCCGGTCGCTGACCTGATCACCGAGCGGCTCCCGCTCGAGCGCGTGCTCGACGCCTTCGCCATCGTCGAGAAGGGCGCGGCGATCAAGGTCACCGTCGAGCCATGAGGCCCGGGACGGGCCCGTGATAGGACAACCCCTGTGTATGCCCAGGAGCGTCAGCAGGCGATCGCGCAACTCGTGACCGAGACCGGTCGCTGGTCCGTCAACGACCTGGCCGACCGGTTCCGCGTCACGACCGAGACTGTCCGTCGCGACCTGTCCACGCTCGAGCGGATCGGGTTGGTGCGTCGGGTCCACGGCGGCGCGGTCGCCGGCGACCGGCTGGCCGTCATCGACACAGCGCTCGGCGAGCGGGACGTTGCGCATGCCGAGCAGAAGGATCGGATCGCGCTCGCGGCCCTGGCTCAGCTGCCGGCCACCGGTGGGTCCGTGCTGCTCGACGCCGGCACGACGACGTCGCGGTTCGCGGCCGCCCTGCCCCCGGAGCAGACGCTGGTCGTGATCACCCACGCCGTACCCGTGGCTGCCCGGCTCGCCGCGCGGGGCAACGTTGATCTGCACCTGCTGCCCGGCCGGGTCCGATCCACCACCCAGGCAGCGGTGGGTTCCGACACCGTCGCCGCGCTCGGCGAGGTACGCACGGACCTCGCGGTCCTGGGCACCAACGGGCTCACCCTCGACTACGGGCTCTCGACGCCCGACATCGAGGAGGCGGCGGTCAAGCGAGCGATGGTCCGCAGCGCGCGCAGAGTGATCGTGCTCGCGGACTCATCGAAGTTCGGCGTCGAGAGTCCGATCCGGTTCGCGACCATCGAACAGCTCGACGTCGTCGTCACCGACGATGGCGTCGACCCCGAGGACCGGGCCGCCCTCGAACGGGTCGGCATCGAAGTGATCGTGGCCTGACCCACCGCGCGAAGCGGCCGCGCCGCGCCTCCCTGGCTGGGAGGCGCGGCGCGGCCGCGTGGTCAAGCGCCTGCCGTCAGTTGACGTTCACGGCACTCCAGGCGGCGGCCACCGTGGCCCGCTGGGTGCTGCTCGCCCCGAACAGGTCGGTCGCCGCGTTGAGGGTCGCGGTGCGGGCGCCGGCGTAGTTGGTCCCGGAGGTCATGTAGACCGTCAGTGCCCGGAACCAGATCCGCTCGGCGTCGAGGCGGCCGATGCCGGTGATCGAGGAGCCGTTGCACGTCGGCGAGTTGTGCGCCTTGCCGCCGATCGTCTTGGCGCCCGAGCCCTCGGCGAGCAGGTAGAAGAAGTGGTTGCCCACGCCGGAGGAGTAGTGCACGTCGACGGTGTTGGTGGTCGCACTCCAGCAGGAGTGCGAGTTGCCGTCGAGGGACGGGTTGTCCATCCGCCGGAAGCCGTCGTGCTGAGCCAGGTCGAACTCCTCGCCGATGTAGTAGTCAGCCGGGTCGTTGCCGTTGGCGGCGTAGAACTCGACCATCGTGCCGAAGATGTCGGAGGTCGCCTCGTTGAGCCCGCCGGACTCGCCGGAGTAGGTCAGACCCGCGGTGTTCTCGGTGACGCCGTGCGACATCTCGTGACCGGCCACGTCGAGCGAGACCAGCGGGCCGAAGGAGACCCCGTCGCCGTCGCCGTACGTCATCTTGGTGCCGTCCCAGAACGCGTTGGCGTAGTTGTTGCCGTAGTGGACGCGGTTGAAGGAGCCGGTCCCGTTCCCGAAGATGCCGTTGCGGCCATGGACCTGCTGGTAGTAGTCCCAGGTCACGTTGGTCCCGTACTGCGCGTCGACGCCCGCCGACTCGCGACTGCTCGTCGAGCCGTTCCCGAAGAAGGTGTCGGTGCTGCTGAACGTCGTGCCCGGCTTGCACCCCGAGCCGAACACCTGGCACAGGAAGCTGTCGGTCTTGTTGCCGAAGTCGGTGGTGTAGGTGTTGCCGCGGGTCGGGTCCTTGAGGAGGTACGACGACCCGGACGGCGTCACCTCGAGATCGACCGTGCCGCTGTAGAGCGAGTTGCCCTCACCGTCGGTCGTCTGGATCCGCTCCTCGCGCCGGATGACCTGACCGGTGCGAGCGTCGACGTAGGTCGAGAGCCGACTGGGGGTCCCGTCGGCGCGCCGGCCGCTGGTCGTGAGCTCCCAAGCCAGACGCGGCGAGCCGGCGATGGCATCGACGACGAGGCTCGGGGTGCCGCGGACCTGGAGCTTCCGGATCGACCTGGTGTCCCGGTCCTTGGCGATCACGGCACGCTCGGCGCGGGCCGTGCTGACCGTCGGGCGGACGGAGACCCGCACCGGAGCGGCGAGGGTCTGGCTGGCGCCGTCCCACCGGGCGTCGGGGCTCTGGTGCACCACGAGGTCCCCGCCGATGACCGGCAGCCCCCGGTAGGACCGTTGCACGCGCACGTGCGTGCTGCCGTCGGCGTCGCGGATGGTGGCGACGGCTCGGTACTCCTGGCCCGGCGTTGCACGCGCGACGCGAGGGTGCGCCTTCAACGAGGCGATCGCCTTCTCGGCGACGCGGTCGCCACCGTTCGGCTTGGCAACCGGGGTCGGCGCGCTGGAAGCGCCCGACGGGAGGCCGAGGACCAGAGTGGCCAGGGCAGCGACAGCAGCGGTGGCTGCTGCGGCGTGGGACCGAGATCGGGGCCCGAGATTCGACACGGTGTTGCTCCTTGGTTCAGGCGGATGCAGGCACGGAGGACGTGCCTGGCGAGCCGAGGATTCCACCGGGGGGCGGTACCGGACAGGAATCCGCCCGTGCGAGTTCCTGCACCGCAGGAACTCGCAACTCAGAGGTCGAGGAAGTGCTCGAGCCCGAGGGTGAGCCCGGGACGCCCGGCGATCTGGCGGACGCCGGTGAGGACGCCGGGTGTGAACGAGACCCGGTCCAGCGAGTCGTGCCGGATCGTCAGCGTCTCCCCCACCCCACCGAGCACCACCTCCTGGTGCGCCACCAGGCCGCGGATCCGCAGACCGTGCACGTGGATGCCGTCGACCACCGCCCCACGCGCCCCCTCGAGGGCGCTCGAGGTCGCGTCGGGCACGGGCGGGCAACCGGCCGCGCGCCGGGCGGCGGCCACCAGTTCCGCCGTACGGCGTGCCGTGCCGCTCGGGGCGTCCGCCTTGTTGGGGTGGTGCAGTTCCACGATCTCGACCGACTCGTAGAACGGCGCGGCCAGCACGGCGAAACGCATCATCAAGATCGCGCCGATCGAGAAGTTCGGTGCGACCAGGACGCCGGTCGTCGGCGCCTCCCCGAGCCAGCGACGGAGGTCGTCGAGCCGGCTCTGGTCGAAGCCGGTGGTGCCGACCACCGCGTGGATGCCGTGGTCGATGCAGAACTCGAGGTTGTCCATGACGACGTCGGGGTGGGTGAAGTCGACGACGACCTCGACACCCGACGTCACGAGGGTGTCGATCGGGTCGTCCTGGTCGACCGCGGCAACCAGGGCGAGGTCAGTCGCGCTCTCGACCGCAGCGCACACCTCGGACCCCACTTTGCCGCGCGAACCCAGCACACCGACCCGGATCTGACTGCTCTCCACGGCGTCCAACCTAGTGCTTACCTGTCTCGGCACCCTGTCGGTCCCGCGCTACGGGTGCTGGTTCTGGCAGGCTGGGCCCATGGCGGTGCAGACGATCCCGAGCCGACTGCGGTGGGCGGTGGACTTCATCGACGTGCAACCGCACGACCACGTCCTCGAGATCGGCTGCGGATCCGGGCAGGCTGCGGACCTGATCTGCCGACGGCTCGAGGGCCGCGGCAGGATGTTTGCGATCGACCGGTCCGAGGCGGGCGTCGACCGCACCAAGAAGCGCTGCGCCGCCCACATCGAGGCCGGCAAGCTCACCGTGCGCCAGATCGACCTCGCGACGCTCCGGGTGCCGGTGAAGAGGCTGACGAAGGTCTTCGCCTTCGACGTCAACCTGTTCTGGGTGCGTGACTGCAAGGACGAGGTTGCGCTGCTGCACGAGCGGGTGCTCCCCGGCGGCTCGGTCAACCTGTTCTTCGACACCGCCCGTCCTGAGCAGGCCCCCGAGATCATCTCCAGGTCAGCCGAGGCCCTCACCGCTGGCGGCTTCAGGGTCTACATCGCCACCTCGGACAAGCCGCCGGTGGTCGGCATCATCGGTCGCCGTTAGGGGCCGACGACCGCCAACAGCTCCGGCCCACCGAACACGGCCTGCGCAACCTCGACGACGTCCTCGAGCGTGACGGCGTCGATGCGCGCCATCACCTCGTCGATGCCGAGCACGTCGGCGTAGACGAGCTCGGCCTTGCCGAGCCGCATCATCCGGGAAGCGCTGTCCTCGAGCCCCAGCACCAGCCCGCCGACCAGCTGGCCCTTGCCGCGGGCGAGCTCCTCGGCCGTGATGCCATGGGCAGCGATGCGGGACAGCTCGACGCGCACCACCTCGAGCACCTCGTCGAGCCGGTCCGGCAGGCAGCCGACCGCGACCCCGACGAGTCCGGAGTCGGCATAGTGACTGGCGAAGGAGTAGACCGAGTAGGCCAGGCCGCGGTGCTCCCGCACCTCCTGGAACAGCCGGCTGGACGTGCCGCCGCCGAGCGCGGTGTTGAGCACGCCGAGCGCGAACCGGCGGTCGTCGCCACGGGTCACACCCTCCGCGGCCAGGACGACGTTGACCTGTTCGAACGGCCGGGAGATCCGGCCCTCTCGGCGGCTGATCCGCGGACGCCGGCGGCTGGCGCGTGGACCCACCGGTTCGGCCGCGTCCGCGAGGAAGCCGTGGCGACCGAACGACCTGCGCACGGCCCTGACGACGTCGCCGTGCTCGACCGCGCCGGCGACGGAGACCACCATGTTCTCCGGGCGGTAGTGCTTGCGGTAGAAGCGCTGGATCTGCGCGCGGGTCATCGCCTCGATGGAGCCCGTGGTCCCTGCGATCGGGCGCCCGAGCGGTCCGCTTCCCCACGCGAGGTCGGCCAGCAGGTTCTGTACGACGTCGTCGGGATCGTCCTCGTGCATGGCGATCTCGTCGAGGATGACGTCGCGCTCCGCGTCGACATCGTGCGTCTCGAGCAGCGAGCCGGTGACCATGTCACCCAGCACGTCGACCGCCAGCGGCAGGTCCTCGCCGAGGACCCGCGCGTGGAAGCAGGTGTACTCCTTCGCGGTGAACGCGTTGAACTCCCCACCCACGGCATCGAGAGCGATCGAGATGTCGAGGGCCGACCGCTCGTCGGTGCCCTTGAAGAGCAGGTGCTCGAGGAAGTGGGACGCCCCGTGCGTCGTCGGCGTCTCATCGCGCGACCCGACGCCGATCCAGACGCCGATCGACGCCGACCGGGCGCCCGCCATCTGCTCGGTGACGATCCGCAGACCCGAGGGAAGGATGGTGCGCCGTACCCTCGAGGTCACGTGACCGTCGGCGTTACGGAGCGTCTCGAGGGTGCTGGTCGACGCACGCCCGGCAGACATGCTCGGGAGCGCCGACGGCCGGCCAGCGGTGCGCTGGCCGGCCGTCGTGAGCGAATCACTCACTGAGAGGTCACTCCACGTCCTCGGTGTCGCCGGCGTCGGCCGGAGCCGACTCCTCGACCACCGGAACCAGCGAGAGCTTGCCGCGGTCGTCGATCTCGGCGATCTGCACCTGGATCTTCTGGCCGACCGACACGACGTCCTCGACGCTCTCGACCCGCTTGCCGCCGGCGAGGTCACGCAGCTTGCTGATGTGCAGCAGGCCGTCCTTGCCGGGCATCAGCGAGACGAACGCACCGAAGTTGGTCGTCTTGACGACGGTGCCGAGGTAGCGTTCGCCGACCTCCGGCATGGTGGGGTTGGCGATCGCGTTGACGGCCTGCTTGGCCGCCTCGGCCGCCTCGCCGTTGGTCGCGCCGATGTAGACGGTGCCGTCGTCCTCGATGGAGAGGGTCGCGCCCGTGTCGTCCTGGATCTGGTTGATGACCTTGCCCTTGGGCCCGATCACCTCGCCGATCTTGTCGACGGGCACCCTGATCGTGATGATCCGCGGGGCGTAGAGCGACATCTCCTCAGGAGCGTCGATGGCCTCGCCCATCACGTCGAGGATCGCGATCCGGGCATCCTTGGCCTGGGTCAGCGCCGAAGCGAGGACCTCGGCGGGGATGCCGTCCAGCTTGGTGTCGAGCTGGAGGGCGGTCACGAACTCACGGGTGCCGGCGACCTTGAAGTCCATGTCGCCGAACGCGTCCTCGGCGCCGAGGATGTCGGTCAGCGCGACGTACTGCGTCTCTCCGTCGAGCTCGCCGGAGACCAGACCCATCGCGATACCGGCGACGGCCGCCTTCAGCGGGACACCGGCCTGCAGCAACGACATCGTGGACGCGCAGACCGAGCCCATCGACGTCGAGCCGTTGGAGCTCATCGCCTCGGAGAGCTGACGGATCGCGTAAGGGAACTCCTCGCGCGACGGCAGCACCGGCAGCAGCGCGCGACGAGCGAGCGCACCGTGGCCGACCTCGCGCCGCTTCGGCGAGCCGACGCGGCCGGTCTCACCCGTCGAGAACGGCGGGAAGACGTACTTGTGCATGTAGCGGCGGTGCTTCTCCGGGGACAGCGTGTCGAGCTGCTGCTCCATCTTCAGCATGTCGAGCGTGGTGACACCCAGGATCTGGGTCTCACCGCGCTCGAAGAGCGCCGAGCCGTGCACGCGCGGGAGGATTCCGACCTCGGCGTGCAGCGGCCGGATGTCGGCGAGGCCTCGGCCGTCCATGCGGACCTTGTCGCGCAGGATGCTCTCGCGCACGAGCTGCTTGTTGACCGAGCGGAACGCCGCGCCGATCTCCTTCTCGCGACCCTCGAACTGCGCGCCGAGCTGGGTCAGCACTGCGTCCTTGAGCTCGTCGGTGCGGTCGTTGCGCTCCTGCTTGTCGGCGATCTTCATCGCGGCGGCGAGGTCGCTCTTCACTGCGGCCTCGACGGCGCTGAAGACGTCGTCCTCGTAGTCGAGGAAGACCGGGAACTCCTGGACCGGCTTCGCAGCCTCCTTGGCGAGCTCCGCCTGGGCCTCGACGAGCTGCTTGATGAACGGCTTGGCCGCGTCGAGACCGCCGGCGACGACCTCCTCGGTCGGCGCCTGGACGCCACCCTCGACCAGGGTCCAGGCCGACTCGGTGGCCTCGGCCTCGACCATCATGATCGCGACGTCGCCCGAGTCGGTGACCCGACCGGCGACGACCATGTCGAAGACGGCGTTCTCGAGCTGGCTGTGGCTCGGGAAGGCGACCCACTGGCCGTCGATCAGCGCGACCCGCACGCCACCGACCGGGCCGGAGAACGGCAGGCCGGACAGCTGGGTCGAGAGCGACGCCGCGTTGATCGCGAGCACGTCGTAGGGGACGTCCGGGTTGAGGGCCAGGACGGTGATGACGACCTGGACCTCGTTGCGCAGGCCCTTCTTGAACGTCGGGCGCAGCGGCCGGTCGATGAGCCGGCAGGTGAGGATCGCGTCCTCGCCCGGGCGGCCCTCGGACCGGAAGAACGAGCCGGGGATCTGGCCCGCGGCGTACATCCGCTCCTCGACGTCGATCGTCAGGGGGAAGAAGTCGAAGTGGTCCTTCGGGTGCTTGCCGGCGGTGGTCGCCGACAGCAGCATGGTGTCGTCGTCGAGGTAGGCGGTCACCGAACCGGCGGCCTGACGGGCGAGCAGCCCGGTCTCGAACTTGACGGTGCGGGTGCCGAACTTGCCGTTGTCGAGAACGGTTTCGACGGCGGAGATGACGGGTTCAGTCAACGTTTGACTCTCTCGTTCGCGGTGCGATCCGCGACGGCCGCGTCTTGTGATCCGATCTTCGATCGAGGCATGCAGGACGGTTGTGCTTTTTACTTGGGTCCTGAGTGCCACTACCGAGGATCGGGACCGTGGATGACGCGGATCGCTCCTGGGGTTGGTTGTTCAGTTGTAGTTGGGGCGGACCGCGATGGGTCCGGCCGCAATGTAGCGAAGGGACCCACCATGGCGGCGGATCCCTTCGCAACGACTTATCGGCGCAGGCCGAGGCGTTCGACGATCGAGCGGTACCGCTCGATCTCGGTCTTCTTCAGGTAGTTGAGCAGCCGACGGCGCTGGCCCACGAGGAGCAGCAGCCCACGACGGCTGTGGTGGTCGTGCTTGTGCTGCTTGAGGTGGTCGGTCAGGTGGCTGATCCGGTGGCTCAGCAACGCGATCTGCACTTCGGGCGAACCGGTGTCGCCCTCAGTCGTGGCGTACTCGGAGATGATCTTCTTCTTGGTCTCCGCGTCGGTACCAATAGCCATGCTTGTTCGGGGTCCTTCCGGTTCGTTGCGCGGCGCGCCCGGGCATGTCCACCGGGGCACTCTGTATCCGCGGCCGTCAGACGGCAACGCTCAAGGCTAACAGCGGCGCTGAAGCAACACCCAATCGCCAGACCGGCGCGCCAGCAACCCGGGGTGGTGGCGCCGGGCCGCGTGCAGCGGGAGGATGCGGCCATGGAGAAGCGCCTGGCCGTCTGCAACCTGTGTGAGGCAATCTGCGGCCTCGAGCTCACCATCGACAGCGGCAGGGTGACCGGGGTACGCGGCAACCCGGACGATCCCCTGTCCCGCGGTCACATCTGCCCGAAGGGCGTGGCGATCGGCGACATCCACGCGGACCCGGACCGGCTGCGGCGGCCCGTCCGTCGGGACCGGACGACGGGCGAGTGGACCGAGATCGGCTGGGACGAGGCCCTCGACCTGGTCGCAGACGGGATCGCCGGCACGATCAACGAGCACGGCGACGACGCTCTCGGCATCTATCTCGGAAACCCCAGCATCCACAGCCTCGGATCGATGACGCACGGCGGCGCGACGGTGCAGTCCTTCCGCACCCGCAACAAGTTCAGCGCCACCTCTGTCGACCAGCTCCCCCACCAGCTCGTCGGCTACCTGCTCTACGGCCACCAGCTGCTGCTGCCGGTTCCGGACATCGACCGCACGTCCTACCTGCTCGTGTTCGGCGCCAACCCGATGGCGTCCAACGGGTCCTTGATGACCGTCCCCGACTTCCCGCAACGGCTGCGCGAGCTCGACGCCCGAGGCGGGCGGATGGTCGTCTTCGACCCCCGCCGCACCGAGACCGCCAAGGTCGCGTCCGAGCACCACTTCATCCGGCCCGGCACGGACGCGTGGGTCCTGCTGGCGATGCTGCGGACGCTGTTCGCCGAGCAGCTGACCACTCCGCCGTCGTACGTCGACGGCCTGGCCGACGTCGAGCGGCTGCTCGCCGACTTCACCCCCGAGGCCGCCGAACGCGCCAGTGGCGTGCCGGCCGAGGTGATCACCCAGGTCGCGCGGGAGTTCGCCGCGGCCGACGCCGCGGCGGCGTACGGACGGGTGGGCGTGTCGACCCAGGAGTTCGGACTGGTCTGCCAGTGGGCGGTCCAGCTGCTCAACCTGGTCACGGGCAACACCGACCGCGTCGGCGGCACTCTGCTCACCTCGCCCGCGATCGACGCGCTCGGTCGGGGTCTGATCGGCCGCGGACACTTCGACCGACATCGGTCACGGGTCCGGCAGGCACCCGAGTTCGCCGGCGAGCTGCCGGTCGCCGTACTGCGCGAGGAGATCGAGACGCCGGGCGACGGTCAGGTCCGCGCGTTGCTGACCCTCGCCGGCAACCCGGTCCTGTCCACGCCCGGCGGCGCGGCGCTCGACCGGGCGATCGAGGGCCTCGACTTCTATGCGGCAGTGGACCTCTACATCAACGAGACCACCCGACGGGCAGACGTGATCCTGCCGCCGACGAGCCACCTCGAGCGTGACCACTACGACCTGGTCTTCCACCTGCTGGCTGTCCGCGACACCGCGCGGTTCACGCCGGCGGTGTTTCCCAAGAGCCGCGACCAGCGCCACGACTGGGAGATCTTCCGCGAGGTCAACGCCCGGGTCACCCGTCGGCTGCGGCAGAAGCCGCCCCTCAAGCGGCGGCTCAGGAAGGCCGCCCGGCTCCGGGTCAGCCCCACCTTCATCATCGCGACCCTGCTCCGAACCAGCCGGTCGGGCGTCACCATCACCCAGCTCCGCAAGCACCCCGAGGGCGTCGACCTCGGCCCGCTGCGCCCGGGGCAGCTGCCCGGTCGGCTGTTCACCAAGAACCGACGGGTCCAGGCGGCCCCCGCGCTCGTTGTCGGCGACCTCGAGCGACTGCGGGGGCAGGTGCTGCCCAGCGGTGACGAGCTGCTGCTCATCGGTCGGCGTCACCAGCGCGACTGCAACTCCTGGATGCACAACACGACCCGGCTCACCAAGGGTCGGCCGCGGCACCAGCTGCTGATGCACCCCGACGACCTCGCGGCCCGCGGGATCTCGGACGGATCACTGGTGACGGTCACCTCACGCGTCGGATCGGTCAAGGTGGACGTCCGGTCGACCGACGAGATGATGCCGGGCGTGGTCTCGCTCCCCCACGGCTACGGCCACCAACGAGAGGGAGTCCGCCTCGACGTGGCGGCCCAGGTCGCCGGCATCTCGATCAACGACCTGACCGACCCCGACCGACTCGACGCATCCGGGAACGCCGCGCTGTCCGGCGTACCGGTCACGGTCGCGTAGCGCCGCCGTCCTTGAGCGAGCGATAGGCGACCCGAGCGCTGACGGCACGTTCCAGCTCCCGGATCACACTGGAGAAGAACTGCTTGCGATAGCCGTCGTCGGTGACGGCGTAGACGGTGAAGTAGAGGCCGCTGAACGCAGCCAGGAACACGGACACCTGCACCAGCTCACGGCTCAGCCGGTCACCGTCCCACCCTCCCATCGACGACACGACCGGGTGGAGCTCTCCGCCCGTCCAGGACGCGACGACCCCCGGGTCCATGGCGACCACACCGAAGACGATGAAGAACGCGAAGACCGAGAGCGCCAGCAGCAACACCTGCACGGTCTGGGAGACGAGCAGGACCAGGACCAGGTTGACCTTCTGGAGGCCGGACACCTCAGCGTCGACGGCGCCGACCCGCTCGACCCGCGCGGCGATCGCTTCGGCGGCTGCCGCAAGCGGTGTCCCGCGGCAGGCATCGAGAAGCTCCCGGCTGTCGACCTCATTGTCGACGGAGTCAAGCTCCTCGGGCAGGCGGGTGAGCAGGAAGCCGACGGCCACGCCGGCGAAGAGCAGCACGGTCACCCAGAGCACTCCCCCGTCCAGCGCGGCAGAGACCTGCCACACCTCGGCGTTGATGAAGAGGAAGGTGATGAAGAGCAGCAGCAGCGGCAGGGCCCGGGTGACCAGCGGCAGCAGCAGCCCGAGCGACCGGAATGTCCGCCGCAGCGCCCACCCGACGATGAGCCAGGCGCGCAGGGTCAGGACCGCGTACGTCGCCAGCACCATTCCCGCCACGCTGAGCGCCGACCCGACCCCGGCGGCTGCACTGAATGGAATGGCCGTGACCACCCCGGCGGTTGTCCCGATCAGCGCCGCGCTCAACAGCACCCCCGTGACCCGGCCCCGCCGCAGCCCGGCCGCGACCTTGGCGCGGTAGGAGTCGACGAAGTAGGGCAGTCCGTGTGCCACGAACCACTGCTCGGCAGGGTCGAGGCCCGGACCCGCGGACATACGGCTCCTCATCCGCCGAGGATCTCGCGGGTCCGCCGGACATCGTCGGCGATGGCGACCAGGAGCGGGTCGATGCCGTCGAACCGCACCATTCCCCTGATCCGCTCGACGAACTCCACCTCGACCTCGACGCCGTACAGGTCGAGGTCGGTGCGGTCGAGCACGTAGGCCTCGACCCGTCGGTCGCGCTGGCCGTCGAAGGTCGGGTTGGTGCCGACGCTGATCGCGGCTCCGTGCCTCGCGCCATCGTCGGCGTCGTCGAGGCGGCGCAGCCAGCCGGCGTAGACCCCGTCGGCAGGCGCGGCAGACCCGGGAGAGACCGGCACGTTGGCGGTCGGGAAACCGAGGTCGCGACCGCGTTTGTCACCCTCCACGACCGCGCCCCGGGTCGCGAACGGGCGACCGAGCGCCTCCGCCGCTCCGGCGACGTCACCGGCCGCCAGGCAGGTCCGGATGTACGTCGACGACCACACCTGCGGTCCACCGTCGAGCTCGACAGCCTCGAGCACGAAGTCCTGGTCGGCCCCGGCCTCGCGCAAGGTCTGGCGGTCGCCGGCGGCGCGGTTGCCGAACCGGAAGTTCGCGCCGACCACAACCGCCTTCGCGTGCAGCGCACCGACCAGGATCCGGTCGATGAACTCCTGCGGCGACCAGGCCGCGATCTCCCGGGAGAACGGAATCACCAGCACCGCGTCGACGCCCGCCGCACCGAGCAGCCGGAGTCGCTCGTCGATCGTCGTGAGCGTCGGCGGCGCGTGCTCGGGCCGGAGCACGGCGATCGGGTGCGGATCGAAGGTCACCGCGACGACGGTGGGGACTCCGACCTCCTGCGCGACCTCCCGTGCCCGCTGCACCACGTGCTGGTGACCGAGGTGCATCCCGTCGAAGTTGCCGATCGTGGCCACGGTTCGCCCTGTCGACAGCTCGGCGGCTGGGACCTCAGAGACGGTTCTCCACACGCGCACGGGCGCCAGACTACTGATCGGCCACGGGGACCGGTCTCCCGACCGCGCCCGAGGTGGTCCGTGCGCTTCGTTTCTCGGGTTCAGCCGACGAAGACGGCGGCCGGCCGCGCCCCATCGGCTGCCGGTCGGTAGAGCGCGAGAAACTCGCCGTCCGGTGCGAAGACCGCGGTCAGCACCTTCAGCTCGAGCGGCAGCGCCCGCCCGAAGCGGACGGCGTCCGCCTGCTCCGCGTCGAGGTCGAAGGACGGGAACGACGCCCGGGCAGCCGCCGTCAGGGAGGTGAGGACCAGGTGATCGAGGTCGGTGTTGGCCACCTCGAGGGTGAACGGGCCGACCGAGTGCCGCCGCAGCGCCGTGAGGTGGCCCCCGACGCCGAGTGCGGCGCCGAGATCCCGAGCGATCGCACGGATGTAGGTGCCGCTCGAGCAGGCCACCCGAACCTCCACGTCGACGAAGTCGCCGTCGCGCCGGAAGCTCCCGGCGGCGACCGCCCGGATCGTCACCGGGCGCGGCTTCAGCTCGACGGTCTCGCCGGCCCTGGCGCGAGCGTAGGCGCGCTTGCCGTCGACCTTGATCGCGGACACGGTCGACGGCACCTGGTCGATCTCCCCCTCGAACGCGGCCAGTGCGGTGCGGACGTCGTCCTCCGTCAGGTGAGCGGCAGAGGTGGTGGCTATGACGTCACCCTCGGCGTCGTCGGTCGTGGTCGCCGAACCCAGCCGGATCGTGGCCGAGTAGGTCTTGTCGGTGAGCATCAGGTGGCCGAGCAGCCGCGTCGCGCGCTCCACGCCCAGCACCAGCACCCCGGTCGCCATCGGGTCGAGCGTGCCGGCGTGCCCGACCTTGCGGGTGCCGAGGGTACGGCGTACCCGCCCGACGACATCGTGTGAGGTCATCCCGGCGGGCTTGTCGATGACGACGAGCCCCGACTCAGCCACTATTCGTCGTCGTCCTCGTCGTGGTCCGCCGGAATCTCGCGCGGCTTCTTGTACGGGTCCGGCTCTCCGGCCGGCTGTGCGCCCTCGCGGGCAGCTGCGACCGCGGCGTCGGCCTCGCGTGCCTTCGCCAGCACCTCGTCGAGGTGGCGTGCGCTCTCCGGGATGTCGTCCAGCTGGAACGCCAGCGTCGGCACCAGCCGCATCCCGAGCTGCTTGCCGACCTCGGCCCGCAACACCCCCTTGGCCGACTCGAGCGCCACCGCAGTCGCGGTCCGCTCGTCCTCCTCGCCGAGGACGGTGTAGTAGATCGTGGCGTGCTGGCTGTCGCCGGACAGCCGGACGTCGGTGATGGTGGTGAACCCGAGCCGCGGGTCCTTGATCCGTCGCTCGAGCATCTCCGCCACGATGACCTGGATCCGGTCGGCGATCTTCCGCACCCGCGGGTTCGACATGTCACTCACTTTCTCGCATTGGTGCGCTGTGCAGGTTCATCACGGTATGGCGCCGAACCTGCACTTCCCACGGTACGTAGGCCGTGGGAAGTGCAGGTTGACCTGCATCCCGTGATGAACCTGCAGGCGGCAAGCGCGAGCGGTCAGGCGCGCGGGATCTCCTTCATCTCGAAGGCCTCGACGATGTCGCCTTCCTTGATGTCCTGGTAGTTCCTGAGCACGAGACCGCACTCGAAGCCCTCCCGGACCTCCGACGCGTCGTCCTTCTCCCGCTTGAGCGAGGCAAGGTCGAGGTTGTCGGCGACCACGGCGCCGTCCCGCAGCACCCGCACCTTTGCGTTGCGTCGGATGACCCCGCCGATGACCATGCAGCCTGCGATGTTGCCGATCTTCGACGAACGGAAGATCAGACGGATCTCCGCCTGGCCGAGCGTCGACTCCTCGTACTCCGGCTTGAGCATGCCCTTGAGCGCGGCCTCGATCTCCTCGATGGCCTGGTAGATGATCGAGTAGTACTTGATCTCCACGCCCTCGCGGTCGGCGAGCTCGGTGGCCTTGCCCTGGGCCCGCACGTTGAAGCCGATGATGATCGCGTCGGAGGCTGCGGCCAGGTTGACGTTGGCCTCCGTGATCGCACCGACACCGCGGTCGATGACCCGCAGCGAGACCTCTTCGCCGACCTCCAGCGCAGCGAGAGCATCCTCGAGCGCCTCGACCGAACCGGACACGTCGCCCTTGAGGATGAGGTTGAGCTCCTGGCTCTCGCCGTTCTCCATGGAAGCCATGAAGTCCTCGAGCGTACGACGCACGCGCCGCTTGGCCTGCAGGGCGGCACGCTCACGCGCCTCCCGCTTCTCCGCGATCTGACGCGCCATCCGGTCGTCCTCGACCACGATGAAGTTCTGACCGGCGCCGGGCACCGACGACAGGCCGAGGACCATCGCCGGACGTGCCGGGTCGGCCTCGGTCATCTCGTCACCGTGCTCGTCGAGCAGCGCCCGCACCCGGCCATAGGCCGGACCGGCGACGATCGAGTCGCCGACGCGCAGCGTGCCGCGCTGGACCAGGATGGTCGCGACCGGGCCGCGGCCGCGGTCGAGGTGTGCCTCGACCACCAGGCCCTGGGCGTCCTGCGTCGGGTTGGCCCGCAGGTCGAGCGACGCGTCCGCGGTGAGGACGATGGCCTCGAGCAGCTTGTCGAGGTTGAGCCCGGCCTTGGCGGAGACGTCGACGAACATCGCGTCGCCGCCGTACTCCTCTGGCACCAAGCCGTACTCGGTCAGCTGGCCACGGACCTTGGTCGGGTCCGCTTCCGGCTTGTCGACCTTGTTGACCGCGACCACGATCGGGACACCGGCGGCCTTGGCGTGGTTGAGCGCCTCGACCGTCTGCGGCATCACGCCGTCGTCGGCCGCGACAACCAGGACCGCGATGTCGGTCGCCTGGGCACCACGAGCACGCATGGCGGTGAACGCCTCGTGACCCGGGGTGTCGATGAAGGTGATCCGGCGGTCGTTGCTGTCGACCTCGGTGTGGACCTGGTAGGCACCGATGTGCTGGGTGATGCCGCCGGCTTCCTTGTCGACGACGTTCGCGTTGCGGAGCGCGTCGAGAAGCTTGGTCTTGCCGTGGTCGACGTGACCCATGACGGTCACGACCGGCGGGCGGATGACCAGGTCGTCCTCGTCGCCCTCGTCAGCACCGAACTCGAGGTCGAACGATTCGAGCAGCTCGCGGTCCTCGTCCTCCGGCGACACGATCTCGAGGGTGTAGTTGAGCTCCTCGCCGAGCAGCTCCAGCGTCGCGTCGTTGACCGACTCGGTCGCCGTCACCATCTCGCCGAGGTGGAAGAGCATCTGCACCAGCGCGGCTGCGTCGACGCCGATCTTGTCGGCGAAGTCGGTCAGCGAGGCGCCACGAGCCAGACGCACGGTCTCGCCGTTGCCCTTGCGGACCCGCATGCCGCCGATCGTCGGGGCCTCCATCGCCTCGAACTCCTGGCGACGGGCGCGTTTCGACTTACGGCCGCGACGGGCGGGACCGCCCGGACGACCGAACGCGCCCTGGGTCTGACCACGCTGGCCGGGACGGCCGCCACCGGGGCGACCACCGCCACTGGGACCGAACCCGCCGGGGCCACCACGACCGGGCGCGCCACCGGGGCCGCCACGTCCGGGCGCACCGGCACCGGCGCCACCGCGACCCGGGGCACCGCCGCGGGCGCCTGGGCCACCGGGACCACCCGGACCGCCGCGGCCGGGACCGCGACCACCGGGGCCACCGGGGCCGCCGGGACCGCCGGGGCCCTGGCCGAAGGTGGCCGGGTTCTTCGGCATCATCGCCGGGTTGGGGCGCGGCATGCCAGGACGACCCGGACCGGCCGGCGGACGCGGACCTGCGGGTCCCGCGTCGCCTTCACGCGGCGGGGGCGCGGGGCGACGCCCCATGCCCTGGCTTGGCGCGAACGGGTTGTTCCCCGGCCGCGGCGTGCCGCTCGGCTTGCCGACCGGTCGCGGCGCGGGCGCCTTCGGGGTCGGCGCCTTGGGGGTGGCCGGCCTGGGGTCGGTCGGCGTCGCGGTCGACTCTGACTCCTCGGGGGCCTCGAACGCCGCGGGAGCCTCGGGGGCGACCTCGGGGGCCTCGCGGGTCTCGACCTCGGGGGCGGCGGGCGCGGGCGCGGCAGCAGCCGGCTCCTCGACGGGAGCGGCAGGCTCAGCCGACGGGGGCTCGGGAGACTTCGGCTTGGGACCGGGCTTGGGAGCCGCGGCCTTCTTTGCCGCGGGCTCGGCGGCGGGCTCGGCAGCGGGCTCGGCCGCTGGCTTGGTCCGTGCCAGAAGCTCGGCACCGTAGGTGTCCTCGAACTTCTTGACGGCGGGCAGTTCGATGCTCGAGGAAGCAGTCTTGGCAAACTCGCCGATAGCGCCGAGCTTCTCCAGCGCCTCCTTGCTGGGGATGCCGTACTTTTTCGCGAGTTCGGAAACTCGGGTCTTGGCCACGTCTCTCCTTCTGGCCCAAGACCCTTGTCAGGTGTGTCTCAGACCGTCGTTGGATGTTGCAGAACGAACTTGCTCATCGCGAGGTACTCATCGAGTGCTCATGAGCTGCTGCTCCAGTCTCTTTCGGTCGGTCACTGCTGGTTCCGGTGCGAGTCGAGGTATTCGCCCACCGGTGCACTGGACAGTCCGCCCTCACGACGCCGCTCCGTGGGGAGGAGGGCTCGGGAGAAGGCTTTCCGGCGTACCGCGAGGTCGTAACATACCGAGGTGGGGTGCAGGTGTGCGCCCCTCCCGGGTGCGGTGCCGTTCGGATCGGGTACGACGGCCGGCTGGCCGTGCGCATCCGAGCCGGCGATCACTCGCAACAACTCGCGTTTGGTGGCCCGCTTCCGGCATCCGATGCATGTCCGGATCGGCCCCTCAGCGAGGGGATCGTCCGGCGACATCGAGATATTCCGTTGGCCTGCCACCAACACACAACCCTACCTGTTGAGTGGCACGGAATCCGAACCGGCAGCGTCTCGGCCGAACGACGGCGCCCGGACCGTCAGTCCGCGGGGGCTCGTCAGCCGGTCGCGCCGGCTTCCTCGTCGGAGTGGATGTCGATCCGCCAGCCGGTCAGTCGCGCGGCGAGCCGGGCGTTCTGGCCCTCCTTGCCGATCGCGAGGGAGAGCTGGAAGTCCGGTACGACGACCCGCGCCGACTTCGTGTCCGGGTCGACCACCGTCACCGAGCTGACCTGGGCAGGCGAGAGCGCGTGCGCAACCAGCTCGGACGGGTCGTCCGACCAGTCGACGATGTCGATCTTCTCGCCGTGCAGCTCTGACATCACGGAGCGCACCCGCTGGCCCATCGGCCCGATGCAGGCGCCCTTGGGGTTGACCCCGCTGACCGTCGACCGGACCGCCATCTTGGTGCGATGACCGGCCTCGCGAGCGATCGCAGCGATCTCGACCGTGCCGTCGGCGATCTCCGGGACCTCGAGCGCGAACAGCTTCTTCACCAGGTTCGGGTGCGAGCGGGACAAGGTGATCTGTGGCCCGCGCATGCCCTTGCGGACCGAGACGACGAGGCACTTGATGCGCGTCCCGTGTCGATAGTCCTCACCCGGGACCCGCTCGCTCACCGGCAGCAGCCCTTCGAGCTTGCCGAGATCGACGAGCACGTCGTCGGGGTTGCGGCCCTGCTGGATCACGCCGGAGATGATGTCGCCCTCCTTGCCGGAGAACTCGCCGTACCGGATCTCGTCCTCGGCGTCGCGGAGACGCTGGAGCATGATCTGCTTCGCGGTCGTCGCCGCGATCCGGCCGAACCCGTCGGGCGTGTCGTCGTACTCCCCGATCGTGTTGCCCTCATCGTCGAGCTCCGCGGCGAGCACCGTGACATGCCCGGACTTCCGGTCAAGGTCGACGCGCGCGTGCTCCTGGGCTCCCGGCGTCTTGTGGTACGCCGTGAGCAGGGCCTGCTCGATCGCCTCGACGAGGACCTCGAACTTGATCTCCTTCTCGCGCTCCAGCATTCGCAAGATGCTCAGGTCGATGTCCATCAGTCCTGGTCCTTCCGGTTGAACTCGATCTGCACCAGCGCCTTCTTCACGTCCGCGTAGGACACCATCCGGGCGGTTCCGTCGACGTCGAGGGAGACCTGCTCCTCGTCGCAGTCGCCGATCCGGCCGGTCACCACCGACCCGTCGGCCAACGTCACGTTGACCAGCCGGGACCGGTTGCGCCGCCAGTGCCGGGCCTCGGTCAGCGGCCTGTCGACCCCGCGGGAGGTCACCTCGAGCGTGTAGGGATGCTCTCCGAGCGCGTCGGACGCGTCGATCACCTCAGTGATCGCGCGGGTGGCGGCGGCGACCTCGTCGAGGGAGACGCCGCCGTCCTTGTCGACCGCGATCCGCAGCACCCGGCGCTTGCCGGCGGGCGTCAGCTCCACCGCTTCGAGGTCGAGCCCGAGCTCCTGCAGCCGGCCTGTGACGGCTGACGACACGGCCTTGACGGCCGCGTCTGCCCCGGGGCGCTGGCTCGAGCTCATGGATGAGACCCCCGTGTCCTGTTGTGGTGAAGCTGGTTGTGGTGCTGCGGTCTTTCCACGATACCGGCTGTAACCTCACCGGGTGTTCAGCCCAGCCCCGCGCGCGTCCCGGCGTGCCGTCCTGTCCGGCGGGACGGCCGCGGCGGCCGCGCTGGTGGCCGCCTCCGGCTGCGGCTTCGACCAGGCCGCCGACGATGCCGTCGCCGGCGCCGGCGACGACCCGACCGCCGCGGCCGTCGACGCCGACAGCGACCTCGTGGAGACCGTCGGCGACCACCTCAGGAGCGCCCTGAGCCTGGCCGTGGCAACCGCCGCGGCGGACCAGCGGTTGCGACGGCTCACCGGCCGGCTCGCCACCGTGCACCGCGCGCACCTGCGCGAGCTGGGCCAGCCCGACGACATCGAGGACCGCAAGGTGCTGGGCACCGCGGAGACGGCGCGAGCCCGGCTGCTCAACGCAGAGGAGACGCTCCAGCGGCACCTGGTCACGGGGGCGCTCGCGGCGGAGAGCGGCGCACTGGCCCAAGTCTTCGCATCCATGGCCGCCGCGGTCGCACAGGAAAGGGCGGTCGCATCATGAGCGCGCCCGACGACGCCCTCCAGACTGCCCTGGCGGCCGAACATGCTGCCGTCTTCGTGTACGGCGCGCTGGGCGGCCAGACCTCTCAGTCGGACGACCCCAACCTCTACGGCGTGATCACCGACGCCTACGTGACCCACCGAGCTCGCCGGGACCGGCTGATCGGTCTGATCGGGGCCGACGGCAGCGAACCGGTGGCGGCGGAGCCGGGCTATGACCTGCCGGCAGACCTGTCGACCCCCACCGCCGTCGCCGCCCGGGCGCTCTCGCTCGAGCGCGGCTGCGCGGCGACGTACGCCTTTGTCATCGCCTCGACGAGCGACGAGGACCGGAAGTGGGCGATCGACGCGCTGCTCGACGCAGCGCTCCGCGAGCTGACCTTCGGCGGCGATCCGGAGCTGCTGCCCGGGCTCTGAACGGTGCCGGCCGAAAAGCAGTCAGCGGTTCGCGACCTCCGATTCCGAGGGACTCCCGAGACGTCCCCCGAAGCTCGGGGTCGCGAACCGCACAATGACCGGGGACAACGGCCATCCAACGTCGATGAGGTGGGGCTCATCGGCGTTGTGCACAATCATGCAACGAATGCACGCGGAGTGCCCGATCCTGCGATCCTCATAAAAGTGCAGTGCACGAACCTGCAAAGTGGGCCGGCTCCGGTCAGCGCCAGCTCCCGATCAGGCCGGGAATGTCGGACAGGCGGTGCGCGACCGCGTCCGGCTCTCCCTCGGTGTGCCCGATCTGCTCCCGCGGGATCGCCGAGTGCGGGACGTGGATGGCCCGGAAACCGGCGTTCTGTGCTCCCCAGACATCGTCGAAGAGCCGGTCGCCCACGTAGACGCACCGGGCCGGGTCGGTCACCCCGACCGCGTCCATGGCCGCCGCGAAGGCGTGCGGGGACGGCTTGGTCCACGGGATCTCGCTGGTGTAGACGTCACCGTCGATCAGATCCGCCACGCCGTCGCGCTCGAAGAAGCCGACGTGCCACTCCCGCGGCCAGATGGTGTTGGAGAGGACGCCGACCTTGATCCCCTCGGCCCGGAGCCACTCCCAGAGCGGTCGCACCTCGGGATCGGTCTCCGTGTGCGGCACCCAGAACTCGTAGTAGGCGGTCAGCAGCTCCGGATCGTGCCGGAGCCCTGCCTCGGCGAAGAGATCCGCGATGGTTGCGCTGCGCTGACGATCCCGGCTGTGGCCCCACACCGTCGCGCCGGCCTCGTGCAACCGACGCGCCCGGAGGTGACGGTCGTCCTCCTTGTCGGGCGTTGCGACGACGGCGGCCGCGAGGGCCAGCGACTCGGCATGGAAGTCGATGTCATGCCAGCGGGTGAGGGTGCCACCCCAGTCGAAGATGACCGCGTCGATCACGCCCGGACGACCCCCGCGAGGTGGTCGGGTGCGTCACCGACGGGTACGTCGGTGCGCTCACCGGTGCGGCGGTCCTTGACCTCCACCACTCCGTCGGCGAGGCCACGGCCGACCGTCACGATCGTCGGAACGCCGATCAACTCGGCGTCCTTGAACTTCACTCCGGGGCTGACCTTGGGCCGGTCGTCGTAGAGCACGGCGACACCGCGGGCGTCGAGGTCCGCGGCGAGCTGCTCGGCGGTCGCGAAGACGGCCTGGTCCTTGCCGGTGGCGACGACGTGGACGTCGTACGGCGCGACGTTGCGCGGCCAGCACAGGCCGATCTCGTCGAGCGTGTTCTCCGCGATCGCCGCGACCGCCCGCGACGGTCCGATGCCGTAGGACCCCATCGTGACCGTGACCAGTTTGCCGTTCTCGTCGAGCACCTGCAGCCCGAGTGCCTCGGCGTAGCTGCGCCCGAGCTGGAAGATGTGGCCCATCTCGATGCCGCGCGCCGACGCGAGCGTGCCCTCTTCGCAGCGGGGGCAGTGGTCGCCGTCGCGTACCTCGGCCGCCTCGATGGTGCCGTCGGGAGTGAAGTCCCGTCCCGCCACCAGGTCGAGCACGTGACTGCCGTCCACGTCGGCGCCGGTCACCCACGGGGTGCCTGCCACGACCCTGGGGTCGACGAGGTAGCGGATCCCGCTCGCACCGTCGACCCCGAGGACCCCCGGGCCGATGTAGCCCTTGACCAGCTCGGGGTGCTTCCGGAGAGCCTCGTCGTCCATCGGCTCCACCTCGAGCGGCTCGAGCTGACCGCCGAGGCGTTTGAGGTCGACCTCGCGGTCGCCGGGCAGCCCGATGGCCAGTGGCTCCTTCGTCCCGTCCGGGTGGACGAGCTGCACCAGGACGTTCTTGAGCGTGTCGCCCGCGGCCCAGGGGCGGTCGTCGCGCGGGTAGGCCTGGTTGAGGTGGTCAACGAGCGTGGCGATGGTCGGCGTGTCCGGGGTCGCCTCGGCGTGCGCCGCGCGGGCGTCGTCGTACGGGATCGCCGCCGGTGCGCGCACCTCGACCGCCTCGACGTTCGCGGCGTAGTCACAGTTCGTGCAGCTGACGTAGGTGTCCTCGCCGACCTCGGCCCGGGCGAGGAACTCCTCGGACTTCGATCCGCCCATCGCGCCCGAGGTCGCCTTGACGATGACGTACTCGAACCCCAGCCGGTCGAAGATCCGGACGTAGGCCTCCCGGTGCGCCTGGTAGCTGACGTCCAGTCCGGCGTCGTCGATGTCGAAGGAGTAGGAGTCCTTCATGGTGAACTCACGGCCACGGAGCAGACCGGCCCTCGGCCGTGACTCGTCCCGGTACTTCGTCTGGATCTGGTAGATCGAGAGAGGCAGGTCCTTGTAGGAGCTGTAGAGGTCCTTGACCAGGAGCGTGAACATCTCCTCGTGCGTCGGTCCGAGCAGGTAGTCAGCGTCCTTGCGGTCCTTGAGCCGGAAGATGTTGGGGCCGTAGTCGGTCCACCGATGGGTGGCCTCGTAGGGCTCTCGGGGCAGCAGCGCCGGGAAGGAGACCTCCTGAGCACCGATGCCGTCCATCTCCTCGCGGATGACGGCCTCGATCCGGCGCAGCACCCGCAGCCCGAGCGGGAGCCAGGTGTAGATGCCCGGGGCGTTGCGTCGGATGTAGCCGGCCCGGACGAGCAACCGGTGGCTCGGGACCTCGGCGTCCGCAGGATCGTCACGAAGCGTGCGGACGAACAACGTCGACATCCGGGAGATCATGGGCACAGGGTAGGCGGGCGGCTCTGCGCGCCGGAACCGGGTTTAGCTGCGCCCGGCCCGCCAAGCGCCGCGGATCAGCGGCAGCTGCAGCGGCAGTCGGGCGAGGCTGATCGCCTGGTACCGGCGGTTGGAGCCCTCCATCGCGTCGACGGCCATCTTCACGTTGCCCGGAAACACCCCGACGAGGAGAGCCGCGCTGGCGATCCCCGCGACCCGGCGCGTCGGGGGGAACAGCAGGCCCAGGGCACAGAGGAGCTCTGCGACCCCCGAGCCGAGGATGACCTCGCGGTGGGCCGGCAGCCAGGACGGCATCAGCGGCTCGTACACCTTCGGCTTGACCAGGTGCACGGTGCCGGAGGCGACGAAGGCGCCGACGACGATCTTGGCGTCGGCGCGAAGTGGTGCGCTCATGTGCTGCCCTCCCTAGTACATGACGGTGGCGAACCGGGTGGTCTCCCGGAAGCCGACGCGCTGATAGGCCCGGCGGGCCGGCGCGTTCCATTCGTTGACGTAGAGCGAGACCGCCGGCGAGATCCGGTCGCGCACCAGCGAGACGACGGCGGCCATCCCCGCCTCGGCGATGCCCTCTCCGCGGCGGTGCGGGGGCACCCACACGCCCTGGATCTGGGCGGCATCGGGAGTCGCGCAAGCTACCTCGGCCTTGAAGACGAGCTCCCCGCGCTCGAAGCGAGCGAACGACCAGCCGCGGCTGATCAGCTGGAGGACCCGGGTCCGGTAGAGCTCCGACCCCCCACCGATCTCGGGGGACACCCCTACCTCTTCGGTGTACATCGCCACGCAGGCCGGATACAGGGCGTCGAGGTCGGTCCGCGCGGTCACCCGGACCTCCGGGTCCGGCGCCACCAGAGGGTCGGCGTCGATCACCAGGTGCCGCTGGTCCCAGCGCTGCTCCCTCGGCCGGCCCCAGGACCTCCCGACACGGTCCCAGAACGAGAGCACGGCGTCTTGGGGTCCCACGATGGTCGAGGCCGTACGGCGGCGCGCGAGCGCCCGCTCCGCGAACACGACCGAGTCCTCGGGACCTGCCTGGACCGGCACCAGGTTGGCGGCCACGTGGCAGGCAGCGACCAACCGACCGTCGTCAAAGCGACCCCACATCTCGCCTCCGAGCCACCGCGGCTCGAGGCTGGTGGTCTGGGCGCGGTGGATTGCGAACACGTTGACGACCGGGTCCTGGTTGGCGAGCGTCAGGAAGTCCACCAGGTCGGCCGCCACCAGGACACGCACACCGTGGCGGGTCGTCAGCACGGGGCGAGCCTACGACGTCCATTCGACGCCGAGGAGTCTCGACCACCGCATAGAATGCGATCGTTCCCCTGCCGACGATGGGATGTCCAACGTGAACCGACCCGGTCGGCGCCTGATCGCGGCCGCTGCGGTAGCCGCCGTCCTCGTGGTGGCCCCGGCGGACTCGGTGAGCTCGATCTCCGAGCAGGACACTCCCACCACTGCCGACGCCTGCGGCACCCGCCTCGTCAAACCAGGTGGCGGAACCTGGGAGTGCACGTTCGTCGACGACTTCGAAGGCACCGGCCTCGACACCGACAAGTGGATCACCCAGGACACCGCCAGGACCGGGTTCCGCACAGGTGAGACCTGCTACCGCGGCGACAGCAACGTCAAGGTCCGCTGGGGTGCTCTGCGGCTGCAGGCCCGCGAAGGCAACAAGGTGCTCGACTGCAGCAACCCCTACGGTCCGTTCTTCACGCGCTACACCGGCGGCCTGGTGAGCACCCGCGGCCACTTCTCACAGACCTACGGACGGTTCGAGATCCGCGCGAAGTACCCGACTGCACGCACCCCTGGTGTGCACGGCGCGTTCTGGATGTACCCGCCGACGCCGACCTATGGGCCATGGCCGGCATCGGGCGAGATCGATGTCGCCGAGTGGTGGTCCAACGACCCCACCCTGCTGTTGCCGACCCTCCACTACCGGGGTCGCAGCTTCCACGCCGACTCCGGGTGGAACTGCCGGGTCTCTGACCCGAGCAGGTTCCATACCTACGCCGTGGAGTGGTACCCGACGGTGATGCGCTTCTTCATCGACGGCTCGATGTGCCACGCGCGGAAGTGGGTGCCGGCGGCACCTCTGGTCCGTCCACAGCCGTTCGACCATCCGTTCGGCATGATTCTCAGCATGGGAGTCGGCTCGGCGTCCGGTACCAACGTGGTGTCCGAGGACACCCAGCTGCCGGCAACCTTCACCGTCGACTACGCGAAGGCCTGGCGGTAGTCAGCGCAGGAGCGCCTCGATCAGCCGCCGCAACACCCTGAGCTGGCGTCGCATCTGGGTCGCGTCCCCCGTCGTCCGAGCGAGCAGGAAGGCGCCCTCGAACGTCACGAACACGTGGTCGGACAGTGCGGACACGTCGATGTCGGCCCGCTCGCCGACCGCCGCGTGCAGCAGCTCGGCGAACCGTTCCCGCCAGACGGCCACCGCCTTGGTGATCGGGTCGGACGTCCCGGCGTCCACCAGGTCCAGCTCGACCAGCACGGAGGTGTAGAGGCAGCCGGTGGTGCCGGCCATGATCTCGTCGGCCATGTCCTCGAAGCACCGCACGAACGCGATCGCCCGTTCGGCCGGGTCCGGGCCGGCGTCGTCGGCAGCCGCCAGCCCCGCGTCGAGCATCTGGAGATCGTCGGCGACGTACTGAGCCACCAGCGAGTCGGCAAGGTGGCGCTTGGTCGGGAAGTGGTGGAAGAAGGCCCCCTTCGACGACCCGGATGCGGCGATGACGGCATCGACGGTCGTCGCTCGGAAGCCGTTGTCGATCACCAGCTCGCGAGCCGCGCCCAGGATCCGGTCGCGGGTAAAGCTTCCGTCGCGGGGCACAAAACCCATTGTTCCAGACTGTCCAGTCTGATACAAATACCGTTCCAGACCAGATGGTCTGGAACGAACCAAGGAGTACCTGTGACCCAACGTCTGCTGACCGACGGCGGCCTGGAGACCGACCTGATCTTCAACCGCGGCATCGATCTCCCCGAGTTCGCGGCGTTCCCCCTCCTCGACACCGACGAGGGTCGGGACGCGTTGCGCAGCTACTACTCGGCGTACCTCGAGGTTGCCGTGCGGGCGCAGGCGCCCGTGCTGCTCGAGACGCCCACCTGGCGGGCGAACCCCGACCACGCCGCCGCGCTCGGCTACGACGCAACCGCACTCGACCGCGTGAACCGGCGCTCGGTCGAGCTGATGACCCAGCTCGCGCAGGAGTACGACGACCAGCTCGTCGGTTGGCGGGTCGGCGGGATCCTCGGACCTCGCGGCGACGGCTACCTGACCGCAGGCGGCGTCGACCCGGCCGCGGCGGCCGACTACCACCGGCCCCAGCTCGCGTCGTTCGCGGCCGCCGGTGCCGACCGCGCCACCGTGCTCACGGTCACCGACGTCGGAGAAGGCATCGGGATCGCGCAGGCAGCGGTCGACGTCGGCCTGCCGATCGCGATCGGGTTCACGGTCGAGACCGACGGGCTGCTCCCCGACGGGAGCACCCTCGACGCCGCGATCACCGCGGTCGACGCGGCCGCCGCGCCGGCGTACTTCCTCATCAACTGCGCCCATCCCACCCACATTGCGCACGCGCTCGACGGCGGCGCGTGGCAGCAGCGGATCGGCGGTCTCCGCGTCAACGCCTCCACGATGAGCCATGCCGAGCTCGATGTGGCCGAGGAGCTCGACGACGGCGACCCGGCTCAGCTCTCGGCCGACCAGCTGCCGTTGCTCGCCGCGTTCCCCAACATCGAGGTGCTCGGCGGCTGCTGCGGCACGGACGTGCGCCACGTCGCCGAGATGTGGACCTGACCCTGTCGACTCGTGACCAGCGGCCCGGTCACCGGGCCGATCGCCGTCAGGTGACGGAGACCGAGGGCTCCGCACCCTCGACCGGCTCCATCGACTCGGCGATCCGCAGCGCCTCCTCGATCAAGGTCTCGACGATCTGCGACTCGGGCACGGTCTTGATCACCTCGCCCTTGACGAAGATCTGGCCCTTGCCGTTGCCGGACGCGACACCGAGGTCCGCCTCCCGCGCCTCACCCGGGCCGTTGACGACGCAGCCCATGACCGCGACTCGCAACGGCACCTCCATGCCCTCGAGGCCGGCGGTCACCTGCTCCGCCAACGTGTAGACGTCCACCTGGGCCCGGCCACAGCTCGGGCAGGAGACGATCTCGAGCTTGCGCTCGCGCAAGTTCAGCGACTGCAGGATCTGGAGTCCGACCTTGACCTCCTCCACCGGCGGCGCCGACAGGGACACCCGGATCGTGTCGCCGATCCCCCGCGAGAGCAGCGCACCGAACGCGGTCGCCGACTTGATCGTGCCCTGGAAGGTGGGTCCGGCCTCGGTGACGCCGAGGTGCAGCGGCCAGTCGCCCTGCTCGGCGAGCAGCTCGTAGGCGCGCACCATGACGACCGGGTCGTTGTGCTTGACCGAGATCTTGAAGTCGTGGAAACCGTGCTCCTCGAAGAGGCCGGCCTCCCAGACCGCGGACTCGACCAGCGCTTCCGGGGTTGCCTTGCCGTACTTCTCGAGCAGCCGCTTGTCGAGCGAGCCCGCGTTGACGCCGATCCGGATGCTCGTGCCGCGATCCTGCGCAGCGCGCGCGATCTCCTTGATCTGGTCGTCGAACTTCTTGATGTTGCCGGGGTTGACGCGGACCGCGGCACAGCCGGCGTCGATCGCGGCAAAGACGTACTTCGGCTGGAAGTGGATGTCGGCGATGACCGGGATCTGGCTGTGCTCAGCGATCTCCGGCAACGCCTCCGCGTCGTCCTGGCTCGGGCACGCGATCCGGACGATGTCGCAGCCGGCGGCGGTCAGCTCGGCGATCTGCTGGAGGGTGCTGTTGACGTCGGAGGTCAGCGTCGTCGTCATCGACTGGACCGAGATCCGGTGGTCGCTTCCGACGCCGACCTTGCCCACCTGGATCTGCCGGGTCTTGCGGCGCGGAGCCAGCACCGGCGGGGGTGCAGTGGGCATACCGAGGCCAATGACGGTCATGGGATCAGGGTACTTCGCCCGGTTCTGGGGCGCGCCGCCGCTCGCACCTCAGCCGTGTGGCTGCCGTCAGGATTCGAGGTGCAGGGGTACGACGAGGTCGCCGACGATCAGCACCACGCCCATGACCAGCATCGCCGACGCGACGACATAGGCCACCGGCAACAGCTTGGCCGCGTCGACGTAGCCCGGGTCCGGCCGACCGCGCAGCCGCGCCAACCCGCGGCGCAGGGCCTCCCACAGCGCGCTGGCGATGTGGCCGCCGTCCAGCGGCAGCAGCGGCACGAAGTTGAACATGCCGATGAAGAAGTTGAAGCCGGCGATCAGCATCAGCAGCGAGATGGCCTTCTCGTCGACCTGGATCTCCTCGTGCGCGGCCGTCTCACCCGCCAGCCGGCCACCGCCGACGATGCTGACCGGTCCCGCTGGGTCGCGCTCCTCGAGCCCGAAGATCGCCTGGCCGACGTCGAACACCTTCATCGGCAGCGTGCCGAGAGCTTTGACCACGTCGACGGTCATGCCGCCCATCTGCTCGATCGTGTAGATCGGGCCGCCGGTGGTCGGGTGGGTGGTCGGGCGAACGCCGAGGAACCCGACCGGCTCCGGCTCCGCCGCGTCCACGCTGAGGAATCGCGGCGTCACGGTGGTCTTCGTGGTCTTGGTGATCAGCTCGCCGTCGCGCTCGACGACGATCACCGCCTGGCGGTCGCCGTTGTCGCGGATCAGCTGCTGGACCTGTTCCCAGCCCTCCGCCTCGACACCGTTGAACGAGACGATCCGGTCGCCCGCCTCGAGCCCGACGGTGCGGGCCGGCGTCGGTTGCTCGCGGATCTCCCGCTCGGTGCAGACCCGGCCCGACTGCTCGGCCGGGACGACGCACGCCTGCACCTCGTCGATCGTGGTGGAGATGACGCGGTCGGCTCCGTTGCCCCAGGTGGCGAACACCGCCGCGAAGATGCCGAACGCAATGAGCAGGTTGACCGACGGGCCGCCGGCCATGACGACGACCTTCTTCCACGACGGCATCTTGTAGAACAACCGGTCGGCGTCGTCGGGGCCCACCAGTTCCCACTCGGCGGCGCGGGCGTCGGAGATCAGCTGCGTGAACATGCCGGTGTTGGACTTCCGGACCCGGGTGACCTGACGGCCCTCCGCGTCGTGGGTCACCTCCTCGGCGAGGTCCTCGGCACCCGGAGGCAGCATCCCGACGATCTTGACGTACCCGCCGAGCGGGATCGCCTTGACGCCGTACTCGGTCTCGCCGACCTGCCTGCTCCACACCGTGGGGCCGAAACCGATGAAGTACTGGGTGACCTTCCCGCCGAACCGCTTCGCCGGGATCATGTGGCCGAGCTCGTGGAGCCCGATCGAGACCAGGATGGCGACCACGAAGACGAGCACCCCGAGGGTGTAGAGAAGGGCGGCGGTCATCGCTGGTGCGGGGTCCTCATCGATCGGATGGTGCGGGCGGCGGCTTCGCGGGCCCACGCGTCGGCGGCGAGGACGTCGTCGAGCGTGAGCTGCTCTCCTGAGGGTACGTCGTGATCGGCTAGCACGGAGCCGATGACATCGACGATGCCGGTGAACGCGAGCCGGCCCTCGTGGAACGCGTCCACGCACACCTCGTTGGCGGCGTTGTAGACCGCCGGGGCGGTGCGACCGCGGCTTCCGGCCTGCCTCGCCAGCCCGACGGCGGGGAACGCGGTGTCGTCGAGCGGCTCGAACCGCCAGTCGGCCGCCTTGGTCCAGTCGACCGGCGTCTCCGCGTCGGGAACCCGGTCGGGCCAGGCCATCCCGAGCGCGATCGGGACGAGCATGGTCGGAAGACCGATCTGCGCCACGACCGCGCCGTCGACGAACTCGACCATCGAGTGGATGAGCTGCTGCGGATGGACGACGACCTCGATCCGGTCGAACGGGACGTCGAAGAGCAGGTGCGCCTCGATCACCTCCAGGCCCTTGTTGACCAGGGTCGCGGAGTTGGTGGTGATCACCCGGCCCATCGCGAAGTTGGGATGGGCGAGCGCCTGCTCCGGGGTCACGTCGGCCAGGCCGGCGCGGGTGCGCCCGCGGAAAGGACCGCCGCTCGCGGTCAGTACCAGGCGACGTACCTCCTCCGGACGGCCACCGCGCAGGCTCTGCGCAATGGCGCTGTGCTCGCTGTCGACCGGCACGATCTGGCCGGACCGGGCGCGCTCCTTGACCAACGGGCCACCGACGATCAGCGATTCCTTGTTGGCCAGCGCGAGAGTGCGGCCGGCGTCGAGGGCGGCCAGCGTCGGCCGTAGGCCGACGGCACCCGTGATCGCGTTGAGCACGACGTCGCACGGCAGCTGCGCCGCCTCGACCGAGGCTTCCTCGCCCAGACCGGAGAACGCCTCGGGATGGCGAGCGGTGACCTCTCCCACCTGCTTCGCGAACAGCTCGGGGTTGCTGCCACCCGCGGTCAGGCCGACGACCCGGAACCGATCCGGGTTGGCCCGCACCAGGTCGAGCGCCTGGGTCCCGATCGACCCGGTCGAGCCGAGGATGACGACGTCTCTCACAATCGCCCATCCTTCCAGTCGCGGGGTGACATCCTCGACCCGTGCCCGTCCACTGTGCTCGCGCCTTCGCGCTTTTCGTCGCCACCAGTCTCCTCCTGGCGTTGGTCGACGCACCGCACCACGCCCCGGCCGTCGCCAAGGCGGCGGAGGCTCGCGGCGGCTGCACCGGCCGGGTCGCGCTCACCTTCGACGACGGTCCCGCGGGCGGTCCGACCGACAACCTGCTCCGGATCCTGCGCGAGCAGCGGGTCCCGGCCACCTTCTTCATGGTCGGGCAGCGGGTGGCCGCCGCGCCCCGGCTGACGCGGGCAGTCGAGCGCGCGGGCTTCCTCCTTGCCAACCACTCGTGGGCGCACGCCCGGATGACCGAGCAGTCCCGGTCGGAGGTGGCAGCGACGCTGCGCGCCACCGAGCGTGCTCTGCGCCGGGCCGGCACGCACCCCACCGGCCTGATGCGCCCCCCGTACGGCGCGCTCGACGCCGCCGCCCGAGCCGGGATCCGCGACGCCGGGCTGATCCCGGTCCTGTGGACCGTCGACTCCCGTGACTGGGAGAGCGGCGATGCCGACCAGATTGCCGCCCGGATCCTGGCCCAGCTGAGGCCCGGGGCAAACGTCGTCCTCCAGCACGACGGCGTCAGCCGGTCAGCGATCTCGATCGCAGCGGTGCCCAAGGTCGTGCGCGGCGCCCGGCGTCGCGGCTACTGCTTCACCGCACTGGACGAACGCGGCCGGCCCGGCTTCCCGACGCCCCGGGTGTCGGTGTCGGTGACCGGCGCGGACGAGGGCCGACGCGCGACGGCGACGATCCGGCTGTCCAAGCCGCCGGGACGGGCGACGTCGGTGCGGGTGCGGACCGTGTCGCGCACCGCCCGGGTCGGGCGGGACGTGGAGCAGATCGCTCGCCGGGTCGTGGTGCCCGCCGGGCGGCTGACGGTCCAGGTGCCGATCGAGGTGCTGCGCGACGGGACCGACGAGCCGGTCGAGGAGTTCGCGGTCCGGATCGCCCGGCCGCGCGGGCTGTCGCTGGCTCGCGACGTTGCCGTCGCCCGGGTCCGCGACCGCAACCCCGCTCCCCTGGTCCGTGGCGCCGACGTCACCGTGCCCGAGCCGGGCGCGGACGCCGAGGTCCCGGTCACGTTCCGGCTCGCCCGCGCGAGCGGGAAGCAGGTCCGGATCGTCGTGCGGACGGTCGCTGAGTCGGCGGACGGCACCGACTTCGTGATCACCCGGCAGAGCTTCGTGCTGGCGCCCGGGACGGCCTCGGTCGACCTGCCGGTCACGGTGCGGGCCGACGCCCTCGACGAGCCGGACGAGACGTTCCGTGTCGAGGTGGTGCGAGCGGTCAACGCTCGGATCGGTCGGTCCGCGACGGTGACGATCACCGCACCGGTGCCGTGACAGGTCAGTCGCCGAGAAGCTGGTCGGCAGCCGCGTAGGGGTCGGACTCGCCGGCCACGACGGCTCCCGCGAGCTCGTCGAGCCGACTGCCTTCGTCGACCGAGCCCCAACGCGCGCGGAGCTCGGTCAGCGCGATCGCCTCGATCTCGTCGCGCGCGCGTCGTCGTCGCCGGCGCTCGAGCTCACCGCTGTGCTCGGCCCAGGCCCGGTGCTCGTCGAGTGCGTCGACCACCTCGGCCGCGCCCTGCCCCTCCGACGCGACGGTCTTCAGCACCGGCGGGCGCCAGCCGCCCTCCGGACGCTCGGCCAGGCTCAGCATCGAGCGCAGGTCGCGACGGACCTGGTCGGCGCCGTCGCGGTCGGCCTTGTTGATGACGTAGACATCGCCGATCTCGAGGATTCCTGCTTTCGCGGCCTGGATGCCGTCGCCCATGCCGGGCGCCAGCAGCACGATCGTGGTGTCGGCAAGCCGGGCGATGTCGACCTCGCTCTGCCCGACACCGACGGTCTCCACCAAGATCACGTCGCAACCGGCAGCGTCGAGCACGCGGAGTGCCTGCGGCGTTGCGCGGGAGACCCCACCGAGGTGCCCGCGGGCGGCCATCGACCGGATGAAGACGCCGGAATCGGTCGCGTGCTCCGACATCCGGATCCGGTCGCCGAGCAGGGCACCGCCGGAGTACGGCGACGACGGGTCGATCGCGAGCACACCGACCCGCAGGTCTCGGCTGCGCAGCTCGGCGACGAGCGCGTTGGTCGAGGTGGACTTGCCGACGCCGGGCGAGCCGGTGAGACCGACGATCCGCGCCCGGCCGGTGTACGGCGTCAGCGCCGCCATCACGTCGCGGAGGACCGGTGAGCCGTCCTCGACCTGTGAGATCAGACGGCCGATCGCCCGGGCCTCACCTGCGCGGGCCCGGGCGACCAGCTCGTCGGGTGACTCAGCCCTGCGGGACACGCACGATCAGGGCGTCGCCCTGGCCGCCGCCGCCGCACAGCGCGGCCGCGCCGGTGCCACCGCCGCGGCGCTTGAGCTCGAGCGCGAGGTGGAGGACGACGCGGGCGCCCGACATGCCGACCGGGTGGCCGAGCGCGATCGCGCCGCCGTTGACGTTGACCTTGTCCGCCGGGATGCCCAGCTCGTTGGCCGAGGCGATGCCGACCGCGGCGAAGGCCTCGTTGAACTCGACGAGGTCGAGGTCGGCGGCGGCGATGCCCTCCTTCTCCAGCGCCTTGGCGGTCGCCGCGGCGGGCTGGAGCTGAAGGCTGGAGTCGGGACCGGCCACCATGCCGTGGGCACCGATCTCGGCCAGGTAGTCGAGGCCGAGCTCGTCGGCCTTGGCCTTGCTCATCACGACCACGGCGCAGGCGCCGTCGGAGATCTGCGAGGCCGAGCCGGCAGTGATCGTGCCGTCCTTGGTGACCGAGCGGAGGCCGGCGAGCGACTCGACGGTGGTGTCGGCGCGGACCCCCTCGTCCTCGCTCACGACGACGTCGCCGCGACGGGACGCGATGGTCACCGGCACGATCTCGTCGTCGAACAGGCCGTTCTTCTGCGCCGCGGCCGCCCGCTGGTGGGACTCGGCGGCGAAGGCGTCCTGCTGCTCGCGGGTGAAGTCGTCCTTCGCGGCGTTGCAGGAGTCGGTGAGGTTGATCATCGCCTGCTGGGTGAACTGGTCGTAGAGCGCGTCGTAGGCCATCGAGTCGACGAGCTTGGTGTCGCCGTACTTGAAGCCCTCGCGGGAGCTCGGCAGCAGGTGGGGAGCTTGTGTCATCGACTCCATGCCGCCCGCGACGACGATGTCGACCTCACCGGCGCGGACCAGCTGGTCGGCCAGGGCGATCGCGTTGAGCCCGGACAGGCAGACCTTGTTGATGGTCATCGTGGGGACGTTCATCGGGATGCCGGCGTTGGTGCTCGCCAGACGGGCAGGGTTCTGGCCGGCGCCGGCCTGGATGACCTGGCCCATGACCACGTAGTCGACCTGGTCGCCCGAGACCCCTGCCTTCTCGAGGGCGCCCTTGATGGCGACGGCGCCGAGGTCAGCCGCGGACAGCGACTTGAGACCGCCGAGAAGGCGGCCGATCGGCGTACGGGCGCCGGCGACGATGACGCTGGGGTTGTCGGACATTCTTCCTCCGTGGAGACGAACCGGGTGAACCTTGGTGACTGTACTCGCGGCCCTGGAGCGCGGGCGAGCGGTCTCAGTGGACACGGGGTGAGGCACTGCTCACAGCGCTGGATCGGCACAATGACCGCATGAGCCTGAGCGATGTGCAGCACCTGTTCACCGCCATCGACCACGTCGGCATCGCGGTGCCCGACCTCGACGAGGCGATGGCCTTCTACACCGAGACCTACGGCATGACGGTCGTGCACGAGGAGACGAACGACGAGCAGGGTGTCCGTGAGGCGATGGTCGCCGTGGGCGACACCGGCACGTGCATCCAGCTGCTCGCGCCGCTCTCACCCGACACCACGATCGGCAAGTTCCTCGACCGAAGCGGTCCCGGTCTCCAGCAGCTGGCCTACCGGGTCGCTGACATCGACGAGGTCTGCGCGACGCTGCGCGGACGCGGGCTGCGGCTGCTCTACGACGAGCCGAAGCGGGGTACGTCGAACAGCCGGGTCAACTTCATCCACCCCAAGGACGCCGGCGGGGTGCTGGTGGAGCTCGTGGAGCCGGCTGCCGACGGCCACTGAGGCTCGGCGAGGTCAGGCGCGGCGTCAAGCGGTCAGCAGAAACCGTCACGAGAACCAGGCGAACCTGACCTCCTCCCCCGGCCGCAGCTGTGCGAGCCGGTCGGCGTCCTCATCGACGACGACCGCCACGACGGGATAGCCACCGGTGACCGGGTGGTCCGGGCCGAGCACCACGGGTCCGCTCGCGGGCGGGACCTGGATCGCACCCCGGACCGCTCCCTCGCTCGGGAGCTGCCGCCCCGGATCGACGAGGTCGAGCCGGCCACCGGTGAGCCGGACGCCGACCCGGTCCGAGTCGGTCGCGACCGTCCAGGTCGTGGCGACGAGGGCGCCCGCATCGCGCACCCAGTCGTCGCGCGGACCACGGACCGCGCGCAGCACCGGGCGGACGCCGTACTGCCGCGGCGGCACGGCGTCGACCCGCATCTCGTCGACCGGGTCGTCGCCGACCGGCAGCGGGTCGCCGACGGCGAGCGGCGCGGGGCCGAGCCCGGCGAGCGTGTCGCGGGACCGGGAGCCGAGGACCGGCGCGAGGTCGACGCCGCCGCGGACGGCGAGGTAGCAGCGGAGCCCACTGGCCGGCAGGCCGAGCGCGAGCCGGCTGCCGGCACGCAGCGCGAGCACCGCGCCGGTCGGCTCGGGACGCCCGTCGTGCAGCAGCGGCGCCGGCGCACCCGTGACCGCTACCCAGGCCGTGCCGCCGACCGCCTCGATCTCGAACCCGCCGAGCGCCACCTCGACGGCCGCAGCACCGACGGAGTTGCCGACGAGCCGGTTGGCCAGGGCGTACGACGACCGGTCGGCAGCGCCCGAACGGCCGACGCCGATCGCCGCCTGCCCCGGGCGACCGGCGTCCTGGACGAGCGCGAGGCCCACCTGCCGGACGAGGAGGGCGGTCATCGGCTCGAGAAGCGGACGGTCGCGCCGGCGGCGAGCAACGCCGGCGGGTCGCGGTCGAGGTCCCACATCGCGACGTCGGTGCGACCGATCAGCTGCCAGCCACCGGGCGACTCCCGTGGGTAGATGCCGCTGAACTCGCCCGCCAGGCCCACAGCACCGGTCGGCACCCTGGTCCGCGGGTCGCCGCGCCGCGGCACCTGCAGCCGCGCGTCGCCCCCGACCAGATACGCGAAACCCGGCGCGAACCCCCCGAACGCCACCCGCCAGGGCGTCCCGGTGTGCGCCGCCACCACCGCGTCCTCACCGAGCCCGGTCAGCCGGGCGACCTCGGCCAGGTCCGGCCCGTCGTAACGCACCGGGATCTCGATCGGGTGGGAGGTTTCGGAGCCCGGCGCGCGGGCGGCTGCCACCTCGACCACCGACATCAGCTGCTGCCGCAGGTCCGGCATCGCGACACCGTGCCGCGCCCGCACCAACACGGTGCGGGCGCCGGGGACGAGGTCGTCCGCGAGCTCATCGGTCCGGGGGTCCGCCGCGAGCGCGTCGGTCCAGGCCACGACCGCGGCGATGTCGTCGACCTCGATCAGCAGGGCGCGGTCGCCGTACGGCAGCAGACGCGGGGCGGTCATGCGAACGCCGCGACCTGCACCTCGGCGTCGGCCAGCGCAGCGCGGACGGCGGCCGCGATCTCCGGGGCACCGGGCGAGTCGCCGTGGACGCACAGCGAGCGCACCTCGCCCGCTGCGGCCAGCCGGACCGCCTGCGCGGCAGCAGCAGCCGGATCCGTGATCACCGCACCGGGCTCGCCGCGCGGGACCAGCGAGCCGTCGGGTAGGTAGGCGCGGTCGGCAAAGCCCTCGGCGATAGTGGGCAGGTCTGCCCCTGCCGCGATCGCGAGCAGGAGCGAACCGGGCAGGCCGAGGACCGGCAGGCCGCCGTACGCGAGGACCGCCTCCACGACCGCCCGCGCCTGCCCCTCGTGCCGCGTGACCGCGTGGTAGAGGGCGCCGTGGGGCTTGAGGTAGGCGACACCGCCGCCAGCCGCCCGGGCAATCCCGTCCAGCGCGCCGAGCTGGTAGAGCACGTCCGCCGCGAGCTCGTCCGGCGGTACGTCGATGAACCGCCTTCCGAAGCCCGCGAGGTCCCGGTAGCCGACCTGGGCGCCGATGGCGACGCCGTGGGTGACCGCGCTCTCACAGGTACGCCGCAGCGTCAGCGGATCGCCCGCGTGGAACCCGCAGGCGACGTTGGCACTGGTCAGGTAGGGCAGCAGCGCCTCGTCGTCGCCGAGCCGCCAGCGGCCGAACGACTCGCCCACGTCGGCGTTGAGGTCCAACGTGGACGGGCCACCTGATTGCGACGTCACCCGCCTATCGTGGCCCATGCGCGCGGCCTGCGGCGGATGAGATGACCCTCACAAGGTGCTGACCCTGAGGTTACCGACCGGTATCTTTCGCCCCGGCCGCTGATCCGACCACAACGACGCAGGAGAACGACCCGTGCAGCACATCCTCGACGCCATCCTTGCCGGCGACACGTCGCCGGAGGACTTCGCCAACCTCGACCTGCCCGAGTCGTACCGGGCGGTGACGGTCCGCAAGGACGAGGCAGACATGTTCGAGGGCCTGGAAGCGAAGGAGAAGGACCCGCGCAAGTCGCTGCACATCGACGACGTGCCGCTCCCTGAGCTCGGCCCCGGTGAGGCATTCGTGGCGGTGATGGCCTCGGCGATCAACTACAACACCGTCTGGACCTCGATCTTCGAGCCGGTCTCGACCTTCGGCTTCCTCGAGCGCTACGGCCGCGAGTCCGACCTCGGCAAGAGGCACGACCTCCCCTACCACGTGGTCGGCTCCGACCTGTCCGGCGTCGTGCTGGCCACCGGCCCCGGCGTCAACAAGTGGAAGCCGGGCGACCGGGTCGTCGCGCACTGCCTCTCGGTCGAGCTCGAGGCGCCCGACGGCCACAGCGACACGATGCTCGACCCGTCCCAGCGGATCTGGGGCTTCGAGACCAACTTCGGGGGCCTCGCCGATATCGCGATGGTCAAGGCCAACCAGCTGATGCCGAAGCCGGAGCACCTCACCTGGGAGGAAGCCGCGTCGCCCGGCCTGGTCAACTGCACCGCCTACCGCCAGCTCGTCTCCACCAACGGCGGCAACATGAAGCAGGGCGACAACGTGTTGATCTGGGGCGCGTCGGGCGGTCTCGGCGGCTTCGCGACCCAGTACGCCCTCAACGGCGGCGCCAACCCGATCTGCGTGGTCTCCAACGAGGAGAAGGCCCAGATCGTGCGCAACATGGGTGCCGACAAGGTCATCAACCGCTCGGAGATGGACTTCAAGTTCTGGAACGAGGAAGGCACCCAGCAGAACCCGAAGGAATGGCTGCGCCTCGGCAAGGCGATCCGTGAGCTCACCGGTGGCGAGGACATCGACATCGTCTTCGAGCATCCCGGCCGCGAGACCTTCGGCGCCTCGGTGTTCGTGACCCGGAAGGGCGGCACCATCACCACCTGCGCGTCGACGTCGGGCTACATGCACGAGTACGACAACCGCTACCTCTGGATGAACCTCAAGCGGATCATCTCCAGCCACTTCGCGAACTACCGCGAGTCGTGGGAGGCCAACCGGCTGATCGCGCAGGCCAAGATCCACCCGACCCTCTCGCGCACCTACCGGCTCGAGGACGTCGGCCAGGCCGCGCTCGACGTGCACCACAACCTCCACCAGGGCAAGGTCGGCGTCCTCGCCCTCGCACCCGAGGAGGGCCTCGGCGTGCTCAACACCGAGCTCCGCGAGCAGCACATCGACAAGATCAACCTGTTCCGGGGCGTCTGACGCCCGAACCGCACTAGATTGCGGTCGTGATCGACCGCTGGGCCGGGATCGTCGGGCGCCATGCCCGACTGGTCCTGGCTGTCGCGGTGGTCGTGGTCGTCGGCGCCGCGGTGTACGGCGCCGGGGTTTTCGACTCGCTCGGCCGGGGCGGGTTCGAGGACCCCGAGTCCGAGAGCTACCGCGCCGCGGTCGCCGAGCGGGCGGTCTTCGGCAACCACGCGCCCGACGTCATTGCGATCTACTCCAGCGACGACCTCACCGCCGACGAGCCGGAGTTCCGCCAGGCGGTCGAGGCCGTTGTGGCCGATCTCGCCGTACCCGGGGTGGTGCGGGTGGTGCCCTACTTCGCGGTGCCGCCCGAGGCGGGCCTGGTGAGCCCGGACCGGCACGCGGTCCAGGTCCACGTCTCGCTCGCCGGCGACACCCTCAACGAGCAGCTCATCAACTACGACGACATCGAGCCGGTGCTCCACGCCGACGGGCTGGAGACCGACCTGGCCGGGCTCTACCCGGCCCATGCCGACGTCAACGTGATCACCGAGGAGGACCTCAAGCGGGCGGAGCTGCTCTCGCTCCCCCTCGTCGTGCTGCTCGCGCTGCTCATCTTCGGGAGCCTGACCGCGTCGGCGATGCCGGCACTGCTCGGCATCATCGCGCTCCTCACCTCGATCGCGGGGATGCGGCTGCTGACGCTCGTCACCGACGTCTCCATGTTCTCGATCAACGTCATCTCACTGCTGGGCATCGGACTCGCGGTCGACTACTCGCTGTTCATCGTCAGCCGGTTCCGCGAGGAGCTCGCGCTGCTGCCACCCGGCGACCCCGCCAGCCCGCGGACCGCGGTCGCCCGCACGCTCGCCACCGCGGGCAGGACCGTGATGTTCTCGGGGCTGGTGGTGGCCGCCTCGATGTCCAGCCTGCTGGTCTTCCCTCAGGTCTTCCTCCGCAGCATGGCGTACGGCGGGATCGCCGCCGTCCTGATCGCCATGGTGGCGGCGCTCACGGTGCTCCCCGCGATCCTGGTGCTGCTCGGCCGGCGGATCGACTCGGGTCGGCTCCCCTGGCGCCGCAAGTGGGACATGCCCGAGCCGGCCGGCGACGACGGTCGTTGGGCCGACCTGGCCCGCGCCGTGATGCGGCACCCGATCGCGGTGCTCACGGTCACCGCGGTGATCCTGCTCGCGGTTGCGTCGCCGTTCCTCGGAGCCAAGTGGGGTGGCATCGACCACCGGATCCTGCCCGAGGACGCACCCTCCAGGATCGCGGCCGACCGGCTGCTGGAGTTCGGGCCGGAGACGTCGATCGCCACCGCCGTCCTGCAGGACGCAGACGACACGAGCGTCGCGGCATACGTCGCCGCTGCCGAGGACGTGGCCGGCGTCCGCCAGGTCGCGGTCCTCGCCGAGGATGGCGACGCGGCGCTGGTCCGGGTCGCGTGGGACGGCAACAGCCAGTCGGAGGCCTCCCAGGACATCGTCGAGAAGCTGCGCGACATCGAGCCGGACGCCGGGGCGGCGCTCGTCGGCGGACTGACTGCCGACACCGTCGACCTGATCTCCTCCGTGCACGGACACCTTCCACTGATGGGCGGCATCGTCCTCGCGGTGATGCTGGTGCTGCTCTTCATCGCGTTCGGCTCGCTGGTGCTGCCGATCAAGGCGGTCGTGATGAACGCCTTCTCGATCACCGCCTCGTTCGGCGTGGTCACCTGGATCTTCAACGACGGCCACCTGTCCGGGCTGCTGGGGTTCACGTCGCCCGGTTTCCTCGAGGCCACCAACCCGATCCTGATGCTGGCGATCCTGTTCGGCCTGTCGATGGACTATGAGGTCTTCCTGCTGTCCCGGGTGCGGGAGCGCTGGGACGCCACCGGCGACCACGTGCTTGCGGTCGCGAGCGGCGTCCAGTCGACCGGCCGGATCATCACTTCCGCGGCGCTGCTGCTCGGCGTCGTGATCGGGGCGTTCGCAACCGGTGACATCGTGTTGATGAAGATGCTCGGCGTCGGCATGGTGGTGGCGCTGATCGTCGACGCGACCATCGTCCGCGCGCTGATGGTGCCCGCCGCGATGGCCCTGCTCGGACGCCTCAACTGGTGGGCCCCCGGCCCGCTGCGCAGATGGTGGGAGCGTTACGGCTTCCGCGAGAGCGCGGCCCACCTGGCACCAGCCGGCGCCGCCCCGCTCCCGCCGTCGATCCCGCCGTCGATCCCGCCGCCCCCTCCGGCCGCGCCGCCGCCCCCTCCGGCCGCGCCGCAGCCACGACCGGTCGGGACCGATCTGGGGCAGCAGCTGCGGGCCGCCGGGCCGTTGTCGCTCCGGACGGCGGTCGAGGTCGTCGCCGGCCTCGCTCGCTCGCTCGCGGACCGCCCGCCGCCCGATGGTGCCCACGGCGAGATCAGACCCGGCGCCGTACTCCTCCGCCCGGAGGGCAGCACCCCGCGGGCCGTGCTGGCGCCACCGACCGGGGTGATCGGGCTGGACCCCGCGTTCGCCCCGCCCGAGCCACTGTCCGCAGCCACTCCCGCAGCCGATGTCTACGCACTCGGCTGCCTGCTCTGGACCGCGGCCACCGGCGGGGCGCCGTACACCGGAGCGACGATGGCCGAGGTACGGGAAGCCCACCTGACCGAGCGAGTCCCCCAACTGCCGGGTCGGGAGCCGTTGACGCTCGCCACCAACCGGGTGCTGCGGCTCGCGTTGAGCAAGGACCCGATGCGGCGCTACACGGGCGCAGCGGCGCTGTACGCCGACCTGCAGATCGCCCTGGGGCTCCCCGACACGGCACCGCCGTCCGCCGTGGTCGCCAGGTGAGCCAGTCGCGGGCGGAGGTTCGTCCGAACTGCGCGGACCCGGGGGTGGGGATTCAGCAACCGATCAGGGATCATGGTGCGGACCTCGTCCCACCCGACCGCAAAGGGAGCTTCCCCTAGATGAGCGACCAAGGTCTTTCGATCTTCGACAACGAGCCCGGTAGTGCCCCTCCGGAGTCCGCGTCGAAGACCCCCACCCCCGACAACGAGACGACTCAGGTGATGCCCGTGACCCCGTCCGCCCCCACGACCTCCGCGCCTACTGCACCTCCCAGGCCCGCGCCCATCGCCGCGCCCGGGGCGTCGGCGACGGCCTTGCCCGTGGTCCGCCGAGGCGGCTACGACCAGGCGGCGGTCGATGCGCAGATCCGGCAGCTGGCCAGCGACAAGGCTGCGCTGGGGGCGAGCCTGACCGAGTCGGAGCAGCGGGTGATGGAGCTCGAGGCCGCCCTGGAAGCGGCGAAGGCCGAGCTCGCCGAGACCGACAACCCGTCCTACGCCGGGCTGGGGGGCCGGGCGAGCGCGATGCTGCGGCTGGCCGAGGAGGAGACCGAGGAGATCCGCGGGGTCGCCGAGCGCGACGCGACCGAGATCCGCGACCAGGCCGTCCGCGACGCGAAGGCGATCCGCGCGGAGGCTGCGCGCGAGGCCGAGGACATGCGGGCCGTGCAGCTGCGCGAGCTCGAGGAGAACCGCACCCGCCTGCTCGCCGATGCGGAGCAGGAGCTCTCCCTGGCCCGCAGCACCGCCACCGACGAGCTGGCCGCCGCCAAACGTGAGGCGGACCAGCTCCGGCTCGCGGCGCAGCAGGAGGCCAGCGAGCTGCGCAGCGCCGTGCAGCGCGAGGTCGAACAGGCCCGCGCGGGCGCCGACCGCGAGGTCCAGGAGGCACGGCGGATGCTCGCAGTGGAGAAGGAGCGGCTCGCCCGGGAGGCGACCGACCACCACAACACCGCCGTCGCCGAGACCCGCAAGCTGGTGGACGAGGCCGAGCAGCGCGCGGCCGCCGCCGAGCAGCGGGCCGCCGACGCCTCGCGGCAGGCGACCGAGAACCGCGCCGCGGCCCAGTCCGAGTCCGAGGCGCTGGTCAGCCGGGCGCGTCGCGAAGCCGAGCAGATCGTGGCGTCGGCGCGCACCCAGGCCGACTCGATCACCGCCAGCGGCGAGGCCGACGCCCAGCGTCAGCTGGCCGCGACCCGCGCCGACCTCGATCGGGTGTCGAAGCGCAAAGCGGCGATCACTGCGCAGCTGGCATCGCTGGCCGACCTGGTCGCCGGCTTCGACCAGAACGACGCCGAGGACCAGAGTTGAGGCTCGGCCGGCGGCGGGACGCCGCCCAGGTGGAGGGCGACACCTCCGCCGCCGGCCAGCACGACCAACCCACCGGAGATCAGCCGCTCGTGGACGGCGCAGCCGCCGTACCGATGCCGTACGGCGAGCCGGGCGCACCGTTCGACCGCAGGTCGCCGTTCTACATCGGGTTCGTGGGCGGCCTCGGCCTCCTGCTCGCGTACTGGCTGTTCCAGGCGCTGATCAGCATCGGCTCCGTGCTGCTGCTCGTGGTCGTTTCCATGTTCCTCGCCGCCGGCCTCAACCCTTCGGTCGAGTTCCTCGAGCGGCGCGGGATCCGGCGCGGGATCGCGTGCGCACTGGTCATCGTGGCGGCCATCGGCACGCTCGCGCTCTTCATCGTCGCGATCGTGCCCGTCATCGCCGACCAGATCGGGTTGTTGACCGACAACGCCCCGATCTGGCTCGACCAGCTCCAGGAGAACAAGCAGGTCCAGCAGCTCAACGACGAGTACCAGATCGTCGACAAGGCCCGGGACTTCGTCGCCGACGGCGACTTCATCTCCACCCTGTTCGGCGGCGCCCTCGGCTTCGGCCTCAAGATCGTCTCGGCACTCTTCAACGGCTTCGTGATCGTGGTGCTGACGCTCTACTTCCTGGCATCGCTCAACACCACCACGCACGCGCTCTACCGGCTGGCGCCGGCCTCGCGGCGTGAGCGGGTCACCAAGCTCGGTGACAAGGTCATCCACAACATCGGCGGCTACGTCTCCGGCGCGTTCGTGGTCGCCCTCTGCGCCGGCCTCTCCTCGCTGATCTTCCTGTGGTTCACCGAGGTCAGGGAGTACGCCGTCGCGCTCGCCTTCGTCGTGGCCGTGCTCGACGTGATCCCGATGATCGGCGCCACCCTTGGTGCCGCCGTCGTCTGCGCGATCGCGTTCGGGACGGACGTCAAGAGCGGCATCGCGGCGGTGATCTTCTACCTGGTCTACCAGCAGGTCGAGAACTACGTGATCTATCCGCGGGTGATGGGCCGGACCGTCGATCTGCCGGGCGCGGTCATCGTGATCGCGGCGTTGATCGGGACTGCTCTGCTCGGCGTCGTCGGGGCGCTGCTGGCGATCCCCGCCGCCGCCGCCATCCTGCTGATCGTCCGCGAGGTCGCAGTGAAGCAGCAGGACCAGCGCTGAGGCTGGGACACTGATGGCCGGCGATGAAACCGGCACCGGGAGGCGTGATGGCAAGGCGCCGAGGCGCTAGCGGGCGAGCCGTCTTCGGGGCGGCCGTGTCGCCGCAAGCGCGGACGCCTGGGGTTGCGCCGCCGGGGATCGCTGGGTCCGGCCGGAACCGCCGTCTGGCAGCCCTCGCGGCGGGCGTGGTCGCGACCGTGGTTGGCCTGATCGGCGCCGGTCGGCCGACGACGTGGTACGACGAGGCGGTCACCCTCAGCCTGCTGCGCCGTCCTGTCGGCGACACCTGGGAGGTCCTCCGGGAGGTCGACGCCGTGCACGGCGCCTACTACGTGGTGCTGCGCGGGTGGGCCGTGGTGTTCGGGGACTCGATCGAGGCGGTCCGCGCCTTCAGTGCACTCGGCGTCGGGGTGACCGCCGCAGCCACCGTGCTGCTGGTGGCCCGGCACCAGCGGCTGCGGATCGCGGCCGCTGCCGGGGTGGTCACCGGCATCACGCCAGGACTGGCGTGGACGGCGCTCGACGGGCGCAGCTACGCCTGGTCGGCCGCGTTCGCCGTACTGGCCACGCTCGCGCTCGACAACGCGTGCCGACATCGCAGACGACCCCGCGACTGGGTCGTCTACGGAGCGGTCTGCGTTGCCGCCTGCACGTGGCACCTCTACCTGGTGCTGCTCGTCGTCGGCCACGGCATCTCCGTCCTGGTCGGCTTCCCGAAGGGACGCATCCCCTGGACGCTGACCGCGATCGGCACGGCTGTCAGCGGCGTGCCGATCGGCATCATCGGGTGGCGGCAGCGGGACCAGGTTGCGTGGCTGGCCAACACCACCCTGTCCTGGGACCAGATGGTGCTCAACCAGCTCACCAGCGGGCAGACGGCGGATGCGGACTGGGTCCGGCTGGTCGTCCTCGGCGGGCTGCTGGTGCTGTCCGCGTTCGGCTTGTGGCGGCTCTGGAAGCAGGGGCGTCGGTGGCTGCCGGCGACGCTGGCGCTGTGGGGCGGCCTGCCGACGGGTGTTGCCGTGGGGTGCGCACTCGCCGACACCGGCATGCACCCGCGTTACGTCACCTTCGCGGTGCCGGCGTACGCGATCGCGGCTACGGTCGGTGCGTTCGCGCTGCCGACCTTGATCAAGGCCGGCCGAGTGCCCCGGTACGCGAGGGATCGCCTGTCATCGAGGCTGGTGGCGCTGGCGCCGGTCGTCGTGGGCGTCGTGGCCCTCAGCGCTGTCGTCCCCGTCCTGATCGCCCAGCGCGCCCCCGACGCCAAGCCCGACAACCTGCGTCGGATCGCCGCCACGGCCACGGAGGAGGACGCCGACGCCGTCTTCTTCACGGTTCCCAAGGCGCGCAGCATCGCAGTCGCCTATCCGGACCCGTTCCGGCGACTTCCCGACATCTCGGCGCCGCTCGACCCGGCGCCGAAGCCCTTCTTCGCAGGCGTCCGCGCTCCCAACACGATCAAGGGTGTCGACGTCGCCGGCCTCACGATCCTCGTCTACGGCACCCGCGGTGAGCGGTCCGCCACCCGGCTGCGCGAGCTGCGCTGCCGCTCCAGGCCGGTCACCAGCGACCGGCACTTCGTGGTGCGGCTCTACACGTGCCCCGAGGTCACCCGGGCGGTCCGCTCTCGGTGATCCGCCATCGCCATGCCAGGGTCACGCGTCAGGCCGGGATCTGCTGCACCCCGACCGCGGATCTCTCACCGAGCTTGACCCCGACTACGCCGGCCAGGACCAGCAGGCCGCCGACCAGCTGCAGCACACCCGGCAACTGGCCGAGAAGCAGCCAGGCCCACAGCACACCGGCCACGACCTCCGAGAGCGCCACGAACGACGCCAGCCGCGAGCCGAGCATCCTGGCGGCTGCGATCCCGGAGACGTAGGACAACGCAGCGGTCACCAGGCCGAGCAGCACCAGCGGCACCCACCAGGCCACCTCGACGCCGGCGTACGCCACCGCGGCGCGCTCGGTATGCATCGGCAGGAGGCCCACGAACCCGAGTGCGCCGAGCGCCACCGCGCCCACCACAAGACCGCCGGCGGCGAGCGCCATCGGCGGCAGGCCGGTGGTGTCGTCGGCGGAGATGAGGAAGTACGACGCCGCACCCACCATCGCGGCGAGCGCCCAGGCGACCCCTCCGGCGTGCAGGCCGAACCCGGCGAACACGTCGAGGACGAGCAGCAGACCGAGACCGGCCAGCGCCGCGCCGACCATCGTCACCCGCCCGGGGCGCTGGCCGTGGCGGAGCCACAGCCAGGCCACGACTGCGGCCGGTGCGGTGTACTCGATCAGCAGCGCCGGGCCCACGTCGAGGTACTGCACGGCGGAGAAGTAGCAGAACTGCGCGCCGGCCACGGCGAGCAGGCCGTAGGTCACGACGAGCGGGAGGTTGCGGAACAGCAGGTCCCAGCGACCACGGAGCGCGACGATGCCGAACGGAAGCACGACGAGCGCACCCGCACCGATCCGCACCAGAACGACGGCGCCGGCGCTCCAACCGGCTTCGAGCAGCGGCGAAGCCAGCGCACCTGAGAGCGCGAACGACACCGCGGACAGCAGCGCCACCGTGATCCCGGTCGCGCTCCGGGGCGGGACCGCCACCGCTGCGTCATGAGTCAACGTCGTCATGACGCATGACACTACCGACGGGTGCTGTAACCTGTCAACGTGGTATTCGCTCATGACACCGCGATGGCGCTCCAGGCGGCTGTGACCTTGGTCAACTCCGACCTCGAGCCCGTGACACTGACCAACCCGGAGGACCTCGACGAGTTCCTCTCCGACTTCGGCTACACCGGCCGACACGACGGCGACCAGGCCGAGGTGGACGACGTACGGGCGACGATCCCGCGGCTACGCGAGCTGATGACCAGCGACCGCGACCACGCTGCCTCCCTCGTCAACGAGATGTTGTTCCAGGCCAAGGCGCTCCCCCAGCTCTCCCGTCACGACGGCTACGACTGGCATCTCCACGCGGTCGCCCCGGACCGTCCCGTCGCCGACCGGATCATCGTCGAGACCGCGATGGCGATGATCGACGTGATCCGGGCCGACGAGCTGTCCCGGCTCGGCATCTGCGCCGACGACGACTGCCTGGGCCTGGTGCTGGACCTGTCCCGCAACAGGTCCCGGCGGTTCTGCTCGACCGGGTGCGGCAACCGCAACGCCGTCGCGGCCTACCGCGCTCGTCAGGCCTCGGCGACCTGACCCGGGGTGCGGAGTTCGCTCGGCGACCCGCGCGCCCGACGTCGCTGGTCAGTCGACGAAGCGGCGCAGCACCTCCAGGAACACCGCCGGCTGCTCGGAGTGGACCCAGTGGCCGGCGTCCTTGACCGTGACCCTGCGGACTCGCGGGAAGTACCGCTCCATCTCCCCGGCATAGTCGTCGAGCACGTAGCGCGACTCCGATCCGCCGATCCACAGCACCGGTCCGTCGTACGGCGACGTCTCGTCGAGCGCCGCGGCCGGCCAGCCACCTACCTCGTCGATCTCCTCGCGCAACAGCTCGAGATTGGGCTGCCAGCGCCAGTCGTCACCCTCGCGGCGGAGGTTCTGCAGCAGGAAACCGCGGACCCCTTCGTTGGGAACCGCCTCCTGCAGGGCGCGATCGGCCTGGGCGCGGTCGGCCAGCGTGGCGAGATCGATCGCCAGCATCGCGTCGATGAAGCGCACGAACTCCGACGCGTGCCGGTAGGCCACTGGCGCGACGTCGACGATGCACAGCCGCTCCACGAGCTCCGGGTGCCGCAGCGCGAGAATCATTGCCGTCTTGCCGCCCATCGAGTGGCCGACCAGCGTCACCGGGTCGTCCGCGCTCAACAGCTCCGCGACCTGGTCCGCGGCGGCGACGAAGTCGAACTCCTCGCTCCACGGCGACCGCCCGTGGTCGGGCATGTCGACCAGCAGCACCCGATGTCGCTCCGCCGCCAGCGCCTTCGCGTGCTGGGTCCAGTTGCGGCCCTGCCCGAAAAGGCCGTGGCAGAAGACGATCCGGCTGCCGTGGTCGCCGTACGACGTGGTGTGGAGCGGCACGCGCGTCAGTCTCTCAGGCGTCCGCCGGGAACCCGCAGCACCCCGTCCGGGCCGCCTTGACGGCGAAACACCTGCCCAAATGACCCGCAATGACCCGCGCCTCCCGGGCATGGGTCAAGATGGAGCCTGAGGTCTTTGCCATCGACTCCCTGGGGAGAAGTCTTGCGATCCGCTCTGTTCATCCGCGCCGTCGTCGCGGTGGCCGCCGCGTTCCTGCTCAGCGTCACCCTTCTGGCCGCCCCTGCCACGCCGACCACCTCAGACCGGGTGGCGACCCAGGTGAGCGCACGGGCCCCCGGGTGCATCCCCCGGTGTTGGGTCGCGGTTGCCTACAACACCCAGACCGGCCGCAGCGGTTGGACCCAGCGAGGCAAGTGGGGCGGCAAGAAGGGCGCCATGCAGTCGGCCCACGGCCACTGCAAGGACCGCGACGTCAACGCCGGTCACCGGCGGGCCTGCGTCTGGCCGGCGCAACGCAAGGCGTTCGCCCAGAACGCCTGTGTGGCCATCGCGAAGCTGATCCGCAACGAACGCGTCGTCCAGTGGACCGTCGGCAAGGCCTACGGCCCGAAGAAGGCGATCCGGCTGGCCAAACGCAAGCTCGACGGGCGCGGCAACAGGGTCGCCGGATACGCCTGCGCACCGCGCCGGTTCTGACCGGACCCTTCCGTCAGCTGTAGTCGTGGAAGCCGGTGCCGGTCTTGCGGCCCAGGGCACCCTCGGCGACCTTCTGCTCGAGCAGCGCGGCCGGGGCGAAGCCGGGCTCCTTGAACTCGGCGTACAGCTCCTGCTGGATCGTCAGTGACACGTCGTTGCCGACCACGTCGAGCAGCTGGAACGGCCCCATCGGGAAACCGGCCTGCTCCTTGATCGCAGCGTCGATCTCGTCCATCGAAGCCACCCCGGACTCGAGGAGCGCAACGGCGTCGTTGAGGTAGGGGAAGAGCAGGCAGTTGACGATGAAGCCCGAGCGGTCGCCGCAGGAGACCGCCACCTTGCCGACGTTCGCGCAGAGCGCCAGCACGGTCTCGTTGACGTCGGCAGCCGTCGCCTCGGTGGTGACCACCTCGACCAGCCTCATGATCGTGGCGGGGTTGAAGAAGTGCATGCCGATGACCGACTCGGGGCGCGAGGTGGCCTCGCCGAGCTTGGTGATCGGCATCGACGACGTGGTCGTCGCCAGGATCGCGCCCGGCTTGCAGATCCGGTCGAGGTCCTTGTAGAGCTGCGTCTTGAGGTCGAGGTCCTCGGCGATGGCCTCGACCACGATGTCGACGTCGCCAAGCGCCTCACGCTCGGTCGAGCCGGTCAGCCGGTCGAGTACGTCGGACTTGCCGTTCTCGTCGATCTTGCCCTTCTCCACGAGCTTGGAGAGCCCCTTGTCGATGGCGGCGACCACCCCGTTCAGCTTGGCATCGCCGCGGCCGACGAACACGACGTCATAGCCCGCCTGCGCGAAGACCTGGACGATGCCGGATGCCATGGTGCCGGTGCCGACCACGCCGACCTTCCGGATCTCCTGCTTGAACTCCGGCGCGGTGCTCTCGGCCCCGGCGCCCTCCTCTGCGAAGGTACGGCCCTCGGCGGCCAGCTTCTCGAGCAGCTCAGCCGGCTGGTGGAGGTGGTCGTCGGTCTCCGCGAAGCGGGCGGCGAGCTGGTCGCGCACGGTGGCCGCGCCCAGCTCGTCGATCACGGTCAGCGGGCCCTTCGGGTAGCCGCAGCCGAACCGCATCGCGGCGTCGATGTCGCCGCTGGAGGCGTACGACGCCTCGTACATGCGCACCGCGTGGTTCAGGTACGGCAGCACCAAAGTGCCGAAGATCTGCTCGTTGGTCTGCGTCATGCAGGCAGTGTCGCAAAACCCGGGACGGTTTGTACCCGCTGGTAACTATGCGAGACAGGCTGGCGTCCCGCGGAGCCGACAGCCGAGGTAGCCTCGGTCGGCGTGAGACTCGTCGTCGCGCGCTGCCAGGTGGATTACGCCGGCCGCCTCACCGCCCACCTCCCGATGGCGACCCGGGTGCTGATGATCAAGGCCGACGGGTCGGTGCTCGTGCACTCCGACGGCGGCAGCTACAAGCCGCTGAACTGGATGTCGCCGCCGTGCACCGTCCGGGAGAACGTGATCGTCGACGGCGACGGCGTCGAACAGCGGGAGTGGACGGTGACCGCGAAGGCCGCCAAGGGCGCTGCGCCCGACACCTTGCGGATCCTCATCGAGGAGATCCACCACGACTCCGACCACGACCTCGGCATCGACCCGGGCCTCCAGAAGGACGGCGTCGAGAAGCACCTGCAGGAACTGCTCGCCGACCACCCCGGAACCTTGATGCCGGGTCTCTCGCTGGTACGCCGCGAGTACCCCACCGCGATCGGACCCGTCGACCTGATGTGCCGCGACCCCGACGGCGTCAGCGTGGCCGTCGAGATCAAGAGGCGCGGCGAGATCGACGGTGTCGAGCAGCTCACCCGCTACCTCGAGCTGCTCAACCGCGACCCGCTGCTTGCGCCGGTCCGCGGGATCTTCGCCGCCCAGGAGATCAAGCCACAGGCCCGGGTGCTGGCCGGCGACCGCGGGATCACCTGCGCCCTCGTCGACTACGACGCGCTGCGGGGCCTGGACGACCCCACCGACCGGCTCTTCTGAGGGCTATCGCCGTACTGGATGCCCAGAAGGGCAGTGTCACACCCGACTGCCGGGCGGCCACAGCGCGCAGTTCGGCGAGCGCGCGAGGCGGCATAGGAAGACGTTGAGCGTCTTCTGGTCTGGCGTAGGGAACGTCCTCCTGATGCGCTTGTCGGGCTTGGTGTCCCATCGCAAAGGAGGACGTTCATGGTCAACGGTAATGGCGTTTCACGCGGTGATCGGAACAGGAATGCGCGGCTGTCGAAGTTGCGTCATGCGGTCCCGGTGGCGAACGCGATCGTGGGGATCGATCTGGCCGACAAGAAGCAGATGGTGGTGGTCACCGACCACGACTCCAAGGTCCTGGCGCGGCGCACCTTCCGGTGCAAGGCCTGGGACCTGGGTGCCGCGCTCGATTGGGCGGCCGAGCGCAGCGTCCGGGCCGGCTTCACCGGGGTGACGGTGGCCTGCGAGCCGACCGGCCACCGGTGGCGGGTGCTGGGCCAGTTGGCGGCAGGTCGTGGCATGTCGTTCGTGTGCGTTCAGCCGACGGTGTCTTCGTGGGCGCGGAAGACCGAGGACCTGACCAGCGACAAGACCGATGAGAAGGACGCAGTACTGATCGCCCGGCTGACCGCCGAGCTGCGCTGCTACCTGCCCGAGCCGGTTGATGAAACCTGGGGCCGGCTGCGTCACCTCGGCTCCCGGCGCGAGCAGCTGCTCACCGAGCACATCGCCTGCGTTCAGCAGATCCGCGACCTGCTCGAATGCGTGTGGCCAGCCGCCGTGGGCACCGCACAGAAGCCGTTCAAGTCCAGCACCTGGGTCGCGGCGATGACGGTGATCATGACCCGCGACGGCGGCGACCTGACCCGGACCCGACGCCTGGGTCCGGCGCGGTTCGAGCACGCCGTGCGCAAGGAGCTCCGCCGTCGCCAGAAGACCCGGCCCTGCCTGCGGATCGTGCGCAATCTCTACGCCGCTCTGGCCGACCCTGCCGGGGTGATCGCGCATCGGCGCGGCGCCTTCGAACGTATCGCCTGGCTGATCGAGGACTGGGACAGCGCCCGGACCAAGCTGGCTGAGACCGAAGCCCGGATGGTCACCGTGCTCGACGACCTGGGGCTGACCGAGCTGGCCTGCTCCATCCAGGGCCTCTCCCCGGTCGGTGCCGCGGCAATCCTCGCCGAGACCGGTGATCTGCGCCGCTTCACCAGCTCCCGTGCGGTGGTCAAGCACGCCGGCCTGGCGCCCCGGGAACGCAAGTCGGGCACCTTCGCCGGCCGGGCCCGGCTCACCGGCGCCGGCCGGCCCCACCTGCGAGCAGCAGCCTGGCGCGCGGTGTGGGGAGCCCTGCAGAACAACCCCGTCTACGCCGCCCGATACCGCTACCTGACCACCCGGGAGACCAACCGGCTCAAACCCACCCAGGCCCAGACGATCGTCGCGGCCGCGCTCCTGCGACAGCTCCACGCCGTCATCACCACCGGCCAGGCCTGGGACCCCGACATCGCCACCCACGGCACCCGGTCGGCGCCGACGCCGAACACGGAGGTGGCCGCGGCCTAGACACACTCGCGCGGCGCGCGCGTCCACAAGCTGGGTCGGGGTGAGCCTTCTGCGGCATCGAGAACCCCTCGAGGTATCTCCACGCTAATCACAGGCCGCCCCGGCCCGTCGTCGACACAACCCGATCACACGCTGTCGAGCAGCAGCTCCGTTACCGCTATGCAGGGACCGACGACGAGCCAGGGACCCGATCCCCAGCCCTTGACGCAAAACGCCTCACGCTGATTAGCGGCGGCTCGACGGCTACGCCGTGCGCCGGCCGAGTCCGATGTCCGGCCAGATGCTCGACCCCGCGGAGGTGAGCACCTATCAATGAATTCGGCGTCGCATTAGGTAGGCATCTGGACCCGCAGGATCGGCGAAAGTTCTGAGTGCCTCGTATCCCAAGCCGAGGTAGAAGGGAACTCGATCAGGTGCGCACTCGAGAACCAGCTCCGCCGGTTCACCCATCGCGAGAGCGGTGGCGGCTGACTCGAGCAGCCGGCGTCCGATGCCCAGGCCGTGAAGATCCGGTTCGACGGCAGCCTTCTCGATCCAGGCGTGCACCCCAAGTTGTCCATGAACCTGGGCGACGTTCTGATGGAACTGCCAGTCGATAGCGAGGTAATGATCATTGGGACGTGGTTCGGGCGCGAGCACCTGACAGAGCCGGCATTGTCCTGGCGTGCTTCCCATGATGACGCCCACCAAGACCTCGCCGACTCTTGCCCCGAGGGCGACGGTCGAGCTCTCGATCATCAACGAGGAGTACAGACTCCACGATCCGCCCCACCGTTCGAGGAGCTCCGGACCGTACATCTCCTGGGTGAAGGGTTCGTTGACGAAAGCGCGATGGAGCAGGGCGCGGGCAGCCGGCCACTCGGGCTTGGCGAGGGGGCCTGTCGACAACTCCATGCGCTGGAGTATCCCCGAGAGCCACTGTTCCGGTCCGTCGGGATTGACGGCGGCATCCGCGTCTCGGCAGAAGCGGACACCTAACCTGCGCTCGGCTCCCAGCCAGTGGGAGCGCAGGGCAGGTCAAGCCGCTGGCGCGCTCCGATCGGCAATAGCGCAGTGGAGTGTTGCGACGTGAGGTAGAACTCGCCTGCCGTAACGGGGTCAGCTTTCGCCCCCTTGACACGCGGGCCGGAGCCCCAGCTCGACTTGTCTCGGCGCGGCCGCGCCCTCGATGCGGCACGAGCGGGCGGGATCCTCATGCAGCATGAGCCGCCGGGCAGGCCGCGGGAGTCATGCTCGCCGTCGTTGGCCCTCTCGATCGGGACCCCTATGTTGGGGGCAGAGGTTCTCAAGGACATGAGCCTGACCGCTGTCCGTGTCGCTCTCAGCGGCGACTTTCGTTGAGGGCCGGACCATGTGCCGCGACGGTGCTGCGGTGGCTCGGGTTTGCCGTAATCGTTCTCTCAGACATGTCCCTTGCGGCAACCTGCTATGCGTGGAAGACGACACGCTGCTGGTCGGTGCCCCGGACGTTGCGGTCCGGCAGGCGCTGGTCGCGCACCTGCGCGCTGCAGGCTACGACGAACGGCTGCTGCAACAGGCGGCCCAGCACGGCCGGCTCTACGCCCTCGAAGGCGACCAGCTGGTCCGGCCCGGCGCTGTGGTGCTGACCATCGCCGAGATGGCATCGCGTCTGGGGCAGGACCCGGCCGCGACGGCACGGCTGTGGCGGGCGTTGGGGCTCGACGAGCCGGTGGACGACGAGCCGGTGGCCACGGAGGAGGAGGCCGCCGCCCTCGCGGTGTGGCCGCTTGTCGCGCAGCTCGTTGGTGAGCACCAGGCGCTGGCACTCGCCCGAGTGCACGCGTCCGCGATTGCGCGAATGGGTGAAGCAGCGGCTGCGACGATGGTCGAAGCCCTCCCCGACATGGACCTGCTGCATAGCTCTGACGAACTCGCGACGTCGCACGCCTATGCCGCGGCGGCATCTCTCATGCCGCAGGTCGTGCGCTCGGTTGAGATGATGTATCGCCACCACCTGCTGACGGCGACACGCCACTTCGAGCAGGCTCAGGCGCCCGCGGGATTCGGCCTGGGGGGTGTGCCGTGGTGCGTCGCGTTTGCGGACCTGTGCGGCTTCACGCACGCGACGGAGACGCTCGACGCGTTGACGCTGCACAGCTTCCTCGGCGTTTTCGAGAGCCTGGCGCACGACGAGGCGGCGGCGGCAGGCGTTCGTTGCGTGAAGCTCATCGGTGACGCCGCCATGTTCGTGGGCGCATCGCCCGACGGTCTCGCCCGAGCAGTGCACGGTGTCATCGTCCGGGTAGCGGAGCTCGAGGCGGCGCTGCCCGTGCGAGTTGGCATGGCTGCCGGCGATGTCGTCGTCCGAGCCGGTGACTACTTCGGCCCGGCCGTGAACCTCGCCGCGCGGCTGCTCGGACTGGCCCTGCCCGGGGAGGTGCTTGCCGAGCCGGTGCTGGCCTCACGGCTCGGGCCGCAGTGGGAAGTTGAGGCGGGAGAGCCGCAGCAGGTGAAGGGCGTAGCCGAGCCGGTCGTACCGCACGTGGTCCGGAGGGTGGGCGCTGACACGTGAACGCGTGGGTCAGTTTCCACCACCCGAGGGGAAACGCGGACGCCGCAGATTGCACGGGGTCGCCCGCTCATCGGCATTTACGGGCGTCTTCAAAAGCCCGCCTCCCTCTACCTGCGGCGGTGGAACCTGAGGTCGCCGTTGGGCAGCAGTTCGTAGCCGAATCGGGGGTCGTGGAGGCGGTGGTGGTGCCAACTACAGGCGAGGACGCCGTCGTCGAGGTCGGTCCGCCCGCCGACCGACCAGGGTTTCAGATGATGGGCTTCGCACCAGGCCGCGGGGATCGTGCACCCCTCGGCGCGGCAGTGCTGGTCGCGGAGCCGCAGGGCTTTGCGCTGGCCGGAGCTGTAGAGCCGGCGGCTGCGGCCGAGATCGAGGATCTCGCCCTTCCCGCCGAGGACGACGGGGACGATCTGAGCCTGGCACGCGAGGCGGCGGATCGCGGTGGCGGAAAGGGCCTCCCCGCCGACGACGGTCCCGGTGCCGAGCTCGTTGCGGAGTGATTCCAGGCTGACCGTGACCATCACGGTGGTCGCGTCCCCGCCATGGGCGGGGAGCTTGGCGGGGTCGAGATGATCCAGCAGCGCGCCGAACGCTTGCCCCAGTTGCCGGTGGTGCGGGATCCGGTCCTCTTCGCCGCTGATCGCATCGGCGTGCTTGCGGGGGCTGGTGTAGGACTCCAGGTAAGTGAGCAGTCGGTCGCGGTCGAGCACGGGGTGGACGATCGTGGTCCGGGCCAGGCCGTCCCCGATCAACCGGGACCGGAGGCTGGTCTTCTCCCGCGCTCGCTGCTCCTCGTCCTGGAGCCGTCTGGCTTCCTCGGCCTCAGCGATCTCAGGAGCCACGACCTCCAGGAGGTGCCGACCGAGACGGCGCAGCTCGCTGGGGCGGAACTGGCCACACAGGTTGACCATCTCGGTCTCGGCCTGCTCAAGCAGCTCGGGATCCAGCGAGTCCGGGAGATCATCAAGAACGTCGACGACGACCGCGGCTTGGGCCGGTGAGACAACGCCGTCGGCCATCCCGGCTGCAACGGCGCTCCAGCGCCGGTCCAGGGCGTCGGCGAGCCGGGCAGCGGCGCGACCGGCCGGGAAGTCGGCGCGGGTCACCGACGCGAGCCAGGAGCCGTTGTCGCGGGCGCCGGCGTCGCTGGCGGCGTCATCAGCGGTGGCGACCACCCGAAGCTTCAGCTCTGCGGTCATCGCCTCCAGCCGCGCGATCTCGGCGACTGCAGCTTCCTTCTCGGCCGGGACCAGGAACACCGGCTGGGAGTCGCGCACCGACTTCAAGGCGGCCTGCGCTGTTGCGACCGCACCCAGGATCGGGTGCGGTTGGGGCATCAGCTGTGCGACCACGATCAGGACCTCCCGAGAAGTTCCTTTATCGTACACCAGTTCGATTCAAAATGGAACACAAGTCAGAGTGGATGTTCCCGGGTTTCGAGGCTCCTCGCACGTCGCACCTCAACCAGTGGGCGGCCACAGCGGAGTGAACCGGTTCCACAACCAGCGGCCCGACCACACAGCGACCCCGACTGATCGGCTGTTCTGAGCCCGGCGCGGGTGCCCGCGACCACCCTCGGGCCGTCCTCGGCCGTCACCAATTCCGACTCGGACCGTTGTCTGGAGAGCGACAGACCCGAGAGGCCGTACTGGATGCGCAAGACCGTCATCACCGTCGTCTCGTTGTTCTTGATCGTCTCGGGTGCGATTCAGCCCAGTGCGCCGGCGTCGATCGCCGCCCGGGCGAGCACCCGCCACCCGCCGGTCATCCTCATCCACGGTTACAACAACAAGGGCACCCTGTGCGAGGGGATCAAGCTCGACAGCTACTGGGGTGCGACCAAGGTCGAGCTGACGCAGCGCAGGGGAATCCCTGCGCCCGATGTGATCCCGGTGAGCTTCTACCAGTGCGACACCGGCGGGATCGACATCACCGGTTACGGACCGAGGAAGAACCACCCCCTCACCACCACGTCCGGGGCCTCACGTCCGCGCGCCGGCTACACCACCCGGGATTCGATCGTCCAGATCGCCCACGACCTGGCCTGGTTCGTCCACAACAAGTTCACCCAGCGCGGGGAGACGGTCTACGTGATCGGTCACTCGATGGGCGGACTCATCATCAGAGAGGCGCTGCGCCGGGTGCAGGCCGGCGACCGGGCGTTCCCATCCGTACTGGACGTGTCGAGAGCGCTGACCGTGTCCACGCCGCACGCGGGCTGGTCCAAGGACTGCAGCGGCAACACCCAATGCTCGGAGATGACTCCGGGGTCGCGATTCCTCGCCGAGCTGCGGACCAATCGCGATCCGCAAGGCGTGGGCGGCACCCGGTGGTGGGCGATGGCGACGGAGGGCGACCTTGTCGGGTCGCTCCCCTGCGACGGCATCACGACGGAGTCGGCGACGGCGATCAGGGCGATCCGGCTGATCTACGCCGATCCGTGCTATCGCCACAGCCAATACCTCAACGACGACGAGCAGACTCCTGACGCCGAGGGGAGCGCGGCACTTCGTGGCCGGCACTCGGTGTCGATGATGGGTCACATCGTGAAATAGGCTGTGGCCCACCATGGCCACGATCTTCCATCTCGCGTTCGCCTCGGACTGGGCCTCCGCCCAGGAGTCAGGTGCCTACACGATGTCGACGCGCGGGCGGACTCTCGCCGAGGAGGGCTTCATCCACTGCAGCCGTGGCAACCAGTGGCCCCTCATCCGAGACCGCTTCTACGGCGACGTGACCGAGCCGCTGCTCCTGCTTCAGATCGACACCGACCGGCTCGACGTACCGGTCCTCGACGAGCCCGGCGAGCCCGGCTCGCAGGAGACGTTCCCCCACGTCTACGGACCCATCGCGCTCGACGCCGTGGTGAAGGCGATACCGGCGCCCGCCCGACGCAGCACCGCCGGAGCAACCCACCCTTCGGCAACCGGCGTTACCCCCGGGCGGGGGGACACCTTCGGTCGCATCTTCCTGACCGAGATGCTCGTCAACATGGCGCTGGTCATCCTGATCCTGGTCACGACCGCGGTCGGCCTGGGCATCGGCGGCGCGTTCGGGGACAACCTGGCACCGCTGACCGGCATCGTCCTCGGCGCGCTGGCCGGGGCCGTGCTCGCCCGCTGGCTCTACCTCCGGCGCCACGCCTGACGTTGGCGCGGGAGGTCTCACTGTCGGGCGACGGACGCCGGAGCGACCTCCTCGACCAACGAAGGCGCGACTTCCTCAGGCGCTCCCCACGAGTGCGGCCACCTCGTCAGCACATCCCCAGCTGAGCGTCACACCCGCGCCGCCGTGCCCGTAGCAGTGCACGACGTCGCCCTCCCGCTCCAGCCGGACCGATGGCCGCGCCGGTCGCAGTCCGACCTTGTGCCGCAGCACCGTGGCATCCCGCAGCGCGGGAACCAGCGTGGCTGCCCGCTCCAGGATCTGCCGCGCGGTGTCGGGGTCAGGAGTCCGGCTCCACTCGTCGGGCTCCTCGGTGCCGCCGATCACGATGTCGGAGGCACGCGGCACGACGTAGGTCGGCGCCCCGCCGCCGGCCGCGTCGAGCCACCACTCGCGCAGACCGATCTGCCGGACCACGACGACCTGGCCGCGCACCGGGACGACGGACCGATCCTCGGCGAACAACCGCGCGCCGAGTCCCGCACAGGCGACCACGACGTCGGCACCACCGCTGCCGGTGGGAGCCAACCCACCCAGGCTGAGCCGGGTCAGCGTGCCACCGAGCGCGGCGAGGCGGGCGACCAGCCAGTCGAGGTAGACCGGCATCTCGACCACAGGAGCGACGAACGTCCAGCCGTCGGCGTACCCGGTCGGCAACCCTTCGCCGTGCGCGACCCGGCGCAGCTCCGGGACCGCATCGCGCCACCAGGGGTCGGGCGTTGCGTCCCGGAAGACCTCGGTCCCACCCTGCATCCGCACTCCCGACGTGGGATCGGCCGAAACGGCGGCGAACACCTGGTAGGACCGCGCCGCCCATGCCGTGACCCGGTCGCGCGGCAGGGCGAGGTAGGGATACCAGAGTGCCGCCGCCACAGCCGAGGTGGTCTCGCGCGGCAGGTCCCGGGCGAGTACGTCGACCCGGTGGCCGGCCTCCGCCAGCCGCACCGCACAGGACAGACCGACGACACCCGCCCCGACGACGATCACCCTGGCCACGAGGGGCGCCCGGGCGTCAGGCCCCCGCCGCCGGCGGGGCAGTCGGGTCAGCGGCGCCACGGCCCTGCTCGCGCGCGACGTACTCCTCGATGTCGTTGAGGTCGTCCCTGCTGCGGGTCACGATGGCCAGCAGGTCGCTCATGGTGGCGACCTCCTCGACCTGCTCCTTGATGAACCACTGCATGAACTGCTCGGAGGCGAAGTCGCTCTCCTCGCGGGCGATGCGCAGCAAGCCGTTGATCTGCTCGGTCACCCGCTTCTCCTGCGCCAGCGCGAGCTCGATCGGCGCGATGACGTCCGCGAACTCCGACACCGGCGCCTCGACACCGGGGATCTGCACGGCGGCGTCGGTGTCGAGGAGGTACTGCACCATCATCAACGCGTGCTCGCGCTCCTCGAGCGCCTGGGCGTAGAACAAGGCAGCCAGTTGCGGCATTGTCAGCGCGTCGTAGTGCACCGCGCACGCGAGGTACTGGTTGTGCGCAGCGAACTCGTTGCCGATCTGGACGTTGAGCTGATCGGTGAAGCGGGGGGCAGCCATGAGCGGAACCCTATCCAGCAACCCGATCCAGCAACCCGTCAGGCAGCCTTGTGCAGGTCCTTCTTGGAGACCCGCTTGCCGTTCTTGGCACTCACCAGCACCCGCTTCTTGACCGTGAAGCCGTCGGGCAGGGTGCCGTCCTTGAGCATGCGTAGGGGGCAGCGGCCGCACTTCGACGACGACACGCAGCACTTGGTCTTCGGCAGCTTGCGCGCCGTCGACTTCTTCCCGCTGGCCATGGGAGACATCCTAGCGACCAAAGGTGAGGCTTGCCTATCCTTGTCGTATCCTTGCCTGGCTTTTGGTGATCTTTTCGTCCACCAGCTGGTCGGTCGGCGACTGAGGCCCCTGGGGCACAACAGCGTGCCCGTTGGGGCAGGTTGCCCGGCGACAGGACCCGCAGGATCTAGCCTCGGTGCAGCGCTGCACCGACGGGACGACAGGTGACGGAAGAGCGAGTCTGCAAGACATGCGGTACGCCGGCAGACGGGTCGGTGGCCTTCTGCAGCGTGTGCGACACCTATCTGGGGTGGAGCGTCAACGCCGAGGTCACGCCGCGCAAGCCCGATGGACCGCCGCAGGGGCGGGCCGGCGGGCAGCAGGGCGCCGACGGGAGCCCGCCGGAGGCGCCGGTCAGAGCTGCGAAGCCCGACCGGGTGGCGGCACCGGTCGCCTCGGTCAAACAGGCCCAGGTCACGGTCGCACCCGGTGCGCCTGCGACGTTCGAGATCGACGTCAAGAACGACTCGACGATCGTCGATTCCTACACGATCCACGCCGCCGACGCTCCCCCGTGGCTGACGGTGACCCATGGCGAGGCGAACCTGCTTCCCGGCGTGCTGCGCACCGTGCAGGTGACCTTCTCCATCACCCCCGACGTGCTGGCGGTCGCGCAGCGGGTCACCGTGCCGCTCTTCGTCCGGTCCGGTGTCGACCCAGCCCGCGCCACCCCCCTCTCCATCGAGGTCGTGGTGCCCCGGTCCGGGCCGGCGGCGACCCTGGTCGCGCAGCCGAACCTGATCCGGTTGGAGGACGCCAGCGAGGGCAGCTTCCGGCTGCGCCTCGACAACCGGGCGGCCAACTTCGCCCGGCAGTACCTGCTCGCGGGCACCGACCCCGAGGGCGTCGTACGGCTCGACTTCGTGCCGCCGACCGTCGACGTACCACCGGGTGGGACCGCCGAGGCGACCGTGCGCTTCGCCGCTCCGGCGCCACCCCCCGGCAAGGAGCTGTCCCGCCAGCTCGTCGTGACCGCGACCGACCCCGATGGGCAGGTGTCGGTGCCGGTGACCCTCGCTCAGACCACGTCCCCGCCGCGGGAGAGCCTGCCGGTCCGGATCCGGCTGGAGCCGGCGCAGGTGGCACTCGTCGAGACGACGTCGGCCGCAGTCAACGTGGTGCTCGACAACCGAGGTGGCCACGAGACGGTCAAGTTCAACCTCAGCGGCCGGGATCCCGGCAACGAGGTCGGGTTCAACTTCGAGCACGCCCGGGTCGCGGTGCGCGCCGGGAGCCTGGGCTACGTCCGGCTGGTCGTCGAGACGGCACCGGTGCCGAAGGGCGGCTCGGACAACCGGCCGTACTCCGTGGTGGCCGTGGCCGACGACGGTCGCGAGATCGAGGCCAGCGGCAGTCTCGAGCTCTCCTCCCGCCCCGACGCGATCGGCTCGGCCAGGCTCCACGTCCATCCCGAGCACCTGCTGACCAAGGGTCGGAAAGGGACCTACGCGGTCGACGTCGACAACCGGCTGGGTGGGGAGCCGTTGCAGGTGCAGCTCACCGGCGCCGACGAGTTCGGAAGAGCCCGGGTCAGCTTCGCGCCCGCCGTACTGCACGTGCCCCCGGGGCAGGTCGCGCGGTCGAACGCCGTCATCGAGCACCCTCGCCCCGAGGGCGGCAAGTCGTCGACGCGCCGCGTTCAGATCACGGCGACCTCGGCGACGGGCACCGTCAGCGGGGAGGCGACCTTCACCCAGCAGGTGGACAGCTACCGGCGGCTGTGGGCGGTGCTGCTGGTGCTGCTCGGCGCGATCCTGCTCGCGCTCGCCGCCGTCCTCTGGACGGACCGCCTCGGCAACGTCAACGGCTCCGTCACGAATCTCGTGAACGCTGCCAACGACGGAGCGATGCCCGCGAACAGCGACATCGCGACGCGCGGCCGGTACGGCGCTGCTCGGCCTGATCGCACTCTGTGCACTGCTGATGCTGTTCGGGCTCACCGGCACCGGCAAGCTGGTGCGCAGGTCGGCAGTGTTCGCGGTCCTGTGCGGCGTCACCCTGGCCGTCGCTGACCAGGTGGCGACGTTTGCCGACGTGACTCTGGAAGGAGTCACCTTCAACCCGGCCGTGGTCGGCGTGGTGGTGGCCGGCGCCGCGATCGCCTTCGTCGGCGGGGTGCTGTTGAAGAAGTGACCCGGGTCAGCCAGGTCAGCCGCGTCAGCCGAGTCCGTTGGCCTTCCGGATGACCTGCACGATCCCGCCCATGATCTCGGTGAGCCCGTAGTCCTTGGGCGTGTAGATCGCGGCCACTCCGAGCTCGACGAGTCGCTTCCCGTCGGACTCCGGGATGATGCCACCGACGATCACCGGCACGTCGGTCATCCCGGCCTCCTGGAGACCCTCCAGCACGCTCGGCACCAGCTCCATGTGCGAGCCGGACAGGATCGAGAGCCCGACGCAGTGGACGTCCTCAGCCACCGCGGCCGCGACGATCTGCTCCGGCGTGAGCCGGATCCCCTGGTAGATGACCTCGAACCCGGCGTCCCGCGCACGTACGGCGACCTGCTCGGCGCCGTTCGAGTGCCCGTCGAGTCCCGGCTTGCCGACCAGCAGCCGCAGCCGGCCACCCTCGTGGCCGGCAAGCTCCTCGCCCGTGCGCCTGACCGCCTCACGGACCGTGGTCAGCTCGGTGCCGGCTTCGGCCACGCCGACCGCACCGCTGACACCGGTCGGCGCGCGGAACTCGCCGAACACCTCGCGCAGGGTCCCGGCCCACTCCCCCGTGGTCGCGCCGGCTCGGGCGGCGGCGAGGGTGGCGGTCATCAGGTTGACGCCGCTCTTGGCGTCCTCGGCGAGCTGGGACAGGGCGTCAGCGACCTCCGTCTCGTCCCGCTCCTCCTTCCACGCCTCGACCGAGGCCAGCGCGGACTTCTCGGCCTCAGGATCGGCGGCCATGATCGCCCCGTCCAGATCGGCGGTCAGCGGGCTCGGCTCGGTGGTCTCGAACTTGTTGACGCCGACGATCACCTCGTCGCCGGCCTCGATCCGCGCCCGCCGGGCGGCGTGGGCGGAGACCAGCTCCTGCTTCATGTAGCCGGAGTCGACGGCGGCGATCGCGCCGCCCATCGCCTGCACCCGGTCGATCTCGGCCCGGGCGCCTTCGACCAGCTCCTCGACCTTGGCCTTGATCACGTGGGATCCGTCGAAGATGTCGTCGTACTCCAGCAGGTCGGACTCGAAGGCCAGCACCTGCTGCAGCCGCAGGGACCACTGCTGGTCCCAGGGGCGGGGAAGGCCGAGCGCCTCGTTCCAGGCCGGGAGCTGGACCGCGCGCGCACGGGCGTTCTTCGAGAGCGTGACCCCGAGCATCTCGAGCACGATCCGCTGCACGTTGTTCTCGGGCTGGGCTTCGGTGAGGCCGAGGGAGTTGACCTGGACGCCGTAGCGGAAGCGCCGCATCTTCGGGTCCTCGACGCCGTACCGCTCGCGGGTGATCTCGTCCCACAACTGGTTGAACGCCCGCATCTTGCACGTCTCCTCGACGAACCGGACGCCGGCGTTGACGAAGAAGGAGATCCGCCCGACGACCTTCTCGAAGTCGGCCTCGTCCACCTGACCCGAGGTCTTGACCTGGTCGAGAACCGCGATCGCGGTGCAGAGCGCGTAGGCGAGCTCCTGGGTGGGGGTCGCCCCCGCCTCCTGCAGGTGGTAGCTGCAGATGTTGATCGGGTTCCACTTCGGGATCTGGTGCACCGTGTAGGCGATCATGTCGGCGATCAGGCGCAGCGAGTGCTCGGGCGGGAACACGTAGGTGCCCCGCGAGAGGTACTCCTTGATGATGTCGTTCTGGGTGGTGCCGGCGAGCTGCGCGGCCACCTCGTCGGGCGACAGGTCCGGGTTCTGCTCCTCGGCGACGACCTGGTACATCGCCAGCAGCCACATCGCGGTCGCGTTGATCGTCATCGAGGTGTTCATCTCGACCAGCGGGATGTCCTTGAAGAGCTTGCGCATCTCACCGAGGTGCGGCACCGGTACGCCGACCTTGCCGACCTCGCCGCGGGCGAGCGGGCTGTCGGGGTCGTAGCCGGTCTGGGTGGGGAGGTCGAACGCCACCGAGAGGCCGGTCTGGCCCTTGGCCAGGTTGGTGCGGTACAGCGTGTTGGACGCCTCGGCCGTCGAGTGCCCGGCGTAGGTGCGCATCACCCACGGACGGTCCTTCTGCGGCGCGGTGTTCGAAGACTCGCTCATAAGCCGCAGGATAAGGCCGTCGCTACCCGCAGGTAACGGTTCGGACCTGTGGGGTTTCCGACACCGATCAGACTGCGATGGCCTCGCGCTCGACCTCGAAGAACCTGATCAGGTGGCTCAGGTGCAGCATCCGCAGCACCGCCGGGCAGGCGCCCCGCAGCACGATCCGCTGCCCGCCACGCAGCGCGAACCGACTGGCGACGGCCAGCACCTTCAGCGCGGTGTGGTCGATGATCCCGACCTCGGTCAGGTCGATCGTGATCCCACCCGCGCCGTTGCGTCGGAGGTGTTCGTAGACCGCGTTGCGCACCTCGCTGGTGCACCGCACGTCGAAGTCGCCGCTCAGCAGGAGGACGGGGCCGTCGGTCGAGATCCGCATGCCTGCCCTCCTCGTGAGCCCGTGCGCGAGACGCGCGTCGTGTACCTCTACCCACCATGACGCCGGGCAGACCGATTCGGTTGCATTGGAGGCCCAACCGGTTTCGGTGTGTCGTCGGTCACACCGCGGTCCGCCGTAGGCTCGGACCATGGTCAACCTCACCCGCATCTACACCCGCACCGGCGACGCCGGGGAGACCCGGCTCGGCGACATGAGCGTCACGACGAAGAACGACCCGCGACTGGTCGCCTACGCCGATGTCGACGAGGCCAACGCGCACCTCGGCGTCGCGGTGGCCAGCGGTGGCCTCGACGAGGACGTCGTCCAGATCCTGGTCCACGTCCAGAACGACCTCTTCGACGTCGGAGCCGACCTCTGCAACCCGGTCACCGCCAATCCGGAGTATCCGCCGCTGCGGATCGAGCAGGACTACATCGACCGGCTCGAGGCGTGGTGCGACCACTACAACGCCACGATCCCCCAGCTCCGCTCGTTCATCCTCAGCGGCGGCACGCCGGCAGCCGCGCACCTGCACGTCGCGCGGACCGTCGTCCGACGGGCCGAGCGGTCCGCCTGGGCGGCGTACGCCGTCCACGGCGAGTCCATGAACCAGCTGGCCAACACCTACCTCAACCGGCTCTCCGACCTGGTCTTCATCCTCGCCCGTCACGCCAACCGGGAGGACGGCGACGTGCTCTGGGTGCCGGGTGGCGAACGCTCCGTCGGCGGCTGAGGTGCGCCGAGCGCAGCGAGGAGCCTCGAGGCAAAGGATCCTCGCCGGCGCGCTGGTCGGCGTCCTGCTGCTCAGCACGACCGCGTGCAGCGAGGACTCTGCGCAACCCCCGACACCGTCTCCCGAGCCACGGCTCGCCGACCCGCCGGACCAGCGACCGGCAGGAGACGCGCTGCCGAAGGCGCCGCCCCTCGCGAAGAGATTCACGCCGGCGCGGTCCGCGCAGGACCTCACCGAGCGCCTGACCCGCGCCGAGGATCTTGTGCGGCGGTCGGACACCGAGGCCGAGGTGAGAGACGCGGCGGCGTTCGAGACGCAGCTGCTCTACCGCCAGCTCGCCCGCAAACCGGCCTGGGAGCGCGCGGCGCGCGCCGCCGTACCTGCGCGCTACCGCGCCGACCTGGCTGCCCACCTCACCGCCCGGCGCTCCCTGCGCAGCGTGTTGTCGACGCTGTCCGACGAGCTGCCGGCATGGGAGATCATCGCGCCGGCTCCGACCGCTGAGCTGCTGCGGTTCTACCGCGAGGGCGAGCGGACCTACGGCGTCCAGTGGGAGGTGCTGGCTGCGATCAACCTGGTCGAGACCGGTTTCGGCAAGATCCGGGGGCTCTCGACAGCCGGGGCCCAGGGACCGATGCAGTTCATCCCCTCGACCTGGGCGGCGTACGGCGAAGGCGACATCAACGACCCTCACGACGCCATCCTCGCGGCGGCCCGCTACCTCGCCGCCAACGGCGGCGGCAGCAGCGGTGCAGACAACGGGGCAGACAACGGGGCAGACAACGGGGCGGGGATCGAGACGGCGCTCTACCGCTACAACAACCACCCGGGGTACGTCGCCGGGATCCGCGCCTACGCGTCGATCCTCCAACGGGATGCCCGGTCGCTGCACGGGCTGGTGCGCTGGCAGATCGTCTACCTCTCGACGATCGGCGACCTGTGGCTGCCGATCGGCTACTACGAGACCGCGCCCGTGCCGGTGCGCCAGTACGTCCGCCGGCACCCCGAACGGCACCTGGGCACTGCGACCCACTAGCGACCCACTGGCGACCCACTAGCGACCTGGGTGTCGAGGCTCGCTGCACTCGCACCTCGACGAGCGGCCCTGTGGATGGACGACCGGGACTGTCGCGGCCGCGTGCCACGATGGTCGGGCCATGGACGTCCTCGAATCACTGACCGACGAGTTCCTCGCGGAGCACTTCGCTCCGGGGGCTCTCGAGCGGGCCCGCGGCTACCTCGACAGGATCGACGGGCCACCTCATCTGCAGCAGCTGAGCACCGGATCGGTCACGGCGACGGCCTACGTCTACGGGTCCGCCCCCACCGCCTACCACGTCCAGCTGCACTGTGAGACGGGCCGCGCGAGCGGGCGCAGCCGGGCGCGCACCACCGGGTGGATCTTCAGCCTCTGCACCTGCCCCGTCCGCAACATGTGCAAGCACGGCGCGGCAGTCGCCCTGAGCATGCGGGAGGGACACGTCTCCGCGGACCGGCCGCCGGAGTGGGAGCGCCAGCTCGGATCCCTCGTGGAGCACCTGTCGCAGGCGGCCGACCGCGACGTGGCGCAGTTCCCGCTCGCGCTCCAGTTCACCATCGAGCACCGTCGGGCCTACTCCTACCGTGACGACGGGCCGCAGCTCTGCATCCGTCCGCTGCGGCCGGGCGCGAAGCAGGCGTGGATCAAGGGCGGAGCCGACTGGTCCGACATCCCTGGCGCGGTCCTGGCCCGCAGTCTCCTGCCTGAGCACGCCGACACCGTCGGCGCGTTGCACGGAGCGCTCCAGCGCCACCGCGGCTACCAGGTCCCCGGCACCGCGCCGACCCTCGCCCAGTTCGGACCCCACCTGCCGCGCCTGCTGCGCGCCGCGGAGGCCGCCGGGGTCACCTTCGTACCGGTGCCACCGCTGACCGCGGTCACGATCCGGGAGAAGCCGGTCGGCATGACGGCCGAGATCACCAGCGACGGCACCGCAGCGCGGATGACGCTCGGCATCGAGGTCGACGGCGAGCTCTGGCGCGGCGAGCGGACCCGGTTCCTCGGGGACGACCGGACCGTCGCCCTGCTCCACGACGGTCACCTGCAGGTCGCCGAGCTCGACCGCGACGTCCCCGTGGTCGCCCGCCAGCTGATCGAGGACCAGCCGCTGGAGGTGCCCGCAGCCGAGCTCGACGCCTTCCGGGGACGTCTGGGCGGACTGCTCCGCCACCTCACCGTCCGCTCCCCCGACGGGTCGGTCGACCTCCCGGCGCCGCTGCGGCCGACGCTGGTGCTGACCGTCGGCTGGCTCAGCTCGACGGCAGCCGACCTGACGTGGGAGTGGCAGTACGGCGATGCCCACCGCTGCGGGCTCGATGACCGCGACCTGCTCGACGGGCTGCGCGACCGGCGCGCCGAGGCAACGGTGCGAGCGTCCGTGTCGGCCGAGCTGCTCGGCCGGCGGTCGGTGCGCGCCGGGGACGCGCTCTCGCTCGCGATCCACGACCTTCCGCATCTCCGCGGGCTCCCCGACGTCATGGTCCTCGAGGAGAAGCGTCCCGACTTCCGGGAGGCGACGTCAGCGCCGGAGATCAGCTTCGAGGTGGTCCCACCGCCGTCGGGTCCGGGCGAGGAGCCCGCCGGCCACACGGACTGGCTCGACCTCGAGGTGACCGTCAACGTCGAGGGTGAGCCGATCCCGCTCCCGGACGTGATCGCCGCCCTCACCCTCGGCCACGAGTTCCTCGTCCTGCCGAGCGGGCTCTTCATCACGACCGACCGGCCGGAGTTCGACCGACTCCGCGAGGTCGTGGCCGCCGCTGCCGAGCTCCGGGAGCGCGATGGCGACCGGATCGGCGTCGGTACCCACGACCTCGGGCTGTGGGCCCAGCTGGCCGAGACGGGCATCGTCGATGCCCAGGCGGCCGAGTGGGTCGCGCGAGCGCAGGCGTTGCGCGACCTCGTCGAGATTCCGCGGCCCGCCGTGGTGGGCCTGTCGACCGAGCTGCGGTCCTACCAGCGCGAGGGTTTCTGGTGGCTCGCGTTCCTCTGGGAGCACGGCCTCGGCGGGATCCTGGCCGATGACATGGGACTCGGCAAGACCGTTCAGGTGCTCGCACTGGTCGAGCACGCCCGCCGACAGCGGCCCGAGTCAGGCCCGTTCCTCGTGGTGGCGCCGACGAGTGTCGTGACCGCCTGGGTCCACGAGGCGGAGCGTCATGCACCGGAGCTGCGCGTCGGGGTGTGCGGGCGCCGTACCGACGACGTGGCGGCGATTGCCGCCGACAGCGACGTGGTCGTGACCACCTACACGGTCCTGCGGCTGGCCCATGCCCGCTACGCCGCGGTGTCCTGGGGTGGCCTGGTGCTCGACGAGGCGCAGCAGGTCAAGAACCACCAGAGCAAGACCTACGCCGCGGTCCGGACGATCACGGCGCCGTTCAAGCTCGCCGTCACCGGGACGCCGTTCGAGAACCGGCTGATGGAGCTGTGGGCGCTGCTTTCGATCACCGTGCCCGGCCTCTATCCGTGGCCGAGGCTGTTCAACGAGCGGGTCGCCCGGCCGGTCGAGCGCGACCGTGATGCGGCGGCCCTCGGCCGGTTCCGGAGCCGGATCCGCCCGTTCCTCCTGCGCCGCACCAAGGAGATCGTCGCCAGCGACCTGCCACCCAAGCAGGAGCAGGTGCTCGATGTGGTGCTCGAGCCACGGCACCGCCGGATCTACGACACCCACCTCGCGAAGGAGCGGCAACGGATCCTCGGACTGGTCGAGGACTTCGACCGCAACCGGGTGGCGATCTTCAGCGCCCTCACCAAGCTACGGCAGCTCGCGCTCGACCCTGCGCTGGTCGACCCGGCCCACGACGCCGTCGGATCGGCCAAGCTCGACCTTCTCGTCGACCACCTCGAGGAGATCACAGCCGAGGGCCACCGGGCGCTGGTGTTCAGCCAGTTCACCTCGTTCCTCAGCCGGGTCCGTGCCCGGCTGGCGGCCGAGGACATCGGCGCGACCTATCTCGATGGTTCCACTCGCGACCGGGCGGCGGTGATCGACGAGTTCCGCACCGGCGGGGCGCCGGTGTTCCTCATCTCGCTCAAGGCCGGCGGCGTCGGGCTCACGCTGACCGAGGCCGACTACGTCTTCGTCCTCGACCCGTGGTGGAACCCCGCGACCGAAGCACAGGCGGTCGACCGCGCGCACCGGATCGGGCAGACCGCCCACGTCCACGTCTACCGGTTGGTCGCGACCGACACCATCGAGGAGAAGGTGATGCAGCTCAAGGGACGCAAGGCCGAGCTGTTCGCCCAGGTCATCGACGGCGAGCGGGCGATGGCACAGGGAATCGACGCCGACGACATCCGAGGACTCTTCGAGTGAGCAGCGCCACGGCTGAGGATGCGAAGCCGTAAACGCGGTCGGGGGCCGGACTAACGGTCCCAGTCCGCCCCCGGCGGCTTGGCCTCCAGCCAGGCCTGGAAACCGGTCAGGGACGCCGGGCTCATCGCCAGCTCCACCTCACCCGCGCGTGACGCACACCGGATCACGACGTGGTCGGGGTAGAGCGACGCCTGCTCGGCGCCCAGCGGCTCGCGGCGACCGTCGTAGGCCAGCTGCTCACGGTTCCAGACCCGCTTCGGCCTGGGCCAGAGCGTGAAGATCCGGAACCACTCGAGCTTCTCGCCCGAGTAGCGTCCGATACCGAGCACCCAGCCGCGGGCGGGATGGGCCGGGTCGAGCCGGTGGCTCAGCTCGAACGTCCCGCCGTGGCGGGCGAGCAGCCGCCGCCGGAGCACCAGCCCGAGACCGTAGACCAGCAGCAGGAGCAGCAGGATGCCCGAGACATCGAGCAGCCACTCCCACCAAGCCATCGACGTCGCTGCTAGTGGCTGACGCCTGAGGAGACCTTCTCGGCAGCGCGGAGTCGCGCCTCGGCGCGACGCACGCGACGCTCGGCCTCGTTGCTGGCACCGATCAGTCCCTGCGCCTCCTCGAGCTCGGCCCTGGCCTTGTCGACGTGGATGTCCTCCCCGAGCTCGATGTGCTCGGAGAGGATCGACACCCGGTTGTTGGCCACGGACAGGAACCCGCCGTCAACCGCCGCGACCACCACGTCGTCGGTGTCCTCGACCTGGATCTCGACCACCGCCGGAGCGAGCAGCGACAGCGTTGGGGCGTGGTTGCGCAGGACGCCGATGTCACCCTCGGTCGTTCGCGCGATCACCATCGCGGCATCGCCGGACCACACAGTGCGGTCGGCCGCGACCAGCTCGACGTGCAGCGCCTCGGACTCAGCGGCGCCCGTTCGATCGGCCATGTCAGAGGTTCTTCTGGATCTCGGCCCACTTGGCCTCGACGTCCTCGAGGCCACCGCACATGAAGAACGCCTGCTCGGCCACGTGGTCGTACTCGCCGTTGGCGATCTTGTTGAACGCCTCGATGGTGTCTGCCACCGGAACCGTCGAGCCCTCGAGGCCGGTGAACTGCTTGGCCACGTAGGTGTTCTGCGACAAGAACCGCTGGATCCGGCGGGCCCGGCTGACGATGACGCGGTCCTCCTCGGACAGCTCGTCGACGCCGAGGATCGCGATGATGTCCTGCAGCTCCTTGTTGCGCTGGAGGATCTGCTTGATCCGGATCGCACAGTCGTAGTGGTCCTGACCGATGTACTGCGGGTCCAGGATCCGCGAGGTCGAGGTCAGCGGGTCCACGGCGGGGTAGATACCGAGCGAGGCGATCTCCCGCGACAGCTCCGTGGTCGCGTCGAGGTGGGCGAACGTCGTCGCCGGCGCCGGGTCGGTGTAGTCGTCGGCCGGCACGTAGATCGCCTGCATCGAGGTGATCGAGTGACCACGGGTCGAGGTGATCCGCTCCTGGAGCGTGCCCATCTCGTCGGCGAGGTTGGGCTGGTAGCCCACGGCGGACGGCATCCGGCCGAGCAGCGTGGAGACCTCGGAGCCGGCCTGCGTGAACCGGAAGATGTTGTCGACGAACAACAGCACGTCCTGCTTCTGGACGTCGCGGAAGTACTCCGCCATCGTCAGCGCGGACAGCGCCACCCGCAGCCGGGTGCCCGGCGGCTCATCCATCTGGCCGAACACCAGGGCGACCTTGTCGAAGACGTCGGCCTCCTGCATCTCGACGATGAGGTCGTTGCCCTCACGAGTGCGCTCACCGACGCCGGCGAACACCGACACGCCGTCGTGGTCCTTCGCGACGCGAGCGATCATCTCCTGGATGAGCACGGTCTTGCCGACACCGGCGCCCCCGAACAGACCGATCTTTCCGCCCAGGACGTAGGGCGTGAGCAGGTCGATGACCTTGATGCCGGTCTCGAACATCTGCGTCTTGGACTCGAGCTGGTCGAAGGCCGGAGCCTTGCGGTGGATCCCCCACCGCTCCTCGACCTCGAACTTCTCGCCCTCTTCGAGGTTGAGGACGTCGCCGGTCGCGTTGAACACCTTGCCGAGCGTGACGTTGCCGACCGGCACCGAGATCGGGCCGCCGGTGTTGGTCACCGGCGCGCCGCGCACCAGGCCGTCGGTCGGCTTCAGCGAGATGGCGCGGACCAGGCCGTCGCCGATGTGCTGGGCGACCTCGAGCGGGAGGACGGTCGTCTCCCCGGCGAGGGTGACCTCTACCTCGAGCTTGTTGTAGATCTCGGGCATCGCATCGCCCGGGAACTCGATGTCGACGACCGGGCCGATGACCCGCGCGATCCGACCGGTGGTCCCAGTCTCAACGGCTTCTTCAGCGGTGGCAGTCATTGTGTTCTCCCAAAACTCTGTGGGTCAGTACTTCGTGGGTCGGACGGGTTGAGCGGGGTGGGTCAGTCGTTCGCAGCGGCCTGAGCGTCGGCCAGCGCATTCACGCCACCAACGATCTCGCTGATCTCCTGGGTGATGCCGGCCTGGCGGGCCTGGTTGGCGATCCGGGTGAGCTTCTTGATGAGCTCGTCGGCGTTGTCGGTCGCCGCCTTCATCGCCTTCTGCCGGGCAGCCAGCTCGGACGCCGCGGCCTGGAGCAGGCTGTAGAAGATCCGGCTCTGGACGTATTGCGGCAGCAGCCCGTCGAGCACCTGGGCCGCCGACGGCTCGAACTCGTAGAGCGGCAGCAGCTCGTCGTCCTCGGGGGGTTCCTCGCCCTCGACGACCTCGAGCGGCAGCAACCGTACGGCGGTCGGCTCCTGCACCAGCATCGACCGGAACCGGGTGTAGACGAGGTGGACTTCGTCCACGTCGCCGTCCTCGCCCTGCTCCTTGAGGAACGCCTCGATCAGCGACTTCCCGATCTCCGCGGCGACGTCGTAGTTCGGCTGGTCACTGAACCCGGTCCACGAGTCGACGAACGGCCGCTCACGGAACTTGAAGTAGGCCTCGGCCTTCCGACCGGCCAGGAACCAGTCGATCTCCTTGCCCTCGTCCCGGAGACGCTCGGCAAGCCGCTCGGCCTCCTTGAGCACGCTCGAGGAGTAGGCGCCGGCGAGGCCGCGGTCGCTCGTGATCACGAGCACTGCCGCCTTCTTCGGGTTCTCCTCCTCGCGGGTCAGTGGGTGGTCGACGTTGGAGAACGTCGCCACCGCCGACACTGCCCGGGTGAGCTCCCGCGCGTAGGGCGCGGCTTGCTGTGCCCGCTGCTGCGCCTTGATGATTCGGGACGCAGCGATGAGCTCCATGGCGCGCGTGATCTTCTTCATCGACTCCGTCGACTTGATCCGTGCGCGGTACTCCCGCAGCGATACAGCCATGGCTTGTCCTCAGCCTCGCTTCTGCTTGACGATCTGCTCCTGCTCGAGCTCGTCGTCCTCCATTGCCTCGGCCTCCGGCTCGTGGCCGATCTTGATGCTGCCGCCCTCGGAGGTCTCGAACTGGTCGAGGAACGAGTCGTACGCCGATGCGACGCCGTCCTCGTCGTCGAACTTCTGGGTCTCCCGGATCCCGGCCAGCAGGCCCTCGTGGGAGCGACGCAGGTAGTCGAGGAACTCCTGCTCGAACCGCAGCACGTCCTCGGTCGGCACCTGGTCGAGCCGGCCGCTGGTGCCGAGCCACAGCGACACGGTCATCTCAGGCAGCGGATAGGGGCTGTAGGCGGGCTGCTTGAGCAGCGCCATCAGCCGCTGGCCGCGGGCGAGCTGCTGCTTCGAGGCCGCATCCAGGTCGGAAGCGAACATCGCGAACGCCTCCATCGCGCGGTACTGCGCCAGGTCGACCTTGAGCGAGCCGGTGACCGTCTTCATCGCCTTGGTCATGGCCGAGCCACCCACGCGGGACACCGAGATGCCGACGTCGATCGCGGGACGCTGGTTGGCGGCGAAGAGGTCGGACTGCAAGAAGATCTGGCCGTCGGTGATCGAGATGACGTTGGTCGGGATGTAGGCCGAGACGTCGTTGGCCTTGGTCTCGATGATCGGCAGCCCCGTCATCGAGCCGGCGCCGAGCTCGTCGGAGAGCTTCGCGCACCGCTCGAGCAGCCGGGAGTGCAGGTAGAAGACGTCACCCGGGTAGGCCTCGCGGCCCGGCGGACGACGCAGCAGCAGCGACACGGCGCGGTAGGCCTCGGCCTGCTTGGTCAGGTCGTCGAACACGATCAGGACGTGCTTGCCGTCGTACATCCAGTGCTGGCCGATGGCCGAGCCGGTGTAGGGGGCGAGGTACTTGAACCCGGCGCTGTCGGAGGCCGGTGACGCGACGATCGTCGTGTACTCCAGGGCGCCGGCTTCCTCGAGGGCGCCGCGGACGGCGGCAATGGTCGAGCCCTTCTGACCGATCGCCACGTAGATGCAGCGCACCTGCTTGGACGGGTCGCCCGACTCCCAGTTCTGCTTCTGGTTGATGATCGTGTCGATCGCGATGGTCGTCTTGCCGGTCGACCGGTCACCGATGATCAGCTGACGCTGGCCACGGCCGATCGGGGTCATCGCGTCGATGGCCTTGATGCCGGTCGCGAGCGGCTCGTGGACCGACTTTCGCGACATCACGCCGGGTGCCTGCAGCTCAAGGATGCGGCGCCCCTCGGCCTCGATCTCGCCCAGACCGTCGATCGGGTTGCCAAGCGGGTCGATCACGCGACCGAGGAAGTTGCTGCCGACCGGGACCGACAGCACCTCACCGGTACGACGAACCGGCTGGCCCTCCTCGATGCCGGCGAAGTCACCGAGGATGACGACGCCGATCTCGCGCTCCTCGAGGTTCAGGGCCAGGCCACGGGTGCCGTCCTCGAACTCGAGCAGCTCGTTGGCCATGGCCGACGGCAGGCCGCTCACGCGGGCGATGCCGTCACCGGCGGAGGCGACGGTGCCGACCTCCTCCTTGCTCGCCGCGGTGGGCTCGTAGTCGGCGACGTACTTGGCGAGGGCGTCGCGGATCTCGTCCGGACGAATGGAGAGTTCTGTCATCGGAAGTCGCCTTCTCTCTTCTCTGCTGGAAAGTCTGGTGGTCAGGGTGCCGGTCAGCCGGCGAGCTTGCGGCGGGCGTCGTCGAGGCGGCTGGCGATCGTGCCGTCGATGACGTCACCGCCGATCTCGACCTTGATGCCACCGATGACATCGGGGTCGACGACGACGTTGAGGTGCACGGGACGGCCGTAGTGCCCGGCCAGTGCCTCGGTCAGCCGCTGCGTCTCGCTCTCGCCGAGCGGCCGGGCGACCCGGACCGTCGCGACATCACGATCGTGCGCGTCGGCGGCCACCTTCTCGTAGTCCTCGAGCGCTACGGCGACGCTGCGGTGACTGCCCGAGAGCGCCTGCTTGACCAGGACCACTGTCGCCGGAAGGGCCTTGTCGCCGAGCAGGGCCTCCACCAGCGCCGCCTTGTCCGAGGCGCTCCGAGCGTGATCGGAGAGCGCGTTGCGGAGGTCGGTGTTGTCATTGACCAGGGTGCGCATGGCGAACAGCTCGTCGACGACCCGGTCCGCGGCATCGCCGGAGGAACGGACCGCCGCCACGACGCCGACGTACTCGAGCGCGTCGGCGAGGTCGCGGGTGCGCGTCCATCGCCGGGCAACCGCGTCCTTGAGCAGTCCGAGCGTGGCCGAGTCGACCTTGCCGTCGTAGAGCTCCGAGATCAGTCCCGCCTTGGCCTCGGCCGGCAGGGCGAAGTCGGTGGCGAACCGCCGCAGCGCGCCTTCGGACCGGAGGGTCGCCGCGACCGCGAAGAGGTCGTCGGCAACCGTGGCCGATCCCTCGACCTGGTCGACCAGCGCGGCTACGGCTTCGGTGGACGCCGCTCGGAACGACAGCATCAGTTCGCCCCCGGTGTCCCGGTCTCGAGCTCGGCGAGGAACCGCTCCACGACGCGGCCCTGACGCTCGTCGTTGTCGAGGGACTCGCCCACGATGCGACCCGCCAGGTTCGTCGCCAAGGTGCCGACCTCGGCCCGGAGAGAGGTGACCGCCTGCTGGCGCTCGGCCTCGATCTGGGCCTTGCCGTGCTCGACGATGCGGGTGGACTCGGCCTGGGCCTGCTCCCGCATCTCGGCAACGATCGTCGCGCCTTGCTCGCGCGCTTCCTCACGGATGCGCGCCGCCTCGTGCCGGGCGTCGGCGAGCTGTGCCTCGAGCTCGGCGAGCTTGGCGTCAGCCTCGGCCTGCTTCGTCTCGGCGGCGGCGAGCCCACCCTCGATCGCCTCGGTGCGCTCGGAGAACGTCTTCTCGAAGTTCGGAGCGACGAACTTCCAGAGGGCGAAGAAGAGGATGCCGAACACCACGAGGGCGAGGACGACCTCGATCCACTCGACTGCGAGGGGACTCGGCTCGTGGCCGTCACCTGCAGCGAGGATCACCAACAGTGATTTCATGGACCTGACCTTGTCGATCTACGGGAACGGACTTTTCAGTACGCCGGACGGGAGTCGTCGGGGACGACTCGCGTCACTGCGTGCTGGAGCCGGTCAGAACGAACGCGAGGGCGATGCCGATGATGGCGAGCGCCTCAGCGAGCGCGAACCCGAGGATCGCGATCGACTGCAGCCGGCTCTGCGCCTCGGGCTGGCGGGCAACGCCGTTGATGTAAGCGGCGAAGATGAGACCGATGCCGATACCTGGGCCGATGGCGGCCAGGCCGTAACCGATCATGTTGAGAGAGCCACCCATGGCTACTTTCCTTTCGGGTTGTTTTCTCGTGTGAGAACTGTGGGTTGTGGTCTGGTGGTCGGGGAGAAGATCAGTGCTCGTCGGCGAGGGCACCCTGGATGTACATCGCGTTGAGCAGGACGAAGACGTAGGCCTGCAGGACCTGCACCAGCATCTCGAGGAAGGCGACCGCGATCGCCAGGACCCAGGCCAGCGGACCGGCGACGTAACCGATGCCACCGACGTGCTCGATCAGGTAGAGACCGCCGGTCGCGAACAGCACGAGCAGGATGTGGCCGGCGAACATGTTGGCGAAGAGACGGAGGGCCAGCGTGACCGGCCGCACCAGGATGTTGGAGAAGAACTCCAGCGGCACCAGCAGTGGGTACATGAAGGGGCTGACGCCTGACGGCACACTCTGCAGCTTGAGGTAGCCGAGCAAACCGTGCTTCCAGATGCCGACTGCGTTGTAGATCACCCACGACATGCCGGCGAGGGCGTAGGCCATGCTGGCCCGGCTGAACGTTGGGAACTGGATGAACGGGATGCTCGCGAACAGGTTGTTGATCAGGATGAAGAAGAAGAGCGCGACCAGGTAGGGCACGAACTTCTGGAAGTCGTGGGCTCCAATGATGTCGCGCGCAACGCTGTTGCGGACGAAGCCGTAGGCGCCCTCACCGGCGAACTGGAGCCGACCCGGGACCAGCTGGCGCTGGCGCGCCGCGACGAAGAGCAGGCCGAAGACCACGACGGCGCCCAGGACGAGCTGAAGCATCGGCTTCGTGACCTCGATCGCGCCGATGGTGAAGACCGGCGGCAGGTCGAAGATCCCCGGCCCCGGAGCGCCGAACTCCTCCGCCGCGGCGGTGGCTACGTTGATCACCAGATCTCCTCTACTCGTCCTGCTCTGGTTCCTGCGGGAGCTGCTTTGTCGGTTCGGGCCGGAAGCGGGCGAAGGTCAGGTAAAGTCCCAGCGCCGCACCCACCAGGATGCCGAGAGCCACCAGGTAGCGGGTACCGAGCCAGCGGTCGGCAACCCAACCCAGGAGCCCGTAGAACGCGACCCCGGCCACGATGTAGCCGAACGCGTGCCACGGATCGCCCTTCGGCTTCTCCTCGGGCTGACTCATTGCGCCCCGGACAATAGCAGGGGGTCTCAGTCACCGCGCACCGCCCTCTCCTGCCGGACCGACGCCCTCCGGGCGCTCACCGACCGAGTGTTCGCCGGGGGTCTCGAAGGCCGGGATCCGGACCTTCGCCGAGGCGATCAGCTGCGCGAAGGTCCAGGCCAGGACGCCGATGATGATCGACCCGCCGAGCCACTCGCGATCTACGCTGTCGTCGAGCACACCGGCCTGGTTGAGGCCGACGAACACCACCAGCATCAACAACACCTGCATGGTGTAGGTGAGCATGGCGACCAGCAGCGAGGCCACCGGCATCAGCCGGGCCACGGCGTCCACGGCGAACGCGCCGAACGAGAAGACGACCAGCGCGATCGCGGTGCCCACGAGCGCGCCGTACGACGCGGGCTCGCCACCGGTCAGCGCGGCCAGGACGACGACCAGCACACCGACCACCGTGGTCACCGCGGCCGCGAAGACCAGCGGTCCGGGGGTGGTGGTCGTCAACATCGGCGGCCGCCCTTCAGGTGATTTCGGGGTGGTTCGGTGGCGCTTCCTGAGTACTTCCTGATCGCTCGTGAAAGTTATCACAAAGTCTGGGGCGTCCTCGAATCGGGGTCCTGTCCCGCCCCTGCCGCCCCTGTCGTCCCTGTCTCCCCGTCGTCGGCATCACCCCAGCGGGGCAGGAACGGCACCAGGAACGTGAGGCCGACGCTCGCAGCGAACCCGGCGCCGATGCCGATCCACACCCACGGATCCTCGTACAGGCTGGCGACCACGGTGCCGAAGCCGATCCATCCGGCCCACATCCACATGATCAGCACGGCCCGGCGGTGGGAGTGGCCGATCTCCAGCAGCCGGTGGTGCAGGTGCTGCTTGTCGGGCGCGAACGGCGACCGTCCGGCCGCGGTGCGCCGGACCACCGCCAGCACCAGGTCTGCCAGCGGGACGATCAGGATCAGGATCGGTACCGCCACCGGAATGAGCATCGGGAGCAGGCTGGCCCGGGCGCCGGCCGCGCCGTCGGCGATGTCGGTCGGGACGAACTGCGTGGTCACGGTCATCGCCGACGCCGAGAGCACCAGGCCGATCAGCATCGACCCGCTGTCGCCCATGAACAGCCGCGCCGGATGGAAGTTGTGCACCAGGAAACCGACGCACGCGCCGGCCAGCGCCGCCGACAGCAGGGCCCCGGTGGTCGCCCGTTGCACCTCGTTGATCACGGTGAGCTGGTAGCAGAAGAAGCAGAAGGCCAGCGCGCTGATCCCGATCACACCCGCGGCCAGGCCGTCGAGTCCGTCGATGAAGTTCACGGCGTTGACCGTGGCCAGCACGATCAACGCTGTCAGCAGCGCGCCCTGGGTCGCGTCGAGGGACAGCACGGTGCCGTCGGGTTGGTAGAACCACCGGAACTGGATCCCCGAGTAGACGAGCACGCCCACCGCGACCACCTGGCCGCCGAACTTGCTGAGCGCATCGACCTCGAAGATGTCGTCGAGCACGCCGACCGCGCACACCAGGGCACCGGCAACCAGGACCGACAAGGAGTCCTCGAACACCCATGGCGGGCTTGCAGACAGGAAGGGCAGCTCCCGGGCGACGAGGAACGCGGCGAACAGGCCGCCGAGCATCGCCAGGCCGCCGAGGTAGGGGACCGGCTCCGCGTGGACGTCGCGGTCGCGGACCTTGGCGACGGCGCCGGTGCGGATCGCGATCTCGCGGGAGACGACGGTCAGCAGATAGGTCACCGCGGCGGCGACCAGGAAGACCACGAGGTACTCGCGCATCGGTCAGTCGTCGTCCCCGTCGGCGCTGTCGTCGGTCCTGTCGTCGGCGCTGTCGTCGGCGTCGACCTCCACGGTCAGCCCGGTCTCCGTCATCGCCTCGTCGAGCTGGGCGACGGTGATCATGCCGAGGCGCAGCAGGCGTGGGCGATCGCCGGTGACGTCGACGATGGTCGAGGGCGTGGCGCCGGCGGTCGCGCCGCCGTCGACCACGACCGCAACCCGGTCGCCGAGCATCTCCACGGCGGCGGCGGCGTCGGTGGCGGCGGGGCTGCCGGTGCGGTTGGCGGAGCTGACCGCCAACGGGCCGGTGCGGTCGAGGATCTCGCGGGCAAGGTCGTGGTCGGGCATCCGGACGGCGACGGTCCCCCGCGTCTCCCCCAGGTCCCATCTCAGCGAAGGCTGCTCGAAACAGACCAAGGTCAGCGGACCCGGCCAGAAGGCGGCCGCGAGCTCACGCGCGTAGTCGGGCACCTTCGTCGCGAGCGCGTCGAGGGTGGTCGCGGTGCTGACCAGCACCGGCGGCGGCATCTCGCGGCCCCGGCCCTTCGCCTCGAGCAGCCGCGAAACGGCATCCGGGTCGAACGCGTCCGCGGCGACGCCGTAGACCGTGTCGGTCGGCAGCACGACCAAGCGTCCACGCTGGATTGCGAGCGCCGCGGCGTCGACAGCAGCATCGCGCTCGTCCGACGTGGCGTCGTAGACCTGGGCCGGACCGGACTGACTCACGGCGCCCATCCTGTCACTCCGCGACTCCCGTCCGGCGGACTGCCCGCCGCGCTGTGACGAACCGCGGCCGGCCGGCCAGGTCGCGGTGGTCACGGATCTCCTCCCAGCGACCTTCCGCGGCGAACACTCCAGGCGCCGACTCTCCCTGGGCGTCGGCGTGCTCGACGCCGATCACCCCACCGGGCCGCAGCAGGTCGGCAGCGCGGACCGCAATCGCCCGGATCGCGTCGAGGCCGTCGGCGCCGGAGAAAAGGGCGAGGTGCGGATCATGGTCGCGGGCCTCGACCGCCACCGACTCCCAGGCCTCCAGCGGGACGTACGGCGGGTTGCTGACCACGACGTCGACGGTGCCGAGCAGGTCGTCGAACGCGGTCCGGAAGTCACCCAGCCGAAGGTCCACTCCCGTACCGGCGAGGTTGCCCTCGGCCCAGGCATGCGCCGGCTCGTCGAGCTCCACGGCGTGGACAGCAGCCGACGGCACCTCGTGCGCGATTGCCTTCGCGATCGCGCCGGAGCCGGTGCAGAGGTCGACCACCACGCATCCGCCGGCCGCGGTGCGGGCGCCGGCGAGCCCCGAGATCACCGCCGCCGCGTTCTCCACCGCCCAGCCGGCAAGCAACTCGGTCTCGGGCCGCGGCACGAACACCCCTGGTCCGACGGCGAGCTCGACGTGCCGGAAGTGCGTCACACCGATCAGGTGCTGCAGCGGCTCGCGCGCCACCCGCCTCTCGACGAGCCCGTCGAAGGCCGCGGCCGCGTCGCCTGGCAGGTCCGCCACCAGCGGCAGCCGGCCGCGGGTGGTGCCGAGGACGTGTGCGAGCAGTTCGGCGGCGTCGTACTCGGGGCTGGCGACGCCGGCCGCACGCAAACGCTCTGCCGCCGCGGCCACCAGCTCCCGCGGGCTCACTGCTCGAGCGCCTCGAGCCGACCAGCCATGTCGGCGTCGACGCACGAGTCGAGGACCGGCTGGAGGTCGCCGTCGAGCACCTGGTCGAGGTTGTAGGACTTGTAGCCGGTGCGGTGGTCGGAGATCCGGTTCTCCGGGAAGTTGTAGGTGCGGATCCGCTCGGACCGGTCGACGGTCCGGACCTGGCTGCGCCGGGCCTCGCTGGCCTCCGCGTCGGCTGCTTCCTGGGCGGCGGCCAGCAGCCGGGCACGCAGGATCCGGAGCGCCTGCTCCTTGTTCTGCAGCTGGCTCTTCTCGTTCTGGCAGCTGACGACGATGCCGGTGGGCAGGTGGGTGATCCGCACCGCGGAGTCGGTGGTGTTGACGCTCTGGCCACCGGGCCCGCTGCTGCGGAAGACGTCGATGCGCAGGTCGTTGTCGTGGATCTCCACGTCGACGGCCTCCGCCTCCGGCACGACGAGTACGCCGGCAGCGCTGGTGTGGATCCGGCCCTGCGACTCGGTCACCGGCACCCGCTGCACGCGGTGCACGCCGCCCTCGAACTTGAGCAGACCGTAGGGCGCCTGACCCGGTCCGGCGCTGCCTGCGGACCCGGCCTTCACGGCCATCGTCACCGACTTGTAGCCGCCGAGGTCGGACTCGGCCGCATCGAGGATCTCCGTCTTCCACCCGCGCCGCTCGGCGTAGCGGGTGTACATCCGGAGCAGGTCACCGGCGAACAGGGCGCTCTCGTCGCCGCCCTCCCCCGACTTCACCTCGAGGATCGCATCCTTCTCGTCAGTGGGGTCACGTGGCACCAGCAACCGGCGGAGCCGCTCAGCGGCCGCTTCCTGCTGGGCGCGCAGCTGGGTGACCTCCCCGGAGAACGAGGGATCGTCGGCGGCCAGCTCCTCCGCGGCACCGGCATCGTCGCCGTACTGGCACCACTCTCGCCAGGCGGTGATGATGCCGCCGAGCTCGGCGTAGCGTCGGTTGATCGTGCGGGCGAGGCGCGCGTCGGCATGGGTCTCGGGCAGGCCGAGCCTGCCCTCGAGCTCGGCATGCTCGGCCAGCATGCCCTCCACGGCTTCGAACACGATGTTCCCCTCGGAGTAGATGACAAGCGCCGGCCCGCCAGAAACGGACCGGCACTCGAACTCAGCTTCGTCCGGGTCGTGCAATCGCAAGTCGGAGAAGGGAGGCGGCCCTTGAGCGAAGCGGGCCGTCGACCGACCACAACGCAGCGAGCGTGCGTGCGGGCGAAGCTGAGCAGCTACTTCTTGGCGGCCTTGGCGTATCGAGCCTCGAACCGGGCCACGCGGCCGCCGGTGTCGAGGATCTTCTGCTTGCCGGTGTAGAACGGGTGGCACTGCGAGCAGACGTCGGCGTGAATCGAGCCGGACGTCGCGGTGCTACGTGTCGTGAAGGTGCTCCCGCAGGTGCAGGTCACCTCGGTCACGATGTAGTCGGGGTGGATGTCCTTCTTCATGGTGTCCTCATCTCTTGGGGCGCCGGGTCGCCTTGCTGGGCAGCAAGCCGTGAACCGGAACCGACAAACCAGTGTAGAAGCGCTCAGACGCTGTCGCCTATTCCGCGCCCCGAGGAGCGTCGGTGAGGGCTCTCGACGGGTCGCGCGTTCAGCTCAGGTGAAGGCGTGCGCGACTTCGCACGCGCGCCACTAGTCTTCTTGGCCGGGCGCCGGAGTGGTCTTCTGGACCTGCATCAGGAAGTCGATATTGGTCGATGACTTCTTCAGCTTCTCGAGCAGCACCTCGAGTGCCTGCTGACCGTCGAGCGCGGAGAGCACGCGCCGCAGCTTCCAGACGATCGCTATCTCCTCCTTGCTCATCAGGAGCTCCTCGCGGCGGGTGCCCGACTGGATCACGTCGATCGCCGGGAACAGGCGCTTGTCGGCGAAGTCGCGGCGCAGCCGGATCTCCATGTTGCCGGTGCCCTTGAACTCCTCGAAGATCACCTCGTCCATCTTGGAACCGCTGTCGATGAGCGCCGTAGCGAGGATCGTGAGCGAACCGCCGTTCTCGATGTTGCGGGCTGCGCCGAAGAACTTCTTCGGCGGGTAGAGCGCCGCCGAGTCGACGCCGCCGGACAGGATCCGTCCACTCGCCGGTGCGGCGAGGTTGTAGGCGCGGCCGAGCCGGGTGATGCCGTCGAGGAGTACGACGACGTCGTGGCCGAGCTCGACCAGCCGCTTGGCCCGCTCGATCGCCAGCTCCGCCACGGTGGTGTGGTCGCCGGCCGGGCGGTCGAACGTCGACGAGATGACCTCGCCCTTGACCGACCTCTCGAAGTCGGTGACCTCCTCGGGACGCTCGTCGACCAGCACCACCATCAGGTGACACTCGGGGTTGTTCGTCGTGATCGAGTTGGCGATCGACTGCATGACCATGGTCTTGCCGGCCTTGGCGGGCGAGACGATGAGGCCGCGCTGACCCTTGCCGATGGGCGAGGCGATGTCGATGACCCGGCCGATCATGTTGTTCGGCTCGGTCTCCATACGGAGTCGCTCGCTCGGGTAGAGCGGCGTGAGCTTGGCGAAGTCGACGCGGTGCCGCGCCTGCTCGGGGTCGACGCCGTTGACGTTGTCGATGCGCACCATCGGGTTGAACTTCTCGCGACGCTCGCCCTCGCGCGGCTGGCGCACCTGGCCGACGATGGCGTCACCACGGCGCAAACCGTACTTCCGCACCATCGACAGTGAGAGGTAGACGTCGTCCGGACCGGGCAGGTAGCCGCTGGTCCGCACGAACGCATAGTTGTCGAGCACGTCGAGGATGCCGGCGGCCGGCACCAGCACGTCGTCCTCGAGGATCGTGGTGTCGGGCTCATTTCGGCCACCGGTCGTGACCGGCCGGTTGCGGTCCCGCCCGCGCCGACGACGGTTACGGCGACTGCCGGCCTCACCGTCCTCGCCGTCCTGGCCCGGCTGGTCCTGCTGGTCCTGCTGGCCCTGCTGGTCGTTCTTGCCCTGCTGGCCCTGCTGATCCTTCTTGCCCTGCTGGCCCTGCTGGCCCTGCTGATCCTTCTTGCCCTGCTGGTCCTGCTGGTCGTTCTTGCCCTGCTGGCCCCTCTGATCCTGCAGGTCCTTCTGGCCCTGCTGGTTCTTCTGCTTGTGGTCCTTCTGCCCGCCCTCGCCCTTCGCCTTGTCGCCGGCCTTGGGCTGGTCGGTCCGGTGCTTGTCCTCGGCCTGCGGGATCGCATCTGCCGTCGGCTGGCCCGCCGCGGCGGCGTCCTGGCTCTTGGGCTTGGCCTGCGCCGCCTTGATGGCGGTCACCAGGTCGGCCTTCTTCATGCTGCCGGCCCCGGCGATGCCCATCCCGCCTGCCATCGCCTTCAGATCAGCAAGCAGCATGGTGTTGAGGCCTCCGCTGCGCTTCTTGGGCGCAGCTGCCGACCTCCCCCGGCCGGCGCTATCGGCGCTGTCGGCGCTATCGGCGCTCGCTGCGGAAGCGGTGGAGTCGAGAGTCTCTGTCACGTGAGGTCCTTCCCACGTAATACGGCCGCTCCGCTCGTGGAGCGGACGGCATTGGTCAGATCTTCCCCGGCACCGGCTGCGCTCGCAGGCGAGCACTCCGGCCGGTCGGGACTGGTGCCCGAACCGGGCGGGAAAGGAGATGCGCGCGATGATCGCGCGGCGCCGAGAACCGAGTGGTCGAGTACCTACGACGCGCAGCCAATGTACCACCGGACCGCAGGTGGGTGGGCATCACCACGCAACGGCGCCGCGGGAGTCGATCCCGAGCTGAAGCGCGGTCCAGCCGTCGGGACAGCGCGCCATCAGACCGTCGGTGGTGTCGGTGAAGGCGAGCACGGTCGGGCCGGCTCCGGACACGATTGCAGGGACGCCGTCTGACCGCAGCGCGTCGACCAGGTCGAGGCTGGCCGGCATCGCCGGCCGGCGATAGTCCTGGTGCAGCCGGTCGACGGTCGCGCGCCAGAGCTCGTCGGGGCGACCACTCAGGGCGGCCACGAGCAGCGCTGCCCGACCGGCGTTCGTGGCCGCGTCCGCGTGCGGCACGTCCTTCGGGAGCAGCCCGCGGGCGGCCGCGGTCGAGACCGGACCCGGTGGGATGTAGACGACGGCGCCGATCCGCGGATCGACCTCGGAGGGTACGGCGAAGAACGACCCGTCGGCGTCCCGGCCCGCGATCACGAACCCACCGAGCAGCGCGGGGGCGACGTTGTCGGGATGACCTTCGATCCGGGCGGCAAGGTCGAGCAGGCTGTCCTCGTCGAGCAGCAGCCGGCCGCCGGCGACCAGCTCGCGCGCCAGCCAGACCCCCGCGACGATCGCCGCCGAGGACGACCCGAGGCCCCGCGCGTGCGGGATCACGTTGAGACAGCTGAGACGGATACCCGGCGGTTGGACGCCGAGCTCCTCGAACGCGGCGCGCATCGCCTTGACGACGAGGTGAGTCTCGTCGAGGGGTACCTCGTCACTTCCGGCGCCGTCCACCTCGACCACGAGGCCGCTCTCGGTGACCTCGGCCTCGAGCCGGTCGCGCAGGTCGAGAGCAAGCCCGAGCGCGTCGAACCCGGGGCCGAGGTTGGCCGAGGTGGCCGGGACGGAAACCCGCACCGGCTCGGCGGCGAACGTCGTCACAGCCCGGCGGCCTCGGCTACCGCAGCCACGTCCGGCACCACCACGTCATCGACCACGGCCCCGCCGTTCTCGGTGAAGCCCTCGAGCGCGGTCACCGTGTCCTTGAGCCCGTGCCCGGTCACGGTGATGACGAGGGTCGCGCCGGAGTAGGACTCGCCCAGCTCGAGCTCCTGGAGCAGACCCGCGATGCCGGCGGCGCTGGCCGGCTCGACGAACACCCCGTCGTTGGTCGCGAGCTCGCGCTGGGCGGCGAGGATCCGCTCGTCCGACACGGACGCGAACCGGCCGCCGGACTCGGCTGCCGCGGTCTCGGCGAGCTGCCACGAGGCAGGGTTGCCGATCCGGATCGCGGTCGCCCGCGTCTCCGGGTTCGGGAACGGCTGGCCGGTGACCAGCGGGCTGGCGCCGGCGGCCTGGAAGCCACGCATCACCGGCTTGCGCGTGATCCGGCCGAGGTCGGCGTACTGCCGGTAGCCCAGCCAGTACGCCGAGATGTTGCCGGCGTTGCCCACCGGGAGCAGATGGAAGTCCGGGGCGTCGCCGAGGAAGTCGGCGATCTCGAACGCCGCCGTCTTCTGGCCCTGGAGCCGCACCGGGTTGACCGAGTTGACCAGGGCGACGGGGTACGACGCGGCGAGCTCCTTCGCCAGCCTCAGGCAGTCGTCGAAGTTGCCCTTGACCATGATCACCTGAGCGCCGTGCAGGATCGCCTGAGCCATCTTGCCGGCGGCGATCTTGCCCTCGGGCACCAGCACGATCGGGTTGAGCCGGGCCTTGGCGGCGTACGCGGCCATCGACGCCGAAGTGTTGCCGGTCGAGGCACACACGACCGCCTCAGCGCCCTGGTGCTTGGCGACCGAGATCGCAGCGGTCATCCCGCGGTCCTTGAACGAGCCGGTCGGGTTGTCGCCCTCGACCTTGAGGTGGACCTGCGCTCCGGTGGCCGCGGTGAGCCACTCCGAGTGGACCAGGGGCGTGCCGCCCTCGCGGAGGGTGACGGCCGGGGTGTCGGCCGGGATGTCGAGCAGCTCCCGGTACTCCTCGATCACGCCGCGCCACTGGTGCGTCCGGACAGCGACGTCGTCGGCACCACTCACGCCGCTCACTCGTCGATCCCTTCCACCCTCATCACCGAGGTGACGTCGCGCACCGTGTCCATCTCGCGAAGCTCGGCCACCGTTGCCGACAGCTGGGCGTCGGTCGCCTCGTGCGACACCACGACCAGCTGCGCGTCGTCGCCGCGTCCCTCCTGCCGGACAGTCTGGATCGACACGTCGTGCTCCGCGAATGCGTTGGCGACCGCGGCCAGCACGCCGGCCCGGTCATCGACGTCGATCGCGACGTGGTAGCGGGTGCGGGTCTCCCCCATCGGCAGCACGGCTCGATCGGCGTACGCCGACTCACCGACGCCCCGGGTCCCCTGGCGGTGGTTGCGCGCCACGGTCACCAGGTCGCCCAACACCGCGCTCGCGGTCGGTGCCCCGCCCGCGCCCGGTCCGTAGAACATGAGCTGACCGGCGGCCTCGGACTCGACGAACACCGCGTTGTAGGCCTCGCGCACGCTGGCCAGCGGGTGCGACCTCGGGATCATCGCCGGGTGCACCCGCACACTGACACCAGGTTCGCCGGGCGAGCCATCGGCGGTCGAGCCTGTCGGGACCAGCTCGGCGATGGCCAACAGCTTCACGACGCACCCCATGTCGGTGGCGGATCGAACGTCCCCCGACGTTACGTCGCTGATGCCCTCGCGGTGTACGTCGGCAGCGGTGACGCGGGAGTGGAACGCCAGGCTGGCAAGGATCGCCGCCTTCGCCGCCGCATCGAACCCCTCGACGTCCGCCGTCGGGTCCGCCTCGGCGTAGCCGAGGGCCTGCGCCTCCTCCAAGGCTTCCTCGAAGCCCGCGCCCTGCGTGTCCATCTTGTCGAGGATGTAGTTGGTGGTGCCGTTGACGATGCCGAGCACCCGGGTCACCTTGTCGCCGGCCAGCGACTCGCGCAGGGGCCGGAGGATCGGGATCGCACCGGCGACGGCCGCCTCGTAGTAGAGATCGCGGCCGGCCTTCTCGGCCGCCTCGTAGAGGGTCGGTCCGTCCTCGGCGAGCAGCGCCTTGTTGGCGGTGACGACGGAGGCGCCGTTCTCGAGCGCGGCCAGGATGAGGGACCGGGCCGGCTCGATGCCGCCGATCACCTCGACCACGACGTCGATATCGCCGCGGGTCACCAGGCCGAGGGCGTCGGCGGTCAGCAGCCCGGCGGGGACGTCGACATCACGCAAGGCGTCGAGGCGTCGTACGGCGACACCGGCGAGCTCCACCGGCGCACCCACCCTGGCAGCCAGGTCGCCCGCCTGCTCGTCCAGCAGGCGCACCACCTGCGAGCCGACGACGCCACAGCCGAGCACCGCCACCTTGAGGGGCTGGTCGCCCCCCAGATGCACCGCATCCACGACACTCACCCGATATCCGATTCGGCTCCGCGCCGCGGGGCTCGCCCGCACAGAGGCTCGTTCCTCGCCTTCACTCCGGCTCACCCCTCGCGTTGCCCATGTCCGTTGCCAACAGGTCGTCCTCAGTCTCCCGCCGGACGACGGCGCGCGCGACTCCGTCCCGTACCGCGATCACCGGCGGCCGCAAGGCGTGGTTGTAGTTGGAGGCCATCGAGCGGCAGTAGGCACCGGTCCCGGGGACGGCCAGCAGATCGCCGGGAGCGACGTCGCCGGGGAGGAACTCGTCACGGACGACGATGTCGCCCGCCTCGCAGTGTTTGCCTACAACCCGGGCCAGGACCGGCGCGGCCTCGGAGCGCCGCGCCGCGAGCGTGCACGAGTAGTCGGCGTCATAGAGGGCGGTGCGGATGTTGTCGCTCATCCCACCGTCGACGCTCACGTAGGTGCGGACCGCGCCGGCGTCGAGCATGACCGGCTTGACGGTGCCCACGGTATAGACCGTGCACATCGCCGGGCCGACGATCGCCCGGCCGGGCTCGATCGAGAGGCGGGGCTCATCGAGGCCGAGGGCACGGCACTCGTAGGCCACGATCTTGCCCATCTCGGTCGCCAGCTCGGCCGGGTCGGCCGGGTCGTCCTGGGTCGTGTAGGCGATGCCGAAGCCGCCGCCGAGATCCATTTCGGGCATCGTGACGCCGAGTTCTTCGGACACCCGATGGTGCAATGCGAGCACCCGGCGCGCAGCCACCTCGAAGCCGGAGGAGTCGAAGATCTGGCTGCCGATGTGGGAGTGCAGGCCGAGCAGCTCGATGCCCGGAGCGGCGTGGAGGCGTCGTACGGCCTCGAAGGCGTCGCCGGACGTGATCGAGAAACCGAACTTCTGGTCCTCGTGGGCAGTGGCGATGTATTCGTGGGTGTGCGCCTCGACGCCGGCGGTGACGCGGACCATGACCTTGGTAGTCGTGGTGGTGGCAGTAGTGGTGGCAGCAGTGGTGCCAGTGGTGGTGGTGGTGGAGGAGGAGGTCCGGGGCTCACCGGGGCCGAGCCTCGACGCCTCCGCCACGATCATCTCGAGGCGCTCGATCTCCTGGAACGAGTCGACGATGATCCGCCCGATCCCCACGTCGACCGCGCGTCTCAGCTCGGCGACCGACTTGTTGTTGCCGTGGTAGCCGATCCGCGTCGGGTCGAAGCCCGCCCGCAGCGCGACTGTCAGCTCACCGGTCGAGCAGACGTCGAGGCAGAGGCCCTCCTCCGCGATCCACCGAGCGACCTCCGTGCACAGGAACGCCTTGCCCGCGTAGTAGACGTCCCAACTGGCGAACGCGTCGCGGAACGCCGCGGCTCGGGCCCGGAAGTCGGCCTCGTCGAGGACGTAGGCCGGGGTGTTGTGCTCGGCGACAAGGTCGGCGACCGGCACTCCCCCGACGACCAGGTCGCCGGTGTCGGTCTTGCGGGCGGTACCCGACCAGAGCTGAGGAACGAGCGCGTTGGCATCGCGCGGCGCCTGCAGCCAGGCGGGGCCGCGGAGAGCGCCGGGCGCGTGCGCCCAGCCTGCTTCGTGGGTCATTACATCCGCTCCGGGGCCGAGACGCCGAGCAGACCGAGACCGTTGGCCAGCACGACGCGGGTCGCCTCGACCAGCGTCAGCCTCGCCCGGTGGAGGTCGCTGACGTCCTCGTCGCCCCGCGGGAGCACGCGGCAGTTGTCGTAGAAGCGGTGATAGGTCCCGGCCAGCTCTTCCAGGTAGCGCGCCACCCGGTGCGGCTCGCGCAGCTCGGCCGCGGCCTTGATGACGCGCGGGAACTCACCGAGCGCCCGGAGCAGCTCGCCCTCCCGCTCGTGGGTCAGCAGCTGCGGGTGGGACTCGGAGGTCACCCCGAGGTCGGCGGCGTTGCGCAGCAGGCTCGCGACCCGGGCGTGGGCGTATTGCACCGTGAAGACCGGGTTGTCGTTGGTCGCGCGCGTCCACACGTCGAGGTCGATGTCGATCGTGCTGTCACTGCTGTAGCGAGCCAACGCGTAGCGGCCCGCGTCGACGCCGATCGCTTCGACCAGGTCGTCGATGGTCGCGACCGTGCCGGCCCGCTTCGACATCCGCAGCGGCTCGCCGTCCCTGACCAGGTTGACCAGCTGACCGATGAGAATCTCGAGGTTCACGTGGGGCTCGTCACCGAACGCAGCGCACATGGCCATCATCCGGCCGACGTAGCCGTGGTGGTCGGCGCCGAGCATGATGAAACAGCGGTCGAAGCCGCGCTCGCGCTTGTCGAGGTAGTAGGCGAGGTCGCCGGACAGGTAGGCACCGACGCCGTCGGACTTGATGACCACCCGGTCCTTGTCGTCGCCGTACTTCTCGGTGGCGAGCCAGAGCGCGCCGTCCTGCTCGTAGATGTTGCCGAGCTCGCGCAGCCGGTCGACCGCGCGCTCGACCGCGCCGCTCCTATGCAGCTCGTCCTCGTGGAAGTAGACGTCGAAGTCGACGCCGAAGTCGTGCAACGACTGCCTGATCTCCGCGAACATCATGTCGACGCCCACCGCTCGGAAGACCTCCTGCGCGTCGTCGTCGGACAACGTCGAGACGTCCGGCCTCGCGGCGACGACCGCCGCGGCGATCTCGTGGATGTAGGAGCCGCCGTAGCCGTCGTCCGGCGCGGGCTCGCCCTTCGCGCTCGCCAGCAGGGACCGGGAGAACCGGTCGATCTGCGCGCCGTGGTCGTTGAAGTAGTACTCGCGGGTGACCTCGGCCCCGGTCATCTCGAAGATCCTGCCGAGCGCGTCGCCCACCGCTGCCCACCGCACGCCGCCGATGTGGATCGGGCCGGTCGGGTTGGCGGAGACGAACTCCAGGTTGATCTTCTCGCCCGCGAACGCGTTCGACGAGCCGTACGACGCGGCCGCCGCGACGATGTCAGCAGCCAGCTGACCCTGGGCGCCCGCCTCCACCGTGATGTTGAGGAAGCCCGGACCCGCGACCTCGACCGCGCCGATGCCGTCGGCTTGCTCGAGCCGGGCGGCGAGCAGCTCGCCGAACGCCCGCGGGTTCATGCCGGCCTTCTTCGCCAGCTGCAGTGCGACGTTGGTGGCGTAGTCACCATGCCCCTTCTGGCGCGGCCGCTCCACGGTCACCTCGGCGGGTACGCCGTCGGGCAGGGTGATCGCACCCGCGTCGACGAGCGCCGACAACCCGTCGACGATGGTGGCAGAAAGCTGCTCAGGAGTCACCGGCCAAGGGTATCGGCGCGCTCCGGTTTCTCTTGCACGGATGTCGACCGGTAAGGTCCACAGCGCGCCGAGAACCCGCACGGGACCGGCGCATGCCTCCGTAGCTCAGGGGATAGAGCACTGGTTTCCGGTACCAGGTGCCGCAGGTTCGAATCCTGCCGGAGGCGCCCTGTGATGTCTCAGGACATCCGCGACAACGGACCTACGGAGACGTCGGTCCGTCGCCTGCTTTCGGGTCCGGTCCTGCTGCCCTAGCCTGCTGTCAGGGAGGTTGCCTGCCATGACAGCCAAGAAGGTCGTCCGCGTCGATCGCGACGACGGAAACCACAAGGGCAGCGACCGGCCGGACTGGACGCCCACGGCGGACGCCCAGGGCAAGGCGACCAAGCTGCGCCTGATCGCCGGGGCGCTCTGGGCGCTCGCGATCGCCGGCGAGGCGTTCGCGATCTTCTGGGTGCTCCGCCAGGACCCGGTCAACCTGGTCCTGTTGATCGTGATGATCGTCGTGATCGGCGCCCTTGCCATCCCCGGCTCGCTGCTGTGGAAGAAGGCCAACCGGCTCGACCCCGCCTCCCGCAGCGACACCATCCGCTTCTTCGTGCAGAACCAGCTCGGCGCGATCATCTCGGTCCTCGCGTTCCTGCCTTTGATCGTCCTGATCCTCGTCAACAAGGACATGGACAAGAACCAGAAGGCGATCGCCGGCGGGCTCGGCGCGGGCGTGATGCTGGTGGCCGTCGCCTTCGGCATCGACTGGAGCCCGCCCTCCACGGAGCAGTACGCCGACGAGCAGAACATCGTCGTGCAGGTCACCGGCGAGAACCTGGTCTTCTGGACCAAGAGCGGCTCGGTCTTCCACCTCTGCGAGGACGTCCCGGACGTCAACCGCGAGTCCCAGGACAACACCATCTACTCAGGCACGGTCGCCGAGGCCCACGATGACGGCAAGGACCGGCTGACGAAGCGATGGCGGTCGGAGGCGGACGTCTGTGGCTTCGACGTGCCCGCCGACCTCGAGGACGAGCTCGACGACGAGTCGTCCGGGGAGTAGCCGGATCAGCAGTTCTTGATCGTCGCGTCCGTCCGGGCGTCGTCGCCGTACCGCTGAGCGGTGCTCGTGCTGGGGATGACCACGCTGGCACCGCCGATGTTGCCGATGCCACCGGGGAGCACGCAGTTGGTGATCTTCTTCGGGTCGACCTGCGCGACCGCCTGCGCGATCGCGAACAGCGCGGCTGGGTCCAGGTTGGTGTGCACGTTGTCGATCACCGAGAGCACGCCGTTCTCGATCCACCCGGGCTTGCCGGCGTTCTCGGCCACCTTGGCCTGGAACCCCTTGAGCAGCCGCTGCTGGTTGGCCGACCGGTCGAAGTCGCCGCCGGCCAGGTTCTTCCGGATGCGGGCGAACGACACCACGTTGTAGCCGCTGAGGACGACCTTCCCGGCTTTGAACCCCTTCGGCTTGAGATAGGGGTCGGAGAAGGAGACCGGGTTGTCGATCGTGATCGGACCGACGTCCTTGGCCACTTGTTCGACACCCCAGAAGCTGGCGACGAAGACGTAGTCGGGCTCGATCCCGATCAGTCCGGCGACGGTCTCGCCGAGCAGCTGCGGTCCGCCGAAGAACAGGGCTGCGTTGACCCGGTTGGAGCCGTAGCCGGGGATCGGGACCCAGCTGTCCCGTGGGATCCCGATCGTGGTCGCCGCCCCGGTGCGGGTGTCCATGCCGACCAGCTGGAGGGTGTCGCCCCGGCTGCGGAGCGGGTCCTGACCGCGCCGCGCGTCGGAGCCGACCGCCAGGATCCAGATGACGTCGGGATCGAGGTCGACGCCCTCGGCGTGCTCGTACTTGACCAAGGTGAAGTACGTCGGCGCAACGCTGCTGTTGGGCACCACCATCGCCACGACCGCGAGCACCACGACCAGGACGGCGGTGCGGAGCGCCCGCCGCATCAGCCCTTCACCTCGCCGCGCTCGATGTCGAACCCGAACACCCGCCAGTCGCCCTTCGACCGCGTCAGCAGCACCCGGCCGCGGATCTGGTCGGTGCGCTCGACCTTGCCGGCCAGGTCGATCACCAGGTTGACGTGTGCGGTCGCACCGGCTGCCTTGCCGTCCGGAGCAAGCACGTCGACCCGGACGACCCGGCGGACGGCCGTCACGCTGTCGACGTCGTCGCCGACCGCCTTGTTGCTCATCAGGCCGGCCTGCCGACCGGCGAGCGTGGCAGCGCCCTTGGTGAACCCGGGGAACGCGTCACCGAACTTCGAGCGTGGGTAGTCACCGGCGACGTACGCCGCCTCCAGCCAGCGGTCCACGACCTCGGCGACGTCCGCGGCGACCTTGCGCGCCGGACCCTTCCCGAGCTTGCCCGCCACCTCGCCCACCTCGACCCGGGACGGGATACCCGTCGACCCCGCCGACGTACCGCTCCGCGAGGGTCCGGCCGGTTCCTCGTCGTCCCCACCGCTGCAACCGGCGACGGAGAGCACCACGCTCAGCGTCGCTGCGGTCACCAGTGAGGCGGGGTTGGTCAGTGATCCTGGCCACCTACGCACGACTCGCGCTCTCCTCTGCTCGGACAGTGCCACCACAAAACTTCTCCGTGGGACTAGCCTTGGCTCCGGTCTTCGTCCAGGTCGGACAGACCCTACGCCAGCAGCTCACCGGAAGAGGCGAAGCACGTCGTGTCGCAATCGACAGGCCGTTCGACAGGCAGCGAGTCCAGCACCCCCGATTTCGGGGCCAACGAGTGGCTCGTCGAGGAGATGAAGGAGCGGTTCGACGCCGATCCGGACAGCGTCGATCCCGCTTGGGCGACCTACTTCGGGGGCCGGACCGCAGGCTCGGACGACAACGGGCAGAAGGCGGAGTCCGCGTCCACGGCCACGGCGGATCCCCCCGCAAAGGACCAGCCGGCGACGAAGGAGCCTGCTGCCAAGAAGGCTGAGTCCGGCCAGGAGTCCGGCCAGGAGTCCGGCCAGAGAGTCCGGCCAGGAGGAGTCCGGCCGTCCGGCCGCGAAGGCGAAGCCCGCTCCCCAGGTGAGCCCGGCGTCGCAGACCACCCCGACGCCGTCGTCCGACGCCAAGCCCACCCCCAAGGACGCGCCGCGGCCCACACCGGCCGCCGCCAAGGACGAGCCGACCTACACCGTCCTGCGCGGGATCGCCGCCGCGACCGCCAAGAACATGGACCTCTCGCTCACCGTCCCGACCGCCACCTCGGTGCGCCAGATCCCGGTGAAGCTGCTGTGGGACAACCGGATCGTCATCAACAGCCACCTCGCCCGTGCCCGCGGCGGCAAGGTGTCCTTCACCCACCTCATCGGCTACGCGCTGGTGCAGGCGCTGAAGTCGATGCCGGAGATGAACAACTCCTTCACCGAGACCGACGGCAAGCCGACGATGGTGAGCCCGGCCCACATCAACCTCGGGCTCGCGATCGACCAGCAGAAGCCCGACGGCACCCGCCAGCTCGTGGCGCCGTCGATCAAGGCGTGCGAGACGATGGACTTCGCAGCGTTCTGGACCGCCTACGAGACGATGATCCGCAAGGCTCGTGACAACAAGCTCACGATGGACGACTACTCCGGCACGACGGTGAGCCTCACCAACGTCGGCGGACTCGGCACCGTCCACTCGGTGCCCCGGCTGATGGCCGGCCAGGCCGCGATCATCGGTGTCGGCGCGATGGAGTACCCCGCCGAGTGGCAGGGCGCGTCCGAGGAGGCCGTCGCGCGCAACGGCATCAGCAAGGTGATGACGCTGACGTCGACCTACGACCACCGGGTCATCCAGGGCGCGCAGTCCGGTGAGTTCCTCAAGCGGGTCCACCAGCTGCTGCTCGGCGAGGACGGGTTCTACGACGGTGTCTTCCGCGCGCTGCGGATCCCCTACGAGCCGATCCGCTGGAACTCCGACATCGCGACGTCCCACGACGACGAGATCGACAAGCAGGCCCGGATCCTCGAGCTGATCCACGCCTACCGCGTGCGCGGTCACCTGATGGCCGACACCGACCCGCTGGAGTACAAGCAGCGCAGCCACCCCGACCTGCGGATCGAGTCGCACGGCCTGACCCTGTGGGACCTCGACCGGGAGTTCCCGACCGGCGAGTTCGGCGGCTCGGGGCGCCGGTTCATGAAGCTGCGTCACATCCTCGGCATCCTGCGCGACTCCTACTGCCGCACCACGGGCATCGAGTACATGCACATCATGGATCCCGAGCAACGACGCTGGATCCAGGAGCGAGTCGAGCGGCCGCACACCAAGGAGCCGCGCGAGGAGCAGCTCCGGATCCTGCAGAAGCTCAACGCGGCCGAAGCCTTCGAGACCTTCCTGCAGACCAAGTTCGTCGGCCAGAAGCGGTTCTCCCTCGAGGGCGGCGAGACCACCGTCCCGGTCGTCGACGAGATCTGCGAGGCCGCGGCACAGTCCGGGCTCGACGAGGTCACGATCGGCATGGCCCATCGCGGCAGGCTCAACATGCTGGCCAACATCGTCGGCAAGTCCTACAACCAGATCTTCCGCGAGTTCGAGGGCAACATCGACCCGCGCACGGTCCAGGGCTCCGGCGACGTGAAGTACCACCTCGGCGCCGAGGGCGAGTTCTCCGCCGGCACCGGCGAGAAGATCAAGGTCTCGGTCGCCGCCAACCCGAGCCACCTCGAGACGGTCGACCCGGTGCTCGAGGGCATCGCCCGTGCCAAGCAGGACGTCCTCGACCAGGGCGAGGCGTTCCCCGTGCTGCCGCTGCTGCTCCACGGCGACGCGGCGTTCGCCGGCCAGGGGGTCGTCGCGGAGACGCTCAACCTCTCGCAGCTGCGCGGCTACCGCACCGGCGGGACCGTGCACCTGGTCATCAACAACCAGGTCGGCTTCACCACCTCGCCCGGCTCCTCGCGGTCGTCGCTCTACTGCACCGACGTCGCACGGATGGTCCAGGCGCCGATCTTCCACGTCAACGGCGACGACCCGGAGGCCTGCATCCGCGTCGCCCGGCTGGCCTTCGAGTACCGCCAGGCCTTCCACAGCGATGTCGTCATCGACCTGGTGTGCTACCGCCGGCGCGGTCACAACGAGGGCGACGACCCGTCGTACACGCAGCCGCTGATGTATGACCTGATCGAGCAGAAGCGCTCGGTGCGCAAGCTCTACACGGAGTCGCTCATCGGCCGTGGCGACATCACGATCGAGGAGGCCGAGCGGGTCATCCGCGACTACCAGGCCCAGCTGGAGCGGGTGTTCACCGAGGTCCGCGAGGCTGACGCCACCCCGACGTCATGGACGACGGTGCCCGACTACCCGGACAAGCCGGCCGGCGAGACCCAGACGGCCGTGTCGTTCGAGACGCTCAAGACGATCGCCGACTCCTACGTCACGCCGCCGGACGGGTTCACCGTGCACCCGAAGGTGATGCCGCAGCTCCAGCGCCGGGCGGCCGCGATCACGGACGGGCCGATCGACTGGGGCACCGGCGAGATCCTTGCCTTCGGCGCGCTGCTCATGGATGGCCGTCCGGTCCGGCTGGCCGGCCAGGACTCGCGGCGCGGCACCTTCGTGCAACGGTTCGCAACCATCATCGACCGGATCAACGCCGACGAGTGGACCCCGCTCTCCAACCTGACCGACGACCAGGCGAAGTTCCACGCCTACGACTCGCTGCTCTCGGAGTACGCCGCGCTCGGGTTCGAGTACGGCTACTCGGTCGCGCGGCCCGAGGCACTGGTGCTGTGGGAGGCGCAGTTCGGCGACTTCGTCAACGGCGCGCAGACGATCATCGACGAGTACATCTCGGCGGGCAAGACCAAGTGGGGGCAGGACTCAGGAGTGGTCCTGCTGCTGCCGCACGGCTACGAGGGGCAGGGGGCCGATCACTCCTCGGCCCGCATCGAGCGGTTCCTCACCCTGTGCGCTGACGAGGCGATGGTGGTGGCGCAGCCGTCCTCGCCCGCCTCGCACTTCCACCTGCTGCGGATGCACTCGCTCGGCGGTGAGCACAAGCCGTTGATCATCTTCACCCCGAAGTCGATGCTCAAGCGCAAGGAGGCGGCGTCGCAACCGGCCGACTTCACCTCCGGCTCCTTCCGCCCCGTGATCGGGGACGACAAGGCGGACCCGGAGAAGGTGAAGACGGTGCTGCTGGTGTCGGGCCGCCTGACTTGGGACCTGATGGTCGAGCGCGGCAAGAGCGAGCGCGAGGACGTTGCGATCCTCCGTGTGGAGCGGCTCTACCCGTGGCCGATCGAGGAGCTCAAGGCCGAGCTCGCCAAGTATCCGGACGCCCGCGTCAAGTGGGTCCAGGACGAGCCCGTCAACCAGGGGCCGTGGCCGACGTACGCCCTCAGCGTGGTGCCGGAGCTCGGTCGCGAGGTCGAGCCGGTCACCCGGGCCGCGTCGTCGACGACGGCGGTCGGTACGGCGAAGCGCCACCTCGAGGAGGCCAAGGTCCTCATCGCCGAGGCGTTCAAGTGAGCTGAGCCGCGGCGGCGGATCAGCTCATCGGTGGTCAGCGACGGAAAGGCGACCTGGACGTGTACTTCACCGACCGCGGCATCGAGGAGCTCCAGCAGCGCAGGGGCGAGGAGGAGGTCTCCCTCGCCTGGCTCGGCGAGCGCCTGCAGGAGTTCACCGACGTCCACCCCGAGTTCGAGACCGCTGTGGAGCGGTTCGCAACCTGGCTGGCCCGTCTCGACGACCCCGAGGACTAAGGCGGGACCAGCACCAGGACCAGCACCAGCACCAGCACCAGGACCAGGCGCGCAGCGGGCGCTAGGTTGTGGCTCGTGAGCGGCGAGCTGATCGACTACCGCGCGTGGGGCGCCGAGTTCTTCCACCGGGCAGTGACCGGCGAACGGGTGCTCCGCGGGGTGAATGTGCTCTCCGGCCGCGTGATCGACGTCGGCCCGATGGGCGTCGGACCGGGTCGGCTGGTCAAGGTGACGGCCAGCGGCCGGATCGGTACGGCGACCGGGCACCGGGTCGGCGACGAACCGGTCTCGTTCGAGGTCAGGTTGCCGGTCCCGATCGAGCTCGTGATCGATCTCGGCGTCGACAAGCATCGGTTCAACGCAGAGATCCTCGTGCCCCTGGCGATCTGCGCCCGGGCCCGCGAGGACCTCGCCATCGTCCTCGAGATCACGCCTCCGTCGGCCGGGCAGATCGAGGTCCGGCTGCAGGCTCAGGGCTTGCGCGCGCAACTGGTCCAGCTCGCCGGCGGGGTCGAGGGCGAGCTCAAGCGATTCATCGCCAGGTACGTCAAGCGGGAACTGTCGAAGCCCTACGTGCAGGAGGCAACGACCATCGACGTCGCCGGCGCGATCGAGCGGGCATCGCTCGGGCTCGGCCCGAGGACCTCGGGCACCCAGCACGGATCCACTGGATGACCGGGTCTCGGACCGGCCGGAGCCGGCGTCGGGCCTGAGCCCGGGCCAGGCGCGATCAGGCCGGATCAGCCCGGATCAGCCCGGATCGGGCGCGTCCTCGGCGTCCAGGTCCCGCACGACCAACGCGGCGATCGTGGCAACGTCCGCCTCGCTCTCCCCGGAGACCTCGACCAGGGCGCCGTTGCCGGCGCCGAGGGTCATGATCATCAGCGCCGAGCTGGCGTCGACGGGTTCGTCACCCGGGAGTCCGATCAGCACCTCGGAGTCAAGCTCCATCGCTGCCTCGGAGATGATCGCGGCGGGTCGGGCGTGGAGGCCGACTGCGGAGCCGACGACGACTGACGTGGTGGGCATTTTGTTTCCTCTCGGTGGTGACGTTGCTCAGACGGAGACGGGCTCGGCGTCGGCGACGCGGGAGCTGGTGCCGACGGACTTGAGGGCGATGACGCTGGCGGCCGCGACGAGCACACCGGCGACGAGGGCGATGGCGAAGCCGAGGACGCCGTCGACGGCGAACAGCACGAAGACTCCTCCGTGCGGAGCACGAAGGCTCACGCCGAACGCCTCCGCCAGACCGCCGGTGACGGCGCTGCCGAGCATGATCGACGGGATCACCCGCAGCGGGTCCGCAGCAGCGAACGGGATCGCGCCCTCGGTGATGAACGAGGCTCCCATCAGCCACGCCGCCTTGCCGTTCTCCCGCTCCGGGATCGTGAACAGACGCGGGCGGACCACAGTGGCGAGTGCCAGGGCGAGGGGCGGCACCATGCCCGCGAGCATGACCGCAGCCATGATCTTGAGCTCGGGCGCGTCGGACGCGGTGGCGGCGGCGCCGAGGCCGGTCGTCGCGAAGGCGTAGGCAACCTTGTTCAGCGGCCCGCCCATGTCGAAGGCCATCATCAGCCCGAGGATGACGCCGAGCAGGATCGCGGAACCGCCGCTGAGCGAGCTGAGTCCGTCGTTGAGCGACTCGGTCAGCTTGCCGAGCGGGCGCGCCAGGACGACGACCATCACCACACCGGACACCAGCGTTGCGACCAGCGGGATCACCAGGACCGGCATCAGCCCCCGTGCCCAGCTGGGCACCGCGAACGACGCGACCCAGTGGGCAACCAGACCGGCGAGTACGCCACCGACGATGCCGCCGAGGAAGCCGGCCCCGATGAAGCCCGCGACCGCACCCATCACGAAGCCGGGCGCGATGCCGGGACGGTCAGCGATCGCATAGGCGATATAGCCGGCGAGTGCCGGCACCAGGAACCCGAACGAGAGCCCGCCGAGCTTGAAGAACAAGGCGCCGAGGTACGCCGCGAACGCGCTGTCGAACAGGGCGTGCTCGAGGCCGACCTCGTTGAGGTCGGGCAGGTTGAAGATGGTGTTGTCGGCCAGGATCGAGTCGGCCGGCCCGGTGATCTCGTAGCCGCCGAGCAAGAACCCGAGTGCGATCAGCAGGCCGCCGGCCGCGACGAACGGGATCATGTAGGAGACGCCGGTCATCAGGACCCGCCGGATCCGGCCGCCCCACGACTCCCCTGCGGTCGCCGTCGTGCCGCCGTCGGCGGTGCCACCGCCCTCGACCCGGGGTGGGTTGGGGTCGTCGGCGTAGCGGATCGCCTCCGCGATCATGACGTCGCCCTCGTCGATCGGCCGCTTGACGCCCGAGGACACCACCGGCTTCCCGGCGAACCGTCCGCGGTCGCGGACGCCCACGTCGGCAGCGAAGATGACCGCGTCGGCAGCGTCGATCGTCGCCTGCGAGATCGGCTTCGCGCCGGCCGAGCCCTGGGTCTCGACCGTGATCTCGACCCCGGCGCGCGCTGCGGCGGCCTCGAGCGCCTCGGCAGCCATGTAGGTGTGCGCGATGCCGGTCGGGCAGGACGTCACCGCCACCAGCCGGCGCGCGGCCGAGGTAGCCGGGCTCGCGGCCGGAGCGGCCGCCGGCGCGGCTGCCGGCGTGGGTGCGTCGACGACGCCGCCGACGATCGCGACGACGTCCGCGGGTGTCGCGGCGCGGCGCAGCGCGTCCGTGAACTCCGGCTTCACCAGCGCTCGGGCCAGCTTGGTGAGGATCTGGAGGTGGGTGTTGCCGCCGCCCTCGGGTGCAGCGATCAGGAAGATCAGCTCGGCGGGGCCGTCCTTCGCACCGAAGTCGACCGCCGGCGCCAGTCGCGCGAAGGCGACGGTGGGCACGGACACGGCGCCCGTGCGGCAGTGCGGGATCGCGATGCCGTCCTTCATGCCGGTCGCGGACTTCGCCTCGCGGGCAAGCAGGTCCCGCTCGAGGTCGGCGACGTCGTCGGCCCGGCCGGCGGCAGTGACGACCGCCGCGAGCGCGGCGATCACCTTTTCCTTGGAGCTGCCGAGATCCGCGTCGAGGCGGACAAGCTGCGGCGTGATCAGTTCTGCCATCACGGGGTTCCTTCGGTGGTGTGGCCCGACAAGACGTCGAGCGGACGGACCCGGACCTCGGAGATCCGGACATCGGTGGGGGCCGGCGTGGTGGTGCCGGGAAGCCCGGCCGCGGCGGCGCCGTAGGCCACCGCGGAGGCGAGGCGCTCGGCGGCCGGAGCACCGCTGAGGTCGGCGCGCAGGTAGCCGAAGAGACTCGCGTCGCCGGCGCCGACGGTGCTGACGACGGTGATGGGCGGTGGCGTGGCGTGCCAGGCGCCGGTCCCGTCGACGAGAACAGCCCCTGCCGCGCCCAGCGTGGCCAGGACGGTGCCGGCCGACCGGCCGACCAGCGTCGCCGCCGCGCTGGCCGCCGCCACCGGGTCAGCCTCGAACGCCTCCGCGTCGCCGCCCGTGGCGGAGGCCAGCTCATCGGCGTTGGGTTTGATGAGATCGGGGCAGGCAACGCCCTCCAGCAGCGCGGTCAACGGCGCGTCGCTGGTGTCGACCGCGTAGCGGTGCCCCTCGGCGTGCAGCGCCGTCCCGATCCTCGCGTACCAGCCGTCCGGGGCGCCGGGCGGAAGCGAGCCGGCCAGCACGATCCACGCCGGCCGGGTGTCGGCGGCTGCGGCGAGGACGACCTCGGCGAGCCGCGCGAGGTCGTCCTCGTCGACGCCGGCGCCCGCGGTGTTGATCTTGGTCGTCCTGCCGTCGGGTTCGGTGATCGTGAGGTTGATCCGCATCGGCCCGGTCGGCAGCACGGGACGGACGTCCACGCCCATCTGCTCGAGCTCGAGGACGAACGCGTCATCGGCAGCGACCGGAAGCACCGCGACCGTCGGCACCCCGGCAGCAACGCACGCCCGGGAAATGTTGACGCCTTTGCCGCCTGGCTGGAAGAGCACGGCATCGGCGCGGTGCACGCCGCCGCGATGAAGGGTCCCCGGCAGCACCACGGTGCGGTCGATGCTCGGGTTGGGAGTGACGGTGAGGATCACGCGATCACGACCTCGACGCCGGCGGCGTCCAGCTCCTTGCGCTGCACGTCGTCGATCTCGCTGTCGGTCAACAGGGCGTCGACCTCGTCGGTCGCAGCGAACCGCACCGTCGACTCGACGCCCACCTTGGTCGCGTCCGCGAGGACCACGACCCGACGGGCGGCGCCGACGATGGCGCGCTTGGTGGCCGCCTCGGTCGAGTCGGGAGTCGAGAAACCGTGGCCGACAGTGACGCCGTTGGTGCCGAGGAAGGCCAGGTCCACCCGCAGCTGACCGAGCGCAGTCACCGTCTCGGGGCCGACAGCGGCCTGGGTCGTGGCCCGGACCGTGCCCGGCAGCAGATGCAGCTCGACGGCCGGGTTGACCGCCAGCCGCGCCGCGACCGGCACCGAGTGCGTGTAGACGACCAACCTGCGGTCCCGTGGCAGGCCCTGGGCGAGCCGGCCCGTCGTACTGCCGGCGTCGATCACGATCGAGCCTCCGGCCGGCGGCAGCAATGCGAGCGCCGACCGCGCGATCAGCTCCTTCTCGGCCACCCGGGCGACGTCGCGCTCCGCCAGGCCGTACTCCAGCGAAGTCAGGGCGGTGGCCGGCACCGCGCCTCCGTGCACGCGGCGGACCAGGCCCAGCTCCTCGAGCGCCGACAGGTCCCGGCGCACGGTCTCGGTGGTCACGTCGTACTCGCTCGCGAGCTGGGCGACGGACATCCGGCCGCGGGCGGCGACGTCGCGTGCCATGGCCTGCTGCCGCTCCTCTGCGTACATCTTGGGACCTTCCGTAGATATCTGCGTTTATGTTGTTTTATGCCCGATTTTGTTGCTTGTCAAGGGGTGGGCGTGGTTAAGTTGTGAGCATGGTCACTTCGATCCAAGGCACCCCGGTCGTCCCGGGGCTCGCGTTCGGGCCCGTCCTCGTCGCCACCACGGAGGTTTCAGAAGCGGCCGTCGCGGCTTACGGCGACGGCGGGCACGCCGACACCGCCGCTGCCCTGGCGGCGTACGACGATGCGGTCGGCCAGGTGGCCGACGGCTTCCGCACCAAGGCCGCGTCCAGCTCCGGTGCAACCGCGGAGGTGCTGACTGCCAGCGCCGGCCTCGCGACTGACCGCGGCCTGCGCGCCGCAGTGCGCAAGAATCTCAACACCGGTGAGCCGCTGCTCCCGGCTGTTGACGCGGCCGTCGAGCAGTTCGTGACCGTCTTCGCGGGAATGGGCGGCCTGATGGCCGAGCGGGTGACCGACCTCCGCGACATCCACGCCCGGGTGCTCGCCCGGCTGGTTGGCGAGCCCGAGCCCGGCGTGGCCGCCCCGTCCACGCCCTCGATCCTGGTGGCGGTCGATCTGGCACCGGCCGACACCGCCGGGCTCGACCCGGCGCTGGTCGTGGCGATCGTGACCGAGCGGGGTGGACCCACGAGCCACACCGCGATCATCGCTCGTCAGCTCGGCATCCCGTGTGTCGTCGGCGCTGCCGGCGCCGTCGCCATGCTCGACGGCCGTACCGCGCTGGTCAATGGCCAGGCAGGCACCGTCGAGATCGATCCCGAGCAGGACAAAGCCTCAGCGCTGGTGGCCGAGGACCGCGTGACGCGCGCCGCTCTCGCCACCTGGTCAGGACCCGGGCGCACCGCGGACGGCCACCCGGTCAAGCTGTTGGCCAACGTCGCCGACGCGGCATCGGCACGCGCGGCCAGCACCGAGCCGGTCACCGGCATCGGCCTGTTCCGTACCGAGCTGTGCTTCCTCGACCAGGAGACCGAGCCCACGGTGGACGAGCAGGCCGAGATCTATGCGGGCGTCCTGGAGCCGTATGCCGGCGACGGCCGCCATGTCGTCGTCCGAACGCTGGACGCCGGGTCGGACAAGCCGGTCGCCTTCGCGACGCATCCGGACGAGGAGAACCCCGCTCTGGGCGTCCGCGGGCTGCGGCTCGCGTTCGCCGACCCCGGTCTCCTCCATCGGCAGCTCGACGCGATCGCGATCGCCGCGGAACGCACCGGCGCCGAGTGCTGGGTGATGGCGCCGATGGTGGCCACCGTGGCAGAGGCACGCGACTTCGGAGCCTCCGTCCGCGAGCGCGGCCTGAAGCCCGGGGTCATGGTCGAGGTCCCGAGCGCCGCGCTGCTTGCGCACAAGGTGCTCGAAGAGGTCGACTTCCTCTCGATCGGCACCAACGACCTCACGCAGTACACGATGGCCGCCGACCGGATGGCCACCGATCTCGCGCACCTGACCGACCCCTGGCAGCCCGCGGTGCTGCAACTGGTCGCCATCGCGGCCGAGGCCGGGCGCCTGGCCGGCAAGCCGGTCGGCGTGTGCGGCGAGGCCGCCGCCGACCCCTTGCTCGCCTGCGTGCTGGTCGGGCTGGGTGTCACCTCGTTGTCGATGGCCGCTGCGGCCGTCCGTCCGGTCGGCGCCCGCGTCGCCGAGGTGACCCTCGAGCAGTGCGAGGAAATGGCGGAAGCGGCCCTCGCGGCGGTGGACCCTGCCGCCGCGCGCGGGGCCGCCCTCGCTCTGGTCCTCTAGACGTCGGCGTCCGGCTCGTCGACGTGCTGGTCCATCGCCCGCTTGGACGCGTCCCGGATGTCGAACAGCTCGGTCGCTAGTCCGCCGAGGGCACCCGCGACATCCTTGACGGCGCCGGTGATGATGGTCGCGACCTCGGCGACGGTCCCGATCGCCGCCTCGGCGCCCGACTGGACCGCGTCCTTGGAGATCTCGGCCTTGCTCAGGTGGTCCTGACCCTCGGAGTTCATGGGCACAGTCTGACGGCTCGGCGTCAAGCAGCCAACGCGGCGTTGGTCACTGTCGCCGGCTCAGGAGTGCCCTTGGGCGTCCGGGTCGGCAGCGAGAGCCGGAAGATCTTCTTCGCGACGCTGAAGAGCTGCTTGTGCAGCGGGCCGACGTTGTACTGGAGGCCGTAGCGCTCGCAGATCTCCTGCACCTCCACCGAGATCTCCGGGTAGCGGCGGGCCGGGATGTCGGGGAACAGGTGGTGCTCGATCTGGTGGCTCAGGTTGCCGCTCATCACGTGCATCAGCTTGCTTCCCGAGATGTTGGCCGAGCCCAGCAGCTGGCGGTAGTACCAGCCGCCGCGCGACTCGTTCTCGGTCTCCTCGACCGTGAAGGTCGCCACGCCGGCCGGGAAGTGACCGCAGAAGATGATGTTGAACGTCCAGACGTTCCGGACCAGGTTGGCGACGGCGTTGCCGGCCAGGGTCGACAGGAAGAACGGACCGGTGAGCAGCGGGAAGACGACGTAGTCCTTCGCGACCTGCTTGCGGACCTTGCGCCAGATCCGCCCGGCGATCTCCCGGTTCTCCGACCAGGTACGGCGGCCGGCGACCAGCTCCTCGGTCTCGAGGTCGTGCAGTGCCACGCCCCACTCGAAGAAGGTCATCAGCAAGAACGCGTAGAGCGGGTTGCCCAGGTAGTAGGGGCGCCACTTCTGCTCCTCGTCGATGCGGAGGATGCCGTAGCCCACGTCGCGGTCCTTGCCCACGATGTTGGTGTAGGTGTGGTGCACGTAGTTGTGCCCGTACTTCCAGTTCTCGCTCGGGGCCATCGTGTCCCACTCGAACATCCGGGAGTTGAGGCCCGGGTCACCCATCCAGTCGTACTGGCCGTGCATGACGTTGTGGCCGATCTCCATGTTGTCGAGGATCTTCGACACGGAGAGCGAGGCGACGGCGGCCGGCCACAGCGGCGGGACGTAGAACATCACGCGGCCGGCGACCTCGAAGCCGCGCTGGTACTTGACGACCTTGCGGATGTAGTTCGCGTCGACCTCGCCGAGGTCGGCGACGACCCGCTGACGGATCGCGTCCATCTCCTCGCCGAACGCGTCGAGCTGCTCGGGGGTCAGCGTGTACTTCGCGCTGAGCGGCTGGTCGGTGCGGGTCTTCGTCGGGGGCTTCTCGATGGTGATGGTCATGTCGGGTCCTTTCACAGGTCCACGGCGCAGTCGCCCTCGGGCGAGCTCACGCAGATTCGGATGTCTTCGTCGGGCAGGGATGAGGTCTCCCCCGTCAGCACGTTGCGGACCGTGCCCTCCACCTTGGTGGCGGTGCAGGAGAAGCAGATGCCCATCCGGCAGCCGAACTGCGGCGCGAGCCCGGCGGCCTCGGCCTGCTCGAGCAGGGTGGCGCCGGTGTTGGTGGCGGTCGCGCCGGACCGGCTGAAGGAGACGTCACCCTCAGCGGTGCCGTTGCTGACCGTCGGGGGCTTGAAGTACTCGACGCGGAGCGCGTCGCAACCGTCGTACGCCCCCTGCACGGCGTTGATCAGCGGCGCCGGGCCGCAGGCCCAGGTGGGCAGTTCGCGATAGCCGGGCACCAGCCGCTCGAGGTACGCCGGCGACAGTGCCGGGTCGCCGAGCTCAGGGTGCAGCAGGTGTACGTCGATGCCGTAGCCGGCGCGACGTACTTCCTCCAGCTCGGCCGCGAAGATCTGGTGGTCAGGGCTCTGCGCGTAGTGGAGGAAGGTGATCCGCCCCCGGTGGGTGCGCCGCTGCAGGGAGCGCAGCATCGACATCACCGGCGTGATGCCGGAGCCACCGGAGATGAACACGATGTGGTCGGGGACGTGGTCGGGGAGCACGAACTCGCCCTGCGCCTGGGAGAGGTGCACCATGGTGCCGACCTCGGCCCTCTCGACGAGGTAGCGGGACACGACGCCCTCCGGGTTGGCTCGCATCGTGATGGTGAACCGGTCCCCCGCCTTCGAGTCGGGGCTGGACACCGTGAAGACGCGGGTCGTACGACGGGCGCCGTCGACCTCGACGCCCAGCTGGACGTGCTGGCCGGCGCGGTGGCCGCGCCAGGTCGAGGTCGGCTGCAGGGTGAGGGTCGCGACTGGCGGGTGGCCGGGCACGTCGACCTCCCGGCTGATGTCGACGATCCGGGCGCGGACCTCGCTGGCGGCCCACATCGGGTTGACCAGCTCGAGATAGCGGTCCACGCCGTGGGGAGTGGCCAGCGCGGCGGCGAAGCGGGAGCGCAAGACCCGGGTGGTCGCGTCGGCGACGATGCTCATCGGGTTCCTCCAGGAAAGTTTCGGTGTACGTCTGTACACCGAGAACCTTGCCCGCCCGGACGGCCGGGACGCAAGCACCTCGGCACGTGAGGGTGCACACATGTTCACTCACGGTAGGATGGGGAGGTGACCGAGACCCGGGTGGAGCGCAAGGAGCGCACCCGCCGCGCGATCCTCGACGCAGCACTCGAGTTGTGTGAGCGCGAGCCGCTCGCCGCGCTGTCGCTCCGGCAGGTCGCCAAGCAGGTCGGCATCGTCCCGACCGCGTTCTACCGCCACTTCGAGTCGATCGAAGAGCTCGGGCTGGCGCTCGTCGACGAGTCGTTCTCCTCGCTTCGCGACCTGCTCCGTGCTGCGCGGACCTTCGACACGCCCCCGGCCAGCGACCGCGCCCTCTTCCTGGCGGTCGTGGACAACTCGGTCAACGCGCTCGCGGCGCACGTGCCCAAGGCCGACCGGCACTTCCGGTTCATCGCCCGCGAGCGGGTGGCCGGGCCGGCGCCCGTCCGCGGGGCGGTCCGCCACCAGCTCGAGCTGATCGAGCGCGAGCTCGCGACCGACATCGCCCGGGTGCCCGGCGCCGGGAACTGGTCCGGCGACGACCTCCTCGTCCTGGCCAACCTGCTGGTCAACGCCATGCTCTTCCACGCCGAGGAGCTCGCCCTCGCGAGCGGGCGGGACGACGTCGTACGCCGGGTGCGGGCGACCGCGCGCCGCCAGCTGCACATCGTCCTGATCGGCGCGTTGAGCTGGGACTCCTCGCGCTGAGATCACGCCGACCGTCGCCAGCTTGGCGACGGGTCGACGTGATCGTCGGGCGAGTAGGAGCCAGGTCGGTCAGTGACCGACGGGGGCGCCCTCCGGTGCCTCGACCCGGGCGGGCAGCAGCAGCGACAACACGACCACCACGATGCCGATGCCGGCACCGACGACGAACGCCCACTGCAGACCACCGACGAACGCCTCGGGCAACGTCGAGCCGCCCGCCAGCAGGTCGTCGCGGCGGTTCTGCAGCACGACCACCAGCACCGCGGTGCCGATCGCGCCCGCGACCTGCTGGAGCGTCCCGAGCAGCGAGCTGCCGTGGGAGTAGAGCTGCGGCGGCAGGTCACCGAGACCCATCGTGAACACCGGCGTGAAGATCGCGGCCAGGCACGCCATCAACGCCACGTGGGTAGCGAGGATCAGCCAGTACGGCGTGTCGGTGCCGATGCGGCTCAGCACACCGAGTGCCACCACCATGCCGATCGAGCCGGGGATCACCAGTGGCCGCGAGCCCAACCGGTCGTAGATCTTGCCGACCTGTGGTCCGAGCAGACCCATCGCGAGGCCACCCGGCATGACGAGCAGGCCGGTCTGGAGCTCGGTCAGCCCACGGATGTTCTGCAGGTAGAGCGGCAACAGGATCATCGAACCGAGGAATGCCATGAAGGCGGCGGACATCAGCAGCAGCGACACCGCGTAGGTCCGGTGCGTGAGGGTGCGGAGATCGAGCAGCGGGCTGTCGGTGCGCTGGAGCCGAAGCTGGTAGGCGACGAAGGCCGCGACGAGCAGCGCGCCCGCGCCGACCAGGGCACCGACCGTCGTCGCCGACCCGTTGCCGATCTCGCTGAGGCCGTAGACCAGCGTCGCGAAGCCGCCGGCAGCGAGCGCCACGCTGAGCCAGCTCACCGAGCTGACCCGGGCTTCGCCGACGTTCTCCAGCTGGCGCATGCCGGCGAGCGCAACCAGCGCGGCGACCGGCAGCACGAACACGAAGATCAGGCGCCACGAGCCGAGCTGGAGGATGACGCCGGACACGGCCGGCCCGAGCGCCGGGGCGACGGAGATGGCCAGCGTGACCTGCCCCATCACCCGGCCGCGATCTGACTCGGGCACGACGGTCATCAGCGTGGTCATCAGCAGCGGCATCATCACCGCGGTGCCGCCGGCCTGGACCACCCGCCCCGCCAGCAGCACCTCGAACGTCGGCGCGACCGCGGCCAGCGCGGTGCCGGCGCAGAACGTGGCCATCGCAACCGCGTAGGCCGTGCGGGTGCTGACCCGCTGCAGGAACCAGCCGGTCAGCGGGATGACCGCCGCCATCGTCAGCATGAAGACCGTCGAGAGCCACTGAGCGGACCGCTCGTCGATCGCGAAGTCAGCCATCAGCCGCGGGATGGCGTTGATCATGATCGTCTCGTTGAGGATCACCACGAATGTCGCCGCGACGAGCAGCTTGATCACGAGCGGCGTCTTGCCCGCCGTGTCAGCGAACTCCCGCTCGAAGTCGGCAACATCGGCTTCCGGGCACTCCTCCGGGGTGAGGCCTCCTGCCTCGGTGGGCACAGTCATCTCGGGGTCCTGTCTGCGTAAGGGGTGCGGGGGCCAGCGCTGGCGCCGGACCCGCCGTTCATGGACTCCACGAACCGGCGATGGCCATTCCGACACCCGTGCGCGACCTTTTTCATCGCTTTTCATCGCAGGTGGCGCAACGCGCCTGCAGACCTCATGCTTCCCGACGCCACCGACAATGCGCCAAGGATTTGTTGCTCCGTCACGCCGCACGCGTGACCCAGGTCTCAGCGGGTGAGGACAATCTTTCCGAAGACGTCACCCTCGGCCATCGCGGCGAACCCGGCCCGCGCCTCCTCCATCGGCAGCGTCCGGTCGAGCAACGGCCGCACGCCGGTCGCGTCGAGCATGGTGACCAGGGCCGCCAGCTCGTCGCGGGTGCCCATCGTCGAGCCGATGACGCTGAGCTGGAGGAAGAAGATGTGGGTCAGCATCGCGTCGTCGAGCTTGGGTCCGGACGTCGTACCCGAGATCACCAGCTTGCCGCCGGGCCGCAACGAGCGGACCGAGTGCTGCCAGGTCGCCCGGCCGACCGTCTCCATCACGGCGTCGACCTTGACCGGCAGCCGCGCGCCCGACTCGAACACGTCGTGCGCGCCGAGCTCCAGCGCCTTCGCGCGCTTCGACTCCTCGCGGCTGGTCGCCAGGACCCGCAGGCCACCGGCCCGCCCCAGTGCGATCAGGGCCGTCGCGACACCGCCGCCAGCGCCCTGGACGAGGACGGTGTCCCCCGCCTTGAGGCCGCCCTGGGTGAACAGCATCCGGTAGGCCGTCAGCCAGGCGGTCGGGAGGCAGGCAGCCTCCTCGAACGACAGCGACGGCGGCTTCGGTACGACGTTGCGCCGGGGTACGGCGACCCGCTCGGCGAACGTGCCCTGGTAGCGCTCCGAGAGCAACGACCGCCGCGGGTCGAAGGTCTCGTCGCCCGACCAGTCCGGGCTGCTCACGACCGCGTGCACGACGACCTCGTTGCCCTCCTCGTCGTGCCCGGCCGCGTCGCAGCCGAGGATCATCGGCAACGCGTCCTCCTTGAGCCCGACGCCGCGCAGTGACCACAGGTCGTGGTGGTTGAGCGAGGCCGCCTTGACCGTGACCGTCGTCCAGCCCTCGGGGACCTCGGGCTCGGGGCGCTCGCCGAGCACCAGCCCGGACAGCGGGTCGTCGGTGCTGAAGGACTGGGCGGTGACGGCGTACATGCGGGAGACGCTATCGGGGGTGCGGGCGTGCAGGCCCGGCTACACCCCTTGGTGGACCTGCCCGATCAGGCGCGGGCCACCCCGTCGCGCCGAGCCGCGGCGGCGACCGCCGCAGCCACCGCGGGCCCGACCCGCGGGTCGAACGGCGACGGGATCACCATCTCCTCGGTGACGTCGTCGCCGACGAGTTCGGCGAGTGCTTGGGCGGCCGCGACCTTCATGTTCTCGGTGATCGCGGAGGCCCGGGCGTCGAAAGCGCCCCGGAAGATCCCGGGGAACGCCAGCACGTTGTTGATCTGGTTGGGGAAGTCCGAGCGGCCGGTGGCCACCACCCGCGCGTGCCGGTGCGCCACATCGGGATGCACCTCGGGATTGGGGTTGGCCATGGCGAAGATGATCGCGTCGTCAGCCATCGTCGCGACCACCTCCTCGGGGACGGTGCCGCCGGACACTCCGATGTAGACGTCCGCCCCGGAGAACGCGTCGGCCAGAGTGCCGCTGCGGCCGCTCTGGTCGGCGGTGAGCTCGGCGAGCGCCTTCTTCGACGGGGTGAGGTCGTGGCGGTCGGAGCTGACCACGCCCTTGCGGTCGGTGACGACGAGATCCTTGATGCCGGCCTCTAGCAGGATCTTCGCGATCGCAACGCCGGCGGCACCCGCACCCGAGATCACGACTCTCGTCGACTCCGGGTTGCGGTGGGTGATCTTGAGCGCGTTGGTGAGTGCGGCGAGGGTGACCACGGCGGTGCCGTGCTGGTCGTCGTGGAAGACCGGTATGTCGAGCCGCTCCTTGAGCCGGTCCTCGATCTCGAAGCAACGCGGCGCCGAGATGTCCTCGAGGTTGATGCCTCCGAAGCTCGGCGCGAGTCGGACGACCGTCTCGATGATCTCCTCGACGTCGGTCGTCGCGAGACAGATCGGTACGCCGTCGACGCCACCGAACTGCTTGAAGAGGACGGCCTTGCCCTCCATCACCGGCATCGCCGCGGCCGGGCCGATGTCGCCGAGTCCGAGCACCGCCGTGCCGTCGGTGACGATGGCGACCGTGTTGGGCACCCAGGTGTAGTGCTGGGTCAGCTGCGGGTCCGCCGCGATCGCCTCGCACACCTCGGCCACACCAGGGGTGTAGGCCAGCGACAGCTCCGCCTTGTTGGTGAGACCGACCGTGGCGGTGATCTCCATCTTCCCCCGGTGATGCAGGTCGAAGACCGGCTCACCCGCGCGCGGGTGGGAAGGAGGGACGTCGGCGGCCACGAGGAACGATTCTTCCACAGCCGAGGACGCTGCCGCTCCGGCATCCGGCGGAGGGGCTGACGCGTGACCGACTCACAACCGCCGCGGCCGCGGCCACAGCCGGGCGCGTACGACGCCGAGGAGGTCCTCCTCGGGCACCACGCCACGGCGTCGTGAGTCCACGCCGTCGGCGGGGTTGTCCGACAGCAACCACCAGCCGCCGGGCCGTTTCTCGACGGCCCTTTTCACCGCGACCGTCCCGTCGGCGAACCGACCGACCACGACCTGACCCGGTCGTGGCAGCCGCCGATGGTGGACCAGCAACCGGTCCCCCGGCGCCAGCGTCGGCCGCATCGAGTCCCCGCGCACGAGCGCGAGACCGAGTGGTACGACGGACCGTGGGCCGGCCGCGTCCGACGTACGCCCCTCGTTTCCCGCCGACGTCACGCCGAGTAGTGTCGCAGCCGGAGGGTAACGCTCCCTTTACCGACCTGAACACGAGAGAGGACCCGCATGTTCTCGCGTCTTTTTGCCCGCACCCTCGAGGTGTCCGCCCACTGTGACCTGCCCTGCGGCGTCTACGACCCGGCCCAGGCCCGGATCGAGGCCGAATCGGTCAAGGCCATCGTCCAGAAGGCGCTCGACAGCGACGACCAGGACTTCCGAACCCGAGCGATCCTGATCAAGGAGCAGCGCTCGGAGCTGGTCAAGCACCACCTGTGGGTGCTGTGGACCGACTACTTCAAGCCCCCGCACTTCGAGAAGTACCCGGAGCTCCACACCCTCTTCAACGAAGCCACGAAGCTCGCCGGCGCCTCTGGCACCAAGGGCACCCTCGACGCCGGGAAGGCCGACGAGCTGTTGGCCAAGATCGACGAGATCGCCAAGATCTTCTGGGAGACGAAGAAGGCATGATCACCAGCGGCGTGGGCGCCCGATCCGACGTGGAGCTACGGCTGCCGGCGGACGGCGCCTACGCTGCTGTGCTCCGCACGCTGACCGCCGGACTGGCCGCCCGGCTCGACTTCACGATGGACGACATCGAGGACCTGCGGATCGCCGTGAGCGAGGCGACCGCAATGGTGCTCGGCGAAGCCGATGCCGGTGCCGACCTGGTGTGTCGCTTTCGGCTCGGCCCGGGAGAGCTCCGGCTCGAGGTCAGCACCACGGCGCAGTCGCCCACCGCCCCCGACTACGACAGCTTCGGCTGGCAGGTGCTCGCCACCCTGACGACTGCGGCCAGCGTCGACGCGTCGCCGGGCAGCTACGCCGTCCACATCACCGCCGGCTCCTCGCTCGACCCATCCGTCGTGGACGGGCCCGGATTCTAGAGATGACCGAGGTCGAGTCTCGGGACAGCGGACGTGCCGCTGCTCTCGACGAGATCCGGCACGAGAGCGCCCGGCTGTTCGCGGTGCTCCGCGACTCCGACGCGTCCGACGCCGAGCGGGCCAACGCGCGCGAAGCGCTCGTCCACCTGCACCTGGCGTTGGTCGAGCACTGCGCCCGCCGCTTCCGCAACCGCGGCGAGCCGTTCGAGGACCTGGTCCAGGTCGGCACGGTCGGACTGATCAAGTCGGTCGACCGTTTCGACACCGAGCGCGGCGTGGAGTTCTCCACCTACGCCACCCCGACGATCATCGGCGAGATCAAGCGCTACTTCCGCGACAAGGGGTGGGCGATCCGGGTCCCGCGTCGGCTCCAGGAGCTCCGGATGCAGATCAGCGGGTCGACAGCCGAGCTCACGCAGTCGCTCGGCCGCTCACCCACGCCGGGCGAGATCGCCGACGCGATCGGCTGTTCGGTCGAGGAGATCGTCGAGGGCATGGAGTCGAGCAATGCCTACGCCACCCTCTCCCTCGACGCGACGGCCGACTCCGACGGCGGCAGGGGCCGCGGCGGCCAGAGCATGCTCGATGCGATCGGCGTCGACGACGAGGGCCTCGAGCACGTCGAGATCCGCGAGTCGATCAAGCCCCTGCTCGAAGGCCTGCCTCCGCGCGAGAAGACGATCCTGCTGCTGCGGTTCTTCAAGAACATGACCCAGTCGCAGATCGCCGCCGAGATCGGCGTTTCCCAGATGCACGTGTCGCGGCTGCTCACCCGCACCCTCGAGCAGCTCCGGTCATCGCTGGAGACCGACGACTGAACGCTCGTCGGCTATTCGTCGGCTATTCGTCGGCTATTCGTCGGCAACGTCGCCGGACAGCGCCCCGATCGAGTCGGGGTGCAGGACCCCGGCGAGTACGACGAGCGCGACGGCGGCGACCGCGACCGCCGCCACCGCATGCTCGCGGAGGTTCCACGCGAGGCCGAGGAGGATCAGCTGGGTGATCAGCGCCGGCCCCCGCGACCAGGCTGCGCTGCGCCACAGTCCCCAGCCGGCGACGAGCAGGAGGGCGGCGTACCCGGCGAAGAATGCGGCCGTCGACAACCCCATCGCTCGCCGGTCGGCATCCAGGTCCGCGGCCTCCCCCACCGCGAGGGCCAGCAGCACGAACCCCTGGACGGCGACCAGGGACGCCGCCACGGTCAGGGGTGGCGGCGCGCTGGGTGGCTTCGGCTGGACGGACACCTGGAGGATCCTAACGACCGGGCCGGGTGGTCGGACCAGCCAGTGGCGGGGACGGCGGCGACCGGCAGAGCCGGGGCCAGGGGGCAATTTGCCGTGTTTTACGTCGTGGACGCGACCCCTCGCTGCCTGTGGCTCGCCGTACTGTGACCCAACAAACCGTCGCTAACCCTTGATTCGCGGGCGTTTCCTTGGAAACCTTGCAGGGCGATCGTGAAACCGTTCACTTTTGCGGTCATTGTCGCGCCCGCAGGCCGGGGGCGCATTCAGAGCTTGGTCACGGCCTGCCCGCACCGAGGAAAGAAGGATTCCCCACCGATGGATTGGCGTCATCGTTCCGCATGCCTCGACGAGGATCCGGAACTGTTCTTCCCGATCGGCAACACCGGTCCGGCCATCCTCCAGATCGAGGAGGCCAAACAGGTCTGCCGACGCTGCGACGTGCGCGAGCAATGCCTCGCGTGGGCGCTCGAGGCGGGACAGGACCACGGCGTCTGGGGCGGTCTCAGCGAGGACGAGCGGCGTGCGCTGAAGCGGCGCAACGCCCGCGCTCGCGTGCGCACACCCGTTTGATCAGTCCAGGGGTATCGACACATCGGCGCGGGTCCCGCCGCCCGCGGATGCTGCCAGCGTGAGATGACCGCCAAGCTCTGACTCGACCAGCGTCTTGACGATCGACAACCCCAGGCTCGGCGCGCTGTCGAGCTCGAAGCCCTCTGGGAGGCCGCGGCCGTCGTCGACGATGCTCACCTCCAAGTGGCCGCCGCGTCGTTGCGCGGACAGGACGATCTCACCGTCCGCATCGGAGGAGGTGTCGTCGGTGGGATAGCCGTGCTCGACGGCGTTCTGGAGCAGCTCGGTCAGCACCATCGCGAGCGGCGTCGCCTGCTCCGACACCAACATCCCGAACCTGCCCTCCCGACGGACCCGGACCGACGCGAGCCCGACGTCGGTGACCAACCGCGCCAGCCGGTCGGCGATCGCGTCGAAGTCGACCGTCTCCTCGACCGCCTGGCTCAAGGTCTCGTGGACGATCGCGATCGAGCCGACCCGGCGCACCGCCTCCTCCAGCGCAGCAGTCGCGTCGGCGGAGTCGATCCGGCGCGCCTGCAACCGGAGCAGCGCCGCGACCGTCTGCAGGTTGTTCTTCACCCGGTGGTGGATCTCCCGGATCGTGGCGTCCTTCGTGATCAGCTCGCGGTCGCGGCGGCGGAGGTCGGTCACGTCGCGCAGCAGGATCAGGCCGCCGATGTGCTCACCGTCGGGCCGCAACGGGATGGCACGGACGATGATCGCGGTATCGCCCGACCCGAACTCGGTGTCGCGGTGCGCCCGCGCGCCCAGCACCGCGCTGAGGGTCTCCTCGTCGGGACGCTTCCTCGGCGGGACCAGGTCGCGGGTGAGGTCGGTCAGCAGGTGGCCGGTCAGGTCACCGGCCAGGCCGAGCTTGCGGTAGACCGACAACGCGTTGGGGCTCGCATAGACCACCCGGCCGACCGCGTCGACGCGGAGGAAGCCGTCGCCGACGCGCGGCGAGTCCGCGTGGTCGCTGCGCTGGCCGGTCGCCGGGAAGTGACCGGACGCGATCATCTTGGTCAGGTCGCCAGCGGTCCCTAGGTAGTTGATCTCGAGCCGGCTCGGGGTGCGGACGCCCAGCAGGTTGGTGTTGCGCGCGATCACCGCGATCACCCGGTCGCCGCGTCGCACGGGGATCGCCTCGACCCGCACCGGCACCTCGTCCCGCCACTCGGGGTCGCCCTCGCGCGCGATCCGACCCTGCTCGAACGCGGTGTCGACCAGCGGCCGGCGCCCGCTGGCCACGAAGGAGCCGACGATGTCGTCGACGTACGCCGTCGGACCGGTCGTCGGACGCATCTGCCCACCGGCCCAGTAGCCGCCACCCTCGCGGTCCGGGAGCCACAGCACCAGATCGGCGAACGACAGGTCCGCGATGATCTGCCAGTCCGCGAGGATCCGCTGGAGCCACTCGATGTCCTCGTCGTCGAGGTCGGTGTGGCGCCGGGCGATCGCAGCGAGTGACGGCACGGTGTCACGTTAGTGGCTGGCTCTCTCGGGGCCGGTCTGGACCAGTCGGAACCGTTTGGCAGGATGTGCGATATGCCCCCCATCGTCGACTGGCGACATGTGTCTGCAGCCGACTTCAGAGTGCCCGCCGACCGCGCGCTGTCGGACCTCACCGCCGAACTGACCGAGCTGCTCGGCACCCCCGATTCCGAGCTTCGCGAGGTCGCCCTCGCTGTGCTCTGCACCTGGATCGAGCGTGGTGTCTACGACGACCTGCTGCCCGGTCTGGGCGACGGAATTGCGACCGGGTTGGTCACCGGCATCGGCGAGCGGGAGACCGACAGCGTGTTCCGGCGCAGCTTCTCCGCACTTGTCGTCGCTGAGGTGATCGATCGTGACACCCGCAAACCACGGGTGACCCGGTCGAAGGTCCACGAGTGGGGTGATCGCCTCGCGACCTGGTTTCTCATGGAGCGCGACGAGCGCGGTTGGGTGGACGACCAGGGCTGGGCGCACGCGATCGCGCACGGTGCCGATGCGTTCGGGGCCCTCGCACGCTCCCCGCACTGCGGCCCGGGCGAGCTGCTGGTGGTGCTCGACGTCATCGGCGACCGCGTCACCCGCACGCCCGGGGCGATCTGGTACTCCGGCGAGCACGACCGGCTGGCGATGACCACGATCCACGTCCTGCGCCGCGGGCTGGTGCCCAACGAGCTGGTCGAGGCCTGGCTCGAGCGGATCGCGATCGCCGCGCGGCCCCGGCGCGACGCCGACGCCAAGTCCGACGTCTATCTCGAGATCGGCAACGCGGCGGCGTTCCTGCGTGCGCTCTACCTCCAGCTGGCGCTCGGACCCGGCGCGCCCCCTCGGCGTACCGACCTGGTGCTGCTCCTGGTCGAGCACCTGCGCCGCACCCACCCTGCCTACCTCGGTCCCTCGCGCCACCGCGCCGGCCCTCCGGCCGCCGATTGATCCAGTCGGTAGGTTGCGGTCCATGACCTCGACCGAACTCGCCGGCCACGCCGGGCAACTCGCTGTCGCCGTTGCCCAGGCGCACGGCGTGGAGACCATGTTCACGCTGTCCGGCGCCCACGTCTTCCCGATGTACGACGGCGCGGTGAAGGCGGCCGAGGAGGGGCGCCCGATGCGGCTGCTCGACGTACGCCACGAGCAGACGGCGGCGTTCGCGGCCGAAGCCACCGGCAAGCTCACCCGGGTGCCCGGGCTCGCCGTACTGACCGCCGGTCCCGGGGTGACCAACGGCATCAGCGCGATGGCCCAGGCCCAGTTCGCCGGCTCTCCGATGGTCGTCGTCGGTGGGCGTGCGCCCAACAACCGCTGGGGAACCGGTGCCCTGCAGGAGATCGACCACCTGCCGATCGTCGGTCCGGTGACCAAGCACGCAGCCACCCTGATGACCGCCGACGACGTCCCCGCCGGCTTCCACGCGGCGTTCACCGCCGCCCGTTCGCCCCACCGCGGGCCGGCGTACGTCGACGTCCCGATGGACGAGTTCTTCAACCAAGGCACGGGGCCGGTGTCCGTCGTCCGCGCCGCCCGCGGAGCCGAGCCGGACAGCGACGCGATCGACCGGATCGCGGCGCTGCTCGCAGGGGCCGCCCGCCCGTTGCTGATCCTCGGCACCGACGTCTGGGCCGACGGCGCCGAGGCAGCCGCGCTGCGGTTCGTCGACTCGATCGGCGTCCCGACCATCACCAACGGGATGGGGCGCGGCGTGATCCCCGGCGGCCACCGGCTGCTGGTGACCAAGGCCCGGTCTGCTGCGATCGGCGGCGCCGATCTGGTGGTCGTGGTCGGGACCCCTCTCGACTTCCGGCTGGGCTACGGGATCTTCGGCGGCAAGGATGGCGCGACACCTGCGCAGGTCGTCCACATCGCCGACTCCCCCGACCAGGTCTCGGCGCACGCCGCCCTCGCCGAATCGGTGGGCGGCGACCTGACCGCGGTGTTCGACGGTCTGCAGGCCGCGCTCGAGCGCGGCAACCGGCCGGACTGGTCCGGATGGACATCAGTCCTCCAGGACACCGTGTCCGCGGCGGCTGCTCGTGACGCCGAGCTGCTGTCGGCGGAGGCCGACCCCGTACACCCGGCGCGGATCTACGGCGAGCTGGTCCCCCGCCTCGCCGACGACGCGGTCGTGATCGGCGACGGCGGCGACTTCGTGTCGTTCGCCGGCAAGTACGTCGAGCCGAAGCGACCCGGATGCTGGCTGGACCCGGGGCCGTACGGCTGCCTGGGTGCCGGCCTCGGCGCCGCGATCGCGGCTCGGGTCGCCCGCCCGTCGTCCCAGGTCGTGCTGCTCCTCGGTGATGGCGCCGCAGGGTTCTCGCTGATGGACGTCGACACGCTGGTCCGCCACAATCTGCCGGTCGTCATGGTGATGGGCAACAACTCCGCCTGGGGCCTTGAGAAGGGGCCGATGCAGATGCTCTACGGATATGACGTCGCTGCCGACCTGGCACCGCGGACCGCCTACCACTCGGTCGTGACGGCGCTCGGCGGCGCAGGAGAGACCGTGACCGACCCCCGTCAGATCGGTCCCGCGCTGGACCGGGCGTTCGCCGCAGGCGCGCCGTACCTCGTCAACGTGATCACCGACGTCGACGCGGCCTACCCGCGCAGCACGTTCGGCATCTAGCGGGCGTCCGATGACCCAGGTCCCGTCGGCCGAGGCCGCGCTCCGCTTCACCGTCAGCGATGCCGATACCGCGGCCGCCGTGGGCTCCGGGAGCCTGCCCGTCCTCGGCACACCCCGGCTGCTGGGCTGGTGCGAGGCCGCGACGTGTGCGGCGATCGACCCCGGGCTCGCCGCCGGCGAGACCAGCGTCGGCACCCGGATCCAGCTCGAGCACCTGGCGCCGAGCGCGGTCGGGCAGGAGGTCGAGGTCACCGCGCGGCTCGCCTACGTCGACGGCCGGCTGCGGCGGTTCTCCGTGGCTGTGCGCAACATCGGCCCCGAGGGCGCGGGCAAGCTGGTCGGCAGCGGCGAGATCACCCGCGTAGTCGTCGATGCCGATCGCTTTCTCGGGCGCCTCCACTAGCGCAAGCACCTGACGTTTTCGGGGTGGATCACGTCCAAACACCCCGATTTCGTCAGGTGCGTGCGGGCGTGGGAGACTGGCCCGTCCCGGCGATCCAGGAGGAACCCATGGGCAAGACTGGCCGCAAGCGCCGTTCGCGCCGCAAGAAGGCTGCGAACCACGGCAAGCGCCCCAACAGCTAGCACCGCCCGGGGTTACTTGGGCTGCGGGAACTGCGACTTCATCGCCAGGTCCCACATCTTGTCCGGCATCATCCGTCGGCTCGCGATGGCACCGTACGCCGAGGGCGTGACCAGGTAGCGCGACCTCGGGCGCCGCTTGGTGAGCGCCTTCTCGATCACTTTCGCGACCGCCTCGGGCGGCCCACCGAGCTTGGCCATCGGGCCGTCGTACGCCTCCGACGTGGACTTCATGACCGCGGCGTTGAAACCGGTGTACGGACCCTCGCCCTCGGGCATCGCGGCAGCGACCGCGGCCTCGAAGTTGGTGGTGATCAGGCCCGGCTCGATCAGCACCACCCGGATGCCGAACCCGGCGACCTCGAACCGCAGCGCATCCGAGAGCGCCTCGACGGCGTACTTGCTGGCGTGGTAGGCCCCGCCGCCGGGGAAGGTCAGCTTGCCGCCCATCGAGCCGATGTTGACGATCCGCCCTGACCGTTGCTCGCGCATCGTCGGGAGCACCAGCTGGGTCAACCGGATCAGGCCGAACACGTTGGTCTCGAACTGGCGGCGGACGTCGTCGACGTCCACGGACTCCAGCGCTCCCGACTGGGAGTAGCCGGCGTTGTTGACCAGCGCGTCGATCCGCCCGGCGCCGTCGAGTACGGCGTCGACGGCGGTGGTCATCGAGGCCTCGTCGGTCACGTCGAGGGCCAGCGTGGTGCACCCGGCGTCCGCGAGTACGGACAGCGTCTCTGGCCGGCGCGCGGTCGCGTAGACGTCCCAGCCACTGCGGACGAGCCGCGTGGCAGTCGCCTCGCCGATGCCGGAGGAGCAGCCGGTGATGAGCACGGTCTTGGTCATGCGCGGATCATCCCAGACCCGGGGCCAGGGACCCGCTACTGTCCGGTGATCCGTACCTGGATCTGCTGGATCCGGATCCGCACCCGGTCGCGAAGCTCGGTTGGGGCAGTCTCCGAGCACGAGCGAGCGACGATCGCCTTGACGGTGCGCTGGAGGTCGTAACGCTCGAGACACGGGTTGCAGGTGTCGATGTGGGCGCGGACCACCGCGCAGTCATCCTCTTCGAGCTCGTTGTCGATCAGCCGCATGATCCGCTCGAGGAAGTCGACGCACTCCTCGTTGGTCGGGCCGTCGCCGTGGGTGTGCGCCATCATCGGCCTCCCTCGACCGGTGCGTCGCCGCCCGTGCGTACGTAGTCGGAGAGCATGTCCCGCAGCTGTCGGCGACCGCGATGGAGCCGGGACATCACGGTCCCGATCGGCGTGTCCATGATCTCGGCGATCTCCTTGTAGGCGAAGCCCTCCACGTCGGCAAGGTAGACCGCCAGCCGGAACTCCTCGGGGAGCCGTTGCAGCGCGTCCTTGACCTGGCTGTCGGGCAGGTGCTCGAGCGCCTGCATCTCTGCCGACTTCAGCCCGCTCGACATGTGCGACTCCGCACGGGCCAGCTGCCAGTCCTCGACGTCCTCCGACATGGACTGCTGCGGCTCGCGCTGCTTCTTGCGGTAGGTGTTGATGAACGTGTTGGTCAGGATCCGGTAGAGCCAGGCCTTGAGGTTGGTGCCGGGCTTGAACTGGTGGAAGGCCGAGAAGGCCTTCGCGAAGGTCTCCTGGACCAGGTCCTCGGCGTCCGCGGGGTTGCGCGTCATCCGCATCCCCGCCGAGTAGAGCTGGTCGAGGAACGGCAGGGCGTCGCGCTCGAACCGCGCGGCCCGATCGGCCTGGGTCTCGGTCGCGACGTCGACGACGTCGTCGGGACGGGTGGCGCCCGCGGCGAGGTCGAGGTCAGAGGTCTCAGTCATCGTCCCCAAGACTACGGGGGTCGCCGCAGAACGGCGCTCGAGGACTGCGATCATGTCCGGTCCAACCGGCTAGCGGGACACTCCATTCCCGACAATTTCGCGAACGACCCACTCCAGGGCCGCCTCGACCACGATGCCCATCGCATCGTCCTGGGTGATCGAGGCCACCTTGGGCACCTTGAACCCGTGGTCAGCATCGGGCACGACGGCGAGGTCAGTGCGCGCGGGCAGCGGGTCGGGAAACTCCTCCGGCGTGCCGAACGGGTCGTTGCCCCCCTGGATCACGAGGGTCGGCACCCCGGCATCGGCCAGCTCGTCGAGACGCGAGCGCTCCGGCTTGCCCGGCGGGTGGAGTGGGAACGACAGCGCCAGGCAGCCCGCTGCACCGAGCGCCCGCGCCGAGCGGCAGGCGGACCGGGCACCGGCCGAACGGCCACCCACAATGATCGGGGTGCGGACGCGGAGGGCGTCGACAGCGGCACGGAGCCCGACGTCGAGCGTGGCGGGCGGGGTCGCGACCTTCCGACCCGCGCGACGCCAGGGCTGCTCGAACAGCATCACGTTGACCCCCTGGCGCGGGAGGTACGTCGCCAGCGCGGTCAGGTCGCGCGCCTCGATGCCGCCGCCGGCGCCGTGGCTGAGCAGGACGGTCGCGATCGGCCTGGGTGCGCGGCGGGTCACCAACCGGCCCTCGCCGACCGGGGTCATGATGATCCGCTCCTCGCTCTTGCTCACAGGAGCGACTCCTCGAAGGAGATCGGCTCGACCAGCTCGGGGCCGTTGTTGCGGACGTTGCCGACCGCGGTCGACACGGGGAACGCCTCGAGACCGCCCTGCTGGGCCGGCACCAGCAGGTCGGGCAGCTGGTCCTTCGGGGTGCCCGGGTCCAGCCAGGCGGTACGGCGATCCGGCGTGACCAGCAGCGGCATCCGGTCGTGGATCCGGCCCACCTCGTCGGTGGCCTCGGTGGTCAGCACGGTGCAGGTCCAAAGAAATCGGCCGGGATCGTCGGCGTCGTCCGAGTCTCGGGTGGGGTCCTTCCAGATCTCGTAGAGACCGGCCATCGCCAGCACCGAACCGTCCTTCGGCTTGATGAAGAACGGCTGCTTCTTGAACTTCGGAGTCTTGCCGCCCTTGATCTCCTGCTGGGTCTCGTACCACTCGTAGTAGCCGTCGGCCGGCAACAGGCAGCGACGGCCGGCGAAGGCCCGCCGGAAGGCTGGCTTCTCGGCAACGGTCTCCATCCGCGCGTTGATCATCCGGCTGCCGATGGAGGGGTCCTTGGCCCAGAAGGGCACCAGTCCCCAGCGCAGGACCCGGAGCTGCCGGACGGGGTCGGCGTTCGCCGTTCGGTCCCCTTCGGCATCGGGCCGCGGCACCCGGTCGAGGACCGCGTAGACCTCCTTGGTCGGCGCCACGTTGAAGTCCGGTGGCAGCGGCCGGTCGAGACGCGGATCGACGACCTCGAACTCCTCAGCGAGGTCGTCCGGGCTCCGGCTGGAGGCATAGCGCCCACACATGCGCTCAATCTAGCGCCGGCCGGGGACAGGCCGGTCGGGATGATTGAGACGGCGCCGACGGGGTATCGGACCCAGCATGGCCTTGACCCGACTGTTCGTCCGACCACTGCTCGGTGCCTTCTTCGTGGCAAACGGGGTTGACTCGCTGCGCAACGCCGAGGCACTCGCCCGCGAGGCGAAGCCGGTGACCGACCGGATCGTCCCGCTGGTCGAGAAGGCCACGCCCGACGGCACGCCGGTCCCCTCGGAGCCGGTGACCTGGGTGCGGATCAACGGCGCGGTCCAGATCGCCGCGGCCGGGGCCCTCATGACCGGCAAGTTCCCGCGGGTCGCGTCCGGCGTGCTCGCCGCCTCGTTGGTGCCGTCCACCGCGACCCGCTACCGCTTCTGGGAGGCTTCGGACCCCGCCGAGCGCCGCGAGCAGCTCACTCACTTCTTCAAGAACATCTCCCTCACCGGTGGACTGCTGATCGCAGCCGGCGACACCGAGGGCAGGCCCGGACTCGCCTGGCGCGCCCGGAGGGCCGCTCGCGACGCCCGTCGCGAAGCCCGGCACCTCGCCCACGCGGCGAAGCGGGAAGCGAAGCTGGTCAAGGCCGAGCTGACCTGAGCTCGCCCGTCCCGCGCCGCGCCGACTCCACCAGCCAGCAGAAGAGCGCCTGCTGGACCTTGCCCGGTTCGAGCTCCGGGTGCCACTGCACGGCCAGTGCGGCAACGCGCTCGCGCACCCGCAGTTCGAGCGCCTCGATCACCCCGTCGTCGGCCCACGCCGTCGCCTGGAGGCCGCGGCCCAGCCCGGCGACAGCCTGGTGGTGGATGGACGTCACGTCCGGACGCGCGCCGGCGAGTCGACGGGTCAGCGACCCAGGTGCGGTCCGCACCGGGTGGCGGCCGCCGGGGAGGATGTGGTCCATCCCGATGTCCTGGTGCAGACCGCCACCGAGGGCGACGTTGAGGATCTGCAGGCCGCGGCACACGCCGAGGACCGGCACGCCGGCCCCGACCGCGGCGCGGGCGAGCGCGATCTCGGTCTCGTCGCGGAGCCGGTCGACATCGCCGGTCGACGGATGCGCGGCGGCGCCGTAGGACGCCGGGTCGAGGTCGCCCCCGCCCGCGAGAACGAGCGCGTCCACGGCACCCAGCAGCGCGGCCGGAGGCAGCAGCTGCGACCGGACCACCGGCAGCGCGACCGGTACGGCGCCCAGCGAGGCCAGCAGGTCGGGGTAGGGCTCCCTGATGCCCTGCACCGGCAGGATCCCCCAGTGCCGCTGCACCTGGTGCCGGCCGGCGACGACGCCGACGACGGGCCGTCCGTTCTTCACGCCGCCGCCTCGACCGGGTCCAGGACGCGCGCCGCGACCCGGTCCAGACCGTCGTCGTCCGGCGGCAGGTAGCCGCTCGGCAGGTCGGCTGCCGCGACCCGGGCGACCCGGACCAGTCCGGCGGCCAGCCCGTGGAGGACGGGGTGCCGTAGCCCGGGTCCGGCCGCGAGGGCCCACAGCCCGGGGATGTCGATGCCGTCCAGCGCGGACAGGACCTCGTCGGCAGCTCCCGGAGCCGTCAGGAGCGCGGTGGTCAGCGCGACCGCCGGCCCGAGCTCACGGCCCGGGACGGCGTCGAGGGCGCGGACCTCGAGGTAGCGCCCGCGTGGCCGGACCGCCGGGAACAGGGTCGTGAGGTGGGCGTCGACGTCGGTGAACCGGTCGCTGAGCGCGGGTGCGGAGGTCGCGAACCGCAGGTACTCCCCCACCTGGCCCCGGGACCGACCGAGCCGGCCGAAGGCCATCCGGGTGGGATCGGTCGCCAGGCACACCGCCGTACGTCCGCCGTCGGTGGCCAGTCGCCGGCCCTCGCACACGCGGGAGTTGGCGAAGAGCGCGGCGAGGACGGGCGAGACCAGGTTCGCGGCGCGCCACTGGACGAGACCCTCGATCCCCGGACGGAGGTCGACGCAGATCTGGAGCCCGGCGGTCTGCCGCATGAAGCGTCGGCCGGCGGGTCCGATCCGGCGGAAGTGCCGGTCCAGGTCGAGGTAACGCTGGTCGGAGAGCTGCAGGCCGAGGCGTTCGGGGCTGCGCCAGGGGTCGAGGCCGACCGCGGCCAGGTGGATGCCGACGGTGGCGAGGGCGGCCCGGGCGGCCCGCTCGCGCTCCTTGAGTACGGCGACCGCGTCGGCCGCCGTTTCTGACGGACTCGGGTGCAGCTCGATCTGCCCCCCGGGCTCGAACCCGACGTCCGGCACCCCGGCCAGGGCGTGCTGCAAGTCGGCGAGGGCCACCGGCTCGGTGATGTCCGGCGAGTGTCGATACGGGATGAGCTCGCGCTCGAGGCCGATCCGGCGGCTGCCGTCGTCCGCGCCCTCGAACTGGGCCTCCACGGCCTCCTCGAGTGCCAGCTTCCGCGAGGACATCTCAGATCACCAGGACTGCGGCGACCGCGAGCGCGACGCCGCTGAGGACGGTGCCGACCGCGCCGACGAGGCGCAGCAGGTTCTCCTTGCCCATGTCGCCCGCGACCAGCACCCCCACGGCGTGCAGGTAGCGGGAGACGACGGCGACGGCGGCCACGACGAGCATCCAGACGGCGGGGTCGCGGGAGCCGACGATGAGGATCAGCACGGCGAGCGTGGGGACGTACTCGGTCGCGTTCCCGTGCGCGCGGATGGCGACGAACAAGGAGTCGTCGGGCGCGGTCGGGAACTGCTCGCCCGTGTTCCCGCGGGTGCCGCGCAGCCGCGACACGTTCCAGCCGAGGACGAACAGGAGCGTGGCGAGCAGTGCGATGCAGATGATGGCGGTGGTCATGAGCTTCTCCCTTGGGTGGTGGTTTCCATCAGGTCCACGAAGTCGGCGCAGAGGGTGCTGCCGAGGAGCCGGTCGCACTTGCGGAGCGCGCCGGAGCTGGTCACGTTCACCTCGATGAGCCGACCGTCGATCACGTCGAGCCCGACCAGGAACAGGCCGAGGTCGAGCAGACCCGGTCGGAGCCGGTCGCAGATCTCGCGGTCGCGGTCGTCGACCTCGACCATCCGGGCGGGCATCCCGATCCGGAAGTCACCGTTCTCGACGGGGAACCGCAACGCGGCGGCGACCGGTTCGCCGCCGTGGACGAACAGCCGCTTGTTGCCGTCGCGGACCCGGTCGAGCCATGGCTGGACGACGACCTGGCGGCGCCCGCCCCGGGTCGAGAGCTCGATGATCGAAGCCGCGTTGGGGTCGTCGTACCCCAGGCGCAGCACGCCGTGGCCGCTGAATCCGTCGATCGGCTTGACCACGCACTCCTTGTGCTCGCGGACGAAGTCGTCGATCAGGTCGGCCGAGGCGGCCACCAGGGTGGGTGGGCACAGGTCGGCGTGCTCGAGCGCCCACAGCTTCTCGTTGGCAACCCGCACGCCGCGCGGATCGTTGACCATCAGAGTGCGGGCCGGGTCGACGCGGTCGAGCACGAGGGTGGTGTCGAGGTAGCCGCGGTCCACCGGAGGATCAGTGCGCAGGAGTACGGCGTCCACCTCGGCGAGCTGCGTCCAGCGGGTGTCGCCGCGGCGCACGTCGTAGGTCCGGGCGACCGCGGTGCCGTCGACGATCGCGAGGTCGGCCGGTCCGCACGCCCGGACGTGGTGTCCGCGGTCCAGGGCGGCGGTGACGATGCCGAGCGTGGTGTCGACCGCTGGGTCGAGCCGGTCGAGCGGGTCGCCGACGACGACGATGTCCATGGCCCGGTCCATGGCCCGGTCGGCTTCGGTCCGACCGACGGGGGTCATCGCCGGCTCCTGACAAGGAGCGCGATGCCGACGATCAGCTCGGCCGGCAGCAGCGCGATCGGGGCGATCGGCTCCTCGAACCCTGACGTCACCAGCAGGCCCGCGCTGATGACCAGGTCGGCGACCACGACAAGGACCGCGATCGCGGTGGCCACCCGACGCCATCCGAGGCGGCGGAGACCCCGGACCGACAGCACGAACGAGGTGAGTGAGAGGACCGAGCCGAGCGAGACCAGCGGCACCGTGAGCAGGTCGAGGTCGCGGGTCAGCGGCGGCAGCGAGCCCGGGTCGGCCAGCAGGCCCAGGTTGAGCACCAAGTAGCAGCCCCAGACCACAGCGGCGCAGGCGGCGAGCCGGACGCCCCACCGGTCGCCCGATACGGCGGCGGCCCGACGAGTGGCGAGGAGCAGCGTCACCGGGAGCAGCACGAGGACGAGGTTGGCCAGGATGCTCCACGGGTGGTCCTGCCCGATCTGGGCGAGGGTCTCCGCCGGCAACCGGTTGACCGCGACTCCCGCGTCGTCCGCGGCATTGGTGAGGGCCTGCTCGTAGCCGGCCGAGGTGGTCGCGAGCACGACGACGTAGAAGACGAAGGTTCCGGCGGCGGCGAGATACCCGCGGCCGACCCGGCGGCGTGCGGTGAGGTCGACGGAAGGCCGGTCGGAGGTGAGGGTGGTCATCGCCCCGACCGCCGGTCGTCGGAGGGGCGAAGGATGATCGGCCGGTACGGCGCGCAAGTGATCTGGGCGAGGAGGCGGATCCGGCGGTCGGCGACCAGGATGTTGACGAAGGTCATGCCCTGGAGGCGTTCCGTCGGGACGGAACGATGTTCCGTCGGGCGCGACCGGTCAGTGTTCCGTGGAGATCTCCCAGGTCAGCGCGACCGCCGGGTCCGGTTGGTACCGGCACTGCCGGCCGGTCCGGACGGCCGCCTCCAGGTGGGCACCGAGGTCCGGCGCCTTCGCGCCGACCGCGGCGATCGCCCGCTTGATGCTTCGGGTGACGTTGACCCGGGCCCGCTCGTCTGTCGCGCCCTGTGGCCGGTCGCGCCCGGACAGCCCGACCGCCCGGCTGAGCTCCTCCAGCAGCGCGTCGAGCTCCCACCGAGCCCGGCTCGCCCGATCGGGGTCGTTCATCGCGTCCGCCTCGTCGATCTCCTCGCGCAGGTCGGCGATCCGGGTCCGGTACTCGCGCTTGGCGCGACTGTCGAGGGCCGGACCGAGGTCGCTCTGCACAGCGACCTGCTCGGCCCCGGAGCCGGCGAGGTCGAGAGCGCCGACGTCACGACCGTTCGCCCTCAGGACGTCGATCAGCTGGAGCAGTCCCCGCGACTCCTCCACCACCGCCGCGCCGAGGGGCGAAGCGAGGACCCACTCCCGTCCGTGCGGGGTGATCGTCGCCCGCCCGACCGGCATGCCGCCGGCGGGCGGGGGCATCGGGACGGGGGTGCCCGCGAGCTCCCGGCAGCGGGCCACGATCACGGCTGATCCGGTCCGCTCGGCGACGGCGACACCAGCCCGGTGGTGCGCTGCGGCCGCCAGGCTGTCGCCGGTCAGGTCGCAGAGAAGTGCGAGGGTCGTCGCGATCGGCACGGCGATCGACCCGCTTGAGGTCAGCCGGTCCGCGAAGGGCTCGAGCAGCGGCCGGATCGTGCGCGCCATCCGCACGTCACCGATCTCCGCCGCCGTGAGGCCGCACACCTGCAGCGCGAAAAGCGACTCGAGCCCGACCGCGATCGCGTCGATGCCGGGTGCCGTGCGCGAAAGGTGCGCCTTCGCTCGCTCCGGCTCCCCGAGCATCCAGGCCGCGAACGCGAGGCCGGCGTGCAGGAACGGCGCCGGGAGGTCGCCGACGATCTCGACGTTCTGCTCGTACAGGGACACGAGCGCAGGGTCGGCCTGGTCGTAGAGGTAGGCCGTGAAGGCGTGGAAGCCCATCTGGATCCCGCGGATCTCGCCCGGATGGAGCCAGCCTTCCGCAGACCGCACCGCGTCGTCGAGCCCACGCAGTGCGGAGTCCCGGTCTCCTTGCAACGAGTCCATGCAGGCGCGCCGCAGCGCGGAGGCGAACCGCCAGTGCGGCGACGGCGTCAGGTGGGTGTAGAGCTCGAGCCGCGCGAGCGCCGCTTCGGCGGCCGGCATGTCGGCTTGCCCGATGCGTTCGCCGAACCGCCACTCGTACCCGAGCAGGGCGACCTCGGGGCGCCCGAGTCGTTCGCCGAGCTCGATGATCTCCTCCGCGGCGCGCTCCCGCGCCGCGAAGTCCGCCGGGGTCTGCGGCGAGAGGTGCCGGTCTGCGAGGGCCTGGACCAGCAGGTCCGGATCCTCGAGCCGCCGGGCCATCGCCACCGCCTCCTCGGCCGACCGCCGGCCGAGCTCCTGGGCCGACGGCGCGGCCACGCTCGCCGCGGCGATCCGGCCGAGCAGTCGCACGAGCAGCGGACTGTCCTCGGCATCGAGGTCCGCCGCGGCGCGCTCGAGGCGCTGCACGGTGGTCAGGTCGGGCACGAACGGGTTGGCGAACCAGGCGAGGCCCGCTTCGGCGCGCGCCCGTAGCGTGGGGTCGAGGTCGACGTCGGGCAGGGTCGCGGCGAGGAAGGCGGCCTCGGCGTGCTTCTTGTCCCCGAGTGCCCGCAGGGCCTCGCCACGCTCGACCTGGAGGCGGACGATCGTGGCCGGCTTGGCGCCGAAGCCGCTCAACACCCCGGCGGCGAGCTCTGCGAGCGACGTGGCGGCGCCCTCGTCCCCGGCAGCACGAAGGCCGAGAACCGCGTCGAGGGCGCGACCCGCGGCCGAGGCGACGTCACCCTCCGGCAGCGCGAGGAGTCGCTGCCGGGCTGCGCTCGCAAGGCTTGCGGGCGTGCCCTCGGCGGCGAGCGCCTCCGCCAGTGCGAGCCGGAGCGTACGGCGAGCCGCGGCCGGCACCCCGTCGGCCGCGGCCTCGGTCAGCAACGCGTGTCGGAACCGCACGCCGCCTCCGGACTCGTCCACCACGAGGTCCTCGGCGCGACCCTCGTCGACCGCAGCGACGACGTCATCGACCCCGCAGCCCAGTGCCCTGGCCAGGACGACGAGCGAGGTCCCGGCCGGTGCGATGGCCAGGGCAGCCAGCACCCGCCCGGTCTCCGCGCCAAGGCGGTCGATCCGGCGCCGGAGCAGGCCCGCAGCCACCTGCGGTCCTCCGCCTTGGGCGGCCAGGACGGCGCCCTCACGAACGAAGAGTGGGACACCGCCGGTGCGCTCCCAGATGCCCGACCCGTCGACCGGGGTTCCCGGCGCGGCCAGCTCGGCGAGCCTGGTCGTCTCCGCGAGAGACATGCCGGACAGGGTGATCACGTGGTCGGCCGACGCCAGGAGACCGCCCAGCCGCTCGAGCCCGGGCTCGTCCGACCGGGCCGTGACCAGGATCGGGGCCGCGACCCCCTGCAGCTGGCGACCGAGCCTCTCCACCACCCAGGCGGACGACTCGTCGGCCCAGTGCAGGTCCTCCACGATCACCAGCACCGGAGACCGGACCTCGATCGCCGACGCGATGCTCTCGAGCCGGGCCCAGCGAACGTCGTCACTGCCGACGGTCTGGTCGCCGGCGGTGCGCAGGCCGGCGAGAGCCGAGAACGGACCAGCGCCCTCCTCGGCTTCGGTCCAGACCACGTCGAAGCCCAACCCGCGCGCCTCGGCCGCGACCCGTGCCGCCAGCCGGGACTTCCCGATGCCGGCTTCGCCGAGCACGAGGCACAGCGGCGAGGAGCCGGCCTCGGCCGAGCGGACTGCGTCGGTCAGCCGGGCGACCTCGTCCGCTCGGCCGACGAACCCCGGATCGGGACGCGCCCCAGCCGCAGTCATGCGGGACAGCGTGCCAGATGATCCTCCGGCCCGAGAGTGTCAAGACTCCCTAGACTGTGGCCGTCATGACCTCCCCTGCCGTCGCGCTCGCCGACCCCTGGCCCGCGCCTGTGGCGACGGATCGGATCGACGCCGTCGTCTCGCTCCCGGGCAGCAAGTCGCTGACCAACCGGGCGCTGGTGCTGGCCGCGCTGGCCGACGGCCCGTCCGTCGTACGACGAGCGCTGCGGTCGCGCGACACACTGCTGATGGCGCGGGCACTGACCGCACTCGGCGCACCCGTCGACACCGAGGGTGACGACTGGACGGTCACGCCGCTCTCCCCGACAAGCCCCGTGACAGCGGAGGTCGACTGCGGACTGGCCGGCACCGTGATGCGGTTCCTGCCTCCGGTCGCGGGTCTGGTGCCCGGCACGGTCGCCTTCGACGGCGACCCGCACATGCGCAGCCGTCCGATCGGCGAGGTGCTGACTGCGCTCACCACGCTCGGGGTCGTTGTCGACGACGGCGGGCGGGGATCCCTGCCCTTCACCGTCGTCGGCGAGGGCCGGGTGTCCGGCGGCACCGTCGTGATCGATGCGTCCGCCTCGTCGCAGTTCGTGTCCGCGCTGCTGCTGGCGGGCGCCCGCTACGACCAGGGCGTCGACGTCCGCCACGACGGCAGGCCGGTCCCGTCCCTGCCGCACATCGAGATGACCATCGCGATGCTGCGCGCCCGCGGGGTCGCGGTCGATGATGCCGACGCCAACCGGTGGACGGTCGCGCCCGGACCGATCGCCGCGCGCGACGAGACGATCGAGCCCGACCTCTCCAACGCGGCGCCCTTCCTGGCGCTGGCGGCGGTGACCGGCGGCTCGATCACCGTGCGCGACTGGCCCGTTGCCACCACCCAGGCCGGCGACGCCCTGCGCGACCTGCTGTCGACGATGGGCTGCTCCGTCGCCCGGGTCGGCGCCGGCCTCCGGGTCACCGGCCCGGCCGACGGCCACCACGGCCTGCTCGGGCTCGACGTCGACCTGCACGATGTCGGTGAGCTCGCGCCCGCGGTCGCCGCGCTCTGTGCGCTGGCGTCGACGCCGTCCCACCTCCGCGGTATCGCCCACATCCGCGGCCACGAGACCGACCGACTCGCAGCGCTCGCCGCCGAGCTCGGCGCCCTCGGCGCCGACGTCACCGAGCATCCCGACGGGCTGACCCTCCGGCCCGCTCCCCTCACCGGCGGGGTGTTCCACACCTACGCCGACCACCGGATGGCCCATGCCGGCGTCATCGTCGGCGCGGCCGTCCCCGGCGTCCTCGTCGAGGACGTCGCCACGACCAGCAAGACGTTCCCTGACTTCCCCGGCTTCTGGACCGCGCTGCTGTGAGCGGGCGGTACGACGAGCACGACGTCGAGCACTACGAGCGGCCGCGGCGCCGTACCCGCCCGCGCACCAAGGAGCGGCCGTCCTACGACGACGCCGTGGACGGCGTCGTCATCACCGTCGACCGGGGCCGGTTCACGCTCCGGGTCGACGAACGGCGGGTGATGGCGATGAAGGCGCGCCCGCTGGGGCGCAAGGGGGTCGTCGTCGGAGACCGGGTCCGGGTGGTGGGCGACGTCTCGGGTGCCGACGGCAGCCTCGCCCGGATCGTCGAGGTCGCGGACCGCAGCACCGTGCTCCGCCGTACGGCCGACGACGACGACCCGGTCGAGCGGGTGCTCGTCGCCAACGCGACCCAGCTGGTCGTGGTGACCGCGCTCGCCGACCCGGAGCCGCGGCCGCGCTGGATCGACCGGGCGCTGGTCGCGGCGTACGACGCCGGCCTGGTTCCGCTGCTCTGCCTGACGAAGGCCGACCTCGAGGACCCCGAGACCTTGCTCTCGACCTACCGCTCCCTCGGCGTGGCCTGGGTGGTGACCCACCGCGATGCGGACCACGGGATCGTCGGCCTCGACGACCTGCACGAACGACTGGCCGGCCACACCAGCGTGCTCATCGGCACCAGCGGCGTCGGCAAGTCGACCCTGGTCAACGCGCTGGTGCCCGAAGCCCGCCGTGAGACGGGACACGTCAACGCCGTCACCGGCCAGGGCAGGCACACCTCGACGTCCGCGATCGTCTTCGAGCTCCCCGCGCACGCCGGCTGGATCGTCGACACGCCCGGCATCCGCTCCTTCGGCCTGGCGCACGTCCGGCCGGAGCACCTGATCGAGGCGTTCCCCGACCTCGACGAGATGACCGAGGACTGCCCGCGCGGCTGCACCCACGGCGAGGACGAGCCCGAGTGCGGCCTGGACGAGGCGGCGGCCGACGGTACCGCCGACCTCGAGCGGGTCATGTCCTTCCGGCGGCTGCTCGCCGCGCGCTCCGTGACCGAGTACTGACCGGGCTACCGACTGACCGGGTACTGACCTGCGCAGCGCAGGAGCGGGACCCCCTAGGTCCCCCAAACCGCCTGCGCCCCAGCATCACCGGTCATCACCGTCAGCACGACCGTCGCCACGCCGAGCACGGCCACCGCGGCCGACAGCAACAGCCGGCTGCGTCCGATCCGGTCGTGCAGCGCCGTGGCTGTGAGCGCGACGACACCGAAGACGCTCGCCACCCAGATCAGGATGCCTCCGAGCTCCTCGTGGGTGTCGAGCTTGTCGGCGAACCCGCCGGTCGCGCCTGCGAAGCGTTCGCCGTCGCGGAAGTCTCCGCCCGACAGGTACGCGACCCACACCGAGCCGACGGCCGCGACCACCGCGACGACCACCGGCCAGCGCAACCAGTCCCGCCACTTCCCGACCAGCGCATAACCGATGGCGGCCAGACCTGCGATCGGGGTCAGGACAACTGCGGCGTGCACGACGAGCACGTGCAGCGGCAGCCCGTTGATCTCCATGTACCCATGGTGAACCCGTCGGACCGAAATCCACGCGAGAACGCGCCACCGGGATGGTGCGGCTGCCAGGTCGTTAAGGTGAGCCCCGTGGGCACCGACTACACCGACGACCTCCGGCTGGCACACCTGCTGGCGGACGACGCGGACTCGATCACCCAGGGACGGTTCCGCTCGGTCGACCTGCACGTGATGAGCAAGCCTGACCTCTCACCGGTGACCGACGCCGACCAGGCGGTGGAGGAGTCGATCCGCCGTACCCTCTCCAAGGTCCGGAGCCGCGACGCCATCACCGGCGAGGAGACCGGGACCTCCGGCCACTCGCAGCGCCGCTGGATCATCGACCCGATCGACGGCACCAAGAACTACGTCCGCGGCGTGCCGGTCTGGGCCACCCTGATCGCGCTCGCCGTCGACGACGAGGTGGTCCTCGGCGTCGTCTCGGCACCGCTGCTGCAGCGCCGCTGGTGGGCATCGACCGGCCAGGGTGCCTGGACCGGGAAGTCGCTCCTGAAGTCCACCCGGTGCCAGGTCTCCGACGTACGACGCCTCGAGGACGCGTCGTTCTCCTACTCCTCGCTCTCCGAGTGGGAGGACCTCGGTCTCGGCGAGGACCTGCTGGCAATGATGCGGCGCGTGTGGCGCACGCGGGCCTACGGCGACTTCTGGTCCTACATGCTGGTCGCCGAGGGAGCCGTCGACGTGGCGGCCGAGCCCGACCTCGAGAACTACGACATGGCGGCCCTCGACATCATCGTCCGCGAGGCCGGCGGCCGGTTCACGTCGCTCGACGGCGTCGACGGCCCCTGGGGCGGCAACGCGCTGGCGTCCAACGGCCACCTCCACGACGCCGCGCTGTCCTTCCTCGGCTCGGTGCCCGACGGCGGCGACGACCCCGACTGGCCGGGCAACGGCCCCGGCACTGTTTCGGACATCTGGTCCAGGAGCCCACGCCGCGAGTAGCCTTGTTCACATGCGCATCAACCAGGTCCTCCAGGCCAAGCAGCTGCGGGACGTTGTCACGATCACCCCGGACGCCGGCGTGCGCGAGCTCATCGCGACTCTGGCCGAGCACAACATCGGCGCCCTGATCGTCAGCGCCGACGGCAGTTCGCTCGACGGCATCGTGAGCGAGCGCGACGTCGTACGCCGGATGCACAGCGACGGCACCGTCATCGACAACACCGTCGGCGCGATCATGACCGAGGTGGTCAGGACCTGCACTCCTGACGACGACCTCGACGAAGTGATGGTGGCGATGACCGAGGGCCGGTTCCGGCACATCCCGGTCTGTGACGGCGACCAGCTGGTCGGCATCGTGAGCATCGGCGACCTGGTCAAGCACAAGATCGACCAGCTCCAGTTCGAGCGCGACCAGCTCGACAACTACGTCCACCAGACCTGATCGCCGCCGGTTGAGGCGCGCGGCCGCCCCCGGCCGGGCCTCGAAACCAACGCTCTAGGGTGGAGTCATGGACAAGCCTGAGATCGAGTTCTTTGACCCCGAGCCCCCCGCTGACCTCGTGGTCACCGACGTGACCGTCGGCGACGGCGCCGAGGCGACCGTCGGCAGCACCGTCTCCGTGCACTACGTGGGCGTCGCCCACTCGAGCGGCGAGGAGTTCGACGCGTCCTACAACCGGGGCGCCCCGCTGCAGTTCCGGCTGGGCGTCGGCCAGGTCATCCAGGGCTGGGACACCGGCGTGCAGGGCATGAAGGTCGGCGGCCGGCGTCAGCTGGTCATCCCGGCACACCTCGGGTACGGCGACCGCGGCGCCGGTGGGGCGATCAAGCCGGGCGAGACCCTGATCTTCGTCGTCGACCTACTCGGCGTCAGCTGACAGCCCCGGTCACCAGGGCAGGTCGTCGCTGACCGGCCCGGTCGCCACCCGGGCGGACTGTGCCGCGACGGTCACCACGTCGCCCTCCTGGAGCTGCCTGCCCCGCCGGGTCTCGACGTCGCCGTTGACGCGCACCATCCCCGCGGCGAGCAGCGGCTTGGCCTCCGAGCCGGAGTCGATCAGGTTGGCCAGCTTGAGGAACTGGCCGAGCTTGATCGCACCATCCGAGATCGGGACATCGACGGGTTCGGGCATGCCACCAGCCTAGACAGTGCAGACATCAGTGGACGGTCAGCGACACAGCGTGGATGATCACGCCGACCAGACCGCCCACGATCGTGCCGTTGATCCGGATGAACTGAAGGTCGCGCCCGACATGCAGCTCGATCCGTTGCGATGCCTCCTTGCCGTCCCATCGCTCGATGGTGTGCGTGATGACCGCAGTGACCTCGCTGCCGTAGCGCTCGACCGCGAAGACGGCGAGGTCCGCCCCGGCCCGGTCGAGCCGGTCGCGGAGGTCGGCGTCGTTGTTCAGCCGGGTGGCGAACAGGCCGGTCTCGAGCAGCATCCGCTGGTGGACGGCGCCGTGCGGGTCGTCGAGCGACTTGACGAGCGCCTCGCGCAGGGCGGTCCACACCGCGATCGCCGTCCGGATCACCGCGGGGTGGTCGAGCACCCGCTCCTTGAGCCGCTCCGCACGCTCCTGGGTGGCCGGGTCGGTCAGCAGGTCGGTGGCGAGCTGGTGCAGCATCGAGTCCAGCGCCCGCCGCGCCCGGTGCTCGGGTTGGGCGCGGATCTCGGAGAGCCACCGCACCATCTCGAGATGCAGCCGGTTGATGACGTAGGTGTTGACGCTGTCCGGCGCCCACCAGGGCGCTCGCTCGCCGATCACCTCGTGCACGGTCTCGGGGTTGGCGATCAGCCAGTCGTGGAGCTCGGAGAGGGCGAGGTCGACCAGGCCGTGGTGCAGGTCGTCGGCGAGCGCCTCCTCGAGCAGCCCGCCGAGCAGCGGCGCGACCCGCTCCTCCCGGAACCGCGGCGTCAACGCGTCGTTGACGAGCGACTCGATGTGGTCGGGCCGGATCTTGGACAGGCCGATCGCAGCGATGTCAGCGACCTCCTCGACCACTCGCTGGGCATGGGCAGGTACGGCGAGCCAGGCGGCGACCCGCTGCGAGATCCCGACGGCGAGGATCCGCTCGCGGATGATGTCCTCCTGGAGGAAGTTCTCCCCCACGAACTGCTCGAGGCCCTTGCCGAGGTCGTCCTTGCGCTTCGGGATCAGCGCGGTGTGCGGGATCGGCAGTCCGAGCGGGTGCTTGAAGAGCGCCGTCACCGCGAACCAGTCGGCGATCGCACCGACCATCGACGCCTCGGCGCCGGCGTTGACGAAACCCCAGAAGCCGTCCTCGCCGAGGGTGACGACGTAGACGGCGGCCGCGAACAGCAGGAGCGAGACCGCCACGGTGCGCATCCGCCGTAGTGCGTTTCGTCGTACGGCGTCGGTCGCGTCGCCCACGAGCGGGTCGATCGGCAGCGTCGGTGCGGTCACGGCGCCATCCTCCCCCACCGCTGGCTCGTCGTCGCACTCGCGTGACGACCTGCGGTCCAGCGGCGCGTCGTACCGGCATCCGACGTGTCGGTCGGGGACGCTGGTCGACGTGTTCTTCCCCGCACGCGTCGTCGTCGCCTGCCTTCTGGCAGGTGTTCTGACCGCGGTCGGCGGCCCCTCCAGCGCCGACCCGACCGATCCGACCGACGATCCTCGCGGGCAGCCCGCCACGAGAACGGCGTACTCCACGCTGGCGATGCGCGACCTCTTCGTCGCCCGGCCTCGGCTCGGCATGATCGAGTCGCTGGTGGCGAACGCGCTGCTGGCGCGACCGACCGACGGAGACAAGGACCCCGGCGGCGACGGCTACCGCGGCCCGAGCCGGAAGCGCTGCGGGCAGCGGATCTGTGTCCACTACGCGGTCCGGGGTGCCGATGCGCCGCCGTCGAAGCGGTGGGTACGACGGACGCTCCGGGTGCTCGGCAACGTGTGGGACCACGAGGTCGACGGCCTGCGCTTCCGGCCGCCGCCGGGCGACCGGCGGCGCGGCGGCGACCGTCGGTTCGACGTCTACCTCGCCGAGCTCGGCAACCGCGGTCTGTTCGGCTACTGCACACCGGAGCGACGGGTTCGCGGCGAGCGGTTCGCCGCCTCCAGCTACTGCGTGCTCGACAACGACTTCGCCCGCCGCCAGTTCGGCGCCCGCGCGGTGGACAGCCTCCGGGTGACCGCCGCGCACGAGTTCTTCCACGCGATCCAGTTCGGCTACGACTTCCGTGAGGATCCGTGGCTGCTGGAGTCGACGGCCACGTGGATCGAGGAGTCCTTCGCCGACCGGGTCGACGACAACCGCCGCTACCTGCGGTACGGCACCGTCCGCCGGCCGGCGGTGCCCCTCGACGACTTCTCCAACGTCCGCTACGCGCACTACGGCAACTGGGCCTGGTGGGAATACCTCACCGACCGGTACGGCGACGGCCTGGTGCGCGCGGTATGGCGGCAGGCCGACACCGTCGACGACGCACCCGACCGGTTCTCCGTGGAAGCTCTGGCAGCGGTGCTCGACCGGCACGCCGGGCTGGCCCGCACACTGACCTCGTACGCCGTCGCCAACCTCTCCCCTGCCGACACCTACCCCGAGGGGAGCCGGTGGCCGACGGCCCGGGTCGGCTGGACGGTGCCTCTCGACCGGTCGCGACGGACCGCGAACGGCCAGGTGCGGATCGACCACCTCGCCGCCCGGCACCTCGCGTTCGTCCCGGCCCGGGACCTGCGCGGCCACCGCTGGCGACTCCGGGTGACGGTGGACGCGCCCCGCAGGCGGGCCACCGCTCGGGTGGTCGTGGTCCGCGCCGACGGTCGGCGGGTGCGGCACGCCGTACGCCTCGATCGCCGCGGCGACGGCGCGCTGACGGTGCGGTTCGATCCGCGTGCCGTGTCCCGGGTCGTGGTCACCCTGGTCAACACCTCGACGCGGTACCGCTGTCACCGCAACACCATGTTCGCCTGCGGAGGGGAGCCCCGCGACGACGGCGCCCGGTTCCGGGTGACGGGCGCGCTGAAGAAATAATCTGGGAAGCCGATGACCGTTCACCGCTCGGATGACACGATGCCGGTGTGCGCATCCCCCGGTCTCTCGTTGTCCTGCCCGTTGTCCTGACCCTCGGCCTCACCCTCGGCGGGCCGACCGCGGTCGCTGACCCACCCGGGCCTCCCGGGTCGAAGGCGTCCTTGGTTGGTCAGGATCACCGCTCCGACAAGGCGGAGGCGACCCTCGACCGGGTTCAGGCCCTCGTCGAAGGCCGGGGCGCGAAGCAGGGGGCCGTCAGCAAGGACGGCCGTGACCTGACCCTGGCTCTGCGGGACCTGCGGCTCCAGACCAAGGACCTGTCCGCTGCGGACAAGAAGGCCGCAGAGCGCTACTTCCTGCGACCCGGGCAGGGCACCGACCCCTATATCCCGGCCGCGCTGCCCTTCGCGAAGTGCTCGGCCGACATCTGCATCCACTGGCGCGAGAGCGGAGCCGACGCGCCGGACGGGTCGGACGGTGACGGCACCACGGTGCCGGCCTACATCAACCAGGTGCTGAACACCATCCAGCAGATCGACGCGGACTACGTCGCGGCCGGCTACCGCACCCCGGTGCGGGACGGCAGTCTCGGCGGCGACAACGACAAGGTCGACATCTACATCGGCGACATCGGCGACGAGGGCCTGTACGGGTTCTGCACCACGGACGACCCGAAGGCCGACGATCCGACGCCGGACGGCTATGACGTCTGGGCCTACTGCGCACTGGACAACGACTACGACCTGTCCCAGTTCCCGACCAACACGCCGCTCGGAAACATGCAGGTGACCGCCGCGCACGAGTACTTCCACGCGGTCCAGTACGCCTACGACTTCCTCGAGGACGGTTGGATCATCGAGTCGACCGCCACCTGGGTCGAGGACGAGATGTTCGACTCCGTCAACGACAACCGCAACTACCTGCGGAACAGTCCGATGTCCTCGCCGCACATCCCCGTCGACACCTTCGGCGACGGCTTCCACTACGGCACCTGGATCTTCTGGCGCTACCTCACCGAGAAGTTCCCGGCCAAGACCGGCAAGCTGCCCAAGCTGGTGCTGGACGTCTGGAAACGGCTCGACGGCGCGGTCGGCGGACCTGACCGGTACTCCACGCAGGGGCTGTCCCAGGTCCTGAGCGGGCGCGGCACCGCCATCAAGAAGGAGCTCCAGCTCTTCTACGCGGCCAACCGGCACCCGCGCACCGTCTACGAGGAGGGCAGCGCCTACCGGGCGTCGCCGACCGGGATCAACTTCAAGTACCGCAGGGCCCAGAGCAAGAGCGCCAGCTTCAGGCCCTCCCACATGGCCTCCGGCACGGTGAAGCTGGTCCCGAAGCGGCTCAACCAGCGCAACTGGAAGCTCCGGCTCTCCTTCAATGCTCCGCCGACCGCTCGGGGCGGTGCGTTCGTGGTCATCGTCTACAAGAAGCGCGGCGGGATCTCGACCTCACTGGTCAGGCTGAACCGGTCCGGCGGCGGTTCCAAGGTGGTGCCGTTCAGCAGCAGGAGCATCCGACACGTCGACGTGATCTTCGTGAACACCAGCACCCGGTTCCAGTGCTGGTGGAACACCGCCTCGCCGTACTCCTGCCTCGGCCTCCCGAAGGACGACGCCCTCCGGTCCACCTTCAGCGGCAGGGCATTCAGGTCCTGACGGTCCTGAGCGTTACCGCCTCGGCTCGCTAGCCGCAAACGTGTCGACCGACGCCAGGTCGTAGGACCCGGCGTCGGTCGACATGCCTTGTGCGACTTGAGCGGCGGTCGCGTTGCCCAGCGTCGCCGCCCCCACCAGGTCGCGGCCCTGGGCGCGGCCGAGCAGGAACCCGGCTGAGAACGCGTCTCCGCAGCCGGTCGTGTCGACCACGTCGATCGCAAACGCTGGCACCCACGCAGTCTCTGCGGCGGTCGCCACGTAGGCACCCCGCGCGCCGGCGGTCACCGCCACGCAGCCGACGCCCCTGTCGAGGAGCACCCGGGCGCCGGCTTCGAGCGTCGTGGTTGCCGTGAGCCCGAGCAGCTGCTCGTCGTTGGGGAGGAACAGGTCGACCAGTGGCAGGCAGTCGGCGATCGCGTCGAGCCACATCGGCTCGCCGGGGGCGAGCAGGTCGACCGAGGTAGTCACGCCGGCGCTCCGCGCCGCTTCGAGTACGGCGACCGCGGCGTTGCCGAGGAACTCCGGTCCGCCGACGTGCACGTGGTCGGCGGCCTGCACCAGGTCGAGGTCGACGTCGTCGAGGGCGAGGCTGCCGTTGGCGCCGATGCAGTGCCAGGCCGGGCGGTCGCCGTCGCCGCTGATCGGCAGCACGCTGGCCGAGGTCTGCACGCCCTGCTTCGTCACGATCGCTGCTGTGTCGACTCCGTTGGCCTGCAGCAGACCCACCAGCACGGTGCCGATCGGGTCGTCCCCGATCGCCGCCACGCTGGTGACGTCGGCGCCGAGCTTGCTGAGCACCACCGCTGTGCCTCCGGCGGTGCCGGCCGGCGACATCCGGATGGTGTCGACCAGCGCCCCGCTCGATCCCTCCGGGATGGCGTCGACGGTCGCGACGTGGACGTCGAGGACGTGCACTCCGAGGCAGACCACCCTGATCCCTGGCTCCGTCATCGGCTCTCCTCTTCGGGTGTCTGCTGGACGCTGCCGTAGTTGCGTGCGATCGCCGCCGCGATGACGTCCTCCTGCTGCTTGCGGCTGAGCGTCGCAGGCTTGCCCATCGTGAGCGCGTCCCGGTAGACGGTGCACAGCCACTCGAGCAGCAACGCGTTCTCGACTGCCTTGTCGAGGGTGGCCCCGATCGCGACCGAGCCGTGGTTGGCCATCAGCGCCGCGGTGCGGTGCTCGAGCGCGGCCACCACCCGGGCGGCAAGCTCGGACGTCCCGAAGGTGGCGTACGGCGCCACTCGGATCGCCCCGCCCAGCAGCAGCTGCTGGTAGTGGATGACCGGGATCTCACCGACGGAGATCGACGCGGCAGTGCTGACCGGGGCATGGGTGTGCACCACGGCAGCGACGTCGTAGGCCTGGTAGACGGAGAGGTGGAGGTAGACCTCGGAGGTCGGGACCAGCCCGCCGCCCACCTGGTTGCCGTCGAGGTCGACCTCGACGACCTGCTCCTCGGTGAGCTCGCCGAGCACCGCGCCGGTCGCCGTCACGGCCACCCGGTCACCGGCGCGGGTGCTCACGTTGCCGGCGGTGCCGATCAGCAGGCCCGCCGCGGCCAGCTGGTGGCAGGCGTCGACCACCCGTCTCCTGTTGTCGTCCGTGGCCACGGCAGGACGATAGACCCGATCGCTACCGTGGGCTCGTGACTCCGACATACGAACTGAACGACGGCCGTGCGATCCCGGCGATCGGCTTCGGGACCTACCCGCTCCGCGGCTCCGACGCAACGGACGCGGTGGTCAGCGCGGTCGACGTCGGCTATCGGCTGATCGACACGGCGCTGAACTACGAGAACGAGGCGTCCGTCGGCGAGGCGCTACGCCGCTGCGGCGTGCCGCGCGAGGAGCTGTTCGTCACCAGCAAGCTGCCCGGCCGGCACCACGCCTACGACGAGACGATCTCCTCGGTGGCGGGCTCGCTCGACCGGCTCGGGCTCGACTACCTCGACCTGCACCTCATCCACTGGCCCAACCCGTCGGTCGGACAGTACGTCGAGGCGTGGCGCGCGCTGGTCGAGCTGCGGTCCCGGGGACTGGTGCGCTCGATCGGTGTCTCGAACTTCACCCGCGCCCACCTCGACCGGATCATCGCCGACACCGGGGTGGTGCCAGCGGTCAACCAGATCGAGCTGCATCCGGCGTTCCCCCAGATCGAGATGCGCGCCGCCGACACCGAGCTGGGCGTGCTGACCGAGGCCTGGAGCCCGTTGGGCAAGCGCGCGGCGCCCTACGGCGAGCCCGCTGTTGCCGCGGCTGCCGAACGCCTCGGCGTCACCTCCGCCCAGGTGATCCTGCGCTGGCACGTGGAGATCGGCTCACTACCGATCCCGAAGTCGTCGTCGGCCGTCCGGCAGGCGGAGAACCTCGACGTCTTCGGCTTCTCGCTCACCGCGGACGAGGTCGCCGCGATCACCGGGCTCGGACGTCCGGACGGGCGGCTGTTCGGTGGCGACCCGGACGTGCACGAGGAGATGTAGAACTCGACTACTTCTCCTCCAGCGCACGGCGGATGCTGGCGGGGATGTCGATCCCGCCGTACCGGACCTTCAGCCGATCGACCTTCCAGCTGGTCTTCCACAGCTGTTCCTCGACATGCTTCACGTCCTGCTCGGGGTCGGCCGCCAGGATCAGGGCGAGCTGCGCGGCGACGACGGGAGTGGCCATCGAGGTGCCGGACCAGATCTCGTAGCCGCCGTCGGGCACCGCGCTGATCAGCTGGGTCCCGAGTGCCGCGCTGTCCACCCAGTCACCCCTCGTGGAGTACCACGCCAGCCCGGTGCCGGACGCGTTGAGCGCGGCAACGCTGACCACGTCATGGTCAGCCGCCGGCCAGTGCTTCTTCTGCGTGCCCGCGTTGCCCGCTGCCGCGACCGTCAAGGTCCCGGTCGACCGCGCCCACTCGATCATGTCGGTCAGCACCTCCGACTCGGTCTTCGCCATCGTCCCGAAGCTGAGGTTGACGACCTTGGCGCCCATCCGGACAGCGTCGTAGATCGCCTCCGCGATGACGTAGCCGTCGCCCTCGCCCGAGCTGTTCAGCACGCGCATGGAGATCACCTTCGCTTCCGGCGCGACCAGGTGGACGAGCCCGGCGATGAACGTGCCATGACCGCTCACCGGGCCGCCGGCGTCATCGGCCGGATCGGCGTCGTCCGCGACGTAGTCCCACCCTGGGACGACGTGACCCTGGAGCGCAGGGTGCGTGGCATCGACGCCGGTGTCGAGCACGGCGACCGTGACGCCGGCGCCGGTCGAGAGCGTGCGAGCCTCGGACAGCTTGAGCTTGTAGGCGCCGCGCTGCTTGCGCCATTCGTGCTCGTTCGAAGGAGCGCTCACCCCCTTCGGCCAGGCGTGGTAGCGGTCGCCGGAGATCCGCACCTGGACATTGCGCTCCGCGTAGACGACGCAGCTGTGCTTCTCGAGGTCCTTCGCGAGCTTGTCTGCCTCCTTCGCAGTTCGGCTGAGCGGGTTCTGGGAGCGCACCAGGTGGATCCGACGGCTGGCGAGAACGGTCGAGACGGATTCGAACCGATATCTCGCCGCGAGCCTTTCCAGGCTGCACGCCGGGTTGGCGAGGAGCTTGAGGACCACTTCACCGTCACCTTCGACGGCCTGCGCCGGCGCGGGTGCCGAGGCAATCGCAGCCAACCCGGACAGCGACAGCAGCAGCGCGACCGCCGCGTTCCGACTGCGGTTGCCGAGGTTGCGGCAGCGGTTGGGGGTTGAGGTTTGGTCGCTCATGTTGCGGTACTCCTAGTCCCGAGATCTCCGAAGGGCGACGCGACGTAGACGAACGGTGCCCAGTGGTAGGGGTGCGGCCGCCGCCGCATCAAGGCCAGCTGTGCGTCCCGCAGCGCTTCCTCTGCCGCCAGGCCGTCGCGAAGCCCGGCGTGGTAGGCCGTCATCACGTCGGTCGATGACTCGTCGTCGAGGACCCACTGACTGACGACCACCGAACTGGCGCCGGCCGCCAGGAAGCCCCAGGCCATGCCCACGGGCTCCGCGGAGTCGTCCCCGCGGCCGGACTCGCAGGCACTGAGCGTCACCGCCTTGCCGCGCAGGTCGAGCTCCAGCATCTCCGACACCGTCGACCAACGGTCGGCGAAGCGCAAGGACGAGAACAGCGGGTTCTCCTCGCGATACATCCCGTGGCAGGCCAGGTGCACGTGGGTGGCCGCCGGGCTCGCGTCGACGAGGGCCGCGGCCGTCGCACCTTCGCCGACCAGCACCGTCGCGAGCGGATCCGCGCCGGCGATGCGATCGACCTCGTCGGTGATGTGGGGTGCGCGGTCGTCGGGCACGCCCACCACCAGCAGCTGTCCAGCAGCCGCCGCCACCACACCGGAAGCAGCCAACGTCGTGGGCGACACGACGACCGAGCAGCGCTCGAGCAGGTATCCGGTGCCGTCGTGCAGCGCCTGGAACGGGATCCGGTGCAGGATCCGGTCCGGCGATACCACGAGGCTGCCACCATCGGTGATCGGAAGGTCGAGCGGTCGCAGGAGCACGTCGTAGAGCTCGGCCAGAACGGCCCGGGTTGTCGCAGTCAGCTGGGCGTCGTGCCGGCTCAGGTCGAGGTGGTCGGCCATCCGGAACCGGCCCCACTGCGCCGACAGCTGGTCGAGGAGCAGGCGCGCCCGATCGCGGGCGCCGCGCAGGACGGTCGCGGAGAACTCGGAGCCGTCGACGATGAACGCCACGACGTCCGCCCCGGCCACGTGGAACGCCACGCCCGGGCGGCGTACCAGACCCGAGGGCCGACCACCGGGCTGGCTACTGGACTGGCTACTGGACTGGCTGCTGGACTGGCTACTGGGCTGGCTGCTGGACTGGGATCCGCCTCCCGCCTGGCCGCGGGGACCTGACGTGTGGTGACGGATCAGGAGATCGCCCAGCTGAGCCTCGAGCTCACGCGCCCGGTCGCGGAGCGACGGGACCCGGCGGGGGTCGGTCGCCTCGTGGATCGCGGCGTAGACCGCGCTCAGGTCCCGCCGGTACGACGTGACCTCTGCCTCACGGCCGACGGGGAGCCGATGGACCTCGGACCCCGCCCGGCCAACGGTGCCGGCAACCAGGTCGGAGAGCGTCTGGGCCTTTGACCGGTCGCTCAGCGCAACGGCTTCGGCGACCGCGTCGGGCGTACCCCGGTCGACGAGCAGGTGGATCAGCTCGTCGTAGGCAGGCCGCTTCGAGGTGCTGAACGCCGAGGCCAGCAGCGGCTCGGTCAGGGCCGATCCGAGCTCCTCCAGCTTGCCGATCGCACTGCTGAGGAGGTCTGCCGCACCGTCGGTGTCGCCGGCGGCGCGCAGCGCCTGGGCCTGCCGGAGGCGAACGGCCGTGGTCAGCTGGGGATGTCCGATCTCGGCAGCGAGCTTGTCGGCAGACTCGAGCCACCCGGCCCTGACGCCGGGTTCGACGATGACGTCGTGGAGCGCGACCATGGCGCTGCCGGCTGGGAGCTTCCAGCCACCGGCCAGCAACTCTGCGACGCACGCCTCCAACTCGGTCCGACCCTCGTCGTCGGCGCCGCGCCGCAGCCGCAGCTCGGCAGCCACGAGGTGGGCACGAGCCGTGAACTGCGCATCGCCCACGTCGCTGAAGAGCCGGGTCGCGACGGCGAGCTCGTCCTCTGCTTCGGCCAGTGCACCACCGGCTACCGCGGCCCTGGCAACCAGAAGATGCGCGTGTGCCTGATCGTGGAGCATCCCGGCTGCAACCGCGATCTCGGCAGCTTCGTGTGCTGCCACCGTCGACTCCCGCCAGAGGCCGGCATCGAGATAGGTCTGGCCGAGCTGGAGCTTGATCCGCGCCGCCTCGGCGTCGGCGCCGAGCTGGTGCAGGGTCGCCTGCGCGCGGTCGAGCCGAGCCAGTGCGGCCACCAGGTTGCCGCGCAGGTGGTCAGCCTGCGCGAGGTCGCCTTGGCATTTGGCCGACCACAGCAGGTCTCCGGCTGCCTCGAACCCGTCGGCGGCTTGGGTGAGTGCGTCGGCGGCTTCGTCGGCAGCACCGAGGCTGAGCAGCTCGACGCCGCGGTTGGCCTGCCACTGCGCGCTCTCGAGCTCCATCCCGAGCTCGGCGTAGCCGCGCTCGGCCTCCGCATAGGCAGCCAGCGAACGCTGGTGCAGGCCCAGGTAACCGTAGGCAACGCCACAGTTCCCCGAGGCGGCAGCCATGACCATCAGTTTGACGCGGGCGTCCTCGGGACCCTGTGGGGACACTGCCGACAGAGCCTCCAGCAGCGCCTCCCCGACCTCCAGCGCGTCGGCGTGGCGCCCGAGGTCGTCGAGGATCTGCATCCGGCCGAGGTCGGTCCGCAGCGCCTGGAGCGTTGCCCCCGCGGCTTCGAACCCGGCCCGCGCTCGTCCGATGCCCGCGACTGCTGCCTCGAGATCGCCGCGCTCGGCGAGAATCCGGGCATGCAGGTAGTGAGCCCGGCCTTCGATCCCGGCGAGCCCGAGGTCAGCCGCGCGCCCCTTCACGACGGCGAGGGCAGCTTCGGCGGCCGCCGGATCAAGATGCAGCCGCTCCTCGGCCTGATCCAGCAGCCACTCGAGCCCCGGGGCGTCGGCCAGGCCGGCGTCGTGGAGGAGCGCCATCCGGCCCGTGTCGGTCGGTGGTGCGATCAAGTCCTCGAGGGAGAGCTCGGCGGTCATGGTGTTGAGTACGGCCGCCAGGTCAGGCTGATGTCGACATCAGGTGCCCGCAGGACCAGTAGGTCGACGTCGGCGGGCACCCGCGCGAACGAGAACCGTCCCAGCTCGTCCTCGCCGGTCGAGCTCTCGACGAAACCGGGGCCTGTGACCGTGGCCTCGAGGATCGGTGCGTCCTGGCCGCCGGCCCACATTGTCTGACCTTCGACGCGGAGGTGACCGTCGTCGGACGGAGCGAGATCGAGGAACACATCTCCGGCGTCACTGCGGAACGCCAGGTGGACGATCCCCGGGTCGAGACCGCCCGAGCGGACTCCGGCCGCCGTGAGGTCACGACGACTGTCGAACCTGAGCGTCGCGAGGAGCTGTTGGGTAAGCGTGCCTCGAGCGGACCGGCGCTCGAACTGGCGCTCGAACTGGCGGCGCAGGTAGTAGCGGACACGGACCGGTGGTGTCTCGAGCGGAAGCTGGTCCGCCACAGAACGGAAGCTGTGCAGCCACCCGATGATGGCTTCGACCTCGGGGTCACCGGTCGCGAGAATCTCCTCGATCGACTCCGCGGCGCGGCTGTCCAGGCGACCGTCCACATAGTCGGCGAGGCTGGTGAACGACGGTCGTGCGGTCATCGGAACTCGTCCCCGATCATGCTGCGCAGTCGTTCGAGGCAGCGGCCGCGCAGCGGGCCGATGCCACCAATCGACCGACCCATCTCAGCGGCGACCTCCGCGTAGGACAGTCCGTCCGCGTCCAGGTAGAGCTGGTGGATGAGCGTGCGGCACGGGTCTCCCAGCCGATCGACCGCGTCGTGCAGCGTGGCCAGGTTGGTCCAGTCGTCGACGGGATCCTGCGGGTCCACCGCGCAGTCGGTGACCGCGTGCCGGGTGCGCCGGTTGCGTTCGACCGTGCGCCACGCCGTACGTCGGGCAACCGTCATCAACCAGGCGGCAAGGGCGGTGCCGTCCTTCAGCGAGCCCAGCGAATGGAGCAGGGCGACGAACACCTCCTGGGTGACGTCGGCAGCGTCCTCACGTTCGAGCCCGTTGCGGAGCGCCACCGAGAACACCAACCGCTGGTAACGCTCGACCACCGCATCCCAGGCGTTCGGATCGCCCGCACGGCAAGCACGGAGGAGATCCCGGTCGGTCTCCCCGACGGCTGCTTCGTCTGCAATGCCGAACTGGTGCGCCCGAGCGATACTTCGGTGCGACCAGGCCGGTGTGGTTGCCACCATGCCTACACCCCCTGCACGGACTGGAGCTGTCCGGGCCGATCCGCGATCGTCACCCCATTGTGGTGCCACATCGGAGACTTGGCAAAGGCTTCGCCGGCAAAAGATGTTCTGGGAAGTTCCCGGATCAATGCGGCCCCGAGGGCGCACCTATGGGGTGACCGGGGTGTATGAGAGTGAGCTGGGGGGCGCTCATCCACCCCGTCCCCGGTCCGCGTGCGCGGGGGCCCTTTGGAGCCATTGGCGGCCATCTGCTCAGCGACCGGGGAGAACGACAGCGCGGGCGTGGCCGTCCGGACACCAGCGGCCACGCCCGCCGCCTCGGACGACTGCCTCCCGGCAGCCGGGTCTACCGCTGGGTCCGATCGGCTTCCGCGGCCAGCCACTCGTCGTAGGTCGTGGGCAGGATCGTGGCATCCTCGCCCGGCAACAGGCCGCCCGCGGCAACCTGCCGTCCGGCGCGGCCCGGGATCGGCGCGCCGAGGATCCTCCTGCGCAGACCGCGATGGGCGACCAGGCGCCGCGCAAGGTCGGGCATCAGGTGCTGCTCCGGGCCGGCGACGTCGGGAGCCAGACCCACCGGGTCTGCGAGGGCGACATCGACGAGCAGCTCGGCGAAAGCACGCGCCGAGACGGGCTGACTCAACATCGCCGGGACCAGCCCGACCGGCCCGCGCGACCGCTCGAGCAGCTGACCGGCGAACCCGTGGAACTGCGTCGCGCGCACGATCGTCCAGGGGACCGGGCCGGCGCGGACCAACTCCTCCTGCCGACGCTTCCCGAAGTAGTAGCCGAGGTCGACGCGGTCGCTGCCTACGATCGACACCGCGACGTGGTGGCGGACGCCGGCGCGCTCCCCCGCTTCCAGCAAGTGGCCGGTGGCGGCCTCGAAGAACGCGATCGAGGCCTTGGCCCGCAGCGCCGCGACGTTGCTGGCGTCGATCACGGCACTGCTGCCTGCCAGCGCCTCGTCCAGGCCGGCGCCGGTGGTCAGGTCGACCCCCTCCGCGCGGGAGATGACGCTCGGCACGAGGTCGCGGCGTCGTACGGCGTCGACGACCTCGCGGCCGAGAGCGCCGGTCCCGCCGGCGACAGCGATCGTGGTCACGTCGGTCAGGCTATCGATCAGAGCTGGTTTGCATCCCTGGTGCGTTGTCGGCGGCCGCCCCTACCGTGGTACGCGGTTTCCCCGTTCACGCGAGTTCGGCTGGGTAATGAAGAGCGGGTGCAGTCAACGACGACGAACGAAGGTGCGCGCATGACCAGCACGATCGAGATGGGGCAGAGCTGGGACCCCAACACCCTTCAGCGCAGGTACGACGAGGTGCGGGCCTACACCGAGACGCTGGCCGCGCCGCTGTCCCCTGAGGACCAGACCGTCCAGTCGATGGCGGACGTCTCCCCCACCAAGTGGCACCGGGCGCACGTGACCTGGTTCTTCGAGACGTTCGTGCTCGCCGACAACGAGCCGGGGTTCTCGCCGTTCCAGGACAAGTACTGGTTCCTTTTCAACAGCTACTACGAAGCCGTCGGTCCGCGCTACAGCCGCCCCGACCGTGGCTTGATCACCCGGCCCGGCGCCCACGACGTCGGCGGCTACCGGAGCAACGTCGACGACCGGATGCGTGACCTGCTCGCCGGTCTCGACGAAGGCACGATCGCCAAGCTGGCGGGCACCATCGAGCTCGGATTCCATCACGAGCAGCAGCACCAGGAGCTGCTGCTGATGGACATCAAGCACGTGCTCTCGCGCAACCCGCTGCAGCCGACCTACTCCGGCGCACCCACCGAGACCAGCGGCAGCGACCAGCTCGGCTGGGTCGAGGTCGACGGCGGCCTGGTCGAGGTCGGCCACGAGGGTGACGGCTTCTGCTTCGACAACGAGCTTCCCCGCCACGAGCAGTGGTTGCGGCCCTTCCGCATCGCCGACCGGCTGGTGACCAACGCCGACTGGCTGGAGTTCATGGCCGACGGCGGCTACCTCCGGCACGAGCTCTGGCTCTCCGACGGCTGGGCCAGGGTGCAGGGCGGCGACGGCGCGGGTTGGCGGGCGCCGTTCTACTGGACCGAGGTCGACGGCGTCTGGTTCGAGCACACGCTCCACGGCACCTGGCCGGTCAACCCGGGCCTGCCGGTGAGCCATGTCAGCTTCTACGAAGCCGAGGCCTACGCGACCTGGGCCGGCAAGCGGCTGCCGAGTGAGGCCGAGTGGGAGCACGCCGCGCGCTCGCTCCAGGTCAGCGGCAACCTCGCCAACACCACCAGCTGGCACCCCGAGCCCGCCGGCGCGGCGACCGGCGGGCTGCGGCAGATGTTCGGCGACTGTTGGGAGTGGACGTCCTCGGCCTACCACCCCTACCCGGGCTACCACCCGCCCGCCGGCGCGATCGGTGAATACAACGGGAAGTTCATGAGCAACCAGATGGTTCTCAGAGGTGGTTGCGCACTGACGCCCGCGGGCCACACGCGAGCGTCCTATCGCAACTTCTTCCCCCACCCATCGCGGTGGGCGCTCTCCGGCGTCCGCCTCGCCGACGACGGAGCCGCCGCATGAACAGGTCGAACGCCCAGGGCCCGAAGGTCGACGTCCTCCTCGAGAGCAACTGGGCTGCCAGCGGTCTCGTCCAGGACGTACGACGAGGGCTCGGGTCCCAACCTCGCACCCTCCCGCCCAAGTGGCTCTACGACGACGCCGGCTCACGCCTGTTCGACGAGATCACGCGGCTGCCGGAGTACTACCCCACCGAGTGCGAGCGGACCATCCTCCGCGACGCTGCGGCCGACATCGTCGCGACCTCCCGGGCCACCACGGTCGTCGAGCTCGGCAGTGGCACCAGTGACAAGACCCGGCTCCTCCTCGACGCGTTCGCCGACGCTGACAAGCTCGAGCGGTTCGTGCCGGTCGACGTCTCGGAGGAGACCCTTCGGGCGGCGGCAGACATGCTCGCGGCGCGCTATCCCGCGACGTCGGTCGAGGCGGTGGTCGGGGACTTCACGCTGCACCTCGGACACCTCACCCGCTACCAGCACAAGCTCGTCGTCTTCCTCGGCGGCACCATCGGCAACCTCTACGTCGAGGAGCGGGGAGCCTTCCTCGGCGCCCTCGCCGACTCGATGGACGAGGGTGACGAGCTGCTGCTCGGCACCGACCTGGTCAAGGACGCCGACCGGCTGATCACCGCCTACGACGACCCGGGCGGCGTCACCGAGGAGTTCGTGAAGAACAGCCTGCGTGTGCTCAACCGCGAGCTCGGGGCCGACTTCGATCTCGACGCGTTCTCCTACGTCCCGTTCTGGGATCGGCGGATGCAGCGGATGGACCTCCGGCTGCGGGCCGAGATGCCCCAGCACGTCACCGTCCCCGGCGCCGACATCAAGCTCGACCTCGCGTCCGGCGAGGAGATCCGGGTCGAGATCTCGACCAAGTTCACGCCCGCTCGACTGCAGGCCGAGCTGGGTGCCGCCGGCCTGGAGGTTGCCCGGATCTGGACCGACCCCACCGACAGCTTCGCCGTCACGCTGGCACGGAAGCGCTAGCGAGGATCCGGCCGACGTTCTCCTCGGAGAAGAAGTCCGCGGGCGACACGGCCCCGGAGACGACGCTGACGAACCCGTCCATGGCGTCCTGGTTGCCCTGGATCGCTCCGAGCAGGTGCTGCAGCTCGGGGGGCGGCGTCTCGAGGGTCGCCAGCTGCGCGGTGAACTCGTAGATCGGCATCGCCTTCGCGTCGCGCGTCCGGTGCCATCCGCCCATCACCTCGTCGAAGGGCCGGCCGTCGTGCAGCCAGGAGTCGATTGCCTCGGTGCAGCGCTCGGCGTCGAGGAACGCATCGGTGATCCCCTGGGCCGTGATCGGGTCCTTGTTGTAGCCGGCGTCGCCGACCAGCGCCCACCCGTCGCCGTACGGCTTGCGGAACCAGGCGGGCACCGCGCCACCGAGGAACGGCGCCTCCTGCCGGGCGTCGGCGAGTCGGGCGGCAAACTCCGGCGCCATCTCGACGGTCTTGAAGAAGTTGCCGGACACGTCGGCCTTGTAGGCCTCCCGCTCGGCGTACGGCCAGCCGGCGACCACCATGGTCAGGCCGTCGTTCGACGGCGCGACACCGAAACCCCGGTCGGCGCGGACGTAGTTCTCAAGCTGGTCGGTGGGCAACCCGGAGAAGTAGGTGAAGTAGGAGTACTGCAGCCGCGGCTTGGTGTTGTAGTCCTCCACCCCGACAGCCTTCGCGACGTGGCTGTTGCGGCCGTCGGCGCCGATCACGATCCGCGCGCGGTCGACCCGGTCACCACTGCGGATGCCGACGACCCGGCCGGCCTCGACGACGACGCCATCGACGTGGTAACCCTCGCGGACCTCGACACCGGCCTCGCGCGCCGCGTTGACCAGGATCGCGTCGAGCACCGTACGACGCGGCGCGTACGCCGTCGTGACGCCGTCGATCGGTCGCGAGGTGCCGTTGATCGTGAACGCTCCGAAGTCGAAGCGGTAGCTCGTGATCGGCGGGCAACCGGTCGCGACCACCCGGTCGAGCAGGCCCCACCGCTGTAGCGCCGCGACCCCGGGGGCATGGATGACGTGGGTGGAGAGGGTGTCGCTCGGGAAGGTGGCGCGATCCACGGCCAGCACCCGGTATCCCCTGCGGGCCAGCAACAGTGCGGTGGGTGATCCCGCGACGCGGGCTCCGACAACGATGGCGTCGTACATGACTTCCTCCAGGATTCGAGCGGCTGAGGCGGGAGCGCTGCCGCACCGCCCACCGTCGACCCTGGCGGCGTCATCGGTATCGGTGAGGTCCCCTACTTCTCGGCTGGTTCTTGGAGTGCGTACGCCGCGAGCTCGGCCCGGTTCCGCCGGCCGACCTTGGCCAGGATGTTGCCGACGTGGTGCTCGACGGTCTTGCGGCTGATGAAGAGGCGCTCGGCGATCTCGGGGTTGGAGAGCCCCTCGCCGACCAGGGTCAGGACGTCGACCTCCCGGCGGGTCAGGATGTTGCCCGACGTCCGCGGCGGGGCCACCTTCTGGCCCAGGTCGCGGAGCATCGCTGCGGTCGCGTCGACGTAGCGCGCGGCCTCGAGCATCTCGAAGGTCGTGAGCGCCGCCCGCGCCTCGGCGATCGCCACCTCGGGATTCGCCGCTGCGCACGCTCGTGCCAGGTCGAGGCGGCACAGCGCGGTCTCCAGCGGCAGCTGGACGCGGGTGAACCCGTCGATCGCGTCCCGCAGCCAGGTCTGTGGGTCACCGGCGTCGGTCCGGCCGCGCGCGAGCGCGAGCAGCGCCCGCGTGTAGAGCGTGGGATGCGCTACGACGCACTCCTCCATGCGCGCGATCGTGTCGTCAGGCAGCTCGCCCGCGGCGAGCTTGACATCGACCAGCAGCGCGAGCAGCGGGAGAGCCGCCAGGTTGCCCGGATCGGACTTCTGCACCGCATGCTCGAGCAGGCTTTTCGCGAGTGCCACCTCGCCCCGCGCCAGGTGCAGCGCGGCCCGCGGCCGGATCGACTCACGATCGGCCTGACCGTCGAGCAGAGCGGCGGCGTCGTCGAACCGGCCCTGCTTGATCCTCAGGTCGGCGAGCCGGATCAGCGCACCGGCCTTGAGTGACCGCCGGCCGAGCGCCCACAGCCGGACCGCCTCGGTCAGGGTGGCGTCCGCCTCCGGCCAGCGACCCGCAGCGGTCAGGATCCCGCCATAGTGGGTGCGGCAGTAGGCGCTCACTGCTGGCAGCCGGCGGCGTTCGGCGATCGTCTCCCCGACCCGGATCCACTGCTCCGCCCGCCCGACGTCGTGGGCGTGCTCGCACGCGGAGAACAGCTGGCAGAAGATCTCCTCGACGATGACGAACTCCTCCACCTCGCCCCCAGCGACGGCGGCCAGCGCCTCGTCGAGCATGGCCATGCCCTCCTCGACGCGGTCGTCGTGGACCAGGCTGGCGCCGAGGTAGGACAGGGTCGCGAAGGTGAGATCGGCGTCGCCGGTTCGGCGGCCGATCCCGACCGCGGTCAGGAACTCCTGCTCCTTGCGCGCCCTGCTGTCGTTGAACATGCCTTCGGTCAGCGCCACCCAGCCTCGTTCGCTGCTGTCGGGGTGGTCCTCCAGGATCGTCTTCGCGCGCGCGAGCCAACCGCTCGCGACCGCCCAGTCGTTGGCCGTCGAACCGTGCAGGTAGGCCAGGGTGCGGGCCATCCGCGCCGCGCCGGTGCCGTCGCCGGCCTGCCGGTACCCGGCGTACGCGCGCTCCTGTTCGTCGATCGCGCGCGGATACTCCATCAGCACGTACGACGCCGCTGCGAGCCCCTCCAGCACGGCGGGCGTCGGGGGGACGCTCTCGAGGGCCGCACGGGCTGCCGTTGCGTCACCCACGCGCAACGCAACGCGGCCCTGCTCGACAGCGTCGTCGGCATCCACCGTCCGATCATGCACCTACCAGGGCACGCCGGTCAGGGGCAGGGCGCGCCTTCGCAGCACGGCCGGATCCAGCCGCAGCCGTCGCACCGCTCGTGAGAGGTCTCCCAGCGCAGCAGCGTGCCGCAGTTGGGGCACGGCTCGGTCAGGTCAGCCATGCCGCCCAGGTTAGGGACCGACGACTACGGCGTGTCCTCGCCACGCCAGGTGACACCCTCGCGGATCACCCGGGCCGGGCAGCCGCCCACCGCGGTCCGGGGCGGGATCTTCTGGCCGCGCACCATCGCCCGGGTACCGATGACGGCACCCGATCCGATGTCGCAGTGGCCGGTGACGATCGCCTCCCGACCGAGCCAGACGTGCCGACCGAGCCGGATCTGGGCGCCGTACGGGTTGATCCGCGCGCCGGTCTCGGCGTCCTCGAGCCGATGCATGTCGTCGGTGGCGACGTAGACGTCGGCCGCCCACAGCTGGTCGGGAGCGGCCACCACCGACCCGCCGTTGCGGGCGTCGACGATGGCGCACCGGGTCGCGATCACCTCGGCGTTGAGCACGACCGTCGAGTGCGCCCCGCAATAGATCTCGGTCGCGGTGAATGCGCTGCGCGGACCCAGGAAGACGGTCGCGCCGTCACCACCGACCAGCAGCGAGGCCATGTTGTTGCAGGCGCTGGCCACGACCAGGAGGACGTCCGAGAACGAGTAGTGGACCAGGGTGTCGATCAGCTTCCGGGGGAGATCCGCAGAAGCGACGTCGTCACCGAGGTAGAGCGCATTGCCCTGCTCGTGCCACCAGTCCGGCAACGGACCGGTCACCAGGCTCAGCGCGGTCTCGGCGAGGACGTCCGCGTCGACGCCCGCACCAGTCAGGCGGGCGCGGTGCTCGTCGACGAGCGCCGCCGCGCGGGTCCACGGCATGGCGGACAGTGTGCCCCACCGGGCGTCCGTGCGTCGCCGTACCGTCAGAACCCAGCGGTGGCCGCACGCTTCTCCAGCGCGCCCGTCAGCAGTCCGACAAGTGCCTCCAGCTGGAGGTCGAAGCCACCGTCACCCTCCTCGACCTCGGCGTCCAGCGCCCGCGCCGCCAGCCCGGCCTTGCTGCCGATCAGCTCGGCGACCCGGGTGTCGATGGTCTGGGTGGCGATCACCCGCCAGGCCGTGACCGGCTCCGTCTGACCGATCCGGTGCACCCGGTCGATGGCCTGGGTCTGCTCGGCGTCGGTCCACGACAGCTCGGCGAGCACCAGGTTGGATGCCACCTGGAGGTTGATGCCGACGCCGGCGGCGGTCAGCGAGCAGACGATGATCTGCACGTCGGGGTCGTTGGTGAAGGAGTCGATCGCCTTCTCGCGCGCGGACTTGGTCTGGTCGCCGCGGATCGAGACCGACGGGATCCCCCGGGAGGCGAAGGTCTCCTCGGCGGTGTCCATCACGTCGATGTGCTTGGCGAAGAACACGACCTTGCCGGCGTTGCGCGCGAGCTGCGCGGCGTAGTCGGCGGCGAGCCCGGCCTTGGCCTGGCCGATCCGGCGGAGCATGCCGAAGACGTTCTCGCCCGACTCGGTCGAGATGTCCTCGCGCTCCCACGTCGCGACCTGGCGCACCAGGTTGTGGTCGATCCCCTCGACCAGCGACTGGTTGCGCCGGGTCTCCAGCGCCCTGTCGTAGCGCTCCACGAGCCGGCGGGCGAGATCTTCCTCGGCCTGGCGGATGGAGCGCCCGGCCTCGCCCTCGAGCTCGACGGGTACGTCGGCGATCCGGCGGGCAGGGATGTCGGCGGCGACGTCCACCTTGCGGCGGCGCACGATGCCCAGATCGACGACGACCTGCCGGGCAGCCGGATAGAACGTGCGGTCCGCCGGCGTCAGACCGGTGTCGTCCAGCTCGGCCATCAGCTCGCCCAGCGGCTTCTTGTCGTCGATCCAGCCCAGGAACTGCCAGATCGCCCGGAAGTCCTCGATGTCGTTGATGAGCGGCGTACCGGTCAGCGCCATCAGCAACGGGCGCGGCACCCGCTTGCGGATCCGGGCGGCGAGCTCGAGCACGTTCTGCGAACGCTGTGAGGCCTTGTTCTTGATGTAGTGCGCCTCGTCCACGATCATCCCGCGGAAGCCGTGCTGGCCCAGCCAGCCGAGGTGCCGGTCGAGGATCTCGTAGTTGACGACGAACACGTCGGCGAAGCCATCGACGTCCATCGCGTCGCCGTGGAGCACGGTCGCCCGGCGGCTCGGCGTCCAGAGGTCGACCTCGCGGGCCCAGTTGGTCTTCACCACGTTGGGCACGGCGACCAGCAGCGGGTAGGCATCGACCACCTGCGCTGCGAGCAGCGCCTGCGCGGTCTTGCCGAGGCCCGGCTCGTCGGCGAGCAGGAACGTGCGGTGACCCTCGGCCGCGGCCTCGACCATCCTCGCCTGGTGGGCCATCAGCTCCCGGCCCGGCGGCAGCATGATCATGCCGGCTTCCTCGGGCTCAGGCAGGTCCATGCAGACCGGCGCACCCGGGGTGGTGTCCTCGAAGGAGCGGAACAACGGACCGAGCAGCTCCCACGTGGCGAGCCGACCGCTGGGCTTGCGCGCCGGCGTCGCCGCCTCGAAGTCGGGCACGAGGAACGGGTTGGCCAGCTGTCGTGCGATCACCGACTGCGGGATCGCGCGCCGTTCGGCGAGCACCTCGGCCGGGTCGACCGCGGGGTCGGGCTCGGGGTCCGGCACGTCGTACCCGGCCCGGCGCTGCAGCTCGCGCTTGAGCTCCTGGGCGGACTCGGACACCTCCGCGTCCTCGGCGAGCAGGTCGAAGAGCCGCGGGTCGCTCGCAGCGGTCTGGGCCAGGATCGTCGCGATCCCGTCGAGCCGCTTGAGCTCTTCGCCGCGCCGCGAGTCCGAAAGGGTGTCGTCGGCCCGGACCCGGGTGCGCTCCTCGCGAGCGAGCAGCGCCACCACCTGGAACTTGGCGCGTACGTCGGGCATCGCCGAGCGTCGGGAAACGGCGGCCTCGACCTCCCGCACGACGCGCGCCAGCACCGGGATGATCCCGGTCTCGTCGCGCCGGGCGGTCTTCGTCGCACCACCGCGGCGGTTCTGCGCAGGTCTGCGCTGGCTTCCTCGAGCCACTGATGTCCCTACCCTCGATGTCGACCGGTCGCCGGTCGGCAGGTCATGACGCGGACTGCGGTCCGCAGGCCGTGGGACAGGCACTCAGAAGGGCCGGTGTCCTATGGCGAGGCCCACGATACCAACAACCCGACCGACCGGTGGCTGCCGGTCACTCGCGGGCGTCCAGCTCGGCGATCAGCCGCTTCGGTGCCACCTGCCGGTAGGAGGCATCGACGAGCTCGACCACCTCGGTCCAGTCGATCGCAGGGTCCGCCAGGTCGATGGCGCGGCCGCCGTTGGGGCCGTAGTAGGCGGGCACGAAGAACCGGCCGTCGTCGTCGAGTGCAGGGAGGTCCACCGGGTCGGGCGAGAAGATCAGCGCGCTCGGCACCTGGCGGTGGTCGCCGGGGCGCAGCTTCTCGGACCCGCCGTAGACGGCGAAGATCTTCCCCGCGCGGAACGTCGGGCGGCCGTGCGAGATCCGCTCCTCCACGCCCGGGAACGTCCAGCAGATCTCCCGCAGTCGGCGCAGCAGCGGGTCCTCGTCACTGAACATCACCGGGTGCGTCATTCGGCGACCGCCATGGTGGTGCCGAGGCCGACCATCAGCACGCCGCCGGTCGCGCCCAGCCGGTCGAGCCGATGCGGACGGCCGGCGAACCAGTCACGCGCTTTGCTCGCCGCGAGCGCCCACACGCTGTCGGATGCGATCGCCATCGCGCCGAAGGCGAGTCCGAGGACCGCCAGCGCGACGCCCGGGCTGCCGGCCGACTCGCTGATGAACTGCGGGAGGAACGCCACGAAGAAGACGATCGACTTGGGGTTCGTGCCGCCGACGACCACGCCGGTGCGCACGGAGCGCATCGAAGTAGGCCGGACCGGCAGGTCCCCGGCCGATCGTTCGAGCGCGAGTCGCGCATCGCCGCGGTGTCGAATCGCCTGCACGCCGAGGTAGATGACGTAGCCGGCACCGACCAGCTTGATCACGGTGTAGGCGGTCGCCGAAGTCGCGACCACAGCGCCGAGGCCGACTGCCACCAAGAGCACCTGGAGCACCAGCCCGACTCCGTTGCCGACCACCGAGAGCAGGGCGTCACGGCGGCCGACGGTGAGCGCACGGCCGATCGTGAAGAGCAGGCTCGGGCCCGGCACCTGGATGAAGAGGATGGAGGCAACGACGAAGGCGAGCCATTGGTTGGACGACGGCACCCAGCGATCATCCCAGGACGCGCCCACCGGCGGCCAGGCGTTTTCGCGGCCGGGTGGCGGTCGCCGGGCGACCTCGCGTCGAACTGACGGCAACCGCCACGACCCACAGCCACTAGGGTCGGCGCCCGTGAGCACCTATGCCGTTACCGGCGCCGCGAGCGGCATGGGCAGAGCCGTCGCCGAGAAGCTGTCCGCTGCCGGACACACGGTGATCGATGTCGACATCGTGGACGCGACCGTGATGGCGGACCTGTCCACACCCGACGGTCGCCGCAGCGCTGCCGCGGCCGTCCTCGAAAGGTGCGGGGGCCGGCTCGACGGGGCGGTGATGGCGGCCGGCCTCGGCCCCTCGCCCGGCAGGGAGCGCCCCCGCCTGATCGCCGAGGTCAACTACTTCGGGGTCGTCGACCTGCTCGAGGTCTGGCGGCCCGCGCTCGCCGCCGCGGACGCGGCGAAGGTGGTCGTCTTCTCCAGCAACTCCAGTACGACGGTGCCGATGGTGCCCGGCCGCGCCGTCCGCGGGTTCCTCGACGGCGATCTCGACCGGGTGCTCGGGACGCTCCGCATCTTCGGCAAGCAGGCACCCACCTTCGCCTACGCCGCCAGCAAGATCGCGATCAGCCGGTGGGTTCGTCGTACCGCCGTCACGCCGGAGTGGGCGGGCGCCGGGATCCGGCTCAACGCGATCGCGCCGGGCGCCGTCCTGACTCCCCTGCTCGAGAAGCAGCTCGCGACGCCGGCCGAGGCCAAGCAGATCCAGCGGTTCCCCGTGCCGATCGGCGGCTTCGGCGACGCCGGTCACCTCGCCGACTGGGTGGTGTTCATGCTGTCCGATGCAGCGGACTTCCTCTGCGGCAGCGTGGTCTTCGTCGACGGCGGCTCGGACGCCTGGTTCCGTGCCGACGACTGGCCGCGGCCCGTGCCGGCGCGGCGACTCCGTCGCTACCTCAGCCGGACCCGCGAGTTCCGTCGATGACGTCCTCGCGGCACCAAGCGACGCCGACGCCGAGCGAGACCCGGCCGCCGGTCGAGAGGTCCGGCGCCCTTGTCCGACTCGACAGCGCAGCGAGCAGCCGACCGCGGTCCCTTCTCGGGCGGCATTGAAGGCCGTCGCATCCCTCGCAGGTGATCTCTGCCCGAGACGCTCCGCACTCCGGACCCCGCACTTCGCTCCCCGCACTCCTCATGCCGGCCAGCGTCGCGGTTTCGCGGGGTATTCCTACGTCGTTGCCTTTACTCTCCACTCGAACTGGTGTACGATTGCCGCAAGTCGCCAGCGGCGACCAGTCGTCCTCGTTGATCAGGTTCAAGGACACCCCGGCACCAGGCCACCGGATTCCCGTTCCGTGTGCGCCGACAAGGGGGTCCCGATGGTCGCTCAGCTGATGCCCGCACCGCACCCGATCCTGGGTGCGATCGCGGTGGCCCAGGATGCGGTGGTCTCGGTGCGTGATGCGCAGCCGGTGTTCCTGAGCCCGGTCGAGAAGGCGGCCGCGGTCACAGAGATCGCCCGGTTGGAGGCGATGACCGCGGAGCTGAAGCTGCGAGTGGTGGCTGTTTCCGACGACGCCGCCGCCGGTGCCGGGGCCCGGGATGTGGGGGCGTGGTGGGCGTCGGTGACCCGCGCCGACTTCCCCGCCGGCCGGACCCAGGCCCGGCTCGCTGAGGCCCTGGACCGGCGGTGGAGCGCGGTCGCGGCCGGGATGGCCCACGGCCACGTCTCATCTGCCCAAGCCCAGGTGGTGATCCAGGTCCTCGACGACCTCCCCGACCACCTCGGCGCCGAGCTGCTCGGCAAGGCCGAGACCGAGATGGTCCGCCTGTGTGCCGACTTCCGGCCCGCTGAGCTGCGTCGGCTCGGCCAACACCTGCTGGAGGTGGTCGCCCCGGAGATTGCCGAGGCCGAGGAAGCCAAACGGCTGGAGGAGGAGGAACAACGAGCCCGGGAGAAGACCAGCCTGCGCTCCAAGCTGATCGGCGACGGCCTGGCCCGGACCACGATCGTGCACCCCGTCCTGGACCGGGACCGGCTGCTGACCTATCTCGAAGCCTTCACCAGCCCTCGCAAGGCGCAGGACGCGATCAGTGGTGAGGAAGACCAGATCCCCCACCACCGCCGACTCGGCCAAGCATTCGGCGCCCTGCTCGAACACCTCGACTCGGACAAGCTTCCCGTCCATGGTGGTGATGCGACCACCGTGATGGTCACCATCAGCCTGAACTCGCTCCGCGAAGAGCTCGGCACCGGCAGCCTCGTCGGCGGAGTCGGCGGAGTCGGCGGAGTCGGCGGAGTCGGCGGCGAACCCATGTCGGCCACCGCCGTCCGGCGGCTGGCCTGCCAAGCGGGGATCGTGCCGGTCGTGCTCGGTGGGAAGGGCGAGATCCTCGACCTCGGCCGCACCCGCCGACTCTTCTCACCCGCGCAACGCAAAGCACTCGCGCTCCGCGACCAAGCCTGCCGCGCCGAAGGGTGCACGATCCCCGCGGCCTGGTGCGAAGCGCACCATCTGAAACCCTGGTCCCAGGGCGGCAACACCGACCTGGAGGACGGCGTTCTGTACTGCTCCTGGCACCACCACCGCGCCCACGATCCAAAGTTCACCGCCGACAAGCTTCCCGCCGGCGACATCCGCTTCCACCGCCGGAGGTAGGGCCCCGGCGTACGGGCGGATGCCCGCATGATGTCGATGTGCGAACAGTGCAGCTTGCTGTCCGGGCGGGCACGGCAGCGCCGCTACGAGTCAGCCGGTCTGCGATCAATCCCCAAGAAGTGGCGGACGGCGTCAGCTCCTTCGACTGAGACCTGATTCTCCGCGCGAACGAAACTAGCCGGCGTCACGACTACGCGCTGCTCGTCCACTCCGACCATGCCGTGCCGCGTGCGCTGAACGATCCGGCGTCGTCCATTGTCGACGTACCCAGCCTTGCGACTGACCGCTGCCGAAGCGTGGTTGCCCAGGATGTAGCCCGACTCGCACTGGCCGGCACCGAGCTCGTCGAACGCGAACCCGACAACGAGCTGCCGCATCAGCGTGCCGGTCCCCATGCCCTGGTGGGCACGCCCCAGCCACGAGCCCGTCATGACATGGCGCGTCTGCGCGAAGTCCTTCGCGTGCAGGTCCTGCATACCAACGAGGTCTCCATCGCGACGGACCACCAGAGCGAGGCGCCAATCGTCGGGCGCGAAGGTCGCCCTCTGCGTCCACCACCACCGCAGCGAGGTCGTCGGAAACCCGTCGGGCGACCCGGGCGCAAAGGGCTCCTCATGCCAGGCCTGGAGGAACGGCATGGGCAGGTCAGAAGCCTGGATGCCAGAGCGGACGAGCTCAACAAGCTCGGGCAGATCGTCGTCGCGCAGGACCCTCAGCTCTAACGGGCCGCCGGCGATCCGCAGGGCGAAGGGTGGAAAGACTTCCTCCAGGATCAGCATGCTGGATTGTTACCGAAGTCGAGGGCTCGCGAACAACGACTTCCCCAGTTTCGTGACCAGGTCGGAGTTGACCTCGATCGAGCGGCGCATGCAGTCATGTCCTCACTGCCGACGGCGAGCCGCGCACGCTTCCGGCCGCACCGCGTGCGCGCTCCCGTCGATACGGCGCAGACGAAAAGTCGCTGATGCTCACCGGGGACCGGACCGATCGCGGCAGCTGCCACCGGCCGGGGACACCTTTGAGCTCGTGCGTCCCACGGTCCTCGAACTCGATCGCCGATCCGAGGACGAGGTCCCGCACAGCCGACGAGACCAGTACCTCGCCACCCGCCGCCTTCCCCGCGACCCGGGCACCGACATGGACCGCCATGCCGCCGAGGTCCTCGCCGAGGATCTCGCACTCGCCGGTGTGGACCCCCGCACGCACCTCGACACCGGCATCGGCAGGTGCGGACGAGACGATCCGCCGGGCCGCCCGAATCGCCCGCGCGGGACCGTCGAAGCGAGCCAGCATCCCGTCACCGAGCGACTTGACGATGGTGCCGCCGGCCCGGTTCACCTCGTGGGTGACGAAGGCGTCGTGCCGTTCGAGCAGCGCGCGCCACCGAGCGTCGCCGAGCCGACCTGCGTGACCGGTCGACCCGACGATGTCGGTGAACACCACCGTCACCAGAGCCCGATCGGCTCGTGCACTGCGCTGGCCCCGGTCAGGAACGTCTCGATCGCGTCGAGCGCGGCTGCCGCGTCGCCGAGCCACGGCACGTGCGCCGTGCCGTCCAGCTCCAGCAGGCGGGCGCCGGGGATCCGCGTGGCGATGTCCCTGGCCATCTCGACCGGGATCACCTCGTCGCGGCGATGCATCACAGGTCGACGTGCGAGATGTACGGCGGCGACAGCACCAGGTCGAACGGCCCGTCGCCCACCACCCGATAGGCGATCCGGACGTCGCCGTTGCGCGCGTACCCCGTCTTCGGGCGCATGGTGCCACTCCTTGGCCGGGCGGGAGGCCTGCGCCACGGCTCGGTCTCACGCTACTCCCGCGTCGTGCTGCGCGGGATGCCTTGCGGGTACGCGGTCGCACGCTGCCCACGGCGACCCCGGGCGCTGGTACCGCCGGGGCGGGACTGGTACGGCGCTAGGCCCCGAGCAGCGCGAGCAGCCGGCGGTGCAGCTCGGGAACTGCGGCCTCGTGCTCCGGCTTCATCAACACGCTGCGCAGGATCCGACCCGTCGGCACGTCCAGCTCGAGGCGGTGACCGCGCGCGACCAGCGCCGGACCGTCGACCGCGTAGGTCGCCAGATGCAGCGACTCGGCCGGCGCGCCCGCCATGCCGGCGGCCAGCACCGCGGCGCTGGCCGCGTCGACCGCTGACAGCCGGTCGCGGGCCGGGAAGTAGGTGAGGATGTCGAGCTGCGGCGGCTGGTAGAGCCGCAGCTCGTCGCTCGCCTCGATCCGTGCCGCCCAGTCGAGCGCAGCCTTCCGGCCCGGGCGCAGCACCGCACCGAGTCCCGCCGGCGTCAACGGCAGCAGCCGGAGGGTCAGCCACAGCGCGGCCGCGGCCGCACCCGCACGCGAGCACTCGATCGAGATCTCCCCGAGGTGCAGGTCGTCGGAGGTGAAGTAGGTGTACGGCGAGTCGTGCAGGAAGTGCCGGGCGACCTCGGGATCGCCGAACAGCACCGCGCCACAGCCGTAGGGCTGCAGGCCGTGCTTGTGCGGATCGATGACCACCGAGTCGCAGTCCCCGATGGCCAGGTAGGGCGCGGCCGCCACCCCGTCGGGCCGATCGTCGGCGATCAGCCGGAAGAAGCCGCCGTACGCGGCGTCGACGTGTACCCGGACGCCGTGCCGGCGGGCGAGCGGCAGGATCTCGTGCACCGGGTCCACCGCTCCCAGGCCGGTGGTGCCGGTGGTGGCCACCACGGTGCCGACCCGACCTTCGCCGAGCAGCGACTCCAGGGCACCGACGTCCATGGTGCCGTCGGCACCGGTCGGTACGGCGATCGCCTCGACACCGAGCAGGTGCGCCATCCGCGCGTGGGTGTAGTGGGCGTCGGCACTGTGTGCGATCGCCTGACCGGGGTGGGTCTCCCGCGCGACGTAGAGCGCCTCGAGGTTGGCGATGGTGCCGCTGCTGGTGAGGTGGCCGAGGTACCCAGGCGCCTCCGGGAACCCGAACATGCCCGCAAGCTGGTCGACGACGTCCTTCTCGAGCGCGGCCGTCGCCGGCCCGCCGTCGAGCGCGTGGTTGTTGGGGTTGACCAGCATCGTCGTCAGGTAGCCGATCACGGCGGCCGGGTGCGGGGGTTTGAGCATCTGGCCGGCGTAGCGCGGGTGGTGGAACGGGTAGTTGTCGCGCAGCCGGTGCCGCAGCTCGGCGGTCGCGGTCTCCAGCTCGGCCAGCGGGACCTGCTGCGCCGGATGGGGCGCGGCGGCGCCGTACTCCCCCATCCAGGCGGCCATCTCGACGACCGCCTTGTGCAGCTGGTCGGCGAGCTCGGCGGCTCCTGCGGGCATCGGCCGGAGAGACGCGGGCTCGGGCATGCGTGAACCTTAGTCAGCCACCAGCAGCGGGCGCGGAGTCCGCCGGACGGCCTGCACCGAGAGCAGCGATCCGACCGCAGCCACGGCGGCGAGAACGACGAAGGTCGTGGGATAGCTCCCGGTCACCTGGGCGATCCCGGCCCCTGCGAACGGGCCGAGAGCGGTGGCCAGCGCCACCGGTGCGCCGAGCACGCCGTTGATCGCGGCGTAGCGCTCCGGGCCCCACACGTCGCTGACCAGGGTCGCCCCGACCAGCGTGTAGAGGCCGCGAGCGGCGCCGGCGACCATCGAGACCCCGATCAGGAGCACGGCAGGACCCGGGACGAGCGCCAGGGCGAGCGTGGTGAGGGCGAGCGCCGACGTCCCCCACAGCACCCGCTGGCGGACGTCGGTGATCGCAGTGAGCCGCGGGAACGCCAACCGCCCGAGCACCTGGCCGGCGCCGCCCAGACCCAGCGCCCACGCCGCCAGCGTCGGCGTCATCCCGCGACCGACGAGCAGCGGGATCAGCGCCACCAGCGCTGCGAACATCGCGAGGGTGGTGAGCGTGGCCCCGGCCGCGGTGAGCGCGAAGGCCGCACTGCGCAGGACCTCTCGGTCGGGCGTGACGTGGTCGGAGCCCTCGAGGACCGGCCACGGGTGACGGAGCGCGACGGCGTGGGTCGGCACCGCGACGACCAGGAGCAGCACCGCGAACCCGGCGTACGTCGTCCGCCAGCTCGTCTGCTCGGCGAGCGCGGTGGTCAACGGCGCGAAGACCGTGCTGGCGAACCCGGCAACAAGGGTCAGGGTGGTCAGTGCCCGGACCCGGCCGGCGCCGTACCAGTGCGTGAGCGCGGCGAAGGCGGGCGCATAGAACAGCCCGGCAGCTCCCGTCCCGCACAGCACCATCGCCACGACGAACCAGGGGTACGTCGGCGCGGCCGCCACCGTCGCAAGGCCCACGGCGCCCACGAGCGCCCCGGCGACCATCGTGCCCCGCGGTCCTCGAGCCTGGATCGACCGACCGGCGACGACGCCCATCACGCCGGACATCAGCAGTCCGAGGGAGAAGGCAGCGGTGATCGCGGTCAGCGACCAGCCGGTGTCGGCCGTGATCGTCGGGGCCAGGACCGCGAACCCGTAGTAGAGGGTGCCGTAGCTGATCGTGACGGTGACGCAGAGGGCGGCGAGGACGCCGCGGGGCGGGGAGCTCAGGACGACACCGGTTCCCCGATCGTGAGGACCTCCGGCTGCCCGGTGGCGCAGCAGCCGCCCTCGTTGCCGGCGGGCTCGTCGAACAGGCCGGCGCCGCCGCACACGCCCGTGTCGGGCAGCACCAGCTCGACACGCTCGGCAGCCTCGTGGTCGCCGGCCAGCGCCGCGACCACGCTGCGGATCTGCTCGTAGCCGGTCAGCGCGAGGAAGGTCGGTGCTCGCCCGTAGGACTTCATGCCCACGAGGTAGAGGTCCGGCTCGGGCTGGGCCAGGTCGGCCGCACCGGTCGCGCGGACCGAGCCGCACGAGTGCAGGTTGGGGTCGATCTCGACCGCGATGTTGCGCGGCGCCTCGAGCGTGGGGTCGAGGTCGAGGCGCAGCTCGGAGAGGTAGGAGAGATCGGGCCGGAAACCCGTGAGCACGACGACGTTGTCGGCCGGCCCGAGCGAACGGCCGTCCTCGGACCACACCACGGCAGCACCGTCATCGACGGTGATCCGGGCGGTGCGGAACCCGGTGAGCAGCTCGACCGCGCCCTCCTCGACGGCCTGTCGGGCCCGCTGGCCGAGCGCGCCGCGCTGCGGCAGCTGGTCGGCATCGCCGCCGCCGAACGTGGTGCCCGAGACGGTACGGCGCAGCGCCCAGGTGATCCGGGTGCCGGGGTGCGCAGCGGCGATCCGGGTGAGCTCGGTGATCGCGTTGAAGGCAGACGCACCGGCACCGATCACGACCGTGTGCCGGCCCGCGTACGGCACCGGGCTGGCGGCGTCAGGGACGTCGTAGGACACCAGGCCGGCCGCGGTGGCCGCCACCTCGCCGAGGGCCGGGATCCCGTCGGCTCCCGCCGGGCTCGGCTTGCGCCAGGTGCCGGCGGCGTCGATGACCGCCCGGGCCTCGAGTCGTTCCTCGACCCCCGCGCCGCTGGTGACGTGGACCGTGAAGGGCTGCTCGGCCCGGCCCGCGTCGACGAGTCGGTCACGGCCCCTGCGGGACACGCCGACCACCCGGGCGTCGTACCGGACGTGGTCCCGGAGGGCGTGCGCCAGCGGCGTCAGATAGCTGTCGATCCACTCGGCTCCGGTCGGGTAGCCGGACTCGGGGGCGATCCATCCGGTTTGGGCGAGGAGCCGCGCACCGGCCTGGTCGATGAGCTCGGGCCACGCCGAGAACAGCCGGACGTGTCCCCACTCGGCAACCGCTGCTGCCGGGCCAGGACCCTGCTCGAGCACGAGCGGGGTGAGCCCGCGCTCGAGCAGGTGGGCGGCAGCGGCCAGGCCCTGCGGGCCGGCGCCGATCACGATGACGGGGTGGTCGGTCATGGGTACAGTCTCCTCATATTCACGAAAGTCGATACGATGACAGTAGAGCGTCATATCGACAGTTGTCAATATATCCTTTAGGATGAGTCCCATGCCCACCGAACTTCCCCTGCTCCCCGACCTGGCGTCCTGCTGCGCACCGGTCACCGGGGGGCGGGTCGACGACGAGGCAGCCGCGGCGCTAGCTCGGATGTTCAAGGCGCTCGCCGACCCCAACCGGGTCAAGTTGCTCTCCATGATCGCCGCTGCCGAGGGCCAGGAGGCGTGCGTCTGCGACCTCACCGCTCCGGTCGGGCTGGCGCAGCCGACCATCTCGCACCACATGAAGGTGCTCGCCGACGCCGGCCTGGTGGCGCGCGAGCAACGTGGCAGGTGGGCCTACTACAGCCTGGTGCCCGGCGTCCTCGAGTCGCTCGCGAACGCAGTGTCGCCGCGCCGCTGACAGGCCGCGCCCGGTGCGCCACACTGGGCCGACCTGCTGCTCCCGAGGTGAGGCAATGACTGACGTCCGCAAGCGATCCGTGATCGACCCACAGCGCCCGTGGGGCGCCCGGCGGCAGTCGGTGATCAACCTCTGGGACTTCCTGGTCAAGGGCGGCATCGCCGACACGACCCGGACGCCTTCGGAAGTGATCGACTCCGGGCGCACCCGCGAGCTGCACCGTTACGACCGGGCGCCCGGCGTGCGGGCCAAGGGACTGCCCGTGCTGCTCGTCCCGCCGCTCGGTGCGCAGGCATCGTGCTTCGACCTGCGGCGCGGCCTCTCGCTGGCAGAGGAACTCGTGGCGAAGGGGCGGCCCACCTACCTCGTCGACTACGGTCCGCTCAAGGGCGCGGACAGCAAGGTCGGGATCGAGCACTTCGTCAACGACGTGCTGCCGCCCGCCATCCGCAAGGTCTCCGAGGACGCCGGCGGCCGCGACGTGCACCTCGTCGGCTGGTGCATGGGCGGCCTGCTGTCGATCGGCACCGCCTCGATCTACCGGGACCTCCCGATCCGGACGGTCGCGATGGTGGCCAGCCCCTTCGACACCTCGAAGATCCCCAGCCTCAGGGCCGTGCAGGCCATCGGCAAGGTGACCGACGGCCGGATCATCGGTACCGCGCTCAAGGCGGCCGGGTCAGTCCCCGCGCCCCTTGTCAGCCTCGGCTTCAAGGCGACGGCGCTGCCCGTCTACCTGAAGAAGCCACGCACCCTCTGGACCCGGCGCGAGGACCGGGACTTCCTCGGCCAGATCCAGGCGGTCGACTCGATCATGAACAACATGCTCGCCTACCCGGGCCGGGCGACGCTGCAGGTCTACCAGCGGATGGCGCTGCGCAACGAGCTCGCCTCTGGCAGGGTCCAGGGCCCCAACCACCTGATCGACCTGGCCGAGATCCGGGTGCCGGTCATGAACGTCGCCGGCGAGAGCGACGTGCTGGTCCCGCCTGCGGCGGCCCACCACGTGGGCACGCTGCTACCCAACTCCCCCGACGTCCGGCTGCCGCTCGCACCCGGCGGCCACCTCGGCGTCCTCACCGGCACCCAGGCGCCGGCGACCACGTGGACCGAGCTCCACGCTTTCCTCGGCGACTACGACCGGTTACGGGCCCGCTCTGCGTGACGCGGACGTCATCCCGCTCGGCGAGGCCACCCGGGCGTGGTTCGCCATCTCGCTCCAGACCTTCGGCGGACCGGCCGGCCAGATCGCGGTCATGCAGCACAAGCTGGTCGACGAGAAACGGTGGATCGGGCAGCAACGGTTCCTGCACGCGCTCAACTACTGCACGTTGCTCCCCGGGCCCGAGGCACAGCAGCTCGCGATCTACACCGGCTGGCTGCTCAACGGCACCCGCGGCGGCCTGATCGCCGGGTCGCTCTTCGTCCTGCCCGGCGTGATCGCGCTCCTGGTCCTGTCCGCGATCTACGTGCGGTTCGGAAGCACCGGCCTCGTGTCCGCGCTGTTCGCCGGCGTCGCGCCTGCCGTGATCGCGATCGTGGTGCAGGCGGTCCAGCGGATCGCGAAGCGCGCCCTCGACCATGCCGCGCTGGTGGCGATCGCGGTCGGGGCGTTCGCGGCCCTTACCCTCTTCGCCGTCCCGTTCCCGCTGGTCGTGGTCGGCGCCGGACTGATCGGCTGGCTGCTCGGTCGGGCGATCCCCACCCTGGCCCGCGGCTCGGGTCACGACGAGACGACCGACGGGCCCGCGCCACTGATCAGCGACGCCGCCCTGCATCACGAGCTCCCGTCCAAGCGCCGGTCGCTCGGCATCGTGGCGTTCGGCGTACTCCTGTGGTTCGCGCCGGTCGCCGGGCTCGCCTTCACCGTGTCGTCGACCGACGTGTTCGTCGACCAGGGACTGTTCTTCTCCGGCGCGGCCGTCGTGACGTTCGGCGGCGCCTACGCCGTCCTGTCCTACGTCGCCCACCAGGCGGTCAGCGTCTACGGCTGGCTCGGGCCCGGCGAGATGGTCCGCGGGCTGGCGCTGGCCGAGACCACGCCGGGACCGCTGATCATGGTCGTCCAGTTCGTCGCGTTCGTCGGCGCCTACCGCAGCCCCGGCAGCTTCGACCCCTGGGTCGCCGCGGTGATCGGCTCCCTGCTCGTCACCTGGGTGACGTTCGTCCCGTGCTTCCTGTTCGTGCTGCTCGGCGCGCCCTACGTCGAGCGGCTCCGACACAACCGGCACCTGACGTCGGCGCTGACGGGCGTCACGGCGGCCGTGGTCGGCGTGATCGCCAACCTGGCGGTCTTCTTCGCGCTGCACACCCTTTTCGACCGCAACCGGGACGTGGACGCCGGGCCGCTCCACCTCGACCTACCGGTGCTCGCCGCGTGGGACCCGGTGGCGTTCGCGATCACCGCCGTCGCGCTCGCGGTCATGTTCGCGCGCGGCTGGGGCCCGCTGCGCACCCTCGGGCTCTGCGCAGCGCTCGGCCTCGGGGTCTTCGCGGTCGAGCTGGCCGGCTAGCGCCGAGTCCCGGCCGTCACTCGATGCCGCCCGTGAGCGACAGGCCGCCGTCGATGACCAGCAGCGCACCAGTGATCCACGCTGCGTCCTCGGACAGCAGGAACGCGACCGGTCCGGCGACGTCCTCGGGCACACCGAGGCGCTTGAGGGGGTACGACGCAGCCACCTCGTCCTCGCGACCCTCGTAGAGGGCGGTCGCCAGCTTGGTCTTCACGACGGCAGGCGCCACGGCGTTGACGCGCACGTCCGGACCGAGCTCGACCGCGAGGGTCTGGGTCAGGTAGGTCAGCATCGCCTTGCTGGCGCCGTAGAAGGCGATGTTGCTCGGCGGCCGCAGCCCGGCGACCGACGAGACGTTCACGACGCTGCCGCCGTGCTCGCCCATCCAGGCGTCGTGGACCTGCCGCACCCACGCCAGGGCGGCCAGGCAGTTGACCTCGATGATCTTGCGGGCGGCGCCGGGGTCGACCTCGAGGATCGGCCCGTACGACGGATTGATCCCCGTGTTGTTCACCAGGAAGTCGATGCTGCCGAAGCTCTCGAGTGCGCGCCCGACGACGTCGGCCTGGTGCTCGGCGTCGTCGGCCTTCCCCGCCACGGCGAGCGCCCGGTCCGGACCGCCGAGACCGGCGGCCGCCTGGTCCAGCGCGTCCTGGTTGCGCGCGGTGATCACCACCCGGGCGCCCTCGGTGACCAGTCGCCCGGCGATGCCGAGCCCGATGCCGCGGCTGGCTCCGGTGATGATCGCGGTCTTGCCCTCGAACCTCTTGCTCACGGCGTGGGCGCCTTTCCATCGTGACAGTAGGACTGTCATAGTTCAGCACATGCAGACGCCGACGCTAGTGCAGGCCGGCCAGGTGACCCTGGCCTACGAGACGTTCGGCTCCCCCGACGATCCGCCGCTGGTGCTGGTGATGGGCGTGGCGACCCAGATGATCGCCTGGCCCGACGGGTTCTGCCAGGCACTCGCCGACCACGGGTTCTACGTCGTCCGGTTCGACAACCGCGACATCGGCCTGTCCACCCACCTGGACGACGCCGGGGTCCCCGACCTGATGGCGCTGCTGGACGGGTCGGGCAGCGCGCCGTACACCTTGGCCGACATGGCCGACGACACCGCCGGGCTCCTCGACGCCCTCCACCTCGACCGGGTGCACCTGGTCGGACTCTCGATGGGCGGGATGATCGCCCAGGAGGTCGCGATCCGCCACGGCCACCGCCTGATCAGCCTGACGTCGATCATGTCGACGCCGGCGGCCCACATCGGCCAACCGACCCCGGACGCCTCCGCCACCCTGATGCTGCCGCCACCCCAGACCGAGGCGGAGGCCGCCGACCTCACGGTCGAGGTCTACCGCGTGGTGGGCTCGCCCGCCTACCCCGCCGACGTGGAGTGGCAGCGCGCCGTCGGCGAGGAGTCGTTCCGCCGCAGCAGCAGGTCGGCCGGCAAGGTGCGCCAGTTCGGCGCCATCCTGGTCTCGCCGGACCGGCGGCCGGGGCTGGCGGAGCTCACCGTGCCCACCTTGGTGCTCCATGGCGAGGACGACCCGCTGATCCCGGTCGAGGGCGGTCGCGAGACGGCCGCCGTCATCGCCGGCGCCCGCCTGGTCACCTACCCCGGCATGGGGCACGACCTGCCCGGAGAGCTGTGGCCGGCGCTCGTCGCGGAGATCACCGACCACGCCCGCCGGTCTACCGGGGCACCGGCATGAAGACCCCCGAGGAGCTCACCCGCGACCAGCACGCCCTCATCCCGATCCTGGCCGCCATGGGCACCCGAGTGGTCGAGGCCGGTGACGGCAAGGGAGTGGTCGAGCTGCCTGCCGGGCCGAACGTCAACCACTTCGGTGCCCTCTATGCCGGCTCGCTGTTCACCGCGGCCGAGGTGCTGGGTGGGCTCATCCCCGGGACCACCTTCGACTTCGAGGGCGAGCTGGCCGGGTTCGTCCCGCTGGTGAAGTCCGTCGAGATCCGCTTCCTGCGCCCGGCGCTCGGCGTGGTGCAGGCGCGGGCGGAGCTGGCGCCCGAGGACCGGGAGCGGCTCCCCGCGGAGGCCCTCGCGCACGGCAAGGCGGAGTTCGTGCTGGAAGCGGAGGTCATCGACGCGGCCGGCACCGTGGTGGCGGCGACGCGTGGTGTCTACCAGATCCGCCGGTTCGGCTAGGGCGCACTAGGACCAGCCCGCGCCGCGGCCCAGGTGCCCCAGGCCGTCCCACATCAGGGCCATCCCCGCATCGAGGACGGACTCCCGCGGGATCCGCGCCCGGCCGCCCCACCAGTGCACCGACTGCGCGAGCGCGCCCATCAGCATCTGGACGACGAGGTCGAGATGAACCTCGTCCGGCGTCAGCCCGAGCCGCTCGATGTCCGGGGTGAGCAGGTCGACGACCCGGACCGACCGCTCGGCCCACGCCTGCTGCCACGCGGCCTCCGCTTCGACGTCCCCGTGCGTCGTGTTGACGTTGAGCAGCTGCCAGGCGGTCGGATGGTCCTCGGCGAACCCGAGCACGGCGTCCATCGTCGAGCGCATCCGCTCCCGGGGTGATCCTGCGGAGACGATCCTGGTCTCCAGGTGCCCGAGGAAGAGGGCGCCCTGCTCGCCCAGGACGGCGACGTAGAGGTCCTTCTTCGACGCGAAGTGGTCATAGACCACGGCGCGCGTCACGCCGCTCGCGTCCGCGATCTCGGCCATGCTGGCCGCCGTGTAACCGGTCCGGGCGAAGACCTGACGGCCGCCCTCGATCACCAGGGCGCGCCGGGCGGGCGCGCGCAGGCGTCGGCGCGGACCTGTGCCCGGGCTGGTGGAGGTCGCCACCCTCCGCATGCTAGTCCTGCAAGCGACACTGGTGTCGGTTAGACGAGCAGCAGCGCGGTCAGTCGGGCCGTTCGACAGTCTCGCTGCCCAGGAGCGGCACCAGGTACGTCGTCGCGAACCCGCGCGTCGCCACGTCGTCGTGCATCGGGATCCGGCCCTCCGGCGCGAGCACCAGGCTGAGCGCCAGCCGCGCCTGGATCTCGGCCACGAGGTCGGCCTCGATCGACAGGTAGCGGCCTTGCTCCTGGAGGTCGCGGATCCAGCTCGCGAGATAGTCGCGGACCATCGCCATGATCTGGTCGGCGAGCTCACCCGGCGGAACCGCCTCGCCGTCGTAGTCGGAGTCGCCCCGCAGCAGCCGGACCAGGAGGTCACGGTCCGCGACGGCGTGCGCGAAGGCCGTGAACCCCACCGCGGCCTGGTCCTCGACCGCTGTCTCTGCCGCGATCGCGCGGTCCACGACGTCGACCACCTTGGCGGCCTCGCGCAGCAGCATCGCCCGCACCAGCTGCACCTTTCGCGGGAAGCGGCGATAGACCGTCGCGACCCCGAGGCCCGCCTCCTCGGCAATCTGGTTCATCGTCGTCCGGCGGACCCCGCCCTGCGACAGGGCGAGGTAGGCGGCCTCGAGGATCCGCACTGTCGTCGCGTCTCCGGCGTCGGCCGGACCCGGGCTCACGTCGCCGCCGTAGGCCAGGTCCATGACACAAACCCTAGCGACGATCCGACCTCGATGATAGATTCTCGCGCAGTTTCTATCACCGCAGCGTGGAGGTCCGTCCAGTGTCCGCATCGCCCGAGCAAACGGTCACCCGGCTGCGCGCGACGTTCGAGTCCGGCCGGACCCGCGACCTGGGCTGGCGTCGCGACCAGCTGCGAGCCCTGTCGCGGATGCTCACCGACAACGAGGAGCCACTCCTCGCCGCCCTCTCCGCCGACCTCGGCAAGCCCCGGTTCGAGGCCTGGGCCGGCGACATCGCCGCGTCCGCCGGCGAGGCAGAACACCTGCGCAAACACGTGGGCCGCTGGGCCGGGGAAGCCTCGGCGCGGCTGCCGCTCATGTTCCGCCCGGGTCGGGCCAGCGTGCAGCACCAGCCCCGCGGCGTCGTACTCATCGTCGCGCCGTGGAACTACCCGGTCTACCTGCTGGCAACGCCGCTGGCCGCCGCCCTGGCCGCGGGCAACACAGTCCTCTGCAAGCCCTCAGAGCTGGCGCCGGCCACGTCGGCGCTGATCACCCGGCTCGCCGGCGAGTACCTCGACCGCGACGCGATCGCGTTCGTCGAGGGCGGCGTCCCAGAGACGACCGCCCTGCTCGAGCAACGGTTCGACCACATCCTCTACACCGGCAACGGCACCGTCGGCCGGATCGTCGCGGAGGCCGCGGCGCGGCACCTGACGCCGACCACGCTCGAGCTCGGCGGCAAGAGTCCCGCCATCGTCGACCAGGACGCCAACCTCAAACAGGCCGCCAGCCGGATCGCGTTCGCCAAGTGGTCCAACGCCGGCCAGACCTGCGTCGCCGTCGACCACGTCTGGGCACATCACGACGTCCACGACGAGCTGGTCGAGCGGCTGGCGACCGAGATCCAGGAGCGGTACGGCGCGGACCCGCGGCAGAGCCCCGACTTCGGGCGGATCGTCAACGAGCGACACGCGGCCCGGCTGGCCTCGATGATCGACGGCGGCGGCTACGACGAGGTCGCCGTCGGCGGCACCGTCGACGTCGCGGACCGGTACGTCGCACCGACGGTGCTCACGGGGGTGAAGCCGGATGCGGCGGTGATGAGGGAGGAGATCTTCGGGCCGGTGCTCCCGGTGCTCGGCTTCGGGGACATCAGTGAACCGATCGCCCACGTCAACCGTCATGACCATCCGCTGGCGCTCTACGTCTTCTCGCGGCGCAACGGCGAGCGGGTGCTGAGGGAGACGACCTCCGGCGGCGCCTGCGTCAACGACACGATGATGCAGATCTTCCCACCCAGCCTGCCCTTCGGCGGGGTCGGCGAGAGCGGCTACGGGTCCTACCACGGCAAGTGGGGGTTCGAGACGTTCAGCCACCGACGTGCCGTCTACCGCCGGCCGGGGTTCTTCGTGGAGCCGGCGCTCGCGAAGGCGCCGTACACCGCCCTCAAGGAACGCCTCGCCCGCTTCGTCTACTGAGCCATCCGCCAGAGGAGACCACCATGACCAACCGCCTCACCGGGCGCGTCATCGCCATCACCGGCGCCGGACGGGGCATCGGCGCCGCCACCGCAGCAGCCCTGAAGAAGGAAGGCGCGCGGGTCGCGATCGGCGACATCGACCTCGACGTCGCGAAGGCGACCGCCGAGCGGATCGGCGACGACACCCTCGCGCTGCCCCTCGACGTCACCTCGACCGAGAGCGTCGCGGACTTCCTGGACACCGTCGAGTCGACCCTCGGCCCGATCGACGTCTACATCAACAACGCAGGCGTGATGCCCCTGTCCGGCCTGCTCGACGAGGACGACGCCACCATCGACCGGATCTTCGCCATCAACACCCGGGCGATGATCCACGGCACCCGGGAGGCGGCGCGGCGGATGCTCCCTCGCGGCCACGGCCACATCGTCAACGTCGCCTCGACCGCGGGGAAGGCCGGCATCGCCGGCAGCGCGACCTACAGCGCATCGAAGGCGGCCGTCATCCAGTACACCGAGGGCGCCTACGCCGAGCTCCACGGGCAGGGGCTGGACTTCTCGGTCGTGATGCCGGGCATCACCCGCACCGAGCTGACCGCCGGGGTCGAGGACCTGCCGGCCTTCCGGGCGATCACGCCGGAGTCGGTGGCCGACGCCATCGTCGCGACCGTCGTGAAGCCGCGGTTCGAGGTCTACGTGCCCCGGTCGGCGCGGCCGCTGATGAACGTCACCCGGCTGCTGCCGTTCGCGGCCGGCCAGTGGATCGGCAAGAAGATGGGAGCCGATCACGTGTTCCTGGACGCGCTGGACCGGCCCGAGCGGTCGTCGTACGAAGCCCGAGCCACCGGCAGGGACCGCCGATGAGGCGACCCACGCTCCTCCACTTCCCCGGCGACCGGTTGCTGACGGCGGCCGGCGACCGGATCGGTGTCGCGCCCGTCGTACTCGCCGAACCGCCCGCCGGCAGCGGCCTGAAGCCGGTGCTGGGCGAGGGCGGCCTGCCAATCGTCGGCAAGTCGCTGGAGATGATCCGCAACGGCTGGGACTCCTCCCACGCGATGCACGAGAAGTACGGCGACGTGTTCTGGTTCCGCGCGTTCGGCACCAAGCTCGTGTCGGCGCTCGGCCCGGACGCGGTGCAGGAGGTGCTCCAGAACAAGGACAAGGTCTACTCCCAGTCCGGCTGGGTCTACTTCATCGGCCCGTTCTTCACCCGCGGCCTGATGCTGCTCGACGGCCAGGAGCACCTGCTCCACCGGCGGATCATGCAGGAGGCGTTCACGCGGCCGCGGCTCGAGGCCTACCAGGACCGGATCCAGGCGATCATCGACCGCACCGTCCCCACCTGGCCGACCGGCGAGCCGATGCTGATGTATCCCGCGGTCAAGTCCTTGTCGCTGGACGTCGCGACGGAGATCTTCATGGGGACCGAGCCCGATGACCGGACCCACGGGCTCACCCAGGCGTTCATCGACGCCGTGCGGGCCGGCACCGGACTGATCCGCACCGCGGTCCCGCTGGTCAGGACCCGGTGGAACAAGGGCCTGGCCGGCCGCAAGGTCCTCGACGCGTACTTCCGCTCACAGATCCCGGCCAAGCGCGCGTCCGACGACGACGACCTGTTCGCCGCGCTCTGCCACGTCGAGACCGACGACGGGATGAAGTTCACCGACGACGACATCGTGAGCCACATGATCTTCTTGATGATGGCGGCGCACGACACCTCGACGATCACCGCGACCGGCATGGCCTACTACTTCGCGAAACACCCCGAGTGGCAGGACAAGGCCCGCGCCGAGTCGCATGCGTTGGGCACCTCGACGCCGACGATCGACCAGCTCGACAGCCTGGAGACCCTCGACCTGGTCTTCAAGGAGACGATGCGCCTGGTCGCGCCGGTGCCCGCACTGGTGCGGCAGGCGACCGCGGACACCGAGCTCGTCGGCCACTTCGTCCCGAAGGGGACGATGCTGGTCGTCGCGCCGGGCGCGGTGCACAGCATCGGCGACCACTGGGTCAACGTCGCCGACTTCGACCCGTTGCGTTATGCCGATGGCCGCAACGAGCACAAGGCGCACCGCTTCGGCTATGTCCCGTTCGGCGGCGGCGCGCACAAGTGCATCGGGATGGCGTTCGGCACCAACGAGGTCAAGGCCCTGCTGCACACGATGTTGACGACGTTCGAGTTCGAGCTCCCTGCGGACTACGAGATCGAGTGGGACCACACGTCGCTGGTCGCGCCGACCGACGACTTCCCCGTCACCCTCCGGAGCCTGGACCGGGCTTGAGGTACGGCGGCCGATCAGCCGCGCAGCGAGCGGTTGATCACCTGGTTGGCCGCGCGCTGGAACCCGGTGACGACCGCCTCGAGGGTGAGCTGGCGCAGCTGGACGATGGTGGACTGGAAGGCGGCGGCCTCCTCCGGGCTGTGGCTCTCGCGCGCCCGGTAGGGCCCGATCACCTGACGCCCGAAGATCTCCGTGAGCTCCTCGGCGAGGGCCTCGGTGTGCTGCCGGACGGCCGCCCCGGCGGCGGTGATGCCCTCGACGCTGATGTCGAGCTCCAGCAGCTTCACCGCGGCGTCGAACCCGGGCTGCAGCTCGAAGTCCGCGCCCTCCTCCTCGATCACGCCGACTGCCAGCAGCACCTCGAGCGCAGCGTCGTCGAGTGGTCGACCGGCTCTGCGGTCGAGCGCGGAGCGGCTCATCCGCTCGGGCGGCTGGGCCGACCACGTGGTGAGGGCGAGCGCCCGGACCGCCAGCTCGTCGGCGTCACCGTCGGACGGCAGCCGGGCCAGGTAGTCCTCGATCGAGGTCAGGCTCAGCCCGTGGTCCTGAAGGGCGCGGACCAGCTTGAGCCGCGCCACGTGGATGTCGGAGTAGTAGGCGAGCCGTCCGCGGCGCTCGGGTGCCGGCATCAGGCCCAGACCGGCGTAGTAGCGCACCGTCCGGACCGTCATCCCGGTGGCGGCGGCGAGCTCGTCGACGGTCAGCGCCGCCTGCTCGGACCCGGTCCCGATCGCCACCGATCTCACCTCGCTCGTGCTCGTTCACCCGGTTGCATTGTGACAGTACTACTGTCACAGTAGTTGTACGTACCGACTGTCGCAATCGCGGCGAACTCTACGACAGGATCCCTCACCATGCGCGAGCTCTTCCTTCCCGAGCACGAGGACTTCCGGGACTCCGTGCGGACCTTCTTCGCCAAGGAGGTCGTACCCCACAACGAGGAGTGGGAGCGCGACGGCATCGTCCCGCGGGACCTCTGGCTCAAGGCCGGCGAGGCCGGGCTGCTGTGCTTCGACGTCCCGGAGGAGTACGGCGGCCCCGGCATCGACGACTTCCGGTTCAACATGGTGGTCTCCGAGGAGCAGACCCGCTCCGGCGCGAACGGCCCGGGCTTCTCCGTCCACACCGACATCATCGTTCCCTACCTCGTCTCCCTCGGGACCGACGAGCAGAAGCAGCGCTGGCTGCCCGGGTGCGTCTCCGGCGAGATCATCACCGCGATCGCGATGACCGAACCGGGTGCTGGGTCCGACCTCCAGGGCGTCCGCACCACGGCAGTCGACCAGGGCGACCACTACCTGCTCAACGGCTCGAAGACGTTCATCAGCAACGGCATCAACGCCGATCTGGTGATCGTCGTCGCCCGCACCGATCCCGAAGCTGGACACCAGGGCATCAGCCTGCTCGTCGTGGAGCGCGGGATGGAGGGCTTCGAACGCGGCCGCAACCTGGACAAGATCGGCCTGCACGCCCAGGACACCGCCGAGCTCAGCTTCACCGACGTACGCGTGCCCAAGGCGAACCTGCTCGGCACCGAGGGCAGCGGGTTCATCTCGCTGATGATGAACCTGCCGCAGGAGCGGCTGATCATCGCCTGCCAGGCGGCCGCGGCGTGCGAGGCGATCGTCGAGATGTGCCTCGACTACGCCAAGACCCGCGAGGCGTTCGGCAAACCGATCGGCAAGTTCCAGCACAACCGGTTCCTGATCGCGGAGATGGCGACCGAGGCCAAGATCACCCGGGTCTTCGTCGACGAGTGCGTCCGCAAGCACAACGCCGGGCAGCTGGACGCGGTCGAGGCGTCGCAGGCCAAGTACTGGGCGACCGAGCTCCAGAACAAGCTCGCCAACCAGGGCGTCCAGCTCCATGGCGGCTACGGCTACATGCTCGAGTACCCGATCGCCCGGGCCTACCTCGACAGCCGGATCTCGACCATCTACGGCGGCACGACAGAGATCCAGAAGGAGATCATCGGTCGTTCGCTCGGCCTCTGACCAGCACCACCTGGCGCCGACCCGCCGACACCGACCCGCCGACACCGACCCGCGAGGACCCGATGGACTTCAACCTGCCCGACACCGCCCTCGCCGTACAGGACGGCGTGCGTGCGGTCGCTGCCAACTACGACCACCGCTACTGGTCCGCGTGCGAGGAGGAGCACCGGTTCCCGACCGAGGTCTTCTCCGACCTCGGCAGGGGTGGCTGGTTCGGACTGAACGTCCCCGAGGAGTACGGCGGCGGCGGCCAGGGCCTGCTCGAGGTGGCGGTCGCCAACGAGGCTTTGTGCGCCTCCGGGGGTGGCGCCGGCAGCTTCTTCTACGTCACCACCCCCGGGTTCGGCGCGACCACGCTGGTCCGGCACGGCACCGCCGAGCAGAAGCAGGCGATCCTGCCGGGGCTCGCCGCGGGCGACATCCAGTTCTGCTTCGCGCTCACCGAGCCGGACGCCGGCAGCAACGCGATCGAGATCAAGACGTCGGCCCGACGCGACGGCGACGACTTCTTGATCAAGGGACAGAAGGTCTGGATCTCCAACGTGGAGAACGCCGACTGGATGGTCGCCGTCACCCGCACGGTCCCGGCCGCGGAGGCGAGGCCGCGCACCAGCGGCTTCACCTTGTTCCTGGTCGACGTCAAGGAGGCACTGGCCGCCGGCACGCTGTCCTACACGCCGATCCCCAAGCTGGGCAGCAACATTCTCTACTCCAGCCAGGTGTTCTTCGACGACGTACGGGTGCCGGCGCGCAACGTGATCGGCGAGGTCGACGCCGGGTTCACGGTGCTGTGGGACGTCCTCAACCCCGAGCGGATCCTCGCCGCCGCGGGCGGGGTCGGCGCTGCCGACGCCGCGCTGGCCTACGCCGCGGCGTACGCCACTCAGCGCGAGGTCTTCGGCCGCCCGATCGGCGCCAACCAGGGCATCGCGTTCCCCCTCGCCCAGATCAAGGCGAAGACCGAGCTCGGCCGGTTGATGACCTACAAGGCAGCCTGGCTCTTCGACCAGGGGCGGCCGTGCGGCAACGAGGCCAACGTCGCCAAGCTGACCGGGGCGCAGGTCGCGTGGGAGGCGGCCGACCAGGCGTTCCAGACCCTGGGCGGGATGGCCTACTCCAAGGAGTACCCCGTCGAACGCTGGCTCCGCGATGCGCGGATCGGCAAGAGCATCCCGGTCGCCGAGCAGCTGGTGCTGGCGCACATCGGTACGTCGATGCTGGGTCTGCCCAAGTCCTACTGATCCGAGGTGGCCTACCCTCGGCCTTGTGTCGATCCACCGGACGTACCGCGGCGTCAGCGCCGACGTACGCCGAGAGCAGCGGCGGGCAGCACTGCTGGAGGCCGCGCTCGACCTCCTGGGAAGCGACCACGCGGACCTCACCGTGCGCGGGGTGTGTGCGCAGGCCCGGCTGACCCAGCGCTACTTCTACGAGAGCTTCACCCACCTCGACGACCTGCAGATTGCGCTGCTCAACCAGATCGCCGAGGCGATCGCCTTCGAGGCAGCCTCGGCCCTGGCCGACCGCGCGCCGGCCGACCTGGACGATGCCTGCCGCACCGCCTTCGAGGGTGCCTACTCGGTCCTCGAGACCGATCCGCGCAAGGCGCGGGCGCTGCTGCAGGTCGCCTCGGGCACGACCGGGGCGACCGAGGCCCGCCGTCGGATCGTGCTCTCCTACTCCGAGCAGATGGCCTCGTTCTTCGGGACCGAGTACGGCGACGCCGTGGACGCGCCGCGCGGGCGGGTCGCACTGCTGTACGCCGTCGGCGGCGCGCTCGAGGCCACCCACGCCGTCCTCACCGGGGACGTGGCGATGTCTGCGGCCGACCTCAGCGAGATGGTCGGCAGCCTGCTGGCGTCCTCCATCCGGCGGGTCGCGCTCGACACCCCCAGCGCCGTGGTGGTAGACCAAGCACCGTGACAGCGCGACTGGCAACGTCCCGGTGAGCCGGGTCCGGCAGGCCGTGGCGCGCTCCGCGATCAACGCCCTCACCCGGCCGCACCCCCATCCGTTCGGACCCCGGCTCACCGATCGGGCTCGCGGACGCACGGTGCTGGTCACCGGCGCCTCCAGCGGGATCGGCCGCGGGCTCGCCCTCCGGCTCGCCGGCGCCGGCGCCACCGTGCTGGTGACGGCCCGGCGCGCGGCCGAGCTCGAGGCGCTCTGCGCCGAGATCAAGGACGCCGGCGGCATCGCTCACGCGCTGCCCGCAGACCTGGCGATCGACGACGGCATCGACGCGCTCGCGGACCGGGTGCTCGCCGAGCACGGCGCTCCCGACATCGTCGTGCTCAACGCCGGCCGGTCGATGCGGCGCTCGATCGCCCGCTCCGAGCACCGGCTGCACGACTACGAGCGGGCGCTGCGGGTCAACTACCTCGGTTCGGTAGGCCTGATCCTGCGGCTGTTGCCCGCGATGCGCGAGCGCCGGTCAGGGCAGGTCGTCACCAGCTCCTCGCTCGGGGTGCAGGGCGACGTACCCCGCTTCTCGGCGTACGTCGCCTCCAAGGCCGCCCTCGACGCGTTCACCCGGATCGCCGCGGTCGAGTGCCTGGCCGACGGCATCACGTTCACCACCGTGCACCTCCCCCTCGTCGACACCGAGATGATCGGGCCGACCGGTTGGGACGGCTTCACGCCGCTCACGGTCGACGGCGCCGTCGACATGCTGTGCGACGCGATCCGCAGGCGCCCCGACCACGTCGGCACCCTGCTCGGTACGGCGGCCACCATCGGCAGCACCGTGACCCCGGGCCTCTCCCGCCAGTTGCTCCACCGGTTCCACCGCGCCATCCCCGACTCGAAGGCCGCCCGAGGAGGCACCACCGATGACTGACCAGCTGCCGGTCGCCGACACCGTGGCCGGACGGCGGCCGTCGCGGCAGAGCGCCCGGGTCCGAACGGCGATGCGGCTGACCGCCTACCCGCTGAGCATCGTGGCGCCGCGCAACCGCCTCGGCGCCTATACGTTCCGCGCCCTCGTCCACGTCGGGATGACGGCCGGCGGCGCCGCCGGCATCGAGCACGTCCCGGTCCGGGACGGATACCGGATGCAGCCCGTCATCGGCGAATGGATCGCCGACCGGCCGGAGCCGGGGACGCCGATCCTCTTCTACCTGCACGGCAGCGCCTACGTCGGCTGCTCGACCGCGACCCACCGCCGGCTCGTCTCTCGCCTGGTACGGCGGACCGGCCGGCCCGCCTTCTCGCTGGCCTACCCGCTCGCCCCGCGGCACCGGTTCCCGGCCGCGCACGACGCCGTGGTCGCCGGGTACCGCTGGCTGCTCGACCAGGGTTTCCGCGCCGAGGACATCGTGGTCGCCGGGGACTCCGCGGGAGGTCACCTGGCGCTCGCGCTGTGTGGCGAGCTCCGCCGGCTCGGGCTGCCGATGCCGGCCGGGCTGGCGCTGATGTCACCGCTGGTCGACGCGACGTTCGAGACGGCGGCAGCCGCTGCCCGTCGTACTCAGGACCCGACCTGCGTGCCGCGCGGCGCCAAGCGGCTGTTGCACCACTACACCCGGGGCGCGGACCACCAGGACCCGCGGCTCGCCGTGGTCCGGGAGACCGGCGCCGACCTGCCACCGATGCTGATCCAGGCGGGTGGCAGCGAGATGATGAGCGCCGACGCCGAGCTGTACGCCGCGGCCCAGTCGGCGGCCGGCGGCCGGTGCGAGCTCCAGGTGTGGCCGGGACAGATCCACGTCTTCCAGGCGTTCGGTTTCCTCCCCGAGTCGGGAGCGGCCCTCGACGCGATCGCAGCCTTCGTCGCCTCGCTGGACCTCGCGCGTGGGGTCGAAGCCGGCTGACCGCGTCAGGTGGGGTCAGGTGGGGTCAGGTCAGCTTCCAGCCCCGGCGGATCCGGAGCCGGACCTCGGCGAGCTGCACCTGGATCGGCAGCAGCCGCACCCACCGCGGCAGCAGTCGCGAGCCGAACCTCACGATGCGGACGAAGCGCTCGAACCGACGTTGGTCCGCGGCGGTCCACGTGAGCCCCATCGCCGCGCGGAACTCCGGCGGGAGGAAGCCCACCGTCGCGAACCGGTTGAGCGACCGGTTGCCCCACCGCATCCAGCGCGGAATCATCTCGAGGTCCACGATCGCTAGCAGGTGCTGACGCACCGGCTCGTCGTAGCGCACCCGGGCCAGACCCTCGGACCAGTACTTCTCGAAGGCCGCGCGGTCGGCAGGCCAACGCTCGGCAGGCACTTGTAGCGACGTACCGAGCCGACTGCAGTACGCGTACAGCGCCTCCTCCTCCGCGTCGGCCAGCGGCCCGAGGAACGCCAGGCGCATGTCGCGGACCCCGACGTAGAGGCAGGCAGCGACCCACAGCTGGAGCGCCGGGTCGAAGGCGTTGTACCTGACCGGACTGTCGGGCCCGGACCGGACCGCGACGTGCGAGCGGTTGACGGCGTCGCGGTAGGCCGCGCGGTCGGCGTCGTTGCCGAACAGGGCAACGACCAGGTAGCTGACCGTGGTCCGGAGCCGCTTCCAGGGATGCAACATCACGTTGCCGCTGTCGACCGAGCTCTCGACCACGCCGTACCCGACCTCGCGCCAGCCGAGCTGCATGATCACGTTGGCAGCCGAGCCGAGGAAGCCGGCCGGGCCCGGGATGTGGTCGCGGATGTCGAAGGGCCGGTCAGTGCTCACCGGGCTACCTTGCGCCGTCCCACGGCGGCTGCGCCAGCGCCGCCCACCATTCGGACTATGCCCGTTGTCAGAAACGGCCGGGCCCGAGTAGTTTGCGCAGCATGGCAACCGAACCGCGGACCCTATGTGCCGCCTTCCAGCAGACGGCCGCAGGCCACCCCGACGCGGTCGCGCTGCGCACCCCGGACGACAGCGTGTCCATCACCTGGGGCGAGTACGCCGCCCGCGTGCGCAAGGTGGCCGCCGGCCTCGCCGGTCTCGGCGTCAGCCGCGGCGACACCGTGGCGATCATGCTGACCAACCGGCCGGAGTTCCACGTCGTCGACGCCGGTGCCCTGCACGCGGGCGCCACGCCGTTCTCGGTCTACAACACGCTTGCGACCGACCAGATCGACTACCTGTTCGGCAACGCCGGCAACAAGGTCGTGATCACCGAGCAGCAGTTCCTCGACAAGCTGCGGCTGGCGAACACCGACGGTCGGATCGAGCACTTCGTCTGCGTCGACGGCTCCCCCGGTGACACGGACGGCGCGATGACCCTCGAGGACCTCGAGGCGAGCGGCGACCCGGACTTCGACTACGACGCGAGCTGGCAGGCGGTCGAGCCGTCCGACGTCCTCACCCTCATCTACACCTCGGGCACGACCGGACCGCCCAAGGGCGTGGAGCTGACGCACGCGAACCTGATGGCCGAGATGGACGCCCTCAAGGACTACTTCCCGCTGTCGCACGAGGACAAGCTGGTGTCCTACCTGCCGGACGCGCACATCGCCAACCGCTGGGGTGCCCACTACAACAACATGCGGTTCGGCATCCAGATCACCACCGTCGCCGACCCGAAGCAGCTGGTCGCGACGCTGCCGACCGTCCGGCCGACGTTCTTCGGCGCCGTGCCGGCGGTCTGGTACAAGGTCAAGGCCGGGATCGAGGCGGCGCTGGCTGCGGAGCCCGACGAGAAGAAGCGCAAGATCGCCCACTGGGCGATCGCGACCGGCACCAAGGTCGCCTGGCTGAAGTCGGAGCAGAAGTCGGTGCCGCTCCCCCTCAAGCTGCAGCACGGCCTCGCCGAGCGGCTGGTGCTGAGCAAGCTGCGCGAGCGGATGGGCCTGGACCAGGTCCGGGTGGCGGCGACCGGCGCCTCTGCCATCGCTCCGGACGCGCTGGCCTTCATGCTGGCCCTGGGAGTCCCGGTCCTCGAGGTCTGGGGCATGTCCGAGACCTCTGCCGTCGTGACCATGAACCCGCCGGACGGCATCCGGATCGGCACCGTCGGCAAGGTGGTGCCCGGGGGGTCCGAGATCTCCCTCGCCGAGGACGGCGAGCTGCTGGTCCGGGGGCCGCTCGTGATGCGCGGCTACCGCAACGACCCGGAGCGGACGGCCGAGGCGATCGACAGCGACGGCTGGATGCACACCGGCGACATCGCCACCATCGACGACGACGGCTACGTCAAGATCGTGGACCGCAAGAAGGAGCTCATCATCAACGCGGCGGGCAAGAACATGTCGCCACAGAACATCGAGGGCGCGGTCAAGGTCGCCTGCCCACTGGTGATGAGCGTGGTCGCCGTCGGCGACGACCGGCCGTTCGTGACCGCGCTGCTGACCCTGGATCCCGACGCCTGCGCGGCGTACGCCGACAAGGCCGGCCTCGCCGATGGCTCCCCTGCGGTCCTCGCCCAGGATGATCAGGTGAAGGCGCTGATCCAGGCCGGCATCGACCAGGCCAACGAGAAGCTGGCGCGGGTCGAGCAGATCAAGAAGTTCACGCTCCTGCCCACGCCGTGGGAGCCGGGCGGTGACGAGCTGACGCCAACGATGAAGCTCAAGCGCAAACCGATCGCCGAGAAGTACGCCTCGGAGATCGACGCCCTCTACCGCTGAGTGCTCGCCGCGTCCGCGACCCACCACCCAGGAGGTCCCGATCATGGGAGCCGAGCCGAGCCGGATCCACGATTTCGTCCCCGACCCGACCGCGGGTGACGAGTCCGCCGGCGCCATCAGCGCCACCAGCCCAACCAGCCCCACCAGCTCGATCGGCGCGGTCCAGCGGGCCGAGCGTGAGGCGGAACGGGTCCTGCTGCGCCGAAAGCTGGACGGAGTCGTCGCCTTCCTCGCGGGCCCGGCCAACGTCGCGATGCAGCTGGGATGGCCCGAGGTCGGCTACGGCGTGGTGGAGAGCCGGGTGGAGAGCGGGCGGGCCGACCTTCACCCGTTCAAGCGGTTCCGCACCACCATCGGCTACCTCGGCATCGTCCTGCTCGGCAGCCACGAGCAGCGGCTCGCCTACCGCGAGGCGATCAACTCCCAGCACCGCCAGGTCCGTTCGACGTCCGAGAGCCCGGTGAAGTACAACGCCTTCAACCGAGACCTGCAGCTCTGGGTGGCGAGCTGCCTCTACTACGGCAGTCTCGACGCGATCACCCGGATGCACGGCCCGCTGACCAGCGACGAAGAGCTGGTCCTGCTGCGCGCCGGTGCCCGGTTCGGCACCACCCTCCAGGTGCCGGCCGAGAGCTGGCACCGCACCCCCGAGGAGTTCTGGACCTACTGGGAGGACGGTCTCCGGCGGGTCGAGATCGACGACCGGGTCGGGGACTACCTGCGTGGGCTGCTCCGCGTCGACCTGCTCCCCACGCCGCTGGCCCGGGCGTTCGGCCCGCTGAACCAGTGGCTCAACACCGGGTTCATCCCGGAGCCGATCCGCAACCAGCTCGACCTGACCTGGTCGGAGGGAGACGAGCGACGGCATGCCCGACTGCTGCGGGTCCTCGGCGCCGTGTCGCGGCGGCTTCCTCATGTCGTCCGGGCGTTCCCGATCAACGCCATGATGTGGAACCTGGAGATCCGCCGGCGCCTCGGCAAGCCGCTGGTGTGATGTCCCGGCCACCGTGACAGTTGGAGTGTGACAGTAGGACTGTTACAGTCCTGCTCAGCACTTGCCGACCGGAAGAGACCATGGACCGCGCGATCGAGCTCTGGATGGACGAGCAGGGGCTCGGCCACGGCCCGATCGAGGCGGTCTCCCCCATCTCCGGCGGGACCCAGAACGTCATGTTGCGGTTCGAGCGCGCCGGCCGGCCTTACGTCCTGCGCCGCGGGCCCGAGCACCTGCGCCCACGCAGCAACGACGTGATCCGTCGCGAGTGCCGGATGCTGCGGAGCCTCAGCAGCACCGCCGTACCCCATCCGGCGTTGATCGCCGCGTGTGACGACGAGTCCGTGCTGGGGGACGCCGTCTTCTACCTGATGGAGCCGGTCGACGGGTTCAACGCGAGCCTCGCGCTGCCACCACTGCACGCTTCAGACACAGCGGTCCGACACGAGATGGGACTCCGCCTGGTCGACGCCCTCGCCGAGCTGGCCGACGTCGACCACGACGCCGTCGGGCTCGGTGACTTCGGCAAGCCCGAGGGTTTCCTCGGGCGCCAGGTGCCCCGCTGGCTGGCCGAGCTCGCGTCCTACGACAGATTCCCGGAGTACCCCGGACCCGACATCGGACCCGTGGCGGCGGTGGCGGCCTGGCTCGACGACCACCGGCCGGCCACCTGGAGTCCGGGGATCCTGCACGGCGACTACCACGCCGCCAACGTGATGTTCTCGCCCGACGGCCCGGACGTCGTCGCGATCGTCGACTGGGAGATGTCCACCATCGGCGACCCGTTGCTCGACCTCGGCTGGCTGCTCGCGACGTGGGACCTGCCCGGGGCGCCGGAGGAGTTCGCCGGCCCCCTTACCCGCGCCGGCGGCCTGGCGACGCCCGACGAGCTGGTGCAGCGCTACGCCGGACGCAGCAACCGTGACCTCTCGGCCATCAACTGGTACGTCGTCCTCGCCTGCTTCAAGCTCGGCATCATCCTGGAGGGCACCCACGCCCGGGCACTGGCGGGACTCGCGCCCCGGGACATCGGCGACCGGTTGCACCGCACCACGCAGCGACTCTTCGACCGCGCCCATGCGCTGACCCAGAACTGAACCTGCCGACAACTGCACCGACCTGAAGGGCAACCATGATCGACTTCGAGATCCCCGCCGACCTCGCCGCCCGACGCGACGAGGTGTTCGCGTTCGTCGCCGATCAGGTCGTGCCGTTCGAGACCGACCCTCGGCTGACGCCCCACGGCCCGACCGAAGACCTTCGCAACGAGCTGGTCGACCTGGCACGGAAGGCCGGGCTGCTGACCTTCCAGGCGGAGGGAGAGGACGGCGACGGGATCACCCACCTGGAGCAGGCGATCCTGTTCGAGGCAGCCGGCTGGTCGTCGCTCGGCCCGGTCGCGCTCAACTGCGCGGCTCCCGACGAGGGCAACATGTTCCTGCTCGACAAGATCGCCAGCCCGGCCCAGGCCGAGGAGTTCCTGTGGCCGATGGTCAAGGGGCTCCAGCGCTCGGCGTTCGCGATGACCGAGCCGGGTGGGGCCGGGTCCGACCCACGACAGCTGGCGACGACAGCCGTCCGCGACGGCGACGGCTACGTGCTCAACGGCGTGAAGTGGTTGATCACCGGCGCCAACGGCGCCGTCACCTGGATCATCATGGCCGACCTCGAGGGGGTCGGCGCCACCCTCTTCCTGTGCCGCGGCGACTCCCCCGGCATTGTCATCGAGCGGACGATGGACACGATGGACCGCAACTACGTCGAGGGGCACTGCGTCGTACGCCTCGATGGCCTGCACCTGCCCGCGACCGCCCTGCTCGGCGAGGGGGGTCAGGCGTTCCGGTACGCCCAGCTGCGGCTCGCCCCCGCCCGGCTGACGCACTGCATGCGGTGGCTCGGGGGCGCGGTCCGCGCCCAGTCGATCGCCGTCGACCACGCCAGGACCAGGACTGCGTTCGGGAAGCCGATCGGGCAGCACCAGGGTGTGGGGTTCATGCTCGCCGACAACGCGATCGCGATCCAGAAGTGCCGGCTGATGATCTGGTGGGCCTGCTGGGTCCTCGACCAGGGCGAGCAGGGTCGCCACGAGAGCTCGATGGTCAAGGCGATGGTGTCCGAGGAGCTCTTCAAGGTCGCCGACCGCTGCGTCCAGGTGCTCGGCGGCATCGGCATCAGCGACGAGACGCCGGTGGCCGGGTTCTTCCGCGACGTCCGGGCGTTCCGGTTGTACGACGGCCCGACCGAGGTGCACCAGCACGCGATCGCCAGCCGACTGCTGCGCGACTGAGTCACCGACCATGGGTCACACTGGATCCATGAGAACCCGCGTCGGCAGCTCGCTGGCCTGCCTGCTCTGCTTCGTGCTGCTGGCCGCGTGCGGCGAAGACCCCGAGCCCGAGTCGACCGAGTCGACCGCGCCGACAACGTCGGACACCGCGACCCCGACGCCGACCAGCGACGGCCCGCCAACGTCGGGGACGCCGGGGACTCCGGCCACGGACTCCCCGTCCGCTCCCGCGGCCGACGGCACCAGGGTCGTGGCCGACGACAGCGACTTCGGCCCGATGCTGTTCGACGCCACCGGCCAGGCGATCTACCTGTTCGACCTCGAGACGACATCGCGGCCCCAGTGCTACGACGAGTGCGCCGTGGCCTGGCCGCCCGTGCTCACCGACGGCGAGCCGGTGGCAGGCGACGGTCTGGACGCCTCGCTGCTCGGGACGACCGACCGCACTGACGGTGGTCTCCAGGTCACCTACAACGACCATCCGTTGTACTTCTACGCGCACGAGGGCAAGGGCGAGGTGCTGTGCCACGACTCGTTCCTCAACGGCGGCACCTGGTACGTCGTCCAGCCGGACGGCGACCCCGCGCCGCCGGGCTGAGCCGGGCTGAGCCGGCGACGAGGAACCTGGGTTCGCCCTCGTCGTAGGAGGCATCCACCTCGACCAGGTACCGACGACCGGCCGGACTCTCGACGACGCTGTCGTCGGTGCCCGATATCAGAGGTGGAAAGAAAGGGCATCACCTGCAGGCCACTCGCTCGTTGACAGCCAGTCCCAGTCAACATCTCGGAGGATTCAAATGACTCGGTGGACCCCTCGGTGGAAGACGATCGCCGCAATCACCGCAACCGCCCTGGCCCCCCTCGGGCTCGCTCTCACCGGAGCGGAGCCCGGCTCGGCAGCGACGCCCTCGGGGTGTGTGTCCGGCGACGCGTCCGTCGCCGCTCGCGGGCTCTACGGCCCGGGCACGCACGTCGCCGGCACAGCTTCGGTCGCCGGCCTCTCCACGGCGCTCGCCATGGCGCCCGGGGTCGAGCCTGGGGTCCGACACCGGATGGTGCAGGCGGGCGACCAGTGGTGTGACGCGACGTCCGCGTTCAACACCGCCTGGCGGGCCAACGGTCGCAGCGTCGGTGACGGCCGGGCGATCGCCGAGGCCTATGCACAGCTGGCCGCGGCGCCGTACTTCGACCGCGTCACCGTGACCCGCAGCACCGGCAAAGTGGGTGCCTGGACGATCTCGACCCACGCCCTCACCAACGGCGTCGACGCGAAATGGGCGGTGGTCACCGACTCCTTCGGAATCGTGAGCGCCGGTTGGGTCGCCGTGGCGTTCGCGCAGCGGCCCTTCGTGGCCGACTGGGAGGGACTGACCGCCCTGCCGAACGGCAACGAGAGCTACACGCGCCTCTCGAGCGGCCTCATCGACGACGCCCGCGGGCTGCCGACGACCGCCAGCGTCGCTGAGTCGACCGAGGAGGACGGGGCACCCGGACTCAGCACCCACACCTTCGACGACGGCTTCACGATCACGGTGTCCGTCGGCGACACCCAGGTGGGTGTCGACCCCGGGGTCGACACCGGCGTCGACCGGGCTGACGTCGTACGCCGCACGATGGACGCCGCCAAGCTGAACTACAACGAGTTCCGCTCCTGGGGCTTCACCAAGGGGTGGCAGGCCCCGGCGCCGTTGGACTCCGACACCGGCTACATCTACATCAACGACGCGCTGTCGCTGTACTGCCTGGCCTGTGTCCTCACCGGCGACAACTTCAACATCCACATCATCTCCGAGGTGCAGACCGCGTTGTCGGCGCTGGGCTACGACGGCTATCGGGACGCCACCCAGGCCTACCAGTTGATCATCGGCCACGAGATGTTCCACAACTTCCAGAACCGCTACATCAAGCCCGGCGTGCTGCCGGACAACCTCAACGGCGAGCGGTTCACGCATGACTCCTACTCCGAGGGCGCGGCCCGGTTCCAGGAGACGCTGCACGGCTACGCCGGCACGACGTTCGCGCCGAACACCCTCGAGACCGCGACGGACGCCAACGGCTGCAACGGCTTCGACGACGAGGGCACGATGGACGGCGCGATGGCAACCGGGCCGTTCGGCCCCGCCAAGACCTACAACGCCTGCTTCTTCTGGGGTCCGTGGTTCACCACCTACGGCAAGAGCGCCTTCGTCAAGCTGGTGACCGAGGGCCTGCCGGCGTACGCCGAGCGCGAGGACGGCTTCCCGGAGATCGGGCCGGCCCTGGTCGACGCGGCCGGAGTGCCGGTGGCCGACCAGTTGGCAGCCTTCGCCTCCTCCGTGATCACCGGCCAGGACCGGTCCTGGTCGACGTGGAATGGCAGCGCGACGTTTGACTGGGACTCCCTGGTCGAGCGCTGGGAGCCCACCGACCTGGCTGTGGGGGCGACGACCACGCGCTACCTCGGCGGTGGCGGCCTGATGGGCCATCGGATCACCGGCCCGACCCGGGTGGAGATGACCGCAGGTGCCGACGAGCGGCTGTTCACGATCACCCGGACCGGTACGAAGGTCGTGTTGAAGTCGATCGACGAGAGCTATGTGACCGTCCGGCCGAAGAAGGGCCAGCAGGTCTACGCCGTCGCCGTCCGACCGGTCGCCGGCAGCGGAGCGGTGACGCTGACAGCCAACAAGCCCGCCGGCCCGCCGCCGAGCGGTGATCCCGTCGTGGGTCCGGCCCAGGCGCCGGTCACCGGGACGATCACCACGCTGGCACCCGGCCAGGGCGAGCGCATCGAGGGCGTCACCAGCCAGCACCTCGAGTTCACCGTCCCCGCAGGGGTGGACAACGCATCCTCGTCGTTGCGGGCGAGCTATCCACTGCCTGCCGACCTCGACCTCTACCTGCAGTGGTTCGACGGCACCGGCTGGCAGGACATCGCCTCCGGCACGTCCGGGGCGCTGGACAGCGAGTCGTTGACCGGGGGTCGGCTGGGTCAGGGGCGCTACCGGATCGAGGTCCACAACTGGGCCGGCCCGGCCGGAAACCAGGTGGACCTGACCATGACGTTCGCCAACTCCGACGGCGTCCCGGGAGCCTGAGCGTCCGACCCTCGAAAGGTCAGGCCTCCAGCTCCGCCAAGGTGCGCTTGAGCACCTTGCCGGTGGGGTTGCGCGGCAGCTCGTCGAGGAAGACGACGTCACGGGGCGTTTTGTAGCGGGCGAGGTTCTGCGCAACGTAGGTCTTCACCTCGTCGGCGGTCAGCTCCGCTCCCTCGTTGAGTACGACGAAGGCGCGCAGCCGCTGACCGAAGCGCTCGTCCGGCACACCGATCGCCGCCGCCTCGCGGACGGCGTCGTGGGCGAACAACAGCTCCTCGATCTCGCCGGGGAAGACGTTCTCGCCTCCGGACACGATCATGTCGTCGTCGCGGCCGTCGATGAAGAGCCGGCCGGCGGCGTCGAGGTGGCCGACGTCGCCGGTGGACATCAGCCCTTCGATCCGGTCCTTGTCCCCACCGCCGGTGTAGCCCTCGAACTGGAAGTCGTTGCCGACGAAGATCCGACCGATGGCGCCGGGGGTCGTCACCTCGCGCTCGTCGGCGTCGAAGAGCCGCACCACGGCACCCATCACCGGCCGCCCCACGCAGCCGGGCTCGGCCGCCAGGTCCTCGGGCGTGGCGATGGTCGCGTAGGCGACCTCGGTGGAGCCGTACATGTTGTGGACCACCGGACCGAACAGCTGCGTCGACCGGGTTGCGAGCTCGGCGCCGAGCTGGGACCCGGCCACGAAGATGGCCGTCAGCCGGGAGAGGTCCGCCTCGGCGAACGCCTCGTCGCCGAGCTCAACCATCTTCTGCAGCATCACCGGTACGGCGACCATGCCGGTCGCGCGGTTGGCCGACAGGTCCTCCAGCACCAGCACCGGATCGAACCGACGGCGCACCACCAGCGTCGAGCCGAGGAATCCGTTGAGGAGCGCCTGGGCGAAGCCCAGAGTGTGAAACATCGGCGCGGGCAGCACGACCACGCCCTTGGCGTTGAACGGCACCCGGGACAGGAGCGCGCCGATCGGCGCGAGGGACCGCGGCTCGGCGCGGGGCGCGCCCTTCGGCGTACCGGTGGTGCCGCTGGTGAGCAGCACCACCTTCGGGTCCTGGCCCGATCGGGGTGTGGGCGAGGTGTCACCGCGAGCGACCACGCCGGCGATGGTGTCGTCCCCCCGCGCGTCGGGGTCCTCGGTCCAGGCCCGGATCCGGCCGAGCCGGGTGTCGACGTCGGCCAGCAGGTCGCCGTACTCGTCGTCGTGGACGAGGAGGTCGGTGCCTTCGCGGGCCGCGACGTCGCGGATCTGCGGGCCGGCGAAGTCGGTGTTGAGCAGCACGATCCGGGTGCCGCAGCGCGCCGCGGCGTAGGTGGCGACGAGGAACCACCGGTGGTTGCGCGCCAGGATCGACACGCCGTCACCGGGGGTGAGCCCGACCGCACGCCAGTGGTTGGCCAGCGCGTTGGCCGCGTCGTCCAGCTCGCCGTAGGTCATCGTGCCGAGCTCGTCGAGCACCGCTGCCCGGTCGCGCCCGTGCCGCAGGGCGGCGACGGCGGGGACCGCGCCGAGCAGGCCGTACCGCCAGGCCGCATGCCCCAGCTGGGCGACCTTCCAGGGCGGGTCGATGCCGAGAGCACCGCGCTTGAAGGCGTACGACGCATAGACGGCCTCCTGAGAGGCGCGGCGGGCGATCTGGACGGGCAGGGTGATCACGGCGACACGCTAGCGCTCAGCGATCGGTCAGCCCGCTCGTCTCGCCACCCTCGGTTTCGATGCGCGGCCGCGGACGGCCTCACACCTCGACCCGCGGCAGCCCTAGGGTCTGGCCATGCGCTCACTCCAGGTCACCGCTCTCGACGGCCCGTCCGGCGTTTCGGTCCAAGACGTCCCCGACGCAACCGCGCAGGACGGCCAGGTCCTGGTCGAGGTGAAGGCGCTGGGGCTGTCGTGGCCCGACCTGCTGCTGACCAAGGGCGAGTACCAGATCAAGCCCGAGGTCCCGTTCCAGCTCGGCGTCGACTTCGCGGGCGTCGTCCGCAGCGCGCCCACGGGCTGCGGCGTCGTCGAGGGGCAGCGGGTTGCCTGCTGCCTGCCCTACGGCGGTGGTGCCGACCTGGTGTCGATCCACCCTGAGTCGGTCTTCCCCCTGCCCGACCGCTACAGCTTCGAACAGGGTGCGGCTATCCCCATGAACTACCTGACCGCGGAGTTCGCGCTCGGAGCCCGGGGTGGTCTGAGCGAGGGCGACACCCTCCTCGTCACCGGCGCGGCCGGTGGTGTCGGAACCGCCTCGATCCAGGTCGGCAAGGGGCTCGGCGCCCGGGTCATCGCCGTGGTCTCCACGCCGGAGAAGGCGGACTTCGCCAAGGAGGCCGGCGCCGACGAAGCCGTACTGGCGGCCACCTTCCTCTCGGCGGTCAAGGAGCTCACCGGACCGGCCGGGGTCGACGTGGTGCTGGACGTCGTCGGCGAGCCGCTGCTGACCGACGCGCTGCGGAGCCTCGGTGCGGAGGGCCGGCTGCTCGTGGTCGGGTTCACCGGCGGCGCCATCCCTACGGTCAAGGTCAACCGCCTGTTGCTCAACAACATCGACGTCCGCGGAGTCGGCTGGGGCGCCTTCGCGATGATCCGGCCGGGCTACATGCGCGCCCAGTGGGACCGGCTGCTGCCGATGATGGAGTCCGGCGCGATCGACCCGCCGATCGGCAAGGTCTATGCCCTCGACCAGGTGACCGACGGGCTCGTGGAGATGGACGAGCGCCGCACGCTCGGCAAGTCGGTCGTGCGCCTCTAGGTGTGATGTCTGGGCCGGGTGCGCACCGGCCCCGGCCGGGTCCTTGGACCCTCGTCCGAGGGACCGTCTTCCCTACCCAGGTCCGGTGCCGGCGCCGACGCTGGGGGCATGGCCGAGAACTCCCCCACCATCGTCGTCGGGTACGACGGATCATCCGACGCCGACTCCGCGCTCGTGTGGGCGGCGCACACCGCCAACCTGCACCAGCAGCCACTGGTCGTGGTGATCGTCGCATCCGACCGCGACCCGGCCGCGGGACAGTTCCGCGAGGCCGGCGACCAGGCCGTCGAGCAGTGGCGGACCCAGGCCTTCGACCGCCTGAAAGAACTCGGCGTCGTGCACCACACCGTCGAGATCCGGCACGGAGCCGTCGTGCCAGAGCTGCTCCGGGCGGCGGACGGCGCCGCGATGCTGGTCGTGGGCAGCCGCGGACACGGTGTCGCGACGGGCATGCTGGCGGGCTCGGTCAGTCAGCACGCGGTTCGGCACGCCGCCTGCCCGGTCGTTGCGGTGCGTCCATGCCGGTCGCCGCACGCGCGCCGCATCGTCGTCGGCGTCGACGGCTCCCCCGAGTCGGAGCGGGCGCTCCGGTTCGCGTGCGACCGTGCTCTCGCCACCGGCGTGGCCGTCGTCGCCGTGTATGGCCACCATTCCCTGGGGTCCCGGATGCTCGCTCTCGACGGCGCCCTCTCCGAGACGGAGATGCACCGCATCGGGGCGGCGGACCGGTTCCTCGCGGAGCTGACAGCCGGCGTGGCTGCGGACTACCCGGACGTCGAGATCGCGCGGGAAGCGATCGCGGTCCGACCCGGACAGCTGCTCGCCGACTGCAGCGGCGTTGCGGCGCTGGTCGTCGTGGGCTCGCGAGGTCGGGACGCGTTCACCGAGCTGCTCCTCGGCTCGGTCAGCCAGCACGTGCTGCACCACGCCGAGTGTCCGGTTGCCGTCGTGCGCTGAGGCCGGCTCGCCCCGGCGCCGAGTCGCGCGCGTCACACTCCCGGGAGTTTGCTCCGGCAGCCCCCTACGCTCGCCGGGTGCCTGCCAACCCCCTCGCCCGCCAGCTCCTCGACGCCCAGACCGCCTATCACCTCCAGCAGCTCCGAGGCGACAAGGTGGCGGTCACCGCCGGCGCCCTCGTCGACGAGTTGTTGGACGCCACCGGGAAGCACCAGATCGCGGACCTGGTGAACAGCGACGTCGCGAAGGGCGCGATCGCCCGGCTGCTGTCCACCACGCCGGGGAGCGCGGCTGCGAGCGGGCTCATCGACCTGGCGATCGACGTGGTGCTCAAGGGCCCGGCGGACCCCTATCCGCTCGGCGACCTGGTCGAACGGGAGCGGGTCGAGGCTCTGGTCGACGCGCTGCTCCAGCTGAGCCCGCTGGTCGACCACGCCATCGCCCAGGTGGCCGACAGCCCGGTGATCGGGACCGTGGCGTCCCGGTTCATGGGCCGCATCGTCGGCGAGGTGGTGCAGGCCAACAAGGCCGTGGCCGACAAGGTCCCGGGGCTCGGTGCGCTGATGTCGCTCGGGACCAGCACCGCTGCCAACGTGGTCGGCGCGGCCGGCCGCCCGCTCGAGGGCATCCTTGGCGACACCGTGGGCAGGAGCGGGGCCTTCGCCGCCCGGCGGCTGGGCCGGATCATCGTCGAGACCATGCAGGACCCCACCACCCGCGAAGCCGTCCTCCAGGCCTGGGACCTCGCGGCGACCGAGAAGGTCGCGGGCCTCGACCGGCTCCTGAGCCGGGACCAGCTGGCCGACGTCGTCGGCGCGGTCCACGAGCTTGCCGTCACCACCGCGACGAACGAGCACGTGACCGCCCTGGTCGACGTGCTCGTCGACGGGTTCCTCGACCACTTCGGCGGCTACACGCCGACCGAGCTGCTCGAGCAGCTCGACATCGACCGCGAGCACGTCCGGGAGGACGTCGTGCGGATCGCGCCCGGCATCGTCGGCCTGCTGGACGAGGCCGGGGACCTGGAACGGCTGCTGCGCGCTCGGCTCGAGCCCTTCTTCACCTCCCCGGAGGTCGTCGCCCTGCTCTCGGAGGGCGGATGAGCACCGCCGTCTGGGTGGCCGCCGGACTGCTCGCGGTCGACCGGGGTCAGACCGGCTGAGCGAGGAGGGACCACGGCCGAGCCGTCTCGAGCTGGGCGCTGAGGCTCAGCAACGTCGGCTCGTCGTCGAGTCGGCCGACCAGCTGCACCGACAGCGGCAGGCCGTCGGGGCCGAGCCCGCAGGGTAGGGCGGCCGCTGGGTTGCCGGTCACGTTCCACAGCGCCGTGTAGGTGACGGCCGGCTGCGACTTGAGCGCCGCGGTCAGCACGTTGGCGCCCCGGAGCACGCCCACCCGGGGCGGCCGGTTGGCGGTGACCGGGGTGAGCAGTACGTCGTACCTGTCGAACAGGCGGTTGGCCCTGGTGCTGATCTTGTCCGTCTGCCGGAGCGCCCAGTCGACGACCCCGGGCCGGACCCAGGAGCCGAGCCGGTAGGCCTGGCGGATGGACGGCTCGAGGCGCTCGTAGTGCTCGACGGCATCGGCTTCGGTGCGCAGGCCGGCGAAGAACTGCGGGACGAACGCTGTCGTCGGGTCGGGGAGCCGGGCGTCGATCTCCGCCACGTCGTGACCCAGCCCGGTCAGCAGGCGCACGGTGTCCTGCACCGCTTCGACGTGCAGCGGGTGCGGGCGCACCCCCGGGCTGGTCCCCTTGACCGTCCAGCCGATCCGCAGCCGACCTGGTTCCCGGCCGGCGGCCTCGACGAAGCTTCCGGTGTCGCGGGCGTGGTAGAGATCGGACTCCTCGCCGCCCCGGATCGCGTCGTAGACGAGGGCGGAGTCGAGGACCGTCGTGGTCAGCGGGCCGATGGTGCCGAGCGACCACCACAGGTGGGGGTTCGGCGAGGTCGACACCCGGCCGCGCTGGGGTTTGAGACCGAACAGCCCACAGAAGGACGCCGGGATCCGGATCGAGCCGCCTCCGTCGCCGCCGATCCCGACCGGGATCATCCCCGCGGCCACCGCTGCCGCCGTACCGCCGCTGGAACCGCCGGGCGTGTACGCCGGGTCCCACGGGTTGCGCGTCGGCCCGAGGCTGATCGGCTCGGTGTAGGGCCAGGCCCCGAACTCCGGCATCGACGTCTTGCCGACGATCACCGCCCCGGCGGCACGGAGGCGCCGGACGACCTCGGAGTCAGCGGCCGCCGGCGTGCTGTTGGCCCGCCCACCGAACGTGGTCACGCACCCCTCGACGTCGTTCTCCTCCTTGATCGCGAGCGGTACGCCGTGCAGAGGGCCGAGCGGCTCGTCGGCGGCGTCCCGCGCCGCGGCCTCGGCCCGGGCACGCTCGGCGAGCACAACCGAGAAGGCGTTGAGCTCAGGATTGCGACGGTCGATCGCGTCGAGGCACGCTTCGACCGCCTGGACGGCGGTGAGCTCCCCCGCCCGGATCCGGCTGGCGGTCTCAGCGACTCCCGGCATGGTGGTCATCGCCGCAGACTAGTGCCGCCCCGGGTGCCTCGGAACAACGGCGGCAGGTAGCGCAGCATCAGCGCCGACCAGACCAGGTGGGTGATGAGCGGTGCCTGGATGCCGCCGGACGCGCGACGCTGGAGGCCGAACAGGCTTCCCATCGCGCCGGCCGCGAGCACCAGCGCTGGGTTGCGCGTGGTCGCGGTGGCCAGGGTGTAGACGGCGGTCGACGAGACGACCGGACTGTGGTCGCGCAGCGCCGCATACAGCGCGCCGCGGAAGAACACCTCCTCACCGAGGCCGTTGGCGAGCGTGGTCAGCAGCACCAGCAGGTCGTCGCCCTCGTCGGCGAAGAGCAGGACGTCGGCGAGCGCCCGGTCGAGCACCGGGATCCGGCGGGCGACCAGCGCGGCCCCGTAGAACAGGCCGAAGACACCGGCGCCGGTGGCGGTCGGCGTCAGCACCGGGCGTCGCAGGGTCGCGTCGCGGGTCTCGATCCACCCGAGGTGCAGCGGACCGGACGCCAGTCCGCCGACCGTCCACGCCCCGGCGACGGTCGCGGTCGAGAGGTAGAACTGGCGCGAGCCGGGACGAGTCGAGAGGGACGCACCGAGCAGCCCGGCTCCCACCAGCGAGGTCGCGGCGACCACCCGGCGACGACGGCGACGGACGGCCGCGGTCTCGTCGTGCTCGGACCGGACGACATGACCCAGCGGTTTGGGGAGCACCCGGTCCAGACGTGCGCGCAGCCTGCTGCGCCTCACCGTCCTGCCCGTCTCTCGGCGAGCGCCGCGCGGACCGCCTCGTCGTAGGTCATCGGAGTGAACGGGACGATCTCCTGGATGGAGGCATCGCGCACCACCACCTCGTTGACCATCGAGTCGATCAGGTTGCGCCCGGTCTGGGTGTCGACGTCGGTGACGAAGGCGAGCCAGAGCGAGGACAGTGCAGGGGTCAGGAGCGGGACCTGCACGACCGGCAGCGGGCGTCCCTCGATCGCTGCCACCCGTTTCATCATGTCGACGTAGGCGAGGACCTCGGACCCACCCACGTCGAAGGCCCTGCCGAGCGCCTCGGGGTGGCCGAGCACGCCGACCAGGTAGCGCACGACGTCGTCGATCGCGATCGGCTGGGTCCGCGTGCGGACCCAGCGCGGGGCGACCATCGCCGGCAGGTGTGCGACCAGCTGCCGGGTGATCTCCCAGGAGATGCCGCCGTGGCCGACGACGATGCCGGCCCGGAGCACGGTGACCGGCACGCCGGCCTCGCCGAGCAGGGTCTCCACCTCGCGCCGGCTACGCAGGTGGGCGGACAGCTCGTCGCTGTCGTCTCCAAGGCCGCCCAGGTAGATGATCTGACCGGTGCCGGCATCGGCGGCGGCGCTCCCGAACACGGTGGCGGCCTCAGCGTCCCGGGCCTCGAAGTCGGCTGCGCCGAGCGAGTGGACGAGGTAGTACGCAGCGGTGCACCCGTTGAGCGCGTGCCGGACGGAGTCCGGCTCGGTCATGTCACCCGGCACCGCCGTCCCCGGTCCGTCGTAGTCGTCGGGGCGGCGGGTCATCACCCGGACGTCGTGCCCGATGTCGGCGAGCGCCCGCACCAGACGGCGCCCCACGAACCCGGTCCCGCCGGCGACGAGGACGGTTCCGCCGCCGGTCACGACCCGTGCCCCGGCCGGTCGCTGCTCACCGGCGTCCGGCTCACCCCGGGGTCGGAAAGGGTGCGCAGCACCGACCTGGCTGCCCGCCGTCCGCTGACGATCGCGCCTTGGATCGAGGACGTGTCGCGGTGGTCGCCGGCGACCCAGATCCGGGATCGCAACAGGTGGACCGACGCGCGGAGCTGGTGGGGTGCCGTCATCGCCGGTAGGGCGCGCGGCACGTCCCGGGTGGCGATCAGCTCCCAGTCGGCATCCGGCGCCTCATGCAGCCCGACGGCGACCTCGCGCGCCGTGGCGGCGGGCAGCGCGGGCGTGCCGCCGTCGTTGAGCACGGAGGTCGCCACCAGCGACCGGCCGTCGGCGGAGTACTCAGGAGCGGAGACCGTGAGGACCACCGAGTTCAGGACTCCAGAGCCGTCGGTGTCCACCGTCAGGAGCCCGCTCTGCTTCCGCCAGGGCTCGGCGGCGAAGTAGTAGGTCGTGACGCCGCGAGCCGCCGGCGCCGGTGCGAGCTCGGGCGCCAGGCGTCGTGCGGTCCAGGGATCGGTCGCCACCACGACCGCGCGGGCATCGACCACGGTGTCGTCCTGCAGGATGACCGCGTCCGGGTGGACCCGGGCCACCTCGGCGCCGAACCGGAACGTTCCGGGCGGCAGGTCGCCGGCGAGCAGCTCGGGCAGCGCCTGCATCCCAGCGGCAGGGACGGCCGAGATGCCCTTCGCGAACATCCGCAGCATCAGGTCGGTGAAGACGCGAGACGTCGTGATGTTCTGCTCCAGGACCACCCCGGACAGGAACGGCACCAGGACGCCGTCGATCGCGCCGGCCGGGAGGTGCCGGCTCCAGGCCGCGTGGGACGCGATGTCGCTTCGCTGCTTGACCGACGAGGCCGGACCCAGCACGACACCCGCGGCGTAGCCCGCGAGCGCCGCCTTCTCCCGCTGGGTCGCCGCCCGCGATCCCGCGGTTCGGAGCAGCGCCCCGGGTGACGCCAGCGGGTGGCGGAGATCGGACAGCCGGCCGTTGCGGCGCACCCGGACTCCGCGAGGCAGCGGCCGCAGGTCGAGAGGTCCGAGGTCCAGCGCCTTGAGGGCGGGATAGGCCGTGTTGAGCACCTGGAAGCCGCGGTCGATCACGAACCCGTCGACACGATCGGTGCGGATCCGCCCTCCGACAGAGTCCTCGGCCTCGAGGACGACGACGTCGACCCCTCGGGCGGTCAGGCGTTGTGCGCACGCAAGTCCGGCGAGGCCAGCACCCACGACGACGACCGGCAGCGTCATTGCGACGTCCTCACTTTTTCCAGGTCCCTCAACAGGCTGTCGAGGAATGCGAACGACCTACGTCGCGCAGCAGCCAGGCTAGCGGCGACAATCCCGATCGTGCGTGACCAGCAGCCGCTCGCCAAGCCCGGTCGAAGATCGACCTCACCACGTCGTCCGCGGCCTCGGCATCCGCGCTGGACGCCCGCGCGAACAAGTAGACCCGATCGATGGTTGCGTCGTAGAACCGCATGAAGGCGTCGGCGTCTCCCTCGGCGGCGAGCTGCAGCAACTGCGCGAGGTCGCGCGCCGGCCGGTGCACCCCCCGGTCGCGCACCGGTCGGGTCCCAAGACCGTCCATCACAGCTCCATGACCTCAACGTCAACCTAAACACTAACCTAAACGAACTGTTTAGATTTAGGATCCCAGCATGGACCCGGTGGACCCCGATGCGCAAGAGCCCGAGCCCGGACTCACGATCGGCGAGCTGGCCCGACAGACCCAGCTGAGCCCAGCGGTGCTGCGGATGTGGGAGTCCCGTTACGGGTTCCCCGAGCCGCGCCGCCTCGATTCGGGGCACCGGCGCTACACCTCCTCCGACGTCAAGCTCGTTCATCAGGTGCTGCGGCACAAGGACGCGGGCACCAGGTTGGAGGTCGCGATCGCTGACGCCCTGATGAGCCGGGCGACCGAGAGCCTGTCGATCTTCGCTGAGCTGCGCCGCCGCCACCCGTCCCTGACCCCGCTCCGGGTGCGAAAGCCGACACTGGTCGCGTTGTCCTGGGCTATCGAGGACGAGTGCTGTGCGGTCGCGGACCGGCCGGTGCTGTTCGGGGCGTTCCAGCGTCCGGAGTTCTACTTCCCCTCCGCACCGCGCTGGCGTGAACTGGCACGGATCGCCCGCTCCGCGATCGTCTTCGCCGACCACTGGGAGGACGCGGCCGCCGACGAGGACGGTCCGCTCCAGGTGACACTGGGTCCGAGGGCGCCGCTGCGCCGCGAGTGGTCGGTGGTGTGCGACGCAAAGGACAGCACCGCCTGTCTGGCGGCCTGGGAGCTGCCCGGCCAGTCGGCCGTTCCCGACCGGCAGCGGGTGTTCGAGACCGTGTGGACGGTCGACGCCACCGCCGTACGCAGTGCCGCCCGGGTCGCGGCCGGCATCGCGGCGGACGCAGGCACGGCTGGCGCTGACCATCTGCTGCACGAGCTCGCGGGGCCGCCCGACCCGCGCGCGACCTCGGCGGCAGGCGCCACGGCCCTGTTCAACCGGGTGGTCGCCTACGTCGACCGCCTGGCGCGCCCGTAGCGCTCCAGCGCGTCCTTCCGCTCGGCGTCGTGGTCCACGATCGGCTCCGGATAGCCGCCGGCATACCCCTCGCCGTGCCGCCAGGGCTCGTGCGCCGCGGCGCCCGGAAGGTGGGCCAGCTCCGGCACCCAGCGCCGCACGTAGCCACCGTCGGGGTCGAATCTCCTCCCCTGCGTGACCGGGTTGAACACCCGGAAGTACGGCGCAGCGTCGGTGCCGGTCCCGGCCACCCACTGCCAGCCGTGGTTGTTGGAGGCCAGGTCGCCGTCGACGAGGTGGTCGAGGAAGTGCCGGGCGCCGACCGGCCACCACACGTGCAGGTCCTTCACCAAGAAGCTGGCGGTGACCATCCGCACCCGGTTGTGCATCCAGCCGGTCTCCAGCAGCTGCCGCATCCCTGCATCGACGAACGGATATCCGGTGCGCCCCTGCCGCCAGGCGTCGACCAGCTCCTCGATGTCGGAGCCGGTGTCGTAGCGGATGCCCGCGAGCCGGTCGCGGAGGTCGCCCCATGCCGAGTCGGGCCGATGCCACAGCACATCGGCGTAGAACTCCCGCCACGCGAGCTCGGTGACGAAGGCGCGGGCACCCTCTCCCCCCGCCCGCGCATCGATCAGGTCCGCCAGCAGGGTCCGCGGATGGATCTCGCCGTGCTTGAGATGGACGGACAGCCGGCTGGTGCCATCGACGTCCGGACGGTCGCGATCCTCGCCGTACCGCTCCAGACCCTCCTCCAGGAACGCCTGCCACCGCTCGCGCGCGGCGTCCTCCCCCACCGGCCCGAACGATCGCCCGCGGTCGAGCAGCTCGGCGTTCAGGCCCTCGCTCGCCACCGTCCGGCGCCAACGCAGGCCCTGCGGCCGGGACTGTGGCGGCTCCGCGCCGCGATCGCGCCACGCCCGGGCGAACGGCGTGAACACCTGGTAGGGCGCCTGGCTGCCGTTGAGCACGGTGCCCGGACGGACGGCGTACGGCGTGCCGCTCGCGGCCATCGGCACGCCGTCCTCCCGCAACCGCTCCGCGACCTGCCGGTCGCGGTGGCGGGCGTACGGCGTGAACTCCCCCGTGACGTGGACGCTCCGCGCGGCTGCCTCCGCAACGACCGAGGCGACCACCTGGGCTGGATCACCCGACCGGACGACGAGCGCACCGTCGGTGGCCGCGTCGAACGCTGCCAGCGACGCCTCCAGCCGACTGCGGCGCGCGTCGCCGGCCCGCGCCAGCCGAGGGTCGCGGACGAAGAGCGGCACAACAGGGCCGTCCTCGACCGCGGCGTGCAGCGCGGGGTGGTCGTCGAGGCGAAGGTCTCGCCGCAACCAGAGGACCGCCGTCATCGCTGGACCGTCATCGCTGGACCGTCATTGCTGTCATCGCTGGACCGTCATTGCTGGGCCGGGATCGCGAGGCGCACCATCCTGGCGATGGTAACGACCGGGTGCGAGACGCCTCCCCGATCGCGTCCTGTCCGGCCGACCGTGAACATCGCGCGGATCTGGGTACTGACCGGTGGCACTCACCCACGTGACTCCCGAAGGACGACCGGACCGATGACCAACGACCCCGACGAGCTGACGACTGAGTGAGCTGGTGGGCTCACTCCAGACGCTGCTGCTGAGCACCAACGACCTCGAGAGCTTCCTGCACGGGGTGGCTGCGGTCGCGGCGTCGGTGGTCGAGCCGCCCGCCTCGTGCGGCATCACCATCCAGCGCGACAGCCAACCGGTCACGGTCACGACCAGCGACGCGAGGGCCGCCGAGGTCGACCAGGCCCAGTACGAGACCGGCACCGGACCGTGCCTGGAGGCGCTGGCGACCGGCCGGCGGGTCGAGGTCACCGACCAGCGGCACGACTCCCGGTGGCCGGCCTACGCCGAGCGGTCGGTGGCGCTCGGGGTCCGGTGCTCGCTGAGCATCCCGCTCGCCGATGACGGCGACCGGATCCTGGGCGCGCTCAACGTCTACGGCTACGACCGACCCCGCGAGTTCGGTGAGGACGAGCGACACCGCGTCGAGAGGTTCGCGGCACAGGCGTCGACCGCGATCAGGCTCGCCGTCCAGCGCAGCGACCAGCAGGACGTGGTCCGGCAGATGGAACAGGCGCTGGAGTCGCGCTCCGTGATCGACCAGGCGATCGGCGTACTGATGGCCCAGGAGCAGTGCCCGACCGGCGAGGCCTTCGACCTGCTGCGCAAGCACTCCCAGAACACCAACCGCAAGCTGCGAGAGGTCGCGAGCGACGTCATCACCCGGCTGACGGGCAATCCACCCACTCCGCCCACGCCGTTCGTGAGACCTGACGGCAACGGGGGGGTCCGGAACCCACGCGCTTGACATCCTGGCTAATGTCGAAGTGGTTGGGAGAACAGCCGGCGATCTGCTTTCGCACCCAGGCCTCGTCCCAGGAGACCCGCCTCCGATGTCGGCTTCCACTCCCCGTCCGGATCTTCCCCGCCCGGATCTGCCCCGTCCGGATCTTCCCCGTCAGCTTCCCGCCCGGTTCCGGCAGGACCTCCGGAGCGTGGGATGAGCGTCCAGGACCGGCGCGACGAGGACGTCGCGGGCGGTCGCCCGATCTCCCGCAGCAGGTCCGCCGAACCCGCCTCGCTGCTCACCGTCCGGATCGTCTTCACCCCCAGCCTCCCGGTGATCCGGCTCCGCGGCGAGCTCGACCTCGCCTCGCTCCACCTGCTCGCCGACGCACTCGACTCGATCGCCGCCGCCGCGTGCTCGGGCACGTCCGTGCTCCTCGACCTGTCCGGCGTCACGTTCTGCGACGTTGCGGGCCTTCGGGCCATCGACATGTGCTCGGCCGCGCTGGAGGCGGCGGGCAACCGACTGGTGCTGCACGCGCCGCCACCACAGGTCCTCAAGCTGATCGGGATCACCGGAGTGGCCCAGCACCTGGTCCGCCGCTGAGCGACCACTCCTGTCGCCAGGTGCGTGCGGCGCGTGTCCCGGACGCTCGACCAAGTCCAAGGACCTCCGAGGCGCGCCACTAGCATCGCGTCCCGTGACTCCCCTCCTCCGCGACCGGCGCGGCGCCGTCGAGATCCTGCGGCTCAACCGTCCCGACAAGCGCAACGCACTCGACACCGTCACCCTTCGCCAGCTCAACGAAGCATTGACCGACCTGGCGGCCGACGCTGAGCTGGGCGTGCTGGTCGTCTCCACGACCTCGACCACAGCGCTGTGCGCCGGCGCGGACGTCGGCGAGCCCCTCGACGCAGCCGGCGGCATCGCTCGGATGGAAGGGTTCGCCGAGCTCTACAGGCGCCTCGACGAGGTCCCGGTCCCGACGATCGCGGTCTGCGTCGGCAGCTGCGTGGGCGCCGGCGCCGAGATCGTCGCCGGCTGCGACCTTCGGGTGGGCGGCGACAACCTCAGGCTGGCATGGGCCGGCGCCCGGCTCGGAGTGCCGGTGGGCCCGGCTCGGCTGACGCCGCTGGTCGGGCTCGCCCGCGCGAAGGACCTGATCTACACCGGCCGGTCGATCGGCATGGACGAGGCGGCGTCGTACGGTCTCCTCCAGCGCACGGCAGCCGCTGACGACGCCGAGGCCGCCGCGCTCGACCTCGCAGCCGGCATCGTCCGGCAGTCGGCCGGCGGGGTCCGCGTGCTGAAGCAGATGTTCCGCGAGCTTGAGGACGCGCCCCGGCGGATCGGCTACGAGAACCAGCGGCTGCTCGACTTCCAGCGGACCGGCACCGGCCTGCCCCAAGGGTGACCCACGCCTCCGGATGGGCCCCGTCCGACGGGGTATCGAGCGGGCATGAGCAACGACGTCGTCGACCTGATCCTCAACGACCACCGCGAGCTGGAGCGCTTGTTCGACAGGCTCCTCAACGAGCCGGACCAGCGCGCCGGCCTGGTCCCGGTCATGTCCACCCTCCTCTTCGCGCACAGCCGCGCCGAGGAGTCGGAGGTCTACCCGGCCGCGCGAGAGGCAGGGATCGAGGAGGACGTCGAGCACAGCCAGAAGGAGCACCTCGAGGCCGACCAGCTGGCCGAGAAGGTGGCCGCGACCGACCCGGACTCCGATGACTTCGCCGCCGTCCTCAAGGAGCTCGTCGACGCGGTGAAGCACCACATGGAGGAAGAGGAGGAGACCGTCCTCCCCGGCATCCGCCGACGCATCGACGACGCCCGCCGTCAGCAGCTGGGCGAGGCGTTCCTCGCGACGCGTGAGCGACACCTCGGCGAACAGCCCGACGACATCACCAGGAGCCAGCTCGAGCAGCAGGCGGTCAACGTCGGGGTCGCCGGCGCGTCCTCGATGACCAAGGGCGAGCTCGAGGACAAGCTCGAGGAGGAAGCCGAGCTCTGACGGCCGGGCAGCCGTCAGGGCGCCGTCAGCCGTCAGGGCGCCGTCAGCTGCGGTGCACGGTCTCGCAGCCGCGGTGCCGGTCGAGGCCGTCGATCCAAGCCGTGTCGGCGCCGCCCTCGCACCGCACCGTGTCCGCGCCGGTCCCGCCGTCGAGGCGGTCGTCGCCGGCGCCGCCGCCCACGAGGTCGTCGCCGCCCTCGCCGGACAGGGTGTCGTCGCCGTCCGAGCCCACGAGCTGGTCGTCGCCCGCGCCGCCCCAGACCAGGTCGGCGTCCGCACCGGTGCGGATCCAGTCGTTGCCTCCGCCGCCCCACACCTGGTCGCGGCCGGTGAACCCGTTGAAGAAGTCCGGTCCCGCACCGAACAACGCGGTGTCGTGGCCCGCGTCCGCGAGCATCGTCATCGCGAAGGTGGCCGGCAACGAGGAGGCATCGACATAGTCGTCGCCCAGCCGCGGCCAGATCTCGAGCAGGAGCGGTGCAGCGGTGCTGATCCCCCTCGGAACCCGGCACACGGCGGCCACCCCCACCTCCACGACCTCCCGCCGGCACGCGCGGGCCAGCTTCTTGAAGCGGCCGGTGCCGGTGTCCTCGAAGCGCAGTCCGTCCTCGGTCACCGTGACGACCAGGTGGGTGTCCTGCTGGCCGGCGCGGAACAGGTAGCCGTGCTCGGTCCTGGTGATCATGGCCTGGTCCGGCAGCGAGATGAGCTTGCGGCCGCCGCCCATCAGCTCCGTGGTGTAGTCGTACGGCGGACCCGCGGTGCCTGGTCCTCGAGGCGGCGTTCCCCTGCCCTCGGCGACAGTCGGAAGCAGCGGGACGGCGATCGTCGCGAGCGCGGCGATGGTCGCGGCGGCGGTGAGGCAACGTCGGGTCATGCTTCATGCTGTGCGCGGGTTGCTGCCCCCGTCGCCGTTCGGCCAGTTGCTGACCGGACGTCGCGCGGGGCTAGTCCCTCGGCGCTACCGGCGCCCGGACGACAAGCCGATGCCGCTGACCATTCGCGGCTGCCTTCAGCCACCTGCTCGACTCGGATGCCTGGTGCGAACCGTTCGCGCGGCGATCGGCTCCGGGTCCCTGGCTCACTCGAGCCGGGTGCCGGGCTGGAAGGCCACCCAGGCGAACCAGAAGGTGTCGAGGTGCCGCTGTGCTCGTAGCCGGGCTCCCGCGAGCGGCCCCGCGATCGCCTCCCCCAGCACGTTCCACCGAGAGCCCGACTGGTCGTCGACGAACGCCGCTCCTTCGCGCCGGAAGGTGAGCTCCCTCCCGTCGGCGCGAGGCCGGAACACCCCGACGCTGCCGATCTCCTGCCCGTCCGGGATCTGTTCGGTGTCGAGCGCGGAGCCCTGTCCCGGGGCGTGCAGCAGGACGAGGGTCCGGCCGCCGACGCTCACCTCGACGACACCGGACTCTGCAACCGGGGCCCGGCGTACGGCGAGCGCGTCCTGGCCGACCCGGATCCCGATGACGCGTTCCTTGACTGCGAGCCGGTCGTCGGTGCCCCCCGGGATGTCGACCAGCAGGCCGCCCTCCGGCTCGTCGTAGCCGACGTAGGGGTTGGTGCCGTAGTCGCGCTGGAAACCGGTCTCGCGGGTGAGGACCAGGGCATCGGGGTGGGCGGCGACGAACTGGTCCCAGCCGACGACGCCCATGGGGATCGCCTCGAGCCGGGTGCCGGTGAGGTGACCGACCGACGCCTCGCCGGTCAGCTGGGGCCACAGGGACTCGGTCTGCCGGTCATACATCACCAGGTTGTCGGCGTACAGCATCCCGGAGGTGCCGAAGTCCAGCAGCCGTCCGTCGATCTCGCGCTCGAACGCGACACCGGAGTTGCACAGCGGGCAGTACGTCACCGCCACCGGCGTGCCGGCAACGGTGTCGTTGACGATCTCGTGCCACGTCATCACCTGCAGCGGGTAGCCGCGGGTCTCCTCCCCGACGGTCAAGGACAGCACCGGCTCGGATCCGGCCAGCCACTCCGCCTCGGTCGCCGGCTGGAACCGAGGGTCGTCGATCGGCGGGATCCCGTCCGGTGGCGGCCCGCCGGAGACCAGGTGATCCACGTCGATCAACGGGTCGGGGAAGGCCGGGTCCCGCGGATCGTCGAGGGCCGAGGGCACGTCCTCGCGCCCCCCGGGCGCCGGTTGCGTCGACGCGGACTTGTCGGAGCTGTCGGAGCTGTCGGAGCTGTCGGAGCTGTCGGAGCTCGCGCGGTCTCCTCGATCCGCCGGGTCGCCGCCGGTCCCGCAGGCGACCAGGAGGACCGTGCCCACGGCCAGGAGCGGTCCGACGACGCGGATCCCCCAGGGTCGTCGCTCCGGTGCCGCTGCCATGGGACAAGCATCCGCCTGATCGTGCTGCCGTTCGGTAACGGCGCTCACATTGCCGTCACCACCCGGCGGACAGACTGAAGGTATGCGTTCGATCCTCGCCCTCGCGGCCTCGCTCGTCCTGGTGCTGACGGCCTGCGGCGCCCAGGACCCTTCGACAGCCGACGGGTCCGGGTCCGTCGTCGTCGGCACCGGCAAGGACGCCGACCTCGATTTCGCCGCGACCACCCTGGACGGGTCCTCCTTCGACGGCGCGACGCTGGCGGGGAAACCGGCGGTGCTGTGGTTCTGGGCGCCGTGGTGCCCGACCTGCCGCGCGCAGAGCGGCAACGTCACCAACCTCGCCGAGCAGTACGCCGGCGAGGTGGCCGTGATCGCGGTCGGGGGCCTGGACAGCGCATCGGAGATCGAGGACCTCGCCGCCGAGATCCCACACGTGACCCACCTGGTCGACGAGGAGGGCGAGGTCTGGCAGCACTTCCGCGTCACCGCCCAGTCGACGTACACCGTGATCGATGCTGACGGGGAGATCGTCGTGGAGAGCTATCTCGACGACGGCGATCTCAACGAGCTGGTCGCGGAACTCGTCGATGCGAGCTCATGACGTTCGTCCTTGGCCTGCCTGGCGTTGACGCCAGCCTGCTCACCTTGGCGCTCGGCGCCGGCTTGGTGGCAGCGGTGAACCCGTGCGGTTTCGCCCTCCTCCCGGCCTACCTGTCGCTGTTCGTGCTCGGGGACCAGCCGGCTACGCCGGTGGCAGCCGTCGGCCGGGCGCTGCGTGCCACCGTGGCGCTGACCCTCGGCTTCACGGGCGTCTTCGTGGCGTTCGGGCTCGCCGTGGCCCCGGTAGCAGCCTCCGTCCAGACCTACCTGCCCGCCTTCACCGTGGTCCTCGGGATCCTGCTCGCGTTGGTTGGCTTGTGGCTGCTGGCGGGGCGGCGGCTTCCGAGCCTCCCGATCCCTGGGCGACGCCGGACTGCGGCGCGCCGGCCGCTGGTGGCGAGCTGGCCGACGATGATCGGGTTCGGCGCCTCCTACGCGATCGCCTCCCTGGGCTGCACCATCGCACCGTTCCTCGCGGTCGTGGTCGCCAGCTTCCGAACCGGCTCCACGGGCTCCGGAGTCGCGCTCTTCGCGGCGTACGCCGTCGGCATGGGCCTGTCGGTGGGCGTGGCCGCGGTCGCTGTCGCCCTGGCGCGCCGCAGTCTGGTGACCTCGATGCGTCGCGCGGGTGGGCTGGTGCCCCGGCTGGGCGGATCCGTGCTCGCGGTCGCGGGCGGTTACGTGGCCTGGTACGGCGCCTGGGAGCTCCGCGTTCTCCATGGCGGCGCCGGTCCCGACCCACTGGTCGCGGCAGCCTCCGACGTCCAGCAATGGCTGACCACCAGCACCCAGGCCATCGGCGCCGGCGGCCTCGCCGCCGCCCTCGCCGCCCTGCTCGCGGTGGGACTCGTCCTGGGTCGGTACCGCTCCGGCCGGGCCGACGCCGCCGACCCCGAACAGCCCGTGGTGCCACCAGCGTCAGCGACGCCCACCCACGCTGCCGCACCCGTGTCCAGCACCAACCCCACCACCGAGGAGAAGCAATGAGGATGCAGGCCGTCTTCCACGGCACCGTGATCGCCGACAGCGCCGACACCGTCGTCGTCGAGGGCAACCACTACTTTCCCGCGGACGCGGTCAACCAGGAGGTCCTCGCCAAGAGCCGGACGCACAGCCTGTGCCCGTGGAAGGGCCTGGCCTCCTACTACACCGTCACGGTCGACGGGGCCACCAGCCCCGATGCCGCGTGGCACTACCCCAGACCCTCTCCGCTCGCCCGGAAGGTCAAGGGCCGGGTCGCGTTCTGGCGCGACGTCCAGGTCCGTCCGGCGCCGGGGGAAAGCCGGGAGCAGGTCGCCGACGAGCTGCTCAGCTGAGCTGCTCCAGCCTCGCGTGCACCTCGCCGACGGCGGGGTAGTCGCCGATCCGGGTGCCGATGTGACGCCACCGAACCGCGCCGCTCTGGTCGAGGACGACGACTCCCGGACTCCGGACGGTGTCGCGGGTGATGCTCTGGGGCCGGAGCCCGCGCGCCACTGAGCGGGTGTACGCCGCGGCACCGCGCGGGTCGGCCAGCCTCCACCCCAAAGGTTTCGATGCTCCGACGTGGTCACGGAACCCGTGCTCGGGGTCGAGCAGCAGCGGCATCCGGACACCCTTCTCCTCGGCCAACCAGACGGCCTGGTAGTCCGCGGAACCGCCGATCGCGATCGCGCCCACCCCCCGTTCGGCGAGCTGGCCCGCTTCCCGATCCAGGTCGATCAGCCACTCCTGGCACGGCAGGCACCCGAAGTAGCGGACCAGTTGCACCACCGTCAGCGGGTGCGCGAGGACCTCTCCGAGGGTCACCGGCGTGCCCTCGGGTCGGGCCAATCTCAGCTCGAGGGGCACGATGATCACGGACGGGTCGGTCGGCAGATCGCCAGACATGGGTCTCCTGGGTGGAAGGGCGGGACGGGTTCAGGCGAAGGTGCCGAGCCAGGTCGTGACGGCGTACAGGAGGAGATAGGTGCCGACCGCAACCCCGAGCGCAAGCAGCAGCCGAGGGTAGGCCATGCGAACCCCGCCGAGGGTGCATTGGTCGCGGCGCCGCAGCGTCCACCCGACCAGGACGACCAGCACGCCCAGCCCGACGATCCGGAACAGCCACGCATATCCGTCGTACAGGTCGGTCGACCACACGAACGCGGTGCCGGCGCTGACCACACCCAACAGGGCAAGGGCGGTGGGGCCGACGCAGCACAGGATCCCGGTGAGGCCGGCGGCGACGCCGATCCGCACGGCCGGCAAGCCGCGCCGGCCCACTGCCGTCCCGGGCTGCTCGCTCGTGCGGTCACTCGTCTGGCTCACCCAGCCCACTCTCCCCTACCTCGCCGAATCTGTGTGTAAGCCCGCCTACGTTCGATCGTACGAAGGAGCACCCGGTCCGTCCGGATGCTCCGCGGGTCCGGCTTGTGTAAGCGTGCCCACCGAGCCGGGCAAGGCTCGGCTCGTAGGTTCGTGACATGACGACCCGCGACCGCGACGAAATGTTCCTCGAGCTGACCCGTTCCATCTGCCCGGTCTGCAAGCGGACCATCGACGCCGAGGTCAACGCACGCGACGACCAGGTCTTCCTCCGCAAGCGGTGCCCGGAACACGGCGAGTTCGAGGCACGCGTCTACGGCGACGCGGAGATGTATGTCGCCGCGCAGCGCTTCAACAAGCCCGGTAGCCGCCCGCTGACGACCCAGACCGAGGTGAAGGACGGCTGTCCGCAGGACTGCGGCCTGTGTCCCGAGCACAAGCAGCACGCCTGTCTCGGGATCATCGAGGTCAACACCGGCTGCAACCTGGACTGCCCGATCTGCTTCGCCGACTCCGGCAGTCCCCGAGCCAACGGGCCGGACGGCTACGAGATCACCCTCGACCAGTGCGCGTTCATGCTCGATGCGTTCGTGGCCGCGGAAGGTGAGCCCGAGGTGGTGATGTTCTCCGGCGGGGAACCCACCATCCACCGGGACATCCTGGCGATGATCGACCTCGCCCAGGAGCGGCCGATCAATGCGGTCAACTTGAACACCAACGGCATCCGGCTAGCCACCGACAAACGGTTCGCTGCCGAGGTCGGCCGTCGCAACCGGCCCGGCAACCGGATCAACGTCTACCTCCAGTTCGACGGCCTCGAGCCCGAGACCCACCTCGCGATCCGCGGCCGCGACCTGCGCGACCTCAAGCAACGGGCGCTGGACAACTGCGCCGCCGTCGGGCTCACGGTCACCCTGGTCGCAGCGGTCGAGAAGGACGTCAACGAGCACGAGATCGGCGCGGTCATTCGTCACGGCCTGGCCGACCCTGCGGTCCGGTCCGTGGTGTTCCAGCCGGTCACCCACTCCGGTCGCCACGTCGAGTTCGACCCGCTCACCCGGCTGACCAACTCCGACGTACTCCACGCCATCGGCAAGCAGGTCCAGGAGTGGGTCACCGTCGACGACTTCTTCCCCGTCCCCTGCTGTGCGCCGACCTGCCGGTCGGTCACCTACCTGCTCACCCAGGGCACACCCGGTGACCCGGACTTCGGCATCGTGCCCATCCCCCGCCTGCTCCAGGTCGAGGACTACCTCGACTACGTCGCCAACCGGGTCGTGCCGGACTACGAGATCCGCGAAGCGCTGGAGAAGCTGTGGAGCGCCTCGGCCTTCATCGGCACCGACACCAACGACGCGCGGCTCACCAAGATCGCCGAAGCACTGGACTGCGCCGACGCCTGCGGCGTCAACCTGCCCGAGGCACTCAGCACGATCACCGACAACACCTTCATGATCGTGGTCCAGGACTTCCTCGACCCCTACACCCTCAACGTGCGTCAGTTGATGAAGTGCTGCGTCGAGGAGATCACGCCCGACGGCAGGCTGATCCCGTTCTGCGCCTACAACTCCGTGGGCTACCGCGAACAGGTCCGCGCCCAGATGAGCGGGGTCGAGGTCGCCGACGTCGTACCGAACGCCGTCCAGCTGCAACCACAGCTCGAGGCGACCCGGTACGGGAGCAAGCAGGTACGACGATGACTGCCGACGACACGGTCAGGGGGCTCGACCCAGCCCTCGACCCAGCCGTTGACCCAGCCGTTGACCCAGCCTCGGTGAAGGCCTGCTGCGCCAGCAGCTACTCCTCCGATCTGGTCACCCTCCTGCTCGGGGAGTCCTACCACCCCGGTGGCCTGACCTTGAGCCGGCGGCTGCTCGACCAGCTCGGGCTCACACCGGGCCGACGGGTCGTCGACGTCGCATCCGGGCGCGGGACCACCAGCCTGATGGCCGCTGTGGAGTACCAGGTTTCGGTCGACGGCGTGGACCTCTCGGCCGCCAACGTGGCACTCGGCTCGTCGGCGGCCGCCGCCCGCGGCCTCGCCGAGCAGGTGCGGTTCCACCACGGCGACGCGGAGGAGCTTCCGTTGCCCGACGGATGCTTCGACGCGGTCATCTGCGAGTGCGCCCTGTGCGTCTTCCCCGACAAGACGCGTGCGGTCGCTCAGATGGCGCGGGTGCTGCGACCCGGCGGCCGGCTCGGGCTCACCGATGTCACCGCTGACCAGACCCGCCTGCCCGGTGCGCTACGGGGTCTGGACGCGTGGATCGCCTGCGTTGCCGACGCCCGCCCCGTCGAGGAGTACGAGGCCCTCCTCCTCGCCCACGGACTCCGGGTCCGCGCTGTCGAGCAGCACCAGGAAGCGGTCGAGCGGATGATCCTCCAGATCGCTGCCAGGGTGGAGCTGCTCCGCATGACCAACCGGCAGCGAGCCGAGCAGCTCGGCCTCGACTTCGACCGGGTACCCGAGGTCATCCGTGCCGCCCAGGCCGCCGTCGACGCCGGCACTCTGGGCTATGTCCTCATCGTGGCAGAGAAGCCATGACCGGCCACCGACTGCGTGCGCTCGCAGTGGCCACCGCGGGGCTCGGCGCCGCGGCCGCTGGCGGTTACCTCGGCCTGGTCACCGGTCGCCTGACCGTCGACCTCGACGTCGGTCGTCGTACCCGGCCCCTGGGGCCTCTCGTCGTGGACATCGCAGCGTCCCGCGAGGACGTGTACGCCGCAGCGACGGCGCCCTACGCCGAGCGACGGCCACGAGCGATGGCCGAGAAGGTCGACATCCTCGACCGCGCCGACCAGATGGTGCTCGCCGCCCACCGCACGCCCGTCGGGGGACGGCTGACCGCGGTCACCGTCGAGACAGTCACCTTCGACCCACCCCGTCGCATCGGGTTCCGGCTCGTGCGCGGACCGGTCCCGCTGGTGATCGAGACCTTCGACCTCCAACCGATCGACTCCGGGACCCGGTTGACCTACACCGGCGAGCTCGGCACCGACCTCGGCTGGCTCGGCGAGCGTTGGGGTGACCTGGTCACCCGCAGCTGGATCCACGCCGTCGAGTCGTCCCTCGAGGTCATCAAGGCGGAGAGCGAGCGACGCGCGCTCGCGGGCTGAGACCCCGATCCCGCCCACCTGACGCGCTGTGTAAGCACGCTCACCGACGTCAGCCGACGGCCCCGTGAGACTCAGGACGACAGGCTGGCCTACCCGGTCAGCGACCGAGCTTCCCCGACTGAAGAGGAGCACCATCATGACCCGCAGCACTCATGCGACGACCCTGCCCCGAGCGTTGATCGTGGGGGCCGGCGCCGGCGTGATCGCCTCCGTGGCGATGGCGATGTACGCGATGCTCGCTGCCTGGGAGAAGGGCACCGGGTTCTTCACCCCGCTCTATCACATCGCCTCGCTGTGGGAGCCAGGCGACGCGATGATGACCTCGATGACCGAGGCCATGTCCGGCAGCGACTTCCACTTCACGTTCGGCACCGCGGTCCTCGGCGCCATCATCCACATGATGACCGGAGCCATGTACGGCGCCGCCTTCGGGCTCCTGGTCCATCTGGCGACCACCCGGATGCACCTGGGCCTCGCCGTCCTCGCCGGCGTCGGGACGGTCTACGGGTTCCTCGTCTTCGTGATGAGCGCCTACGTCGGGCTGCCGCTGGCAGCGGCGATCTTCGACAGCGGCGACCCGATCGAGAACATGGCGGAGATGGCCGGCTGGGGAACCTTCATCATCGAGCATCTCCTCTTCGGACTCACGCTCGGCCTCCTGGCGCACTTCAGCCAGACCAAGACGGCCGCCGTGCGCGAGCACGCAGCCGCCAACTGACCGCTTTGCTGACCGCTTGCTGACCGCTTCCTGACCGGCCGGGGCGAGCAGATCGGGTGGCCACCAGCTGCCCGACCTGCTCGCTTCTGCCGACGCGCGAAGACTGAGACGATAGGACTGAGACGATGGAAGCTGAACCGCCGCAATGCCTGACCATCGCCGACCCCGAGGACCTCGTCGGGGGCGACCGACCCTGGTCGCCCGGACGCAGAGAGGAAGACGTGGACATCGAACGCGCCGCACTCGCGGGCTCCGACAAGCTCTGGTGCATGTCCGAGGTCGACATCTTCTGCGACCTCGACGAGACCGAGATGGACGCCATGGCCCAGGCGGCGCCGATGAAGACCTACGCCGCGGGCGAGCTCGTCTACACCCCGCACGAGCCGCTCGAGACCCTGTTCATCCTCAAGGGGGGTCGGATCCGGATCTTCCGCGTCTCCCCCGACGGCCGCGCGCTGACCACCGCGATCATCGAACCCGGCACCATCTTCGGAGAGATGGTCATCGTCGGGCAGCAGATGCACGACAGCTTCGCGGAGGCCCTCGACGACGTCGTCGTCTGCGTGATGACCAAGACCGACGTACGTCGCCTCCTCCTCGGCGATCCGAGGATCTCGGCCCGCATCTCCGAGACGCTCGGTCGCCGGATCGGCGAGCTCGAGCAGAAGTTCTCCGATGTGATCTTCAAGTCGGTCCCCGAACGCATCGCGGGCGCCCTGGTCACCCTCGCCGCCGCGAGCTCGGGACGCCCGCTGGGGCGGGGAGTCCAGGTCAAGCTCACCCACGAACAGCTCGCCGCGCTCGCCGCGACCTCCCGTGAAACCACCACCAAGATCCTCGGCGAGCTCGCCGACCGGGGGCTGATCGTGCTGGGTCGAGGCCGCATCACCGTCCTCGACCAGGACCAGCTGCACCGGCTGAGCGGCACCTGACCTCAATCCCGGCGCCCAGGACACGCCCAGGACGCGCACAGGATCAGCACAGGGCGGCGCACCAGGCTGCCGCTCATGACGTCGACCCCCACCACGCCTGCCCGCCTGCCCGCGCCCGCCGCCGGTTCCCCGACCGAGCCGGCCGAGACGACCGAGACGACTGAGCCGTCGGGGAACCGGTCCGGTTGGCGCCGCCACGCGCCGTGGCTGCTGTTCGCGGCCACAGGCGTGCTCTACGTCGCCAACCTCTCGGCGAACGGCTACGCGAACTCCTTCTACTCCGCGGCGGCGCAGGCCGGCTCGGAGAGCTGGACCGCGCTCTTCTACGGTTCCCTCGACGCGAGCAACTCGATCACCGTGGACAAGCCACCGGCGTCGCTATGGGTGATGGGCCTGTCGGTCCGAGCCTTCGGGCTCTCCTCGTGGTCGATCCTGCTGCCCGAGGTGCTGATGGGTGTGGCAGCGGTAGCAGTGGTGCACGCGACGGTCCGCCGTCACTTCGGTGCCGGCGCCGGGCTGATTGCCGGTGCGGTGCTGGCGCTGACGCCGGTCGCGGTGCTGATGTTCCGCTTCAACAACCCCGACGCGCTGCTCACCCTGCTGATGGCGCTGGGAGCCTGGGCCACCCTGCGAGCGGTCGAGCGGGGCTCGATCCGGTGGTTCGCGCTGGTCGGGGTGTTGGTCGGCCTGGGTTTCCTCACCAAGAGCCTGCAGGTCTTGCTGGTCGTGCCCGGCTTCGGGCTGGCATGGCTGCTGGCCGCCGACACGACGTGGCGACGCCGAGTGCTCGGCGCCGCGGCCGGGATCGGCGCGATGGTGGCCGCGGCCGGCTGGTGGGTCGCCGTCGTCGAACTGGTGCCCACGGGCATGCGGCCCTACATCGGCGGCAGCCAGACCGACTCCTTCCTCGAGCTCACCTTCGGCTACAACGGGCTGGGCCGGCTCAGCGGGGAGGAGACCGGCTCGGTGGGCGGCGGCAACGGCTGGGGCGAGACCGGGGTGGGCCGGATGTTCGGCGACGCCATCGGCGGTCAGGTCTCCTGGCTGCTGCCTGCGGCACTGCTGCTCCTGGTCCTCGGTGTGGCGATCCGCGGCCGGGCGGCGCGGACGGACCCGCGCCGGGCCGCCTACCTGGCCTGGGGCAGCTGGCTCCTGGTCACCGTGGCCACGTTCTCGTTCATGGCGGGGATCTTCCACGAGTACTACACGGTCGCACTGGCGCCGGCGATCGCGGCGCTGGTGGGCATGGGTGCAGGCGAGCTCTGGGAGCACCGGGCCGGCTGGTCGGCGCGCGCCGCGCTCGCTGCGGTCGTGCTCGGCACCGCTGCGTGGTCGTACGTCCTGCTCGGTCGCACCGAGGAGTACGGCGGTTGGCTCCCGACGGGCGTGCTCGTACTCGGCGCGGGTGCGGCCCTCGGTCTGCTGGTCGTTCACCGGTTGACCCGGGCACAGGTCGCGGCCGTCGCGGCAGCCGCACTGGTCACCGCACTGCTGGGTCCGGCGGCGTACAGCGTCACCACGGTGGCCGACGCCCACACCGGATCGATCGTGACCGCGGGGCCGGCCACTGTCAGGGACGGCGGTGGCCCGGCCGGTGCCGGGGGCCGAGGTGGGGCGGCGGCGGGAGGTCCCCCGGGCGGTGCGGCAGGGACCGCTCCCGGCGGAGCGCCGGCGGCTCCCCCAGGGGGTGTGGGGACGGGTGGCCAGGATGGCGGAGGTACCGACGACGGCCGAGGGGCCGGCGGGGCGGGTGGTCTGCTGGATGCCAGCACCCCGGACGCCGAGGTGGTAGCGGCGCTGCGCGACGGTGCAGACGACTTCCGCTGGGTCGCGGCCACGGTCGGCAGCCAGAGCGCTGCCGGACTCCAGCTCGGCACCGAAGAGCCGGTGATGGCGATCGGAGGCTTCAACGGCTCGGACCCGAGCCCGACGCTCGAGCATTTCCAGGCGTACGTCGAGGCGGGTGACATCCACTACTTCGTCGGCGGGACGGACGCCCGCGGAGCAGACAGAGGTGAAGAATCGTCGGGCACGGCGACCGAGATCACCGCGTGGGTGACAAAGAACTTCACCCAGGTCTCGATCGGGGGGCAGACGTTCTACGACCTCACTGCCCCGTCGGCGGCTGGGACGTCGCAGGCCGGACAGCCCGGGCCATGACCAGCCACTCCTGGCACCCGTGCGATCGCCGGCAGCCAGCGTCAGGGACTACCGCTGATCCTTCCGTCGCCCGGAGGCAGCTGGTAGGCCATCCCGAACCAGCCATCGTAATAACCGGCATGCAGACAGGGCTGCGAGTACCGCTCGATGCCTTCGATCTTGCCCACCTTGTAGTCCGACATGTCCCGGCAGTAGAACGCAGTCCCCACGTAGAGACCGTCCGCCGGACTCCACTGCGCCGGCTCGCCGTTCGGGGCCGTGATCCACTGCTGGCCGAGCCCGATGCAGCCGATCTCGTGGTCGCGGTAGCCGCTGTGGTTCTTCATGTAGGCAGCGGCCGGCCCGTCGAGCAGAACTCCTACGATCTTGTGCGCATCGCTCGAGGTGTCGTTGAAGGTCGTCGACAACCACCGCGGCGTGTCGTCGGCACACGCGACCAGGTTCGGGCCGCCCACCGCCGTGGTCAGTGTGTGGGGGGACGCGGACTTCGTCGTCATCGCTCCCAGCGACGTTGTCGAACCGTCCGGCGATTGTCCGCTCACCACCGGCGATCCGCACGTCTGCCCGGCCGGACACTGCGTCGTCGAGAACGTGGATCCGCCGCCGAACGACAGCGACTGTCCGCTGGCTTCGTTGGAGTAGGCGGACTCGTTGCCGGCAGCGTCGACCGTGGTCGCCTTGTAGAAGAACGTCGTCCCGGTGGGCACGGTCGTGTCCTGGTAGTCGCCCGTGGGCAGTTCGGACGCGATCTTGGTGAAGGTGCCCCCCGCGCTGGGACTGCGGTACAGCGAGTACGAGTCGATCTCACCGCTGGTCCCTCCAGTCCAGGCCAACCTGATCGAGCCGATCTGGTCGGTCGCAGTGAGCACGGGCGGCGCCGCCGTCACCCGGACCTGCGCCGTACCCGAGCTCGGCTGCGTCAGCGCGTCCCCCGCGTAACGAGCGGTGACCAGCACGTCGCCGACCGGGAGCGCGGTCGTGGTGAGCTTCGCCTGACAGGGCGAGCTGCCCGGAATGCATCCCGGTGGCACCGAGGCGGAGCCCAGCTGCGTCGTGCCAGAGGAGGTGTCCGCAGTGAAGGTGACGTTCCCCGACGGAGTGACCAGGAGGCCCCCTCCGCCGCTGATCGACACCGATGCGGTCAGCGTGACGCTGTCACCCTCGGTGATGTCGGAGTCGGAGACCGCGAGGGTGGTGGTCGTCGGCAAGACGGCTGCCTGAGCAGGCCCCGCGGTAGCGAACGCGATCGTCGTCGATGCGAGGAGGAGCACGAGTACGAGTCCGGGCCGCTGTCGATAGCCGCGCTGCGCGGACACTGAGCGGCCAAAAATTCCATCCATGAAGCACCTCGGGAGGGAGCGTCGAGTGCGAAGGGGGATGGGGCTGAGGCCGAGTTGTCTACTACGCAACCAAAACCCAACTACCTACTAACGCACAAGCGGAGCCCGGTGTCTCGGTTTCGCCAGACATTTTAAATTCCCCCGATGGGAGGAATTCGCCCGATCCGGCGTCCTGCGAGCCGATCATCACCGATGATGGTCGGGGAGGGAGCCGAGAGGAGAGACCCGTCCGACGTTCCGAGACACTCTTCCCGAGCGCCCTGGCAGCCACGACACTCCAGCCCTACGTGCCGCAGCTGGTCATCGACTGGCTCGAGCAGACGCCCGAGGAGACGGCGCGCACCGTCGCGTGCACGGGGGTCTTCGCCGACATCTCCGGCTTCACCCAGCTCACCGAACGACTGGCCGCTCGAGGGCGGGTGGGCGCCGAGGAGATGGGTGACACGCTGAACCTCGTCTTCGGTGCCCTGCTCGGCAGCGCCTACGAGTACGGCGCGGGACTGGTGAAGTGGGGCGGCGACGCCGTCCTGCTCCTGTTCCAAGGAGACGACCATCCCTCGCGAGCGGCGGCAGCAGCGATGGAGATGCAGCAGGTGATCGCCGCCGTCGGCCGGATCCAGACGTCGTCAGGCGAGGTCCGGTTGAAGATGTCGATCGGCATGCACTCCGGTGACCTTGACTTCATGCTCGTCGGCGAGCTGTTCCGCGAGTTGATCGTCACCGGCCCCGGCGCGAGTCTGGTCGCGCAGATGGAGGTGGCAGCCCAAGCCGGCGAGGTCGTCGTCAGTCCGGCCAGCGGTGCCCTCCTGGACGAGGCCGGCGGCCGACTAGGCCCGCCGGCGGGTCCCGGGATGCTGCTCGCCGAGGCCCCAGCGGTCGAACCAGTCGCGGGTCCCGCAGCACGTCCGAGCAAAGCCGACCTGACCCAGGCGGTGCCACCCTCGCTCGCTGCCCACCTGCTGCGCGGGGATGGCGCCTACGAGCACCGCGGCGTCGCGGTCTGCTTCATCCAGTTCACCGGCGTCGACAGCCTCCGCGAGCGCGCGGGACTGGCCGCGACAGCGCAAGCGGTGGGCTCGGTGGTGTCGGCGTGCCAGCGGGCCGCGGCGGCCAACGGCGTCACCTTCCTTTCCTCCGACATCTATCCCGATGGCGGCAAGGTGATCCTGGTGGGCGGCGCACCGACCAGCGCGGGGGACGACACAACCCGGCTGTTCGCGGCTGCCCGTCAGGTGCTGGACAGCGACCAGCAGTTGTCGGTGCGTGCCGGGATCAACATCGGCAGGGTCTTCGCCGGTGACTACGGCCTGCCGGTCCGCAGGGTCTACTCCATCACCGGCGACGCCGTGAACCTCGCCGCGCGGTTGATGGCAAAGGCCGCACCTGGCCAGCTCGTGGCGAGCCGAACGGCGCTCGATCGGTGCCTGACCGCCTTCATCATCGACCCGCTGGAGCCTTTTCTCGTCAAAGGCAAGGACCAGCCGATCGAGGCAGCGGTCGTCGGCGCTGCGGAGTCGCTCGACCCGGTCGTCACCGTCGAGACCGGACAACCCGACCTCCCGCTTGTCGGACGCGATCGGGAGCTGTCGGCGCTGTTGTCCTCCTACGACGCGGCGGCCTCCGGCCAGGGCCTGGTGGTGGACATCTGTGGCGAGCCTGGCATCGGCAAGTCCCGGATCGTGCGCGAGCTGCTCGCCCGGGTCGAGGACCCGACCGTGCTCCGCCTGCAGGGCGACCTCTACGCGACAGGTACGCCGTACCACCCGTTCCACCGGCTCTTCGCGGTCGAGACCCAGGGGCTCAAGGCCAGCTTGCGCGATCTCCTGCTCGACCGTGCGCCACACCTGGTACCGCGACTTCCGCTGGTAGCGACAGTCGCTGGGACCGAGGTCGAGAGCACGGTCGAGGTCGACCAGCTGGACGCGTCGGCGCGCAAGAACCTGCTCGAGACGACCCTCAGCGAGCTCCTCGGCGTGATGTACTCCTCGCCGACGATCTGGGTCTTCGAGGACGTCCAGTTCATGGACGGCGTCTCGGTCGACCTCCTCGACCGGCTGGCGCGCGACGTCCATGACCGGCCATGGCTGATCCTCGTCACTCGCCGTCCCGAGTCCAACTGGCGATTCTCCGAGCTCGACCGGTTGGTGGCCCTCCCGATCGAGCCACTCTCCCCGCGCGACTCCGAGGACCTGCTCGCGACAGCTGTCTCCGGGCTGCCTGCGCGACGGCTCGCCCGGCTGGTCGAGCGTGCTGAGGGCAACCCGCTGTTCTTGACCGAGCTGGCCGTCAACCTGCAGGCCGCCGGCGCCTCCGCCGAGCTTCCGGACACGATCGAAGACATGGTCGCGTGCCGCATCGACCGGCTGCTGCCCTCGCAGCGATCGCTCCTCCGGACAGCCTCGGTGCTGGGCATGACCTTCGACCCCGACGTGCTCGACGACGTCGTCCAACAGGTCGACGGGCATCGGGTGCCGCCTGCCGAGCTCGAAGGACTGGCCGAGTTCCTGGCAGTTCAGCAGGACGGGTCCTATCGGTTCAGCCATCACGTGGCGCGCGAGACCGCATACGAGGGATCGCCGTTCCGGCGTCGGGTTCGCCTCCACGCCGCGGTCGCCGACGTCATCTCCGCACGACCGTCCTCCGACAGCAACAGGGTCAACCTGCTGTCCCTTCACAGCCTCTACGGTGAGCGCTATCGGGAGGCCTACGCCTTGTCGATGCAGGCCGGTCTGCACGCGGCCGGTCAGTACGCCAACGCCGAGGCCGCTGAGTGCTACGAACGGGTGCTCGCGGCGGCCCGCCACTTGAACGACATCGAACCGCAAGACCTCGGACTCGTCCATGAGCTGCTGGCGGTCGTCTACGACGACCTCGGCGACCTCGAGGCGATGGACGGCGCGCTCGAACAGGCGCGCCAACGGCTGCGTCACGACCCGCTCGCTCTCGGTCGACTGGCTGTCTTGAGTGCCATGCATCGGCGTTCGTCCGGTCGGCACACCGAGGCGATGCGCTGGGCCGCTCGCGGTCGGCGCCTCCTCGAGGACCAAACGGGTCCCGAGGCCGTGCGGCTACGCGCCGTGCTCGCGGAGCGCTACGCGCAGAGCCAGCTGTCCAAGGGTCGCTTCGCCGAGGCCGTCCGCTGGGCCGACACCGCGATCCGCGAAGGACGAGAGGCAGGCGACGCCCGTACCCAGGCCCGCGCCCTGGAGATCCAGGTTGCCGCCCGCAGCTTTGCCGGCGAGACCGTCGATCTCGACCGAGCCGGTACTGCCATCGAGCTGTATGCCGAAGCAGAGGACCTGCTCGGTGTCGCAAGAGGACACAACGTGCTGGGAGTGGTGGCTCAACAACAGGGCGAGTGGCCGCGTGCCATCGACCACTACACGGCGGCGGCAGCGGCGTACGACCGCCTGGGCCGTCCCCTCGACATCGCTCTGCAGCAGGCGAACGTCGCGGAGATCTTGATCTTCCAGAGCCGGCTGGCCGAAGCAGAGGAGATCCTCGCCAGCTCGATGCGGCTCTGGCGCGGAACCCGGATGAACGGGGACCAGGCCTTCACGCTCACCCAGCAGGCGCGGTTGGCGATGGCACGGGGCGAGCAGGCCAAGGCCCAGGAGCTCTTCGAGACCGCTCGGCAGGTCCACGTCGACGGTGACGAGAACTACGACGTGGTGGTCATCGACGCGATGCGCGCGGAGTCGCTGCTGCTCGACGGTCGTCCCGAGGCAGCGTTGGCGATGATCGACAACGTGCAGGAACGCAACCGTCAGATCGGAGCCCCGCTCGCCTACGTCGACCGGATCAAAGGCGTCGCGCTGGTGCGGGCCGGCGATCGCGCGACCGGGCTCGCGACGATCGTGGCCAGCCTCGCGGTAGCCCGGGCGGCGTCGTCGCTGTACGACGAGGTCCGTTGCCTCGAGGCGCTCGTCGAGCTCGGCGCGGCGACTCCAGAGCAGGTGGCAGCGCTGCCTGACCTCCGTCGATCCGCTGCCGCACGGCTGGGGGTGCTGACCGGGCCCGCGTAGCCCGCCCTGTCAGCGCCGTTGCGCGGGGCGCCGCTCCTGGTCTTCCTCGGAGATCGAGCGTCGTCGCCACGCCACTGTGCTGGCGATGAGCACCACGGTCAACGGGAGTGCCCAGGCCGGGACGTATGCCGCCCATTCGGTCACGGCGCGTTGGGCGGCGTACTCGACATCGACCAGGTCTGCCATGCCCAGCGAACCGGTCAAGCCCGCGGTGCCGTCGTAGCGCAGGAAGACCACGCCGACCGCGATGAACAGCGACCCGGCCACCAGGGACGTGGTGTGCACGTGCAGGCCACCGACGGACAGGGTGCGGCCCCGCAACCAGCGTCGGCTGCCGAGATCGAACCGGTCCCAGACCGCGGCCAGGAGAAGCAGGGGGGCCGCCATGCCGAGGGCGTAGACCGCTAGCAGCGCGCCGCCCTGCCAGGGAGACTTCTGCGTCGCGGCCACCGTCAAGATGGCACCGAGGACCGGTCCCGAGCAGAATCCGGCAAGTCCGTAGATGGCGCCGAGGAGCAGGGTGGAGACCCAACCATCGTTTCCACGAGCGGACACCGCGGCCTGCAGCCGCTGGGTGCCTGGCACCGCGAATCCGCGCCCGAGCAGCTGCAGCACCCCGAGTCCGATGATCGTCCACCCGGCCATCGCGATCAGCATCGGACGGTTTCCGTAGAAGAGGGACGACGCGGCGCTCGCGCCCGTGCCGAGCGGCACCAGGGTGAGGAGCAGGCCGGCATAGAAGACGACGGTGCGAGCCACCAGTGCCGTCCTGCTGGCGAAGGCGTAGGCGAAGAACGACGGCAGCAGGAGCGCGCTGCACGGGGACAGGAGCGCCAGGATCCCGGCCGCGAAGGCGGCCAGCACTCCGACCTCGCTCACGCCCCGGCGTCCTCGGCGGCGTTCTCGATGGTCTGCTCGAACACCGCGGTCGGCTGGGCCCCGATCACCGGGACACCGTTGATGACGAAAGCCGGAGTTCCGGTCACACCGATGGCCTGGCCTTCGGCGAAGTCCTCCTGCACGGCCTTCTCCAGGTCCGGCGAGGCCAGGTCGGCGCGGAACTTGTCCACGTCGAGACCGATGTCAGCTGCGACTGAGGCGAGGTAGTCCTCGTCCAGCCTCCCGCTGTTGGGCGGCAGCTGGTCGGCGTACATCGCCTCCTCGAACTCCCAGAAGCGATCCTGTGCTGCCGCGGCCCGGCCCCCCCGGGCGGCCAGGGACGATTCCGGCCCGAGGTAGGGGAAGTCCCGCCACTCGATGCGCAGGGTGCCGTCATCGACGTACTTCTCCACCAGGGTGGGTTCGGTGTCGCGGGCGAACTTGCCGCAGAACGGGCACTGGAACTCGGAGTAGGCGATCATCACGACCGGCGCGTCGACCACACCGCGCGCCATCGGATCGGCGGCGTCACGACGTACCAGCCGCTCCCAGGTGTCCGGTGGCGCCGTCGTCGAGGTGGCATCGGGCCCACTGCCGCCGGCGATGGTCTGCTCGCCCTTGTCACCACCCCCGCCCAGAAGGACCAGGCCGAGGGTGATCGCAGCGAGAGCGGCGACGACGATCGGAAAGAGCGGACTCTTGCGGGACTCAGGCACGAGCGGGATCTCCAGACATGGTGGTGGGACAGGACAGCTCTCCGAGCAGCCGACTGCGCAGCGCCCAGAGCAGGATCAGGACGGCGACGCCCTGGAGGACGGGCTGGACCGGCTCGAACCACCGGACCGCACCGGCGCTGCCGAGGGCGAGGAGCACCAGCTTGTTGCAGACCGGACAGCCGACAGCGAAGTAGGTGAGCAGGCCTCCGGCCCATCCGCCCCGGCGACTCGAGGCGCGGTCGGGTTGCGACGGCGCCCGCACATAGGTCGCGATCAGCAGACCTGCGAGCAGCGACGACACCAGCAGCGACGGCCACGCCCACCAGGTCGGCGGGATCTCGCGTCCGAAGACCGGGGTGTCGATCAGGTCGGTCGGCACGGCCACGACGAGGACGAAGGCGACGGTCGCAGCCAGGGCAGACAACCAGCGGCGGGCCGGCCAGCCGAGCAGGACGGCGGCGAGCGCCCTCACGAGGCACCTGCCACGACGGGCAGGCCGGCCGTGCGCCACTCGAGCATGCCGTCCTCCAGCCGGCGCGCCCGGACCCCCTCGCCGCCGAGGAGACGCACCGCGTCGTGTGCCATCACACAGAAGCTTCCGCGGCAGTAGGCGACGACCGAGGGCGCCTCGCGCAGGCTCTCCGCCTCGGCCGACAAGGTGCCCAGGGGCGTGTGCCGAGCGCCCGGGATGTGGCCGGCCAGGTACTCCTCGAGGGGGCGCACGTCCAACAGCGTGATCTGGCCCGACGCCAGCAGTTCGGTCAGCTCGGCGCGGGAGATCAGTCCGACCTCGTCGGAGCCAGGGAGGTTCAGGTAGGCGTCCAGAGCACGGCTGACGTCCGCGGACCGCTCACGAGCCACGGACCGGATGGCGGCGTACAGGTGGGCGACGTCCTCGCCTGCCAGCCGATAGTGGACCTTGGTCCCCTCCCGCCGGGTCGACACCAGGTTGGCCAGCTTGAGCACCTGCAGGTGCGCCGACGCGGTGCTGACGCCCATGTCCGCGGCGCGCGCCAGCGCCTCGACCGTGCGCTCACCCTGTGCGAGCAGGTCGACGAGCTCCAGCCGCTTGGCGCTCCCGAAGGCCTTGCCGACCACCGCGAGCTCATCGAAGACCCGAGACCGACGTTCGTCTGCGTCGTCTGCTTCCATCATTCCTCCAAAGATCTTTGGAAGACTGTAGAACACCGGTGGTCATCACCCGGCCGACGCACGGCCGCGGGCCGGGCAGGGCCCGGCCCGCGGCTTGGGATGGTCAGGTCAGAGCGGCCTCAGTTGGCCCGACCTCAGTAACCGGTGACGTTGAGCAGACGCTCCTTGGTGGCGTCACCGTCGTCGGCGTTGTTCCAGTCCAACGTGCCGGAAGCCTGGAGCGCCGCTTTGACGGCCGCGGGAGTCGCCGCGGGGTGGGTCGCCTGGTAGAGCGCGGCGCCGCCGGCGACGTGCGGGCTGGCCATCGAAGTGCCGCTGATCGTGTTGTAGCCGCCGAGCATCCACGTGGAGGTGATGCACACACCGGGCGCGATCAGATCGACGTCGGCGCCGAAGTTGGAGAAGTTGGCGAAGGTGTCGTCGACGTCGGAGCGGCAGGTGGACGGGGCGCCGCCGCCGGGCAGACCGTTGAAGTCGGCCAGGGCGCTGACGGTGATCACCTCGTCGTAGGCGGCCGGGGTGGAGTTCTTCGCATCCTCGGAGTCGTTGCCCGCAGCAACCACGTAGGTGACACCGGCCGCGACCGACCGGCAGATCGCTGCGTGCATCGCATCGTCGTTGCTCGCGCCGCAGTTCTGGTCGTCGGTGCCGCTGCCGCCGAGGCTCATGTTGACGACCTCGATCTTCGCGGCGTTCGCGGTGACGTAGTCGATGCCGCAGATCACGTCGGAGTTGAGACCGGTGCCGGCGTCGGTCAGCACCTTGACCGGCCAGATCCGGGCACCGGGTGCCATCCCGACCACGCCGATGCCGTTGTCGAGCGCTCCGACAGTGCCTGACACGTGGGTGCCATGACCGTGGAGGTCGTTGGCGTTGATCGCTCCGATCGAGCAGTTCTTCGCGCCGGGACCATAGATGTTGAGGTCGGGGTGGGTCAGGTCGGCGCCCGTGTCGAGCACCGCGACGTCGACGTTGACCCGCTCGTCCACACCGTTGATCTTCGCGGTGGGACTGGCGTCCGCGTTCGCACGGTTGATGCCCGTCGGGGTCGCCTGCGCGTCGATGCTCACCGGCTCGTCGCGCTGCACCCAGCGCACCCCGGGGGTGGACTCGAGGGCCACGGCCGCCGCGGGCGTCAGGGTGGCGGAGTAGCCCTGCAGGGCCGAGGTGTAGACGTGGCCGACATCGAAACCGAACCGCTGTGCGTGGAGGGCGGAGACGGTGCGGGCGTCGGCAGCATCGGCAAGGACGACGACGTACGGCGCGAGCGCGCTCGTCGAGGTCACCGGCGCTGCGGATGCAGCCGGCGCTGACGCCGCTAGGGCGGCCGCGCCAAGAGACAGGACAGTGGAGGCTGACAGAGCAGCCAGCGTGAGCGAACGCATGAGCTTTCCTTCATTCCGAGATGGTGCCGCCCGAGCGGCCGATGCGACCCCGAGCAGGGGTCCAGGTGGTAGTGCCCACCGGCGTGCGTTGGCAAACCCCGAAGCTGCGCTCGTCCTTTGACCGGTTCAGGGACGACGGGGGCCGAAGGCGTCGTACGCCTCGACCATCGCCGGGCCGTACCAGGTGAGCAGCCGTCCCGAGACCAACCGGGTGGGCGTTCGGGCGAAGGCTTCCGGCCCGTCGTCCGCGGTGAAGACGTAGGGCTCGTCGGGGAGGAGCACCAGGTCCAGGTCGCCGCGGTCGAGGTCGGCGACGTCGACCTTCGGGTAGCGCTGGTCGCTCGCGCCGTACGCGTTCTCCCAGCCGAGCCGGCGCACCAGGTCACCGGTGTAGGTGCGCGCGCCGACCACCATCCACGGGTCGCGCCAGATCGCGATGGCGATCCGCTGGGTCACCGCGGGCAGCGGCCTCGTCCAGAGGGTCCGAGCGCGGACCAGCCAGCCGGGGCGGGGCCAGCCGAGCGCCGCGTCGTACACACGGTCGAGGGCGTCGAGGGCCTGCGGCACGGTCTCGATGTCGGTCACCCAGACCCGCACACCGGCTTCGCGGAGCCGCCGTACGTCGAGCTCGCGGTTCTCCTCCTTGTTGGCGATCACCAGGTCCGGTTCGAGTGCCCGCACCGCGGCCAGGTCCGGGTTCTTGGTGCCGCGAACCCGTACGACGTCCAGGTCCGCAGGGTGGGTGCACCAGTCGGTCGCACCGACCAGTGCCTCGCGTCGGTCCAGCGCCAGCGCCTCGGTGATCGACGGGACCAGGGACACGACGCGCGTCGCGACATCCGGGCCGTCGTACGGCGTACCGAGGTCGTCTGCTCGCATGGCTGCGACGTTACCCAAGCGATGGCGCCACCACCGGTCCGCTGCACTGGTCCCCGACGCGCCTACGCTCCGAGGATGGGATCGGAGACCGGCGTCCGGATGACGGCCGGCACGATGCTGCTCATCGCGGCTCTGGCCGGCCTGGTGGGCTGCTCGACGCCGGACTCCGACGAGACCGCGAAGCCCGCGTCCGGGACGACGGACAGCAGGTCAACGTCCGGTCCAGCCAGCAGCCCGAACAACTCACCGACGCCGCGCGGGACGCCTTCCCCGCGCTACCGACCGAACCCTGCGGAGCTCGACAGCGGCGCGAAGCGGATCGCCGCGCGGGCCGTCGAGGCGCTGCCCGACGTACGGCAGGTGACCTACACGCAGTACTTCGGATACCTGCCGCCGGACGCCAGCATCCTGGTCGAGGCCGACTTCGTGAACGGCCGCGGCACGACCTACGACGTCCGGATCCGTCAGACCCGCGGGCGGTGGCGGATCGGGTCGGTCACCGCCGCCACGCCCAGCCCGGCACTGCAGGATCCGGGGCCGCTGATCCGTCGGGTGCTGGACAGCGATCGCATCAGGTTGCCCTGGGCCGGTCGAGTCGACGTCGCTGCCGGGCTGGTCTCCGACGCGGTGCTGCGATCCATGCTCGCGGTCGCCGAGCAGCACCGGATCGCCATCAGCGTGCTGATCTCGGCGCACCCGGTGCAGGTCTTCGGGACCGACCGACGCAGCAACCATCCCGACGGGCTCGCCTACGACATCGGGAGCATCGACGGTCGGCTCGTCGTCGACCCCGGCACGGCCGGGTTGGTGCGTCGGGTGATGCGGATCGCGGCCGGCACCGGCGCCTACCAGGTGGGCGGACCAGACGACCTGGATGGCACCGGAGGCCGCTACTTCTCCGACCCCACGCACAGCGACCACCTGCACGTCGGCTTCAACGGATAGCCGGTGGACGGCGCGCCCCCGCCCCGGGGTCAGCTCCGCGGCGGCGGTCGGCGTCGGCCGGTCACAGTGTCGACACCAGGGGTGGTTCGGTCTTCTTGCGGACCTCTTCGGCGGTGACGCCAGGGGCGAGCTCGACCAGACGCAGACCGTCCGGCTCGATGTCGATCACGCACAGGTCGGTGATGATCCGTTGTACGACGCCACGCCCGGTGTAGGGCAGCGAGCACTCGTCGACGATCTTGAACGTGCCGTCGCGCGCGACGTGCTCCATCAGCACGATCACCCGCTTCGCGCCGTGGACCAGGTCCATCGCACCGCCCATGCCCTTGACCATCTTGCCGGGGATCATCCAGTTCGCGATGTCACCGGCAGCGCTGACCTGCATGGCACCCAGGATGGCCGCGTCGATCTTGCCGCCGCGGATCATCCCGAACGAGGTCGCGGAGTCGAAGAACGACGCACCCCTCCGCAACGTGACGGTCTCCTTGCCGGCATTGATCAGGTCCGGGTCCTCCTCGCCCTCGAACGGGTAGGCACCCACCCCGAGGATCCCGTTCTCCGACTGCAGCACCAGCTCGACGTCATCGGCGACGTAGTTCGGCACCAACGTCGGCAACCCGATCCCCAGGTTCACGTACGACCCGTCGGTCAGCTCCGACGCCGCCCGGGCGGCCATCTCCTCCCGCGTCCAGCTCATCGCGCACGCACCGTCCGCTTCTCGATCCGCTTGTCCGCCGCCTGCTCCGGGCTCAGTGCAACCACCCGCTGCACGAACACCCCCGGTGTGTGCACGTTGTTGGGGTCGATCTCACCTGGCTCGACGAGGTTCTCGACCTCCGCGATCGTGACCCGTCCGCACATCGCCGCCAACGGGTTGAAGTTCCGTGCCGAGTCCCGGTAGACGAGGTTGCCGTGCCGATCACCCTGCCAGGCCCGCACCAGCCCGAAGTCCGCGGTGATCGCCTCCTCCAACACGAACTCCTTGGGTCCCTCGTGGGTCTCGAACACCTGGGTCTGCTTCGGCGGTGACGACACGATCACGTTCCCCTCACTGTCATAGCGCCACGGCAACCCGCCCTCGGCCACCTGGGTTCCCGCCCCGGTCACGGTGAAGAACGCCGCGATCCCGGAGCCACCCGCCCGCATCCGCTCGGCCAGCGTGCCCTGCGGGGTCAGCTCCACCTCCAGCTCGCCCGACAGGTACTGCCGCGCGAACTCCTTGTTCTCCCCCACGTACGACGAGATCATCCGCCGCAGCCGCTTTGCCATCAGCAACCGGCCCAGACCCCACTCGTCGACCCCACAGTTGTTCGACACCGCCTCCAGGTCGTCCGCACCCGAGGCCAGGACCGCGTCGATCAACACCGACGGGATGCCACACAACCCGAACCCACCCACCGACAGCGTCGAACCCGACCCGATGTCCGCGACCGCCTCCTCGGCGCTCGCCACGACCTTGTCCATGCCATTCCTTTGTTCTCGGTGACGATGTCTCGTCACGATCCCTTAAAGACTGCCGCGCGCTTCTCGGCGAAGGAAGCAAGACCCTCCGCGTGGTTCCGCGCGGTCCCGCGTCGATCACGTCACCGCCCGAGAATAGGCCCCGACCTCGGCAAGATCCTCGAGGCTGAGCCGTCGCGACGCGTTGAGCAGCCGTGCACTCCCACGCAGCGACCGCCCGCGGCCCGCCCGTTCGGACCGTCGAGCGCAGTGGTCTTCGGCGGTCCTCTGGCGTGGGTCAGCCCCGCGAGGCCGCGGTGGTGCCTGACCTGACGGTGGCCGCCCACATGCTCCGCCGGGAAAGTGTGGTGCCCCGCCCCGTACGCCGAGCTCGAGGTCCCCTTCCTGCTCAGCCGCGCGACGCTCCCCCACATGTACGACGCCGGCTGGGGCCGGGGCGTCCAGGTCTCGGGCGCGCACGGGCTGCTCGCCAGCGCCTACAAGTCCGCTTACGTGAGTGCCCAACACGGTCTCGAGGCAGCGACCTGACCGACGGGCCGACCTGGCGAGCCCGCCCGTTCCGAGCGGACCGGGTCGGCGGCGCACGTTCGGGTGCCTGACCCGCAACGGCCAATCAGCGCAAGGACTCGCCCAGGTCGGCGTCGCCTGCCGCACGGCGCTCGCGCCCGAGGATGAGCTCGGCGCAGCGCTCACCGATCATGATCGAGGCAGCGTTGGTGTTGCCGCCCGTGATCGACGGCATGATCGAGGCATCCGCGACCCGCAGGCCCTCGACTCCTCTGACTCGCAACCGGGGGTCGACGACGGCCCGCTCGTCGGAGCCCATCCGGCAGGTGCCGACAGGGTGGTAGACGCTGTGGACGATCGTGGGCAGGAGCTCCCGCAGCGCGGCCGGATCGGCGTACTTGGGCCCGGGCACGACCTCACCCTGGTTGTCACCGAGACCCATCATCAGCTCGCGGACCATGGCCATGCCCTCGAGAAGCACCTCTGCGTCGCGCCCGGCGCTGAGGTAGGCGGGGTCGATCAGCGGAGCCAGCGCGGGATCGGGGCCGGCCAGCCGCAGGGTGCCCCGGCTCTCGGGATAGATCAGGGTGGGGAGCAGGGTCACCCCGGGCCGCGTGATGGGCGGTCGCACCGGCTTCGCGCCGTCCTGGTTGGGGAAGGGGTAGATCCAGAAGATGCCGAGCAGTTGAAGGTCGGGCAGCGCGCGAGCGTGCGACGTACGCACGAAGCCGTTGGTCTCGAACTGACCGGCGCTGGCCCAGCCGGTCCGGCGCGTCCGGGCCCGGGCGAGCCCGCGCACGAAGGTCATCGGGGTCGGACGGCGCTCGGCGGAATCCATGCGGAAGGACGTGGGCACGTACAGGTGGTCGTGGAGGTTCTCCCCCACCGGGAGGTCGGCGAGTACGGCGATGCCGTGCTCTCGCAGGTGGCCGGCGGGTCCGATCCCCGACAGCATCAGCAGCTTGGGCGAGTCGAAGGCACCGGCGGCAACGACGACCTCGCGGTCGGCGTACACCCGCTGGACGTCGCCGTCGGCTCCGACTGCCTCGACCCCGCTGGCCCGCCCAGCCTTCACCAGCACCCGGGTGACCCGGGCGGAGGTGAGCACGAGCAGGTTGTCGAGGGGATCGGTGCGCAGGTAGCCGGTTGCTGCCGAGGAACGCCGGCCGTCAGCGGCACTGAGCTGGGCGATCCCGATGCCTTCTTGCTCCTCGGCGTTGTAGTCGTCCAGGAACGGGACCCCGAGCCGGCGAGGGAGTGCGTCGCGCAGCAGTTCTCCGGCCCCGGTGAGCGGGCGTTGCCGGCGCACCTTCACCGGTCCCCCTGCCCCCCGGACGGCAGTCTCGCCGTCCTCCCAGTCCTCGAGCCGCTTGAACGCCGGGAGCACGTCGGCGTACGACCACCCGGGGGCGCCATCGGCCGCCCAGTCGTCGAAGTTCTGTCGGTTCCCGCGCACGAAGAGCATCCCGTTGATGGAGCTCGACCCGCCCACGACCTTGCCGCGCGTCATCGGGATCGTGCGCCGCGCGGCCGACGCCTGGGGCACCGACTTGTACCCCCAGTCGACGAGCTTCTTCAGCTGCGGTGTCGCGAGCAGCACGGCGACCGCACCGGGGATCTCGATGAGCTGGCGCACCGACAGCTTGGTCTCGGGCCCACCGGCCTCGAGGACCACCACGCTGGCCCCGCTCTCGGCCAGTCGCCTGGACACCGCACAGCCGGCACTACCGGCACCGACGACGACGTAGTCAGCGCGCACCTCAGCCATCGTCATCGCCGAAGCACACCACCGCCCGCGCGATTCCACCAGAGCGCATGGCGTCGAAACCCTCCCCTGCCCGCTCCAGAGGGATCCGCAGCGACACCAGCTCGTCGAGCAGCAGCCGCCCTTGGAGGTAGAGGTCAGCGAGGACCGGGATGTCCTCGGTGAACCGGTTGGCGCCCATCAGCAGCCCTTGTACGCCTTTGGCGGAGGTCACCAGTGCCGTCCCGGGCAATCTGTCCGGTGATCTCGGGTACGTCGACGCCGACGGCTTCCTCTACCTTCGCCGGACGCCGCGTGGGCGGGCCGGCTCCCGGCCCGTTACCTGCCGCTGTCAGAGGATGACAAGAGCGACCTCGTCAACAGCTTCTCGGCCGCCGGGCGTCAGCACCTCCTCACCGGGCCGCGCCAGCGCCAGCCGGATTAGCGCCACGGATTGAGGTGCTGTGGGCGTCCGCCTCGTCCGCTTCCGCCGTCCCCGGCGAGTTCATCCGCAATCACGTCGCCGCCCCGAGGCGGGACTACCAGCTCGGGAACAACCCCGAGAGTTGCCACCGGCGGACCCGCGACTGCTTCAGGCATCGTCGACCACCCGAGGCCCGCTGACGTCGTTCTCGACAGGGTGTGTCGCCGGTCCTACGCTGAGAGTCGATGCTGGCTGTGACCGGGCGGAGCGAGCACTCGGCGTCCTCGTGGCAGTCGCATTTGCACTCATCAGTTTCTTCATGCATGCGACGAGGAGGGGCAATGCATCCGCTATCAGACAAGAACAAGTACGTCGGTTTTCTTCACATGAAGATGAGCCAGGACTACTTCTCGCTCGGCCGCGAGGGGATCCACAAGGTGACGATGGAGCACATGGGGGCCTTGAGCAAGTACTCCGACCGGCTCACCCACATCGTGTGTACGGGCATGGACTCGCGCTACGACCAGATCACGATGATCGAGGCGGACACGCTGGAGGAGATACATAACGCCACGGTCGATTTCCGAATGGGAGCCAAGGCGGCTTACATCGATGTCGTCGATGTGGTCATCGGGATAAAGGCTCCGCCCCGAGGCGAGGCGCGAAAGTCGACCGCCGGCTAGCCCGGATTGTTCATGGTCCTCGGCCCTGACCGCCGTGGAGCAGCACGAAAGTGCCTGTCCTACGCGGGATTCCATGCGGAACGAATGCTTTTGCTGAAGCACCGATGGTCCCGAGCGCAAGGCACTCCGCAGATGAAGCGCATGTTCGGCGCGACGGGCTGACCGTTGCCCGACAACGGCTTGGAGTTGCGCACGCGTGTCGCGCCGCGGCTCAGTGCAGGTCGGACTCGCCGCTGGCTGGGGCTGGGGCTGGGCTGGAGCTGGGGCGGCAGACCCCACCCCGAGGCCGTGGCCAGGCCGACGTCGACATCGACCGGATCGTGTCCGCGATCGAGGCCGACCCCGAGTTGTCGGAACAGGTGGTCGTCATCGTGACCGCCGACCACGGCGGCGTGCCGGACACCACCAAGCGCACCGACCGCCTGCGGCCCGAGAACTTCATCGTGCCGTTCCCGGCGTGGGGTCCCGGGATCAACCCGGGCGACCTCTACGCGCTCAATCCCGACTACCAGAACCCGGGTAAACGGCAGCCGGAGCCCAACGGCCCACAGCCGGTGGGGAACGGCGACGTGGCCAACTTGGTCCTGCTGGTCGTCCGCGGACCTTTCCGGGGCGGTCGTCGTCCTGGCCACCGAAGAGGATGACGGCGCCACCGGCGCCGACGAGGGCTGCCACCACGGTCGCGACGGCCAGCACAAGCAGCGCCGTCCGCCGGCGGGACTCGCCCGCGGTCGGGGTGGGGGCCGGGGCTGCCGGGGTGCCGGAGGCGGCCCGACGGGCGGAGGCACTACGGCGTACGACGGCACGGTGGGCTGCGCGGGACGCACCGTCGGGGCGTCATCGGCGAACAGTTGTCCGCCCACCGACGCCGGCGGGTTCCACGCCAGCTGCGGCTCGACCGGGGCCTGCGGTACGGCGCCGACGGTGTCCGCCGCCGGCGGAAGGGTGTCGCCGTGAATCGCGAGATCCACGGTCACGTCGGCGCTGGTCGTCGTGCCGAGATCGCTCCCGCAGCATGCGCAGAACCGCTGGTCCTCACGGACGCTGGGAGTCCCACAGAGCACCGACCAGCGCCGCACGACGGTCGGTCGCCAGCGCCTCGGTGATCGACGGCACCAGCGACACGACGCGCCAGGCGACGGCCGGGCCGGCGTACGGCGTGCCGAGGTCGTCTGCTCGCATGGCGGTGACGGTATCGGGCTCCTGGCGCGGTGCGCCGGGCCCCGACGTCCTCGGATCGCCGGCGCCGGGCCGGGGAGACGCCGCGATCGCTCAACGCAGGTGGTCGCGCGCCGAGGGCCGGGTGACCAGCACCAGCAGCACCAGGCCGACCACGCCGAACACCGCGGCCTCCCACTCCTGGATCGAGACGATCTTGAAGACGGTGAAGACCACCGCCCACACGCCGAACCAGACCATGCCGGCGTAGCCCAGGCTGTGGCCGAGCAGGAAGGCCCCGGCAGCGCCCGCCCCGCTACCGGCGATCCAGAGGTAGATGGCGATGTAGGTGGCCCCCATCGCGTCCCAGCCCTCCAGCCCGGTGAAGTACACCGACCCGTAGCCGCCGACGCCGGCGACGAGAAACGCCAGCGCTGCCGCCGTGAACGCTGTGCCTGCTGGTCGCCGTCGGGCGCGTGCGCCGGCCCGGCCGCCATCGGGTGAGGGGCGCTCGGTGAGCACGGTCATGGTTCCTCCGAAGGGTGAGTGCCCGGACTGCCCGGGGCGTGTAGGACCAGCGTGGCGACCGACCTGTCCCGGCGCCCACGGCTCCCGGACCCGTTCCAGGTCGGGACTCGGTGTCCCGTGACCTCGGGACCCGCGGGCGCGATGATGGAGGCATGCCGATCGTGGTCGGGGTGCTTGCCGTGCTCGGCGGACTGCTGGGCGCAGGCCTACATGCGGTGAATGCCGCCGCCGGGCGGACGTCGAGCCCGAGCTTCTGGCTGATGAGCGTCGCCGGGGCGGTGGCCTTCGGGTCCGCCTGCGTGCTGCTCCATCGCTCCGACGCAGGGCGGGTGCGGCTGCTCCTGGGCGGGATCGGGCTGGGCCAGGGATTGTCGCTGACCGCGTTGGAGGTCGCCTGGGTGTTCCCGGACGGAGGTCTGCGGGGCGGGACGCTGTGGCTCGGGTCATGGCTGTGGGCACCGGCCTACATGGCGATCGTGGTCCTGCTCCCCCTTCTCCTTCCGGACGGCCGGCTCCCCTCCCAGCGCTGGCGACCGGCATTGTGTTGGGGCGTCCTCACCGTCGTGGTCGTCGCGGCGAAGTGGGCTCTCACGCCGTACGACCAGCAGGACTTTCCCAAGCTGCTGCGCGGCGCGCGCAACCCCGCCGCCTGGGAGCCGGTGGCGTCGACGTTCGTGAGCTCCGCCGTACTGCTGCTGCTGGCGGTCGCGGTACCCCTGGCCGTACTCACCCTGCTGGTCCGGTGGCGACGCGCTGTCGACGTCGAGCGTCAGCAGCTGAAGTGGGTGTTCCTCGGCTACCTCACCACCCTGGCCCTGTTCGGGGGCACTCAGGTGGCGCCGCTCGTGCTGGTCGAGATCGGCGCGGGCGTCGCGATGCTTCCGCTGCCGCTCGCGATCGGGGTAGCGGTCCTGAGGTTCGGGCTGTGGGACGTGGACGTGGTCATCTCGCGGACCCTGATCTACGGGGCGCTGTCCGCGGTGGTCGTCGGCCTCTACGTAGCGACTGTCTGGCTGGTCGGCGACCTGCTCGGCGCGGGCACCGGCGCTCCGGTGCTGGCGACCGCGGCGGTGGCCCTGGCGGTCCTGCCCCTCCGCACCTGGTTGCAGCGGCACGTGAACCGCTGGGTGCACGGCGACGCGGAGGAGCCCTACGCCGTTCTCGCCCGGCTCGGTGAACGGCTGGCCGCCGCGTCAGCCCCGGAGGATCTCACCGGCCGGGTGCTGCCGTCCGTGCTCGAGCAGGTCGCCCGATCCCTCCGAGCCAGACACGCCACGCTCACCCTGCGCGACGGCCACATCACGTCCTACGGCGAGCGTCTGGAGGATGACCGGACGGTGCGCGTGGACTTGGAGTTCGCCGGCGAGCGGTTCGGGTCGCTCGAGGTGGGACGGCCTGTGGAGTTCGACGACGGGGCCCTGGTCGCACTGGAGCGGCTGGCGTCCCAGGCGGCGGTGGCAGCGCACACGGTGTGGCTCGCCCGCGAAGCCCAGCGGGCCCGGGAGTCGGTCGTGCTCGCCCGGGAGGAGGAGCGCCGGCGGTTGCGCCGGGAGCTGCACGACGGGGTCGGGCCGTCGCTGGCCGCCCTGGCACTGCAGGTCGAGACGGCACGCGACCTCGCGGTCGATGACCCGCAGGCGGCGACCCGGCTGCTGGACCGACTAGTCCCGCGGTTGAACGCCGCGGTCGCCGACGTTCGCGCGATCGTCCACGAGCTGCGCCCGCCGATGCTCGACGAGCTCGGCCTGGCGGCGGCCCTCGACGAGCTCGCCGAGGGGCTCACCTCGCGCGGCACCTCCGTCCGGCTGCGCACGCCGGACCCGGGGCTGCTCCCCGCGGCGGTGGAGGTCGCAGCGTTCCGGATCGTCGGCGAGGCGCTGACCAACGCGGTCCGCCATGCCGGCGCGCGGAGCGTCGAGGTGGTCGTGGAGGACCGTGGGGAGGTGCTGTCAGTGGCGGTGTGCGACGACGGCACGGGACTGGCGGCACCCGTCCGCCCCGGGGTCGGAATGCGGTCAATGCGTGAGCGGGCCGAGGAGCTGGGTGGCCGGCTGCTGGTCTCGTCGGGCCCGACCGGCACCCGGGTCGAGGCGCTCCTGCCCAAGGGGTTCTCGTGAACACCCGGGTGATGGTGGTCGACGACCACCCGTTGTACCGCGAGGGCCTCGTCACCGCCATCGGCAACATGGCCGGCAAGGAGGTGGTCGGCGAGGCCGGTGACGGCGAGGAGGCGGTCCGGGTCGCGCTCGACGTACGACCCGACGTGGTGGTGATGGACCTGCATATGCCAGTGCTGAACGGCGTCGAGGCCACCCGTCGGCTGACCGCCCAAGCGCCGGAGGTCGCGGTCCTGGTGCTGACCATGCTGGAGAACGACGAGTCGGTGTTCGCTGCCGTTCGCGCGGGAGCGAAGGGATACCTGCTCAAGGGCGCCGACCGCGCCGAGATCGGGCGCGCCCTGGAGGCGGTCGCACACGGTGAAGTTGTCTTCTCCGCGGGCATCGCAGAACGGGTGCTGGCCTGGTTCGCCGCGGGGCGGCCGGGGAGCGCGGTCTCGCCGTTCCCAGAGCTGACCGACCGGGAACGGGAGGTGCTCGACCTGGTGGCCCGTGGGCTGACCAACGCAGCGATCGCGCGGCAGCTGGTCGTCAGCGACAAGACCGTGCGCAACCACGTCTCGAACGTGTTCGCCAAGCTCCACGTCGTCGGCCGCGCTGAGGCCGTGGCCCGGGCCCGCGATGCCGGGCTGGGGAGCTGACCGGCGCTCGAGCCGATGCAGGAGCTCGCGGGCTCGACGGGCTCGCCCTGAGTCGGAATGCCCTCGCATGCTCCTGCCGCCCCATGCGGCCCCATCAGAGTTGGTCGACCGTCGACCTGCGCAGAAGTTGACGGGCCATTCGCGCAGGTCGGCTTCGCCTGCCGGGCGACATCCATCGACGCCCCCAACCCGACCGGCGTGGTCGGGGGCGCGCACCTCATCCAGGAGTTCCGGGTTCCCACCCAGATCCGCCCATGCACTGCGTCCGATCGACGTCACCGTCGGCTCTGGTGCTCCTCACGGTTGGTCTGCCCGCTCGTCAACACGGACAGGTCACTGGACAGAGATGACCGTCTTACCAAGAACCATGCGTTGCTCGAGCTCGCTCAGTACGTCGCGAAGGTCTGACCACCCGCGTTCGGTGACCTGAACTGCCGAGAACACTCCTGCTGCGGCGTCCTGCGCAAGGGCCTCGAGATCATCTCGGAAGACCTTCGATTCTGCAGGCACGACGAGCGCGAACGCCACGAGCGACGCTCGCGTCCGTCGGTAGAAATCGGCAATGTTCAATGAGGTGACCGCTCGCGAGGAGTTCCCGAAGGTGACGACCGTGCCGCCCGGGCGAACCCGCCCGAGCGCGTCCGCCAGGTGCTGTCCGCCCGCGGATTCGAGGATCCCGTCGAAGTCGTACTTCGAGCTGTCCTGGACCGAATCGACGACGACCGACGCGCCCAGCCTCCCTGCGTAGGACGCGCGGCTGTCCGCTCTCGCGGACACATGCACGCCAGCACCGGCACGCACAGCCAGAGGGACCGCAAAGGACCCGACCCCTCCGGCTCCACCGGTGACGAAGATGTCAGCACCGTCGAGGTTGCCCAGCAGGCCCAGGACCCGGCGGGCAGTGATGCCCGCAACTGGGAGAGCGGCTGCCGACACAAACCCGACGCCATCCGGCAAAGCGGCCATCTGATCAGTTCTCACCACCGCGCACTCGGCCCAGGCCCCGCCCGGGACCCAGCCGACAACCCTGGCGCCGAGCGCTGGGCCGGAACCGTCGGCGGCCGGTGTCTCGACCACTCCTGACACATCCCAACCTGGTGCCCAACCCTCCTCCGCGGCGAGGAGCTGGTTGACCTCGCCGCGGTTCACCGAGAAGGCTTTGATCCTGATCAGTGCCTGGTCGGCTGCCGGCACCGGCACCGGCACCTCAACCTCCGAGACTTCCCCGCTTCGTCCGCTTGCGACCCACGCGCGCATCAATCCGTCCATCCCTTCACGATTCGATTTGTAAGTTCGCCGACTCCCTCGACCGAGACCGTCACCACGTCTCCTGACTCGAGCTGACGCGGCGGATCTTGGAAGTGCCCCACGCCCGCCGGAGTCCCGGTCGCAACGATGTCCCCTGGAAAAGGGTGATGGTCTGGGAGAGGTAGCTGATTAGCTCGGCGACCGACGCGATCAGCAACTTGGTGTTGGACCTCTGCCTCAACTCGCCGTTGACCCAGCACGAGACTTCGACATCGGTCGGATCGATCTCGTCCGCGGTGACGACTAGGGGGCCCATCGGACAGAAGGTGTCGATGCCCTTGCCGAGGGTTATCTGCTGATCGGTGAACTGAATGCTCCGCGCTGTCACGTCGTTGACTGCGGTGTAGCCGAACACTGAGTCCAGCGCCGCCGAGACCGGAACCTGGCGGGTGCGTCGTCCGATGACGACGGCTAGCTCGGCCTCGTAGTCGAGCCCGAGATTCGGTCGGGGCACGACGATGTCCTCGTACGGACCGACAATGCTGCTCGGGAACTTCGCGAAGAAGAAAGGCTCGTTGGGACGAGGGATCTGCGGCACCTCGTCCAGGTGGTCCTCGTAATTGACGCCACAGAACAACATCTTTGACGGGTTGGCCGTCGGGGCTTCCGGCGCCGCGTCATCCGCGGACACCGGGCGACCGGCCCGTATCGCGGCAGCCATCACCGCACCAGGATCGCGTTCGCCGAGCAGGTCGTTAAGGGATCCGCACCCGAGCGGTACCAACCCGTCCGGAGTGCCGACCGCAAGACACCGTCGCCCGTCCCTCCGGCGGATCGCTGAGATCCTCATCAGGCCGCCCTTCCCGCCGCAACAGCTGCGATGCCGGTGTTGAGCGCCGGACCTCCGGAAATGACCCAGGCAACCCGGGCGGCAGCCAGCAACTGTGCGTCCGTCGCACCATGGTGGCGAGCCGCCTCAGCGTGGATCCGCGCCCCGCCCTGCATCTGGAGGGAGCAGCACAGCACGAACTGGAGGAGCTGCACGGTCGCGGGTTCGAGAACGCTGGGCTCGAGGGCCGTGACTCGCGCTGACTCGATCTCGAACAGGGCTCGTTCGTCCTCCGAGTCGTGCGGGTGGGTCACCTGCTTCGCGTGGACGTGCTCGGGGACGGCCCCGAGTGTCCTCTGGTACCCAGCTATTACGTCGTCCCAATCGGTGACAGGCATGCGCTTCCGTTCAGTTGACTGCGAAGGTGCGTGCATTTGCGAACTCGTAGATGCCCAGCTCGCCGAGCTCGCGGCCGAAGCCGCTGTTCTTCACGCCGCCGAACGGCATCCGGGGATCCGAGGCGGTGTAGGTGTTGAGATAGGCCATCCCGGTCTCGATCCCCGCAGCAGCCCGGAGTCCGCGCTCCCGGTCCGGTGTCCAGAGCGACAGGCTGAGTCCGTACTCCCCTGCGTTGGCAACGGCGATCGCGTCGTCGTCGGTAGCGAAGCGGTGAACAGCGGCCACCGGGCCGAATGTCTCCTGGTCGAAGACCGGCATGCCCGGAGTGACGCCAAGGAGAACGGTGGGCTCCAGGTACGCGCCCTGATCACGGGTACCGCCACCCGCCGCGACCAGGGCTCCGTTCGCGACGGACGCCTTGACCAGGCCGACCAGTTCGTCGCGCAGGTCGAACCGAGCCATCGGCCCGAGGTCGGTGTCCTCCCGGGTCGGATCTCCCATCCGGAGTCCGCGCGCGCGTTCGACCAGACGCTCCTCGAACTCCGCAGCCACCGATTCCTGCACCAGGATCCGTTTTGCTGCGATGCAGCTCTGGCCGGCGTTGAGGAACCGTCCGCTGATGGCGGCGTCGACCGCTTCGGCGAGGTCAGCGTCGTCGAACACGACGAACGCGTCCGAGCCGCCGAGCTCCAGGACGCACTTCTTGAGGTTGCGACCGGCCAGCGATCCGATCGCGCGGCCTGCATTGGTGCCGCCGGTGAGCGTCGTCCCGCGGATCTCGTGCCGCTCGAGCAGCCGCTCGACACCGGCTGGTCCTGTGATGGCCAGCTGAAAGGACCCCGTCGGCCAGCCACTTCGATCAACGATCGCCTTCAGAAGGAGAGCAGTGCCAGTCACGTTCGCCGCATGCTTGAGCACGATTGGGTTGCCGATGGCAAGCGCAGGCGCGGCAGCCCGGATCACCTGCCAGACCGGGTAATTCCAAGGCATCACGGCGACGACGGGCCCGAGCGCGTCGAACTCGACCCAGGTGTCGAAACGGTCGTGACCGATGGGCCGCGAGCGCAGCAGGTCCGGCGCCGTCTCGCCGTAGTACTCGCACGCGACAGCGGACTTCTCGATCTCGGCCCGCGCCTCGCGGATCGGTTTCCCCATCTCCTCGCTGATGAGTCGCGCCAGGGGCTCGCTACCGAGCCGAAGCGCGACCGCCGTGTCTCGCAGCAGCGAGGTCCGCGCGGCGAGCCCGAGCTGGCGCAGATCCCTGGCCGCGGCACCAGCGGAGACCGCGATGCGATCGAGCTCCGCGTCGGTGTGCTCGGTGTAGGAGGCGATGTGTTCGCCGGTCGCCGGGTTCACAGATTCGAACGACATGATCAGACCCCTTGCAGGATGGTGAGCGGATTGTCGCCGTGCAGGGCCGCCTCGAAGATCCCGAGGACAGCGGATCGGTCGAGCTCGACCGCGTGGTTGCCGAGGAGACGAGTCACGGTCATGGACTGGTCGGCCAGACGACCCAGTTGATCAGCCGAGACCCCGATCTCGGCGAGCGAGGACGGTATTCCGATGGTCGCCATCAACTGGTGGACCGCGCGCACGGCGGCACGGGCCGCCGCGTCGCGATCGTCGGACTCGGTCGCCACACCCAACGCGACCGCGACCGCCGCCAGTTCCTCGGCACGGACCGCGAGAACCGTGGCCAGGGTGTATGGGAGGAGCAGCCCGACGCCGAGTCCGTGCGGCGTCCTCGTCAACGCACCGAGCGGGTACTGGAGTGCGTGCGCTGCAGTGGTTCCCGCATTTCCGAAGGCCAACCCGGCGAGGAGACTTCCTTGAGCCATGTCCGAACGTGCCCCTGCATCGCTCGGCTCCTCGACCACCCGAGCGAACGCGCCTGCAATCAGGCCGATCGCGCGCACAGCCAACCGGTCCGACTGATCGTTCTTCCCGATGAAGATTCGACTCCCGAGCGCTTCGGGCTGGTGGGCGAACGTGCGCGCGGTGAACGCCTCGATCGCGTGGCACAGAGCATCCGCACCCGAGTAGGCAGTCACGCCGGCCGGGCACCCGATCGTCAGCAACGGGTCCACTACCGCGCACGCCGGGATGAGCCGGTCAGAGGAGATGCCGACCTTGAGCTCACGACGGTCGTCGCCTACGACCGCGACGGCCGTCACCTCTGAACCGGTGCCGGCTGTGGTCGGAACTGCAATCACCGGAAGGACTGGACCGCGTACGAGTTGCTCGCCGTAGAACCGGTGGATGCCGCCGGGGTGCGCGATCGCAAGCGCCACCAGCTTCGCGAGATCGATGGCGCTGCCACCGCCGTAGCCGACCAGGACGTTCGCTTCGAAGTCCCGTCCGACGCGCGCGGCTTTGTCGATGCAGCTGAGCGGGAGCTCGGGCTCCGTCCCGTCGAAGACCTCGACGACCGCCCCCTCCTCGACCAGGGCGTTCCTCAGCCGGACGAACTCGGCGGTCGACGCCAGGAAGGCGTCAGTACAGAGCAGGACGCGACGTCCGTGCCGTACGACCAGCTCCGGGACACGCCGCACCGCACCCTCTCCGAAGTGGATCTCACGGGGTGCTCGCACCAGCCAGCTCATGCCCCGACCTCCGCACGTCCGACCAGGGCCGGGATGACGACGTCCCAGAGGGAAGCCGGTACGTCGTACCCGGCTGCCAGGCGTTCGGCCCGCAACCGTCGGGAGCGGGCACCGGGCGTCGTGAGGCCGCTGGGGGTGATCTCGCGCGCGATCAGGTCCAGGTAATCGGTGACGGTGTCGAGACTCGCGGACGAGGCGGCGAACCGGCTGGGATCCACCACGAGGAGCAGGTCACCCTTGTTGCAGAGGTGGTCGAAGTCCAGGGTGCCCTTGACGTCGGTTCCGATGGCACTCCGGGTGAGCAGAGCGACGAGCATCTCGAGGGCGAGACCGAGACCGAAGCCCTTGTAGCCGCCGAATGGCGACAACGCTCCGCCCGCCGCGGCCTCCGGATCGGTGGTGGGGTTGCCCTCGGCGTCGACCGCAACGCCGGGCTCCAACCGCAGCCCCGCAGCACCACGCTGGAGGACCTCCCCCATCGAGGTCGCCGAGGTGGCCATGTCGAAGACGAAGGAGTCACCGGTCGTCGGAATCCCGAAGGCGATCGGGTTGGTTCCGATCAGTGCGCGCCGGCCGCCCAGAGGATGGACAAGTGCCTCGCTGATACTGGTCATGATCCCGACGAGTCCCGCGTCGGCGAGCTCTTCGACGTACGGCGCCAGCATCCCCAGGTGTCCGCAGTCGCGGATCGCAGCAAGGGCGAGACCGTGCTCGCGAGCCCGTTCGCGCGCGGCGGCCACTGCTGTGGCGGCCGCAATCGGGCCCAGGGACCGCTCTCCGTGCACCGTGAAGGCCGTCGCGGTGTGCAGCTCGATGCGGGGAGCCGCCCGCGGATCGGTGAGTCCCGCATCCAGGCGCCCGGCAATGACCGGCAACCGCTGCAAGCCGTGCGAGCCATGGCCGCGGAGATCGGCCTCCACCAGGTGAACAGCCTGGATCTCGGCGTCACCTCCACTCACGTCCCGCTGGGTCAGGGCGTCGACGATGACGTCCTGTGCAGCGGACGAAGTGATGGTGGGCATGACGATTCCTGTCTGGGACGTTGACGAGGGCGTGACTCGGTAGACCGACCAGGAGGTCGGTCTGTTCAGGTGAAGGCGGCGCGGCCGACCTGCACGAGGGACTGGCCGGCCGGGCCTGGCTCAGGGGCCGGTGTAGGCCACGCAGTCGATCTCGACCAGCATGCCGGGGACCTGGCGCATGTCACTTCCGACCGTGGTCCTGACCGGGTACGGAGCGGGGAACATCCGCTCGTAGACGGCGTTGAACTCGGCGAAGGTGGCGGTGTCGAGCAGGTGGACCGTCGACTTGACCACGTGGTCGAGCCCTGCGTCAGCGGCCTGCAGCACCGAGGCGATGTTCTTGATGACCTGCTCGGTCTGTTCGGCGACAGTCGTGGCGGTGATCGTCCCGGTCTCGGGGTTCACAGGCGCTGTGCCGGTGATGTAGACGAAGTCCCCAGCGCGAATTCCCTGGGAGTACGCGCCCATGGGCGGGGCGGAACTTGCGCTGCGGAGCTCTTGCTTGGCCATGTCTGTCCTGTCTTGGGTCAGTGTCGTGAGCGGAAGGATGGGATGAGGCCAGTCAGCCGTGGAGGCGCTTGGACCGGAAGCGCGGTTCGCCTTCAGGGACGATCTCGGTGAGCAGGACCGTGTAGCAGCCGCTGCAGAAGGCTTGCCGCAGCAAGATCGGTCGGTCCACGAACAGGGCTGGTTCCGCGCGCACCACCGAGGTTCCGGCGGCAGTGGAGGGCTGCTCCCGCCAATGCGCCCGGGCGAGGAACTCGCCCGACCCGTCGCCTACACCGGTTCCGCAGTGCCGGCACGTCACGTCGCCCGTGTCGGTCTGCTCGAGGTTGTCGTCGATGTCGAGAGGCATCGTGGTCACACTCCTGCTCGGTCACGTCGCAGCTGCTGACGCCGCTCTTCGGTCGCTGACTCGTCCGGGGTGCCGTCCGCGGCGAACACGACGCCATAGGTCGCTGACGCTGCCTCGGACGACACCTTGTGCTCGTGGAGGTCGTGCGCGACGCGCGCGGGGTCGCGGCGAAGTGGATCGCCGTACCCGGCACCTGCCTCCCACTGTCCGCAGTAGACGTCGTCCCACCCGATCAACGTCTGACCCTCGGGCTGGAGGATCTCTTCCTCTCCGCCGACCTGGTCCAGCGCCGTAGGGAGCTCTCCGCGGGTGAAGATCTCGCGGATGTCGGAGCCCCGGACGATCACGTCGTGGGTGGTGTTCCCGGGATATCCCCCGCTGATCCCCGGAGACTGCGGAATGGCCTTGCCGGACGCCGAGAGCAGCAGGTTGATTCCTCGCGCCTCGGTGTCGTGGGCGACAAAGCACGAGGATCCGCCGACGCCTCCGCGGAAGCGGCCCGGCCCACCCGAGTCGATCTCCTCACGACGCCACAGGTACAGCATCGGGAAGACGAACTCGTTCATCTCGACGTCGGCCATCCGGCCCATCGGAATGTTGAACTGCCCGCCGGTGTCGACGCCGTCCTGATCGGTACGCGCGCCGAGACCGCCTGCCATCGCGTCACACAGCATCGTGACGAACGGGTTCCCGCGTTGGTCCTGCCCCGACATGATCGTCATCGGCCATGTGCCGCTGCACACCCCGATCGCCCGCTCGCGGTACTTCGGCGTGGTCTCGAGCATCGCGCTCAGACACTCGATGGCCGCGTTCGTCGTCGCCCAGGTCGACGCCACCGGGGCCTTGGAGATGGACGCTGGGAAGGTGCAGTTGTTGAGCGTTCCGGGCTCGGTCACATACTCGATGCACCGGTCGATGCCTCCGGTCGCCCAGGGGATGTCGCCGCACAGCAACGGCAGCACCGCAACCAGTACGCCGGCTCGCAGACCGCCGAAGGTGCAGTTGATCAGGCCTTCGACCTGCGGGTCTGTGCCTGTGAAGTCAAAGGTCAGCTGGTCGTCTCTCTTGCTCATCGCGACCACGATCTTGTAGACCTCACGGTCACCTTCGCGGGCCTGGTCTTGGTGAGCGACCGCGGTCCAGGTTCCGTCGGGGAGCTCGCGGAGCTTGGCGCGCAGACGGGTCTCGGCGTCGCTCATCACCCGCTTCATGACGGCCTTGACCGTGGTCGGACCGTACTTCTCGATGAGCTTGGTGATCTGCTCGACCGCCAGGTTGTTGGCCCCGACCTTGGCACGCAAGTCGAGCGCGACCAGTTTCGGAACCCGCGAACGTCGCAGGTACATGTCCTCGATGTCGCTGAGCAACTGGCCGTCAGCCACGATGCGCGTCGGTGGGATCGGTACCGATTCTGAGAAGACATCGGTCCCTCCGATGTCCATGCTGCCAGGAGCGGCCCCGCCGAGGTCGACCTGGTGGGCGACCGAAGCTACCCAGGCAAAGACCTCGCCCTCCCAGAACACCGGCGCCGCGACCGCGACGTCGTTCTGGTGGAGCCCGCCGCCGACCCACGGGTCGTTGCAGATGAACTGGTCGCCCGCGCGAATACCCGGCGACGAAGACCGGTGCTGCAAGGTCCACTTCACAAACATGTCCGTGCTCGCGCACAGGTGGGTGTTGTACAACCCGACCTGGACCTCGTCGCCGAGCTCGTCGCAGATGACAGCGTCGAAGTCGTTGCAGTCCGTCACGACCACGGAGCCGGACATCCGCTTGATCGCTTCGCCCATCTCGTCGGTGATGGCCCAAAGTCGATGCCTGATGACCTCGTGGGTCAGCGGGTCGATCGCTGAGATCTCCTGGGTGCCGACAGTGTGCAGCCCGAGTCCCGCAGCGCGCGTGGTGGCGAGGATGTCCGCATCCTTGATTCCGACATTGGCGAACTTCTCGCTGCCGGGAACAGTGGTTGTCATCGCTACTCCATCATCCGAACTGAATGGTCAAGTTGCCGAAACGGTCGACGGTCGCCGCCGTGCTCTCCGGGAGGGCCACGGTCGTGGTCGCCGACTCGATAAGTGCCGGCCCGTGGATTTCGTGCCCCTTGCCGAGGTCGCGGTAGTCGTAGACAGCCGTGTCCTGGAACCCACAATGTGGGTCGAGGATCACCGCCCGCCGACTTCGCGGCGCTAGATCGGCGGCGCCCGCGTTGACCAGCGGGAGGCTGGGCCGGAACGGCAGGTGCCCAGTCCCGAACACCCGGTAGGTGATCAGCTGGAGCCCGGCCTCCCGGAACCCGGCGCCTTTGCCGTAGAGCCGTTCGTAGAGGGCTTCGAAGTCGTCGCCGATGCCTAGGACCTCGCCCTCGGTGAGGACACCGTTGCGAACCGGGGTGCTGACCTCGGCGAGCTGCATCGTGTACCGCATGTCGACCTGCCGGTCGAGCGTGACCTTCGTGAACTCCACACCTTGCTTGGCGAGTCGCTCATTGACGTCCCCCTCCAGCTGGCGGAACAGCTCGTTCACCTCGTCCGGGTCAGCCGGAAAGTTCGTCGGGCGGCTGATCTCGGCCGAGAGGATGACGTTGGAGGCCGCGAGCCCGTAGGCGGAGAAGGTGGAGGCTGTGCTCCCCAAAGGGACCAGGACCTCAGAGGCCCCGATGTCGCGCGCGTAGGTACAGCAGTGGGCCGGCGCGGCCCCACCGAACGCGTAGAGGGCGAAGTCGCGGGGGTCGTGACCCTCGTTCACGACGACGCGGCGCACCAGGTCGGCGGCCTGCGAGGTCGCGATCGAGTAGATCGCACCGGCAGCTTCCTCGACGGACATGCCGAGGGGGTCGGCGACATGCTCGCGGATCGCGTTCTCTGCCAGGTCGCGGCGGAGCGTCTTGCGCCCGCCCAGGAAGTTGTCGGGGTTGAGGATGCCCATGACCACGTTCGCGTCGGTGATCGTGGGGCGGGTGCCAGTCAGTGCGTAGCAAGCGGGTCCGGGCGAGGCGCCGGCGCCTTCGGGGCCGACCTTGAGGTTGCCGCCAGAGTCGAGGCGCGCGATTGCTCCACCGCCACCGCCGATCGCCGAAACCCGCACCATGGGGGTGTTCAGGGTGAACTGGTTGAGGATGCTCGTCGGCGAGGTCACGGGCTTGCCGTCGACGACCATTCCGACCAGGAACGTCGTCCCGCCCATGTCGGTGGAGATGACGTTCTCGTGACCGAGCTCCAGGCCCATCTGCTGGCAGCCGATGACGCCACCGGTGAGGATCGAGCCGACGGTAGTGATCGCCTGCTTCGGGGCCTCCTCGGCCGAGATCGACCCACCCGACCCCTGCATCACCAGCAGCGAGCCGGTGAACCCCAGGGAGCGCAGCTTCTCTGTCAGGGGATTGAGATAGAACTCCAGGGTCGGGGCCACCTGGGCACTCATGATGGTCGTCGACGTGCGTGCATACTCGCGGATCCGCGGGCTGACCTCGCTCGAGATGGCGACGTACATGCCGGGAGCGATCTCGTTCACGAGATCTCGCAGCCGGAGCTCGTGGTCGGAGTTGCGGAAGGACCAGAGCAGCGAGATGGCGATCGCCTGCGCGCCCAGGTCGACCAGATCCCGGATCGACTCGCGCGCTGCGTCCTCGTCGAGCGGCACGATGACGGCGCCCTTGTGGTCGACGCGCTCGACGACGTCACGCACGAAGCTCTTCGAGACCAGCGGACGAGGCTTGTTGGTCCGGGTGACGTCCTGGATCTCCTCCGCGCCCAGACCGGCGTACCGTCCCTCGACGTTCATGATGTACGTCGAGTCGGAGTGCCCCGCGGTGGTCAGCAGACCGACCTGCGCGACGTTGCCGGTGACCAGCGCGTTCAACGACGACGTCGTGCCGTGGCAGATGTAGCTGACGTCCGGCAGGAGATCGCTGATGCCCATCCCCAGCAGACTCGCCAGCTCCTCGATCGAGCCCAGGACGCCACGCTCGAAGTCTGGGGGCGTCGAGTGCGACTTCGCCGACACGACGTTCCCTGCGTCGTCGGTGGCAAAGCTGTCGGTGAACGTTCCGCCGATGTCGATTCCGATCGTGTAGGTCACGTGCGCCCCTTCTCAATGTCGGCATGGTGGCCGGATGTCCTGCACGATATATCATGCAGGACACATGACGCCAGCATATCCGGGCAGTTTCTTTTCGCGCTCGACAACACCCCCGCGCGGCGCACGCCGGCGACGGGACGGTGAACCCCGACGGGACGCCGCGTCCGATGCGGCCTGCCCGTCATGGTCGGAGGCTCTAGGCCTCGATGGCGGCCCGAGCCGCGTCGAGGCTGGCGTCCAGGTGGTCGAGGGCGACCTTGGTCGCCGCAGCGACATCCCCAGCCTCGTAGGCCGCCAACAGCTTGCGGTGGTCCGCGTTGTGCTCGAACGGCAGCGGCGGAACCGCGAGGTTCACGTAGAGCATCGAGAGTGCGAGCATCCGATCAAGGATCGCGGCCAGCCTCGGTGCGCCGGCGGCTCCGTCGAGGATCTGGTGGAACTCGCGGTTCAACGCGGTCCAGGTGCTCCGGTCCTCGGTGGCCTCCATGACGGCGGCCAGGGCCTTGGCCTGGGTGAGCTCCTGCTCGGTGATGTTGGCGGTGCCCCGCTCGATGCTCATCGGAATCAGCCGAGCCCGGATCTCGTGGACCTCGTCGAGCTCAGCCTGGGTCGGCGTGTGCACCACCGCAGACTTGAAGGCGTCGAAGTCCACCAGACCCTCGGCGATCAGCTCACGAAGAGCCTCCCGGACCGGCGTGATGGAGACCGACAGCATCGCGGCGAGCTCGGACTGGACAAGCTTGGTCCCGGCCGCCACCTGACCGCCGGTGATGGCTCGCCGCAGCTGCTCGGTGATCGAGGACTGCGCCGTCACGGGCGCAGACGGAGTTGGCGTCCAGTTCGCCGTCGTCATCTCTGCACTGCCTCTTTCGTCAGGCGACATCCAGTTCGAGACAAATATATGATGCCTCAGCCGTTCCTAAACGTTAGCACGCGCAGGATCTGGGACATCCGGCCGCGACGTAGCCCATCGAGCGCCACCGCCGCGATCAGGACGATGCCGGTGACCATTGACTGGACGAACTGACTGACACCGGCAATGTCGAGACCCGTCGTCAGCACGGTGAGGATGGCCACGCCGAGCAGCACCCCGCGGAGGCGGCCCGACCCTCCCCCGATCGCCACGCCACCGATGACCGCGGTGGCGATCGACATCAGGTCGTACCCCACGCCGAGCCCCGTCTGACCGACGGAGACGCGGGAGGAGAGCATCAACCCCGCGACGCCGGCAAGCGCCCCGGACGCTGCGTAGGCGGCCACCTCAACGCGAGCAACGGCCAGGCCACCGAGGGCCGAGGCCTCCCGCGACGCACCAACGCTGTACAGGTAGAGACCGACACGAGTGCGGTTCAGGAGAATCCCGACCACGACCAGAACCAGGGTCGCGATACAGACCGTTGCCGGCAGGAAGCCCCAGTCGCGCGCCCCCAACCAGTCGAACTCGGCAGGAAGTGGAGCGATCGACGTGCCGTCGCTCAGCTGGTTGCCCAGGCCGATAATGAAGGTGAGGGTGCCCAGGGTGGCGACGAACGGACTGATCCCGACAAACGCGACGAGCAGTCCGTTCACCGCTCCCACGGCGGTCGCGGCCAGGAGTCCGATCACGATCCCCGCGACCGGGCCGTGCTCCAGCATGTTCAGTGCGCAGACTGTGGACGCGAAGCCCATGTTCGCTCCGACGGACAGGTCGAACCCGCCGACCAGGAGAGCGAACATCTGGCCCGTTGCCACGACGAGGAGGATGGCTCCGACCCGAGACATGTCCGCGAGGTTGTTCCAAGTCGCGAAAGTTTCCGGGTAGCGCAGGGAGAAGACCACCGCCAACGCGACCAACCCCGCTGCGAGAGGGACCTCGACCGACCCGAGGGCGCCGACCAGCCGGTGGGTCTGCCTCCGATCTACTTCTGGGTGTTCAGCAAGCGAACTCACGACCGACTCCTGCTCATCCGAGGGCGTGGTGGAGCATCGCCCGATAGTTGATCTCTGCACCCACGAGCTCCGCGACGATGTTGCCTTCGCGCATCACGAGTACGCGATCGACCAGGCCTTCGAGCTCTTCGAAGTCGCTCGAGGCAACGAGAACCCCGAGGCCTTCGCGGTCTGCCAGGTGGCCGAGCTGCGACCGGATCTCCTGTTTGCTGCCCACGTCGACGCCTTGGGTCGGCTCAGCGACCAACAGCACCGTCGGTGCCGCCTCGAGTGCGCGGGCAAGGGCGAGCTTCTGCTGATTGCCGCCGCTGAGCGTCGAGGCGGCCACGGATACACCGCCGCTGCGGATGTCGAACCGTCGCACGTAGGCCAGGGCAGAATCACGCTCCCACGTGCGGATCCGGAAGCCGTAGCGCTTGGAGCTGGAATTGACCGGTGAGGCGAGGTTGTCGACCATCGACATCCCGAGGACCACGCCGCGGGTACGCCGGTCGGCCGGCACGTAGGCGATGCCGCCCTGGTACCGCCGCGTGGTTCCGGCACCCACCACCTGACCCTCGACTTCGACGTGGCCGCGGCCGTTCACTCCCGCGATCCCGTCGAGAAGGTCCTGAATTCCCGAACCCTGGACTCCGGCGACGCCGAGCACCTCTCCGGCCGCCACCTCGAGCGCGGCCTCACGGACCGACCCCGAAGACAGGCCGCGTACCTGGAGCGCAACCCGGCCACCGGAGACCCGGGCACGACGGTCGTGGCCTATCTGTCGACGACCGAGCATCAGCTCGATGATCTGCCGACGATCGGTGGCTTTGGCATCCAGCTGCCCTGCGACTCTGCCGTTGCGGAGTACGGTCGCGAAGTCGCAGTGGTCGACGACCTCGCTGAGGCGGTGGGTGATGTAGACGATCGTGGTCCCCCGGTCGCGCAGGATGTCGAGCCGGTGCAGGAACCCAGCAGCGTCCGAGTCCGAGAGGACGGCCGTCGGCTCATCGAGGATCAGCACCTGGGCGTGCGACCCGATGACCCGCGCAATCTGGACCAGCCGTTGCTCGCTCACGCTGAGCGAGGCGATCGGGGCTGACGGATCGAGGTCTGCGCCCACCGCCGCGAGGCGGTCGGCAACCACGCGTCGCTCGGCGGAGGTCAGTTGACTCCGACGCGTCGCCATCGACTCGGTCCCGAGGAGCACGTTGCGACCGACGCTGATGTTCGGAACCAGCGCCACATCCTGCGGAAGGAGCGCAATGCCGTGGACGCGCGCATCACGAACATTGCGGAGGGCTGTCTCGACGCCTGCCAGCCGGATGATCCCAGCGTCCGGCATGACCTGCCCGGCGAGCGCACGGACGAGCGTCGACTTCCCGGCTCCGTTCTCGCCAAGCAGCGCATGCACGGTTCCCGCCCGGACGGTGAGAGATACGTCGTCCAGGGCAAGGACACCAGGGAAAGCCTTGCGCAGCCCGTCCACCTGGACGCCGGGCGGGGTGTGGTCCACCCGGCGCTCGGTGCTGGTTGGCGCAGATGGCATTCCTACTCCGTGCCCGGGATGAGCTCGGAGAGGGCCAGGTCGGTGTCGATGTCCGACTTGGTGAGTACGGCGGGCTCGATGCAGTGCAGGTGCGGCGTTGTGGACCCGTTGAGGCGAGCCACGATGTTAGCGATGCCGACTCGTGCCACACCGATCGGCTCGGTACTGATGGCGCTGGAGATGGTGCCGTCCTGCAGACCCGCGATCACCGACGGTTCGTAGCTACCGGCGACGTACGGGATCTCGCCCTTGTACTGCGACGGCACAGACGCTGCCGGGAGAATCAGCTCGTAGACGCTGGCGATCCACTTGAGGTCCGGTGTGGTCTTGGCATTGTTCTCGAACGCTTCCAGGCCGCGCGCCGGGTCCAGATCGGTGTTGGGAGCCGCAGCAAGCTCCAGGTTGGGGTACTTCTCGGCGAGTCGCGCCTTGAAGCCTTCAGCGCGCTTGACTGCCCAGGTCGCTGTTGCCGGGCCGACCATGAAGATGCCCTCTCCACCGTCGGCACCGACAGCCTCGGCCACCTGGTCAGCCATCAGTGCGCCCCAGGCGTAATCGTCCTGGACGACCTTGTCGACGTCCGGGTCCTTCACCTCTGTCGCGATGTTGATGATCGGGACCCCAGCCTCATCAGCGGCCGCCACCACGGCTGCAGACCCGGCGTAGTCGGCTGGCTGAAGCAGGATCGCGTCGACACCGTCCCTGATTGCCTGCTCGGCCTGCTGAAGCTGGTTCGTCGGGCTGTAGAAACCCTGGCCGGCGTAGATCTTGAGGCTGACTCCAGCCTCCTCGGCAGCCCGTTCCGCTCCGTAGGCGAGCGCCTGGAAGTAGTACCCGGTCTTCGTCACCTGAAGGAGAGCAAGCTCGTACTCCTCCTCGGCCTCCGGCACTGGAAAAGCCGCCAGGTCAGCGACCGCAGTGGTCACGGTGCAGTTGAGGCCCGCCTTGGTGGCCGCTTCGATCTGATTCTTCGTGTCGTTGGATCCCGAGCTCCCGCAGGCGGCGAGCGTCGCCGTGGCGAGCGCTGCGGCGCAAAGAGCACTTGCTACACGCATACGTGGTTCCTTCCAGGAGGTATCATATTTGCCGTAGGATATATGATGCAGGCCACAGGAAGGCAAGGACCTGAGAGAAAAACAATTTCATGACCGGGCCGACGGACCCCCCGCGCGGCCTTGACCCAGCAGGTCGGCCCCTTCCGCAGAGAGCAGGACGACGATGAGCTCACCCACGCAGGACCGCGAGTCTCTGTCCCCCCAGATCGTCGACAGGCGTTGATTCGCGAGTAGGAAACCACCCGGGGCGCGGGACGCCCGGGGCACCTACGAGATGACCGAAGCGGAGGGTAAAGGGAGGGCGATTGAGTCCCACGTCTCCCGAGTACAACACCCAACGACCACATCGCTACCTGGCCCACCGGTCGACCCCAGCAGCCGCCTGCCCCGCACGCCCCAAGGCCACCCCCGGCGACCGCAGCAGCGACACCCACGACCGCGTCCGCGACGACCGAGTCAGCAAAACCGGATCCGTGACCCTGCGCCACAACGGCCGACTCCACCACATCGGCGTCGGCCGGACCTACGCCGGAACCTACGTCCGACTCCTCGCCCAAGACCTCGAGATCCGCATCGTCGACACCGCCACCGGCGAGCTCCTCCGAGAACTCGTCCTCGACCCCAACCCGCGACTACCAGCCCACCGGAAGGCCACCCGGACCAACCAGCAAAACCAGCAACGGACCTACGTCTCCGTAGGTCCGTCGTCCGGGATGTCCTGAGACATCACAGTGGTAGCGGGGGCAGGATTTGAACCTGCGACCTCTGGGCGCCTTCGGGGCCGTCGCGAGGACTACCGACAAGTCTCGGAAGCTACCGATTCGCTCGGTGTGGTGAGGGATTCGCCCTCGCTTCCAGACCTCAGGATACCCGACTGGTACCGACGAGCTCCGGACGTTTCTGGACCGTAGGTGGACACGGGTCAGAATCCTCCGGGCGTTGCTGCGGGCCAATCAGTCAGTTCTTGTTGTGTCCCAGCGATCGCGCATGGAGCACGTCCTTCCAGTACGACTCGCGCTCCAGGACATGGTCGTCGTCGGTGCGCATCGACCAGTACTCGAGGAGTGCGAACCGCATGTTGGTCCGGTAGTACTCCTCGCCCTTCTCCTCGACGAGCGCCTTCAGCCCGACGTTGCCGCCGTGCAGCGTGGCTGCGTACGTCGCCCAGCGTTGCCAGATGCCGGTGTCGCCGTACGCGGAGCCGACGTACCGCTGTCCGGTCTCCTTGTCGTGGATGACGTAGACGCCCTTCATGCTCTCCAGCGCGATGCGCCAGTCGGCCCGAGCCTGACTGACGACAGCCTGAAGGTCGGCGAGGCTGTGGTTGATCCGATCGTGTCCCGGGAACGGGTCACCGGCGAACGGCTCCTCGAGGATCGACGAGACCGTCATCGTGGGCAGGACCGACTCCATCGTCCGGCGAATGTTCCTGCCGGACCGCTTGTGGCGGACCCAGAGGCGGCGGATGAACGGACCCATCAGGTCCTCACGTAGCGCCACCGTGTACGAGTGCGCCTGCTGCTCGGGCCTGCGCTCCAGGACCTCCCAGATCCCGCCGAAGAGCCAGAGCGTCGCGTCGTGCTTGTCCTGGGCCACCGAGAAGATGAACTCGCGGTTGAAGTCGTCCTTCACGCTTCGCCACGAGTTCCACCCCTGCCACTCCTCCTGGTTGGTCGCTAGAACGTCGATCGGATGCTTGATCTGATTCCAGACGGCGAAGTGGACCTTGTACTGCGTCGGATCGAAGCCCGTCGGGCAGCAGAGCGGTCAGCGGGATGGCCTCCATGACGGGACCCTAGCCGAGCGCCCCGAGCCAATTCGTGGGCTTGGTACTGGGCCTACTACAGGCGGGCGCTTGGATGCTGCCGATCCTGATCGAGTCCCGCGATCTACGCCGACTTGAATCGTCTCGCCACTGAGTCTCGAAGGGCGACGACGTCCAGGTCGGCCGGCTCCCCCTCGAACAGGAGCTTGGCGAGCCGCTTCGGCCAGAGCACGTGGACCCCTCTCGTGGTGAAGGCTCCACCGATCAGCGGCCAGTCCGCCTCGACGAAGCAGAGTGCTCCGACGACCGGCACGTCGCCGACGACCTCGCGGACCAGGTCGACCTGCTTGAGCACGCCGTCGACGAGCTTGGTGCAGTCGCGGCGTCCGACGAGGACCTTCTCGACCCGTGGCCTGCAGCAGGCCACCTTCGATCTTCAACTCGGGCCGGCCCTTGTAGCGCTTCGCGTCGATCACCCAGATGCCGGCCTGCGGTGATGGCGATGTGGTCGATGTTGGCCTTCGTGCCCGGGATGCGTCGGTCGTGCAGGACCGCGATCGACTCCGATGACGAGCGAGTCGAGACGGGCTCCGAGCGCTCTTCGCCGATCGCACCCGTGGCCCATGCCTTGGTGCTCTGCTTCTCGTCGGACAGCGCCACCGCGATGCCACCGAGCTTGCCCCACTTCTGACGCAGCCGCTCCTCGTCCTTGGCCTTGCGTCGCTCGTACTCGCGTCGTGCCGACGAACCAGCGGTGCCCGTGGCCTCGGATGGTGGCACGTCGCCTGCGGGATCGATGCCCGGCAAGTCGTCGACTTCAGCAGTCGCCACGTGGCATTCCAGGCAGCGAACGGTCTTGGTTTCCGCCTCGTAGATTGCCTCCGTCCGCGCCGCGAGTTCAGTGCCGCAAAGGCGGCATGTCGCGGCGTACCGGAGGCGCATCTGCTTCACGCTGACGGGGAGTTCGAGACGGCGTCGTCGTCAGGTGCGACCAGCTCGCTGAGGAGGTCGATGAGTTGATCGCGAACTGCCACAAAGGCCGGCGGCGCAAAGATCCTTGCGTTCGATTTGCCGCTCGCTGGCTGACCGCCGGGAACGTCCTTGAGCTTCTCGCAGAAGTCGAGAATGGCTGGCCCTACAGATGGGTGGTTCTTCAGCGTGTTCGGGTCGACTCCCAAGGTCACATACTTTGCCCACGTCCACTGGTCCCCCTCCAAGAAGACCCAGCCGATGGAGATCGGCTCCGCTTGATCTGGTGACTTGAGGCGAATCGACGCACCCTTCGAGCCCCAGGCCATCACGAGTCCCAGCGCCTTTACTGAGGCAAAGAGCTCGCTCATCGCCTCCTGGTACTCGGGCTCTGTGATCGCCGCAATGAAGGCGTCCTCGGATGCCTTCGCGGCCGGGCTCGACGACGACCCGCCGCGGCTCTCCGGACGGTGGACCACTTGGGCGGCGTACGCCGTCTGACCCATGCCGTCCAGGCGAATGACTTCGACCAGAAAGTAGCGGCCGGCTTGCGTGGTCTCGTTGAGATAACTCACGGAGACCTTCATGGGGTCAGCGAACCGCTGCGCAGCGACGACGAAGTGGAAGTCACCCTTGGCGATCACTTGATCGAGTCGAGCTGTCAGCGATTCCCACTCATCCGTGGTCAGAGTCCAGGCCAATACGGCAGCGTCCTTGAGATCGTCGCAGGCCTTGAACTTTGCTTCGACGTACTGGCTCTTTAGGTAGCGATGGACTACGCCTTGGTCGAAGGACGCCCAGTCGCGCAGTTTCCAGATGTCCGAGCCATAGTCGATCACTTGGGCAAGTGCATGACGGAAGTCTGGGTTCTGCGGACCGGTCTTGAACTCGATGATGACGAGCTCGCCACTTCTCGATAGGCAGAGCAGATCGATCGACCCTGATGCGAGGCGCGTCTCTCGCCCGACCACGAGCAGGTCACCATCGATGCCGAGGTCCGACGCGGGGATCAACTGCGGATTCGCGCGCAGCACCTCCTGCAGCTCCAGCTCGTCCTTGGCTGGAACTTCGAGGAAGTCGATCGACCCACCAGCTCCGCCGGTGACCAATATCTTTCGAGGCACTCGGTCAGTTTGCCATCGGGATCCGACACTCGTGCCCGGTTCGCAACCGGGAGGGCGGGCCATTCCGGCCGCGGCGGCCGCTCGTCGTCATACCCCCGGGTACTTCGTGTCCCACCAAGGGTCGACCGCCCGAAGGTCGCCGTAGTCGTCCTTCCACGCGGTGCCGCCTTGGCGCTCGGTCAACTCGGCCGACAGATCGCACGCAAGGCGATCCATCACCCATCCAAGCTCCAGCCGGCTCAACCACTTCGGCGGCAGCGCTTCGTAGCCATGGCGAGCGCCGAGGATGGCTCCAGCGACGGCCGCTACTGAGTCGCCGTCGGGAGCCCACCCGGCGAACTCGATCGCTTCGGTGATTGTGTCCTCGTCGGGGAATGACAAGGCGACGTAGAGCCCGCCTGCAAGCGCCGACCACGAGGTCTTGTCAGGCGCGAGTCGTTCCAAGGTCTGTGGCACGCAGGGTGCTTGGAAGCCCGCGCTGAGCGCTCCGTGAACGTCGGCGTTTACCGGATAGTCCAAGTCGTAGGTTGCCCGCTTGATAGCCCACTTCAGGTCATCTGTGGCTGTGAGTGCCTCGACCAAGACCTGCGTAACAAGCGCCGAGGCGTTTTGCCTCTGACCGTCGTCGTGGGTCAACAACGCGAGGTTGCGCGCCCACGCTTCGGCGTCAGTGCGCGCCTCGGCTGGGTCAGGGCGATCGCCGCCGTAGACGTACTGAATGAGTGCCATTGGGGCGACGGGGAGTATTCGAAGCATCGCCTGACACCCAGCGCTGCTCACCGCCTGTCCGGCGGAGAGTGCGTTCTCCGTCGAGGGGGACGTACCGCGCACGTGGCTCATGGCCGGGTCATCGACGAGCCAGCCACGAGTGCGAGCGTGGTGAGGGTCGTCGGCCGGCCAAAAGAAGGGATGCCAGGTGTCCCTGTTGGCCGGCTCCATACCGCGCAGAAGGCCCCAACGCTGGTAGGAGTACAAGCCGATGTCCGTCAGGTGGGGGTGCAGCCTGCCGTAGCGGGTCAGGTTCCTAAGGGTGCCTTCGATCGTCCAGGCAGCGAGTTGGGTCGCGGCACCGGCCTCGAGTGTCCCCGCGGTCGGGACGTCGCTCGCTTTGGACCCGACTGCGTCACCGAGGGCGAGGCCGAGCACGAGCCCCCGTACTCGACTCCCCATCGAGGCGTCGAGGTGGTCGTCGCTCCACAGTCGTTTCGGCACGCTCTAATCCAATCCCATGAGGTGCGGTTCTAGCCGGGAAAGCGCCTGACGAAAGCCGTGATTCGGGTGGGCCGCCGGCAGAGCACCGCAGACAGCTGGCATGGCCTCGCTGAGCGGAACACCGCGCAGCATTGCGTAGGCGATCCCGACGGTGGGCGTGCGGGAGTGGGCGGCCACGCAGTGGAGCACGACGCGCTTGCCCTCGTCGCGCAGCCGTGCGACGGTCCGGGCAGCGTCCACCAGGGCGTAGTCGAGGTTGGGGTTCGCCGCTGGGTCCGGCTCGTCCATGATGCGGAAGTTGATGTGCTCGACGTTGGTCGCCACCTGTGTGCGGCCGGTCAGGCACAGGCTGACAACGGCGTCGGCGCCGTCTGGAAGTTCATCGAGCACCGTCGCGCCCGCGAGCCAGACCCCGTCGTCGTGCGGATGTACGGCGAGAGCGGGACTCGCCGTACTGCAACGGCACGTAGTCGATGTGGTCGACCAATGGCCAGCCGTATTTGCCTGACTTGCCCTTGCGAGTGATGAGGTATGCCATCTGCTCAAGGTCGCGGGCATTCAGACCCGGCCAACCATGCAGAACCCGACGGTGCTCCGCCGGTATCGCGCTCATCCCCCATCGCGCTCCGAGGAGCGCGCCAGCGATCGCGGCGACGGTGTCGGTGTCGTGTCCGATCCGGATCGCCGTCGCCAGCGCATTCCCAAGGTGACGGCAGGCGAAGCCGTCGGCTGGAACTGGTGTGTGCGTGATCGCTGACCAGGCAGCCTGCAGGGCGCCGACGGACCACGCGTTGTTTGCAAACGCGGTTGGCTCCTTTGCCTCGGCCTCTGCCAGCAACTCACGCCACTTGCTTCGGTTGGGCACCCAATCGGCAATGTCATCGAACCTCGGGAAGTCCCCAGTCAGTACCGCGTGACGGATCATCAGGCACCACACCGCGCAGGCCTCCTGGGCGTGGTCCTGGAAGTGCGTGAGCGCACTGACCGCCATGGCCGCCTCCACCAGTCCGGCTGGATCGTCGAGGTACGCAAGCGCGATGGGTCCAGTGCGCATCAGCGAGCCATTTCCAGCGCTGCGACCGTTCTGTGCGTGGACGGCCCGGGCGGCCTCGGTCATCTCGGCGCCAGTGGGCGCGTTGATCGCCTTCATCAAGACTGAGCGAGTCTGGATCCCGACGTCGGCGGGACCGGCCGAGTACCACTCGAGGAACCCGGCAGCGATCTGATCCAACGCCTGAGGTGCTCGCAGGTCGACGCCCGTGGCAGCGACCCGCGCGATGGCGACGGCCTGGTCGGTGTCGTCAGTCCACTCGCCCGGAGCGAACCCGCCGAGGCCTCCCCCGATCATCTGGGGCACGAGATCGGCTGCCGGAAACGTGAACTCGTAGCCGGCCCCGAGCGCGTCGCCGACGGCCGAGCCGAGCAGGACGCCGCAGGCGCGGTCAAGCTGTGCGGACGTCAGGGTCACCGGCCCTCCGTCCGCAGCACCTGGGAACGTCTCGAAGGCGCTCACGCTGCACCATCGTGTTCCGCGCGACTCCGGAACGTCTGGTGACCCAGCGCCTTCTCGAGGAGTGTCTTGAGCCCCTCGAGTTCAGCACGGGCGGCGTCGCGTTCGTCCTTGGCTCGCGCGAGGTTGCGGCTGACCCACGTCCGCTCCAACTTGCGTCGCGCGGCGGTTCGCTCGGCCGCTTCGACCCTTCGCTCTGCGTCGGCGAGCGCCGCTTCGGCGTCAGCACGAGCTCGCTCAGCTTCCTCCACCTTGGCGCGCTCGACCTTGACCCGGTTGCGCAGAACCTTGTCGGCGACCCACCCGAGCTCGTCGGTGTTGGCGAGGAAGGTCCGCAGAGCAGCCTGGAGCTGTTCACCTGAGAACGGGTGGGCGATCACAATCTGCGACATGACCAGGGTGTCCTGAACGAAGAAGAACTTCAGCCCGAAGTACTTGCGAGACAACTCGTCGATGACCTTCCGGGCCTTGTTGAAGCCAACGTTGCGGCCGAGGACCGCCAGCAGCTCGATCCGACCAGGGTTGCGGACCTTCACGTTGACGCGGTTGCCGCCGTGAGTGCGCCACGCGACGTCACCGTTGCGGTCAACCTTGATGGGTTCGCTGCGCCCCTCCGAGAAGGCGGCGACGACCCACGCCTGCAACTGTTCCTTCGACGCGGCCTTGCCGAGAACGGGTGCGACTACCCGGACCGGGTTGTCGTCGATCGCCGGCACTTCGACAAGCTCCGTGTCGAGGAAGACCGGGTGAACCACCTGCCACTCGTCGTGCAGAACCCGGAAGACTGTGTACGCCGCCTCGTCAACATTGTCGGTCGTGTACACGTCGTCTCCCGCCACCACGACGACGTACTCGTCGTCGACCGTGACCGTGAGCATTTCCCCCGTTGCGCTGGAGATGTCGATGGGCTCAAAGCCTCCGTTGGCCAGGCCAGCGGCGAAACGATCAGCCAAGCGCATCCGGAGGTCCAGCCACGCGCGATCCATCTGATTGTCCACGAACCGCGCTTCCCACGTGTTGTTCATTTCAGTACCTCCTATGCGCTCCGCATACGTTTGATAACGCTCACCGTACCACATACGTTCAGCGGCTTGCATCTCAACTTCTTTTCGGAGAGCATAGGGGCAGGGTCCGACAGAACAGGACGGGACAATGGCAACCTCAGACCGTGGCACTTCCCCCAAGACCGGGGACATCGAGCTCGGGAAGAAGATCGCTGCTCGCCGCGAGGAACTCGGCATGAGCCGCAAGGAACTCGCCGAAGCGACAAGCCTTTCGTATCCCTACATCGCCCAGATCGAGACCGGCTACCGGCTGCCCTCGACCAAGCATCAAGTGATCCTGTCGAAGGTTCTCGGGCTCTCGCTCGACGAGCTGTTCGGCACAGGCGAGGAACTGCCGCAGATGCCGGAGCGACTCATGGTGCGCTCCGCGAGGACGGCGGCTGCGCCCACGCGAACGACGCCCGAGTATCGACGATGCGATCGAGCATGCCGCCCAAGAGCTTGAGGGCCTTCCGTCGTCAGTCAGGCTCGAGGCACTCTCTCGGCTCCAGCTGCGGATCATGCAGGGAGTGACTGAGGACCAGTCCCGCCAACGGTCGTGACGCTCTCAGCCCTGACTCATCGGAGGGACGGGGCCAGGTCGGTGAGGATCGGGTCGTCAGGGCTGAGTGGGACGTCCTTGCGATTCTCCCGTTCGATGCGGTCCATGATCGATGTCGAGACCCCCAGCATTCGCGAGATCGCTGCTCGCGTCTGACCCTGCGCGGCCAAGCGTCGGACAGCGGTGGCGTAGCGCGCCTCCCTCTTGAGGCCCGACTCCTCCCCCTCGAACCGAGACATCCAGTAGACGACGAAGCGGCGACGGCTCTCTTTGACGTGCGAGATGTACGGGTCGGCCAACTGAAGGCGCTTGGCGTTCCGACTGGTGAAGCCGTAGATGTCCCGGTCGAGAGGAGTCATGGCGCTGAGGGCCGTACGCGCTTCGCGCTGCAGCTCCTCCTCGACCTTCGCGATGAGGCCACTGTCGTAGGCGTACTGGTTCAGTTGTTGCTGGACCAGCCCCACGAGTCCGGGCCGCATGCCTGTCATCCGGCTAGCTACGAAGTCGCTGATGTCTGCTTCCCACGGGAGCGGATCGAACTCGGGGTCCGCGGCCAGGTGGGTGACCAACTTCTTGGTTACCCGATCAAGCGCCTTTCCGACCGTCTCGCGCCACACCATCGGCGCCGCGTAGCCGACCGACTCGGCGTCTTCGGCCGACAAGTGGGCGGTTCGGGAGTCGGCGACAGGACTGGGGTTGCGCCCGTCGTAGTCGGGGTCCATCACCAGCTCGTCGACCAAGCGCTTGAGATCGCGTCCGAGCTCTCGGTCACGCGGCGTAGTCGTAGTAGAGGTAGTCCTCGACCCTGCTCAGGTCGGGTCGGATGGTCTCGGCTTCTCGCGCGAGCTGCTCGACGATCGGATCGGGCGGTCGAGCGACAGATACCTCCGGCGTCGCCTGAGTTGCCGGCACTGGTGGCTGCGGGGGTGGTGCCAGTGGCGGAGGCACGATGTCAGCAGGCGGTGCGGGGTCGTGGCCAACGGGTGGCTCAGCCACTGCGGGCGCCGCGGCGCGGGCGTTCGGACGGAAGCTTCTTGTAGACGGCATCGAGCCGCGAACGGACGTTGGCACCAAGCCGGAGGATGCCGAAGAGCTCCGCCGTACGACGCAGGATGTCTTCGCCACTGGCTCCCGGGTACTCCGCCTGCACCGCGAGCATTGCGTTGGCGATCTCTTCCGGCGCGACCTCGTCCAGGGAACGAGTGGCGTCTGCGTCGACGTAGCGGAATCCCGTCCACTCCGCGGGGTCGAGGTTTGCCGGCCAGGCGAATGAGCCCAGGCGTCCCTTCTTGAGTTGCCCTCTGGGGACGAGGCGGGCGATGTCGTCCGCCCGGGCCGCCCGCACGGCGTTGAGGCCGAATCGCCGCGCGACTATGCGCGTGAGCCTGGCCAGCTCGATCGGACCCTCGGTCTCGATCACGTCCAGGAGTTGCTCTCGAACGGTGGCTGCAGCGGCCCGATCCGGAAGTGCGTCCAGCAGCGCGCGGGCCCCGACGACATTTGTGTGGGCAGGCACGAACTCACTGATCGACCCAGCGCCGTCCGCTGCTGAGTGGCTTCCGCCGGACGGCCGCTGATCACGCTCACTGGCGTCGACGACCGAGACGTCGGGTTCTGCTGGTTGCGCCTCACTGGCAATCGCTGGCGCCTGCGCCGGCTCCGGCTCCGCTGAGCTTCGGAGGCTCAAAGGCGGGTTCAGGCGCAGCAACGTCCGCTGGAGACGGCACCACCTCGGCCTCAGTGTCAAAGGACCGCGTGGAGGAGGTAGCCGTCGAGATCAACGACTCGTCCCGACTTTCCCGCTCGACGACTGCTGGCCCCGATGCCGCCACGGTGTCAGGCTCGGCAACCGGTACCGGTTCGGCGCCCCCGCCCTCCAGCGCGGCTTCTGCCCTGTCCACCTCGGCAAGGATGCGGCCGATCACCTCGTCACGGTTCTGCAGCCACATCGGCCACCAGATCCGAGCCACGGTCGGCCAGCCCATGAGGTTCTCGAGAACCTCGACCGGAAGGACGTCACGATCGGAGACCGTGTTGCGCTTCTTCCAGCTCTCGCCGTCGAGCAGAACGGGGAGGATCGGTCGCTCGGGTTCTCCGGTCGCGCGAGCACGAGGTCGAGCCGGAAGTTGGACAGGCCGACGTCAGACATCACGTGGAGGCCGGCGTCTCGCAGCGCCGCCGCGATGTCGTCGCGGTGCCGATCCCGGATGGCGATGCGGTGGGCGGTCTCGGCCTCTTCGCCCTGAGCGCCCGGCTGCCTGCGCGTCCATCAGGAACTGCTTGAGGTCCTTCGGTCCTTGGTACGTCGATCCGGAGACGTCGAGCTCGTTGGAGGCCGGGTTGAAGGAGCAGAACACGACGTTCTTGCGGCGTGCGCGGGTGACGGCGACGTTCAGCCGTCGCTCACCACCGGCGTTCGAGAGAGGTCCGAAGTTGGTCGGGACCTTGCCGTTGGCCTGCTTGGAGAACGCGATCGAGAAGATGACGATGTCGCGCTCGTCGCCTTGGACCTGTTCCAGAGCCTTCACGAACAGGGCCTCGCCTCGGCCCATCTTGGACTCGTCGAGGACGTCGGCCACCTTGGGATCACCGCTGGCATGCAGGAGATCCTCGATGAGCTGCCGCTGCTGCTCGTTGAACGTCACGATGCCGACCGAAGGCAGGTTCGGCGATGCGTGGACGAGCTCGTGGACGTACTTCACGATCTCGACTGCCTCGAACGGGTTGGTGTTGGAGCCCGCGACGACCCCGTTTCCGAGGTCCACCTTCGTGGCGCCCGCACGCAGGTACATGCCCTTGTCGCCGTTCTCCGGCCAGTGCACGGGGCGGAACTCCAGACCGGTCTCGGAGGACAGCAGGGTGGGTGTCGGGAAGCTGCTCAGGTCGCCGCGGTAGTAGGTGCGGTTGCTGAAGGCGATCAGCGCCTCGTCCTGGCTGCGGTAGTGCCAGTTGAGGCTGAGCGTGGGTACGCGGGCGAGTTCGCACTCGCTGAGGATCGACTCCTGGTCCTCGACGATCTCCTCGGCATCCGGGTCGTCGATCTCGTCGTCGTCGACCGAACCGCCCCCGACCTTGCGGGTGGGCGGCATCTGCTTGCTGTCACCAACGACGATGGCGGCGCGGGCGCGGCCAAGTGCACCGACCGCTTCGGGGACAGTGATCTGGGAAGCCTCGTCGAAGATGACGAGGTCGAACTCCATGACGCCCGGTTCGATGAGGTCGACGACAGACGACGGGCTGCAGAGCACGAGCGGCGTGAGTTCCTGCACGGCTTCGCCGTACTTCCGCAGGATCGGGCGGGTTCCGAGCTTCCGGGTGGTCTTCTCCAGCTCCCGCGCAAGGCCGCCGGTGCGAGAGCCGAGGCCTCCGCCACCCCTGCGGGCCATGATCCGCGCCGGGCCGTCGGTGACCCACTGCTTGCGGACCTCGCGCCTGGGAATCGGAGTACGACGTCACGCGCTGGTCGTGCGCGACAGCGTCGAAGCGATCGAGACCCTCGGTGCCGATTCGCTCGGCGAGCGAGGCCCGTGCGACGCCACGTGCGAGTGCATCTTCTGCGGTGTAGGCGGGCAGGCTGCCTTCGAGGAGCTCGACCCGCGCCTGGTCGAGGCCGGCGGACCGCATGGGCTCCAGTTTGCGTACGAGGGTGCACCACCGCTGAAGCGGCACGAGCCGCTCGTAGTCGACATCGCGCCGCCAGGTCTCTTCGACCCGACCTACTGCCGACGTCAGCGTCGCGCCGTTTCGCCACGCCTCGAAGTCCGCGTCCTGGATGGCGAGTTCATCCCAAAGCGTCGCTCCACGAGGCCGCGTAAGCAGCCAGCGCCTCAGCCTGTCCAGCCAGGTGGCCAGCGCCTGCAAGGTCGTGGACACGGCGCGTCCATTCGCCTCCATCGCGGAGGCTCGCAGTTGCCTGAGTGAGTTCCTCGACCCGCGTGCGAGCGGCCGCGAGCGCGCCGGGGACGAATGCATTGGCCGGCACGGTCCTCGACAGGCCCGGCGTGGCGGCGATCGACGTCCGGACTTGTTCGCCAGCGTCCTTCACAGCAACGAGGTCGGCCAGGATCGCCCCAGCGTTCGTCGGGTTCAGGTCCAGGCCTGGTGGAGCCACTGCTGCGAGCGGCAGCGATGGCTGCCGTCTGGCGGCCCTTGCGTCCCATGAAGCCCGACGCCGTGGCGGCGTCGAACTGCGTCGCGATCGCCGCGGAGGTCGAGTCCGAGGACGTCGGGCGCGAACCCGTGGAGCTTGGGGGTCCAACCTTCGACGGCGCGCTCGCAGCCGCTGACCGTTTCGGCGGCGCGCGCCGGCCAACTCGGGTCGAGCACGCCGACCAGCTCGTCCCCGGAGGGGAAGGTGGGGTTCGGCTGCCGCCGCCAGGGTGTTGAGTTGCGCGGGCTGGGTGACGGAGTCGAGCGCCTCACGGAGCGGCCCCGCGAGCGTGGCCGACCACGCGATGCCCGTCGAGGATGCCGCGCACTGCGCCACTCACCCGCTCGAGGTCGAACGGGTCGCCGTTCCCAGCGCCGGCGAGCCGCCAGGGATGGTCAGGACGCACGCCGGCTGCGGCGGTCCACCGTTGGAGGTTCTCGAAGAGGTCCTTGAGCGCTTCGACCTGCTCTGCGTGGTGCGCGACAAGCGTCGTCGGGATCGGCATCGTCGGGCCGTCCTGGAGCACGAGCAACTCATCGTGCGCGCCGTACGCCGACAGTCCGGCCGCGTTGGGCTTGTGGAGTTGCTGGGGGTACTGAGTCAGCTCGAAGCGCGCGTTCCTGAGTTGCCGGCGAGCACTCTCCATCGCCAGGTTGTCGGGATTGACGCTGGCCGTGAGCGAGCGCTTGAGCTGGGCGCGTACCTCGGCCGCGTTGGAGCCCTCGTGGTGAAGATTCAGCGTGAAGGGGCCGAGACCAATCGCGTCCAATCGCCGCTGCACCACCGCCAGCGCGGTGCCCTTCTCAGCCACGAACAGGACGCGCAGACCGGTCAGCAGGCACTCGGCGACCATGTTGGTGATGGTCTGCGACTTGCCGGTTCCGGGCGGCCCTTGGAGAACGAAGGTGCGGCCTTGCCTCGCCCAGAGGACGGCTCGCTTCTGGGTGGAGTCGGCCGGGATGGGGGCTTCCAGCTTCTCCAGCTCATCCTCGAAGGCCTCGTCGTGGGCGGCGTCGCCAGCCGCCTCGATCGCGGGGTCCTCGAAGGTCTCGGTGGGCGTGTCGACGAGGTGCTTGACCAGCGGGCGTTCGAAGAAGTGGTCCGCGTTGACGTTGAGGTCCTGCCACATGCGGAAGGCGGAGAGGTCCAGAGTCGCAAGGCGTGCCTCGGCAGACGACGTCGACACGCGCGAGAGCCGTCGCTCAGCGACCGCGTTGCGCACCTCGGCGATGACACGCCATCGACGTCGATGCCTGCCCGGTCGGCGAGCGGTTCGGCGAGACCCGGGATCGACAAGCCGTGCTCACGACGCAGCCACTCGATGAGAGCAGCGTTCGGCGTCGTCTGCTGCGAAGAGTCGAGCGAGAGCGTGAACTCCTGGCGACCCCGAGCCACGGCGATGTTGACCGGCACGAGGATCAGCGGCGCCTCAGCGAAGACACCCGGCTTGTACGGCCAGCGGAAGAGACCGAGGCAGAGGAAGAGCGGGTTCATCCCTCGCTCCTCGCGCGCCGTCTTCGCGCTGTGCGCCATCGACCGGATCTCCTTGACGAACGTCGTCGGGCCGAGGGCGGTCGATCTGTCCCCCGACCGGCCGATCCGCTGCACGATAGATCTGCCGGTCGCTGAGCTGCGACAGCAGCTCCTTGCGGTCGTCGGCGTTGCCGCGACTCAAGCAGTTGCAGCGCGTTCTTGATGTCCCGGGCGCGCCAGACCTCCGGGATGTCGTAGCCGCTGTAGCAGGCTGAACGAGACGTCCTGGTTGAGCTTGTCCTCCAGGACGCCGAGACCCTCAGGCGGAAGAACGAGCGGCTGGACGCGGCGTTGCTGCCGAGGTTCAGCAGCGCGTTCGTCGCATTCAGGCTGAACAGCGACGACTTCCACGTTCGGTAGCGCGCCGGATGGTTGTCGACCTGCCGCTGGCGCGACTCGCGGATCGATGATCTTCTCTTCGACCTCGGTGACGACCGGCGCGCTGCCCGGCGCGGTACTCGATGATCTCGGTGACGCCGTCTGCCCGCTCGTTGACCGCTGGCAGCGGCGACACGCCTGCGCGCCGCGCTGCGGCGACGTCGATGAGCGATGACGTCGTTCGCCTGGAGCCCGCTGGCGAATCGTCACCTGGCGGGCCTGCGTCGCGCGCGTCGCTCGGCGACGACGTCGTTGCCACGGTGCAGCGCCGTCGTCTCGATGAGGCCGAGGTAGCCGGCCTCGACGAGGTTCGCGGATGCGCGACGGGTCGCGGACGACGGGTGCGCGCGGATACCAGTCCGGCGATCCGGCTGCCCGCTCTGGCAGCGGGTCGCGACGCCAGTACCCGACGAAGATGTGCCCGGGATGAGCACAAGCACGGGGTTGCAGCCCGACGTGCTCGATCACGGCGGCGGTGAGCACGGTCGTGTCCATGCAGGTGCCGAGGCCGCCGCGAGCAACGTCGCCGTGGTCGCGGATGCGTTGGCCCTCGCGCGTGTAGTCCCAGCCGGGTGGCGGGTCGGAGTAGGCGATCTTGCGGGCCGGAGTGCCTCGTAGATGGCAGTGATCGTCGCCTCGACGCTGCTCGCTTCCGCCTGGCGCTCTCGGCGTCACGCTCGGGCATCTGGAACGCGTGGAACGATGAGTCGCCAGCTTGCGTCCGCGAGCGCTCGGCGGCCTCGCGGGCAAGGACTGCGATCTCGGGATGGTTCGGACGCACGAACGAGGCCAAGCAGCGACCGCTGAGCAGCGTCGCTCCGGCCGTCCTGGTCGTCGCACGACCGCGCTTGAGCCAGTCAAGCTCGCGCTGATCGACTCGGCATGTCGGGTCGCTCCGGGTCCTCCTGCAGGAGCTCGACCAGCTCGTCGTACCGCGCGATCATGCGCGCCCGCTGCTCGGAGCGGCGCGGGTCGCCTTGCCAGAACCACAGGTCGCGCGGCTGGACGTCGAGCTCCTCGTCGTATCGGGCAAGCACCCGATCCGAGGCTGCGTCTTCGAGCGTGATGACGCACTCTGCGCCTTGGCGCTCCTCGACCTGCGACATGACCCGCGCCGAGAGCGGCACGTGGACGCTGCCGAGCGCCGATGTGCCGGCCGGCCAGCGGGCCCTCGAAGGCGAGCTTCGTGCCGAACTGAACGTCGGCGTCGCGCACGACGACGCTGATTCGAGCGTGCTCGATCGGCTCGGCGAGAGCGACGGTGAGGTCGGAGATCTGCGGGATGCGTGCGGCAGACGACGCCCACGACCACTGGTCGCTGATGTCCGCGCGCATGTGCGCGTCGACGTTCTGCGTCCTCGAGTCGACGTTTCGTCGGCCGGCGCTTCGATCGCCGTCTTCGGAGAAGTCGACCTCTGCCGTCTCGGTCGTGCCGCTGATCGGCTCGTCGACGACCGGAGCTGGCACTGGCGCAGGCTGTCGGGGTGTCGGCGGACTTGGTCCAATAGTCGAGGCTGCGTGCATCAGGTCGATGACCTGGCCGCGGTCGGCGTAGCTGGCCAGGGCTGACACATCCGCCACCAGCTCGTGCTCACCATCGAGCCACGAGGGCCTGATCTCACTGACGAAAGAACGCGCTCGGACTGCCTCAGCGTCCCCCACGAACGGAACGACGCGGAGCTCGGAGCCTTCGGCCTCGACGAAAGTGATCGTGCTGGACGTCTCTTCGATCGCCAGCCAGTTGTGGTTGTCTCCGCGCACGATCTCTGCGCGCGACCCGGCATCGCGCGCGAGCGCCTCCGCGAGCTCGGTGACGATCGGGTGCAATGTGACGTGGGCCGTCCGAGGTCACGTCATCGGTCATTGCGTACCTCTCGTTCGTCCCCACGCTCCCTCATCCAGACCCTGCATCCCGGCGGGCTGACACAGTCCGATGAATGCACCCAACTCAAGCACACCGTGTGCGCTGGTCGGCATGAACGCCGTGAGGGCTTCGGACCGGATGAGGACCGCTCGCCATTGTGCCCGAGACACCGCGACGTTGACCCGGTTTCGGCTGAGCAGGAAGCCCATCCCGCGAGGCACGTCGCCGTGCGAGGACGCCGTCATGGAAACGATCGCGATCGGCGCCTCCTGCCCTTGGAACTTGTCGACGGTCCCGACTCGCACGGCCTGAAGGCCAGCCGCGGCGAGCGCGTCACGAATGAGTGCGACCTGAGCGTTGTACGGAGCGACGACCAGGAAGTCGCTGGCAACCAGCGGCCGCGGCGTCGAGGCGTCGTCCGGGTCATCCCAGACGGCGCCCGAGGCTCGCGCGCACCTGCGCGACGACCTCCGCGGCCTCCTCGGGTGACTCGGTTCGGTTGCCCGAGTGCGTCGACGTTGACGACGTGGAGGCCGGCCGTCACGCCTTCGAGCGACCGCGCAGCGGCGGCCGGCGGCAGCGTTGAGCCGACCCTCGTAGGACAGCACCGAGACGCGCTCGCACAGGTCAGGATGCATGCGGTACGACTCGGCCGAGGAAGTAGCCCCGATCCGCGGGGATGGTCTGGTGCTCCTCCATGAGCCACCCCAGCGCAGACTCATCGACCGGCTCGGCGTGCGTGCCCTGGCTGACCTGCGGGAGCTGCTGCGGGTCACCGAGGAGGAGCAGCCGAGTCGCGGCAACAGAGGCTGCGATGGTCGGGGCGAGAGAGAACTGGCCGGCCTCGTCGATCACCAGCAGGTCGAGGCTGCCGCGGGCGACCGTGTTCTCGTTGGCGAAGTCCCAGGCCGTGCCGCCGATGACGCACCCGGTCGCAGTGTGCTCGTCGAGGAACTTCGGCACGTTCGGTCAGCTGGCGTCCACGACGGGCTGTCGCTCTCGGTCTTGCCCTTGCCGACCAGCGACGGATCGAGCCCAGCCTTCACGATGCCGGCGAGCATGTTCTCGACGACGGCGTGCGACTGCGCGACGACGCCGATCCGCCAGCCGTGCTTCTCGACCAGGTCCTTGATCACCCGCGATCCGGTGTAGGTCTTGCCGGTTCCGGGCGGGCCCTGGATGGCGACGTACGAGTCGTTCATGCCGACGAGGGCTGCGACGACGCTCTCGATCGTCGATCCACCGCCCGGGAGCGGACCCGCCGCCGATGAGCCGCGGCGAACGGCGGGCGAGCATGTCCAGGGCGGCGCGCGTCGGAAGCGAGTCGTGCGGCAGCGGCCTGCACGCCGACCTCCTTGATGGCCGCTTCGAGCTTGTCGGTGTTCGGCGGCATGCCGGGGACCAGCGCGACCGGAAGATCGCTGAAGGTGTCCGCAGGCTTGCGGCTCTCGGTCAGAGCATGACCACGCGCGGGTCGTCGGGGTCGGCATCGACGCTGGCGCTGCCGGCCGCGCCGTACGGCGCGGCGTCGGGGCCGAACGATCCCGGCGGCGCGGGCGTCGGGTAGACGACCTGAGCACCCGAGCCCGCCCTTGCTGCCCGGCGTCCAGTCGCCGACCAGCCGCACGATCCGCCGCGCGTTGGTCGCCCTGCCTTCGGGCACCGCCCAGTCCTGGACGACCTCGGCCGACTCGACGATGAACACGTCCCGGGCGTCGGACCAGTCGTCGACTGGGTGTGAGAGCCGCTCGAAGTGGTCCCACCAGTACTGCTTGCGCTCGCGCCGGTAGTAGTCGAGAGCTGTGGCGAGCATCGCGAACGCCTGCTCCTCGGCCGTGCGCTTGGTCGCGTACGTCGGGCCCGGCCTTCTCCATGAGGGCGACGAAGACGGGGTCGTGGTCGGAGAGCTCCTCGCCCTCGACGATCTTGATGCGCGGCTGGATGAGGTGGCGAACTCCGGCCTCCTCCGCCCGCTCCAGCAGCCAGTCCCGCAGGCGCAGGGTGGAGAGGCAGTCGTACTCGTTGTAGTCAGCCAGTGCGGCCAGGCGCTCCTCGGCGCCGGCCGGGTCGCTCGGTGCGCAGCGCGCGGTACTCGTGGTACGCCACGACCGAGGCGCCACCGTCGGCGACCGCGTCGTCCTCGTCGGAGCGGAGCTCGTCGCCCATGTAGAGCGGCTCGAGCTTCTTGATGCTGTACGACGGCGCCGAGACCCGGACTGAGCCGCGCACGGTCGCGTAGAGGTCGACGAACACCTCCGAGCGGAGCAGGTCGTCGAGCTCCTTCTCCTTGGTCTGGTAGCGCATCGCGAGGCGCTTGAGCGCGGTCGTCTCGTACGGCGCGTAGTGGTAGATGTGCATGTCCGGGTGACTCGGCGCGGCGCTCGGCGACCAGGTCCATGAACGTCGACGAAGGCCGTCGCGCTCCTGCGCCGAGTCGTGCGCCCACAGCGGGGCGTAGGTCTCGTCGGTGCCCAGCACGCCCCAGAGGTACTCGAGCCCGACGCGCGAGGGATCTCCTTCGTCGTAGAGCGGGTCGCCCTCGAAGTCGAAGAACAGGTCGCCTGCCGACGGCGCCGGGCAGCCGGGCAAGCGTCGTCGGGCGCCGTCGACGTCAGCTCGAACTCGACCGGCGCGCCCTCGCCTGCCTGCATCTGGCTCCACTGAAGCGCGGCCTGCGCTCGCAGCTTGTCGAAGGTCGCCTGCGCCATGCCGTCGGGCTTGGACGTCGCTGCGGCGAGATCGCCGATGGTCACGATGCTCGGCCGCATCGCAGCTTCCGACGCTGCTCCATGCGGAGCCCGGCAACCAGGATCAGGTCGTTGGCTCTGCTCGGCGGCGTGCTCGCACTCCGCGCACTTGCCGCACGCGACGACGCTGTCGTCACCCCAGCTGGCCGGCTGCCCGCCGGCTCGGTGGGAGGCGAGCAGCTGCGCGCAGTCGCTCGCGCCGCTCCAGGAAGACCGGCAGGACGTCGGCGACCTGGAAGTCGGCGCGCTCGCCGTTGCCCAGCAGCAACGAGACGGTCGAGGACAGCGGCAGTCCCATGCGTCCGGATCTGCTCGGCGTACGCGCCGAGCTGCAGCAGTGCCTTGGGCTTGGCCTGGCGCGCGAGCTTCGCGTCGCAGACCAGCCAACCGTCGTCGGCCCGCTCGACGAAGTCGGCGTAGCCGAAGAACTCTCCGTCGAAGAACGCGGCCTGGTAGACGACCTCGGGCTCGGACTGGAATGCCTTGAAGGTGGCGTCGCCGGCGGCCTCCAGCTTGGCCAACGTGTACGGCGGCTCGACGTGGCCGAGGACCGCGATGCGGCCGTCCGCCTTGAACTCGGTCGAGGAGCCGCTCCTCGTGTCGATCGCCGAGCGCGGCGATGTGCTTCTGGAGCGGGTCCTCCTTGGTCTCGATCGGGTCGGCCCAGCCGAGCTTGTAGTCGAGCGTGCGCAGGAGGGCGTACTCGCACTCCGCTGCGGCGGTGAGGTCGGATGCGCTCCAGTGCAGATGCGCCGTCGATGAGAAACACGAGCGTTCCCTCCTTTCAGTGGTTGGCGGACCCTGGGTTGAGACTGTCAGAGACGGTCGTCCGGATGGGCCGGAATCGGTGCGCTCGGCTCGTGCGCTTTGCCTCGAGCCGTCGCATCAGGCCGCAATCGGCGCCAGCCGCGAGCGCAGCGCGCTTGGCCGCGGTCCAAGAGCCGAAGCGGTTGCGGACGGTCGGGCCGCTCGGCCGACCGCTTGCCTCTCCCGGACCACCGGCAGTAGTCGTCGAACGTCCCGCGTGCGGCCGTCGAGTTGAAGTAGTCGATGAGCACGTCGACCAACTGGCCTTGACCCCAGCGTCGATTGAGGTTGCCGGGCAGGCGAGTTCACCTCGAGCCCCGCGGCCCGGCAGGCCTCCTTCCAAGTCCCGAAGCGCTTGGCCACCAGCACGCCGCTCGGACCGCCGAACACCGCCGACGTACTCGTCGTACGCCACCTTGCTCAGCGGCTCGCCCTGGACGATCGCGGCATCGCGCAACGATTCGACGATGACCTCGTCGCTGTAGCGCACGCATGAGTGTGGGCTTCGGCCGAACGAAGACACGGCTCACCTCGGCTCCGAGCGCTTCGCAGACCCGGCCCTCCTTGAGGTCTCAGCGCGGTCTCTGCATCGCGAGCGCCGAGCCCGGGTTCTGCTTGGCCCACTCGAGGATGCGCTCGCGGTCTCGCGGCGAGGGCTTCGCGCTTCGCAGCAGCTCGTGCCCCGCGGGTGGTGGAGCCGGTGATGCCGGCCTTGTTGAGGATCTGCCGAACCCGCTCGCGGGTCACACCGAAGGTGGAGCCGATCTCCTCGTAGGTCATGCCAGTCTTGGCCATCGCGACAATGGCGCGGTTGCGCTTGGTCGAGTCCATCAGTTGTCCTCCTCGGTCTCGGGCCGAACGGTGCGGCCGCGCTTGCGGTTCATGCGGTGGTACGAGTCGCGGCTCATCTTCGACATCAGTGGTGCGCTGCCGACGCCCATGTCGACGGACATCTGATCCATCCGCTCAACCTCGTCGAGCTCGGCACGGATCTCGGGCTTGAGCGAGTCAGGGGCCGCTTCCAGCGATGCCGACAGACGAGACTTGGTCTCGCCCATGAGCCTCTGACCGGCCTCGAACTCTCCGCGCTCGAAGGCTTCGGAGGCCTGACGCTTGACGTCCTGCGCCTCCTGGAAGAGCACCTCGGAGTGCACTGTCGGGTGGGGAATGCGGCCCGCTGCCTCGTCACCGGGAACGACGTTGACGTTGATCGGCAGGCCAGCGACGTGCTCGATGAGACCCGGCAACTCGACGTACGCGAGGTCGAGGGTCGCGATCTTCGCGAGTCCGAGCGCTGCCATGGCCGGCACCTTGAACTTGAGGAGAACCTTGCGGGCCTCCTCGCTGTAGAGGTCGCCGAGCTCGATCATGACGGTGCCAGCGCCGATCTGCTGAGCGGGAAGGTCGTTGTAGAGCCTGAGGAACTCAACCGCCGGCTCGAACTTCACGGTCAGCGACAACGCCTGCACGACCTTGTTGAGCAGGCCGTCGACCTCGCCGGCGATCGCTGCCCCGGCCGAGTCGGGGTTGTCTGCGAAGACGTGGTTGCCCGACCCGGACCGCGCGATTGCCGACAGGAGCGACTCGTCGTATCCCTGGCCGTAGCCGAGGGTTGAGGTGACGATGCCTTCGCCGTACGACTTGGCGGTGATCGACGCGAACTCGTCGACGCTCCGGATGCCCGCGTTGACGTGACCGTCGGACACAACCAGGACCGTGCCACCGGCCGTCGCCACCCTCCGGACCTCGCGCAGACCGCGCAAGTATCCCGCCGACAGGTCAGTCGTCCCGCCGGAGTGGACGGCCTCGATGAGCCGAATGACGCCCTCCTTGTCGGTCAGCGGACCCGCGGGGACGACGACCTGGGCGGAGTCGTCAAAGGTGACCAACCCGAAGTTGTCGGTCGGTTCCAAGCGCCGCACCAGCGCGATGAGCGCCTTCTTTGCGCCCTCCAGCGGTGCGCCGCTCATTGAGCCACTGCGGTCGAGTACGACCTGCAAGGAGGCCTGCGGCCGAGTGGTGTCAGCCAGTGCAGCCGGTGCCTCCAGCTCCAAGAGGACTGCGACTTCATCCTCGGCCTCGTGGGCGACGACGTTGACGTCGAGCAGTGCGTTGATCTTCATGGTGGCTCCTTCCGAGCGCGTTCGGTTGGTGATGACTGGGCCCGGGTGCCGAGCCTTGAGACGTTAGGTGTTGCCTCCGACAGAACCGACGTTTCTGGCAGTCGCGATGGTCCGGATGGTGGCCATCGCAACGCCCACGTAGTTCATGTGGAATCGGAACTATTATGCGCTGCGCATTGATCCTTGTCAAGCAGTCCGCACCAATGAAGTTATGCGCTGAGTATTGCCGTGCCCACCGACAGAACGGGAAGCCGCAGGTCAGGACGCGTCTTGGAGCCTGATCGAGCGGATGATGCGAACCACGTCCAGCGGGTTCTCCAACCGCCACTTGTGCACCCGCGTCAAGGTGGCGCGACGCTCGGCGGGAGTGGCGCCTGTGCGCGTGAAATGCCAGGCGAGTGCGTCCTCGGCGTACCAGATGTTGGCGATCGGCCGAGCGGATCGGATCGCCGCGAGGGCCTCGACCGGGTCCCACCCCAGCGAAAGCAGGATGGCGTACCCCGCGCTCGGCCCACGGTTGATCCCCATGTGGCAGTGCGTCAGGACGACCCCGCCTTGGGCAATTGCCTCCCGCGCCCAGTCGACGATCCCGTCGAACCATTCGACGGGAACCGTCTGGCCGGCGTCGTCGATGCCGTCCCACCGGTAGGTGACCTCCGGGACGTAGGACCACAGCTCGGAGTCGTCGCATTCGTGGCGGACGTCGAGAACGTGGGTGATCCCGGCGTCAACGAGCTCGATCGCCTGGGCGGCCGCCTCTTCGTTGTCGTAGGCAAGGTCACCGCCGACGGCGAGGAACTCGGTGACGAAGTGGGCGTTGGCGAGGTCAAGGATTGGGAGCGTCATCTGCTTCTCCTGTCTGAGGTGCCCCTGATTGGGGCGGACAAGAAGTACGACGCTGGGCGGCGGAGAAACCTGACAGCCGGATTTCCGTCGGTCGCTCCCCCTAGCCTGAGACCGTGCCCAAGGAAGAACTCGCGCTGCTGCTCCGGCTCAACAAGAGCTGGTACGACGGCATTGCCGCCGACGAGCTCTACGACATCACGCGGGCATGGTGGGTCATGTCGGCGGCGAACGCCGAGCATGTTGTACGGGTTCTCGCTGTGGCCGGCGGCATCGTGCGCGAGGTCTATGAACCGACCGAGTGGATGCAGTCCCCTGTGGAGGGCTTGGAGAATCGGATCGGCTTCGCCGGCGCCGTCGCCGCCGACCGGGAGACATACGTCGGCCTGGACGTGTCGCACCTGTTCCGCCCCGGATCGGCGAACCCGGTGCGGTACCTCCCACTGGACGCTCTCCTCGCCGATGGCTTGGCGGCCGAGTCCCCCGCTTCGCCTTCGGCACCTGCCGCCTTCAGGCCCACCGACGACGAGGCCGTCGAGCCAGGCCTGCTGGAGCGCGTGCTGCCGTTGCTCGATGCCTTCGAGCAGGACTTGCTGTGGGCGCAATCGCGAGCCGGGCAGGAGTTGTTCCACTCCAACACCCTCGCTTGGCTACTCAAGAAGTTCCCAGTCGAGACACGGCCGCTGCTCGATCTGCTGGGAGCGAGCCCTACGACGAGGTCGATCACATCGATGTTTGGCGCGAGCGCCGGAACCTCGACATTGTCATCGACCCCGTCGGCGCGTCATCCGAAGGTCGTAGTCGAGAACAAGCTCTACTCAGTGCCCTACCCCGCTCAGCTTCTCGAAGTACAACGCGTACCCGCTGCCCTGGTCTCCGGATCACGGCGAAGCCGGAGCCCTCGACACCCGCTACGTGCTGCTGAGCTTGATGAGGCCGTCATTCCCGCTGCCGGCGCCGTGGGTCCATGTCGATTACCGAGATCTAGCTGAGGCGCTCGATGTCATTGAGGCCGGCGCACTCGGACGCACCAGCGAGCAGTTCGTCCGCTACCGCGCACTCATCCACCGCCTGGTCGCACTGGCAGAAGCCGTCGACCCAGCGCAAGCACTCGATGAGCAGTTCTCGGCGAACGACGTCGTGGCACAGCTCCCGGGAGGCGGGCTGGATGGGGCTATCGCGCGCATGCGGTTCAGTGGCCTCGCGCAGGTCGTCCAGTCCCATTTCACCGAGACGAAATCGTTCGTAGTGGGCGGCGACCGTGGCGGAATCATCACCTACTGGCGCAGGCTGGCGGACGACCGCGGCATCGGCTGGCAGTTCCAGGAGAACCAGCTGCGCTTCCAGATCACGATCGAGGGCACGGACCTGCAGGGGAAGACCCAGCGCGGAGCGCGGGAGGCGATCGTGGAGGCCGATCACCTCGACTTCTTTGACCACGCCGACGTCGAGGCAGTGCTTGGCATGGACTTGAAGGCGAAGGCCTACGCCCCGGGCAAGTGGCTCGGGTTCAACCCCGACTTCGTGTACCGGCACCGGCCGGTGAAGCCGACCGTCTCCACCTCCAAACTCGCGGAGGCGCTCGCCGCCATGACGCGACGTGTCGACGACTTCGCCGACGAGGTTGGCTACGACATCGGTTGACGCAGTTCCGTCGGACGCACGCCCTAGGCTCTGAAGCCATGGAGCACGAAGACCTGGTCGGCATCGCGAAGCCCATCGTGTGGCGTCGCGGTTATCAGGCTGGGTACTCGATCGAGGACCGTGAAGACCTCCTCCAGGACGTCTTGATGAAGTTCGTCCAGGCGTGGCCCAACGGGGTCGCTCCCGACAACGTCGCCGCCTGGCTCGAGACAGCCACCTCGAACGCCATCATCGATCGCATCCGGGCGAACGAGCGCCGCCCCGCCGACAACTTCGCCGAGGGCGGCGATGATCCGCTGTCGCTGGCCATCGCCGCCATGCGCTCGTCGCAGTTCGCCTCTGCGCCCGCCGTCAGCCAAGAGGTGCTCGACCGAATCTTCGCTCTCATCCCGGAGGCAGACGCCTACCTGCTCCGCGAGCGCTACCTGAAGGACTACTCGGCTTCAGAGTTGGCCGGCGAGCTGGGCATCACGGTCGCCAACCTCGACCAGCGCACGACCCGCGCAAAGCGACGGCTGAGAGACGCCCTCGCCGATCGTCCCGACCTCGTCGAGGAACTTCGCGCTCCGCATCCACACGTCTACTAGCAACCCTCGCAAAGCCGCCCGCTCAGCTCGTACACCAGGCCGCGCGCTACTGGTCAGCGCTGGCCGTTGCGGGGAGGAGAGCTTCCAACTCGGGCGATCCATATGTGAGGAAGACCAGGGCGTCGTCTGAGCTTGCATCCCAGACACCACGATCGAAAGTGACCGGAACCGTCGGGCCGCCCGAAGCGACCGACGTGTAGGCGGCGGCGTTTTCTGGTCCCGCATTAACTGCGAACGAAAGTGGTGGGGACGCTACCGGCAAGGCGAGTCGGTACGTCCCAGGCGCACCTTCGTCTGGGGACAGCAGCGGCGCAGTCAATGGGTTCGTCGTCAGGACTCGCTCAAGGGTGTCGTTGGTGGTTGCGCCGATCAGAACGGGCGGCGGGTCGACATGACCGATGACCTCGGGTGCAGCGCCCATGTCCCCCGCCTGAACCGGAATGCTGTTGAGATCGTCAACCTGCGACTTGATGTCCGCGACTTGTACGGCCACCTCCGCGTCCGAGACGTTGTCACCCAGCGCCAACGCTTCGATCGCCTTCTCGACATTCGCGAGCACCGGAGCCGCGTCGCCAACGATGTCGGTGAAGTCGCCGTAGTCCTCAAGGATTCCCTTGTAAACCTGCTCCTCGACGGTGTCCGCGTAGAAGTAGTTCGTGACCCGGATGTTCTTGTACGTGGCACCGATGCGATCGACTCGCCCGATCCGCTGCTCAACCCGCATGAGGTTCCACGGCATGTCGTAGTTGATGAGCCTTCCTGACGTTTGCAGGTTCAGCCCTTCGCTCATCGAGTCGGTGCCGATGAGCACGGTCAGTTCGCGATTGCGGAACATCGTCTTGATCTCTGACTTGGTGACTTGGAGCCAGCTCTGCGTGCCCGAGTCGTAGATCTCGCCGCCCCGACCCGAGTAGCAGCCGATCTTATGGATGCCTGCGAGGGTGAGCCGATCCCGCACGTAGTCCATGGTGTCGCCGTACTGCGTGAACACAACGGCCGAGTCGTAGGTCATGAGTGCCTCGGTGATGTCCTGCACCAAGCGCGTTGCCTTCGTGTCCTCACCAGAGATCTTGTCGAGGTCTTGAAGGAAACTGCGCAGCTCGGCGATCTCGTCCGCAAGACGTGCCGCTGATGCGTCGAACTGCTCGGGGTCGAATAGTGCATCCTCGATGTCAAGGTTGTCGTCATCGGAGAGCAACTCGCCCAGGCTCAGGCCTTGCTCGAGCACATCGAGACGTCGGCGCAGCGACCGCTTGATCGCCTCGAACGACGACGTGAGGCGCCGCCGGTAGACGGTCATGATGAATCCGAGGCCTGCGTGCCCTCGGTCGCCTCTGTACGCGTTGTAGTGGCGGCGGATGTACTGCTCGATCCGCTCGTACAGAGCTCCGCTCGCAGCCGGTGACGCTTGATGAACGCGTCGTCGACTGGCCGGGTCCGGGATGACCACGTCGTCGCCGAATGATGCCCGGCGGCCTGGTAGGCGCGCATGGTCGTACGAGTGTTTCGGAACACTCGGTCGCGCATCGGCGTATGTGCGTCGCAGCCACTTGTCCATGCGCTCCGCCCTCTCGGTTTTCCACCCCATGACGCTGGCGTGTCGGAGGACGGCTGGTGCGGTCTAGCCGAGGACCGGATACGCACCGACGGCCGAGTCTTGCTGACCTCGGTCTCGAAGTGCGCGTCCCGATCAGCGTCGCGTCCGGAGAGACTATCGGCGAGCATTTCGGTGAGCATCTGACACCCGCGCGTCACTGGGCCGCGTGAGGACGAGTGAAGTACCGGACGAACATGACCGCTTACTCCCCCCATTCGCCCTTCAAGCTGAGCGGGCTGATGAGGTCCCACGCCTCATGCGGGTCCATCTGCATCGGAGTCGCCGACGCGAGGTACAGCGCTTTCCAGCGTCTGCCCTTCACGGTCTGCAGAAGAGTGCAAGCAGCGCGTTCGGCGTGCCGGTGTACTTGGGGCCTCGTCGACGGGCGTGGTGCGCCTCGTCGACTAGCACGACGTCCCAATTGTCCGGCCTCCAGAAGCTGAGCCTCCGGTCGCGGCAGCGCCGGCGCTGAAAAGCCAGAACATCGGAAAGGCAGACCACGGGTTCTGCCCACTCGCGCGGCGATCGCTGGTCGAGTCGGTCGACGAACCCGCCTCTATCAAGGCGCGGCACGTCGAAATTGATCTTCTCGTGCAGCTTTTCCTGCCACTGGCGCATCACCGACGCAGGCACTAGGAGCAGCGCCTATGCGGGCCGACCAGAAGTGAGTTCGCGCAGAACCATGCCCGCCTCGATCGTCTTGCCGAGCCCTACCTCGTCGGCGAACAGATAGCCCCGGGGAACGTCGAAACGACCCGGTGAATGAGATGCGCTTGATGCGGCAACGGCTGTGCCCATGCAGTTCCGACACCCGTCCAAGAATCTGCGGCAGGCGCGACCTCAGGCGACGAGCCTGCCCAGGCCGCCTCGACGTCAAAGCTCGGCCCGGCGTCTTCTGCCGAGGCGTCCTCCGCACCCGAAACGTCCTCGCCGGGAGCGACGAGGCTGCCGCCCAGGGGGGAACGGCGGCCGGTCGGGCGCGTGGTGAATCAGGTGCTCGCGCACCGCGGTGGGGAGGTCGATCACAGCCCACCCGGCGTCTGCTCTCTGGTTCCAGTGCTTCTCGAAGTCCTTGACCTTGGCGTCGCCGAGAAAGTGCCAAACCGGCGGATTCCACGATGGGTAGGCGTCGAACGTCTCGTGGTTCCTAACCCACGCCGTTACCGAGGCATTGTTCGAGCCGTTGAAGGCAACCCTATTGCCGTAGCGGTCTGTGAAGATGCCGTACTTGGTATGGAAGTACTTGCCGGACTCGGCCTGCGTGAGGAGGCGGCCCGATTCGTTTCGCGGAACACCAACTCGGATCTCCAGACGGTCCGTCGCGACCATCCAGGCCAGGACGGCGAGATGTTCACGCTCGACGATCTTCTTGCCTTCGAGATCTATGGATCCGCGAGAAGCCGCTTCGCGACCACGTCGTCCAAGGGTGCGCCGGACAAGACAGCGTCGACATCCTTCGCGATGAGCTGCGCGCCGACGATGAGCCGCATCCGGCCGCCGTTGGCAAATGTGCCGTCCCTTGTGCCGCGAACTGCAATTCAGCGGCCGACCAATACCCAACGGCGCGGTCGTAGTTAATCGCTCTGGACAGGAGTGGCTCGTAGAAGGTCTCGAACGGATCGTCGTCAGGCGAGTAGGTGCCGACAATTTTCAATCAGCTGAAACGAGTCTTCCGCCGCGTGCGGGTCGTGCGCGAACAGGCCATCCTGGATGCCGGCGGCCTCTGCCGGCGGTCCAGGAAGGAGGACGTCATCATCGAACTCGGTCAAACCGTCACTCGATCCCGAAGAGCTCGCCCTGTTCAACTATGGGGAGCTCCTCGTCGGCAGTGGGTAACTGTTCGTGCCGGGAAGTACACGGTGCGCGGCATCTCCAGCAGGCCAGCCTCCCGAATGGCCCAGTCGCCCTTCACCTTGGTGCGCGGGATCGCGCGAACGAGTCCGCCCAGTGTCGCGATGAACGACGCGTCACTGGCATACCCATGCCGATCGATGAATCGCTTGGCCGCCTGCATCCCGTCGACATCCGCGACGTAGATCGCTGTGTCGATTGCGTCGATGATGAATTCAAAGGAATCAGCCTCCGGACGCACCCCGGGGAGGTCGCTATCCGCGTTGCGCCGAAGGCGGGCCGCGGGATCGAGGAGAGTCACCACGCCGGCCTTCTTCTCCACTATCTTCCCATCTCGCGAGATCATCGATGTCCAAACCACCGACAGCGAGAGCGAACAAGCGAGCAGTGTCGAACGGGAACTCACGGGGCGCCGAACGTATCCCAAGCGAGCAGCACGAAGTCGGTCACGCTATCGACCTTCGTCGCGCTGCCGACGAGACGGCGTCGCCGCAACTCCACGATTTCCTCGCGGGCCAGATTCAACGCATCCTCTGGACGGAGCAGCTGATCACGGCCATCTGCATCGGGAGTAGAGGAGTAAACCGGCCAGTGCTGCGAGATGACTGAAAGTGTTGCGGGCCATAGGCCTGACGCAGCCGTCGTCAACACCCTCGATTCCGTCGTGCTGAAAACGATTTGCGGCGTCGCGAGCCGCGCTTCGAATGTCAGCCTCAATATCATCCAGGTACACGTTGGTGTCGCCTTCGCGATTATCGCGCTTCCGGCAAACGAGCATGATCGTTGAGGCAGCGGAGTTCATGTTAGCCTGGTGCAAGGAGTGTTCAAACTCCGTGTTCACGGGCCATGATGTCTCGATTGTGAAGCCCGCCTGAAGCAGGCCCCATGCTGAGCGTGTCCCACGCCTCTGCTCGCTTGTGTGTAAACGTCGCCGACAAGACGCCATCGTCACGCAGCGCAAAGCAGAAGAAGCTCAGCGAAGATCGCCGTCATCTTCGTTTCGTAGTCGAGGTCAGCGAGTCCTTCTTACGCCGCCCCATCGCCTGGAACCGCGAGGGATTCGCTACGGCTTCATTGTCCTTGTCCGAAGGACCTTGTCGCCGAAGAAGTCACCACGTATCGCGCCAAGCGTTTCCCCGTTCCCAGACATAGAAGAAGTCAGCCAGTTCGGCATACATGACATTGTCATCGTCAGGCGGATCCATACAGATATGGGCAACCGATTGGTCTGCCCAAGCAGTTGGAAGCGCTGCCCTGGGAGATCGTCGCAGCGATCACCGCGGCCGGGTCATCAAGGAGCAGGGGAGACTCAGAACCCCCAAACATTAGCGCGATGTCTCTAAAGGACTTGAGCGCCTGTGATAGCGCCCAGCCGTAAATGTCGTGAGCGCCTTCCATCTCGGCGAACGTCCACTTCATTGCGAAGTTGTGGCTGTCAAAGACGCTTCGCATCCGCTGGTAGTTCACGTTCCACGACGAGAGTCGCGCGTTCCAGTTCAGGGCCTTCCCTTGCATCCGTGCGAGCGCAAAGAGGACCGCGTCACCCCGATCCTGGCCTAGGTCGGCGTGTACCTCAGCGATGAGTGTTCGGAAGATTTCACCGAAGGTTCCGTGGACCAGGGAGGAGCTGGCGCGCCGTGAAGAAATCTGCCCACGTCGTCATGCCATACAGCATGGGACGCATGTCATTGCCCGATGGAAACTCCTCAGTCGGAATGATCCCTTGCTGCTCCCACGCTGCGCGCTTCTCGCCTAGGCGCTCCTCCGCGGCCGCAACCGCGACGAGGTCATCCTCAGTGGGAGCGCGGAACTCGGCGTCGCCGTTGGATCTATCGATCGAGACGGCATACAAGATTTGAGACATTCGGCCCGCCTGGGCCTCCTTTTTGGATGTACTCGCTGTCAATGACCAGATTGTCGTAAGGGCTGATGCCATCGCCGCGCGTGATTGTTCCGGCCTCCGCGTCTGCCTTGCTGACGGCAGCCCCAGTGACCAGCTCAAACCTTGGTGTATCAGGTTCAATTCCGCCAAGCAACGTGACCAGTCGCACCGCGACCTCAGCGCCGCTTCCCTTTCTGAGCCACTTGTTGGGGAGGAGCGGAACGACACGTCCCGTGCGCGGGCACCTAACTGCGTTGGCCCAGATGTAGCGGTTGACCTTCTCCCCAGGTTGGGCAGGGAAGTACTCGGCCAGCCCGCCGTCACTCGCTTGGAGAGCTCCTCTCCCCACTTCTTCAGCGGAGCGTTCGGCGTGCTGCCATAGGTGGACGAATCGCTACACCACCTGCAAGACCGCAGCGGCGACTCCATTCAGATCGTTAGCGAGCGTGGGGAGACCAAGCCGTACTGCCGTGAATGGGATGCTCCCGCCGCCGGCGGTCGGGTCCGCCACCGTTGACCACTCGCCCCAAGTGCGCCGCAAGACGTCATGCACGAGCGCCACGTCTCGCGCGTCTGGGTTGTACCGGTACGCCTGCTTATACGTGAACGGATTGTGCTTGAGCCTTACCCCTGCGAGCGCTGCGGCCTCCTTCTCCTTCTGAGCGCCCAGGGCATCGCCACGGATGCCGACCACGTGAAGTAGCCATTCTCGATATGCCTTTTCAGACTTGAGCGGCGCGGCATCGGGAAACGCCTCCGCTACCATCTGGGTCCAAGTCGGCAGCAGCCCTGCGAGGACGACAGCGCTCGACGCGACGAGGGGCCGGCGTGCCCACCAGATGTGCAAGTAGAGAGGGCGGCGGCGCGGAGGAAGCCGCGCGCTCACGTCGTGACTCCACTCCGAGTTCCGCGACTGGAAGCCAGTCCTCGATGGGACACGCGGGGTATTGTGAGTTCAAGGTGGCTCTCTCAGTCTCTGCGAGGAGGACCGGAGTGCCCTTACGGGCGCGCTGAGCGTCACTCCCGATGCACTTGGAGTACCAGTAGTTGCGTTTCTTCGACATCGTCGAGTTGACCCCGGCAACCAGGGCGCGCACTCGCTCGTGCTTCGCGACGGGTTGCGTGGCTAGCAGGACAGCGCAAGTCGCACGCCTTCTGGTTCGCCGATGCGGACCGGCGTCTTCCTATTGAAAGCCAGCACGGACGGCGCGTGGCCCGACACCCGCAGCGCGGCGAAGATTGCGTCAATGACACGTCCGGCTTGGGCAGGGCTCACCGTCGTGACAGGCGCTGTCAGCGTCCGGCCCCCGCCGTCATACGACTCCTCAAGCCGAAGACCGAATAAGTCCCCCCGGCCCGCGACCACGTTGACTCGGAATGCCCGCGGCGTATCCTCCGCCAACCTCGTCCTCGCGCCTCTCTGTGCTGCGGGACGTCCGGCGACCGTCATTTCGTCACCTCCGCGGCGATGTTCGTCGACTGCATCTGCAGGTTCTTGATGACGTTGTGCAACTGCACAACGGGGCCGCGTTCGTGACCTCGACGGGCGGGTCGAACGTCAGGTCGAGGACCAGGATCTCCGGCGACCTTGGTCGCTCCGGCTAGCGCCTTCTTGGCATGGTTGTACGCGACTTGGAAGTCGGCCCGATCAGCACTGCCAGCGAACTGAAGCCCACCGTTGACGCCCTTGTATTCGGCGACCACGGTGGACCGGACGGTGATGGCGTACTGCTGGAGCATGCCGAGTGCAGCGACCGCTAGGTCCAGATCCTGGGTGCCCTTGGCTTCGTCGGCTGTCACCTTCACGCTGAGCTTGCTGATCGTTTGGATGGTGAAGTCAGCGACTTGGTCGACGATCTGCTGGAACGCAGCTCCTCCCGGGCCAGAAGCGGTAAATGTCTTGGTCGAGACAGTCCGAGTTGGAACCTCCACGCCAAGGCGGTCCGCTTCCTCGCGGGTGATGACATGAAGTGTGTCGAGTCCCTTGTCTTTGATGACCGAAGGCGACAGCGCCCGGAGACCGGCGACAGGTTCGGAGTCGGTGACGATGAACCACTTGTAGTCGTTGGCTTGAACAGCAGTCGCGAGGAGTTCGAGCACGTCGCTCTTGCTCGGTTCGCCGCCGCATTCGGCCTCGAGCCGGGTGCGGATCTCGCTTCCGTCAGGTGATCGCTCGTGATCACTGCCTTGAGATCTGCCTGAGTCGGCTTGCGAACGAGCAGGCCTCTGTTGGTGGCCTCGCCAAGAGTGAGGACCTCAGCGTCAGCCGCGAAGGCAACGCTCATGCCCGCCATCGTGTGCGCCGTGTACGACTTGCCTGTGGAGCCCTCGTAGTAGACCCAACTCTCATTCTTGACGCCGTTAATGATGGCCTCACGGATGAGCGCTGGGTTCCGGACGATCTGAATGCTGTGGTCCGTCCAGAAGAAGTCCGCAATGGCTGCCGTAGTCGACGATTGAACGCTGGGCCAAGTCTTGGACCGAAGGTACGCCGCCGTAAAGGCGTCTGTGCGGGATCTTGCCTTCGTCGCCGAGCAGCGTGACCACTGCTGCGGTGGAGTTCTTGGTGTCGCCTTGTGCTTGAGCAGGAAGTTCGCGGTGACGCAGGTAGTTGGTGCCTTTGTCCGCCGACGGGTAGTAGATGTGCTTGTAGCAACGGTCAACGGCCACGCGCGCATCGAGTCGGGCCTGCTTCTGATAGACCTCGACCTTCTTGCGGACCTCGGCGGAGAACTGCGTGAGGCGAGCGGTGTCAGCCGCAAGGTTGTCGGCAGCGATGAGAGCTCGTGCTCGGTCCTTCAGCGTGTCGACCTGCTCCGCATCGGGCACAACAAACGTCACGCTGTTGCGGTATTTTCGCGGCGACCCGACGGCTCCCACCTTGTCCAGGATGTCAACGATCAGGCTCGGCGGCGCGCTGGCAGCCTTCGCATCGACAGTCAGCACTCGATAGTCGAGGACCACAACCCGGAGGGCGTTGGCGTCCGGAACGTCCACAGGACCCGACGGAAAGTGGATCGCTGTGGCGCCACCGTCGTTGGTGAATGCCCCGGTGATCAGGTTGTCGACCATCGCCGCGACCGCCGTGTTGGCGACGTTTCGTTTCTCGGTCTCGATGATCGCGTTGACGTTGGGCTCGATGTTGAACCGCCACCGGCTGCCGTCGTACGAAAGGTGCCAGAACACCTTCTCGGACTCCGTCAGCGCCTTCTCGAAGATGGTCGCATCCTCGCCGGGGCGGAGGGTGCCGACCAGCCAGTCGTTCCGGCCAGCACCCGCGGTGGAAACCATCTCCAGAGAGTGCGTGAATACGGTGCGGGCAACCCTCGTCGCGTACGCAGGTTTCCCAGGGAAGACGTCCTGGTCTACTGCCGCTGCGTGAGAACTCGCACCAGCAAAGTCGCCTTGCGCAACAGAGGAGTACTCGCCTCGCCCCAGGCCGTCTGTCAGATGGTTAAGGATCGGCTCGAAGGCGTAGTCGATGTCGCCCACGTTGATGACAGCTGTGTCGTCTTCCGACTTGTAGATGTTGGCGACGACTTCGGCCAGCAGTTTGAGAGCGCCGCGAGCCCGCTGGAACTGGGTGATGTTTCCGAGGCGCTTGTCGAGAACTCGAACCAGCTCTGGGTGGAACGGATAGGACTTTTCGACCAACGCGCCATAGGTTGACGGGTGTTCGGGCCCACCAGCCAACTGCTCAGTCTTCGCCAGCGCCTCGTAGAAGTCTCGGTACGCGTCACCTGCCGCCTTCGCCGCTGACGTGTCGACCGACGAGAAGAGACGCTTCTTGAGGATCTCCCCGATCTCGTTGTCATCCGCCGGCTTGATCACGGCCGACGGCTGGACGGCACGGGTCAGCAGGTCCGCGGTTTCGCCAGCCGTCGCAACCGCCGCCGCGCCGGCCGCGGAGGCCTTCTCTTCTCGTCACCCATGAGATCGGTGATCTCAGTCGTCTCGGCGCCAAACGCGTTCGTGGTCGCAGCCAGCGTGATGATGACCGAAACGTGGTTGGTCGGGTCAGACGCCACCTCGAACAGGTTCCCTAGGAAGACGGGGATAGCGTCTGCCATCCGTCGAACGTCCTCGCTGCCAGAGGACGTGACTGCCCGCAGGTACTTCGCGATCTCATCGACGATCACGATTGCCGGCTTACCACCAAGCGCGGCCTTGATGGTTCCGGTCCCCGGCGCAGTTCGCTCCGAGTCGTTCGCGCTCATCGCGGCGTAGGCTCCCTCGCCGAGCTGAGCCGCCATCTCGCCCCACATCGTGTATGTGCGATGCCCGTTGGTGTCGACCCCTGCCGTCGGATCGAGCGCATCGCCTACGAGCGCTGCGATCTGAACTGGGCCATCCGGCAGGAGAGCCGGATCGAGGAAGTCGGCGATGTTCGTCGGGCGGGCGCCGTTTGCCAAGTGATACACCGCCGTCAGCGAGTGAGTCTTACCGCCACCAAACGACGTGGTGGGCCGAAGGACACCGTTCTCCCCTGCGACGCCTTTGGCGCCCGCGACGCGACCGAAGGTCTTCGTCAGCAGAGTCTTGAGGCCGCCCGTGGGATAGGTCTGAGCGAAGAAGGCATCGGGATCGCCGTACACCGGGTAGTGCGCCGCGTCGCGAACCACCTTGTCCAGCTGAGCCGCGAAGTGGTTGTCGGCAAGCCCACCCTCGATGACATCGTCGCGCGGCACGCAGACCTTGCGAAGTGCCACCAGGCTCGACCCGTTACCCATTTGCTCGCCGTTCTCGTCTGTTTGAAGCGCACGTCGACACGTCGCCGACCTGACCGTACGAACGTTACCGGTGGGGTCCGACGGAACGCGGCAGATCGGACACGAGCCAACCGTCGGGATCACGACAACCCGACCCGGGCAACGGGCGTGTCGTCCGTTTCTGCCACAGCGTCGGACCTCCCGTTAGCGTTGAAGCAGAAGCTTCAGACCACGGGAGAGAAATTTGAGCAGCGACCTGACGACTTGGGTGGGCACGCGCCTAGATTCCGACCAGAAACTCTCGGACGACGCCAAGTTGCTCATCCTCGCCGCCTTGGAGGGCAAGACAGCCCTCGCCGATATGGCGGGCTACACACCGCCTGCGCCGACGGCGGAGGCCAAAGCCGACGTGGATCCAGCCGGCGCCTTCCTCAAACAGATCAAGGTCCGAGGGTTTCGCGGCATCGGCCCCGAATCCCAGCTCAACCTCGACCCGTTCCCCTCACTGACTGTCATCTCTGGGCGCAACGGCTCCGGCAAGTCGAGTTTCGCCGAGGCACTTGAGGTGGCGCTAACAGGTACCACCTACCGCTGGCACGCGCGAGCAAGCCAGTGGAAGGAACGCTGGCGGAATATTCACGACGGAGACGCCACCCGAATCGACGTGACACTGGCCGAGGAAGGGGTTGGACCGACTAGGTTGACCGTCGAGTGGCCGACTGGCGCCGATCTCGCCGGCATGGCGACGTCGTTGCAGCGTCAGGGCGAGAAGAAGCAGGCCGGCCTGGCCAGCCTCGGTTGGGCAGGACCGCTGGAGACCTACCGCCCAATGCTCACGTATGAGGAGCTCGGCGCGCTTCTCGCCGCCGAGCCGAAGGTCCTGTACGACGCGATCTCGACCGTTCTTGGCCTCGAGCAGCTGGCCGGCGCGGTCAAGGCGCTGGATGAGCACCGAAAGACGATGACGGGGCCAGAGACGGCCTTGCGAAACGACAAGAAGGCCATCGTGCAGTCGCTCGATGGCCTCGACGACACACGCGCACATAAGGCGTCCGCACTGCTGGGGGCCAAGGCGCTCGACACGAGCCAGCTCCGTCACGTCGCGACTGGTACGACCAGTGACACCGGAGTTGGGCCACGAGTCCGAGCCCTGCTCCCTCTAGCGCTCCCTAGCGACGAAGACTGCCAGGCGGCGGCGGAAGGCCTAACTGCCGCCGTCGGAAACCTTGCTGACGTCGGTGACCGCGTAGGCGAGGTGCTTCAGCGACGCAGCCACCTGATAGGCGCCGCGATCGCTGTCCATGAGCACGAGGGCGACCAGCCGTGTCCCGTCTGTGAGGGCGGCAGCCTGGACGCAGCGCGCGTCATTGCGCTGCGGGAAGAACTTGCGAACGACGAGCAGGAGTTGGCCGAGTTGCAAACGGCGCGCGCTCGCAACTCCGCAGCGCTGGCAGGTGCCCGGTCGCTAGTCAGCACCTGCCCGGGAACGCTGGGTGCCGACCTACCCATCGAACTCAGCGCGCTTGCAGGGAAATTGGCAAGCGCGTGGAGTGAGTGGTCGGCAGCCCCGGGTGACCCACTCGCGCTCGCCGAGCATCTGCTGAAGAAGTGCAGTCCCGCTCGCGTGGCACTGGCGGAACTCAAGACAGCGGCTCAGGAGTACGTGTCCGGCCTGGACGAGGCTTGGAGCAAGGTTGCGGCACGGGTGGCCGCGTACGCGGATGCGTTCGAAGATTGGGAGCACCAGAGGCCCGCTGCCACGGCATCTGCGGCAGCTCACAAGTGGTTGAAAGACAACGAGATCATCCTCAAGAACGAGCGGGTTAAGCCCATTGCCGCTGAGGCCAAGAAGATTTGGGCGGGCCTGCGTCAGGAAAGCAACGTTGAGATCGCGGGGCTAACACTGGAAAGCTCCAACACCCGCCGGCACGTGGCGATTGCGGCCGAGGTTGACGGCGAAGACGCAGGAGCGCTTGCCGTCATGAGTCAGGGCGAACTGCATTCACTCGCGCTGGCATTGTTCCTCCCCAGAGCCACGCTGCCCGAGAGTCCATTCCGGTTCGTCGTCCTCGATGACCCCGTTCAGGCGATGGATCCAGCGAAGGTCGACGGCCTCGTCAAGGTGCTGCTTGGCATCGCCAAGACGCGGCAGGTCATCGTGTTCTCCCACGATGATCGGTTTGCCAGCGCCGTACGCCGCGCGCCCAAAGATGTTCCGATCAAGGTGTTGGAGGTGATCCGAGAGGCAAACTCGAAGGTCACACCTGTTGTCACCCACAGTCCTGCGGACCGCTATCTGAGGGATGCTTTTGGGCTCGTTAAGGACGCCGACCTTCCGGACGAGACCCGTCGTCGCGTCCTCCCAGGCCTCCTTCGCATGGCGCTTGAGTCTCAAGCGCACGAGACCTTCTACGCGCGCGAACTGTCCAACGGCGCCTCGCATGAAGATGTTGAGAAGGCATGGGAGGCCGGTCCGAAGACCCGGGACCGCCTTGCACTCGCAATCGATGACCCAACGAAGATCGACGCCTGGCTGGAGAAGTCGACCTACCGCAAGTGGGCCCTTCGCAAGGCCAACTCGATTCACTTCAAGCTCGAACATGGTGACCCGATTGACGCTTGTCGTGACGTCGAGAAGACCGTGACCGACATCAAGAACGGCGTGAAGTGACTTCGGCTCTCGACCAGGCGTCGGCTCTGCTTGACGGCCGTCTGTCCGTTCGAGTCCATTCAGTGCGCGCAGCGGCCTGGGTGACGAGGTCAGCCCTCGAGGACATCCTCCGCAATCTGATCCGAGCACGAGGGTTCGAACCTGGCAGCGCCAATACCAGGACACTTCTCGGCTGCATTCGGGTTCTCTATCAGGACGATGCACCCCATCTCGCCGGTGCAGCCCAATACGCTTGGGACGCGCTATCACAGGCCTCGCACCACCACGCGTACGAACTTGCGCCCACGCATGCCGAGGTCACGACGCTCACCAAGATTGTGAAGGAACTCGACTCCTTCGCAACAACCACCTCGAGCCCCTGACGTCGTCTTCGCCCCTGGCCCGGCTCCCGAGCATCATGAACGGGCTGAGCACGCGCCATCCAGGCGAACTTCATCGCGTTCCAGCAGAACAGGATCACGAGGACGTTCAGCCACCCGAGGCCGGGCTGGCGCGATGACCGCCGCGACGCTCATCGCGTACAGGTAGGCGGGCGCCACCACGACGGCGACGGGGACGGCCCACTTGAGGCCGCGCGGCGTCCGCAGCCAGTCGAGGGCGCGGTTGGTCGGCATGTAGAAGCGCAGGTAGCCGCGGATCGCGGCGCTGAGGTTCCAAAGCAGGGCAAGCATCGGGTGTCTCCCTTCGGTCCGTATGTCGACCGTGTCCCTGCTCGACGCGGCCGTGCCTGGCCGTGGACGGAGTGGTGGATAACCACGACCAACGTCGACCTGTGGACCTACGCGATCGAAGCGCCGCGTCGGACCACTCTCCTGTGCTCGATCTCGGCGGCCTCAGCCTTCGCGATGGCCCGTGCCCGGCGGATGGCTTGTTCAGCTCGACCGGCGTCGCGGCGTTGGGCCACCGTCGCGGGTTCGTCGCCGAGCGCGCTTCGAGCAGAGATCCCGTAGCGGTCGCGGTAGGCGGCGACAGTCGCGACCTCACGCATCCACCGCCGCCGCTCAGCGTCGTCCTCGGGTGCCGGGCCGAGCCGCTTGAGCCATCGCTGCATCGGTGTCGACCGCAGATTCGGCGAGCGCAAGTGCTCGATCCTCGATGAGGTGGGCTCGCTCTCGCAGCGCGTCCGCCATGTCCCTCGCCATCGGACCGTCGGCCGCCGGGACCAGCCCGGCGATGAGATTGGGCTCGGCGCTGCGCTTCCCGCGGCGGACACGCCCGGTCTCGTGGCTGATGCGACTCATGAGGACGGCGCCGATGTCGACGGCATCACCGAAGCCCCGCCTCCCGACGACCGACGGCAGGACGAGGTCGAGGTCGTAGTGGTTCGCCTCGGCTCGACGAAGCTCGGCCGTCAGTGGACCGAAGGAGTCCGACTGGACGACGTCGTCGACCTGTTCGCGGGTGAGTCCCGAGCGATCGAGCAGTTCGACCCAACGGTCCCGTTGAGCGGCAGCCGCGATCGTTTCGTACTCAGCGGCCAACTGGGCGATCGAGCCCCAGGCATCCTGCTCGGCACGGATCGTCTGGTGGGCGGACAACTCAACACCCGAGTGTTGGAGGACGCCGTAGAGAACCGTTCGGGCAGTCACCTCGTCGGGCTCCGGAGCGGCGTGGCTGTCGTCTGGCTGGTCGAGCGCGACGTACGCGGTGTTGCACTCCCGCCCCCGGGTCATCGACACGTAGAGGTTCTCGCGAGTGGTCGTCCCGGAGACGACGACATGCGAGGTGTCGACCGTGATGCCCTGGGCGCGATGGGCGGTGACCGCGTACCCGAGGTCGACATGCTCGGCGACGTACGACGCTGGCAGCCTGACGGTGCCGTGCCCGGCGCCCGAGACCCGGCGCACCTCGGCGGAGCCGTCCCGCCCGACACTCAGGATCTGCCACCGGTCGCCGTTACGGACCCAGCCGCCTCGCAGCGGCTTGAGCCGTCGGTCGTTGCGTCGGGTGATGATCAGGTCACCCTCGGAGGCGTGGCTTCCGTCGACGAGCCGGACCTCGGTGCTGGCCCGAGTGTCACCGTCGAGGATCCGCTCGGCACGGGCCCGCTTGTTGAGCTCGAAGACGGACCGTGTCGCCTCCGTGACAAGCACGCTGGATCGCCCGGACCTGGTGTCGGCACGCCAAGCGGCGTACGCGGCGTCCGTCATCTCATCGGTCGTTCCCTCCTTCAGGCGGTCGTGCTCGGCGTACACGCCGATGACGTCGCTGCGTCCGAAGCGGAGGTCGAGCGACGCCTCGCGCTCCCACTCGCTGACGAAGCGATGCACCTCGGTCAGTTCGGCGACGTCCGGCCGTTCGCTGACGAGCAGCGAGAAGGCTCCACCGGCGTCGACCGACTGGAGTTGGGCCCAGTCGCCGACCAGCAGCACCTTGGCGCCAGCCTCGGCCGCGATTCGGCTGATCCGGTCGAGCGTCAGGGTGCCGGCGAGGGTCGCCTCGTCGATGATCACGAGTTGGCCGGCGTGCAGCGCGACCCGGCCGCGGTCGTACTCGTGGAGCCACTTGGCGGTGTTCTCACATTCGATGCCGAGGTCCTCAGCCAGGACTTGAGCTGCCACCGCGCTCGGCGCGAGACCGACCACGCTGTCGCGCCCGTGCTCGGCGCGCCAGGCCCGTTGGAGGGCATGCATCGCCGTCGTCTTACCCGCCCCGGCCGGGCCGACCAGCAGGTCGAGTTGACGTCCAGACGCGCTGACCTTCGCAAGGGCCTCGGCTTGGCTGTCGCTGAGTAGGTGTTGACCGTCCTCCGTCGAAGCGGCTCGGGCGACTCCATCGACCCCGACGATCGGCGCATCCGTGAGTCGGCTGAGTTCGAGCAGCCGATCCTCGGCGGCCAGAAGATCCGTCGACGAGTAGATCGTCGAGTGGTGCGGCCGGAATCGTGAGGTGCCGTCCGCGCGGCGGAACATCTCCGGGAGCTGTGCGAGATCGGGTGGGGTCAACATGACCGACCGAGCCTTGGCGTCGGCCACGATCAGCCCGATGACCTGCTCGCGGTCGTCGGCGCTTTGGAACCTCCAGCCCATTGTCTGGCGTGAGGCCTCGGCCCAGAGGTTCCAATGGCGCCAGGTCGACCGTTTCTCGCTGACGACATCGACGACGGCATAGGCGACCTGGCCGACCACATCGAGCGGAATGTCATCGGCGCGAAGGAGCGCCGTCGGCATGGGACGGGCGCCCCCCTGGCCAGTGATCTGACGAGCCCACTCGGGGGCGCCCGTCCCAAGGATCTGACCCGCCCGTCCTCGCCACTCCAGGGTGAGGTCCGCCAGCGATCGGATGGTCTTCTCCGGCCGGGTCGACAGCGTCGCGATGGCCCGGAGTCGGATGATCGTGGCAGAGGACGGGCGCTTGCCGTGGTCACGGACGTACGCCTCAATCAGGCGATCCTTCTCGATGTCGATGCCGCGTGATCGGGAGGAGAACTCGCGGATCAGGTCGTCCGGGACGGGCGCCAACTCCCAGGCCGATGTCCGTTCAGGACCACGCGCCCGCTGTTCCCAGTCGATCCCGAACAGTCGAGTGAGCCCGTCCGCCAGCACCGCGTTGTAGTGCTCCGACAGGCCAACGACCGCTGCGTGAAGGGGGCGCCCGTCCAGGCTGCGCCAGCGCCCGTCCTCGGTCGTCTTGACCTTGTTGGACACAACGACGTGGGTATGGAGCTGAGGGTCGCCGAGTCGTGAGTCCCAATGGTCGAAGTGAATCGCCCCGGGTCTGATGGAGGCTCTCAATCCATGGAGGATGAGAGTCATGGCAGCACCCAGGAAGTACGGCGACGAGCTGCGTGAGCGCGCAACCCGGATGGCCGTCGAGTTGAGGCGTGACCCTGCAACGAGGTCTGGCGCGATCGCTCGAGTGGCCGGCCAGCTCGGCATGCATCCGGAAACCCTGCGCAACTGGGTCCGGCAGGCCGAGATCGACGGCGGCAACCGGCCCGGCGCCACGACCAGCGATGCGGAGCGGCTGGCGCAGCTGGAGCGCGAGAACCGTGAGCTGCGGCGGACCAATCACATCTTGAGGACGGCCTCGGCTTTCTTCGCGGCGGAGCTCGACCGCCCCACCAGCAGGTAGTCGCCTACATCGACGCCCATCGCCACGACGTGGTCGATGGGCGCGAGGTCGGGGTCGAGCCGATCTGCGCCGCGCTGAAGGAGGCCGGCGTGCAGATCGCCCCGAGTGGCTACTACGCCTTCAGGACCAGGCCGCCGTCGGCGCGCACTATCCGCGATGCCGAGCTGGTCGAGTACATCAAGGTCGCGCACAGGGTCAACCTCGGTGTCTACGGTGCCCGGAAGGTCCACGCCGAGCTCAACAGGGAGGGCGTGAAGGTCGCCCGCTGCACGGTCGAGCGGTTGATGCGTGCCGAGGGACTGCGTGGGATCCCGCGGGAGAAGACCCGCAAGACCACCATCGGCGACGGTGCCGAGACCGAGCACCCGGAGGACTTGGTCGAGCGGAAGTTCGTCGCCACAGCACCGAATCAGCTCTGGGTGGCCGATCTGACGTATGTCCGCACGCACGCCGGGTGGACCTACGTCGCGTTCGTTCTTGACGTCTTCAGCAGGATGATCGTCGGCTGGCAGGTGTCCACCAGCCTGCGCACCGATCTGGCGCTCGACGCCCTCGACATGGGCCTGTGGACCCGGCAGCGAGCCGGCCAGGACGTCACCGGCCTGGTGCATCACAGCGATCGCGGAGTCCAGTATCGAGCGATTCGCTACACCGAGCGGCTCGCCGAAGCCGAGGCCGTCGCGTCAGTCGGCAGCCGCGGCGACAGCTACGACAACGCGATGGCCGAGGCGCTCAACTCGCTCTTCAAGGCCGAGTGCATCCGCAACCCGGTCATGCGTCCCAAGGGCGGCTGGAAGTCCGTCGGTGACGTCGAGATCGCCGTCGCCGAGTACGTCGACTGGTTCAACCACCGACGCCTGCACGGCGAGATCGGGCTCGTCCCGCCCGCTGAGTACGAGGCCAACCACTGGACCCATCGGCAACCCAGCGTCACACCCCAGCACTACCCTCAGACACCGCTCCCGATCGGGGCTGGTTCCAAGTAACCGAGCCTCCACGCAACCCGGGGCGATTCAATGTCGCACCCGGCCTTGCTACGGAGGATGGACGCCCACTGGCGCCTAGCCCGGCACTACGGGATCGCGAACATGCTGATCTTCCACAAGCTCAGCGACCTCGACAATGTTGGCGACCAGGGCAGCGCGATGCGCGCCCTCGCATCGTCGCTCCTCGCGAACGCCGAGACGCGGATCGTCTATCGGCAGGAGTCCGACCAGCTCGGCTCGACGGCCACCGCGCTCGGGCTTACCGGCACGGAGCAGTCGCTGCTGCCGACTCTGGGCACCGGCCAAGGGCTCTGGCGGATCAAGCACCGCTCGTTCGTTGTCCAACATCAGCTGCATCCGGCCGAGCTCGAATTGTTCGACACGACGGGCCGGATGAGTTCACCGTCGCTTGCCCGTACCGAAGCTTCCTGACACTCGATACTCCATCGCGTCGCGCTTCTCCGGCCGCAGCGGGGTGAACGGCTTCCCGCTCATCACGCACCGCGCATTTCGCTTGGTGTTGTGTTCCGCGACGGTCAGACTGCCGCTGACCTTCGTGATGATGACAAAGACCTTGCACTTCGGGCAGTAGTCCTGAAACGTCTTGGTCTTCGGGCGTTTCTTGGGCACGACCAGCTTGGCTGACCGCTTCTTTCGAGCGGGCGCCAGCGGCGGCGAGCCCCCAGGCTGCGTTTCGGCGGCGTCTCGGTCGGCCTCGATCCCGCACGGAGCACCCGTCCTCTTGTTGATGTGCGGCATAGCCCAGCCGTCAACGGTCGCAGGTTGCTTGTGCCCACAAACACCGCACGAGATCCCGCCCTTGGCCACGCAAAGAGTCTCCCAGCCGGGCTCACTCGTCGCAGGGCAACTCTGCATTCGAGCTTGCGGCCGAGCCGATGCACCTCCTCTTTGACCAGACATCCGAGGCGGAGGCGAGCCATGAAGTCACAGACACGCGACCTGGCGGCACGCGAAGCGAAGATCGACGCGCTGCATCAGAAGCTCACGGATTCGGTCAGCGCGCTCGTCACCGGCGACGACTGGCGACGTGCGTTGGAGTTCGCCGCACAGTTCCGAAGCCGGTCGTTCAACAACACCCTCTTGATCTTCAGCCAGCACAACGCGGCGTACCAAGAGGGTCGGGTGCCCGGGCCAGTGCCGACGTACGTCGCTGGCTTCAAGCAGTGGCTGAGCCTGAACCGTCATGTGAAGAAGGGGCAGGGTGGGTACGCGATCCTCGCCCCGGTGACGGCCCGATTCGCGTCATCGACGCCGGAGAATCCGGAGTCGTGGCGACGACTCGGGCGCGGTGAGAAGCCACATGGGGGCGAGACCGTCCGGTCTCGGATGATCGGCCTCAAGCCCGCCCACGTCTGGGACATCTCCCAGACCGACGGCGAACCGATCCCTGAGCCGCCCCGCCCGCAACTGCTCGAAGGCGAGGCGCCGGACGGCCTGTGGGACGGGCTGGCAGACCAGATCGTTGCCCGCGGGTTCGAGCTGCGACTGGTCTCCACCGCTCGCTCGATAGGCGGAGCGAACGGACTGACCGACTACCTCACCCATGAGGTCTCGGTCCGCATGGACATGGATGACGCTGCGCAGGTGAAGACGTTGGCCCACGAACTCGGTCACGTCATGCTCCACGGGCCCGACAACGTCGACGCCGCGATGCATCGCGGGATCGCTGAGGTCGAGGCCGAGTCGGTCGCGCTCATGGTCGGTGCTGCTCATGGGCTCGACACGACGAGCTACACGGTTCCTTACGTCTCGACATGGGCCAGCGACGTGCCCGGCAAGTCACCGGTCGAGGTCGTCCAGGCAACCGCCGACCGTGTCCGTGCTGCGTCGCTCACCATCCTCGACAACCTCCCGACCACGAAGGTCGGTGACGGGAACCCTCCGGGGCTGGACCGAGACACTCCTGCAGCCCATCGGGCACCAGCACAGGCCACGCCAGCCGCTCGGACTCACGTCGATGTCCTGGGGCGCTGACCATGCTCAACACCACGGCGCCTTACCGGCGCGACGACCACGGAACTCTCAAGGTGCCCGTCGTGATGCCCTTAGTCGAGGTGGTCGTCAACGACACTGGATTTCTTGACGTCCGCCTTGACCGCGAGCCGTATGCCGCGGACGGGACTGTGACCCGCGACGACCTCGCTAGCGTCGTGAAGTCGATCGCCGACGACCTCGGCGCACCCGTGCGTGTCGAGGTCCACGAGTCCGACGGCAACACCTTCACCGACATCGTGACTCCAAGACCACGATCCACTGAGCAACGTGCAGCCGACCAAACTCCGACAGAGGCCGCTGATGGATTCCTGCCCGACGAGGAGGTATCCGTCGCCGTCATTCTCGGACGTCACCAGCACGGAGTCGACCCGCTGGAGAACCGCCTGCCGCCTGCTCTGCTGGCCGCCCACCGAGGCAACGTCGTACTGCTGGGGCGGACCTCTGGCACCGTCAGGGTGATCGGCGCATGAACCCGCGCGGCCAGTCGGTCGACAACGACTTGGTCAACCTCGGGCTCATCGGAATCGCTGCCCTGGGCTGCCTTGCTGCCGCACTGAGACTCGCAGGCACGGTCACCGCTTGGGCGACGGGTGCCGATCTGCCGAGGTACGGCTGGGCGTCAGGCTTGCGCGTCCTGGCCGACCCCGAGCGACCGGGGAGGGCGCTGGGCACACCGGGCATGTCCCCCTGGCTCTACTGGCTCGTGGTCGCCCTGATGGTCGCTGGAGTCGTCTGTGCGGCGCTCGTTGTCGGGCGACGAGTCAGCGGATGGCGCGAGCACACCACACGCGACCCGCACCGACTCGCCGGTATTGCCACGTCCCGCGACGTTCGAGTGACGGCATCGAAGAAGTCACTCCTGGCACGCGGCCGAACGCTCCGCCCATCCCTTGACCACCCCGACGCCTCCGACATCGGCTACCTCCTCGGGCGAGCTCGCGGCACCGAGGTGTGGGCCTCGGTCGAGGACTCGATCCTTCTGCTGGGGCCGCCTCGCTCCGGCAAGGGCCTGCACGTCGTCATCAACGCCATCCTCGACGCGCCGGGCGCGGTCATCACCACCGCAACGAGGCCAGACAACATCGCGGCCACGATCACTGCCCGCAGCCGACGTGGCCCCGTCGCGGTCTTCGACCCCCAACGTCTGGCAGACGGACTCCCGTCCGGGTTGCGGTGGTCGCCGGTGCGGGGCTGCGAAGACCCGCTGACCGCGATGATCCGAGCAACGGGCCTCGCGTCCGCGACTGGCTTGTCGACGGGAGGGGTCGAGTCGGGCGGATTCTGGGAGGGCAAGACCCGCACGGCGTTGCAGTCCCTGCTCCACGCCGCAGCACTCGACCGGCGTAGCCCCGCTGAGTTGTTCGCGTGGACGCTCTCGCCGTCAGCAGCCGCTGACGCAGTGGCCATCTTGAGCAGCGACCCACACGCCGCACCTGGCTGGGCCGACTCGCTCGAGTCGATGATCCACTCCGACCCGCGCACCCGGGACTCAATCTGGATGGGGGTCTCCCTCGCGCTGTCATGTCTGGCCGACCCGCGCGTCCTCGACGCCGTCTCGCCAGCAGCAGGTGAAGAGTTCGACCCCGCGAGCTTCCTGACCAGCAACGGCACGCTGTACTTGCTCGCGACCGGTGCTGGCGCCGGCGCCTCCTGGTCACTGGTCGCGGCGTTCATCGAGGACCTCGTCGAGACGGCCCGTCACCTCGCAGCGGCCTCCCCCGGAGCCCGGCTCGATCCACCACTGCTGATGGCCCTGGATGAGATCGGCAACCTGTCACCCCTGCCGTCGATGCCGGTCCTGATGGCCGAAGGCGGAGGCACCGGCATCACCACCATGCCGGTGTTGCAGTCCCTCTCGCAGGCACGCGACAAGTGGGGTGACCACGCGGCCGGCGCGATCTGGGATGCGTCGATCGTGAAGGTCGTACTGGGCGGGACATCGGCCGCGCGTGACCTGCAGGACCTCTCTGCCCTCATCGGCGAGCGCGACGAGCGCACTGACACGGTTTCAGTCGGCGACTACGG
>CAVWPK010000001.1:0-3064 GCA_963756795.1 uncultured Actinomycetota bacterium | reverse complement strand
GCTGGAGCCGTCCAGTAGCCGGTCGCACGCGGAGCTCCGCCCCTGCGGAACGCGCTGACCAGCTGCACCCCGTATCGGACCCCTCGGTCGTTCCCGACGTAGAAGCGGCTGAAGACCTGCGACTTCCGCTTGGTCAGTGCACCCATCTGGATGCGGGTGACGAAGGCGTCCGGCGTGTAGGTGAACGTAGCCCGCTTGACGTCGAGGGGCGGCGCTTGGGAGCAGCGCGGGTCAGGGTCCGCCTTCGAGATGGTCTCCGCGAGCGCTGGGCTGCCGAAGGACAGCCCGCCGATCACGAGGCCAACAGCAACCAGCGCCGCGATCTGCTTCCTCATCCGCTCTCCCCGGCCATCGATCCATGTGGTGGGCAGGATCGTGACACAGGCGACCGGAACCCACGAGACAGCGTCAGGCAGCGGGCCTCGCCGACCGAGCGGCGAGCGCTTGTTCGGACCGATCGCAGGCCTCGCAGAAGCCTTGGGTGTTCTCGGCGGTGGTGGGACCACCCGCGGCGGTGTCAACGGCCAGTTCGTGGTCCCCGCTGGTGGCCAACTAAAAGTCCCCACTCTGGGTCGTCGACTTGCTCAGGTCTTGAGTCGGGTTCCTCCGTTCTGTCGGGCCTGCTTCATCCGGTAGGAGTCGCCGTCGGTGACGACGGTGTGGCAGTGGTGCAGGAGCCGGTCGAGCATGCTGACCGCGGTGGTGTGCTCGGGCATGAACCGGCCCCAGGCCTCGAACGGCCAGTGGGACGCGACGCCGAGCGACCGGCGTTCGTAGGCAGCTGCGATGAACCGGAACAGCAGCTGGGCGCCGGTGTCGTCCAGCGGTGCGAACCCGAGCTCGTCGAGCAGGACCAGGTCGTTGCGCAGCAGCGTGTCGATCGTCTTGCCGACGGAGTTGTCGGCCAGTCCGCGGTAGAGGGTCTCGACGAGGTCGGCGGCGGTGAAGTACCGGACCCGGTGGCCGTGGGCGATCGCGGCGTGGCCGAGCGCGACGAGCAGGTGGGACTTGCCGGTGCCGGCGGGTCCGATGAGGCAGACGTTCTCGGCGGCACGGACCCACTCCAGCGACGAGAGGTAGTCGAACGTCGCGGCCGGGACCGAGGAGCTGGTGACGTCGAACCCGTCGAGGGTCTTGACGACCGGGAACCCTGCAGCGCGTAGTCGGGTGCGGGCGTTGGACTCGTCGCGGGCGGCGATCTCGGCCTCGACGAGGGTGCGCAGGAACTCCTCGGGCGACCAGCGTTGGGTCTTCGCGGTCACGAGCAGCTCGGGTGCCAGCCGGCGCATCGCCGACATCTTCAACCGCTTCAAACCCTCGGTCAGATCCGCAGGCAGCGCCGGCGGCGACGACGGCCGTCACGACGCAGCTCCCATCGATCAGTGGCGTCGATCTTGTAGGCGTCGAGCGATCTGGTCGGGACCGTCGGCAGCGTCAGCACGAGCGGCTCGCCGGCGGGCCGTGGGGTGGGTGCTTGGCCGTGGGTGGCGAGGATCGAGCGGACGTCGCCGGCGCGCCACCGCCCGAACTCCACGGCCCGGCCCAGCGCGACGACGACGGCGTCGTCGCCGTGGGCTGCGACCAGGTCGAGGACGACGGCGATCTCGCTCGGCAGCTTGGTCACCCCGGCCGCTGCGGCGCCGGTCAGGAACGCCTCGGCGACAGGGCCGAGTGCGAGGAAGTCCTTCTCCTGTTGGGTTCTGGGCCTCGCGCCCCGGGCCGGCTTGTCGGGTCGGGGCCGGTCGTAGTGGGCGTCGTCGATGCTGACCTCACCGGGCGCGACCAGCCGTGTTCGGCGTGGACCTCACCGGTCACGGGTCCGATGACGCGTAGGACCCGCCGTCGATCGAGTCGTCGACGAGCACGGTGACCGTCGTGCCAATGAGTCGGCACGGCACCGAGTACCTGGCTGAGCCGAACCGGACACAGGAGAGCTTGTCGACCTTCCGGGTCGTCGGCCGTGGCCCGAACTCCGCCCGCAGTGACGGCAGCTCACCGAGCAGCGGCTGCTCGACGACGAGCCGCTCGACCGGCACCGCGCAGATCTCCGAATGCAGGTTGGCGTTGACCTCGGCACACCACGCCGCCGCGGCGTTCGTTGCGATCCGACCAGAGCGTTGGTCGTGCTGCCGATGAGCGGGACCATCAGGTCGGACTTGGCGTAGCCGACGAGGTTCTCGACCATCCCCTTCGACTGCGGGTCCGCGGCATGGCAGAAGTCGGGCCGGAACCGGTAATGGCTCGCGAAGCGGACGTAGTCCGGCGTCGGGACCACGACGTTCGCGACGACGCCGGCCTTCAGGCAGCCCATCCGGTCGGCCAGGACGACCTTCGGGACCCCGCCGAGCTCCTCGAAACACTCCGCCAACATCGCGAACGTCGTCGGTGGCCTGCTCGTCGACGGCGAACCTGACGAACCGGAACCGCGACCACGCCAGCACCGCGCAGAACACGTGGAGCCGCACCCCGTCGATGTCGAGGACGCCCCAGTCGATCATCAACGTCTCACCCGGCGACCACACCGCCGGCCGACGACCACGACCAGCCGGGATGCTCGTTTCGCCATGCCTGCTTGGCATCCGCGACGAGTCGGCGGAAGTTCCGCGCCGACCCGCTGTAGCCCGCCGCTGTCGCTTCGGGCAGCAGTCGCTTCGCGGTGATCCGGCCCGACGTCGACTCGACACGCTTCGCGACGAGGTCGGCGACCTCGTCGAAGTTCCGCGACCGGGCGACCCGCTCGACGGCCGTCGCACCGCCCTGCTCACTCGCGGACTCGTGCGCGCTCGATGATCCGCTTCACGGTCTTGTGGGTCGTGCCGCACATCGCGGCCGCTCCCCGATAGGTGCCTACATCTCGGTAGGCCGAAATGACGTCCATACGTTCCCTCGCGCTCTTCAATGGAGGTCCCCTGCGTGGTGGTGGTCGGCTGGCTAGGAACCGCCACCGTCACCACGCAGGGCCCTCAGGGCTCACACGACACGACGAAGAGTGGGGACTTTCTGGCCACCACCGGGGACCGCTACCTGGCCACCAGTGGGGACTTTTTCATGGCCACGGACAGGC